>NZ_RBXO01000001.1:3727500-6127500 GCF_003634935.1 Saccharothrix australiensis
CCCGGTCCCGCCGGACGACGGCGCGCACGACGACCTGTCCGGCCTGCGCGTGGGCGTCCCGCGCAACCACTACTTCGAACGGGTCGCGCCCGAGGTGGCCGACGCGGTCGTCCGGGCGACGGCGCGGCTGGTCGAACTCGGCGCGCGACCGGTCGAGGTGGACATCCCGCTGGCCCGGTACATCCAGGCCACCCACTGGGGGCTCATGGTGCCGGAAGCCACCGCCTACCACGAGCGAGCGCTGCGCTCGACGCCCGAGCTGTACGGCCCGGACGTCCGCGCCCTGCTCCAGGCGGGCGAACTCCTGCACGTCGGCGACTACCTGCGCGCGCAGCGGGCCCGCACCCTCATGAGGCAGGAGTGGGCGCGCCTGTTCGACGCGGTCGACCTCATCGCCGCGCCGACCGTGACCTCCACCGCCGTCCACCGCGACCAGCGGGCGGTGGAGTGGCCGGACGGCACCGTGGAGGGCGTGCCGGACACCTACGTCCGGCTGTCCTCGCCGGCGAACATCGTCGGCGCGCCCGCGCTGTCCCTGCCCGTCGGCGTGGACGGCGACGGGCTGCCCATCGGGATGCAGTTGATCGGCAGGCCGCTCGGCGAGGCCACCCTGCTGCGCGTCGGCCGGGCCTACGAGGCCACCTCGGAGGAGGGCCCGGCTCGTGTTCCGCGGTGAGGTGGCACGGTGAGCGGCAAGCCGTCGACCCGTCCCGGAGGGCGCAGCGCGCGCGTGCAGCGGTCGGTGCACGAGGCGGTGCGCGAACTGGAGGCCGAGCAGGGCCGTGACGACCTCACCGTGCCCCGGATCGCCGCGCGCGCGGGTGTCACCCCGTCCACCATCTACCGCCGCTGGGGCGACCTCCGGGAACTGCTGGCGGACGTCGCGGTGCAGCGGCTGCGCCCCGAGACGCCGCCGGACGACCTCGGGAGCCTGCGCGCGGACCTGGAGCACTGGGCCGTCGCGTTCCTGGAGGAGATGTCCTCACCGCCCGGCCGGGCCCACATCCGCGACGCCCTCGCGGGAGACCCCGACGGGGACAACGCCGGTCGGTGCTCCGCCTACGCCGTCGAGCAGGTCGAGACCATCCTCGCCCGCGCGGCGGGGCGCGGCGAACCGGCACCGGGCACCGACACCGTGCTGGACCACCTCGTCGCGCCGATGATGTACCGCATCCTCTTCCGTCCGGGTCTACTGGACCCGCGGTACGCCCGCGAACTGGTAACCGACCTCCTGGACCACTTCACGACGACACCGTGACCTTAATCCACTGTGGACGCACCACCCCATGACCCCACGCGAGGCCGCGTCGGCTCGTCGCGCCTCATTTCCCGCCGATCACGCTTTTCGATCGGCGGGAAATCAGGCGCGACGAGCCGACTTCCAGGCGGCCGAGCCGCCGTCTGCGGAGCAGCGGCCATTCAACACCGCCGAGCCGCCGTCTGCGGAGCAGCGGCCATTCAACACCGCCGAGCCGCCGTCTGCGGAGCAGCGGCAATCCAACACAGCCCCGAACCCGCGACGTTGAGCAGGAACACGAACAGGGCGATGCTCAGACCGGGGAACAGCACCATCGTCGGGTGGTCCTGGAGGTAGGTCCGGCCGTCGGAGACCATGTTGCCCCACGTCGCCGTGGGCGGCGAGATGCCGAGGCCGAGGAAGCTCAGGGAGCCGTCGATGAGCATCGCGCCCGCCGACAGCAGCACGCACTGCACGAGGGCGAGCGGCAGGGTGTGCGGCAGCACGTGCACGGCCAGCGTCTTCCACGAACTCATCCCGGACACCCGCGCCGCCCGCACGAAGGTCCGCGTGGTGAGCCCCAGCACGCGGCTGCGGATGACGCGGGCCGTGTAGGGGGTGAAGATGATCGTCACGGCGAGCAGTTCGCTCACCGGGCCCGGCCCGACCACCACCGCGAACACGATCGCCAGGATGATGGACGGGAACGCGATCCACGCGTCCACCACGCGCATGACCACCGCGCCCGCACGGGGGAAGTAGCCCGCGACCAACCCGATGAACGTGCCCAGCCCGGCCGCGCACGACGTGATCAGCACCGTCATCCCGATCGACACCCGACCGGCCGACGCCCACCGGGCGAACAGGTCGCGGCCGTACTTGTCGGTGCCCATCGGGTGCTCCGCCGACGGCGGCAGCAGGCGCAGCGCCGGCTCGGGCGCGTTCGGGTCGGGCAGCACCGGCGGCAGCGCCAGCACCAGCGCCGTCAACACCAGCAGCAGCCCGCACGACACCACCAGCGCGCGGTGGCGGCGCACGGCGGACCTGCTGGCACCCACCCCGGTCACGGCACCCGGACGCGCGGGTCGACCAGCGCGTGGACGAGGTCCACCAGGAGGTTCACCAGCACGAACAGCACCGCGATGAACATGACACCCCCTTGGATGAGCGGGAAGTCCCGCGCGTACACCGCGCCGAGCAGCATGGTCCCGAGGCCGGGTATGACGAAGATGCTCTCGACCACCACCACACCGCCGACCAGGGACGCGAAGTTCAGCCCGGCCGTGGTGAGCACCGGCGGCATCGCGTTGGGCAGCACGTGCCGCAGCAGGACGCGCCGCTCCGGGACGCCCTTGGCCCGCGCGGTGCGCAGGTAGGGCTGGGACAGCTCGCCGAGCACGCTCTCGTGCGCGGTGATGGTGAGGAACGCGGTCTGGCCGACCACCAGCACCGCCACCGGCAGCGCCAGCCGCGCCACCGCGGTGGCCGGTTCGGCGGTCAGCGGCGCGTAGCCGCTGGTCGGGAACCAGCCGAGGGTCAGCGCGAACAGGTAGATCGCCAGCAGCGCCAACCAGAACTCGGGCAGCGCGAGCCCGAACTGGGCGACCCGGTTGACGAGCCGGGCCACCCGGCTGCGCGGTGACGTGGTGACCCAGCCGACGACCAGCACGGTGAGCACGAGGCTGATCGCGGTGGCGAGGACGGCGAGGGTCAGGGTCGGGCCGACGTGGTCCAAAACCATCCGGGGCACCGGCAGCCCATACTTGATCGAGGTGCCGAAGTCGCCGGTCAGCACGTTGCCCAGCCAGTGCAGGTACTGCTCGTGCGGCGGTCCGGTCAGCCCCAGGTCGCGGCGCAGCCGGTCGAGCTGCTCGGGGCTCGCCTTCGCGCCGAGCAGCACCCGGGCCGGGTCGCCCGGAATGGACCGCAGCAGGAAGAACAACGCGGTGCCGACCACCAGCAGCACCACCACCAGGTCGCGCAACCGGCGCAGGACGACGGCGGCCACCGGCGGCTACCCCGCCAGCCAGACGTCGGCGAACGCCATGCCCCACCCGTCGTACCCGCGCACCCGCGCGCCGTAGGCCACGTAGGACTTGGCGTTGTACAAGGTGATCGTCGGCAGGTGCTCGGCGGTGAAGACCTGGATGCGGTCGACCGCCCGGCGCTGCTCGTCCGGCGTCCGGGCCGCGTCGTAGTCGGCGAGCAACGGCTGGAGCCGGTCCCTCGGGTAGCCCGTGTCGTCCAGGCCACGCACGTTGTCGCTGTAGGCCGGCACGGGCGGGTTCGCGTCGTCCATCAGCGCCAGCACGTCCCAGCTGTCGGGCTGGTCGTTCTTGCGCCCGATGAGCGTGGCGAAGTCGTGGCTGTCGATGGTCGCGGTGACCCCGATCTTCTCCAGCTCGTGCTGGATGATCACCAGCGCGTCCTTGAACTGGGGGAACTCGTCGGTGGTGATCATCCGGACGGCCTGCCCCGGCCGCAGCCCGGCACGGGTGAACAGCTCCTTCGCCCGTGCCGGGTCGTGCTCGGACCACTTCTCCTTGCCCGCCGCGGAGTACAGGGCCTGGTTGGTCCGCGCGGCGAACGCGCCGTCGCTCGGCGACACCAGGTCGGGCACGCCCTGCGCGGCCATCACGGCGTTCTTGTCGATCAGCAGGTTCAACGCGTCGCGCGCCGCCGGCTCGGCGAAGACGGAGCCGGGGTTGTGGTTGAGCGCCACGTAGTGGATGTAGGCCGAAGCCTCGACGCCCACCCGCAGGGTGTCGGTCCGCTTGACGAGGTCGTACTGGTCGTGCGACGGCTCGGCGACGTCCAGCAGACCGGTCCGGAGGCCGTTGAGCACGGCGTCGGGGTCGGCCACGACCCGGTAGGTGATGGTGTCCAGGTAGGCGTTCTTCGCGCCGGCGTAGCCGCTGGACCGGCCGTTCGGCGGCCGGTACCGGTCGTTGCGCTCCAGCACGACCTCCTGCCCCGCCGTCCACGACTTCACCTTGTACGGCCCGGTGCCCGTGGACCGCTCGCGGGGAATGCCCGTCGGCCCGGCGGCGGCGACGTCGGCCTCCTTGCGGATGCCGGTGCCGTGGCTCGCGGCGACCAACGGGATCAGGTTGAACGGCGCGGTGAGCGTCACCAGCACCGTGCGGTCGTCGGGCGCGGTGATGTCCGCGAGCACGGGCTTGAGCGAGCCGGCGTAGCCGCCGTTCGCGACCCAGTACTCCAGCGACGCCGCCGCGTCGGACGCCCGCAGCGGGGTCCCGTCGGCGAACTCGACGCCCTCGCGCAGCCTGAACGCGTAGCTGAGGCCGTCGTCGCCCTTCTCGTACGACTCCGCCAGCACCGGCTCGGGCTGGTGGTCGGCGTCGATCGTGACCAGCTGCTCGTACACCTCGTGACCGATGTAGGCGGCCCCGGCGTTGGTGTTCCGCACGGTGTCCAGCGATCCGGGGTCCTGGGCGAGGCGCACGGTGAGGTTGCCGCCGCGCACGGGCGGGCCCGCGTCGTCGGCGAGCCGGGTGGTCGGGGTGGCGCAGGCGGCGAGCACCAGCCCGATCGCGGCGAGTGCGGGGATCCCGTGCGTGCGACGTGGTGCGGTGCGATCCATTGCGGCTCCTCGCGCCTGGGCTTCCGCAGGTCGGTGGCCGAACGTAGTCGCGGTGACCGGGTGGGCACAGACGCCGGTGTCGGCTTTTCTGTCACTCAGGAGAGGTGGTGCAGACCATTGTGCTCCACTGTGGACAGAAAGCCGCCATCGGGCGAGGATCGGGCCGCAACCCTTGTGGGGTCGGGTGTTCGCGGTACAGAATCACCGCCAACCGGGGCCGTGCCGGCCGGCGGGAGGGATGACACCCGTGTCGCTGCTGGAGATCGACCGCTTGTCCGTCGAGGTGCTCGCGGACGACGTGGCCACCGGGCTCGTCCACGAGTTGTCGCTCAGCCTGGACGCCGGCCGGACCCTGTGCGTGGTCGGCGAGTCCGGCAGCGGCAAGACGGTCACGGCGCTGTCGGTGATCCGCCTGTTGGAATTCGTCGCGCCGGTGCGCACCACCGGTGAGATCCGGCTGGACGGCGTCGACCTCACCGCGCTGGACCCGGTGCGCATGCGGGCGGTGCGCGGGCGGCGGATCGGGATGGTGTTCCAGGAGGCGCTGGACGCGCTCAACCCGGTGCAGCGGGTCGGCGCGCAGCTCGCCGAGGCGCACCGGCCGCCGGCGCACCGACCGGGGACGCGTCGGCGCTGGTCGGGGTCGCTCCGATCGGCGGTGCTCGGGCGGGGGACACCGGGGCGGGCGGCGTCGGAGCGGGAGGCGCTGGGGGAGGCGCTCGGACCGGCGACGCTCGGACCGGCGACGCTCGGACCGGCCGCGCTCGGGCGGGTGGCGCTCGGTCCGGTGGCGCACCGCCGGGCCGCGCGTGCCGCGGCCCGCGCCCGTGCCGCGGCCCTGCTGGCCGAGGTCGGCTTCCCCGATCCCGACCGCGTCGCGCGGCTCTACCCGCACCAGCTCTCCGGCGGGATGCGGCAGCGCGTGCTGATCGCGATGGCGCTGATGGCGGACCCCGACCTGCTGCTGGCCGACGAGCCGACGACCGCGCTGGACGTGACCACGCAGGCGGAGGTGCTGCGCCTGTTCCGCGCCCTCCAGCGGGAGCGCCGGATGGCGTGCGTGTTCATCACCCACGACATGGCGGTCGCGGCGGAGGTCGCCGACCGGATCGCCGTGCTGTACGCGGGCCGCCTGGTGGAGGTGGGCCCGGCCGCCGACGTGCTCGGCACGCCGCGCCACCGCTACACCCGCGCCCTGGTGGCGTGCGTGCCGGCGGTGGGTGCGCGCCGCGTCCCGGATTCCGGCGCCGGCCGCCTGCCGTCCATCCCCGGCTCCGCGCCCGCGGCGGGGGAGGCGGTCACCGGCTGCCGGTTCGCCCCGAGGTGCGCGCACCGCGATGACCGCTGCACGACCGAGGAGCCGCCGTTGGCCGCCGTCGGCCCGGTGGAGGTGGCGTGCCTGCACCCCGGCGAGGGACCGGTCGAGCTGCCCACACCGGTCGCGGCGATCCCACCCGCCGTGCCGCCCAAGAACGCCGCGCCGCCCAAGAACGCCGCGCCGCCCAAGAACGCCGCGCCGCCCAAGAACGCCGCGCCGCCCAAGAACGCCGTGCCGCCCTCGCCCGCCGCGCCGCCCCCGCCCGCCGCGCCGCCCTCGAACGCCTCGGCGACTCCACCGCGCACGGCGACTGCACCGGTGACGCCGCTCTCGTCGGTCGCGCCCGCCCTGGTCGCCGAGCGCGGCACCGCGCCGCTGCTGGAGGTCGAGGGCGTGCGGCGCGTGTTCGTCACGCGCGGCGGGAGGGCCGGCGGCCTGCTCGCGCCGCGCCGCCGCGAGCGGACCGCCGCCCTCGACGGCGTGAGCCTCACCATCCGGCCGGGCGAGTTCTTCGGCCTGGTCGGCGAGTCCGGCAGCGGCAAGACCACGCTGGGCCACCTCGTCGCGGCCCTGGACCACCCCACGTCGGGCACGATCACCGTGCGCGGCCAACGGCACACCCCGCGCGGGCTGGCCGGTGACGCCCGCGCGTTCCGCCGCACCGTGCAGCTGATCTTCCAGGACCCGCACGGCTCCCTGGACCCGCGGCACACCGTCGGGCGGATCGTCGCCGAGCCGCTGCGCGAGCTGACCGACCTGCGCGGCGCGGACCTGCGCCGTCGGGTGGCGCGCCTGCTGGACGAGGTGGGCCTGCCCGCGTCGACCGCCGACCGGTTGCCCGCGCGGCTCTCCGGCGGCCAGCGGCAGCGGGTCGCGATCGCCCGCGCCCTCGCGCCGGGGCCGGCGCTGGTCGTGGCCGACGAGCCGACCTCCGCGCTGGACGCGTCGGTGCGGGGGCAGGTGGTGAACCTGCTGCTCGACCTGCGCCGCGAGCACGGCCTGGCCTTCCTGTTCATCACCCACGACCTGAGCCTGGTGCTGTCCGTCGCGGACCGGGTCGGCGTGCTGAAGGACGGCAGGCTGGTCGAGGTCGCGCCACCCGCGGAGATCGCGGACCGGCCGCGCCACGGGTACACCCGTGCCCTGCTGGCCGCGAACCCCGGCCGCCGCCCGGTCGCCCGCGCGGCGGGTCCACCCGAGTGACACCCGGCCCGAGTCACACCCAGGAGGCGCCGTGCAGCCGGCCCGCGTACCCCTCCCGACCCACCGCTTCGACGACCCGCTGATCGCGGACGGGCCGCCGGGGTTCGCCATCGGGTCGTTCGCCGACCTCGCGCCCTGGTCGGACGCGCCGTACCCGCACCGGCACGACTTCTACGAGCTGGTGTGCGTCACCGGCGGCGCGGGCACGCACGTGATCGACTTCGTGCCGTACCGGGTCGCGCCGGTGGCGCTGTACTTCATCGCGCCCGGCCAGGTGCAGTTCTGGGAGCGCGAAGCGCCGCTGGAGGGGCACGTGGTGGTGTTCGTGGAGGAGTTCCTGGTGCCGCAGTACGGCGACCGGGTCTCGCCGCGCCGGTCGCTGGCCCTCGACCCGCTGGGCACCGGGCACGCGCTGCACCTGGCGGCCGGGCAGGCGGCCCCGATCACGGCGCTGATCACCGCGCTGGACCGGGAGTACCGGCGGCCGGGCGGCGCGGACGTCTCGGTGCTCCAGGCGTACCTGCACGTCCTGCTGGTCGAGATGCGCAGGCTGCGGCGGGGTCCGGGCGGGTACGCGGTGGAGGAGGACCGCGGCACCGCGCTGGCCCGGCGCTACCTGCGGCTGGTCGGCGAGCGGCTGCCGCACGAGCAGACCGTGCGCGGGTACGCCAGCCGGATCGGCGTCACCCCGAAGCACCTGGCGGACGTGGTCAAGCGGACCACGGGCAAGCGGCCCGCGGAGATCATCCGGGCCGTGCTCACCGTGGAGGCCAAGCGGCTGCTCACGCACACCGACCTGACCGTGGCGCAGGTGTCGGAGCGGCTGGCGTTCGACAACCCGTCCTACTTCGGCCGGTTCTTCAAGCGGGAGGCCGGGATGAGCCCCGGCGAGTTCCGCCGCCGCGCCGCCGGCGTCGACCTCCTCCGCCCGGTGGCACCGCCGCCGACCACCTCAGCCCCGTGACACCGACCACCTCCGCCCAGTGACACCGCCGCCGACCTGACGCGCTGTCCGCGCCGGGGCGCACGTGCCTAGCGTCGGGGGACATGGACTCCGCAGTGGCCATCCGGGAGCGGTTCGCGCGCCGCCGCGCCGAGCAGCTCCGCCCGTCGATCACCGAGGACGTCGTCGCCGCCTGGCTCCGGGAGCCGGGCGCGGTCCACCGGGAACCGGTGAGCCTGCTCGCGCGGTTCCTCGACGCCAGACCGCCCGCCGAGCGGCTGTCGGTGCACGAGTCGCCCGACGGCCGCTGGCGGCTGGTCCGGCCGCCCGACCGCCGCGGCCGGACCTACCGGCTCGCCGACCGCCGCGAGTTCGCCGGTCCCGAGGAGGCCCGCGAGGCGTGCCTGCGGCGCGAGCTGTTCACCGCGTTCGGGTACGGCGACCCGCCCGCCGACGCGGTGGACGGCCCCGAGCTGCGCCAGGACGGCCCCGTCCTGCTCGGGTACGCCGACCGGGTCAGCGCCGCGCCCGGCGAGACCGTCGTGTTCATGGTCAGCGCCGAGGGGGGCGTCGCCGAGTACACCACCGAGCTGCTGCGCCTGCGGCACGTCGACGACCACCCGGACGGCCCCGGCGTCCGCGTCGAACCCGTGCCCGGCGCCTGGCGCGGCCGGCACCGCGGGCACGTCCAGCGCACCCGGCTCGGCTCGCACGTCGCGGTCCGCGACCCGCGGGGCGCGACCACCGGCGAGGGCGGGTTCGCCGTCGCCGCCTACGTCTTCCCGACCCACGTGACCGGCGGGCCGCAGGCCGTCATCGCGCGCTGGGACGACGGCCCGCGCGGGTTCGCGCTCGGCCTCGACGGCGAGGGCCGGGCGACGCTGTGGCTCGGCGACGGCGACCGCGAGACCGCCGTGCGCACCGAGGCCCCGCTCGCGCCGCACCGGTGGCACGGCGTGGCGGCGGGCCACGACCCCGCGACCGGCCGGGCGGTGCTCGTCACCCGGCCCCTGGTGACCGTCGTGAACAGCCGCGTCAGCCCGATCGTCGTGGACCGCCGGCCGCAGGTCGCCGAACGGCGCGTCGACGGCGCGTTCACCCCGGCCGAGCACGGCGACCTGCTGTTCGGGGCGCGCACCCCCGACTCGGACCACTACAACGGCAAGGTCGAGCGGCCCGGCTTCTGGCCGCACCCGCTGTCCCGCGCGGCGCTGCTGGCCGCCGCGACCGACGACCACGACGCGCCGCTGCGGTGGTCGTTCGAGCCGGGTGGGACGGCGGCGTCGCTGGTGGTGCCGTGCGCCGGGCGGTCGGACCTGGTCGGGCGGCTGGTGAACCTGCCGGTGCGCGGCGTGACGGGCCGCCACTTCACCGGGCGGGTCGAGCACTACGCGGCGGACCCGCGCGGGTACGCCGCGATCCACTTCCACGACGACGCGCTCGCCGACGCCGACTGGGCGCCCAGCCACGAGTTCACCGTGCCCGAGGGCCTCGCCGGCGGTGTGTACGCGCTGCGGGTGGCGGCGGTCGACGGGTCGTGCGAGCGGTCCGTCCCGTTCGTGGTGCGCCCGCCGGCCGGCACCGCCACCGCGCGGCTCGCGCTGCTGCTGCCCACCGCCACCTACCTGGCCTACGCGAACGAGCGCGGCCTCGGCCACGTGCCGTTCGTGCCGCCGGGCACGGTGTTCCTGGAGCACCGCTACGACCTGGGGCACTCCGCGTACGCGCGGCACACCGACGGCAGCGGCGTCTGCTACACGTCGTGGCGGCGACCCATCCTGACGCTGTCGCCGGGGTTCCGCATCCACCTGTCGCCGTTCCTGCTGGCCGCCGACCTGTACATCCTCGACTGGCTCACCGGGCTGGGCTACGACTTCGACGTCCTCACCGACCACGACCTGCACGCCGAGGGCGTCGACCTGCTGCGCCGCTACCGGGCCGTGCTCACCGGCTCGCACCCGGAGTACGCCTCGGAGCGGATGCTCGACGCGGTCGAGGCGTACGTCGGCGGCGGCGGGCACCTGGCCTACCTCGGCGGCAACGGCTTCTACTGGGTCGTCACGTTCCACCCGGAGCTGCCGCACGTGATGGAGGTGCGGCGCGGTGAGAACGGCACCCGGAGCTGGCAGGCCCGTCCCGGCGAGCACCACCACGCCTGCACGGGTGAGCGCGGCGGGCTGTGGGCGGGGCGCGGCCGCCCGCCGCAGAAGGTGTTCGGGGTGGGGTTCTCGGCGCAGGGCGGCGGTCCGTCCGGGCACTACCGCCGCGGTACCGGCGACGACCCGGCGGGGCTGCTGCGCGGGGTGCCCGAGGTGTTCGGCGACGTGGGGCTGCGCGGCGGGGCGGCGGGCAACGAGGTCGACCGCTACGAGCCGGAGCTGGGCAGTCCACCGGACGCGGTTCTGCTGGCCACGTCGGAGGGGCTGGGCGACGGCTACCAGTTCGTCGTGGAGGAGCTGGGCGGGACGCACCCCGGCCAGGGCGGGACCGAGCACCCCGGCGTGCGGTCGGACATCGTGTACTTCCGCACCACCGGCGGCGGCGCGGTGTTCGCCACCGGCTCCATCGACTACGCCCGCGGGCTGTCCGCGAACGGGTACGACAACGGGCTGTCCCGACTGACCCGCAACGTCCTGGACCACTGGCTGGGCGACGGCTGACCGGGGCCGCGCGCCGGTCGGGCCGGCCCCCGTCCGCGGCCGGGGCACGAGCGCGGGCCGGGGGTCCCCGCCCGGCCCGCGTCGCCCGGCCCGCGGGGCGCGCTCAGGAGTGGCGCGGCACGTTCTCGTCGGAGGCGTACTCCGGGTTCAGCGACAGCGCGATGAACGTGAACGGGCGCTCGACGTGGTTGAAGCCGAGCGGGCAGTGCCGCGTGCCGGCCGGGATGTAGACCGCGCCGGTCGTGGTCACCGTGTGCCGCTCGCCCTCGATGTCGAGGTACAGCTCCGCGCCGAGGTCGTGGACGTCCTCCGGGTTGCTGCCCATCCACATCAGGACTTCGTCGTAGGCGTGCTCGTGGTCGTTGACCCAGTGCACCCGCTCGGCCGTGGGGTTGATCCAGCTGTAGGCCATGTGGACCTTGCTGGCCGCGACGTCGATGCCGCGCATCAGCCCGAACGGGTCGCCGATGTTCGCCGGTCGCTCGCCCCCGGCGGCGGCCCCTTCGTTGACGAGGTCGTCCGCGCACTCGCGCATGTGTTCGACGAACAGGTGGTCGTACTTGCCCATGCGTGTCATCGCTCCCCACGGGTCGAGCGGCCGGTTCCGCGCCTCGATCGTGGTTCCTCGGCGCGGCGGGGGGAAGGCACTCACGGCACGGGTGCTGTCACTGCTCTCCCGGTCGGGCGTGCAGGTCCACTGTGGACGGTCACGGCGTCGGTGACGCCTGCCGCGCGGTCGGGCCGTCGAGGTCGGCGAGTTGCCGCCGCACCCGGCGGGCGTCGTCGTCGCGCCCCTGCGCCCGGTACAGGTCCAGCGCCTCCGACCACGCCGCGCGGGCCTGCTCGACCTCGCCGAGCGCGGCGTGCGGGTGGCCGAGGTGGTCGAGGGTGTCGGCGGCCAGGTAGTCGTGGCCGAGCGACCGGAGCAGGTCGAGCCCCCGCCGGTAGTGCCCGGTGGCCTGCCGGTGGCGTCCGGCGAGGTGGTCGAGCTGCCCCAGGGTGTCCCTGATGGTCACCTCGCTGCCGAGGTGGGGGTGCCGTTCGACCAGGGCGAGGGCGGTCTCGCAGTGGGTGCGCGCGGTGGCGTGGTCGCCCAGGGCGGCGGTCAGCCGTCCCACCAGGTTGAGCACGCAGGCTTCCACCGCCGGGTCGCCGAGCGCCCGGTGGAGGTCGAGGGCGCGTCGGGCGTGCGCCAGCGCGCCCCGGACGTCGCCCTGGCGTTCCAGGACGTCCGCGAGGTCGCAGTGGAGGTCCGCCCGCCGCGCGTGATCGCGGTGCCGCTCGGCCAGGGCGAGCGCCTGGCACAGGTGCTCGGTCGCCTCCTGGTGCCGCCCCAGCCGCGCGCAGCCGGCGGCGACCTTCCGGTGCGCGACGACGCGGGTGACCGGGTCCGGCAGGTGGCGCGCGGCGTCCAGCGCGGCCCGCCACACCACCAGCGCGTCGTGGGTGTGCCCCCGCCGGTGGTGGAAGAGCGACAGGCTCAGGGCGAGGTGCCACACGGCCCGGTGCCGGTGCTCGGCGACGGCGACCCGCTGCGCGGCGGCCACGTTCGGGTGCTCGGCGTCCAGCCAGGCCATCGCCGCCTCGGCGTCGGCCAGGGGGTGGCGGTGCGTGCCGGGCGCGGGCGGGTCCGGGTGGAACGGCTGTTGCTCGATGGCGAGCAGTCGGCAGGCGGCGTCGGCGGTGTGGAGGTAGCAGTCCACCACCCGCTCCAGCGCCGCGCGGCGGTCCGCCTCGGGCAGGTCGCGGGCGACGCCGGCGGCGCACTCGCGGACCAGGTCGTGCATCGCGTAGCGGCCGTCGGCGTCCCGCTCGACCAGGGAGGCGTCCTCCAGGGCGCGCAGCGCGGCCCGCGTCCGCGCGACCGGCGTCCCGGCGAGGCTGGAGGCGGCGGTCAGGTCGATGTCGTTGCCGGGCGCGACGCCCAGCAGGGCGAACAGGGTGCGCTGCTCGGCGGTCAGCCGGCGCAGGGACCAGGACACCACCGCGGGCAGGCTGACGGCGGGGTCCTCGTCGTCCAGCGCGTCGACGCCGTGCTCGCGCAGCTCGGCGACCAGGCGGGCGAGGGGGAGGCCGGGATCGGTGGCGGCCCGCGCGGCCAGGACGGCCAGCGCCAGCGGCAGGCCCCGGCAGAAGTCGAGCAGGGCCCCGACCGCGTCGGGTTCGGCGGCCACGCGCTCGACGCCGAGCCGGTGCACGAGCAGGGCGCGGGCCAGGGGAGCGGTGAGCACGCCCAGGTCGAGGTGGTGCGCGCTGTGCCGGGTGACCAGGCGGGTGAGCTTGCGGCGGCTGGTCACCAGGACGGTGCAGCCGCGCCCGCCGGGGAGGAGGGGCTCGACCTGCTCGGGCGAGGCGGCGTTGTCCAGCACGACCAGCAGGTGCTTGTCCGCCACCAGGCTCCGGTACAGCGCGGCGCGGGCCTCCGGGCCGCCGGGCACCCGCTCGGGTGCGACGCCGAGCGCGGACAGGAACCCGAACAGCGCCTCCACGGGGTCGACGGGCCGCCCGGCGGGTGCGAAACCCCGCAGGTCGACGAACAGCTGCCCGTCGGTGAAGCGGTGCAGGTTGCGGTCGGCCCAGGCCAGGGCGAGCCAGGTCTTGCCCATCCCGCCCGCGCCGCCGATCACCGAGATCAGGAAGGTCGGGTCGCCGGGGGTGTCGCCGGCGGGACCGGGGCCGCGGGGCGGTTCGCCGTCCGGCGCGTCCTCGCCGGCACGCCGGCTCGCCGGTGGGCGCCCGCCGTCGTCGGGGTCGCCGAGGAGCACCCGGTCCAGCTCGGCCAGCTCGTCGGCGCGCCCGGTGAACAGGCGGGGCGGCGACGGCAGCTGCCTCGGCGCCGGGATCGGTGACGGCCTGTCCGCGCCGGTGTCCGGTGCGGGCGGCGTCAGCGACGGGTCCGCGGTCAGGATGCGCTGGTACAGGTCTTGCAGGTCCGGGCACGGGTCGACGCCCAGCTCGTCGGCCAGCCGGGTGCGGATGTCCCGGTAGCGGGCGAGCGCCTCCGCCTGCCGCCCGGCCCGGTACAGCGCCAGCAAGTGCCGGCCCGCCACGCGCTCGTCCAACGGGTGCTCGGCCGCGAGCGCGGCCACCTCGGCGACCAGCTCCTCGCCGTGGCCCAGGCTCAGCCGGACACCGACCAGGTCGTGCTCGACGGCCGACCGCTCGCGGGCGAGGCGGTCGCGCTCGGCCACCGCCCACTCGCCGTGCAGGCCGGTCAGCGCCTCACCGCGCCACAGCCCCAGCGCCTCGGTGAACAACCCCGCCGCCGCCCGGTCGTCCCCGTCCCGCGTCCGGTCGCGCGCCGCCGCGCACAGCGCGCGGAACCGGTGGAGGTCGACCACCGACCGCTCCGCCGCCAGGACGTAGCCGCCCGAGCGCTGCACGATCTCCAGCTCGTCGGACGCCGCCAGCGCGCGCCGCAGCCGGGACAGGTAGGTGGCCAGCGTCGGCCGCACCCGCAGCGGCGGCAGCCCGCCCCAGACCCGCTCGGCCAGCCGCTCGGCGGGCACCACCCGGCCCACCTCCACGGCCAGCGCGGCCAGGACGCACCGCTGCCGGGCCGGCCCCAGCTCCACCGCACCACCGGGCGTGCGCACCGCGACCTCGCCCAACAGGCTCAACTCAGCCACCGCATCCCCCTCGCCGCGCGGCCCTGGTGCCGGTATAGCGCCTGTGGCGCGCGAATGGAGCAGCAGCACGGGTCGAACCACTCGAATGGGCGGCTCGTGCGCCCGGTGCCGGCGCGATCAACCGCCGGGTGCCGGCGGGACGGGTTCCCGGCCCTCGCGCGATCCGCCCTGGGTGCCCGCACGATCCGCCCCGGGTGCCCGCGTGCTGCGCTCCGGTGCGGGCGGGACCTGGTGGCGCGGCGGCCGTCCCGGTGCGGAACAACACCGGGACGGCCGCCGCGAGGCGTTCCGGCGTGGCCACTGCGCCTGGCCACGCCGGCGGTCACCGGGTCACACGCAGGAGTGGCCCACCAGCAGGGGCTGCTCGAACGGGTTGTCCGGGTCCACGTAGCTGACCAGGTGCACGCAGATGTGGTCGATCGGCGGGGTGGTCTGCGGGTAGACGTTGAGGTCCTGCCAGGTGCCCCCGGCCTCCACCCACTGGGCTTCCCGCGGGTTGCTGTCCGCCACGCCGCCCGCGAACACGACGACGTCGGCGAACACGTACCGGCGGTCGGTGCACTCGACCGTCCAACCGGCCTCCCGCGCCGCCGGGTCGATGTGGATGTTCGTGGCGGTGCAGCCGGCGTTCGCGGCGGTGGTCGCCGGGGCGCCGGTGGCGGCGGCCGACGTGCCGGCCGTGACGGTGAGCGCGCCGGCGGCCAGGGCCACGGCGGCGAGGGTCCGGACGGTGCGCTTGCGGTCGAAGCTCCGCACAGTGCCTCCACTCCAAGATTGGTCTGGGCCAGTGGAAGTCTGCCGGCGCGCGGGTGAACACCTACCGCCGTCCGGGCGCGGCCACCGTCACAGGCCACCGGACTTGCCAACCGGCGTCATCCTGTGGCACCAAGGAGTTAATACTGTCCTCTGTGGACTGAACAGGGCGGGGGCCGGCGGCGCGCGGCGGGGCGCGGCGACCCGATCGGCGTGGTGGCGGCGGGCCGGCGCGCCGCCGATCGGACGGCCGCCGGGGTCGCCCGCGCGGTCGGTCGCCCACCGCCCGTTCGAGGGCGCGGGACCGCCGGCGCGGGCACGGGCGACCGGTGGGTGACCGCCACGCCCGTCCGCCGCGGTTCGGATTACTGAAGCCCCGCGGCGGTGGGCAGCCGGGCGCGGTCGGGTCGGTCGTCGCCGGTCCGGGAGGCCGCGCGCCGCCGCCGGCGCCCGGTGATTGGTGCGCGTCCGCCGCGAGGGCGTCGCCCGACGGCCGCTGTCGGAAGGGGCACGGCCAAGGGGACGTCGGTCGGCCGTCGTCAGGCCGTCACCGGTCGGCTGCCGTCGAGGGGTCGTCGGTCGGCTGCCGTCAGGAGGTCACCCGACGGGCCTCGGCCGGGCGCACCGGCTCCGCCACGGTGACGCCGTGGAGCACGTGGACCAGCACCTCGGCCCCGCGCACCACCCGGGGACCGGGGCGGTTGAAGTAGGCCGGGCCGTCCAGCACCCACACCTCGCCCGACCGCACGGCGGGCAGGTCCGCCCAGCCCGGCCGCGCGGTGAGCGCGCCCAGCTCCGCCAGGGTCCGCTCGGGGGCCAGGCCGCACGGCATGAGCAGCACCACGTCGGGTCGGGCGTCGAGCACGGCGCGCCACTCGACCGGCGAGGTGTGCTCGCCCGCCTGCGCGAGCAGCGGCTCGCCACCCGCGCGGGCGACCTGCTCGGGCACCCAGTGCCCGGCGGGCCACACCGGGTCCAGCCACTCGATCGCCGCCACGCGCGGCCTCGCCCGGCCCGCCACCGCCGCTTCGACGGCGGCCAGGCGGTCCTCCAGCGCGGCGACGCGCTCCCCGGTGTCGTCGACACCCAGCAGCGCGCCCACGCGACGGACGCAGTCCAGCACCTCCGCCGTCGTGCGCGGCTCCAGGCTCACCACGCGCGGCCCGCCGTCCAGCACGCGCACGACCTCGCCGACCCGCTGGTAGGACACCGCGCAGACGTCGCACAGGTCCTGGGTGAGCACCAGGTCCGGCGCGAGCGCGGCGAGCAGGTCGGCGTCCAGCGCGTACAGCCCGGAACCCCGGTGGTCGCCGACCGCGGCGGAGATCTCCCGGCTGCTGAGCCGGTCGGTGTCCAGGCTCGTCCCGGTCACCACCGGCACCGACGCCACCTCGACGGGCCAGTCGCACTCGTGGGTGCGCCCCACCAGGTCGCCGACGCGCCCCAGTTCCGCGACGATGTCCGTCGCGGCGGGCAGCAACGACACTATCCGCATCGACCCAGGGTAGGCCGGGCGCGGCGGGGCGCGCCCACCCCGACCTCATCCGGCGGCCTCGACGGCGGCCTCGACCCGCTCGGTGAGCCGGTCGAGGAGCGCCTCGTCCGGCGCACGCCCCAGCCGGGCGGACTCCACGGCGGCGTGCGCGAGGGTCTCGTTCACCGGGGTCGGCACGCCGTGGGTGCGGCCCAGCAGCACGATCTCCCCGTTCAGGTAAGGGGCCTCGACCGAGGTCTTGCCGCGCACGACGCTCTGCCACGAGGAGCCGAGCCCGCGGTCGACGCCGTCGATCGGCCGCACGGTCACGGAGTCGCCCTGCAACCGCGCGAACTCCGCCTCGGACGCGCGGTCGATCCCGGCGGCGGTCAGCACCCGGTCGGCCTCCTGCCTGGCCAGGGCCACCAGTGCCGGCGAACGACGCCCGCAGACCGCCTCGACGGCGTTGCCGAGGTTGCCGAGCAGCTTCGCGTACTTCCACCGCATCACGTCGGCGAAGACCGGGGCCGACATCCGGGACTCCGCCAGGTCGGCGGCGACCAGCTCGCAGGTGCGGTCGACGCCGGACGGGTACCTGCCCAGGGGCAGCAGCCCGGTGAGGGGCGCGCACGGCGCGACGACCCGACCCGGCGTCAGGAAGGTCGACGGCAGCACGACGCAGGCGGCGAGGACCTGCCGGAAGCGCCGCAGCGCCAGCCGCTCGTTGGCGACGCCGTTCTGCGCGCACAGCACCGGCAGCCGTTCACCCGCCGTCCCGCCGCCGAGCACCGGCTCCCCGCACCAGGCGTCCAGCGCCGCGACGCTGTCCTGCGTCTTGACCGCGAGCACCAGCACGTCGTCGGGCCGCAGCCGCACCTCGGCGGGCCCGGACACGACCGGGACGCGCAGCCGCAGCCGCTGGTCCGGGGTGATCAGCTCCAACCCGTCCGCGCGCAGCGCGTCGCCGTGCTCGCCCCTGGCGACGAGCACCACCTCGTGCCCGCTCTCGTGCAGCCGACCGCCGACCGAGCAGCCGATCGCGCCCGCGCCGATCACGATGTAGCGCATTCCCCAGCCCCCGCTTCCCGACCGATCCCACTGTCCGGCCACGCGCTCGTGGCCGCACGACCCGGCAGCGCCGGCGAGCCGTCCCGACCGCCCTCGCCGCCGTCCCGGCCGCCCGCCTCATCGCCTCCGCGCCGGTCCGAGCAGGTCACCGCCGCCGCCCGGCACGGGTTCGCCGACGCGGGTGATGCCCCGCGGCTCCAGCCCCGGCCGCGCCAGGAGGTCGCGGATCTCCCGCTGATCACGACGGTAGCGGCCACCGCGCTCGGGCCCGCTCCGGGGACCGCGCCGCGAGGTGGTCCGGCAGGCGGAAGCAAGGCGGGTGGGCGCAGGACCGCCGACCGCAGGACCGCCGACCACGCACCGCGCCCGCCGCCCCGCTCACCGTGCCCGTCGACGCACCGCCGCAACCCCGGACGGCGAACTGAGGCGATCGTCACAACCGGTGGACCTCGGGCGGGTGCGGTGGTGAGGTTCGCGATGAGGGCGCTGGAACCGGTACGCGCAGCACACGACCGGTGACGTGGGTGACAAGAGCGGCCGTCGGCCGGTTCCGGACCGTGTGCTCGCTCACCGCGTGTCGGCCGAAGTGCGGAATCACACACCCCGATCGAAGGTCAAATCCGGGGTTAGTGTCATCCCCGGCGAACGGTCGTGCCAGCATTTCTGTTCATGGCCCCACATGTCCCTGATCATCCTGTCGCCGCCGTACCCGGTCCGCACGGTCGGCGTGCGCGAGGACCGGTCACCGGATCGACGAGGTGGATCTGGTCGTGACCGCCGGGGTGAACGCGGGTGGCGAACGGGCGGGCGTCCTCGCGGAGCGTCCTGGCGCGTGGAAGGCGGTGGTCCGGCAGGTCCCGCTGCGCGTGATGAGACCGGGTGTGATCGGCGCGCTGCTGATCGCGATCGGTGGCGTCGGCGCCGGGGCGGTCGTCCACCGCGACCCGTTCCTGAGCGGCACCTTCCTGAGCGTGGTGCGCTACGGCCACGGCCGTGACCTCGCGACCGCGGTCCTGTTCGCCGGACTGGCGCTCATGGTGGTCTCGTGGGTCCGGCTCGGGCGGATGGTGCGCGCCGGCGAGATCGGCGGGCGCGGCGTGGCGCTGGCCGCCGCGGCCTGGACCGCGCCGCTGCTCATCGCGCCGCCGCTGTACAGCCGGGACGTCTACAGCTACCTGGCCCAGGGCGCGGTCGCGCTGCGCGGGTTCGACCCGTACACGACCGGCGCGTCCGCGCTGACCCTCCCGCTCGGCGGGAACGTGGCGTCGCTGTGGCAGGACACGCCGTCGCCCTACGGGCCGCTGTTCCTCCTGCTGGCCAAGTCGGTGGTCGCCGTCATCGGCGACAACGTGATCATCGGCGTGGTGCTCATGCGGCTGGCCGTGCTCTGCGGGCTCGTGCTGCTCGTCCGGGCGCTGCCTGGCCTCACGCGGCACCTCGGCGGGCGCGCCTCGGTGGCGCTGTGGCTCACCGCGGCCAACCCGCTGGTGATCGCGGTGGGCATCGGCGGCGCGCACAACGACATCCTGATGGTCGGCCTGATGGCGGTCGGCCTGCTGATGGTGCTGGACGGCAAGCACGTCCGGGGTTTCGCGGTGATCGCCCTGGCGGCGGCCGTGAAGGCCACCGCGGTGCTGCTGATCCCGTTCCTGGTGTGGGTGTGGGTGGCGCGGCTGTCCGGTCCCGCCCGGCAGCGCTTCGTCAAGGCGTGCGCGGTGGGCGGCGCCACGTTCGTCGGCGTGTTCGGCCTGTCCACCCTGGCGGCCGGGGTCGACCTGGGTTGGATCGACGTGCTGCGGTCCCAGACACCGTTGCTGACCTGGATGTCGCTGCCGTGCGCGGTCGCCGAACTCGCGTACCACTCGATCGGGCGGCACTTCGGCGGCGCGGAATACGAGGGCTTCCTCGGGTTCTTCCGGTCGGCCGGGGTCTACGTCCTCGCGGTGGTGCTCGTCCGCCAGTGGTGGATGGCCAGGGCGGGTGGCGTGGAGGCGGTCCGCCGCGCCGCGATCGCCCTGCTCGCCGCCACCGTGCTCGCCCCGTCGGTGCTGCCGTGGTACTTCACCTGGGCGCTGGCGGTCGCCGCCGCGTTCGCGTGGAAGGACCGGTGGCTCGCCGTCGTGGCCGGCGTCTCGGTGTGGATGGTGCTGGTGACCCTGCCCGACGGCACGATCGTCGCGCGCTGGCACTACGGGTCGATGAACCCGGTGCTGTGGTGGTCCTACCTGGCGGTCACCGTGCTGATCGGCGTGTGGGTGGGTATGTCCCTGCTCCAGCGCGTGCCCGGTCAGGCGGTGGCGCCGCCCGCGCCCGAGCCGTCCGTCGCGGCCAAGCCGTCCGTCGCGGACGCCGCCGAGGACGTCGTGGACACCGCGCTGGACCCGACGCTGGACCCCGCCCTGAACGCCGCGCTGGACGCCGTCGAGGAGTCCGAGGTGGCCGGGCGTCGCCAGGACAGGGCCGCCGCGCGCACCGAACCGGGGCCGAAGGGGGACGACGGTGCTTGAGCGCAGGCTGCTCCCGTTCGCGCCGCTGGTCCTGCTGCTGTCGCTCGGCAGGCACTTCTGGCTGCTGGGCAGCCCGGAGGGCTGGGGCATGATCGACCTCAAGGTCTACTGGACCCTGGCGCCGAACCTGCTCACCGACCAGCTCTACTCGATCGACATGCCGTTCACGGCGGACTTCCCGCTGCCGTTCACCTACCCGCCGTTCGCGGCGCTGGTGTTCCTCCCGCTGACGTGGCTGCCGTGGCTGGCCGCCCGCGTCGTGTGGCAGCTGCTGTCCCTGGTGTGCCTGTGGTGGCTGGTCCGGACGGCGTTGAGGCTGGTGGCGACCAGGTCCGGGCAGCCGTGGGACGCCACCTGGTCGCGCCGGGCGGTGCTGTGGACGGGGCTCGCCCTGTGGGCCGAGCCGGTCCGCAAGACCCTCGACTTCGGCCAGATCAACCTCGTCCTGATCGCCGGCGCGTTCGCCGCGATAGTCGCCTCCCGCCAACTGGTGGCCGGGCTCGGCGTCGGCGTCGCGGCCGGCCTGAAGCTGACGCCCGCGATCTCGTCGCTGTACTTCCTGGTCACCCGCAGGTTCGCGGCGGCGGCCTGGTCGGTGGCGGGTTTCGCGCTCACCGCGGCCCTGGGCTTCCTCGCCTCGGCCGCCGACTCGTGGCGCTACTGGTTCGACCTGCTCGGCGCGGCCGACCGGGTCGGCCCGGTGGGTTCCGCGATCAACCAGTCGCTGCGCGGCGCGCTGTCGCGCAGCTTCGGCTACGACGTGGGCACGTCCTGGCCGTGGCTGCTCGCGGTGGCGGTGTCCGCCGTGCTGACCGGGTTCGCGCTGCGCGCGGGGGTGCGGGCCGGTGACACGCTGGCCACGGTGGTGGCCGTGCAGGTGTTCGGCCTGCTGCTCTCGCCGATCTCCTGGAGCCACCACTGGGTGTGGGTGGTGCCCCTGGTGCTGTGGCTCTGGTACGGCGCGGCCCGTCGCGGAGCGCTCGCGCTGTCGCTCGCCGCGGCCTGGGTGCTCGTCACCGGCACGGACCTGATCACGTTCCTGATCGACCGGCAGCCGAGCATCTGGGAGATACCCCGGCCGTGGCCGCTGGCCGCGCTCGGGTGGTGCTACCCGCTGCTCGGGCTGATCACGCTCGCGGTGCTGCCGAGGCTGCTCCGCGCCGGGACGTCGCGGCCGGACGCCGGGCAGGCGTCCGGCGAGGCGTCGAAGGTGGGGCACGGTGCGGGCTGAGCGGTTCTCGCCCCGGGCCTCGCTCGCGGCCTGGGAACGGCGGCTGGCGGCCCTCGCGCCGTGGCTGCTGGTGGTCTCCGCGCTGGTCCGCGCCTGGACCATCGTCACGGGCTTCGGCAACGAGACGATCGACCTGTACGTGTACTGGGCGCTGGCCCCGCACGTGCTGACCGACGACCTGTACCAGGTCACCTCGCCGAACTCGCCGCCAGACTTCCCGCTGCCGTTCACCTACCCGCCGTTCGGCGCGCTGGTGTTCCTGCCGATGACCCTGCTGCCGTGGGTCGTGGCGCAGTGGACGTGGCGGCTGCTGTCCGCGTTGTGCCTGTACTGGATGGTGCGGGTCGCCCTGCGCCACGTGGCAGGCGAGGGCTGGACGGCGGACGCGGCGCTGTGGCGGCGTCGCGCGCTGCTGTGGACCGCGCTGCTGCTGTGGATGCAGCCCGTGTACCACACGTTCGAGTTCGGGCAGATCAACCTGGTGCTCTCGGCCATCGTGCTCGCGGCCATGCTGGCGCGCAGCCCGCGGCTCGCGGGCGCGGGCGTCGGCTTCGCGGCGGGCGTGAAGCTCGTGCCGGCGATCTCCGGGCTGTTCTACCTCGCGACCGGCAGGTTCGCCGCGGCCGGGTGGTCGGTGGTGGCGTTCGCGCTCAGCGTCGGCCTCGGCTTCGCGGTGGACCCGGAGCAGGCCCGGCACTACTGGTTCGGCCTGCTGGGCGACGCGGACCGCGTGGGCCCGGTCGCCACGGCGCACAACCAGTCGCTGCGCGGCGCGTTGGCGCGCACCTTCGGCTACGACGTGGGCACGTCGTGGCCGTGGCTGCTCGCGGTCGCGGTGACCGCCGTGCTCGCCGGCTTCGCGCTGCGCCGGGCGGTCCGGTCGGGCGACGCGCTGCTCGGCGTGCTGGTCGTGCAGTTCCTCGGGCTGCTGGTGTCCCCGATCTCGTGGGACCACCACTGGGTGTGGGTGGCCCCGCTGCTGATCTGGCTGGCGCACACCCGCGGCACGCCGTGGGCGCGCCGCTGGCTGCTGGTGCTGTGGTGCCCGGTCGTGTTCCTGGACGTGATCGCGTTCCAGCTGGACCGGCAGCCGACGATCTGGACGATCAGCCGCCCCGGCTACCTGTCCGCCATCGGGTGGGCCTACCCGGCGCTCGCGCTGCTCACCCTGGCGGCGATCGCGTTCGTGTTCGGCGGGCGTGCGGTGGCGGCCCGCGGCGAGGAGCCCGCCCTGGCGCCGGGGCAGGGGGTCGGCTCCCGGAACGGCGAGGGGTGACGTCACGCCGCCCCGGGCACGCGGTGACGTCGTGCCCCGGCCGCTGAAGACGTGCCCGAGGTGCGGTGACGTCGTGCTCGCGGCGCGGTGGCGGTGCGTCGGAGCCGGGTGGGACGCAGGGGGCGGCACCGCGCCGGACCCGGCGCGGTGCCCGCACCGGCCGGATCAGCGGATGGCCGGGAGGTCCCGCAACCGGCGGCGCGACGTGATGCCGAGCTTGCGGAAGATGTTGCGCAGGTGGGCGTCGACGGTGCGCGGGCTGACGAACAGCTTGGCGGCGACCTCCTTGGACGTCGCGCCGTCGGCGACCAGCCGCGCGATGTGCACCTCCTGCACCGTGAGCGCGTCGGAGGCCGACGAGGAGCGGCTGCGCGCGCGTTCCCCGGTGGCCCGCAGCTCGTTCGCCGCGCGGGCCGCGAAGGCTTCCGCGCCGAGCCCCGACAGCAGCTCGTGGGCGTGCCGCAGCTCGGTCCGGGCGTCGCGTCGCCTGCCCCGCCGGCGCAGCCACTCACCGTAGACCAGGTGGGCCCGGCCCCGGTGGATCGCCATCGGGCCTGCGCCCAGCAGCTCGACGGCCTGCCGGTAGGCGTCCTCGTCGTCGTCCACCAGGGCCCGCGCGTAGGACTCGACGCCCAGCCCCCACGGTTGTCCGCCCGCGCTCGTGCGCTCGGCCAGCGTCGTGAACGCGGCGCGCGCCACGTCCGGCCGGCCGCACCGCACGGCGGCCTCGACCAGTTCGGGCAGGGCCTGACCGGCCAGGCCGAGGTCGCCGGTGGCCACCGCCTGCTCGGCCGCCGCCAGGGCGGCGGGGTAGTCGGCGAGGCCGTTGCCGAGGACGGCCGTCGCGTACCGGACGCTGAGGCTCATGTGCGGGCCGACCCGCGAGAACAGCTCGTGCGCCGCCGCGCGCCGCCCCTGGAGCGCGGCCAGGTGGATGCGCGGGTAGACCAGCGGCGCGGCACCGGTGGCCTCCGCGATCGCCTCCTCCTCGGAGATCATCTCCTTCGCCGCGCCGAAGTCGCCGGTGTGGGCGCTGACGGTGGCCAGCATCGCCAACCCGATCGGCAGGACGTGGAAGGAGCCGGACTCGCGGCCGGCCGCGGTGACCCGGACGGCGATGTCGCGCATGGCCTCGCGGTCCCAGAGTTCGAGCGCGAGCAGGTACCCGAGGGTGGGCCACCGGGTCCACACCGGGTCGTCGCGGTCGGCCACGACCGGGCGCAGCAGCTCGGCGGCGGCCCGGTGCCCGTGGTCGGCCAGGGCGACCATGCCGTCCAGGACGACGTCCGCGCTCCGCGGGCGGCCGGGCGCGGGCGGCGCGGTCCGGGCGGCGTCGACCACCGCGGCCAGACCGCCGGTGAGGACCGCCATCTCGATGGCGTCCACGTAGACCGTCCGCGCCGCCGCCGGCTCCTTGTCCGCCAGCGCGGCCGCGGCGCGGAGCAGGTGGCCGGTGGGCAGGTCCCCGCCTCGGAAGCGGGCGAAGGACAGCCGTCCGCGCAGCAGGTCGACGCGCGGGTCGTCGGGCTCGACGGTGGACAGCAGCCCGGCGGCCACGTCGAAGTCGCCCGCGGCCAGCTTCGCCTCGACCGCGGCCAGCACCCGGTCGACCCGCGGGCCGGGTTCGAGGGTGAGCGCGGCGGCGCGTTCCAGGAAGGCCGCCGCGGCGGCGACCCCGCCGCGCGACCGCGCGCGGGACGCCGAGCCGACGAGCGCGGCGGCCACGTCCTCGTCGGGGCCGACACTCGCCTTGGCGCGGTGCCAGGCGACGCGGTCCGGGTCGGCCAGCGGGTCGCTGACCCGGGCGAGGGCGTCGTGCGCGCGGCGGCGCTGCTCGTCGGTCGCGGCCCGGTAGACCGCCGAGCGGGCCAGCGGGTGCGCGAAGCGGACCCGGGCGCCGAACTCGACCAGCGGCGGCACGTCCCGCGCGGCGCTCTCCCCGATGTCCAGCAGCGCCGCCGCCCGCCACAGCAGGCCGGGGTCGCCCACCGGCTCGGCGGCGGCCACCGCCAGCAGCAGCCGCACCTCGGGCGGCAGCCCCGCCAGCCGCGCGCGGAAGCTCCGCTCGGCGGCGGCGGGCGCGGGCAGGTCGAACCCGCCGGCCAGACCGGTCAGCCCGGCGGTCGCGGTCAGCTCCACCAGGGCGAGCGGGTTGCCGCGCGCCTCGGCCAGCACCCGGTCGCGGACCCGTTCGTCCAGGGGCGCGCGGTTCGCGCGGGCCAGCAACGCGCGCGCCGCCCGCTCGCCCAGCGGCTGGACGTCCAGTCCGGGCAGGTGGCCGAGGTCGGCCGGTTCGTCGCGCGCGGCGAACACCACGGCCACCCGCTCGGCGGCCACGCGGCGGGCCACGAACGCCATCGCCCGCGCCGAGGCGCGGTCGAGCCAGTGCGCGTCGTCGACGAGGCACAGCAGCGGCCGGTCGGCTTCCAGCAGCAGGCCCAGCGCGGCCGCGCCGGCCAGGAACGGGTCGGGCGTGCCGGTGTCCAGGCCGAACGCGATCCGCAGCGCCTGCCGGTGCGGCGCGGGCAGGCGGTCGAGGTGCGCCAGGACCGGGACGCACAGCTGGTGCAGCGCCGAGTACGGCAGTTCGGTCTCGAACTCGACGCCGGAGGCCCTGATCACCAGGAAGTCGGAGGTCGAGGCGGCCAGGTGGTCCAGGAGCGCGGTCTTGCCGATGCCGGGTTCGCCGCGCAGCACGACGGCGCCGCCGCGGGATCGCCTCGCCTCGTCCACCAACGCCTGGAGCCGCGACGTCTCGTCCCGCCGCCCGAGCAAACCGTCCATATGCCCCGGATCATGACGGACGGGCCGGGTGAAATCCAGGCGGCGGATGGCGAACACCGATGCGACCGGTGTGGTTCGCCCGGACGTCGACCGGTGTGGGCGACGCACCGGCCCCGGCTCGCCCGCCGTCACCTGCGGATCGGCCCGGCACCGGCGGATAGGTGATGTCCACCGACGCGAGCGGCACCGGCCGGACGACATCCTGGAGCACGCGAGGAGCACGGTCCGGTCCCGGCGCAGGGCCCCACCACCGCCGATCCGGCCGGACCAGTCGTCGACCGAGGAGCAGACCATGCGCGACACCACCCCCCTCCACCCCGCCGGACTGCCGGGCCCGGCCCGCCGCGCGCACCCGCCACCCGACCGGTGCGCGTGCCGCCCTGCTCGCCATCCCGCTGGCCGCCGCCGGCCTCCTCGGCGTCACCGCGCCCGCCGAGTCAAGGCCCCGCTGAGCACCGTCTGGCAGCTCCAGGCCGACGTGGAGCGCCGGCCGTCCCGGCAGCCGCCCGTCACCGGCAGCGAGCGCCTGGACCGGGGCCCGCTCCGGTCGGGTTCGCGGTTCCGGTGGACCACCCCGGTGCCGGCCACCCCCACGACACCCGCGACGACCCTGACCATCACCTCCACCGTCCGGCAGTTGCAGCACCACCGGTGCATCCGCTGGACCGGAGCCGCGATCGGCGAGGGGCTGACCATCGACCGGGGTGTCCACGCGTGGACCTTCACCAGGGTCGAGGGCGGTGTCCTGGTGCGCACCGAGGAGACCTGGACCGGCGACCAGGTGGAGGCCGACGTGCCCACCTCCGTCCACTTCCTCGGTGAGGGCCTCAAGGCGTGGCCGGCGGACCTCAGGACCGCCGCCGAGGCCCGGCACCGGGGCTGACCGGACGACGCCCCCGATCACGCCGGCCGAACGACCCACCCCGCGATACCGCCACCTACGGAGGGAAACCGTGTCCACCACAGCACCGCACCGCGACCGCACCGACCACGCCGATCCGACCGGCCGCCGGTCCTCCCTGCCCGTGATCGTCTCGGCCTGGGCCGTGCCGGTCCTCGTCATCGCCCAGTTCGCGATGGTCTCCGTCGTGCCGGTCCTGGTCGTGCTGATCGGTGTCCTGCGCGATCCCCACCTCCGGACGCTCCGCTGGTGGGCGTCCGCCCTGACCGCGGCGTACGCCCTGCCCCTCGCGCTCTGGGCGATCGGGCCCGAGCGCGCGCCGAGCCTGTCCAAGGACATGCACCCCGCACTCGCGGCACTGGTCGTCGCGGCCGGCGTCGCGGTCGCGGTGGCCTACCACGTCCTGCGCCGGCAGTCCCGGCCGAGCGGCGACGACCGGACCGCCTGACCGCCGTCGCCCGGTGCCGCGCACGCCGCCGCTGCCCGGCCTCGCGCACCCGGCGAGGCCGGACAGGCGTGTCGCACCGCCGCCGGCCACGTGCCGGCCGGTCACGCCTCACCCGGGCACGACCCACCGTCCCGGTCGGTGCGCCGGCCGTCGGTGCCGGACGCGCGGGACGACGCGGTGCTCGTCGCGGTGGTCGAGCGCGGTGGTCGAGCGCGGTCGGGGTCGCCGAGCGGCGTGGACGGGGTCGGGCGGGGTCCGGTTCGGGTGCGGTCGGCGGCGGGTGCGACCGGGGATCAGGGGTGATCGGAGTCGGCTGTGGGCGGCGGGGTCGGGGCCGGCGGGGTCGGGTCGGGGGTCGGGCCCGAGGTCGGCTCGGTGTCGGGCTCGGGCAGGCCGTGCAGGGCGATCCGCACGCCGCGGTCCATCGCCGCCCAGAGCTGCTGCTCGTCCTGTCCCAGCTCCATGCTGCGCAGCGCCGCCGCCTGGGTCGCGCCGGCCAGCGCGCCGACGACCGCCGCGGCGGAGATGGGGTCGAGCCGGTCCGGGAAGGCGGCGAGCAGCGCCTGCGCCAGCTCCCGCTGGAACGCCAACGACCGTTGCAGCGCACGGGCCTGGAGCGACGGCACCGTGGTCAGCAGGCGGCCGTGCAGGGCGGTCGTCTCGGGGTCGCGACCGCCGATCGGGACGTAGTCGTGGCGCAGCGCCTCGTAAGTGCGCCGCAACACGTCCGCGACCGTGTCCTCCGGCCGGCGGGCGGCGATCACCTCGGCCGCCAGCGCGTCGCTCGGCCCGGCGTCGGCGAAGAGCACGTCGTCCTTGGTCGGGAAGTGGTTGAAGAACGTCTTGGGCGCCACGTCGGCGGCTTCCGCGATCTGGGCGACGGTGGTCCGCTCGAAGCCCTGCTCGGCGAACAGCCTCATCGCCGTCTCCACCAGCAGCTTCCTCACCTGCTGCTTCTTGCGCTCTCTCCGCGACTCTTCCACGGTGTGACCTTACACGCACAGCATGCTTTCACTGGCTATAACCTTACATCGAGTGTAAAATGCGGCATGAGTCAGCTCGTCATGGCGGGGATGCCCGCCCCTGGGCACGTCAACCCGAGCCTGCCGCTGGTGCGCGAACTCGTCGCGCGCGGCACGTCCGTCGCCTACTACGCGAGCGAGGAGTTCCGCACCGCGGTCGAGCGGGCGGGCGCCGAGTTCCGCGCCTACCCGGAGGGTGTGCTGTCCGCGCGGGACATCGCCGAGGCCACCCGGTCCGGGAGCCTCCTGCGGGTCGTCATCCGGGTGCTGCGCGCGACCGAGTCGCTGGTCCCGTTCCTCGTCGACGAACTGCGGCGCGACCGGCCCGACGCGGTCGCCTTCGACTCCAACGCCGTCTGGGGTTACGTCGCGGCGACGACCGCGGGGCTGCCGCGCGTGTCCCTGATGACGACGATGATGATCGGGTCGGCCGACATGAAGGTCCTCACCGCGCGCGAGTGGGCGCACCCGCTGCGCGCGATGCTGCCCGACCTGCCGGCCGCGCTGCGCGCGAAGAGCCGCGTCGTGCGGCTCTTCGGCAAGGAGGCGTACCCGCCGTCGCCCACCCTGCCCATGCGCGGTGACGTCACGATCTTCCCGATCCCGCGCGCCCTCCAGCCGCCGAACCCGGCGATCGACGACCGGTGCCACTTCGTCGGCCCCACCCTCACCGGTCGGCACGAGGAGCTGGACCCCGAACTCGCCGCGCACTGCGCCGGGCCCGAGCCCGTCGTCCTGGTCTCCCTCGGCACCCTGCACCAGGGCACGGGCGAGTTCTTCCGCACGTGCTTCGAGGTGCTGTCCGACCTGCCGGTCCGCGCCGTCGTCGTGGTCGGTTCGCACGCGGGCGACCTCGGCCCGGCGCCGGCGGGCGTCCTGGTGCGCAGGACCGTTCCCCAGGTCGAACTGCTGAAGCGGACGGCGGTGTTCGTGACCCACGGCGGGATGAACAGCGTCCTGGAGGGACTGGGCCTCGGCGTCCCGCTCGTCGTGGTGCCGCAGCAGGTGGAGCAGCTCATCATCGGCAACGCCGTGGCCGCGCGCGGCGCGGGCGTCGTGCTGCGGCACAACCTGTCCCGGCGTCCGGTCCCGGCCGGCGACCTCCGCGCGGCGGTGGACCGCGCGCTGCACGACACCGCCCTGCGCGAGTCGGCCCGGTCCCTCGCGGACGGCATCGCGGACGGCGGTGGCGCGGCGGCCGCGGCGGACGTGGTGGAGAGCGTGCTGCGCCGGTAGGCCACCGGGGCCACCACCGAGTGCGCCGGCGCGCAGCGGTCGCGGTGCGCGGGCCGGTGCCGCAGGCTGGTGTCGACAGGCCCGCTCGGTCGCACCGGACTGGAGGCAGCACGATGACCGGCTACTTCGGACCGGGCGGTGGTCCCGGCGGCAGCCCGTTCGACGAGTTCCTCGCGCAGTTCTTCGGGGCGGGCCCGACCGGACGCCGCTCCCACCCGGTCGACATCACGGGCCTGATGAGCGACCAGGCCAGGGAACTGGTGTCCGAGGCCGTGAGCCAGACCGCCGCGTGGGGCCGCACCGACGTGGACACCGAGCAGCTCCTGTGGGCCGCCACCCGGCAGCCCGCGACGCGGGCGCTCGTGGAGCGCGCCGGCGCGGACCCCGACGCCCTGGCGCGCCGGATCGAGCAGCGGTCCAACGGGGGCGAGCCCCGCCAGGGCCCGGTGCGCCTGACGCCTGCCGCGAAGCGGACGCTGCTCGACGCCCACCAGATCTCGCGCGGGCTGGGCGCGTCCTACATCGGTCCCGAGCACCTGCTGCTGGCGCTGGCCGCCAACCGGGAGGCGGGCGCGGGACGGTTGCTCGCCGAGGCGCGGGTGACCCCGGAGCGGATGGCGGGCCGTGAACCCGGCGGGCCCCGGCGCGAGGCGGGGTCGTCGTCCGGTGGCGGCGGGACGCTCGAGCAGTTCGGGCGCGACCTGACCGAACTCGCCCGGTCGGGTGAGATCGACCCGGTGATCGGCCGGGACGAGGAGATCGAGCAGACCGTCGAGGTGCTGTCGCGCCGCACCAAGAACAACCCGGTCCTCGTCGGCGAGGCCGGTGTCGGCAAGACCGCCGTCGTCGAGGGCTTGGCGCAGCGCATCGCGGCGGGCGACGTGCCCGACGCGCTGGCCCGCCGCCGGGTGGTCCAGCTCGACCTGACGGCGATGGTCGCGGGCACCCGCTACCGCGGCGACTTCGAGGAGCGGATGACCCGGCTGGTCGACGAGGTGCGCGGACGGCGGGACGAGCTGATCCTGTTCATCGACGAGCTGCACACCATCGTCGGCGCGGGTTCCGGCGAGGGCTCGATGAGCGCAGGCAACATCCTCAAACCCGCGCTGGCCAGGGGCGAGCTGCACGTCGTCGGCGCGACGACGCTGGACGAGTACCGCCGCGACGTCGAGTCCGACCCGGCGCTGGAGCGCCGCTTCCAGCCGGTCCTGGTCCCGGAGCCGACCGTGGCCGAGACGGTGGCGATCCTGCACGGCCTGCGCGACCGGTACGAGGCGCACCACCAGGTCCGGTTCACCGACGAGGCGCTCGACGCGGCGGCGACCCTGTCGGACCGCTACCTCACCGACCGGTTCCTGCCGGACAAGGCGATCGACCTGGTCGACCAGGCGGGCGCGCGGGTGCGGCTGCGCGCGGGCCGGGGACCGGCGGAGGCGCGCGACCTCCAGGGCGAGCTGGAGCGGCTCCTGCGCGACCGGGACCAGGCCGTCGGCGAGGAGGACTACGAGCGCGCGGCGCGCCTGCGCGACCGCATCGCCGAGGTCCGCCGCGAGGTGGAGCGCGCCCGCGCGCACGACCGCCCCGACCACGTGCCGGAGGTCGTCACCGAGGACATCGCGCAGGTGGTCTCCCGCAGCACGGGCATCCCGGTCAGCCGGCTCACCGAGGAGGAGCGCGACCGCCTGCTGCGCCTGGAGGAGCACCTGCACGGCCGGGTCGTCGGGCAGGACGAGGCCGTGGCGGCGGTGGCCGAGGCGGTGCGCCGGTCGCGCGCGGGCCTCGCCGAGCCGGGCAGGCCGGCGGGCAGCTTCCTCTTCCTGGGACCGACCGGCGTGGGCAAGACCGAACTGGCCCGCACGCTGGCCGAGGCGTTGTTCGGCGACGAGCACCACATGGTGCGCCTGGACATGAGCGAGTACGGCGAGCGGCACACCGTGAGCAGGCTCGTCGGCGCGCCGCCCGGCTACGTCGGCCACGAGGAGCCGGGGCAGCTCACCGAGGCCGTCCGCCGCAGGCCCTACTCGGTGGTGCTGCTGGACGAGATCGAGAAGGCCCACGCGGACGTGTTCAACGTCCTGCTCCAAGTGCTCGACGACGGCAGGCTCACCGACGGGCGCGGCCGGACGGTGGACTTCGCCAACACGGTCGTCATCATGACCAGCAACATCGGCTCCGACCTCGTCACGGCGGGCACGCGGGGCGCGCTCGGGTTCGGCCCCCTGGACGAGCGGGACACCGAGGGACCGCTGCGGGAACGGCTGATGCGCCGCCTGCGCGAGACGTTCCGGCCGGAGTTCCTCAACCGCATCGACGAGATCATCGTGTTCCGGCGGCTGGAGGTCGAGCAGCTGCACCGCGTCACCGAGCTGATGCTGGAGCACACGAAGCGCCGGGCCCACGGCCAGGGCATCGACCTGGAGTTCACCCCGGAAGCGGTGGACTGGTTGGCGCGGCACGGGCACCAGCCGGAGTTCGGCGCCCGCCCGTTGCGGCGCACCATCCAGCAGGAGGTGGACAACCGGTTGTCGCGGCTGCTGCTGGACGGGAGCCTGTCCGCCGGTTCCCGCGTGCGGGTCGACGCGCGTGACGACGAGCTGACCGTGGATACGGTGGGCACTGCGGGCTGAGGCCGCGAATCCCTTGTCACGGCGGACATCCACGTCCGGAGTGGACTCGTCGGGGGCGCGCCGGGTGGTGCTCCCGCCGCCGGCAGCGGTCCGGAGGGGAGGAGCAGCGGGTGTCTTCGGTGGGTGTGCTGGTCGGCGGGCTGAAGCCGGTGCTCGTCGGCACGCTGCTGGTCACCGATTTCGCCGTGGCCGTGCTGCTCGGGCCCGCCGGGGTGCGGGGCCATCGCGACCTGCCGACGGGCTGAGCGCCCGCCGAGCCGCCGGTCGGGTCCGGTCGCCGGCGTGGCCCGTCAGCCGGCCGCCAGGCACGGCGGGCGGTAGCCGTCGACGCGCAGCCCCCGGAACTCCAGCTCGTTCGGCGTCTTGCCGACGAAGACCAGGCCGCGCGCCTCGCCCAGCGCCGACCCGAGGGAGTACGACGGCTTGCCCAGCTCGGGCAGCCACGTCCACCGGTCGGGGGAGAAGCCGAAGAACTTCCGGACGAGCTGCCCGCCCGTCGACGGCACCCGCGTGAGCCACTTGTCACCGCCGCTCCAGCGCGAGGCCGGGCGAAGCTGGACGTAGAGGTCGTCGGTCGCGCGGTAGGTCAGCCAGAAGCCGGTCGACCCCGAGAGGTCGACCTGCGCCTCGAACCGGTTGCCCAGCCACACCACGGCCACGTGCCAGTCGTCGCCGAGGAACGCCACCTCGGCCGCGTACCCGTTGCCCCGGCGCACGAGCAGGCTGCCGGTCGGCGGCACGGTGGTCCCCTCGCCGGAGGCGAGCCACTGCTGGAACCGGTCGATCGACGGGGTCGCGCACTCGCAACCGCGCGGCGCCGCCAGGGGCGCTCCGCCCGCGTGGGCGACCGTCGCCGACCCCATGAGGGACACCACCACCGTGCAGACGAACGCCGCCAGTGCGACCGTCACCCGACCGAACGTCGAACTCCCGCGCATTCCCCGGAAGCTAGCACATCGACGGGCACCGCGGTGATCTTGAAAATTTGCCGGGGAGAGGGGCGGCTCGTGATTGGGTGGTGGGGTGATCTCGAAGCAGCGATTGGTGGGGCAGTTGCGGGAACTCGGTGTCCGCGCCGGTGACGTGCTGGTCGTCCACACGTCCTTCCGCGCGGTCGGTCCGGTGTCCGGCGGGCCGATGGGGTTGATCGACGCGCTGCGCACCGCCGTGGGCGGTGATGCGGGGACGCTCGTCATGCCGTCGATGACCGGCGGCGACAACCCGGAACCGTACGACCCGCGACGGACGCCGACCCGGGGGATGGGCGTCGTCGCGGAGCTGTTCCGGCGGCTGCCGGGCGTCGGTCGGGGCGACCACCCGACGTCGACCTTCGCGGCCGTGGGCCGGCACGCGTCCCGGATCATCGCGCCGCAACCGCTGTCGCCGCCGCACGGCCCCGACAGCCCGATCGGCAGGGTGCACGCGCTCGGCGGATCGGTGCTGCTGCTGGGCGTCGACCACGACGCGAACACCGCGCTCCACCTCGCCGAGGACCTGGCGGGCGTGCCCTACCGGTCGGAGGACCACGCCCTGGTGCGCGACGGCGACCGGGTGCGCGAGGTGACGATCAGCGAGCCCGACCACTGCGGCCGGGGCTTCGCCGCCGCCGACGACTGGCTCCGGGAACGGGGCGCGCAGCGGGAAGGCCGGGTAGGCGACGCGACCGCCCGCCTGTTCTCCTGCCGGGACCTCGTGGACGCCGTCGTCCCCCGGCTGGTCGCCGATCCCACGGCGATGCTCTGCGCCGAGGGGTCCGGGTGCGAGGAGTGCGACGAGGCGCACCGCAGCATCGGCTGAGGCGCACGCCGCCGCACACCGCGCGCTGTCGCGTCGTAGGCTTGCGCACGTTGCGCGGAAGGCGGCCGGTCCACGGCGCGACCCCGTCGTGGCCGGGCACGGACGTCACCCGCCGCGCGGCACGAGCAGCCCCGGTGGAACGCCTCGGTGACGAACAGCTCCGCCGGCGCCTCCCGGTTCGTCGCACCGCCCGCCACCAGTCGGAGCACGTCGAGCTTCCTGCCGGACGCACGCGGTACTCCGTCCGCGACGGCACGTCCACGAAGCCACGCGGGGTGGCGTGCCGCCATCGCGGTCGGCCGTCGGCGCGACGCACGACCCGGCGAGTGCGACACCGAAGCCTTGCCGGGCAGCGCGGTGTCTTCGGTCCTTTGTGGACGGCTGATGGCGGCGCGCGGGTCGACGCGGTCGCGGTGAACGCCCGGACCGGGGACGTGGCGGGCTCGGCCGGTCGCGGGGTGGATTCGGGTACCCGGTCACGGGTTCGGCCACCCGGCACGTGAAGATCGGGTTCCGCGCGGGAGCGCTGCCGGAGAGCCCGCGCCCGACGTCCTTCCGCACCGGACCACGCCCACCGTCCACGACGACGGATTCACCCGGACGTGGGAGGCGCGGGCCCTGGTGGCGCGCAGTACGTTCGGGGTGTGGCGGAGATCCTGTACCCACCGGTCGAGCCCTACGAGCACGGGATGCTGGACGTCGGCGGCGGCGACCTCGTCTACTGGGAGGCGTGCGGCAACCCCGACGGCAAGCCGGCGCTCGTCGTGCACGGCGGGCCGGGGTCGGGGTGCACGCCGGCCCACCGGCGGTTCTTCGACCCCGCGCGGTACCGGGTGGTCCTGTTCGACCAGCGCGGCTGCGGGCGCAGCATGCCGCGGGCCGGGCTGCCGGGGACGTCGTTGCGGCACAACACGACCGCGGCGCTGGTGGCCGACATGGAACTGCTCCGGGAGCACCTCGGCGTCGAGCGCTGGCTGCTCACCGGTGCCTCGTGGGGTTCCACGCTGCTGCTGGCCTACGCCGAGGCGCACCCCGACCGCGTGTCGGAGGTGGTGATCACGGCGGTGACCACCACCCGGCGCGCGGAGATCGACTGGCTGTACCGGGGGCTGTCCCGCTTCTTCCCGGCCGAGTGGCGGCGCTTCCGGGACGTCGTGCCGCCCGCCGAGCGCGGCGGCGACCTGACCGCGGCGTACGGCAGGCTGCTGGCCGACCCTGACCCGGAGGTCCGCGCCCGCGCGGCCAAGGCGTGGCACGCGTGGGAGGACGCCACGATCTCGCTGGACTGGAACCCGACCGCGCCCGCGTTCAGCGACCGCCCGCTGCCGGCCATGCTGGACCGGGCCCGGATCTGCACGCACTACTTCGCCAACGACGTGTTCCTGGCCGACGGCGTCCTGCTGGCGGACGCGGCCAAGCTGACCGGCATCCCCGGCGTGCTGCTGCACGGCAGGCTCGACCTCGGTTCGCCCGTCGACACGGCGTGGGAGCTGGCCGAGGCGTGGCCGGACGCCCGGCTGGAGGTGTTCGGCGGCTGCGGGCACGCCGGCACGCCGGAGATGTCGGCCCGCAAGCGCCAGGTGCTGGACGAGTTCGCGCGGGCGTGACCGGGGCCCGCCCGGCGGTCGCGCGCCGGCTCGGACGGCGACCGCGCGCCGGCCCACCCGCCGGCCATCGGTCCGCGCGGCGATCACGGACCGGCTCCACCCGCCGCCTGCGCATCCGTTCCGGCGGCGGTCGCGCACCGGCCCACTCCCGCCGGCGCACCGGTCCAGGCCGTGATCGCCGATCGGCCCACCGCCGGCCGCGCACCGGTTCACGCGGCGATCGCACACCGGAAGCACGTCGTCGCGCCGGACAGGTGGGCCCGCGCGAACCCCGCCTCCGCCATCCCCTCCGGGTAGGCCGCCACCGCGTCCTCCCACAGCCGCGTGGCCTCCGCGCCGGCTCCCCGCGCCGCCGCCACGTGGGCCAGCCCCTCCAGCACACGGGCCAGGTAGCGGCGCAGCGCGTAGCGGTCGGCCCGGTCGTACGCCTGCCCGAACACCTGCTCCGCCTGGTCCAGCTCGCCCCTGGACACCATGACCTCGCCGATCACGATCAGCGTCTCGCACTCCAGCGCGTGCAGGCCCAGCTTCCGCGCCTGCTCCAGCGCCGACCGGCCGGTGTCCAGCGCCCGGTCCAGCTCGCCCACCGAGCGGTGGACGGACGCCAGCCCGAGCAGGGCCACGGCCCGGCCGTGGTCGAAGTTGCGCTGCTCGCTGACCCGCAGGATGTCGCCGAAGGTCCGCGCCGCCTCCGCGTGCCTGCCCTGGAAGTGCTGGATCGCGCCGATGCTCCACGCCGTCAGCTGCTGGGCGTGCGGCGAGCCCTCGTTCGCCGCCGACGCCAGCGCGCCGCGCAGGCGCTCCAGCGCCTCGGCGTAGCGGCCCAGGTCGCGCTCCACGGCGCCCAGGCTGTTCTCGATCGCGGCGCGCAGCGTGGTGTCGCGCTGGTCCCTGGTCAGCCGCTCGGCCGCCTGGAAGGCGTCGTGCGCCTCGGCGAGGCGGTCGTCGCTGAAGTGCACGATGCCCAGGTCGACGAGCTGGGCGGCCTCGCGGGTGCGGTCGCCCAGGGCGCGGCTGCGGTCGAGGGCCTGCCGCAGCAGCTCCTCGGCCGACGCGGTGTCCTCGCGTTCCCGGTGCGCCACCGCCAAGCCGTGCAGGCACGCCGACTCGGCACGCGGGTCGCCGTCCGCCCGCGCCGCGCGCAGGCCCTGCTCGAACAGCGCGAGCGCGTCCTCCCCGTAGTTGCGCAGCCGCAGCGCGGGCTGGAGCGCGCAGGCGAAGCCCCAGGTGTGGCGGTGCATCCCGTGCTCGGCCGCGCACCGGGCGGCGGCCACCAGGTTCTCGTGCTCCTCGGCCAGCAGCGCCAGCGCCCGGTCGTCGGACGCGGGCACCCGCACGTGCGCCGGCCGCCGCCCGACCGGCGGCGGCAGGTCGTAGACGCGGTTGTCCAGCCCCCTGCTCCACACGTGGCAGGAGTGCAGGTAGTAGTCGAGCAGCCGGGCCCGCGCCGCGTCCAGCTCCGCCTGGTCCTCGGTCTCCACCAGGATCTGCCGGGCGCAGTCGCGGATCAGGTCGTGGAAGTGGTAGCGGCCGGCGGCGTTCTGCTTGAGCAGGTTGTCGTCGAACAGCCCCTCCAGCAGCTCCTCGGCGTGCGCCGGGTCGAGGTCGGCGAGCGCGGCGGCGGCGTAGGCGTCGAAGTCCTTGCCCACGTGCAGGGCCAGCCGCCGGAACAGCCGCTGCGCGTCCGGCCGGAGGTACCGGTACGACACCCGCAGGACCCGCATCACGTTGCGGTCGTCGACGGTCAGGAACTGGCTGCGCGCCGCCTGGTCCCGCAGCCGCGCGAGCAGGTCCGACACCCGCCAGGTCGCGCGGTCGCGCAGGCGGGCGGCGGCGACGCGGATCGCCAGCGGCAGGTGCCCGCACAGCTCCACCGCCGCGGCCACCTCGGCGGGCTCGCCGGCGGTCCGCTGCTCGCCGGCGACCTTCCGGAACAGCGCGATGCCGTCGGCGGTGGTCATCACGTCCAGCGACATCGGCGTCACGCCGTCCAGCGCGGCCATCTTGCGCCTGCTGGTGATGATGACCAGCACCTCGGGCCCGCCGGGCAGCAGCGGTCGGACGTGGCCGGCGTCGATCGCGTTGTCCAGCACCACCAGGGCCCGCTTGCCCGCCATGTGGGAGCGCCAGAGCGCGCTGCGCCCGTCGAGGTCGGACGGCACGAGCTCGGGCGGCACGCCCGCGTCGCGCAGCAGCGCGTCCAGCGCCTGCTCCGCCGTCAGCGGCGCCAGGCCGGGGCTGAAGCCGTGCAGGTCGATGAAGTACCGGCCGTCCGGGAAGTCGTCGGCGACCTTGTGCGCGAGGTGCACGGCCAGCGTGGTCTTGCCGACCCCGCCCATGCCGTCGATCGCGGTGATCACCAGGGCGCTCGGCCGGTCCTGCCGCGTCTCGGCGAGCAGCCGCACCAGTTCCGGCGCCCGGCCGGAGAAGTCGCGGATGTCGTGCGGCAGGTACGACCTGCTCGCCCGCCCGGTGGTCGCCTCGGGCGCGGTGACCGGGCTCGGCGGCGGCACCTCGCCGGCGCCGTCCAGGATGGCCGCGTGCAGGCCGCGCAGCTCGGGGCCGGGGTCGAGGCCCAGCTCCTCGGCGAACACCCGCCGCCCCTCCTCGTACACGGCCAGCGCCTCGGCCTGCCGCCCGCCCCGGTGCAGCGCCCGCATCAGCGTCGCCCGCAGCCGGTCGCGCAACGGGTGGTCGGCCACCAGCCTGCGCAGCTCGCCGACCACCGCGCCTGCCTCGCCCGCGGCCAGGCGCAGTTCGAGCAGGTCCTCGGTCGCGACGAGCCGCTGCTCGGCCAACCCCGCCGCCGCGTTGAGCACCTCCGAGCCGTCCAAACCCTCGAACGCGTCGCCGCGCCACAGGTCCAGCGCGGACCGCAGCAGCCGGATCGCCGTCGCGGCGTCCCCGGCGGCCTGCGCCTCCTTGGCCTCCCGCACCAGCGAGGTGAAGCGGCGCGCGTCGATCGCGTCGTCGGCGACGTCGAGGCGGTAGCCGGTGTCGGTGCGCGTCACCCGCACGTCCTGGCGTCGCGCGCCGAGCGTGGTGCGGAGGGTGCGCACGGCGTTGTGCACCTGCTGCCGCACCGAGCGCGGCGGGTCGTCCCACAGCTCGTCGATCAGCCGCTCCACAGTGACCACCCGGCGTGCGTCGAGCAGCAGCAACGCCAACAGCTTCCGCTGCCGCGCGCCGGGGATGCGCACCACCTCTTCGGACTCCCGTACCTCCAGCGGTCCCAGGACATGGAACTCCACCAACGCGCCCCTTCACCACCGCTTCGTGCCGCGCCGCCGGCACGACGTCCACCCGAAGGTTTACCACGAGTAGTAAGCCGGTAGCCGTGCAGTAGCGCACCCGGTTAGCCTGGTCGAAGGCACGGAGTGGGGACCTTGCCTGCTCCTCGCCGGTCGTGGGACCGAGGTCGCGGACCGATCGATGACGAGTGCCGAGGGGGGCATCTTGCGTTCACTCCTGGTCGGACTCCTGCTGTCCGCCGCGCTGGTAGGCGCGGTGGCTGCGCTCGGAGGCGGGGAGGAGGCCGGACAGCACCCGCGGTGGTCGCCCTCGCAGAACTCCTATGTCGACGACGACCTGCCCCACGGTCGAATTCCGTGGTGAGTGGCCCCTCGACGAGCGCGGAGGCGAAGGCGGTCGGTTCGTTCCTGGTGACCATCACCATCCTGCTCACCAGCATGGGCGTGAGCGCCCTGGACCTGCTCGGTGACGGCGTCCTGCCCGGCGCGGTGTCCGCCCGGCTCGGGGCCTACCGGGCGATCTGGCCGCAGAAGTGGTCCTTCTTCACGAACCTCGACGGCGAGTCGCCCGTGCCCTACCGGGTCGGGCCCGACCTCGGGCTCACCCCGCTGTACGGGCACCGGGTGTGGGACGAGCGGCTCGCCGGCCTGCGGCGGCACGACGACGCGCGGGAGGTCGAGACCAGGCGGCTCGCCCTCGCGGTGCCCGAGCGGTACTGGCAGGAGTGCGGCCGGCTGCGGTCCGGCCGGTGCGAGCGCGACCTCGCGCCCGACCTCGTCCACGAAGTGGACAACCCGGTCGCCCGGCCCGGTCTGTGCGGCCGGGTCGCCGTGGCCCTCGAACGGGTCGCCCCGCCCGCCCCGCGCACGATCGCGGACGGACCGCGGCAGGTGTTCCGGCTGGCGTTGCTGGACGTCCGGTGCCCGTCGTGATCGGCGCCGCGGCGCTGACGCGCGCGGTGGCGCGGTTCGAGCCGCGCGGCGCGGGGCTGTCGGTGGGTCGCGCGCTGCTCGCCGCGGCCCAGCTCGCGGTGCTGGTGTTCAACCAGGACGCGGACCTGTTCGTGGCGACCCGCGAGCACCCGACGGGCGTCGACTGCGGCGGCGTGCGCGCGGCGGCGCTGCCGTGCGCCACCGCCGACGCGCCGCTGGTGGGGCGGATCGCCGCCGTCGCGGTGCTGCTGGTCGTCGCGTCCGGCTACCGGCCCCGGTGGACGTGCGTGCCGCACTGGTACGTCACGGCCGGGCTGGCGATGACCATGCCGATGGCCAACGGCGGTGACAAGATCGCGCAGATCGCGACCATGCTGCTGGTGCCGCTGTGCCTGGGTGACGACCGGGTGTGGCAGTGGGGCCCGGTGGTCCGGCCGCTGGCGGCGAACTGGCGGGGCGTCGCGTTCGCGGCGCTGGTCGTGCTGCGCGGGCAGCTGTGCCTGGTCTACGCGTACGCGGGCCTGTCGAAGCTCGGCGATCCGCTGTGGCGGCAGGGCAGCGCGATGTCCGTGGTGTTCGCCGACCCGTACTTCGGGTTGGCGCGGGAGGTCCACGACCTCGTGGCGCCTGCGCTGTCCTGGTACTGGCCGATGGCCCTGCTGGGGTGGTCGGTGATCGCGGCGCAGCTGGTGATCGCGGTCGCCGTGCTCGGCGGGCCGCGCGCCCGCGCCCTGGCGTTCGCGCTGGGGCTCTGCCTGCACCTGGGTATCGCGCTGCTGATGAACCTGCCGCTGTTCACCCTCGCGGTGCTCGGGATGCTGGTCGTCGGGTGCGCTCCCACGAGGCGCTGGGACGCGGGGTCGGGCGTCCTGGAGCGGGCGCGCTGACCCGGCCGCCCCGCCTGTTTGTCCACAAAGGACTGTTCCGGCCGGTGGCGAGTGGTCGACGGCGAGTAGTCGTCAGGTACTCGACTGGTAGTGGTGGCCGGGATGATCCAGGGTGCCCACTCCTGCGACTTCGGGGGTCGTGGTTCGGCGTTGTGCCGTGGGACGACGAGGAGTGCGACAACGTGATCGAACGCAATCGCAGTGGAGACAAGGAGAACGCGCTCGACGGCCTGTCCCCGGCCGTCGACGTGCCCGTGGAGGTGCTGCTGCCCGCCGACTCACCCCGGCTCGACGGTGAGAGCGACGAGCACGTCCGGATGCTCGCGGCGATCGAGGGGCCGCTGCCGCCGATCATCGTGCACCGGCCGACGATGCGCGTCATCGACGGCATGCACCGCGTGCGGGCGGCGTTGCTGCGCGGTGACGGCGAGGTGGCCGCGCGGTTCTACGACGGTGACGAGGAGTCCGCCTTCGTCCGGGCGGTCAAGGCGAACGTCACGCACGGCCTGCCGCTCAGCCAGGCGGACCGGGAGGCCGCCGCGCGGCGGATCATCGGCTCGCACCCGGAGTGGTCCGACCGCTCGATCGCCGCGGCCACCGGGATGGCGGCGGAGACCGTCGCCGCGCTGCGCCGCCGGTCGGGTGACCGCGCGGCCCAGCCGATCGCGCGCATCGGCCGTGACGGCCGGGTGCGGCCCCTGAGCAGCGCCGAGGGCCGTCGCAAGGCGGGCGAGCTGTTCGCCGACCGGCCCGGCGCGACGCTGCGCGAGGTCGCCAGGGCCGCCGGCATCTCGGTCGGCACGGCGCGGGACGTCCGGGACCGCGTGCGCCGGGGCGAGGACCCGCTGCCGGACCGGGTGCGGGAGCGGGAGGCGGGCGCGCCGACCCCGCCGACCGCGCTGTGCGCCGCGCCCGCGCTGCCCGACGGCGACTTCGCGCGGCTGCTCGACAACCTGCGGCGCGACCCGACGCTGCGCCTGACCGAGTCGGGGCGCGCCCTGCTCCGGCTGCTGACCGTGCAGGCGATGCGCCCGGAGGACTGGGGCCTGCTCGTCCGCGCCACGCCCGCCCACTGCCTGCCGGCGCTGTCGAAGCTGGCCAGGGGCTGCGCCGACAAGTGGGCCCAGCTGGCGGAGGAGTTCGACGAGCGCGCCCGCGCCACGGCGTGACCCGCGTGCCGTGCGGACGGGCCGCGACTCGTCCGCACGGCACGCTGGCGCGGGGTCCCGACGCGCCGGGGCTCGCGGCGCGGCGACGCCGAGGCGCGCGTCGGGTCGCTCGGGTCACAGCGGTGTGACGCCGGTGTCGGGTCCCGCACCGGCCTGGTGCCGAGGTGCGCGTCAGGTCGGTGCCGGACCCTCTGTGCCGGACCCTTCGCGTCGGACCCTCTGTGCCGGACCCTTCGCGTCGGACCCTCTGTGCCGGACCCTCTGTGCCGGATCTCGGGTCAGGCCGACAACGGCGCCTTCAGCGGTGACTCCGGGCTGAACGGCACCGCGTGGTCGGCGGCGGACCCGAGCAGGCGACGAGCCGCGACGTGGTCGGCGGTGTGGCCGACCGTCTCCACCGCCACCAGCCGCGACCCCGCGACCCGGAACACCGTCAACCCCTTCTCCGTCGGCCGCGCGACAGCGTCGTCGGCGGGCCGCGCGAGACCCACGACCTGCACCCGCGCGCCGTGCTGCGTGGTCCAGAACCGGGGCAGCGCCCGGTACGGGTCGGTCTCCCCGGTCAGGTGGCCGGCCACGAACCGGGCCTGGTCCACGGCGTTCTGCACCGACTCCAGCCGCACCCGCCCGCGCGGGGTCGGGTGGCTCGCGCAGTCCCCGATCGCGTACACGGCCGGGTTCGCCGTCCGCAGCCACGCGTCGACCAGCACCCCGTCGGCGGTGGGCAGGCCGCACGCCGCCGCGAGGTCCGTCGCCGGCCGGACGCCCGCGCCCACCACCACGAGGTCCGCGGGCAGCCGCGCGCCGGACGCCGTCACCACGGACCGCACCCGGTGGTCGCCGTCCAGCCGCACGGCCGTGTCGCCGAGCAGCACGCGGACGCCCCGGTCGCGGTGCCGGGCCAGCAGGTCCGCCGCGACCTCGGCGGACAGCGCGCGCCCCAGCAGCCGGGGACCCACCTCCAGCACCGTCACGTGCGCGCCCGCCGACGCCGCCGACGCCACCTCCAGGCCGGTGAACCCGCCGCCCAGCACGACGACGTGCTCGGCGGTCCGCAACCGCTCCCGCACCTCCACCGCGTCGGCCAGGGTGCGCAGCGGGCACACGCCCGCGAGCACCGCGCCGGGCACCGGCAGCGTCCGGGCGACCGAGCCGGTGGCCAGCACGAGGTGGTCCCAGCCCAGGACGACGCCCGCGCGGGTGCGGACGGTGCGGGCCGCCTGGTCGACCGACTCCACCGGGTCGCCGGTGCGCAGCCGGACGTCCAGCCGCTCGTAGGCGTGCGCCGGGCGCAGCGGCAGCGCGTCCTCGTCGGCGGAACCGGCGAGGTAGTCCTTCGACAGGGGCGGTCGCTGGTAGGGCAGGTCCGGCTCCGCGCCGACGACCGTGATCGCGCCCGCGTGCCCGCGCTCCCGCAGGGACACCGCGACCTGCGCGCCCGCCTGGCCCGCGCCGACCACGACGACCCGCCCGTCGCTCACAGCTGCTCCTCGGGCAGGTGGACGGTCAACCCGTCGAGGTCGTCGTCCACCACGACGCAGCACGACAGCCTGCTCGCGGCGGTGCGCGGCGACGCGGTGGCCTCCAGCATCTCGTCCTCGTCCGGCGAGACCGGGCCGAGCCGGTCGGCGTCGGCCTCGTCGACGTAGACGTGGCAGGTGGCGCACATGGTGTTGCCACCGCACTCGGCGACGATGCCCGCCACGTCGTGGCGGATCGCGCCCTGCATCACGCTCGTGCCCGCGGCGACGTCCACGGTGTGGCGCGTGCCGTCCGGCCGCACGTAAACGATCTTCGGCATCCGCCGCTCCCTCGAAACCCGGTGTCGGACCTTCGCCGCCCTCGGCCGCCGTCCTCAGCCGCCGCCCTCGGCCGCCGTCCTCAGCCGCCGCCCTCGGCCGCCGTCCTCAGCCGCCGCCCTCGGCCGCCGCCCTCAGCGCACCGTCACGTGCAGCCGCTCGATCTTGCGCAGCATGTTGTTGGTGAGCCGGCGCACCTCGCCGATCTCGAACCGCTCCACGCGCCGCGCCAGCGCGGCGAGCACCGCCTTGATCTCCAGCCGGGCCAGCCGCTGGCCGAGGCACGCGTGTTCGCCGTGGCCGAAGCCGACGTGGTCCACGGGCGCGCGCCGGACGTCCATGCGCTCCGGGTCGGGCCACTTGCGCTCGTCGCGGTTGGCCGACCCGTACATGACCAGCACCCGCGCGCCGGCGGGTACCACCGTGCCGCCCAGCTCCACGTCGCGGGTGGCCACGCGGCTGAAGTACGGCGTCGGCGTCTCCAGCCGCACCACCTCGTTCACCGCGTGCGGCAGCAGCGCGGGGTCCTCCCGCACCAGCCGCCACTGGTCGGGGTTGCGGCCGAACAGCCAGATGGCGCTGGTCATGGCCGCGATCGTGGTGTCCAGCGCCGGGCCCCAGTAGTCGATCAGCAGGGCCGGGCACTTCTCGACCGGCACCTCGCCCGCCGCCGCGGCGCGGTACACGCCCTCGGCCCACCCGCCGGGCAGCAGCCGGCCAGGCAGCCCCGGGTCGTAGGAGTAGGCCACGGCCTCCTCCAGCACCGGCAGCGCGGCACGCGCCCGCGCGTTCATCGGGCCGGCCGAGTCGAAGGCCGCCGCCGCCCACGCGAGCATCCGCTCGCGGCCCTCCTCGGGCAGCCCCACCTGGTGGGACACGATCGACAGCGGCAGGTGCGGCGCGAGTTCGGCGGCGGCGTCGAACGAGCCGCGCGCCACGAGCCGCTCCACCACCTCCTCCGCCGCCACGCGGAACGGCTCCTCCAACCGCTTCAGCGCCCGCGGCGTGAGCGGGCGGCCGACCACGGTCCGCTGCGCGACGTGCTCGGGCGGGTCCGTGTGCAGCGTCGCGCCGGCCTGGGCCCGGTTCAGGGTGTCGTTGAGCATGACGCCCCGCGCCGAGGAGAACGTCCGCCAGTCGGCCAGCGCCGCCCGCGTCTCCGCGTAACGCGGCAGGGCGTAGAAGTCCGGCTCGCGCAGCCGCACGACCGGTCCGGTCTCCCGCATCCGCGCCCACAGCGGGTACGGGTCGTGCAGCGCCTCGTCGGACCACAGGTCGAGGTCCAGCACCGGTGCGTCGCGGTGGGACATGGGGTGTGCTCCCGTCTCCGTGTCGTCGTCAGCCGCCCTGGCCGTGTCGTCAGCCGCCCAGGCCGCGCAGGAAGTCGGCGAGTCGCCGCACGCCCTCCTCGATCTCCTCGGGGGTGAGGAAGCTGCACGACAGGCGGATCTCGTCGGTGCCCGCGCCGGCGAGGTGGAACTGCGACATCGGCGTCCACAGCACGCCGTACTTCGACGCGGAGGTCTCCATCAGGCGCGCGTCCGCCTTGACCGGCAGGCGCATCCGCACGAAGAACCCGCCGGTGGGGCGGTTCCACGTCACGGCGGGCAGGCCGTCGCCGGGCACGATCTCGCGCTCCAGCGCCGCCAGCAGCAGCCGCAGGTTTCGCCGGTACAGCTCGGCCTTCGGGCGGCCCAGCTCGACCAGGGAACCGCCGTGCGCCAGCAGCATCCCGCCGACCACGGCCTGGCCGACCGCGGGCGTGTGCAGGCTGATCATGCCCTTGAGGGCGGCCAGGTCGTCGGCCAGCAGCCCGGTCGCGCCGTCGCGGCGCACCGGCTGGTCGGCCACCACGTACCCGACGCGCGCGCCGGGCAGCGCGATCTTGGAGAACGTGCCGAGCAGCACCACGCGACCGGTGGTGTCGAGCTGCTTGAGCATCGGCAGCGCCGCGCCCGGCTCGGCGGTGAACGCGTAGGTGGTGTCCTCGACCAGCAGGAAGTCCTCGGCCTCGGCCAGGTCCAGCAGGCGTCGCCGCGTCGCGAGGTCGAGCACCGTGCCCGACGGGTTCGCGTGGTCCGGCGCGACGTACAGGGCGCGGACGCGCTTGCCGCGCGACCGGGCGTCGGCGCACGCGCGGGCCAGGCCGTCGAGGTCGAGGCCGCCGTCGACCTCGGCCACCGGCACCAACTCCGCGTCCACCAGCCGCGCCGCGCCGCTGAAGCCGATGAAGCACGGGTCCACGGCCGCGAACAGGTCGTCGGCGTCCCGGCGCAACGCGCGCAGCAGCAACAGCATGGCCTCCTGCGCGCCGACCGTGACGACGACCCCGCCGCGCGGCGTCGCCAGCCCGAAGTCCCGGCGCAGCGCCTCCGCGATCAGGCCGGTGACCAGGCCCTTGCCCGGACCGTACTCGTAGAGCGCGGTGCGGGCCGCCGCGTCGGACAGGCCCTCGTCGGCCCTCAGGTGCTCCAGGAAGCGCTCGACGTGGGCCGTGGCGTCGAAGTGCTCGGCGAACGCCGGGTTGGGCGCGCCCGGCGCGAAGGAGATCGCGTCGGGGTAGCGGCTCATGACGGAGGTGTGGAACACCGGGACGCTGAGCACGGGGTCGCGCAGGGAGGCGTGCAGCAGGTGGTGGTCGACCGTGGTCACAGTGGTTCCTCCTGGTTCAGGACAGGTAGTCCTCGGGGCCGCCGTCGCGCACCGTGTCGAGGGTGAAGCAGTGGAAGCCGCCGCCGAAGATGCGCCGGTGGCGGTGCCGCACCGGCACCACGGTGAAGCCGTGGCGCTCCAAAGTGGACATCAGCTCGGGGCACGCGTCGTTGACCATCACCGTGTCCGGGCCGACCGACAGGACGTTGAGGTCGATGAACGGGCTGGTGAGCACCAGGTCGTCGTCGTCGTAGACCGGGAAGTTGTTCGACGTCGGCCGCGGCGGGACGATCATGTCCCACTTGCGGAGCGCCTCCGGGAGGAACGCGGCCACGGCGGGGGAGCGCACCAGCAGCGTGCCCGGCCGCAGGGCGAGGACCATGCTGTCGATGTGGCTGTCGCTGAGCTTGTGCACCCGGTGCACGCGGAACCGGCCGCGCAGGTGCCGCTCCAGCCAGTCCGCGCCCATCGCGTGGTTCTCGGTGGAGATGTTCACCACCAGGTCCTTGCCGAGGCGCAGGCACTGCGCGCCGTCGATCATCATCTCGAACCCGACGTCGTACGGCGACGGCTCCGGGTCCTTCACCGGCTCGGTCGGGCCGCCCTGCGAGGTGTTGGCGTAGGACGGGTCGAACGACGAGTCGGTCATCAGCGGTCGCGGCATCACCGTCCACCGCGCGCCTGCCCGGAAGTACTCCGCGAACACCGGCTTGAGCAGCTGCGTCTCGAAGTAGCGCGAGCGGATCATGGGCGAGGTCTCGATGATCTCGTCGCCCAGCACGAGGGTGTTGTCGCGCAGGTTCAGCGGCGGGATCACCGCCGCCGACCACGCGGGCGTGGTCACCTCGGCGGTGGCCGCGTCGAGGTCCAGCGGGCGGTGCACCGTGACGCCGAGGGACTCGAACGCCTTGGCCATGCCGTCGAGGTCCTCGATCAGCTCCTCGACGTAGCGCTGCTTGATCGGGGCGCGCTCGGCGTCGCGCTCGGACACCGGGTTCCCGCTCCGCGCCGTCACCCGCGGGTAGTAGTAGCGGGTGATGTTGTCGTGGAAGAACAGGTCCCACGACAGGTCGCGCTCGTGGGAGATGTAGTTCGCCGCCGACCCGAGGACGACCTCGCGCAGCGGGGACCACTCGTCGTAGCTGTTCAGCTTCATGGGTTCGAGGACTTTCTCGTCGCTGGTGCGGGCAGGCACGCCACCGGTCGGCCGGGTATTCCTCCGGGACCCGTATTGGGGATCGCGCCGACGGGTCGCCCGGAAGCACTCCGGCGATTTTTCTACCACCGCGCCGCGGTGCGGTCCACTGTGCATCGGGCGCACCGCGCGGGGTGTACTCGCGCGCCCTCCGGAAATACGATCCGGGCGAGGTGATCCCATGACGCAGCAAGTCAACGCGGCCTTGACATATGCCCACTACCTGCGCCTGGACCAGGTGTTGACGGCGCAGCGGCCGCGGTCCGACCGACATGACGAAATGCTCTTCATCGTCATGCACCAGGTCTACGAGTTGTGGTTCAAGCAAATCCTGCACGAACTCGACCGGCTCCAGCGGCTGCTGGCCTCGGGTGACACCGCGCGGTCCGGTCGGGCGCTGCGCCGGATCCTGGCGCTGTGGCGGACGTCGGTCGCGCAGTTCGCCGTGCTGGAAACGATGACGCCGCCCGAGTTCGTCGGCTTCCGCGATTGGCTGGAGGCGTCCAGCGGATTCGAGTCGGCGCAATTCCGGGAGATCGAGGCGGTGCTCGGCAGGCGGGACCGGCGGGTGGTCGAGCGGTACCTGCCCGGCACGCCCGAGCGGGAGCGGATCGCGGCGGCGATGAGCCGGCCCGCGCTCGGCGACTCGTTCGCGCGCTACCTGGTCCACCAGGGCTACGCGGTGCCCGCCGAGGTGGTCGGGCGGGACGTGCGCGAGCCCGCCGAGCCGTCGCCCGCGATGCAGGATTTGCTGGCGCGCGTGTACTCGGACGACGGTCCGGCGGTGGGCGTCTGCGAGCACCTGGTCGACCTCGACGCCGTCGTGCAGGAGTGGCGGCACCGGCACGTGAAGATGGTGGAGCGCGTGATCGGGGGCAAGCGGGGCACGGCCGGATCGGCGGGCAGCGCCTACCTGCGGACCACGGTGGGCAAGCCGGTGTTCCCCGACCTGTGGGCCGCCCGCGACCGGCTGTGACGCGTCACCGCTCGGAGAACAGGGCCGGGAACAGGGGCTGCCTCGACGCCTTGTCGAGGTAGCCCGCGCCGGTCGTGCCGCCGGTGCCCGGCACGTGGCCGATGGTCTTGATGGTGATGCCCCAGTGGCTGCGCTTCAGCACGCACCACGCCTCGTCGGCGCGCCGCATCGCCTCGCGCACCGCGTCGGCGTCGGCCTCGGGCAGCCACCGCAGGGCGGCCCGGAACACGTCCTGGAGCGGCTCGGCCGACGTGCCCGACCGGTCGTCGTGCGCCGCGGCGGCGGCCAGCTCGACCCGCCGGTACGCCGAGGACTGGATGGCGCTGCGCCCGGCGGTGTGGCCCCGGATGATGGCGAACGCCTCCTTGGGCATCGTCGTCAGCACGCGGTAGAGCGCCGAGGCGGCCGTCAGCCGGTCCGCGGTCGCGTCCAGCAGGGTCACCGCCTCCGCCGCGCGCCGCTCCCGCAGCGCCTCCGCCGCGTCCTCCAGGCCCCACGCGGTCCGGAGGTACAGGCACTCGAACATCTGGATGCTGCGCAGGAACATCTGCTCGTCGTGCAGCGGCGTCGCGGGCAGCAGCACCAGTTCCGCCAGCTCGCCCGCCTCGGCGTAGCGCCGCGCGCGGGCCACCGCCGCCAGCGCGTGCCCGACGAGTTCGGCGTCGTCCGCGTCGCGGGTCGGCTTCGCCACCTCGGGCCGGGCGTCCGCCGCGCCGGGTGCCAGCCGGTCCGCGTGGCGCAGGGCGTGCAGCACGGCCCTGGTGCGCCGGTGCTGCTCGCGCGACGGCGCGACGGCCAGCGCCTCGGTCTCCGTGCGCAGCAGGTCGACCAGGTGCGTGACGAGCACGACGTCGGCCGTGCGCTCCCGGCTGCCGTACCGGGCGGTCTCGAGGAAGCGCTCCTGGAGGCCGACGCCGGAGTAGGTGGCGTAGTCGCCGTCGGCGTGGTCGGTCGTGTTGCGCAGCCAGGGCTTGAGCGCCACCGGCGCGCCCGCGCGGTCGTCGGACGGGTCGGCGTCCCGCAGCCGGGCCAGCTCCGCGACCAGCGAGGCGGACGCGGCGACCCGGCCGACGGCCCGGTAGTGGTCCACCACCTCGCGGTAGGGGAAACCGGCGCCGCCTCCCGCCCGCCACGCCGCGACGGCCTCGCGCGCCGCGCTGCCGAGCCGCCGGTCCGGCGACGCCGACGTCGAGTGCACGCTCAACCCGCCGGTCGCGATGTGCTCCGGCCACACCGTGCCGCCCTCGTGGCTGGTCATGGCAGTCTCCGTCCAGTTCCGGTCGTTCGGTCGGGTCACGGCGGCGTCGCGCCGCCGCCGAAGGACCACCGCATCAACTCGGCGAGGTCCCGCGCCGTGCCCGACGTCCCCGCGTCGAGCCGGTGCGCGACGCGCGCGCGTTCGGCGGGCGTCTTCTCCTGGCTGAGCTTGGCCATCACGTCCACCTCGGCCACCTCGAAGCGGAACGCGCCGACGCCGGGCAGGATGCGGCGGAAGTGGGCCAGCGAGCCGGCGGAGTCCCAACCGTCGCCGAAGGACTCCTCGAACAGCCGGGCCGTGCGCGCCACCACGGCCAGCGCCTCCTCCGGGTCGCCGATCGGGAACACCGTGCCCGTCACGTGCGCGGAGACGAAGTTCCAGGTCGGCGCGGCGGGTCCGGGGTCGTAGCCGGCGGGTGAGACGTAGCCGTGGGGGCCGCTGAACAGCAGCCGGCCGGCGGTGCCCGGCGCGAGGTCGCGCCAGTGGGGGTTCGCCCGGTTCATGTGTCCGAACAGGACTGTCCCGGAACCTGGCTCGTCCACATCGGACTCGGGCACGATCGGGAGGTGCGTCGCGTGCGGCACGTCGGCCCCGTTGGTCGTCAGCACGGCCAGCGGGTAGCGCCGCACCACCAGCCGCGACCAGCCCTCGTCGGCCCGGTAGATGGATGGCACGTGCACGGCGCGCCTACCGCGTGCGGCCGAGGATCGAGCGGGCGATCTCGCCCGCGCGGACCGCGGTGGTGGACAGCAGCCCGGACGCCAGGCCGTGCGAGGGTTCGGCCGCCGCGCCGTGCACGTAGATCCCGGCGGTCACCGCCGCCGAGGTGACCACGCGGTGGTCGCGGTCGAGCACCAGCCGGTCGGCCGCGTCCCGCTTGCACTCCGCGGCGATGCCGGCCAGCAGCGGCGACGGGTCGGCGGGCCGGTACCCGGTGGCGAACACCACCGCGTCGGCCGCCAGCGCCCGCACCTCGCCGGTCGGCAGGAACTCCACCTCCAGGCGCACCCCGTCGTCGTCCTCGACGAGCGAGCGCACCCGCGACGCGTTGAGCAGCCGCAGCCGGTTCGCGCCGGTGACCAGCTCGTCGTAGTGCCTGCGGTGCAGCAGCTCCACCAGGTCGGCGTCCACCACGGAGTAGTTGGTGTTGGCGTGGTAGCCCAGGATCAGCTGCTTGACCTCTTCGTTCGCCCCGTGGAACAGGTCGACCGCCGACGGGTCGAACACGGCGTTGGCGAACGGGTTGTCGTCGGCGGCGCTGTAGCCGAACCGCGAGTGCACGGCGTACACGTCGGCGCGCGGGAAGCTGCGGTGCAGGTGCTCCACGGCCTCCGCCGCGCTCTGCCCCGCGCCGACGACCACGATGCGCCGCGCGCCCGACCGGGCGAGGTCCGCGGTGTGGTCGAGCAGCCCGGCCGAGTGCCGGACCCGCCGCGAGGCGACGATCCCCGGCGGCAGCACCGGCACCAGGCCCGTGGCGATGACGACGTTGCGCGCGCGGCGCACGGCGGTCGTGCCGTCCGCCACCGAGCGCCCGACCACGTCCAGGTGCGTCACGACGCCGTTGTCGACCACCGGCCGCGCCGCGACCACCTCGGTGCCGTAGTCGACCGAGGTTTCGAAGTCGCGGGCCACCCAGGTCAGGTAGTCGTGGAACTCCACGCGGCCGGGGTAGAGCGTCTTGCCGTTGATGAACTGCGGCAGCCTGCCGTGCGCGTGCAGGTAGGACACGAAGCTGTAGGTGCTCGCCGGGTTCCGCATGGTCACGAGGTCCTTGAGGAACGAGACCTGCATGGTCGCGCCCTCGATCAGCATCCCGACGTGCCAGCCGAACCGGGGTTTGCGCTCGGTGAACGCCCAGGCGAGGTCGTCGCCCGCGGTTTCCCGCAGCGCCACCGCGAGCGCCAGGTTCGACGGGCCGAACCCGATGCCGGCCACGTCGACCGCGGCCCGGCCAGGTCGTCGCGTCATCGTGGACTCGCCTCCCGGTGCTCGTTGGTGCGGGGTGTGCGGTGGTCGACGCGCCGGTCACAGCAGCGCGACGACCTCCGGCGTGAGGAACTCCTCGCTGTCGAGGAGCCCGGCGGTCAGCGCGAAGTAGCGCTCGACCAACGCGGGCGTCCCGCTGATCGCCCGCAGGAACTCCAGCCGCTCGGGCGGCACCCGCAGGCGCGCCAGTTCCAGCGTGGAGCGGTAGCCGTCGGCCAGCGCGTCGTCCCGCGCCCGGCCGAACGCGCGCAGCGCCGCGTCCAGCCGGCCGGGGTCGCCGACCTCGTCGCCGATCGCGTCGGCGAGCAGCTCGGCCTGGGCGAGGGCGTTGGTGATGCCCTGCGCGGTGATGGTGTCGCGGTGGTGCCCGGCGTCGCCGACCAGCGCCCACCCCGGCCCGGCGGCGGCGCGGAAGAAGTTGCGCTGGTCGCCGGTGCCGCGCAGGCGGTCCACCCGCTCGGCGTAGGCGAGCTGGTCGCGCAGCTCCGGCGCGGTCGCGGCGACGGCCGCGAGGTGCGCGTCGAGCGCGTTCGCCCGCACCTCGTCGAACCGGTCCTGGGGGAAGTACGTGGCGACCAGGGTGACCCCGTCGTGCGTGGGTATCCTCGCCACCCAGTTGCCGGTGCGCTCGTGGAAGCCGAACCCGCCAGTCACGCCGGTCCAGGCGCTGTAGTAGACGCACGACAGCTTCGGGTGCTCGGCGACGACCGCCGCGCCCGCCAGCCCGGCGACCGCGGAGTTCATCCCGTCCGCGCCCACCACGAGCCGGGCATCGGCGACGGCGTGCCCCCCGCCCGGTGTGCCGTACCCGACGCCGGTCACCCGGCCGCCGCGTTCCCGCAGCTCCCGGACGCGGCACCCGTCGGCGAACTCGGCGCCCGCGGCCACCGCCGCGTCCACCAGGATCGCGTCGAGCACGCGCCGGCGCGGCGCGTACCCGCAGGAGGCGCCGTCGGCGGCGGGCGCGGGCGAGGACAGGCGCACGTCCGCCACGTGGTGGTGGACGGTGTCCAGCGGCGGGCAGCCGGACGCGACGACCGCGTCCAGCACGCCCCAGCGCGCCAGCCGCGCCACGCCCGGCTGGTGGATGTACAGAGTGGACATCGTGTCGGCCGGGAACCGCGCCCGGTCCAGCAGCAGCACCCGATGGCCGCGCCGCGCCAGCAGCAGCGCGGTGGCGGCGCCCGCGCAGCGGGCGCCGACGACGATCACGTCGTACATCGGGGAAACCTCTCCGGGAAAGGGCGATGGGCTCGGTCGGAGGGTGCTCCGGCAAGGTAGCCACGCCGAATCGGCGGGCGCAACCTCGGCCGGCGCGGGCCGCGTGCAACCGCCTTTCCCTGGCAGTTGAACGAAAGCCGCGCCGTTCGCGGCGCGGACCGCGTCCTGGCTAGGGTGTCGGGCCGACGGCGTGTCCCACCCGGAGGTGGCCGCGGATGGACGTGAATCCCTTTGACGACAACGATCTGGACCAGCTGGTACTGGTGAACGACGAGGGGCTGCACTCGCTGTGGCCCGCCGTGCTCGACGTGCCCGCCGGGTGGGCGGTGGTGTTCGGCCCCGCCGCGCGGTCGGCCTGCGTCGCCGTGGTGAACGAGCGCTGGACGGACCAGCGCCCGCGCCGCCGGACCGCGCGGAGCGCCGAACCGGGCGCGTGACCGCCTTCCCGAACCGACCCGACGAGGTGGAGCATTGTTCACGACGAGGCCCGAACTGGTTGGCACGCACGGCATGGTGGCCACGACGCACTGGCTCGGCTCGGCCACCGCGATGGCCGTGCTGGAGAGCGGCGGCAACGCGTTCGACGCGGCGGTGGCCGCCGGGTTCGTGCTCCAGGTGGCCGAGCCCCACCTCAACGGCCCGGCCGGGCAGGTGCCGGTGCTGTTCGCGACGGCGGCCGACCGCGTGCCGAGGGTGCTCGACGGGCAGGGCGTCACGCCGGCCGCCGCGACCGCCGAGCGCTTCGCCGCGCTGGGGCTGCGCATCGTGCCCGGCACCGGCCTCCTGCCCGCGACCGTGCCCGGCGCGTGGGACGCGTGGCTGCTGCTCCTGCGCGACCACGGCACGAAGACCCTGCGCGAGGTGCTGCACTTCGCCATCTCCTACGCCGAACGGGGCGTGCCGGTGACGCCGCGCCTGGCGAAGGTCGTCGACACGGTGGCCGACACCTTCCGCAGGCACTGGCCCACCTCGGCGGAGCAGTGGCTGTCCGGTGGTCGCGCGCCCGCCGTCGGCGCGCTGCTGCGGAACCCGGTGCTGGCAGGCACGTGGCGGCAGCTGCTGGTGGTCGCCGAGGCCGTGCCCGGCCGCGAGGCGCAGATCGACGCGGCCAGGCGGGCCTGGTCGCAGGGGTTCGTGGCGGAGGAGATCGCGGCGTTCGCGCGGCAGCCCAGGCACGACGACACCGGCCGCGCGAACGCGGGCCTGCTCACCGCCGACGACATCGCCTCCTGGCAGGCGCGCTACGAGGAGCCGCTGGTCACCGAATTCGGCGACGTCGGGCTGGTCAAGTGCGGCGGCTGGACCCAGGGGCCGGTGCTGGCGCAGCAGCTGCGGCTGCTGGAGGGCCTGCTGGACGACGAGTCCTATGTGGACGGCAAGCCGTCGGCGCGCCTGGTGCACCTGGTCGTCGAGTCGGCCAAGCTCGCGTTCGCCGACCGCGAGGCGTGGTACGGCGACTCCGGCGACGTGCCGCTGGACGACCTGCTGTCCCGCGAGTACGCGCGGTCCCGCCGCGCGCTGATCACCGACGAGGCCAACGGCGAGCTGCGGCCCGGCGCGCCCGGCGGGCGCACGCCCCGGCTGCCCCGGCTGGTCACCGACCACCCCGACGGCATACCGCGCGGCGCGGCGACGGGGGAGCCGATCGTGCTGCCCAGCGGCGCGACGCGCGGCGACACCGTGCACATCAGCGTGGTCGACGCGGCCGGGAACATGGTCGCGGCCACCCCGTCGGGCGGCTGGCTCCAGTCCAGCCCGCTGATCCCGTCGCTGGGCTTCAGCCTCGACTCGCGGGCGCAGATGTGCTGGCTGGAGCAGGGCCTGCCGAACTCGCTGCGCCCCGGCGTGCGCCCGCGCACCACCCTGTCGCCCACGATGGTGCTGCGCGACGGCGAGCCGTCCCTGGCGTTCGGCACGCCCGGCGGCGACCAGCAGGACCAGTGGCAGCTGTGCTTCTGGCTGGCGCACACGGTCGGCGGGCTGAACCTCCAGGAGGCGGTCGACTCGCCGACGTGGCACTCGGCGTCGTTCCCCAGCTCCTTCGCGCCGCGGGCGTGGTCGCCCAACGAGCTGGTGGCCGAGTCCCGGCTCGGCGCGGACGTGCTGGGCGAGCTGCGCGAGCGCGGGCACCGGGTGGTGGACGCCGGGCCCTGGTCGCTCGGCGGGCTCAGCGCCGTGGCGAGGGACCGCGCGACGGGCGTCCTGCGGGCCGCGGCCAGCCCGCGCGCCATGCACGCCTACGCGGCCGGGCGCTGACCGCGGTCGCCACCCGGCGGTCGCCCGCGCGGCGACGCGGTCGGAGCCGGTCGCGGTCGGCGCGGTCGCACCGGGACGGTCGCCGGCGGCGCGGTCGGCACCGTCGTGGTCCGCACCGGCGTGGGGCAGCGGTTCGGGCAGCGGTGGACGCGGGGTCGCCGAGCGGCGGGGTGGCGAGACCGTACCGGGGCCGCCGGGAGGTGACCGCCGAGCGGGCCTCGGCCGGCGGTCGCGGAGCGGACAGGCTACCGGTCCGGCGCCCGCGCGGGAAGGCCGTGCACGGCGCGGCGGTGTGCAACCACGCCGCCGCGCCGGCTGTGGGCGCCGCCGCGCGCGCCGCTAAGGTTGGCCGCGCCATGAGAAGATTTCCCGGTGCAGAACCAGAATTACGCACATTCCGATCTCCCGGCGCATACCTGTGGTGGTTAGCCCGCCACCTGCGCGTTCCCCTGCTCCTGTGCGTGGTCTACGGAGCCCTGTGCATGGTGGCGCAGGCCCTCGTGCCCGCCGCCGTCGGCCGCGCCGTGGACGAGGGCCTGCTCGGGCGGGACGCGGGCGCGCTGGTGGCGTGGGGCGCGATCCTGTTCGGCCTCGGCGTCGTGCAGGCGGTCACCAGCATCCTGCGCGACCGCTGCACCGTCACCAACCGGCTGGGCTCCTCCTTCCGCACCATGCAGGTGGTGACCGCCCAGGCGGCGCGCCTCGGGTCGAGCCTGGCGCGCCGGACCTCGACCGGCGAGGTCGTCAACGTCGGCGTCTCGGACGTCACCCACATCGGCGGCGCGTTCTCCACGGCGGGCCGCGGCGCGGGCGCGATCGCGTCGCTGTTCGTGGTCGCCACCGTGATGCTCGTGTCGTCGTGGCGGCTCGGCCTGGTGGTGCTCGTCGGCACGCCGGTGATGGTGTGGGCGGTCACCCGGCTGGTCCGCGCCCTGCACCGCCGCCAGCAGCACCAGCGCGACCTCCAGGGCGCGCTCACCGCCGAGTCCGTGGACATCGTCGGCGGCCTGCGCGTGCTGCGCGGCATCGGCGGCGAGGCGATGTTCTCCCGCCGCTACCGGGAAAGCTCGCAGCGGGTGCGCGCGGCCCGCGTCGAGGTGGCGAAGGTCGAGGCCGTGTTCGGCGCGGCCAAGGTGCTGCTGCCGGGCCTGCTCACCGTGGTGATCGTGTGGCTCGGCGCTCGGCTGGTGCTGGCCGGCGACCTGACGCCCGGCGACCTCGTCACCTTCTACGGCTACGCCGTGTTCCTGGTGTCGCCGCTGCGGTGGCTCACCACGACCGCCGAGTTCGCCACGCGCGGCCACGTCGCCGCGCGCCGCGTGACCGACTTCCTCGCCCTGGAACCGGACCGGGCGGCGGACCTGCCCGCGCCTCCCGAGCCCCTGGGCGGGCCGCTGGTCGACCCGGAGTCGGGGCTCACCGCCCGGCCCGGCGCGTTCACGGCCGTGGCCTGCGCCGCGACCGCCGAGGCCACCGCGCTCGCCGACCGCCTCGGCGGCTACGCCGGTTCGACGGCCACCTTCGGCGGCGTGCCGCTCGACCTGGTGCCCACGGCGCTGGCGCGGCGGCACATCCTCGTCGAGGGCCACGACAGCAGGCTGTTCTCCGGCCCGCTCGGCGAGGGGCTGGACCCCGCCGACCGGGGGCGCGACGTGGTCGAGCGGGCCGTGGACACCGCGGGCGCGCGGGACGTCGTGGAGGCGCTGCCGGACGGCCTGGACACCGTCGTCGCCGTCGCCGGCCGCGACTTCTCCGGCGGCCAGCGGCAGCGGCTCCGGCTGGCCCGCGCGCTGGCGTACGACCCGGACGTGCTGGTCCTGGTCGAGCCCACCAGCGCGGTGGACGCGCACACCGAGGCCCGCATCGCCCGGCGCCTGCGGGAACGGCGTGCCGGCCGCACCACCGTCGTCTTCACCACCAGCCCGGTCGTGCTCGCCCAGGCGGAGCACGTCGTGCACGTCGAGGACGGCCGGGTGTCCGCCGAGGGCGAGCACGCCCGGCTGCTGGCCAACCCCCGGTACCGCGGCCTCGTGGAAAGGGAGACCGCCGAATGACCACCCTGCCCGTCGCCTCCGCCCGTGCCGTGCGCGCCCACGCCCGGCGGCTGGTCCTGCGCCACCCCGGCGCGCTCGCGGGCGCGGTGGGGCTGCACGCCCTCGCCGCGCTGTCCGGGCTGGTCTCGCCGTGGCTGCTCGGCAACCTCGTCGAGGACGTCGGCCGCGGCCTGGACAACGTCGAGCGCACCATCCTGTTCATCCTGCTGTTCGTCGTGCTCCAGGCGGTGCTGCTGCAACTGGCCACCTACCGGTCCGCGACGCTGGGCGAGCGGGTCCTGGCCGACCTGCGCGAGGACTTCGTCGACCGCGTCCTCGCGCTGCCGCCCACCACCGTGGAACGGGCGGGCACCGGCGACCTGGTCACCCGGATGACGCGGGACGTCGACGCGCTGTCGGTCGCGGCGCGTTCCGCCGTGCCGGACATGCTGATCGGCGCGACCACCGTCGTCATCGCGCTGGGCGCGCTGGTGCTGGTGGACCCGCTGGTGGCGTTCCCGTGCCTGGTGGCCGTGCCGTCGCTGTGGCTGGCCGCCCGCTGGTACTACCGCCGCGCCCGCGCCGGCTACCTGCGGCAGAACGCCACCTACGCCGACCTCACCGAGGGGCTGGCGGAGACCGTGGAGGGCGCGCGCACGGTCGAGGCGCTGCGCCTGGGCCCGCGGCGCGTGGCGCGCGTGCGGCACGACATCGAGGTGGCGTACGCCGCCGAGCGCCACACGCTGTGGCTGCGCACCGTCTACCTGCCCATCGCGGACGTCTCGTTCGTGCTGCCCGTCGTGGCGACCCTCGTGGTCGGCGGCCTGTTCTACCTCAACGGGTGGACGACGCTGGCCGCCGTCACCGCGGCGACGCTGTACGTCCAGCAGATCATCCCGCCGCTGGACACGCTCCTGGCGCGGCTGGAGGACCTCCAGGTCGGCGGCGCGGCGCTGGCCAGGGTGCTCGGCGTGGCCGACGCGGCCGAACCGGGCCCGCGCGGCGAGCCGGCGCGGCCCGCCGGGGCCGACCTCGCGGTCCGCGGCGTCTCCTTCGCCTACCGGCCGGGGCACGACGTGCTGCACGACGTGCACCTGGAGGTGGCGCGCGGCGAGCGGCTGGCGATCGTCGGCGCGTCCGGCGCGGGCAAGACCACGCTGGGCAGGCTGATGGCCGGCCTGGAACGGCCCCGCACCGGGACGGTCGTCCTGGGCGGCGTGGACATCGCCGAGGTGCCCCGCGCCGAGCTGCGCCGCCACGTCGCGCTGGTGACCCAGGAGCACCACGTGTTCCGGGGGACGCTGGCCGACAACCTCCGCATCGCGGACCCGGACGCCTCCGACGAGGCGCTGGTGGCCGCGCTGCGCGCCGTGGACGCCTGGGAGTGGGCCGAACCGCTCGGCCTGGGCGCGGAACTCGGCGGCACGGCCGTCGCGCTGTCGCCCGCGCAGGCCCAGCAGCTCTCGCTGGCCCGGCTGGTCGTCGCCGACCCGCACACGCTCATCCTCGACGAGGCCACGTCGCTGTTGGACCCGAAGGCCGCCCGGCATCTTGAACGGTCGTTGGCTGCCGTCCTGGAAGGCCGTACGGTGATCGCCATCGCCCACAGGCTCCTGACGGCGCACGACGCGGACCGCGTCGTCGTCATGGACGGAGGGCGGATCACCGAGATCGGCCCGCACGACGAGCTGGTGGCGGGCGGTGGGGCCTACGCCGCCCTGTGGGAGTCCTGGCACGGTCGCTCCGCCCCGGTCTGACCCCCGGTTCCGCTCGTGCGGGCCGCGTGCCCGGCGGACGACCGGGCCCCGCCGGCCGCGTGTCCGCCAGAACACGGGAGGAACCAGTCGTGCACGAGAACGGACCGACCCCTCCGGTCGGCGCGCCGCGGACCCAGGCACCCGACGACGTGGCGACCCGGTTCGCCGCGCGTGCCGGGTCCGCGCCGTCGGCGGTCGCGCTGCGCTTCGGCGAGCACGTGATGACCTACGGCGAGCTGGACGCCGCGGCGAACCGGCTCGCCCACCGGCTGCGCGCCCTCGGCGTGGCGGCGGAGGTCGTGGTGGGCGTGTCGATGGCACGGGGTTTCGGCACGCCGGTCGCGCTGCTGGCGGTGGCCAAGGCGGGCGGCGTCTACCTGCCGGTGGACGCCCGCCTGCCCGCGATCCGGCTCAAGCAGCTGGTGGCCACCGCGGAGCCGCTGCTGCTGCTCACCGAGTCCGCGGTGGCCGACGACCTGCCCGACCTCGGCGTGCCGCTGGTGCACGTCGACCGGGAGGACCTCGCCGCGCTGCCCGGCACGCCGCCGGAGCGCCGCGCGACACCGGAGAACCTCGCCTACATCGTCTTCACGTCCGGTTCCACCGGTGTGCCCAAGGGCATCGAGCTGGCCGGTCGCACGCTCACCCACCTCGCCGACTGGAGCCTCGCGGCGAACCCCGACACCGCGCGGTGCGCGCAGCTCGCGCCGCTCGGGTTCGACGTGTCGGTGCAGGAGATGGTGGTGACGCTGCTCGCCGGGCGCACCCTGGTCCTGCTCGACGACGAGCTGCGGCGCGACCCGGCCGCGCTGCTGCGCGAGCTGGCCCGCCACGAGGTGGACACCGTGCACCTGCCGCCCGCGGTGCTGGTGGGTCTCGCGCAGGCGTGGGAGCGCGACCCCGTGCGGCTGTCGCTGCGCGCCGTCTACACGGCGGGCGAGGCGCTGCACGTGACGCCGGAGGTGCGCCGGTTCCTGGCCGCGCACCCCGGCGTGCTGTTGCAGAACGAGTGGGGCATGTCGGAGGCGCAGGTCGTCACGACGTGGCCGCTGACCGGTCGGCCCGACGACTGGCCCGCGCACCCGCCGATCGGCCGGACCGTCGCGGGCGCGGGCCTGTACCTGCTCGACCACCGGCTCGCGCCGGTGCCGCCGGGTGGGCTGGGGGAGCTGTACGTCGCCGGGCCGGGCGTGGCGCGCGGCTACCGGGCCCGGCCGGACCTGACGGCGGCGCGGTTCGTCGCCGACCCGTTCGCGGCCGAGCCCGGCGCGCGGATGTTCCGCACCGGCGACCTCGGGCGGGTCCGCCCGGACGGCGTGTTCGAGTTCGCCGGCCGGGCGGACCGGCAGCTGAACGTGCGCGGGCACCGCGTGGAGCCGGGCGAGGTGGAGGCCGTCCTGGCCGAGCACCCGGAGGTGCGCGGCGCGGTGGTGGTGGCCGACGGGTCGACCGGGCAGCCGCGCCTGGTGGCCTACGTGGTGACCGACGGCGGCGTCGCGCCGCGCGGCCTGCGGGAGCACGTGGCCGCCCGGCTGCCCGCCCACATGGCGCCGGCGGCGTTCGTGGCGCTGGAGTCGTTCCCGCTCAACGGCAACGGCAAGGTCGACCAGGCCGCGCTGCCCGCACCGCCCGCGCAGGCGCCGCGCCGCGCGCCGGCGACGCGGCGGGAGGAGGTGCTGTGCGCGTTGTTCGCCGAGGTGCTCGGCACGCCGGAGATCGGCCCGGACGACGACTTCCTGCTGCTGGGCGGCCACTCGCTGCTCGCGGCGAAGCTGCTGTCGCGGGTGCGGACCGAGTTGGGCGTGGCGCTGCCGGTGCGCGCGCTGTTCGACGCGCCCACCCCGGCCCGGCTCGCGACGCTGCTGGCCGACGGCGACCGGACCACGCCGGCGCTGCGCGCGGGCGCGCGGCCCGAGGTGCTGCCGGTGTCGTTCGCGCAGCGGCGCTTCCTGTACGTCCACGAGCTGGACGGGCCCAGCCCCACTTACAACGTCCGGGTGTCGCTGGACCTGACCGGCATCCCCGACGAGCCCGCGCTGCGGCGGGCGCTGCACGACGTGGTGGCGCGCCACGAGCCGCTGCGGACGGTGTTCCCGCGCACGTCCTGGGAACCGCACCAGGAGATCCTCGACCCGCCCGACCCGGCGGAGCTGCTGACCACCGCGGACACCGACGCGGACGGCCTGGCGGGCCACGTGGCCGCCGCGTCCGGGCACTGCTTCGACCTGCGCGCCGAACGGCCGCTGCGCGCCTGGCTGTTCCGGCTCGCGCCCACGCGCCACGTGCTGCTGCTCGTGGTGCACCACATCGCGATGGACGGCTGGTCGGTGCCCGCGCTGGTCGGCGACCTGTCCCGCGCCTACGCGGCGCGGCGCGCGGGCCGCGCGCCGGACTGGTCGCCGCCCGCCGTGCAGTACGCGGACTTCGCCGTGTGGCAGCGCGGGCTGCCCGACGAGGAGCGCGACCCCGACGGGCTGTTCGGCAGGCAGGCCGCGCACTGGCGCGCGGCGCTGGCCGGGCTGCCCGAGGCGGTGCCGCTGCCGCTGGACCGCCCGCGCCCGCGCGTGCGCGCCGGCACGGCCGAGGCCACCCCGGTGGAGGTCGACGCGGACACGCACCGCCTGGTGGTCGAGCTGGCGCGGCGGACCGACACCACGGTGTTCATGGTGCTGCACGCCGCCCTGGCGGCGCTGCTGTCCCGGTTGGGCGCGGGCGCGGACGTCCCGATCGGCGTGCCGGTCGCGGGTCGGCACGACGACGCGCTCACCGACGTGGTCGGCTGCTTCGTCAACACGCTGGTGCTGCGGACCGACCTGTCCGGCGACCCGACGACGCGCGAGCTGGTGCGGCGGGTCCGCGAGGTCGACCTCGCCGCCTACGCCAACCAGGACCTGCCGTTCGAACGGGTGGTGGACCTGGTGAACCCGACCCGCACGGTGGCGCACCACCCGCTGTACCAGGTGATGCTGGCCTTCAACAACAACGTCGAGGTGCGCCCGGAACTGCCCTGCCTCGACGCGGTCACCGAGGTGCGCATCGGCAGCGCCCAAGCCGACCTGGTGTTCGACCTGCGTGAGCGCCGCGGGCCCGACGGCGCGCCCGCGGGCGTGCACGGGGTGGTCGAGTTCGCCACCGACGTGCTCGACCGCGCCACGGCCGAGACCCTCGCGCGGCGCTTCGCCCACCTGCTGCGCGCGCTCGTCACCGCGCCCGACGAGCCCGTCGGCCGTGCCGAGCTGCTGCTGCCCGGCGAGCGGGAGGCGATCGCCGCCCTCGGCGAGGGCGAGCCGGTACCGGTGGCCGACCCGCCGCTGCCGGTGCTGCTGCGGCGGCAGGCGGCCCGCACCCCGGACCGGACGGCGCTGGTGCACCGGGACGGGACGCTCACCTACGCCGAGCTGGACGCCCTGGTCGAGCGGGTCGCCCGCGCGCTGCGCGACCGGGGCGTCGGACCCGAATCGGTGGTGGCGGTGCGGCTGCCCAGGTCGGCGGAGCTGGTGGTGGTGCTGCACGCCGTGCAGCGGGCCGGCGCGGCGTACCTGCCGGTGGAGCCGGACCTGCCGCCGCGGCGTGCGGCGCACGTGCTCGACACCGCGCGGCCGGCCGCGGTCGTCACCGAGGACGACCTGCCCGCCCTGCTGGCGGAGCGCCCGCCCGGCGACCCGCTGCCCGACCCGGACCCCGACTCCGCCGCGTACGTGATCCACACCTCCGGCTCGACCGGGCGGCCCAAGGGCGTCGTCGTCACGCACCGGGCGCTGACCAACCGGATCGCGTGGATGGCGCACGCCTACCCGCTCGCCGACGACGACCGGGTGCTGCAGAAGACGCCCGCCGGGTTCGACGTGTCGGTGTGGGAGTTCTGCTGGCCGCTCAGCCGGGGCGCGACGCTGGTCGTGGCGCCGCCGGAGGCGCACCGCGACCCGCGCCGGCTGGCGGAGCTGATCCGCGCCGAGCGGGTGACGACCGCGCACTTCGTGCCGTCGATGCTGCGGGTGTTCCTGGCCGAGCCCGCGGCGGCCGGCTGCGCCTCGCTGCGCCGGGTGATCAGCAGCGGCGAGGAGCTGACGGCCGAGGACCGCGACGCGTTCCACCGGGTGCTGCGCGCGGAGCTGCACAACCTCTACGGGCCGACGGAGGCCACGGTGGACGTCACGGCCGCGCCGGTGCCGCCGGGCGCGCCCGTCACGATCGGCCGTCCCGTGTGGAACACGCGGGTGCGCGTCCTGGACGACCGGCTCGCGCCCGTGCCGCCCGGCGTGGTGGGCGAGCTGTACCTCGGCGGCGTGCAGCTGGCGCGCGGCTACGCGGGCCAGTCGGCGCTGACCGCCGAGCGGTTCGTCGCCGACCCGCACGGCCCGGCGGGCGCACGCCTGTACCGCACCGGCGACCTCGCGCGGTGGCGGCCCGACGGCGCGCTGGACTACCTCGGCCGGCGCGACGACCAGGTGAAGGTCCGCGGCGTGCGGATCGAGCCGGGCGAGGTGGCGGCGGCGCTCGCCGAGCACCCGGCGGTCGCGCGGGCCGTCGTGGTCCTGCGGACCGACCTGCCCGGCGGCGCGGGCCTGGTGGGCTACCTGGTGCCCGACCGGCGCGCGGCGGGCCCGGTGGCCGAGCTGCGGGCGATGGAGCGCGAGGGCGTGCTCGCGCCCGACGCGTGGCACGCCCTGCCCGGCGGCGGCGCGGTGGTCGCGCCCAGCCGGGGCGAGGCGCTGTTCCTGCACCGGGAGATCACCGAGGGCGACTACGCGGGCCCGGAGGTGGTGCTGCCCGACGGCGCGGTGGTGTTCGACGTCGGCGCGCACGTCGGCACGTTCACGCTGGCCGTGGCGCGGCGGTGCGCGGGCGCGCGGGTCTTCGCGTTCGAGCCGATCCCCGAGCTGGCCGCGATGGCGCGGCTGAACTTCCGGCTGCACGGCGTCGACGCCACGCTGGTCGAGTGCGGCCTCGCCGACCGCGCGGGCACCGCGTCGTTCACGCACTACCCGGACCTGTCGATCATGTCCGGCCGGTACGCCGACCCCGACGAGGACCGCGCGGTGGTCGAGGCGTACGTGCGGGCGGAGGCGGCGGACGAGCCGGACGCCGACCGGCTCGTGGCGGCGGTGCTGGCCGACCGGCTGCGCGCGCGGGTCGTGGAACGGCCGCTGCGCACCGTCTCCGACGTGGTGCGCGAGCACGGCGTCACCCGGATCGACCTGCTCAAGGTCGACGTGGAGAAGAGCGAGGCGGAGGTCCTGGCGGGCGTCGAGGACGAGCACTGGCCGCTGATCGGGCAGGTCGTCGTGGAGGTGCACGACCGCGACGGCCGGCTGGAGCGGATCACGGCCGACCTGGCGGCGCGGGGCTTCGCGGTGCGCGCGGCCGTGCAGCCGATGCTGGCGGGCACCGACCTGGTGCAGGTGACGGCCGTGCGGCCGGACCTGGGCCTGCGGCCGGGCACGGCCGCGCCGCACCGCTACGCCGACCCCGGCGCGCTGGCCGCCGACGTCCGGGCGCACGCCGCGGACGTGCTGCCCGAGCACCTGGTGCCCGCCGCGCTGGTCGTGCTGGACGAGGTGCCGCACACGCCGAGCGGCAAGCTCGACCGGGCGGCGCTGCCGCGACCGGTGTTCACCGCGTCGACCGGGCGCGCGCCGACCGCCGCCGAGGAGGTGGTGTGCGCGGTGTACGCCGAGGTGCTGGGGCTGCCCGCGGTCGGGGTGGACGACAACTTCTTCGCCCTCGGCGGGCACTCGCTGCTCGGCGTGCGGCTGGTGTGGCGGCTCCAGGAGGAACTGGGCTGCCGGCTGTCCCCGCGCGACCTGATCGAGGCGCCGACGCCCGCCCTGCTCCGGGCCCGCGTGGACGCCGGCCGCTCGTCGGGCGCGCTGGGCACGGTGCTGCCGCTGCGCGCGGAGGGCGCGAAGCCGCCGCTGTTCTGCGTGCACCCGGTCACCGGCGCGGGCTGGTGCTACGCCGGGCTGGTCCGCCACGTGGCGAGCGGCGTGCCGATCTACGCCCTCCAGTCGCCGCTGCTGGCGCGGCCCGGCGACCACGTGGCCGACGTCGCCGAGCTGGCCGCGCGGTACGTGGCGGCCGTCCGCTCGGTGCGGCCCACCGGGCCGTACCACCTGCTGGGCTGGTCGTTCGGCGGTCTCGTGGCCTACGAGATGGCGGTCCAGCTGCGGGCCGCGGGCGCGGAGGTCGGCCTGCTGGCGCTGCTCGACGGGCACCTGCCCGCGCCGGGCGGCGACCCGGTGCCCGACGCCGGGCTGTCCCCGGCGGACAAGCGGGCGGTGCTGCGCGCGCACGGCGTCGCGTCGGTGGAGCTGGAGGACGAGGTGGTGGACGCGGTGTTCGCCGCCACCCGCGAGAACCTGCGGTTGGAGCAGGGCTACCGGCCCGAGCCGTACCCCGGCGACCTGACGTTCTTCACCGCCACCCGCGGCCGGCGGGCGCACTGGCGGGGCGCCGAGCAGTGGGCGCCCCACGTGCGCGGCGCGCTGACCGACCACCCGCTGCGCTGCGGCCACCTGGAGATGACCGACCCGCCCGCGCTCGCCGCCGTGTCCAGGGTGATCAACCGCGTGCTGAGGTGAGCGGGCGGCACCCGCGCCGGTGCACGCGAAGGCCCCGCCGGTCCACAGTGGACCGGCGGGGCCTTCGCCGACGGACCGGGGCCGGTCAGCCCGCGTTGAGCACGGCCTCCGAGATGCGGGACGAACCCGACGTCGCGCCGTGCGCGTCGGCGTAGGACCGCACGACGCGGGTGGCGTCCAGCAGTTCGGACCAGCCGACCCGGCTGAAGATCCGGCACCAGTCCATCGAGATCTCGTCGAAGTCGACCACGTCGGTGTGCCCGTACTTGTCCGGCATCGACTCCAGCAGCGCCTCGTCCAGGATCTCGAAACCCTTCTCCTTCGCCGCCGCCCGCGCCAGGTCCGGGTTCATCAGCCACCGGCCGGTCAGCGCGCCGAAGTCGGGGTACAGCGGCTGCGCCTGGATCGACGCCATCATCCCGTTGTCCACCAGCCACTCCGCGAACGCCACCGTGTTCGCCAGGCTCTCCTGCGTCTCTCCGGGCCCGCCCAGCACCAGCGAGCCGTAGATCAGGATGTCGGCCTCCTTGAGCAGGGTCGCCGCGCGGCGGTTGTTCTCCAGGCTGTCGCGGGGCCCCTTGAGCAGCTTGAGCATCCGGGTGTCGCCCGACTCCAGGCCCATGTTCACCCGGTACACGCCCAGCCCCCGGTACAGCTCCACCAGCCGGGGCGTGGTCTCGGCGGCCTGCGTGTAGACGAAGAACTTCGGGTCGCCGATGTCGTCCGGCTTGGCCCGCACGAGCTGCTCCACCCAGCGCGGCGAGCTGCTCATGCTGTCGAACGCCTCGTAGAAGATCGACGCCGCCACCTGCTCCCGGCCCGCGCGCACGTCGGCCCAGAACACCTCGGGGGAGGAGAACCGCAGGGTCAGGTCGGCGATGCCGCAGAAGTGGCACGGCGACTTCACGCGCGCGCAGCCCCGCGCCCGGTTCATCGTCGTCACGCCGGTGATCTCGCCGTCGTGCAGGGAACCGTAGCGCTCCACGTAGTTGCGCAGGTACTGGTCCCAGTTCGAGGCGGGCATGAGCGAGCGGTCGGGCACCGGCACCGCGTCCAGCACCCGCGTGGTCAGCGCGCCGCCGCCGAGCAGGGACGGCAGCTCCGGCAGCGCGTTGTGCGCGATGCCGTCCCGCGTCCGGTACAGCAGCTGCGGCACCGACTCGACGGGCCGGTCGCCGTTGAGGGCCGAGATGAAGGCGGAGAACGCGAACTCGCCGACGTCCGCCGCGCACACGTAGTCCACCGCCTCCCGGTGCCGGAGGATCTGCCGGGCCATCGCGGCCGCCTGGTCGTTGCCCAGGATGGTGACGGCGCCGACGTCCTTGCCCAGGGCCGCGAGCCGCAGGGTGTTCCGGTACGAGGTGCCCAACACGCTGATGCCCAGGACGTCGGGCTCGAAGTCCCGGACGAGCCGTTCGACCACCGGCATGGGCGTGATCTGCCCGTCGACGGCGATCACCTCCAGGTGGGGGTGGTCGTGCATCAGCACGGTGGCGAGCGACACCACGCCGAGCGCCGGGAATGTGCCGTCGTTGGCTATGGAGGACACGTGGTCGTCCGTGCCCGCGTTGACGAGGAGGACCTTGTTCACGCGCATGGTGGCTGACTCCAGGACGTGGGGCGGCGGGCGCCGACCGGGCCGGCGCCCGCCGCGTGGTCTCGGGATGCGGCCGTCGCACCGGTCAGGCGATCGGGGGCGCGAAGTCGAACAGCTCGCCCAGCCGCTGCTCGACCTCGGTCGCGGCGTCCATCGACTCGGCCACGACGCAGTACGGTACGCAGTTCGCGGCGGGGTTGAAGGCGTGCACGAACAGGACGCCGCGCCGGCTCGCCCGGTCGTAGCCGAGGTCCGTGCCGGCCAGCCGGTCCACGGCCTCCGCGAACGTCGTGACCGACCACGGCGGCGTGCCGATGCGCTCGACGATGAACCGGTCCTCCGCGTAACCGGGCCCGATGACCTGCTCGCCGACCACCCCGTACAGGTGGGTCGACCCGGTGGAGCGGCCGTTGTACTCGGTGAACAGCACCTCGCCCGCGGGCGTCACGATGGCGTCCGCGCTGAGCACGCCCCGGTAGCCGATCGCGCGCATCGCCTCGCCGAGCCGCCGCCCGCCGTCGATGATCTCGGCCATCCGCCCGGCGTCGACGTTCGGCGCGGGGATCACCGAAGCGGCCTGCGGCAGCGACAGCAGCTGGCCCTGCCCGCCGAACCGGACGCCGTCGTCGCCGACGTGGAACTCGGCGAACGCGGCGCTGCTGTCGGGGTGGTAGCGCTCCACGACCAGCGAGTGCCGCCCGTCACCGGTCAGCTTGTCCCAGTGCTCCTCCAGGTAGTCGCGCAGCGTGATCGCGTCCGCGACGACGACCAGGCGGCGTGCGCCGATCGGGTCGATGTGCGGTGTGCGGCTGATGATCTCATTGCCCCAGCCGCCGGACATGAACTCGTTCTTCAGCATCGCGGGGTGCCCGGCGTCGAGCAGGGCCGTCACGGCCTGCTCCGCCGCGCGCGGGTGCAGGCACACCGCGCCCTCGGCCACCGGCACGCCGACGCCCCGCGCGATGACGCGGAACAGCGCCTTGCTGTTGGCGACCGCGTCACCGCCCTGGCTGAGGAAGCCGCGGCCGGGCACCGCGTGCCCGACGCCCAGCGCGTCGGCCAGCTCCACCACCCGCGCGTCCGGCCACAGCGCGTAGACGTGGTCGATCACGCGGTCCTCCGCGGCGGCGCGCAGCCGGTCCAGGAACTCCGGGTCCCGCAACCGTTCCCGCGTCAGCCGGCCGATCGCGCCCTCGCCCGGCGGCGGCACCACGAACCGCAGCGACTCCGCCGACGTGCCCGTCCAGCCGGTCACGTACTCGACGTACGCCTTGTCCGGCTCGGTCGGCAGCACCAGCACGTCGCCGTCGCGCGCGAACCAGGTGAGGCGTTGGCTGTACCACGCCGCCGCATTCCTGTTCCGCAGGTCCTCGTTGAAGTCATGGCCAACCAACAACTGCACCATATCGGTTTCGTCCGATCGTCGAATGCGAATTCCCGAGGCCGGGTACGGTGTTCGGATTGATTCGTCGGAGCATACGAACGCGCGGTCCGCCGGTCGACGGCGCGCGGCGGACGGCGTGCACACCGCCGGAAAGCGTCGCGGAAAACGCGTGCAACCGCGAGGGGCGGTCAGTTGCACGCGAGGCCCAGGTGCTCGCGCAGCGTGCGCCCCTCGTACTCGGCGCGCACCACGCCGCGCTCCTGGAGCAGCGGCACGACGGTCCGCGCGAACTCGTCGAACGCGCCCGGCACCGTGTGCGGCACCACGATGAAGCCGTCGCACGCGCCCCCGTCCACCCACGCGCACATGGCGTCGGCGACCGTCGAGGGCGCGCCGATGAACGTCTGCCGCCCCGTCACCTCGATCACCAGCTCGCGGATCGACAGGCCCTTGGCCTCGGCCAGCTCCCGCCACCGGCGCGCCGTGGCGGGCGGGTCCGGGTACTTGCGCACCCCCGCCATCGCCTTGGCCACCGCACCGCCGCCGACCACCGGCTCGACGTCGGGCAGCGGGCCGTCCGGGTCGTACGCGCCCAGGTCGCGGTTCCACACCTCCTCCAGGAACGCGATCGCGGTCCGCCCGTCGACCTGCGCCAGCCGGACGCGGGCGGCCCGCTCGCGCGCCTCGGCGTCGGTGTCGCCGAGGCAGAACGTGGCCGCGGGCAGCACCAGCGGCGTGCCCGGCGCGCGGCCGTGCGCGGCGGCCCGGCGCCGCACGTCCGCGTAGAACTCCCGCTTCTCCGCCAGGTCGCCGTACATGCCGAAGATCGCGTCCGCCGCCGCGGCGGCGAACTCGCGGCCCTCCGGCGACGAGCCGGCCTGGAACACGACCGGCCGGCCCTGCGGGCCGGGCGGCGTGGTGAACCGGCCGGCGATGTCGAACTGCGCGTCGCGGTGCGCGAACGCGCCCGCGTCGGCGCGGCGCAGGAAGCGGCCGGTGGCCTTGTCGGCGAGCACGTCGTCGGCGCGCCAGGAACCCAGCAGCCGGCACACCGCGTCCAGGAACGCGGCGGCCCGCTCGTAGCGCTGCTCCCGCGGCAGGTAGGACCCGCGCCGGAAGTTCTCCCCGACGTACTCCTCCCAGGTGGTGACGACGTTCCACCCGGCGCGCCCGCCGGACAGGTGGTCCAGCGTCGCGAACTGCCTGGCCACCTCGAACGGCTCGTTGAACGTCGAGTTGACCGTGCCCGCCAGGCCGATCCGGTCGGTGACGGCGGCGAGCGCGGCCAGCACGGCGAAGTTGTCCGGCCGGCCCGCCATGTCGCGGTCGTAGACCTTGCCCTGCTGCTCGCGCAGGCGCAGGCCCTCGGCCAGGAACACGAAGTCGAACCGGGCGCGCTCGGCGGTGCGGGCGAAGTCCGCGAACGCGGCGAAGTCGATGTGGCTGCCGGTCGCCGGGTCGCTCCACACCAGCGTGCTGTTGGTGCCGGGGAACATCGCGCCCAGGTGCAGTCGGCGGGTCACGACGACCTCACCGCCGCGGCGGCGTACCGGCCGGCCGGGCGGGCCAGCCCCAGCAGGCCGCGCAGCGTGCCCGCCTCGTACCGGGTGCGGAACACCCCGCGCCTGCCCAGCTCGGGCGCCACGGCGCGGGTGACGGCCCGCAGGTCGTGCGGCAGCGCGGCGGGCCGCAGCCGGAACCCGGTGATCCCGACCGCCCACCACGACTCCAGCAGGTCGGCCAGCGCGGCGGGCGTCCCGGTGAACACCGGCGCCCCGGGGTCGCAGCCGCCGTGGCCCAGGGCGTCCAACCGCGCCGCGCGCTCGGCCGCCGCGCCTTCCTCCTCGTCCACGAAGACGGTCAGCTCGGCGAACACGTGCACGGGCCCGTCCCGGCCCGCAGCCTCGCACGCGGCCCGGACCCGCGCGGCGGCGCGGCGCGCGTCCTCGGCGTCGCGCGGCGCGACCAGCACGACGTCGGCCGCGCCCGCCGCGAAGGCCAGCGCGTCGTCGTCGTGGGCGGCGGCGCACACCACCGGCTGCCCCTGCGGCGGGCGCGGCGTCGTGGACGGGCCCGCGACCGAGAACCACCGGCCGCGGAAGTCGACGTGGTGCAGCTTGTCGCGGTCCAGGAACCGGCCCGTCGCCCGGTCGCGGATCACCGCGTCGTCGTCCCAGCTGTCCCACAGCCTGCGCACCACCTCGACGTAGTCGGCGGCCTCGGCGTGCAGGTCCGCGCGCGGCACCGGGAAGCGGCGGCGGCCGAAGTGCGCGGCCTCGTCCACCCGGTCGGTCACCCGCGCGCACCAGCCGGCCCGCCCGGTGCTCGCGTAGTCGAGCGTCGCGACCGCCCTGGACGTGTGGAACGGCTCGGTGTGCGTCACCGTCACCACCGGCACCAGGCCGACGTGCGCGGTGACCGGGGCCGCCCGCGCGGCCACCTGCACCGCGTCGAGCCGGCCGCGCACCCGGTCCAGCCGGTCGTCCGGCCCGTGCGGCGCGGACGACTGGAGCACCAGCGCGTCCTCGACGGTGACCAGGTCGAGCAGGCCGCGCTCGGCCTCGGCCACCAGGCCCGTCCAGTAGCCGGGCGTGCACAGCAGGTCCGGACGGGCGTCCGGCTCGCGCCACGCGGCCGGGTGCCACCCCGTGCCGTCCAGCGCGACGGAAAGGTGCAGCGGGAACACCACGGATAACGCCTCCTCGGGTGGTCGACAGGGACCGCCCTGGTTTCTCGCGGCTGCCCCCGCGTGTTGTCAAACGTTTGTCACCGGCCCTTGTAAACATTCCGCGCGCCCTGCCACACTTGCCGCCCCGCAAGCGGTCGCTATTCGCGGCGGGCGTTCCGCGGCACGGCGGAAATCGGGCCCGCAGGCGCCACCCCGCAATTCGGAGGAGAACACGTGCGCGTCGCCATCGCCCACAACCTGCGCACCACCGACGACGTGTCGGAGGTGGTCTTCACCTCCCGCGAGACGGTCGACTCCGTCGCCGAGGCGATCGCCGGGCTCGGGCACGAGCCGGTGCCGGTCGAGGTGTCCGGACCCGTCGCCGACACCGTGGAGCGGCTGGAGGACTGCGCGCCCGACCTCGTCTACAACCTCGCCGAGGGGTGGACCGACGGCGCGCGCCAACCGTTCTACACCGGCCTGTACGCCGCGCTCGGGCTGCCGTTCACCGGGTCGCCCGCCCACGTGCAGGCCCTCGCGATGGACAAGTACGCCACCAAGCTCGTGGTGGCCGGGCACGGCGTCCGCACGCCCCGGTCGCAGTTCCTGCGCGACGCCCGCGACCTCGACCCCGCCCGGTTCGAGCCGCCCGTGATCGTGAAGCCGAACCACGAGGGCACCTCGCGCGGCATCACCCAGGAGTCCGTCGTGGACAGCGCGGCCGAAGCCGCCGCCCTCGCCGCGGACCTGCTGCGCGAGTACGGGGCGGGCGTGCTCGTGGAGGAGTACGTGCCCGGTGTCGACGTGACCGTGCCGTGGCTGGAGATCGCGGGCGATGACGGCGGGGGAGCGCTCGACGCCACCGAGGTGCTGATCCACGACCTCGCCGCGTCCGGTCGCCGGCACGGCATCATGGACTACGGCTTCAAGAACTACTCGAACCGGCCGCTGACCGGTGTCGCGCCGAGCGCGTCGTTCCGCACGCCCGCGCGGCTGCCGTCCGCCGTGCTCGCCGAGCTCGCGGCGAGCACCGCGACCACGGCGCGCGCGCTGGGCTGCCGCGACCTCGCGCGGGTGGACTTCCGGGTCGGCGACGACGGCGTGCCGCACCTGCTGGAGGTCAACGTGCTGCCGGGCCTGGACCCGACGCAGAGCATCCACCACGCGGGCCGCCTCGCCGGCCTGCACCCCACGCAGGGCGTGGTGCGGGCCGTCGTCGCCTCGGCGGCGCGGCGCTGGGGCCTGGCGGCCGAGCCCGTCCAGCCGACCGCCGTGGGGGTGTGACGTGGAGGACGGCTGGTACCTCGCCACCTACCTCAACCCGGCCGGCGTGCACCGGCCGCTCGACGTGTACTTCCGCCACGACAACAACATCTCGCTGTGGGAGAAGCGCGGCCGGTACGTGACCCTCCTGCGGCACTGGGAGTACGAGCGGACGACGGGGCAGAAGATGCACCGCACGCCGTTCGTCGCGCACCGGGACCAGGTGGCGTTCATCGACCGCCTGCTCGCGCCGACCGGGCTGCGGCTCGCCGACATGACGGCGGTGTGGGGCACGCCGGACCTCGCGGCGGGCGCGCACCCGTGGGTGGAGCCGGACACCGACCTGGCGTTCCACAGCATCGCCCACCTCTACAGCGCGATCCTGCTCGACAGCGACGTCTTCTTCGACGGCACGGTCGTCGGCATGGCCGTCGACGCCGGCCCGGACCGCCTGCTGGACCGCCGCTTCAAGCCCCACTGGTACGCCGGGTGCGTGGTGCGCCGCGGACGCGTCGAGCTGCACCCCGTCGAGTCGCCCGGCCCGCTGTACTGCGAGGCGCGGGACCACTTCGGGCTCCGCGAGGGCACGCTGATGGCGCTCGCCACCGCGACCGGGGCCACCGGCCGGTGCGACCGCGAGGCGGTGCTGGAGAAGTGCCGGTTCGACGGCTTCGACGGCATGGCGCAGGCCGCGCTCGCGTTCCGGGAAATCCTGGCCCAGGTCACCGGAACCGCCGACGCGGACCCGCGGTTCACCGAGCGGGAGAACCTGATCAGCGCGGTGATGAAGGAGGTGCAGGCGATCTCGGTGGCGATCATGGAGCGCAACACCGAGCGCCTGCTCGACGTCGGCGGCGTCGACCCGGCGGCGGCGCACCTGGCGCTCGCCGGCGGTTACGCGCTGAACTGCCCGACCAACAGCCACCTGATGGACCGGTACGGCTTCCGCGGCCTGCTCGCGCCGCCGTGCGTGGGCGACAGCGGCCAGTCGATCGGCATCGCGCTGGAGGCGTTCCACCGCGGTTCGGGCGGCGAGCGGTTCCACTTCCGCTTCCCCGGTCCGTACCTCGGGTCCGAGGACGGCGACCTGGCCGGCGCGCTCGCCCGCCACGCCCGGTTCGTCGAGTCCGTCACCGACGACTTCGACCCGGCGGCGGCCGTGGCCGACCTGCGCGAGGGGCCGGTGGCGTGGTTCGCGGGCCGGGCGGAGAGCGGGCCGCGGGCGCTGGGCAACCGCAGCATCCTCGCGGACCCCACGTCGAGCGTGGCCAAGGACGTGCTGAACCAGGTGAAGCGCCGCGAGTGGTGGCGGCCGGTCGCGCCGGTCGTGCTGGCCGAGCACGCCGACGCGTGGTTCGAGGGCGTCCGGCCGTCGCCGCACATGCTGGAGACCTTCGCCGTGCGGGCCGACCGCCGCGCCCGCGTGCCCGCCGTGGCGCACCTGGACGGGACCGCGCGGGTGCAGACCCTGACGCGCGCGCAGAACCCGTTGCTGCACCGGCTGATCACGGCGTTCCACGCGGCGACCGGCGTGCCGATGCTGTGCAACACGTCGTTGAACGACAAGGGGGAGCCGATCGTCGACACGATCGAGCAGGCGATGAACTTCTGCCTGCGCCGAGGCGTGCGCGTGGCGTACTTCGACGGGCGGCGCGTGGCGTTCCGCGACTTCGCGGACTACCCGGAGCGGAACCCGGCCGAGCGGGTGCGCGCGCCGTTCACCGACGTGGACCCGTGGGAGGCGCTGCGGGTGCGGGCCGAGGCTAACCCGCACGGCCTGCCCGGCACGCACCTGTACCTCTACCTGCGCGACCTGGAACTGCACGACCGGCACGACATCCGCACGGCCGAGGGCGCCGCCGCCGTGCGCGCCGCGATCGACCGCCGCCTGCGCGCGGACCCGGACCTGTGGGTCGAGGTGGAGCGCGACCGCGAGGAAACCGCGCGCCAGTTCGAGAACTTCGGCGGGGCGGAGGTCGTCAACGGGCGCGTGCCCGTCTACCGGGTGTCCGAGTCGTCGCGCTGAGCGGGCGGGTCGCCGGGATGCTCGACGCTCCGGCGAACACCGCCCCGGAGCCCACGCCGGGGACGGGGCGCGGCCGATCGGCCGCGCCCTGCCCGGATCGGCCGCGCCCTGCCCGCCCGGTGCCGCAGCCGGCCGGTGCCCGGCCCGACCGGTGCCCCGGTCCACCGGAGCCGAGCGCGACCAGGGCCGACCGCGACCGGGGCCGACCGGGACCTGCCGCCGGTCAGGCCGCGGCCCGCAGGTGCTCCCACGCCCACTCCTCGAACCCGGTCAGGGGCAGCCCGAGGTCCCTGGCGTGCTCCGGGCGGGCGGGCTGGCCGGCCGCGTCGAGCCACTCGTGCGAGGAACCCATCGCCGGCATCCCGGCGGCGACGGCCTGCTCCGCGGTCATGTCGGGTGCGGCCAGCGGCGTGCCCAGCACGCGGGAGAGGACGTCGGCGATCGCGGTCATCGACAGGTAGTCGCCCGCCAGTTCCAGCTCGACCCCGGTGAACCGCTCCGGGTCGAGCACGGCCGCCGCCGCGGCCCGGCCGATGTCCTGCACCGCGACCAGGGACAGCCGGGTCGCGGGGCGCAGGAGGGTCACCAGGCCGCCCTCGACGCCGCGCGGGAACAGGTACGCCATGGACGGCAGGAAGTTCTCCATGAAGAAGCCCGGCCGGAGCAGCGTCCAGTGCCGGAAGCCCGCCGCGCGGACCCGCTCCTCGACCGCGGCCTTGGCGTCCATGGTGGGCGCCAGCGACGCCCAGCGACCCTCGGCCCAGCCGGGGGTCTCGGTGTACCGCCCGACGCCCGAGACCGACGTGTGCACGAACTGCGGCACCCCGGCCGCCCGCGCGGCGTCGACGAGGTTGCCGCCCTGCGCCACCTCACCGGCGAAGTCGAAGCCCGCCGGGGTGCCGGCCGGCATCTGCACCGAGAAGACGGCGCGGACGCCCTCGGCGGCCCTGCGCAGGGAGTCGCGGTCGTGCAGGTCGCCGGTGACCAGTGCGGCGCCGAGCGCCTGGACCGCCCTGGCCCGGTCGGTGGCCGGGTCGCGCACCAGGGCGCGGACGGGGACGCCGGCCGCGAGCAGGGCGCGCGCGGTGGCCCCACCCTGCCTGCCGGTCGCGCCGGTGACCAGGACGGGGGCGGAAGTGGTCGACATGGTGCTCCTCGGGGTGCTCGGAGTGAAACGGCGGGGCCCGCCGTTTCTGCTCCGCTACGATACGGCGGGGCCCGCCACTTAGCCAGCACGGAGGTCGTGCCATGCCCGAACACCGCCGTGCGGACGCCCGGCGCAACTACGCGCGGGTGCTGGCGGCGGCCGACGCCGAGGTCGCCGCTCACGGCGCGGGCGCCTCCCTGGAACAGATCGCCCGCGTCGCTGGTGTCGGCTCGGCGACCGTGCGCAGGCACTTCCCCACCCGCCGCGCGCTGCTGGAGGCGGTCTCCCGGACGCGGGTCGAGGCCCTGTGCGCCCGTGCCCGCGAGCTGACCGGCGAGGACGACAGCCGCGGCGCGCTCCTGGGCTGGCTGGGCGAGGTCCTCGCCTACTGCGTCACCGCGCGGGGCCTCGCGGTCGCACTGGCCTACGACCACGAGGCCGCGCACGAGAACAGCTGCTCGGCGGCGCTGGAAGAGGCGGGGGAACCGCTGCTGCGCCGCGCCGCGCACGACGGCGCGGTGGCGGCCGGCGTCACGGTCGCGGACCTCATAACCCTGGCCGTCGGCATAGTCCTGGCCACCGAGCACACCCCCGACCCGGCCGCCCACGCGCAACGCCTGTTCCACCTGGCCGTAGCAGGCATGAGCCCGCCCTGACCCGCCCCGGCCCCAACCGGCCCGAGGGCGTGCCCGGCCTGGTCGCCGGACGCCCCGGACCGGGCCGCTAGGCCCGGCCTCGGAAGACCTCGACGAGACTGGCGTAGCTCGCACCGGCGTGGCCGGCGTCGATGGCGCGCTCGGTCAGGGCCTGGAGGCGGGCGGGCCAGTCGGTGTCGACGCCGGCGGCGGCGCTCTCCCGCACCAGGTACTTCATGGTGGCCAGGTGGGTCTCCAGGGCGGCGTCCTCGGCCTGGTAGTCGCCGCGGTCGATCTGGGCGGCGTAGGCGTCGACGAAACCGGTCACACTGCCGATCCACTGGTTGGCGAACGGCGCGAAGGCGGTCGCGTCGACCTTGGCCGCGCCCAGCAGCGCCGCGCCGTGCAGGAACGCGTTCAGCGTGCCCCACATGACGCCGAGGAGGGCCACGTCGTACAGGGACGCGAGGCCGGGGTCCTCGCCGAAGAACGTGGCGTTGCCGAGTCGGCCGAGGCTGTCGCGGTGCCGGTCGAACGCCGCCCGCGATCCGCTGAACAGCAGGAACGCCTCCGGCCGGCCGATCGACTCGGGGATCGCCATGATCGCGCCGTCCAGGTGGTCGTCGCTCCACGTGGCCAACTCCCGAGCCTCGTCGGAGGTGCCGGAGGTCAGGTTGACCAGGGTCCGGCCGGCGAGATCGGCCCGGTGCGGGGCGAGCGCGTCGCGCACCGCGGCCGTGTCGCTGAGGCAGACGACGACCAGGGAGGCGGCTCGGATGGCGTCGGCCGCGGACGGCGCGAGCACCGCGCCGCCGGCGACCAGGTCGGTCGCCTTGTCGGGGGTGCGGTTCCACACCGTGGTCGGGTGGCCCGCTTCGAGGAAGGCGGCGGCGAGCGCTCGGCCCATCAGGCCGAGGCCGAGGACGGTGACGGGTTCGCGGTGGGAGGTGGTGTTCGTCGTGTCGGTCATGGCACGACTGTGCGCGAGTGGTGTTCCGATCCGTCTCCGGAAAGGTCGCGACGCCGTTGTGGGTACTGTCTCGACGTGCGTTTCGGGGTGCTGGGTCCGTTGGAGGTGTGGACGTCGGACGGTCGGCCCGTCCGGGTGCGCGAGACCAGGGTCCGCACGCTGCTGACGGCGCTGCTGGTGCACCGGGGCCGGGCCGTCGCGGTGGACCGGCTCGTCGACGCGCTGTGGGGCGACGCGCCGCCGGCGAACGACGTCCGCACGCTCCGGTCCAAGGTTTCGCTGCTGCGGCGCACCCTGGAGGACGCCGAGCCGGGCGGCCGGGACCTGATCGAGTCCCGGCCGGCGGGGTACCTGCTGCGGGTGGCCGACGACGCGGTCGACGCCGGGCGCTTCGAAGCGCTGCTGCGCCGGGTGCGGACGGTCGGCGGCGACCCGCGCGCCAAGGCCCGCCTGCTCGGCGAGGCCGCGGCGCTGTGGCGGGGCACGAAGGCGTTCGCCGACCACGCCGACGAGGAGTTCGTGCGCGCCGAGGCCCGCCGGTTCGAGGAGCAGCGGCTGGCCGCGCTCGAAGAACTCGCCGAGGCGCGACTCGCGCTCGGCGAGCACGCCCTGCTGGCGGGCGAGCTCGGCGAGCTCGTCGCCGCCAACCCGCTGCGCGAGCGGCTGCGGTCCGCGCACGTCCGCGCCCTGTACCTGGCGGGCCGCCAGGACGAGGCGCTGGCGAGCCTGGGCGAGTTGCGCGACCGGCTCCGCGACGACCTCGGCCTCGATCCCGGCCACGAGTTGGCCGCGCTGCACGAGGCGATCCTGCGGCAGGACGCCGCGCTCGCGCCCGCCGCCGCGCCCGAGGCCCGGCCGCGCCACACCCTGCCCGTGCCGCTGACCGACCTGATCGGCCGAATCGAGGAGGTGCGGCGGATCGACGCGCTGCTGTCGGCGGAGCGGCTGGTGACGCTGACCGGCCCCGGTGGGGTCGGCAAGACGCGGCTCGCGCTGGCCGTCGCCGCGCGTCGCGCCGGGGAACTGCCGGACGGCGTCCTGCTGGTGGAGCTGGCCACCGCCCGGACCGCCGCCGAGGCGCACGAGGCCGTCGCGGCGGTGCTCGGCCTGCGCGACGACCTGCGGGCGCCCGTGCGGCACCTGTCCGACCAGCTCGCCGACGCCCTGGCGGGCCGTGCCACGCTGCTCGTGCTGGACAACTGCGAGCACGTGGTCGAGCCGGTCGCCGAGCTGACCGCGCGGCTGCTGAGCGCCGCGCCCGCGCTGCGGGTCCTGGCCACCAGCCGGGAGCCGCTGGCGGTCGTCGGTGAACTCCGGTGGCCCGTCGAGCCCTTGGGCCTGCCCGAACCGAGCGGACCGAGCGGGACGGCGGGGACGGGCGGAACGGACCTGGACCGACTGGAGCGGTCCGACGCGGTGCGGCTCTTCGTCGCCCGCGCCACCGCCGCCGCACCGGACTTCCGCGTCGAACCGGGTAGCGCGGCGGCCGTCGCCACGATCTGCCGTCGCCTGGACGGCATCCCGCTCGCGCTGGAGATGGCCGCCGCCCGGCTGCGCGTCATGTCCGTGGCCGATCTCGCCGCCCGGCTCGACGACCGGTTCCGGCTGCTGACCGCGACCCTGCGCGCCGTCCCGACCCGTCAGCGCACCCTGCGCGCGACCATCGACTGGAGCTGGGACCTGCTCGGCGAGCCGGAGCGGATCGCGCTGCGGCGGTTGGCCGCGTGCGCCGACGGGTGCGGGTTGGCGGCGGCCGAGGCGGTGCTCGCCGACGGGCCGGTGCGCCGAGAAGACGTCCTCGACCTGCTCGGACGGCTGGTCGACCGGTCCCTGGTCGTCCAGCGCGACGGCCGGTACCGGCTGCTGGAGTCGGTCGCGGCCTATGGCGCGGAGCGGCTCGCCGAAGCCGACGGGGAGGACGAGCGGCGCACGCGCGACCGCCACGTCGCCTACTACGTCGACTTCGCCGAGCACGCCGACGCCCGACTCCGCGGCCGGGAGCAGCGGCACTGGCTGGCCCGGTTCAAGGCCGAGGCCGCCAACGTCCGCGCCGCCCTCGCGCACGCCGTGCGCCACGGCCTCGCCGAAGAGGCGCTGCGCCTGGTCAACGCCCTGGCGTGGTCCTGGTTCCTGCGCGGGCGGTTCGCCGAGGCGCGGCGCTCGTTCGACCTCGCGCTGACCGGCGGCGGCACCCCGGAGCGGAAGGCGGTCGCCCGTGCCTGGCGGGCGGGCATGTCGCAGCTCCTGCTCGACGCGCGCGACAGCGACGGCCAGGCCGCGGTGAAGCTGTGCGACGCCATCGAGGACCCGGCCGGGCGGGCTCGCGCCCGGTGGTTCACCGCGCTGGGCAGGGCGGGGTTCGGCGATCCCGCGGTGACGCTCGACCTCGCCGACCGGGCGCATGCCGGCTTCGTCGAACTCGGGGACGAGTGGGGCGAAGCCGCCGCGCTGTCGGTCCGTGCCGAAGCCCTGCTCTACCGGGCGAAGCACGACCAGGCACGTGCGGACGCCCTGCGGGCGCGCGCCCGCTTCCGGGAACTCGGCGACGGGTGGGGCCGACTCCAGACCACCTACGTCCTCGGCGACCTGGCCGAGACGACCGGTGACTACCGCGCCGCCGAACGCCTGCGCGAGGAAGGCCATCGGCTCGCCGACGACCTCGAACTGTGGCACGACGCGTCCAAGATGCTGTCCCGGCTCGGCCGCACCGCCGTGCTCACCGGCGACCTCGACCGCGCGCGCGAACTCCACGAACGCGCCAGGCGGCTGGCCGTGGCGCACGGCTACCAGCGCGGCGAGGAGTTCGCCGAGGTCGGCCTGGGGCTCGTGGCGCGGCGCCAGGGCAGGCCGGACGACGCCGAGGCGCACCTGCGCGCCTGGCTCGACTGGTGCCACCGCTGGGAAGGCGACCACGGAGTGGCGTTCATCCTGGCCGAACTCGGCTTCATCGCCGAGCAGCGCGGAGACGCCGACACCGCCCGGAAGCTCCACCGGGAAGGGCTCGACCACGCGGGGCGCACCGGCGACCCGCGTGCGGTGGCGCTCGCCTGCGAGGGCCTGGCCGGCGCCGAAGCGCTCGCGGGGGAGCACGTGCGCGCCGCTCGGCTGCTCGGCGTGGCCGCCGCGGCGCGGGACGCGGTGGGCGCGCCGCTGCCCGAGGCCGAACGTGGCGATGTCGACCGCATCACCGAGGTCGTCCGGGCCGGCCTGGCACCGCAGGCGTACGACGACGCCTTCGGGCAAGGAGCGGCCATCATCACGCCTGCCGACCACCAGGGCGCCGACGAGCCGTGGCCCGCGCTGATCGCCCACGTATCGTCACTGTGATCAGGAGCCCTGCGCTCGACCCCCGCGAGGCCGACCATCAGGCGGCCGAGCCCGCCTCGGCGGAGCCGAGGCCATCCAACACGATGGTGAGTGGTTCGGCGGGGTGACGGGCCAGAACGCGCAGGGTGAGATGTCGCGGGTCAGCGGGCCGAACAGCGGTTCGGTGGCGCGGTGCGCCTCGATGTCGCGGTAGTGGTCCTCCGGGTCGTGCGACGCCGCGCGGTCGGCGCAGACGACGACCGCGCTTGCCCGGTCGGTGGGCCCGCTGCGCAGCGCTGCCCTCGAAGACACTGCGGAACAACAGGTACGGAACCACACATCTGTCTTCTTTGGACTATCCTATGTGGAGTTTTGGTGGGCCGTGTCCTCCGCCGGATGCACCGTGGCCATCACCTCCTCCACCGTGTCACCCAGGCCCTGACCGGTGGCGGTGCGGGCCCAGTCGCGCAGGGCCGTGGCCGACGCCGTACCGGCATCCCGCAACAGGCGTGGGCCGTACCGGTCCGGGTCCACCGCCGAGTCCGACGCGAACCGGTCCGCCCCACCCCGGCGGAGCCCCCGGGTGTGGCCTCGCCCGCACCCGCGCCCAAATCGGATGACTCGGGGCCGCCGCCGGCCTACGGTGGTCGACGTGATGCCGCACCTGTTCTTCCTCTGAGGGACGACGCCTCCACCGGTACCGCCGAGCGCGGCACCGGCCCTCGTCCTCTTCGCGCATCACCTCTCGTTGGAGGCAGTTCCCCATGTCGTCCCACCTCTCGCCCGCTGTCGCGCGCGCGGCGCACGTCCGCCTGTCCGGCGTCCACCTCTCCTTCGGCGGGCGGCCCGTGCTCACGGGGGTCGACCTCGTCGCCGCCGCCGGTGACCGGGTCGCCGTCGTCGGCGAGAACGGCCGCGGCAAGACCACCCTGCTCCGGGTCCTCGCCGGCGACCTGCCCGCCGACCGCGGCGACGTGCACCGCGCGGGCTCGGTCGGCGTCGCCGACCAGCAGATCCCGCTCGGCGCGACGGACACCGTCGGCGCCCTGATCGACCTCGAACTGGCCGCCGTGCGCGACGCGCTGGCCCGCCTGGCGGACGCCGCCGACGCGCTCGCCGCCGGACGCCCCGGCGCGGACGACGCCTACGCCGCCGCGCTCGCGGACGCCGAGGCGCTGGACGCGTGGGACGCCGACCGGCGCGTGGAGGTCTCGCTGGCCGCGCTGAACGCCGTGGCCGACCGCACCCGCCCGCTCGGCACGCTCTCGGTCGGGCAGCGGCACCGGGTGCGGCTGGCCTGCCTGCTCGGGGCCGGGCACCCCGTGCTGCTGCTGGACGAGCCGACCAACCACCTCGACGCGACCGGCCTCGACCACCTCACCGAGCGGCTGCGCGCCCACCCCGGCGTGGTCGTGCTGGTCAGCCACGACCGGGCGCTGCTCGCCGACGTGGCCACCTCGGTGCTCGACCTCGACCCGTCCAGCGACGGCAGGCCGCGGGTGTACGGCGGCGGCTACGCCGGCTACGTCGAGGGCCGCCGGGCCGAGCGCGCGCGGTGGGAGGCGCTGCACGCCGACCAGGTCGCCGAGCGGCAGCGGCTCGCCGACGACCTGTCGGCGGCGCGGAACCGGCTGCGGGACAACTGGCGGCCCGACAAGGGCCACGGCAAGCACACCCGCGCGACCCGCGCGCCCGCCCTGGTCCGGGCCGTGCACCGGCGGCAGGAGGAACTGGCCGCGCACGTGGTGGCGGTCCCGCCGCCGCCGACCCGGTTCGCCATGCCCGAACTGCCAAAGCACGCTGGGGCGACCCTGCTGCGGGCCGACGGCGTGACGGTGGCCGGCCGGCTCGCGCGCCCCGTCGGCCTCGTGCTGGACTCCGGCGACCGGCTGGTGGTCACCGGACCCAACGGGGCGGGCAAGTCGACCCTGCTGGCGGTGCTGGCGGGCGGCCTGGAGCCGGCCACGGGCACGGTGACCCGCGCCCGGTCGGCGCGGATCGGGTGGCTGGGCCAGGAGTCCGACCCGCCCGGCCCGCGCACCGCGGTGGAGACCTACGACGCCCGCCGGGCCCGGTCGGGCCTGCCCGCGCCGGGGCTCGGCGAGCTGGGCCTGCTGGACCGGTACGACCTGCACCGGCCGGTGGCCGAGCTGTCGGTCGGCGCGCGGCGGCGGCTGGACCTGGCCCTGGTGCTGGCCGAACGCCCGCACGTGCTGCTGCTCGACGAGCCGACCAACCACCTGTCGGCCGCGCTCGTCGACGAGCTGACCGCAGCGCTCGGGTCCACCCCGGCGGCGGTCGTGATCGCCACGCACGACCGGCAACTGCTGCGCGACACCGGCTCCTGGCCACGTCTCGCGCTCTGAACCGACAGCGCACCCGTCGCGCGATCCACCGAGGTGCCGTGCCATCGCCCGCCCGCGGCAAAGGCACGGCACCTCGGCCGGGGCGGTCGCGAGCTGCCCCCGGCGGCGTCCACGGGCGTGATGTCAGGGACTGTCCTCACTACACTCCCGGCCATGAGTCGCTGGGAGCCGGGTGCGCGCGGGCGGATGGTCGCCGCCGCGATGGACCTGTTCGCCGAGCACGGCTTCGAGCAGACCACCGCCGTCGACATCGCCGAGCGGGCCGGCGTGACCGAGCGGACCTTCTTCCGGCACTTCACCGACAAGCGCGAGGTCGTGTTCAGCGAGGACGAGGCGCTACAGCAGGCGATGTCCGACGCGATCCTCACCGCGCCGACCGGCCTGTCACCGCTCGACGCGGCGCTGACCGGGGTGGTCGCGGCCGGCGGCCTGCTGGCGGACCGCCGCGACCGGGCCGTGCGCCGCTCGCGGATCGTCGCGGCGCACCCGAGCCTGCGGGAACGCGAACTGCTGAAGTTCGCGGCGATGGTGGACACGATGGCCGGCGCTCTGCACGTGCGCGGCGTCGCCGAACCGACCGCCGGCCTCGCGGCGCACAGCGCGGTGACCGTGTTCCGGGTCGCGTGCGCGCGCTGGGTCTCGGCGGAGGAACCGCCCGGCCTCCTCGCCCGCATCGCGGAGGCCGGGGAGGCGCTGCGCGCGCTGACCTGACGCGCGCCGGTCCACGCGGCGGTTGCCGGGCCGGGGCTCGCGAAGGAGGGTGTGCGCGAACGGCGGTGTGGTGGGTTGCGGTGCAGGGGCAGTGGGTGGGGTGGCGGCGATCGGTGGCTCCCTGCCGGTCGCATCGCGTCGGTGATCGCACGTCGGGATGGACGGGCCGCGCGTGGGGGAGCGGGGCGAAGTCGGTGCCGAGTGGCGGCTGTGCGCGCGTCGGCGGCGGGGGTGTCCCTATGTGGTTGTCAAGCCGCAGCGGGGCGTGAGCAGGTTCGGGGTGGCGGTAGTGGGTCTTGTTGCGGAGCATGGCGAACAGGACGTCGCAGCGTCGTCGGGCCAGGCAGATCAGGGCGGCGTTGTGCTTCTTGCCCTCGTCGCGTTTGCGCTGGTGGTAGGCGCGGCAGGTCGGGGCGGAGAGGGCGGCGAAGGAAGAACGCGCGTTTGAGTGCTGTGCGCCGAGTCGGCGGCGGGTGGCGGCTGTGGCGCGCCGGGCGGACTCGGTGGCTGTCGGCCGCGTCGGGCCGAGTCGGTGGCGGCCCCGGTCGACCGGAGCCGCCACCGACTCCCGTCGTCAGCGCAGGCGCCTGATCTCGCCGCGCGTGCGGTAGAACGACCCGCTGGCCGAGGTCAGCACCTCGGAGACCAGGTAGCGCGCGCCGGGCACGCGGATGTCCTTCGGGAACTGCACGCCCCACGTGTGGTCGTAGCCGTCGGACACGACGTGCACCCGGACCCGGCCGCCCTCCTGCACGCACTCGACGACGACGCCCTCGCCGGGCGCGACGTGCGAGACCACCTCGACCTCGGCGGTCGCCTCGACGCGGTCGATGCTGCCCGCCTTGATGTCCTTGCGCTGCGGGAGCTGCCCCTGCTCGGCCGCGCGCACGGCGTCCCGGCTCGCGTCGAGGCACGCGAGCGAACCGTCCGTCGTCACCAGGTAGAGCCGCTCGTCGCGGTACTGCATGGAGAACGCCGAGCCGCACCCGGTCGCGAGCTTCCACAGCCGCGTCCCGTCGGCGGCGAAGCAGTACACCGAGGACTGGTTGTCGCCCGCGAAGACGAACTCGCCGTCGGGCGACGTCGCGCAGGAGAACACCGCCGCGTCGCACCGGTAGGTCCCGGTCTCCCGCCCGTCCGACTTGGCGAACCGGTGCACCCGGCCCCGGCTGGTGCCGGCGAAGACCTCGGTGCGTTCCTGCCAGCCGAACAGCACCTCCCCGACGGTGTCGGCGTGCCACGCGCGGTGGCCGCGGCCGGTGTAGTGGGTGACGCCGCGCGAGTGGCCGTGGAACACGCCTTCCGCCGAGCAGCGGACCATCCAGGCGCTGTCGCCGACGGCCGGGCACGACCACTGGAACTCGTCCTCGTGGTCCACCACCGTCACCCGGCCCTGCCGGTCGGACACGCCCAGCACGCCGTCGTGGATGTCGAGCCAGTAGATGTCGACGTCGTCGGCGATCTCGTACGCCACGCGCGGCACCTTGGCGCCCAGGTCGTACACCTGGCCGTCGTCGCAGCCCGCGTAGATCCAGAAGTCGTCGGCCACGATGCACTTGACGGAGTCCGGCAACCCGAACCGCCCGGTGACCCGGCCGTCGTGGGTGAGGGTGTAGACGTCGCCCTTCTCGTTGCCGACCCAGGCGTGGTCCTCGCCGATGAAGATGCCGAACGCCGGCGCGCCGGACGCGAACCGCCACAGCACCGGCGCCTGGCGCGCGGTCGAGCGCGTGCTGACGATCTGCCGCCTGCTGACCGGGCGGCGCTGCCGCACGCCCTTGACGGCGGGGGCGTAGCCCTTGCGGACCTTCTCGCCGATCTTCTTCTCGGCCGCCTTGAGCGCCTTGGCGTGGTCGGCGAAGGACGCGGTCCTGACCTGGCCCTGCTCCCCGATGCGCCCGTAGGTGATGGTGACCTCGGTGCCGTCGACCCGCACCTCGTAGAACTTGTGCGCGCCACCGTTCGCCTCGGACAGCTCCAGGTACGTCGTGCCAGACATGCGTTCGCTCCCTCGTCCCGTGATCTGCGCGCACGTTATCGAGTGGCACCGACAATTCCGGGCGCGCACCCGATCACCAGGGGGTTCGGGGGAGCCGGGCACCTCGGGCGGGCACCGGCGCATCCGACCGCCGACGGCACGCGGGGGCCGCCGCCGCGGTTCCCGTCACCACACGCCCCGCTCCACCGGACGCGGCGGCGGCTTGCGGCGGACGTGCCGGTAGGCGATCGCGACGTCGGTGAGGAACGCGATGTCGCTGTCCAGGTCACGGCCGCCGGGGGTGGGCACCGGCGAGTGCGCCGCGGGCGACGGCGCGCCGGCCTCGGCGGCGCGCAGGGCGCTGGTCAGCGTGATCGCCTCCACGAACGCGTCGAACTCGCGGCCGACGAGCCCGGCCCTGGTGGCTTCCGCCTCCGCCGTGGCGATCACCTCCGGGTCGAGGTGCGGCCGGAGGGCGAGCCTGCCGTCCCGCACCTCCACCACCCGCCGGTACACCCGCAGGTTCAGGTCGCGGACGTCGAACAGCTCCACCCACCTCGGCCGGGGCGGCACGAGCACGATGTGCGGGCTGGTCCGGCAGAGGTCCAGCCACAGCGGGCGGAGCCGCTGGTAGGTGCGGTAGTTGCGGACCCAGTCGACCGCCCGCGCCACGTTCCGCCACGCGGGCAGCGCGACGCCGATCAGGACCAGGACCGCCGCGCCGAACACGGGGTACCGGTCCAGCGGCGTGCTCAGCGCCTTGGGGTAGACCAGCCCGAAGCGGTGCGCGGCGAAGAACACCGCCTTGTGCACGTGGTAGACCACCATGCACACCGTGCCCGCGGCGATCATCCGCAACCCGACGCGCAGCGCGGGGTCGGTGGTCATCGCGGCGTACCGGACGGCCAGCCTGGTCGTCTGGACCACCGGCGGCAGCAGGCCCGCCAGGTACGCGAGCCAGTACTCCAGCACGCCGGGTGTCGTCGCGTACCGGGCGGCGAACCGCACGTCGTCGACCGGTGCGTCGGTGAACGCGAAGCACGCGCACATCACCGCGAACGCCGCCGCCACCCACAGCCCGTACCGCAGCGACTTCCGGGTGGCACCGGGGTAGTTGACGCGCAGCAGCATGTTGTGCGCGCCCCAGCCGGCGACCAGCATCCCGGCGTGGTCGATCAGCCGGCCGATGTTCGGCACCCCGGTCAGCGCGCCGGCCATCCGGTACCCGTAAGGCGCCTGCACGGTCAGCAGCACGGCGATGGCGCACAGGACGACCCACGTCATGGCGTTGGCGCCGGTCGGCCGGCGGAACCTCACCAGTTGCGCGAGCACGACCGCCCACACCAGCGCCACCGGGACGTAGAACCGCAGCCACTCACCCATCCGCGGCCTGCTCCCAGGCGAACACCGCCCTGAGCCGGTCGTTGATCGCGTGCGGTTCGGGGTGCCGGGTGCGCGTGCCCTCGGCGTGCTGCCGGATGATCGAGGCCAGCAGCTCGGCTTCCTGCTCCTCGGCCGCGACGTAGGTCGTGCGGCCCAGCATCCGGCGGATCGTCTTCGGGTCGAGGGTCGGCACGAGCACCCGGAGGTCGCCCGCGGGCAGGTCCGCCCCGCGGTAGTGCCCGCAGAGCAGGTGGCTCAGCTCGTGCAGGATGATGTGCTCCTGGTGCGGCAGCGCCGTCGCGTCCTCGTAGAGGATGACGTCGGCCGTGTCGGTGCCGAGCCACAGCCCGTGCGCCTCGCTCGTACCGGTGATCGGCACCAGGTGGATCGGTCTGCCGCGCTGCTCCGCGACCCTCCGGCACAGGTCGCGGGCGTCGAACGGCGTCCGCAGCGGCAACCTGCGGGCGATGGCCTCACAACGGCGCCTCAATCGTCTGAGCTGCGCGCTCAACGAACCTCCCAGGTGGGGCACCGGGCACCGGGTGTTCGGTGCCCGCTGCCCATGTTGCCCGAACCGTGGATCATGGTGCGGGCAGGGCGGCCGGATCGGTGCGCGCCGTCAGCGGCTCCCGTGCGCGGGCGGGTCGGCCGCCGGCGGGTCCGGAGCCGGCGGGTCGGGCAGGCCCTCGATCTCCCGTGCCCGCTCCACCATCTCGGTGATCGCGCCGAGGCTCCTCGGGGACAGCCCGGCGGCGCGCATCGCGATCTGCCGCACCGAGGCGTCGCGGAGCGCGGCGATCAGCGCCAGTTCCGCGTCGACCTGCCGGGTCGTGTCGTCGTCGAAGAAGTACGCGGGCGGGACACCGAAGAAACCGGCCAGCGCTTCGAGGTGGCGCCTGGTCGGGTTGTCGCGCAAGCCCTTGCGCAGCTGCCACAGGTAGGTGCCCGAGATCGTCGGGCCACCGCCCGCGCGGACGGTCTCGGCCACCTCCTCGAAGCTGTACTCCTTGCCGCTCGGCGGCCGGACGGTGCGGAAGAGGTGGTCGATCTTCGCTGCGAGGGTTCGATCGTGCGTCGGGGAAGGACCCGGCACCGATACCTCCTGCCCGGTGGGGGAAGCGTGTCCCGCTGCCAACTAGGTTGAGTCAAATAATGCCACAGTTATTCACGCCAGTTGACGGCGTATTCACCCGAGCTTACGATCGGCCGCGTTCGTATGAACTGGCGTAAGGGTTCGATGTGCCACCACGGGAGGAAGGTTGGACACACCAGACGAGCCAGGAGCCGGTGGGGGAACGGGTCGCGGCACAGCGCCGCGGCCGGGGAGGTACGCCGGGCTGCGCGTGCTGCCACAGGCGGCTGTGACGACGCGGACGAGTTTCAGCCTGCCACCGGATTTCCCGATGGACGAGTGGAGCAGGATCGGTCACCAGATCAACGCGCTGTCCGTGTCGTCGGCCTGGTGGCTGGGTGATTGGTTGATCTACGGTCAGGCGCAGTACCCGGACCGCTACAAGCAGGCGATCGAGCAGACCTCGCTCGATTACCAGACGCTGCGGAACTACGCGTGGGTGGCCAGGCAGTACCCGGTCACCCGCCGGAGGTCGGCGTTGAGCTTCCAGCACCACGCCGAGCTCGCCGCGCTGACGCCGTTCGAGCAGGACCAGTGGCTCGACCGGGCGGAGCGCTTCGGCTGGTCGCGGAACGAGTTGCGCAACCGCGTCCGGGCGAGTCGGAAGATCGACCGCGCGGGCGGTGGTGCGGCGGATCGGACGTTGCAGATCCAGATGACCGTGCCGCCGAGCCAGAAGCAGCGTTGGATGCAGGCCGCGTCGAGGACCGAGCAGGACTTCACGGCGTGGATGGTGGCGGTGCTGGACGACGCGGCGGCGACCACGTTGGAGACGGTGAGCAAGCACCTGGGGTCGAGCAACTGAGGACTCCGCGTCCGACGGCACGCGGATCGCGGTCGGGCAACCGGGGCGCCGGCGCTGGGGGCGCTGCCACGGGGGGCACCGGCACCGGGGCACCACGACTGGGGGTGGTGTGACTGGGGAAGGGCGGCCGGGAGCGGGTTCGCACCGGGACCGGGCGGGACAGGACCGGGTACGCCTGGTCCCCGTGGCGCGGGTCGCGCGCCGCCGCCGCTGGTCGGGGAGGGGATGCCGGTGCCGGCGTCCCCTCCCCGCGCGCGGTCCGGTGCTCCCGCGCCGGCGGAGCGCTTCGGTGCTCACGCGCCGGCGGGAGCGCTCCGGTGCTTCCCGGCCAGCTCCTCCAGCCGCAGGACGACCTCGTGCGGGTCGGGCATGGCGAGCATCTCGTCGCGCAGCCGCCCGGCGCCCTGCCGGAAGGCCGGTTCGTCGAGCAGCCCGCGCAGCCGCTCGCGCACCGCCGCGCCGGTCGCCTCGGTCGCCGGCAGCGCCAGGCCCGCTCCGCTCCGGACGAGCCCGTCGGCGATCATCGGCTCGTCGAACTCCCACGGCAGCGCGAGCTGGGGCACGCCGTGCAGCGTGGTGGTGGCCAGGGTGCCCGCGCCCGCGTGGTGGATCACCGCGGCGCAAGTGGGCGCGAGGTGGTGCAGGGGCACGTACGGCACGACCCGGACGTTGTCCGGAATGGACGTCAACGTGTGCCGTTGGCTGTCGTGGACGGTGGCGACGAGTTCGACGTCGAGGTCGGCGACGGCGTCGATGACGCCCTGCACGTCCACCGCGTAGCGGTCGATCTCCACCGCGAGGCTCAGGCCGAGGGTGAGCGCGACGCGGGGCCGCTCGGGCGGCGCCCAGAGCCAGTCGGGCACGGTCGCGGGGCCGCCGTAGGGCGTGTACCGCAGGGGCAGGTAGTCCAGCCCCTCGGCGTGCAGCCGGATCGAGGGCGGCAGCTGCTCGATCGTGAAGTGGCCGGTGACCATGTCCTCGGTGAACTCGAAGCCGTATCGGGCGGCCTCCTCCGCGAGCCAGTCGGCGAGCGGGTCCTCGTGGTCACCGGCCGGCCGCTCGGCCTTGAGCCGCAGGAAGTGCTCGCGGGCGACGCCGAACACGTCCAGGCACCACATCACCCGCGCGTGGGCCGCGCCGCACGCCTTGGCCGCGATGGCCCCGGCGAAGGCGCAGGGCTCCCACAGGACCAGGTCGGGCCGCCATCGGCGGGCGAAGTCGACCAGGTCCGCGGTGAGGACGTCGTTCATCGGCCGGTGCCACCCGGTGGTGCATCCCCGGTAACCGGTCAGCATGTGCTCCCACTCGACGCTTCCCGGCGACACCGCCGCGTCGTAGGGCGCCGGCACCTCACCGGTCTCCGGTTCGTCGTCGTCCTCGTCGTCCCCGGCGGACTCCTCGTCGCCCACGCCGACCGGGACGGCGGTGAGCCCGGCTTGCGTGACGGTCTCCACGAAGTCCGGCTCGCACGCGACGCGCACCTCGTGACCGGCGATGCGCAACGCCCACGCGAGCGGCGCCATGAAGTACAGCAGGGTGGGTCCGGGTAGCGTGGTGAACAGGACGCGCATGATCCACCTCCGGTGGCGTATCCGATCGAATGCGTCGCGGGCGGTTTCCTCGCGGCGCAAGGCGGGCCGGTTCGGGGCGAGCACGCGGTTCCCCGGTCGCGCCGCGCCTTTCCGGTCGTGCCACGCCTTTCCGGTCGTGTCGCGCCTTTCGGGTGTGCCACGCCTTTCCCGTTGTGTCGCGCTTTTCCGGTGCGCGCGGCACGTGGTCCGGGTGGTCGGCGCGGAGCCGGGGAGCGCCCAGGATTTCGCCATTCCCGGCCGTGCGCAAGGTTTTCCGGCGTCTATCCCGCCCGCGGGCCCGGCGGAACCGCGGATCGTCCCGCCGGCGGGACGGCCGTCGGTGGAAACCCTTCGCCGGGCCCGGCATCGCCGCGGCCGCCGGCGGTACAGTGATCGCCAGGGGATCCGCGGGGGCAGTGGTCGTGCTCGCGTCTTTCCGTGTGTCGATTCGGCGGCCGGTGCGGCTTCGACTGGAGGAACCGGGTGGAGCGGAAGGAAACCGAGACCGATCGAGCAGGCGTGTTCACGCTGTCGGCCTGGCGGGAGCTGCTGGCCTACGCCCGGCCGTACCGCGGCGCGGTGGTGCTCGGCGGCGCGCTGAGCCTCCTCGGCGGTCTGACGGGGCTGGTGGAACCGCTGGTCACCAAGGAGTTGGTGGACGCGCTGGAGCGCGGCGAGACGGTGGCGGGGCTGCTCCTGCTGTTGACCGCGGCGGTGCTCGGCAGCACGGTGGTCAACCTGCTCGGCGCGTTCCTGCTGGGCCGCACCGCCGAATCGGTGGTCCGCGACGCCAGGGTCGGCCTGATCCACCGCATCCTGCGGCTTCGGGTGCCCCAGTTCGCGCGGTTCCCGCCGGGCGACCTGATGTCCAGGGTCGGCACCGACACCACGCTGCTGAACCAGGCGGTCAGCCACGCCCTGATCGACTCGGTCAAGGGCGCCCTGATGATGATCGCCATCCTGGTCGTCATGGTGGTCATGGAGCCGGTCCTGGTGCTGGTGACGCTCGGCGTGCTCGGCGTCTGCGGTGTCCTGGTCGGGCTCCTCGCGCCGTTCTACACCCGCTACAACGTCACGGTCCAGGAGTCGCTGGGCGACATCAACAACACCCTGGAACGCGCCCTGGGCGCGTTCCGGACCATCAAGGCCACGGGTGTCGAGCGGAGGGTGGAGGCGGAGGCCGTCGCGGCGTCCGAGCGGGCCTGGAAGTACGGCGTGCGGCTGGCCGGGATGGACGGCGCGATGGGCGCGCTCGCGCTGATGGGCATCCACCTGTCGTTCCTGGCGGTGCTCGGCATCGGCGGCGCGCGGGTGGCGTCCGGCGACACCGCGATCGGCACGCTCATCGCGTTCCTGCTCTACCTGTTCTACCTGATCGAGCCGGCGACCGAGCTGATCGACTCGGTGGCGCGGTTCAGCGCGGGCGTCGCGGCGGTGCGCCGGGTCCGCGAGGTGCAGCGGCTCGACGTCGAGGCCGACGGCACGCCGACGCCGGCGGACCCGGCACCGGCCGCCGGTGCGGACCGGTGCGCGTCGCTGCGGTTCGAGGACGTCGTCTTCCGGTACCCGGACACCGAGTCGCCGGTGCACCACGGCGTCAGCTTCGACGTGCCGCCGGGCGGTGTGACCGCGTTCGTCGGCGGGTCCGGCGCGGGCAAGTCGACCATCTTCGCGTTGATCGAGCGGTTCTACGAGCCGGACGGCGGGCGCATCCTGCTCGACGGGGTGGACCTCGGCCAGTGGCCGCTGCACCGCCTGCGGTCCGGGATCGGCTACGTCGAGCAGGACGCGCCGGTGCTGGCCGGCACGCTGCGGGAGAACCTGCTGCTGGGCGTCGAGCACGCGACCGACGACGACCTCGCCGGGGTGTTGGCGAGCACCCGGCTCGACGGGCTGGTGGCGCGCCTGCCCGACGGGCTGGACACCAGGGTCGGCCACCGCGGCAGCACCCTGTCCGGCGGTGAGCGGCAGCGGGTCGCGGTCGCCCGCGCCCTGCTGCGGAAACCGCGGCTGCTGCTGCTCGACGAGGTGACCTCGCAGCTGGACGCGGTGAACGAGCTGGCGCTGCGCGAGGCGATCGAGCAGGCGGCCCGGCGCACCACGGTCCTGGTGGTCGCGCACCGGCTGTCCACGGTGACCCGCGCGGACCGGATCGTGGTGATGGACGCGGGCCGCGTGCGGGCCGTCGGCACCCACCGCGACCTGGTCGAGAGCGACGACCTCTACCGCGAGCTGGCGGCGACCCAACTGCTCACCGCCCAGTGAGCGGTGCGCGACCGACGCCCACCGCCGCCCGCGCTCACAGCGGCCGGTACGAGCGCCCGGACCAGGTGCGCCGCCCGCCCGCCCGCGCTCACAGCGCCCGGTAGCCTCACAGCGCCCGGTAGCGCTTCGCCACCTCGTGGAAGGCGGCCTTCGGCTCCCAGTGGCCGCTGGAGTAGGGCAGCTCGGCGTCCTCGGCGTGGACCTTGACCAGGGTGTAGCCCGCCCGGTCGAGGTCGAGGCGCGGGTCCGGCGAGTGCGGCGAGGCCGGCTGGATGAACTCGAACGCGAACGCGGCGAACACGCCCTCCGCGGCGTAGAGCTCGATCAGGTCGGCGAGGTAGCGGGCCTGTGCCGCCTCGTCCCTCGGCGGCGCGGACTCCCGCACCGACGTGTGGGCCGAGGCGTCCCAGGTGACCAGGCGCTGCGCCCGCGGGCCGTCCTTCTCCGCGCCCCGGTAACCGCCGCAGCCGAACTCCAGGACGGCCACCGGTTTGCCGTGCCGGTGCAGCCGGCGCAATCCCTGCCGGTAATTCGCCTCGTTGTGCTCGTGCCGGTAGTAATTCGAGCCGACGATGTCGAACAGCGTCCAGTCGACCTGCTCCCACAGGCCCGCCCCGTAGGTGAGCGGGCCCGTGAAATTCGCCCTCGCCACCGCCGCCGCGTTGGCGAGCAGGAAGTTCAGCCGCTGGTTGAACAGCGGCAGCACCGGCCACCAGCGCGGCGAGCCGAGCGGGAGGCCCTTCGCCGCCGCGTCCTCGCCGGGGATGATCCCGTCGGTGTAGAGCGAGTACTCGCACCCGACGTTGAGCACCACCCGCTCCGGGTGGCGCGCGCGCAGCCGCTCGGCGGCCCGCGCCGCGTCCGCGAGGTGGTCGAGGGTTTCCGCCGCGTCGACGTCGTACAGCCGGGGCTGGAGCCACACGTCGAGCCCGAGGGACAGCGCGATGGTCGCGGCCTCCACCAGCCGGGGGACCTCGGTGCCGTAGACGTTCACCGCCGTGCAGTGCAACTCGTCGCGGATCACCCGCAACTCCTGTTCGACGAGTTCCGTCCGCCAGATGTCGCGGGTGCACCCCTCACCGACGTAGTTGAGACCGACGGTGTAATTGATTCCTTTGTGGACCAGGCTCGACCCCATAATCCGAAAATAGCACATCAAGTGCGGTGCGCGGCCGTGCGCCGTTCGATTTCCCGGACGGCTTCGAGCGGGGACGGCATCGTTCGCATCTCTTCGCCGAGCCGTTCGGCGGAATGCTTGAACGAGGGTTCCCGGAGTATTCGGAGCAGGTTTTCCCGGATGTCCCCGGCGGTCGTCCCGGCGGGGTCCACGGCCAGTCCCGCGCCCTGCGCGGCGAGGTTGCGGGCCAGCAGCGGCTCGTCGAACTCCCACGGCAGCGCCAGCTGCGGCACGCCGTAGAACGACGTGGTGGCCAGGGTGCCGATGCCGGCGTGGTGCACGATCGCCGAGCAGGTCGGCGCGAGCGCGTGCAGCGGGACGTAGGGCACGATGGTGGCCCCGGGCGGGATGCGCCGCAGCAGCGCCCGCTCCCGGTCGGCGACCGTCGCCACGACGTCGACGTCCAGGTCCGCGAGCGAGTCGAGCACGTCCTGGAGGTCGAAGCCGTACTCGGCGGGCCGCTCGGAGAGGAGGCTGCTGCCCAGGGTGATGGCGACGCGCGGCCGTTCCGGCGGCGCCCACAGCCACCGGGGGACGCTCGCCGACCCGCCGTAGGGCACGAAGCGCACCCCGACCCGGGGCAGGTCGGTCGGGAGGGCCAGCGACGGCGGCAACAGGTCGATCGTGAAGTGCCCGGTCGCCATGTCCTCGGTGAACCCCACGCCGTACCGCCGCCCGTACCGCGTGAACGACTCGGCGAGGGCGTCGTCGCGGTCCTCCGGCGGTCGGCCGTCCCGCAGCCGCCGGAAGTGGCCCCGCGTGACGCCGAAGACGTCCAGGCTCCACAGCGCCCTGGCGTGCGCCGCGCCGCACGCCCCGGCCACGATCGGCCCGGCGTAGCTGGTCGGCTCCCACACCACCAGGTCGGGCCGCCACCAGCGGGCGTAGGCCACCAGGTCGGCCAGGATCGGCGCGGTGAACGCGGTGAACCACCACGGGACGTCCTCGCGGTACCCGTCCCGCAGGTGCTCCCAGGTGATCTTCGCCGGGTCCTCGGCCGCGTCGTACGGCGGGTTGAGGCCCGTGTCGACGTCACCCTCGGCGGGCTCCTCGGCGGACTGCGCCGCGCGGCCGGGGCGACCCACCGGTACGGCGGTCAGCCCGGCGAGGGTGATGGTGTCGGCGAACTCCGGGTTGCTCGCGACGCGCACCTCGTGGCCGGCGGCGCGGAACGCCCACGCCAACGGCACCAGCGGGTAGAAGACGGTGTTGCCAGGGTGGGTGATGAGCAGGACGCGCATGGTCGGTTGCCTCCGAGGGTTCCGTCAGCGTCGCCCGGCCGGCGCCGCGCGGTGCCGGTCGGTGAGTTCTTCCAAGTCGCGCACGACCTCGGCGGGAGTGGGCATCGAGAGCATCTCGGCGCGCAGCCGGCCCGCCGCCGCCGTGAACGACGGCTCGTCCAGCAGCCGCAGCACGTCCCGGCGCACGGTGTCGCCGGTCGCCCTGGTCGCGTGCGTGGTGAGCGCCGCGCCCTGCCGCGCGAGCAGTTCGGCGACGGCGGGCTCGTCGAACTCCCACGGCAGCGCCAACTGCGGCACGCCGTGCAGCGACGTGGTGGCCAGCGTGCCCGGACCGGCGTGGTGGATGACGGCGGCGCAGGTCGGCACGAGGTCGTCGAGCGGGGCGAACGGCACGACCGTGGCGTTGTCCGGCACGCGACCCAGCTTCGGCTGCTCCCGCTCGGCGATGGTGGCCACCACCTCCACGTCCAGGTCGGCCAGCGCGGCGAGGACGTCCCGGACGTCCAGGACGTGCCCGCCGGGGTGCTCGTGGACGACGCTGCTGCCCAGGGTGAGCGCGATCCGCCGCCGCCCGGAGGTCCGCCACAGCCACGGCCGCACGGTCGCCCGGCCGCCGTAGGGCACGTGCCGCACCGGCAGGTAGGTCAGCCGGTCGGCCTGGATGCGCAGCGACTCGGGGAACGCGGTGACGGTGAAGTGCCCGCACGCCATGTCCTCGGCGTAGTCGACGCCGTGGCGCTCGGCGTAGAAGGCGAGCCACTCGGCCAGCGGGTCCTCCCGGTCGTCCGCCGGCCGCTGGTCCCGGAGCCGCAGGTAGTGCTCGCGGGCGACGCCGAAGACGTCCCGGCTCCACAGCACCCGCGCGTGCGCCGCGCCGACCACGTGGGCCGCGATCGCCCCGGCGTAGCAGCCGGGTTCCCAGAACACCAGGTCCGGCCGCCAGCGCCGGGCGAACTCGACCAGGCCGCCGATCACCGGGAAGTTCACCGGCTTGTAGAACTCGTCGAGCTGCTGCCGGTACCCCGCCCGCAGGTGCTCCCACGTGGCCCGCTCGGGGTGGTCGGCCACGTCGTACGGCGCGGCCAGCACGTCGTCCGGCTCGTCGGGGGAGACCGGGCCCGCCACGAAGTTCCGGCCGACGGGCACCGCGGTCAGCCCGGTCTCGGCGACCAGCGGCGCGAAGTCCGGCTGGCTCGCGACGCGCACCTCGTGCCCGGCGGCGCGCAGCGCCCACGCCAGCGGCACCATGAACTGGAACAGGGTGTAGCCCGGCTCGGTGGCGAACAGGACGCGCACGGTCCTACCTCCCGGTGGTGAGTTCTTCGAGCCGCGGGACCAGCTCGTTGGGCGTGGGCATCGCGAGCATCCCGTCGCGCAGGGTCCCCGCGCCGGTGCGGAGGGCCGGGTCGTCGAGCAGGCGCAGCACCGCGTCCCGGACGGTCGCGCCGGTCGCGGCGCGGGGGTCGAGGACCAGCCCGGCGCCCTGCGCGGCGAGCCGGGCGGCCAGCGCGGGCTCGTCGAAGTCCCAGGGCAGCGCCAGTTGCGGCACCGCGTGCAGGGACGTGGTCGCGAGGGTGCCCGGTCCGGCGTGGTGCACGACCGCCGCGCACGTCGGCGCGAGGGCGTGCAGCGGGACGTAGGGGACCAGCCGCGCGTTGTCCGGCGCGCGGCCCAGCCCGTCGCGTTCGGCGTCCGCGACGGTGGCGACGACGTCGACGTCCACATCGGACAGCGCGTCCAGGATCGCGCGCAGGTTCACCGCGTAGCCGTCGTACTGGCCGGTCGCGGTGATGCCGAAGGTGAGGGCGACGCGGGGCCGCGACGGCGGCGTCCGCAGCCAGGCCGGGACCACCGCCGGCCCGCCGTAGGGCGTGTACCGCATCGACAGCGGCTCGTCGCCGGTCGGCGGGCTCGGCAGGCGCAGGGACGGCGGGAACTGGTCGACGGTGAACTGCCCGGTCACCAGCTCCTCGGAGAACGCCACGCCGTGCTTGGCCGCGTGCGCGGCCAGCCAGTCGCGGAGCGGGTCCTCGGCGTGGCCGCCGTCTGCCTTGCGGCGCAGGAACTCCCGGCGGGTCGCGCCGAAGACGTCCAGGCTCCACAGCAGGCGGCCGTGCGCCGCGCCGGCGGCCGCGGCGGCGATGGCGCCCGCGTAGCTGACCGGCTCCCACACCACCAGGTCCGGCCGCCACCACCGGGCGAAGTCCACGAGCTGGTCGACCAGGGGGAAGTTCTCCGCCTTGTGCCACCAGGTGACCTGCTGCCGGTAGCCCTCGACCAGGTGCTCCCACGTGACGTCCGGCCGTTCCACCACGTCGTAGGGCGGCAGCAGCCCCGCCCGGACCTCCCGGCGCTTGCCGGGGTCGTGCGCCAGCGCCCGCCAGATCGCGTGGTCGCGGCCCAGGGGCACCGCGGTCAGCCCCGCCTGCGTGACGGTGGCGGCGAGGTTGGGCTGGCTCGCGACGCGCACGTCGTGCCCGGCCGTGCGCAGCGCCCACGCCAGCGGCGCCATCGAGTAGAACAGGCTCCGGTCCGCGCAGACGGTGAACAGCACCCGCATCGCCTTCCCCCTACCCGGCCGCGAGTTCCACCAGCCGGGGCACCACCTCGTGCGGTGTCGGCATGGCCAGCATCTCGTCGCGCAGCGCGCCGACGCGCTCCCGGAAGGACGGCTCGCCCAGCAGGCGCAGGACGCTGTCGCGGACGGCGTCACCGGTCGCCCGGTACGCGGGGATGGCGAGCCCCGCGCCCTGCTCGGCGAGCTTGCGCGCCAGCGCCGGCTGGTCGGAGTTCCACGGCAGCGCGAGCTGGGGCACGCCGTCGAGCGTCGTGGTGCACATCGTCCCGATGCCGGCGTGGTGGATCACCGCCGCGCAGGTGGCGGTGAGCGCGTGCAGCGGGAGGAACGGGACGACCCTGGCGTTGTCCGGCACCCGCCGCAACTTGCGCTGCGCGTCCGGCGCGATCGTGGCGACCACCTCGACGTCCACGTCGGACAGCGCGTCGAGGACGTCCGACAGGTCGACCAGGTAGCCGTCCGGGCGCTCGGCCACGACGGCCTGCCCCAGCGTCAGGGCGACCCTGGGCCGCTCGGGCGGCGCGGTCAGCCACTTCGGCAGGGTGGCCGGCCCGCCGTAGGGCACGTACCGCATCGGGATGTACTCGACGTCGGCCGCGACGCGCAGCGACGGGGGCAGCTGCTCGATGGTGGCCTGCCCGGTGACCAGCTCCTCGGAGAACCGGCCGCCGTACTTGCGCGCGTAGGCGGCCAGCCAGTCGGCGAGGTGGTCGACCCGGTCGTGCGCCGGCTGCCGGTCCCGCAGCCTCCGGTAGTGGTCCCGCGCGGCGCCGAAGTAGTCCACGCTCCACAGCAGGCGGACCTGGGCCGCGCCGACGGCCGAGGCGGCGATCGCGCCCGCCGGGGACATCGGTTCCCAGATCACCAGGTCGGGCCGCCAGTGGCGGGCGAAGTCGACCAGGTCGGCGAGGAAGGGGAAGTTGCGCGCCTTGTAGAACCACGTGACGTGCGCGGCGTCGAAGCGGGCCTTGAGGTCGTCCCAGGTGATCTCGGCCGCGGGTCGCTCGATCACGTCGTACGGCTCGGGCACGCCCCGGTGGTCGGGGTAGGAGGGCTCCTCCGGCGGGTCGTCGTGGCCCGGCGGCGCGTGCTGCGTCCGGCCGACCGGCACGGCGGTCAGCCCGGTCCGGGTGATGACGTCGGCGAGCTCGGGCCAGCTCGCCACCCGCACGTCGTGGCCGGCGGCGCGCAGCGCCCAGGCCAGCGGCACCATCGCGTTCAGGATGGTGCCGCCCGGCTGGGTGGTGAACAGCACGCGCATGGGTTGGCTCCCTTCCGTTCAGGCGTCGACCGCGGCTGCGGCGAGGTCTTCCAGGCGCGCCACGACGTCGCCGGGTGAGGGCATGGCCAGCATCTCGTCGCGCAGCAGGCCGGCCCGCTCGCGGAAGGACGGCTCGCCCAGCAGGCGCAGCACGCCGTCGCGGACGGCCGGCCCGGTGACCCGGTCGGCCGGGATGGTCAGCGCCGCGCCCTGCCCGGCGAGCCGGCGCGCCAACGCGGGCTCGTCGAAGTCCACCGGCAGGGCCAGTTGCGGCACGCCGTAGGCCGACGTGGTCGCGAGCGTCCCGAAGCCGGCGTGGTGGACGACCGCGGCGCAGGTGGGCACCAGCGCGTGCAGCGGCACCCGTGGGAAGACGCGCACGTTGTCGGGCAGGTCGTCCAGCCCTTGGCGGCGCGGGTCCGCGACGGTCGCCACCACCTCGGCGTCCATTTCGGACAGCGCGGTCAGGATCTCCCGCAGCCCGGAGGCGTAGGACGAGGTCCGCTCGGCGACCTCGGTGATGCCGAGCGTCACGGCGATCCTCGGCCGCTCGGGCGGAGCGGTCAGCCACCTCGGCACGATCGCCGACCCGCCGTAGGGCACGTACCGCATCGGCACGTAGCGCAGGTCGGCCGGCGTGGCCAGCGAGGGCGGGAGCTGGTCGACGGTGAACTGCCCGGTGACCACGTCCTCGTCGAACCCGAAGCCGTACCGGCGGGCGTACCGGGCGAGCCAGTCGCCGAGCGGGTCGGCCCGGTCCTCCGGCGGCTGCCGGTCGCGCAGCCGCCGGAAGTGGTCGCGGGTGACGCCGAAGATGTCCTGACCCCACAGCAGCCGCCCGTGCGCGGCGCCGCACGCCTTCGCCGCGATCGGGCCGGCGTAGGTGATCGCGTCCCAGAGCACGAGGTCGGGCCGCCAGTGCCGGGCGAAGGCCACGAGGTCGCCGACGATCGGCACGGCGTCCGCCCGGTGCCATTCGACCGCGGTGTCCCGGTAGCCGTCGGCCAGGTGGCGCCACGTGGCCTTCTCCGGCGCGTCGGCCACGTCGTAGGGCCGGATCAGGGCCGTCGGGTCGTCCGGTGCGGCACCGGCTCCCCGGTCGGCGTCCGGTGCGGCGTCGGCGTCCGGGGCCGCGGGTCCCGGCCCGGTGACGCGCCAGAAGCTGTCGCGGTCCCGGCCGACCGGCACCGCGGTCAGGCCCGCGCCGGTGACCACGTCCGCGAGGGACGGCGAGCAGGCGACGCGCACCTCGTGGCCCGCGGTGCGCAGCGCCCAGGCCAGCGGCACCGAGGACAGGAAGATGCTCCGGTCCGACCCGGTGGCGAACAGCACGCGCATGGGTTGCTCCTCGGTGGGTTTCAGCACAGTTCGGCCAGTCGCGACGCCAGCTCGCCGGGCGAGGGCAGCGCGAGCATCTCGTCGCGCAGGTCCTCCGCCCGCCGCCCGAAGGCGGGCTCGTCCAGCAGGCGCAGCAGGTGCTCCCGCACCGCCTGCCCCGTCGCCCGGCCGGTGTCGAGCATCAGGCCCGCGCCGTGCGCGGCGAGCTTGCGCGCGTAGATCGTCTGGTCGAAGTGGAACGGGATGGCCAACTGCGGCACGCCGTGCAGCGAGGTGGTGGCCAGGGTCGCCCCGCCCGCGTGGTGGATGACCGCGGCGCACGTGGCCGTCAGGGCGTGCCACGGCACGTACGGCACCACCCGCGCGTTGTCGGGCGCCACCAGGCCGTCCCGCTGGTCGTCGGCGACCGTCGCGACCACCTCGACGTCCAGGTCGGACAGCGCGTCGAGGATCTCGCCCACGCCGACGACGTAGCCGCCGTAGTGCTCGGTCGCGCTCAACCCCATCGTCAGCGCGACCCTCGGCCGCGACGGCGGGACGCGCAGCCAGTCCGGCACGACGGCGGGCCCGCCGTAGGGCACGTGCCGCGTGCGCACGTACCGCAGGTCCGCCGACTCCTGGAGCGAGGCCGGGAACTGGTCGATGGTGAACTGCCCGGTGACCATGTCCTCGGTGAACTCGAAGCCGTACTTCTCGCCGTACCCGCCGAGCCACTCGGCGAGCGGGTCGGCGCGGTCGCCCGGCGGTCGGGACGCCCGCAGCCGCAGGAACTCGCCGCGCGCGATGCCGAAGACGTCCTGGCCCCACAGCATCCGGGCGTGCGCCGCGCCGCTCGCCTTGGCCGCGATCGCGCCGGCGAACGTCGTGGGCTCGCGGACCACCAGGTCCGGCCGCCACCAGCGGGCGAACGCCACCAGGTCGGCCGTGATCGGGAAGTTCTCGACCCGGTACCACCATTCGACGTTGTGCCGGTACGCCGACGACAGGTACGGCCAGGAAGCCTTCTCCGGGTGCTCGGCCACGTCGTAGGGCGGGGGCAGGCCGGCCCGCCCGGCCTCGCGGACGGCCTGGTCCTCCAGCTCCAACGTCGGCGTGTCGCGGCCGACCGGCACCGCGGTCAGGCCGGCCTGCGTGATGACGTCGGCGAACTTCGGCTGGGCGGCCACGCGGACGTCGTGGCCGGCGGTGCGCAGCGCCCACGCCATCGGCGCGAAGTACTGGAAGATGCTCTTGTTCGGGCACGTCGCGAACAGCACGCGCATGTGCTTCCCCCTCGGCTCGGTCATCGGGCGTCGCGGTACCGGTCGACCAGGCCCTCGATCCCGCCGACGGCCTCGGTGGGCGACGGCGTGGCCAGCACGTCGTCGCGCAGCCGGACCGCGGCGTCGCGGAAACCCGGCTCCCGCAGCAGCCGCAGCACGGCGTCCCGGACGTGCTCGCCGGTCGCCTCCGTCGAGTGGATCGCGATGCCCGCGCCCTGCGCGGCGAGGGCGCGGCCGAGCGCGGGCTGGTCGAAGTGGAAGGGCAGCGCCAACTGCGGCACCGCGTGCAGGCTGGTGGTGGCCAGGGTCGCCGCGCCGGCGTGGTGGATGACCGCCGCGCACGTCGGCACCAGGGCGTGCAGCGGGACGTACGGCACGATCCGCGCGTTGCCCGGCGTCGCGCCGAGCCGGTCGCGCACCCGGTCGGCGATGGTGGCCACGACCTCCACGTCGAGGTCGGCCAGCGCGTCGAGGATGTCACCGACGCCCACCGTGTAGCCGTCGAACCGCTCGGTGGCCGACAGCCCGAGCGTCAGCGCGACCCTCGGCCTGCCGTCGGACTGCCACAGCCACTTCGGCACCACGGCCGGCCCGCCGTAGGGCACGTAGCGCACCGGCACGTAGTGCAGGTCGGCGGGCGTCCGCAGCGGGCCGGGGATCTGGTCGATGGTGAAGTGGCCGGTGACCATGTCCTCGGCGAACCCGAAGCCGTACTTGTCGGCGTAGCCGCCGAGCCAGTCGGCCAGCGGGTCGGCGCGGTCGGTCCGGTCCCGGCCGAGGCGGAGGAAGTGGTCGCGGGTCACGCCGAAGACGTCGACGCTGTAGAGCATCCGGGCGTGCGCGGCGCCCACCGCCTTGGCCGCGATCGGGCCGGCGAACGTCGTCGGCTCCCAGACGACCAGGTCGGGCCGCCAGTACCGGGCGTAGTCGACCAGCTCGGTGACCAGCGGGACGCTCTTCATCCGGAACCACCAGTCGACCTGTCGCGCGTAGCCCGCGCTCAGGTGCTCCCAGGTGATCAGGTCCGGCTCGTCGACCACGTCGAAGGGCGCGGGCAGCCCCGCGCGCGTCGCGTCCCGCTCCCGCGTCCGGTGCTCGGCCAGCCGCCAGATGTCGCGGTCGCCGCCGACCGGCACGGCGGTCAGGCCGGCCTGCGTGACGACGTCGGCGAACTTCGGCTGGGTCGCCACGCGGACGTCGTGGCCCGCGGTGCGCAGCGCCCACGCCATCGGCGCGAAGTACTGGAAGATGGTCTTCTCCGGGTAGCTGACGAACAGGACGCGCATCCGGTGTGCTCCTCAGGCGGCGGTGACGCGGTGCTTCGCGGTCAGTTCCTCCAAGGCGCCGACCAGGTCGCCGGGCCCCGGCATGGCCAGCAGCTCGGCGCGCAGCGCGTGGGCCCGCTCGCCGAAGCCCGGCTCGGTCAGCAGCCGCAGCAGGTGGTCCCGGACGGCGGTGCCGGTGACCTGGTCGGGCGGCAGGGTCAGCCCCGCGCCCTGGGCGGCCAGGGCGCGGGCCACGATCGGCTCGTCGAAGTGGAAGGGCAGGCTGAGCTGCGGCACGCCGTGCAGGCTCACCGTCGCCAGCGTCGCCGCGCCCGCGTGGTGGACGACCGCCGCGCAGGTGGGCGCGAGGTCGTGCAGCGGCACGTAGGGCACCACCCGCGCGTTGGGCGGTATGCGGTCCAGCGCGCGCTTCTGCTCGTCGCCGATCGTCGCGACGACCTCGACGTCCAACTCGCCCAACGTGTCCAAAATGGACTGCACGGGCACGGTGTAGCCGCCGAAGGAGTCGGTGGCGGCGAGGCCGAAGGTCAGCGCGACCCGGGGCGACCGCGGGTCCTCGCGGAGCCACCGGGGCACCACGGCCGCGCCGCCGTGGGGCGTGTAGCGCAGCGGGACGCGGTGCAGCCCGGTCGGCAGGGCCAGCGACGCGGGCAGCTGGTCGATGGTGAACTGGCCGGTGGCCATGTCCTCGGAGTACTCGGCCCCGTGGTGCCGGGCGTTGGCCCCGAGCCAGTCGGCCAGCGGGTCGGCGCGGTCCTCGGGCGGCCGCTGCTCGCGCAGCCGCAGGAAGTGCTCGCGGGTGACGCCGAAGACGTCCGTGCCCCACAGCAACCTGCCGTGCGCCGCGCCGACCGCCTTGGCCGCGATCGCGCCCGCGTAGCTGGTGGGCTCCCACAGCACGAGGTCCGGCCGCCAGTGCCGGGCGAAGTCCACCAGGCCGGCGATCACCGGGACGTTCTCCGCCTTGTGCCACCAGGTGACCTCCCGGTCGTACCCGGCCTTCAGGCGCTCCCACGCGACCTCGTCGCGCGGCGTGCCCGCCGCGTCGTACGGCGGGCGCAGGCCCGGCCGCGCGGCCTGGATCCGCTCCGGCGAGACCCGCGCCCAGGGGTCGCGGTCGCTGCCGACCGGCACGGCGGTCAGGCCCGCCTGCGTGATGACGTCGGCGAAACCCGGCCGGGCGGCCACCCGCACCTCGTGGCCCGCCGTGCGCAGCGCCCAGGCCAGCGGCGCCAGCGTCAGCAGGTAGCTCCGCACCGCGGAGGTGGTGAACAGGACCCGCACGGTCACCCTCCCGATCGTTGTCCGGCGACGAGCGCCACCAGCCGCCCGACGACCTCGTGCGGCGCGGGCATGGCCAGCATCTCGGCGCGCAAGCGGTCCGCCGCGCGCCCGAACGCGGCGTCGCCGAGCAGGCGCAGCAGGTGGTCGCGGATGCTCCGCCCGCTCGCGCGGGTGGAGTGCAGCACCACGCCCGCGCCCCGCTCCGCGACGCGGTCGGCCAGCGGCGGGTCGTCGGCGTGCACGGGCAGCACCAGTTGGGGCACGCCGTGCAGGGCGGCGGCGGCCAGCCCGGCGGGGCCGGGGTGGTGCACGACGGCCGCGCAGCCGGGCAGGAGCGCGGACAGCGGCAGCGGTGGCACGGCGACCGCGTTGGCGGGCAACCGGGCCGGCGGGTCGCCGTCGAGCGCGGCCACCACCTCGACGTCGAGGTCGCCCAGCGCGTCCAGGATCTCCGCCGCGCGCACCGGGTAGCCGCCGAACGCCTCGCCGCCCGTGCCGCCGAGCGCGACGAGGACCCTGGGCCGGTCCGGCGCGCCGGGCAGGTGGGCCGGCGTCGTCACGGGCCCGTCGTAGGGCACGTGGCGCATCGGGACGCGCCGCACGTCGGCGGACATGCGCAGCGAGTCGGGCAGCGGGTCGATCGTGACGTCGCCGCGCGTCATGTCCTCGCTGAACCCCACGCCGAAGCGACCGGCCTGCTGCCCCAGCCAGTCGGCCAGCGCGTCGCCCCGCGCGCGGCGCGGCTGCCGCGCCCGCAGCCGCAGGTAGCGGTCGCGGGTGACGCCGAAAACGTCCAGGCCCCACAGCAGGCGGGCGTGCGCCGCGCCGACGGCCTTGGCCGCGATCGCGCCCGCGAAGGTGGTGGGCTCCCAGACGACCAGGTCCGGCCGCCAGTGCCGGGCGAACGCCACCAGGTCGCCGACCACCGGGAAGGCGTCCATCTTGTGCCACCACGTGACGTGGTAGTCGTAGGCGGCCTTCAGGTGCTCCCACGGCACGTCCGGCTCCACCGCCGCGTCGTACGGCGCGAGCAGCGCCGTCCGCAGCGCCGCCAGCTCCGCGGGCCGGGTCTCGAACGACTGCCAGATGTCGCGGTCCCGGCCGACCGGCACCGCGGTCAGCCCCGCCCGCGTGACCTCGCCGGTCAGCGCGGGCGGGACGGCCACCCGGACCTCGTGCCCGGCGGTGAGCAGCGCCCACGCCAGCGGCACCGTGCTCCGGAACACCGTCGGCTCGGGGACCGTGGTGAACAGCACGCGCATTGGGCCGGTCACCGCGACGACGCGGCCGGCGCGCCCGCCTCCGCGGCCACCGCGGCGACGGCGCGGTCCAGCGCCTCGTCCAGCGCGACCGTCGGCACCCAGCCGGTGGCGCGCCGGAACGCGGCGGGGTCGAGCACGAAGTCGATCAGGTCGGTCGGGCTGGAGTGGTCGGCGGGCTCCACCCGCAGCAGCGGCACCGGCGCCTGCCCGGTGTGCGCCGACACCTTCCCGATCAGCGCCCGGAACAGGTCGCCGACCGCGGTGGCCACGCCGGTGCCGACCAGCCAGTGCCCGCCGGCCAGCGCGTCCGCGTGGTCGACCGCGGCGGTGAAGGCGCGGGCGGCGTCGTCCACGCACAGCAGGTCCCGCTTGACCGTGCCGTCGTGCCACATGGTCAGCGGCTGGCCGGCCAGCGCGCGCCGGATCATCGCCGCCACGACGCCCCGGTCCAGTGCCGTGCCGTCCGTGCCCCGCGTGAACAGCGTCGCCAGGCGCAGCGTGATCGCCCGGAGCACCCCGTCGGCGTCGGCCGCCTTCAGCGCCTGCTCCGCGGCCAGCTTCTGCCGGTCGTACACGGTCAGCGGCTCGTCCGGGTGGGTCTCGTCGATCCGCGCCGAGCGTGGCCGGCCGACCTGCGACATGGAGCCGGCGAACACCACCACCGGCGGCCGGTCGCGCGGCCGTGCCCGGCAGGCGTCGACCAGGTCGCGCACCAGCCCGAGGTTGACCCGCTCGGCGAGCCGGTCGCCCGCGCTCACCCGCCAGGTGGCCGGGCCCGCGATGTGCGCGACGAGGTGGATCACCACGTCGGCGTCGGCCACCGCGGCGGCGAGCGCGCCGGGCTCGGTCAGGTCGCTGCGCACGACCTCCACCTCGGCCCGGCAGCCGGGCGGTACCGCCGTCCGCCTGCGGCCGACGGCCCGCAGCCGCACCGGCCGGTCGGCGAGCTGCCTGGTGACCGCGGTGCCCAGCAGCCCCGACGCGCCGAGCACGACGACCAACGGCTTGGCGATGCCCTGTGTCACGGATTCTCCCCTGAGTCTCGCACCGCGGCCCTTTCCGCTCGTTCAGTCGGCTCGGTGGCTTTCGCCGTCCGGTCGGTCGTCGCCGGCCGCGGCCAATCGGACGATGATTTCCGCCAGATCCTCGAATTCCTCGCCGGTGAACTGCTCAAGGTCCTCGATCAGCTTGACGCCGTAGATGTTCTCCAGTTCGAGGACGATCTGGACGAGGGAGAAGGAATCGAGGTCGCGAATACCGTCCGGCACCGGCACGTCCGGTTGTTCCGCGCAGATCGTCCGGGCGGTCTCGGCGACCGTCCGGGTGACTTCGTCCTTGTCGAGGATAGCGGTCATCGCGGGCAGAACCTTCCTGGTGGGTGTGCTGATTTCGCCGGGAACCGGTGTCCCGGTGGATTCGTACCGCCGGCGGGACGGCGGCGCGCGGGCGCCGTCGCGCGTCCGGGCGGCGCGGCGGCCGGCCAGCCTGCGCGGCGGGTGGCCTGCGCGGCGGGTGGCCTGCGCGGCGGGTGGCCGGCTACCGGGCGCCGACCCGCCGCCCGAAGTTGTCGGTCGACCGCCAGCGGTCCCACTGCATCCGGCCGGTGGGCACCGGCAGCGCGTCGAGTTCGCGGAGGTCCTCCGGGCCGAGCCGCACGTCGAGCGCGGCCACGTTCTCCTCCAGCCGGCGCAGCGTCCGGGTGCCCGGTATCGGCACCACGCGGTCGCCCTGGGCCAGCACCCACGCGATCGCGACCTGGGCGGGCGTCGCGCCGACCCGCTCGGCGACCGACCGCACGCCCTCGACGATCGGCCGGTTGGCCGCCAGCGCGTCGGCGGTGAACCTCGGGTCGCTGGACCGGGAGTCGCCGACGCCGACGCCGTCGACGCCGCCCGTGAGGTAGCCCCGGCCGATCGGCGCGAACGCCACGAACGCCACGCCGTTGGCCTGGCACCAGGGCAGCACGTCGGCGCGCAACTGGGGCGCCAGGATGGACAGCTCGTACTGCACGGCGGCCAGCGGGAACAGCGAGTGCACCAGGGCCAGCTCGGGCACGGTCGCGTGCGAGATGCCCAGCGCGCGCACCTTGCCCTCGGCGACGAGGTCCGCCATCGCGCCCCAGGTCTCCTCCAGCGGCACCGCCGGGTCGACCCGGTGCAGCTGGTACAGGTCGATCACGTCCACGCCCAGCCGGCGCAGCGAGCCCTCGCAGGCGGCCCGGATGTGCTCGGGCCTGCCGTCGCGGCTCAGCGCGCCGTCGGGCCCCGGCACCAGGCCGCACTTGGTGGCGATGACGGCCCGGTCGCGACGGCCGCGCAACGCCCGGCCGAGCAGCTGCTCGTTGCTGAACGGCCCGTAGATGTCCGCCGTGTCGAACAGCGCGACGCCGAGGTCGAGCGCCCGGTGGACGACCTGGATCGACTCCCGGTCGTCGCGGGTGGCCGGCGCGTAGCCGCCCGTCATCGACATGCAGCCGAGACCGGTCCGGCCGAGTTCGAGGTTTGCATCGATCGGAGTTTTCCGCATTGGGAACCTGCACATCTTCATAGACGGGAGGGAGGTGCACCTGACGGAATGCGGCCGAGCGGTGCGATCCGGCCGTGCCGGCCGGTGCTCCGGGAATCATGTCCCAGTGCGCGCGGCGGTGGCAATGACCGGGCTCGGCCGTTTTCGGTGAATCCCGGCGCGATCGCCCGCGGATACCGCCGTCCCGCCGGCGGGACGCCGCCGCCCGCCGCCCTTGGCACCGTCGCCGGCGCGGTATTAGATTGCGGAGGTGTTCGCCCGCCGCGCCAACGGCGTCGCCCCGCGAACACCGGAGCACGCTTCCCGGCGCGCCCGGTCGAATACCGTCGGCTGTCTGTGCCGAGAGGAAATCCATGCGGGTCCTGTTCACCACGTACGCGGTGAAGACGCATTTCCAGGCGATGGTGCCGCTGGCGTGGGCGCTGCGCAACGCCGGGCACGAGGTGCGGGTGGCCAGCCAGCCGGAGCTGACCGACGTGATCACCGGCGCGGGCCTCACCGCGGTGCCGGTCGGCACGGACCACGCGCTGTGGCGCACCGCGAACCGGTTCCTCACCCGCCGCTACGCCGAGCTGAACCCCGAGGTGCACCGGTCGGTCCGCGAGGCGCGGGTGCTGCCGTTCGACCAGGCGGACACCGCGCCGGAGCGGCTGACGTGGGACGACCTCGCGCCCGCCTACGACAACCTCGTCCGGTCGTGGTACCGGGTCGTCAACGGCACCATGGTCGACGACCTGGTCGACTTCGCCCGGCACTGGCGTCCCGACCTGGTGATCTGGGAGCCGAACAGCTACGCGGGGTCGATCGCCGCGCGGGTCGTCGGCGCCGCGCACGCCCGGCTGCTGTGGGGCGTGGACGTCTTCGCCGTCACCAGGGCGCGCCTGCTCCGCCTGCGCGACGGGCGGCCCGCCGACGACCGCGCCGACGTGCTGGGTGAGTGGCTGGCGGAGCAGCTCGGCGCGCACGGCGCGGACTTCACCGAGGACGTGGTCACCGGCCACTTCACCATCGACCAGCTGCCCTCCCCGCTGCGGATGACCGCCGACCTGCACTACGTGCGCATGGGGTACCGGCCCTACAACGGCACGGCGGTGGTGCCCCGGTGGCTGTGGGCGCCGCCGGAGCGGCCGAGGGTCGCGCTGACCCTCGGCGTCACGTCGACGGAGGGCTTCGGCGGGTACGGCGTCGGCGTCCAGGACGTGCTCGACTCGTTGGCGGACCTCGACATCGAGATCGTCGCCACGGTGGCCGACCGCGAGCGGCACCGGCTGCGGTCGGTGCCCGCCAACACCAGGGTCGTCCCGTCCGTGCCGCTGCACGCGCTGCTGCCGAGCTGCGCCGCGGCCATCCACCACGCGGGTTTCGGCACCCTGTCCACCTCGCTGTACTACGGGGTGCCGCCGATGTCGCTGCCCGAGCGGTTCGACGAGCCGCTGCTGGCGCGCCGGGTCGCGGCGCACGGCGCGGGACTGTCGGTGCACATGTCCGAGGCCACCGGCGAGCAGGTGCGCGCCGGCGTCCAGCGGCTGCTGGCCGAACCGTCGTTCCGGCAGCGCATCGCACCGCTGCGGGCCGAACTGCTCGCCCTGCCGTCACCAGCGGACCTGGTGGCGCGCCTGGAAGAACTCGCCGCGGGGTACCGCACCGGCGTCGCCGCCGCCCGGCGGTCCGCCGCCCTCTGAACGAAACGGACCGTGATGAAGGGGATCATCCTCGCCGGCGGGAGCGGGACCCGGCTCTACCCGCTCACCGCCGCCACCTCCAAGCAGCTGCTGCCGGTCTACGACAAGCCGCTGGTCTACTACCCGCTGTCCGTGCTGATGCTCGCGGACATCCGCGAGGTGCTGATCATCTCGACCCCGGCGAGCGTGCCCGTGATGCGGGAGCTGCTCGGCGACGGCGCGCACCTGGGCCTGGACATCAGCTACGCCGTGCAGACCGAGCCGCGCGGGATCGCCGACGCGTTCCTGCTCGGCGCCGACCACATCGGCGGCGGCGACTCGGCGCTCATCCTGGGCGACAACATCTTCCACGGCACCGGGTTCCCCGGCCTGCTGCGCGACTCGCGCAAGAACCTCGACGGCTGCACGCTGTTCGGCTACCCGGTGTCCGACCCGCAGCGCTACGGCATCGGCGAGCTGGACGCGCGGGGCGAGCTGGTCTCGATCGAGGAGAAGCCCGCGCGGCCCCGGTCGGACAACGCGATCACCGGGCTGTACTTCTACGACTCCGACGTGGTCGAGATCGCCAGGGGGCTGCGGCCGTCGGCGCGGGGCGAGCTGGAGATCACCGACGTGAACCGGGCGTACCTGGCGGCGGGCCGGGCGCGCCTGGTCCGGCTCGGCCGCGGCTTCACCTGGCTGGACGCCGGCACGCACCAGTCGCTGCTGGAGGCGGGCCAGTACGTGCAGGTGCTGGAGAACCGGCAGGGCGTACGGGTCGCCTGCCTGGAGGAGATCGCGCTGCGCATGGGATTCATCACCGCGGACGAGTGCTACGCGCTCGGCGAGCGGATGGCGAACTCCCAGTACGGCCAGTACGTCATGGCCGTGGCGAGGTCGGCGGCATGAGCGATCCCGCCGGCGGGACACCGCGAGGGACCGGTGGCTTCCCCGCGCGCGCACCGGAGGAGCTGCTGGCCGCCGGGTTCGACGCGCTCGCCGACCGGCCCTGGTCGGCGCGCTGGGACGAGGTCGCCGACGTCGAGCGGCTGGTGCTCGGGTCGTTGCCGGACACCGTCGTCCTGCACACCTCCGGCACCACGGGCGAGCGCCGCGCGTGGCCGCGCACGCGGGAGCAGCTGTGGGCCGAGGCCGGTCTGCTCGCGGACCTGCTGCGCCCGTACCGCCCCGAAGCCGCGGTGTCCTTCGCGCCGCCACGGCACCTCTACGGCGCGCTGGTGAGCGTGCTGGTGCCCGCCCGGCTGGGCGTGCGCGCCTGGTATCGGCCGGGGTTCTTCGGCGCGCTGCCGCCGGTGGCCGGCCTGCGGGTGGCCGTGATGGCGGTGCCGTGGACCTTCCGGCTGCTGCTGGAGCACCCGGCCTGGGTGGACTCCGCCGCGGACCTCACGGTGCTGCACAGCACCGCCGTCCTGCCCGCGTCGGCGGAGGAGTTCCGCGTGGCGACGGGCGGCGCGCGGATCGTGGAGGTGTTCGGCTCGACCGAGACCGGCGGCATCGCGCACCGCCGGTGGCGAGGCGGCAACCCGCTGTGGGAGCTGTTCCCGGACGTCACCGCGGTGGCCGGCGGCGACGGCGAGGTGCCGCTGGAGGTGCGCAGCCCGCGCCTGGCCGGTGGCGCGCGGTCGCTGCGCACGGACGACTTCGTGGAGCTGGTGGACGACCGGCGGTTCCGGTTCGGCGGTCGGCGCGGCCGGCTGGTGAAGGTCAACGGCCGCCGCCTCAACCTGGACGAGCTGGAGGTGGCGCTCCAGGGCGCGGTGCGGTGCGCCGACCTGGCGCTGGTGCCGGTCGCGGACCCGCTGGTCGGCGAGCACGTCGACCTGCACCTCGTGCCCGTGCCCGGCGAGGACCCGGACCTGGCCGCCGCGTTCGACCTGATCGGGCTGCGCCCGCGCCGGGTGCTGCGGGTCGGGCGGATCGACCGCACCGAGACCGGGAAGATGCGGCGGGTCGGCTCGTGAGCGGGCTGGCGGCGCTGGTCCGGCGTGCGGGCTGGGACGCGGTGCTGGCCGCCTGCGGCCCCGAGGACCGGGGCCGGATGGCCGAGAGCGCCGCGACGGTGGACAAGGCGCTGGCGGCGGGCGCGCCGGTCTACGGCCTGACCCGTGGTTTCGGGCCCCTGGTCGAGTACGCGGCCGGCTCCGAGGCCGACCAGGGCAGCGGCCTGATCGCGCACCTGGGCACGGGGCAGGGCAGGCCGCTGGACCCGGACACCTGCCGGTTGGTGGTGTGGCTGCGGCTGACCAGCATGCGCAAGGGCTTCTCGCCGGTGTCGCCGGAGTTCTGGCAGGTGCTGGCGGACCTGTGGAACCGCGGGTTCACCCCGGCGATACCCCGCGACGGCACGGTGAGCGCGAGCGGCGACCTCCAGCCGCTGGCGCACGCGGCCCTCGCGCACTCGGGCGTCGGCGAGGCGTGGGTCCGCAACGGTCCGGAGTGGACGGTGCACCCCGCCGCCGAGGTGCTCGCGGAGCTGGGCGTCGAGCCGGTGGCGTGGCCGGTGCGGGAAGCGCTGGCCTTCGTCAACGGCACCGGCGCGAGCCTGGCGGTCGCCATCCGCAACCAGCGCTCCGCGGTGCGGCTGGTCCGCGCGGGCGCGCTGCTCACCGCGCGCCTGGTGGTGCTGCTGCGCGCCAACCCGGAGCACTACCGGCGCGGGGTCGACGCGGCGCGCGGGCAGCCCGGCCAGGCCACCGTGGCGGCCTGGCTGCGCGACCACCTGCCCGCCGACCTGGTCCGCGACCCGGACCGGCCGCTCCAGGAGCCCTACAGCCTGCGGTGCGCGCCGCAGGTGCTCGGCGCGGTGCTCGACCAGCTCGGCGCGGCGGGCGACGTGCTGCTGCGCGAGGCGGACGGCTGCACCGACAACCCGCTCACCTTCGGGGGAGAGGTGCTGCACGGCGGCAACTTCCACGCGATGCCGGTGGGACTGGCGTCCGACCAGATCGGGCTCGCCGTGCACCAGGCCGCGTACCTGGCGGAGCGGCAGCTCGCCGTGCTGGTCGACCCGCAGCGCAACGGCGGCCTGCCGCCGATGCTCACGCCCCGGCCGGGCCGGGGCAGCGGGCTGGCGGGGGTCCAGGTCAGCGCCACCTCGTTCGTGTCGCGGATCCGGCAGCTCGCGTACCCGGCGTCGCTGACCGCGTTGCCCACCAACGGGTGGAACCAGGACCACGTGCCGATGGCGCTCAACGGGGCCAACTCCGCGGCCGAGGCGCTGGACCTGGCGTGGCTCGTGGTCGGCTCGCTCGCGGTGGGCGTCGCGCAGCTCGCGGCGCTGACCGGTGACCGGCCGCGCGCGGGCGGGCTCTGGGCGGAGCTGGCCGCGATCAGCCCGCCGCTGGCCGCGGACCGGCCGCTGGCGGCCGAGGTCCGCGCCGCCCGCGACCTGCTCACCACCGCCGCCGCGGAATTGCTCGACGATTCCGCCGCGATCGACCCGGACCGTTTTAGGTCCGCTGTGGTAGAAGTTTCGTGAGAAGAAAACCGGGCCGGAATCACGGATCCTGCCGGCGGTGCGCGGCGAGGTCGTCGGTCACCGGTCCGGCAGTCGAGTCGAGGGGAACATGACATGCCGGTAACCACCCGCTGCCGTATTTGCGAAGGTACCGTCGAGGAGTTCTTCGACTTCGGGCGGCAGCCATTGTCCGACGCGTTCGCGGAACCGTCCGCGGCGGGCGAGAACGAGTTCTTCTACCGGTTGGCCACCGGGATCTGCACCTCGTGCAGCATGGTCCAGCTGATGGCCGAGGTGCCGCGCGAGGAGATGTTCCACGAGGACTACCCGTACCTCTCCTCGGGTTCCTCGTTCATGCGGGAACATTTCGGGAAACTCGCCGAGCGGTTCCGCACGACCGAGCTGACCGGACCCGACCCGTTCATCGTGGAACTCGGCTGCAACGACGGCGTGATGCTCAAGGCGCTCGCCGACGCCGGCATCCGGCACCTGGGCGTCGAGCCGTCCGGCGGCGTGGCCGACCTGGCCGCGGCCAAGGGGATCTCGGTGCGCAAGGACTTCTTCGAGGAGGCCGTGGCGGCCGACATCCGGCGCACCCACGGGCCCGCCGACGTCATCTTCGCGGCCAACACGCTGTGCCACATCCCGTACATGGGCTCGATCCTGCGCGGCGTGGCCGGCCTGCTCACGGCCAAGGGCGTGTTCGTCTTCGAGGACCCGTACTTCGCCGACATCGTGCGGCGCAACTCGTTCGACCAGGTCTACGACGAGCACTTCTTCTTCTTCACCGCGCGGTCGGTGCGGGCGATGGCCGAGCTGCACGGGCTGGAGCTGGTCGACGTCGAGCGGCTGCCGGTGCACGGCGGCGAGGTCCGGTACACCCTGGCGCTCGCCGGCGCGCGCACGCCGAGCCCGGCCGTGGCCGAGCTGCTGGCCGCCGAGGAGGAGGCGAACCTGACCGACCCGCGGACGCTGGAGACCTTCGGCGCCAACGTCCGCAAGATCCGCGACGACCTGGTCGCCCTGCTGCGCGACCTGAAGGACAAGGGGCACCGGGTGGTGGGCTACGGCGCCACCGCCAAGAGCGCCACGGTGCTCAACTTCTGCGGCATCGGGCCGGACCTGATCGAGTTCATCTCCGACACCAGCCCGACCAAGCAGGGCCGGGTCACGCCGGGCACGCACATCCCGGTGCGCCCGCCGAGCGAGTTCGCCGCGGACCACCCCGACTACGCCGTGCTCTTCGCGTGGAACCACGCCGAGGAGATCATGGCCAAGGAGCAGGACTTCCGCGAGGGCGGGGGCAAGTGGGTCCTCTACGTGCCCGACGTGCACGTGGTGTGACCGGTGGCGCGACCCGACGGCCGGGCGGTGCGCACGGCGCCGCCCGGCCGGTCGCCGGTCAGTCGACCGGCGGGTCGGCCGCCGCTTCGTCGAGCACCGACACGATCCAGGTGAGCAGGTCCTGCTCGGCCGTCGCGGCGGCGTCCTGCCAGCGCTGCCGCTGGTCGGGGATGATGTCCACGCGCAGCCGGGCGTCCTCGGCCGGCTTCACCGCGCGGCGGCCCACCCGTACCCGGTTGCGCAGCTCGTTCCGGGACCACCGGAACTCCTCCGCGCGGTCGAGCCACTCGTCCTGCTCGCCCGCGGTCAGGCTCGCGAGTTCCGCGTGGTGCTGGAAGCTCAGCGCGGCGCGCCTGCGCGCGGGCGGGAACCGGCGGGCGACCCACGCGTAGTTGCGCAGGGTCTGGTAGTCCAGCCCCGTCTCCTCGATCGCCCTCCGGTAGCGGTCGGGGTACTCCTCCTGGCCGTAGATCAGCCAGTCGCCGAGCCACCAGGCGGACGACTCGGCGATGGCCGAGATGTGCTGCCCGATGCCCCGCCAGTCCTCCAGTGGAATACGCGCGGGGAGCGCGAGGCTCGTCCGCTTGGTCAACACCGGCCGCGCCGTCGACGTCGGCCCGGAGTTCACCGCTGGTGATCGTTGCATGTCCCCGGCCGCCCCCTCTCGTTCGTGCCGCGCTTTCGCCGCCGATTCCGGCCCCAGGACGACGAAAGCTCCCCGAATGACATCGTGCCGGCGACGCCGCCGCCCGACAACACGCGTCGCGCCCGCCCCGACCGCGCGTTCCGCCGTCCCGCCGGCGGGACAGTGCCACGCGCCACCCGGCCACCGCCGCCGCGGCCCGCCGACCGTCGATTTCACCCGGCCCGCGAAACGGCCCGCGTGGAAATTGACGCGGCGGCGCGGTGGTGGCTAACTTCTCGATGAGCGCCGCACCGCGGGCCGTCACTCATTTCCCATTTAATCCACCCGGCGGAGGATGACGTCGATGACCCAATATGTCTGGGGATATCTGGACGAGTACGAGAACGAGCGTGCCGACATCCTCGCCGCGGTCGACGAGGTGTTCCGCTCCGGCACGCTGGTCCTCGGGCCGAGCGTCGCGGCGTTCGAGCGCGAGTTCGCGGCCTACCACGGGGTGGCGCACGGCGTGGGCGTCGACAACGGCACCAACGCGATCGTGCTGGGGCTGCGGGCGATCGGCGTCGGCGCGGGCGACGAGGTGATCACCGTGTCGAACACCGCCGCGCCCACGGTCGTCGCGATCGACGCGGTCGGCGCGACGCCGGTGTTCGTCGACGTGCACGAGGACACCTACCTCATGCGGGTCGACCAGGTCGAGGCGGCCATCACGGAGCGGACCCGGTGCCTGCTGCCGGTGCACCTCTACGGGCAGTGCGTCGACATGACGGCGCTGGAAGCGGTGGCGGACAAGCACGGCCTGCCCATCCTGGAGGACTGCGCGCAGGCGCACGGCGCGACCCAGCGCGGCCGGATCGCCGGCTCGATGGGGCTCGCCGCCGCCTTCTCCTTCTACCCCACCAAGGTCCTGGGCGCGTACGGCGACGGCGGCGCGACCATCACCAGCGACGAGACGGTGGACGCCGCGCTGCGCCGACTCCGCTACTACGGCATGGAGAAGGTCTACCACGTCGTCGAGACGCCCGGCTACAACAGCAGGCTCGACGAGGTGCAGGCGGAGATCCTGCGCCGCAAGCTGACGCGGCTGCCGGACTACCTCGCCGGCCGGCGGGCGGTCGCGGACCGGTACCGGGAAGCGCTGTCCGACACCGACCTCGTGCAGCCCGCCACCGCCGAGGGCAACGACCACGTCTACTACGTGTACGTGGTCCGCCACCCGCGGCGCGACCGGATCATCGCCGCGCTCAAGGAGCGCGACATCCACCTCAACATCAGCTACCCGTGGCCGGTGCACGTCCAGGAGGGCTTCCGCCACCTCGGCGTCGAGCGGGGTTCGCTGCCCGTCACCGAGCGGCTGGCCGGGGAGATCTTCTCGCTGCCGATGTACCCGTCGCTGTCGCGCGGCGCCCAGGACAAGGTCGTCGACGCGCTGCGCGACGTCCTCGCCACGCTGTAGGAAGGGACCTGCCGTGACCCCCACAGGTGCTGTGCCCGCCACGGAGCGGGGCGTGGTCGCCACGATCGCCGAGTTCGACCGGTGGTGGGCCGACCGCCACCGCGCGGGCCGCTTCGAGGTGACCAGGGTGCCGTTCGCCGAGCTGGACGCGTGGCGGTTCGACCCGGCGACCGGCAACCTCGGGCACGACAGCGGCCGGTTCTTCACCATCGAGGGGCTGCGGGTCGACGTGGGCGGCGAGCCGACCCGCTGGCAGCCGATCATCAACCAGCCGGAGATCGGGCTGCTCGGCATCGTCGTGAAGGAGATCGACGGCGTCCTGCACTGCCTGATGCAGGCCAAGATGGAGCCGGGCAACGTCAACACGCTCCAGCTGTCGCCCACCGTCCAGGCCACCCGCAGCAACTACACGCAGGTGCACCGCGGCGCGAGCACCCGGTACCTCGACCTGTTCATCGGGCCGGGCCGGGGCGAGGTGCTGGTGGACGTGCTCCAGTCCGAGCAGGGCGCGTGGTTCTGGCGCAAGCGCAACCGCAACATCGTCGTGAAGGTCGACCGGGACGTCGACCTCGACGACGACTTCCGCTGGCTGCCGCTGCACCTGGTGCGGGAGCTGATGCGGGTGGACAACCTGGTCAACATGGACGCCCGGACGGTGTTGTCGTGCATGCCGTTCGCCCAGCCGGACGGCACCCTCCAGTCCCAGGGCACCTCGTTCGCGGACGCGCTCACGCGCTCGTACCTCACCGAGGAGGCGCTGCACCCGACCGGCGCGGTGCTGAGCTGGTTCACCGAGGCGAAGACGCTGTGCGACTGGAGCGTCCGGCTGATCCCGGTCGACGCGGTGCGGAACTGGTCGCGCACCGCCGACGAGATCGCCGAGGACTCCGGCCGGGACTTCCGGATCATCGGCGTCCGGGTGGCGGCGGGCAACCGGGAGGTCCGGACGTGGTCCCAGCCGCTGCTGGAACCGCGCGGCCGGAGCCTGGCGATCTTCGTCGTCCGGCCGATCGACGACGTGCTGCACCTGCTGGTGCAGGCGCGCCCCGAGATCGGCCTGCTCGACCTGGTCGAGATGGGGCCGACGGTGCAGCTGCTGCCCGGCGTCGACCCGTCGGCCGTGGACGACCCGTTCGTCAAGGAGGTCGCGGCCGGCGGGCTGGGGCGGGTCCGCTACGACACCGTGCTCTCCGAGGAGGGCGGGCGGTTCCACCAGGCGCTCACCCGCTACCAGGTGGTGGAGGTCGGCGACGAGTTCCCGGTCGACGTGCCGCCGAACTTCCACTGGCTGACCGTGCGGCAGCTGATGGAACTGCTGCGGCACGGCCACTACCTCAACATCGAAGCGCGCAGCCTGCTCGCCTGCGTGCACAGTCTGTGGTGACCGAAGGAGATTCGATGCAGGCGCGGAAGCTGGCCGTTGACGGCGCAGTCGAGTTCTCGCCGGAGGTCTTCGCCGACGATCGCGGGCACTTCGTGTCGCCGTACCAGGAGGCCGCGTTCGTCGAGGCGGTGGGCAGGCCGCTGTTCGCGGTGGCGCAGACCAACATCAGCGTGTCCCGGCGGTCGGTGGTGCGCGGCGTCCACTTCACGGCCACGCCGCCGGGCACGGCGAAGTACGTGTACTGCACCAGCGGCAAGGTGCTCGACATCGTGGTGGACATCCGGGTCGGGTCGCCGACCTTCGGGCGCTGGGACGCGGTGGTCCTCGACCCGCGCTCCTGCCGCGCCTCCTACCTGCCGCTGGGCGTCGGGCACGCGTTCGTCGCGCTGGAGGACGACTCCGTGATGTCGTACCTGGTGTCGCAGACCTACGTGCCGCACCAGGAGCTGGGGCTGTCCGTGCTCGACCCCGAGCTGGGGCTGCCCATCCCGCCGGACATCGACCCCCTGCTGTCCGAGCGCGACCTGACCGCGCCGACGCTGGCGGAGGCCCGCGCGAGCGGCCTGCTGCCGGACTACGCTACGTGCCTGCGGATCGAGGCGGACCCGCCGGTCCACGCCCGGCCCGCCTGACCAACGTGCGGAGAGAGGCTTCCCAGATGCGGTTACTCGTCACCGGTGCGGCCGGGTTCATCGGCTCGCACTTCACCCGGCACTGGTTGCGCGAGCACCCGGCGGACACCGTGGTGGCCCTGGACGCGCTGACCTACCGGGGCACCGAGACCAACCTCGCGGACGTCCGCGACCGGATCGCCTTCGAGCACGCCGACATCGGCGACGCCGCCGCGGTCGACGGGGTGCTGGACCGGCACGGGATCGACGTGGTGGTCAACTTCGCCGCCGAGTCGCACAACAGCCTGGCGGTGCTGGACCCGGCGCGCTTCCTGCGCACCAACGTGGTGGGCACGCAGGTCCTGCTGGAGTCGAGCCGGCGCGCGGGCGTCCGGCGCTTCCACCACATCTCCACCTGCGAGGTCTACGGCGACCTGGCCCTGGACGCGGAGGAGGCGTTCACCGAGGAGTCGCCCTACCGGCCGCGCACGCCGTACAACGCCAGCAAGGCCGCGGCCGACCACGTGGTGCGCGCCTACCACGAGACGTTCGGCCTGCCGGTGACCATCACCAACTGCGCCAACAACTACGGGCCGAACCAGTTCCCGGAGACCGTGCTGCCGCTGTTCACCACGCGGGCACTGGCCGGCGAGCGCCTGCCGGTGTACGCGTCGAAGCACAACCGGCGGGAGTGGGTGCACGTCCTGGACCACTGCGCGGCGATCGACGCGGTGCTCACCCGCGGCGAGGTCGGCCGGACCTACCACGTCGGCACGGGGGTCGAGGCCAGCGTCGAGCGGATCGCCGACCTCGTGCTCGACGAGCTGGGCCTGCCCGCCTCGCTGAAGACCACGGTGCCCGACCGACCCGGCCACGACCGCCGCTACCTGCTGGACTCCGCCCGGATCCGGCGCGAGCTGGGCTGGCGGCCCCGGGTGGAGTTCGAGGCGGGCATCCGGGAGACCATCCGCTGGTACCGGGAGCACCCGGAGTGGTGGCGACCGCTGCTGGAGCGCAGCCCGGTCGACGAGAGCGCCTGGCAGGCCGGGGCCGGCCGCGTCGACGCCTGACCTTCCGGCCGCGGCGGGCCCGACCTCCGGCCGCAGCGGGTCCGACCGCGCGGCGTGGTTCGTGCGGCGGCCCCGGCGCTGCGGTTCTCCGAACCGCGGTCGTCCGCACCGGTAGCCGACCCCGGCGCTCGGGCCCTCCGGCCGGGTCCCGAAGCCCGTCGCGTCACCCCCCGACCTCCGCGGGGCGGGTGACGCGACGGGCTTCGGCGTGTCGCGGCCTGCGCGGACGGCCGGGCCGTTGCGCCCGGAACCGGTGGAATGATTTCGGGGAACACCGTCGAAAATTGATCTCCGACCGGTCGGGAATGATCACCGGAAGCGTGACGAAACGGACGCGCGGGTAATTCGGAACCCGCGCGGGCATCACCCGAACGGACGTTCCGGCCCGGAAAAGGCCCGGCTATGGTCGGGTACCCGCAAGAGCGGTCTGGGGCGGGAAATGGGGTCCGGGGGGATCGAGTTCCATCCCACGGCAGGTCCGGCGGAACGGCGTTCCGCGGGCGTGCCGAACGGGTCCGTGCGTGTTTCCGCGCCTGCCGCGCGGCGATGTCGGATACCGGGAGGGGGTGACGGCCATGATCCGGAAGTCCAGCTCGAAGTACAGCACCGCCGTGGGCGCGTCGAAGAACTGACGCGAATCGGGTCGGGTGGGCGGCGCTGGCCGCCCACCCGACCCGACCAGTCCTGAGCTGCGAGGAGGCGACCGGTGCGGCCGAGTGTGAAGATCAGCATCCCGCGGTTCGCGGGCAACGGGGCGGTGCACTTCCGGCATGCCGGCGAACTGCTCACCCTGGAGGACCCGGACGGCAACGTCGCCCGGCTGCTCGACCTGTTGGACGGTTCCCGCACCGTCGACGAGATCGGCGACGCGATGCTCGCGGCGGATTCGTCGCTCGACCGATCGACGGTGCTGGAAGCGATCGGGGAACTGGACAGGTCGGGTTTGCTGGAAGACGGTTCGGCGCTCGACGGGCAGTTCGACGAAACGGAACTCGACCGGTTCAGCAACAACTTCGGTTTTTTCGAGACCTATGCGTCGCTGAATGTGTCGAAGTACGCGCTGCAAGCCCGCCTGGTCGGCGCCAGGGTGGCCCTGCTCGGGGTCGGCGGCGTCGGTTCGCACGTGTTGCTCGACCTGGTCGCGATGGGCGTCGAGGACGTGCGCATCGTGGACTTCGACCGCGTGCAGCTGTCGAACCTCAACCGGCAGGTCCTCTACACCGAGGACGACCTGGGCCAGGTCAAGGTCGACCTGGCGGCCCGGCGCGCGAAGGCGCTCAACAGCGCGTGCCGGGTGGACGCCCGGCAGCTCACGCTGTCGTCGCCGGACGACGTCCACGACGTGGTGGCCGACCGGGACGTGGTGCTGGCCGCCGTGGACCGGCCCAAGACGACCATCCTGCACTGGCTCAACGCCGGGTGCGCGCGCGCCGGGGTGCCGCTGGTCACCGGCGGCGTGGACACCCACCGCGTCTACCAGTACACCATCGTCCCGGGCGTCACCGGGTGCTTCGAGTGCTGGTACGAGCAGGCCCGCTCCGCCAGCGAGGCGACCCGCCTGGTGGCCGCCAGCCTGGAGCGGGACACGGCGGGCGGCCGGGTCGCGGGCGAGGACACCGCCGCCTTCAACGGCCTGGTGGCGGTGCAGGCGTCGATGCTGGTCTGCGAGTTCGTGCGGCTGGCCACGCGCATCCAGGCGCCCGTGTCGCTGGGCCGGGTCATGCAGCTCACGTTCACCGACCCCCGGCTGGCCGAGCACGAGCGGTGGGAGCGGCAGGAGGGCTGCGCCACCTGCGGCGGGCTCGTGCCGCGCGAGGAGCTGTCCTGGCTCGCGGGGCTGCCCGCGGCGGAACCCGCCCTCCACCCCTGACGCCCGGAGCGACCTCGTGACCACCACTCGCACCGCCGGGATCGTCGGCGCGTTCACGGTGTCGTCCGTGGGCGACTGGATCTACCGGCTCGCGTTCCCCATCCTGGTCTTCCAGCTCACCGGCTCGGCCGTGTCGACGGCCTTCGCCTACGTCGTGGAGTTCATCCCGTACGTCCTCGTCGGGCTGCTCGCCGGCGCGGTGGCCGACCGGGTCCGGCGGCGGCTGCTGATGATCTCCTGCGACCTGGTCTCGGCGCTCCTCGCGGGGCTGCTGGCCGTGCTGGCGAGCCTGCCGGGCACCCCGCTGTGGCTGCTGTACGCGGTGGCGCTGGTGCTGGCGTCGGTGCGCCCGTTCTACTTCCCGGCCTTCCAGGGCTACCTGACCACGACCGTGCCCGAGGACCGGTTGGTGCGGGTCAACTCCACCACCCAGACGCTGGACAGCGGGCTGGCCATGCTGGGCCCGTTCGCCGGCGTCGCCGCCGTCGCCTGGCTGGGCGCGGCGCAGGCGACCGCGCTCAACGCGCTGTCCTTCGCGCTCTCCGCGCTGATCATGAGCCGCTGCCCGGCCGATCCCGCGCCGACCGGCGCGCCCGCCGTGCACCTCGTGGCGAGCGTGGCGGACGGGCTGCGGCAGCTCGTCCGGCTGCGGGTGATCTGGTGGGGGACGGTCCTGCTGACGCTGTCCAACCTGGCCGCGTTCATGATCGAGGGCAACCTCGTCTACCTCGGGCTGGAGGTCAACGGGCTGGACAGCCTCGCGCTCAGCCTGGTGTTCGCCGGGCAGGGGCTCGGCGCGGTGCTGGGCGCGGTGCTGTGCCCGCGCCTGGTGGACCGGTTCCGGACCGGGCACCTGCTGGTCGCCGGCCTCGGGCTGAGCGTGGTCGCCGCGCTGGCCGCGGCCCTGCACCCGTCGTGGGCCGTCGTGGTCGTCGCCTGGGGCGTGGAGGGCGTGGGCACCTCGCTCGTGGTCGTCCCGTGGTTCACCGCGCGGCAGAAGATCGTGCCCACCGAGGTGATGGGCCGGGTGGTGTCGGTCAGCCGGGCGCTGTCCTACCTGACCATCCCGCTGGGCGCGCTGCTCGGCGGGTGGCTGCTGGCGGCCAGGGGCGCGACCGCGCTGTTCGGCTGGACGGCCGCGGTCGCGGCGCTGGTCGCGCTCGCCGCGGCGGTCGGGCCGCTGAGCCGGATCGACCGGGACGTCGAGGACGCCCGGCGGGCGAAGGCGGTGGGCTGAGTGGGTGACGCGGTGACGCGGGCCGACCCCCACCGGTGGCTGGAGGACGCCGACCACCCGGAGGTGGCCCGGTGGCGCGCGGCGCAGCGCGACCGCTGGGCGCGCCACCGCGCGGACCTGACCGCGTTCGACGCCTTCCGGGCGCGGGTCGAGGAGCTGACCCGCTACGACGACCACGGCCTGCCGCAGCGCCGGGCCGGGCGGCTGTTCCTGACCGTCCGCGCCGCCGACGGCGAGCACCCGGTGCTCACCGTCGTGGAGCCGGACGGCACGCGGCGCGCCCTGCTCGACCCCGGTGCGCTGGACCCCTCGGGCCGCACCACCCTCGACGTCTGGTCGGCGAGCCCGACCGGCGGGCACGTCGCCTGCCTGCTGTCGGCGGGCGGCGGCGAGACCGGCCGGCTGTCGGTGCTGGAGACCGCCACCGGCGCGGTGGTCGACCGGGACCTGGCGGAGGCCAGGTACTCGCCGGTCGCCTGGTGCGGCGAGGACGCCTTCTACTACGCCACCGCGCGCGACGGGCGGCTGGTCGTCCTGCGGCACCGGTTGGGCGAGCACCCGGCGGACGACCTGCCGGTGCACACCACCGGCCCGCGCTGCACCGGCGTCTCGCTGGACGAGGGCGGCGGCTGGCTGGTGGTGACCGAGCACCAGGGCCCGTCGTGCACGGCGCTGTGGGCCGGCCGGTCGACGCCGCACGCGCCGCCGACCCGCCTGCACCCCGTCGACCTGTCGGACGAGGGGTGGTCCGGCTGCTGCGGGCTGGTCGACGGCCGGCTGTTCGCGCTCACCGACGTGGACGCGCCGGCAGGCCGCCTCGTCGTGGTGGACCTGGCCGGGGGCGCGGTCCGGACCCTGCTCGCCCCGTCCGGCGACCGGCTGCTGGCGGGCGCGGCGGTGCTGCCCGGCGGACCGGTGGTGGCGCTGTGGGAGTCGGCGGGCGGCGAGCGGTCGCTCACCCGGCACGACCCCGGCGACGGGCGGCCGGAGGGCGACATCGCGCTGCCCGGACCGGGCGCCGTCGTCGAGTTCGGGTACGACGGGCACTCGGCCGCGTGGCTCGTGCACAGCACGCCGCTGACCCCGCCGACCCTGTACCGCTGGGACGGCGAGCACGGGCTGTCCCGGTTCGGCGACGCCCGGCCGGGCGTCGCCGCCGACTACCGGCTCACCCGCTATCCCGCCGACGACGGCGTCGAGGTGGACCTGCACCTGGTGGGCCCGGCGTCCGCGCCGGACCGGCCCGTGCCCGCCGTCCTGCACGGCTACGGCGCGTTCGCCGTGCCCCAGCTGCCCGAGTACTACGCGGTGGCGCTGGCCTGGGCCGCCGCCGGCGGGGTGTTCGCCACGGCGGGCGTGCGCGGCGGCGGCGAGCGCGGCGAGGACTGGCACCGGGCAGGCAGCGGGCGCCGCAAGCCGGTGGCCATCGCCGACTTCACCGCCGCCGCCCGGCACCTGGTCCGGTCCGGCGTCACCACCGCCGACCGGCTGACGGCGTTCGGCGAGAGCGCGGGCGGCCTGCTGGTCACCGCCGCCGCGGTCGCCCGGCCGGAGCTGTTCGGCGCGGCGGTCGCCGTGTCGCCGCTGTGCGACATGGCCCGCTACCACCTGTTCGGCCTCGGGCAGGACTGGCTGGACGAGTTCGGCTCGCCGATGGACCCGGAGGACGCCGAGGTGCTGGCCCGGTACTCGCCGTACCACAACGTGCGCGGCGACCGGTCCTACCCGGCGACCCTGCTGGTCGCGTTCACCGCCGACACCCGCGTGGCGCCGCTGCACGCCCGCAAGATGTGCGCGGCGTTGCAGGCCGCGCCGGGGCGCGGTCCGGCGCTGCTGCGCGAGCACCCGGACCTCGGGCACGGCGCGAAGGCCCGCAGCCGCCGGCTCGACCACTACGCCGAGGTGCTGGCCTTCGCGGCTCGGCACGCCGGCGCGGGGATGGCGTGGTAGAGGGGCCGTGGTGTGGTCGCGTAGCGGTGTGGTGGCGTGCCGTGGTGCGGTGGTGTGCCGTGTTGTGCCGGGGAAGGGTTGTGGCGCTTGGGTTTCGCGCGGGCGTGGGGAGCGCCGGCTGTCCGCCCTGACCGGTTGACGGCCGGCCGGCGCGCCGCGCAGCGCTCCCGCGGCAACCCGAGGTCCTAGCCGAAGGGGTGGTCGTTCTGCTTGGCGTCCCCGACGACCGTCCAAGACCTGCACGGCTTCCGGTCGCCCGCCGTCGTGGGTCCCCCTGCTGTGGTCCCGTTGCTTCGGAACCCCCGCGTGCCCTCTCCTGGTGGTGGGGTGGCTTCGGCGGCCGGCCCCGCGTGCTCCGGGTTGGTCGGTGCGGTCTTCGAGGTGGGGGTGGGGTTTCGTCGTCGGGTGTGCCGCCATTGTCCTGATGCGACCGTCGACGGCTTGTACCGGTGACACGATCGATTAGTCCACCGCGCGGTGATCCTGCGCGTTCGGTCATGGCCGCGCCGCGTCCCCGGGTCCGCCTCGGTGAACCGGCCCGCACGAACGTGTGGCGGCGTCGGCGGGTGGTTTTCGGCGGGGTTCCGCTGTGCCACGGTGGGTTCTCCGGAACATCCGACCGGCGAAAGGAATTCGACCATGCAGGACAAGCCGTCCGAGTACGTGAAGCCGCTGTTGGTGGAAGTCGGCAGGTTCTCCGGGCTGACCCTGGGTTCGAGGGGCCGCCAGCGGGATTCCCGGCGCAGGCAGAAGAACTGACGCACCGCGGGATCGGCGGGTGACCGGAGGGAACCGGGTCGTGGACGCAGGCCGTTCGGCCACCGCGGGCCACGGCGAGGAGTGGTTCGTCGTCCTCCCGGACGACGAGTGCGCCCTCGCCGTGGCTGCCGCGCTGGGTCCGGGCGCGGGTCCGTTCACCGTGACGGGGCGGCTCGACCACCCGTCGGGCCGGCCGTGGCTGATCGGCCGGTGGGACGAGCGCGACCTGCTGGTCGGCACGGCGGGCCGGACGCGCGTGGCCGTGCTCGGGTGCTGCCCCGCGCCGCCCGACGCGATCACCGCCCTCGCCCGGCGCGCGACCCGCCCCGCCGACCTCGACCGGGCGGCGGGCGCGCTGGCCGGCTGCTTCCACCTGCTCGCCACCGTCGACGGCGTGGTCCGCGCGCAGGGCAGCGCCTTCGGCGTGCGCCGGGTGTTCCGCGCCCGCGCCGCCGGCTCGACCGTGGCCGCCGACCGCGCCGACGTGCTCGCCCTGCTGACCGGCTCCGGTGTCGACGAGGCGCGGCTGGTGTCCCGCCTGATGTTCCCGGCCGCGCCACCGGCGCTGGCCGGCGTCTCGCTGTGGCGCGAGGTGGCGGACGTGCCCGAGGACCACTACCTGCTGGTGCCACCGGGCGAACCGGCCCGGACCGTGCGCTGGTGGCAGCCGCCGCGCCCGACCCGGTCGCTGCGCGACGGCGCGCCCGCGCTGCGCGAGGCGCTGGTCGAGGCGGTGGCCGCGCGGACCGGGTCGGGGCGCGCGGTCAGCGCCGACCTGTCCGGCGGCGTCGACTCCACCGCCGTGTGCGCGCTGGCCGCCGCGCGGGTCGACCGGTTGCCCGCGTTCACCGTCGTCAGCCCGGACCCGGCCGACGACGACGAGCACTGGGCCAGGGTCGCCGCCGCCGGGCTGCCCGCGGTGCGCCGCGTCGTCGTGACCGACGCCGACCTCCCGACGCCCTACTCGGGCATCCTCGACCCCGGCGTGGCCCGTGACGAGCCGTACCCGGACATCCACCTGCGGGCCGAGGACGCCGTGCGCGCCCGGCTGCTGACCGCCCAGGGCGCCGAACTGCACCTGACCGGCGACGGCGGCGACGAGGTGCTGCACGCGACCCTGGCCTACCTGCCGGAACTGCTGCGCCGCCACCCCCTGCTCGGGTGCGCGCACCTGCGCGGGCACCGGGCCCTGCACGCCTGGCCGTGGTCGCGGGTCGCCCGGCTGCTCGCCGGGCCGCGCGACGAGCGGAGCGCGCTGCTGGCGCAGGCCCGCGCCCTCGCGAGGGTGGGTGACGGCGACGCCGACGGTGGCCACCCGGACGCCGTGCACCTGCCCGCGTGGGCGACACCGGCCGCCGTGGACGCCGCGCGTGAGCTGCTGCGCCGGGCCGCGCTGGAGGCGGACCCGTCGGGGCGGGACCGCGCGCTGCGCGACTCGGTGGACCTGGTGCGCCACGCCGGGCGGCTGCAGCGCCGCACCTCCCTCGCCGCCGCGGCGGACGGGTTCCCGGTGGCCGCGCCGTTCCTGGACGACCGCGTCGCGGAGGCGTGCCTCGCCGTCCGGCCGCACGAGCGGACCACGCCCTGGCGGTACAAGCCGCTGCTGGCCGAGGCGCTGCGCGGCGTCGTCCCGGAGCGGTCGCTGGCCCGGAGCACCAAGGGCGGCACGTCGCCCGAGTACGCCGCGCTGCCGCGGTACCGCGCGGACCTGCTCGCCCTGTGCGAGGACTCCCGGCTCGCGGCGCTCGGCCTGATCGACGTCGACCGGCTCCGGGCGGAGCTGAACGGGGTGTGGCTCTCCGACGCCTCGCCCATCACGGTCGAGCAGACCGTCGGCTGCGAGCGGTGGCTGCGCGACCTGGAGTCCACCGGCTTCGCCACGACCCTCATGACGGGAGCACCCGGATGACCCTGCGCCTGGCCCACCACGTGTCCGTGACGACGACGGAGGACGGAGCGGTGCTGCTGGACGAGCGCACCGGCCGGTACTGGCAGCTCAACCAGACCGGCTCCGAGGTGCTGCGCACCCTGCTCGACGGTGGCGACCAGGAGGACGCCGCGCGGCTGCTCGCGGAGCGCGGTGGCGCGGACCGGGCGACCGTGGCCTCGGACGTCGCCGACGTCGTGGCGCACCTGTGCTCGGCGGGACTGGCGGTGCGCCGGTGAGCACCCCCGCCGCGCTGCCGGGGAGGACCGGGGGAGTGGGCGCGCGTCGACGGGTGGTGGGCTGGGGCGTCACCGCGGCGGCGCGGTGCCTGGCCGTGCTGCCGCCGCGGTGGATCCGGTCCGCGCTGGTCGCCGTCAGCACGGGCGCCCGGCCGGCGAGCTACGCCGAGGCGGAGTCCGCGCGGGGCACGGTCATCGCGGTGAGCCTGCGGTGCGCGGGGCCGGGTTGCCTGCCGCGGTCCATCGCCACCGCGCTGCTGTGCCGGCTGCGCGGCGCGTGGCCGACGTGGCGGGTGGGCGTGCGCACCAGCCCGTTCGGCGCGCACGCGTGGGTGGAGGCCGAGGGCCGCCCGGTCGGGGAACCGCCGGGGACCGATCGGCTCCACGTCCTGATGACCGTGCCGCCGCGCGCCGTGCCGGGCTCGCGCGTCGTGCCGGACCCGTCCGCCGTGTACCCACCGGTCCCACCGGACCCGTCCGCCGCCCCGCCGTCCGCCCCGCCGTCGCCTGCCGTGCCACCGCCTGCCGTGCCGCCGCGCGCCGCGTCGAGCCCGTCCGCCGCGTCGGACCCGCCCGGCGCGCCGGAACCGAGCCGAGGTCCGGTTGGCCGCTGAGCCGCCGGGCGCGGGCGGTCACCGCCCGGCCCCCGAACCCCCGGCCCCCGAACCCCCGGTCCCCGAACCCCCGGTCCCCGAACACCCGACCCGCCCCTTGTCCGACCGAGGAACAGGACTGCGCCCGATGACGGTCGTCGCACCGCCCGAACACGCACCCGGACCGGCCGCCGTGGAGGAGCCCGTCCGGGCCCGCGTCGGTCTGCGCGAACTGGTCGCCGCCACGCGCGGCCACCGCAAGTCCATCGCCCTGGCCCTCGCGCTGACCCTCCTGGGCGCGGGTCTGGGCCTGGTCCAGCCGCTGGTGGCGATGCGCACCATCGAGACCGTCACGGCAGGCGGCGTGGTGGCGTGGCTGCTGGCGCTGCTCGCGGTCATGTTCGTGGCGGAGGCCGTGATCGACACGCTCGGGCGGTACTGGCTGGAGCGCTCCGGCGAGAACATCGTGCTCAGCCTGCGGATCCACCTCGTCGACCGCCTGCTGCGGCTGCCGATGCGGCTCTACGACCGGCACCGCCTCGGCGACCTGCTGTCCCGCACCACCAGCGACACCACGCTGCTGCGCGACGCCATCGCCTACGACTCGGTCGACCTCATCTCCGGCGCGTTCATCGTCGTCGGCGGGCTGGCGGCGATGCTGTGGCTCGACCCGGTGCTGTTCCTCATCGTGGCCGTGGTCGTCGGCGGCATCGGCGGCGTCACCCTGTTCGTGCTCAGCGGCATCCGCAACGCCACCGAGAGCGCGCAGGACAACCTCGGCCGGATGGCCGCCGAGCTGGAACGGGCGCTGACCGCCATCCGCACGGTCCGGGCGATGCGGGCCGAGGACCGCGAGAAGGAGCGGATCGCGGAGTGCGCCCGCGTCAGCTACCGGCAGAACCTGCGGTCCGCCCGGCTCGACTCGATCTCCGGCCCGGCGGTGACGCTGTCCGCGCACGGTTCGCTCATCGCGGTGCTGGTGATCGGTGGCACGCGCGTCGCCAACGGCCACCTCACCCTCGCCGAGCTGGTGGCGTTCCTGCTCTACGTCAGCTACATCGCCCTGCCGGCGGCGGGCCTGTTCGAGGTCGCCGGGACCCTCCAGAAAGGACTGGCGGCGCTCCAGCGCGTGCACGACGTGACCGACCTGCCGGTGGAGGCCGACCGCGCCGCGCCCCGCCGGGACGTCGCGACCGCGCCCCGCCGGGACGACGACCCGGCGCGCCCGGCGCTCGAACTGCGCGACGTCTGGTTCGCCTACCAGCCGGACCGGCCGGTCCTGCGCGGGGTGTCGTTCACCGTGCCGCACCGCGGGCACGTGGCGCTCGTCGGCGGGTCCGGCGCGGGGAAGTCCACGATCTTCGCGCTGGTCGAGCGGTTCTACGAGCCGGACCGGGGAACGATCCTGCTGGACGGCCGCGACCTGCACGACGACCTGACCATCGCGCAGGCCAGGGCGCGCATCGGCCTGGTCGAGCAGACCGCCCCGATCCTGCACGGCACGCTGCGCGAGAACGTCGCCTACGCCGTGCCCGACGCGCCCGAGGACGAGATCCGGCGCGTGCTGGCCATGACCAACCTGGCCGCGATGGTCGACCGGCTGCCCGACGGCCTGGACACCCAGGTCGGCGAGCACGGCGGGATGCTCTCCGGCGGCGAGCGCCAGCGGCTGGCCATCGCCCGCGCCCTGCTGCCGCGCCCCCAGCTGCTGCTGCTGGACGAGCCGACCGCCCACCTCGACACCGCCAACGAGGCGGCCTTCGCCCGCACCCTCCAGCACGTGGCGACGGAGTGCGCGCTGCTGGTGATCGCCCACCGCGACACCACCGTGCGGCTGGCCGACACCGTGGTCGCGCTGGACGGCGGGCAGGTCATCGCGGTCGGCCCGTTCGACGAGGTCGAGCCGCGGATACCGGCCTTCCGCGACCCGTCGGCTTGAGCGCGATCCGGCCGCTTGGCCGCGAGCCGCCAGCGCGGCGGCGATTCGTCGGCTTGAGCGCGACCGTCGGCTTGGCCGCGACCCGTTCCGAGCCTGGCCGCGATCCGTCGGCCTGACCGCGACCCGTCCTGAACACGGCCGCCGCCCGTCGTCGGGCGTGCCGCGGGGTTGACGCCGCTCCCCGCCGAGTCGATCATTGCCGGCGTGACGGACACGGCCAGCGAACCCCTCGCAGGCGGGCACGACACCGAGGTCGTCGTCCGCGTCGGGGACACCGTGCGGCGCTCGCGCGGCCCCCGCTCCGACTACGCCGCGGAGGTGCTGCGGCACCTGGAGGCCGTCGGCTACGCCCACGCGCCTCGCCACCTGGGTGTGGACGACGAGGGCCGCGACGTGCTGACCTACCTCCCCGGCCGGACCACCGACCACCCCACGCAGCGCGCCGACGGCGCTTACGCCCGCGCCGGAGCCATGCTCCGCGAGCTGCACGACCTCACCACCGGCCACCCCCTCGCCGGCGATCGCGAGTGCGTCGTCCACGGCGACCCCGGACCGTTCAACACCATCGTCCGGGACGGGCTGCCGGTGGCGTTCATCGACTGGTCCGCCTGCCGTCCCGGCGACCGCCTGGACGACCTGGGCTACCTGGCCTGGACGTGGTGCGTCCAGACGCTCGGCGCGGTGCCGATCGCCGACCAGGCGGCGCACCTGCGCGAGCTGCGGGACGGGTACGGCGACGTCGAAGCCGAACGGCTGGTCGCGGCGGTGCTCCGGCAGCAGACCCGCGTCATCGACGTCGAGGGCGCCAAGTCCCACGACACGGCGCTGACCGCGACCCGCCGCGCGCACGCGCGCGACGCGGTCGCGTGGGCCACGGCCGACCGCGCGCTGGTCCGGCGGCACGAGGCGCTGCTGCTGTCGGCCCTGCGTCGGTGAGCGGTCCGAGCGACGGGGGACCGGCGGGCACGGCCGTCCGCGGTGTGGCGGTCGCGCCCCTGGTAGCGCGCCCCTGATCGCGCATCCCCCGTCGCGCATCCCCTGCCGCGCACCCCGATCGCGCTCCGCCGCCGGGCCGCGTTCCGGGCTCAGCGGCGCAGGACGGTCTCCCGCTGCATGCGCGACAGCTTCTCCGGGTTGCGCACGGTGTAGAGGCCGGTGACGAGGCCGTCGTCGATCCGCATCGCCACGACGCTGTCGAACTCGCCGTCGATCCGGAGCGCCAGCGCCGGGTGCCCGTTGGCCTGCACCGGTTCCAGCGACACCCGGCCGGCGAGGCGGCCGATGCCGACGGCCAGCAGGCGCGCCACCTTGTCCGCGCCCGCGACGGGCCGCAGGACGGCCTGCTTGACCCCGCCGCCGTCGCCGAGGAGGACGACGTCCGGCGCGAGGACGTCCAGCAGGCCCTGGAGGTCGCCGGTCTCCACCGCACGCCGGAACGCGTCGAGGGCGTCGCGGGTGGCGGTCGGTGAGGCGGCGCCGCGCGGGCGGCGCGCGGCGACGTGCGCCCGCGCCCGGTGGGCGATCTGGCGGACCGCCGCCGGGGTCTTCTCGACGGCGTCCGCGATCTCGTCGTACTCCAGGGCGAACACCTCGCGCAGCACGAACACCGCCCGCTCGGTCGGCGTGAGCGTCTCCAGCACCAGCAGCATGGCCATCGAGAGGCTGTCGGCCAGCTCGACGTCCTCGGCCACGTCGGGCGCGGTGAGCAGCGGTTCGGGCAGCCAGGGGCCGACGTAGGACTCCTTGCGCCTGCCCAGCGTCCGGAGCCGGGTGAGTGCCTGGCGGGTGGTGATGCGGACCAGGTACGCGCGCCGGTCGCGCACCTCGTCGAGGTCGACGCCCGCCCAGCGCAACCAGGTCTCCTGGAGGACGTCCTCGGCGTCGGCGGCCGAGCCGAGCATCTCGTAGGCGACGGTGAACAGCAGGTTGCGGTGCGCGACGAACGTGTCGGTGGCGGAACCGGCAGGGTCGTCCCGGCCCGGTGCCCCGGCGGTGTCCTGGGGTGCGGCCTGCGACGTCCAGGGCTTCATGGCGGCTCCACTTCACTTCGACGGTGTCGACCACCAGACGCCGGACCTCGTCGGTCTGTGACATCCGGGTGGTGCGAAACCCCCGACCGTCGTCTTCGGACGCCAAACGTACGTGACGCGGACCCCGGTCTCGTGGGGGGTGGCGCACCGGACGCGCGGTCGCGTCCACACGTCCGGTGGCGCAGGTCACGCGGTGGCGGTGTCACAGGGGTCGGGCCGCCGGCATCTGGTGTTCGTCCAGTGCGGCAGCACGCAACACCACGAGTGAGGACCAGTCATGGAACCCCGTTTCGACCTGATGCAGAACGAACTCGGCGCCAAGTTCGCCAAGCGCTTCGCCAACACCGCCGTGCCGGTCATGCAGTCGTCGCTGCCGAAGTCCACCCAGGAGCTGGTGGCGCTGCGCGCGAGCCAGATCAACGGCTGCGGCTTCTGCGTGGACATGCACACCAAGGACGCCGCGGCGGCGGGGGAGACGGCGGTGCGGCTCAACCTGGTCGCCACCTGGCGCGAGGCCACCGTGTACACCGCCGCCGAGCGGGCCGCGCTCGCGTTCGCGGAGGAGGGCACGCGCATCGCCGACGCGCACCAGGGCGTCTCCGACGAGACCTGGGCGGCGGTGCGCGAGCACCACGACGAGGAGCAGGTCGCCGCGCTGGTGTGCCTGGTCGCCCTGATCAACGCGGCCAACCGGATGAACGTGATCACGCGTACCCCGGCGGGTTCCTACGAGCCCGGCATGTTCCAGGCCGTGCACGGCTGACCGGCGGGTGGGGGTGCGGCCCGGCCGGGTTCGGCGTTCCCACGCGCCACCCGGCCGGGCCGACCGTCTACAGAGGACTGATGTCGAGGACGGGTTCCAGCGCGCCCAGCAGCGCACCGACGCACACGTCGCGCAACTCCGCACGGGAGAAGGCGTCGTCGACCAGCCACTCGACGCACAGCGTCCGGACGAACACCAGCCACGCCATCGTCGCCGCCGAGACCACCTCGCGCACGTGCCCCTCCAGGCCGGCGGCGTCGAGCAGGCGTTGCCGCAGCACCGAGAACTCGTCGGCGATGACGGCCTGGATCACCGGGTCGCCCGCCAGCTCCCGGTTCGCGGCGAGCACCGCGTGGCGGTTGGCGGCGAAGTAGTCCAGGTGCGCCTCCAGCGCGGCGGTCAGCTGCTCGACCAGGGTGCCCGACCCGTCGAACTCCGACGCGGCCAGCAGCCCGGCCGCGGCCTGCCGGTAGATCGCCGCGAACAGGTCCCGCTTGGCGGGGAAGTACCGGTACAGCAGCGCGCGGGAGATCCCGGCCTGCTCGGCGACGTCCTCCATCAGCACCTGGTCGTACGGCTTGGCGGCGAACAGCCGCGCGCCCACGTCGATCAGCTCGGCCCGCCGCCGCGCGGGGTCGAGGCGGCGTCTGGCGGTCATGGGGCCACAGCCTACTTGACACGTGTTCACCAAGATCCGTAGCGTCCCCTTAGTAGTCACACGTCTACTAAGGGGGGTGCGATGGCCGGGGTGCTCCGGTGGCTGGTGGCCGCGATGGGGGTCGCCTGCGTGGCGATCGGTCTGTTCCACCTGGGGTGGGGCATCGATTCCGTGCCGGGTGAAGGGGCGGCCGGCGCGACCGTCGACAGCCGTGAGCGGTTCTACAACGCGGTGTTCCTCGGCTACGGCCTGGCCTGGCTGTGGGCGGCGCGGCAGCGTCCGGTGCCCGCGACGGCGGTGCGGTGGCTGGCGGGGATCCTGCTGCTCGGCGGTGTCGGCCGGGTGCTGTCGATGGCGGTGCACGGGCAGCCGCACTGGTTCCAGGTGGTGCTCACCGCGACGGAGTTCGTCCTACCGGTGATCTACTTCCTACTGGCGAACGCCGACGAACGCCACCCCGCAACCACTCCACGCCAATAGCCCACAGCCCACGCCACACCCCCGCCCGTGCCCCCGCGCCCCCCGCGAGGCCGCGTCGGTGGTTCACGGCGCGGGTTCTGCCGATCACGCTTTTCGATCGGCAGAACCCGCCCCGTGTGCCGCCGACTCAAAGGCGGCCGAGCCGCCCGACGGAGGAGGGCAAATCCAACACAGTCGCGTCGGTGGTTCACGGCGCGAGTCCCGCCGATCACGCTTTTCGATCGGCGGGACTCGCCCCGTGTGCCGCCGACTAGAAGGCGGCCGAGCCGCCCGACGGAGTCGGGCCATTCAACACAGCATCTTCGTCCAGACCGCCGATGTTCGGCCCGCGCGGGGGGATCCGGTCGTAGTCGGCCGGCGAGAGCCGGTGCACCTGGCCGCTGGCGATGCTGGACAGCATCCCGTCGAGTCCGATGTAGACGCTCCGCGTCAGGGTGGCGCGGTGCTGCTGCCCCAGGGTCTGGGTCTGCCCGCGGACCTCGAACAGCACCGCGCCGCTGCCGTTGAGCGCGAAGGAGCCGAGACCGGTGCCCGGCAGGTTGATGTCCTGCGGGTACAGCGTGACGTTGCCGAACACCGGCCGGTTGGCCGCCGCGGCCTGCAACGCGTTGTGCACCGCGACGTTCAACCGCTTCGAGTAGTTCAGGTCGTACTTGCCCGCGTACTTCGCGAGGCCCGGCGTGGCCGCCGGGTCGTCGACGAACTTGCCCGAGATGGACAGCGTGACGAACTCGTCGTGGTCGTCGGGCATGACGTAGCACGCGCCCTGGTGGTGCAGGTCGACGTAGGTGTCGACCTTGCCGAACTCGGCGGTGAGCCCGCGGTAGACGTCCCGGACGATGCGCGTCTCCGGTGAGATGAACCAGCCGGGCTGCGCCGAGGTGCCGGGGAAGTCCTCCTTGCGCGGCAGGTAGTCCAGGTCCGGGTTGTAGTCGCGGTTGATGTCGAATCCGGGCCGGGCGGCGTAGTCGTCACCCTGGATCGACCCGGTGTAGTAGTTCCACGCCGGCCGGCTGCCCCGCAGCTGGGGGAACCGCGCGGTCACCTCCTGCCAGGTCATGTCGTTGCCGCGGCGGTCCAGTTCGGCGCCGTCGGGGTTCATCTTGGGTATGGCCACGATGGTCAGCTCGCTGCGCCAGCGCCTGGCCTTGGCGCTGTCGCTGGTGCCGACCCAGTCGAGCAGGGACAGCAACGCGTCCGTGCCGGTCTTCTCGTTGCCGTGGATCTCGCTGGTCAGCAGTACCGCCTTGCGGCCGGTGCCGACCCTGGCCGACCAGATGTCGCGGCCGCGGTTGCTCCGGCCGAGCAGGTCCACCTGGACCTTGCCCCCGCTGACCCGTTCGATGCGGTCCAGTTCGACACCCAGCTCGCGGTGGTCGGTGAACTGGTTGATCGGCAGCTCGCGGGGTGTCTCGCTGCACGTGGCGGCGAGCATGACCGGGTCCTGCGGTTCGGGCGCGGCGTGCGCCGGCGTCGCGGTGCCGAGCAGGACGAGGGCGCTGAACGCCACCAGGGCGGTGGGTCGTCTGCGTACGGGCATGTACGGCTCCTCGCAGATATGACGGACGTCACAGGAAGTCGATACTACTTAGTTGCGGCAACAAAGGGAAAGGGATTCGACCCCGGTGGGCACGACCGCGCCAGGGCGGGAGCCGGTGCGGGAAGGCCCGGCGCCGGCCGCGCGTCGCGGACCCGGCCGTCACCGATTGGTGTACGAGAAGCGGCGGACGTGGGGCGTCCACGTCCGGAAGGCCGTCAGGTCGGGCAGGGTGACCTTGCGGGTGATCGGCTGGAGGCCCTGGTACAGGCGCAGCCACGAGTCGGCCTCGGCGGCCGTCACGGCCCCGGTGACCGGCGAGCGGCCTTCGCGGGGGAACAGGTCGGCCACGAAGGTCGACCAGGACTCGGCGGGGTCGCGGTGGATCAGGCCGCCGCGGGTGCCGCTGCCCCTGGGCGCGCCGAGCACGGCCGGTGCGAGGGCGGGCGCGCCGGCGACGACGCCGAGCAGGACCACGACCGCCTGGAACTCGCCGGGGCGGTCCTCGTCGCCGAGGAAGCGGGCCGCCGCGCTGAGGTCCCGCGTGGCCCGGATCATGCGGTAGACGTTGAACAGCCGCTTCGCCGCCCTCGGCGTGTCGACGAGGGGCTCCAGCGCGTCCAGGAAGTCGAGTTCGCCCGGCGTCAGCGGACGGGCGGGCGCCGGTCGGCCGAGGTCCGCCAGCGGTGCGCCGGGTTCGATGGTCAGGTCGGCGGCGTGGTGGTGGCGGCGCGCCTCGGCGGTCGGCGGCTCGGTGGTCGGCGGCTCGGTGGTCGGCGGCCGTTCGGCGTCGGTCATCGAGCGCAGCACCGAGCCGAGGCTGCCCGCGCCCATGCGTGGCAGGGCGAACGGGATGTTGATGATCTTCTCCAGGTAGTCCTCCGGCGGGATGGCCGGCGGCGCGGAGGCGTCGGCGTGGTCCAGGAGCCCGGTGTAGTGGGCGCGCACGGACCCGAGCAGCCAGCGCGGGTCCACGCCCACGACCACCACGAAGAGGTCCAGGGCCAGCAGCAGGTGGACGGCCTCCAGCACCTGCACCACCTGCGCGGGCTCGCAGCGGTCCAGGTCGTCGATGTGCAGGACGACGCGGTCGACGGGTCGGCGGTCCGGGTCGGCGTCGGGGTTGGCACGCCAGTGCGCCAGCAGGGCCACCAGGTGCTCGAAGTCCTCGCGCAACGCGGAGATCACGCCGGGGCGCGGCGCGCGGGCGTCGCCGTGCGCGCGCAGGAACGCGGACATGCGGCGGGACGGGTCCGCCTCGGCCGACGCCCGGCCCGGCGCGCCGCCGCGGGCGACGGCCCGGTCGAGGCGCGCCCTGGCCACGAGGTGGGCCGCTTCGGCTTCGCGCAGCACCGCGACGGCGTCGGCCACGCGCCCGCCGGCGCGGTCCACGCGGGTGCGCGGGTCGTCCGCCAGGTGCTCGCCGCCCGGTCCGGCGGCCCGGTTCGCGCGGGTGCGCGGGTCGTCGGCCGCCCGCGCGCCACCCGGTCCGCCGCTCCGGTCCGCGCCGGTGCGCAGGTCGTCGGCCAACGCACGCAGGTCGTCCACGCCGGCGCGGGCCCTCAGGAGCAGGCCACCGCCGACGACGCCGAGTCCCGCGCCCACCAGCGCACCCAGCCAGGACACGAGGGGCGCGGCCACCGCGGTCGCGGCGCAGGCGCACAGCACCGCGGCGGCGGTGACCAGGGCGGCCTGCCCGGCGCGGTGCGCCGGAAGGCCCCGCACGGTGTCCGCGTCGGGCCGGAGGCCGCGCAGCTCGCGGGACAGCAGGCGGGCCCGCGCCACGTCGTCGGTGACGCCGACGCGCCGCCCGGCCCTCTCCAGCCGGCGCGCCGCGGGGGAGGAGCGCAGCGCCGCCACCAGGTCGCGGGTCCGGGCGACGTGCTCGCCGTCGGTCCGGTCGACCTCCGCCTTGAGCCGCGCGACCTCCCGCGCGTGGTCGTCCAGCCCGGCGCGCTCGCCCACCTTCCCCGCCAGCACGCGCTGGAGCTCGCTGCGCTGCGGCTCCGGTCCCCGGTCGGGCTCGGCCAGCGCCCGGAAGATCACCTCGGCGAGGCTCACCCACAGGTCGGTGTCGACGTAGTGCCACGCGTTGAAGCCGATCTGCACCACGCGGTGGCAGTACTCCGGGGAGCCCGAGCCCGCCAGCTCGTCGACCCGGCCGCGCAGCATCCCCATGAAGAAGCTCTTGCCCGAACCCCACTCGCCGAACACGCCGATGGACAGCGGCGTCGGCGTCGCCCGCTGCGCGATCACGGTGGCGAGCATCGACACGTACGTGCCGACGCCCAGCCGGTCCCGCTCCAGGGGTATCGGCGCGGAGGGCACCAGGTCGCTGGTCACGCCGCCCGCGAGGTCGACGTCCGGCGCCGCCGCCCGGTCGGCCGGTGTCGTGACGTCCGGCCGGTCCCAGTGGGTCGCGATCAGGTCGGGCAGGTCGGGGTTCATGCCGACGAACACGACCAGCTCCAGCGTGCGCGCCGACCGCAGGGCGGCCACGACGGCGGGCACGGCGACCGCCGCCGCCGTGCCGTGCGGGATGCCCAGCGCGCCCGTGGCCAGCAGCGGCAGGGCGAGGCTCGTCGCGCCGGCGCGGTCCGCCGCCGCCACCGCCGACCGGGTCGCCACGCCGACCGAGACCGGGTCGACCCCGCCCGAGGCGCCGTGCGGCGACGCCAGCACGACGTGCCGCAGCGGCGCGTCCGGGTCGAGCTGGACGATCCTCGGCCGGGACGCCGGGATGCTCGCCAGGTCGACGCGCGCCGTCCGGAAGCTCGGCACGTGCCGGTGCAGCGCCGCGCCGAGGAGGCCGAGCTGCCCGCCGACGGGCACGACCAGCGCGTCCACCCCGAGCCGCCACGGCTCGTCGGTCACGGCCACCGCCACCGTGACCCGGCCGACCGCGCCGACGTTCGACACCACCGCGCCCAACCCACCGACCTCCGCACCGATGACACGAACAGCGGGGCCGACCGTACCGAGTCGATCACGCCCGGGTACGGCGGATGGCGGAACGCCCGCGCCGCCGGGGCGTTCGCCCCGTCACCTTCAGGAGCTTGCGGTGACCGGCACCGATCCCCTCAACGCGTCGGTTCGGACCCCGCCCGCGTCCGGTGAGGACTGTCGAGGAGGTGGTGACCGATCGAGTGCCACGGCAACCCCGGCAAGCAGTGGTCCAGGCACCCGCCGCCCGTCCAGGCACCCGCCGCGCGTCCAGGCACCCTCCACGCGTCCAGGCACCGCCGCTCGTCCAGGCACCGCCGCCCGTCCGGGCTCAGCGGCCCTCGTCGGCGGCGCCACCGGCGTCGAGGTCGTCGAGCTGCCGCTGGACGCGTCGGGCCTCCGCCTCGCGGCCCTGGCCCCGGTACAGCGCCAGCGCTTCCCGCCACACCGCGCGCGCCTCGTCGCGCCGGCCGAGGGCGGCGTGCGGGTGGCCGGAGTTGTCCAGGGTCTCGGCGACCTGGAACGCGTGGCCGAGCGCGCGGTACCGGTCGATCGCCCGGCGGTACTGCCGGACGGCCTCCTCGTGCCGCCCGCTCCGGTGCTCGGTCAGGCCCAGGGTGTCCAGGGTGTCCGCCTCGCCGAGCGGGTCCCGGTGGTCCCGGTACCGGTCGAGGGCGGCCAGGCAGTGCTCGCGGGCGGTGTCGTGGTCGCCGGTGCGCGTCGCGTACCAGGCCACGGCGTTGAGGGCGCGGGCGTCCCACACCGGGTTGCCGAAGGCGAGGTTCAGCTCCAGGGACCGCCGCGCGTGGTCGAGCGCCCGGTGGTCGTCACCGCGCTGCGCCCACGCCTCCGCCAGCGCGTGGTGGTTGTGGGCCTGGTGGAGGGTGTCGTGGTGCTGCTCGGACAGCGCGAGCGCCCGGTGCAGGTGCGCGATGGCCTCCTCGTGCCTGCCCAGGGAGGAGCATGCGCCGCCGATGTTGCGGTGGGCCTGGATGTGGGGCCCGTGGTCCGGCAGGTGCTCGGCGGCCTCCAGCGCGGCCTGCCACACGGCCAAGCTGTCGTGGAAGCGCCGCCACCGCAGGTGGAAGCCGGTCAGCGCGCGGGCGAAGTGCCAGGCGGTGTGGTGGCGGCCGAGGTCGGCGGCGGTGCGCTGGGCGGTGAGCAGGTGCGGGTGCTCGGCGTCCACCCAGGCCAGGGCGGCGCGCTGGTCGGGCAGCGGGTGCGGGTGGACGCCCGCCGCGGGCGGCTCCGGTGGGATCAGCGGCGTGTGCGGGTCGAAGACGCGGTCGGCGGCGTGGGCGGTGTGCAGGTAGAAGTCGACCACCCGGCCCAGTGCCGCGTGGCGGACCGGTTCCGGCACGTGGGCGTGGGTGGCGGCGTAGGCGCGGACCAGGTCGTGCATGGCGTACCGGCCACCGGGGGTGCGTTCGAGCAGCGAGGCGTCGACCAGGGTGCGCAGCACGGCGCGGGTCTCCCGCTCGGGCAGGCCGGTGAGGCTGGTCGCGGCGGGCAGGCCGATGTCGGGTCCGGGCGCGCTGCCCAGCAGCGCGAAGGCGGTGCGCTGCGGCTCGGTGAGCCGGCGCAGGGACCAGGACAGCACGGCGGGCAGGCTCGCGGTGGGGTCGTCGGCGTCGAGGGCGTCCAGGCCCGACTCGCGCAGTTCGGCGACCGCCTCGGCCGGCGAGAGGTGGTGGCGCACGCGCGCGGCGATCAGCCCGAGGGCGAGCGGGAACCCGCCGCACAGCGCGACCAGCTCGGCGAGCGCGGGCTCGTCGTCGTCGGCGCGGTCGGGGCCCAGGGTGGCGTCGAGCAGGCGGCGGCCCTCGTCGTCGGTCAGCACGCCGAGGGACAGGGGCTGCGCGCCGTGCCGGGCGACCAGCGCGGGCAGCCGGTTCCGGCTGGTGACCAGCACGGTGCACGAGGGGCTGCCGGGCAGCAGCGGCACGACCTGGTCCGGGGTGGCGGCGTTGTCCAGCACGATGAGCATCCGCCGCTCGGCGACCAGGCTGCGGTACAGCGCGGCGCGGGCGTCCAGGTCGTGGGGCACGCGGTCGGGGGAGACGCCGAGCGCGTCGAGGAAGCCGCGCAACGCGGCCTCCGGCGCGGTCGGCGTGCCGGAGGGGCTGAAGCCGCGCAGGTCCGTGAACAGCTGCCCGTCGGGGAACCGGTCCAGGTGGTGGTGCGCCCAGTGCAGCGCGAGCCAGGTCTTGCCGATGCCGCCCGTCCCGGCCAGCGCCGAGATCACCACCGTCGTCCCGTCGCCGGGGTGCTCCAGCGCCGCGGTCAGCGCCGCGGACTCGTCGGCCCGGCCGGTGAACGGGCGGGGCGGTGCGGGCAGCTGGCGCGGCACGACCGGCGTCGCCGCCGCGGTGGCGACCGGCCCGAGTGGTGCGGCCAGCTCCGGGTCGGCGGCGAGGATGCGCGCGTGCAACCGCTGCAACGCGGGACCGGGGTCGGCGCCCAGCTCCTCCACCAGCAGCTCGCGCACCCGTCGGTAGTGCTCCAGCGCGTCGGCCTGCCGACCGCTGCGGTACCACGCCAGCATCAGCTGCCCGGCCGTCCGCTCGTCCAGCGGGTGCCGCCGCGCCCGTTCGACCAGGCCGGGCAACAGCTCGGCGTGCCGGCCGAGGCGCAGCGCGACGTCCGCGTGGTCCGACTCGGCGGCTTGGCGCTCGCCCTCCGCGGCGGCGCGCACCCCGACCGCCCACGGGGTGTCCAGCTCCGGCAGCGGCTCACCCCGCCACAGGCTCGCCGCCTGCTCGAACAGGCCCGCCGCGCGCTCGTCGTCCGCCATCCGGGCCGTGGCGACCAGGTCGCGGAACTGGTGCAGGTCCACCGTCAGCTCGTCCACGGTCAGCCGGTAGCCGCCGGGCCCGCGGGCGAACCGCACGCCCTCCACCCCGGCCAGCGCCGCGCGCAGGCCGGACAGGTAGGTGTAGAGCGAGTTGCGGGCACGGGCGGGCACGTCCTCACCCCAGACGCCCGCGAGCAGCCGGTCCACCGGGACCAGGCGGTCCGCCTCGACCAGCAGCACCGCCAGCACCGCGCGCTGCTTGGCGGTGCCCAGGTCCACCGGCACGCCCTCGACCTCGGCCTCGATGCCGCCCAGCAACCGGAACCACACCGCCATCGACCCACCCCCTGTCCCACGTCCGCTGCCCCGCGCCGGGATACCAGAGTGTGATCAGGTTGTCACATGACGGCGACGCGGTGTGCCGCGGTCCGGTCGGTCGACGGGGCCGCCGAGCGCCACCGCCGGGCCTCATGCGACGAACCCTCATCGGATCACGTTGCCGCGAGCAGCGCTCCGCGACGACTGACCGTCCATTCAGGACACTCGACCTGCGGTGGTCGTCGTACCACCGCGCCCACCGGGGATCGGGTGCGCCGCACCCGCGTCGACGAGGTGCTCAGTGGTCCTCGGGGCCGCCCGCGGCGGTGTCGTCGAGCCCGTCGAGCCGTCGCCGGACGCGGTGCGCGTCGGCGTGGCGGCCTTGTTCCCGGTACAGCTCCAGCGCTTCCCGCCACACCGCGCGGGCCCGGTCCCGCCGCCCGAGCGCGGCCTGCGGGCGGCCGAGGTTGTCCAGGGTGTTGGCGGTCTCGTAGGTGTTGCCGAGCGACCGGTACAGGGCGAGGGCCTGGTGGTAGTAGTGGACGGCCAGGTGGTGCCGGCGCGTGTGGTAGTGGATGTAGCCGAGGCTGTCCAGCGTCGCCGCCTCGCCGTCGGGGTTGTGGTGGCGTCGGAACAGGACGAGCGCGGCCCGGCAGTGCGCGCGGGCGGTGTCGTGGTCGCCCAGGCGCGCGGCGTGCCACCCGACCGAGTTGAGCGCCCGCGCCTCCCACACCGGGTTGTCGAGGGTGCGGTGCAGCTCCAGGGTGTGCCGGGCGTGGTCGAGGGCCTTGCGGTCGTCGCCCCGCCGCTCCCACGCGACCGCGAGCTCGTGGTGGATGGTGGCCCGCAGGCCGGTGTCGCGGTGGCGCTCGGCGAGGGCGAGCGCCCGGTGCAGGTGCGCGGTGGCCTCCTCGTGCCCGCCCAGCCGGGAGTGCGCGCGGCCGAGGTTGCGGAGGGCGCGGATGCGGGTGGTCGGGTCCGGCAAGTGCTCGGCGGCCTCCAGCGCGGCCCGCCACGCGGCGAGGTCGTCGCGGAGGTGCCCCCGCAGGCGGTAGAAGCCGGTCAGGTTCCAGGCGAGGTGCCAGGCGGTGTGGTGGCGGCGCCGGGCGACCGCGGTCTGCTGGGCGGCGAGCAGGTGGGGGTGCTCGGCGTCCAGCCAGGCCAGGGCGGTGGGCTGGTCGGGCAGCGGGTGCGGGTGGACGCCGGGCGCGGGCGGTCCCGGCGGGATCAGCGGCACGTGGGGGTCGAACAGCCGCTGGGCGGTGTGCGCGGTGTGCAGGTAGAAGTCGACCACGCGGGTCAGGGCCGCGTCGCGGGTCGGTTCGGGCACGGTGTCGTGTGCGCGGGTGGCGGCGTAGGCGCGGACCAGGTCGTGCATGGCGTAGCGGTCGCCGGGTGTGCGTTCGAGCAGCGAGGCGTCGGCCAGGGCGCGCAGCACGGCGCGGGTCTCCCGGCGCGACGCGCCGACGAGGTCGGCGGCGGCCGGCAGGCCGGTGTCCGGTCCGGGCGCGATGCCCAGCAGGGCGAACGCGGTGCGCTGCGGCTCGGTGAGCCGGCGCAGGGACCAGGACAGCACGGCGGGCAGGCTCGCCGTCGGGTCGCTGTCGTCCAGCGCGTCCACGCCGAAGGCGCGCAGCTCGGCGACGGTCTCCGCCAGCGGCAGGTGGGGTTCGGCGGCGGCGCGGGCCGCGATCACCGCCAGCGCCAGCGGGAACCCGCCGCACAGCCGGACCAGGTCGGCGGCGGCGGGCTCCTCGGCCGCCACGCGCGCCGCGCCCAGGGCCGCCGTCAGCAGGGCGCGGGACTCGGTGTCGGTGAGGACGTCGAGGGACAGCGGTCGGGCGCCGTGCCGGGCGACCAGCGCGGGCAGCCGGTTCCGGCTGGTGACCAGCACGGTGCACGAGGTGCCGCCGGGCAGCAGCGGCGCCACCTGGTCGACCGCGGCGGCGTTGTCCAGCACGACCAGCATCCGCCGCTCGGCGGTCAGGCTGCGGTACAGGGCGGCGCGGGCGTCCAGGTCGTGCGGCACGCGGTCGGGGGAGACGCCGAGGGCGTCGAGGAAGCCGCGCAGCGCCTCGCCCGGCGTCATCGGCTCGCCGGTGGGGCTGAAGCCGCGCAGGTCCACGAACAGCTGACCGTCGGAGAACCGCTCCCGGTGGCGGTTGGCCCAGGCCAGCGCGAGCCAGGTCTTGCCGATGCCGCCCGCACCGCCGATGGCCGAGATGACCACCGTCGCGCCGGTCGGCGGCGGGTGCCCGGCCGCTCGGGGCGGTGCGCCGGGAGCCGCCGCGCCGGGCGCGTCGTCGGCGTTCGTGCCGGGCGCGTGGTCCGGACCGTGGGTGCGGTGCCTGCCGTCGGGACTGCGGGTGCCGGCCGCGCCGCCCGGACCGCGGGTGTCGGGTGCGCCGGCGGGCTCGTGGGTGTCCGATCTCCCGGCGGGGCCATCGAGGGGCGCGGCCGGGACGATGCGGTCCAGCTCGGCCAACTCGGGGGCGCGGCCGGTGAACAGCGCGGGCGCGGCGGGCAGCTGGCGTGGCGCGACCGGCGACCGCGCGGTCACCGCCGCCGGGGCGACCAGGTCGGGGTCGGCGGTGAGGATGCGCTGGTAGAGCTGCTGGAGGTGCGTGCCGGGGTCGGTGCCCAGCTCGTCGACCAGCCGGGCGCGGAGCCGCCGGTAGTGCTCCAGCGCGTCGGCCTGGCGACCGCCGCGGCAGAGGGCCAGCATGAGCTGCGCGGCGATCCGCTCGTCCAGCGGGTGCCGCCGCGCGCGGTCGGCCAGACCGGGCAGCAGCGCGGCGTGCCGGCCGCGGCGCAGCGCCACGTCGGCGTGGTCCAGCTCGGCGGCCAGCCGTTCACCGTCCAGCGCGACGCGCAGGCCCTCCGCCCACGGGCTGTCCAGGCCGGCCAGCGGCTCGCCCCGCCACAGCTCCAGCGCCTGCTCCAGCAGCGCCACCGCCCGCTCGTCGTCCGCCGCGCGGGCCCGCGCCACCAGGTGGCGGGACCGGTGCAGGTCGACGCGCTGCTCGTCCAGGGTGAGCTGGTACCCGCCGGAGCGGCGGACCAGCCGCGCCTCGTCCGTCACCGACAGCACCGCGCGCAGGCGCGACAGGTAGCTGTACAGCGTGCTGCGCGCCCGGTGCGGGGGACGCCCGCCCCACAGGCGGTCGAGCAGCAGGTCGGCGGGCACGACCCGGTTGGCCTCGACCAGCAGCACCGCGAGCACGCCGCGCTGCTTCGCGGGCCCGAGGTCGAGCGGCACGCCATCGACCTCGGCCTCGACACCGCCCCACAACCGGAACCACACCGCCATCACGACCCCCAGCACCACGCCTGTGTCCTGCACCGGGATACCAGGGCGGCCGGCGCGTCACAGGCAGACCGCGGGATTTGCCCGGAGGACGTCCGCCGGCGGCCGGAGGCCGGGGTTCACGGTGCGCGGGTTGCGCGGGTCGGTGGTCGGGCGTTCCGGGTCGCCGGGTCCGGGTGGCGGCGATCGAGGGGGCCGGCGGTCGGGCGTTCCGGGTCGGAGATCGTGGACGGGCGGAATCCGCAGGTCGCGGGGACGCGCATCCCGGACCGGTCGGGAACCAGCCGTCCGGCGGGTTCCTTGACGGGACCACTGTTGATGATTATGGTCTAGACCACTTTTCCGGGTGTGGCCGCCCGCTCACGCACGGTCACCACCGGCGTGATCCGGCCGCCGCGGAGTCGGACCCTGCCCCGGAGGCCCCCTGCGGCCTCCTCCGAAGGAGCTGGACAAATGAGTGTGAAACGCAAGCTCGCGGCGGTGCTCGCCGGCGTGGGCATCGCCCCGTTCATCGTCGTGGTGTCGGCCGGCACGGCCAGCGCGCACGGTTACATCACCTCGCCGCCCAGCCGGCAGGCGAACTGCGCCGCGGGCAAGGTGTCCAACTGCGGCGACATCATCTACGAGCCGGCGAGCGTGGAGGGCCTCAAGGGGCAGCAGAACTGCCACGGCGGCGACGCCCGCTGGGCGCCCCTGAACGACGACCGCAAGGCGTGGCCCGCCACGTCGGTCGGCGACTCGGTCTCGTTCAACTGGCTGATCACGGCCAACCACTCCACCAGCACGTGGCAGTACTTCGTCGGCGGCAGCAAGATCGCCGAGTTCAACGACCACGGCCGCCAGCCCGGCCGCACGGTCAAGCACGACGTCAGCCTCGGTGGCCGCACCGGCCGCATCAAGCTGTTGGCCGTCTGGAACATCGCCGACACCGCGATGGCGTTCTACAACTGCGTCGACCTCCAGGTCGGCCCCGGTGGCGGCCCCAACCCGACGACCACCACCACGCCGACGACCACCACCACGCCGCCCACCACGACGACCACGACCCCGCCGGTGACCGGTCCGTGGGCGGCGGGCGTCTCCTACCCGGCCGGTTCGCAGGTGACCTACGGCGGCGCGTCCTACCGCTGCCTCCAGGCCCACACCTCGCTGACCGGCTGGGAGCCGCCGAACGTCGCTTCCCTCTGGCAGCGGCTGTAGGTCGGGACCGGGCGTGCGGCGCGGCTGCCTCGCCGTGCCGCACGCTCCGGGTGCACGGGGTCCCCGAGCCGCTAGCGGGCGTCGTAGTGGGCCTGGACCCGGTCCGCGGGCAGCGCTCGCGGGTAGATCGCGACCTCGTCCAACGTGCCCTTGTACGGCTTGTCCGCCGGCGCGCCCTCCGGACCGGCGAACGACACGCGCGAGGCCGGCACCACCAGGCCCGGTTTGCGCAGCGCCGTCGCCGGGCTCGCCTTGCCGTTGACGAACACCTGCGCGGTGCTCTGCGAGACCACGATCGCGACGTGCTGCCAGGAGGTGCCGTTCGTCAGGTACCCCGAGCCCAGGGTCAGCGGGTCGGTGGAGGCGTTCTGGAGCAGGCTGATCTCACCGCCGCGCAGCATGACCCGGTAGTGCGCCGCGCCGCCGTCGGACACGAACTGGAACAGCGTGCTCTCCGACGACGTGTAGTCGGCCCTGAGGAACGCCTCCCACGTGAACTGCGACGGCGCGGGCCGCGTGGTCGTGGTGGCGAACCCGAGCCCCGTGTTCGACGGGAACCCGGTCGCCTTGGCGTCCGGGGTGGAGGGCAGCGCGCCGGCCATCCCGTACTGCGGGGAGCCCCGGAACCCGGCGTCGTAGCCGTTGCCGGACGCGTCCCGCGCGGTCGGCCCGGCGGTCTCCTCCAGCCGGTAGTAGTACAGCGGGTCGTCGGCCAGGACGGCCGCCGGGTACCCGGACGGCGGCGCGGTCCGCCAGCTCGCGGTGGCGGCGGTGACGGCGGTGAACCCGGCCCCCGACGTGGTCACCCCGAGCGCGACCAGCGCCAGCAGCGCCGTCCCCGCCGTCACGGCCTGCCGCCTCGTGCGCGGACCCGGTCCGAACGCGCCCGCCGCGATCAGCGCCAGCGCGCCCGCGGTGGCCGACAGCGGCAGCCACCGGCCCTCGCCGAGCCACGTCACGGGCAGCCCGGCCCACGGGACGCGCAGCCGCGCCAGGCCCAGCACGTCCTCCGGCGGCACCGGGGTCGCGTCGGGGTCGTGGTTCGCGTCGCCCTTCGTCACCAGCGTCCCGTCGCTGTTCACCGACAGCACCCGGTGCAGGAGCCTCCGGTCGCGCGGTCCCGGATCGGTGAACAGGACGACCTGCCCGGCGGCGACCGCGTCACCCGCGATCGGCGAGGCCGCCACCACGTCGCCGCGCTCGACGCGGGGCGACATCGAGCCGGACACCACGGCGGTGCTGTGCCAGCCGATCGCCAGTGGCACGAGCGACCAGAGCGCCAGGCCGGCCACGACGCCGAGCACCGCGCGGCAGACCGCCCGCCCGGCCACGGCCGGCCAGGTCTCGGCGGACTCCCGCGCGGTGCCCTCGTGTCGGATCAGTCGGCCCTCCCCGGCCGGCCCGGAGATCAGGCCGTGGTCTCGGCGGCCCAGGTGAAGGTGACGCCGGCGTTCTTGCCCATCAGCTCCGAGGTGTCGCCGGTCGGCGAGAAGTCGTAGGCGATGCGGAAGGTCTTGGTGACCGAGCCGGGCGACCGGTAGCCGAGCACGCCGTTCGCGTACGAGCCGATCGAGTCGAACTCGGCCAGCGTGCCGGTCCACTGCGCGCCCTGGTCCGGGGCGAACGACGCGCCGGTGCCGGTGCCGCGCTGGATGGTGAGGGTGATGTTCCGGGCCAGCGGGCCGTTCGGCTCGACCGGCGAGGTGGCGAACATCCGGATGTCCGACGGGTAGTCGCCGGTGTAGGTGACCACGACGTCCTTGCTGTCACCCGTGTCCGGCGCGAGATTGTCCACCGCGAACACGGCCTTGCCCTCGTGGTCGTTGGTCAGGTCGATGGTGCCGGTGCTCCACGTGTTCGACTGGGTCGACGTCTGCGCGGAGAACGCGGCTTGCGACGCGACCAGCACGAGCACCCCCGACAGCAGGATGCCCAGCGGCGCCGCCGCGTAACGGACGATGGCCTTTGCTCGCGTCGACTTGCTCATCACACTTCTTTCCTTCGAGGGCGGACGATTGGATGCTAAGTGGACGGACGGGCGAGAAAGCCCGTTCGTACCCCGGTTCACCGGTGATTCCGGACACCGTGAGCGGGCGCACACGTGGCTGGATTCCCTTGCAAGATCGGGATTTTCGATCACTGGAAGATCCACAGTGGACGAACTCGCGACCCGCGCCGCGCGGGCGGCGCACGCGCGGCGCGGGTCGCGACGTCGTCACCCGGTCACCGCCGCGAACCCGCGACCGGCGTCCCGCGACTCGCAACCCGCCTCCCGCGAACCCGCGTCCCACGACTCGGGACCCGTGACCCGCGACCGCGTCGGACCGCGCGGCGCGACAACTCCCGAGCGGCCGATTACAGGCGGTTGCGCCCGCGAAGGTCGCCCGACACGGACGGCGTCGTGCTCGGGCGCGCTTCCCCGTCGGCGCGTCGATGCGCCATCCGGAGGGGTGCGATCACCGGTCGGGACTGTTCGGTCGAGCGGGATTGACCGCAACGGGTGAAATGGCGTCCGGCTGTTCTCCGGGCCATTCCCCGTGACGTGGGCGCGGGTCGGAAGAAATGCGGTCGCAGTTGCAACAAAAGGGGGATCGAACGCTCCGTTCCAGTTCCGAGTCCCTGCCGGATAACTTTCAGGCACGTTCCGTGTCCGGGCCGGCGGGCATTGCAACAGTCGTGCGACACGGGGCTTCAAAGGAGTGTAAAGGGCTTGTGAGCGGGCCTCTGCTGCGCCAGTCTTGCCCTCGTGTCACCAGTGGTACCGCTGGGCGACGGGCACATTAAGGTGCCCGTCCGGCGGGTGAAGTAATACGGGGGAATTCCATGCGGAAAATCATCTCCTCCGTGGTCGCGGTGATCGCCCTGGTGCTCGGCGCCGGACTGGTCTCGGCCGGTCCCGCGAGCGCGGCGGCGGACAACATCACCGCTTTCCACGGGTTCAGCAGCTTCAAGGGCATCAGAGTCGACTCCCAGGGCGTCGACATCGAGGGCACCATCGAGGGAACGCTCAACACCTACAGCTATGAGGCCATCTACAAGGTCTACAACCTGCCCAGCTCCAGCAGCTGGAAGTTGTGGGTCGTCAAGTTCAAGCAGGACAGCAGCCAGAGCGTGCTGAAGCAGACCTATGAGAAGGTGACCCGGACCGAACTCAAGATCTTCCTGAAGTTCAAGATCAGCGCCAAGAACCTGCGCGGGGTCACCCACCTGCGGATCGGTTTCGAGACGCTGCGGCTGGCGTTCAACGGCACCACGAAGGACTTCACGGTGCCCAACCCGGCGTCCGGCGGCGGCAAGGACCAGGACAACAACGACATCCCGGTCGACTTCGAGCCGGTGCTGGTCGCCTGAGGGGCGCCACCACCTCCCGGTCCGCGGCCCGGCGCCCCGCCGGGCCGCGGACCGGCCGCACGCGAGAACCACGCGCACTCCAGGACCCTACGGACTTCAGGCAGGTCAGCCATGAGCACTCCCACCGCCGCCGGAGACGAGACCGGGCAGACGGGGCAGTTCGAGGAGACCGACCCCGCGGCCGACGGCGCGCTCGTCGGCGACGTCAAGGTGCGCACCGGTGTCACCATCCTCCTCCCGTTGGAGGTGCAGAACATCGATGTGACGGTGACGTTGTCCGGCACGCTGACGACCCACGACTGGGAGCAGTTGTTCGACCTCTACGAGGTGCCCCACGACGCGCACGTCCGCGCCTGGCTCACCCGTTACCGGGAGCACCCCGACAAGGACCTCCTCGACCGGAACTTCGACCGGTTCCAGCTCGCGCGGTTCCCCTTCGAGTTCACGGTGACCGTGCGGGCGGCGGGCCGGCCGTTGAAACTGCGGCTCGGTTTCAACGCCCTGCGCCTCGACCCGCCCGCCGGCGATCCCAAGGGGTTCACCGTCACCAATGCCGCGAATGTCGTCGCGTACACCGAGGAGGGGAAGGTCTACGAGGACATCGTGGTCGAACCCGCGTAACCGGATTCGGGCATCGGCGTCGTGCCGGAAACGAGTCGTGTCGGGAACGCGTCGTGCCGGAAACGAGTCGAGCCGATAACGCGTCGAGCCGGAAACGAGTCGAGCCGGAAATGAGGCCGGTCCGTCGGAAACGGGGCGCGCCGGGAACGGCCCGGCGCGCCCCGCCGGATTCACCGACCGGCTTCCGCGCGACCAGGCGTCAATCGGGCATTCCGGACGCCAGCGTCAACAGCAACAGCATCATCGGCGTGCACACCAGCGTCGTCAGCACGCTCGCGGCGGTCAGCCCGATCCGCTGCCCGGTCGCACCGGTGAGCGGTTGGTTCAGCACGAGTTGCCACACCATCGCGAGCACCGCGGGCAGCAGCACCGAATGCGGGATGAGCAGGATGTGGAAGGAAAGGGCCGTCCCGTCCCACGGCGCCACGGCGAGCGTGACCGGAATGCAGAACGTCCAGTACACCAGGAACGTCAGCGCCGCCCGCAGTGCCCGGCGCGGCGCGGCGGGGCGAGGGGTGCCCGACCAGGACCACGCGAGCACCCCCGCCGCGACGGCCACCGCCGCCACCAGCCCGAGGGCCACCGCGAACCACGCGCCGTCGAAGACCGCCGACCACCACGGGTACGCGCCCCGGATCGCCGCGGCGTCGGGTTCGGGGACCGTCAAGGACGACAGGTGCACCCGGTGCGAGCCGGGGCCGTAGTCGAACGTCCGCTTGCACGCGATGTCCTGACCGTCGTACGTGGCGGTGCAGGAGAGCGCCGCGCCGGGCGTGGTGTCGAGCCGGACGCGGAGGGTCGCGCCGGCGACCTGCGTGGTGCAGGTGGCGACCTGCTCCCGGTCGCGCACGCAGTCGATGTCGTGGTGGCTGATCGAGAACTGCGTCGTGGTGATCTTGTAGAGGCCGTCGGTGGCCCGCGCCGGCGAGACGGGCGCGATGGCCAACGCGACCAGGAACAGGAAACCGGGCACCAGCAGCGGCAAGGAGCGCAGTCGCCCGGCGGTGCCGGGCGGGAGGACGGTCGTCGTCACGGTGTGCCCCCTCGGGTCACCACCGGAATCGACGCGCCGCGCCCGCTCGTTAGCGCGCAGCCGCGAACCCGACGCGGCACCACCCGTTCGCCGCACCGCCGCGCGTGCCGGTGGCGGCGGGAAAATGGCGGGTCGTCGCGGCAGGCGCCCCGATAGGCTGGTCGGATGCGCGTATTGTTCACCTTCGCCGGCGGGGCGGGGCACTTCCAACCGCTGGTGCCGATCGCCCGCGCCGTGGTCGCCGCCGGCCACACCGTCGCGTTCGCCGCGGGGCCGGCGCGGCGGGCGGCCGTCGAAGCGGCCGGTTTCACCGCGTTCGCCGTGGGCCGTGGCGGCGGCGCCGCCGCCACGGCCGAACGCCGCCCGCTGCTCGTGCCGGACCGGCAGCGCGAGGACGACGACCTGCGCGAGATCTTCGTGCGACAGGGGGTGACCCGGAGGCTGCCGGACTACCTGGACCTGTTCGGCCGGTGGCGGCCGGACGTGGTGGTCTGCGAGGAGACGGACTTCGGCGGCGTGCTCGCGGCCGAGGTGCTCGGGCTGCCCTACGCCAACGCGCAGGTCATCGCATCGGGTTCGTTCGTGCGGCCGGCGGTGGTCGCGCCCGCGCTGGCCGAACTGCGCGCCGAACAGGGGCTGCCGCCCGACCCCGACCTGGTCACGCAGCACCGGCACCTGCTGCTCTCGCCGTTCCCGCCCAGCTTCCGCCACCCGGACTTCCCCCTGCCGGGCACCGCTTTCCCGATCCGCCCGCCGGTGGGTGGGCCGGCCGGGTCCGACCGGCCCACCGTCTACTTCACCCTCGGCACGGTGTTCAACACCGAGTCCGGCGACCTGTTCCACCGCGTGCTGGCCGGGCTGGGCGACCTGCCGGTGGACGTGGTGGCGACGGTCGGCGAGCACGTCGACCCGGCGGAGTTCGGCGAGCAGCGGGCGGGCGTGCGCATCGTCCGCTACCTGCCGCAGGACGAGGTGCTGCCGCGCTGCGACGTGGTGGTCTCGCACGGCGGGTCGGGCAGCGTGATCGGCGCGCTGGCGCACGGCCTGCCGGTGGTGGTGCTGCCGATGGGCGCGGACCAGCCGCACAACGCCGAGCAGTGCGTCCGGCTCGGGGTGGGCCGGGAGTTGGACCCCGTCGCCGCCACCCCGCAGGACGTGCGGGCCGCCGTGGCGGAGGTGCTGGCGGACCCGGGGTACCGGCGGGCGGCCGAGCGGGTGCGCGCCGAGATCCTCGACCTGCCCGAGCCCGCGCGGGCGGTGCCCCTGCTCGAACGGCTGGCCGCCGCGCCGGTGGTGCGCTCCGGGAGCTGACCCCGGCCGGCCGCCGCGCCGCTCGTGAGCCCCGGCGGCCGGCCCCGGCCGGTGGGCCTCCTCACCGGCCGGGGCCTCCTCCGGCGGGCGAGGCCCGCCGTGCAGCCCGCCCCGTTCGCCGGGTCCGGTCGACCGACTCTCCCGCGTGGCCCGAGCCGCGGTGGCCCGAGCCGTGGTGTGCCGCGCGGGCGGTGTGCCGCGCCGTGGTGTGCCGCGCCGTGGTCACTCGTCCGAGTGACTTGTGCCGTCGCCCGCCCGTCCGGCGAGTCGGCGGGCCCGGTCACGGACCGTCCACGTCTGTCATCCCGGCACGGCTGCGCCGGCTCGGGCACCCCACCCGCACGGGTGGTGACCGGCGGCCCGACCGGGTGGCGGCCTGTCCGCTCGTGTCCGCCCGTGACCGGACGGCCGTCGCCGCACGCGCGGACGACACTCACGAGTCGGGTCATTTCCGTTAATCGACCCCGATCCCGGGTAGGCCCGGGGGGACGACGGGACGAGACGTGCGGAAGGACCGAGGGATCTCATGACTGACGTGGCGAGCCAGGGCCCGGAGCCGGGCGACGACCGCCCCGTGCTCACCAACCGGCAGGGGCACCAGGTCTACGACAACCAGAACCAGCGGACGGTCGGCGCGCGCGGACCGGCCACCCTGGAGAACTACCAGTTCCTGGAGAAGATCAGCCACTTCGACCGCGAGCGCATCCCGGAGCGGGTGGTGCACGCGCGGGGCGCGGTGGCGTTCGGCTACTTCGAGAGCTACGGCAAGTGGGGCGACGAGCCGATCTCGACCTACACGCGGGCGAAGCTGTTCCAGGAGCCGGGCAAGCGGACGGACGTGGCGGTGCGGTTCTCCACCGTCATCGGCGGCCGGGACTCGTCGGAGGCCGCCCGCGACCCGCGCGGGTTCGCGATCAAGTTCTACACCGAGGACGGCAACTGGGACCTCGTCGGCAACAACCTGGCCGTGTTCTTCATCCGGGACGCCATCAAGTTCCCGGACGTGATCCACGCGCTCAAGCCGGACCCGGTCACGTTCCGGCAGGAGCCGAACCGGATCTTCGACTTCATGTCGCAGACGCCCGAGGCGATGCACATGCTCGTCAACCTGTTCAGCCCGCGCGGCATCCCCGCCGACTACCGGCACATGCAGGGCTTCGGCGTGAACACCTACAAGTGGGTCGACGCCGAGGGGCGCACCCACCTGGTCAAGTACCACTGGATGCCCAAGGCGGGCGTCAAGAGCCTGACCGAGGCCGACGCCGCCGTGATCCAGGCCACCGAGCTGGGGCACGCGACCAAGGACCTGTACGAGTCGATCGAGCGCGGCGACCACCCGGAGTGGGAGCTGCTGGTGCAGCTCATGACCGACGACGACCACCCGGAGCTGGACTTCGACCCGCTGGACGACACCAAGGTGTGGCCGGAGGACCAGTTCCCCGCCAAGCCGGTCGGCCGCATGGTGCTGAACCGCAACGTGGACGACTTCTTCGCGGAGAACGAGCAGCTCGCGTTCGGCACCGGCGTTCTGGTCGACGGCCTGGACTTCTCCGACGACAAGATGCTGGTCGGCCGCACGTTCTCCTACAGCGACACCCAGCGCTACCGGGTGGGCCCGAACTACCTCCAACTCCCGGTCAACCAGGCCCGGAACGCCTCCGTGCGCACCAACCAGCGCGACGGGCAGATGGCGTACCACGTGGACGGGGCGAAGAACAACCCGCACGTCAACTACGAGCCGTCGATCACCGGCGGGCTGCGGGAGGGCGAGTACCCGACGCACGACGAGCAGGGGCCGGTGATCGAGGGGCGGCTGACGCGCAAGCGGATCCCGCGCACCGACGACTACCGGCAGGCCGGTCAGCGCTACCTGCTCATGGAGCAGTGGGAGCGCGACGACCTCGTGCACAACCTGGTGACGATGCTGGCGCAGTGCGACCGGCCGATCCAGGAGCGCATGGTGTGGCACTTCCTGCTGGTGGAGGACGAGTTGGGCCTGCGGGTCGGTGAGGGGCTCGGCATCAAGCCCCGGGACGTCGCCGACCTCCCGCCGCTGGCCAGCCAGGACCTGACCGACGAGGACCGCGAGCGCCTGGCGAACCTCGGCGCGAACGGCCCGCGGGACGTCTCCGGCCTGAAGATGACGCACTGCGTGCCCAACGAGCGGGTGCGGCTCGCCTGAGCGGCGCGCGACGACCCGGAGTCCCGGTCGCACCGGGCGGTCACGGCGACCGCCCGGTGCGACCGCCCGATGCGACCGCTCGGTGCGACGCCCGCGGGCCGACCTGTTCGTCGGAGCCCCGCCGTCCTGGCCCCCGATCGGAGTCCCACCGCGTCCAGTCCATTCGACCGGTCCGCGGATAACCGCGGTCACTTCTCCGGCACCCAGGTGAATAGCGTTCCGCCGGGCGCCGGGCGCCGGGACGACGTCGCCGCGCGCCGCGCATCGGCGGACGACAACTCCGGTGGGCGAGGTCCCGCACGCCCGAAGATCCGATGTGCCGAATCCCGCGCGCGACGGGCCGACGGCATCCCGGTTCGGGGACCGCCGAACCGGGATGCCGTGGATTTCCGGTTCGGGCGCGGCTCGTTTCGGGGCCGGCCAAAGCCCGCCCGGCCGCGCTCCGCGCCGACCGCGACAGGAAATTCAACGCTCCACCGGCCGTATGCGATAAATGCGCCGACCGGCCGCACACGAGCGGGTCGTCCCGCGCCGCAGTGGGCTGACCAGCGTGGTCTTGCCGATAACGGCCCGGAACCGTCCGCTCTCCCGAATCGCGCCCGATGTCGTTCGGAATCCCGCACCCCGCGCGGGAGGTCACGCGTCCGGCGGTTCCGGGCGAATGGCGGACGGTGTGCTTCGGTCACTCGGACCACGCGTGCCCGTCCGGCGCTGTCGGCGCTGTGGGTCGCGCAACCTACACCCGGTCGGGGGTTCCTCGCCGCACTTGCCCGGCGTTTTCCGCGAGCACGCCCATCGGGAGTTCAAATGGGCTTCCGAGGTCGAACGAATACCTGTCACCCGAATGACCTCCCGGCCCCTTTCCCGAATCATCTGGAATAGCGTCGACGGGTCTTGTCGGTGTCCGATCCATCTGCTTAGGGTTCCGCCCTGCAATGCACGATTCCGGATCGGACGAAGGAGGACGACATGGACTTGACGTTCGACGTCGAGGACTTGGTGCTGGACGAGCTGGCCGTGACGGCCGTCGGTGACGCGGCGTTCGCGGACGGCGGTGCGGGTGCGGCGTCCTGCTCGTGCTGCAGCCGGCCGACCCAGGGCTGATTCGACCCCCGGGGGCCTGATTCGAACCCCGGGGCTGATTCGAACCGTGGTCGGCGTTGGTCAGCCGGTCGCGACAACCAACCAGGAGGGTGTCATGGAGCTGTCTTTCGACGTCGAGGACTTGGTGCTGGACGAGCTGGCCGTGACGGCCGTCGGTGACGCGGCGTTCGCGGACGGCGGTGCGGGTGCGGCGTCCTGCTCGTGCTGCAGCCAGCCGACGCAGGCGTGAGCAGGCCCGTCGCCGACCGCTGACCGCGACGCCGGTCCGGCGGTGCCGCGAGGCCGGCGCCCGACGTCGAGGACGCGGTCCTGGACGTGCCGGCCGTGACACCGCCGACCGCGCGGCTGCCGCGCACGGCGGAGCGGCGCCCGCGTCCCGTCCGCCCGCGCTCCACCCGGGCAGGTCGGGACACCGCCGGGCGCCGGCGGTCGCGGTGGGCCGACGCGCCCGCCGCGACCGCCCGCCGCGGCGGCAGGTCGGTGCCCCCGGTCGGGGGCGTCGGTCCCGACGCCCCCGACCACCACTCCCGCGGAAGGAAGCGCGCATGGCCGCTGTGATCACCACCGAGTTGGCGCCGTACGCGGTGGTCCGCGTGGCGGCGTTGCCCCACCCCGGGCCGCCGGCCGGCGCGGCGGGCTTCCGCGCGGCGATGGCCGCCGCGGTCGCGGCACGCGCCCGCGTCCGGGGGCTCGCGCCGGAGGTCGCCGACGCGCTGCACGACAGCGCGGCCGACCACCCGCCGGAGTTCCACCGCCGGGTCGTGCTGCCGCTGCGGCGCGACGTCCACAACGACCGCTCGCCCCGCCCCGCGCTGCTGGCGGAGTTGGGCGAGCTGCCCGACCGGGTGCCCGTGCTGGCGCGCTGGCTCGCCGAACGCGCCGCGCTGGACGCCGCCACCGACGCGCTGCTGACCGCGTGGCCGGCCGCGCTGGCCGCGGAGCGCGCCGTGCTGGCGCGGGTGTGCGACGCCGAGCCGGTGCGCCTGGCCGGGGTGCTGACCGGCGCGGACCTCCTGCACGGCCTGGCGCGCACCGCGGCGGGCGGCGGCACGCCCGACCGCAAGGCGCGCAAGGCGGAGGCGACCGTCCTGCGGTACGCCCTGCGCGCCACGGCCAAGACCAGCCCGCTGTCCTGGTACACCCACGTCGGCTGGGGCTACTGGGGCGACGGGCCGTGGCCCTCCGCGCGGCCGGTGGCGCACACCGAGGTGAACCGCCTGCTGCTGGCCCGCCTGGTCGACGCCTTCCGCGACCGGCCGCACCGCCTCGCGCCCGGCCTGCACGACCGGGACGGCCGCGTGGTGTTCCGCCGCGACGCCCCGATCGCGCCGGGCGCGGACGCGCCGCCGTCCCGGATCCACGTCACCCGCGAGGAGCAGGTCGACCTGGCGGCCACCGGGCCGCTGCGGTTCGTCGTGGCCACCGCGCGCGCCGCCGGTGCGGCGGGCGTCGAGCCGTCCGCGCTGGTCGGGGCGCTGGCCGCCCGGATGTCCACGCCCGACGCGCGCGCCGCCGCCCGCGGCTACGTCGAGCGGATGCTGGACATCGGCCTGCTGGTGCCGGTGGAACCGGTGCACCCCCAGGACCCGGACGCGCCGTCGGCGATCGTCGCGTGGCTGCGCGAGCGGGGCGCGCACGACGCCGCCGACCGCCTGGCGCGGCTGGTGGCGACCACCGCCGCGTTCGCCACCGCCGACCCGCCCGCGCGCGCCGTCGCCGCCGCCGCGCTCGACACCGGCTGGCGGGAGCTCGGCGAGCGGGTGGGCGTCGACCTCTCCGGGATCGCGCCGGTCCTGGAGGACGTCCTCCTGCCGGAACCCGTGCCCGCGCCGGCCACGGGCACCGACGCGCTGACCAGGCTCACCCCGCTGCTGGTCCTCTTCGACCACCAGGTGCTGCTGCGCAGGCTGCTCCGCAACCGGTTCGTCGAGTCGGTCGGCGCGGGCGGCGTCGCGACCCTCGCGGAGTGCGCGGTCTTCCTGGCGGGCACGTGGAAGGACACCGCCGACGCCGCCGAATGGACCGGCGACCCCGAGGTGGTGGCGCTGCTGGAGGCCCGCGCGAAGCTCGCGGCCGCCGCGCCCGCGGACGGCGTGCTGACCGACGACCTGGTCGACGAGGCCGCCCACCACGTGCCGACGTGGCTGCGCCGCCCCGGCTCCTACGCGTTCTTCGGCCAACCGTCGCGGGACGGGCGGCTCGTGGTCAACCACGTCTACCCGGGGTTCGGCCGGTTCACGAGCCGGTTCCTGCGGCGGCTGCCCGGCGCGGCGGACGCGGTGGCCGCCCGGTTGCGGCGGACGCTCGGCGCGCGGTTCGCGCAGTTCCGGCCGCTGCGCGGGTTCAACGCCAACCTGCACCCGCTGCTCGCGCCGCACGAGGTCGGCGAGGACGCCCGGTGGGCCGACCTGCCCGCCGACGAACTCCTGGTCCGGCACGACCCGGTGGCCGACGAACTGCGGGTCGTGCACCGGGGCGAGCCGCTGGACGTGGTCTACCTGGGCTTCCTGATGCCGCTGGTGCTGCCCGACCGGTACGTCCCGCTGTACTCGGACCTCGCGTGCGGCCGGGTCGGCCTGGAGCCGCTCCGGTCGAGCGAGGCCGACGGCGAGGTGGTGCGGCGCGGCGGGCTGCGCTACCGCGACGTGGTGCTGGCCCGCCGCGCGTGGGACTTCCCGACCGCGCCCGCGCTGGGCGCGGAGGAGGAGGTCGCGCCCGCGGTCGCGGCGTGGCGCGCCCGGCACGGGCTGCCCGGCCACGTGTTCGTCGACGCCCGCTCGTCGTCGCTGTCCGCCGACTTCCTGAGCCGCCGGCTCATCGCGGCCAAGCCGCAGTACGTCGACCTCGGGAACGCCCTGCACCTGCGCTGCCTGCCGCGGCTGCTGTCCCGGTTCCCGGACGGCGTCGAGCTGACCGAGGCGCTGCCGGTGCCGGGTGCGGGGTCGCCCGGCGGCCGGGTGCTCGAAGTGGTCGCGGAAACGTACTGGGAGGTCTCGTGACGGACCAGCCTGCCGACGGGGAGCTGCTGCGCCTGCGCCCGATCGTCCACGCCAGCCCGACGCCCACCGGCCTGCACGTGCGGGGGTGGTCGTCCAGCTTCAACGTCGACGGCGGCAAGGGGCTGTGGACGGTCTGGCAGCGGCTGGCCGGACCGCTGGCCGACGGCGTGCCGCCGGAACGGCTGACCGTGCCGGACCAGGCGCCGCCCGCCGTCGCGGCGGCCCTGGAGCTGATCATCGGCCAACTGCACGAGCACGACCTGCTGGTGCGGGTGCCCGCGTCCTGGGCCGCCGGTGGACCGCCCGAGCACGTCGCGCGGTGGCTGGAGGCGGTGGCGGAGCGGCCCGCGCGGGCGTGGGACGCGCTGCGGCGCGCCGCGGTGACCGTCGCCGGGCCCGGCGCCCTGGCCGCCGCCGCGCGCCGGGCGCTGGCGGACACCGGGCTCCACGTCGGCCCGGTCGAGCCGGGACCGGACCTGGTGCTGGTGTGCGACGGCCACGCGGTCGCCGCCGGGTGCGCCGCCGACGTGGGCTTCGTGGTCGCGCCCGGCGCGCGGGGCGACGTGCTCGCCGACGCCGAGGCCGTCGCCCACCGCCTCGGTGCCGAGGCCGTCGCCCACCGCCTCGGCGGCGCGGCGGGCGAGCCGCCGGAGGTGCTGGCGGCGCTGGTCGGCTCGGCCGCCGCGCACCGGCTGGTGTGCGCGGTGGCGGACCTGCCCGACCCGGCGCACGAGGTGGCGGGCACCTGGTACGACGCGCCGCCGCCCGGACCGGTCCACCAGCCGGTGCTCGTCGCGCGGCTGGACCCGCTGCGGGCGGACTACCACCCGTGGCTGTCGGCGGTGCGCCCGGTCCCGCCCGCCGGCCGGATCGCCGAGGTGCTGGGCGACGCCGAGCTCGGGCCGGTGCCCGCGCCGGACACCGGCGACCTGCCGCAGGTGCCGGTGAAGCTGGCCGCCTCGGGCGACGTCGTCGGCTACGGCGTCACCGAGCGGTCCGCCCGGCTGGACGCCGTGGTCCGCGCCGCGCACCGGCTCGCGCCCGACCGCACCGCGGTGGGCGCGGACGCCGTGCACGCGCTCGGCCTCGCGCTGCGCGCCGCCGCCCGGTCGCTGCCGGGCACCCCGGTCGACCCCGACGAGTGGCACGCCGACCCGACCGCGCGGCGGTGGTGGAAGGCGGTGGTGCTGCGGTTCGCGCTGCCCGCCGAGGCGGAGGTGGCGCGGCTCGGCGACGGGGTGGTGCGCGCGGTCGTCCGGGCGGGCGGCGCGGAGCTGTCCTGGGCGGTCGAGGCGACCGCCGCCGACGCCGTCGCGTTCGCGGCGATGGCGGCGGCGGGCCGCGCGCAGGCGGGCGGGTCGGAGCCGGTCGTGCTGTCCGGCGCGTTCCCGGTGGAGGAGCCGAAGACCGCCGGCGTCCCGTGGACCGACCGGGCGTGGCACTGGCCGCACGGGGTGCGCGCGGCGGAGGAGGGGTTGCAGCGCCGGCTGGGCGAGCTGATCGGCGGCGTCGAGGTCAAGCGGGTGGCGTTGGGGCCGGTCCTGCACGCGGCGGGCCTGGTGGGTTTCGCGATCCCGGAGGCGGTGCGGTGAGCGTGGTGGTGTCGGGCCCGGTGGGTTTCGCGGCCCCGGAGGCGGTGCGGTGAGCGTCGTGGTGCTGTGCGACTACGCGGTCGGGGACCTGCGGCACGTGGGCGCGGACGGCGTGGCGGTGTTGCCGGTGCGGCACGACGGCGCGGTGACGTTGCTGGGTCCGGTCGTCGGCGGTGGGCCGGGTGTGTGCCTGTCCTGCGCGGAGGACGGCAGGCTCGCCGCGCAGAGCGCCGTCGTACCGCGCCGCGACGACGGGATGCGGGTGGGCGGCGTGCCCTCGCCGGCGCACGGACCGCTGGTGGACGCGTTGACCGCGCTCGTGCTGGCCGACCCGGACGCCTACCGCGACCGCGTGCTGGCCATCCGCGTGGACGTCGGCACGGTGGCCGAGCACCCCGTGCGCACCCGACCCGAGGGATGCCCGGTGTGCGGGCCGCTGCCCGACGACACCGCAGCCTCCGCCGTCGTGGCGCGCGCGCCCGCGCCCGTGTCGCCCGGCACGCTGCGCGGCGCGAACCCGCGCACCGGCGGCGACGCGCTGCGTGCCGCGCTGGTCGACCCGCGGCACGGACCGGTGGACCGGCTGACCCCCATCGGCGACCTGCCGCTGCCCGCGGTGAGCGCGCGGATCGTGACCGACGACGGGCAGCAGGCCGGCTTCGGCCGCACGGCCACGTTCGCCGAGTCCGAGCGGGTGGCGTTGTTCGAGGCGGTGGAACGGCTCGCCGGGATGCGGCCCCGGCGCACCCGGACCGTGCTGGAGGCGTCGTTCGCCGAACTGGGCCCGGAGCGCGCGGTCGACCCGACCCGCCTGGGCCTGCCGGACTTCCCGTCGCCGCGCGTGACGCCTTACACGCCGGACACCCGCACGCGGTGGGTGCACGGGTGGTCGTACTCGCGCGGCACCACCGTGGCGGTGCCCGAGCACGCCGTCTACTGGGGCGGCACGCCGGGTACCCGGTTCCTGCACGAGACGTCCAACGGGTGCGGCACGGGCAACAGCCTCACCGAGGCCGTGCTGTACGGGTTGTTCGAGATCGCCGAGCGGGACGCGTTCCTGATGGCGTGGTACCAGCGGACGCCGTTGCGCGCGCTCGTGGTCCGCGACGAACTGGCGCTGCACCTGTCCGACCGGCTGGAACAGTTGGACTACCGGCTGGAGTGCTACGACGCGACCAACGACCTTGCGGTGCCCGCCGTGCTGGCGCTGGCCCGCTACACCGGGGCGGCGCCGTCCGCGCCGCGCGCGTTCTTCGCGGCGGGCGCGGGGGTCGACCCGGACGCCGCCGTGCGGTCCGCGGTGGTGGAGGTGGCGGTGGACGTCGAGTCGGCCGCCAAGCGCGCCCGCGCCGACCCGGCGGAGCACGACCGGGAACGGCTGCTGCGGCTGCTGCGCGAACCTGAGCTGATCCGCACGATGGAGGACCACGTGGCGGTCAACGGCCTGCCCGAGGCCGCCGACCGCTACGACTTCCTGCGACCGGACGACCCGGTGGCGCCCGCCCCGCCCGACGTGCCGCTCGACGACCTGGACGCGTTGCTGGAGCACTACGTGACGGCGTGGGCGGCGGCGGACCTGGAGGTGATCGCGGTGGACCTGACGGACCCGCCGGTGCGCGACCGCCTCGGCCTGCACTCGGCGAAGGTGGTGGTGCCGGGCACGCTGCCGATGACGTTCGGCGAGCGCGACCGCCGCACCCGCGGCATGCCGAGGCTGCGCGCGACCGGGCCCCTGCCGCCCCACCCCTTCCCGTGACCGGGTCCGACGCGCGGGCCGCCGGACCCGCCAAGGCGCCGTCGGCCGACGAGCGGCTTGGCGCACGGCCTGTCGACGGACAGCCAGGGGGCGCGACCGCCGCCGAGGCGCCGGTCCCCGCTGGGGCGCGGGCCGCCGAGGAGCTGGCCGCCGCCTACCGGCACGGTCCCGAAAGGACGATCGCGCCCGGCCCGCCACCGCCCCCGCCGCCCCTCGAACCCGGACCCCGAGCGGCGTTGAGGAGCCTGGCCGAGCGGGGCGCGTTCGGTGCCGCGTTGGCGCACCTGCTGACCGACGTGGCCACCCCGCTGCGGTGGGAGCCGTGGAACCCGTACAACGACCACCGCGCCTACCCGTCGGCGCGGTCGGCGTTCGCGGTGGACGTGGTGCTGGTCGCGGACGGCCGGTCGTGGCCGCTGGACCCGGTGCGCCGGGCACTGGTCGGCGGCGCGCCCGAACGGCTCGGCCCGTGCGCCCGGCTCGACCTCGTGCGCCGCCCCGAGCGCTTCTCCGCGGGGTACGGCGAGTTCGCGGACGTGCTGGTGGAGCTGGAGCTCGGGCACCTGCTCGCGGCGCTCGCGGACCACGCGGCGCGGCTGGGCCTGCGGGCGCGCGTGGCCGGCGACGGCGTGGTGGTGTGCTCGGACCGCGAGACCGGCGCGCCCGCCCCACGGCCGCCGGCGCGCAGTTCCGGGTTCGGGCCGCGCGGCGTCGCCGCGGACCCGCGGCCCCTGCCCGCCGCCGCGTGGCACGCGGTGGTCGCCGCCCTGCCGCGCCTCGCGCACGTGCGGCACCGGCTGGCGGCGCGCGATGTCGAGGGCGTCCCGGACGGGTGGTACGACGCCGACCGGCCGGTCGAGCCGGGACCCGCGGTGGCGCGGCTCCGGGACGCCTTCCGGCACCCGCCGGACACCGTGGACGTCGGCAGCGCGAACCTGGCCCTGGTGATCACCGGCGACCCGGCGGCGGCGGTGGCCGACACCGGGCCCGACGGGTACCGGGCCCTGCTGCGCGCCGTGGGCTCCGCCGCCCAGCGCGTCTGCGCGGCCGCCGCCGGCGCGGGCCTGTTCTGCCGCCCGCTGCGCGGCGTGCACGACGAGCGGCTGGAGGCGCTGGTCCGGGCGCCGGCCGGGCACACCCTGCTCTACCTGCTCGTGGCGGGCAGGCCGCGGGTTACGGGCTTCACCTACGACCTCACCCCGCTGGAGGGACGACCGTGACGTGGACTGGACTGCACGTGCGGGTGTCGTGGCGGGTGCAGCACGTCGACGCGTTCGTCGCCGACGTGCTCGCGCCCGCGATGGCCGAGCACCGCGCGGCCGGCCGGATCTCCGACTGGTTCTTCATCCGCTACTGGCAGGCCGGCCCGCACCTGCGGGTCCGGCTGCGGGACGCGGCCGGGCACGCGGACGCGATCGCCGGGCAGTTGCGTTGCCTGGTCGCGGCGCAGGACCACCCCGAGGTGGCGATGGACCCGGAGAAGTACCACGCCGCGCTGGGCGTGGCGGACGAGCCCCTGCTGCCGCACGGGGACGTGCGCGCGGTGCCCTACGAGCCGGAGGTGGAGCGCTACGGCGGCCCGGAGGCGCTGCCGATCGCCGAGGAGGTCTTCTGCCGCAGCACCGACGTCGCGGTGGCGGTGCTGACCGCGGCGCGCACGCCGCAGGCCAAGCTCAGCGCCGCCGTGGAACTGGTCATGGCCACGACCTCCGGGCTGGGGCTGGACCGGCCGGCGGCGGCGTCGTGGCTGCGCGGCCTGGCCGCGTCCTGGCGGATGCGCCACGAACCGGCGACCGCGCCGACGATGTCGTCCCACCTGGCCGCGCACCGGCTGCACGCCGCCCGCGCGGCGAAGCTGAGCGCGCGGTGGGACCGCGTCGAGACCGCGCCGACCGGCGCGGTGGAGCACTGGGTGCGGCAGCTGCGCGCCGACCTGCCGCGCGGCGCCTGGGCGTCCCAGCTGCACATGCTGCTCAACCGGCTGGGCGTCGGCCCGGACGAGGAACGCCTGGTCTGCTGGCTGGTCGCGGCCACCGCGCTCGCGCCGTCCGGGGTGGCGGGGTTCCACGCCGACGGCGCGGACGCGCCCGACCGCCGCTACCTGGAGGCGAGCAAGTACCGGCCGGAGGTCGACGAGCAGCGCCCGCGCAAGGACCACACCCGCGACCGGGCCGCACCGCGACCGGGGCGGCGGGTGGTGCGGCTGCCCGAGCCACCGGACACCGCGGTGACGCTCCGGGAGGTGCTGCGCGACCGGCGCACCGGTCGGGGCGACGCGCTGCGCGGGCCGCTGGACGCCGCCCGGTTGGCGGCGCTGCTGTGGACCGCGCACGGCCGGCTGCCCGACGGCCGGCGTCCGCACCCCAGCGCGGGCGCGCTCTACACCGCCCGGCTGCGCCTGGTGGCGTGGTCGGTGGACGGCCTGGAGCCGGGCCTGTACGACGTGGACGAGGACGACCGGCGGCTGGTGGCGGTCGCGCCCGCGCCGCCGGTCGAGGACGTCACCCGGACGGCGAGCTGGTTCGGGCCGGGCGCGGTGCGCGGCGGCGGCGTGGACCTCGCCACCACGCCGGCGCTGCTCGGGCTGTACGCGCGGGTCGGCGAGCTGCGCCGGGACTACGGGCTGCGGGCGGCGCGGCTGGGGTTCACCGAGGCCGGTCACCTCGCGCAGAACCTGGCGCTGGTCGCGGCGGGGCTGTCGCTGTCGTTGGGCATGGTCGGCGGGTTCTACGACGACCTCGCGCACGACGTGCTCCTCCTGGACGGCGTGGACGACACCCTGGTCTACCTCCTGCCGGTCGGGTCGTGCTGAAGCAGGCGGGCGACGGTGCCGGTACCCGCCGCCCGTAGCCCGTCCCCGCGCACCTCCGGCTGCTGGTCGGACCGCCACGGCTGCGGGAACCGCCCCCGCCCGGCGACGGGTTGCCGCTCCCGGACGACGAGGCGGAGCACCACCGGGATCTCGTGGCGGGCGCGCGGGTAGCGACCGGGCGCGTCGGGTTCGCCGCCTGGGAGGAGCCTGCGCGGCCCGCCTCCGCGCACCTCGGCCGGGGGTTCGGTCCTGTTCGGACTGCGGTGGTCGGCGGCGCACCTCGCGACGTCCGGCCGGGTGCCGGGAGGAGCCCCGACCGGCGGCGGGTCGTTCACCGAGCCGGTGGTGGCGGACGCCCGTGCGCCCGGCGGCCTGGTGCTCTTCGCGCCCCGGTTGGCCGCCGAGCCGCGCCACCTCGCGTCCGTCCTCGGCGTCGTCCCGGCGGCGGACGGCGACGACCGCGCTCGCGGGGTGCACGCCCTCCTCGCGGCGGCCCGTGCCGCCGTCGCCGCCGGTGCGGCCCTGGTGGCGGACTACGCGTGACCACGTCCGCTCGGCGAGCGCGCCGCGCCTCAGGTGGTGGGTTCCTCGGCATCCGGTGCGGCGGCACCCGGTTCCCCGGCACCTGGTCCGGTGGTGGGGTCGAGCAGGTGGCGGACCTGTTCGGCTTCGTCGTGGCGGCCGTGGTCGAGGTAGAGGGTGAGGGCTTCGGTCCAGGCGGTGCGGGCCTGGTGGTGTTGGCCGAGGGCGGTGTGGCAGTGGCCGAGGCGGTCGGGGATGCGGGCGGTGATGTTGGTGTGGCGGATGCCTTGGAACAGGGTGAGGGCCTGCCGGTAGTGCTCGACGGCCTGGTGGTGGTGGCCGGTGCGGTGGCTGAGGTAGGCCAGGTGGCGTCGAGCGCGGCCTGCCACGTGGCGCGGCTGTCGGCGCGGCGGCGATCGGCCAGGACTGTCTCATGTGGACTCCTCGGTGGTCGGCGCGTCCGGGCGCGGCGGCACGGGCGGAGCCTCCGCCACCGGGCTTCGGCACCGCTTCAACGGTGCTTCGACCGCCTGGTCACGTCCGGGTCCGGGACGGCGTGCCCACGCGGCGGGCGGGCTGTTGACAGACGGCGCGGCGCGTCCCAAGGTGGATCTCACCGGCACATCCGCGCACCGGGTGCGGGCACAGGGCACCGCTCCGCGGCTGGGCCGCCTCCGTCGTCGTCCGGGGTCCAGGGAGGCCGGTCATGCGCGGGAACGGGAGAAGGAGCGCTGCGCTCGCCGTGGTGGCGCTGCTGGCGCTGCCGGTGGTGACCGCCTCGGCCGCCACGACCGCCGGCGGTGGCCGGCCGTTCTCCGCCGCCGCGCGCTGCGCGTCGTTGCGGGCCCTCGACCTGGAGGCGCTGCCCGGCGCGCCGACCAGGATGGCCACGGCCGAGGTCGTGCCCGCCGACCGGGACGTGCCGGGCCACTGCCTCGTGCGCGGGTACGTCGCGCCGCAGGTCTCGTTCGAGCTGCGGCTGCCCGACCCGGCCGGCTGGAACGGCGACTTCTTCTTCGGCGGCTGCGGCGGGCTGTGCGGCAGCCTCGACACCGACGCCTGCGTCGCGGCCCTGGGCCGGGGCTACGCCGCGGCGACCACCGACACCGGCCACCGGGGCGCGGACCCGCGCGGCCTGGGCACGGTGACCGCGGATGCCCTGTGGGCGTACGGGAACGAGCCGGCCGTGGTCGACTGGGCGCACCGCGGCGTGCACGTGGCGACGGTCGCGACGAAGAAGCTCACCGAGGTCTTCTACCGGCGCGCCATCGGCTACTCCTACTTCGCGGGCTGCTCCAACGGTGGCCGCCAGGCGCTGGCGGAGGCGCAGCGCCACCCGCACGACTTCGACGGCATCTGGGCGGGCGACGCGGGCCTGGACTTCCGCACGGTCACCCTGAACTGGGCCTGGGCCGCCAACGCCAACCTGGACGCGGCCGGGCGGCCGATCGTCACCGAGGCGGACGTGCCGCTGGTCCACGACGCGGTGCTGGACCAGTGCGACGCCCTCGACGGCCGCGCCGACGGGATGCTGGACGACCCGCGGGCGTGCCGGCTCGACCTGTCGGCGCTGGAGTGCCGCGACGGCCGGACCCCGTGCCTCGACGACCGGAAGGTCGAGGCGCTGCGGCTGCTCTACCGGACACCGACGGACTCGCGGGGCGTGGAGCTGACCGACGGCGGGCTCCTGCCCGGCAGCGAGGGCGACTGGCCGGTGTGGCTCACCGGCACCGGTGGCGCGCCGCCGCTGGCGCCGCTCCTGGTCGACGGGATGCTCCGCTACCTGGCGTTCGACGAACCGCCCGGCCCGGACTACGACCCGCGCGCGTTCGACTTCGACGCGGACCCGCCGCGGATGACCCGCAAGGACGCGCTGATCAGCGCGGACGACCCGGACCTCTCGGCGTTCCGCGCGTCGGGCGGCAAGCTGCTCATGACGGCCGACTGGGCGGACGGCGTGCTCCAGCCGCGGTCGTCGCCGAAGTACTTCGACCGCGTGGCGGAGGCGCTCGGCGGGGTGGCGGAGGCGCGGCGGTTCTTCCGGCTGTTCCTGATACCCGGCAAGAACCACTGCTCCAGCGCGTGGGTGGGCGGTCCGACCGACCCGTTGCGGATCCTGGAGGACTGGGTGGAGCGCGGCACGCCGCCGACCACCGTCACGGTCGGGTACGACGGCGGCGTGACGCGCTCCTTCCCGGCGTACCCGTCGACGTGACGCGCTCCTCCCGGCGCGGTCGATCGGGGGTGGCGGGCCCCTCCGGGGTGCGCCGTGGTCAGGACCTCACGAGCCGCCTGATCTCGGCGAGGACCCGGTCGACGTCCTCCGACCGGTTCGTGATGCCGGTGCCCAGCCGGGGGTAGGGCACCCGGTACTGCGCGTTGGTGATCCGGATCCGCCGCTCCGCCAGCCGGTCGGCGACCTCGTGGTGGTCGAGGCCCGGCACCTCGAAGCACGTCAGCCCGGACGACAGCCGCTCGGACAGCGGGGTGTGCAGGACGACGCCGGGCGTGTCCGCCAGGCCCCGCCGCAGCCGCGCGGACAGCTCGCGGGTGCGCGCGGCGACCCGGTCCCGCCCGATCCGCCGGTGGAAGTCCACCGCGGCGGGCACCGCGAACACGTGCTCGAAGGCCAGGAAACCGCCGGGCACCAGGTCGTCGGCGGTGGTCGGCTCGACGGGGTCGCGGCGCAGGAAGCTCGGCGTCACCGGGCGGAGCTGCGCCCAGGCGTCCGGCCGGGCCCACACCAGGCCCGTCCCGCGCGGCCCGAACAGCCACTTGTGGGTGCCCGACACGAAGATGTCGGCACCCAGCGCGGCCACGTCGGCGTCCTCCGCGCCGAGCCCGTGCACGCCGTCGACCACGAGCAGGCACCGGTCGGCCTCAGCCCGCCCGGCGTTGGCCCGCGCGACCACCTCGGCCAGCACGGGGACCGGCAGCTTCACCCCGGTGCTGGACTGCACCCACGTCACGCCGACCGCGCGGGTCCGCGGCGTGATGGCCGCGCGCAGGCGCTCCGCGACCTCGTCCACCGACACCGTCGCGGGGTCGTCGTAGAGCCGGCCGACCCGGACCTCGGCGTCGCCGCGCGCCGCCGCGAGCCGGACCGCGTTCTGGTGCGCGAAGTGGTCGTGCTCGGTCACGAACAGCTCTTGGCCGGGCCGCACGCGCAGCCCCTGGTAGACCAGCGCCAGCCCGATGGTGGTGTTCGGCACCGGCGCGATCTCCTCCGGCCTGCCGCCGAGGTAGCCGGCCAGCGAGGCCCGGAGCCGGACCCACTCCTTGACCGACGGGTCGCCCCAGTACGCCCGCTGCACCCAGCTCGGGTCGGCGTCCATCAGCCGCCGCAGCCGGTCGATCTCGGCGCGCACCGGCGCGGGGTGGGGCGACAGCAGGAACGCGTTGAGGTGCACCCGGTCGGGGGCGAGCCGGAACTGGGCGCGCACCGCGGACCAGTCGACGCGGCCCGAGGCGTCCACCAGCGGCTGCCCGGACGGCGACGTGGGGGCGTCGCCGGGCGGCGCCGCGCGGGCGGTGGCACCGGCCGCGGTCGCGGTGGTGGTCGCGGTGGTGGTCGGCAGGGCCGCCGCGCCCGTGAGGAGTCCGGCGTTGACCAGGAAACGACGTCGGTTCGACATGGCCATGATGAGCCTCCTTGTGCGGTCCAGTGGACCAAGCCGGGTGGCCGCCGGACAGGGCGTCGGGGGAAGAGGGGACGAAAGGGCACCGGCCACTCCGGACGCGGAGCGGGGTTCCGGCGGTCCGCCCGGTCCGCCGTGCGATGCCCGCCGCACGCGGTCCACCGCGCGCCGACCGGCACCGGGCGACGTCCCGCCCGGTTGTCCGTCACCGGAGCGCCCCGCGCGCCACCTTCGGGTGAGATCGCGCCGCCGGAGCGGCGCACCGCGCGGCTCCGGCGTTACAACGGAGGCGGCCTCAGCCCGTCCGATCGAACCGGGAGCCCAGCCGTGCCCGTGCAGACCTTCGACCACACCGCCACCGGCTACAGCGTGCGGCAGGCGTACTGGATGGCGGAGGCCGCCCGCCTGGCCTACCAGCCGCCGGACGTGATCGAGCAGACCGCCCGCGAGTGGGGGTTCGACCGCGTCCGCCACCACGAGACGACCTTCCGGCCGCCGTTCCCGCTGGAGGACACCCAGGCGTTCACCGCGGCCAGCGACCACATGGTGCTCACCGCCTTCCGCGGCACCGAGCCGAGGAAGATCCAGGACTGGCTCTCCGACGCGTCCACTCCGCCCTGGCCGGGCCCGGCGGGCAAGGGTTTCGTCCACTACGGGTTCGCGGAGGCCCTCCAGTCGATCCACCCGCAGGTCCACGACGCCGTCGCCGAGTTCCGGGACAACGACCAGACCATCTGGTTCACCGGTCACAGCCTCGGCGGGGCGCTCGCCGCGCTGGCCGCGATGCGGCTGTACTTCGAGGACCCCCGCCTGCTCGCCGACGGCGTCTACACGTTCGGCCAGCCGCGCGTGTGCGACCGGGCGCTGGCCCAAGCGCACGACGAGGCGTTCCGCGACCGCACGCACCGGTTCGTCAACAACAACGACATCGTCACGCAGGTGCCGCCGGAGCCCGCGTTCCACCACACGCGGACCCTGCGCTACATCGACTCCTCGGGGCAGTTGCGCGACCGGATGCCGCTGCTCGGCGGCCTGGCCGACCGGGCGAAGGGCTTGACGGCCGACGCGCTCGCCCCGACCAGTGACGGCGTGCGCGACCACTTCGTCAACCGCTACGTGGAGGCCCTGCGCGCCCTCAGCCACCAGGAGGCGTGACGCGTCCCGCGGGGGAAACGGGGCCGCTCCGGACCGGCCTCCGGTAGCGCGCCCGGCGCGCGGATGTCAGGCGCGCGGGCAGAGTCGGTCGTGCTGGAGGCCGTCAGCCGCGCGAGGACGTGTCAGCCGTGCGCGAGGACGTTGACCACGTTGCCGTCCGGGTCGCGCAGGAAGAACCGCCGCACGCCCCACGGTTCGTCGGTCGGGCCGTGCACGATCTCCGCGCCCGCGGCGACGGCGGCCGCGTGTGCCGCGTCGACGTCGTCGACCTGGATCGAGGCCACCGGGACGACGGACGCCGTCGCGTCGTGGGTCGCGAGGCTGAGCTGCGCCTCGGGTCGCGCGGGGTCGGCCAGCGTCACGATCCAGCCGTGGTCCATGACCACCGCCAGGCCGAGGACCTCCGTGTAGAAGGTCTTGGCCTGCTCCAGCGACGCGCTCTTGAGATTCGGGACCACCCTGCCGACCGCCATCCGCCGATCCTCGCCCACTCGGCGGTAGGCGGGCAACACGCCGGTGACGGGACGCACTCCCACGCCGCGCCCGTCCCTCCGGGCGCGGGGACGTCGGTCGAGCGGGCCGGCGGGGTCAGCGGGCGGGCAGGGTCACGAACCCCTCGGCGACCAGCCAGTCGCGGGCGACCGCGGCCGGGTCGCGGCCGTCGACGTCCACCTCGGCGTTGAGCCTCCGGATGGTGTCGTTGTCCAGCTTCGCGACGACGGGCGCCATGACCTCCGCGATCCGGGGGTGGGCGTCGGCGAACTCCTTGCGCAGCACCACCGCGGCGTTGTAGCGGGGGAAGAACTTCCGGTCGTCCTCCAGCACCACGAGGTCCAGGCCGAGGACCCGGCCGTCGGTGGTGAACACCTCGCCGAAGTTGCACGACCCCTGCGCGGTCGCGGAGTAGATCGTGCCGATGCCGAACGTCTTGACCTCCACCGCGCCGACCTCGAACCCGTAGGCCCTGGCCACGCCGGTGAAGCCGTCGTTGCGGCCGACGAACTCGGTCTCCAGGCAGAACACGCCCTGGGCGGGGTCGCGCCGGATCAGCTCCACCATGTCGGACGTCGTCCGCAGGCCGTGCGCGCGGGCGTAGGACTCGGTGACGGCGAACGCGTAGGTGTTGTCCACCGCCGCGTAGTCCAGCCAGACGAGACCGTTGCGGGCGAGGTCGGCGTCGCGCACCGCCTCGTACTGGGCCTGCGCGCCGGGCACCGGGTCGGTGTTGCCGAGGTAGCTGATCCAGCCCGTGCCGGTGTAGTCCCACAGCAGGTCGATGTCGCCGGTGAGCAACGCCTGGCGGGAGCTGTCGGAGCCCTGGATGTTGGTCATGTCCCGCACCTCCGCGCCGGCCGCGGTGAGCGCGACCTCGGCGACGTAGCCCAGGACCTGGTTCTCGGTGAAGTCCTTGGACCCCACGGCGATCGGCACGCCGACCAGCTCGGGCACCGGCCGCACCGAGCCGGGCGCCACCTCGAACGGCAGCGCGAACGAGGACTCCAGGCCGCAGGCGGACACCAGCAGGGCGGCGACGACCGCCGACACCGACCACCGCGACGCGCGCCGCCCACCCCACGCGCCCGCCCGCGTCGACCGCCCGTCACGGCCCGACCCGCCGCTCACCGCCCGTCCGCTCGTGCCGGCCCGCCCGCTCATCGCAGCCCCTTCGGTCCCAGCCAGGTCTCCGCGACGGCGCCGAGCCAGTCCACCAGCAGGGCGAGCCCGACGGCCAGCACGGCGCCGGTGACCAGCACGGGCGCCCTGGCGAGCTTGTAGCCGGTGTCGATCAGCAGGCCCAGTCCGCCGCCGTTGACGAACACGGCGAGGGTGGCCACGCCGACCGCGTGCACCAGCGAGGTCCGCAGCCCGGCGAGGATCAGCGGCACCGCCAGCGGCAGCTCGATCCGCCGCAGCACGGTCGCCGCGGACATCCCGATCCCGCGCCCGGCGTCGACCAGCGCCGGGTCGACGCCCCGGAGACCGACCACGGTGTTGCGCAGCACCGGGAGCAGCGTGTAGAGCGCGATCGGCAGCACCGCCGCCCACAGCCCCTCCAGCCCCGACACCAGGAAGAACAGCACCAGTATCCCGACCGCGGGCGTCGCCTGGCCGATCGTGGCGAGGCCGAGGAACACCGGCGCGGCGCGGCGCGCCCACCGGCGGGTCAGCACGACGCCCAGCGGGACGCCCACCACCGAGACCAGCGCGGTCACGACGAGGCTGATCACCAGGTGGCCCCAGGTGGCCGACACGAGCGCGGACGCGTTGAGGCTCTGCCGCTCGATCGAGTCGAGGTCTCGGGTGAACGCCCAGGCCAGCACGCCACCGACGAGCACCACCGCGGCGACCGGCTGCACCAGCAGCCGCAACTTGTCGGCCCGCCGCCGCGCGGCAACCGCCGACCCCGCCGCCCCCGCCTCCGGGACCGCCGCGCCCGTCACGACACCACCCCCGACGCCGCCCGCACCGACGTCGCCTGCTCTGCCGCAGCCCGCACCGACGCCGCCTGCTCTGCCGCAGCCCGCTCTGCCGCCACCGCCGAAGCCCCCGTCACGACGCGACCCCCGCCGAGGCCCGCACCGCCGACACCCGCACCGCCGAGGCTCGCACCGCCGTCACGACGCCGACCCCGCCTGGTCCCCGCGCGGCTTGCGCACCGCGCCGATCACGGCGTCCACCTCCACCAGGCCGACGTACTCGCCGCGCTCACCCGTGACCACCGCCGGGCCGCCCTCGGTGAGGATCGCCTCCAACGCGTCCTGCAAGCTCGACTCGCGGGTCACCGCGCCGCCGACCGGCCGAGGCCGCCCCGGCCGGCGCACGTCCGCCCAGGCGACGGGCCGGTCGTGCGCGTCGAGCAGCAGCGCCCGCTCGTGGCCGCACCCGGCCAGCAGGCGGCCGACCTCGCCGGGCTCGTCGGTCACCCGCGCGGTCACCGCCCGGCCCAGCTCGACCTCGCGCACCTTCCGCAGCCGCAACTGCTTGAGCGACGCCCCCGCGCCGACGAACCCCGCGACGGTGTCGTCCGCCGGATCGGCCAGGATGGCCTCCGGGGTGTCGTACTGGAGCACCCGCGACCGCGGGCCGAACACGGCGATCCGGTCGCCGAGGCGGACCGCCTCGTCGAAGTCGTGCGTGACGAACACGATCGTCTTGCGCAGCCCCGCCTGCAACCGCAGCAGCTCCTCCTGGAGGTTGCCCCGCGTGATCGGGTCGACCGCGCCGAACGGCTCGTCCATCAGCAGCACCGGCGGATCGGCCGCGAGCGCCCGCGCGACGCCCACCCGCTGCTGCTGGCCGCCCGAGAGCTGCCGGGGGTGGCGGTCGCGGAACTCGGCCGGCTCCAGGCCCACCAGCTCCAGCATCTCGTCCACCCGGTCGGCGATCCGCGACCTGTCCCAGCCCAGCAGCCCCGGCACCGTCGCGACGTTCTGGCCGACGGTCAGGTGCGGGAACAGCCCGGCCTGCTGGATGGCGTACCCGATGCCGCGCCGCAGCCGGTCCGGGTCCAGCGACGACGTGTCCCGCCCGTCGAGGGTGATCCGGCCCGACGTCGGCTCGATCAACCGGTTGATCATCCGCAGGGTGGTGGTCTTGCCGCACCCGGACGGGCCGACCAGCACCACGACCTCGCCTGCCCGGATGGTGAGGCTGACCGCGTCCACGGCGGGCGCGGCGACACCGGGGTAGCGCTTGGTCACCTCGACCAGCTCGATCTCAGCCGCCACCGGCACCCCTGGTGGTGCGGCGGCCGACCAGCGCGAAGACGCCGTCCAGGGCCAGCGCGAGGACGACGACGCCGAGCGTCCCCGCGATCGCCTGGTTGGTCGCGTTCGCGCTGCCCGCCCTGGTCAGCCCGGCGAAGATCTCCACGCCGAGGCCGGGACCGCGGACGTAGGCGGCGATCGCCGCGATGCCCATCAGCATCTGGGCGGCGACCCGCGTCCCGGTGAGGATCGCGGGCCACGCCAGTCGCAGCTCCACCCTGGTCAGCACCCCGAACCGGCTCATCCCGACACCGCGCGCCGCGTCCCGCACGGCGCCGTCCACACCGGCCAGGCCGACGATGGTGTTCCGCACGATCGGCAGCAACCCGTACAGCACGAGCGCGACCACCGTCGGCTCCGCGCCGAGCCCCAGCACCGGGATGAGCAGCCCGAGCAGCGCGAACGACGGGATCGTGAGGACGGCGCTGGTCACCGCGATGGCGGCGGCCGAGCCGAGCGGGCTGCGGTGCACCGCGATCCCGATGCCCACGCCCAGGACCGCGGCCAGCAGCGTGCACTGGACGACGGCGCTGAGGTGCAGCAGGGCCTCCACCAGCAGCCGGTTCCACCGGTCGCCCAGGAACTCCCAGAAGCTCACGGCCACGCCCCGGCGCGCCGGTCGGACCCGGTCCGGGCACGGGACCGGGCGGGGCGGCGCGCCGTTCGCGGCCCGCTCCGGCCCGCCGCGGCGGCCGTGGGCGCGGGCGCTGGAGGAACGATCATCAACCACCTCTGCTGGTCGGCGGGCACGGTGGCTGGTCCGGACACCGGCCCGGAGGAGGACCGCCCGGCCCGCGGTGCGAGAATTCCCAGCGGAGTCCCACCCGGTGGTGAGCCGGCGAGGCCCACGGTACGCCGGCCGATCACCGCGCGGAACGGTTCGGGTCGCGGCTGGTTCGCGGGTCCGCGCGGGCGGTCGGCGCGGTGCGCGTCACCCGGCGGCCGTCACCGGTCGGCGGTGTCGGCGTGACGCACCTCATCGTTTCGCCGGTGCCACCGCCGGCAACCACAGGGCACGAGTGCGTTTTTCCACTGGAGGAAGCATGGAGGAGACAGACGCCGGCCGGGCGGTCGCCAACCCCCGCCGGACGAGGCTGGGTCCGGACTGGACCGCGGGGTCCACGGGTTCGGTCGACCCCCGGCCGAACCCCGGTCCCGGAACCGGCGCGAGCGCCGGGAACGCCCACTCGGCCGAGCCGCTGTAGGCGAGGACCGCGGTGCGGGCGCGGCGGGCGAACACCCCGCGACCGCTCCCGGCCGGACACCGACCCGATCGGACGCCGACGAGATCGGACGCCGACGCGATCGGACACTGATCGGTTCGGACATGGACCGGTTCGGACACCGACCGGAACGTCCGCCGACCGGGTCGCCGGGCGAGGGGACGAACCGCCGGGCGGCCGGTGCTCGGAGGCGCTGCCACGAACACCGGCCGCCCGGCGGTCCACCCGCGCCGGTCCACCTCGGAAGGTCCACTCGACGCGGTCCACCGACGCGGTCCTCTGCGGCCCGTCGCGGCCGCGCTCGTCACCCGACCATCGCCCGCAGGCGCTCGTTCCGCGCGGCGATGGCCTCCCACGTCGGCGGCAGGACGATGTCCGCGCCGGTGCCGACGCTCTGCTGACCGGACTCGGCGTACGGGCGCTGGCGCGCCTCGTAGCGCTCGAACGCCACGACGTGGTCGCCGCCTGCCCGGTCGAGTTCCTCGGCGAGGAAGTACGCGCCGGTCAGCGCGAGCGACGTGCCGCGGCCGGAGAGCCCGCTCGCGCAGTGCGCCGCGTCACCGACGAGGACGACCCGGCCCCGGTGCCACGCGGGCAGGTGGATCTGGCTCGCGGAGTCGAAGTACAGCTCGGGGTCGGCGAGGACCGCGTCCAGCAGGCGCGGCACCTCCCACTCGGGGTGCCCGGCGAACCGCGCCCGCAGGATCTCCTTCTGGGCGGCCAGGTCGCGGTGGTCGTGGTCGAGCGGCTCCGACCGGAACATCAGGACGGCGAGCGCTCGGTCCCGGTACCGGGTGATGCCCGCCAGGTGACCGGGGAAGTTGTAGATCGGGTTGGGCAGGTCGGCGCCGGCCGCGCCGGGCAGGTCGGCGACCGCGACGTAGACGCCCAGGTGGCGGGCGTGCTCGCGCTCGGGCCCGAACACCAGCCCGCGCACGCCGGAGTGCTGCCCGTCGGCGCCCACGACCAGGTCGAACCGCTCGGCGCGGCCGGACGCGAACCGGACGTCGACACCCGCGCCGTCGTCGGTGAGCGCGTCGACGGAGTCGCGGAAGCGGACCGTCGCGTCCGCCGGGAGCGCGTCGACGAGGACCCCCGCCAGGTCCTCGCGCGGGATCTCGATGTCGTCGTCGGAATCGCCCAGCGCGGCCAGCGGGAGGCGGGCGACCGGTTCGCCGTCGGCGTCCACGAACCGGATCAGCTCCGAGGTGCGGACCCGCCGCTCGCGGACGCGGGGCAGCAGGCCCATCCGCTCGGTGATGTCGATCGCGTCGCCGCGGATGTCGATCGGCGACCCGTTGACGCGGAAGTGCGCCGCCCGTTCGACCACGGTGACGCGGTGGCCGCGTGCGGCGAGGTCGAGCGTCGCGGAGAGCCCGGCGATGCCCGCGCCGGAGATGAGGATGTGCATGGTGACCTGTTCCCGAGGCCGGCGAGCCGGCGGTGGATGGGGCCGGCGAGCCGGCGGTGGATGGGGCCGGCGAGCCGGCGGTGGACGGGGCTGTGGTGCGGTGTCGCCTTAAAGCGACAAGTTGTAACTTTAATGTACCGCAGGTGCGGCACCCCGGTCTGGGAGGATCGAGCCGTCGCACGACGCGGGTACCGACGGGAGTGGCAGCGGATGGTGGACGACCGGGAACCGGCGGCCCGGCGGCCGGGCGGGCGCACGGCACGGGTGCGGGCGCAGGTCCTCGACGCGACGGTGCGGCTCGTCGCGCGGTACGGGTTCGCGGGCTTCCGCTACGAGCAGGTGGCCGAGCTGGCCGGCGTGCACCGGATGACCGTGTACCGCAACTGGCCGGACCGGGAGAAGCTGGTCGCGGCGGCGCTGACGCGGTTCGGCGAGCAGGAGGTGCCGGTGCCGGACAGCGGCGAGCTGCGCCGCGACCTGGTGGACATGCTGCTCGGGCTCGCCGCCGGCCTGGAGAGCACGACGGGGCGCGCGTTGTTCCAGGTCGTGCAGGGCGCTCGGGAGAACGAGGAGGTCCGGCGGACCGTCGAGCAGGTCTTCCAGCGGCGCGCGGACCTCTTCGGGCAGCGGGTGGACCGCGCGGTCGAGCGGGGCGAGCTGCCGCCGGTCGACCGCCGCCTCCTCGGCGACCTGCTGTCCGGCCCGGTGCACCTGCGCGTCGGCCGCGACCTCGGCCCGGTCACCCGCGCGGACGCGGAGCGGATCGTCGACGTGGTGCTCGCCGGCATCCGCGCGACCGCCACGCCCTGATCCCCGGCACGCGCCTCCGGCCGCACGTACCGGCGTGGCCGGCCCGCCGGTCCCACCGGCCGTGCCCCGCCGGTCGCGTGTCGCGGATCGGGCCCCGTCCGCCCCGCCGCGCCTCGCTGGTCGCGCCCCGTCCGCCGCGCCCCACCGTCACCGGATGTGGTGGTTCGGCGTCGGTCGGCTGGCGATCCGGCCGCCGGTCGGTATCTTCGTCCTACCGGTGATCGGGTGCGCCCCCTCGCCCCGGTGATCCCGCCCCGACGTCCGCCCCGGCTCGACCTCCCCGGAGTCGTGATGCGCCTGCGCCGCGCGAGTTGCCCGACCTGCCACTGGCACGAGGGCGAGTTCGTCGTCCACCCCCGCCGGACACCCACCGCGCCGCGCCCGGTCGCGGCGGAGGCCCTGACGGCGTTCGACGACCGGGTCGCACCAGGGACGGCGGCCGAGTCCGGGAGGCCGCGCCGCCGTCGACGCCGACCGGGACCGCGCGTCACCGCCCGGTGATCCCCGCCCGGTGATCACCGGGCAGGGCGCCCCGTCGCCGCCCGGACCGCGCCCGCGACGCTCCTATTGCGCCGGACGGACCTCCGGCGGCGACAGCCGGTCGGGTGGGCCGCCGACACCGTCCCTCCACAAGGGACGGTCGATTTCCGGTGCACGTCCGGGCAGTCCTGGCGGCTGAACGTGCCGGCACGGTGGACGGCGTCCGCGGCCCGTGGTCCGATCCTCGTGTTCCGCTGTTCCCACGCGGTCCACCGGGGCGGTCGCCGTGCCGCCCGGCGGGTTCGCCGCCGCCACGGCCGCGTTTCGGCCGCCGCCACGACATCCGAGGTTGGAGTGCAGATGACCGCGTTGACGCGCAGACGTTTCCTGGAAGCCGTCGGCCTGGCCGGCGGCGCGGGCGCGATGTTCCACACGATGGGCGCGCTGGGCCTGGTGCCCGAGGCCGACGCCACGCCGTTCGTCCCGCCGCGCGAGGGCGACCTGGCCGCGGGTCGGAGGGGCCGCCGGGTGCTGGTGCTCGGCGCGGGCATCGCCGGGCTGGCCACCGCCTACGAGTTGGGCAAGGCCGGCTACGACTGCGTGGTGCTGGAGGCGGGCGAGCGCGCCGGAGGTCGCGTGTGGACGGTGCGCGGCGGCGATCGCGCGCGGGACCTGGACGGGCACGTGCAGACCGCGAACTTCGCCGAGGGGCGGTACTTCAACGCCGGCGCGGCGCGGATCGCGCAGTCCATGATCACTTTGGACTACTGCCGGGAGCTGGGCATCGCGATCGAGCCGTTCGCGGGCCAGAACGCCAACGCGCACCTCTACGACGAGAAGGTGTCGGACCGCCCGACCACGATGCGCGCGGTCAAGGCCGACGTGTTCGGGCACCTGTCGGAGTTGCTGGCCAAGGCGACCGACCGGGGCGCGCTGGACGGCGAGCTGACGGGCGACGACAAGGAGCGGCTGCTGGGGTTCCTGGAGCACTTCGGCGACATCGGCGGCGAGGACGACGGGTTCGCCTACCGGGGCGGCAGCCGCCGCGGCTACTCGGTGCTGCCGGGCGCGGGCACGGAGGAGGGGAAGGTGCTCGGCCCGCCCGAGGCGCTGTCGCGGGTGTTCTCCCGCGGGCTCGACCGCGTCTTCGACTTCGAGCTGGACTTCGAGTACGCGATGATGATGTTCCAGGTGGTCGGCGGCACCGACCGGATACCGTCGGCGCTGGCGTCGGCCGTCGGCGCGCGGCGCATCCGGTACGGCTGCGAGGTCCGGTCGATCAGGAACCGCGAGGACGGCGTGGAGGTCGACTACCGGGAGCCGGGCGGCGCGGTGCGCGTGGAGCGGGGCGACTACTGCGTCGCGGCGCTGCCGCCGCACGTCCTGGCCCGGCTCGACCACAACCTCGGCCCGGCGGTGACGGCGGCGCTGGCCACCCCCGTGGCGAACCCCGTCGGCAAGCTCGGCCTGGAGTACGGCCGCCGCTGGTGGGAGCAGGACCTGCGGCTCTACGGCGGGATCACGCGGACGGACCTGGACATCCACCAGATCTGGTTCCCCTCCTCCGGGCTGCACTCCGACGGCGGTGTGGTGGTGGGCTACTACAACATCGACTCGCTGACCGAGCCGTACGACCGGATGGCGCCGGACGACCGGCTCCGCCGGGCGCTGGACCAGGGCGCGCGGATCTACGGCGACGTGTACCGGCGGGACGTGCGGTCGTCGTTCTCGGTGGCGTGGTCGCGGGTGCCGCACATCGGGGGCGGCTGGGTGACCTGGCCCTCCGAGGACTCGCCCGAGTACCGGCTGCTGACCCGCCCCGCCGGCCGCGTGCACTTCGCCGGCGACTGGCTCAGCCACTGGATCTCCTGGCAGGACGGCGCGTTCCTGTCCGCCCGCAAGGCGGTCACCGAGATCCACCGCCGCGTCGCGGCCGGCTGACACCGCCGTCGCCCGCGCCTTGCGGTGCGCGCATCCCGTGACCTCCATGCTGCCGCGTTCGTCCCGCATGTTCGTCCTGTCGCGTCCGTGCTGTCGTTTTTGTCCGATCATCGGCACTCGCCGGCCTCCCGTCGTGGTCACGGCGCGTCCCGCCACCGATCGCACGACCCTCGGCCCGCGCCCGGAGCGGGGTTGCTACGGTTGGGCTCGGTGGAGTGAAGCCTGCGGTGGGTGACAGGGGGACGACAGTGCCGGATCGCAGGGCACGGCTGGACGACGCCATCCGTTCCTTCCAGGAACAGGCGGGCAAGGTCGCCCAGCTCAAGGACAAGCTCGCGGAGTTGCGGGGGCAGGCGCGCAGCGCGGACGGTTCGGTCACGGTGACCGTCGCGCCGTCCGGCGCGGTGCTGGGGCTACAGTTGACGCCCAACGCCATGCGGCTGAGCCACACGCAGCTCCAGCAGGAGATCCTGAGCACCATCCGGCAGGCCACGCAGCACGCCGCCCAGGCGTTGCAGGACACCGTGGGCCCGGTGCTCGGGGACCGCGCGGCGCAGTTCAGCGAGGCGTTCAACGCGCACTCGCCGATCCAGCCGCTCGGTCCGGACGCGCCCGGCACGCCACCCGGCGCGCCCGCCGCGCCGCCGCCCGGCGCCCACGCCGGACCGCCCGCCGGCGCCCGCGTCGCGCCGCCCGCCGGGCCGCCGCAGCCGGCGTGGCAGCAGAACCGGCCGCCCGTGCCGCAGGTCACGCGGAACCGACCGGCCGCCCCGGAAGTCGGAGACGACGACGAGGGCTTCGGCTCGATCCTGAGGTGACGGGGGACCAGTGACCGGTTACGACGTCGACAGCGCCGCGCTGATCGCGCACGGCAAGGGCTCGCAGGAGGCGGCGGGCAACTTCGGCCAGTTGGCCACGCTGCTGGAGCAGGCGCGGGTGTCCGACGACTGCTTCGGCCCGCTCGGCGAGCTGATGGCGTTCAAGTACTTCGACAGCCTCCAGGAGTGCCAGGACATGGCCGACAAGGCCAAGTCGTTCATGGAGGGCGTCGCCGAGCGCGCCGAGCAGACCGCCCAGACCTACCTGGAGGCCGAGGACCTCATCCGGTCCGCCTTCACCGACCTGGGCAACGGCCTGGGCGGACCCGGTGGGCTCGGCGACCTGAACGGCGCGGGCAGCGGCAAGAGCAAGAGCTTCCTGGAGCAGCACGCGGGCTACGGCTCCTCGTGGGTCGGCACGGCCGGTGACGTCGCCCGCGCGAGCAGCCCGCCGGACGTGGCGATCGCCGCCGTGAACGCCCGCATGGAGCAGCTCCAGCTGGTGACCAGTCCGGGGCAGTCGTTCATCGACAACGGCCTCGGCTTCCTGATCGGCATCGTGATCAGCCCGATCGTGGAGTTCGTGCTGGAACCGGCGATCGGCGACCCGGAGCAGATGCGCAGCACCGCGCAGGGCTGGGCGAAGGTCGCGGAGTGGCTGGACCAGGCGGGCGAGCACGAGCGGAACCGCGCCCAGGCCACCGCCGAGGCGTGGAAGGGCGCGGCGGGCGACAAGTTCCGGCAGCAGATGGGCGAGTTCGCGGAGGGCTCGAAGGCGTTCGCCGACGAGATCCGCAACGTCCAGCAGATCCTGGAGATCGCGGCCGACCTGTTCGACGCGTTCGTCGAGATCTGCGTCGACATCCTCCAGGAACTCGTGATGGGCCTCATCATCGAGTGGCTGGCGGCCATCGCCGCGTCGTGGATCACGGCGGGCGGTTCGCTCGGCGCGGCGGGCGCGGTGACCACCGCGCAGGTGTCCATCGCGGGCGGCCGGCTCGGCCAGAAGGTCAGCCAGCTGCTGAGCAAGCTGATGCCGCTGATCAAGCGCCTGGAGACGATGTTGCAGAACCTGCGCAAGGGCCCGCTGAAGAACCTGGTGGAGCGGGCCGAGGGCCTGCGCGACGGCAACATGGCGCAGAAGTGGGTCGCCCGCCAGATCGACGCCAACCCGCTGGCCAAGATCGTCACCAAGGCCAACGCGGAACGGCGGGTGGTGGACGGGGCCGAGGAGGCCGCGACGATGGCGTCCAAGACCGGCAACCGGTTCGCGGCCAGGTACGGCGTGGACGGCGAGGGCGCCAACGCGCTGACCACCAACCTCGCCGAGGCCGGCCTGCGCATGGCCGGGATGAGCGGCACCACCCACGTGCCGACCGCGATCACCAACGGCGTCATGGAGAACGCGCCCGGCCTGGCGATGGAGCAGGGCGTCAAGTACGGCTACAACAAGGCGCAGGACCCGTCGTCGGGCGAGGAGCGGCAGGACTCCATGAACCGCGGTTTCGAGTACGAGTAGTCCGGTGGGGAACTTCGAGTCGTGGCCCGGACCGGGCCTGCTGACCCGCCTGCGGGTCTGCCGCCCCGGCGAGCAGCTGCTGTGGGCGGTCAACCGGACGACGTTCTACCTCGACGTCGAGGGCTTGGACGCGCTCGGCAACCCGCGGAAGGGCCTGCTCGGCCGCGGCGCGCGCGCCGCGGGCGGTTTCACGCTCGACGTCGTCGGCTCGGCCCTGTTCGGCTCCGAGGACGCGACCGGTTCCGACCGGCCGCCGGCCCCGGACCACCTGCTGTTCGGTCCGGGGCCGGGCTGCCTCGCCCACCAGGCGGTGCCGTCGATCCCCGTCGCGCCGGGCAAGCGGGGCGTCGCCCTGTGGGCGCTGACCGGGCAGCGGCTCGTCGTCGCCCGCGCGTACGACCGGCAGCCACCGCCCGAGCCGGAGAAGTCGTTCCTGGGCAAGGCGATGACCATCGGCAAGGGCGTGGTGGACTTCGGCGTCGACGCCGCGAAGATCATCGCGGGCAACTACCACGACTACGGCCGCAACACCTCGGGACAGCCGGTGGCGCTGCCCGAGGTGTCGGTCCTCCACGAGTTCCCGCGCGCGGCGATCGCCTCGGTCGCGCCGTCCGCACGCGAGAAGAAGCCGTGCCTCCGGGTGTCCTTCGTGGACGGTTCCGGGGTGGACTTCCTGTTCCCGGACGAGGGATCGGCGCGCAGGGCGCTCGACCTGACGAATGGTGCGCGATGAGCAAGCCGCTGAACGGCGAGGACGGGGTCGTCGAGGACGAGCTGGCCCGGTTCTGGCTCGCGCCCGGCGAGCGACTGCTGCTGGGCCTGCCACCGGTCGAGGCCCACGTCGCCGCGCGGGTCGGGCCGGCCGTCCGCGTGCCGCACCGGCCGGTCGGCGAGGTGCCGGACCTCGACCTGGGCAAGGAGCACTGGCCGCTGCCGACCGAGCACGTCACGGCCGAACCGGACGCCGACTGGGCCGACGACCGGACCGTCGGCTACTTCGCCGTGGCGGCGCGGGAGACCGACGACGCGATCCGGCTCGCCGACCACTTCGCGCACAGCCGGGGGCAGGCGCGCCTGGCGGTGAGCGACCGGCGGGTGGCCGTGGTGTACCCGACGAAGCTGTTCCGGAAGGACCCGTCGTCGGTCTTCACGACCCACGCGGAGCTGCCCGCGAACCGCCTGGTCGGGGTGGACGCGGTGTTCGTCGGCCAGAGCCCGGACGTGCCGCCGGTCGTGCGGCTGTCCTTCGCGGACGGGTCGGTGCTGCACCTGCGCGCGGCGCTGGCCGCGCGGAAGGTCGAGCGGGCGCGGGAGCGCGCCGCCGGCCGCCGGGAGTCGCCCACCGGCGGCTGACGCGCGTCAGCGCCGTGCCCACGGGCCGGCGCGCGTCAGCGCGCTGTCCACTCCGGACGGTCCGCGCCGAGGCGACCGGGCGGGCGGTGCCACGTGGTCGGCGCGCCCGCGTAGTGCACCGGGGGTCGGGCGTGTCGGAGGAGCCCGAAGTCCGACTCCGTCTCCGTGAGCCACGGGCGGTGGTCGTGGCCGTGTTCGTGCGCACCTCGGTCGGCGCCGTCGTCGGGATCGGCCCCGAGGTCGTGCACCAGCCAGGAGGCGGTGCCCGCCAACGACAGCCGGACGTGGCGCCCGCCACCGGCCCGCCACCGCCCGGTCAACGCCCGGAGCACGGCGGCGGCCAACAGGTACCCGGTGCCGTGGTCGAGCGCCTGGGCGGGCAGCACCCCCGGACGCCCGTCGTCGCCCTCGATCGCCGCGATGCCGGAGCGCGCCTGCACGAGGCTGTCGAACCCGCGCCGACCGGACCACGGCCCCGTCCAACCCCAGGCGCACAGCTCGGCGACGACCAGGTCGGGGCGGCGGTCGAGCAGGTCGTCGGCCCCGAGGCCGAACCGGTCCAGCGCGCCGGGCCGGTAGCCGGTGACGACGACGTCCGCCGCGTCGAGCAGTTCCCCGAGCACCCGCCGGTCGCGGGCGAGGTCCAGCACGACCGACCGCTTGCCGAACCCGGTGTCCGCGAGGGTGTCGTCGTGCTCGGGCAGGGCGGGTGCGTCGACCCGCAGCACGTCCGCGCCCAGCAGGGCCAGGGTCCGCGTCGCGACCGGTCCGGCGATCACCCTGGTCAGGTCGAGCACGCGCACGCCGGTGGCGGGCAGCCCGGCGGCGGGGACAGCGGTGGTGGTTGCGGCGGAGAGCGGCCCGGAGGAGCGTGCTGCGGGCGTGCCCCGGTCGGATGCCCCTGCTCCCGCCGTGCCGGCGGGCACCGCGCGCGTCTCGACCAGTGGGTGGCGCTCGGGCGGTCCGGGCCGTACGGCGACCGCCAGACCGCCCGCCGCGTAAACGTCCTCCTGGACCGACTCCGACGAGCGGACGGCGAGGGCACCCGCCACCCGCGCCACCAGCGCCTCGTCGTCACCAGGGTCCCCGACACCCAACGCGCCCAGCAACCGCGCGCGGTGGTGCGGGTAGTTCGCGTGGGTCCGCACCCAACCGTCGGCGGTCCGCCAGAACCGGGAGAGCGGCGCGAACGCAGCCGGCACGCGCCCGTCGACCCGGAGGTGGCGCTCACTGGTGAACGCGGCGGCCACCGCGCCCTCGTGCACCCGGACCGCGGGCGGCGGCACGCGGTCGCGCACGGACAGCAGCTCGGCGGCGGCGAGCGAACAGGCGCCGACCGCGGCACGAGCCATCCGCCGCACCGGCAGCCGCGCGGCCAGCACACCGGGCACCTCTGCGTACTCCACCCGCTCGACGAGCCCGGCCGGCCCGCCCAGCGCCGCCCACGCTCCCGCCGTCGCGCTGTCCTCGCTGTGCGCCATGAGGACATCCTGCGACACGGTCCTCCTCATGACCCACGCCCTGTGACGCGGCTGTGCCGGCCACCGACCCCTCGGCCGTCGCCGCGCCCGCCGAACGGGCGTACCACCCGGAGCGGTCAGCGGATGTGGACGCTCGCGCCGAACTCGAAGACCTGCTTCTCGCCCGGAGCGACGGTCCCGACTACCTGACCGCCGCAGTTGTCATCGTCGAGGACGAGAGCGACCTGGTCGGTTCGATTGTCGACCACCAGGGGCCAGTGATGGCCCTGGTAGCAGCCGCTCGGGTCGTCGATCCGGTTGCCGCTCACCACGAGCACGCCATGCGCGGCGGATGCCGGTGCGGCGGTCAGCACACCGGCCACCGCCATGACCGCCGTGGCGATGCCCACTGCCGCGCCCCGTCGTCGTGTCGTCATCACACCCACTCCCTTCCATCACAGTGCCCTCAGCATCCAGGCCGCACGGACCGCCCGCCGGCGATCGGCCGCCGTCCCCTTCCAACGGGTCGGACTCTCGCCCGTGCCGGTCAATCCGCCCCGAGCGCCGGTGACCAGCGGTCACCGACACCGCCGTCACCCACCTCGGGGAAGTCCGGCTGCCGTGCTGCCCGCCCCGCCCGCCGGGGCACCTCCTATGCTGCTCCCAACGGGTGATGGGGGAGGACTTGTGCGGTACGTGGCGATCGGCGACAGCTTCACCGAGGGCGTCGGCGACGAACTGCCCGACGGGTCGCCGCGCGGCTGGGCCGACCTGGTGGCGGAGGGTCTCGCGGCCGGGCTCGGCGAGCCGGTGCGGTACGCCAACCTGGCCATCCGGGGCCGCCTGCTCGAACCCATCGTCACCGATCAGCTCGACGCCGCCCTGTCGCTGTCCCCGGCGCCCACGCTGATCACGCTCAACGGCGGCGGCAACGACATGATGCGCACCGGTGTCGACACCGGTCGCCTCGTGCGGCTCACCGAGCACGCCGTGCGGCGCTGTGCCGACGCCGGGGTGCGGCTGGTCCTGCTCAGCGGCGCGGACCCGTCCGAGCGCCTGCCGTTCGGCCGCACCGTCCACCGGCGCGGCGTCGCCCTGACGGCGGCGGTCAAGGCGTTGGCCGCCCGGCACGACCTGCTGATGGTCGACATGTTCAACGACGCCGAGATCCGCAAGGCCGCCTACTGGTCGCCGGACCGCCTGCACCTCAACGCGATCGGTCACCGCCGGGTGGCCGCGCACGTGCTGACGGCGCTGGGCCACGCCACCGAGGCGGAGCAGGTCGAGCACCGCGACACCGGCCGCCGCGTGTCGGCGGAGGCCCGCTACTACCGCGAGCACGTGCTGCCCTGGCTGTACCGCCGGCTGCGCGGCCGTTCCTCGGGCGACTACCGCACCGGCAAGCACCTCGCGTGGACCACGGTGCCCGCCGCCCTGCCCGAGGTCTGACGAGCCGCCGCGCAACCCTGAGCCGGCTCCACGCCGGCCCGGTCTTCCAAGGTCCCCGGTGGCGCATCCCGCGCCGGTGCCGGCTCAGCCGAACGCGCTGAAGACCTCCTCGGCCCGGTCGCGCCGGGTGTGCAGCCGCCACGCCGCGTCCGCGATGGCGTCGGGGTCGAGCGTGCTGTCGCCGACCTCGCCTAACCGCTCCGGCCGCGACCGCACGTGCTCGAAGATGTCGCCGCGCTCGACGAGGCCGCCGATGGTGAGCGTGGCGACGTGCACGCCCCGGTCCGCCGGCGCGGCGTGCAGGGCCAGGGCGCAGTTGCGCAGCGCCGCCGACGAGACCGCGATCGCGCCCAGTTGCGGCATCGGCCGGGGCTGCGGGCCGAGGCCGCGCGCCACCCCGTGCCGGCGGTCGCGCGGAGCGGCGAAGGAGGGCCGGGGTGACGCCCGGCGGCGGCTGGTGAGGGCTCGGCCGGTGAGGGGGGTGGCGGTGACCGCCGGCGTGCGGTCGGCCGGTGAAGGCGACGAGGCGGGTCGTCAGGTCCGCAGGTGCGAGGCGCCGTTGAGGTCCAGCACGGCGCCCGAGGCCCACTCCGCCTCGCGCGACGCCAGGTAGACGACGGCCGCCGCCACCTCCTCGGGCGTCGCGACCCGGCCGAACGGGCTCTGCCTGCGGACCTCGTCGGTCACCAGGTCGGCCACCCGGTCGGTCGCGACGAAACCGGGGGCCACCGACGCCACCGCGATCCCGTGCGGCGCGAGGGCGACGGCGAGCGACTGCCCCATCGAGTGCAGCGCGGCCTTGCTGGCGCCGTAGGCGGGCATGTCCGGCTCACCGCGGAACGCGCCACGGGAACCGACGTTGACGATCCGCCCGCGCACACCCCGCTCGACCATGTGCCGCGCCACGCAGTAGGACATGTCGGCGGCGCCGAAGACGTTCACGGCGAACGTGCGCCGCCACAACGACTGCCACTGCTCGTAGGACGTGTCCGCCACCGAGCCGTACTCGACCAGCCCCGCGTTGTTGACCAGGACGTCGATCCGCCCGAGCGCGTCGACGGCGGCCGAGACGGCCCGCGCGATCGACTCCGGGTCGGCCAGGTCGACGTCGGCCGACGACAGCGCCACCACGTCGTCCCCGAGGTCCCGGAACGCCCCGGCGATCGCCGCGCCGATGCCCCGACTGCCACCGGTGACCACCACGCCCCGGCTCATCGCGCGGACACCCGGCCCTCGACCGTGGACGTCCGAGCGGGGCCGGGGGCGAGGTGGAATGCGGATCTCATGCGATCACCTTGGCACGGAAGGGGACCCGATGGCCGCAGGGGGTGATCGAAGTTGCTCAAGTGCCTGGTTCGTCGGCGAGCCTTCCGCGCGGCGTCGTGCGGCGGCGACCCGGACGAGTGACGACGAACCGGGCCGGTGTCGGGCCGTGACCGCGACATGAGCACCGCGACACGACCGCGACACGGCTTGGACGTGGCCGCCGCGCCGTGACGACGTGCCGGTCGCCCGGCCGGGTCAGCCCGGCAGGGTCTCGCCGCCGAGCGCCGCGATGACCTCGCCGGTGTAGTAGGACGACAACCGGTTCGCCGCCAGGAACACGTAGGTCGGCGCCAGCTCGTCGGGGTGCGCGGGCCGGCCCATCGGCACCTGCGAGCCGAACTGCTCGACGTGCCCGGCGTCGAACGTGGCCGGGATCAGCGGCGTCCACACCGGGCCGGGCGCGACGCAGTTGACCCGCACGCCGCGCTCGACGAGCGCCTGCGCCATCGCGTACGTCCACGCGATAACCGCGCCCTTCGTGGCCGAGTAGTCGATGAGGGACTTGTTGCCGCGCAGCCCGTTCACCGACGCGGTGTTGATGATCGCGCTGCCCTCGCGCAGGTGCGGCAGGGCGGCGGCGGTGACCCGGAAGTAGCTGTGGATGTTGACGTCGAAGGTGTGCAGCCACTGCTGCTCGGTCAGCTCGTCGGGCGAGTCGAGCGGGTTCTGGGTGGCCACGTTGTTCACCAGCACGTCCAACCCGCCCAGGTGGCTGGTGGTCTGGTCCACGACGTCGCGGCAGTGCGGCCCGGAGGCCAGGTCGCCGGGCAGCAGGACGCATTTCCGGTCGACCTCGCGGACCTTCTCGGCGGTGTGCTCGGCGTCCTCGTGCTCGTCCAGGTAGGAGATGGCGACGTCGGCGCCCTCCTTGGCGAACGCGATCGCCACCGCGCGCCCGATGCCGGAGTCGCCGCCGGTGATCAACGCCTTGCGACCTTCGAGGAGGCCGCTGCCGACGTAGTCGGCCATCGAGTCGCGCGGCTGCGGGCGCATGGCCTCCGTGCTGCCGGGCGGTTGCTGCTCCTGGGCTGGCTGCGTTCGGTCGTCGGCCATCGCGCTGGTGTCCTCTTCGTCCTCGGGTGCGGTGGTTCGTGCTCTCCAGCGGGGCGCCGGCGGACCGTGGCGCGCACGGGCGGGACGGCCCCCGTGGACACGCCGGTTACCCGGCCGCGAGCGGTCCAATCATCGGCCCACCGAACGGGTGACGAACGCCTCGCCCGGCCGGACGGCGGCCCCGGTGGGCCGGGGCCGCCGTCGCGGAAGGGTGGTGCCGACCGGTGTCGCGCTCAGGGCGCGGTGGTCACGCGCTCGGCTCGGGCAGCAGGCAGCCGCGGCGGCCGAGGTCGAGCTTGTTGCCCGCGCCCATGCAGGTGGTGAGCCAGTACGTCTGGGTGGCGTAGCTGCTGCCCTTGCGCACCGTGATGACGCCGTCGCGGTCCATCTCGCACGGGTTGTCCAGCGTGCACTGGCCGCCCTCGCGGTTGCTGGTGCTGTTGATCGCCACGACCTGCCCGCTCGCCGCGTCGACGACCGGCGACCCCGAGGTGCCGGGGCCCGTCGCGCACGCCTGCGTGTAGCGGACGACGTCCTTGGCGACGTACGCCTTCTCCAGCAGGCGGTAGACCAGCTGGTCGACGTGGCAGGAGAAGACGGTCTTCATGCTGCCCGAGACCACCCGGATCCCGGCGCCCGCCGCCGGGCGTTCCGCCGATACCGTGAGCGGTCGGACGCGGTGCCGTCGTTGCAGGTCGCGATAGCTCGTGTCGAGCTGGTACAGGGTGATGTCGGTCCCTGTCATCGTCGCGTAGAGAACCTTGGCCGCATGCACATCGGCCACCCGCTCACCCTTGCCGTCGAGCAGGGTGAGCAACCGGTGTGACGGCTGGTCCACCAGCACCTCGTCCGGCACCGGCCACGCCCCCTCGTAGCAGTGCCCGTTGGTCAGGACCAGCGCCCGGTCGCCGTCCCGCGAGGTCGGCATCCGCACCAGCGACCCCGAGCACCCGTCCACGTCGACGGCGCCGGTGAAGTCCACGTCCGCCGCCCAGGCGGGCGGTGCCACCACCGCCAGGCCGAGCAGTGCGGCGCCCAGGGCCGCCCAGGTCCGTCGGAACACGCGCATCTCACGTCCGTTCATGGGGGAGGGGACCGGGTTCACCGCACACCGGGGCAGGAGCCCCCGGTGGTGCGACCGGTGCGGAAGAAGTCCACCGCTTTCGCGGCGCAGGGCAGCGCGGGCAACGAGCCGTGCACGGCGTCCTTGACGGTCAGCAGGGTCCCGCCGATGGCGTCCCGAGTGGCGACCGCCCACTCGTAAGGCGTCTCGTACTCGTAGGTGTGGCCGGACAGCTGGAGCGGGCTGGAGCCCCTGACCGGCTTCCACTGCTGCGCCTGCCACGGCCAGTTGGCGCACCAGACGCCGAGCTGCGCGCCGCCGCCGGTGCCGGGGTAGGCGCGCATCCGGGCCTCGTGGTCGGCCCACACCTGGTCGAAGTCGCGGCCACCGGTCCCGTCGTTGCACATGATCGCCGAGTACTGGAGGTAGTTCGCGCCACCGTGGCCGTGCTCGAAGCCGAACGCCCCGACCGCGCCCCCGACCGCGCCCCCGACCGCGCCCCCGACCGGGCGCGCCGACCTCGGCACGCCACCCTCGCGCACCGTGGCCAGGTCCGCCGCGACCGCCGCCCAGCTGTTCGGCTCGCCGCCCAGCAGCGCGGTCACCCAGGCGCGGTCCAGGACGGTGGTCCCGTCCACCACCTTCGGCTCGCGGTCGAGCCGGTCGCGCAGCTCGAAGATCGTCCTGCGGACCGCGTCGGGCGTCGTCCCGAAGTGGTACTCGTGGTCGCGCCCGGCCACCCACGGCAGGAACTCCTCGAACCTCTTCTCGTGGATCGCGTCCGACGCGGCGGAGACCGCGGCGTGGTCCAGGACCGGCGGCATCACCGAGTCCAGCCACATCCGGTGCACCCGGCCGTCGAACAGCGACCGGTAGTTCGCGCCCACCGCCGTCCCGAAGGACGTCCCGTAGAAGCTGATCTTCGACTCGCCGAGGGCGGCGCGCAGGGAGTCCACGTCGCGGGCGATGTTCGCGGTGGTCAGCTGCCGCGTGAAGACGGGGTCCAGCGCGGCGCACCGCGCGTTGAACTCGGCCTGGTGGTCGAACGCGGCCCGGCCCCACTCCTTGCGCGACGCGGTCGGCGGCAGTTCCGGGTACGGCTGATCCGGGCACTCGACCTTGTCGCTGTAGCCGACGCCGCGGGGGTCGAAGCCGATCAGGTCGTGGTCGGCGGCCAGCGCCGCGAGCCCCTTCCCGGCGAAGCCGAGCGGTGCGTCGATGTTGACCACGCCGGGTCCGCCGGGGCTGAGCACCAGCACACCGCGCCGCTTCCCGGCGTCGGCGGCCTTGATCCGGCTCACCGCGACCTTCATCGTGCGACCGCCGGGGTCGGCGTAGTCGACCGGCACCGCGAGCATCGCGCACTCGGACCTGGTGTCGTTCTTGTCGGGCCAGTCCTTGGCCGTGGTGGCGCACGGTTTCCACGAGAGCGTATCCGCCGCTGCCGCTGCGGATGTGGCGGGCAGTCCGGTGGTCACCACCACCGAGGCGACGACCACCGCGACGGCGGTCGTCATCCTCCGGCGCGCGGGTGTCGCCACCGCGCTTGTCCTGTCGATCATGCGGGTCACGCTAGGGACGGGGTGTCCGCGTTCCGTGCGCGAAGTGTCACGGCTCCGTGACAACCCGGTACGAGCCCCGACGAGAGGCCGGAACACCGGGGTTCCGCTCGCGCGGCGCGTTCCGGGCGTGACCGGCTCCCGACGTGCGCCGCGCCCACCGGTGGCGAGCAGCCCCGCCACCGGTGGGCAACGGCAGGTCCGTCCCCGGCACCCCTGCCGTGCCGGGGACGGCCGGCTCAGGTGTACCAGGTGGGCTCCGGGATCTCGCCGAGCAGCGCGTAGCGGCCGACTTCGGCCCGCTTGTGGGCGATCGGGTCGTGCAGGCTGTGGGTCCGGATGTTGCGCCAGAAGATGTCCAGGCCGACCGAGGACGCCGTGGCCCGCGCGCCGGTCACCTCGAAGACCCGCGAGCCGATCTCCAGGCCGACGTCGACGGCGCGCTGCTTGGCCGCCGCGACGACGACCGCCGCCTCGCCCCGTTCCCGCGCGGTCACCTCGTCGGGGTGCGCGTTGACGGCCTCGATCAGGGCGGCGGCGCGCTCGGCGAGGGCTTCCGCGGCCCACAGCTTGGCCTGGAGGTCCCCGTAGGTCTCCAGGACGTGGAACTCCTCGACGGCGGAGCCCTTGACGTCCGGCGTGTACGGCCACGGGCGGGTCCGGTCGCGGGTGTAGGCGGCGGCCGTGGTCAGCGCCGCGCTCGCGATGCCCAGGTAGAGGTTGGCGAACACCAACTGGATCAGCGGCACGTTGAGCGTGTTGTAGACCCTGGGCCGGAACTCCTTGTCCACGTAGCCCGCCGCCTGCGACCACGGCACGCGCACGCCCTCGACCCGGACGCCGCCGCTCTCGGTGAGCCGCTGGCCGAGGTTGTCCCAGTCGTCGGCGAACACGATGCCGTCCTGGTGCGACGGGACGATCGCGAACACGTGCTTGTCGGTGCCCTCCAGCACGCCTTCCAGCACCGTGACGTCGGAGACCTTGCTGCCGGTGGAGAACGACTTGCGGCCGTTGAAGACCAGCTCGTCACCGTCCTCGGTGATCACCAGGTCGTCGTCGCGCGGGTTGACCGCGCCGCCGAAGAACCACCGCTCGCGGGTCGCCTGCTCCTCCACCGCCGCCACCTGCTCCGGCGTGCCGACCAGGCGCGCCGCCCAGAACCAGAGGTAGTGGTAGCCGATCAGCTGGCCGATCGAGCCGTCCCCGGAGGAGACCTCGCGGATCACGCGGTAGGCCGTGGTCCAGTTCTGCCCGCCGCCGCCGTGCTCGACCGGGCCGAGCAGGGTCACCAGACCGGAGTCCTTCAGCAGCCGCACTTCCGCGTGCGGGGTCGCGCCCGCGCGGTCGCGGGCGACGGCGTCGGTGGACAGCAGCGCCGCCACCTCGCGGGCGCGGGCGAGCCACTCGGCGTCGGTGGTGGGACGGGTGCTCCAGGTGTCCTGCGCGGAGGTCGTCACGGTAGGGCTCCGATCGGTTCGGCGGTCGCGGCGGAGGGGTCGGCGGAGGCTTCCAGCTCGCGCACGATCGGCAGCACGTGGCGGCCGAAGTACGCGACTTCCTCGTGGTAGTGCAGGAAACCGAGCAGCAGCAGGTCGACGCCGCGCCGCCGGTACCCGACGATCCGGTGGGCGACCTGTTCGGGCGTGCCGATGAGCCGGCTGCGGAAGCCGTCGTTGTACTGCACCAGGTCCTCGAACGTCGAGTCGGCCCACATGCCCTTCCGGTCGGCCGTCGCGCCGCCCGCCTGGCGAACGGCGTCGCGGAAACCCTCCACCGCGCGCACGTCGGCCTTCGCGACGATCTCGCGCAGCGTCTCGCGGGCCTCGGCCTCGGTGTCGCGGGCGATGAGGAACCCGTTGAGCCCGAACCGGACGCGCCGCCCGTGTGCCTCGGCGGTGGCGGTCACCTCCTCGATCTGCTCGGTGACGCCGTCGAAGTCCTTGCCGTTGCTGAAGTACCAGTCCGACACGCGGCCCGCCATCGCGCGGGCGGCGGTGGAGTTGCCGCCCTGGAATATCTCCGGGTGCGGCCGGTCGGGCCGCTCCAGCGGCTTGGGGCGCAGCTGGTACCCGTGCAGGCGGTAGAAGTCGCCGGTGAACTCGGCGGTGTCCTCGGTCCAGCTCGCGCGCAGCACGCGGATGAACTCCTCGGCGCGGCGGTAGCGCTCGTCGTGCTCCAGCCACGGTTCGCCCAGGGCGGTGAACTCGTCCTTGAACCAGCCGCTGACGACGTTCACCGCCGCCCGGCCGCCGGACAGGTGGTCGGCGGTGGCGATGAACTTCGCCAGCACCGCCGGGTGCCACAGCCCCGGGTGCACGGCGGCGATCAGCTTGAGCCGCCGCGTGGCCAGCAGCAGCGCCAGGCTGAAGCTCGTGGACTCGTGCTGGTGGGTCGCGCCGTAGCCGGCCAGGTAGCGCACCTGGCTCAGCGCGTACTCGAACCCGTTCTCCTCGGCGAGCACGGCCAGCTCGCGGTTGTACTCGTAGGACCAGTCGGTGCGCTGCTCGATGTCGCTGACGACGAGACCACCGCTGACGTTCGGCACCCAGTAGGCGAACTTCAGCGGTTCCCCGTCCCGGTTCTCGGGCACGGTGGCACTCCGGGGCTCGGTGTGGATGTCCTCTGTGGACGGACGGCGGGGCCTATCGGGCGGGACAGTCCTGTGCGGCGACGCGGACGAAGTCCACGTGCCTGCGCTTGGTCAACACCGTCGGTTCCGACACGCGTCCTACTTCAACAGCACAGCGCCACCGGGTCAACACGCGGCGTGCGCGTCCCACGGGGTGGGCGGCGGGCGGCCGGCCTGTACCGCGACGGCCGGACCGGGTAGCTTCCGGCGGTCCGGCCATCGACGACGTGGTGCGGCCGGGCCACGGAGGGCCCGGCCGCACATGAGGTGGAATACTTGTGGCGCAACGGTTCCCGCCCGAGCCGGGCCCTGGCGGGCGGCCGGGTCAGCCCTGCCAGACGAGGGGCGACTTGTCGTAGCCGTCGCCCTCGTTGTAGCTCGCCGACACGACCTTCGCGCCCTCGCGGGCACCCTGGAGCACGCACGTCTCGTACTTCGCGCCGGCGGTGGTGAAGCCCTTGCCCGCCGTCTCCGACTCGCACTTGTCGGTGTCACCGCTGATGATCACGCCGGTGCCCTTGCCGTCCGCGCCCAGGCCGCGCAGGCTCACCGAGCTGTGCGCGAGGTCCGTGCCGCCGACGTTCTCCACGGACACCCGCAGGTAGAACGGCGTGATGCCCTTGGCCTTGTCGCCGAACTTCACCAGGTCGGCGTTGTCGCCCTGCTCGATCGCGGTGACGGTGAGGGCGATCGTGCCGCTCTTCTGCGTCCCGTACCGGAACGGCACCACCGCGCGGTCGCCGACCTTGAGCTTCGTGCCCGGCGCGGTCACGTCGCCAGGTGCGGCCGGGGTGGCGGCGGTGCTGCCCGAGGGCTTCTCCGACCCGGTGGTGGTCGCGGTGGTGGTCGTGGCGGTGTCAGGCGTCGCGGTGCCGGGCGTGGCGGTGCCGGATGTCTGGCCGCCGCACGCCGACAGCATCAGGACGGCCGCTCCGGCGACGAGCAGGGTGGCGCGGACGTGCGTCAAGACGGGGCTCCTTGCGTGCGACGAACCGGGGGATGCCGACACGCTAGCCCGATCGGCGTCATCCCACTGTCGGTCGTTCGCACCACGGCCGTGAACCGGAAGCACGCACCGGGCACCCCGCGTCCGCGCGCACGGCTACCGCACCCGCGCACTACCGCCACGCACGGCCCGCACGGTCACAGGTCGTCGACGCTGATCAGGCCGTCCTGGATGGCCCGCGCCACGAGGGCGGCCTTGGTCGGGGCCTCCCGGCCGATCAACGCGTACTTGACGCGGATGCGCTCCAGGTAGGTGTTGACGGTGCTCACCGCGATGCCCAACCGCTTCGCCACGAACTCCTTGGACTCCGACTGGAACCACTCCACCAGCACCTCGGTCTCCCGCGCCGACAGCGCGGGCCGCTGGTCCGACCGGTCGCCCGCCAGCGCGCCCGCCAGCGACGGCGGCGTGTACGACCTGCCACCGGCCGCCGCGTGCGCCGCCCGCACCAGGTGCTCCTCGCCCTCGGCCTTGGTCAGGTAGCACAGCGCGCCCAGCTCCAGGCACCGCAACGCGATCGCGTCGTCGGCCCGCATCGAGTACACGACGACCCGCCGGCCCGCGTCGGCCAGCCGCCGCAGGTCGCCGAGCACCGGGGTCGGCCCGCCCAAGTGCAGGTCGAGCAGCACGACGTCGGCCCGCGCGCCCTCGCCCTGCCACGCCGCGCCCACGTCCTCGCCCGTGACCACCCGGAACGGCGGCGCGCCCGACGACAACCAGTACGCCACCCCGGCCCGGACCGCCGGGTGGTCGTCCACCACCACCGCGCTCAACTCCGCCATCGCGCCTCCGTCCGCGTCCGACCACCGTGGGTGTCGGACTCGACCTCGACCAGTTCCGACACCGCGCCCACCTCGACCGGCGCGTCCGCCAGCACGGCGACCCGCACCTCGCCCGCCGCGCGCAGCAGGCTCACCCGCGCCGTCGACCGCGCCGCGGCCAGCGCGGCGGCCACCGGCCAGGTCAGGGCCCTGCGCACCTCGGTCGGCACCGGCGACGCCTCGCCGCTGACCGCCAGCGACACCGCGACACCGCGCCGCTCGGCGACGTCCACGCACGCCGCCACCTCGTTCACCAGCGGGTCGGGCACGTCGTCGTCCTCCGCGAACAGCCGCCGCAGCTGGGTCGCCGCCAGCGCGCACCGCCGGCGCGCGTCCGGGTCGCGCGGGTCCAGCACGCCGTCGGCGAGGTCGGCCAGCAGCGGCAGGGTCGCACCCAGCCGGCCCGCGAAACCCGCGCGCAGGTCGTCGGCCCACTGCTCGGCGAGCGCGGCCCGCACCGCCGCCCGCTCCCGCTCGTGCGCGACCTCGGCGGCCCGACGGGCGTTGCGGCGCAGGACGTGGGCGATCACCAGGACGCCGAGCTGGAAGCTGGTCGTGCTGAGCACCACCACGCCCGCGCCGCCGAGCGCCGCCCGGTCGAGCGTCTCCGCGAGCGCGAACTGCCCGACGCTGAGCCCGACGTGCGCCGCCAGCGCGGCGAGCAGCAGCCCGACCCGGTCCGGCAGCAACAGCAGCAGGTGCCACCCGACCAACCCGAACGACCAGTGCGGCGCCGCGAAGTGCCCGCCGGGCGGCAACGCCGCGTTCGCCAGGGCGGACGCGCCCAGCTCCACCACCACCGCGACCGCCACGACGGGCGGCGGCAGCGCCCGACGCCGGACGACCCACCACCCGATCACCACGAGGACCAGCGTGAACAGGCCGGACGCCACCGGCGCGCCCGGTCCGTGGTCGTACGCCAGCAGCGGCACGACCCCGAGCCCGAACTGCACGACCGCGGTGACGACGAACACGACGAGCCGCATGGCGGTGAACACCTGGCCGGCGGCCCACGCGGAGTGGTCAGCCATCCGGCCACCGCAGCCGGACGGTCGTGCCACGGCCCGCCGCGGACGTGACGTCGGCCGTCCCGCCGACGGCCGCCATGCGCCCCACCACGGACTCCCGGATGCCGCGCCGGTGCCCGGACACCCCGGCCGGGTCGAACCCGCGGCCGGCGTCGCGGACGGTCACCTCCACGCCGTCGCCGTCGCCGCGCACGGACAACGTCGCCGCGCCCGTCCCCGCGTGCCGCTCGACGTTGGTCAGCGCCTCGCGCGCCGCGCGCGTCAGCGCCAGCGCCACGAACGCCGGCACGAGCGCGTCGCCGCCGTCGACGCGCACGTCCAGCGCGACCCCGTCCGCCATGGCCCGCAGCGACGTGGCGACGTCGATGGGGTGGTCGTGCGGCGCGCAGGGGTCACCGGTCAGCGCCGCCAGGTCGCGGCGCGCGTAGCCGGCGACGGCGGCCGGGTCGAGGTCGCCGCCGTGCGTCGCGACCATCAGGAACGTCGCCGACGCCGTGTCGTGCAACAGGGCCAGGTACTCCCGCTCGCGGCGGCGCCGGTCCAGCGCCAGCGCCTCGGCGCGTTCCAGCGCGCCCCGCCGGGCACTCAGCGCGTCGATCCGGCGCGTGGAGCGGCGCACCAGCAGGAACGCCAGCCGCGCGCACGCGCACTCCACGACGACCCGCGGCACCGCGCCGCCCGAGCCCGCGGCGAACACCTGCACGGCCACCAGCGCGGCCGTGATCGGCACCGTCACCCTGGGCGACCACTGCCACTGGAGCGTGATGGCGGTGGTGGTGAGGACGTTGAGCGCCCACTGGTCCGCGCCGCCGCCGAGCCGGCCCTGCACCGCGCACACCGCGACGACCCGCACCACGGCCGGCACCAGCGCCGCCCGCGGGGACGCGACGTCCGCCACCGCGCCGACCAGCGTCAACCCCAGCAGCGCGAACCCCTCCGGCAGCCGGTCGGCGGGCAGCGACAGGACGCCGAACACGCCGATCAGGACCACCCCGACGCCGCGGACGGGACCGGTGAACCGGCGCACGGCGGCGTCGAACTCCGCCTCGATCCGCCCCGGCACGTCCGGCCGCGCGGGCGCCGTGACCCTGACCATGCGGGAGACCCTAACCCGCCGGTCCACCGCGACCACCGCCGCCGGCCCGACCCGCCGCGCCGGTCCCGCGCCGCCGCACCGGGCGGCCGTCCGCACCGGGTGTCCACTTGGGATGGTCGGGGCGGGTTGGTCCGCGCCCGCCTCGACGCGACGACGGCACCGTGCGCGGTGCTCTCCACGTGCCCGAGCCGCTGCGCCCGGCTGGAACCCGGCGGCCGGGGCGCGGCGCGCCCGCAGGTCGACCTGTTCGCGTGAAACCGCCACCCGGAACGCCGTGCCGGCTGCACATACCGTTACGCCACAGGCGATGCGAACCAACCGATGGTGTGCGCACGGCGGCGCGGTTCCTGGTTAGCGTCGGAGCGACGTTCGCGGCGCGGGAAACCGGCCGCCGCGCCGTTCCCGCCACCGCGCCGGTGCGCGGCCGAGCCAGGAGCAGCCATGCGACCAGACCCGGAGCCGACGCTGGCCGGGCACGAGATCCAGGGCGACATCGTCCCCGGTTTCCGCAAGCCGCACCTGACCGTGCTCGCCCTGGACATCACCGACGCGGCGGCGGCCCGGCGCTGGTGCGCGGCGATCGCGCCGCGGATCACCACGCTGGCCCAGGCGGTGGCCGCCGCCGGACCGGGGCGGGTGGCGGCCGAGCCGGGCGCGGTCGGCGGCGTCGACGCGCGGGTGGTGGGGCACGGGGGAGCGGTCGACGCCGGTGACGCGTGGTCGAGCGTGGCGTTCTCGCGGCGGGCGCTGCACGAGCTGCTGGGCGAGGCGCGGGGCGACCTGGACGCGTTCACGGACCTGGCGTTCCAGCTCGGCATGGCCGCCCGGTCGGCCTCGCTGGGCGATCCCACCGACGGGCCGGGCCACCCGGACGACTGGGTCGTGCGCGACCCCGACGTGCTGCTGGTGCTGGCCGCCGACGTGCCGGCGACCCTCGCGGCACTGGTGGCGAGCACGACCTCCCTCGCCCGCCGGCACGGCCTGGCGGTGGTCTACCGCGAGGACGGCCACCGGCTCGACGCGGCGGGCTCGGGGCACTTCGGCTTCCCGGACGGCGCGGGCCAGCCGGACGTGCGCGGCCTGCCCGGCGTCGTGGCCGGCGCGCCGCGGACCGCGCGCGACCGGTGGTCCGGGGCGGGACGACCCGAGGCTCGGCAGCCCGAGCGGTGGCAGGCCGAGCGGTGGCAGGCCGAGCGGTGGCAGGCCGAGCGGTGGCAGGCCGAGCGGTGGCGGCCCGAACGCCGGCAGGCCGAGCGCGGGCAGAGCGAGCGGTGGCGGTACGAGGCGCGGCGATTCGGGGCGCGGCAGCCCGAGGCCGGGCGGCCGGGGACGCGGTGGCCCGAGGCGCGGCAGGCGGGCACGCGGTGGTCCGGTTCGTCGGGGCGGCACCCGGCGTGGCCCGGCGAGTTCGTGTTCGGCTACCCCGGCGAGGGCAGCGTCCCGTGGCGGGCGGGTCCGGTGCGGCGGCCCGGTCCGGCGTGGAGCGTCAACGGCTCGTACCTCGTGTTCCGCCGGCTGCGGCAGGACGTGCCCGCGTTCCGCCGCTTCATGGCCGGAGGAGCCCTGCACCCGGTCCGCGGCGGCACCGGATCGCGGCTGGCGGGGCACGTCGGCCGGTGGCCCGGCAGCGTGCCCGCACCCCACGCGGCCGACGCGGTGCCGGCGGCGATCGAACCGCCGCACCCCCTGCCCCCGCACGAGATCCCCGCGCACGAGATCCCCGCGCACCGCCGCGTCCTCCGTCGCGGCCTGCCCTACGGCCCGACCTACGAGCAGGAGCCGACCGCCGACCGCGGCCTGCTGTTCCTGTCCTACCAGACGTCCATCGTGGAGCAGTTCGAGTTCCTGCACCGGCGGCGGGCGCGCGGGCACGACCCGGCGGACCACGGGCACGGCCGGCACGGCGGCCGCGGCGCGGTCCTCACGGCCGCGCAGGACTTCGCCGGCCCGACCGGCGGCGGCTACTTCTTCGCGCCGTCGATCTCCGCCCTGCGCACCGTCCTCGGCGACGACCCGGCGGGACGGGGGCGCGGGCCCGCCACCCGGTGAACGGCCACCGCCCCCGCCGACCGGGGAGACCAGGCCGGCCCCGCTCGAACCGGGTTACCCTCGACCGGGCGCCCTGGAGCGGTCCCGCTCGAACCGGGCGGACCCGGCCGATCGCCGATCAGCCCGCGATCTCCCGCCACCGCGCGTGGCGTTCGCGTTGCAGCACCGGGTCGGCCACGGGCGCCGCCGCGATGAGCCGCGCCGTATAGGCGTCCCGAGGACGCGTCAGGACCTCCGCCGCCGGCCCCTGCTCCACCACCCGCCCGTCGCGCAGCACGGCCACCCGGTCGGCGAGCCGTTCCACCACCGCCAGGTCGTGGCTGATGAACAGGCACGCGAACCGCAACCGCTCCTGCAACGACCGGAACAGGTCGAGCACCTGCGCCTGCACCGACACGTCCAGCGCGGAGGTCGGCTCGTCGGCGATCAGCAGCGCCGGGTCCAGCGCCAGGGCGCGGGCGATGCCCACGCGCTGCTTCTGCCCACCGGACAGCTCGTGCGGGTACCGGTCGCGCAAGGACCGGTCCAGGCGCACCAGTTCCAGCAGCTCGTCCACCCGCCGGTCCGGGTCGACGTCGCGCGGGTGCAGCATGAGCGGCTCGGCGATGGTGCGGGCGATGGTCGCGCGCGGGTTGAGCGACGACGCCGGGTCCTGGAACACCACGCCGACCCGGCCCCGCGCGGCCCGCCGCTCACGCCGGCCCAGCGCGCTCAGGTCCCGGCCGGCGACGGTGACCCGCCCGGACGTGGGTGAGCGCAGGCCCGTGATCACCGATGCCAGCGTGCTCTTGCCCGAGCCGGACTCGCCGACCAGCCCCAGCACCTCGCCGGGCTCGACGTGCAGGCTCACGCCGTCCACCGCCCGCACGCCGGGCAGCCCGAACCGCCCGCCGTACACCACGGACACGTCGTCCACCACCAGCGCGGCGTCCGGCGACGGCGCGGACCGCTCCTCCGCCCGCGCCGGCCCGCCGTCCGGCGGCGTCAGCGACACCACCGCGGCCAGCAGGTCCCTGGTGTACGGGTGGCGGGGCCGCGCGAACAGCTCGACCACGCCGCCCTGCTCGACCACCTCGCCGTCCTTCATCACGGCCACCCGGTCGGCGAGGCCCGCCACCACGCCCATGTCGTGCGTGATGAGCAGGATCGCCACGTCGAGCCGGTCCCGCAGGTCGCGCAGCAGGTCGATGATCTCGGCCTGCACGGTGACGTCCAGCGCGGTCGTCGGCTCGTCGGCGATCAGCAGCGCCGGCTCGCAGGCCACGGCCATCGCGATGACCACGCGCTGGAGCTGGCCGCCGGACAGCTCGTGCGGGTAGGCCCGCAGCCGCCGCTCGGGGTCGGGCAGCCCGACCAGCGCCAGCAGCTCCACCGCGCGTTCCCGCGCCCGCCGCGCGCCCCACGGGCGGTGCGCCCGCACGGCCTCCACGAGCTGGTGGCCGATGGTGAACACCGGGTTGAGCGCGCTCATCGGCTCCTGGAACACCATGCCCACCCGGCCGCCCCGCACGGCGCGCAGCTCGGCGGGGCTCATCCGGTAGAGGTCCTGCCCGTCCAGCAGGGCGGTCCCGGACAGGCGCGCGGTGTCGGGCAGCAGCCGCAGCAGCGACATCGCCGTCACGGTCTTGCCCGAGCCGGACTCGCCCACCACGGCGAGGACCTCGCCGGCGGCCAGGGACAGCGTGACGCCCCGGACCGCCGGCCGGCGCCCGCCGCCGAACTCCACCGTGACGTCGCGCAGAGCCAGCAGCGGTTCGCTCACGAGCTCAGACCGACCTGGAGGTAGTTCGGGTAGGCCGGGAAGTCGGCGATGTAGAGGTTGGCCACCTTCGACCCGCGCAGGAACGAGTTGCGCGTGTAGATCAGCGGCACGATCGGCGAGTCCTTGAGCACCCGCTTGTCGATGGCCGCCCACTTGCGGCCCGCCTCGTCGGGGTCGACGGTGGCCTGCGCCTCGTCGATGAGCCGGTCGACCTCCGCGTCGCGGTAGCGGGACAGGTTGTACCCGCCGCCGCCGATCTCGGAGGACGCGAACAGGGGCTGGATGTTGGCGTTGGCGCTGGGGAAGTCGGGCTGCCACGAGGCGAGCGTCAGGTCGAACTTCGCGACGGGGCTGTTGCTGGTCTCCTCGGTGTAGGCGTCGCCGTCGAGGGTGCGGATGGTGGTCTTGATGCCCGCCCGCTGGAGCGACGCCTGGAGCGCCTGCGCCTTCTCCGGCGCGTTGTTCGTCTTGCTCACCAGGAAGTCCAGGTTCTCCAGGCCGTTGGGGAACCCGGCCTCCGCGAGCAGCTTCTTCGCCTTCTCCGGGTCGCCCGCGGGCGGGGCCGGGAACAGGTCGAACTTCTCGCGCCCGGTGATGCCCTCGGTGATCAGCGTGGTCGCGATGTCACCCGCGAGCTGGGCGTTGCCCGCCGACGCGATCTGGAACGAAGTCTTGTCGACCGCGTACTGGAACGCCTCGCGCACCTTCGGGTTGTCCAGCGGCGCCTTCTCGGTGTTGAGCGCCAGGTAGGCCAGCGCGCCGGACTTGGAGGTGACGATGCGGTCCTTCGCCGACGCGTTGCCGGTGACCTGCGCGAGCTGCGCGGCCGACACGAACGACGAGCCGAAAGCGGTCTTGTCGTCACCGGAGTCGGCGGACAGCCGCTGCGAGATCACCGAGGCGTCCTGCCCGAGCTGGAACACGATCTCGTCGGGATAGCCGGCGCGCACCTGGTCGGTCTTCTGGTCCCAGTGGGCGTTGCGGGTCAGCTTCGCCTCGACGCCCTTCTGGTACTTGGCGAGCTGGTACGGGCCGGACGCCACGGGGTGCTCGGAGTAGTCCGGCTCCGCGCCCTTGCCGTGCGGCACCGGCGCGAACGCGGGCGTGCTGACCACCCACGGCCAGTCGCCGTAGGGCCGGACGAGGCGGAACCGGATGGTCTTGGCGTCCGGGGTCTCGATGCCGGCCAGCTCCGCGCCCTCGAACGGGCCGCGGTAGTCGGCGCCGCCTTCGAGCAGCTGCTTGTGGTAGCCGAGGCCGCCGGAGAACGCGGGCGCGAACGACCGCTGGACGCCCCACTTGACGTCGGCGGAGGTGATCGGCGTGCCGTCGCTGAACTTCAGCCCGTCCTGGAGGGTGAACGTCCAGGTCCGGCCGCCGTCGTCGGTCTTGCCCGCGTCGGCCAGGTCGGGCACCACCCTGGCCTGCTCGCCGGGCTTGTTCAGCCACCCGGTGAGCCTGCGGTGCACCAGGCCGAGCGACGTGATCGCCAGGCTGCCGCTCTTGGCCGGGTCGAAGTTGACCGTCTGGCCCTCGGACAGGATGCGCAGGGTGCCGCCGCGGGTCGCGGTCGCCTGCCCGGCGCCCTGCGGCGCCTGGTTCGCGCCGCAGGCGGTCAGGGCCAGCACACCCGCCATCGCGGTTGCCACGGCCAAGCGACGTCTGGTCATTTCCGGTGTCTCCTAGGGGTTCTCGGGTCGAGCGGGGTTCTCGGGCCGGGCGGCGCGCCCGGATCGGGCGGTGTGCTCAGGACAGGCGGGCGCGTGGGTCGAGCGCGCCGTAGCAGAGGTCGACCACGACGTTCGCCGTGACGATGAGGAAGGCGGCGAACAGCGTGCAGCCCAGCAGCAGCGGCAGGTCGCGCTGGCCGACCGCGTCGATGAGCAGCCCGCCGAGGCCGGGCAGGCCGAACACCCGCTCGGTGATGACCGCGCCGCCCAGCAGCGCGCCGAGGTCGACGCCGAACACCGTGACGACGGGCAGGAGCACGTTGCGCAGCGCGTGCTTGCCGATCACCTTGGCCTCGGTGAGGCCCTTGGCACGCGCGGTGCGGATGTAGTCCTCGCCCAGCGTGTCCAGCATCTGCGCGCGGGTGAGCCGGGTGTAGACGGCGGCGTGGGAGAACGCGAGCACCGCCCACGGCAGCGCCAGCCGCCACGCCCAGTCCACGGGGCTGGTGGTGAACGGGACGTACCCGCCGACCGGCACCACGTCCAGGGTGAACCCGAACAGCAGGATGCCGAGCAGCCCCATCAGGTAGACCGGCGCGGACACGCCCGCGACCGAGGACGCCAGCGCGACCCGGTCCCACGCGGTGCCGCGGCGCAGCGCCGCGACCACCCCCGCGCCGACGCCGGTGACCAGCCACAGCAGCGCCGCGCCGAGCGCCAGCGACGCGGTGACCGGCAGGCGTTCGCCGATCAGCGCCAGCACGTCGGTGTTCTGCGCGAACGAGTAGCCGAAGCACGGCGCGTCGCAGACGATCGCGGTCGGTCCGGAGCCGAACGTGCGGCCGGTGAAGATCCCGCCGGCGAAGTCCAGGAACTGCCGCCACCACGGGTCGCCGTAGCCCATGAACTCCCGCGCCAGGGCCAGGTTCTGCTCGGTGCACGGCCGGCCGCACGCCTGGAGCGCCGGGTCGGCGGGCACCAGGTAGAACACGGCGTAGGTGCTCAGGGCGACGAGGAACAGCACCAGCACCGCGCCGGCGATCCGGGTGCCGGCGAACTTCGCGGTACGCATCAGCGCAGCACCGCCGTCCGCGGGTCGAGGGCGTCGCGCAGGCCGTCGCCGAGGACGTTGAACGCCCACGTGGCCAGGAACAGCGCCGCGCCGGGGAACACCAGGAACATCGGGTCGGTCCCGACCCAGTCGACGGCGGCGCTGATCGCGCGGCCCCAGCTCGGCGTGGGCGGCGGGATGCCGAGCCCGAGGAACGACAGCGCGGCCTCCAAGCCGATCTTGCCGGGGATGGACAGCGTGGACACCACGATGATCGGGCCCCACAGGTTGGGCAGCAGCTCGTGCCGGAACACGTGCGCCGGTCCCGCGCCCAGCGACCGGGCGGCCGACACGAACCCGCGCGTGCGCAGCGTCAGCGTCTGGGCCCGGACGATCCGGGCGATCGAGGGCCAGCCGAAGAACCCGATGACGACGATGAGCAGCGCCGGGCGCGGCACCTCGGCGGGCACCACGGCCGCGAGCGCGATCATGAACACCAGGTAGGGGAAGCCCAGCAGCACGTCCGCGGTCCAGGTGACGAGCCGGTCCACCACGCCGCCGAGGTAGCCGGCGGCGGCGCCGAGCACGACGCCCAGCAGCACGGACAGCAGCGTCGCGGTCAGGCCGATGAGGAACGACGTGCGCGCGCCGTGCGCGACGATCGCGAACAGGTCGCGGCCGGTCAGCGGCTCGACCCCGAACCAGTGGTCGCCGCTCACGCCGCCCAGCGGCCCGGCGGGCGCGCCGGTGGCGGGGTCGAGCGCCTCGGTGCGGTAGGTGTAGGGGTCCTGCCCCTCGATCGCGGTCCACACGTCCGCGCCCAGGGCGAGCAGCGCCAGCAGCGCGATCGTGACCGCGCCCGCCAGCGCCCAGCGGTCCCGGCGCAGCACGGAGCGGATGGTCGTCCACGGCGAGCGGACGCCGGTGACGGACAAGGGTTCGGACACGGCCACCTGACCTCTTGAGCGGGTGAAACGCGCTCACCCTAGGCCGATCGGGCTACCGTCCCGGCCCCGCTCCCACGACGTGGACTGTGACGGAAGCGATGTTGAAGTTCCGGAACCATGTCGTTCTCGCCGCCGTCCGACCCCTGGTCGGGGCACGTCCACAGTGGAGTATCGGGGCCGACGGCCCGGCGCGGTCCGCGCCACGCCGGTCGGGGTGGCCCGGCTCGGCCGTGTCCACTGTGGAGCGACACGGGGAGCCGGAGTGCGCTGCCCGCGGCGCGTCATCCGTCGGTGCGTCCGAATCGGGTCATCGTCGTCGCGGTCCGTCGCGAAAATCGCGAAAGCGCGCTGATCGGGTGATCCGAAATGCCTCTCCGATAGCACCGTGGTGGGTTTTCGGTCGATTCCCCTGCGCCCGCCGAAGGCGTGGGTAATCTGGGTCGTGGTGTTCCCCGCGCCGATTCGGGAGAGATGGTGGCGGTCATGTCGATCGGAAATCGCAAAGCGCTCGTCGCGGTGTTCGCGTTCAGCACGATGATCGGCGGCGGTGTCGCCGCCGCCGACTCACCCCCACGCGAACGCGTCGACCAGAAGTACACGTGCAACGCGCTGACCAGTGCCTCCGTGCCGGAGGTCCGCCTGGCGCTGGTGCTGTCGGGCATCAACCCGGCCGAAGCCAAGGGGCCGGTCGGGCTGGCGTGCACGGTGCCCGAGCGCGTGCAGCCGGACGGCGGCGACGTGCACATCACCGGTATCGAGGACGTCGTGTTCACCTGCGGCAAGGCCGACCTCAAGAAGGAGAACCAGATCGTCTTCTTCGACGGGTGCAAATCCTGAGCCCCGCCATCACCGGGTGACGGCGACGCCCGGCGGTCCGGTCGGGAAACGCCCCGCGACCGCGCGCCGGGCAGGGTCGCGGCACTCCACCCGGAACGGTCCCCGACACCGCGGCGGTGCCGCGCTCCGCGTGCGACCGGACGGCCCCGGCCACGCGCGTGGTCGGCGGGTGGCCGCACCTCGGACCGCCGCGCCCGCCGGTCGGCGGCCGTGGCGCTTGCGCGCTTGCGATATCTTGGGACGCAGGGTCGAGAGGCGCTGCAACGGACCACGGTCCGCCACGCTCGACCCGGTACGACACTCACCCAAGGGCGCCTCCCTGAGACACATGAGGGAGACGAAGGGTGAGCATGGACCACGGTTCCCGCGGCCGATCGGGTGAAGCCCTGCGCGAGGTGCTCGACCAGCGGATCGCCGTCCTCGACGGGGCCTGGGGCACGATGTTCCAGGAGGTGGGGCTCGCGCCCGCCGACTACCAGGCCGACTTCCTGCGCGGGCACCCGCGCGACGTCACCGGCGACCCGGACCTGCTCAACCTGACGCGGCCGGACGTCGTGCTCGACGTGCACCGCCGGTACCTCGCCGCGGGCGCGGACATCACGACCACCAACACGTTCACCGCCACCGGGATCGGGCAGGCCGACTACGGCCTCCAGTCCCTGGTGCGGGAGATGAACGTCGAGGCCGCGCGCCTGGCCAGGCAGGCGGCCGACGAGGCGGGCGGCCGGTTCGTGGCCGGCTCGGTCGGGCCGCTGAACGTGACGCTGTCGCTGTCGCCGAAGGTCGACGACCCCGCCTACCGCGCGGTGTCGTTCGACCAGGTCCGCGACTCCTACGCCGAGCAGATCGCCGCCCTCGCCGAGGGCGGCGTCGACCTGCTGCTGATCGAGACGATCTTCGACACGCTCAACGCCAAGGCCGCCGTCGCCGCCGCGCGCGAGGTCGCGCCGCACCTGCCGCTGTGGATCTCGGTGACGATCGTCGACCTGAGCGGCCGGACCCTGTCCGGGCAGACCGTCGAGGCGTTCTGGACCGCCGTCGAGCACGCCGAGCCGCTGGTCGTCGGCGTCAACTGCTCGCTCGGCGCGGCGGAGATGCGCCCGCACGTCGCCGAACTCGCCCGCCTCGCCGACACCTACACGGCCTGCCACCCGAACGCGGGCCTGCCCAACGCGTTCGGCGGCTACGACGAGACCCCGGCGCGGACGGCCGGCCTGCTCGCGGAGTTCGCCGGCGAGGGCCTGGTCAACGTCGTCGGCGGGTGCTGCGGCACCACGCCGGCGCACGTGGCGGCCATCGCCGAGGCCGCGGCGGGCGTCACGCCGAGGACGTGGTCGCCGCGGGAGCGGACGCCGCGGTTCAGCGGGCTGGAGCCGTTCCGGATCGGGGCCGACACCGGGTTCGTCATGATCGGCGAGCGGACCAACGTCACCGGCTCCGCGCGCTTCCGCAGGCTGATCGAGGCGGGCGACCACCAGGCGGCCACCGAGGTGGCGGTGGAGCAGGTGCGCGGCGGCGCGAACCTGCTGGACGTCAACATGGACGCCGACCTGCTCGACAGCGAGCAGGCGATGACGACCTTCCTCAACCTGGTGGCCACCGAGCCGGAGATCGCCCGCGTGCCGATCGTGGTCGACAGCTCGCGCTGGAGCGTGCTGGAAGCCGGGCTCAAGTGCGTTCAGGGCAAGGCGGTGGTCAACTCGATCAGCCTCAAGGAGGGCGAGGAGACCTTCCTGCGGCAGGCTCGCACCATCCGGGACTACGGCGCGGGCGTCGTCGTCATGGCGTTCGACGAGCAGGGCCAGGCCGACACCGCCGCCCGCAAGGTGGAGATCTGCGCGCGGGCGTACGACCTGCTGACGGAGCGGCTCGGCTTCCCGGCCGAGGACATCGTGTTCGACCCGAACGTGCTGGCGGTCGCCACCGGCATGGCCGAGCACAACGGCTACGCGAAGGAGTTCATCGAGGCGCTGCCGCTGATCAAGCGGCGGTGCCCCGGCGCGCTGCTGTCCGGCGGCATCTCGAACCTCTCGTTCGCCTTCCGCGGCAACGACACCGTCCGCGAGGCGATGCACTCGGTGTTCCTGCTGCACGCCGTGCGGGCGGGCCTGGACATGGGCATCGTGAACGCGGGCCAGCTCGCCGTCTACGAGGACATCCCGGCCGACCTGCTGGAACTGGTCGAGGACGTGCTGTTCGACCGCCGACCGGACGCCACCGACCGGCTCGTCGCGTTCGCCCAGACGGTCAGCGGCAAGGGCAAGCGCCGCACCGTCGACCTGTCCTGGCGGGAGGCGCCGGTCGGCGAGCGGCTGGCGCACGCCCTCGTGCACGGCATCGTCGACTACATCGAGGACGACGTCGAGGAGGCCCGCGCGGCGGCGGCCAGGCCGCTGGAGGTCATCGAGGGGCCGCTGATGGACGGCATGAAGGTCGTCGGCGACCTGTTCGGCTCCGGCCGGATGTTCCTGCCCCAGGTGGTCAAGAGCGCGCGGGTGATGAAGCGCGCGGTGAACTACCTGGAGCCGTACATGGAGGCCGAGAAGGAGGCCCTGACCGGCGGCGGCGAGCCGCGCGGCAACGGGAAGGTGGTGCTGGCCACCGTCAAGGGCGACGTGCACGACATCGGCAAGAACATCGTCGGCGTCGTCCTGGGCTGCAACAACTACGAGGTGGTCGACCTCGGCGTGATGGTGCCGGCGTCGGTCATCCTGGACACGGCGGTGGCGGAGGAGGCCGACGCCGTGGGGCTGTCCGGGCTCATCACGCCGTCGCTGGACGAGATGGTGTCCGTGGCGGCGGAGATGCAGCGGCGCGGGCTCAAGCTGCCGCTGCTGATCGGCGGCGCGACGACGTCCCGCCAGCACACGGCCGTGCGCATCGCGCCCGCCTACGACGGCACCACGGTCCACGTGCTCGACGCGTCGCGCGTGGTCGGCGTCGTCTCCGACCTGCTCGACCCGCGCCGCGCCGAGGACCTCGCGGAGACCACGCGGGCCGAGCAGGAGAAGCTGCGCGAGCAGCACGCCGCCAAGCAGCGCCGCCCGCTGCTGACCCTGGCCGAGGCGCGCGCGAACCGCGAGCGGGTGTCGTTCGACGACCTGCCCACGCCGTCGTTCCTGGGCACGCGCGGGTCGCGGCCGTCGCTGGAGGAGCTGCGGGAGCTGGTCGACTGGCAGTTCCTGTTCCTGGCCTGGGAGCTGAAGGGCAAGTTCCCCGCGATCCTCGACCAGCCGGTGGCGCGCGAGCTGTACGACGACGCGAACGCCCTGCTGGACGAGATCGTCGCCGCCGGGTCGCTGCGCCCGGAGGGCGTGTACGGCTTCTGGCGGGCGCGGGCCGAGGGCGACGACGTGGTGCTGGACACCGACGCCGGTCCGCTGCGGCTGCCCATGCTGCGGCAGCAGACCGTCAAGCCGGAGAGCCGGGCCAACCGCTGCCTGGCCGACTACGTGGCGCCGGCGGGCGACCACCTCGGCGCGTTCGCCGTCACCATCCACGGCGCGGACGAGCTGGCCGCCCGGTACGAGCGCGAGCACGACGACTACCGCGCGATCATGGTCAAGGCGCTGGCCGACCGCCTCGCCGAGGCGTTCGCCGAGCACGTCCACCGGGACGCGCGCCGCGAGTGGTTCGAGCCGGGCGCGTCGGCCGACGTCGCGGACCTGCACGCCGAGCGGTTCCGGGGCATCCGGCCCGCGTTCGGCTACCCGGCGCTGCCCGACCACACGCACAAGCGGGCGGTGTTCGAGCTGCTGGGCGCCAAGTCGGTGGGCATGGACCTCACCGAGTCGTTCGCCATCACCCCGGCGGCGAGCGTGAGCGCCCTGGTCTTCGCCCACCCGGCGTCCCGCTACTTCACGGTGGGGCGCATCGGCGAGGACCAGTTGGCCGACTACGCGCGACGCTCCGGCACGACGGTCGAGGAGGCCGCCCAGTGGCTGGCCCCGAACCTCGGGTGACGCGGCGACACCCGGCGCGGCCCGCCGGGGGAGGGCCCCGGCGGGTCCGGGTCGTCCTGCCACTCCCGCCCGGCCGTGCTTAAGTGGTGCGGTGACGAACCCCGAGACGGGCCCGTGGACGCGGGTCGAGACCCTGGCCGAAGGCCAGGCGGTGCTGGTGCGCGTCGGTGGCGACATCGACCAGGGCACCGTCGCCACGCTGGACGAGGGGTTGGCGCGGGCCACGGCGACCAGCGCCCCGCTGGTGGCGGTCGACCTGCACGAGGTGGGCCTGCTCGCCTCGGTCGGCCTGTCCTCCCTGATCCGGGTCCACCAGCGGCTCGGTGAGGACGGGCGGGAGTTCGCCGTGGTCGTCGACGCCGAGCACCAGCTCTCCCGGCTGCTCTGGACGACCGCGCTCACCCGCATCCTGACCGTGGTCCCGTCGGTGGACGAGGCGCTCGCCCGCGCGCCGCGCAACCCCGGATAGCCTTCGTCCACTGTGGACTCATCGGTGCCCGGCGGGCGTCGGCGCCCTTCGATCGGCGGTAGCGCGACGGCCGCGTCCTCCGGAGCGGTGGTCTAGACCTCTGTGGGGACGACGTGCCGCCGCGGGAGGGGGAGCGCCGTGAGGCTCCGCCGCCGTGCCTGCTCGGACGTCATCCTCGGCGGCTGAGCGCCGGCCGCGCGCGGCCACCACGTCCGGCCGCCTTTCGTAGAGTGGGCACGCGCCGACGCCGGGTCGAGCGCGCCGCGGAGGGGGAGCGGGCCCACCCGATGAGGAACACGCCGAAGAGAACGACCGCGCCGGCCACGTCGAGCAGGACGACCGCGCCGGCCACGGCGACCGCGCCGGACGCCTCCGGCGGGACGGGCGCGCCGACCGCGCTGCACGGCCGCGCCGCCGAGGTGGCGCTGCTGCGCGACGTGCTCGGGCGCGGCACGGGCACCGTGCTGGTCGACGGCGTGCCCGGCGTGGGCAAGTCCCGGCTCCTGCGGGAGGGCGAGCGGATCGCCGCCGGCCTCGGGTACGCCGTGCGGCGGGTCGGCCTGGGCCGCGCGTGCCCGGAACCGGTCACCGACGGCCGGCCCGCGCTGCACGTGCTGGACGACGCGCACCTGCTCGACGAGCGCGCCGTCGCCGAGCTGCTGGCCGACGACGCCGTGGCCGGGCCGCACGACGGCACGGCGGCGCGCGGGGTGTGGTTGGTCGCGCGCCGCACCGCGACCGGTCCGCGGCCGGCGGACGTGCTGCCCCCGGCGCTGCCCGGCCGGACCGCGATCGTCGCGCTGCCGCCGCTGACCGCCGCCGCGTCCGTCGACCTCGCGACCGACCTCCTCGGCGCGGTGCCCGACGCGCCGCTGACCCGGCTGGTGGCCTCCGCCGGCGGCCACCCCGGCCTGGTGGTCGAACTGGTCCTCGGCCTGCGCGAGGACGACGCCCTGCGGATCACCGCCGGTCGGGCCCGCCTCGTGCGCGAGGGCCTGCCCGCGCGGTTGACGACGCTGACGGCGTCGACCCTGCACACCTACTCCGCCGAGTGCCGCAACCTGCTCCGCGTCGCCGCCGTGCTGGGCGACGAGGTCGTCTACGGCGAACTGGCGCCGCTGCTCGGCACCTCCTCGGCCGGGCTGATCCCGGCGCTGGACGAGGCGTGCGCGGTCGGCGCGGTGATCAGCGACGGCGAGCGCACCGCGTTCCGCAACGAGCTGACGCGCCGCCTGATCGCCGAGTCGGTGCCGCTCACGCTGCGCCGCGAGCTGCGGCGCGAGGTCGCGGCCATCCGGGCGCGGTCCGACCGGTCGCCGGGGCAGGTGCCGGCGCGGCCCACCGCCGACGACGACCTCGACGGCCGTCGGCGCGACGTCGTGCGCCTCGTGGCGCAGGGGCTGACCAACCAGCAGATCGCCCGACGCCTCGGCCTGTCGCCGCACACCGTCAACTACCACCTGCGTCGGCTCTACCAGGCGTACGGCGTGCGGTCGCGGATCGAACTGCTGCGCGCGGCGCAGCGGCGGAACACCCCGGAAGCCCCCTGACAGCCGGCCGGACGACGCGGCACTACCCGACCTGGTAGGCCGCGCTACCAGCATTGGCAGTCCTCGGCGGACCACGCCGGAAACGCGGTCCGGGATGCCTAGCGTGGCGGCCGTGAGAACACCGCGAGAACCACTCGTCACCGGCTCGGGCCCGGCGCTCGTGCTCGCCCACGGCGCGGGCAGCGACCTCGACGACAGCTTCGGCCCGGTCATCGACCGGCTCGCCCGCGCGCACCGCGTGATCGGGGCGGACTACCCCGGCTCAGGCGCGAACCCGCGAGCGCCGCTGACCCTGGACGGGCTCGCCGACCACGTCGTCGCGGCGGCGGACGCGGCGGGCGCGGACCGGTTCGCCCTGCTCGGCTTCTCGATGGGCACGGCGGTCGCGGTCCGCGCGGCCACCCGCCACCCCGACCGCGTGACGGCGCTCGTGCTCAGCGCCGGGCTCGCGCACCCGGACGCCCGGCTGCGGCTGGCGGTCGACGTGTGGCGCGCGCTCGCCGACCGGCCGCGCACGCTCGCCGCCTACCTGACGCTGGTGGTGAACTCGCCCGACTGGGTCGCGAGCCGCCCGCCCGCGGCACTGGCCGCGCAGCTGACGTCGTTCGCCGCGACCGCGCCACCGGGCGTCGACGACCAGCTGGCCCTGCTGCGGGACGTGGACGTGCGCGCCGACCTGCCCTCCATCACCGCGCCGACGCTCGTCGTCGCCGCACGCGCGGACGTCCTGGTGCGGCCGGCGCACTCGGCGCGGCTGGCCGCGGGCATCCCCGGCGCGACGCTCGTGACGCTCGACTGCGGCCACGCGATCGCGGCCGAGGACCCCGACGGCTGGGCGACGGCCGTGACGCGGTTCCTCGCCGGGCTCGGCGGCCCTGCACAGGGCTGACCGGGCTGACGGCGCCGACCGGTGCCGATGGCGCGGGCCGCCGGCGGCGCGTCGACCGACGGCCCGCCGACCGACGGCCCGCCGACGGGCGCGGTGCGCCCGGAACCGCGCCGTTCGCGGAGTTATGCGCAGGTGTTATCTGGTCCGGGCGGGTCGCCGGGCGCTACCTTCGGGTGAAGTCCAGGCCCGCGCCCGAACCGGGGCGGCGGGCCCGTCCGGCGGTTCGGCGGCTGTCCGGTGTTCCGGCGGCGCGCACGGGAAATGGAGCGGCTGCGTTGTTCCGAGCGACGTTGTTCCGAGCGACATTGGCGGGGATCGTCGGCGTGCTCGCCGCGATCGCCCTGGTCGGCGCCCCCACCGCGGCGTCCGCGCTGCCGCGCGAGGACGCGGCGCGCACCATCTACTACAACTCCGGCCGGGCGGCCGAGCTGGCGCCCCTGGTCGACCAGGCCGCCGAGATCTGGAACTCGGGCGTCACGACGGTCCGGCTCGTCAAGGGCTCGGGCGGCATCACGGTGGTGACGTCCGAGAACGGTTCGGCGCCGGGCACGGCCAGTTGCGTCGGGTGCACCAGGGGCACGATCAACTTCTACCGGAACCAGATCAAGCAGTCCGGCGCGGGACCGCTGCGGGTCGTCGTGCACGAGTTCGGCCACATCCTGGGGCTGAACCACCCGCCGGACATCGGCAACTGCGACAAGGTGATGGCCGGCGGGCGGTGCGACAACGCCCAGCCCAACGCGCAGGAGCTCGCCGCCGTCGAGCGGTTCTGGGCCGGCCGTCCCGCGCCGGTCGCCGGCCCCGTGGACGAGCGCGGCGTCTTCGGCGCGCCCGCGCTCGCCGGGACGTGAGCGGGCGGCGCTCGGTGCGGCACGAGTAGCGGAGCACAGGGCAGCGGGCGGTGTGGGCGCAGGTCGCCCGCACCGCCCGTCGCTCGACCCACCGCCGGGCCCGGTACCCCCGAACGGGGGCTCGTCCCGGTATGCCCCACAACGGGTCTTGTACCGGCTGTGCGCAAGGGGTCACGATGAGTGCATGGCTGCGGACCCGTTCGTGCTCGACACCACCGGTCGCGACATCCACGGTGAAGGGGCCCTGCTGAGGGCGCGCGGCGCAATGACGCGCGTCGAGCTGCCCGGCGGGGTGGTGGCGTGGTCGATCAACCGGATCGACGTGCTCAAGCGGCTGCTCGGGGACGCGCGGGTGTCCAAGGACCCCCGGCGGCACTGGCCGGTGTGGCGGCAGGGCGGCATCCCCGAGGACTGGCCGCTGCACCTGTGGGTCTCCGTGCGGAACATGTTCACCGCCTACGGCGACGAGCACCGGCGGCTGAGGTCGCTGGTGTCCAAGGCGTTCACACCCCGGCGGATCGAGGCGCTGCGCCCGACCGTGGAGGCGATCACCGCCGGGCTGCTCGACGACCTCGACGCCGGGCCGCCGCGGGTGGACCTGCGGGCGGCGTTCGCCTACCCGCTGCCGATCGAGGTGGTCTGCCGGCTGATCGGCGTGCCCGACGACATCCGGCCGGGCCTGCGCCGGGCCGTCGACCTGATCTTCGACACGGCCATCACGCCGGCGGAGGCGCTGGCGAACCGGCAGGACATCTACCGGATGGTGAGCGAGCTGGTCGCGCTCCGGCGGCGGCAGCCGGCGGACGACGTCACGTCCGGCCTGATCGCCGCCTGCGACGAGCAGGCGTCGCGGCTGTCCGAGGAGGAGCTGGTCGACACCGTCATCCTGCTGATCTCGGCGGGGCACGAGACGACGGTCAACCTGCTCGACCACGCCATCACCGCCCTGCTGGCCCACCCCGACCAGCTGCGCCTCGTGCTGGCGGGCGAGCGGAGCTGGTCCGACGCCGTCCACGAGGTGCTGCGCTGGCAGGCGCCGGTGGCGAACCTGCCGCTGCGGTACGCCGTCGACGACATCGCCGTCAACGGGGTCCTGATCCGGCGGGGCGAGGCCATCATCGCCTCCTACGGCGCGGCCGGCCGCGACCCGGACTTCCACGGGCCCACCGCGGACCGGTTCGACATCACCCGCGAGGACAAGACGCACCTCGCGTTCGGGCACGGCGCGCACTTCTGCCTCGGCGCGCCGCTGGTGCACCTGGAGGCGGAGGTGGCGCTGCCCGCGCTGTTCGCCCGCTTCCCGGACCTGGCGCTCGCCGTGCCCGCCGACCGGCTGCGGCCGGTGCGCTCCTTCATCTCCAACGGCCACGACACCCTGCCGGTCGTCCTCCGCGCGGGGTGAGCGGGCGCGGTGCGCCACGCGGCCCGGCGCACCGCACCGCGCTCGTCGCAGCCGGGCCGACCGACCGGATGGAGATGGCGTGGAGTTCCAGGACGTGGTGCGCCGCAGGCGCATGGTGCGCGAGTTCAGCGACGAGCCGGTGTCCGAGGAGAGCCTGCGGCGGATCATGCACAACGCGCTGCGCGGGCCGTCGGCGGGTTTCTCCCAGGGCCAGGAGTTCCTGGTGCTGCGGGGCGCGGACCGCGCGCGGTTCTACGGGCTGGTCCAGCTCTGGGCGGCGGAGTCGGTGCGGGCCGCCCCGGTGCTCGTGGTCGCGTTCGCGGTGAAGGACGCCTACCTGGACCGGTACGCCGAGCCGGACAAGGGGTGGACCGACCGCAGCGAGGACCGGTGGCCGGTGCCGTTCTGGCACATCGACACCGGGATGGCCGTGCTGCTGATCCTCCAGACCGCCGTGGACGAGGGGCTCGGCGCGGTGTACTTCGGCATCGCCGCGGAGGACTTCGACCGGCTCCGGGCGGAGTTCGGCGTGCCCGCGACCCACGTGCCGATCGGCGCCGTCGCGATCGGCCACAGCGCGGAAGCACCGGGCCCACAGGACACCTCGGCGTGGACCCGCCGCCGCAAGCGCTTCGAGGAATCCGTCCACTTCGGACAGTGGTAACCCCGTGCCGCCCCCTCCCTCCGCCACCCGGTCCGCGAGGCCGCGTCGGCCTGTCACGCCCGATTCCCCGCCGATCACGCTCTTCGATCGGCGGGGAATCAGGCGTGATGGGCCGACTTCTGGCGGCCGAGCCTGCCGTCTGCGGAGCAGCGGCAATTCAACACAGCGGGGAATCAGGCGTGATGGGCCGACTTCTGGCGGCCGAGCCCGCCTCGGCGGAGCCGAGGCGGCAATCGGACACAGCATTCAACACAGTTCGTAGATTTGCGAACTATGGGTCCCTGCGGCTAGGTTCAAGTTCGTCATACGACGAACGTCGAACAAGGGGGTTCCGGGTGAACCGGGAGCTGGACAAGCAGGTCGCGCTGGTCACCGGCAGCACGACGGGCATCGGGCGGGAGACCGCCCGGCTGCTCGCGGCGGCCGGCGCGGAGGTCGTCGTGTCGGGCCGCGACGCCGAGCGCGGCGCGGAGACCGTCGCCGCGATCGAAGCGGACGGCGGGCAGGCGCGGTTCGTGGCGGCCGACCTGGCGGACCTCGCGTCCGTGCGGCGGCTGGCCGACGCGGTGGGGGAGGTCGACGTGCTGGTCAACAACGCCGGCATCTTCCCGTTCGCGCCGACCGCCGACCAGGAGTTGGAGCCCTACGAGCGGTTGTTCGACGTGAACGTGCGCGCGCCGTTCTTCCTCACCGCCGCGCTCGCGCCGCGCATGGTCGCGAAGGGTGGCGGCAGCATCGTCAACATCTCCACCGTGGTCACCGCGATCGGCCTGCCCGGCGCGGCCGTGTACAGCGCGACCAAGGCGGCGCTGGAGTCGCTGACCCGCACGTGGGCCGCCGAGTTCGGCGGCGGTGGTGTGCGGGTGAACGCCGTGGCGCCCGGCCCGACGCTGACCGACACCGTGCTGGCGACCACCGCCGACGTCGCCAGGCAGCAGGCCGAGGCCAGCCTGCTGGGTCGGGTGGCCGAGCCGGGGGAGATCGCGGAGGCGGTGCTGTTCCTGGCGTCGTCGCGGGCGGCTTACGTCACCGGTGTGACGCTCATGGTGGACGGCGGCCTCGCGATCGCCTGACGGCCTCGATCCAACCGGCCTTCAATAAGGAAATTCCACCTACTCCACCGTGCGCGGCCGAGAATCGGCCCCGACGTGCCGATCCGCCGCGTGCGCCGGGATTGTCCGGTGCACGCGGCGGATCGTCATCTCACTGGGTACCGTCTTGCGTCATTACGACTGCCGATGAACTGCTGGGCTCAGCCCTCGGCGTGGGATTCGGTGTCCGAGGCGAACGCGCCATCCGGGCCGGCGAACGCGATCTCCTGCTCGAAGCTGGCGCTCGGGTCGTCGTCCCAGTCCCAACCGTCGTGGCCGCCGTTGTAGTCGGCGTCCCCGTTGTCGTCACCGTTGTCGTCGTCCCAGTCGTCGCCGTTGTCGTCATCCCAGCCGTTGTCCCAGTCGTCGTCCCAGTCGTCGTCGGCGTTCGCGGACGACGATGTGTCGCTGGCGGCGGCGCCCTGGTCGGTGGCGATCGCCCACTCCTCGCTGAAGTAGGCGTTGCCGTCGCCGTCGGCGCCCGAGTGCACCTCGTGGGCGATCGAGCCGTGCTGGCCCGCGGCAGCGGCTTCGTGATCGAATTCGGTCTCGGCGGCGTAGGCCAGGCTGGCCGCGCCGAGCAGAATGGGTGCGGTGAGCGTGCCGGCGGCAATCAAGCGGCAGATGTTGCGCATGGGTTCCTCCTTGAGATTTTGGCCATGCCGTCACATCGTCGCCTCATCCGCCGAACTTGTGCATCACGAGGTCTTCGATCGTGTTTCCGATTCATACCTTCGAGGGCGTGTCCAGGGTTCTCGACACGGAATGCAGTGATAGTGCGCTCGTTGAATCCCTAATTCGGTGACGCCGGTCGGGACTCGGCCGGTGTAGTGGCGTAAACGTTCGCAGGTCAGGGGCACACCGCCCGCGCCGCGGCACGGGGCGAAGGAACACACACCGTGACAGGAGCGCCGTTCAGGACCGTGCACTCGTATCGCGTGCACGGAGGGCACCTGCACCGCGCATGCGCGGCGGTCCGGGTGGGGAGCGCGTCCGACCGCCCACCGCTTCCGCCCGGACGCCCGCGGTGGACGGGTGCACCGCGCCGGGGATCGGGGAACAGTACCGGCATGACAGCCCGGACGACCGCCGCCGCCACCCCGTCGCAGAGCACGACGACCGTCGGCGTCGAAGAGGAGTTCCTGCTGGTGGACGCGACCACCCGGCAGACCGCCGCGCGAGCGGCCGACGTGCTCGCGCGGACGCCCGCCCTGCCGGCGGGCGCGAAGGTCGACCGCGAGCTGCTGACCACGCAGGTCGAGTTCGCCAGCGGGGTGTGCACGGACCTCGACGAGCTGCACGGGCAGCTGCTGGCCGGCCGCCGGGCGCTGGTGGCGGCGGCCGGCGCGGAGGGCGCGCTGGTGGTCCCCTCCGGGACGCCCGTCCTCGCCGGGCCGGTGCCGCCGCTCGCCGAGGGCGACCGCTTCACCCGGATCTCCGCCCTCTACGGCGGCCAGGTCGCCGACTACCAGTGCTGCGGGTGCCACGTCCACGTCGGCGTGCCGGACCGCGACACGGCGGTCGCCGTGGTCAACCACCTCCGTCCGTGGCTGCCGACCCTGCTCGCGCTGTCGGTCAACTCGCCGTTCGCGGCCGGCCGGGACACGGGCTTCGGCAGCTGGCGGATGGTCGAGCAGGCGAGGTTCCCCGGTTCCGGGGTCCCGCCGAGGTTCGGGTCGGCGGCCGAGCACGACGCGGCGGTGGCGCGGCTCGCGGAGTGCGGCGTCCTGGTCGACGAGGCGATGACGTTCTGGCTGGCCCGCCCGTCGCCGCGGTACCCGACGGTCGAGGTGCGGGCCGCCGACGCGGCGGTCACCGCGGCGGACGCCGTGCTCCAGGCGGGGCTGACGCGGGCGCTGGTGGACGCGGCGCTCGCCGACCTCGCGGCCGGGCGCGAGGCCCCTGCGCTCGACGACCAGGTGCTGGCCGCGGCCGTGTGGTCGGCGGCCCGGCACGGCCTGGGCGGTCCCGGCGTCGACCCGTGGCGCGGCGTCCCGGTGCCCGCCGCGGACCTGCTGCGGCGGCTGGTCGAGCACGTGTCGTACGACGGCCCGGTGTGGTCGGTGGTGGCGGGCGGCACCGGCGCGGACCGGCAGCGCCGCGCGGCCGACGGCGGCCCGGTGGCGGTGGTCGACGCGTTGGCCGCCGCGTGCATCAGCGCGCCGGACGGGGGTAACCCGCGACGGTGACGCACATGCCGGGCCTCGAAACGCCCACCCTGCCCGCGCCGCGCGGACCCGTGTCCGCCGCCGTCGTGGAGGCGCTGCGGACCGATCCGCCGCCCGCGGCCCTGCCGACGGCGCGGGCGCGGGACGCCGACCCGTACGGCGAAGACCTCCACCTGGCCCTCCAGGTCTGCTACGAGCTGCACTACCGGGGCTTCCGCGGCGTCTCGCCGGACTGGGAGTGGGAACCGGACCTGCTGCGCCTGCGCGCCGTGCTGGAACGGGTGTTCCTGGACGCGCTGCACGCCGACCTGCCCGGTCGGCCGGGCGTCGACGACGTCCTGGCCGAACTGCTGGTGGAGCCGGTCGACGGCACGGGCGTGAGCCACCACCTGCGCGACGGCGGCGAGTGGTGGCAGATGCGGGAGTACCTGGTCCACCGGTCCGTCTACCACCTCAAGGAGGCCGACCCGCACGCGTGGGCGATCCCGCGGCTGCGCGGGACGGCGAAGGCCGCGCTGGTGGCCGTGGAGTTCGACGAGTACGGCGGCGGGCGCGGCGAGCGGATGCACTCCCAGCTGTACGCGCGCCTGCTGGCCGGCGCGGGCCTGGAGACGGGCTACCTGCACTACCTGGAGCACGTGCCCGCGCCGATGCTCGCAACGGTCAACCTGATGTCGCTGTGCGGCCTGCACCAGGGGCTGCGCGGTGCGCTGGTGGGCCACTTCGCCGCCGCGGAGATCACCACCGCGCCCAGCGCCGCCCGGATGGCGAAGGCGCTGGAGCGGATGGCCGCGCACCCGGACTGCGTCGAGTTCTTCACCGAGCACATCGAGGCGGACGCGGTGCACGAGCAGGTGATGCGCCACGACGTCGTCGGCGACCTGGTGGCGCGGGAGCCGGAGACGGCCGACGCCGTGGTGTTCGGCGTGCGGGCGACCGAGCTGCTGGAGCAGCGGCTGGGCGACCACCTGCTGGGCGCGTGGAAGAACGGCGAGAGCAGCCTCCTCCGGCCACTCTGACGAGCCCAGCCACTCCGACGACGCGACGAAGGCGAAGGCCGGGGACGACAGCGGGGAACGGCGCTTGCGGCCCCGTGGGCGTCGGCGCTCGCGGTGGCGTCCGGTCATGGCCGCCGTCGGCGGGATGTCGGGTCGGCGGGATGGGTCGGCGCGATGGTCAGCGTCGGCGCTTGCGGTGGCTCGTGTCGCACCACGGGTAGCGCTTGCTGCGCCGGCACACGCACACCGCGACCACGAACCGGTCGGAGGTGACGGTCGTCCCGTCCTCTTGGACGATCTCCACCGGTCCCTCGACCAGCAGCGGGCCGCCGGGCACCGGGGTGATCCGGCGGCGGTCCTCACTCGGCGTCGGCACGGACCACCACCAGTTCCTCGTGATCCTGCCCGGCCTGGACGAACCCGCGCGCCCGCAACCAGTCCAGGCGGGAGCGCAGCACGGGTCCGAACCGGACGCTCCGCCGCGCGACCACCGACGCCTTGAGCCCGGCACCGCGCAACTGGCGCAGCGTCACGTCCTCGCGGCACATCGTGGAGTGCACGACCAGCGCCATGCCCTGGTCGGCCAGCAGCAGCGGCAGCACCGCGCACAACCGGTCCAGTACGGACCTCCCTCGCGGCCCGGCGTCCCACGCCCTGGCGGCGCCGCGGTCGGCCGTGTCGTCCGCCGGCACGTACGGCGGGTTGGCCAGCACCACGTCGAACCGGCCCGCGCCGACCAGGTCGCCGAAGTCCCCGCGCCGGGCCCGCACGGGCAGCCCGCGGACGCGACCGTTGAACCAGGCCGAGAGCACGGCCCGGCGGCTCCGGTCCACGGCGGTCACCTCGCCCGCGCCGGCCAGCCCCGCCGCGACACCGAGCGCGCCGGTGCCCGCGCAGGCGTCCAGCACCCGTGCGCCGCGTGGCACGCCGGCCACGGCGAGGGCTTCCGCCACCAGCCACGTGTCTTCCTGCGGGCGGTACACCCCTGGCGGTCTCCACAGCCACATGGAACGAAGATTCCCCGCACCACCCCGACCAAACGGCGAAGTCCGCCGTGGACCGCCGCGCCGCGCCGGCCGGCACGCGCCGCGCGGTGCCGCCGAACGCCCACTCCCGCGCCGAGGGTGTTCGGGTGCGTTCGGTTCCGCCGCGCATGCCCGCACGGATCGCGAACGCGTGTGCGACAGGTGTTCGGAGGTGTTCGATCCGGACGGCGGACCGGTCGCCGGACCCGGCCCTGCACGATCCGTGTCCGGTCCGATTCAGAGGCCACGAAAGGGTTCCGGCGGGGCCGCTGGTCTGGCGCGGCGCGCCGGCAGCGCCCACAGTGGCGGGTAGACCAGTCGGAGTAGTCGGGCGAGGCGAACCATGTCCAAAGTGATCGCGGCGGAACCGGTCGGGTGGCTCCCACGGCAGAGGGGGGCCCGGCGCACCACCCGTGCGGTCGCGGTCGGGGAGGACGGCACACCGGCCACGCGCCGCGCGGCGGCGTGGGCCGAGCGGTACGCGGCGGTCATGGGCGTCGAACTGGTGTCCGTGCCACCGGAGGAGTTGCGCACGGTGGACTGCGCGATGCTGGTCGTCGGCCCGCACGGCGAGCCGTTCCGCCCGCGCGGGTACGCGGCGGCGGCCGAGAACCCGGAGCGCGCGCTGGTCGTCGTGCGCGGCCTGCCGGAGCCGCGCACGGGCGTCGTGACGGCCGCGGTGGGCGGGGCGGCCGACACCGGGGTGCTGTCGGCCGCGGCGGCGTTCTGCCGGGCGAGCGGCGCGCGGCTGCGGGTGCTGCACGTGCACCACAACTTCGGCGGCGTCGCGGAGTCGGCCGAACCGGACGACGCGCCGCTGCGCCGGGCGCTCGCGTTCCTGGAGGTGGTGGCGGCCGACCTGACGCCGGCCGTGGTGCTGGACGGGCGCGAGCCGCACGACGTGCTGGCCGCGCCGGTCAGCGACCTGGTGGTGGTGGGCCGAGGTCCCGCCGGCGGCCTCGGGCGGATGGCGCGCACCGCGCTCTACCACTCGGCGTGCCCGGTGCTCATCCCCTGACTCCCCTCCGGCGCGGTCGGCCGCCGGCGGCGGTCCGGCCCGGTGCGAGCGACGGTGAGCGGTCCGGCACGCGGTCGATCGGGTAGGTGCCGTGACGTACCGGGACCTGGCGTCCCGCGCCGGGCCCGACCTCGACGCGGTGGCACCCGAGCTGCACCGCGCCGTCACGGGCGGCCACGGCGTCGCGGTGCGGCTGCCGTCCACATCGGACGGTCTTCGGCCGGTGGTCGGCGCGCCCGTCCTGGAGACCCCGGCTCGACGCGGGCCGGGAGGCGCTGAGGCTGGAGGGGTCGGGTTGGCCGGGAGGTCGAGGCGTTCCCGGCGTCGCGCGGGTGACTCGCGGGAGGGGGCCTGCGACGGGCCTGCCCACCTGTGGAGCATCGCGGTGGAGGAGCAGTGCTGCGCCGTGTGGCCGCTGCTGGTGCTGCCGCTCGCGCGCGGCGCGTCGACCGCCGGGTCGTCCTCGCTCCGGACGAGTTCCACGCCGCACCCGGACGAGCTGCGGGAAACCGCAGCGGCGGCGAAGGACGTGGTCGACCAGTCGGCCGGGCACGCCGTGCTCCTCGACAGCGCGGTCGTGTGGGGCGCCGCGCACCAGCGCGAACGCGACAGCGCGAACGCGACAGCGCGAACGCGACGGCGAGGCCGACCGCGGCGCGGACGGCATCCACACGTGCCCTGCCGGTGCGGCCCGCTTCACGGCGTGGCTGATGGCCGAACCGACGCAGCGCTACTCCGGCGTCGGCCGCACCGACCCGGCACCGGACCGCCCTCGCGATCGGAACTGTGTCCACAATGGACTGGAGCGGGCAACCACGCCGTGTGGTGGTGTCTCATTTCGCAGGGTGGGACACGCCGCTTCGCCGACGCGCTGCCACTGTCCCGGAGCCCCCGCGAGTGGCAGGCTGTGACCAGGAGAACGCGCCGAGTTGCCTTCCGGGGGAGCGATCGCATGGCACCGCAGGATTTGTCGCGCCGGGATCTGTTGCTGCGCAGCGGCCAGGTGGCCGCCGCGCTGGGTGTGGCGGGAGCGGCGGGTGTGGCGGGAGCGACCGCCGCGCACGCCGACCGGCCCGACCGGCGGGTGCGGCTGCGCGAGGGCACGAACATCTCCGTCGCGCTGTCGCCGGACGGCAAGTGGCTCGCGACGGACCTGGTCACCGCCATCTGGGTGCTGCCTGCCGAGGGTGGCGCGGCACGCAGGCTGACCGACGACCTCCAGGACGCCACGCTGCCGTCGTGGTCGCCCGACGGGCGTTCGATCGTGTTCCAGTCCTACCGGGACGGCAACTTCCACCTCTACCTCGTCGACGCGGCGGGCGGCGAGCCGCGCCGGTTGACCAGCGGCCGGTACGACCACCGCGAGCCGGTGTTCTCGCCGGACGGCACGCGCATCGCGTTCACCGGCGACCGCGGCGGCGCGTACTGGGTCTGGCTGCTCGACGTCGCGTCCGGCGAGGTCACCGCCCTCACCGGCGGGTCGGACGAGGCCGCCGCGCCGCGCTGGTCCGCGGACGGGCAGCGGATCGTCTTCACCGCCAACGAGACCGCCGTGGACGTGGTCACGGTCGCGACCGGCGAGCGGGTCCGGCTGGTGACCGCGCCCGCCGACGGCCGCGTCCACGGCGCGGCGTTCGGACCGGGCGGCACGCCCAGCTACACCCTCGTCCGAGGCGCCCGCGCCGACCTCGTGCTCGGCGACCGCCCGCTGACCGAGGGCGAGGACGTCTTCGGGTTCGCCGCCACGTGGATCGGCGGCACGGCCCTCTACACCGCGGACGGGCGCATCCGCCGGCGGGATGCCGAAGGCGTGACGCGCGACATCCCGTTCGAGGCCGTCGTGCCGGTCGCCGCGCCCGTGCCGCCCCGACGCCGCCCCGACCCGACCACCGGGCCCGCGCCGGTGCACGGCATCGCCGGGCCGGTCGTGTCGCCGGACGGCGGGCTGATCGCGTTCCGCGCGCTCAACGCCGTCCACCTCGTGCCGATCACGGGCGGCCGGCCGCGCAAGCTCACCGACGGCGCGTACTTCGACTCCGACCCGGACTTCTCCCCGGACGGGCGGTCGATCGTGTACTCCAGCGACCGCACCGGCACGCCCGCGCTGTGGCTGCGCGACCTGGCCACGGGGGAGGAGCGGGTGCTGAGCCCGTCGCCCGGCTCGCAGACGACACCGCGGTTCGCGCCCGACGGCCGGCGGATCGCCTACGTCGACCAGGACGGCGCGGTGTGGGTGCTCGACGTGACGACGGGCGACCACCGGCAGGTGACGCCGACGCTGTTCCAGCCGGGTCGCCCCACCTGGTCGGCCGACGGCAACGTCCTCGCGCTGGCCGCCGTCAAGCCGTTCTCCCGCCGGTTCCGCGAGGGCACCAGCCAGGTCCTCACCGTCGACCTGACCAGCGGCGAGCTGCGCTACACCGAGCCGCTGCCGTTCCGCTCGATCGCGACCAGGGGCGACGACGGGCCGGTCTGGTCGCCGGACGGGCGGCACCTGGCGTTCGTGGTGGAGAGCGTCGCCTGGGTCGTCGCGGTCGACGCGTCCGGCCGGTTCCTCGGCGACCCGCGCCAGGTGACCCGCGAGGTCACCGACTCCCTGGCGTGGCGCGGCCCGGACGAGCTGGTCCACCTGTGCAACGGCAGGTTGCGCCGGGTCGCGCTGGACGGCGGCGGCGCCCGGACGATCCGCCTCGACTTCACCTGGCGCAGGCCGAAGGCGCCGCGGCGCACGATCGTCCACGCGGGCGCGGCGTGGGACGGCGAGTCCGACCGCGTGCGGCACGACGTCGACATCGTCGTGGAGGAGGGCCGGGTCCGCGAGATCCGGCCGCACCGGGCGTCGGCGGGTGACCGGGTGGTCGACGCGCGCGACCTGTTCGCCCTGCCGGGGCTGATCGACGCGCACAACCACTGGCACCTGCGCGGCAGGCACTGGGGCGCGCGGCAGGGCCGGGTGTGGCTGGCCTACGGCATCACGACCACGCGCTCACCGGGCGACCCGGTCTACCAGATGGTCGAGACGAGGGAGGCGCTGGCGTCCGGCGCCCTGGTGGGACCGCGGCTGTTCGGCACCGGCGAGGCGATCGACGGTTCCCGCGTCTACTACAACTTCATGCGCCCCACGCTGTCGCGCGAGCAGCTCGACCTGGAGCTGAAGCGCGCGTTGGAACTCGACTACGACCTGGTCAAGACCTACGTGCGGCTGCCGGTGGAACTCCAGCGGGAGACCGTGTCGGCCGCGCACCGCGCGCGGCTGCGCCTGACGTCGCACTACCTCTACCCGGCGGCGAACCTCGGCATGGACGGCATGGAGCACGTCGGCGCGACCAACCGCCTCGGCTACTCGCACACGGTGAGCCGCACCGGGCGCTCGTACCAGGACGTCGTCGAGCTGTTCGGGAAGTCCGGCATGTCGGTGACCCCGACGCTGTTCCAGTCCCGCGCGCTGTACGCCGACGACAAGTCGCTCGTCGAGGACGAGCGCACCAGGGTCCTGTTCCCGCCGTGGGAGTACCAGCGGTACGCGGAGGACGCGAACGGCGCGGGCAAGCCGGGGTCGCCGTGGTCGCGGGACGTGCTCGCGGGCTGGGTGGACATGGTGCTGCGCGTGCACCGCGCGGGCGGGCTGGTGATCTGCGGCACCGACGCGCCGCTGGACGCCGTCGCCACCTCGACGCACCAGAACCTGCGGGCGATGGTGGCCTTCGGCTTCACGCCGCTGGAGGCGTTGACGACGGCGACCCGCAACCCGGCGGTGTGGCTGGGGATGGAGGGCAGGCTCGGGACCCTGCGACCCGGCGCGCACGCCGACCTGTCCCTCGTGGCGGGCGACCCGCTGACCGACATCCGCGCGGCGGCGGCCGTGCGGAAGGTGCTGGTCGGCGGCGTCGTGCACGAGGTGGACGACCTGCTCGCGCCGTTCCGGTCGACGCAGGCGACGACCCGCCGCGCCCCGCTGCCGCCCTTGGCGTCCGCCGCGCACGACCACGAGCACTGGTGGCACGAGCCGGAGTGGTCGGAGCACGTGTGCTGTATTTGATTGCCTCGGCTCCGCCGAGGCGGCTCGGCCGCCTGTTAGTCGGCTCATCGCGCCTGATTTCCCGACGATCGAAAAGCGTGATCGTCGGGAAATGAGGCGCGACAAGCCGACGCGGCCTCGCGGGGGGTGCGGGGGAAGGGGTGGGCGAAGGGGAGGGGGTGGGCCTAACTGGTGGCTGGGCTTGGGTGGTTGGTGGTGGCTGGGCTCGGGGGAGTGGTGGTGGCTGGGCTCGGGGGAGTGGTGGTGGCTGATGACCAGGCGAAGGTGACGGTGGCGATGGTGAACAGGGCGATGGGTGGCGCGGGTAGCAGCCACAGGGACACGCCCAGTGCCGCCAGCGAGGCGAGCAGGGCGAGGGTGCGCAGCCGGCGTGATCGCGTGACCAGGTCCGGCGCGGAGCGGGCCACGTGCGCGCACACCAGGCCGCCGAAGATCAGCGCCACGGCCATGACCAGCGACATGCCCTGGTCGAGGTCGTACAGGCTGCGCCGCACCCCGGGGATCTCCGGGCGGTAGCCCCGCATCGCGGCGACGGCGCCGGCCTCACCGGGGTCCCCGGGCCCCAGTGCCGCCACGGCCGTGAGCGCCAGGTGGCCCACGCCGGTGACCACCCACGACCAAGCCCCGATCCGGAACGTCGTCAACACCCGCCGCTGCATGGCGGGCCCCCTCTCGTCTGCCATGCACAACTGTATGTTCGAACCATACAGTTGTGCATGGCAGACCCCGTCCGGGGCCGGCTAGGGGAGGGGGATCAGCTGCTCGACCAGGTGCTTCATGGCCGCCTGGCCGCGTGGGCCGTCCGGCGCGACCTCGGGCACCACCGCCGAGGCGGAGCGGCGGAGGTCGGCCCACCCGAGGTAGGCGGCGTAGGCGACGACGGCCTGCCGGCGCGCCACCGCGGGCGTCAGGCCCAGTTCGGCGTAGACCTCGGCGAGGAACGCGATGCGCCGCTCGATCACGCGCTCGACCACGGGGGTGATCACGGGGTGGTCGACGTGGGCCAGGAGTGAGGGCTCCAGACCGGCCACGGCCTCCGCGCCGAGCGCCGACCGGAACCCCTCGCGCAACTTGTCGCGCGGGTCGTCGACGGTCGCCAGCCGGGCGATGAGGTCGTCCGTGGTCCGCTGCTCCCACAACTCCACGGCGGCCACCAGCAACGCCTCCCGGTCCTTGAAGTGCCAGTAGAAGCTGCCGCGGGTGATGCCCAGCTCGCCGGCGAGCACGTCGACGGCGACGGCCGCCACCCCTCCACGAGCCAACGCCCGCAGCGCCGCCATGATCCAGTCCTCACGAGTGACCCGTCCCCTGCCCATGCGGGCAGAGTATTGGTTGGGCTGTATTTGATTGCCTCGGCTCCGCCGAGGCGGGCTCGGCCGCCTGGTAGTCGGCAGCTCGTGCCTGATTTTCCCGCGATCGAAAAGCGTGATCGCGGGAAAATGAGGCACGAACTCCCGACGCGGCCGAGCGGCGCGTGTCGCCTACACCGCTCGACCCGGTCGCTATCCTTGACCTGGTCGCTGCTCGGCCCGTGGTCGCCGAGCCCCCAGCGCGAGGCCGCGTCAGCCTGTCGCGCCTCATTTCCCGCCGATCATGCTTTACGATCGGCGGGAAATCAGGCGCGATGGGCTGACTCCCAGGCGGCCTCGCCCGCCGTCTGCGGAGCAGCGGCAATCCAACACAGAGAGGATGAAGGTGGAGACGCTCGAGTTCCAGTCCGAGGCGCGTCAGCTGCTACAGCTGATGATCCACTCGATCTACTCGAACAAGGACACGTTCCTGCGCGAACTGGTTTCCAACGCCTCGGACGCGCTGGACAAGCTGAGGCTGGAGACGTTCCGCGACAAGGACCTGGTGGCGGACACCTCGGACCTGCACATCGCCATCGAGGTCGACCGCGACCGCCGCACGCTGACCGTCCGGGACAACGGCATCGGCATGACGCGCGACGACGTCGTCAGCCTGATCGGCACGATCGCGAAGTCCGGCACGGCCGAGTTCCTCCAGAAGTTGGCGGAGACCAAGGACGCCGCCGCGTCGCAGGACCTCATCGGCCAGTTCGGCATCGGCTTCTACTCCACGTTCATGGTCGCGGACAAGGTCACGCTCGTGACGCGCCACCCGCGGGCCGAGGGCGTCCGCTGGGAGTCCACCGGCGAGGGCACCTACACCATCGAGGACGTCCCCGACGCGCCGCAGGGCACCGCCGTCACCCTGCACCTGAAGCCGGCCGACGAGGAGGACCGCCTCGCCGACTACACGTCGACCGCGAAGATCACCGAGATCGTGAAGCGGTACGCCGACTTCATCACCTGGCCGATCCGGATGGCGACCGAGGACGGCGCCGAGCCCACCGTGATCAACTCGCGCAAGGCGCTGTGGGCCCGGCCGTCGAGCGAGGTCACGGAGGACGAGTACGCCGAGTTCTACCGGCACGTCAGCCACGACTGGAACAAGCCGCTGGAAACCATCCGCATGCAGGCGGAGGGCACGTTCGAGTACCAGGCGCTGCTGTTCATCCCGGCGCAGGCGCCGCTCGACCTGTTCATGCGCGAGCGCAAGCGCGGCGTGCAGCTCTACGTCAAGCGCGTCTTCATCATGGACGACTGCGAAGAGCTGATGCCGGAGTACCTGCGGTTCGTCAAGGGCGTGGTCGACGCCCAGGACCTGTCGCTGAACGTGTCGCGCGAGATCCTCCAGCAGGACCGCCAGATCCAGCTCATGCGCAAGCGGCTGGTGAAGAAGGTGCTGTCGACGGTCAAGTCCCTGATGACCGACAAGCCCGAGTCCTACGCCACCTTCTGGCGCGAGTTCGGCGCCGCGGTGAAGGAGGGCCTGCTCAGCGACCCGGAGAACCGCGACGCCATCCTCGCCATCGCCTCCTTCGACTCGACCGACGACGCCGAGCGCCAGACCACGCTCGCGCAGTACGTCGAGCGGATGAAGGAGGACCAGCAGGACATCTACTACATGACCGGCGACTCGCGGGCCAAGGTGGAGCACTCGCCGCACCTGGAGGCGCTGCGCGCCAAGGGCTTCGAGGTGCTGATCCTCACCGACCCGATCGACGAGATGTGGGTCGACGCGGTGTCCGGCTTCGAGGGCAAGCAGTTCCGGTCGGTCGCCAAGGGCCAGGTCGACCTGGAGAGCGAGGAGGAGAAGGCCGAGGCGGAGGACCGCCGGAAGGACTTCGCCGACTTCCTGGCCTGGATGACCACGACGCTCGCCGAGCGGGTCAAGGAGGTCCGCCTGTCGACGCGCCTGACGACCTCGCCCGCGTGCGTGGTCGGCGACGCGCACGACCTGACCCCGACGCTGGAGAAGATGTACCGGGCGATGGGCCAGGAACTGCCGCCGGTCAAGCGCATCCTGGAGCTGAACCCGAACCACCCGCTGGTGGCGGGGCTGCGCGCGGCGTTCGACGAGCGGGAGGACCGCACCGCCCTGGCGGAGACCGCCGAGCTGGTGCACGGCATGGCGCTGTTGGCCGAGGGCGGCGACCTGCCGGACGCCTCGCGGTTCGTGCGCGTGCTGTCCGACCACCTCCAGCGGGGCTTGTGACTGCACCGCTGGAGCGGTGATCCGGCTGCCCGTCGCACCTCGTGCGGCGGGCAGCCGTCGTTTCCGGGGTAGCGGTGGCGCTTGATCTTTTATTCTCTCTATTACTTCAGTGCTGACTAATCAAAGGTGCTCATCGGGGGAATACCGGGTGGATCCCGGACCGGCATCGGTGATCGCCCTGATGCCCGCCGGACGCCTCGGGTCGTAGGTTCCGAGTCGCCCGGTCGGAAGGGGTCCGACCGGTTCTCACCGGGGGGTAGAGATGACGGGTGTGCGTCGGTGGGCGGTGGCCGCTGCCGCCTGCTACGTGGTGTGGGGCCTGCTGCACCTGGGGCTGGGGTTGTCGACGGTGGTCGGCGACCTCGCGGGTGGCTTCCCCGAGGGGGAGTTGGCGGCGGAGAGCCTCATGTTCTTCGTCTGCGCGGCCGTGTTCGGCGCCCAGGCGGTCTTCGTCGCGCTGGCGCTGAACCGGGTCAACAGCCGGGTCGGGTTCTGGCTCAACGGCGTCGTGCTGGGCGTGGTCGACGTGGCGTTCCTGGTCGTGCTGGTGCTGCCCGGCCACGTCGACCCGATCGGCGGGGCGTCGGGGCCGGTGGTCTGGTTGTTGGGCACCGGGTGCGCGGTGGTGGCGCTGCGCCGGGAGCCGGTGGGCGCGTAGCCGCTCGCGGGCGTCGTCGGGGGGTGGGCCGACGACGCCCGCGAGCGGTCATGCCTCGAACACGGTCCGGCCGTCCAGGACGGTCATCGAGACGGCCACGTGCGGCAGGTCGGCGGGCGCGAGGTCGAGCGGGTTGGCCTCCAGGACGCACAGGTCGGCGACCTTGCCGACCTCGATGGAGCCCTTCCACGCCTCGGCCCCGTCCTGCCTGGCCGGGTTGACGGTGTAGGCGCGCAGCAGCCGGCGCATCAGGGCCGGGCTCGGGTCGGCGCCCATCCACTCGGCGGCGGCGGCGATCCAGCGCCGCCAGTCGGGTTCGATGACCGGCGCGTCGGAGCTGAGGCACACCGGCACGCCGTGCTCGAACGCCCTCCGCAGCGGCCACGCGTCGCGCAGCGCCTCGTCGCCGAGCGCGGCGGCCAGCCACGGGCCGGTGGCGGCGGCGATGCCGGGTTGGGTGTTCAGGCCGATGCCCAGTCCGGGCAGCCGGGCCAGCACCTCGGGTGACACGAGGTCGCCGTGGATGAGGTAGTGCCTGCCCGCCGGGCCGTGGGCGGCGATCGCGTCGGCCATCGCGGTGACGACGGCCTCGATGGAGCGGTCGCCGGTGGCGTGCACGCCGATCTGCGCGCCCGCGCGGTGGGCGAGGTCGATCATGCGGTGGAGGTTGGCTTCGCGCTCGGCGTCCTGCGCGCCGTCGACGAGCAGGTGGCCGGAGGTGCCGTCGGCGTAGCAGCGGTGGGTCCAGGCGGAGCGCATGGGCGGGATGCCGTCGGCGAAGATCTTGACGCCGGTGACGTTGACCCGGCGCGGGTCGGTGCTCGGGAGGGGCGCGCCGAGGCCGCGTTCGAAGTCGGCCAGCGTGCTGGGTCCGTCGAGTTCGCCGAACAGGCGCAGCACGGTGACGCGCGCGGTGAGCAGCCCCTCGTCGGCGAGCGCGGCGTACTCGTCGAGGACGGCGCTGGAGAAGCAGCCGGTGCGGCCGGCGTCCTCGCCGGGTCCGAGGCCGGGTTCGGTGTAGCTGGTGATGCCGAGCGGGGCGATGATGCGGCCGGTGCGGAGGATGGCGGCGCGGCGCGCCTCGGCGTCGGCGAGCAGCGGCGCGCCGGGGCCGTCGGTGTCGCCGTGGGTTCCGCCGTCGTGGGTGTCGCCGCCCATGCCGCCGCCCATGCCGCCGCCGAGGATGGTGGTCGGCCAGATGGCGCCCAGCCACGCGCCGTGCAGGTGGGAGTCGTTGATGCCCGGCAGCACCGCGCGCCCGCGCAGGTCGACCACGCGGGTGTCGGGCCCGGTGACGTGGTCGACGTCGCCGACGGCGACCACCGTGCCGTCCGCGACGGCCAGCGCGGTGGCCTCGCGGTCCTCGCCGTCGAAGGTCAGCACCGTGCCGCCGGTCAGCACCAGGTCGGCGGTCTTGGGTGGGGTCACGCTGTCCTCCGTCAACAGGTGTAGATGAAGCGGTGCCGTCTTGCGCGCCGCCGCAGGGGGGAACTCCCGGTTTTTAGTCTATGTATGTAGACTAACCCAAACTTCCGGTGGTTAGTGAGGAGCGCTCATGGGCGAGGCACCCCGCGTCCCGGTCCGGCAGCTCGGGCCAGGCGGCCCGCAGGTTCCGGTGTTCGGGCTCGGCTCGTGGAACACGTGGGACCGGATGGACTTCGGCGACGCCGTGACCCTGCTGTGGCGCGCCGTCGACGCCGGGGTGACGCTGTTCGACGTCGCGCACTACAACATGGGCCCGCACGCCGAGCAGGCGCGCACCGACATCATCTTCGGCGAGGCGGTGCGCGCGGCGGGGATCGCCCGCGAGGACTACCACCTGTGCGGGAAGCTGTGGCTCTGGGAGTACCCGGCGGCCGGTTTCGAGCAGCAGCTCACGACCTCGCTGGACCGCATCGGGGTCGACAAGGCCGACAGCGTGGTGGTCGGCGACTACATGTCGCCGCCGGACATCCCGTCGATCGTGACCGACGTCGCCGAGCAGATCCGCGCCGGCCGGTTCGACGTGTGGGGCGTGAACAACTGGATCGCCGCCGACCTCGCGGAGGCGTTGGCGTTCGCCGAGCGCGAGGGCATGCCGGCGCCGGTCTTCGCGCAGCTGAAGTACAGCATCGCGCGCCGCAGCATGGCCGAGGGCGAGTACTACGGCGGCCACTTCGCCGCCGGTCGGCTGGCGTTGCAGGCGTCGGACGTGTTCGAGGGCGGCATCCTCGCCGGCCGCAAGTTCCCGGAGCGCAAGATCGGCGCGGACCCCGGCGGCATCCGCGACGCGATCCGGGAGACCGCGGACCGGGTCGCCGAGGTGGCCGCCCGCCACGACGCGACGGCCGCCCAGGTCGCCCTCGCCTTCTGCCTGGCCAACCCCGCCGTCGCCAACGTCCTGTTCGGTGTCAGCCGGCTGTCCCAGCTGGAGGACAACCTCGGCGCGCTGCGGCTGGCCGCGGAGCACGGCGCGGAGCTGCGCGCGGAACTCGATCCACTGTGGACGGACCGCGCGGTCGACCCCGACGGCTCCTGGTGACCGCCCGCGACGACGAGGAGGTCCCGCGCCATGCCGCTCGATCCCGCGGTCGCCGCGCTGCTGTCGGCGACCGCCGCGCCGCCCGCTGACGCGCCCGCCCGGACGCCCGCCGAGATCCGCGCCGCGTTCGCGGCGGGCGTCGTCGTGCCCGACGACCTGCCCGAGGTGCGCTCCGTCACGGACCTGGCCGTGCCGGGCCCGGCGGGCGACCTGCGGGTCCGGCTCCACCTGCCGGGGGCGGCCGGGCCGGTGCCGCTGCTGCTCTGGATGCACGGCGGGGGCTGGACCCTGGGCGACATCGAGGAGAACGAGGTCGCCAACCGCCGGGTCTGCCGCGACGCGGGTGTCGCGGTGGCGTCGGTGGAGTACCGGCTCGCGCCCGAGCACCCGTACCCGGCCGCGCCGGACGACTGCTACGCGGTGCTGTCCTGGTTGGTGGCCAACGGTTCCCGGCACGGCGTCGACGCCTCGCGCGTCGCGGTGGGCGGGGAGGGCGCGGGCGGCAACCTGGCGACCGTGCTCGCGCTGCTCAGCCGGGACCGGGGCGGGCCCCGGCTGTCGGCGCAGGTGCTGGTCTGCCCGGTCACGGCGCACCCCGACGACGAGGGGCTGGCGTCCTACGTGGACTGCGCCGAGGGGTACGGCACGTCGGCGGAGTCGATGCGGTTCTTCTTCCGGCAGTACCCTTCCTCGCCGGACGACCTGGCCGACCCGTACCTGCTGCCCTCGCGCGCGCCCGACCTCACGGGCCTGCCGCCCGCGCTGGTGCTGACGGCCGAGTACGACGTGCTGCGCAGCGAGGGGGAGCGGTACGCCGAGCGCCTGGCGAAGGCGGGCGTGCCGACGACGCTCAAGCGGTACGACGGGCAGATCCACGGCTTCTACGGCCGGTACACGGACCTGCCGGCCTCGGCGGTGTCCCACTCGGACGTCGTCGCGTTCCTCGGCTCCGTCCTCTGACACCGGGTGCGGCGCCCTCCCGAGCCGGGACGGCGCCGCACCCGGCGCGGGGGATCAGGGTCGCGTGATGCGCTCGAAGAACGTGTCCAGGTGCTGCTTGCGCAGCTTGCCGGTGGAGTAGCGCGGGCCCACCAGGCTCATGACGTTCGCACCGGCGTTCATCAGCACGATCTCGTCCACGAGCTGCTCGTCCGGCGTCGACGTGCGGATCTCGCCGTCCTCCCGCGCGCGCCGGATGTGCTCGTGCATCAGGCCGCGCCAGGTCCGCAGGTGCTCCAGGTACCGGTCGTGCAGCCGCTTGTTGGCCAACGACATCTGCCAGAACACCAGCAGCACCCGCGCCGCCGTCACCCGCTTGGCGTCCAGCGGCATCGCGCCGTAGCAGATGGCGCGCAACGCCTCCAGGCCGGAGCGGTCGGCGCTCGCGCCGGAGACGTGCGCGTGCACCATGGACAGCGCGCGGTCGAAAGTGGCCTCCACCAAGGCGTCCTTGCTGGGGAAGTACCGCTTCAGCGCGCCGTTGGCGAAGCCCGCGGCGGTGGCGATCTCGCGCATCGTGGCGGCTTCCAGGCCGCCGCGCACGATGAGGCCCCACGTCACGTCGATGATGTGCTCGCGACGTTCGTCGTGGTCGATGACCTTGGGCATCGTGCTCCTCGCAACCGGCGGTTTGTCTACGTCCGTAGTGTAACTGTGATCCGGGCTGCCGGATTCGTGATGCGGGGAGACGCCGGTCGCACCGGCGCGGTGGCCGTGCCCCGCCTCACGCGGGGAGCCGCGGCCCGCCGGTCCTCCACGCCGGCCGCCGCGCCGCCGCCCACGCCAGTGCCGCCGCCACCACCAGGTACGCGCCGAGCACCGCCGAGGCCCGCCAAGCCACGTCCGTCTCACCGCCCGTGACGGTCACCCGCAGCGCGTCCACCACGTGGGTCATCGGCAGCACGGGGCCGATCACCCGGAACGGCGTCGGCAGCGCGTCCGGCGGGTAGAGGCCGCCGCACGACACGGCTTGGACCACCAGCAGGACCAGCGCGAGCGCCCCACCGCCGACCACGCCGAACGCGCGCCGCAGCAGGCGCACGACCGCCGTGAACGCCGCCACGGCCAGCGCGAGCACGCCCACCGTGCCCGCCACCGACACCGGCCGCAGCCCCAGGCCCACGTCGACCACCGCGAACAGCAGCAGCGCGCCCGCCAACCCCACCGCGTAGACCGGCGGCCACGCCGCCACCGGGGCGGGCGCGGGACCGTCCCGTCCTGCTGGGCCGCGCTTCGGGTCCGCCCGCCCCGCCGTGCGCTTCGGGTCGGCCCGTCGTGCCGGGTCGGCTTGTCCTGCCGTGGCGCGGGCCGGCTCGGCCGGTTCGACCGTGGCGTGGGTCGGGTCCGCATGTGCTGCCACGGTGTGCACGGGGTCGGCGTGTGACGCCGTGGTGCGGGTCGGACCGGCTCCTCCCGCCGGCGGTCGCCGCGCCGCCGGTCCGGGGAACAGGGACGCCACCATGCCGAACACCCACAGCGCGAGGCCGAAGGCGAGCGGCGCGAGCCCGCGACCCTGGACCACCGCCGGGTGCAGGTGCTCCACTTCCACGTCGACCGGTCGGGCCAGGGTGCCCGCCGCCCTGGCGCGCTGCGCCGGGTCGAGCGAGGGCACGCGGTCCGCCGCGTTCGCCAGCCCGTCGACGACCTGGCGGGTGCCGTCGGCGAGGTGGCCGGTGTCCGCGGCGAGCCGGTCCGCGCCGGTCCGCGCGTCGGCCAGGCGGCGGTCCAGCTCCGCCAGCCCGTCGGCGACCCCGGCGGCGGCGCGGTCGAGGCGGTCGAGGTCGTCGCGCGCCGAGCCGAGCGTGCGCTGCGCCGCAGGCACGTTCTGCCGGATGTGGTTGACGCCGGTCGCGATGGTGCCCGCGCCGGTCGCGATCCGGCCGGTCAGGTCGGCGACCGACGCGGCGTCGGCGGACACCGTGCCCGCCGCGCGCCGCACGCCCTGGAACACCGGGTCGGCGGCCACCTCCGGGTACTTGGCGGCCAGCGCGCCCAGCCCGTCGGTGACGGTCCCGGTGGCCAGCGCGATCGTGCCGCCGTCCGCGGTGGTCTTCGCCGTGACCTCGGCGGACAGCGCGGTGATGTCGCCCGCCGTCCGGACGACGCCGGGCAGCCCGGCGGAGATCGCGTCCAGCACCGGGCCGGACAGGGCGTTGATCCGGCGCATCCCGTCGGCCACCCGCCGGGCGTCGGGCGCGAGTCCGGCGGACCCGTCGTGCAGCCCGGCGACGCCGCCCGCGAGCGACACCGCGCCCGTGTGGGCGGACTCCGCGCCGGTCTCCAGCCGTCCCGCGCCCTCCCGCGCCTGCACCAGGCCGTTCTCGATGCTGTCCAGCCCGGCGAAGGCCACCTCCGCGAACGCGCTGACCGCGGCGGCGTCGACCTGCCGGTCCAGCTCGGCCCGCACCGCCTCGGCCATCCGGCCGACCAGGTAGCCGTTCGCGTCGTCGAGCTGCACGCGCAGCGCGGCCCGCTCCGGCGTGCCGCCCGCGCTCGCGACCAGGTCGGCGCTGAAGTCCGGCGGCACCGAGATCACCAGGTGGTAGCGGCCGTCCCGCCGACCGCGCTCGGCCTCGGCGCGGTCGACGAACCGCCAGCCCAGCAGCGGCGCGTGCCGGAGCTGGTCGGTGAGCAACGCGCCGGCGTGCACCGTGCGGTCGCCCGCGGTCACCGGGCGGTCCTCGTCCACCACGGCCACCGGCACCCGGCCCAGGCCGCCGTACGGGTCCCAGGTCGCCCACAGCGCGAGCGCGCCGCACAGCAGGGGCACGAAGGCGAGGCACAGCAGCGCCGCCCGGCGCGGCGGGGTGCGGAAGCGGCGCAGCCCGCGTGCGGCGAGGTCAGGCATCTGCGGCTCCGGTGGGGTCGGCGTCGGCCCGGCCGGTCGCCGGGGCGGGGTCGGGCGTGGTACCGGTGACCCGGTCGTGGCGGGCGGCCGGGCCGCGATGGGTGGCCTGATCGGGACGGGTGGCCTGATCGCGGCGGGCGGCTCGGTCGCGGCGGGTGGCCTGGTCGGGGCGGGCGGCTCGCTCGCGGTGCCCACGGCGCGAACCTCCCGTTCGGACTATGCCCCGGTGGCGGCGGGCACGCCGCAGGACGACCCCGCCCATCCACTCGGACGAGTGAACGACCCGCGCGTGCCCGCACGCACCGACCTAGCCTGCGAGAAGCGTCCGCTGTGGATGCTCGCGGAGGACCCATGAGCGTGCTCAGAGACGAGGATGTCGAGCCCCACCCCGAACCGCCGGCGCTGCCCCTCGCGCGCGGACCACTACCGCGGCGATCGTCGCCGTCGCCGTCGCACCGCCGCCGCATCGCCGCGCCGCGCCGCCGGCACCGTCGAGCGGTCGGGAGGGCGACCGGCAGCGCCGCCACCGGGTGCGCCACCCTGCGGGAAGGCCGCGAGCCACCTCCGACTCGGCGCTGCCGATGCCCGACGCGGGCGCGGCGACCCGCCGCGGAACCCACGCGCGAGGCCCGCGCCACCCCGCCCTCGCGCACGACCCCGGAAGGGAGACCATCATGAGGAGACTGCTGTTCGCGGCGATCGGCGTGCTGATCGCGGCGGTACCGCCGGCCCAGGCGGGCGCCGAACCGCGGACCTACGGCGGCCAGGGGCCCGCGCCGAGCGCCGAGCAGGTCCGCGCCACCGTCGCCGCCGCCGAGCCGATCACGCGGGCCGAGGTCGTCGAGCGCGCCCGGTCGTGGCTCAACCCGCCCGTGCCCTACGACATGAAGGGCTACAAGGACGGCTGGCGCACCGACTGCTCCGGTTACGTCTCGATGGCGTGGAAGCTGGACTCCTCCCTCAACACCGAGACGCTGCCCGACGTGTCCCACCGGATCGAGAAGGACGACCTGCGCGCCGGCGACGTGCTCATGATCGGTGGGCCGAACACCGGCGGCGTCTACGGCCACGCCACGATCTTCGAGCGGTGGACCGACGAGACCCGCACCCGCTACTGGGCGTTCGAGCAGACCGAGCCGCAGACCGTGCACCGCGAGATCCCGTACCCGTACTTCGACAACGACACCAGGTACCTGCCCTACCGCTACAACCTGATCGTCGACGGCCCCGTTCCGTGACCGCGCGCGGTCGCGGCGTGGTCGGCGCGCCCCGCCGAGCGGTCACCTTCCGGACAGAACGCGGACAGATCCCGGCATTGGTCACATCCGACCGGGCCGTGGCGTTTGCTGTCTCCTGGGGCAACCGGGAGCGCGCGGAGGTGGCGGGGTGGCCGAAGAGGTGTCGTACGACGTGTGCCTGTCGTTCGCGGGCAGCGAGCGCGACTACGTCGAGGAGGTCGCGGGACTGCTGCGCGCCCACGACGTGCGGGTCTTCTACGACGCCTACGAGACCGTCGACATGTGGGGTGACGACCTCCACGAGCACCTGGTCGACGTCTACCGCGACCGGGCGCGCTTCTGCGTGCTGTTCGCCTCGGCGGACTACGCCCGCCGGGTGTGGACCACGTTCGAGCGCCGGGCGGCGCAGGACCGGGCGATCCACACCGCGGGGCCGTACCTGCTGCCGGTGCTGTTCGACGACGCCGCGATACCCGGCCTGCACCGCACCACCGCGTGCGTGGACGCGCGCACCACCTCGCCCGCCGGGCTCGTCCGGCTGCTGCTGGAGAAGCTCGGGCGGACCGCGCCGCCGGTCGGCGTGCCGTCGTCGGTGCTGGTCCTCGCGACCGACGAGCCCGACCCGGAGCTGGACCGGGTCCTGGACACGGCGCTCGCCCGCTGCCGCCTCACCCTGCGGCGCGACCGGCGGCGCTCCACCGACCGCCGCGTGGTGGCGGTCGTGCCGGAGTCGGTCGCGTCCGTCGTGGACGTGGTCACCGCGCTGGTGCCCGCCGTCGAGTCGGTGGCCCGTGAGCGGGGGTCGGCCGCGCCCGGCGGTCCGCTGCGCGTGGCGGTCCACTGCGGACAGGTGATCGGCTTGGACGGCGTGGACGTGGCGGGCGCGGTCGACGCCGCCGCGTCGGCCGCCGTCGGCGACGTGCTGTCCCGCGCGGACCGGGCGCGCTGCGCCGTCGCGGTGTCGCAGCGGGTGTGGGAGCGCGTGGTCGAACGCGGTCGCGGCGGCAGCAATCCGGCGGCCTACCAGCGGATCCGCCTGCCCGACGGCGCGGAGTACCACGTGCGCGTGCAGGGCTACCCGAAACCGCCGCCCGCGCGGGGCGGTCCGGACCACCCGCGCGGCGACGGCGGCGGCGGCAACGGCGGCGCGAAGTCGTACTACTTCCACGACAAGGTGGACGTGGGCCGCATCGGCGACACCTTCAACCTCGGCGACGGGTACCGGTTCGGGAGCGCCGATGGCGGCCGGTGACCCGCCGGAGGACCGCGCCGACGACACCGACCGCGCCGGCACCCGCGACACCGGCACCCGCGACACCGGGGCCACCGGGACCCGTGACACCGGGACGGCGGGCCGCTCGGACGTCCGGGACCGGGCGGGCGACGCCGACAAGGGCTTCACCGAGGCGCAGGCGAAGGCGGCCGACCCGTCCTCCGCCGGCGAGTGGCAGGACCTGCGGGCCAAGTTCGACACGGCCAAGCAGTGGCTCGGCGGCGGCACCACGAACGTCTTCTTCGGCGAGGCGCGCGTCGGCTCGCTGGGCGACCACTACGCGACGGCGGGCGTCGCCTCGGCCCACTCCGCGCACTTCGGCGTCGTGGTCAACAGCGGGCCGGTGCCCGCCGCGATGCTCGCCGACATCCGCGAGTCCTACGTGGAACCCGCGCGCTACGGCCACCTCCGCGCGGTGCTGGAGTCCCACCAGGTGGTGGTGATCCGGGCGCCCGACGGCACCGGCCGCACGGCCACCGCGCTGCGCCTGCTGGACGACCTGTGCCGCGAGGGCGTGCTCAAGCTCGACCCCGACGTGAACCTCAAGACCGTCGACGGCAGCGCGTTCAGCGGGCTGCGCGGCTACCTGCTGGAGTCCCTGGACCCCGAGCAGGCCCGCGAGCTGCGCGCCTTCCACGCCGAACGGCTGTGCGCCCTGATGAAGGACAAGGGCTGCATGCTCGTGGTGATCGCCGACGACCGGACGCCGCTGCCGGTCGAGGACATCGGCCACCTGGTGGTGGACGACCTGGGCGAGGTCGAGCCCTCGGCGCTGATCCGGCGGCACCTCGACTGGGGCCTGTCGGCGGTCGAGTCGCCGCGGGCGGGCGCGGCCGTGCTCGACCTGCCCGAGGTGCGGGAGATCGTCACCGCGCTCACCCCCGACGTGCCGCGCCGCCAACTGGCCGACCTCGGCGCGCTGCTGGTGGACGTGGCCACCGGGCGCATCGACGTCGAGGTGGTGCGTGAGCGGTACTCGGCCACCAGCCGGGCGAACTTCGTCTCCTGGTTCGACCAGCAGACCGACGTCGAGCAGCGGGCGTTCGTGATCGCCCTGGCCGTGTTCAACGACGAGCCCGTGCACCTGGTGTCCGGCGCCGCGACCATGCTGGCCGACCTGGTCAAGGAGGTCGAGCTGCCCCGGCGGGCGGACCGCGGGCGCGCCCTGTTCGCCACCCCGCTGAGCAGGCGGCTGGAGGACGCCCGCGCCGAAGTGGTGGAGGACACCGAGCGGACCCGCATCGGCAACGTGACCGTGCGCAAGGCGCGGTTCCGCGACGACCGCTACCCGGCGCTGGTGCTCGCCCACCTGTGCACCGAGTACGACCAGGGCCTGACGGTGGTCACGCGGTGGCTGCGGGAACTCGGCGGGGCACTGGGCGGGCGGGTGCGGGTCCGCGCCGGCATGGCCGCGGGTTTCCTGAGCACCTACGACTTCTTCGGCATCCACCACGAGGTCGTGCAGCCCTGGGCGGACGCCGACGACCCCTACACCCGCGACGCGGCCGTGGCGGCGCTCCAGTTCCCCTCCGACCACCCCGCGCTGGGCCGCGTCGTCCACAAGCTGCTCGACGCGTGGCTGCGCGATCGCGAGAACTGGTCGCGCCGCAAGACCGCCGCGCGGGCGCTGGGCAGCACCACCGCCGCGAGCCCGGCGGCGGTGCTCAGGCTGCTCAAGCGGACCGCCCGGCACGTCGACTGGACCACCGCGTTCATGATCGGCGAGAGCGTCAGCGACCTGCTGTGCCGGGTCGACGACCCGGTGCAGGTCCTCGACGCGCTGGTGGCGTGGAGCGACGACGACGAGTTCCCGCTGCGCCGCGAGACCGCGCTGCTCGCCGTGCTCGTCGCGAGCAACTACCTGACCGTGTCGGTCGCCGAGAGCGCCGAGAAGTGGCCCGCGCTGCTGTGGCTGGCCGAGGACGGCGAACCGGCCCGCTCGCGGGTGGTGCTGCTGTTCGCGCGGATGCTCCAGACCGCCGACTTCCTCGGTCGCGGCTACGAGCACCTGCGCCGCTGGCTGCGCCTCGCGCAGCGCGACCGCACGCTGCGCGCGCCGGTGGCGCGCCTGCTGTTCGACATCGGCACGGAGATGGACGACCTGGACAGCGTCCGCCACTACGTCGAGACCTGGGGCGCCGGCCGGGGCGGCCCGGCCGACGCGGCCCGCGCGGTGCTCGACCACTTCGACGAAGGAGCGAACTGACATGGGCAGTGCGACCGACCAGGGCGTCGTGCGGGAGATCGAGGTCAGCCGGTCCGCGCTGCGCAAGGCCAACCCCTCGTCGTCGGGCCACTCCGCCGTCGTGTGCGTCACCCGGCGCGGCGAGTACGTCACCGTCCAGGGCAGGCTGACGATGGGTGAGCTGTGGCTGACCACGCCCAGGGAGATGTACGTCGTCGACATCTCCGCCCGCGAGGACGTGTTCAAGGTCGACCTGCCCTCGCAGGAGGAGGCGTTCTCGTTCGCGGCGAACCTGCGGGTCAGGTGGCACGTGGCGGACCCGGTGGCGGCGGTGCGCGCCCGGCTCGGCGCGCCGCAGCACTCCGTCAAGCAGCAGGTGGAGGTGCGGCTGCGGGAGGTGTCGCGGCTGTTCGACCTGGAGAGCAGCGCCGCCGCCGAGCGCCGGATCAACCTCGACCACGAGCACCTGGAGATCCCGCTGCACAACGGCGTCGTGGTCGACGGCTGCCGGGTCGTGCTGAGCCTGGACGCCGAGGCGCGCGAGCACATCGCCAAGCGCACCCGCGCCCGCTGGACCCGCGAGGACCTGGCGATCACCGGCGAGACCGAGCAGCAGTCGCACCTGCTGGAGCTCCAGCGCACCTCGTTCCAGCGGGAACTGGAAGCCCTGCGGGAGAAGCACGAGATGGACCTGAAGATGCAGCGGATGTCCGTCTACGCGGACGCCCTGCGGACCGACAACAACAACCTCCTCGCCCTGCGCCTGGCCGGGCACGGCGAGGACGTCAACGACGTCATCGAGATGATCATGAAGCAGCGGCAGTTGGAGTTCAACGGCGCGAGCGCCGTGCTCAACTCCCTGCTGGAGGCGAACCTGGTCAACCGCAAGGACGTGGCCGCGATCATGGCCAACGCGAGCAACATGGTGATCGACCAGCTCGGCGGCCCGAAGGGCCTGGACAAGGCGGCCGAGCCGCGCCCGGCGGTCGCCGCCGACGCCGTGCGCGCGGACCGGGTCGAGGAGGACGACGATGACGACCGGTGAGGTGGTCAACCCGGTGGCCGACGTGCCGCTGGTCGGCGGCCTGCTCGCCGTGCTGGACGAGTTCGCGGCCGGCCTCGGCGTGCCGTTCTGGCTGCGTGCGCTCGCCGAGTGCGCCCTGGTGGCGGTGGTGGGGTTCGCCGTGCTGCGCCTGGTCGCGACCAGGGTGCTGCCGTGGGTGGGCGAGGCGCTGGTCCGCCCGGTCGTGCTGGTCACGGCGGCGGTGCGGGCGCTGCTGCTGCTGGTCGACCTCGGGATCAGCCGGGCGGTGCGGCGCTTCGGCCGCGTGCCGCCGGAACCGGTCTACGCCTACGGCACGGCGGTGATGGCGGTGCTCGACGTCGTCGAGGGGTTCGTCCGGGCCGGCCTGCCGAAGCTCGCCATCGCGCGGGCCGCGCCGCGCTGGCTGCTGGTCGGCGCGATGGTGATGGCGTTCCTCGCGTGGAACGGCAACGAGTGCGTGCCCTCGGCCGACACGGCCTGCGTGAGCCCGGTCAACCACTGGACCACGTCGTTCGAGGCGTGGGTGGGGACGCGGTAGCGGCGGGTCCGGCACGCCTCTTGGGGGAACGATCGCCGGCGGACCGGTGCGCCGACCCGGTGCTCCGGCCCCGTGCGCCGGCCCGCTCCGGCGAGGGCGCGGGGCGGCCGGTTCCCGAAGGCGCGGCTCGGGTGCGGGGCCGGGTCGGTTTCCGGCGGGCGCGGGACCGGGCGACCGGGGTGGGGCCCGTCCGACCGCTCGCGGCGAGCGGGCCCCGTGCCGGTCAGTCGCGTGCCGGCCGACGCGTGCCGGTCAGTCGCCTCTCGGCCGGTGGCGTGTCGGTCAGTCGCGTGCCGGTCAGCCGCGTGCCGGTCCGTCGCGGTGGATGCGCGCGAACGACTTCGGCTCGCTCGTCGTCAGCGACCGCGCGCCCACCGGCGCGGGCTTGCCGGGGGAGTGCACCCACGTCCGGAACAGGTCGTCCAGGTCGCGCCCGGTGATCTCCTCGGCCATCGCGACGAACTCGGCCGTGCCGGCGTTGCCGTGCTCCTTGGTCGAGGCCCACGTCCGCAGCAGCGCGAAGAACGTCGCGTCACCGATCGCCGCCCGCAGCGCCTGCAGCGCCAGGGCGCCCCGCTCGTGCACCGCCGCGCCGTACAGGTAGCGCGGGGTGGGGTCGGCGACCGCCACGTCCCAGACCTCGTGGTCGGCGGGGTAGTACCGGTAGGTCCAGTCCGCCAGGTCCTGCGCCGTGCCCTCGCCGACGGCCTCCGACCACAGCCACTGCGCGTAGGTCGCGAAGCCCTCGCTGAGCCAGATGTCCTTCCACTGCCGCACCGCCACCGAGTTGCCGAACCACTGGTGCGCCGTCTCGTGCACCACGACGTAGTCGTTCGGGCCGTCCTGGAACGCCCACGCCGGGTAGGCCGGCCGGGTCTGGGTCTCCAGCGTCGACGACAGGTACGGGCTGACCACGCCGCCCAGCTCGGCCATCGGGTAGTAGCCGAACCTGCCCTCCAGGAACCGCACGACCTCGCGGGTCCGCTCCACGCTGGCGCGGGCCGCCGGGCCGCGCGTGCCCAGCGCGTCCGAGTACGCCGTGACGACCTGCTTGCCGGTGTCGGAGTAGCCCCGCCGCACGTCGAACTGGCCGATCGCCAGGAACGTCGCGTAGGTGGTCTGCGGCTTGCCGCTGAACCACGACCAGTTCGTGCGCCCGTCGCCCAGCGGGAACGTGCCCACCAGCTCGCCGTTGGAGATCGCCTCCACCCCGTCCGGCACGGTGATCACCACGTCGTAGGTGGCCTTGTCGCTCGGGTGGTCGTTGGCCGGGTACCACCAGGGCGACATCGACGGCGCGGCGACCGCCAGCGCGCCGTCCGGGGTGCGCTTCCAGCGCGTCACGGGCACCTCGGCGTGGGTACGCGACGGCGACGCCGAGTAGGTGAACACGAAGGACAGGTCGGTGCCCGCCGGCACGTCGCCGCCCGTGCCCACGGTCAGCTCGGTGCCGTGCTGGGCGAACCCGACGTCGCGCCCGTTGACGCGGGCCGTCAGCAGCGGCAGCGCGAAGTCGAAGTTGACCGACGACACGTCCCGCGTCGTGACCGCGTTGACGACGGTCCGCCCGGTCAGCACGTCCGTCGCCGGGTCGTACTGCAAACCCAGGCTGTAGTGCCGGACGTCATACCCGGCGTTGCCCGCACGGGGGTAGTACGGGTCGCCCAGGCCCGGTGCACCGGGCTCGGCGGCGTGCGCGGGCGTCGCGCCGAGCGCCAGTGCCGCGACGACCAGTCCGATCAGCGTTTTTCGCAAGTTCGTCCTTCCTCGACCGGAGGGCGGGAACGGCCCTCCGGGGACAAGACGCCGCCGGGGACGATCTTGTTGCCTCGGTGCCGCCGGCCGCTTCGGGAGTCCCCCGGTCGCCCTCCGGCGGCCGGTCTGGCAACCTGGGGGTTCCTGCGAGCGGGGTGACCCGCGTGGTCCCGCCCTGCTCGCGCCCGGCAACCGAGCCAGTGAGACGGGGTGCGGCCCGAACGGGCCACGTGAACGTGGTGGAGACCAGTCGTGCGGTCCGGCGGCCGGCCGATGTCCGGGAGGACACCGGCTGGGCGAGCGCGCCCTGCCCCGTGGTGTCGGTCGACGCAGGCGGCACCCTCCTGGCGTTGAACGAGCCCGCGCGCGGCGTGTTCCCCGCCGCGGCGGCCGGTGGCGCGCCGGCCGAGGTGTGCGCCGCGTGGCTGGCGGGGGCGCACCGCCCGCCCGTCGGCGGTCGCGGCCCGGTCACGGGCCGGGTCGGCGACCGCAGCTTCGAGGCCCACCCGGTCGACCACGCCGACGGCGCGGTGACGTGGTGGCTGGTCGAGGACACCGACCTGCGGCTGGCCAGGGAGGCGCTGCGGGTCGAGCGGCAGCGCGCCGCCGTGCTCGGCGAGGTGTCGACGAGGCTGCTGACCTCGCTGAACCCCGAGCGCTGCATGCAGGTCACGGCCGAACTCGCGGCCGGCCACCTGGCCGACGCCGCGTGGGTGGTCGCGCCCGGCGGTCGACGCGACTTCCCGGTCACGCGGTGCGTGCGCGGCGGCGAGGCGGTGCACGAACGGCTCCGGATCGACCCGGACGAGGTCGCCGGCCTCGCCGAGGCGCTGGAGGGCTTCCCGCCGGTGCCCGCGCGGTGGATCGAACCGTCGTCCGCGCCCGCCTGGCTGGTGCCCGAGGGGTTCGGCGAGGTCGGGTCGATCGTGGTGACGCCGCTGCCCGGCCACGGCGTGCCGGCGGGCGCGCTGATCCTCCTGCGCCGCACCGAGCAGCGGGTGTTCACCGATGAGGAAGAGGTCTTCGCCCGGCTGTTCGCGGCCCGCGCCGGCGCGGCCATCTCCTCCGCGCGCCTGTTCGCCCAGCAGATGTCCATCACCGACACCCTGCTGCGCGAGCTGCTGCCGCCCAAGCTGCACCGGGTCGACGGCGTCGAGTTCGCCGGCCGGTACCGCCCGTCGCTGGACACCGAGCGCGTCGGCGGCGACTTCTACGACATCCACCCCGCCACCGGGGGCGGCGAGTCGCTGGTCGTCCTCGGCGACGTGTGCGGCAAGGGGCTGGAGGCGGCGGTGCTGACCGGCAAGGTCCGCACCACCCTCCAGGCGCTGCTGCCGCTGGCCTCCGACCACCCGCGGATGCTCCGCCTGCTCAACGACGCGCTGCTCAACAACCACGACACCCGGTTCGTCACGGTCGCCCTGGCGTCCGTGGCGCGCGTCGACGACGGGGTCCGGCTGCGGCTGACCACCGGGGGCCACCTGCCGCCGCTGGTCGTGCGCGCGGGCGGCGAGGTGGAGGAGGTGCCCGCGCACGGCACCCTGATCGGCGTGCTCCCCGAGATCGAGGCCACCACCGTCGAGGTCGTCCTCGGCCCCGGCGAGACCTGCCTGCTCTACACCGACGGCATCACCGAGGCCGTCGGCGGGCCGCTGGGCGGGGAGATGTTCGGCGAGGACCGGTTGCACGACGTCCTCGCGGCCTGTGCGGGGATGCCCGCCGACGCCGTCGCCGAGCACGTCCACATGGTGGCGTCCCAGTGGATCGGCGGCGGCAGCCACGACGACATCGCGGTGCTGGCGATCACCGCGCCGCGCGGCAGACGGCAGGCCCCCGTCGGCGACCACGGCCGGAGCACCCGCACCGCATGACCGCCATCCCCGGAACCCTCGACGTGCACGCCCGCGCGCAGCGGCTGTGGGACGCCGTGGTGGACGGGGACGAGCAGGTCGCGACGGAGGTCGTGCTGGCCGCGTGCGCGGACGGGCTCGACCCGGAGGCGGTGCTGCTGGACGTGATCGGCGCGGTGCAGCGCCGGGTCGGCGGGGAGTGGGCGGCCAACCGCCTGACCGTGGCGCAGGAGCACGCGGCGACCGCCGTCAACGAGCGGGTGGTCGCGGCGCTCGCGAACGCGGTCCCGGCGCCGGCGCCGCACCTCGGCCGCATCACCGTCGCCTGCGTGGACGGCGAGTGGCACGCGCTGCCCGCCCGGCTGCTCGCCGAGGTGCTGCGGCGGCGCGGGTTCCGCGTCGACTACCTCGGCGCGCAGGTGCCCGCCCCGCACCTGATCACCCACCTGCACGGCACCGGCCCGGACGCCGTCGCGCTGTCCGGCTCCCTCGCGACCCGGCTGCCGACCGCGCACGCCACGATCACCGCCTGCCAGGCCGCCGGCGTGCCGGTGCTCGTGGGCGGCGGCGCGTTCGGGCCCGACGGCCGGTACGCGCGGCTGCTCGGCGCGGACTACTGGGCGCCCGACGCGCGCACGGCCGCCGACGAGCTGACCGCGGGCCCGCTGCCCCGCCCGCGCGGCGACCACCAGCCGATCGACGACCTGCCGCACCTGGGCGACCAGGAGTACACGCTGGTGTCACGCACCAGCGGGCAGCTGGTGAAGGCCGTGTACGCCGGGCTGGAGGCCCGGTTCCCCGTGCTGGGCCGCTACTCCGAGGCGCAGCGCAGGCACACCGTCGAGGACCTCGCGCACATCGTCGACTTCTTCGCCGCCGCGCTCTACACCGACGACGACACCCTGTTCACCGGCTTCCTGGCGTGGACCTCCGCCGTCCTCGACGCCCGCGGGGTGCCGCCCCGCTTCCTGCCGCCCGCGCTGACGCTGCTGGCCGCCGAACTCCGCGACTTCCCGCGGGCCACGCGCATCCTCGGCCGCGCCCACGACCAGTCGACCCGCGCCCTCGGCCTGGCCGAGGGCCCCGAGCACGAGCCTGGACCCGTCGCATGAGTTCGCCACACCAACTGACCTGCACCACCGCCATCGTCGACGCCGACACCGCCCGCATCGCGGTGGCGGGCGAGATCGTCTTCGGCAGCAGCGACGCCCTGCTGCGCGTCGTCACCGAACTGCTCGCCGACCACCCGGTGCGGCGGCTGCGCCTCGACTGCTCCGAGGTCACGTTCTGCGACTCCTACGGGCTGGGCACGCTGCTCGCGGTGCACCGGCGGGTCGGGGCGGTGGACGGCGTGCTGCACTTGGAGAACCGCCCGCCGGCGCTGGACCGCCTCATGCGGCGCACCAACACCTTCCAGCACCTCGTGCCGCCCGCCGAGCCCGAGCGCCGGTCCGACCGCTGACACCCGACCGCTGACACCCGACCGCTGACGGCCGGCGGTGGGCCGGTCACGCGCGTCGTCCCCGGTCCGGCGTGGGTCAGCCCGTCGGGCCCTGCGCGGCGAGGGCGTCGCCCGCCGTCGGGTAGGAGCCCAGCACGCGGTCCAGCCCGGTGACCTCGAACCGGCGGCTCAGCGGTGACGGCACGGCCGCGAACGCCACACCCGCCCCGAGCGCGCGCGCCCGCCGCCAGACCGAGAGCATCGCGCCCAACCCCGACGAGTCGCAGAACGTCACCCCCGACAGGTCCAGCACCAGCACCCGCGCCCCGGCGGTGAGCAGCGCGACCGCGCGGTCGGCGATCCGGGCCGAGGTCGCCGGGTCCAGCACGCCGACCACGTCCGCCACCACCCGTCCGCCGTCGGCGGTGCGCAGGACGACGTCGTCCACGGACCCGCTCCTCTCGCCGCGCCCGGCGTCCCGCCCGTCGGCGCTGCGGAGTGTAGTCGTCCAGTTACGCAGGCGTCACACCGCGGTGGTCGTCGGCAGGTCGCCAGCCGAGCGCCGGGCCGAGGCCGGTGGCCAGGTCGGTGAGGATCTGGACGTAGTCGTCGTGGGCGAACGTGAACGGCAGCGCGAACGCCACCTCGTCGACCTCCCGGAACGCGGCGTGCGCGTGGAGCCGTTCGGCGAGCTCCGCCGACGGGCCGACCAGGTCGGGCGCGTACACCAGGCGCGCCGGCCCGTGCGGCGACGTGGTGCGCGGGGTGCGCCGCCGGACGTACTCCTCGTACTTCGCGCGCTGCGCGGCGGTCGCGCCGTCGGTGGGGATCACCACGAGCCCCTGCGACACGCGGGCCCGCTCGCCGTCGGGGTGGTGGGCGCGGAACGCCCGGACGTGCGACAGCTGGACCTCGGCGAAGTCCTCCGACTCCTCGGCCTTCACCACGTTGCTGGTGAGGAGGTTCAGCCCGTGCCGGCCGGCCCACCGCGCCGACCGCAGGCTGCCGCCGCCGTACCAGAGCCGGTCGGCCAGGCCGGGCGACCGCGGCTCGACGCGGTCGGAGAACACCTCGATCCCCTCGGTGCCGCTGAAGTCGGTGGCGGGTTCGCCGCGCAGGAAGCCCAGCAGCCGCCGCACGCGGTCGTGCCCGAAGTCCTCGGCGTTCGCGGTGTGCGGGTACAGGGCGTCCTTCACGCGGTCGAAGTGCATCGGCGGGCCGACGCTGACGCCGGGGTTCAGGCGGCCGCCGGACAGGACGTCCACGGTGGCGAGGTCCTCGGCGAGGCGCAGCGGGTTCTCCCAGCCCAGCGGGATGACGGCGGTGCCGAGGGCGATGCGGCTGGTGCGCTGCGAGGCCGCCGCGAGCACGGCGACGGGCGAGGAGATCCCGTGCTGGAGGTGCCGGTGCCGGACCCAGGCGCTGTCGAACCCGAGCCGCTCGCCGAGTTCGATGATCTCCAGCGTCGACTCGTGGCCGGGCCGCGGATCGTCCGGGTCGAACAGCCCGATGGTGAGGAATCCCAGCTTCCGCAACGGTTCCGAGGGCAGCGGCACGGGGTTCCTCCCTGGTCGGCGACGTGCTCCGGAGTGCCGAGTCTGGCAGGCCGGGCAAGGGCGGGCGGGCCTGTTCCACGGGCTGAACGACCCCGCCGCACGGGGTAACGTGATCGGGATGCCCGCGTGCGCGGGGTGTCGGGCGGACGCGTCGAGTGGCGACCGCACGTCCGCTCGCTGCCCTTACGCGGTTGAGCTAGGACCCCTCCCGAGCGCGGTTCCCTAGGGTGCACCGGACCCCACGGGAGGCGATGATGAGGAAGATCCTGGCGCTCACGGCCGCGTTCTCGCTGCTGGCGACCGGCTCCGCGGCGGCCGCGTTGCCGGTGAGCGAGGTGACCGCGAGCGACGACGACGGCAACGTGGCCGCGAACGTGCTCGACGACGACCTGGGCACCCGGTGGTCGGCGGAGGGTGACGGGGCGTGGATCCGCTTCGACCTCGGCGCCGTGAGGACGGTGTCGGCACTGGACATCGCGTGGCACAAGGGGGACACCCGGACGTCGCTGTTCGACGTGCAGACCTCCGACGACGGCACCGCCTGGCGCACCTCCGCGTCGGGCGTGACCAGCAGGAAGACGTTGCGGCAGGAGCGGTACGACATTCCCGACGCCTCGGCGCGGTACGTGCGGATCGTGGGGCACGGCAACTCGTCCGGCAACGGCTGGAACTCGATCACCGAGGTGGACGTCCAGGAGTCCGGCGCGCCGCAGCCCTGCGGCGACACGCCCGCGGAGCTGCTGGACCTGCGGAACTGGAAGGTCACGCTGCCGGTCGACAACCCGGACAAGGAGGGCACGCAGCCGCTGGAGATCACCCAGCCGCGACTGGCCGACTACGCGCTCGACCCGTGGTTCGTCGTCGACGAGAAATGCGAGGGTGTCCGGTTCCGCGCACCGGTGAACGGTGTGACGACCCCGAACAGCAAGAATCCCCGCTCCGAGTTGCGCGAGATGAACGGTTCGAGCCTCGCGAGCTGGTCCGCCAAGTCCGGCAAGCACACGATGGTGATCGACCAGGCGATCACCGCACTGCCGAAACAGCGCCCGTACGTGGTGGCCGGTCAGATCCACGACTCCAGCGACGACGTCACGGTATTCCGGCTCGAAGGCGAAAAGCTGTGGTTGACCAAGGGCGACACCACCCACCACAAGCTCATCACCGACAACTACGTGCTCGGTACCCGGTTCGAGGCGAAGTTCGAGGTCAGCGGCGGTGAGGTGCGGGCGTTCTACAACGGGCGACCGGTCGGCGCCATCGACGCCGACTTCACCGGCGGCTACTTCAAGGCGGGCGCCTACACCCAGGCCAACTGCGGCAATTCCACACCGTGCAGCAGCAAGAACTTCGGGCAGGTAACGGTGTACGGGGTCACCGTGACGCATTCTTGATCGACATCTGTTTCGCCTTTTTTCGCATAGTGGCCACTTGTCGGAGTGGCTAAGCTGCGGAGAGTGCGCACGGGCGATATGGTCGACGGCCGTTACCGGCTCGAAGACGCGAGGGGTTCGGGATCGGGTGGCACGGTCTGGACCGCGTTCGACACGAAGCTGAAGCGGAAGGTCGCGCTCAAGCGCCCGCACGGGGCGGTGAGCGCGGAGGAACGCCGGCAGCTGCGGCGGGAAGCCGAGATCGCGGCCCAGGTGCACCACCCGAACCTCATCGCGGTCCACGACTGCGTCGACGACGGCTGGCTGGTCATGGAGCACATGGCGGCGGACAGCCTCGACAAGGCCATCGTCGAGGGCCCGCTGCCGCCGGAGCGGGTCGCCCGGATCGCCATGCAGGTGGCGGGCGCGCTCGCGGCGCTGCACGCGCACCGGATCGTGCACCGCGACGTGAAGCCGGCCAACATCCTGCTCGGCGACGACGACCTGGCGAAGCTCGCCGACTTCGGCATCTCCATCTGGCACGAGGTCACCGGCGCGGACGACGGGCGGATCAGCGGCACGCCCGCCTACACCGCGCCGGAGGTCGCGGGCGGGTCCGCCGCCCGCGAGCCGTCGGACGTGTTCTCGCTCGGCGCGACGATGTACGCGGCGCTGAAGGGGGAACCGCCGTTCGGCACCGGTGACGCGGCCGCGGTGCTCGCCCGCGCCCGCGATGGCGACATCGCGGTGCCGGACGGCGTGCTCGCGCCGCTGATGACCGAGATGCTGGACCGCAGGCCCCAACGGCGGCCGACCGCGGCGGAGGTGCGGCGGCGGCTGGGTGAGATCGTCGGCGACTGGGCGCCACCACCCCCGCCACCCGTCCCCGCGCCGTTCTGGCGTCGCCGCCGCTTCCGGCTGGTCGGCGCGGGTTTGGCCGTCGTCGGCCTGGCGGCCGCGGCGGTGGCCGTGGCGTGGCCGAAACCCGGCCCCGACAGCCTCGTCGGCGACGAGCGCACCGCCGAGCCGTGCGCGCTGCTCCGCGCGAGCGACTTCGGCGAGTTCGGCCCACCGGAGCTCGCACCCGACCGGGGCAACTTCAACCGCTGCGACGTGCTCATCGACGTGCGGGCGAAGGAGAAGATCGACGTCGAGGTCCAGTTGACGACCCTGGTGTCACAGCAGCGGGACGCGACCTGGCCCACCCTCTCGGCACCGCCGTTCGAGGTGCTGGAGGTCCCGTCGGACGACGACTCGGAGTGCAACCGCCTGGTGCTGGTCGACGACAGGTACGGGGTCAGGGTGACCGCCGGGCTGGACGACTCGCCGAAGGACCTGTGCCGCATCGCCGACGTCGCGGTGGGCACCGTGCGGAAGGTGCTCGGCGAAGGCCCGATCCCCCGGCGTGGTGAGGACTTCCCGCCGGGGTCGGCGGCGCGCATCGACGCCTGCGGACTGCTGCCGGACGACGCGCTGCCGGGCCTGACCGGCCGTGTCGACGTGTTCGGCGGCTGGTCGTGCAAGTGGTACACGGCGATCACCGACTCCAAGGTCCACGTGCGTTACGACCAGCACGCCAGCCGCTCCAGGATCACGGGACAGCTGAGGGCCGTGGACGGCCGCGAGGCGTACGTCGAGGATGCCGACGGCGAGTGCACCTACCGGGTGCCCCACCACCCGTCGAACCGGCCCGAGCGCGCCCGGGTGGACGTGCTGATGGTGACGGTGGCGGACGACCAGCCCGCGGACCGGCGGTGCGGCACCGCCGAGCAGTTGACGAAGGTCGCGGCGGCCAACATGAACCGCTGAGCGGGAGGAGCCTCCGGCCCGCTCGACCACGACGCCCGCCGCGCGGTCCGCTCAGCCCAGGTCGAGGCGGTCGGCCAGCCCGGCCGCGGTGAAGGCGGCCACCAGTTCGTCGAGCCCCTCGGAGAAGTGGCTCCAGCCGGTGCAGTGGACCGGGACCACGCGGCGGGCGTCGAGGATGCGGGTGGCCTCGGCGGCCGACGCGCTGTCGAGGACGAGTGCCGCGCCGTCGAACACGACCGGGATGCGCGGCGCGCCGGCGAACAGGATCGCCGTGTCGATCGCGGTGAAGCGCTCGGCGACCTGCCGGACCGCGTCGAGGGAGGCGTTGTCGCCGCTGACGTAGACCGCGGGCAGGTCCGGCGCGGTCAGCACGAACCCGACGACCTGGCCGGTGACGGGTTCGACCTCCTCGCGGGCGCCGGGACCGTGCACGGCGGGCACCGCCGTCACGGTGACCGCGCCGCCGCCTGGCCGGGGCAGCTCGACGGTCTCCCAGTCCGCCAGCCCCTTCGCGGACCCGCCCAGCCGCTGCCCGCCGCCGGGGGTGGTCAGGGTGAGGGGCACGTCGGCGAGCAGCGCGCGGCCGGCGTGGTCGAGGTTGTCCGGGTGCTCGTCGTGGGACAGCAGGACGACGTCGACGCGGCCCAATTCGGCGGGGGTGGCCGCGGGTGGCGCGGTCTTGGCGAGTTCACGGCCGGTGCCCTCCCCGTAGGTGCCGGGGTCGTCGAACGTCGGGTCGGTGAGGAAGGTCAGGCCGCCGTAGGTGAACAAGGCGGTCGGGCCGCCCAGCACGCGGACGGGGAACTGCTCGGTGGTCGTGCCGGTGGATGTCACGGGTCTCGATCTCCTCACGGATGGGAACTTCCCATCCGTGAGGAGACGCTAGTGTTTCTCACGGATGAGCGCAAGCTCTACCATGAGTTCATGCATGAGGACGTCGAGCCCGCGGTCCCGCCCGCACCGGGCGCGGAGCAGTACCCGGCGCTGGACTTCGCCAACAGCGCGGTGGCGCTGCCCGGCGGGCAGTACGCCGACCGGCTCGGCACGCCCGCGTCCGCCGACCGGTGGCTCGCCGACCGGGGTCTCGCGCCGGAGAACGCCGGCCTGGCCGAGATGTGCACGTCCCAGCTCCGCTCGCTGCGCGAACAGATCAGGTCGCTGTTCGCCGCGCGGGTGGCCGGCGTGCCCGCGCTGCCCGCGGCGGTGGCCGCGGTCAACGACGCGCTCACCAGGGTCCCGACCGCGGCCCTGCTGCTGTGGGACGACAAGACCGGCCCGCGCCGCGCGGCGCCGCACCCGGTCGACCAGATCCTCGACCACGCCCTGGCGGCGCTGGCGGCCGACGCGGCGGACCTGCTCACCGGCCCGGACGCGGCACGGCTGACCGCGTGCGGCTCCCCGCCCTGCAACCGCTTCCTGCTGCGCCACGGCCGCCGGCACTGGTGCTCGACCCGGTGCGGCGACCGCGCGCGGGCGGCCCGCGCCTACGCCCGCCGCACCCGCCCGGCGGACGGCTGACGCGTCGCCCGCACACCCCGGCCCACCGCTCCGGGCCGGGCCGCAGGGCGCCCGGGGCGGCCCGTGACGCGCTCTCCGCCGGACAGGGCACGCCGCCGCGCGCCCAGCCACCGTGTCTCGAACTCGTGGTCAGGTGACCGGCACGATGCGGGCGTCCACCAGGCGGCCGTCGTGGATGTCGAGCAGGCCGATGGTGCCGTGCGGTTGGCGGCGGCGGTCGGTGGGTGAGCCCGGGTTGAACACCCGGACGCCGTCGCCCGTCTCGTCCAGCGGGATGTGGGAGTGGCCGAACACCACCAGGTCGGCGGTCGGGAAGCGGCGGCGCATCCGGGCCGTGCGGCCCTTGGCCTGGCCGCTGTCGTGGATCATCGCGACGCGCAGGCCGGCCAGCTCCAGCTCCACCGCCTCCGGCGCGCCCCACGCCGCGACGTCCGGCCCGTCGTTGTTGCCCAGGACCGCGACGACCGGGGCGAACCGCTCCAACTCGGCCAGGACCGGTGCCACGCACACGTCGCCGGCGTGCAGGATCAGGTCCGCGTCCCGCAGGTGCTCGGCCACCGCGGGCGGGCAGGACTTCCACCGGCGGGGCGCGTGGGTGTCGGACACGACGGCGACCTTCATGGGTGGGTCGTACCCGGTCGCGGGCCGTCGGAAGCACGTCCTGCCGCGGTCCACCCGTCGGGCGTCACTTCGGCAGGTGGGACCAGACCTCCGCCGCGATCGCCTTGGCCGCGGCACACGCGTCCTCGACCTGGCTGCCCGTCGGCAGGTTGACGGTCACGAACGCCAGCTCGTGCAGGCCCTCGCCACCGTCGACCGGGATGTGCGCGGTCTCGGCCGCGCACAGCGCGAGGGACGACGAGGACGACTTGCTGATCGTGGTGGGGCGCCCGCCGACGTCCTCCGCCGTCTTGGTCCGGCCGTCCGGAACCGTGGGCACGCCCACCGCGTACGTGACGCGCAGCCGCGGCGGCTGCGCGGAGCCGTCCTTGCTCCACCGGCACTGGTGCGCCGCCGGGTAGGGCTTGACCTTCGGCGACGTCATGCCCGGCACCTTGGCCGCCGTCGCGCTCGACACCGAGGAGCACGGGTCGACGCGGCCCAGCGACCGGGCCGGGAACGTGCGGTGCCCGACCTCCTTGTCCAGCACCCGGTCCGCGACGAGCCGGACGACGTGGTCGGCGATGCCGCACAGCTCTCGGGCGGAGGTCTTGTCCGCGCCGAAGTTGTCCACCGCGACCGTCAGCGTCACCAGGTCGGTGAACACCACCCGCCGGGCGCAGCGGGTCGGGTCCTCCCGCTCGACGGCGATGCGCAGGTCCCGGTACGGCTTGTACTGGGCCTGGATCTCGCCCTCGGAGTCGAGCCGGTCGAGCAGGCCCACGGTGACGTCCAGCTTGGCGTTCGACGCCGTGGTGACCGTGAACGGGCAGTGGTCGAGCGAGTCCGGCTTGGCGGGCGCGGGCGTGCCGTGCGGGGCCAGGTCGGCGGGTTCGACCAGGCTGCACGGGTCGAAGGACGGCAGGTCGCCGAGCAGGTTCGCGGCGGTGGGCACCGGCTTCACGGGTGTCGGGTTCGGCACGGGCACCGGCGATCCGGCGACCTGGGTGGTGCACGCGCTCAGCACCGCGACGAGCACCGCCGCGAGCGGGATCCGGCTACGCGTCCTGATCATGGAATGCAGCCTATTCGACCGCACCGCCGGGATGCGGTGGGATTCGCGCCGGTGGTCGGTCCGGCCGACAGCGGTTGGTGCCACGGGGCTCCGGCCCGGAGGTCCGGTCGGCGGAGGCCGGCGGTGCGGGCCGGGCGCCCCGCGGTGCCGGGGTCGGGTCGTGCGTCGTGCGTCGTGCCGGGCCGGGATGTCGGGCCGGGTGGGGCGTGGTTCACCCGTTGCGCGCGGCGGCGACGAACTCGCGCATCAGGCCGTGGTCCTTGACGCCCCGGCTCGACTCGATGCCGCTGGACACGTCGACACCCCACGGACGGGCGCGGGCGACGGCCTCGGCCACGTTGCGCACGCCCAGGCCGCCCGCGAGCAGCCACCGGCCCTCGGGCCGCGCGCCGTCGAGCGCGGTCAGGTCCCACCGCTCACCGGAGCCGGGCACCGGGGAGTCCAGCAGCAGCATCTCCTCGCCGTGCGCGCCGACCCGCACGTCGGTGCCCGGTGTCAGCGCGACGGCCCGCACCAGCGGCAGGCCCGAGGTCGAGACCTCGTCGAAGGCGGCCTTCGGGTAGGCGCCGTGCAACTGGACCGCGCCGACACCGGACTCGACGGCGAGCCGCCGCACCTCCGCCGCAGGCACCCCGCTGAACACGCCGATGGACAGCACGTGCGGCGGGACCTCGCGCACGAGCCGTCCCGCCGTCGCCGGGTCGACCTGCCGGGCGCTGGGGCTGAAGACGAACCCGACCGCGTCGGCCCCGGCGTCGACGGCGGTCGCGACGTCGGCGGTGGTGCGCAGCCCGCACAGCTTCACGTACATGGCGGTGACAGTAGCGCCGGCGCGGGTCCGGGCGCTCCGGTGCCGGCGGCGTGGTCAGCCGTGCCGCGTGACGCGGGTCAGGTCGGCGAACTCCGCCCGGTACCGGTGGTAGGCCGCCCGCAGCCCGGCCGCGGGCCAGGAGCGGGGCAGCAGGGCCGCGGGCAGGACCGGGTCGGCGAGCAGGTGCCGGACGGCCGCCGCGGCCACGGTGAACCGGTCGCGGGCGCGGTCGGCGGCCTCGAACGCCCCGAGCAGCGCGGTGGCGTGCGCGGACCAGCCGTCCAGGTCCCACAGCCCGCGCGCCAGGTACCCGTGGTCGGTCTCCGGGCGCGCCCGGAACCGCTGCACGACCCCGTCGAGGTCGTCGGTCCGCGCGCGCCGCAGGTTCGCGGGCCGCACCCACACGCCTTCCCGCAGTTCGGCCAGGCGCAGCGCCGCCAGCCGGGCCCGCAGCGCCGCCCGGTCGGCCGCGCCGCGCCCGGTCGCCGTCACGGCGAGGACCTCCCACGTGCCGTCCCAGTCGGTGGTGCTCGGCTCGACCGCGTCGTCCTGCCGCCGCTGCCGCGCCACGAGCCGTTCGCTCAGGCGGTAGGTCGCGTCGACGCGGGTGAGGTCGCCGGCCGCCACCATGCGGGTGAGGGCGACGCGCAACGCGGTGTCGCTGATGTCGAACAGGGTCGCGACGCGGACCAGGTCGCGCGCCGGCAGCTCCGGGGGATGCGTGCCGAGCAGCACGCTGAGCACGACCGACCGCGCGGTCAGCGGTCGCAGTGCGATTTCCGGCGTCACGCCCGTTCCCCCGTTCGCCCCGCTGGATGGTAGCCGTCGAGGTCGCCGCGCCGGGCATTACACTCTTGCTGCGGTTGTCCCATAGCAGTAATACTCGTGGTCATGGCCCTCACCGCGCCGTCCCGCGCCACCCACGAGGTCACCAACCAGCCGCCGCCGACCGCGCCCTACGACGCGTCCGCCGACGCCGCCCTGCTCGAAGGGCTGCGGCGCGAGGGAGCCGGGTGGGCGGAGGACGACGTCCGGCGGCTCGGCGCGCACGCGGGCAGCCCCGAGGCCCAGCGGTGGGCGGAGGAGGCGAACGCGGTCGAACCCGTGCTGCGCACCCACGACCGGTACGGCAACCGGATCGACGAGGTCGACTTCCACCCCGCCTGGCACCACCTCGTGCGGGTCGCGGTGGCCGAGGGCAACGCGGGCTCGGCGTGGGCCGACGAGCGGCCCGGCGCGCACGTCGCCCGCTACGCCGGGCTCCTCGTCTGGGGGCACACCGAAGCCGGTCACGCCTGCCCGGTGGCCATGACGTACGCGGCGGTGCCCGCGCTGCGCCTCCAGCCCGACCTGGCCGCCGGGTACGAACCGCTGCTCACCAGCCGCGTCTACGACCCCGGCCTGCGCGTGCCGACGACCAAGCGCGGGCTGCTGGCCGGCATGGGCATGACCGAGAAGCAGGGCGGCTCGGACGTCCGCACCAACACGACGACCGCGACGCCGACCGGCGAGGACGGCGTGTACGCCCTGCGCGGGCACAAGTGGTTCACCTCCGCGCCGATGTGCGACCTGTTCCTCGTGCTGGCCAGGGCGCCCGGCGGGCTGTCGTGCTTCCTGGTGCCGCGCGTCCTGCCCGACGGCACCCGCAACCCGTTCCTCCTCCAGCGGCTGAAGGACAAGCTGGGCAACCGCTCCAACGCCTCGTCCGAACCGGAGTTCGACGGCACCCTGGCCTGGCTCGTCGGGCCGGAGGGCCGGGGCGTCAAGACCATCGTGGAGATGGTCGACTGCACCCGGTTGGACTGCGTGTCGGGCTCGGCGGCGTTGATGCGCAAGGCACTGGTCGAGGCGGGGCACCACGCGGCGCACCGCAGGGCGTTCGGCGCGCGGCTGCTCGACCAGCCGCTGATGCGCAACGTGCTGGCCGACCTGGCGGTGGAGTCCGAGGCGGCGACGGCGCTCACGCTGCGGCTGGCCGGCGCGGCGGACCGGGCGGTCCGGGGCGACGACGGCGAGCGCGCGTTCCGCCGGATCGCGACCGCCGTCGGCAAGTACTGGGTGACCAAGCGCGCGCCGGCGTTCGCGGCGGAAGCGCTGGAGTGCCTGGGCGGCAACGGGTACGTGGAGGACTCGGGGATGCCCCGGCTGTACCGGGAGGCGCCGCTGAACTCGATCTGGGAGGGCTCGGGCAACGTCAACGCGCTGGACGTGCTGCGGGTGCTGGACAAGGACCCGGCGGCGGCGCGGGCGCTGACGGCGGAACTGGAGGCGGCGCGCGGCGGCGACCCGCGCCTGGACGCGGCCGTCGCGCGGGTCGGCGCGGCGCTCGCCGACCGGGACGGCGCGGAGGTCCGCGCGCGCCGCCTCGTGGAGCTGATGGCGTTGGCGCTCCAGGGTTCGCTGCTCGTCCGGCACGCGCCGGCGGCCGTCGCGGACGCGTTCTGCGGGACCAGGTTCGGCGGTGGCGGCTACGCGTTCGGGACGCTGCCCGCCGGGACGGACTTCGGCACGATCCTCGACCGGGCCCTGCCCGAAACGCGCTGAACCGGCCGGTGTGCGCGCCTGCCGCACCGGGCCGCCTCACCTGCCGCGCCGGCCGGGTCTCAGGTGCGCGCAACCGCCGCCGGAACCGTCCGACCGCCGCCGGGCCGAACCGTCCGACCGCCGCCGGCCGGTTCCGTCCGGGATAGCCTGGACGGCGTGCGGACGGGGTGGGACGGTCGGAGCGGGTGGTCGCCCGACCGGTCGCTGTCCGGCGCGCCGGGTGCTCGCCGGCTGCGGTTCGGCGGCGGCGCGGCCGGTATCGAGCGCATGGAGGCCGCGCTGACCGGCGCGGCGTTCGCGCCGCACCGGCACGACACCTACGCCGTCGGCGTCACGCTGGCCGGCGTGCAGACGTTCCGCTACCGGGGCGCCCTGCGGCACTGCCTGCCGGGGGAGTGGCACGTGCTGCACCCCGACGAGCTGCACGACGGCGCGGCGGGCACCGAGGGCGGGTTCGGCTACCGGATCATCTACCTGGACCCGGCGCTGGTCCAGGACGCGCTCGGCGGACGGCCGCTGCCGTTCGTCGCCGACCCGGTGATCGGGCCGGCGCGCGTGGGCCCGGCGGTGGCCGGTTGGCTCGCGCACATCGACGAGCCGCTGGACGAAGCCGAGGCCGCCGAGGTCACGGCGGCGGTGGCGGACCTGCTGGCCAGGCACTCGGCGGACGGCCCGGCGCGCCGCGCGGCCCTCGACCTGGAGGCGGTGCGGCGGGTGCGGGAGCTGCTGCTGGACGACGTCACCGGCAGGCACCCCGTGGCGGAGTTCGAGCGGGTGTCCGGCCTGGACCGGTGGGCGGTCGCGCGGCAGTTCCGGGCGGCGTTCGGCACGAGCCCGACCCGGTTCCGGACGATGCGGCGGCTGGACCTGGCGCGGCGGCAGCTGCGCGCGGGCCGACCGCCGGGCGAGGTGGCGGTGGCGGTGGGGTTCGCCGACCAGAGCCACCTCACGCGCATGTTCAAGCGCGCCTACGGGTTGACCCCGGCGGCCTGGGCCGCGGCCGTGCGCGGCGCGGCCGCCCTGCCGCGCCCGGACTGATCCGCACCGACGCCGCCGAGGTGGCCGGCGGGACCGGGGCGTCGGCCGGTCCGGGTCGCCCCTCGTCACCCGGACCGACCGGCCGGCCGCGACCCGACCGGGTCGCGGCCGTTCCGCGACCTGGCCCGGATGGCCCGGACCACCGCCGCCATGTCCTCACCGCCGTGCCCGAGCCCGACGGTCTCGGCGAACAGCGCGTGGCACACGTCCAGCAGCGGCGACGCGACGCCGGCCGCGCGCGCCGCCTCGGCGATGAGGCGGTTGTTCTTCAGCACGTCGAGCGCCGCCGCCTGGACGGTGAAGTCGCCCGCCAGCAGCTTCGCCGCCTTCGCCCGCGACACCGCGGACGCCATCGGCCCGGCGTCGAGCACGCGCGTCAGCACCTCCGGGTCCAGCCCGTGCGCCTCGGCGAACCCGTACGCCTCCGCCAGGCCCGTGACCAGCGTGATCAGGTGCAGGTTGACGGCGAACTTCATCAGCAGCGCGCCGGGCACCGGTCCGCAGCCCACCACCTCCGCGCACATCGGCGCGAGCAGCGGACCGACCCGGCCGTCGTCGTCACCGGACACCATCGCGACGAGCGAACCGGCCTCGGCCGGGCCGCGCGACCCCGAGACCGGCGCCTCCACGTAGCCGCCGCCGACGGCCGCGACCTCGGCGGCCAGCGCCGCGGAGTACGTCGCCGACACGGTGCCCATCTGCACGACGGTCCGGCCGCGGCAGCGCTCGGCGAAAGCCGCCGTGCCGCGGGCGAGGACCGCGTCGACCGCCTGCTCGTCGGCGAGCATCAGCAGCACCACGCCCGCCTGCTCGAACACCTCCGCCGGCCCGGCGGCGACCCGCGCCCCGGCGGCGGCGACGGGCCCGCACCGGGCGGCCGTGCGGTTCCAGACCACCAGCGGCGCACCGGACCGCGCCAGGTTGACCGCCATCGGCTGCCCCATGACGCCCAGCCCGATGAACCCCACGTCGACCATGCGCGCTCCTCCCGTGATCCCACGCGTGTTGTAGCCGCCGCGCGCCGCGCCGGTCTTGAACGTTTGTGCGCGGACCACGTGGCCATCCGTTCGGTAACGGCTAACGTGGGCCGATGCCCGACACCACGGACCTCCTCGCCCGCTACGACGCGCAGCTGCGCCCCGCCGAGTGGACCAACCTGCCGCCCGGCGCGCACGCCGAGCACGACGGGCCGGTGGTCCGGGTCGTCGGGCAGCACCGCCGCGGTTTCGTCAGCGGCGCGCGCGACCTGGGCACGGCCGGTCCGGCGCTGGACGCGGTGATCGCCCGGCAGCGGGACTTCTTCGCCGCGCGCGGCGAGGCCGTCGAGTGGAAGACGCGGGGCCACGACCTGCCCGCCGAGCTGCCCGAACGGCTCTCCGCCGCCGGTTTCACCGCCGAGCCGCGCGAGACCGTGCTGATCGGCGCGACCGCCGACCTGGCCGCTGCGGCGCCCGCGCCCGCCGCCGGCGTCACCGTCCGGGAGGTCACCTCGGACGCCGACCTGCGCCGGGTCGCCGACATGGTATCCGAGGTGTGGGGCGACGACCGGAGCCGGCTGGCGGCGGAACTGGGCGACCGGCTGCGGTCGGGTGACGGCCGGACCGTCGTGGTGGTCGCGGAGGCGGGCGGCCGGGTGGTGTCCTCGGCGCGGCTGGAGTTCGTGCCGGGCACGGACTTCGCCGGGCTGTGGGGCGGTTCGACGCTGGCGGAGTGGCGCGGACGGGGCACCTACCGCGCTTTGGTGGCGCTACGCGCGCAAATCGCGGCGGCGCGCGGCACCCGCTACCTCAACGTGGACGCGACCGAGGACAGCCGCCCGATCCTGCAACGCCTCGGCTTCACGGCCATAACAACCACCACGCCCTACGTCTGGACACCCCCGCAGCCCAACACCCCGACCACCTGATCACCCCCCCGAGCCCCCCTCTCCCTCCCCCCTCTCCCTCCCACCCCCTCACCCGCCCCACCCGTGGCACACGAACGGCATCAACGGCTCGCTCCGGGTCGCGTCGGCCAGCGCCTCACCCGGCGGCACGCCGCGTGCCAGCGCCCGGTGGTAGGCGGTCATCACCTCGACCGCCGCCTCGTCGTCGACCCGCGCCACGCTGGACACCACGGTCCGGCTGCCGCTGTAGAGCAGGGCGGCGGTGAAGCCCAGGATCTCGTCGCCCGCCCGCACCACCGCCTGGCCGATGTCGCACGACGACAGCACGACGTGGTCCGGCACGGCCGCCAGCTGGTGCACGTCGTGCGCCATCAGCGGACCGTCGACGAGGTCCAGCCGGGAGAACAGCACGTTCTCCTGCTCGTGGTGGCCGTGCGAGGCGAAGTGCGCCAGGCTGCTGCGGTTCACCGCAGCGAGCGCGTTGTCCACGGTGGCGTCGTCGCCGTCGAGCACCGTGCTGTCGGGGTAGATCCGCGCCAGCCGCCGTACCTCGTCCGACGAGTGCTTGAGGTTCGGGCCGCCGACCAGCAGCACGGGACCGGCCGGCCGGGTGGTGCGCTTCGCCGAGACCCACGCCGAGGGCGACGGCGTCACGGTGACCGGCCGCCCGCGCAACGCGTCCAGCAGGCCCCACGGCATCGCCGACAGCGCGCCGGTCGGCACGAGCACCACGTTGTGGTCCCCGATGGCGGGCAGCAGCGGGTCGAGCAGGTGCTCGGACAGCACACCCAGCTGGCGGCGGATCGAGGTGTGGATCACCTGCTCCAGCGCCGGGTGGAGCCGCCTGCCGCACGCCGCGTCGAGGTCGCTGCGCAACCGGGCGATGGCCTCGAACACCGCGGCGGTGCCGCCGAGCCCGAGCAGGTCGGCGCGGCGGTCGCCGACGACCTGCGCCAGCAGCCTGCCGCCGTCGACGAGGAAGCTGACCAGCACGCTGTCCGCGTCGGCCAGCTCGGCCTTCACCTCGCCGAAACCGACCTCGGCGGAGCGCCCGCCCACGCCGTCGGTGCGCCAGCCCTTCGCCCGGATCTCGCGTTCGAGCTGCCGGGCGCGGCGCAGCGCGTCGGTGTCCTGGCTGCCCTTCAGCTCGGCGGCGCGGGCCTCCCGCGCGAGCTGCCGCAGCTCGGCGACGGCGTCGACGGTGTGCTCGTCGGCCGGTGTGCGGACGGGCGGGAAGCGGAACGCCTGCGCGCGCGAGCGCTCCAGCCACCGGTAGACCACCTCGGGCCTGCCGTTCTCCAGCGCCGCCGCGAGGCCGGCGCGGGCCAGCTCGCCGCCCAGCGAGGTGGTGCCGGTCTGGAGATCGAGGCTGCCGAACCGGCCGCGGTGCTCGCGCAGCAGCGCCAGGCCGGCGCGTGCCTCGGCGAACGTGCGGCGCTGGTCGCCCTCGGCCGCGCCGAGCTCGGCCAGGACGAGCCTGCGCAGCAGCCTCGTGGTCAGCGGCGCGCCGGGGCGGTCGCGGCCGGACAGGTGCACGCGCGCCTCGGCCGTCCGGCCCCTGGCGAGGTAGGTGCGCGCGGCGAGCAGGTCGGCCTCCTCGGCGTCGTTGCGCAGGCCCAGCGAGCGCAGCCGGTCGGCGAGCCGGGCCGCCGCGCGGGCGACGCGGACGGTGCCGTTGCCCGCCGCGAAGTCCGCCCGCAGCATCGCCAGTTCCGCGACGGCGGCCCACGTGTCGTTGCGGCGGCGGCGGAAGTGCAGCCGGGCCCGGTCGGCCCACCGCCGCGCCTCGGCCGGGTCGCCCGCGGCGAGCCGGGCCCGCGCCATCGTCAGCTCGGCCTCGGCGTGCTCGTGGCCCATCCGCAGCTCGGGCACCCGCTTGAGGAACGTGTCCAGCTCGGTCGCCGCCTCGCTGGGCAGGCCCGCCGCGAGCAGCGCCCGCGCCCGGTCGCCGGCGAGCACGGCCAGCATCCCCTGGCCCTGGTCGGCGTAGACCTCGGCGGCGATGTCGAAGTCCCGCAGCGCGCCGGGGATGTCACCGGTCAGCACCCGGCACTGGCCCCGGCCGTGCACGGCCTTGGCGACGGTGCGCGGCATGCCCTCGTCGGGCCCGAGCGACGCGCCCAGCTGCGCGCACTGGTCCAGGTCGGCCAGCGCCAGCCGGACCCGGCCCGCGATCTGGTGCAGCATCCCGCGGTTGAGCAGCACCCGCGTCAGCGCCGCCTTCTGGTCGGTGCGCCGCAGCCGCAGGATGGCGTCGTCGAACAGGCTCAGCGCGTCGTCCATCCGCCCGGTGAGGACGGCGACCAGCGCCCGCTGCGACAGCAGCAGGTGCCGGTCCTCCGCGGTGACGACCTCGTCGGCCTCGTCCAGCAGCTCCAGGGCCCGGCCGGTGTTGCCCTGCGCGACCTCGGCGGCGGCCAACGTGCCCAGCAACCGCGCGGTCAACGGCTCCGCGCGGTCGGCCAGGCGCAGGGCTTCGCGCAGCAAGCGCGCCCCCACGGCGGGCCGGCCGCTGTTGATCTCCTCGATCGCGCGCTGATGCAGGTCCCGCACACGGTCGCTCACCGGGCCTATAGTGTCATCGTCGGGGTACTTACGGCACTCGTCCGGCCCCTTGGTCGGATCACGAACTGGACGAAACCCGACGGGATGCGTCCGAGTGCGAACCTCCCGTCCTCGTTGGCGCTGGTGCGCAGCGGTCCGGCGGGGGTGCGCACCTCGACCTCGTGCGGCGCGGGCGGCGAGAGCCAGCCGTCCACGCGGTACGTCCCGTCGCCCCGCGCCTGCACGTTGACCATGAAGTCCACGGTGCCGCCGGCGAACGTGATCATGCGGGAGTGCACGTCGCCCCGCACCCCGGCGACCTCGCGGTGCTCGATGACCCGGACCACCTCGACCTCGGAGTCCTCCAGCTCCACCGCGAACCGGATGCGGTCGACCAGGTCGGCGGGCGCCGGGTCCAGCGACTCCCACAGCCACCGCACCTCGCGCAGCACCCGGCCGTCGAGGTCGTCGAGCTTCCCGAGGGGGCCGTCCGGGTCGTCGCGGCTCACCGCCAGCTCCCCTCGTCGTCGGCCAACAGCTGCTTGCGGAGCTGGGCCAGGCAGCGCCCCCTGGTCGGGCCGATGCTGCCCCTGGGCATGTCGAGCGCGGCGCTGATGTCCGCGTAGTCCGGCCGGGGGACGAACGCGATCACCCGCAGCAGTTCGCGGCAGCGGTGCGACAGCCGGTTCACCGCCGCCCACAGCCGGACGCGGCGGTCGGCGAACGCGGCCTGCTCGTCGGGGCCAGGCGCGGGGTCGACCACGTCGTCCGGCAGCGCGCCGACCAGCTCGCCGGACCGCTGCTCGGTCCGCATGGCCCACGCGACCCGCTTCGTGACGGTCACCAGCCACGCGGTCAGCGCGCGGGGCGTGTGGATGTCGGCCAGCGAGCCGAGCAGCCGCAGCCAGGCGGTCTGGACGGCGTCCGCGCTGCGCTCCCGGTCCAGGCCCTGGGCCCGCGCGACCTGCCACAGCAACGGGGTCAGCGCCTCGGCGAGCCGGCCGAGCGCCCGGCGGTCGCCGTCGCGCGCCGCCTCGAACAGGACGGCAAGCCCCTCGTGGTCGCCGAGGGGCTTGCCGCCGAGGTGCCGCCCGTCAGAACGGGTACTGCACATAGCAGCGTTCCATCGCCGCCCGCGCACGCTCGATCACGGTCTTCCGGTCGACCTGGGCGAGGCTCAGGCCGGTGTCCTCCGCCGCCACGTCGATCAGCGCGTTGGCCACGGCGGCGGCGGCCAGCGGCGTCGCGAACGAGGTGCCGTCCCACACCGCGAACCCGCTGTCGAAGTCGTCCGGGTCGAAACCGCTGCGCTGCGAGTCGGACAGCACGGGCTGCCGCGGCCCGGTCACGTCGGTCGGGAAGGTGCTGATGATGCCCGCGCCGGTCGCCCAGCACGTGACCCACTCGCCGTCGTTGGAGAACCCGGCCTTGGTCGAGTTGGGGTTGAGCGCGCCGACGCTGATCACCCCGGGCCCCCCGGCCGGGTCGTCGGGCAGCTCGGCCAGCGCCGCCGGGTAGAAGCGCCTGCTGGTCGAGTTGTTGCCGGACGCGGCCAGCACCAGCACGCCCTGCCCGACCAGGCGGCCGACGACCTCCGCGAGGTGCGAGGTGTACTTGGCGTCGGACGGCGACTCGTCCAGGTACCCCAGGGAGAGCGACACGACGTCGACCATGTCCTCGGGGCGGCCCTCGTCCTGCGCGCGGGCGACCCGCCGCGAGATCGCCTCCAGCGCGGCGATGACGTCCGAGCCGTAGGCGACGCCGTCGCTGTGCATGACCCGGACGGCGAGCACGTCCGCGCGCGGCGCGGCCTGCCGGATGATGCCCGCGATGAACGTGCCGTGCCCGGTGTTGCTGTCCACGTCCTTGATCAGGCGGTCCGTGGTCGCGGGCTCGTCCCAGAAGTCCGTGAGCGCCTGCGCCGACGTGCCGGCGCAGGTGACGGCGGCGTTGCACCGGATCGCTTCCTGGGCCTCGTCCAGCACGGAGATGAAGCTGTCCTCGGGCGGCGGCGCGCTGCGGTCGCTGAGGCCGAACCACGGGTGCGGCCCGATCCCCGAGTCCAGCACGGCGACGACGGGCCGCCGGGCGAACCGCTCGGTGCCGACCTCGCCGCGCGGCGGCGGTTCGGCGACGAGCGTGACCGGCATCCGCGAGAACCCGGCGTCGGACCGGCGGTAGGAGCCGTTCACGATGTCGCCGTTGGTGTCCCACGGCGTCCCGGTGATGGTGACGGCGCTGAACATCAGGTGCTCCAGGCTGATGCGCCCGACGAGGTCGCGGTCGAACTCGACGTCGTCGCGGTCGGCGGCGGCCCGCAGTTCCTGGAGCGCCGCCCACGAGTCGACGTCCCGCCTGCCGGCCAGCGGGCGCAGCACCACGGGGCGCGGCAGGGTGCCCTCCCCGACCTCGGGAGTGGTCAGGTCGATACCCGCCCCGTTGAGCACCCGGCGGATCGCGCCGAGCCCGACCTCGTCCCGCAGCACGTCCTCGGGCACCAGCAGCACCCGCGGCCGGTACGCGGTCGAGCGCGGCGCGGGCCAGCCGCCCGCCGCCGCCACCGCGCCGGGGTCGAGGACCCGGCCGTCGTGCCGGTTGAGCAGTTCCGCCGGCACCCGCAGCCTCGTCACGGACTCGACGCCGACTCCCCCCGAGCCGCACGCATCGCCTGGCGGCGGCTTCTTGATGAACTTGATCGCCACTCGGCCTCCCGTCGTCGCAGTGGACACGATCCCCCGTCTACACCCATGACGTGTGCGTTTTGGCCTAGGGGATACGCCCTGGTGGTAACGAAGCCATAACGTCGTACCTCCGAACGGGTCATCGTTAACCCTTTCGGGTAGGTATCAGGGGCAGACGCACTACGCAGCATTGCCTTACTTCGGCCGGACGTGCGGGGTCTGGCGTCCGACGACCGAGGCCCGCCGGGTCCATCTTGATCACGGTCGGTGATCGGCCACGATGACCCGATGCGCTTACTGCCGACGGGCGCGCGTGCGCGCCGGTGGACGGTCGTCGCCGTGGCCGCGTCCCTGGTGCTGTCGTCGGGCGCGTGGGGGCTGTCCGCGCTGGCCAACGCCCGCACGTTCCAGCTCTTCGGCGGCCTCACCAGCCGGGTGGAGACGGACGAGCGCGTGGTCGCGCTGACCTTCGACGACGGGCCCGACCCGGCGGGCACCCGGCCGGTGCTCGACGTGCTGGCGGCGAAGGGCGTGCGCGCGACGTTCTACCTGACCGGTCGCGAGCTGGCGGCGCAGCCGGGGCTGGGGCGGGAGATCGCCGCCGCCGGGCACGAGCTGGGCAACCACTCGTACTCGCACGAGCGGATGGTGTTCGTGTCGCCGGGCCGGGTCGCCGAGGAGGTCGAGCGCACCGACGCGCTGATCCGCGAGGCCGGGTACACCGGGGAGATCACCTTCCGGCCGCCCAACGGCAAGAAGCTCTTCGCGCTGCCCCGGTACCTGGACGAGCACCACCGCCGGACGGTCACCTGGGACGTCGAGCCGGACTCGGCGGACGCCGGGGTGGGCGCGGAGGAGCTGGTGGCGGCCACCGTCGAGCAGGTCAGGCCGGGGTCGATCGTCCTGCTGCACGCCATGTACCCGGCGCGGGCCCGGACGCGGGAGGCGATCGGCCCGGTCGTCGACCGGCTGCGCGAGCGCGGCTACCGGTTCGCCACGGTCTCCGAGCTGCTGGCGCTGGGCGGGAGGTGAGCGCGTCGGCCGGCCCGCGCGCGACGGCTGCACGGGGTGACGGGCTCACCCGGCGGTGCGACGGCCTTTCGCCGGGTGACGGCCTGGCCACGTGACGCGACGGCCCCGTCCCACGGCGGGGCGGGGCCGTTCCGCGCGTGGTCAGCGGTTGTAGTCCTCCCACGTCCTCTTGGCCACGGCGGGCCCGTCGTCGGGCGCGCGGTTGGCCAGGCCGTTGTAGCCCAGGTAGTAGTCGCCGGCCTGGTGCTGCGCGGCCGGCGACAGGTCCGGGTCCGCCAGGGCCACCGCGTGGATGTGGTAACCCCAGTCGCCCTGCGCCGGTGTGCGCACCCAGGCCGCGAAACCGACCTGCCGCAACGCCTTCGCGACGGCCGTGCGCGTGGCGGCGGACATGCCCGCCACGGAGAGGTCCAGCGCGCCGCCGCCGTCGTGGGTGCCCGCCGAGCCGGGGTTGCCGGTGTTGTACGAGCCCTGCGTGATGTCGAGCTGCCTGCCGAGCAGCCGTTCCGCCTCGACCAGCATCGCCTTGGTGCGCGCGTTCATCAGCGCGCCGCGATAGGTCAGCCTGTCGCCCGCCGACACGGTGGCCGTGACGGTGTAGCGCTGCTCGCCCAGCCGCCGCAGCGAGGTCTGGCCCGGCAGGCCGGACGCGTCGAGGCCCGTGTAGCCCAGCGAGCGCTGGTAGGCCGCGTACGCGTCGACGGTGCGGGTGCCGAAGTGGCCGTCCGCGTAGGCCGCGTCCAGCAGGCCGCGCGCGCTCAGCGCCTGCTCCACCAGCAGCACGCCGTCCCCGCTGCCCGGCGTGATCGCCGAGTCGGACCGGCGCGGGTCGATCTGCGCCGCCTTGAGCACCGCCTCCATGCTGACGGCGGGAAGGAGGGTCCGGGCCGAGGCGTCCGCCGGAGCGGCGCCGAGCAGCCCGGCGACGAGTCCCGCCGCCACGACGATCCTGCTGATCACGTCCACCTCCGGTCGGCTTCCCCGCGGACCTGGCCAGTGAAGCGCGCCGGGCGCGGCATGGCAAGAGTTGACCGGGTGCACGTCCAATTGGTTGCCAATTGACCTACGGGATCGCGCAGCCCCGGTCACACCTGGCCGGCGGCCATGTCGATGAGCCGGTCCAGCACGCGTTCGCCCGACGCCGACACGCCGTCGTGCTCCCACTCGTTGGTCACCCACGCCCGCAGCGCGCCCACCCGGCCCGCCGTGTCGAGCGACAGCCCGGCGTCGACGTACATGTCGTCGTGGTAGACGGCGGCGGCGACCGGGACCTCGTTGCGCGCCAACCGGTCCGGGTCGTACAGCGGCGTCCACTCGGACCACTCGGCCAGTTGGTGCGCGGCGTCGGCGAACGGCCGCAGGCAGCGGACGTCCTCGAACATCCACGGGTAGATCATCTCGCCGGTGAGCAGCAGCGGGTCGCTGTCCGCCGTGAACTCGGGGAACGCGGCCAGCGCGCGGTGCGCGGCCCAGGCGGTGGGCTTGCCGCCCTGCCCGTAGATGGACTCGTGCAGCGTCGCGAACAGCGGTCGCCCGGCGTAGGAGGTCCACGCCAGCACCTCGTAGAGGAACGCGTCCGACAGCCCGTCGCCGTCGAAAGCCTGCTCCAGCAACCAGTGCAGGCGCTCGGCCCCGTCGCCCGTGCCGAGCGCGAACCCCAGCGTCCGCAACCGGTCCAGGGTGAGGCGGTCGCCGTCGGGCAGCGCCACCGGCAGCAGGTCCGCGATCCGCCGCACTCGGTCGGCGTCGCCGGGGTGCCGCGCGTAGAAGGCGTCCACCTTGGCCCGCACGCGCGGGTACGTCCGGGCGTAGACGTCGTCCGCCGTGGCCGTCAGCCCCGGCAGCCCGCCGGTGATGTAGCAGGACCGTAACCCTTGGGGCGCAACGGAGAGGTAGGTCAGCGTGAGGAAACCGCCGTAGCTCTGGCCCAGCGTCTCCCACGGTTCGTCGCCGCACAGCCCACGCCGCACCAGCTCGGCGTCGGCCACGATGGCGTCGGCCCGGAAGTGGGCCAGGTAGGACGCGAGGCGCGGACCCAGCTCGGCGGCGGTCCGCGCGGTCACCGGCGTGCTGCGCCCCGTGCCGCGCTGGTCGAGCAGCAGCACGCGGTGGGACCGCACCGCGCGGCGCAACCAGCCGCGGGCGGCGGCGGGCCGGGGCGCCCTCCCGCCCGGTCCGCCCTGGAGGAACAGCAGCCACGGCAAGGGTTTCCCGACCTTCGCCGGGTCGACGACCTCCCGCGCGAAGACGGTCAGGCTGCCCGCCGACGGGTCGGCGTGGTCGACCGGGACGGTGAACCGGTGGTCGGTCATCGCCAGGCCGGGGACACGGGTGGTGTGGTGGTCTCGACTCACCGGTGAATGATGCAGGGCCGGACGCCGGACCGGTATCCCGAGTGTGCATAACAGGTTCTCCGGGGCAGCCTGGCGTGTTACCCGTGACACTTCGGACGGCATTGTCGGCGACTGCGCCTCGGCGCGCCCCCGACCGTCCTAAAGTGGATCACATGAGGGCGTACACGGACGAGGAGAGCCGGACTCTGCGCACGGCGGTCTACGGCGCGATGGTGCTGGTGTCGGTGGCGGAGGAAGGCGCGCTCGACCAGGAGAGCCACGCGGGGGTCGAGGCGATGGCGACGCTGCCGCCCGCCGTGCGGGAGGTCGTGGACGCGGGCGCGCCCGAACTGCCCGCCGGCTCGCTGGCCGACGTCGAGGAGGGCGTGCTGGCCGCCCTGCGCGCCTCGGTGGCGCTGCTCGCCCGGCGGTCGGCCGCCGACGCGGAGGGGTTCGCCGACGCCGTGCTGGCGATGTGCGGGAAGGTCGCCTCCGCCGACGGCCGGGTGGGCGCGGACGAGGACGCCGTGATCGGCCGGGTGCGCGTCGCGCTCGGCCGCTGACCACGGGCTCCGGCGCGCCGGGCGGGCGCCGCCGCCCCGGCGCACCGCCGGCGCCGCCGCCTCAGCGCTTCGCACGGGCCTCGATCAGGGCCTCCACTCCGTCGAGCAGGCGTTGCAGGCCGAACTCGAACTGGTCGCCCGACCACGGGGCCACGCCCTCCCGCAGGGCCCGCAGCAGGGCCGGGTACCGGTCGAAGTCGACCAGCCTGCCCAGCTCCGCGTCCCGTTCGCGCAGCTCCTCCGGGTTCTCGGCGTGCGCGTCGGTGTCGATCTGGAGGCGGGCCAGACCCCGCACGTAGGCGTCGACCGACTCGATCACGGCCATCTTCTCGGACTCGGTGAGCCCCGTGTCGGCCAGCACGGACAGGGCGGAGTCGAGCCAGCGAAGCGCGTTCGGGCCGGGCGCGGGCGTGGTCGCCAGCAGGTGGAGCACCCACGGGTGGCTGCGGAAGCCGACCCAGTCGGCGCGGGCGCAGGCCGTCAGCTTCGCCCGCCAGTCGCCCGGCCACTCGTGCGGCAGCGGGTCCTCCGCGGCCATCGCGTCGAGCATCAGCGCGGCCAGCTCCGTCTTGCCCGGCAGGTAGGTGTAGAGCGACGCGGTGCCGACGCCGAGCTGCGTCGCGACCCTGCGCATGGACAGCGCGGCCAGGCCCTCCGCCTCGACGACCTCGATCGCGGCGGCGACGATGCGGTCCATCGTGAGCCCGCGCCGCGGACCCCTGGAGGGCCGCCGGTCGGGGTTCCACAGCAGGTCCAGGGCCTGGTTCTTTGCGTTCATGGCAAAACCCAGTATACCGTTCGGAGTAGAACGAACGGCGTTCGGTGTTTCGAGGGGGAGACCGTGGAGGACGCGCGCCGCAGGGAGCGGCGGACGTTGTGGGCGGCCACGCTGACCAACGGGCCGGCGGAGTTGATCGACTTCGTGCTGCCGCTGTGGGCGGGCATCGCGCTGGGGCTCGGCGCGACCGAGGTCGGTGTGCTGCTGGCGGTGGAGATGGCGTTGTCGGTGGTGGTCCGGCCGGTCGCCGGCGTGCTGGCCGACCGGTGCGAGCGCCGGCACGTGGCGGGCGCGGGCGCGCTGCTGTACGCGGTGTCGTGCGCCGGGTACGCGGTGGCGGGCGACGTGGTCGTCGCGTACGCGGCGGCGGCGGTGGGCGGCGCGGGCGGCGCGCTGCTGTGGGTCGCGGTCTCCGCGATCGTCAGCGAACGGCTCGCCGAGGACTCGGCGGTGTTCCCGCGCCTGCTGGCGGCGCAGGAGACCGGCTCGTGGGTGGCGTTCGTGGCGGGCCTGGCGCTGCTGGGCGCGATCGGGTTCGGCGGGCTGTTCCAGGCGTGCGCCGCGGCGTGCCTGGCGGCGGCGGCGCTGCTGTTCGCCGCGCCCCGGCGCGGCGTGCGGTCGGGCGCGGGCGTCGAGGCGGCCGGGTTGGGCGCGGTCGGGTTGGGCGCGGTCGGGTTGGGCGCGGTCGGGCGGCGGCTGCGGCCGATGCTGTTCGCGGTGGTGATGACGATGGCCGCCGAGTCCGCCGTGTCGCTGCTGCTGCTGTTGCACCTCCAGCGCGGGTTCGGGCTGGAGGTGGTGCAGGTCGCCTATGTGTTCCTGCCGGGCGCGATCGTGATGAGCGTGGCGGCGGGGCGCCTGCACCGGTACGTGGTGCGGTTCGGCCGCTCACGGGTGCTGATGGCGGCGTCGGTGGCCAGTTGCGCGTTCGCGGTGAGCCTGTCGTGGGCGCCGGACCCGTACGTGATCGCCGCGCTGTGGGTGCTCAGCGGCGTGGCCTGGGCGGCGGTGCTGCCGATCCAGCAGGCGGTGATCGCCGAGGCGTCGGGTGGCCAGGTCGGGCGCGGCATGGGGGTGTACGAGTCGGCGTGCCTGGTCGGCGGGCTGGTCGGCAGCCTGGCGGCGGGCGCGCTCTACGACGGTGCGGCCTGGTCGGTGGCGTGCGTGGTGGCGGGCGCGATGATCCTGGCCGGCGCGGTCGTCGTGCCGCGCGCGGTGCGCCGCCTGGGTGTCGAGGAGTTCCCGCCGCCACCGCCGGTGGTGGGGGAGGCCGGGGCGGGACCCGTGGCCGGTGCGGCGGAGGTCGCGGCCGGGCCGGGGGAGACCGGGGCGGACCGGGACGGCGGCTCGTCGCGGTCCGAGCCGTCGCAGCCGGAGCGGTCGCAGCCGGAGCGGTTGCAGCCGGAGCGGTTGCAGCCGGAGCGGTCGGGGCCGGAGCCGTCGCAGCCGGAGCGGTCGGGCTCGTCGAAGTCCGAGCCGCCGAAGTCCCCGGCGAGGCTGCTCTCGGACCTCCTCGTCCACAGTGGACTGTTCGCCGCCGCGCAGGCCGTCCTGGCGCTGTTCGACCTGTCGTGGGTGCGCGACCTGCTGACGCGCGACCTCGGCACGGTCCTCCTGGGCCGGGTCGGGCGGGACGGCGCGGACGCGTTCCTGTACGGGGCCGGTCGGGTCTGGGCCGTCGTGCTGGTCGTCGACGTGGTGTGGACGGTGGTGCTGGTCGTGCGGCGGAACCGCGCCGTCAAGCCCCGATGACGCGGCTGCCGTAGGCGCGGGCGGCGTCCTCCAGGCGGTCCTGGAGCGAGAAGAACAGGTCCGCCGCGCGGACGCCGATCCAGTCGGGCGGCAGCAGGTCCTCGGGCAGGCCGGGGTCGAGGTAGGGCAGCCGCCGCCAGTCGGTGAGCAGGCGGACGTAGTCGACGAACGCGGCGCGGCCGTCGACCGCCCGCCGGTGGCGGTCCGGCGTCGGCCCGTGCTCGGCGAGGAACGCCGAGTACAGCGCCTCCAGCTGGTCGAGGTCCCACCACCGGCGCACCTTCGCGGCCAGGTCGCCGAACGCCAGGTGGTCGGCGCGGAACAGGTCGGCGTAGCCGTGCAGGTCCTGGCTGCGCAGGATGTCGGCGGTCGGCTCGTGCAGGTGGGCGGGCGCGATCCAGACGCCCGGCGCGGCGGTGCCGAACCCGAGCCTGCTCAGCTGGGAGCGCAGCAGGTGCCGCTTGTGGCGCTCGGCCTCGGGCACGGAGAACACGGCCAGCAGCCAGCCGTCGGCCGACGTCGCCCGCTCGCGCCGGAAGATGCGGTGGTCGCCCTCGCGCAGGATCGCCAGCCCCGCCGGGGACAGCGCGTACCCGGCGGTGCCGTCGCGGCGTTCCGCCTGGAGGACGTCGCGCCGCTTGAGGCGGGAGACCGACGACCGCACGGCGGGCTCGTCGACGTCCAGCTCGCGCAGCAGGCCCACCACCGACGCGACCGACAGCCACCCGCCGCGGCCCCTGGCGAACAGGCCGTACAGCGTCACGATCAGCTGCCGGGGCCGGGCCGCCTTCGTGGACGTGTCGCCGTCGGCGAACCCCGCCTCGCCGGCGGCCGGTACCGTCGTCACGTCGTCACGGTATCAGCGCGTCGCCCGACGGCGTCCCTGGCTCGGCCACCAGCCGCCGCAGCCGGTAGCGCTGGACCTTGCCGCTGGGCGTCTTCGGCAGCGCGGCCGTGAACTCGACCCGCCTGGGGTACTTGTAGGGCGCGATCGCGGCCTTGACGAACGCCTGGAGCTCGGCGGCCTTCGCGGTGTCGCCGGTGACGCCGGCCCGCAGCACGACGAACGCGCACACGACCGCGCCCCGGTCGGCGTCCGGCGCGGCGACGACGGCGGTCTCGGCGACGTCGGGGTGGTCGAGCAGCGCCGCCTCCACCTCGGGCCCGGCGATGTTGTACCCGGCGGAGACGATCATGTCGTCGTCGCGGGCCTGGAACCAGAAGTAGCCGTCGGCGTCGCGCACGTAGGTGTCGCCGGTCAGGTTCCAGCCGTGCCGCACGTAGTCGCGCTGGCGGTCGTCGGCGAGGTAGCGGCAGCCGGTCGGTCCCTTCACCGCGAGCCTGCCGGGCACGCCGTCCGGCACCGGCCGCCCGTCGTCGTCGAGCACGGCGGCCCGGTAGCCGGGCACGGCCCGGCCGGTCGCGCCGGGCCGGATGTCGTCGTCGGCGGCCGAGATGAAGATGTGCAGGAGCTCGGTGCCGCCGATGCCGTCGATGATGCGCAGCCCGGTCGCCCGGTGGAAGCGCTCCCAGGTGGACGCGGGCAGGTGCTCGCCGGCGGACACGCAGCGCCGCAGGCCGGCCAGCGCGGGCGCCTTGCCCGCCGCGAGCATCGCCTTGTAGGCGGTGGGCGCGGTGAACAGCACCGTCACGCCGTGCGCGGCGATCGCGTCGGCGAGCTCGGCGGGCGTCGCGCGTTCCAGCAGCAGGGTCGACGCGCCGCAGCGCAGCGGGAACACCACCAGGCCGCCCAGGCCGAAGGTGAACCCCAGCGGCGGCGTCCCGGTGAACAGGTCGTCGGGCCGGGGCCGCAGCACGTGCCGCGCGAAGGTGTCCGCGCACGCCAGCACGTCCCGGTGGTAGTGCATGGTGGCCTTGGGCCTGCCGGTGGTGCCGGAGGTCGGCGCGAGCAGCACGACGTCGTCGGCGGCGGTGTCCACGCACCGGAAACCGTCCACCTTGGACTCGGCGCGCGCGACGAGGTCCGCCGGGCCCGCGCCGCCGTAGCCGACGACCACCGGGCCGGCGGGCGGCGCGGGCAGGTCGTCGGCGAACCGGTGGTCGGCGAGCACCAGCGCCGGTCTCGTGATGGCCACGAGCTCGGCGATCTCACCGGCGCGCAGCAGCGGCATGACGGTCACCGCCACGCCGCCCGCCTTGACCACCGCCAGCCACGCGGCGACCGTCCACGGGTTGTTCGGCCCGCGCAGCATCACCCGGTTGCCGGGCCGCACGCCGAGGTCCTCGGCCAGGACGCGGGCGATCCGGTCGCTGCGCCGGGCCAGCTCGGCGTAGCTCCAGCAGTCGGCCGGGGTGCGCAGGCACGGCCGGTCGCCGCCGAACCGGCGGATGGCGTCGTCGAGCAGGCGCTGCGCGCAGTTCAGGCGGTCGGGGTAGCGCAGCTCGGGCAGGTCGAACAGGAACTCGGGCTGCTGCTCGGGCGGCGGGAGGCGGTCGCGGCAGAACGTGTCCACGTGGGCCGATCTGGTCGGTGGCACCGGCAGCACTCCTTCCCGGAGCGTCGGGCGCGGGCGCGGGTCAGCGCCCGCCGCCGCGGAACGGGGTCTCCGCGTGGCCGCCCGCCAGCAGCGTGCCCGCGCCCGGCGCGACGGCGGGCAGGTCGAGCGCCCGCATCAGCTGGTGCGCGGTCGCGGTCGACGCGGAGAGCACGGGCTTGCCCAGCGCGCGTTCCACGACCTCGATCGCGGCCAGCGAGGGGAGCTGGACGCAGGCGGACAGCACGACGGCGTCCGCGTCGCGGTGGTCGAGCGCGGCGGCGAGCGGGACGAGGTCCGCCGGGTCGTGCGCGGCCACCCGGAGGTTGTCCGCGATGCCCAGGGCGGTGCAGTCGGTGACGCCGATGCCCTCGGCGCGCAGGTAGCCGACGACGGTCTCGGCCAGCGGCCGGAGGTAGGGGCAGATCACGGCGACGGTGCGCGCGCCCAGCAGGTGCAGCGCGTCGACGAGCGCGCCGGCGCTGGTGACGACCGGCGCGGGCGCGCCGTGGTCGGCGGCGACCCGCGCGAGGGACCGCTCGGCGACGCGGTGGCGGCCCCGGCCGAGGCTCATGACGGCCACCAGGCAGGCGTAGCCGAGCACGTCGACCCGCGCGTCGGACAGCTCGGCGGCGCACCGCCCGGAGTCGGCGTCCATCGCGGCCAGCTCCTCCGGTGTCACGCGCGTCATGCGCATCCGGCTGGAGTGGAAGGTGAACCGCTCGGGCGCGACGGCCTCCCGCGCCCGGAAGATCGCGGGCACCTCGGTCTCCATCGTCACGTTGGAGCTGGGCACGATCTGCCCGATCCGGTAGGCGCGGCTCATCGGACGGCCACCACCGGGTTGCGCAGGGTGCCGATGTGCTGCACGAACGCCTCGACCACGTCACCGGGCCGCAGCCACTGCTGGGGCGACCGCCCGGCGCCGACGCCGGACGGCGTGCCGGTGGCGATGACGTCGCCGGGCTCCAGCGTGATGCCCGCGCTGATGTCGGCGATCAGCTCGGGCACCCGGAACAGCATGTAGCGGGTGTTGGACCGCTGCTTGACCTCGCCGTTGACGCGCAGGCAGAGGTCCAGCGCGTGCGGGTCGGGTATCTCGTCGGCGGTGCGGACCGCCGGCCCGAACGGCGCGTAGGTGTCCTGCCCCTTGGAGTAGAACCACAGCCCGCCGCGCCGCTGGTCGCGCGCGCTGACGTCGTTGACGACGCTGTAGCCGAAGACGTGCTCCAGGGCGCGTTCGGGCGGCACCCGCTTCGCCGTCCGCCCGATCACGACGGCCAGCTCGCACTCCCAGTCCAGCTGCGCGGTCAGCGACGCGTCGTGCTCGATCGCCTCGTCGGGACCGATGACGGCGGTGGCGGGCTTGCAGAACAGCACCGGTCGCTGCGGCAGCTCGTGCGCGGTGTCCAGCGCCCGCGCCGATTCCGCGACGTGCTCGGTGTAGTTGAGCCCGACGCCGACGATCTTGCCCGGCCGCAGCGGCGCGTGCAGCCGCACCGCGCCGACGGGGTGCCGCGCGGACTCCGGGACCGGGCCGGCGAGCAGGGCCGCGACGGCGTCGGCGGCGTCGTCGCGCACGACGTCCCACAGGGAGGCGGGCGCGCCGGGGGACAGCGCGCCGACGTCGACCACCTCGGCGTCCCGCCGCACGCCGAGGCGGTGGCGGCCGTCCCCGGTGGAGAAGGTGACCAGCAGCATGGGGTTCTCCCGCCCGGTCAGGCGACCGGTTGGTGGCCGTCGTTGTCGGGGTAGGGCTCCTCCCGGAAGAAGCCGAGCGCGCGCATCACGGGGAAGTCGTTGAAGGAGAACAGGCACGCGTCGTCGGACCGGCTCGCGTTGGCGTGCTCGTGCCAGGCCCACGACGGCACGCAGAAGATGTCGCCCTCGGTCCAGTCGAGGCGCGTGCCGGCCACCACGGAGTACCCGCTGCCCTTCGCGGCGGTGTAGATCTTGGAGCCGACCTGCCGGTGCGCCAGGGTGCTCTCGCCGGGGCGCAGCAGCTGCATGTGCGCGCTCATGGTCGGCATGACCGAGCCGCCGGTCATCGGGTTGCTGTACTCCATGATGATCCCGTCGTACGGCGAGCCGTCGGTCGCCTCGGCGGCGTTGAGCAGCGCCTCGTAGGTGGGTTCCCACGGGTAGGCCAGCAGCGGCGAGTGGTTCTTGTGCCACGGGTCGCCGAAGGGGCGCAACTGTCCCGCGCCGTAGACGCGCAGCGAGGAGTTCGTGATGCCCTCCTGCTTCTGGTAGACGTCGGGGTGCACCTCGTAGAACCCCGCGTCGAGCGCGTTGACCAGCGGGATGTCCAGGCCGTCCTGCCAGATCACCGGTCCGTCCTCGCCCTCGTTGCCGTGCTCGTGCCACGTCCAGTTGGGCGTGATGGCGAAGTCGCGCGGGCCGACCTTGAGCTTCTGCCCGTCCACGATCGTCCACGCGCCGGTGCCCTCCAGGACGAACCGCAGCGCGGCGGCCTGGTGGCGGTGGGCGGTCATCGACTCGCCGGGACCCATCACCTGGAGGCCGCTGTAGAGCAGGCCGACGGTGGCCGCGATGTCGCGCCGCCGCGGGTTGTACAGCGCGACCACGCGCCGGCCCGCGTCGTCGCCGCTGACCAGCCGCAGCGCTTCCAGCACCAGGGGCCTCAGGTCGCGGTAGGCCCACTTGACCGGCACCGACTCCGGCTGCGGGTACCACGGCTCGATCCGGTTGGCGACGGTCCACAGCGCGCCGGCGTCGAGCCGGGCGAGCTTGTCGTAGTAGGCGCGCAGGTCGGCGTTGTCGATCACGCGGGCCCGGCCGAGCACGTCGTCGCGGTCCGTCATGGCGGCTCCTCACCACTCGGAGCGATATTCCGTTCTCTTGACGCACGTCAACAATGCGAAATACCGTGCACGGTGTCAAGAGCCCTGGAGGAGCAGCGATGGCGACACCGGATGCCACACCCGACGGGCGGTTCGAGGCCACGGTCGAGCGCCGGGTCGAGTGGCACGACACCGACGCGGCCGGCCACCAGCACCACTCCGCGGTGCTGCGCTGGGCGGAGCAGGCCGAGGCCGAGCTGCTGCGCCGCCACGGGCTCGCCCGCCTGTTCGGCCGCACGCCCAGGGTGCGCCACGAGGTCGACTACCGCGCCCGGCTGTGGTTCGGCGAGTGCGTGCGGACCCGGCTGCGGGTGGTGCGGCTGGGCCGGGCGTCGCTGGAGTACGCGTTCACCGTGCACGGCGAGTCCGGCCTGGCCGCCGAGGGCCGCGTGGTCGTCGCGCACGTGCCGCCCGGCGCGTCGGCGGGCACGCCGTGGCCCGACGACGTGCGGTCCGCGTTGGACGGTGCGGCGGGGGCGGGTCGCCGATGAGGATCGCGGTCGTCGGCGGCGGGCCCGGCGGGCTGTACTTCGCGGCGCTGGCCAAGCGGCACGACCCGAGGCGGGAGATCACCGTCTGGGAGCGCAACGCCGCCGACGACACGTTCGGGTTCGGCGTGGTGTTCTCCGACGAGACGGTGGACGGCATCGCCGGCGCGGACCCGGTGATCGCCGCGGCGGTCGAGGCGGACTGCGCGCGGTGGAGCGACATCGACGTCCACTACCGCGGCGTCGTGCAGACCTCCGGCGGGCACGGGTTCGCCGCGATCGGGCGCGCCCGCCTGCTGGCCGTGCTCCAGCGCCGCTGCCGGGACCTGGGCGTGGACCTCCGGTTCGCCGCGGACGCGCCACCCGCCGACGAGCTGGCCCGCACGCACGACCTGGTGGTGGCGGCGGACGGCGTCAACTCGGCCACCCGCGCGAAGCACGCCGACGTGTTCCGGCCGTCGCTGGACGAGCGCGACTGCCGGTACATGTGGCTGGCCACCGACCGGGTGCTGGAGGCGTTCACGTTCGTCGTGCTGGAGACCCGGTTCGGACCGCTGCACGTGCACGCCTACCCGTTCGCCGACGATCGCAGCACCGTCATCGTCGAGCTGACCGGGCGCGCCTGGCGTGCGGCCGGTTTCGCCGACCTGGCCGCGCGGGACCTGCCGCCGGGCCGCAGCGACGAGGCGAGCGTCGCCCGCTGCGCCGAGCTGCTGCGCGACTTCCTCGGCGGGCACTCGTTGCTGACCAACAACTCCCGGTGGGTCCGGTTCACCACCGTGCGCAACGCGACCTGGCGGCACGGCAACGTCGTCCTGCTCGGCGACGCCGCGCACACCGCGCACTTCTCCATCGGCTCCGGCACCAAGCTGGCGATGGAGGACGCCGACGCGCTGGCCGCCGCACTCGGACCCGCGCCCGACCGCGAACCGGGTCCCGACCGCGAACTCGCGCCCGGTCGGGACGCCGCGCCCGACCTGGAGCGCGCCCTCGCCCGGTACGAGGCCGAACGCCGACCGGCCGTCGAGTCGGCCCAGCGCGCCGCGCAGGCCAGCCTGGAGTGGTTCGAGGCGATCGAGCACGCCGTCGGCCAGGAACCGGAGCAGTTCGCGTTCAACCTGCTCACCCGCAGCAGGCGCGTCACCCGCGACAACCTCCGCCGGCGCGACCCGGCCTACGTCGCCGCGCTGGACCGCTGGTTCGACGCCCGGCAGCACGGGCCGGACCGGCGGCCGGAGGACACCGCGCCGCCGCTGTTCCAGCCGCTGGCCCTGCGCGGCCTGCGGCTGCGCAACCGGGTCGTCGCCGCGCCGGTGGGCATCGACCGCGCGGTGGACGGCGTGCCCGGCGACGCCGAGCTGCTGCACCTGGGCGGGCGCGCGCTGGGCGGCGCGGGCCTGGTGCTCGCCGGCCTGACCGCGGTCGCCGCCGACGGCCGGACCACCACCGGCACCGCCGGCCTCTACACCGAGCGGCAGGTCGCGGCGTGGCGGCGGATCACCGACGCCCTGCACGAGCACAGCGGCGCGGCGGTCGGCGTGCAGCTCGGCCACGCCGGGCCCAAGGGCCACCGGGGCGGCCCGACCCCGGCCGCGCTCGGCGGTGCCGCGCTGCGCGCCCTCGTCGAGGACTTCGCCGCCGCCGCCGCGCGGGCCGACCGCGCCGGGTTCGACGTGCTGGAAATCCAGGCGGGCCACGGTTTGCTGCTCTCGGCGTTCCTGTCGCCGCTGACGAACCTCCGCGCGGACCGCCGCGGCGGCGCGATCGAGGGCAGGCTGAGGTTCCCGCTCGCCGTCGTGGCCGCCGTCCGCGCGGCGTGGCCCGCGACCAAGCCGCTGCTGGCCAGGATCTCCGCCGTGGACTGGGCGCCGGGCGGCACCACGCTCGACGACGCCGTGCGCATCGCCGCCGCCTTCGCCGAGCACGGCGTGGACGCGGTCGACGTGTCCAGCGGCGAGGTCGTCGCGCACGAGCGACCGGCCTACGGGCGGAGCTACCAGACGCCGTTCGCCGAGCGGGTGCGCGCCGCGACCGGTGTGCCCACGATCGCGGTCGGCGGCATCTCCACCCACGACGACGCGAACTCGATCCTGCTCGCGGGTCGCGCCGACCTGATCGGCGTCGGCCGGGCCCACCTGCACGACCCGGCGTGGACGCTGCACGCGGCGGCCGACCTCGGCTACACCGGGCCGGGCGCGCACTGGCCGCCCATGCACGCCGCGGGGGCCGCGCCGCCGCCCGCGGGCAGCCGGCCGGCGGCGCGCCACGACGGACCACCCGTGCCGACCCACCAGCGGTGGCGTCCCCGACGGTAGGAGGACCCGTGGAAGAGCTCCCCCGCTTCACGGCCGCCGCGGTGCAGGCCGCGCCGGTCTACCTCGACCCGGCCGCGACGGTCGCCAAGGCCGCGTCGCTCATCCACGAGGCGGCCGGGCGCGGCGCGCGGCTCGTGGTGTTCCCGGAGGTCTTCGTCGCCGGCTACCCGTACTGGAACTGGACGATGAACCCGGTCGCCGCCTCGCCCCTGTACGAGCGCCTGTACCGCGCGTCGGTGGACGTGCCGGGTCCGCACGTCGACGTGCTGCGCGCCGCCGCGGCGGCCACCGGGACGACCGTCGTCGTCGGCGTCAACGAACGCGGTCGCCACAGCCTCGGCGTGCTCTACAACAGCGTCCTGACGATCGGCCCCGACGGCGCGGTGCTCGGCCTGCACCGCAAGCTCGTCCCGACGTGGGCCGAGAAGCTCACCTGGACACCCGGCGACGGCAGCACGGTCCTCGTGCACCGGACGCCGGTGGGCCCGCTGGGCGTCCTGGCGTGCGGCGAGAACACCAACACGCTGGCCCGGTTCGCCCTGCTGGCGCAGGGGGAGCTGGTGCACGCCGCGAACTACGTCGCCCTGCCGGTCGCGCCCGCCGACTACGACATGGCGCAGGCCATCGCGATCCGCGCCGCCGCGCACGCGTTCGAGGGCAAGCTGTTCTCGGTGATCGCCTGTTCCACCGTCACCGACGAGATGATCGAGGTGGCGGCCGGCGACGACGCCGCGATCGCGCGGGGGATGCGCCGCCCGCACAGCGCGCTGTCCGGGGTGTTCGGACCGGACGGCAACCCCGTCACCGAGCCGCTGGTCGACGTCGAGGGCATCGTCTACGCGGAGGTCGACCTGGCCCGCTGCATCCAGCCCAAGCAGATGCACGACGTCATCGGCCACTACAACCGGTTCGACGTGTTCCGCCTGCACCACAACACGAACCCGACGACGCCCCTGGTCCAGGAACCGCCGGTCCGGCCGGGACCGCTCACCGGGCCCTGGACGCCGGACGACGCGGCGGCGGGGTGAGGTCCGCGCCCGGCAGGGCACTTCGGTTCGCCGAAGGGCGGGCGACCCCGCGCGGACCGCCCCGCCGGGTCCCCGCCGCCGTTCCCGCCCGCCGTTCCCGCCCGCCGCCGAACGACGTCCCCGGACGACGGGCGGGAACGGCCGCACTAGACGGTGCCGGTGAACCGGTCGTCGAGGTAGGCGGCCTTGGCGGCGTCGTCGCGCGCCGAGCGCAGGAAGCGGTTCCACGCCTGCCGCTCGTGCAGCACCGCGCCCATCTCCCAGACGCAGATGACCTGGAGGTGGTCGCCCTGTTCGAGGCGCTGGAACCCCTCGTCCCGCGTCACCTCGCGGTAGTAGACCGACACCCACATCTCGTTGTTGTTGCGCCAGGTGCAGGCGATGAGGAAGTGGAACGACGCGCCGCACAGGTGGTGCACGACGAACCCCAGCTCGCCGGAGATCGGGAGGCGGCCGGCGGCGACCTCCGCGCGCAGGAAGCGCTCGCCCTGGGCGCGCACCTCCGGGTCGACGGTGGCCTCCGCCTCGCGCACCTCGTACCACTTGAGGTGCGCGTCGGGCAGCACCACGTCGTGGTCGGGCAGCGCGACGACCTCCTTGCCGTAGTGGCGGTAGTCGTCGGAGACGCTGGTCAGCTTGGCGAGATGGGCGAGGTTCGTGGTCACGGCACGGGATGGTAAGCCGACGGGGCCGGGCTAGTCTGCCCCGTTGTGAAACCGGATCTCGCCACTTTGCGGGCCGCCGTCGAGGAGTTCGGCGGTTACGCCCAGCCGGACCGGTCGTGGGCGGCGCTGCTCGCCGCGACCGCGCCGGCCATCGACCTGTCGGTGCCCGCGCACCGCGCGGCGGCGCACCGCTGGCTCAACGCGTGGGGCTGCCGCATCCGCTACCCGAAGGACGGCGAGCCGCCGGTGTTCGACGAGGCGCTGGCGGCGTGGTGGGAGCACGGGCACGCCGCGCTGCCGCCGGCGGGCACGCGGATCGGCGAGCTGACCGACGAGGCGATCGAGGCGCTCGGCGACTGCTTCGCCGAGCTGTCCGCCGCGCCTGCCGCGGCCCGTCGCTCGCTCGGCCCGACGGCCGCGTCGAAGCTGCTGTTCGCCCTGCGCCCGGCCGGCCTCATGCCGTGGGACGACCTGATCGCGCGCGGCCTGCACGGCGGGCGCGACCGGGCGGCGTACACCGCGCACCTGCGACTGGGCCGCAGCTGGGCGCGCGACCTGCTCGCCGAGGCGGGCGTCGACGAGCAGGCGCTGGTGGCGCGGCTGGGCAGGCCGGGCCACTCGCTGGCGAAACTGCTCGACGAGTACTGCTACCTGGTGCACACCCGTAATTGGTCGGTCACTGACGGCGAGCGCCCCGTGCCAACGGGCGCGTAATTAACCGGTCACTTTCCGCGAGCTGGTGATGGCGCGGTCACGGAACGCTTTCAAGTGATTGTCCGACTACCCACGGAGAGCGGCCGATCGGCGGTGTCCGGTGGCTCTCCGGGATGCCGGCGGGCGACTCCATAGGGGTTCCTGATGAGTGCCCGCCGGCGATTCGGGAGCGTCGTTGACATCGCACCGACCGCGCTTACGATCTGCGTACCCAGGACGAGGGGAGACCGGGGTGCGTAGTTTGTCGGGTGGCGGAACGGTAAAACGCCACACATTGTCCGAATTGCCCGTCCGAGGGGCGGGTCACACTTTTTCCGGCACTTCCGGGGTATTCGGCGCGGGCGCGGCGGGCGGTCCGGCGTGAAGGTGGGGGTGATCGGCGGGGGCCTCGCGGGGTCGCTGCTGGCGTGGCGGCTGCGGGAGGCGTCGCGCCGGGTGCGGGTCGAGGTCGTCGTGGGTCGCCGCGCCACCCCGGACGCCTCCGCGGTGTCCGGCGGGCTCGTGCGCGGGTTCGAGCCGGACCCGGTGGCCTGCCGCGACGCGGCGGACAGCCTGGCGGAGGTCCGGGGCGACGCCCGGCTGCGCGAGGGCGGCGGGTACCGGGAGATCGGCTCCCTGTACGTGGTGCGCGCCGGTGTCGACCCGGCCGGGTCGGTGCGGGTGGTCGAGGAGCGGCTGCCCGGCTCGCCGGTGGTGGTGGACGCGCGTGTCCTGCGCGACCGGTTCGGGCTGCGCGACCCGGAGGGGCGCGCGGTGGGCGTGGTGGAGCGGCACGCCGGCCACCTCTCGCCCGCCCGGCTGCGCGACAGCGCGCTGGCGTGGGCCGCCGACCTCGGCGCGGAGGTGGTGCGGGCGGACGCCGTCGAGGTGCGCGACGGACCGGCCGTGCGCACCTGCGACGGGGCGGAGCGCCGGTACGACGTGCTGGTGGTGGCGACCGGCGCGTGGACGCCCGGTCTGGTCGACCACGGCGGCGCGCTGCGCGTCAAGCAGATCCAGTACGGCGTCCACCCCCTGGTCCTGCCGGGTGTCGGCGCGTTCGTGGACGACGACACCGGCCTGTACGGCAGGCCCTGGGCGGCGGGCGCGTTCCTGGTGGGCATGGGCGGCGACCGCTGGGACGTCGGCCCGGGGGAGGCGGCGCCCGACCGGGCGCTGGCCGACCGGGTCCTGGCCGCGGTGCGCCGCCGGTTCGGGGTGGTCGGCGGTCCGCCGGACCGGCTGGTGGCGTCGTGCGACTGCTGGTCGTCGCCGGCGGGGCTGCGGCTGCGGCCGGTCGCGGGCCGGCCCGGCCTGTGCACGTTCACCGGCGGCAGCGGGGGCGCCGCGAAAACCGTCGTCGCGGCGAGCCGCACGGCGGCGGGTGAGCTGTTGGCGGCGCGCTGATGGTGCCGCGCTGATGGTGCGGCGCTGATGGTGCGGCGCTGACGGTGCCGCGCGGAAATCCCGGCCGGCGGTCCACCCGGACCTTCCGGTCGGGATTCGGGCTGCCCGGAAAATGGGCCCGGAACCGTCGATAGGGTTCTTTTATCGACTCCATTCGGACGCGTCGGCGGACATCTTGTCGGCGGCGATCCGGTCACCTACGGTTCGTTCGTCAAGCCGGACCCGGCTTTCTCGACCGCCTGGCGCGGGAATTGTTTCCCCGGCGCCGGCGGACCTGAATTCCTGCCTACTCGGGGCGCTCGATCGCCTCCACCCGCGTGACGCCGCCGTCGCGGCGCCACCCACTTCGAGGTTTGGGAGAATGCGTTGGACCACCGGGATGTAGAGCTGCTGGCGATCGGCGCGGGGCCGGCGAACCTGGCCCTGGCCGTGGCGTTGGAGGAACTCGCCCCCGACCTGGCCGCCCGCACGCTCGTCGTGGAGCAGCACGAGGACGTCGCCTGGCAGCGGGGGATGCTGCTGCCCTGGTCGCAGAGCCAGGTGTCGTTCCTGAAGGACCTCGTGACCCTGCGCAACCCGCGCAGCGAGTTCTCCTTCGTCAACTACCTGCACTCGATCGGCAGGCTGGACGAGTTCATCAACCTCGGCACGTTCACGCCCTACCGGCTGGAGATCTCCGACTACCTGGCGTGGGTCGCGCGGTCGCTGCGCGCGGTGCGGCTGGAGCACGGCCGCCGCGTCGTCGGTGTCGAGCCGGGCGACGTCGTGGCCGGGCGGGTCACCGGCTGGCTGGTGCGGTTCGCCGACGGCGGCACCGTCCGCTGCCGCGACCTGGTGGTGGGCGCGGGCCGCGACGCCCACGTGCCCGAGCAGTTCGCCGCGCTGCCGAGGGAGCGGGTCGTGCACAGCACGGAGTTCCTGGACCGCGTCGGCGAACTGGACCCGAGGGCCGCGCACCGGGTCGTCGTGGTGGGCGGCGCGCAGAGCGCGGCGGAGATGCTGTGGTCCACCCACCAGGGCTTCCCGAACGCGCAGGTGACGATGGTGATGCGCTCCATCGGCCTCAACGGCTACGAGAGCAGCAAGTTCACCAACGAGCTGTTCTACCCGTCCTTCGTGGACACGTTCAACGCGGCGCTGCCCGACGCGCGCGAGCAGCTGCTCCAGGAGATGCACCGCACCAACTACTCCGGGCTCGCACCGTCCATGTTGGACAACCTCTACCGCACCATGTACCTGGAGAAGCTGACCGGCGCGGAGCGGCTGCGCATGATCACGATGGCCGAGGTGCCCGACGCGCGCCTGGACGGCGACGAGGTCGTGCTGACCCTGCTGGACCGCAAGTCCGGCGTCGCCGAGGAGCTGCGCTGCGACGTCGTCATGCTCGGCACCGGTTTCGTGAAGCGGATGCCCGCGCTGACCCGGTCGCTGGCCGCCGCCGTCGGCGTGGACGACTTCACCGTCACCCGCCACTACCGCATGACGCTCCCCGACTCGGTCGACGCCAGGGTCTACCTCCAGGGCGTCAACGAGTCCACGCACGGCATCGCCGACTCGCTGATCAGCGTGCTCGCCGTGCGCGCCGGCGAGATCGTCGGCGACCTGCTGGCCGGCCGCCCGGCGCCCGCCACCCCGGACGCCCGGCCGAGGTCCGACGCCGACCTGCTCGCCAGCGCGTCCCACCCCGCCTGAGCCGCACCCACCGCACGGAGGAAACCGACACCATGATGGAGATCCGCAAGCTCGACCGGGAGAACCTGAAGCAGGACAACGGCCTGGTGGCCCAGCGGCTGATGCCGTGGGAGCTGGTGAACGCGCCGTTCGAGGGCTCCTGGTGCGTGGTGCGGCCCGGCGCCGAGTCCGGCGCGCACGGCCACCACGAGTACGAGATCTGGGTCGCCCTGTCCGGCGAGTCGCACATCGTGACCGCGGCCGGCGAGACGCCGTTCGTGGCGGGCGACATCGTCCACTTCACGCCGCACGAGCGCCACCAGGTGGTCAACCGCGGCGACGCCGACTTCGAGTTCTACGCCATCTGGTGGGACGCCGAGATGAGCGAGAAGTTCGCCGCCCGCCACGAGGAGTCCGCGTGACCGACCGCGCGCGCCCGGCGATCGTCATCGCCGCGACACCCACCCCGAACGGCGACCTGCACGTGGGCCACATGGCCGGCCCGTACCTGTCCGGCGACGTCTACGCCCGCTACCTGCGCGCCAACGGCCGCCAGGTGATCTACACGACCTGCACCGACGACAGCCAGAGCTACGTCGTGTCCACCGCGCACCGCCGGGACACCACGCCCGAGGAGCTGGTGGCGACGTCGACGGCGCGGATCGAGCGGTCCCTGTCGATGATGGGCACGCTGATGGCGGGCCTGCCGCCGATCGACGACCGCTACCGCCGCACGGTGCTGGACTACGTGGCGGACCTGCACGCCGCCGGGCGGTTCCGGCTGCGCACGGTGCGCCTGCCCTACGCCCGCAACGCGGGCCGGTTCCTCTACGACGGCCTGGTCGCCGGCACCTGCCCGGTGTGCATGGCGGGCAGTTGCGGTGGCGCGTGCGAGACCTGCGGCCACCCCAACAACTTCGACGAGCTGATCGACCCGAGGTACACGGTCGACCCGACCGACCCGGTGGTCTACCGCGAGCACACCGTCCTGGTGCTGCCGATGGAGGAGTACCGGGAGCGGCTGACGAGCTACTACGCGTCCCGCACGCCGCGCTGGCGGCCCCACGCCAAGCAGCTGATCGGCGAGCTGCTCGCCCGCCCGCTGCCGGACGTGCCCGTCACGTTCCCCGGCACCTGGGGCATCGCGGCGCCGTTCCCCGAGACACCGGGCCAGGTCCTGTACCCGTGGATCGAGGCGATGCCCGCCGCGATCTACAGCACCTGGTGGGCGGCCACGCGGCACGGCCGCGCGACCGGCGACACCGACCACCTGTGGCGCGCCGAGTCCGACGCGGAACTGGTCTACTTCCACGGCTTCGACAACGTCTACCACTGGGGCCTGGTGGACCTGGTGATGCTGCTCGCCCACGGCGACCGGTACACCACGCCGGAGAGCAACGTCTGCAACGAGTTCTACGACCTGGACGGCGAGAAGTTCTCCACCAGCCGCAACCACCTGATCTGGAGCGCCGACCTGCTCGCCGAGGTGCCGCGCGACCTGGTGCGCTTCTACCTGGCGCTGACCGCGCCGGAGTACCAGCGCACCAACTTCAGCCGCGACGCGCTGCACGCCGTCACCACGCGCCGCCTGGTCGAGCCGTGGAACGCGCTCGCCGACGCCGTCACCCTGGCGCTGGTCGGCGTGGACGCGGCGGGCGAGCCGCGCACCACCGAGGACGGCAGGCGGCGCTCGGCGGCCATGCTGGAGCGCTTCCGGCTGTGCTACGAGCTGCCGAACTTCAGCCTGGGCCGGGCGGCGGAGACCCTGCTGACCCAGCTCGGGCGGCTGCGCACGCTGGCCGACGCGGTGGACGGCAAGCGCAACGGGCACTCGCCGGTCGCGCCCGGCGACCTGCTGCTGGAGGCGCGGACGCTGCTGGCGTGCGCCGCGCCGATCCTGGTCGACGTCGCCGACGCGCTGCACGCCGGCGGCGTGGACCTCGACCTGGGCGCGGCGCGCGCCGAGTCGGTGCCGGTGTTCCGGTTCCCCCGGCTGCCCTCGACCACCGCGCCCGCCGGGCGCGAACCCGCGCTCGACGGCGCACGTTAGGAGGCACCGCCGTGAAGCTGCTGACCGTGGAGACCCGCCAGTACCTCCAGTACTACCACTCGCGCTACCAGCAGGTGGAGGCGCTGGGCGTGGAGCTGTACGTCCTCAACGGCGAGGGCACCGAGGACTTCTGGCCCGCCGACCGCTACCGCCTGGTGGGCGGCAAGAACATCGACGACATGATCGCCGTGGCGAAGCAGTGGCACGCCGCGGAGGAGTTCGCGGGCGTCATCACCTTCTCCGAGGCGGCGGTGGTGGCCGTCGCCGCCATCGCGGAGGCCCTCGGCCTGCCCGGCATCGGCGTGGAGGCGGCGCTCAACAGCCGCAACAAGCTGTTGATGCGCCGGGCGCACCAGAAGGCGGGCGCGCCGATCCCCGGTTTCCGGTACGTGACGGAACTGGCGCAGGCGCGCGACGCCGCCCGCGAGTTCGGCTACCCGGTGATCGTCAAGCCGACGCTGGGCGCGGGCAGCCACTTCGTGTTCAAGTGCGACGACGAGGCCGAGCTGACCGAGCGCTACGAGCAGGCCGCCGCGGGCATCCGGGAGCTGTTCTGGGCCACCTCGGAGGCCGAGGGCGTCGACCTGGGGCCCAACGGCCTACTGGTCGAGTCGTTCCTGGACGGCAAGGAGTACCTGATGGAGGCCGTCGCCTGGGACGGCGAGGTCTACCTGGGCTCGGTGGTGGACCGGATCACCGCCGAGGGCGGCACCTTCGACGACGACGTGCACCACGCGCCGACGTCGATGAGCCGGGAGGACCTGGCCGCCGTGCACGAGGTGGTGAAGGCGGGCGCGCTCGCGCAGGGACTGCGGCGCGGCGTCATGCACGCCGAGGTGCGGTTCCACCGGGGCAAGCCGTACCTGCTGGAGATCGCGGCCCGCGTCGGCGGCGGCGGGCTGGACGAGATCGCCCGGTTGACCGCCGACCACGACCCGATCGCGGCGGTGGTCGACGTCGCCGTCGGGCGGCGGCCGGACGTGCGGCACTTCCGGCCCACCGGCACGCACATCACCGCCATGTGCCTGATCTCCGAGGCGGGCGTGGTCGACCGCGTGGTCGTGCCCGAGGAGGTCGAGCGGTCGGACCGGGTGTTCCTGCTCAAGATCACCGCACGGCCCGGCGACGTGATCCGGCGACCGCCGGACGGCAACACCATCCTCGGCTTCCTCGGCACCACCGGGGAGTCCGAACAGGACGCGTTCGCGCTGATGACCGAGTACGCGTCGAAGATCCGGGTCGAGTTCCGCTGACACCGGGCGGGCGCCCGGCACCGCGCCGGGCGCCCGACCGGTCGCGACCCCCTTTGCCCGAACCGAAACCCGGCGCAGCGCCCGGCGCTGCGCGCCCGAACCGCGTGGGGAGCGAGGAAAGTGATCAACTACGACGGCAAGAGGTTCCGGCCCGTCGCCGACGGCGCGCCCGAGGAGAGCCGGGTCGCCGTCTACCACCAGGACGGCGACCTGCTGTGGGGCGAGTTCCTCGGCGGCCGGGCCCGGCGCGGCGCGCTGACCGGCACCGCCGCGCCCGACGGCTCGCTGGACTTCGCCTACTGCATGGTGCTCGACGACGGCGAGGTCGTGTCCGGCCACTGCCGCAGCACGCCGAACGTCCTGTCCGACGGCCGCATCCGCCTCGACGAGGTGTGGGAGCGGTTCGGCGACCACGCGTCCAGCGGCGTGTCCGTGATCGAGGAAATCCCCGCACCGCAAGCCACCCGACCCGTGAGGACCCGCCAGCCATGACCTCCGCCAGCACCGCCGCCGCGCCCGCCGGTGGCAAGCCGCGCAAGGGCGGCGTGGTGACCTGGGCGTGCGCGCCCGGCTTCCCGCCCGCCGTGATCTTCCCGTTCACGCCCGCCGAGCGCATGGGCACCCGCAACATCCTGGAGTTCCAGGCGCTGATGTACCGGACGCTGTACTACTTCGGCAGCGACGGCACGCCCGCCGTGGACTACGCGCAGAGCATCGGCGAGCCGCCGGTGTGGAGCGAGGACGGCCTCACCGTCACCATCACCGTCAAGCCGTGGAAGTGGTCCAACGGCGAGACGGTCCGCGCCGACAACGTGCTGTTCTGGGTCAACCTGATGAAGGTCAAGGGCGCCCGGTACGGCGAGTACGTGCCCGGCTACTTCCCCGACAACCTCACCTCGTACGGGAAGCTGGCCGAGGACAAGGTGTACTTCACCTTCGACAAGGTCTACTCCAAGCACTGGGTGCTGTACAACCAGCTCAGCACCATCACGCCGCTGCCGAAGGCGTGGGACCGCACCGAGGCGGGCCCGGCGAACGCGTCGGGCGACCTCGCCGACGTGGAGGCCGTCTACGAGTACCTGATGGCGCAGCAGGGCGACATCGTCGACGAGGGCAACGAGCACCGCACCCGGTGGGCGGACAGCCCGATCTGGAGCGTCGTCAGCGGACCGTGGCGGCTCAAGAGCTACACGCTCGAAGGCGTCGTGACGTTCGTGCCCAACGAGCACTACTCGGGCCCGAACAAGCCCTACCTGGACGAGTTCCGGCAGGTGCCCACGTTCTCCGACGAGGAGCAGTACCGGATGCTCCAGGCCGGGCCGCACGCGGAGAACGGCATCCAGGTCGGCTACCTGCCGCTGAGCTTCGCCACCGAACCGGCGGTCGACCCCGTGGTGGGCGGGCCCAACCCGTTGGCGGGCAGCTACACCATGTACCCGCAGACGGCGTTCTGCATCCGCTACATCTCGCTGAACTACAACAACCCGACCGTGGTCGGGAAGATGTTCGCGCAGACCTACCTGCGGCAGGCGTTGCAGAGCACCCTGGACCAGGACACCGCCGTGCGCGACATCTACCAGGGCTACGCCTACCGGCAGAACGGCCCGGTCCCGATGTACCCGAGGACCGACTACGTGTCGCCGCGCCAGCGCGAGGGCGCGTGGCCGCTGCCGTTCGACCCGAAGCGCGCCAAGGAGCTGCTGGAGGCCAACGGCTGGGACACCAGCCGCACGCCCGCCGTGTGCGTGCGGCCCGGCACCGGTCCGGGCGAGGCGGGCGAGGGCATCCCGGCGGGCACCGAGCTGTCGATCCTGCTGCGCTACGTCGAGGGGCGGCCCGCGCTGACCCGGCTCATGCGCGGCTTCCGCGACGCCGCCGCCGAGGCGGGCATCGAACTGCGCCTGGAGGAGGTCTACGGCTCGGTCCTGGTCGCCGAGGACGCGCCGTGCAAGGCCACCGAGGAGACGCCGTGCCTGTGGGAGATGTGCTGCTGGAACGGCGGCTGGGCCTACCACCACCCGACCGGTGAGATCCTGTTCTCCACCGGCGCGGGCGGCAACTTCGGCTTCTACACCGACCCGAGGGCCGACGAGCTGATCGACCGCACCGTCACCAGCGACGACCTGGACGTGCTCTACGAGTACCAGGACTACATCGCCGAGCAGGTGCCGGTGATCTTCACGCCGAACTTCCCGATCCGGCTGTTCGAGGTCGCCGACGACCTGCGCGGGTTCGGTCCGGTCAACCCCTACGGGATGATCAACCCGGAGAACTGGTACTACGTGGAGGACGAGGACCGGTGATCCTCGCCGCCGCGCCGCCGAGCCCGCTCGGCGCCCACCAGATGCTGGTGTTCCTGGTGCAGCTGGCCGCGCTGCTCGGCGTGGCGTTCGTCCTGGGCAGGCTCGCGACCAGGTGCCGCATGCCCGCCGTGGTCGGCGAGCTGGCCGCGGGCGTCGTGCTCGGGCCGTCGCTGCTGGGCCCGCTGTGGCCGGCGCTGTCCGGCTGGCTGTTCCCCGCCGACCCCGCGCAGCTGCACCTGCTCGACGCGGTCGGGCAGCTCGGGGTGCTGCTGCTGGTCGGGTTCACCGGCATGCACCTCGACCTCGGCCTGGCGCGCCGCCGGGGCGGCGCGGCGGCGTGGGTCGGCGCGGGCGGGCTGCTGATCCCGCTGGGGCTCGGCTTCGCCGTAGGGTTCGCGCTGCCCGCCGCCCTGATCGGCGGCGGCGCGGACCGCCCGGTGTTCGCGCTGTTCCTCGGGGTCGCGGTGTGCGTGAGCGCGATCCCGGTCATCGCCAAGGTGCTGCTGGAGATGAACCTGCTGCACCGCGACATCGGCCAGCTCGTGATCACCGCCGCCGCCGTGGACGACGTGGTGGGCTGGTCGCTGCTGGCCGTCGTGTCCGGCATGGCGGGCGCGGGCTTCACGCTCGGCCACGCCGCGCTGTCGGTCGGCGCGCTGCTCGTCGTCGGCGTGGTCGCGCTCGTGCTGGGCAGGCCGGTGGTGAAGAAGGCGCTGACGTTCGCGGTCCGCGCCAACGACCCCGGCGTCACGGTCGCGGTGGTGGTGCTGCTGGTCGTGCTGTCCGCGGCCGGCACCCACGCCCTGTCCCTGGAACCCGTCCTCGGCGCGTTCGTCTGCGGCCTGCTGATCAGCTGGTCGGGCGTGCCCGTGCACCAGAAGCTGCGCGCGCTGCGGACGTTCGTGATGGCCGTGCTCGCGCCGGTCTTCTTCGCCACCGCCGGCCTGCGCATGGACCTCACCGCGCTGCGCGAGCCCGCGGTGCTCGGCGCGGCGGCGCTGGTCCTGCTGTTCGCGGTGATCGGCAAGTTCGCGGGCGCCTACCTGGGCGCGCGGATCGGGCGGCTGGGCCACTGGGAGGGACTGGCCCTGGGCGCGGGGCTCAACGCGCGCGGCGTCATCGGCGTCATCGTCGCGATGGTCGGCCTGCGCCTGGGCGTGCTGACGACCGAGGCGTACACGGTCGTCGTGCTGGTCGCGGTGGTCACGTCCCTGATGGCGCCGCCCGCCCTGCGCTACGCGGTCAAGCGCATCGCGGTCACCACCGAAGAGCAAGAGCGGGCCAAGGCGCTCAGCGTCTGACCCCGCCGCACCCCAACCCCCGTCGCATCGAGAAAAGAGGCACCGCGTCATGACCGGCACCCAGGACACCCGCCCGCTGCTGCTGGTGGTCGCCACCGGTATGCGGACCTACCGCGAGTACCTGCTGCGCTCCATCGCCGCCGAGTACCGCGTCCACCTGTTCCTGAGCACCGAACCCGAGTGGGAGAAGGAGTACGCCTCGGACTGGACCGTCCTGCCCAGCACGATGGACGGACCGGCGATGGCCGTGGCCGCCGCCGAGCTGGCCGGGCGCGAGCCCGTCGCGGGCGTGCTGTGCTGGGACGAGGCGCGCATCCACGCCGCCGCGTTCGTCGCTCGGGCCGTCGGCGCGCGCAACGGCGACCCGGACGTGGTGTGGGGCCTGCGCGACAAGGGCCGGACGCGGGCCGCGCTGGACGCCGCCGGCGTGGCGCAGCCCCGGTCCGTGCCGGTCCGGACGGTCGAGGACGCCGTGGCCGCGGCGGAGGTCGTCGGCTACCCGGCGATCCTCAAGCCACGCGGCCTGGGCGCGAGCCTGGGCGTGGTCAAGGTCGCGGACGAGGCGCAGCTGCGGGCGAACTTCGCGTTCACCAGCGCCGCGGAGGGCCCGGAGCCGGTGGTGTTCGACACCGACCAGCCCGTGCTGGTGGAGGAGTTCGTGTCGGGCGAGGAGATCAGCGTCGACTCGGTGGTGCGCGACGGCGAGGTGACGCCGCTGTTCGTCGCCCGCAAGGTCGTCGGCTACCCGCCCTACGCCGAGGAGGTCGGGCACTTCGTCGACGCCGCCGACCCGCTGCTCACCGATCCCGCGCTGCTCAAGGCGTTGCAGCGCACGCACGAGGCGCTGGGCTTCACCGACGGCGTCACGCACGCGGAGTTCATGCTCACCGCGTCCGGGCCGAAGGTCATCGAGGTCAACGGCCGCCTCGGCGGCGACCTCATCCCGTTCCTGGGCTCGCTGGCCACCGGCATCGACCCCGGCCTGGTGGCCGCCGCCGCCGCGACCGGCCGCCCGGCCGACCTCACGCCCACCCGCTCCCGCGTCGCCGGTATCAGGTTCTTCTATGTCGCCGAGGAGGACACGACCATCGGATCCCTCGGTTTCACGGAGAATGCGCTGCCCGAGGGCATAGAGCTGGCGGTCGCGGTGGCCAGGCCCGGCGCGGTCGTCTCGCCGCCGCCCAAGGGCACGGTCTGGGGCCGCATCGCGTTCGCCGTCGCCACCGGCGGCTCGCGCGAGCAGGTCACCGACCGGTTGGCCGCGGCGGAGGCCGCGTTCGACGTCCAGCCCGCCTGAAGTCCCCGCACACCCCCGAGAGATGTGAAGTGATGGCTACCCAAGAGAAGTCAGCGCACGACAAGCCGGCCGGGATCTGGACCACGTTCGCCGAGTCGCCGATGGCGGTGAAGGCGGTCCTTGGCGGCGTCTTCGTCAACAAGATCGGCGGCTTCCTCAACATCTTCCTGGTGCTGTTCCTCACCGCGAAGGGCTACTCCGCTGGCCAGGCGGCCACCGCGCTCGGCGTCTACGGCGTCGGCAGCGTGGTCGGCGTGCTGATCGGCGGCGCCCTCGCCGACCGGCTCGGCGCGCGCAACTCCACGGTGCTGAGCATGGCCGGTTCGGCGGCGCTCATCGCGGCGCTGCTCTACCTGCCCAGCTACCCGCTGCTGATCGTGGCCACGGCGCTGGTCGGCGCGGTCGGCCAGGTCTACCGGCCCGCGTCGGCGACCCTGCTGTCGGAGCTGACCGACGACGACCGCCAGGTCATGATCTTCGCGATGTACCGGTTCGGGCTCAACCTGGGCACGACCGCCGCGCCGCTGATCGGGTTCGCGCTCTACCAGTGGGGCGGTGACAGCTACCACCTGCTGTTCTGGGGCGAGGCGCTGGTGGCGCTGGCGTACGCGGTGCTGGCGCACCTCGCGCTGCCGTCCAAGGCGGAGGAGAAGCGCGTCCGCGCCGGCGGCGACGCCGCGGCGCCCGCCGCGACCGGCAGCTACGCGGACGTGTTCCGCGACCGCCGCTACCTGGCGTTCCTGCTGGTGGTGTTCATCAACGGCGTGGTGTACGTGCAGTACCTGTCGACGCTGCCGCTGGACGTGGCGAAGTCCGGGGTGCCGATCTTCTGGTACACCTTCGCGGTCGCCCTCAACGGCGCGGTGGTGATCCTGTTCGAGCTGCTGGTGACCAAGACGACGCAGAACCTGCCCGCCAAGGTGGTCGTCGCGACGTGCTTCGTGCTGCTGGGGCTGGGCGTGGCCGTGTACGGCCTGCCGCTGGGGCCGGCCGTGATCATCGCGGGCACGCTGCTGTGGACGCTGGCGGAGATCATCGGCGGCCCCGTGGTGTTCTCCTACCCCGGCCTGGTCGCGCCCGCGCACCTCAAGGGCCGCTACATCGGCAGCTTCCAGTTCGTCTACGGCCTGGGCGCGGCGGCCGGCCCGATCGTGGGCGGTTTCCTGTTCCTCCGGATCGGGCACGCGGTGTGGCCGGTGCTGGGCGCGTTGTCCTTCGTGGCGGCGGTGATCGGGTTCGTGGCGACCAAGAGCACGAAGAGGGGGACGCCGGCGGAACCGGTGGAGGAGCCGGTGGCGCAGGGCTGACATCGCGGTCCCTCCCACGTCGGGCCGGCACCGGGCGCGGTGCCGGCCCGACGCCGTTCCCGCTCGCACGCCGTTCCCGCTCGCACGGCGGTGTTGCTTGCCCGGCGCGGAGTTGACCTTCACCCTGGGGGAAGCCGCACGGTGGACCTCGCCGGGCGAGCCGCGCCCGGCGGGGGAGGGACGAGGTCGTGGAGCTGGTGACCATCGGGGAGTTCGCGCGGGCGGCGCGCCTGTCGCCCAAGGCGTTGCGGCTCTACGACGAACTGGGCCTGCTCACCCCGGCCCACGTGGACCCGCGGTCGGGTTACCGGTGGTACGCGCCGGACCAGCTCGACCGGGCCCGCCTGGTGGCGTGGCTGCGGCGGCTGGGCATGCCGCTGGCCCGCATCCGGCAGGTCTGCGCGCTCGGCCCGGCGGACGCCGCCGCCGAGGTGCGCGCGTACTGGGCGGGGGTCGAGGCCGACACGGCCGCCCGCCGCGACCTCGCGGCCTTCCTCGTGGCACAGCTGTCCGGAAGGGGCAACACCATGAACCTCGCACTGCGCTATGCGCTGCGCACCGACCGCGGCCTGGTCCGCGAGTCGAACCAGGACCGCGGCTACGCGGGCGAACGGCTGCTGGCCGTGGCCGACGGGTTCGGCGCGAACGGCGAGCCGGCCAGCTCGATGGCGATCGAGAACCTCGCGCCGCTGGACACCGCGATCCCGGCGGGTGAACTGCTCAACGCCCTGGCCGACGCCGTGCACCGGGCCGGCGCGGCGATCGGCGACTACCTGTCCGCCCACGGCGACGGGCAGTGCAGCGGGACCACGGTGACGGCGCTGGTGCTGTCCGGCTCGCGCCTGGGCCTGGTCCACGTCGGCGACGCGCGGGTGTACCTGCTGCGCGACGACGAGCTGTTCCTCATCACCCACGACCACACGGTGGTGCGGTCGCTGATCGCCGAGGGCAGGCTCACCGAGGAGGAGGCGCACAGCCACCCGCAGCGGTCCATGCTGCTGCGCGCCCTGCACGGCCGGGAGGTGGAGCCGGACCTGGCCCTGCACGACGCCCTGCCGGGTGACCGCTACCTGCTCTGCTCGGACGGGCTGCACACCGTCGTGCCGCGGTCGGACCTGCGGGACGTGCTGCGCGAGGCGTCGGACCCGGACGCGGCGACGCGGCGGTTCGTCGAGCTGGCCAACGCCCACGGCGGCCCGGACAACGTGGTGTGCGTGGTCGCGGACGTGGTGTCCGCCGACTGACCCGGACGCGCCGGCCGGTGCGCACCGGCCGGCGCCCCCGTCCGCATTTTTGCTCGCTGCCCGTGACGATCTGTACGACCGTTCGGTTCCCGTATTAGTCCGGAAGGCCCTCTGAGCTGGGGAATCCGCACACTCCGTAGTCCGATGCGGACATTTGTTTCATAACGGGCAGACAGAACCTACCGGTCGGGTGTTACATCGGGGGATCGCCAATGGTTGTGATTGCTAAGCAATCGCCAGGGAGGCCCCGCATGTGCGGTATCACCGGATGGGTGTCGTTCGACCAGGACCTGACCCGGCGTCGGGACGTGGTGGACGCCATGACCGCGACCATGTCCTGCCGGGGACCCGACGACGCGGGCACCTGGGCGCGCGCGCACGTCGCGCTCGGCCACCGGCGCCTCGCCGTCATCGACCTGCCCGGCGGTCGGCAGCCCATGTCGGTCACGACCCCGAACGGCGACGTGGCGATGGTCTACAGCGGCGAGGCGTACAACTTCGCCGAACTCCGCGCGGAACTGACCGGCCTCGGGCACACCTGGCGGACCGACAGCGACACCGAGGTCGTGCTGCACGGCTACCTCCAGTGGGGCGACGCCGTGGTCGACCGGCTCAACGGCATGTACGCGTTCGCGATCTGGGACGAGCGCGACGACCGGCTCGTCCTGGTCCGCGACCGCATGGGCGTCAAGCCGCTCTACTACCACCCGACGCCCGACGGGCTGCTGTTCGGGTCGGAGCAGAAGGCGATCCTCGCCAACCCCCTGGTCGAGCGGGTGGTCGACACCGACGGGCTGCGCGAGCTGATCGCGTTCACCAAGCGGCCCGGCTGGTCGCTGTGGCACGGCGTGCACGAGGTCCGGCCGGGCACCGTCGTCACCGTCACGCGGGGCGGCATCCGGACGCGGACCTACTGGCGGCTCGACGCCCGACCGCACACCGACGACCGGGAGACGACGGTCGCGCGCGTCCGCGAGCTGATGTCGGACATCGCGCGCCAGCAGCTCGTGGCCGACGTGCCGCGCTGCGTGCTGCTGTCCGGCGGTCTCGACTCCAGCGCCCTCACCGGGCTGTCCGCCGGGCTGCTCGCCGAGGAGGGCGAGCGGCTGCGGACGTTCTCGGTGGACTTCCTCGGCCAGGAGGATAACTTCCGGCCCGACGTCATGCGCGACACGCCCGACTCGCCGTACGTGCGCGACGTCGCCGCGCTGGTCGGGAACGAGCACCACGACGTGGTGCTCGACCCGGCCCGCCTCACCGACCCGGACGTGCGGCGCGCGGTGGTGGCCGCGCGGGACGCGCCCGCCGGGTTCGGCGACATCGACGCCTCGCTCTACCTGCTGTTCAAGGCGATCCGCGCGGAGTCGACGGTGGCGTTGTCCGGCGAGGCGGCGGACGAGGTGTTCGGCGGCTACCGCTGGTTCCACGACGACTCGGTGGACGCGGACACGTTCCCGTGGCTGGCGTTCCCGACCCCGCTGATGACCGACGGCGCGCCCATGTACCGCCGGGAGCTGGAACACGGGTTGCGGTTGCGCGAGTACGTCGCCGACCAGTACCGGACGGCGCTGGCCGACGTCCCGCCGCTGGACGGCGAACCCGCGCGCGACGCCCGGATGCGCGTGATCGGCCACCTGAACCTCACCCGGTTCCTGCGCATCCTGCTGGACCGCAAGGACCGCGTGTCGATGGCGGTCGGCCTGGAGGTGCGGGTGCCGTTCTGCGACCACCGGCTCGTGGAGTACGTCTACAACACGCCGTGGTCGCTGAAGACGTTCGACGGGCGGGAGAAGAGCCTGCTGCGGCACGCCACGGCGCACGTCGTGCCCGAGTCGGTGCGGCAGCGCGTGAAGAGCCCGTACCCGTCCACACAGGACCCCGGCTACGGCGCGGCCCTCCAGCAGCAGGCGAAGGAGCTGCTCGCGGAACCGGCCCACGCGGTGTTCGACGTGGCCGACCGGTCCTGGGTGCACCGGGTGTGCGAGGGCGACCCGATGACGATGGCCCCGATCGAGCGCCGCGGCCTCGACCGCGTCCTGGACCTCTACCACTGGATCGACCTGTACTCGCCGACCCTGCGGCTGGACTGACGGCGCGGCGGGCCGCCACCCGATCCCCGACGGACCGCGTGGCGGCCCGGTGACCGCGCTTCCCCTCCGCCTACTCGCGGCGGGTGGACAGCACGCCGGCGAACAGCACCAGGGCGAAGGCGAGCGCCGTCACCACCATGAACGACACCGAGAGGCTGGTGGCCTGCGCGATCGCGCCGATGAGCGAGGGCGCGACCAGGCCCGAGGTGTAGGTGATGGTCGCGACGCCCGCGATGGCCCGGCTGGGGTTGTCCTGCCCGTGGCCCGCCGCCGCGAACGCCAGCGGCACCACGACCGCGATGCCCAGGCCCAGCAGGCCGAACCCGCAGATCGCGACGAGCGGCTGCGGCGCCGCCACCACGAGCACCCCGCCCGCGGCGGCGACCAGGCCGCCCGCCCGGACGGTGCGCGCCGCGCCGAACCGGTTCACCACGGCGTCGCCCGCGATCCGCGCCACCACCATCGTCAGCGTGAAACCCGTGGTGGACGCCGCCGCCAGGCCCGGCGACGTGTCCAGGATGTCGCGCAGGTACACGGCCGACCAGTCCAGGCTCGCGCCCTCGGCGAACACGGCGCAGAACCCGATCGCGCCGATCAGCAGCGCGGACTTCGGCGGCAGCGCGAACCGCGGCGGCGGCTCCTCGTCCTGCTCGGGGCGCACGTCCGGCACGCCCTGGCAGGCGGCGAGCCCGGCGGCGGTGAGCACGACGGCCGCCACCGGGTGGTGCAGGGCGGCGCTCACCGACAGGTGGGCGGCCAACGTGCCCGCGGCGGAGCCGAGCAGCGCGCCGACGCTCCACATCCCGTGCAGGCCCGACATGATCGACCGGCCCAGGCCCCGCTCGACCTCCACGCCCAGCGCGTTCATCGTCACGTCGGACATGCCCGACGCCGCGCCGAACGCGAACAGGGCCACGCACAGCGTCGGCAGGTTCGGCGCGAGCGTCGGCAGGACCAGGGCCAGCGTCCACAGCGCGAGCAGGCCGCGCAGCGCGTTCCGGGCGCCGAACCGGTGGCCGATGCGGGCGGCGAACGGCATGGCCAACGCCGAGCCGATCGCGGGGAACGCCAGGGCGAGGCCCAGCTGTCCCGCGCCGATCGCGGTGTGGTCCTGGATCCAGGGCACCCGGGTCGCGAACGACCCCAGCACGGCGCCGTGCACGCAGAACACGGCCGCCACCGCGATCCGGGCGGTCCGCAGACCGCCGGCGAGGGCTGTGTCGCCCACGTTCCCCACCCCTTCCGGTAGTAGAATACGGAAATTATCAGGAAGGCTTCCTGAATAAAAGGGTGGGAGGACGGGACATGCCCGCTTCACCGAGCGCCGCACGGGCGATCAACGACCGGGAGGCCCTCCTCCTGCTGCGCGACGGCCCGCTCACGGCGGCCGAGCTGACCCGCCGGACCGGCCTGTCCCGGCCGACCATCGCCGAACTGGTGAAGCGCCTCGGCGACGCCGGCCTGGTCACCGTGGTCGGCGAGGCGGACGTCCGCCGCCGCGGCCCCAACGCCGCGCTGTACGGCATCGTCCGCGACCGCGCCCACGTGGCCGCGCTCGACATCCGCACCCACAGCGTGGCCGTCGTCGTCGCCGACCTGGTCGGCGACGTCCTCGCGGAAGCCGCCCTGCCGATCGGCCCGGACGACGCCGCGACGGCCGTCGGGCGCACCGTGGCACTGCTCACCGACACCGCGCGCGGCGTCGGCGCGACGACCCTGCACTCGGTGGGCATCGGCGTCCCGGGGGTGGTCGACCCGGTGAGCGGCGAGCTGCGCTCCACGCCCGGCCTGCCGCCGTGGCACAGCGGCGTCATGGCGGCGCTGCGCGACCTGCCGAGCCGGCTGGTGGTGGAGAACGAGACCAGCGTCGCGGCCCTGGCCGAGCACCGGGCGGGCAACGCCCGTGACCTCGACAGCTTCGCCCTGCTGTGGCTCGGCCACGGCACCGGGGCGGCACTGGTGCTCGGCGGCGTCCTGCACCGCGGCGCGTCCGGCGGCGCGGGCGAACTGGGCTTCCTGCCCGTGCCGGACGTCCCGGTCGGCGGGTGGGTCGGCTGTTCGGCGGGCGTGCGGCCGGGTGGTCCGGCGGCCGGGTCGGCGGGCAGCCCGGCGACCGGGTCGGCGGGTAGTCCGGCAGGCGGGTCGGTGGGCAGCCGGGCGGCCGGAGTGGCGGGCGGGCCCGGTCGCGGGCAGGCGAGCCGGGGATTCCACTCGCTGGCCTCCTCGCCCGCCATCGCCGCGCTCGCCGCCGCGCACGGCCTCACCGCCACCCCCGCACCGCACGAGCCGCCCGCCGCCGCCCTCGTCCGCGAGGCGGTTTCGGCCGGCGCGGAGGGATTCCTGTCCGACCTGGCCGACCGCGTGGCGATCGGGGCGGCGGCCATCGCGGCGGTGCTCGACCCCGGCTGCGTCGTCCTCGGCGGCGAGGTGGGCCGAGCGGGCGGCACCGCCCTGGCCGAGCGGGTCGCCGAGCGCCTGGCCGCCCTGTCCCCGGTGCCCACCACCGTGCGCCCCAGCACGCTGGGCGGGTCGGCGGTGCTGCGCGGCGCGCTGCTCACCGCCTGTGAGACGACCCAGGACGACGTGTTCGGCGGCGTCCCGCGCCCGTGACGGCCCACCCCCGCACGGGTCAGCGGCCCGGCGACGCGCCGGGTCCCAGTCGCACCGGCAGGGCGGCGAGCCGGGTGCCCTGGGTGCCGCCGCGGTCGACGCGGCGGAGTTCGGCGTACGGCACGGCGAGCCGCGCGTCCGGGTAGTCACCGCGCAGCACCGTGGCGAGGGCGGTCAGCTCCAGCAGCGCGAGCCGGGCCCCGACGCAGAAGTGGTGCCCCGCGCCGAAGGTCAGGTCCGGCCCGGACGCGCGCACGGGATCGGTGTTGATGCCCTCGATGTCCACCAGGACGGGGGAGCGGGCCGGCAGGTGCTCGTCGCCGATCCGCACGTCGGTGGTGGTGAACCGCCACAGCGTGAACGGGGCCGGCGGGTGCTCGCGCAGGGTCAGCTGGACCAGGGTGTCGACGGGGGCGTCGTCGGTGAGGGTTCGGGCGACGAGGAAGCCGAGTGCGGCGTCGGTGGTGAGCTGACCGGCGAAGATCAGCGCGAACAGGTGGTAGCTCAGGTCGTCCGCGCTGGTGCCGGCCGGCATCCGGGCACGCAGTTCGTCGGCCAGGCCCCGGTACCCGCGCGGTCCGGTGGCCTGGTCCTGCGGTCCGCGTGGTTCGGTGGCCGCGTGCTGGTGGGTGTCGGTCAGGCCGGCGTCGGCGAGGGCGCGCAGCGCGGCGATGGCCTGGCCCTGCTCGGCGGCGTCGCCGAGCATCTGTCGGCACGCGGCGGTGGCCTGGTCGACGTGGTGCGGTGGGATGCCGAGCAGGTCCAGCAGGACCGTCAGCGGGTAGCGGGTGGTGAAGTCGGCCATCAGGTCGATGGTGGGGCCGGCGTCGGCCTGGGAGGCGTCAGCGGCGGCACCACCGGTGACGGCACCGCCGGCGGAGACACCACTGGCGGCGGCACCAGCGGCGGCGTCGGCCAGCAGTCGGCGGGCGATCTCGTGGACGCGGTCGGAGTACGCGGCCATTCGCTTGGCGCTCAGCAGCGGTGCGTGGGCCTTGCGCAGCCGGGCGTGTTCCGGGCCGTCGAGCGTGGTGAGGGACGGCTGTTCGGCGGCGGTCGGTTCGAGGCCCGCGGTGGACCGGGTCCAGGTCGGCGGCGCGAAGGCCGGGTCCTTGACGATGCGGGGATCGGTCAGCACCGCGCGGGCCACGGCGTCGTCGGTGACGATCCACGCCGGGCCGCCGGCCGGGGCGTCCACCCGGACGATCGGGCCCGACGCGCGCAGCGCGACGCGGGCGGGGTGGGGCTGGGTGATGCCGCGCGTGGCGGGGGTGAACAGAGGGGGTGTCGCACGCAAAGCGAACTCCAGAGGGAAGTTGGCGGAAATTTAGCTTCATGGTGAAGTAACTTCACCATGAAGCTAAATGGCGACGCGGTAGGTTGTCAACGCATCAGGTCGAGCGGTGGGAGTGGGCAGGCGGAATGGACGAGGCAGCGCGGGTCGCACGCCTGCTGGAGCGGCTGCGGGCGTTCGGTGCGGCCTATGCCGAGATCACCGGCCGGTTCGCCGCGTCACTCGGCCTCCACGCCACCGACGCCCGCGCCCTGGTCGAGATCCTCTACGCGGAGGACAAGGGCGCACCGCTGACGCCGACCGGGCTCAGCCAACGCCTCGCGCTCACCACCGGCGCGACCACCAACCTGCTGAACCGGCTGGAGAAGCTGGGCCACGTCGAGCGCACCCGCGAGCACTTCGACCGGCGGATCGTGACGTTGCGCAGCGGCCCGCGCATCGAGGAACCCGCCCGCGCGTTCTTCGGCCCGCTCAACTGGAACCTCGAAACGGTGGTCGCCGGGTTCCCGGAGGACCAGTTGGACCGGTTCGAGGACTTCCTCGACCGCCTGCGCGAGACCATGCGCGACGTCCTGGGCGGCTGACCCGGCGGGCCGGCCCGACGAGCCGGCCCGGTGGCGGTCGCCGGACCGTTGCTCGCACGGGTGGGCAGGTCCGTCCGCGGTGGACGGCGGACGGTTGGACGACGGCCGCGCTGCCGCCTGTGGGGCGGCGGGGACCGCTGTGCCGTGGCCGGCCGATTCGTGCCCGCTCGGTTGTGCCCCGGCCGGTGAGGTCGTGCCCGGCCGGTCGTGCCCGCTCGGTCAGGTCTGGCCCCTCGCGCCGTGGTGCTCGTCGACGGCCGGTCGTCCGATGCCCGTCGACGGCGGCGCGACGCCCGTGCGCGCCCACTCCGCCAGCAGGTCGCGGTCCACCAGGGTGATGCCGACGGTCGCGGCCAGGTCCCGTGCCGGTCTCGTGTAGCCGGTCGTCGTGATCAGCAGGGCGTGGTCGGCGTGGTGGACGTGCCGGGCCGTGCCCGCGAACCGCTGCACGTCGGGGCTGCCGACCTTGGTCGCGAGGTGGTCGTACCGCTTGCACTGCACGACGACCCGGCCGCCGTGCGGGCTCCGGGCGACGACGTCCGCGCCCGCGTCGCCGGCGCGGCCGACCACCTCGACGTCCGTGCAGCCCGAACGCCGCAGCAGCCGGGCGGTCCAGTGCTCGAAGTCCCGGCCGCTCATCCCGTCGGTGGAGGTGATGACCCGGTCGCGCTCCGCCTGCAACCGGGCGCGGGCCAGCCGCCGCCGCACCCACCACACGCCGACCGCCGCCGCCGCGCACGCGGCGGACGACCCGGCGACCACGAACGGCACCGGGTTGTCCGCGACGACCCTGGCCAGCTGAAGTGCCGCCAGCGCCCCGACGAAGACCAAGGCGCCGACGACTCCGTTGGACGACTTCTTCCGCGCGCGGCGCTTCTTCTTCGGCATCTGCTCCCCCTCCGCCCCAGCGTGGGGGACCGTCGCACGGGGCCGACAGGTGCCGACGGGTGAATCCACGCGGCGCCGTGGGTGGCCGGTCCCCGCTGCGGCACACCGTGCGCCGCCGTCGGCGCACGGTGCTCAGCGCACGGTGGTCGGCTCGTCCTCGGCCGGCTCGTCCTCGCCCAGGAACCCGCCGGACTGGTGGTGCCACAGGCGGGCGTAAGGGCCCTGTGCCCGCAGCAGCTCGTCGTGCGTGCCCTGCTCCAGGACGCGACCCCCGTCCAGCACCACCAGCCGGTCCATCCGGACCACCGTGCTCAGGCGGTGCGCCACGACCAGGGCCGTGCGGTCCGCCATCAGCTTCCACAGCGCGTCCTGCACCAGGATCTCGTTCTCGGAGTCCAGGGCGCTGGTCGCCTCGTCCAGCAGCAGGAGGGGCGCGTCGCGCAGGATCGCCCGCGCCAGGGCGACGCGCTGGCGCTGCCCGCCGGACAGCTTGACGCCGCGTTCGCCGACCAGCGTGTCGAACCCGTCGGGCAGCGCCTCGGCGAACTCGGTCACGTGGGCCGCCCGCGCCGCCCGCAGGATGTCGGCTTCGCTCGCGCCCGGCCGGGCGAAGGCGATGTTCTCCCGCAGCGACCGGTGGAACATGGCGGGCTCCTGCGGCACGTACGCGATCCGGCCGCGCAGGTCGGCCTGGCGCAGCTTCGCGATGTCCTGGCCGCCCACCAGGATGCGGCCGCCGTCGACGTCCATCAGCCGCAGCAGCAACCTGGTCAGGGTCGTCTTGCCGCTGCCGGAACGCCCCACCAGCCCGACCTTGTGCCCGCTGGGGATGTGCAGGTCCAGGCCGTCGAACAGCGGGCGCTCCGGGGTGTGCGCGAAGGTCACGCCGTCGAAGCGCACCCCGGCGTCCTTCGGCCGCAGTGGTTCCGGCGACGGAGGGTCCACCACCGTCGGCGGCGTGAGCATCAGCTCGGTGAACTGCGCGGCCTCGGTGAGCGAACTCTCCAACCGGCGGTAGATTTGATTAAACTCATACATGATCCGGGTGGCGTTGGAGAAGTACGCGAACGTCACCAGGATCGCCTCCACACCGAGCCTGCCGTCGGCGAGGCCGACCGCCACGAGCAGGCCCAACGCGTTGGTGAGCACGGACATCGGCGCGACCACGGTTTCGATGCGCAGGTTGCCGTAGTCCCACGACCGGATCGTGAGCCTCCGCTGCTCGGCGACCCGCGCCCGGTGCTCCGCCGCCTCGCGGGGCTCGGCGGCGAAGGCGCGCACCGTCTCCATGTTCCCCAGGGTGTCGGCGACGTGGCCGGCCACGCGCGCGATGGCCGCCTCCCGCTCGTCGACCAGCACCTGGCGGCGGCGGACGAGCGGCGCGATGACGCAAGCCGTGACCACGATGAGGCCGAGCAGGACGGCGACCAGCAGCGGGTCATAGCGCCACAGCACCACGCACGCGAACGCCAGCGGCACGACGTTCGCGACGACCGAGAACGCCAGGGTGTCGACGAACTCCTCGAACCGGGCGGCGAAGCTGATCACCCGTTTCGTCAGCGAGCCCGCGAAGTTGTCGTGGAAGAACGCCGCGTCCTTGCCCAGCAGTTCCTCCATGCCGTCGACGGCGAGCCGCTCGATGCCGCGGCCGTCGGTGCGGTTGAGGCAGTGCACGCCCGCCCGCCACAGACCTTCGGCGAGCAGCAGCAGCGCGGCGAACCCGAGCACGTACGGCAGCACGGCCCCGAACGAGCTGTCGCCGCCGGCCGCGAGGTGGCCGACCAGCGTGGCGACGACCAGGGGCGCGACGTAGAGCAGGCAGGTGTTGCCCAGCGCGGGCAACAGCAGCGCGGGCACGGCGTGCGCGCGCTGGCGGCGCAGCTCGCGGCCGTAGCAGCGCAGCGCCAGCAGCACCGCCTTCCTCCGGGTGGGTGAACCGCGGTCGGTGGTGCCGGAGATCCCGGACACTGGCATCCGTTCCCTTCCAGGGCAGTAACGGCGCTTGCCACGTCATGCTGCCGCAGCGGGCACGGGCCGGCGATCGAATATCGCGATCGTCCTTTGTGGAGGATTGGGTCGCCTCCGTGCGGAGAGGGATCGCGCCTCGCGTGGAGGGCGCCCGAACGCGTGGCCGGCGAGCGGCGTGAGCGGGGGTTGCGACGGGGTTCGTTGGTGACCCGACGTGGGACGGCGCGGCGGTGGCGCGCCGTGAGGCGCGCTCGGCGATGTGGCACTGCGATGTGGTGCTGCGAGGCGGGCTCGGCGGTGGCCGTCTCATCCGCGAGAGGTGGTCGCGTGGTGCACGCGGGATCGGCGGAGGCGCCGATGCCCCGGTGGTCCGGGCGTGGGCGAGCATGGGCGGGTGGGCCGGTTGGGTGAACGCGTGCGCCTGCTGATCGCACTGCCCGCCCGTCCGGGCCGCCGTCGCGCCCGGCCTGGACCAGGTCGGCCACCTGGTCGCACGGGTGCGCGACACCGGCGTGCCGGTGGAGCCGGCGGTGACCGGGACGCCGCGCGCCCTGCCGTCCGGGGTGGAGCCGGCCGCGTACCGGGTGGTGCAGGAGGCGGTGACCAACACCGCGAAGCACGCGGGGCGCGTCGGCGGAGGTGGTGGTCGTCGTCGAGTACGGGCCCGAGTGGCTGCGGGTGGAGGTCGCCGACACCGGCGGTGCGCCGGACCCGGCCGCGGCGGGCAACGGGCGCGGGCTGATCGGCCTGCGCGAACGCCTCGGCGTCCACCGCGGCACCCTGCGCGCCGGGCGACGGTGAAGGCGCACGTCGCGCATCCTCGCCAAGCTGGGGCTCCGCGACCGCTGCTCCCGCTGCGCGCGGTCCCCGTCGTGCGTTCCGCTCACGCCACGACGACCCTTGTCTACGCTGTACACGTCCGCCGTGTACGGTGTACACATGAGCACCGCGGAACGGATCGCCTCGGCGGCGTTGGCGATCCTGCTGGACGAAGGGGCCGACGCCGTCACCATGCGGCGGGTGGCCGCCGAGGTCGGCGTCACGCCGATGGCCACCTACCGCCACTACCCCAACCGGGACGCCCTGCTGCGCGCCGTGGTCGACGCCGCCGTCGCCGACCTCACCGCCGGCTGGGGCCGGCGCGGCGACCGGGGCACGTTCGAGGAGCGGCTGGACGGGCTCACCGACGACTTCCTCGACTTCGCCCTGGGCAAGCCGAACCTGTACCGGTTCGTGGTCACCGAACGGCGGGAGGGCGCGCGGCGGTTCCCCGAGGACTTCCGCACGGGCGGCTCGCCCACGTTCGCCCCCGTGCTGGACGCCGTCAGCCGGGCCGTCCGCGACGGCGACCTGCGCGACGGCGACCCGGTGGAACTCACCCTCGCCGTCACCACGCCCGCGATGGGGCTCGTCCAGCTCTACCACGGAGGGCGCATCGCGTTGTCCGAACAAGACTTCCGAGCGCTGTGCAAGCGCACGATCGAAAGGGTCCTCGATGGACTCAGGCCGTGATCTCGTGAAGGCCGGGTGCGCGGTCGCGTGCTCGGCGCCGCTGTTCTTCCTGGGCACGGGTTTCGAGCCCGTCGCCGCGCTGACCTGGGTGGCGCCGCTGCCGGTGCTGCTGCTCGCGCCGAGGGTGCCCGCACCGCTCGCCGCGGGCGGCGCGTTCCTCGCTTTCCTGCTCGGCACCGCGAACGGCTGGGCGTTCCAACTGCGGTCGCACGACACGCCGATGCTGCCCGTGGGGCTGCTGATCGACGTGGGGATGTCGTTGACGTTCGCGCTGGCCGTCCTCGCGTTCCGGTTGCCCGCCGTGCGGGGCCGGGCGTTGGCTGCCGCCGTGGGCGCGCCCGCCGCGTGGACGGGCCTGCTGTACGTGGTGTCGGTGTCCAACCCGATGGGGCTGATGGGCACCTTCGCGAACCACCAGGCCGACGTGCCGCTGGTGCTCCAGACCGCGGCGGTGACCGGCATGTGGGGTGTCGAGTTCCTGGTGCTGCTCGCGCCGTCCGCCGTGGCCGCGCTGTTCGCCCCCGGCGTGACCGGGGCGGCCCGGCTGCGGACGGCGGTGGTGGTGCCGGTGGTGTTCGGCGTGGCGCTGGGCGGGGGAGCGCTGCGGCTCGCCGGCACCGGCGGTGGCACGACCGGGCGCGTCGCCGCGGTCGCCACCAACCAGGAGGTGTGGGCGCCGGACCTCGCCACCCCGGCCGGCCGGGACCTCGTCGCCGCCTACGCGGACCACATCGCGGCCCTGCCCGAAGGCGTGCGGGCCGTGGTGCTGCCCGAGCAGTCGTTCCGGTCGACCGAAGCCCGCCCCGCCGTGCTCCACGAGCCGATGAGCCGCCTCGCGCGCGAGCGGAACATGGACGTCGTGGTCGGCTTCGCGCACCTGGACGGCGACGTCAAGTACAACTACGCCGTCGTGTTCCGCGCCGAAGGCGGTGAACCGGCCACCTACCTCAAGCACTGGGACCGGGTCAGCCCGCGCGGCGACACCCCGGTCGTCACGGCGGCGGGGGCCGGTGTGGCGATCTGCCTCGACGTCAACCACTCCACCCCGACCCGCGAGTACGCGGCGGCGGGCACCGGGCTCCTGCTGGTGCCCGCGTCCGACGAGGGCGACAACGGCCGCCAGCACAGCAGGGTGGCGTTGCTGCGGGGCGTGGAGCACGGTCAGGCCGTCGTCTGGTCGGCCCGCACCGGCGTCCCGCTCGTCGCCGACGGGCACGGCCGGGTCGTGGCGGACGCGCGCACCGGCGGCGACGGGCCGTTCACGACGGTCGTGGCGGACGTGCCCACCGGTCCGGGCGCGACCCCCTACACCCGGTTCGGCGACTGGTTCGCGTGGCTGTGCCTCGCGACGGCGCTCGCCGTCGTCGTCACCGCCCGCCGACGACCGCTCCGGAACCGCTGATCGGCGCAATTGGATTCACCCGTCGTGCGGTCTCGGCGGCGGTCCGGCCCGGAATCCCCGCGCGAATTGCTCCATTCGGTGCGTGGCGTTCGGAGGTGCGGCCGGAACTGCCCTGCCGGCCGCGCGGAGGTGCTGGAACCGGCGGGGACTGCGGGGCCGGGCCGCACGGCCCCGACCGCCGACCGGGCGCGAAACCGCAGGTGGCGGCCGTGCGGGCGGTCCGACCGGTGCGCGGCTCCGGACGCCCACACCGATTTGGCCGAACCTTTGTCGCAAATTGTGAGTGCATGGTGACCGCGGACCGCTAGGCTGCACAACGGTTCGCGCGGACCCCTTTGTAGTCGAGTAACCCGCATGAGGGAGACCCAGGCATGGGAGAGTTCGGCGCGTCCTGGAGACGGTTCGCCGGTGTCGGAGTCGCCGCGGCAGTCGCCGTGGGGCTCGGTGCAGCACCGGCTTCCGCACAGGGGGGCATCGTGGACGCGAACAGCGAGGACGCTGTCGCGGGTAGCTACATCGTGGTGCTGAAGGACCGCGACCAGGTGGACACGCTCGCCACCAAGGCGGGGATCAAGGTCACCCACCGGTACCAGTCGGTGGTCGACGGGTTCGCGGCCACCATGAGCGAGGAGCAGGCCAAGCAGCTCGCCGCCGACCCGGCGGTGGCGTCCGTGGTGCAGGACCGCAAGGTCCGCAAGTCGGGCGTGCAGCCCACGCCACCGTCCTGGGGCCTCGACCGGATCGACCAGCGCGACGTGCCGCTGGACAACTCGTACACCTACCCGAACACGGGTAAGGACGTGCACGTCTACGTGATCGACACGGGCATCCGGACGACGCACCAGGACTTCGGCGGTCGCGCGACGTTCGACTACAACGCCCTCGACAACAACAACACCGACTGCGACGGGCACGGCACGCACGTGGCCGGCACGGTCGGCGGCGCCGCGGTCGGCGTGGCCAAGGAAGTCAAGCTGCACGCCGTGAAGGTGCTCGGCTGCGAGGGCGAGGGCACCGTCGGCGGCGTCGTCGCCGGGCTCGACTGGGTCACCACGAACAAGATCCAGCCCGCCGTGGTGAACATGAGCCTCGGCGCGGGCGAGAACAACCTGCTCGACTCGGCCGTGCGCCGGACGATCGCGGCCGGCATCACCGTCGTGGTGGCGGCGGGCAACAGCAAGGCCGACGCGTGCCGCCAGTCGCCCGCCAGGGTGCCCGAGGCGATCACCGTCGGCTCCACGGGCCGGACCGACCAGCGCTCGGTGTTCTCCAACTTCGGCACCTGCACCGACCTGTTCGCGCCGGGTGAGGACATCTTCTCCACCTCGAACTCCGCGGACGACGAGGGCACGGAGATGAGCGGGACGTCGATGGCGTCGCCGCACGTCGCCGGCGTGGCCGCGCTGAACCTGCTCGCGAACCCGGCCGCCAACCCGGCCGCGGTGCGGGACGCGATCGTCAACGGCGCCACCAAGGACCGCGTCACCGACCCCGGCGCCGGCTCGCCGAACGTGCTGCTGCACGCGTCGGTGCCGCCCGCGCAGCCCGGTCCGGACCGCCTGGTGCGCGGCGAGCAGCTGGCGCCCGGCCAGTCCCGCACGTCGCTGAACGGCCAGTTCCGCCTGGTGCTCCAGTTCGACGGCAACCTGGTCCTGTACACGGCGGACCGCAAGGCGCTGTGGGCCAGCAACACCAAGGGCGCCAACGTGACCCGCGCGGTGCTCCAGGAGGACGGCGACTTCGCGCTGTACTCGCCGGACGGCGCCCGGCGCTGGCACACCAACACCGCGGGCTCCACGGCCGACCGCCTGATCGTCCAGAACGACGACAACGTCGTGCTGTACGGCCCGTCGCGCGAGGTCCTCTGGCACCGCAAGCAGAGGTAGCCGGTGACGGCACCGTGCCGGGGTCGCGTTCCGCGGCCCCGGCACGGTCGCGTCCGGACCCGTGCCGCCACCGGTTCGACCTAACCGTCCACATCGGACCAATGGATGCCCGGCGCGGTCACCGCCCGCCGAGCGGTCAGGCGGGGAAGGACGACCGCGCGGAGAAGCCGAAGTCGGACAGCAGCGCCTGGCCGTTGACCGGGCGCGCGTGCGGTCCCGCCAGGAACAGCACCTGCCGGGCCACGTCCTCCACCCGCTGCACGGGGAAGTCGGCGTGGTCGATCGCCTCGTCGCCGAGGTCCGCCCGCGCCATCGGCGTGTCCACCACGGACGGGCACACGCAGTTGACCCGCACGCGGTCCAGCTCCACGGCCAGCGCGCGGGTGAGCGCGACGACCGCGCCCTTGGAGGCGCAGTAGGGCGCCATGCCCGGTGTCGCCACGAACGCCGAGTCGCTGGCCAGGAACACGATCGCGCCACCGGTCGCCAGGTGCGGGTAGGTGTGCTTGGCCAGCAGGAGCTGCCCGGTGACGTTCACCGCCAGCACCGCCGCCAGGTCGGCCGCCGACGTGTCCACCAGCGGGGTGCCCACCGGGCCGGAGATGCCCGCGCAGCCAACCACCACGTCCAGCCCGCCCAGCCGCCGCACGGCGGTCGTCACGGCCTCGGCCAGGCCCGGTTCGTCCGTGACGTCCGCGAGCACCGTGTCGACGTCGGCCGGCCCGCGGGCCCGGTCCAGCGCTACCACGCGCGCCCCTTCGGCCCGGAACGCGCGGGCGCAGGCCAGCCCGATCCCGGACGCCCCTCCGGTGACCAGCACCTTCCGGTCGGTGAACCCCAGATCCATGCGCCCATCGTCCGGGTCGGACGGCCCGTCCGGGTTGACGGTCGGCGCACCGTCCTTGTCGCGGGCCGCACGACTGCCGCCGGGGGCGTTCCGCCGAACGCCGCCCGGCCCGAGACTGCCCCGGTAGGCCGAGAAAGGATCGCCCATGACCGAGACCGCGACGACGCTGTCGGACACCTCGACCTGGCTGCCCCTGGACGGGCTCGCGCCGGGCTTCGACGAGAACAAGGCTCCGACCGTCGGTGACCTGCACGGGCGCGAGGTCGTGCTGGACGGACCGGACGGGCCGGTGCTCAGCGCGCGGTTCGCCGGCAACCGGATCGAGTGGGACCACGGCGCGGACGACTGCGAGACGTTCCTCGTCGACGACGACCTGTACTTCACGCAGTTCCACCCGCACGCCCGTCCGGAGGAAGCGGTCTCGCTGTTCCTGGACCTGCGCGCGGGCCGGGCGCTGGTCGTGGTCACCACCATCAACGACAGCGGCACCCCGCGCGTCACCCAGCGGTTCGTGACCGCGACGGTGCGCGGCGCGGAGGTGAGCGGCGAGGAGGCCGCGCCGACCCGCGCCCTGATCGGGCGGCGCGCCATGTGGGTCTACAGCGCCGAGCACGCCTACGAGCACGTCTACCTCAGCCCGCACTGGTACAGCTGGCAGTGCCTGTCCGGCCCCGAGAAGGGCCTGGCCGACACCGACGAGAACTCGGTCTACCAGCTGCGGCCGGGCATCTACGTGTTCACGTGGCGCGAGAAGGTCATCCCGTGCGCGTCGGTGACCGTCGCCGACCACCGCGACGTGCAGCGCCTGCGCTCGCACGGCGTGCTGTTCGGGCTGGACGAGACCGGCCGCACCCCGACGCACTTCACGTTCGGCGCGCACGGCCGCCTGCTGAGCAACACCGTCCACCCGCGGGAGTACGACCCGGCGCTCGACTGAGCCCGGCGGGTCACCGCCCCGGCAGCACGCCGGGGCGGAACGGCTCGACGCCCACGACGCGGCGGACGCGGGTCGGGGCCACCAGCACCTTGACCCGCCGTTCGCCGGGGACGCGCCACTCGTAGCGCTCGGCCCCGGTGTACTTGCGCGCCAGGTGGTCGATGTGCCGGTCGGCCTCCTCGCCGGTGACGAACCGGACCGCCCGGCCACGCACCTCCACCCGGTCGTACGGGTTCGCACCGTCCACACAGGACAACGAGACGCGCGGGTCGCGGCGCAGGTTGTCCACCTTCACCCGGCCCAGCGCGGTGTTGAACGCGACGTGGTCGTCCTCCAGGTCCACCCACATCGGGGTGACCTGGGGCGAGCCGTCCGCGTTGACGGTGGCCAGGTGCCAGAAGTTCGGCGCGAGCAACCTGGCCCGCACGGTGTCGTCGAGTCCGCTCACGTCGCTCCGCCCGTCGCCGTCGGTGGCCCCGATTCTCGCAGACCGCGCCGGCGCCGGGCAGGGAAGCCGTGGGCTCGACGGCGTGGACGACCTCCCGGTGCGCCCGACGGCGGCGGGGCTGGTGGGGCCCGGCGAGCCGGTCGTGTTCCACCGCCTGGCGGCCGGGCTGACCGGCGTGGCCGTGGACCTGGTGGCCCGGCCGGACCCGCACGATCTCCGTCGACTGGCAGTCGGGGGCGCTGGTGCCGTTCGGGGTGCTGCGCGCGGACAACACGGCGGTGGTGGCGGAGACGACCCTGACCGCGTCGGCGGCGCGACAGCTGCAACTCGGGCTGGACGCGACCGGTCACCGCCGCGAAACCCGCGCCCGGTGACGGGAGCCGGCCGACAACCCGGCTAGTGCCGTGACCACGAACGTTCACGGTGTTGGTTGACACATCGTCGGCCTGACGGGCGTACGGCGTAATCGGGAGGTCAGCCGCCACCGCGAGTCGGGGCAGGCGGGACTCAGGAAGGGAGCACGGCGGCCAGGTCGTTGGACGTGATCGGTGAGCTCCACCTGACCGCATGCGGCCTGTCGGTGTATCCGGCCACGGAGCCTGCGTAGAAAATGTTTGGCGGATCACGGTGGCCGCTGCTAAGTTCCCGGAGGCCGTGCGAGAGACGAGGAGGTGGTACCCGTGAACGTTTCGACATGGGTGCTCCCCTCTGGGGTCACGGTAGGGCGATAGGTCGTCCGGGAGCGCCGTTCACGAGCACTCCCGAAAGGCACGACCATGCGATTCACTTCTGAACAGCGCCTCGATGACGGCGTCCTCGAACGCGAATTCACCCTCGGCGAGATTCCCGGCATCTTGTGGACGCCCGCATCCGCATCCGCACCGGTCCCGCTGATCCTGCTCGGTCACCCCCCGCTCGGACTGCGCAAGATGTACCCCCGTCTGGTGGCGCGGGCCCAGCAGGCTGCGGCGGATGGCTTCGCTGCGGCCACCATCGAGCTTCCCGGCAGCGGTGACCGGCCCCGTTGGGCCGCCGCCGAGCAGGCTCGCGCCGACCTGCTCCGGGTCACGGAGGCCGGCGAGCCGGTCAGCGACGAGATCATCGACGCCCTCATCCTCCCGCTCGTCGACAAGGCGGTCCCGGAATCGCAGGCCGCCCTGGACGTCCTCCTGTCGCTGCCGGAAATCGGCGGCCCGGTCGGGTACTCGGGGGGAGTGATCTCCGTCGGCATCCGGCTTGTGGTGGTCGAGCCGCGCATCGTGGCCGCCGGGCTGTTCGCCGGGAGTTTCGTGCCTCGCAGCATGTTCGAGGAGGCCCGACAGGTCACCATTCCGCTGCACGTCCTGCTCCAGTGGGACGACGAAGGAAACGACCGGCAAGCGGCCCTGGACCTGTTCGACGCCTTCGGCTCCAAGGAAAAGACGCTGCACGCCAACATGGGCGGACACACCGGCGTCCCGCAGTTCGCGGGGGAGGACGCGGCCAGGTTCTTCGCCCGGCATCTGCGCTAGGCCGGGACCTCGAACGCTTGAGGCGTTGGGGTCAGGCTGCCTGGGTGGCGGGTTGGCCCCAGCGTCGTCGGCGTTCGCTGCGGATGCGGGCGCGTTCGCGGCGTTGGGCCGCGAGGACGTCGGGGTGGCGGGCGTTGGCGTTGCGCCGGCGCAGGTACTTGTGCAGGTGACGGATCAGCGCCGGACGACGCCCCAGAGCTGGTCATCGCCGACCGAGTAACAGCCGTGGAACTGCCGGACACCGTGCAGCTTGTGATAGTTCGCCGGCAGCCGTCGCGGATGCCTCTTGCGCGCCCAGCCGGCACCAGCCTGCGGATGGATGACGAGAGGCCCGACCTCGTCGAACGCGAACACCCGCTGCGGGACGTTGTTGGTGACATGGTCGATGCGGGCGAGTTGCGCGTCGCGCTGCGGGTCGTTGGATTCCTTCCAGGTCTTGGTCCGCTGGAACGTGATCCTGTGTTTGATCAGCAGCTGCCGCAGCCGTTCCCGCCCGATGGTGATCGGGCGGGCGGCCCGCGAGGCGAGGTAGTCGGCGAGCTTGCGCACGCTCCACCGGGTGAACGGCCGCCCCAAGGCTTCGGGGCGGTTGTTGGCCGTCTCGACGATGAACTGCTCGTCGTCGCTACTGATCAGGCGGGGGCGGCCACCCGCCCATCGAGGGTCCAGGCCGGCCATGCCCATCTCGTTGAACCGGTGGCTGACCTGCCGGATTGTGTCCTCGTCGGCCTGCACGAGACGAGCGATAGCCGGCACGGTGTTGCCACCGGCCGAGGCGAGCACGACCATTGCTCGCCGTCATCGAATCGGTGATCCGGTGCCTCTACGAGTGATACGCAGTAGCTGCTGACCTTCCTGGTCACTCAGCCGCCGCACGCGTACGGGATCTGCCACCGTCACAGCCTGACCGCCGCACCGCGGTACGCCCGTCAGGCCGACGGCGTGTCAACCAACACCGTGAACGTTCGTGGTCACGGCATTAGCGCGGGGAAGTGGTGGAATCGGCTTGCGCGTGGGGATGCGGCGATGTGCGCCCCCCGTGGGGACGTCGTTCGCGGGCTTCCTCGTCAAGGTGGTACGGGTCGGTGTCCGGGCGCTAGGGCTCGTCTTCAAAGATCAGATCCAGAGCAGGATCGAAGCGATGGTGACAGCGGCCTGGTAGGACTCTTGGGTCTTGTCGTAGCGCGTGGCCAGGCCGCGCCACTGCTTGAGCCGGTTGAAGCAGCGTTCGACCACATTGCGCAGCCGGTAGGTGCGGCGGTCGAAGGCGGGCGGGCGGCCACCGCGCGAACCGCGGTTCAGGCGGCCGTTGACCTGGTCGACACGCTCGGGGATCGTGTGCCGGATGCCCCGCCCTCGCAGGTAGGCGCGAATCCTGCGTGAGCTGTAGCCCTTGTCCGCGATCACGTGGTCGGGGCGGGTTCGCGGACGGCCCGGCCCGATCCGGGGGACACGGATCGCCTCCATCACCTGCTCGAAGCGGGTGCAGTCGTTGGTGTTGCCGCCCGACAGCACGAATCCGAGCGGGCGGCCCCTCCCGTCGCAGGCCAGGTGGAGCTTGGTGCTCAGCCCACCGCGGGATCGACCGAGGGCGTGATCACCCGCCTCGCCGTCGTCGCGTGCCCCCTTTTGCCTCCGGCGGCGTGCTGGTGGGCCCGCACGATCGTGGAATCGACCGACACCAACCAGTCCAGGTCACCGGCGGCCTCGCTCTCCGCCTGGACCGCCCGCAGCATCCGCGAGAACGTCCCGTCCAACGCCCACCTGCGGAAACGGGTGTAAAGGGTCTGCCAGGAGCCGTAGCGCTCCGGCACGTCCCGCCAGGCCGAGCCGGTCCGCAACTTCCACACGATCCCGTTCAGCACCACACGGTCGTCCGAGCGGGGCCTTCCTGCGGTCCCGGAAACCGGCAGAAACCGCGACAGCACAGCCCACTCGACATCCGACAGCTCATGACGACGCACCACGACCGACATGATCCAACACCGCTTGATCGTCTTTGAAGACAGGCCCTAGCCGTCATCCCGACCGGCGGTCACCCGTGCCGCGTCGTGGCGTCCGACCCGCCTGCGCGGGCGTCGCGCCGAGCCCGCGCCGCGACGGCGTCGGCGGTGCCGGATCGGCCTCGTCCGCCACGGCGTCGTACACCGACAGCCAGCCGGTGGCCCGGTAGTCGCCGCGCCGCGTGAACACCGCCACGCCCCGCTCCGGCTCGTCCACCGCGTCGGGTGACGGCTCGGGGAACGGCACCTCGGTGGCCGACCTCGTCGGCGTGGCCGCCCCGTGCTGCTTGCCGCGCCACGCGACGGCCACCGCCGCGACCGTCCCGCCGACCACCGCCCGGTCGTCGTGGAGGGCCAGGGTGGCGGTGGTGGCGCGTTCGCGCAGCAGGGCCGTGTAGCCGGCCTGGTCCAGCTCGCACTCGGCGGGCGGGCGGCCGGGCGGCCAGTCGGGGGAGCGGACGCCCCGGCCCAGCGCGGACCGCCACATCTCCGGCACCAGCTCGGCCGCCCGCTGCCGGGTCGCCATCTGCTCGCACAGCCACAGCAGCCGGCCCGCGCCGCGCCCCGGCGCGAGGTGCCGCCAGCGCACGCGGTGGTCCAGGTCGGCCGCGACGATCGCGATCCACGGGTGCACGGTGCCCAGCGCGCCCTGCGCCGCCAGCCACGACAGGTAGCGCGGCGCCTGCTCGAACACCGGGTGCAGGGTGGACAGCGGGATGCCCGCCGCGACCCGGCGGCCGGTCCTGGCGCGCGTGAACAGGTGCGGCGAGCGGGTCGCCAGCAGCAGCCCCGCGCGGGCCAGGTCGCCGGGCGCGGTCGACGTCTGCGAGCCGAGGCCCTTCACCGACGCCGTGTGCGTGATCCGGGACGTCCGGCCGCCCGCCTTGATCACCGTCGCCACGGCCGGGCGCACCTGGTCGGGCACCGGGATCGCGGCGAGGTCGCGCACCGCGACCGACAGCACCAGGGTCAGCGCGTCCTCGGCGGCGTCCGGGTCCGGCGGGACGGGCAGCAGGCCCAGCGCGTAGCGCAGGCGGTGGCCGGCGTGCGTGGACACCATCATGCGCGCGGTGAGGCGGCCCAGGTCGGTGATCGCGAGCGCGCCGCCCGGCCGCGCGACCAGGTGCCCCTCGTCGAGCAGGAACGCCACCGCGTCCTGCACGGGTTGCAGCGCGTCGTCGCCCTGGGCGTGGGCCAGGGTCTCCACCCACCACGCCTCGGCGTCGGCCCGGCTGGTGATCCGGCCCTGGAGCACCTCGGCCAGCACGTGGTCGGGCAGGCTCTCGTGGATGCGCGAGTACACCGAGTACCCGGCCACCAGCCGGGTCTGCCACGCCGCGCGCTGGTGCTCGTCCACCACCAGGTACGACCAGCCCTCGGTCTCGCCCGCGCCGATGCGCCCGGCGCGGCCGAACATCTGGAGCACCATCGAGGTGTCCATCGTCTCGCCGCCGACCGCGGTGTCCCGCACGATCACCGCGCGGGCGGGCAGGTTGACGCCCGCCGCGACGGTGGACGTGGCGACGAGGACGTCGGCCTCCCGCTGCCGGAACGCCCGTTCGGCGGCGTGCTTGTGCTCGTAGTCGGCGTAGTGCAGGCGGACGCCGACCTCCGCGCACACCGCGGTCAGGCCGTCGACGTCGTCGGCGGCCACGGTGTGCACGGGCGCGCCCCGGTCGGCGGCGATCGCCATCGCGGTGGACCGCACGTTCCGCTTGGAGCCGCAGAACACCAGGACGCTGCCTTGCTCGGCGGTGTGCCGGGCGGTCAGGTCGACCACCACCTGCTCCCGCAGCCGGGCGTTCGCGGCGTACCCGGAGCCGGCGGGCACGGTCGGCAGCTGCCACGTCACCCGCGACGGCCGCCAGCGGGTCGCGACCAGCTCCGCCTCCAGCCACTCGGCGACCTCGGCGGCGTTGGACACCGTCGCCGACAGGCCGACGATCCGCACCGGCGAGTCCGCGCCACGCACCCGCGCCAGCAGCGCCTCCAGCAGCGCGCCCCGGCCGGGCGTGCCCAGCAGGTGGATCTCGTCGACCACCAGGCAGCCGACCTCGCCCAGCGCGGCCTGGAGCGACGCGGCCCGGCAGATCGCCTCGAACTTCTCCGTCGTGGCCACCCACAGGTCCGCCGCCCGGACCCGTTCGACGTCGACCGCGTACTCGCCGGACAGCCGCTCCACCCGCAGGCCGCGGGCGCGCCACGACTCCAGCTCCCGGTCCAGCTCGTCGGTCAGCGACCGCTGCGGCACCAGCCACGCCGCCTTGCGGCCCTCCTCCAGGATGGTCTTGAGCACCGCGAGCATCCCGATCGCGGTCTTGCCCGCGCCGGTGGGCGCGGTGACCAGCAGGTGCGCGTCGCCGTCCAGGATGCGGGGCGCCGCCTGCGCCTGCGCCGGGTTGAGCAGCGGGAACGGCAGGAACGGCAGCCACTCGGGCGGCACCAGCCGGTCGACCGGGGTCGGGTCGGGCGGTGCGGCGGGCTCCGGTTCGTGCAGGTCCCACAGCAGCCCGAACGCCAGTCGCGCGGCCAGCGCCCGGTCGTCGGCGACGGGTTCGCAGGGCTCCGGGACGATGCCGCCGACCTCGGACAGCCAGGCCGTGGCCCGGAGGCGGTCGGTCAGCGACGAGACCGTCTCCTGCTCCAGCCAGTGCCGGACCGACCGGTGCGCCACGCCCTCCTGGGTCAGCAGCGCGCGCAGGCCGTCGAACTCAGGGCGGTCCGGCATGATCACGCGGCCACCGGTGACGCCGGGCGGCGGCTTCAGGGTCGGGTCGGTGGTCTTGCACCACCACACCGGTTCCCGGTCGAGCGCGTCGACCAGGGCGGGCGGCAGGGTCGGCACGTCGTCCTGCGCGGTGGGCACCGCCTCGGAGCCGGCCAGGATCGACCTGATCCGGGCCGCCATGACGGTGGTCGACATGCGCCGCGCCGGGCGGGCGGCGTGATCCGGCTCCGCGCGGTCGTCGGGCCCGCCGGGGGCGGCACGGGCGCGAGGCGCGCGGTGGTCGACCGGTTCGTCGTGCCCTGCCGGTGCCGCGTGCCCTGCCGGTGCCGCGTGGTCTACCGGTGCCGGGTGGTCTGCTGTTGCCGGGTGGTCTGCCGGTGTCGGATGGTCTGCCGGTGTCGGGTGGTCGGCTGGTGTCGGGTGGTCTGCTGCTGCCGGGTGGTCGGCCGGCCGGCGCGGGGGAGTGCGGTCGGCCCGGCTCGCGGCACGGGCCTCCCGCGCCAGCGCCGCCAACTGCGCGTCCTCGGCGGCGCGGCGGGCGACCGCCTCGGGCCGCAGCTCGCCCAGCACCGACCGCTGCGACAGCTGCAACTCGCGCAGCGTGAACGACGCCGGGCACGCCACGCACACCACGGCGGCCTGCAACTGCTGCTTGCCCCGGTGCGGGTGCGCCCGGTAGAGGCCGTGCAGCTGCCCGGAGCACCGGGGGCACCGCTTCTCCACCGGGATCGGCGACCACTGCCAGCCCGGCTCGCCGTACCGGGCGATGGCGGGTTCGGGACGGACACCCCACCGGGCCTCGACCACCCCGGCGACCGACGTGTCGACGTCAGACGGCCCGCGAACCACTCATCGCCTCCCCCGTTGGCCACCACCCGGTGAGCACGCGATGCTAACCCGACCCCGCGGGCGGCCGCAGGCGGCGGCGGTGTCCCCGCGCCGGCGTCGCCGGTCCGGGGCGCGCACCCGTCCCGCCGCGACCAACGGCGTGGGCCGCACCGGGTAGCGGGATGACTCCGGCTGGTCACCGCGCGGGGCGGTGCGGGCGATCGAGACTGGAGGGGGCGCGTCGGAGAAGGGACATGCGATGTCGGTGATCCGCAACGCGCTGGTCTGCGCCGTCGTCCTGGCCGCGCTCGGCCCGACGGGTGCGACGGCGGCGGGACGGGGCCCCACGACGATCACCCTGCCCGACGGGTTCCGCCCGGAGGGCATCGCGATCAGCGGGCAGTGGGCCTACTTCGGCTCGATGGGCACGGGCGCCGTCTACCGGGCCGACCTGGCCACCGGGCGCGGCGAGCAGTTCGCCAGGGGCACCGGCACGGCGGCGGTCGGGCTGGAGGTCGACGGGCGCGGCCGGCTGTTCGTGGCCGGCGGCGGTGGCGGCGACGCGCGCGTGATCGACACCCGCACGGGCGCGACCCTGGCCACGTACCGGTTCGGCACGCGGTCGACGTTCGTCAACGACGTGGTGGTCAGGCCGGAGGCGGCGTGGTTCACCGACTCGCTCACGGCGGTGCTCTACAAGGTGCCGTTCGGGCGGGACGGTGCGCTGCCCGCGCGGGCCGAGGTGATCCGGCTCAGCGGCGACCTCGTGTACCGGTCGGGCACCAACGCCAACGGCATCGAGAGCACCCCGGACGGGGAGGCGCTGATCGTCGCGCAGCACAACACCGGCAGGCTGTTCCGGGTCGACCCGGCGACCGGCGCGACGAAGGCGGTGACCGTCCAGGGCGGTCCGCTGGTGAACACCGACGGGCTGCTGCGCGAGGGCACGACCCTCTACGTGGTGGAGAACCGGGTCAACCGGGTCGCGACCGTGCGGCTCGACCCGACGGGCGCGGCGGGGACGCTGCTGGGCCGGGTGACCGACCCGAGGTTCGACGTGCCGACCACGGCCGCCGCCCACGAGGACCGGCTGTACCTGCCGAACGGCCGGTTCACCACCACGCCGACGCCGGACACCCCGTACACGGCGGTGGCCATCCCCAAGCCCTGACGGACGCCGCTACCGGGACCCCGCTGCCGGGGTCGGGCTGTTCGGACCGGTCTCACGGCTCGCTCGGAACCCGGCTCAGACCCGCTGCTCCTGCTCCTGCTCGACCTGCCGGTTCCAGTCGGACTTGCCCGCCTGCCAGCCGTCCTCGTCCTTGCCCAGCCGCCAGTAGCCGGAGATGGACAGCCGCTCGCGCGGCAGCCCGCGCTCCAGCCGCAGGTGGCCGCGCAGGTCCTTGACCGCGTTGGCCTCGCCGTGCACGAACACGTGCGGTCGGCCGGGCGGGAACTCCAGGGCGCGCACGGCCGCCACCAGCGCCTCGCCGCGCGGCCGGCCGGCGCGGTGCAGCCACGTCACGTCGAACGGCGCGTCCTGCTCGTCCTCGGGGCCGTCGACCTCGGCGAAGACCCGCACCACGGCGTCGGCGGGCAGCGCGTCCAACGCCGCCGCGATGGCGGGCCACGCGCTCTCGTCGCCGGCCAGCAGGTGCCAGTCGGCCGTCACGTCCGGCGCGTAGCCGCCGCCCGGCCCGGCGAAGTGCAGCACGTCACCCGGTCGGGCGGCGGTCGCCCACGGCCCGGCCACCCCGCTGTCGCCGTGCGTGACGAAGTCGATCCACAGCTCGCGGGCCTCGGCGTCCCAGCGGCGCACGGTGTAGGTGCGGCTGCGCGGCCACTGCTCGCGCGGCACCGACTCGCGGATCACCGACAGGTCGAACGGCTCCGGGTAGGTCACGCCCTCCTGCGGGAACTGGAGCTTGACGTAGCTGTCGGTGAACGGCCCCACCTCGAACCCCGCCAACCCGTCACCGCCGAGCACGACCCTGACCATGTGCGGCGTCAGCTGTTCGGTGCGCAGCACACGACCGCTCTTGATCCGGGACCGCTCCGCCATACGACACCCCTCGCCACGACGACACTGCCGCCGTCCACCGTACGTTGTGGACCGTGGCCGGGGGTCGGCCTCCCACTGTGACGCGCACGCCACCGCGTCGGCTCCGGCACGGGCACGACACCGGTCGCCGCCACCCGGACGCCCGCGCCGGTCCGATCGTCGACCGGGCTCCGCCCGCCGTCCGGGTGTCATCTCATCGTGGTTCATCCGATCGTGTGATCCCGCTGTTCTTCGTCCCCCTCGGTCGCCCGGTGATCGTGAGACGATGCGGCGGACCGGGAGAGAGGGGCCGGGATTGGCTCGGGAGGACTGGCCGCGGGCCGCCAACCACATCGGCGGCGGTGTCGCCGGACCCTCCGTCCAGGCCGGTGCGATCTACGGGGACGTGCACCTCCACCACGTCGGGACCGGCGCTCCGGCGTGCCACCACGTCGGAGCCGGCGCGCCGACCCGCCCGCCCGCGTGGTGGGCGGACCGGCCGGAACTTCCGACGGAGGTCCGGTTCCTGCTGCGGGCCCAGGTGCAGGCGGCGCAGGAACTGCCGTACCGGCTGCCCGGCGCGCGCCGCCCGTCGCTCGCGACCGTCCACGTCCGGCAGGACCTGGGCGGCGTCGAGGAACCGCCGTCCGAGCAGCACCGCCCGACCCCGATCCTGGACGGCCGGGGGAGGCTGGTGGACCTGCCCGCCACGCCGCTCGCCCGGCCGGCGGTGCGCCCACCGACCCGGACCGTGCGCGAAGCGCTCGACGGCGACGACCACCTGCTGGTCACCGGCGGGCCGGGGCAGGGCAAGTCGACGCTGTCGCTGCGCCTGGCCGCGGACGTCGCGGCCCGCTGGAGCGCGCCCGACGACCCGGCCCCGCACGCCGACGACCCGGCTCCGCACGCCGACGACGCGGCCCCGCACGCCGACCGCGCGGGACTGCGCGCCGGTGGCGGGGACTCGCGCGCCGATGGCACGGCACCCCACCTCGACGGCGCGGAACGGCGCGCCGACGGCGCGGACCCGCTCGCGGAACCGGTCGTGCCGGTGCGGGTGGCCGCCCGCGAACTCGCCGCGCGCCTCGACCTGCCGTTCTCCCGCGCGCTCGCGGACGCCGTGCGCGCCGAGTACGGCTCGCTGCTGCCCTCGGCGGTGGACGCGCGGACGCTGGGCGAGAGGGTCGCGGGCTGCCGCTGGCTGCTGCTGGTGGACGGCCTCGACGAGGTCGCCGACACCGTCGAGCGGGACCGGCTGGTGGCCGTGCTGGCGGCGTGGGCGGTGGACGAGTCGCCGTACCGGGTGGTGCTGACCACCCGGCCCATCGAGGGCGCGGCGCTGGCGCCGTTGCAGCGCGTCGGCGCGGCCCGCTACGAGTTGCAGCCGTTCGACGCCGAGGCGCTGCTCAGGTTCGCCGAGAGCTGGTTCGCCGACGACCGGGAGCGGGCGCACCGGTTCGTCCGCCAGGTCCGGGCGGCGCACCTGGACGAGCTGGTCCGGGTGCCCCTGCTCGCGACGATCGCGGCGATCATCTTCGAGCAGCGCGGCGGCCGGCCGCTGCCGGACAACCAGTACGAGCTGTACGAGTCGTACCTGAAGTACCTGCGGTCCGCGCACCCCGCCGGGCCGGGCCCGTTCGACCACTGCCGCGACGCCCTGGTGGAGCACCTCGGCCGCGTCCGCCTGGAGGCCGACACGTCGCTGGTCGAGGCGGCCCACGCGTGGGCGGCGCGCCACCTGGCCGACCTGACCGGGGAGTGGCGGGAGGAGCTGACCGCGTACCTGGCGTCGGTCGGCCCGCTGACCCGGCGCGGCGACGACCTGTGCTTCCTGCACCACAGCTTCGCCGAGCACGTCGCGGCCACGGCGGAGGCCCGCCTCCTGCCCGACCGGTTCGACCCGGCGCACGCCGACTTCGCCCGCCTGCTGCACGCGGCCCGGTCCGGCGAGCGCGGCCGGTACGCCCGGCGGGTCCTGCTCCACCACACCCGCCTGCACCCGGCGGCGGCCGACGACCTCGTCCGGTGGCTGCACGACGGCGACCCGGAGTCGCACCTGGTCGCCGCCCGCCTGCTGGCCTCGCACGTGCCGGCGGGGGAGGAGGTCGTGGCCGCGTTCCTGGCCACGGTGCGCGGGTGGGCGATGACGACCCAGTACCCGGCCGCGAAGATCCTGGCGCGGACGGGACGGGCCGCGCACCACCCCGGCCTGGCCGAGTGGCTGCTGGACCTGCTGCGGGACGGCGCCGCGCCGTGGGCGTCCAGGGTGGAGGCGGCGACCGCGCTGGCCACCCGCCTGCGCGGCGCGCACGAGCACGAGGCGCGGGCGCTGCTGCGGTCGGTGGTGGACGACGCCGGCGTGCCGGCCGCGCACCGGCTGGCGGCGGCCGAGGCCCTGTCGGACTGCGGCGGCGCGGAGCGGGCCGCGTCGGAACGCGGGCTGCGCGCGGTGCTGGCCGACCCGACCGCGACGGCCTCGCAGCACCGCACGGCGGCCGTCGTGCTGGCCGGGTTCGGCCCGACGGCCCGCGCTGATGCCGTCGCCGCGCTCGAACAGCTGCTGGACGACCCCGACACCCCGGGTGCCGACCTCGCCGAAGCCGCCACCGGGCTGGTCGAGATCGGCGTCGAGTTCCACGACCGCGCCGCCGAGGTGTTCCGCACCATCCTGAGCACGCGCACGTCCACGCGGGCCGGTCTGGACGAGGCGGCCCGCGGGCTGGCGTCGCTGGGCGCGGCGCAGGCGGCCGAGGCGGCAACCGCACTGGAAACGCTGATCGCCGACCCCCGGATCCGGGTCACCGAGCGCGCCCGGCTGGGCGGGGCGCTCGCCGACCTGGGGGCGGAGCACCGGGCCACGAGCGGGCGGATGCTGGCGGAGCTGGCGGTGAGACCTGGTCTGAGCGGGCACGACCGTCGCGACCTCGCGGCGGCCCTCGCGCGGTGCGGCCCGGCGTTCCGCCCGCACGCCGCGGGCGTGCTGCGGTTGCTGCTCGCCGACGGCGCGGCCACCGCGAACGAACTGGTGTGGGCGGCGGACGAACTCGCCGACCTCGGGCCCGACCACCACGACGAAGCCGCGCGAGCGTTCCAGGCACTGGTGGATGATCCCCTGGTGGACGGTTACGAGCGCGTGGCCGCCCTGCGCCACCTCGTCCGGTTGGGCGAGCCGCACCGCACCCCGGCGCTCACCGCGCTGCGCGCCACGCTGGCCGACCCCCACGCGGAGCCGGACCAGCGCCGTTACGCCGCGAGCGAACTGGCGCGCATCGGGCCGGAGTTCCACGCCGAGGTCATCGCGGTGCTGGTCGACATCGTGTCCCGACCGCACGACGCCGACACCGTGGCGCTGGCGTGGCGAGTCCTCATGCGACTGGACAACCGGTTCCGGCGCGAGGGGGCGGCGGCGCTGCTCGACCTGGCGGCAGGGCCGGGAGCCGACGAGCACGCCGCCTCGGGCCACGCGGTGCAACTGTTCAACGGGGACGCCGACGACCCCGACGCGGCGGCGCGGGTGCTGACGGCGGCGGTGCGCGACCGTTCACGTCACCCGCGCGTGCGCATCAACGCCGTGCAAAGCCTGGTCCAGCTCGGCCGGTCGTACCACCGGGCAGCCGTGGACGGTGCGGTCGCGCTGCTGCGGTCGGGCACCGCGGCGGTCCTGCCCTGGCTGGTCCGGTTCCCCGAGCTGGGTGACGGTCTTCGGACCGAACTGGTCGACGAGCTGCGGGCGGTGGCGCTGCGTCCCGAGGCCACCGAGTCCACCGTTTGCCAGGTCGAGCGGGTGATGCGCGAACTCGACCACTGCGGCGACCCTGCGATCACCGACGCGATTCGGGTGATCGTCGCCGACGAGTCCGCACCGGCCACCGTGCGCGGTGAAGCTGCCCTGGCGATGGCGGATGTCGCGCCGAAGCAACTCGCCGAGGCCGTTGATGTGGTACTTCGCCTGCACGAGGACGGCTTCGCCCCTTTCTGGCTGAGGCGGGTACGCCGCCTGCCCGCCCGAGGTGGCGACCTGGCGTCGGGCGTGCGGCGGCTGCTCGTGGACCCGGACGCCCGACGCGCCGTTCGAGAGGCATCCGCCGACCTCCTCGCCGCCGTGCGGCCGGACCTGGTCGGGGATGCGCTCGGCGAGCTGCGGTCACAGGCCGCCGACGACCACCTCGACGCCCTGGCGCGGTCGAGCGCGCTGCGGGGGCTGGCGGCACTCGACCCTGGTGCGGTCGACCAGGCCGTCGCGTTCCACCGGGCGCTCCTCGATGACGAGACCAGGCCGATGGCCCAGCGCTGCACGGTGGCGCACCGCCTCGCCATCCTGGATCGGTCGACCGGCCGCGTGGTCCTGTCGGCGCTGCGGCGGTTCGTCGTCGCACCCACCTCGACCGCCGAGGAGCGGTTGACAGCCCTGACCTGGCTGGACAGCCTCCACCCGCACCGCTCGGGCGAAATCACGCGACTGGCCGCGGCGCTGATCCGGGAGCCGTCCGTCGACAGCCGGACGCGGTGCCAGGTGGTGCGTCACCTGCACGGTCACGTTCGCGGGGAAGTGGAGCGATTGCTGCTCGCCGACCACGTCGCGCCGGTCCGGCACCGCGTGCCGGCGACAGACGGGTACGGCTATCCGCCGCTGCCAGTGGAGACCGAGGCCGTCCTGCGGGATGTCCTCGCGGCGGCGGAGACCACGCCCGCCGAACGGGTCGAGGCGGCCGTCGCGCTCGGCCGCCTGTCGCGCCGGTTCATGCCCGAGGTCGAGGCACTGCTGGCGGGGTTCGAGGCGTGGGAGGAACTGGCCGGGTTCGAGGGCCGGTGGCGGCGTCGGGCGTTGGACGGGGTCCGGCGCGCCTTCGCGGACGGGACCCGCTCGTGGCGGGAGTGGAACCGGGCGGCGCACCTCCTCGCCGACCTGTTCACGACCCCGCCCGAACCGGTGCTCGACCACCTCCGCGACCTGGCCCGGACCGCGTCGGGACGGGTTCGGCTGCACGCCCGCCAGGCTTTGGGCAAGGTCGACGGCCGTGATGCCGTGCGGGCCGTTCGTGACGACGAGCGGGAGAACCCGGCGATTCGTCGGGCCGCCGCGGTGTCGCTGCGGGAGTACGCGGTGGCGGATCGGGCGGCGGGTGCGGCGCTGCTGCGGGTCCTCGCGACCGACCCGGCGGGCCGTCCCGCGCTGCGCCGGCAGGCGGCCGAGGACCTGCTGGAGTTCGGTGACCGGGGGCGTGAGTGGGGTGTGGCGGCGTTGCGGACGCTCGTGGTTGACGACACCCTGCCGGCGACGACCCGCGCACGTGCGGCGTCGGCACTGGGGCACGGTCGCCCGGACCTGCGTCGGGAGGTGGTGCGGTTCCTGCGTGACCTGCGCCCGGACATCCCGGCGCACCGCGTGCTCGTGCTGCGGGCGCTCGGTGCGTTCGAGCCCGAGGAGAGTTCGCTCGCGCTGCGGGTGATGGCGGACGACCGCGCCCACGGTCCGGTGGTGCGGATGCGGTGCGCCGAGGGGATGGCTGATCTGTGGCGCGACCACCGGGAAGCGGCGGCGATCGTGGCGCGGGAGATCGCGCACGACGCGGCCGTGCCCCGCCACGTCCGACGGCGTGCGGCTCGCGACCTCGCCAGATGGAGTGAACTGTGCCGGGCGGAGGCCCGCGACCTGCTGGTGGCGCTGCGCGACTGACCCGACGCCCCTGACTGCCGGTCCCGAGCCCCAACGCCGTCGCGAGGTCCGCATCGACCCCCGACCCTGGCTCGGCTCCGCCGGGCAGGCCCCGCCCGGATCAGGTCGGCTCGCCGATCGCGCCACCGATCGCGCCGCCCACCGCGCCGCCGTCGGGCTGCCCGAGCACTTCCGCCATGAACCGCACCAGCCACGCCTGCGCGGGCCCCCGCGCGTGCGCGTGCCGGGCGTAGATCGACACCTGCGCGGGCTCGATGTCGAGCGGCAGCTCCAGCAGCCGCACGTGGTGGTGCTCGGCCGCGAACACCTCGGCCACCATGCGCGGCACCATCGCGAACAGGTCGCCGTGCCGCACCAGGTACGGCAGCGAGGTGAACCGGGTCGTCTCCACCGCCACGCGGTGCAGCAGGCCGTGCGCCTCCAGCGCCCGGCGCGGACCGTCGTGGCCGGTGGGCCCGAACACCGCCACGTGCCGCTCGGCGGCCAGCTCCGCCAGGCCGACGCGGTCGCCGCGCAGCCGGGGGTGGTCCGCCGCGACCATGCCGACGTAGCCCTCGGCGAACAGCGGGATGCGGGCCACCCGCGGCGTGCTGAGCACCGGCGACGCGATGAACGCGTCGATCTCGCCGCGGCCGAGCTGGTCGGCGGCGTTGACCACGTCCAGCGGCCGGACGGTGAGCGTGACGCCGGGCGCGCGCGCCGGCAGCGCCGCCACCAGCCGCGGCAGCAGCGACACCTCGCCCAGGTCGGACAGGGACAGCGTGAACGTGGCGCGCGCCGTCGCCGGGTCGAACGACCACGCGCCGCTGACCGCCGCCTCGATGCCCGCGAGCGCCCCGTGCAGCGGCTCGTACAGCGCCTGCGCGGTCGCCGTCGGCACCAGGCCGCCCTTCGCCCGCCGGAACAGCTCGTCGCTGAACCGGCGGCGCAGCTTCTGGAGGCTGTAGCTGACCGTGGGCTGCGTCAGGTGCATCGCCTCGGCGGTCGCGGTGACGCTGCGCGTCTCGTACAGCAGGACGAACGTGCGCACGAGGTTCAGGTCGAAATCCCGCACCATAGATCCCATCGATATAGCTAGGTCCGAACATTTATTGGAACACAGTCGCCAGGCTTCTTATGGTCTGGGCCACAAACCCCGCGAGGAGGAAGCCCGCCCATGCCGACCGTCCGCCGGATCACCCACCGGTTCCTCGAACGCCGTGGCCTGACCACGATCTTCGGCAACCCCGGCTCCAACGAGCTGCCGTTCCTGGCCGAACTGCCCGAGTCGTTCCGCTACGTCCTCGGCCTGCACGAGGGCGTCGTGATGGGCATGGCCGACGGCTACGCGCAGGCCACCGGCCGCCCGGTGCTGGTCAACCTGCACGCCGCCGCCGGGTCCGGCAACGCGATGGGCGCGCTGACCAACGCCGTGTACTCGCGGTCGCCGCTGGTGCTCACCGCCGGGCAGCAGGTGCGGTCCGCGATCGGGCTGGAGGCGATGCTGGCCAACGTCGACGCCGCGCACCTGATGCGGCCCCTGGTGGGGTGGTCCGGCGAGCCGAGCTGCGCGGCGGACGTGCCGCGGTCGCTCGCGCAGGCCGTGTTCGAGGCCGAGTACCACCGCCGGCCCACCTACCTGTCCGTGCCCTACGACGACTGGTCGCAGGAGCTGGCCGAGGACGCCGAGGTGGTCCTGGACCGCGAGGTGCGGCGTGGGTCCGCGCCCGGCGAGCAGCAGCTCGCGGACCTGGTCGAGCAGGTCGCCGCCGCGCGCGCCCCGGCCCTGGTGCTGGGCGGCGACATCGACGCGGCCGGGCTGTTCGACCGGGCCGTGGCGCTGGCCGAGCACCTCGCGCTGCCGACGTGGGTCGCGCCCTCGCCGCACCGCCTGCCGTTCCCGAACCGGCACCGGCTGTTCCGGGGCGTGCTGCCCGCCGGCATCGCCTCGGTGTCCGACGCGCTCGCCGGGCACGACCTGATCCTGGTGCTCGGCGCGCCGGTGTTCCGCTACCACCAGCACGTGCCGGGCCCCTACCTGCCCGCGGGCAGCCGCCTGGTGCAGGTGACCGACGACGCGGGCGCGGCGACCCGCGCGCCGATGGGCGAGGCGCTGGTCGCCGACCCGGGCGCGGTCGTGGAGGCGCTGCTGGCGCGGACCGCCGCGCGCGGCGGCGACACCGGTTTCGAGCCCAACCCGGAACCGGAGACCGCGCCGGACGCGCTGCACCCCGAGGAGGTCTTCGCCGCGCTGCGCGACACCCAGCCCGCCGACACGACCTACGTCGTGGAGTCGACGTCGACCAACGCGGCCTGGTGGCGGCAGATGGACCTGCGGCAGGGCGGCTCGTACTTCTTCCCGGCCTCGGGCGGGCTCGGGTTCGGGCTGCCCGCCGCCGTCGGCATGGCCCTGGGCCGGCCCGAGCGCCCGGTGGTGGCCGTGGTCGGCGACGGCTCGGCCAACTACGGCATCACCGCGCTGTGGACCGCCGCCCAGCACCGCGTGCCGGTCACCTTCGTCATCCTGCGCAACGGCACCTACGGCGCGCTGCGGTGGTTCGGCGGGCTGCTCGGCACGCCGGACGTGCCCGGCACCGAGATCCCCGGCCTGGACTTCACCCGCATCGCCGAGGGCTACGGGGTGCCCGCGACCGCCGTGACCGGGGTCGACGAGCTGCGCGCGCAGCTCAAGGCCACCACTGAGGGCCCCCGGCTGATCCAGGTCGACACCCACCTGACCACCCCGCACTGACCCCGTCCCGAACCGACCCCGTCCCGACCGCTCCTCCGGACCAGGACCCCGATTCCGGTTCCGGCTCCGGACGAGCGCACCCACCCCCCTCACATCCCCCCTGGTGGTGACCCGGCCGGCGCCCGGCCACCGGAAGGAGCACGGCAATGACGACGTCTCCAACCCGCTCGACCTGGACGGCGGTGTTCTGCTGGCTGACCGTCCTGCTGGAGGGTTACGACCTGGTCGCGTTCGGCGCGACCATCCCGACCCTGCTCAAGACCGGCCACCTCGGCTTCACCCCGGCCGGCGCGACCCTGGTGGCCACGGTGTCGCTGATCGGCGTCGCGGTCGGCGCGGCGGTGCTGAGCCCCCTGACCGACCGGTTCGGCCGCCGCAAGCTGCTCATCGGCTCGGTGCTGCTGTTCTCGGTGTTCACGCTCGTGATCCCCCTGTCCCCGAGCGTGGGCGTGTTCGCGGCGTTCCGGTTCATCGCGGGCCTCGGCCTGGGCGCGTGCATGCCGGTGGCGCTGACCGTGATGTCGGAGAACCTGCCCGCCCGCAGGCGGGCCAGCGCGAGCACGTTCACCATGACCGGCTACCACGTCGGCGCGGTCCTGATGACGCTGCTCGCGCTCGCGGCCCAGGAGGACTGGCACCTGCTGTTCTACGGCGGCGGCGTCGCGGGGCTGGCCGTCGTGCCGCTGATGTGGTGGCGGCTGCCGGAGTCCTCGGCGTTCCTGGCCGTCCGCGACCGGGTGGAGCGCCCCTCGCCGCGCGTCCTGCTCACCCCGAGGTTCCGGCGGACCAGCGTCGCCGTGTGGGTCGGCTCGTTCATGGGGCTGCTGCTGGTCTACGGCCTGAACACGTGGCTGCCGCAGCTCATGCGCACGGCGGGCTACCCGATCTCGACGGCGATCACCCTGCTGCTGGTGCTCAACGTGGGCGCGGTGATCGGCCTGCTGGCCGCCGGCCTCATCGCCGACCGGTACGGCATCAAGCCCATCGCGGTGCTGTGGTTCGGCTCGGCGGCGGTGCTGCTGGCGGCGCTGAGCCTGCGCGTGGACAGCGGTGTCCTGCTCAACCTGATGGTGCTGTTCACCGGCGTGTTCGTGTTCTCGGCGCAGGTGCTGATCTACGGGTACGTGGCGCAGGCGTTCCCGGCGCAGGTGCGCGGCACGGCGCTGGGCTTCACCTCGGCGGTGGGCCGGCTCGGGTCGATCCTCGGCCCGTTCGTCACGGGCGCGCTGGTCACGGCGGGCATCGCCTACCCGTGGGGCTTCTGGTTCTTCGCGGCGGTGGCGGTGCTGGGCCTCGGGGCGGTGCTGCTGCTCACGCGCACCCCGGCCGCGCACCCCGAGGAGGCGACGGTCTGACCGCCCGGTCCCGGCTGCCCCACCGAGGCGGGACAGCCGGGACCGCTCAGCCGAACCCGCGCAGCCGGGACCGCTCAGTCGACGTGCAAAGCCGGCGCGCACAGTCGAGGCCGGGCAGCCGACGCCGCTCAGCCGGTGTCGGGCAGGCGGCCCCGGAGCAGCCACGCGTCGAAGAACGGACCGAGCGGCGCGACGCTGTGCCACTGGGCGAGCGACGTGAAGTCGGCCGTCGTCGCGGTGCCGTGGCGGTGCACCCTGGTCCAGTCGCGGAGCACGGTGAAGAACGCCTGGTCGCCCAGGCGGTCCCGCAGTGCGTGCAGGGTGAGCGCCCCGCGCTGGTAGACCCGGTCGTCGAACAGGCCGGCCTCGCCGGGGTCGCCGACCAGCAGGTCCTGCGGCAGGCGGGCCAGCCGGGCGCGGGCGCGGGCCGCGTGCACCGCCGCGGGCGGACCGCCCGAGTGCTCCGACCACAGCCACTCGGCGTAGCAGGCGAACCCCTCGTTCAGCCAGATGTCGCGCCAGTCGGCCAGCCCGACGCTGTTGCCGAACCACTGGTGCGCCAGCTCGTGCGCCACCAGCCGCTCGAACCCCCGCCGCCCGTCCACGTGGTTCGACCCGAACACCGACAGGCCCTGCGCCTCGACCGGTACCTCCAGCTCGTCGTCGGTCACCACCACGTGGTACTCGCGGAACGGGTAGGGCCCGAACAGCTCCTCGAACACCGCCAGCATCCGGGGCTGCCTGCCGAAGTCGTGCGCCGCCGCGGCGCGCAGCCGCGCGGGCGCGAGCACGTCCTGGCCGGGCGCGAGGGGCAGCCGCTCGTACTGCCCGATCTGCACCGACGCCAGGTACGCGGCCATCGGCTCGGCCTGCTCGTACACCCAGGTCGTGGTGCTGCTCCCGGTCCGCCGGTCGACCAGCACCCCGTTGGCCACCACCGCGTACGGCGTCGCCGTGGTCACCGAGATGCGGTAGGTCGCCTTGTCCCGCACCAGGTCGTTGCACGGGAACCACGACGGCGCGCCGATCGGCTGCCCCGCCACCAGCGCGCCGTCCGCGAGCGGCTCCCACCCCAGGTCGCCCCAGTGCGGTGTCCGCACCGGCTGCGGGGCGCCCGCGTAGCGCACCTCCACCACGCACCGCCCGCCGGACCGCCGGCGCAGCCGCAGCTTGCCGTCGCCGTGCGCGTACCGGACGGGCTTGCCGTCGACGAGGACCTTGCCGAGGGTGAACCGGCCGAGGTCCAGCGCCACCGGGCCGTCGGCCTCGACCCACAGCCGCGCGCGACCGGCGAGCCTGCCGGTCAGCGGCTTGTAGTCCAGTTCGAGGTCGTAGTGCTCGACCCGCACGCCGGGGTCGCCGTGCCGCGCCAGGTGACCGGTCATCGCCAGGCGGAGATCGGGTTGCCGAGCCAGCGGCTGCCGGCCGGGACCTCCTCGCCGCGCATCACCAGCGAGGCGGGCCCCACCGTGGTGTGCGCGCCGACCGTCGCGCCGGGCAGCACGATCCCGTGCGGTCCGAGCGTCGCGCCGTCCGCCAGGGTCACCTGGTCCATGCGGAGGATGCGGTCGTGGAACAGGTGCGTCTGCACCACGCACCCCCGGTTCACCGTCGCGCCGTCACCCAGCGTGACCAGGTCGGACTCCGGGAACCAGTGCGACTCGACCCAGGTGCCGCGCCCGATCCGCGCGCCCAGCGCCCGCAGCCACCCGGTCATCAGCGGCGAGCCGCCCGCCGAGCCGATCAGCCACGGCACGGCCAGCACCTCGACGAACGTGTCCGCCAGCTCGTTGCGCCACACGAACGCGCTCCACAGCGGGTACTCGCGCGACCGGAACCGGCCGACCAGGACCCACTTCGCCGCCACGGCCACCGCGCACGCCAGCACACCGGCCGCGAGCAGCACGACGCCCGCCAGCAGCGGCGCGAACGCGCCCAGCTCCCGCAGCGCGAACAGCACCAGCACCACCAGCGCCACGTGGCACATCACCGGCACGACCCGGCACAGCTCCACCAGCGCCCGCGCCACCACCAGCCGCCGGGGCGGGTCGAACGTGCGGCTCTGGTCGCCCTCCTCGGCGGCGCGCGGCAGCTTCATCGGCGGCATGCCCAGGTAGGAGCTGCCCGCCTTGGCGCGCTTGGGCGCGGCCGACAGCACGCCCACCAGGCCCCGGTTGGGCACCGAGCGGCCGGGCGCGGTCATGCCCGAGTTGCCCAGGAACGCGCGCTTGCCGACCTTCGCGGACGCGATCCGCAGCCACCCGCCGCCCAGCTCGTAGGAGGCGACCAGGGTGTCGTCCGCGAGGAACGCGCCGTCGCCGATCTTGGTCATCTTCGGCAGCGCCAGCACGGTCGACGCCTCCACGCCGCGCCCCACGCGCATGCCGAGCGCCCGCAGCCACACCGGCGTGAGCAGGCTCGCGTACAGCGGGAACAACACCACGCGGGCCAGGTTCATCAGCCGCTCGGTGGTCCACGCCTGCCACGCCACCCGGCTGTGCACGGGGTGCGCGCCCGCCCGCAGCCCGATACCCAGCAGCCGCACCGACACCAGCACCAGCAGCGCGTACGAGACCAGCCACGCCACCGTCGCGGCCGGCACCGCGAGCAGCGCTCCGCCGAGCGTCAGCGGCGCGCGGACGACCAGCAGCAGCGCGGGCAGCGCGGCGACGGCGGGCAGCAGGCCCAGCGCGAACGTCGTCGCGCCGTAGACGGCCTTCCACCACGGCGAGCGCGGCGGGCGCGGACCGGGCCGCGCCGCCTTGCCGGTGCGCTGCGCGGGCACGCCCGCCCACCGCTGGCCGGTCGGCACCGAGCCGACCACGCCGGAACCGGGCGCGACCTCGGCCCGCTTGCCGACCCGCGCGCCGGGGAACAGGGTGCTGCGCGCGCCGACCGTCGCGCCCGCGCCGACCCGGATGCGGCCGACGTGCACCCGGTCGCCGTCCACCCAGGTGCCGGACAGGTCGACCTCGGGCTCGATCGCGCTGCCGCGGCCCAGCTTGAGCAGCCCGGTGACGGGCGGCAGCGAGTGCAGGTCGACGTCCGGGCCGACCTTCGCGCCCAGCGCGCGGGCGTAGTGCGTGATCCAGGAGCCCGCGAGGTTCGTCGCGCCGCTGGACTCGGCGAGCCGCTCGGCGGTCCACAGCCGCAGGTGGACGCTTCCGCCGCGCGGGTAGGAGCCGGGGCGGACGCCACGCAGCAGCAGCCGCGCGCCGCCGGCGGCGACGGCGACCTTGCCGGGCGGGCTGAGGAACACCAGCCAGCCGGCCGCGACCCACCACCACGACACGGACAGCAGCCCGAGGACGTTGCCGACCGCCGCCAGCGCGACCACCCACCGGACGCCGGCGACGGTCGCCAGCGGGACCGTCAGCAGCGCCTGGAGCACCGCCGCGCGGCGCGGCGTTGGTGCGACGGCGCGGGCGGGCGCGTCGTGCGCGGCCAGCTCGTCGAGCCGGGCGGCCAGCGCGCGCAGGGTCGGGTGCTGGTAGACGTCGCTGACCGACACGCCGGCGTGCCGGGCGCGCACCGCGGACACCAGCTGGGCCGCCGCGAGGCTGCCGCCGCCGCTGGCGAAGAAGTCGGCGTCGGGGTCCGCGACGCGCGAGCCGAGCACCTCGGCCCACTGCTCGGCCAGCCACGCCTCGGTGCCGTCCAGGCGCGCGCCGACCTCGGTGTCCAGGGCGGGCAGCGGCCACGGGAGGGCGTTGCGGTCGACCTTGCCGGAGGTGCGGGTGGGCAGCGTGTCCACGACCGCGAGCAGCGGCACGAGCGCGGCGGGCAGCGCGGCGCGCAGCCGCGCCACCGCGTCGGCCTGGTCGAACGCGTCGTCGGCCGCCACCAGGTAGCCGACGAGGACCTGGTTGCCGCCCCTGGTGGTGCGCACGGCGGCGGCGGCGCCCGCCACGTGCGGCAGGGCCTGGAGCGCCGCGTCGACCTCACCCAGCTCGATGCGCCGCCCGCCGAGCTTGACCTGCTCGTCGGCGCGGCCCAGGAACAGCAGGCCCTCCGGCTCGGCCTTGACCAGGTCGCCGCTGCGGTAGGCGCGGGACCAGCCCAGCGCGGGCAGCGGCGCGAACTTCTCCGCGTCCTTGGCCGCGTCCAGGTAGCGGGCCAGGCCGACGCCGCCGATGACCAGCTCGCCCGTGCCGCCCATCGGCACGACCTCGCCGCGCGCGTCGACCACGGCCAGCTCCGAGCCGTCCAGCGGCAGCCCGATCCGCACGGGACCGACACCGGTCAGCGGCGCGGCGCAGGCCACCACGGTCGCCTCGGTCGGGCCGTAGGTGTTCCACACCTCGCGCCCGTCGACGGCCAGCCGCTCGGCCAGCTCGGGCGGGCACGCCTCGCCGCCGAAGATCAGCAGCCGCACGTCGTCCAGCGCCTCGACCGGCCACAGCGCGGCCAGCGTCGGCACCGTGGACACCACGGTGATCTCCTGCTCGACCAGCCACGGGCCGAGGTCCATGCCGGTGCGCACCAGGGCGCGCGGCGCGGGCACCAGGCACGCGCCGTTGCGCCACGCCAGCCACATCTCCTCGCAGGAGGCGTCGAACGCGACGGACAGGCCCGCGAGCACCCGGTCGTCGGGCCCGATCGGCTCGTCGGCGAGGAACAAGCGCGCCTCGGCGTCGACGAACGCGGCGGCCGACCGGTGCGACACGGCCACGCCCTTGGGCTTGCCGGTGGAGCCGGAGGTGAAGATGACCCACGCGTCGTCGTCCGGGCCCGGCGCGCCGACCCGGCCCAGCGGCGCGGCCCGCGACACCGGTTCGCGGCCCGCGCCGACGACCGCGCACACGCCGGCCTCCTCGAACACGAGGTCCGCCCGCTCGTCCGGGTCCTCGGCGTCGACCGGCACGTAGGCCGCGCCGGCGGCCAGCACGCCCAGGATCGACACGTACAGGTCGACGGTGCCGGACGGGACGCGGATGCCCACCCGGTCGCCGACGCCGACGCCGCGCGCCGCGAGGCCGCGCCGGACGCGGTCGACCTCGTCCAGCAGGGCCCGGTAGGTCAGGGCGGTGGCGCCGTCGTCCACGGCCGGCGCGTCGGGGTGCCGACGGGCGGTGTCCGCGAGGACGTCCAGCAGGGTGCGCCCCGGCGCGGCGGGTGCGGCGCGGAACAGGGCGGGTGTGGTGGTGGCGAGGTCGGCGGCGGTGGTCACCGACGGGCACCGGCTGGGCGCAGACGCACTTCTTCGTCCTCCGAGGGGGTGGGGAGGGCCGCTCCGCACCCGGTGGGCACCGGCCAGGCAGCCACGGCGGTCGCGACGTCGACCGCGCCGAAGGGGGACTTTACCGGGTTTTCACCGGGGTACCCGGTGATCGGGACGCCGAGTGGGGGGACTCACACACGGTAATCGCCTTGACAGGCGGACAGGTTCTCTGTTCGGTCGAACGCGGTGTCCGGGCGAAACGGCGGCGGTGCACGGCGACGAAGGGGGAGTGCGTTCGTGAAGGCCGGGATCACGATCCTGCCCGAGTACCGGTGGGCCGAGGCCCGCCCGCGCTGGCAGGCGGTGGAGGAGTACGGGTTCGCCCACGCGTGGACGTTCGACCACCTCGGCTGGGGCCCGCTGGTGGGCGGTCCGTGGTTCGGCTCGGTGCCGACGCTGGCGCTCGCCGCCGAGGCCACCTCGCGCGTCGAGCTGGGGATGCTGGTCGCGTCGCCGAACTTCCGGCACCCCGTGCCGTTCGCGCGGGAGCTGACCGCCCTGGACGACGTGTCGGGCGGCCGGTTCACGCTCGGCGTCGGCGCGGGCGGGATGGGCGGCTACGACACGCGGGTGCTCGGCGGCGCGAACGCGGTCGCCAGCCCGGCGCGGAGGTACGCGGAGTTCGTGGAACTGCTCGACCTGCTGCTGACCCGCGACGACGTCACGTGGTCGGGCGAGCACTACCGGGCGGAGGGCGCGCGGAACCTGCCCGGCTGCGTGCAGCGCCCCCGCATCCCGTTCGTGCTGGCGGCCAACGGGCCACGGTCGCTGCGGCTGGTGGCGCGGTTCGGGCAGGGCTGGATCACGACCGGCACGCGGCACGACGCGCTGGAGTCGTGGTGGGCGTCGCTGGCGGAGCTGTCCGCCCGGCTCGACGAGGCGCTGGCCGCGGCGGACCGGCCCCGCGCCGAGGTGCGCCGCTTCCTCCAGACCGACGCCGCGCCGGTGTTCGCGCTGTCCTCGGTGGAGTGCTACCGCGACTTCCTGGGCCGGGCGGGGGAGCTGGGCTTCACCGACGTGGCCGCGCCGTGGCCGCGCGAGTCCGGGCCGTTCGCGGGTGATGAGCGGATCCTGGAGGCGGTGGCGGCGGAGGTGCTGCCCGGCCTCGCCGGGTGACCTGGCCGCGCGGGTGACGTGGCCTCGGCGGGTGACGTGGCCGCGCGGGGTGACCCGGCCTCGGCGGGTGGGGCGGCCGGGTCGGGTGGTGTGGCCTCGCCGGGCGATGCGGCCGGGTGCGGTGACGCGGCCCGGTCCGGTGCGGCGGCCGGCCCGGTGATGCGGCCGGGGCGGATGCGGCTGTCAGGCCGGTGTGGCGGTGGGTTCGCCGGGTGGCGCGCGGGCGTGGCCCGGTCGGCGTGGTTGTGATGGGTCGGCGGGCGCGGGGCGTTGGTGCGCGGGCCGGTGCCCGGCTGCCCGCTGTCGGCGCGGTCCAGGGCCGCGCCCGTCGCGCCGGCCGGCGATTCCGCACGCTCGGGCCGATGTCGATCGAGCCGACGTGCCCGCGCACGCCCTGCCGCATCGGGTGACGCTCGCACAGAGTGACCTGACCGCGCACCGTCACCTGTCCGGGTCGGCGCGATCCGCACGCCCCCGCCGCCCGCGCCGGCGACCGGACCGGTGGCCGCACGACCGGGGCGGACCACCTCCCACCCCCGCGGGTCGGGCGGGCCAGCGGAAACGCGCTCCCGGCCCCCGCGCGGCCCCGAGCGTCCCGGCCGTGCCGGACGACCGCTCCGGCGGCCCTGCCGGCGGTTCCGGATCGCTGACCGTGACCGCATTTCGGCGGTCCGAGTGGGTGATGTCACGCGCTGCTCCCGATGGCTCCGCAAGATCGCGGAAGACGGCCCCCGAAGATCACCCGCCCTCGTGAATACGTGCACGTGCAGCCCCGCAGGACCACTCTCAGGCGATTACTGAGCGGCATCCGGAGGAATCCGCCGAGTGACCCGCAACCTGGACGAGTGGTGTTCGGTTTGAGCGCTGCTTCTCGCAGAGGGTGACTGTTAGCTTGCGGACTGCGATGAGCGCGCCCGCGCACCGTCCCCTGTGGAGGTTGAGATGACACGCTTCGCCACGCTCCTGCCCGGCGCGATCGGCGGGACCGCGACCCGCGCGGCCGGGCCGACGCCGTCGACGAGCCCGCGCCGCCCCGGACGCGTGGTGGAACACGACTACGGCCCGCGCGCCCGGCCGGCCGCGGGCAGTGCCGACGTGTGAGCCGTGACAACGCATCCCGATACGGTGGAAAGGGCGCACGTGTCCGTCGATCTCGTCGTGGTGGGAGTCGGTTACGTCGGGCTCCCGCTGGCCGCCGCCGCCAGCGCCGCGGGCCTGTCGGTCATCGGGTACGACACGTCACCTGCGGTGCGCGACGCGCTCGAAGCGGGTCGCCCGCACATCCCGGACGTGACCCCGGCGCAGCTGAAGTCCATGCGCGCCAACGGTTTCACCACGACCACGGACCCGTCCGCGATCGCCTCGGCCGACACGGTCGTGATCTGCGTGCCCACCGGCCTCGACCCGGAGGGGCGGCCCGACCTGTCCGCCGTGCGCGCCGCCGCGGCCACGGTGTCGGACCACCTGCGGCCCGGCACGCTCGTCGTGCTGGAGTCCACCAGCTTCCCCGGCACCACCGACGAGGTGCTGCGGCCCATCCTGGAGCGGCACGGCCTCGTCGCGGGCGAGGACTTCCCGCTGGCCTACTCGCCCGAGCGGATCGACCCCGGCAACCGGCGGTACGGCATCCGCAACACCCCGAAGGTCGTCAGCGGGCACACCCCGCTGTGCGCCAAGCACTGCGCCGCGTTCTACGGCCGGTTCGTGGAGACCGTCGTGGTGGCCAAGGGCACCCGCGAGGCGGAGATGGCCAAGCTGCTGGAGAACACCTACCGGTACGTGAACATCGCGCTGATCAACGAGATCGCCATGTTCTGCGAGCGGCTCGGCCTGGACGTGTGGGACGTCCTGCACTGCGCCGCGACCAAGCCGTTCGGGTTCGCGCCGTTCACGCCGGGCCCCGGCGTCGGCGGCCACTGCATCCCCGTCGACCCCCGCTACCTGCTCGACAAGGCACACCGCACGGGCGCGCGGCTCGGCGTCGTGGAGGCGGCGCGCGAGGTCGACCGCGCGATGCCCGGCTACCTGGTGGACCGCGTGGCGCGGCTGCTGGCGGAGGGCGGCACGCCCGTGGCGGGCGCGCGGGTGCTGCTGCTGGGCGTCACGTACAAGGCCGACGTGCCCGACACGCGGGAGTCGGCCGCGCTCCGGATCGCCGCCGGCCTCACCGCGCTCGGCGCCCGGATCGCCTACCACGACCCGGTGGCGGGCGCGGTGGCCCGGCTCGGCCCGCCCGTGGCGGACCTGGACTCCGCCGTGCGCGACTCGGACGCCGTCGTCCTGCTCGTCCCGCACAGCGCGTACGACCTCGGCCACCTGGGGCGGAACGCGCGGCTGCTCCTGGACGTGACGGGACGCGTCCCCGGCGGTGAGGTCCAACGCCTGTAGGCCGCACCGGCGGACCCGAGACGTGGGCCCGCCGCGTGCGTCCGAGGAGTGCGTCCGAGGAGTGCGGGCCGGGCGTGCGGGGCGTCGGCGGCCTCGTCGAGTGGCCAGGTCCGGAGGCGGGGCACCGGCCCCCGGTCTTCGGGCGGCACCGACCTCGGGTGTTCCCAGGGCACCGGGCAGGGCGGGCGACATCGAGCCGGGGTCGGCGCGGGGCAGGATCAGCCGGGAGATCGGCGCAGGGGATCGGCGCGCAGGGGATCGGGCGGGGGATCGGGCAGGGAACCGGCGTGGCGGGTCAGTGTGGTGGATGGGCGCGGGGATCAGCGCAGCAGCCGGACCATCGCCCGGCCGGCCGCCACGAACGTCTCCGCCGCGTCGTCGGCGAGCCCGCCCGGCTCGTGCGGGCGCAGCGAGATGTGCGGTTCGAGTGACCACGCGCCCCGATAGCCGTTGGCGCGCAACAGCTCCACGCACTCCGCGACCCGAGCGGCCCCTTGGCCGGGCGGCACGTACCGGTCGCCCACCGCGTCCTTGACGTGCACGTGGGCCACGTGCGGCGCGATCTCCGCCAACACCGCCAACCCGTCGTACCCGTGCGGCACGCCGTTGCCGGTGTCGAACAGCAGCCGCAGCGCCGGGCTGTCCACCTCGCGCAGCAGCTCCAGCATCCGGTCGGCGCTCGCGCCCGCCCAGCCCGCGCAGTTCTCGTGCAGCAGCACGACACCGGCGGCGCGGGCGCGTTCGGCCAGCGCCGCCACCCGGCACAGCACGCGGTCCCGCCACGCCGGCTCGGACAGGCCGTCGTTCGGGTAGGACATGATCCGGACGTAGGGCGCGCCGAGTTCGCCGCAGCGCCGCAGCAGCACGTCCAGCTCGTCGAGGTCGTCGGCGAACGGCGTGGTCACCGGGCGCGCCCAGCCGCCGATCCGGGACGCCAGGCAGACCACCCGCACGCCGTGGTCGGCCAGGGCCTTGGCGACCTCGGTGAACTCGCGGCGGCCCAGCTCGGCGACCGGCCTGCGGTCCAGCGTGCGCAGCTCGACGTGCGACCAGCCGAGTTCGGCGAGGACGGCGAGCTGGCCGGCGAGGTCGGGCGCGGCCTCGTCGGTGATGCCCGCGCAGATCGGCTCGGCGGGCGGCAGTGCGCCGAGCGACCCCGGCTCGGCAGGCGACCCCGATCCGGCAGGCGACCCCGATCCGGCAGGCGACCCCGATCCGGCAGGCGACCCCGATCCGGCAGGCGACCCCGATCCGGCAGGGGACAGCGATCCGGCGTACGTCGGCTCGGCGGGCGGTCCCTGCTCGGCGTGCGGCACCCGCCCGGCAGGCGGCTTCGGCCCGGTGGGCATCGGTTCAGCGGACATCGGCTCGGTGGGCATCGGCTCGGTGGGCATCGGCTCAGTAGGCATGGACGCCCACCGGGATGCGTGCGCGGCCGTCGGGCACGACCGGTTCGGCGCAGATGTTCTTGGCCACCGACAGCAGCTGCACCACGTCGGTGGCGAACGCGAACCCGCGCGCGTGCTGGTCGACCGTGCCCCGGAACAGCTGGTAGGCGCGGATCATCCACTCGGTCAGCGAGTCGTCGCGCAGCACCTCGTGCTCGCGGCGGCCGGTGCGCGTGATGGTGAGCTGGGAGTGGTCGTCGTCGGCGCTGACGGCGTAGTGGCCGACGACCGTGCCGTGCTCGAACCGGATGGTGATGCGGCGTTCCCGCACCGGCGACATCAGGTCCGAGTCGATCTCCGTGCGCACCCCGCTGTTGTGCCGCAGCCCGATCCGCGCGCCGCCCATCCTGGGCACCACCACGTCGCCCACGACCAGGTCGAACCCCGCCGCGTGGGTGACCCGCGCGTTGCCCGCCAGCCGCAGCGCGAGCCCGACGCCGTGCGGCAGCTCGACGTCGAACGCCGTCGGGTGGCCCGGCCGGGCCAGGGAGCGCCGGAAGCGGGGCTTGTTCTGCACGATCGAGATCGTCTTCGGCTCGCCGAGCGCCCCGCCGCGCACGAGGTCGGCCAGGCGGGCGGTCAGCGTGCTGGTCAGCCACGGCTCGACCACCGCGATCCGCAGGCTGTGCTTGCGGCGCAACCGGATGATCCGCGCCAGGTCGTCCGTGTCGGCGGCCAGCGGCTTCTCCACGACCAGGTCGCGGAAGCCGTGCTCGGCGAGTTCGCCGATCACCTCCGGCCGCACGGTGGGCGGTGTGCACACGTGCGCGACGGTGTCCCCAGGGTCGAGCAGCGTGGCGGCGGCGGCGATGCTGGTGGCTGTCACGAGGCCGGGGCGGTCCCCGAGCACCCGGCGCAGGTCGCACGCGACGACCGGGTGCTCGCCGAACAGCTGCCGGGCTCCTGCGCGGGCCCTGGCGAGCACGGGGAGGTGCAGTTCCGCACCGGCCCGGCCGAGTCCCACGACGAGTGTGCGCACCATTGAGTCCTTGTGGTTCGTAAGGCAGGCGAATAAAAGCGGATGAATTGGATCCGTACGGACGTTCTCCGATAAGGCCGGTGCTGTCAACCGGAGCCTGCGGAATTGACCAGGAAGAGTGAACTCTCGTGCGTGCGGGGGTCCGCCGGACCGCCTGCCATACGCTTCCGACCCGTGCCGAGACAGCGGAGGTGAGCACGCTGCCCGTCCCATTCTCCACGCGATCGGCCGCTTTTTCCCGGAGGCGGTCGATAACGCGGCAGCGCATTGTCGGGGTCGCCCGCAATGGGTGGTATTCGCGGGGTCGCGGCGCGGTGGGGCCGGAGGGCGCGCCGCCGGCGCACGCCGGCGCGCTCCGCGTGCCCGGTGCGCACGTCGGGGAAGGGCCGGCGCGGTCCCCGCGTCGTCTCCTGCCGTGCGCCGGGGACGGCGGGCGGGTGCGCCACGCGGCCGGCGGTCCGTGGCGCGTGGACGACGCGCGGCTCACCCCGGACGGCGAACGGCCGGCCGGGGTGCGCCGCCGTGGCCGGTCCCGGACGGGGTTCGGCGACGACCCGCGACGACCCGCTGACCGCGCCACCACCACCACACCTGTGGTGGTGGGCCGGTGAGCACGGAGGTGGACGTGGTGGTCGTCGGGGCCGGTGTCGCGGGCCTCACCGCCGCCTACGAGCTGCGCAAGGCGGGCCGCCAGGTCGTGGTGCTGGAGGCGGCGGACCGGGTCGGCGGCCGGACCGCGACGCTGCGCCGCGACGGGTTCGTGATCGACACGGGCGCGGAGCGGGTGTCCGAGCGCGGCTACGGCGCCACCTGGGCCCTGCTGTCCGACCTGGGCATCGACCGGTGGGAGCTGCCCCGGATCGGGCGGCGGGTCGGGGTGTGGCGCGCCGGCCGGGTCCGGCCCGGCCTCACCCACCCCGGCGGGCTGCTGACCGGCGCGGGGCTGTCCGCGCGGGCCCGGCTGGACCTCCTCGGCGTGCTGCGCGGCGGGCACGACTTCGACCGCCCCGAGGCGGTCGGCACCGAGACCGTCGCCGGGTTCGCTACGCGGCACCACCCCGACCTGCTGGACTACCTGTGCCGGCCGGTGGCGGCGGGCCTCTGCGGCTGGGACGCGGCGAGGTCGGCTGCCGGGCCGTTCTTCGGGCTGCTGGCGGCGATCGGGCCGTCGTCGGTGTGGCGGACCCACCGCGACGGGATGGACGTCCTGGCGCGGGCCCTGGCCGACCGGCTGGACGTGCGCCTGTCGTTCCCGGTGGACGAGGTGATCGCCGGGACCCGGTCGGCGCGGGTGTTCTCCGGCCAGGAGGAGGTGCGGGCGCGCTCGGTCGTGCTCGCCGTGCCCGCGCCGGTTGTGCGTACAGTGTACGCTAACCCGCCCGGCAACGAGATCCCGTTCCTGGAGGCGTCGACCTACGTGCCGATGGTCGCGGCGCACCTGATGCTGCACCGGCGGCCGGAGTCGCGCGTGTACCTGGTGGTGGTGCCCGAGGCGGCGAGCCGGACGCTGGCCGCGATCCGGTACGACCACCTCAAGCACCCGAACCGCGCGCCCGCCGGACGCGGCCTGGTCACGCTGGTCGCGCACCCGTCGGTCGCCGGTCGCCTGCTGGGCGCGTCGGACGGCGAGGTCGCCGACGTGCTGCTGACCGCGGCGGAGGAGTTCGCGCCCGGCCTGCGGGCGGCCACCCGTGCCGCGGTGGTGCACCGGTTCCGCGACGGGATGCCCGAGGCGACACCGCGGGCGGTGGCGCTGCGCGCGGCGTTCGCGGCGCGGGCGGGCGGTGTCGTGGACTACGCGGGTGACTGGGTGGGCGTCATGCCGTGCAGCGAGGCGGCGGTGCGGTCGGGTCGACGGGTGGCGGAGCGGTTGCTCGCCGTGCCGAGGAAGGAGCCCGTGTGAAGCCGTGCGCGGGGAGTCCATCGCCGGGGGATGACGTGGCGCGTCCCGGCCGGTGTCCACGGGGGACGGTCGTGCTCTGGCGGGCCGGACGGTTTCGCCGCCTGTTGGCCGCGGATGGCCACGTCGCGCCCGCGCGGCTCGCGCACCGGCTGCGGGACCGGCTGGTGGCCGGCCTGACGGGTGCCGGGGTGTGCGCGGTGCGGGTGGTGGCCGGCCCGCGTGGGGTGCCGGTGCCGGTGGTGGTGCCGGTGGTGGTGGCAGTCGCGCGTGCGGTGCGGGCGGCGGTGATCGGGTTGTGCGGGGTGCCGGCCGGCTCGCGTGGGGTGCCGAGGGCGGTGGCCGGGGTGCGGGCGGCGCTGGTCGGGGTGTGCCGGGGGTCGGGTGTCGTGACCGCGTCGGGCGGGGCGTCGGAGGTCGTGACCGCGTCGTGCGCGGTCCGGGGTCGGAGGTGTGCATGACCGTCGCCGCGCCGGAAGCCGTCACCTGGGCCGGGCCCGTCGACCTGCCGCTGGGCGGGGAGTCGGACGTGCAGGCGGCGTGCGGGCTCATGCACGTCCACGGCCGCCGCTACGGCCGGCCCACCCGGCTCGGGCTGGACTACGCGTCGATCACCGCGTCGGAGCTGGCCGGCATCGGCGCGGTGGCGGTGGAACTCGCGCGGGCTCGTGGGTTGGCGTTGCGCGCCGCCACCACGTCCGTCGCCCAGGCCGCGCTGCTCACCGTGTCCCAGTACCTCGCGGCGGCCACGGCCGAGCGGTGGCCGGAGCCGTACCTGCCGGGCGGTCCGCCGTTCGTGTCGGCCGACGGGGTGCCGTTCGAGGTGGAGGCGCTGGAGGCCGAGGTGTGGCGGCGGTTCTGGGCCGCGCTGGACGCGCCGGACCGGGCCGTGGCGCGCGGCTGGCGGCCGTTCCAGCACCGGTTCGCCACGGCCACCTGCCCGCTGCCCGTCGAGTTGACGGCCCTCACCGGCCGCACGCCGATCCACGTGCTGGAGAACGCGGCGCGGTCGACCGGGATGAGCCTCGTCCGGGTGGCGTCGCGGGCGGTGGACGACCTGCCCGCGTACCGGGTGACGGCGCTGGGAGACGTGCCGGCGCGACCGGGTGAGGCGTCCGCTCCGCCGCCGGGTGAGGAGTCCGGTCGGTCGTCGGGTGAGGAGTGCTGCCGGTCGTCGGGCGAAACGCCCGGCCGGTCGTCGGGTGAGGAGCCCGGTCGGTCGTCGGGTGAGGGGTGCGGTCCGTCGTCGGGCGAGGCGCTCCCGTCGTCGGCGTGCGGGTGGTCGGCGCGCGGTGCGTCGGGGTGGTCGGCGGCCGACGCGCCCGCGGTCCCGCCGGGCGGCGCGCTCCCGCTGTCCGGGCTGGTGGTGCTGGAGTCGTGCCGCCGGGTGCAGGGGCCGCTGGCCGGGCACCTGCTCGGGCTGCTCGGCGCGTCGGTGGTGCGGATCGAGCCGCCGGGCGGCGACCCGGCGCGGTGGGTGCCGCCCGTGGTGGGCGACGGCTCCGCCCGGTTCCTCGCGCTGAACCGGGGCAAACGGGTCGAGGAGGTCGACCTGGGCACGGTCGCGGGTCGGCGCGAGGCGCTGGAGCTGGCCTCGGCGGCGGACGTCTTCCTGCACGACTGGGCACCCGGCAAGGCCGCCGCGTGGGCGTTGCGGGCGGGTGACGTCGCGCGGGCGCGGCCCGGTGTCGTCTACGCGCACGCGTCCGGCTGGGGCGACGCGCTGGGGCCGGAACCGCCGCTCGGCACCGACTTCGTGGTGCAGGCGCACGCCGGGGTGCCGCCGTCGCTGATGACCATCGTCGAGGTCTTCGGGGGAGTGGTCGCGGTGCGCGGGATCGTGGACGCGCTGCTGCGGCGGGCGCGCACGGGGCGCGGTCAGGCGGTGGACTCGTCGCTGCTGGCGGCGGCGTCCCGGCTCAACGCACGGTCGCGGGGCCGGTGCGCCGCGCCGCTGAGGGCGCCGGTGTGCACGGACCTGGCGGAACTGGCCCGCGATCCCCGGTTCGCCCGCGCGCTGGTGCGCGACGGGTGCGTGTTCCCGGCGTCGCCGTGGGAGTTCGCGCGATGACCGGGGACCGTCCACTCCGCTCCGGACCGCACGCGCGTTCGTCGTGCCGGACCGCGCCCGCGTTCGTGGTCGCGGGTCGCGCCCGCGTGCGTGATCCCGGACTGAACCCGCCACCCGCCGACCGGCGGGGCGCGGCACCGCAGAGGTTCCCGAGGCACCCGCCGGTGCCGCCGGAGTTCCGCGCGGGCACACCGGCCCGGTCTGCCCGCGCACGTCGACCCGACTCGCCGTCGAACGGCACGGAGGTTCCTGATGAGGCTCGATCCCCTGGCGGGGCCCGGATACCACGCGCTGCTCGCGCTGTCGAAGGCGGTGGACGCGGACGCGCGCTTCCCGGTCGGACTGCTGGAACTGCTGCGCCTGCGGTGTTCCCGCATCAACGGGTGCACCTACTGCATCCGCCTCCACAGCGGACAGGCGCTGGAGGCGGGCGAGGGGCCCGAGCGGGTGGAGGCCGTCGACGCGTGGCGCACCCACCCGGCGTTCTCCGAGGTGGAGCGCAGCGCCTTCGCGCTGGCCGAGGCGGTGACGCTGGTCCACGACGGACACGTGCCCGACGACGTGCTGCACAAGGCGATCCGCGACTTCGGCCCGGCCGGCGCGCAGCAGCTGATCTGGGTGGCGCTGGTGATCAACTCGTTCAACCGGCTGGCGATCGGGATGCGGCTGGCTTGACCTCGGCCGTGCCGGGCGGGTCCCGACGCCGCGAGGCACCCGCCCTGCCGGCGGCACGTCGTGATCGGACCTGCGGCGTCGTGCGGGGATGCGCGGCCCGCGGGCGTCCGACATGCGTGGGGGCATGCACGGCGTGCGGGACCGCGGGCGCGGTGTGGTGGCGGGGACGCGGTCGGGGGTGGGTCAGCGGCCGGTGAGGCCCACGACCGGGGCCGGTGTGCCGCCGTGCGCGGCGCGGGTGAGCACGATCGCGCCGGGCGCGGGCGTCAGCAGCAGCGCCGACCGCGAGCCCGAGCCGTCCAGCCGGACCGGGACCGCGGTCGGCGGCGCGCCGTCCAACCCCTGGACCAGCACGGTCACCTCGCGGCCCGTGTCGCCGCAGACCCTCAGGTAGGTGGTCGACGTGGTGGCGTCGGCCGCGCGGTGCGGGCACGCCGCGACGTCCAGCGCCGTGGTCCCGCCGGTCGCGACGTCGAACGCGTGGATCGCCCGCACCGCCGAGCTGTCCTGCTCCTCCAGCAGCACGCGGGCGCCGACCTCCGCCCGCACCACCCACGCCGGGTCGGGCCGGGCGAGCGGCGTGCCGTCCTCGGCGTCGAACAGCCCGTCGGTCACCGCGCCCGGCCGGGCGCGACCGGTGGCGAACCGCGCCCACACCACCGAGCCGTCCGCCGTGCCGCGCAGGTGGAGGTCCTGCCGCTCGCCGTCCGGCGGGCGCAGGTCGACCTGGTGGCCCCACCGCTCCCGACCGGTCGACTCGTCCAACGCGGACAGCCGCAGCACGTCGTCGCACTCGACGGCCGCGAACACGGTGGTCCTCCCGCGCACGGTCGGCGTGTACGGCGCACCGCACCCCTCGGGCGGCGACCACCGCCACCGCTCTTCCCCGGTCAGCAGGTCGTGGCCGACGACCGACTCGCCGTCCCGCAACGCGAGCGTCCGGGTGCCCGGCACGATCCCGTCGGTCTCGGCCTGCACCGAGGGGACCACCTCCTCGAACCGCACCGCGCCGGTGTCGGCGTCCAGCGCGACCAGCAGCTGCGCGGTGGTGTCCAGCAGCGACCGGAACGTCACCACGACCGTCGCGCGGTCCATCGAGGCCACCAACGTGCCGATCCGCGCGCCGCGACGGGTGTGCCGCCACTGCTCCCGCCCGTCCGCGCCGTCCAGCGCCACCACCGACCCGTCCGCCGTGGCCACCACGACCCCGTGCCCGGCGGCGACGAGCCCCGCCACGTCGGCGTCGGGCTGCCACGACCACTGCCCACCGGTGGGCCGTTCGACCACGGCCGGCGCGTCGAACGCCCGCGCGTCCCGGACCAGGGAGTCCACGACCACGGCGCGGGTCGCGAGCGGTGCGACGACGGCCGCCGCCACCGCCAGGACGGCCGCGAGCACGCCGACCGGCCGCGCCCGCCACCCGAGCCGACCCCCGACGCGCCCCGCCCACGCGGCGACCGCGACCGCCGCCGCGCCCACCGCGAGCACCGGCAGCCGGGGCCCGGTGAGCCCCGTGCCGAGGTCGACCACGAGCACCCGGAGCACGACGCCCAGGGCCGCCGCCGCGCCCACCGCCGCGGTGACCCGGACGGCCCTGGCGTCGGCGAGCCCGAGCGCGGCCACGGCGACCAGGCCGACCGCCGCCGCGATGACCGGCCGGTCGACGGCGTAGGAGCGACCGGCGCCGCCCGGCAGGAACGGCGCGACCACGCCGCACAGCGCGCCGACGAGGCTCAGGTAACGCAGCATGTGGGTACCTCCGCGCCTCAGACGGGAGATCCGCCGCGCCCGTTCCCGACGCGGCGGTCGCGCCACCGGGTGTTCACCCGTCCTGACGAGGGTGGCTCCGCTGCACCCGGTGGCGGAGGCGACGTCCCGGCACCGGGTGTGCACGCGTGCGATACGGCGGCCGGCCACGATCGGACCGTGCTGTCCCGCGGCCGGCCACGATCGGACCGTGCTGTCCCGCGATCAGGCATGATCGGGACGGGCCGGACCGGCGTGGCGGTTCGCCGGCCGGTCAGCAGTCCAGGTCGTGGCGGGGGAGCGGCTTGGTCGCGGGTCCTTCCAGGACGTTGCCGTCCACGTCGAACCGGGAACCGTGGCACGGGCAGTCCCAGCTGCGCTCGGCGTCGTTGAACCGCACCAGGCACCCCAGGTGGGTGCAGCGCAGCGAGACCGCGTGCAGCGCGCCGTCCTCGTCCCGGTAGACGCCCGACTTGCCGACCACGCGCGCCTGCCCGCGCGGCACGTCGGAGAGGTCGCGGGTGTCCGGCCGGCGCAGCCGGTCGCCGATCAGGGACGCGGCGGCCTTCCCGTTCAGCTCCAGCAGCTTCGGCGCGGACTTGAGGTCGAAGCGGTGCGGGTCGAAGCGCCCCGCCCACGGGTTGTCGACGCCGTTGATCAGGTCGGACAGGATCATCGCCGCGAACGTCCCGGTCGACAGCCCCCACTTCATGAAGCCGGTCGCGACGTAGAGCCTGGTCGAGCCGGGCGTGTACGGGCCGATCATGGGCAGCCCGTCGTAGGCGCTCGGGTCCTGCGCGGACCAGCGGTGGACGACGCGGTCGACGTCCCAGTGCTCGTGGGCGAACGCCGTCAGCGCGCCGTACGGGTCGCCGGGCCGCTCGCCGGTGGGGTGGCTGCGACCGCACAGGATCAGCAGGTCCTCGTAGGCGGACAGCGACCACGACGGGCTGCCGGCGCTGATGGCCAGCCCGGTGGGCGGCGCGCCGGACCGCAGGCGCACGGCCACGCAGTACGCCCGCGTCGGCTCCAGGCGCGCGAAGTACAGGCCCCGGTCCAGGATGGGGTAGTGGGTCGCGACCACGACGCGGTCGGCGGTGACCACGCCGGTCGCGGTGCGCACCCGGCACGGGTCGCCGTCCTCGACCCGCGTCGCCCGGCTGCGCTCGAACACGTGGCTGCCGTGCCCGTCGACCAGGTCCGCCAGGCCCCGCACGTACCGGACGGGGTGCAGGGCCAGCTGGTCGTCCAGCCGGACCGCGCCGAACACCTCGAACGGGACGCCGATGCCCTCGCCCCGGTCGCGGTCGACCGGCAGGCCCGCCCGCGCGGCGGCCAGCGCCTCGTGCTCGACGGCGGGCAGCTCGTCCGGGCTGATCGCGTAGGTGTAGGCGGGCGCGCGGCGCAGGTCGCAGTCGATCGACCCGGCCAGGGCGGCGACCTCGGCGACGCCCGCGAGGCTCGCCGCCGCGTAGTCGGCGGCGGCCCGGTAGCCGTGCCGGTCGGTGATGCTGGAGTACACGGTGGACTGGAGCGCGGTCACCTTGGCGGTGTTGTTGCCGCTCACCCCGCCACCGACGCGTTCCGCCTCGATCACCGCCACCGTCCGGCCCGCCCGCTTGAGGCGCAGCGCGGTGGTCATGCCGGCGATGCCGCCGCCGACCACGGCGACGTCGACCCGGCAGTCGTGCGCCGGGGGGAAGGCGTCGCCGCGCGCGTCGGACGTCCACAGCGAGTGGCTCGCGGTCACCGTTTCGTGGGCCATGCCGTCGACGTACCCGAGTGCGTCGGGTTCGAACCGGATCCGACGGGCAATCCCACGGCCATGAGCACAGTGGAACCGGACACCTCGGGGGGCCTGCCCACGTTGACCGACCTCGCGGACCTGGTGGCGCTGGTCGAGGCGCGCGGGTCGGAGCTGTTCGTGCGCTGGTCGAAGGGACCGGACGCGGACGCGGGCGGGTGCAGCCGCGACGGGTTGACCGGCGTCCGCCTGCCGGGGCTCTCGGCGAACCCGCTCGCGGTCGAGTCGTGGTGGGGCGACCGGTCGCTGAAGGTGTGGGTCGCGCGCCGCCTGCACGACTACCGGCACCTGCCCGAGCGGCGGGGGCCCGGCGTCCGGCCGTGGGTGCTGGCCGGCACGGAGGCCGGGCGCGGACCGGACAACGAGCCGCTGGTGCGGTGCCGCGAGCCGGTGGCGTGGATCTCCGACGGTGTGCTGCGGCAGTGCGAGCAGCTGGTGCGGCAGCACAGCGGCGAATGGGGCTCGCTGGACCGCGAGAAGTGAGGGACCGCCCCGCGCCCGTTTACGCGCTCGCCCGCTTACGTGCTCAGTCCTCACGTGCTCAGCCGCCGAAGCGCTCGACCACCGGGTGCTCAGCCGCCGAAGTGCGCTTTCATCCAGTCGTGGACGGCCGCGCGGTAGTCGGCGGCGTTGGGCGCGTAGCCGAGGGTGTGCCCGGCGTCGGGCAGCACGAACGCCTCCACCGGCGTGCGCGGGTGGAAGAACGGTCGCTCGGCGTCGAGCAGCGCCGCCGCGCTCTCGCACCGGCCCGCGCAGAAGATCGCGTCGCGCGCGCCGTTGACCAGCAGCACCGGCACGTCGATCCGCCTGCTCAACGGGCTCAGGAAGGCCGGCGGCAGCAGGTCGGGCACGACCGTGGCCGGCACCTGGTCCTTGGTCTCCTCGTCGGCCGCCAGCACGCCCGGCTCCACCACGCCGGGGTCGTGGAACAGGTACCGGGCGCCGGGCGCGGTGGTGAGGTAGCCGGGGTCGCCGCCGCGGCGGGACAGCGCCGGGTCCAGCGCGGCGGGCCGGATGCCCTCGACGAACAGCCGCGTGAACCGCGCGACGTCCACCGAGTGGCGGTAGCCGGTGAGGACGACGCCGTCCACGTCGTGGTGCTCGGCGGCGACCAGCACCGCCAGGCCGGAACCCATGGAGTGGCCCACCAGCACGACCCGGTCGAACGAGTGCCCGAGGACGCCTGCCCGCAGCCGGCCGACCACCTGGTGCACCACGGAAGCCTGGCCGCTGCCGCTGATCAGGGTGCTGAGCGGCCGGGAGCTGTCGCCCGAGCCGATGGCGTCGACGGCGAACGTGGCGATGCCGCGCCGCGCCATGTCCCGCTGGTAGGAGTAGTGGTGCGCGCGGTGCGGCAGGTCCCAGTAGGTGCGGTTGTAGGTCGCGCCGTGCACCAGCAGCTGCACCGCGTCGGGCGGCGTCCCGGCGGGCAGGCACAGCCGGCCGTGCGCGGTCTGGGCGAACAGCCCGAGCGAGACCGGCAGGTCGGTGTCCGCGCACCCCGTCGAGGCCCGTGCGGGAGGGGTGACGAGGGCCGCGGTGAGCAGCGCTGTCGCGGCCAGGGTGCGGAGTGGGCGCACGGTACGTCCTTTCGGGCGAGTGGCATTGCCGACGGAAAGGGCAGGCTACAACCGTGGCAGCAATAGACTCTTCCGGGTAATGGCCTTCACCCGGAAGGTTCAATGGGATACGTCGGAAAGTGAGTGATGTTCTTTTCCGGAATTCCGCGATCCCGACCTCCGGCGGTGGTGGGAATCGACAGCCGTGCGCTCGACCGGGCCGATCCGCGGGGAATTCGGACCTGACGCGCGTGATCCGGGCCGGCACCGCGCCGGTCAGGCCGTGCCCAGCGCCAGCCGCAGGACGATCTCGCCCTCGTCGACCTCACCGGTCGGCACGAACCCGAACCGCCGGTAGAACGGCAACGGCTCGCCGTAGCCGGGTTGGTAGCTGGTGAACAGCTCCGCGCCGCCCGCCGCGCGCACGAGGTCGATGACCTGCGCCAGCGCGGCGCGCCCGAAGCCGCGACCCTGGTGGTCGCGGTCGACCAGCAGCCGCCACAGGTAGTAAGGCCCGAGGACGCCCGGTCCGGGCGGCGCGTTCCAGCTCAGCATCACGAACCCGACCGGCACGTCACCGGCGTAGATCGCGCGGTACCAGGGCGCGGCCTCGGGCGTGGCCGCCGCTTCGGCGAGCGAGTCGGCGACGGAGTCGACGAACTGCCGCTGGCCGGGGTGCACCCGCAACGCGCACACCGCCGCGCGGTTCTCGTCGGTGATCTCCCGCAGGTGCACCCGTGGCGAAGTCATGTCCCGGCCGATTATCCCCACCGCGCCCGCCGCCGGCGAGCCGATCCGACCGATGGCGCACCGACCTCGCGCCGCCCGCCCACACCGCCCGCCCGCCCGCGCCGCGTAGCCGCCGCCCGCCCGCCCGCCCAACCGCACGCCCACCGCCCGCCGCCGCCCACCCGCCACCAGCCGCCCGCCGCCGCCCACCCGCCGTCACCTGTCCGCCGCCCGACCACCCGCCGCCCGACCCGCCGCCGCACGCCGGAGAACGTCCACCCGCTCGTCCGCCGGGCGAGCGTCCTCGCGCCGTCGAGCCGGGTGGGCGTGGAGCGGGTGGACGTCGGCCCGTGCGGCGCACCACGATGGGTGGCACGCCGTCGACGGAAGGGACGCCGTGGTCGCCACCGCCCGCCTCCAGCCGTTGCCGCCCGCCGCTTCCGTCGTGATCATCGGCGGCGGTGTCGTCGGCGTCGCCCTCGCGTTCCACCTCGCCGAGGCGGGCGTGACCGACGTCGTGCTGCTGGAGCGCGCCGGACTCGGCTCCGGCTCCACCTGCCGCGCGGCGGGCGGCGTGCGCGCCCAGTTCTCCGACGAGGTGAACATCCGGCTCGGCGCGCGCGGCCTGGCCGCGTACGCCCGGTTCCCGTGCCGCCCCGGCCAGGAGATCGACCTGCGCCGCGTCGGCTACCTCTTCCTGCTGTCCGAACCGGACCACGTGGCCGACTTCGAGCGCCACGTCGCGCTCCAGAACCGCCTGGGCGTGCCGAGCCGCCTGATCGACGCCCGCGCGGCGCGCCGGCTCTCACCGCTGGTCGAGACCGGTGACGTGCTGGCGGCGGCGTTCTCGCCCGACGACGGCCACTGCACGCCCGAGTCCGTCGTCCTAGGCTACGCCACCGCCGCGCGCCGGCTGGGCGCGACCCTCCTCACCGGCACGACGGTGGTCGGCCTGGAGGTGGCCGGCGACGAGGTCCGCGCCGTGCGCACCGACCGGGGCCCGATCCGGGCCGGCACGGTGGTGTGCGCGGCGGGCGCGTGGTCGGGTGGGGTCGGCGCGATGGCGGGCGTCGACCTGCCGGTGACCCCGCTGCGGCGGCAGGTCGTGTTCACCGGGCCGGTGCCCGACCTGCCGCCGGCGCTGCCGATGACGATCGACTTCTCGTCGTCGTTCTACTTCCACCGCGAGGGCCCCGGCCTGCTGGTCGGCATGTCGGACCCGGCGGAGGAGCCCGGCTTCCACCTCCGGTACTCCGACGCCTGGGTGCCGCGCCTGACCGAGGTCATCGCCCGCCGCGCGCCCGCCCTGCTGGACGTCGGGCTGCACGGCGGGTGGGCCGGCCTGTACGAGGTGACACCGGACCACAACGCGCTGATCGGCCGGGCCGCCCACCCGTCGAACTTCCTGTACGCCACGGGGTTCTCCGGCCACGGCTTCCTCCAGGCCCCCGCGGTCGCCGAGGTGGTGCGCGACCTGTGCCTGGGTCGCACGCCGTTCGTCGACGTGGGTCCGCTGTCCGCCGACCGGTTCCGCGCCGACGCGCCCGCGCCGCGGCCCGAGACCAACGTCGTGTGACGCCCCTCGCCGTGCGGGGCCTCGGCGAGCGGGCGCGGGCCGGCGCGGGAACGCCTACCCGGCCAGGTGGTCGAGCGTCTCGACGAACCCGCGCCACGCGGTCTCCGTGTCGGGTGACGCGCTGTGCGGTGCGCGGAACCACGCGACGAACTCCGCCACGTCCAGCAGGCTCCACCGCAACCGGTACAGCGCCAGCGCGGCGGCGCGCGGGACGTGGCCGGTCAGCTCCGCGTACCGGCGCGTCGACCGGTCCTCCGGCAGCACGGCCAGGTCGCGTTCGGGCACGGCCAGGCCGACGGTGTCCCAGTCGACCAGGCGCGGGCCGCGCTCGGTGAGGACCAGGTTGCCGGGGTGCGGTTCGCCGTGCGTCACGACCACCGGGCCGCCGTCGCGCCGCACCTCCTCCGCCAGCCGGTCGAACTCGGCCAGCCGGGCGCGGACGACCTCCGCGCGGGACGCCAGCAGGTCGCGCGCGGGCGCGGAGCACGGACCGCCCGTCCAGGGCTCGTCCGGCTCGCGGAGCACGGCGTCGAGGTCGCGCCGCCCGGGGAAGGACACCTCCGCCACGGGGGTCGTCGCGGGCGGTGCGGCGCGGTGCAGGTCGGCGAGCAGTTCCAGCACCCGGTCGTGCCCGTCGTCGGTCAACCGCTGCCCGAACTCGCCCGCTTCGCCGTCCACGTAAGGGAAGACGCTCAGCGCGTAGCGCTCGTCCAGCGGCACGACCGTGGTGCCGCCGGTGGCGCGCAGCGGCGCCACGACGAACGGCGCGGCCAACGCCGCCGCGGTGTCCATCGCGCGGCGCAGGGCGTCCAGCGGACCGGTGTCGCCGTGCGGCTTGTGCGCCAGGTCGGCGACGGTGGCGAACCAGCGCGCGTCGCCGCCGTCGACGGCCCAGTGGTAGTCGCCGAAACCCACCGGGGCGTAGGTCACGGCCCGCGCCGTGACGCCGAACGCGCGCAGCCCCGCCACGACCCGGTCCTCGGTCAAGTCCTTCGGAAGATCACGCACGCGGACACCGTAGCGGTCGCGAACCGCGGTGGTCGGGCGTCGTGGTGGTCGGGCATCGGGGTGGCCGGGGACCGCGGCGGTCAGAGCCAGTCGCGGCGCTTGAACAACGCGTACAGCCCAGCCGAGAGCACCGCGATCACCGCGGTGGACACCCAGAAGCCCCACGGCTGCTCGAAACCGGGGTAGGGCACGTTCTGCCCGTAGAACCCGGTGATCGCGGTCGGCACGGCGATCACCGCCGCCCAGCCCGTCACCTTCTTCATGATGGAGTTCAACCGGTTGGCCTGGATGCCGAGCTGCGTCTCGCGGATGGTCGCCACGGTCTCCCGCAACGACTCCGTCCACTCCGTCGCCCGCAGCACGTGGTCGTAGACGTCGTGGTAGTACGGCATGATCCGGTCGTCCACGAGGTCGTGGCGCATCAGGCCGTTGACCACCTCGCGCATCGGCAGCACGACCCGGCGCAGCACCACCAGCGACTTGCGCAGCGCCAGCGCCCGCCGCTGCACGTGCCGGTCGTCCGGGTGGTCGGCGAAGACCAGGTCCTCCAGGTGCTCGATGCGGTCGTCCAGCGCCTGCACGGCCTCGAAGTGGCCGTCCACCACGGCGTCCAGCAGGCCGTGCGCCAGGAACCCGACGCCGCTGCCGGCGAGCTGCCGCGACTCGTCCCACCGGGCGGTGACGGCGGCCATGTCGAACCGGTCGTCGGCCCGGACCGTCACGAGCGCGCGCGGGGTGAGGAACGCCGACAGCTCGAACGTGCTCAACCGCCCCGAGTCCGGGTCCAGCCGCACGGCGTAGGCGGACAGGAAGCAGTGCGTGTCGTAGCGGTCCAGCTTGGGGCGCTCGTGGGGGTGCAGCGCGTCCTCCACGGCCAGCTCGTGCAGGCCCAGCTCATCGGCGATGGCCGCGAGGTCCGCCTGCGACGGGCCGCACAGGTCCACCCACACCGTGGTGTCGTCGTCCCGCAGGCGTCCGGACAGCTCGCCGATGGGGAACCCCTCGGCCTCCAGCACACCGTGCCGGTACAGGCGGGTACGTGACACGACGGGCAGCCTAACGGTCCGCGCGTCCGGGGAGTGCGCGGTGGCTCGCGGGCGCGGTCGTCGGCGGTGTGCGGGAGCGGCCGCGAGCGACGGCCCGCCGGTGGCACGAGTTGGCCGCCCGGTGCGGTCGTGCGAGGCTGCTGCCCGTGACCGGACCGGACGGGGGTCCACCGCACCGCCTGCTCGGCGGGCTGCGGCTGGACGAGTTGCTGGACGAGATGCGCGAGCGGCTGACCGAGATCGGGTCGACGCGGGACAAGATGCAGCGCCTGCTGGACGCCGTGCTCGCCGTGGGCGCCGGCCTGGAGCTGGACTCGACGTTGCAGCGGATCGTCCAGGTCGCGGCCGACCTGGTGGGCGCGCGGTACGGCGCGCTGGGCGTGCTGGGCACGCGGGCGGACCTGGCGGAGTTCGTGCACGTCGGCATCGACGCCGTGACCAGGTCGCGCATGGGCCACCTGCCGGAGGGGAAGGGCCTGCTCGGCGTGCTGATCAAGGACCCGCGCCCGATCCGCCTGCACGACCTGGGCACGCACCCCGCGTCGGTGGGCTTCCCGCCCAACCACCCGCCGATGCACAGCTTCCTGGGCGTGCCGGTGCGCGTGCGCGACGAGGTGTTCGGCAACCTGTACATGGCGGAGAAGACCGACGGGTCGGACTTCACCGCCGACGACGAGGTGGTGCTGGCGGCGTTGGCGGCGGCGGCCGGCGTGGCGATCGAGAACGCCCGGCTGTTCGAGCGGTCCCGGATGCGGGAGCGCAGGCTGGAGGCCGCGGCCGAGATCAACTCCGTGCTGCTGGGCGGCGCGTCGGAGCAGGACGCGCTGGAGCTGGTCGCCCGGCGGACGCGGGAGCTGGCGGCGGCGTCGTCGGCGCTGATCGTGCTGGCCGAGGACGGTGGGCGGCTGCGCGTCGCGGCGGGCGCGGGCACGCGGGCCGAGTCGCTGGTCGGTGACGTGCCGGGCGGCGGGCCGCTCGTGGCGGAGGTGCTGGCGTCGGCCGTGCCGGTGCTCGTCGACGACCTCGACGGCAGGCTGGGCGTGGACCTGGTCGACGCGGGTCCGGGTGTGGCGGTGCCGCTGCGGACCGGGTCGACGGTGCGCGGCGTGCTGCTCGTGGCGCGGGACAAGGGCGCGGCGCGGTTCGGGCCGGACCAGGTGCCGCTGCTGGCGTCGTTCGCCGACCAGGCGGCGGTGGCGCTGGAGTTCGCGGAGAACCAGCGGGCGCGGAGCCTGGTGGAGCTGCTGGAGGACCGCGAGCGCATCGCCCGCGACCTGCACGACCACGTGATCCAGCGGCTGTTCGCCACCGGGATGAGCCTCCAGGGCGCGCTGGGCGCGATCCGGCAGCCGCCCGTGCGGGAGCGGGTGGAGCGCGCGGTGCGGCAGCTGGACGAGACCGTGCTGGAGATCCGGACGACGATCTTCGACCTCCAGGGCGCCGACGACGCGCCCGGCCTGCGGCGCAGGTTGTTGGACCTGGTGTCGGAGCTGACCGCGCCCGCGGCGCTGCGGGCGTCGGTGCGGATGACCGGCACGGTCGACAACTCGGTGCCCGACGACGTCGCCGAGCACGCCGAGGCGGTGGTGCGCGAGGCGGTGAGCAACGCGGTCCGGCACGCCCGCGCCGCGGAGCTGACGGTGACCGTCGAGGCGGGCGACCACCTGACGATCACGGTGGTGGACGACGGGGTCGGCATGCCGGACCAGGTCGCGCGGAGCGGGTTGCACAACCTCCAGCGGCGGGCGGAGGGGCTGGGTGGGACGCTGGCGGTCACCGGCGAGGCCGGCGGTGGCACGCGGCTCGCGTGGCGGGTTCCGCTGTCCTGACGGTCCGGGCGGGCGCCGCCGCCGCGCCGTGCCCCGAGGCGTGCGGTCCGCCCCGCCCCGATCGCCAGGGCTGCCCGCCGCGCCCGACCCGGCAGCGCCCGATCCCGCAGCGCCGATCCCACAGTGCCCCACCCCCGCAGTGCCCCACCCCCGCAGTGCCGTGCTGGGGTCAGCCGTCCTCGCGGGACGACGAGGCGGGTCGGCGCAGGCGCGTCGCCAGGACGGCGGCCTGGGTGCGGCGCTCCAGCCCGAGCTTGGTCAGCAGGTGGGAGACGTAGTTCTTGACGGTCTTCTCCGCCAGGAACATCCGCTCGGCGATCTGCCGGTTGGTCAGCCCGTTGCCGATGTGGTCGAGCACCACCCGTTCCTGCTCGGTCAGCGCGCGGACCGGGTCGCCCTCCTCGCGTTCCCGCCGGATGCGGCTGAGCAGCGCCGACGTCGACCGGGCGTCGAGCAGGGACTCGCCGGCGGCCACCGTGCGCACGGCCGACACCAGGTCGGTGCCCACGATGCGCTTGAGCACGAAACCCGCCGCCCCCGCCATGATCGCGTCGAACAGCGCCTCGTCGTCGGTGAACGAGGTCAGCATGAGGCACCGCAGCTCCGGCAGCCGCGACCGCAGCTCGCGGCACAGCTCGATGCCGTTGCCGTCGGGCAGGCGCACGTCCAGCACGGCCACGTCCGCCTCGCTGACCGGCACGCGGGCCAGCGCCTCGGCCACCGAACCGGCCTCGCCGACGACCTCCAGGTCGTCCGCGTCGTTCAGGAGCTCCCTGACCCCGACCCGCACCACCTCGTGGTCGTCCACCAGGAACACCCTCGCGCCCACCGCACCCACCTCGCCGTCGTCGTGACCCCCGATCTTCACCCTCCCCGGTCGGGCACGCCACCGGACAGGGCCGAAGTGCCCTGCCGAAGGCGCGCAGGGCCTGCTCCGCCCGCCCCGCCGGTCGCACGCGCACCCCGGCCGAAGGGCCCCGGCCGGTCGGGACCTCGGACCGCGTACCGCCTGCCGGGGCGCGCCCGGCGTCGTTGCCGTCGACGCGCGGGTTCGGTGCACTTCGGAAAGGATTGCGGCATGAGCGTTCCGATCGTGGTGGGCGTGGACGGTTCGGCGTCGGCGCTGACGGCTGTCGGGTGGGCCGCCGAGGAGGCCGCCCGGCACCGCGTGCCGCTCAAGCTCGTGCACGCCTACCTGCTGCCCACGCGTGGCTACCCGGACGTCATCCTCATCGGGCACGAGGTGCGCCAGGCCCTGGAGGAGCAGGGCAGGCGGTGGCTGGCCGAGGCGGAGGCCGCCGCCCGCGCCGCGGCCGACGTCGAGGTCGTGGTGTCGCTGGAGCACTCCGGCGCGGCGGGCGCGATGGTGTGGGAGTCCAAGCGGTCGCGACTGGTCGTGCTCGGGTCGCGCGGGCTCGGCGGGTTCGCGGGCGTGCTGGTCGGCTCGGTCGCGGTGGCCGTCGTGACGCACGGCGAGTGCCCCGTCGTGGTGGTGCGCGGTGCGACGCCCGCCGGGGGCCCGGTGGTGGTCGGGGTGGACGGCTCGCCGGCGAGCGAGCAGGCCGTGGCGTTCGCGTTCGAGGCCGCGTCGACGCGCGGCGCACCGCTGACGGCCGTGCACGCGTGGACCGACTTCGCGGTCGACGGGCCGTACGGCGACCGGCTCGCGGTGGAGTGGGCGCGGGTGGAGGACGAGGAGCGCCGCGTGCTGGCCGAACGCCTCGCCGGGTGGCAGGAGCGGTACCCGGATGTCAGGGTGGACCGCGTGGTGGTGCGCGAACGGCCGGCGCGCGCGTTGCCGGCGCTCGCGGCGGACGCCCGCCTGCTGGTGGTGGGCAGCCGGGGCCGGGGCGGCTTCAAGGGGATGCTGCTCGGGTCCACCAGCCAGACCCTGGTCCACCACTCGCCGTGCCCGCTGGCCGTGGTGCGCCCGCCCTCGACGGACTGACCGGAACGCCCACGACCTGACCCGAACGCCCACGACGCCGGGGAGAGAGATGACGGGCAACACCGCAGCGGACCTGTCGCTGGTCGACGCCTACTGGCGGGCCGCGAACTACCTGTCGGCGGGCCAGATCTACCTGCTGGACAACCCGCTGCTGACCGAGCCGCTGACACCGGCGCACATCAAGCCCCGCCTGCTGGGGCACTGGGGCACGACGCCGGGCCTGAACTTCGTGTACGCGCACCTGAACCGGGTGATCCGGGCGCGCGGGCGGGCCGTGCTGTTCGTGACCGGCCCCGGTCACGGCGGTCCGGCGCTGCTGGCCAACACCTGGCTGGAGGGCTCGTACTCCGAGAACTACCCGGACGTGCCGCGCGACGGCGACGGGATGCGGGCGCTGTTCCGGCAGTTCTCGTTCCCCGGCGGGGTGCCCAGCCACGTCGCGCCCGAGGTGCCGGGCTCGATCCACGAGGGCGGCGAGCTGGGCTACTCGCTGGCGCACGCGTTCGGCGCGGCGTTCGACAACCCCGACCTGCTGGTGGCGTGCGTGGTGGGCGACGGCGAGGCGGAGACCGGTCCGCTGGCGGCGAGCTGGCACGGCAACAAGTTCCTGGACCCCGCCCACGACGGGGCGGTGCTGCCGATCCTGCACCTCAACGGCTACAAGATCGCCAACCCGACGCTGCTCGCGCGCATACCGCACGAGGAGCTGGACGCGCTGCTGCGCGGCTACGGCTACGCGCCGTCGTACGTGGAGGGCGACGACCCGGCGGCGATGCACGCCCGGATGGCCGAGGCGCTGGACGGCGTCGTGGACGACATCGCCCGCATCCGGGAGGCCGCCCGCGCCGGGAGCGCCGAGCGCCCGCGTTGGCCGATGATCGTGCTGCGCAGCCCGAAGGGCTGGACCGGTCCGTCCGAAGTGGACGGTCTGCCGGTGGAGGGCACGTGGCGGTCCCACCAGGTGCCGCTGTCGGGTGTCCGGGACAACCCCGAGCACCTGCGGCTGCTGGAGCGGTGGCTGCGGTCCTACCGGCCCGAGGAGCTGTTCGACGAGCGGGGGCGGCCCAGGCCGGAGCTGCTGGACCTCGCACCGCGCGGCGACCTGCGCATGGGGGCGTCCCCGCACGCCAACGGCGGCCTGCTGCTGCGCGCGCTGCGGATGCCCGGCACCGCGCCGTACGCGGTGGAGGTCGCCAAGCACGGCACCACGAACTCCGAGCCCACCCGTGCCCTGGGCCGGATGCTGCGCGACGTGATGGCGCTCAACGCCGAGGAGCGCAACTTCCGGCTGTTCGGGCCGGACGAGACCGCGTCGAACCGGCTGGACGCGGTGTACGAGGTGACCGGGAAGCAGTGGCAGGCCCAGCGGCTGCCGACCGACGAGCACCTGGAGGCCGGCGGCCGGGTGGTGGAGGTGCTGTCGGAGCACCTGTGCCAGGGTTTCCTGGAGGGCTACCTGCTGTCCGGGCGGCACGGGTTGTTCAACTGCTACGAGGCGTTCACGCACATCGTGGACTCGATGTTCAACCAGCACGCGAAGTGGCTCAAGGTGCACCGGCGGCTGGCGTGGCGGCGGCCGGTGGCGTCGCTGAACTACCTGCTGTCCTCGCACGTGTGGCGGCAGGACCACAACGGCTTCTCCCACCAGGATCCGGGCTTCATCGACCACGTGATGAACAAGAAGGCCGAGGTGGTGCGGGTCTACCTGCCGGCGGACACCAACACCCTGCTGTCGGTGGCCGACCACTGCCTGCGCAGCCGCGACTACGTCAACGTCGTGGTCGCGGGCAAGAACCTCACGCCGGACTGGCTCGGACCGGAGGAGGCGGCGCTGCACTGCGCGCGCGGCGCGGGCATCTGGGACTGGGCGGGCACCGCCGAGGACGAACCCGACGTGGTGCTGGCCTGCGCGGGCGACGCGCCGACGATGGAGGTCATGGCCGCCGCCGCGCTGCTGCGCGAGCACCTGCCGGAGCTGGACGTGCGGGTGGTCAACGTGGTCGACCTGATGCGCCTGCAACCGGACACCGAGCACCCGCACGGCATGACCGACCGGGAGTTCGACGCGCTGTTCACCCCGGACAAGCCGGTGATCTTCGCCTACCACGGCTACCCGTGGCTGATCCACCGCCTGACCTACCGCCGCGCCAACCACCACAACATCCACGTGCGCGGCTACAAGGAGGAGGGCACCACCACCACGCCGTTCGACATGCTGGTGCTCAACGACATGGACCGCTACCGCCTGGTCGTCGACGTGGTGGACCGCGTGCCCGCGCTCGGGGTGCGGGCCGCCGGGCTGCGCCAGCTCATGACCGACCAGCGCGCCCGGCACCACACCCACATCCGCGAGCACGGCGAGGACCTGCCCGAGATCCGCGAGTGGGCGTGGCCGTACTGATGGGCGGCGTGCCGGTGGGCGGTGGGGTCCTGGTGGTCAACGCGGGCTCGTCGAGCCTGAAGCTGTCCGTGCTGGGCGAGGACGACTCGGTGCAGGCCCAGCGGCACGTCGAGCGGTGGGACGGCACCGGCGGCGTCGCCGACTTCCTCGCCGACGCGCCGGAGGTCGTCGCCGTGGGCCACCGCGTGGTGCACGGCGGGCCGGACTTCACCGCGCCGGTCGTGGTGGACGAGCGGGTGCGCGCGGGCATCGAGCGGCTGACCGACCTCGCCCCGCTGCACCAGCCGAGGGCGCTGGCGGGCATCGCCGCCGCCACCGCCGCCCTGCCGGACGTGCCGCAGGTGGCGTGCTTCGACACGGCGTTCCACCACACCATGCCCGCCGCCGCCCGCACCTACGCGCTGCCCGCGCCGTGGCGGCGGGACTGGGGCCTGCGCCGCTACGGCTTCCACGGCCTGTCGCACGCCTACGCGGCGCGGCGCGCGGTGGCGCTGGCCGGCGGCGGGTCGCGCGTGGTCACCTGCCACCTCGGCGCGGGGTGCTCGCTGGCGGCGGTCCGCGACGGGCGTTCGGTCGACACGACGATGGGCTTCACCCCGCTCGCGGGCCTGGTGATGGCCACCCGCAGCGGTGACGTGGACCCCGGCCTGCTGACGTGGCTGCTGCGCACCGGCCGGCTCGGCGTGGCGGAGCTGGACGAGGGGCTGGAGCACGGGTCGGGCCTGCTCGGCGTCGCGGGCAGCGCCGACCTGAGGGAGGTGCACCGGGCGGCGGACGCGGGCTCCCGCGACGCCGCGCTCGCGCTGGAGGTGTTCGTCCACCGGCTGCGGCAGGGGGTCGCGGCCATGACGGCGTCGCTGGGCGGCCTGGACCTGCTGGTGTTCACCGGCGGGGTGGGCGAGCACGACGCCGCGGTGCGGGCGCGGACCGTCGAGGGCCTGGGTTTCCTGGGCGCGGAGCTGGACGAGCGGCGCAACCACGGCCGGTCGGGCGGTGACGCGCCCATCGCGGCGGAGGGCTCGGCGGTGGGCGTGTGGGTCATCGAGGCGCGGGAGGACGTCGAGATCGCCGCCGGGGTGCGCGCGGCGTTGGCCGACCCGGCCGCGGGTGGGCCGACCTCGCCGCGCTCGCCGGACCGGGTGCGGTGACGCTCGTCGACCCGTCGCCGGTGTGGGAGGTCGTGGGGGCCGGGGTGCGGTTGGTCGGCGAGGGCGTGGGGGCGGTGGAGGACCCCGTGGCGGTGCGGCGGACGTGCCGGAGGTGCCGGTGGCCCGCACCCGGTCGGGCCCCGTCCGGCCGCGCTCCACCGAGCCGGGCGCGTACCGGGGCCGCCGGTGCGGTGGCCGGCTGGTCGCGGTGACGGGTGAACGACCGCGCCCGCCGGGCTCGGCGGAGATCGGCGGAGCCCCTGCGCGTCGGACCGCCCGGTCGACCCGGTGGCGGGCGGTCGTGACGTCGGGTCAACGCCGGCCGGGGCGTCCGACCCCTGAGCGGTGGGTGTCCGTCGATGCGGTCGAATCCGCGCCGCCGCCGGTGCGTCACGAGTAGGCCGGAAGGCGGGCGGCGGTGTTCCACGCCCGTTCGACCACAACGTGCAGGGAGTTCGTCATGGGTTTCTACAGGGACTGGCGTTGGGACGACGACAGCGCCGAGGTGTCGTTGACGGTGGAGGAGCAGCAGGCGCTGGCCGAACTGGAGGAGCAGGGGCCGGTGGTCGCGCGCTGAAACCCCGCACGCGGGCGGGGGACCGCTCACGGGTCCTCCGCCCGCGCACGGCCGTCGCACGGCGCGGTGGCCGTCGGCGCGGTCGGCACGCCCGCGCCCGCCACCTCCCAGCACACCCGAGGAGCGGCCATGTGCCCATCACCGACCACCGGCGCGACCGCCACCGCGAGCGGGGTCGGCACGCGGTCCGGTGAACGCGCCGTCGACCTCGACCTGGCCTGGTGGCACGGTCGGCGCGCCGTCGCCGAGCTGGGGCTGACCGCCCGGCTGCGGCCGGTGCCGCCGGGGGAGCCGGGCGCGTGGGTGTGCGCGCTGCACCGCGACGGCCGCCCGACGCCCGAGGGCGTCGGCGCGGGCAAGGGCGTCGACGCCGCCGCTCGGGTCGGTGCGCTGTTCGAAGCGCTGGAGCACCACCTCGGCAGCGAGGTCGCCCTGGACCGGGTGCGGGTGGCCCGCGCGCACGAGGTCGCGGAGGACCCGACCGGCGACGCCGTGCTCGCCCTGCTCGCGGCGGGCCCCGACCGGCCGCTGGGGTGCCTGCCCTACCGGGACCTGCTCGACGGCTCCCGGCGCGACCTGCCGCTCGTCCTGTCCACCCCCGACTACCTGCGCCCCGGCCTGGCCGCCGCGCGCGAGGCGCTCGGCGACACCTACGACTACTCCGCCGCCCGCCGCTACTGCTTCAACAGCGGCTGGGCCGCCGGCGTCACCGCGACCGACGCCGCCGTGCACGCGGTCAACGAGATCGTCGAGCGCGACGCCATGTCGTTGTTGCTCGTCGAGCGCTTCCTCGCGCCCGTGCCCGCGCCGCTGCGCGTGGTCCGCCCCGAGACCCTGCCGACCGACCTCGCCGACCTGCACCGGCGGGCCCGCGAACTGGTGCGGCGGCCGGTGCACCTGGTCGACATGACCACCGACCTGGGCGTGCCCGCCTACTGGGCGCACGTGCCCGCCGACCAAGGCGTGCCCGCCCGCGTCCGGGGGTGCGGCGCGTCGCTGTCGGCCCGCCGCGCCGCCGAGCGCGCCCTGACCGAGCTGATCCAGATCCACGGCGTCGCCACCCACGAACCCGAACCGCGGCCCGCGCGCCGCTTGCGGACCACCGCACACACCGTGCTGCACCGCTGCCACCTGGCCGACCTGACCGGCCCCGGCGACGTGCGGGAGGTGGCGTTCGCCGACACCGACGCCCCCGCCACCCCGCAGGGCCACCTCGACGCCCTGCTGGACCGCCTGGACCGCGCCGGGCACCGCGCGTGGGCCTGGCCGCGGCACGTCACCGACCACCTGGCCGTGCTGAACGTCTGCGTGCCGGGCCTGGAGCGGTTCGTGCTCGTCACCGACGGCGCCCTGGTCCTGCCCGGACGGCGCGGGCACGCCCACCGCGCCGCCTGCCGGGCGGCCCGCGCGGGCGGCTGAGCCGTCACGGCGTGACGGCGATGTTGGTCAGCCCGACGACCGCCCGCGTCACGGTGTTCGACGCGTGCACGACGTTGGGCAGCCCGGCGCACTTCGAGGTGGAGGTGACCTTCACGGCGTACCGGCCGACCCCGCCGAGGTCGGAGCGGTTGCCGCGCCAGACGTTGCCGCAGCCGTTGGGGAACGACGGCGTGGTGGCCGGGTTGTGCGTCTCGTAGCCGTTGGCGAACGCGCCCGGCGCGGCGAACGTCCCCGTGTTGTCCTCGATCGCGTAGCGGACGCCCTTCACGTCGATCCACGAGTCGGCGGAGTTCTGGCCGGAGATGCCGCTGCCGTCGAAGGTGTTGCCGCGGATGACCCCGTCGGACGTGCCCTCCTTGACGTCGACGGGCTCCGCCGCGACGCCCGGCCCGATCCGGTTGCCCAGCACCCGGACGCGGTCGCTGCGGTCGACGCCGCCGGAGTTGCCGTGGCAGTCCCAGTTTGAGTGCGCCGAGCCGATGTAGACGCCCTCGCCGTAACCCGGCTGGGCCAGCCCGGTGTCGGTGACGGTCGAGTCGCGCAGCACGCCGTCCGCCGACGAGCGCCGGAAGTGCACGCCCTCCTCGGCCACGTGGTGCACCGACACCCGCGTGATCACCGTGTGGTGGGAGTCGTCGACGACGATGCCCTTCTTCGAGTCCCGCACGGTGAACCCGGTCAGGTTCCAGTGCGGCGCGCCGTGCAGCCACAGCCCGTAACCGGGGTGCCCGCCGGCGGTCGGCGTCGGGCAGGACTGCCCGGCCCCCGACGGGCCGTCGTTGACCAGGACGGCGTCGGCGGGCCCGGTGAGCGTGATCGGCGCGGACGCCGTGCCGGGCCGGGTGGCCGTGAACGCGCCGCGGTAGACGCCCGCCGCGAGGCGGATCGTCCGGCCGGGCACGGCGTCGGCGAGGGCGGCCCGCAGCTCGGCGGCGGTCGAGACGTCCGCGGTGGACCCGCCGTCGGGCGCGCCGGTGGTGGCGTGGACGGCCGTGCTGGGCGGGGAGGTGTTGCCCGCCGCGTCGCGGGCGCGGACGGTGAACGCGTAGCCGGCGCCGGGCAGCAGCCCGGTGACGGTGGCGGTGGTGGCCGTGGCGGTCGCGACCACCGTCGACCCGTCGAGCACCTGGTAGTCGGTGACGCCGACGTCGTCGGTGGCGGCCCGCCACGCCAACGAGACCGAGCCCGCCGTCACGCCGGTCACGCGCGGCCCGCCGGGGGCGCTCGGCGGCGCGGTGTCGGGGACGGGCACGCCGCCGCACGCGACCCCGTCGACGGTGCAGCCGGTGGGGAGGCCGGATCCGCTGACGGTGAACCCGAACCCGGCGGTGCCGCCGGGGCGGATGCGGCCGTTGGACGCGGCGTTGGCGAACCGGTACCGCTGCCCGGTGCGGGTGAGCGCGGAGTTCCACGAGTTGGTGACGGTCGAACCGGCCGGGAGGTCGAACTCCACGACCCAGCCGGCGGTCTCGGCGTCGCCGGTGTTGGTGAGCGCGAACCCGCCGCGGTAGCCGGTGCTCCACACCGAGTCCTGGCCGAACGCGGCGGTCACCCGCGCCGCCGCGGCCTCGGCGGGCGGGGCGCACAGGGCCACCGCGCAGGCCGCGAGCAGTGCCGACAGGTGTCTTCTCATGCCAGGGGGACCCTTCGGGGCGGTGGGCTCCGGGTGTCGCGGCTCACACCCGTGGTCCGGATCTTTATAGGCACGGTCGGCGCACGCGTCAACGGACCGCGGATTCCGTCGATCATCCGACCATCGGGTCGTCGGGTGTCCGTATGTGCGGTGTGGCCGGCAGGTCGTCGGGTGCCGGTGCCGGTGTGGGGGTCGGGGCTGTCGCGGTGGTGGCGGTCTTCTCCAGCGGTGCGCCGGTCCTCACCTTGGCGGACCTGGCGGCGGCCATCCGGGTGCACCGCGGCGGGATGTCGAGGTGGCCGGGAACCGGCGCGCCGCCCCGTCCGACTCGTACGTGGGACGCGTACGAGCGGAGGACCATGCACTGGTACGAGGAAGCCGACCCGCGGGCGGTGTTCGCCGACGTCCTGCTCCACGGACGTGCGCGAGCCGCCCGTCGCCCGCCGCGCGCCGACGACCCGGCCGCGACCGATCGGCGGGTGCGCCCGTGATCGCCGTGCACGAGCACATCACCGACGCGGTGAAGACGCCCTCGCTGATCCGGCTGTCGCCCAACGTGGTGCTGGTCCGGTTCGAGACGCTGAAGGTGTACGCGGCGCTGGGCGCGGTGCGCGCGCTGCTCGCCGCCGGCACCGTCCGAAGAGGACAGACGCTGGTGGACAGCTCCAGCGGCATCTACGCGCTCGCCCTCGCGATGGCCTGCCACCGGTACGGGCTGCGCTGCCACATCGTGGCGTCCACGACGGTCGACGCCACCATCCGGGCGCAACTGGAGGTGCTGGGCGCGACCGTGGACCGGATGCCGCCGTCCGACGACCTGCGGCTCGACCAGCGCCGTCGCGTCGCCCGCGTGCGGGAGCTGCTGGAGCGGCACCCGGACATGCACTGGATGCGCCAGTACCACGACCCCGTGCACTACCTGGGCTACGCGGAGCTGGCCGACCTGGTGCGGGAGGCGCTCGACCCAGGGCCGCTGGCCGTGGTGGGCAGCGTGGGCACCGGCTCGTCCACCGGCGGCCTGGTGCGGGCGCTGCGCGAGCACGACCCGGCGGTCCGGCTGGTGGGCGTGCAGCCGTTCGGCAGCGTGACGTTCGGCAGCGAGCGGTTCGTCGACCCGGATTCGATCATCGCGGGCATCGGCAGCGCCATCCCGTTCGACAACGTCCGGCACGACCTCTACGACCGGGTGCACTGGCTGGACTTCCGGCACGCCATGTCCGCCACCGTCGCCCTGCTGCGCGACCACGCGGTGTTCGCGGGCCTGTCCACCGGCGCGGCCGACCTGGCGGCCGGCTGGGAGTCCGCCCGCCACCCCGACCACACCCACCTGGTGATCGGGGCCGACACCGGTCACCGCTACACCGAGCGGGTGTTCGCCCGCCACCGGGAGGCGCTCGACCCGGCGGGCCTCGCGCCGGTGGAGATCGAAGCGCTGGACGAGCTGACCCCGCCGTGGTCGGTGATGGACTGGCGTCGCCGCGCCTACGGCGCCCTCGTGCCCGCCCAACTGCGCCGCAAGCACCGCGTGCCCTGACCACCGGGCCGGGCTCGGCGCGGCCCCTCGCGCCGGGTCGGCGTTCTTCGTCGGGCGGGGCGCGTCGGGCGTGGCTCGTCAGGCGGGGTTCCGGAAGCGGGCCGACGCCGCGACCAGCGCGTCCACGCAGGCCCGGATCGCGCCCCGCTCGTCGTCCTCCGCGCGGTTGATCGCGTGGATCGTGCGGTTCAGGGCCGGGCGGGTGGCCAGGACGCGCACGCCCTCCGGCACCGGGTCGCGGCCGAGCCGGGGCACGACGGCCGCGCCCACGTTGCCCGCGACCAGCGCCATCTGCGTCGGGTAGCTGCCGACGGCGCAGCTGATCCGCGCGTCCACGCCCTGCTGCCGCAGCACCCGCACGAGCCAGTCGTGGCAGCCGGAGCCCGCGCTCCAGGCGATCCACGGTATGTCGTCCACCTCCGCCAGGTCGACGACCTTGCGGTGCGCCAACCGGTGGCTCGCGGGCAGGACCAGGTCGGCCACGTCGGACAGCAGGGTGGTCCGCGAGGTCGTGGGCGGCACGGTGGTCGGGCGGTGCTCCCAGCTCTCCAGCACCGCCACGTCCAGCCGCCCGTCGACCACCAGCGGCATGGTCTCCTCGGCCTCGCCCTCGCGCAGCGTCACCGCCAGGCCGGGGTGCCGGTCGCGCAGCGCGGCGAGCACGGGCGGCAGCAGGGCGTGCAGGCTGGTCGGGATCGCGCCGACGCGCAGCGGGCCGGTGAGGTCCTCCCGCAGCAGCTCCAGGTCCGACCGCGCCTTCTCGACCAGGGCGAGGATGTCCGCCGCGTGGCCCGCCAGCACGTGCCCGGCGGTGGTCAGGCGGACGGTGCGGCCGTGCGGCTCCAGCAGCCGCTGACCCGCCTCCCGTTCCAGCTTGGCCAGCTGCTGGGACACCCCGGACGGCGTGACGTGCAAGGCGGACGCCGCCGCCGCGACCGTGCCGTGGGTGGCCACGGCGTGCAGGGCGCGCATCCGCTCCAGTCCGAACACGGAAGAGATGCTACCGAGTTCCGCTCAAGAACATTCGCTTGTCCTTGACGGTCGGGATCGCAGAGGGTGGACCCGTGACCGGCACCGCGACTCGTCCCGCCTCCGCGCCACCGGTCCGCCGCCGGGCGAACCCGGTGCTCCTCGCGCTGGCCGGCAGCTGCTGCGTGGCGCTGTCGTCGGTGTTCATCAGGATGTCCGACGCGAACGGCAGCACCACCGCCTTCTGGCGGTGCCTGCTGTCCCTGCCGGTGCTGGCGGTGCTGGTGTGGTGGGAGCGGCGGCGCGGCGCGGCCCGGCGGAGGCTGCTGCTGCCGCTGCTGGCGGGTGTCGGTCTCGGCGTCGACTTCGTGCTGTGGGGCGACGCGATCGGGCTCGTCGGCGCGGGCATCGCGACCGTGCTGCTGTCGATCCAGGTGGTGATCGTGCCGGCGGCGGCGTTCCTGCTGTACCGGGAACGCCCGTCGAACCGGTTCCTGGTCGCGGTCCCGGTGCTGCTGGGTGGGATCGTGCTCGCGGGCGGCCTGGCCGGCACGCCCGCGTTCGGCCCGGACCCGGTGTCGGGCGCGGTGCGCGCCCTGGGCGCGGGCCTCGCGTTCGCCGCCTACCTGCTGCTGGTGCGGCGGGCCACCGGGCCGGGCAGCCGGGAGCACACGCTGTTCCTGGCCACGGTGTCGGCCGGGGTGGTGGCGGTCGCGAGCGGTGTGCCGACCGGTCGGCTGGACCTGTCGCCGGGGTGGCCCGCGCTGGGGTGGCTGCTGGCGCTGGCGTTGCTCGGCCACGTCGTCGGCTGGTTGCTGATCTCCGCGGCGCTGCCCCGGATGCCGAGCGCGACGGGTGCGACGGTGATGCTGTCGCAGCCCGTCGGCGCGGTGCTGATGGGTGTCGCGCTGTTGGGCGAGCGGCCGAGCGGGTCGCAGGTCGCGGGCTGCCTGGTGGTGCTCGGTGCGGTCGCGTTCGTGGGCGCCGGGCCGCGCGGGTAGCGACCGCGCGGTCGGCAGGTGCCGGCTCGGCTGCTTCGGCGGGCCCGGCGCGCCGGGCCTCGGCGTGCGGTCGGCTCAGCTCTGCGGCACGCGGAGGCCGGTGCCGGGCTCGATCACGTTCGGGTCGGTGATCGTCTGCGGGTTGGCGGCCACCAGCCGGTGGTAGAGGTTGCCGGAACCGTAGTAGCGCGTGGAGATGCCCCACAGGGTCTCGCCGGCGGCCACGACGTGCTCCAGGTACACGCGGTAGCCGGGCAGGATCTTGGTGCCCCACAGCACCGGCACGACCACCTTCTCCAACTCCTCGCCGTCCTTGGGCGAGGTGTGGAAGACCTCCACGAAGAGCCGGTCGAGCGTGAACGCCGCGCCGGAGACGTCGACGGTGAGCTGGAACTGGCCGTGGCCGCCGACGCCGTCGCCCGCCGTGAACCCGCCGGTGACCTCGTCGTGGCCCTCGTGCACGCGATAGGAGAAGCCGGCTTCGAACGCGCCGCCGGCGACACCCGCGATCCGGATGGTGTCGTCGACCAGGTCGTAGGGTCGGGGCTGCTGGACGTCGATGGTCATGGCGGCCTCCCGTCGCTCGGGGGTTGGGAGGCTATCCCATCGGCCGGCGGCCGAACGCGACGCGCAACGGCGTTCACCCGTTCGCCACGGTGGCGGGTCCGGCCGCCGGGACCGCCGCGACCCCGCACGCGCCGCGGCGCGTTGGCAAGTGCCTGGCGCGCTTCACCTTCCGGGCCGCAGGGCGCGCGGACCGCCGTCCGGAACCGCCCGCGGCGCCGGTCAGCGGAAGTCCTCGCGGTGGTCGGCCAACCACTCCCGGAACGTCCGCGCGGGCGCGGAGGTCACCTCGGCCACCGCGGACGTGGGCGGGAAGGGGTGGTCCACCATCGCGGCCTCGACGTCCAGCACCACGTCCACCAGGGACGCCGGCAGCCAGTGCCGCGCCCGCGCCTCGGCGCGGGAGACCTCCTGCCAGCGCAGCGGCCGGCCGATCGCCTCGCCGATGGCGCGCACCCGCTCGATGTTCGTCAGCAGCTCCGGCCCGGTGACCTCGTACTTCCGGCCGTGGTGGGTGCCGTCGAGCAACGCGCGCACCGCGACCGCCGCCAGGTCGGCCTCGTGGACGAGCGTCGCCGCGGCCCGCCCGTACGCGCCGCGCACCACGTCGCCGGCGCGGATCTGCGGCGCCCAGTGCAGGGTGTTGGCCGCGAACCCGTGCGCGCGCAGGAACGTCCACTCCACACCGGCCCCCGTGATCGCCCGCTCCACCTCGGCGTGGTAGCGGGCGATGGGCTGCACCTGCTCGGCGAGCCGGTCGTCCACCGCGCCCGAGGACAGGAAGACGATCCGGCCGACGCGGGCCGCCATGACCTCCACGACCGCTCGGGCCGCGCGCGCGTCGGGCGATGGCCAGACCAGGAACGCCGCGTCCGCGCCGTCGGTCGCCGCGCGGACGGCCTCGGGGGAGAACTGGTCGCCGGCCACCACCTCGGTGCCCGGCGGGAACACCGCACCGGGCCGCCGGGTCAGCGCGCGTGCCGCCACCCCCGCATCGGCGAGCTGCCGCACCACCTGCCGACCGACGTTGCCGGTCGCACCTGTCACCAGAACCCTGCCGTGTGCCAACGCTTTCCTCCTCGTCCGGTGTCGGTGACGGTAGGGGCGCGCGGTGGTGTCGGTAAGGGCTTACCACGACGTAAGCTCCGGACGTGGCGGTAGGCATCCAGGCCGAGGGGCACCCCGGCGGGGCACGGCGTGACGGGTTTCACAGCGACTGTCCGGGCCGGGTGCTGTTCCGGCACGTGGCCAACCGGTGGGGTGTGCTGATCCTGACCGCGCTGCGGCACGGTCCGCTGCGGTTCGCCGCGCTGCGCGACGGGGTCGACGGCATCAGCGAGAAGATGCTGTCGCGGAACCTCCGCGACCTGGTGCGCGACGGCCTGGTGCACCGCGAGGTGGAACCGACGACGCCGCCGGGGGTGACCTACTCGCTGACCCCGCTGGGGGAGCAGCTGGCCGCACGGGTCCACGGCCTGCTGACGTGGGTGGGCGACCACACGCCGGACGTGCTGGCCGCTCGACGCCGCCACGACGAGGCACGGCCTTAGCCGCGCCCGGCGCGGACACCCGCCCCGGCGCGGAGACCCGCCCCGCCACGGTCACCCCGCGCGGCGGTGGCGCGGACGTCCCCGCCGCGTCACCGCCGTCCCGGCCCGCTTACCCGACCAGGGCCAGGCCGCTCACCTCGCCGGCCGCGATCGCGGTGACACCCCACAGGTCCTTCGGGGGCGCCGCGGAGGTGGCGCTGTTGTAGCCCCAGGCCACCACCTTGCCGTCCCTCCTGAGCGCCAGGCTCAGGAACGTGCCGGCCGCGATCGCCACCACCTCGTGCTCGGACAGGGACCACGGCGGCGTGGCCCGGCCGTCGTCGTCGTGGCCCCACCCCACGACGGTGCCGTCGTGTTTGAGCGCCAGGTTGTGGTAGTCGCCGGCGGTGATCGCCTTCACCCCGCCGCCGGCCAGGACACGGGGCACGGACCCCTGTTTCAGGTCGTCGCGGCCCCAGGCCACGATGGTGCCGTCGCCCTTGAGGGCCAGGCTGTGGTAGGCGCCGGCCGCGATCGCCACCACGTCCCGCAGGCCCGCCGGCGGGGTCGCCTGGCCGTGGTCGTTGTTCCCCCATGCCTGGACGCTGCCGTCGGCCTTCAACGCCAGGTCGTGGTGCCCGCCCGCCGCGATCGCCCGCACACCGACCAGCCCCAGCGGCAGGTCGATCGGTTCGGTGCTGTACAGGTTCCGGCCGATGACGGTGCCGTCCGCTCGCAACGCCAGGTCGTGCGACCCGCCGGCCGCGACGGCGACCACCCCGGAGCCCCACGCCGGCGTGTCCCGGCGATAGCCCTGACCCCACCCCACGACGGAGCCGTCGGACCGCAGGGCCACACCGTGCGCGAAGTTCACCGAGATCTTCTTGACGTCACGGAGATCCGCCGGGGGGTTCACGTCGTAGTGGAGGTTGTTGTAGCCCCAGGCGACCAGGGTGCCGCCGGCCGCCGCGCCGGCGTGACCGACGCTCACCAGACCGATCACGAGTGCCGACGCGACGAGCGCCGCGCCCAGGCGGCGCGGTCGGGACACGATGGCGCGCGAGGACATGTGGACTCGACCCCTTCCGGAGGAGAGCGGTGACGTCGAGCATCGCGTCGTCGGTCGCGGTTGTCCAGGGACGCGCGCCCGCGGGCGACCCCGGACAGGCGGTGACCGCGTCACCGACACCCCGTCGCGCGCCCGGCCGGGTCCGCCGCACGCCACCGGCGGGCGCCCCGCGGCTCGGGTCCACCGCACCCCCGCCGGCGGGTGCCCCGCGGCCCGCGGGGCACCCGCCGGAGTCACGACGCGGCGAACTGGGCCTCGTACAGGCGGCGGTACGCCCCGTCGTGCGCGATCAGCTCCTCGTGCGTGCCCTGCTCGACGATCCGCCCCGACTCCATCACCAGGATGAGGTCCGCGTCGCGGATCGTGGACAGCCGGTGGGCGATGACGAAGCTGGTCCGCGACGACCGCAGGGCCGACATGGCGTGCTGCACCAGCGCCTCGGTCCGGGTGTCCACCGAGCTGGTCGCCTCGTCCAGGATCAGCAGCGCCGGGTCGGCCAGGAACGCCCGCGCGATGGTGATCAGCTGCTTCTCGCCCGCGCTGACGTTGGTGCCCTCCTCGTCGATCACGGTGTCGTAGCCGTCGGGCAGGGTCCGCACGAACCGGTCGACGTGAGTCGCGCGCGCGGCGGCCAAGACCTGCTCCTCGGTGGCGTCGGGGTTGCCGTAGGCGATGTTGTCCCGGATCGTGCCGCCGAACAGCCAGGTGTCCTGGAGCACCATGCCGGTCCGGGAGCGCAGGTCCTGGCGGCGCATCGACGTGATGTCCACGCCGTCGAGGGTGATCCGGCCCTCGTCCAGCTCGTAGAACCGCATGACCAGGTTGACCAGCGTGGTCTTGCCCGCGCCGGTCGGGCCGACGATCGCGACCGTCTGGCCCGGCTCGGCGACCAGGGACAGGTCGCGGATCAGCGGCTGGTCCGGCCGGTAGGAGAAGCCGACGCCGTGGAACTCGACGCGCCCGCGCCGCACCGCGGGTGGCGTCGCGTCGACCGGGTCGGGCCGCTCCTCCTCGGCGTCGAGCAGCTCGAACACCCGCTCGGCGGAGGCCACGCCGGACTGCATCAGGTTCGCCATCGACGCGACCTGGGTCAGCGGCTGGGCGAACTGGCGCGCGTACTGCACGAACGCCTGCACCTCGCCCAGCGTCATCGCCCCGGACGTGATGCGCAGGCCGCCGATCACCGCGATGGCCACGTAGCCGAGGTTGGACAGGAACGCCATCACCGGCATGATCAGGCCGGAGATGAACTGCGCGCCCAGCGCCGACGCGACCAGCTCGTCGTTGCGGCGGCGGAACTCCGCCTCGGACTCGCGCTGCCGCCCGAACACCTTGACGAGCTGGTGGCCGGTGAACGCCTCCTCGATGTGCGCGTTGAGCGCGCCGGTCTGCTTCCACTGCGCGACGAACAGCTTCTGCGACCGCTTCCGGATGTGGTTGGTGGCCAGCACCGACGCCGGGATCAGCGCCACCGCGACCAGCGCCAGCAGCGGCGAGATGGTCACCATCATCACCAGCACGCCGACCACGGTCAGCAGCGAGGTCAGCAGTTGGCTGAGGGTCTGCTGGAGGGTGGTCGACACGTTGTCGATGTCGTTGGTGACGCGGGACAGCAGCTCGCCGCGCGGCTGCCCGTCGAAGTAGCGCAGCGGCAGCCGGTGGAGCTTGTCCTCCACGTCGGACCGCATCCTGGACACGAACCGCTGCACGACGTCGTTGAGGATGCGGCCCTGCGCCCAGGCGAACAGCGACGACGCCAGGTACAGCCCGGACACCCACAGCAGCACGACGCCCAGCGCGTCGAAGTCGATGCCCGCGCCCGGTTCCCGCCGCACCCGCGCGAGGACGCCCTCGAAGATGATGTCGGTGGCGTCGCCGAGGATCTTCGGCCCGGCGACGCCGAGCGCGACGCTGACCACGCCGAGGGCGAGCACGACGGCGAGCGCCGACCGCTCGGCGCGCAGCCGGGTCACGAGCCGCCGCGCGGACGACCCGAAGTCCTCCGCCCTGCCCATCGGCATCCCGCCGCCGGGGAAGCCGCCGCCCATGCGGGGCGGTGGCGCGGGCCTGCTGGTCGTGGTGGCGCTCATGCGGCCTGCTCCGAGGTGAGTTGCGACCGGACGATCTCCCCGTAGGTCGGGCAGTCGGCCAGCAGTTCGTGGTGGGTGCCGACGCCGACGACGGAACCGTCGTCCAGCACGACGATCCGGTCGGCGTCGACGATGGTGGACACCCGCTGGGCGACGACGATCACGACCGCGTGCCGGGTGTGCGGCGCGAGGGCGGCGCGCAGCCGGGCGTCGGTGGCGAGGTCGAGCGCCGAGAACGCGTCGTCGAACAGGTAGACCTGCGGTCGGCGGACCAGCGCACGCGCGATGGACAGCCGCTGGCGCTGCCCGCCGGAGACGTTCGTGCCGCCCTGCGCGACCTCGGCGTCGAGCCCGCCCATCGCGGTCACGAACTCGCGGGCCTGGGCGACCTCCAGCGCCGCCCACAGCTCGTCGTCGGTGGCGTCGGGGTTGCCGTAGCGCAGGTTGCTCGCGACCGTGCCGGAGAACAGGTACGGCCGCTGCGGCACCAGGCCGAGCCGTGCGCACAGCGCGTCCGGGTCGATGCCGCGCACGTCCACGCCGTTGACCAGCACCTCGCCCGCGGTGGCGTCGACCAGGCGCGGCACCAGCGAGAGCAGCGTGGTCTTGCCCGAGCCCGTGCTGCCGATGACGGCGGTGGTCCGGCCCGCCTCGGCGCGGAACGAGATGTCGCGCAGCACCGGGTCCGCCGCGCCGGGGTAGCGGAACTCCACGCCGCGGAACTCCACGGACGCCCTGGCGGGCAGTTCCCGGACGCCGTCGGCCGGCGGCGTGACCGACGAGTCGGTGTCGAGCACCTGGATGACGCGCTCCGCGCAGACGGCGGCGCGCGGCACCATCATGGAGATGAAGGTCGCCATCATCACCGACAGCAGGATCTGCATCAGGTAGCTGAGGAACGCGGTCAGCGACCCGATCTGCATCCCGCCGGTCTCCAGCCGGTGCGCCCCGAACCACAGGACGGCGACGCTGGAGCCGTTGAACAGCAGCATCACCACGGGCAGCACCAGCGCCTGGAGCCTGCCGACGCGCAGGGCGACGTCGGTGAGCGCGGCGTTGACGTCGCCGAACCGGCGGGTCTCGGCGCGTTCGCGGACGAACGCCCGGACCACCCGGATGCCGGAAAGCTGCTCGCGCAGCACGCGGTTGACGGCGTCGATGCGCTCCTGCATGAGCCGGAACCGCGGCACCATGCGCACGACGATCAGGCCGACGGCGACGATCATGGCGGGCACGCAGGCCAGCAGCAGCCAGGACAGGCCGACGTCCTCGCGCAGCGCCATCACGATGCCGACCGCGCTCATGATGGGCGCGGTGACCAGCATCGTGCACACCATCACGACCAGCAGCTGCACCTGCTGCACGTCGTTGGTGGTGCGGGTGATCAGCGACGACGGGCCGAACGCCGCAACCTCGCGCGCGGAGAACCCGCCGACCCGGTGGAACACGGCGGAGCGGACGTCGCGGCCGAACGCCATCGCGGTGCGGGCGCTGAAGTAGACCGCGCCCGCCGAGCACAGGACCTGGACGAGCGTGACGACGAGCATCCAGCGGCCCGCGGACAGGATGTAGCCGGTGTCGCCGGTGGCGACGCCGTGGTCGATGAGGTCGGCGTTGAGGCTGGGCAGGTAGAGCGACGCGACGGTGCCGACGAACTGGAGCGCCAGCACGGCGCCCAGCTCCCGCCGATAAGGGCGGAGATATGTCCGAAGTAGGCGGATGAGCACCTTTTCCCCCATAAGAAACGGCACGTGTCTAAAGTATGGGCACGACGGTAGACCCGTCGGATAAGAAACGCAACGTATCTTAGGGGTAGGGTGACGGAGCCGAAGTCGCGCCGCCGCGGCGCGGAGCTGGAACACGCCATCCTCGACGCCGCCTGGGCCGAGCTGAGCGAGCACGGCTACGCGCGGTTCACCGTCGAGGGTGTCGCCACGCGGGCGGGCACCAGCAAACCCGTCCTCTACCGGCGGTGGAAGGGTCGCGCCGAACTGGCCCTGGCCGCATGGGACCACCGCGTGCCCGCGTCCCGCGAGCCGATCGACACCGGGTCGCTGCGCGCCGACCTGGTCCTGCTGTTCACGAGGATATCCCGGCGCGCAGGCGCGATGATGAACGAGATGGTCGCCGGGGTGATGGCGGACGCGTTCCGGTACCCCGAGGTGGCCGACCTGCTGCGCGACCGCCTGACCCGGCCGTCCTCGCTGACCAGGGCCGTGGAGGACGTCGTCGCCCGCGCCGTGGCCCGCGGCGAGCTGCCGCCCGTGCGGCTCGGCCTCCGGGCCGCCCGCGCGCCGCTCGACCTGGTGCGCAACGAGCACATCACCTGCGGGCAGGAGATCGACGAGGCGACCATCGAGGAACTGGTGGACGAGGTGTACCTGCCGCTGCTGCGCGGGCTGGCGGTCGGCTGAGCACGCGCCGCGCCGGCACCCGGTGCGCCGGCACCCGGTGCGCCGGCACCCGGTGCGCCGGCACCCGGTGCGGCGGCGACCGGTCCGGGCGGTGCCGCCCGGACCGGTCGCCCGTGCCCGTGGCGGTGCCGAGCGCGCCGCCGCCGGTCGCCGCCGGTGATCTAGGGTGGTCGGCGGACACCGCCCACCGCGTGCAGGGGAGCGAGTCGATGACCCACTCGGCGCAGGAGCTGCTCGACGGGATCCGGACCGCCATCGCGGACGGGCACGGGGTGAACCGGTTCGTCCCGCTGGTGGCGGAGGGGCGCGCCCCGCTCGCCTCGATCGGCGCGCTGGCCGCCGAGGAGAGCCGCATCGTGCCGGCGGACTGGCGCAGCTTCCTCGCGCTGGCGGCGCGGGCCGACGACCCCGCCGGGCGGGCGTTCTTCACCACCCTGGCGCAGGGGGAGGGCTCGGTGCTGCCCCTGGTCGCGCCGCTGGCGGCGGCGGCGGGCTTCGACGAGGCGGCGGTGCGCGACCACCGGCCCGAGCCGGCCTGCCAGGCGTACGCGGCGTTCGTGGCGTGGCTGGCGTCGAACGCCGCGCCCGCCGTCGCCGCGGTCGCGCTGCTGACCAACTTCGCCGCCTTCGGCGGGTACTGCGCGGCGATCGCGGACGGCCTGCGCGCGCACTACGGGTTCGCCGACGAGGCGGTGGCGTTCTTCGACTTCTTCGCCGCGCCCGCGCCCGACCTGGCGCGGCAGGGGCTCGCCGCGGTGCAGGCCGGGCTGGACGCCGGCGTGCCGTTCGACCGGGCGGTGGAGTACGCGCGGCTGCTCCAGGGCTACGAGCTGATGTTCTGGAACGCGCTGGCCGACTCAGCCGCCGACCCGGCCGAGGCCGGCTGAGCCGAGGCCCGCCGGACCGACGTCCGCCGAGCCGAGGCCCGCCGGACCGCCCCCCGCGGGCCCGGCCCCCGCCGGACCGACGTCCGCCGGGTCGAGGTCGACCGGGTCGATCCGGCCGTCGGCGTGCAGGTCGAGGAACAGGTCCACGGCGTCGGGGTCGAACAGCGTCCCGCGGCCCGACCGCAGCACCTCGCGGGCCTCGTCCGCGCCGAACGCCTGCCGGTGCGGGCGGTCGCCGAGCAGGGCCGCCCACACGTCGCACACCGCCACCAGCCGGGCCTCCCAGCGGATCGCCTCGCCCGCCAGGCCCTGCGGGTAGCCGGTGCCGTCGAAGCGCTCGTGGTGCTGGCGGATGACCTGCGCCACCGGGAAGAAGCCGGGCACCGTGTCGGCCAGCAGGAACCCGTGCTCGGCGTGCCGGCGCACCAGCCGCCACTCGTCGGCGTCCAGGGCGGCCCGCTTGGTCAGCACCGCGTCCGGGACGACGACCTTGCCGATGTCGCGGAGCCTGCCCGCCAGCTCGGCGGTCCGGGCGGCGTCCTCGTCGTGGCCGAGCCCGGTGGCCAGCAGCCGGGCCCACCGCCCGACCGCGCGGCTGCTGCGCGGCGCGCCCAGCCTGAGGTCCACCTCGTCGGCGAGGCGGCACAGGTGGTCGATCGTCGTCGGGTCGTGGTCCGGGCGGCCCGCGCCCACCACGGCCCGGTCGCGGCCGGAGACCTTGGCGGCGTACAGGGAGCGGTCGGCGGCGGCGATCACCTCGGCCGGGTCGCCGCCGTGCTCGGGGTAGCAGGCCGCGCCGACCGACACCGTCGCCGGCAGCCACACCCCGGCGGTGGCGGCGATGGGCGAGGCCGCGACGCTGTCGCGCAGCCGGCGCGCGATGGCGGCCAGCTCGGCCGGTCGCGCGCCGGGCGCGAGCAGCGCGAACTCCTCGCCGCCGTAGCGGGCCACCACGTCGCCCGCGCGCGCCGCGCGCCGCAGCCGGCGGGCGATCTCGACCAGCACCTGGTCGCCCGCCGGGTGGCCGTGGCTGTCGTTGATGGCCTTGAAGCGGTCGACGTCGGCGATGAGCACGGCGACCGAGCCGCCCGCCCGGCGCGCGCGCTCGACCTCGATGGGCAGCTGCGCGACGAAGAACCGCCGGGTGTGCAGACCGGTCAGCGCGTCGGTGATGGCGAGCTTGCGCTGGTCCGCCACCATCGCCGCCAGCCGGGCGATCACCAGCGCGAACAGCATCGCGCACGCGGCGGCGATGACCGGGATGTCGTGGAACCGCCCGGTCGCGTGCTGGACGACCAGCATGGCGGGCGCGGTGAGGGCGGCGGCGCACAGCGCCGCGATCCGGACCGGCCCCAGCACGTGCTCGCGGGCGGCGGTCGGCTCGGCGACGGCGCCCATCGTCGGGTGCAGGGCCGCCGCGCCCAGGGTGAGGTTGCCGCCCAACCAGACGGCGTCGAGGAAGTTGCCCGCCTGGTACGTGCCGTTGAGCTGTTGCAGCACGTAGAGGGTGTCCGCGGTGAGGATGGCCAGCAGGCTGGTCGCCAGCAGCAGGAACGAGTGGGTCCGCTTGCCGGTGCCCATGAACAGCCGCAGCGCCACGACCAGCATCGCCAGGTCCATCACGGGGATCGCGACCGACGCGACCATGGCCAGCGGCGGCTGGTCGAGCCGGGCGCGGGGCCCGATGAGGTAGAGCCACGAGAGCATCGCCGCGACCACGGCGAGCACGGACGCGTCCAGCGCGCTCTGGAGGTCGCGGCCGGGCGTGCGGCGGCGGATGAGCAGCAGCAGCGCCGCCACCGTCAGCGGGTAGTGCCCGAGGTAGAACGCGTCGGCGGGGGAGGGGAAGCCGGTGCGGCCCAGCAGGTAGTGGTGGACGTAGAACGTCATGTCCGCGGTGGCGTACACGACCTGGCTGGAGCCGAGCAGCAGCCAGGGCAGCCGCGCGCCGTCCTGCTCGCGCCGGGCCGCCAGCAGCACCATGACCGCCGCCGACAGGCTGGTGAGGCAGTACAGCACGACCCGCGCGGCGATGCCCGCGCCCTGGCGGGGGATCGCGTAGTAGACGACGACCGCCGCCGTCCCGGCCGCGAGGTAGCCGAGCCAGGCCCGGCCCGAGACCGGGCGTGGGCCGTTCGCACTCATCGCATGGTCTCCGCGGTGTCGCCTGGGATAGCGGGTGGGCGGCCGGGTTCGCGGCGCGGCGCCTACCGCCGTTGGATCATGCCGCACCCGCCGGATGGGCGAAAGCGAGGTGGACTGGTCCATTTGTGTTAATCGACGTGCCCGTATTCCGCGCGGCCCCCGTTCACGCAGGTGGCAGGCATCGGGCACGCGTCGTCGATGATCTTCCCTCACGTTCCGGCGGCGTTCCGGAACCCCGTCGGAGGACTGATCTTTCTCTGGAATATTCCGCTCTGTAATTTCAGTGCTGCCTGAATTCAGCCCCTGGCGGCATCCGGCGGACACCTCCGGCGGCGGTCTCGCGCAGGACGCCTCAACCGGCGGAGGCGGCCTGGACGGGGCGGAGGACGGCGCGGCCGACGAGTTCCACGACGACACCGGCGAGGAGGCCGACGACCGCGCCCACCAGGAGGCGCTGCGGTGTCACGGCGAGCAGGAAGAGGCCGCCGCCGAGCGCGGGCACGGTCAGGACGACGGCGACCGCGCCGCTCAGGCCGGCGATGAGGGCGAGCTTCCAGCGGGTGAGGGGCCGGGCGAGCAGCGACAGCGTCCACAACGACGCGATGACCACGACGACCGTGGCGACGGTCTGGCCCGCCGGCCGGCCGCCGCCGGGGTCGAGGCCGCGGATGGCGAGGTCGCCCGCGTAGGCCGCGAGGCCGATGACGAGCCCGGTGGGCACGGCCAGGCGCAGCACGCGCCGCAGGAAGCCGGGCACGTAGCGGCGGCGGTTGGGCGCGAGGGCGAGGACGAAGCCGGGTATGCCGATGGTGGCGGCGGAGATCATGGTGAGCTGGATCGGCGCGAGCGGGTAGGCCAGCGATGTCGCCACCACGACCAGGGCGAGGACGAGCGAGTAGACGTTCTTGACCAGGAACAGGTTGGCGGCGCGTTCGATGTTGGCGATGACGCGCCGCCCTTCGGCGACGACGTCGGGCAGGTGCGCGAACCGGTCGTCCAGGAGCACCAGTTGGGCGACCGCGCGGGTGGCGGCGGCGCCGTTGCCCATCGCGACGCCGATGTCGGCGTCCTTGAGCGCGAGGGCGTCGTTGACGCCGTCGCCGGTCATCGCGACGACGTGGCCCCGGCGTTGGAGCGCGCCGACGACGGCGCGCTTCTGCTGGGGTGTGACGCGGCCGAGGACGACGGTGTCGGCGAGCGCGTCGGCGAGGCGCTCGGGGTCCTCGGGGAGGGTGCGCGCGTCGACGGCGTCGGCGGCGCGCTCGATGCCGGGCACGCCGACGGCGACGGCGACCGCGCCGACCGTGCGGGGGTTGTCGCCGGAGAGGATCTTGAGGGTGACGCCCTGCTCGGTGAAGTAGCGCAGGGTGTCGGCGGCGTCGTCGCGGACGCGTTCGGCGAGCACGACCAGGGCGCGGGCGGTCAGGTCCGGCGGCAGGTCGGTCCCTCGGGCGGGTGCGGGGGTGGCGGCGAGGACGAGGACGCGCCTGCCCTCGGCGGCGATGTCGGCGGCCTGGTCGAGCAGGGGCTGGTCCGGGTCGTCGGGGAAGACCACCTCGGGCGCGCCGAGCACCCACGTCCCGTGGCCCTCGGCGGTGACGGCGGACCACTTGCGGGCGGAGGAGAAGGGGATGCCGCCGGTGCGCCGCCAGGCGGGGTCGGTGAACTCGGCGGCGAGGGCGGTGGAGGTGGCGTTGGCGTCGGGGGCCGCCGCGCACAGGGCGAGGGCTTCCCGGACGTCGGGCTCGTCGTCGTCGCGTGCGGTGACGAGGCGGTCGAAGACGATGTCGCCGTGGGTGAGGGTGCCGGTCTTGTCGAGGCAGACGGTGTCGACGCGGGCGAGGACCTCGACGGCGGGCAGCTTCTGCACGAGGGTCTGCCTGCGGGCCAGGGTGACGGCGGCGAGCATGAACGCGAGGCTGGTGAGCAGCACGAGCCCTTCGGGGACCATGCCGACGAGTCCGGCGACGGTGCCGGTGACGGCTTCCTGCCAGTCGTCGGTGTCGGGGGTGCGGAACTGGCTCCACAGCAGCAGCGGCGCGACGACCAGCATCATCAGGGAGATCCAGCGCAGCAGCTTGTTGGTGCCGGCGACGAGTTCGGAGCGGACGACGGTGAAGCGGCGCGCGTCGGCGGTCAGGTGGGTGGCGTAGGCGTCCGCGCCGACGGCGGTGGCGCGGAACCGGCCGGTGCCGGCGACCACGATGGACCCGGAGCGGACCTGGTCGCCGGTGGTCTTGCCGACGGGTTCGGACTCGCCGGTGAGCAGGGACTCGTCGATCTCCAGGCCGTCGGCTGCGGTGACGGCGCCGTCGGCGACGACCTGGTCGCCGGTGCGGAGTTCGAGGAGGTCGTCGGCGACGACGTCGGCGACGTCGATCTCGGTGGTGCGGCCGTCGCGGACGGCGCGGGCGTGCGGCGCGTTGAGCACGGCGAGCCGGTCGAGGGTGCGCTTGGCGCGCAGCTCCTGGAATACGCCGATGGCGGTGTTGGCGACGATGACGAGCCCGAACAGGCCGTTCTGCCAGTGGCCGGTGGTGAGGATGACGATGAACAGGGTGAGCAGCAGCCCGTTGAACGGGGTGACGACGTTGGCGCGGACGATCTGCGCGGTGCCGCGGCTGGTGCCGGCGCGGGTGGCGTTGGTGCGGCCGTCGGCGACGCGTTCGGCGACCTCGGCGCCGGTCAGCCCGTCGTCCCCGGTGGCCGGGGCGGCGCGTTCGGACATCCCCACCTCCCGCCGGTCATCCTGCACCGGCGGCGGCGGTCCCGCCCGGTCACCGGCGGCGGTCGGGCGCGCTGCGACCAATGGGGGCTTTACGGGCGGCGCGGGCGGGGCTGGACTGTGGGCATGCGATCACTGCTCGCGGCCGTTCTCGCCGTGCTCCTCGTCGCGCCGCCCGCTCAGGCCGGGGACGGGGGCGCGGCGCTCGGGTTCGACCTGGACGGCGCGACCATTCCGGACCTGGTCCACCGGTTCGAGGCGGGCACGCTGACGTCGGTCGACCTGACCCGCGCCTACCTGCGCCGGATCGCGACGGTGGACCGGCGGGTGCGGTCGGTGGTCGCCGTCGACCCGACGGCCCTGGCGCAGGCGGAGGCCGGCGACCGCCGTCGTGCGCGCGGTGGCGCGCGCGGCCCGCTGGACGGCATCCCGGTGTTGCTCAAGGACAACATCGACACGCGGGGGCTGGCGAGCACGGCGGGTTCGCGGGCGTTGCGGGTGCCGCCGCGCGACGACGCGGAGCTCGTCGGGCGGCTGCGGGCCGCCGGCGCGGTGGTGCTGGGCAAGACGAACCTGTCGGAGTGGGCCAACTTCCGCTCGACGCGGTCCACGTCGGGGTGGTCGGGCGTCGGCGGCCAGACGAACAACCCGCACGTGCTGGACCGCAACCCGTGCGGCTCGTCGTCCGGTTCGGGCGCGGCGGTCGCGGCGTCGCTGGCGCAGGTGGCGGTGGGCACGGAGACCGACGGTTCGATCGTGTGCCCGGCGGGGCAGAACGGCGTCGTGGGGCTCAAGCCCACGCTGGGCGCGGTGAGCGGGGACGGGATCGTGCCGATCTCGGCGCACCAGGACACGGCCGGGCCGATGGCGCGGCACGTGGTGGACGCCGCGATCCTGATGTCCGCTCTGGCCGGGCGTGGCGGCGACCACGCGGTGGCGGCGTCGTCGGACGCGCTGCGCGGCGCGCGGGTCGGGGTGTGGCGCAAGGCGGGCGCGAGCCCGGAGGCGGACCGCGTGGTGCGGGAGGCGGAGCAGGCCCTGCGGCGGGCGGGCGCGACCGTGGTGGAGGTGGAGCTGCCGTACCAGGACCGGATCGAGGCGGTGGAGTTCCCGGCGCTGATCACCGAGTTCCGGCACGACCTGGAGCGGTACCTGGCCGACCGGCCGGGCGCGCCGCGCACGCTGGGCGAGCTGATCGCGTTCAACGAGCGGGACCCGGTGGAGCTGGGGAAGTTCGGCCAGGAGCTGTTCCTGGCGGCCCGCGACGCGCCGCCGGTGACCGACCCGGTGTACCTGGAGCAGCGCCGGACGGCGACGGAGCTGGCCCGTCGCTCGATCGACGAGGTGCTGGCGGAGCACCGGCTGGACGCGGTGATGGCGCCGACGAACTCGCCCGCGTGGCGGACCGACCACGCGGCGGGCGACGCGTTCGTGCTGGGCTCGTCGACGCCGGCGGCGGTGGCCGGCTACCCGAACGTGACGGTGCCGGCGGGGTTCGCGGGGCCGTTGCCGGTGGGGGTGTCGTTCTTCGCGGGGCGGGACGCGGACGCGCGGCTGCTGCGGTTCGCGGCGGCGTTCGAGCACGCGACCAAGGCCCGCCGCGTGCCGCACTACCTGCCGACCCTGCCGTGACGGGTTCCGCCGTGTCCGGTCCGGCGTGTCCGGTCCGGCGTGTCCGGTCCGGCGTGTCCGGTCCGGCGTGTCCGGTCCGGCGTGCGCGGTGACGGGCAGGTGGTGCGCGCGGGGTGGGTGGTGCGCGGGCGGTGGGTGGCGTGCCGGGCGGTGGTGTCGGTGGCCGGCTTCCGGGCGTCGTCCGCCGCGTGAGCCGGGCCCGGTGGTCTAGCGGTCGCCGTCCCAGCGCCACACCAGCGGTGGCCGGCCGCCCTTCGGCAGGGCGGCGGCGTGCCGGGTGGTGCGGGTCAGGCCGGGCACGCGGTCCATCGTGCGGCCGAGGTTGGCCGGGTACGGCCGGTCGCCGGTCAGCGACTCGGTGACGTCCAGCGCCTGCGCGGTGGTGAACTCGGGTCCCAGCAGGCCCGCCGTGAACGGCACGTCCCGCCACAGCCGGTCGGCCAGCAGCGGTCGGCAGTCGGCCACGATCCGGTCGTGGTCGAACGCCAGCGGCGGCACCGCGTCCAGCGGCGACCACTCGGCGCTACCCTCCAGCCGCGCGGGGTCGAGCGTGGCCCACAGCGCGATGGACAGCGTCGGTCCGCGAGGGTCGCGGGAGGGTTCGTCGAACGTCGCGAGCTGGCCCGTCGCGGTCACCGCGCGCCCCGGCACGCCGAGCTTGCCGGTGACCGCGCGCAGCGCGGCGTCGCGCAGCCGCTCGCCCCGGCCCAGCAGCACGCCCGGCAGCGCCAGGTCGCCCGCGAACGGGTCGGCCGCGCGCGGCGCGACGCCCAGCAGCACCGACCGGGCCTCCGGGTCGAACCGCAGCGCGAGCACGTCCACCGACACCAACGTCGACTCGATCCCCTGCCCGTCCACGTGCCGGATTCTCCCGCACGCGGCCGGCGCCCCGGTCCGTGCCCGGCAGCCCGGCGGATCGGACGCCGGGCACGGACCGGGGGTCAGGCCGCCACCGGCGTCCGCACGGTGTAGTCGGCCCGGTCCGGCCCGCGGCCCGTGACCTCCACCGGGACGCCGACCTCGCGCTCCAGCCACGCGACCGGGTCGGGCAGCGGCTCCACCACCGGCGCGCACCCCGCCACGAACGCCGTCCGGTCGACCCCGGCGGGCAGGCGGGTCACCGGGCCGCTCGCGGTGCGGTAGGCGGTGGCCACCGACAGGTCGCGCGCGTCGAGGTGCGTCACCGCGAGCCCGTCCACGCCGCCGCACGCCGCGACCGCGTGCCGCAGCAGCACGGCGTCCAGGTGCCCCGCGCGCCACGCGCCCTGGTACTCGCCGGTCCCGTTGTGCCGTTCGGGGAACCGGGCAGGCAGGGCCGCGTCCTCGGTCGGCAGGGGACCCGCGCCGTGCCGCGTCTGGTAGGTCCGCGTGACGCCGAGCACCCGCGCCGGGCGTCCGCCCAGCAGCAGGCGGGCGTTGCGGGGTGTCGTCGACGACCAGGTGGTGTGCGGGTGGAACCCGTGGTCCTGGTCCAGCAGCACGCCCTGCGCCCCTTCCAGCACCAGCCGCCCGGCGTCGGCGCGGCGGCCCACCTCGTCGCCGTCGACGATCCGCACCGCGTCGGCGAACGCCCGGTACAGGGCCACCAGCCCGGCCACCGACGTGCCGTCCCCGGCCAGCGGCCGGTAGCAGCGCGCCAGCGCGTCGAGCTTGCGCCGCAGCACCGCGCGCCGCGCGCAGTCGCCGACGGTGGGCGCCTCGCCCGGCTCGCCGGGCACGACCTGGCCCTCCACGACGTCGCCCGGTCGGGCGGCGCGGCGGGCGAGCAGCGAGTACCACACCGTCTCGCCGATGCCCTTGCCGCACGAGCCGTGCCGGCGGGGGCCGCGCGCGTCCTCGCGGACGCGGTTGGCCGCCACGTGGAACGGGGTGGTCAGCAGCGCGTCGGCGTGCGCGGTCACCAGCCGCAGCGGGTCGGCGACGCCCAGCGCCGCCAGTTCCCGCGCCTCGGCGGCCAGGGCGATCGGCTCCACCAGGACGTGCCGCGACAGCAGGGTCGGCACGCCCGCGAGGGTGCCGGACCCGAACTGGCTGAACGTGTGGTGCCGTCCGTCGGCGACCACGTTGTGCGCGGCCTGCGCGCCGCCGTTGAACCGCACGACCGACGACACCGACCCGTCCCGGCACAGGGCGTCGACTACCGCGCCCTTGCCCTCGTCGCCGAACCCGAGCCCGACGACGACCACGTGCCCGGTCACGCCGGCCCGCCCCGTCACGACAGCGTCACGTCGTCGGGGCCGTCGAGGTCCGGGGGAGCGGCCGACGCGGCGAGCGCCGCCGGCCCGACGCGGACCAGCGCCTTGCCCACCGCGCGGCTCTCCGCCGCCGAGCCCACCTCGGCCAGGTCGACCATCGCCTGGTCCAGGTCGACGACCCGTTCCTCCAGGCCGATGGTGGCGGCGATCAGCTCGCACACCGCGCCGGGGTCCTCCAGCTTGAGGAAGTGCTGCCCCAGCAGCTCCCGCCAGTGCTCGGCGATCTCCGGGTCGTCGTAGTGGTGCGACTGCCTGGGCAGCACGAAGTAGACGTGCCACTTGCGGGCCAGTTCCCGGTACACCGAGGCGGGGTCGACGTCCTGGCGCACGTCGTCGCCGATGACCCGCCGGATGTGCCGGGCCTCCAGCCGGGGCTTGTTCAGCTCGTCGCCGATCAGGAACAGGTAGCCCTTGCGGCCGCGCTTGCGCCACGCGTCGGTCACCACGTGCCGGGCGACGAAGTAGGCGGCCAGCTCGTAGGACTCGCTCTTCTGCCCGCCGCCGTTGCCTTCCAGGAAGATGGTGCGCAGCTGCTCGTCCATGCGGTTGTCCGACTCGAACTGCCCGACCTGCAACGGCACCCGGTCGCTGTCGGCGTCGCCGATGCCGCCGAACATCAGCTGCGGGTCGGCCAGGTAGCCCTTGCGCCGCAGCAGGCCGTGCAGCCGGCCGAGCTTGCGCTGCATGACCTGCGGCACGCGGCCCATCGAGCCGGTCACGTCGAACAGCACCGCGATCGGCGTCGAGTCGGCGTGGTCGGCCGAGTCCAGGCACTCCCGCGCCGCCACGCCCAGCGGGTCCAGCGACGGGTCGGCCCGCCACCGGTCGCGCGGCGTCGACCTCATGCTCGCGGTGTAGCCGAAGTCGTCGATGCCCTTGGCCGCGCGGAAGGTCCGCGCCGCCGCGTAGGCGTCGTCGTCCCACTTGCCGTGCCCCATGTCGGTCTCCCGTCCCGTCCGGCAGGGCGAACGGGCGGAACACCCCCTCGCCGTGGAGTTCTTCGAGCAGCGCGTCGTACTCGTCGAGCAGGTCGACGGCGCGCGGGCGGCGCGCCGGGCCGTCCTGCGCGCAGCCGCGGGCGAAGGCCCGCTGCCGGGTCTCGTCGCGTCGCAGCAGGTCGAGCATCAGCGCGTGGGCCAAGCCCACGCGGTTGGCGGCGTCCGCGCGCAGCAGCCTCCGGTGCATCCACGCGTAGTCGCGCGGCCACGCGGTCGGGGTGCAGCGCGGTCGGGGTGCAGCGCAATCGCAAGGCCCCGGTGGAGCCGCCGGGCCGCCGCGCGCCGCGCCGGGTCGCCGGCGGGCGGTCCGAACAGCCCCGTCGCCGTGTTCCCCTCGACCCGGTCGAGCGCCTCTTCCCTCGTGAACATGGTTTGAGTCTAAGCAACTCAAACCGCTGGGTGCAACAGCGGGTGATCGACGACCGGGTCGGACGGGGAGGGGCGACGGGGGGAGTGTCGAGGCCGCCCGTCGGGAGGTCGTTACTCGCTGTGTTCCGTCGTACCCGTGTGGTTGGCTGTGCGGCAGGGGGATCGGGGATCCCTCACCGACCGAACGTTCACCTGGGGGGTGATGGCGTTGAGGAAACGCGCGTTCCTGGCGGCACTGGTGATGGCGGTGTCGTCGGTCGCGGCGTCCGGCGCGGCGGCGACGGCCGAACCGGCCGGCGCGGCCGAACCGGTGCGGGCCTGTGCCGACCTGGTCGGCGGCCACGAGCTGCCCGGCGCCAAGGCGCACGTCGAGCAGGCCGTGCCGGTGCCCGCCGGCGCCGAGCCGGAGCACTGCGACGTGCGCGGGCACGTCGAGCCGGCCGTCCGGTTCCAGCTCAAGCTGCCGACCACCTACTCCGGCCGGTACCTCCAGTCCGGGTGCGGCGGGTTCTGCGGCGAGCTGGTGACGCCCGCGATCCGCTCCTGCACGCCGGCGCCGGGCGACTTCGCCGTCGCGACGACCGACGACGGGCACGTCGGCGGAGGGCCGTTCCCGTCGGCCGACGGGAGCTGGGGCGAGGGGAACCAGGCCGCGCGCGACGACTGGGCGTTCCGCGCGCCGCACGTGGTGTCCCTGGCGGCCAAGCGGCTGATCGCCGAGTACTACGGCGCGCCGCCGCGCACCTCCTACTTCGACGGCTGCTCCAACGGCGGCCGGGAGGCGCTGCTGCTCGCCCAGCGCTACCCGCACGACTTCGACGGCGTCATCGCCGCCGCGCCCGCCAACTACTGGTCGGCGCTGGTGGTCTACCAGGCGTGGATGGCGCGGGCCAACACCGACGAGGCCGGCCGGATCATCCTCGGCGACGACAAGCTGGCGGGCCTGCACGACGCGGTCCTCGCCCGCTGCGACCGCCTCGACGGGCTGGTCGACGGCCAGCTCGAAGACCCGCGCGGCTGCGACTTCGACCCGGAGTCCGTGCGCTGCGCGCCCGGCGCGGACACCCCGTCCTGCCTGACCCCGGCCCAGGTCGAGACGGTGCGCAAGCTCTACCGGGGCCCGACCGACGAGCGGGGCCGCGCGCTCTACCCGGCGGGCCAGGCGCGCGGCTCGGAACTGGCGTGGGCCGGGTGGATCACCCGCTTCCCGGAGTTCGGCGGCTCGGCGGCCGAGCAGCTCGCCGACAACTACCTGCGGTACCTCGGCTACCCGATCGGCGCGCCGCACAACACGCTCGCCGACTTCGAGTTCACCGCCGAGGAGTTCCACCGGCTCACCGTCGTCGGCGCGCGCGCCAACGCGATGAGCCTCGACCTGTCCGCGTTCCGCCGCGCCGGCGGCAAGCTGCTCCTGTGGCACGGCTGGAACGACCAGGCGATCCCGGCGGCGGGCCTGCTCGACTACTACGAGCGGCTCACCCGGCGCAACGGCGGCCCCGCCGCGACCCGGCAGTGGGCGAGGGCGTTCGTGGTCCCGTCGGTGTACCACTGCGCGGGCGGCGACACGCTGAACACGGTCGACCCGCTGCCCGAGCTGGTCCGCTGGACCGAGGACGGCGTCGCCCCGGACCGCCTGATCGCGACCGCGCGGGCCCAGGACGGCACGGTCACCCGCAGCCGCCCGGTGTTCGCGTACCCGACGCGGGCGCGCTACGACGGCACCGGCAGCATCGACGACGCGGCGAACTTCGTGCCCGCGCCACCGCGGCAGCCGCCGCACGACACCGTCGACTGGGTCGGCTCCTACCTGCACCACGTGCCGGGTCCGGTGACGCGCCCCTGACCCCGTCCGCCCGGCTGGTCGGTCGTCGACGACCAACCGGGCGATCGTGAACGCGGCCCTTGGTCGGTGTCCTCCGCGCGGGCGGGGGCCTCCGGCCAGGGGCCGCGTTGATCAGTGGGCACGACCGCGACCCCGGCGCGGGCATCAGCGCGGTCGTTTCGTTCGGGCACGAGTTCCGCCTCGTGCCGGCACGAGCCCCACCGCCACGGCGGTCGCCACAGCCACGCCCGCACCATCCGGCGGCCCCCACCGCGTCCGAGAGTCCCACCGCGTCCGGTGACCCCACCGCGTGGGGCAGCGCCGTCCACGACACCCCGCCGGTCTCCGCCACCGCGACGATCGGGCAGGACCGGCCGGGACGTCCGGTCTGCCTTCAGCGTCCGTCCGGGCGTCCGCCCGGCCGTTGTCGATCGCGCGCGCCGGCCCGTCCGCGCACGGTGCGCCGCCTCCCGCGCGGCCATCGCCGTCGGTTGACACCCCTGGCTAATGACATTAGCCTCCGAGCTACGAGCATTAACCGACGGAGGGGTGGCATGACGGAGTTCCTGGAGGTCGAGGGTGGCCGGCTCGCCTACGACGTGATCGGCGAGGGGCCGCTGGTCGTGCTGGCCCACGGCATGGGTGACAACCGCGCCGCCTACCGGGGCATGTCCGCCGCGCTGGCCGCCGCGGGCCACCGCGTCGCGAGCGTGGACCTGCGCGGCCACGGCGAGTCCAGCGCCGACTGGCCCTCCTGCACCCGCGCCGACTCGGCGGCCGACCTGCTCGCCGTGGTCCGCCGGCTGGGCGGGCCCGCCGTGCTGGTGGGCCACTCGTTCGCGGGCGGCTCCGTCACCATCGCCGCCGCCGAGGAGCCCGAGTCCGTCCGCGCCATCGTGGGCATCAGCCCGTTCACCCGCGCGCAGCGGGTCGACCTCGGCGGCCTGCTCACCAACGCCCGCTACCGCAAGGGGATGGCGCTGCTGCTGGGCGCGGGGCTGTTCCGCAGTGTCGGCCTGTGGCTGCGCTACCTCGACCACGCCCACCCCGGAGTCGAGCCCGCCGGCCACGCCGAGCACCTCGCCGCCCTGGCCGCCGACCTGCGGCGGCCCGGCCGGATGGCCGTGGTGGGCAGGATGGGCATGTCGCCGCCCACCGACGCGGGGGCCCGGCTCGGCGACATCCGGTGCCCCGCGCTCGTGGTCGAGGGCTCGCTCGACCCCGACTGGACCGATCCGCGCGCCGAGGGCGAGGGCGTCGTGGCCGCCATGCCGCCGGGCCTGGGCCGCGTCGAGGTGATCGAGGGCGCGGGCCACTACCCGCACGCGCAGTTCCCGGCCGAGGTGGCCGGTGCGGTCCTGGCCTTCCTCGGCGCGGTCGCCCGTGGCTAGGGCGGCGCTGTCCGCGACGGCGGTGGTCGACGTCGCGCTGCGCCTGGTCGACGAGGAGGGCCCCGCCGCGGCGACCCTGGCGGCGGTGGCCTCGCGCGCCGGCGTCGCCACGCCGTCGCTCTACAAACACGTGCGCAACCTCGCCGAGCTGCGCGCGCTCATGTCGGTGCGGATCATGGGCGAACTGGCCGAGCGGATCGGCGCCGCCGTGCTCGGCCGCTCGGCCGACGAGGCGGTCCGCGCGCTCATGACGGCCTGGCGCGACTACGCGCTGGCCCACCCGCACCGCTACTCCGCGCTGATCCAGGCGCCCGAGCCGCTGGTGGCGCAGGCGGGGGAGCGGCTGGTCGACATCGTCCTCGCGGCGCTGCGCGCGTACGGGCTGACCGACGCCGACGCCGTCCACGCGGTCCGCTGCGTGCGCGCGGCCATGCACGGCTTCGCGCTGCTGGAGGCGGCGAACGCGTTCCAGCGGCCCGAGCAACTGGACGAGACCTACGAACTGCTGGTGCACATGGTGATCAGCGGACTGCGCACGCCACCCCACCGCACCTGAACCCGCTCACCGGGTTCATGGGAGGTCCGGGCGGGCGAGGGCCTGCCCGGACCGGAGTCCCGGTGTCAGGACGTCCACCTCTGGTTCGCGCCGCCCCAGCAGTCCCACACGCCCGCCTGGGCGCCGTTGTCGTTGTTGAAGCTGAGCAGTTCCAGGCACTTGTGGTTGAAAGAGCTGCGGAGGGTGTCACCGAACTGGTACCACTTCTGGTTCGCCCCGCCCCAGCAGTCCCACATGCCGACCCAAGCGCCGTTGTTGTTGTCGAACCTCAGGATTTCCAGGCACTTGTGGTTGAGCAGGCTGCGGATGTTCCCGTTGTCCCAGTACCACTTCTGGTTGGCGCCGCCCCAGCAGTCCCACAAAACGACCCGTGCGCCGTTGTCGTTGTTGAAGCCCAGGACATCCAGGCACTTGTTGTTCATGCCGTTGCGCAGCTCGAACGTCGAGAGGGCGGCCAGGCCCGACCCGGTGCCGGTGGCCGCGCTTCCGGTGGCCGCGGTCGCGGCGGAACTCCACGCCGTCATCGAGAGGATTGTCGCGACGAGCGCGACGCCTAATCGTCCGAACAGGCCGAAGGATTTCACAGAATACCCCTTTGAAAGTTCGTGCGGGAAGGTCACGGATTCCGTGGACGTCACCATACGGAATCGTGGGTCCATCGATAAGCGGTGGGTGCGGTGCTCACTCGAACATCGGTCGTGAAACGCCCGGATGGACCAGTTTCAACGAGCGGGGGACCGGTTTCCGTGGTAATGCGGGGGCGGGCCGGTGGTGCGTTCGAGTGGTGGCATCACGCGTTCGGTCCGCGCCGATCGTCGGATGGCGGAAAATCGGTGATCGGCGCTGTGCGGCCGATGTGCCGTCGGCCATTCGCTAATAAACTGAATAGCGGGGGCGGATATCGTCGAACCCGTTTTCCGGCATCACCGCCGGCATCACCGCCCTCCGGCGGCCCCCTCCCGACGCCGCCGACCTACTGTTCCCGTGTGCCGACGTGTGCGACCGACCCGCCCCATGCCACCGATCCGCCCCGTGCGGGGGGATGACCGGGTGGGCCCCCTGTCCTCCCGAGCCGTCCTGCCGCTGTACGCGGCGGGTTTCGTGACCGCGTTCGGCGCGCACGGGATCGCGTCCGGACTCGGCGGTTACACCGGGGCGTCGCTGCCGGCGCTCGGCGTGCTGCTCGCCGTGTACGACGGCGCGGAGATCGTCCTCAAACCGGTGTTCGGCTCCCTGGCCGACCGGATCGGGCCGCGCCCCGTCCTGCTGGGCGGGCTGGTGGCGTTCGCCCTCGCCTCGGCCGCCTTCGTCCTCGCCGACGACCCCGGCGCGGTCGGCGTCGTCCGGCTCGCCCAGGGCGCCGCCGCCGCGGCGTTCTCCCCGGCGGCGAGCGCGCTGGTGGCGCGCTTGACCCCGGCCGGCGGCCACGGCCGCGCGTTCGGCGGCTACGGGGCGTGGAAGGGGCTCGGCTACACCCTCGGCCCGCTGATCGGGGGCGCGCTGATCGCGGCGGGCGGGTTCGGGCTGCTGTTCACGGCGCTCGCCGTGCTCGCGGTGGCGGTCGCGGTGTGGGCGGCGCTGGTGGTGCCCGCCGCGCCGCCGCTGCCGCGCACCCGGCAGACCCTGCTGGACCTGGGTCGCGAACTGGCCCGCCCCGGCTTCCTCCGTCCCACCGCAGCCCTGGCCGCCACCACCGCCGGGCTCGCCGTGGGCGTCGGCTTCCTGCCCGTGCACGCGGCCGACGCGGGTCCGCTCGTCGCGGGCGTCGCGGTGTCGGCGATGGCCGCCGCGGCGGCGCTGGCGCAGCCCGTCGTCGGCCGTGCCCGCGACGCCGGGCGCCTGCGCGACACCACGGGCATGACCGGCGGCCTGCTGCTGACCGCGGCCGGCTACCTCGTCGCGGCGACGCTGCCGGGCCTGCCCGCGACCTTCGCCGCCGCCGTGGCGATCGGCGTCGGCGCCGGACTGGTCACGCCGCTCGGCTTCGCGGCCCTGGCCGCCGCCGCGCCACCCGAGCGGCTGGGCCGGTTCATGGGCAGCGCCGAGGTGGGCCGCGAACTGGGCGACGCCGGCGGGCCGCTGCTGGTCGGCGGCATCGCGGTGGTCACGACCCTGGGCGGCGGACTGCTGGGACTGGCCGCCGTGCTGACCCTGACCGCCACCGCGACCGGCCTGACCGCCACCCGACGCCGTGGCGACCGCTCCTGACCAGCACGGACCTCCACACCGGGCCCGCCTCGGGCACGACACCCCACCGCGGAGGTCCCCACCATGCCCGAGTCAGTCGGTCACCAGCTCGACGAACTCAGGCTTCCCCGACTCGTCCAGGCGCAGCAGCGGCACGACCTTCTGGTGCGCCGTGCCGTCGTTGTCGTAGGACAGCAGACCGCTCGCGCCCGCGATGGCGTTCTGCCCGTTGAGCGAGTTGAACGTCTGAAGCACCTCGGCCGCCGTCACCCGCCGCCCCGGCACGCCGGACGCCCGCTGGATCGCCGTCGTCGCCGTCAGCATCGCGTCGTAGGCCATGATCGCGCCGTCGTCGCCGAGCGCGTCCGCGCCGAACAGGCACCGGAAGCACGTGTCGGACGGCTGCTCGTCGCCCAGGAACCGCCGCACGGCCGCCTCCTGGAACCGGCGCTCCGACTCGGGTTTCCGCCGGTCCGCCTCCCACGCCCGCTGGTCGGCCACGTCGGTGTGGACGACCTCCACGCCCGCCGCGAGGCCCTGCCGGAACCGCTCGCCGCGCAACTGCTCGGCGGACAGGTCGTCGCCGGTCAGGATGCGGATCACCCGGTCCCGGCACAGGCGGGTCGCGAGCTGCCCGACGAACCGCACCAGGTCGCGGCCGCGCCCGGCGAAGAAGACCAGGTCCGCCTCGGTCGCGCAGATGTTGGGCAGCATCAGCGCGAACGCGTTCTCCACGCTGCCCAGGCTGGAGTCGTACTGCTGGTCCTGCGGCAGCACGCGGTGCTCCCCGTCGTCGAACCGGGTGCGGAACGCACGGGCCAGCGTGCGCGGGTACAGGTCCCGCTCGTTGGTGTCGGTGATCAGCAGGGCCTTGGTCGCGCCGGTCCGCTTGGCGTGCACGGCCGCCGCGCCCGCCTGCCGCTCGTTGGTCGGCGCGGGCCGCAGCAGGCCCGCGATGTCGCGCAGGTCGTCCGCGGTGACGGTCGAGCCGACCATCGGGATGCGCAGGTCAGACAACGCCGACATGGCCTCGCGGGCGGCGCCCAGGCTCAGCCCGATGCCGGTCACCGCCACCAGGTGGTCGGGGCCGGCGCGCCTGCGGCCCAGCTCCTCGACGACCGGCCGCCACGCGCCCATGTCGCTGCCCGGATTGGCCAGCAGCAGCTGCACCTTCGGGCGCGCGTCCCGGTTGAACATCGCCTGCGCCTGGTAGGAGCCCTGGAGCTGGTAGCGCACCCACTCCTCGGTCGCCAGGCCCTGGTCCGACGTGCTGATCGGCAGGAACACGGCGACGCTGACGAACTGACCGTCGGTGCGGGCGTCCTCGTTCGCGGCGCGGATGCGGTCGATCACGCCGGCCACCGACCCCTGCCCGAAGTGGCTCTCCGCGGCGCTCACGCCGACGCACTCGCCGTTGGCGGCCTTGCGCACGTCGTCGCGGCCGTCGCAGCGCTCGAACCGGTCGCGGACGACCAGGTAGGCCGTCACCAGCACGGCGGCGACCACCACCACCAGCCCGATGACGAGCACCTTGCGCAGCGGCGACGGCGGGATCTTCAACAGACTCATGCGCGGTACCTCTCCGCCCGGTCGTACAACAGGATCGAGCCCTGGCCGCGGCGCTGGGCGAGCGTGCCGTAGGCGTGCCCGATGCGCCCGCGCAGCGTGCCGCCGGGGTCGCCGAGCGGGTCGGCGGACACCCACAGCGCCGCGACCAGCCGGGCCAGGGCGGCGTGCGGCGCGGGCACGTCCTCGATCAGCCGCTCGACCTGGGCGAGCGGGTCTGCGTCGCGGGGCAGGCGGTTCGGCGCGGACGTGACGAGGTCCAGCTGCCGCAGCCAGGTCCGCGCGGTCGGCTGGTCCAGCGGGCGGTCGGCCGCGGCGAACGGGCGGGCCAGCCACGCCACGACCGCGCCCACGTCGCCGAGGGCCAGGTCGTGGTAGCGGGCTTCGGCGAGCCGCCCGAGCCCCTCGTGGTGCTCGCGGCAGCGGCGGTGCACGGCGGTCCAGCCGACCCGGCTGTCCTCGGGGCGGCCGGCCAGCCGGTGCAGCAACAGGGTCCGCAGCCACGGGTCGAGCACCACCCGGCCACCGCCACCGCCACCGGCACCGGCACCGGCACCGGCACCGGCACCGGCATCACCACCGCCGGCACTGTCCTCGCCACCACCACCACCGGCACCGGCACTGCCGTCGCCGTCGTCGGGTTCGACCGCGAGCAGGAAGTTGTTCACCAGGAACGCGTAGAGCGCCCCGCCGCCGTCCGGCAGCGCGGACGCGAGCACGGTCGGGTCGGACAGGAACTCGACACCGCGCCCGGCGGACGCCGTGACCAGGTCGGCGCGCAGGTCCGGCGACAGGTCCCGGATCAGCGCGTCGAGCGCCTCGTCGGCCAGCGACACCGGCCGTTCCGGGTCGGCGGGCAGCGACAGCAGGTCGCGCAGCGCCCGGCCGCGCGGCGGCTCCTCCTGGCGCGCCACCACGTCGAGCAGGGCGCGCAGCCCGCCGGGGTGGCCGCGGGTCAACCGGTGCGGTAGGTCCGCGGGCAGGTCCACCTCCGAGCGCGCCACCACGTCGGCGGTGTCGGCGGCGTCCAGCCTGCCCAGCCCCACCAGGTACCAGCGGCCCCAGTCGGTGCGGGTGCGGCTGTCCCGGTCGGCCTCCGCCGGCGTGCGGGGCAGGGGAGCGGCGACGCCGTTCGCGGCGATGCCCGGCCGCCGCCACTCGCCGTTCCACTCCACGTTCCAGCTCCGGGCGGTCGCGAACACCGCCGCGTGGTCGGCGTCCAGGCCGGAGCGGCGGCGCGCGGCGTGCAGCGCGGTCAGGAACGCCCGGCCCTCCGCGGTGTGCGCGTTGTCCAGCAGCACCACGCAGTTCGCGGTGCGCCGCAGGCGGTCCAGGCGGCCGGTGAACGCCTGGTTCAGGTCCGCCAGGAACGCGTCGAACACGATGTCGTCCACCGCGCGGCGGTCCGCCGGCGAGCCCTTGTCCTTCTTGTTCAGCTCCACCAGCAGGTCGCGCGGGTCGCGCGCGGACCCGGTGGACAGCTTGCGCACCGACCGCAGCATCCGTCGGCGGGACAGCGCGTTCAGCCCGTTGAGGAGGGTGTCGGTCGCCTCGGGCGCCCAGCCCGGCAGCCCGCCCGCCTCACCCGCCAGCCGGGCCAGGTCCAGCACCTTCTGCCGGTGCCGCTCCAGCGGCCGGTCCTCGCGCATCAGGTCGTTCAGCCCGGCCAGCGCCCTGGGCCGGTCGGCGGTGTTGAGGTTGCCCGCGATCACCAGCGTGCACAGCCACAGGCGCGGGAACGCGATCCGCCCGAACTGCGGCACGGCCCGGCTCAGGTCGAACGCCAGCTCGACCAGCACCCGGCTGGGCCGCGCGTCGCCGATCTCCTCCAGGTCCAGCAGCGCGCACGGCACCCGACCGGAGCACCGGTCGTGGATCAGGCCCAGCAGGGCCGTCTTGCCGGTGCCGCGCGCCCCGAGCGCCACCACCACGGGCAGGGCGCGGCCCCGCCCGCCGGGTCGCCTGGTCAGCTCGTCGACCAGGCCCCACGCGACGCCCCGCACACCCGACAGGGCAGGCACCGAATCGGACATGGTTCTCCCGCGTCTCCGCCGGCCACGCGGCCCCCGCCGCCGGATCGGCACAGTATGCGGAGCACCGCGCCCGCCGCCGGGGGCGAACGGGGCCGATTGCGCCCTTCGGCATGATCGACCACCGGAATGGCGCAGGTCCGGTCCCGATTTCCGCGGACAGCGCGCCGGCGCGCGGACCACACCGCTGCTCCGGTCGGCGCGCGGCCGGGCGTCCGACCGCCCCTCAGACGTGGGACGTGTCGCCTCGCGTGGCCCGCGACCTCCGGTATCGTCCCACCGGCGCCACTCGACCGTGTGGCGTACGGGGGCGTCCCGAGACACGGGTCGGAGACGCGAACGACCTGCGATCCGGAGCCATCGTGACGCTTGCCCCGACCTCGCGCGAGGACACCACCCCCAGCGCCGCGCCGCCCGCGGCCGGGCCGGCCAGGCGGTTCCGCCCCGAGATCCAGGGACTGCGCGCCGTCGCCGTCACCCTCGTGGTCGTCTACCACGTGTGGCTGGGCCGGGTGTCCGGCGGCGTGGACGTGTTCTTCGTCGTCTCCGGCTTCCTCGTCACCGGCCAGTTGCTGCGGGCCGTCGCCAGGGGCCGCGTCGACCTCGTGCCCCTGTGGGGCCGGATGATCAAGCGGCTGTTCCCGGCTGCGCTCACCGTGCTGCTGGCCGTGATGGCGGTGTGCGTGGTCGCGCTGCCCGGCAGCCGCTGGTTCCAGACCATCCGGGAGGTCGTCGCCGCCGCCCTCTACCTGGAGAACTGGCAGCTCGCGGCGGACTCGGCGGACTACTTCGCGCAGCACAACTCGGCCAGCGTCGTGCAGCACTTCTGGTCGCTGTCCATCCAGGGCCAGTTCTTCGTGGTCTGGCCGCTGATGGCGGTGGCGGCCATCGCCCTGGGCCGCGTCACGCGGTGGGGCGCGCGTCGGGTCATGTGGTGGCTGCTGGTCGCGGTGTTCGTGGAGTCGCTGGTCTTCTCGGTCGCGCTCACCGGCGTCGACCAGCCCCTGGCCTACTTCCACTCGCTCACCCGAGCCTGGGAGTTCGCCCTCGGCGGCCTGCTCGCGCTGCTGGCCGACCGCGTGACGTTGTCGCGCGCGGCGCGGGTGGTGCTCGGCTGGGCGGGCATCGCCGGGCTCGTCGCCTGCGGCCTGGTGCTCCAGGTCGGCGCGGTGTTCCCCGGCTGGCTCGCGCTGTGGCCGACGCTGTGCGGCGCGGCCGTGATCCTCGCGGGCACGAGCGGCAGCGGGCTGGGCGCGGACCGGCTGCTCGGCACGCCGTTCCTGCGGTACGTGGGCGACCTGAGCTACGCGCTGTACCTGTGGCACTGGCCGGTGCTCGTGCTGTTCCTCGTGGTGCGCGGGCAGCGCGAGATGGGCCTGGTGGACGGCGCGTTCGTCATCGCCGTCGCGGTGCTGCTGTCGGTGGCGACCCACCACCTGGTCGAGAAGCCGGTCCGCACGTCCGCGATCGGCGTGGCCAAGCCGTGGGGCGCCTACCGGTTCGGCGTGCTGCTGATGGTGCCGGTGCTGGTGGGCGCGGGCGTGTGGCAGCACGCGAGCACGCGGGAGGCGTCCTCCTACGCGATCCGGCTGGACGACCCCGACCACCCCGGCGCGCTCGCCCGCACGCCGGGCTTCGAGTACTGGGGCTCGCCGGACGCCGAGTTCGTGCCGCCGCTGGTGGCGCTCAACGACGACGTCGGCAAGCCGCCGGACCGCGAGTGCCTGCTCGACCAGGGCGACGCGGAGCTGCGCATGTGCACGCTCGCGGGCCCCGCGCGGCCGAAGAAGCGGATCGTCCTCGTCGGCGACTCCCACATGCACGCCTACCTGCCCGCGCTGGCCGTGGTCGCCGAGCGGCGGCAGTGGGAGATCACCACCATCCTCAAGGGCGGCTGCCCGTTCTCCGTCGACTCCGACGCGATCCCCGGCTTCCAGCCGTGCGTGCAGTGGAACGCGTGGGCGTTGGCGCGCATCAAGGAGCTGCGCCCGGACGCCGTGATCGCCAATGGCACCCGCGACATCCGCCCCGGCCGCACCGAGTACACGCCGACCGGATTCGTCCGGCAGTGGCGCAACCTGGAACCGGACGGCATCCGGGTGGTCGCGATCCGGGACAACCCGAGGTTCGAGGTCCGCCCGTCGGAGTGCATGGTGGCCAACAACATGAGCGTGGCGCGGTGCAGCCCCGACCGGTCGGACCTGTACCACGACACGCCGCCGTACGAGGGCATCGCCGACCTGCCGTCGAACGTGGTCTTCGCCGACTACACCCGCTACTTCTGCGACGATCACACGTGCCCGCCGGTCATCGGCAACGTGTGGGTGTACCGGGACGACAACCACATCAGTGGCAGCTTCATGATCTCGATGGCCCCGATGGTGGAACAGGACCTGGTGGCCAAGCTCGGCGGCTGACGGCGTCGACCCGGTCACCGGCCGCACCGGCTCCACCGCCCGCGGGTGGGTGGCGGACCCGGCCCGGAGAACCCGACGTCGTGCGCCTTCCGCACCGATGATCCCGCCGTCCGAATCGGGCGGCGCGCCCCGGCCCCGCCCTTGTAGCCTGTCGGCCTGGTGGAGACGAAGGGCTTGAGGTGCGCGTTTTCCTGGAGACGGAGCGGCTGGTGCTGCGCCGGTTCACCGAAGCCGACGTGGACGCCCTGGTCCTGCTGGACAGCGACCCCGAGGTGATGCGCTTCCTCACCGGCGAGTCGACACCGCGCGCGGAGATCGAGCACGAGGTCCTGCCCGGCATCCTGCGGGACTACGGTCGCTCCCCGGCCGGGCGCTGGGCGGCCGTCGAGCGGTCCACCGGCGACTTCGTCGGCTGGCTCGCCCTGCAACCGGCGGCGGACGGCGGCGTCGCGGAGGTGGAGCTCGGCTACCGGCTGAAGGCGTCGGTGTGGGGCCGGGGGTACGCCACCGAAGGGGCACGCGCCCTGGTCCGGAAGGGGTTCGCCGAACTGGGCGTGGAGCGGGTGTGGGCGCAGACGATGGCGGTCAACACCGCCTCCCGCCGCGTGCTGGAGAAGGCCGGCCTGACCTACGTGCGGACCTTCCACCTCCGGTTCGACGACCCGCTGCCCGGCACCGAGCACGGCGAGGTCGAGTACGAGCTGCGGCGGTCCGACTGGGAGAGGTCGCGCTCCGCGCGCTGAGCGCCGGACCGGACCACGTCGCACCCGCCGGCCGGGCACCGCGCCGCGCGGGGGAGCGGGCCGCGAGAACCGACGGCCGGGTCGTGGGTGTCCGCAGCGCTGCGGACACCCACGACCCGGCCGTCGGGGTCCCGGATCAGAACGGGTAGTGCGCGTGGGTCGTCGCGAGCGTGATCCAGCGCGTCGTGGTGAACGCCTCCACGCCCCAGCGGCCGCCGAACCGGCCGTAGCCGCTGGACTTCACGCCACCGAACGGCGCCTGCGGCTCGTCGCCGACGGACTGGTCGTTGACGTGCACGATGCCGGTCCGGACGCGGCGCGCCACGGTGAGGCCCCTGGTGCCGTTCTCGGTGATGATGCCGCAGGTCAGGCCGTGCTCGGTGTCGTTGGCCTTCGCCACCGCCTCGTCGTCGGACGCGAAGGTCTCCAGCACGCACACCGGGCCGAACGCCTCGCCGTAGTGCAGGTCCATCTCCGGCGTGACGCCGGTGAGCACGGTCGCCGGGTGCAGCGCGCCGTCCGGCTCGCCGCCGCCGGTGAGCACGGTCGCGCCCTTGTCGCGCGCGTCGCGCACCAGCGCCGCCACCCGCTGCGCGGACCGGGTGTTGACCAGCGGCCCGATCACCGTCTCCGGGTCGGCCGGGTCGCCGGCGGGCAGCGACGCGACCTTGGTGACGAACCGCGCGGTGAACTCGTCGGCGATCTTCTCGTGCACCAGCAGGCGGTCGCCGGACATGCAGATCTGGCCGGAGTTCATGAACACGCCGAACGCCGCCGCGTTCACCGCGTGGTCGAGGTCGGCGTCGTCCAGCACGATGATCGCGTTCTTACCGCCGAGTTCGAGCACGGCGGGCTTGAGGTGGCGGGCGGCGTGGGTGCCGATGATCCGGCCGACCTCGGTGGAGCCGGTGAAGTTGACCACCCGGACCCGCGGGTCGGCGATCAGGGTCTCGGCGACCTCGGCGGCGTCGCGCGGGTCGTTGGTGACGACGTTGAGCACGCCGGCGGGCAGGCCCGCGTCGCGCAGCACGTCGGCGAGGAACAGGCCGGACGCCAGCGGGGCGTCCTCGCTGGGCTTGAGCACCACCGTGTTGCCGGCCGCGATGGGCGTGGCGAAGGCGCGGGTGCCGAGGATCAGCGGCGCGTTCCACGGCGCGAACGCCGCCACCACGCCGACCGGCTCGCGCACCGCGAGGCCCAGCGCGCCCTCCTCCTGCGCGGCGAGCACCTCGCCGCGCGGCGCGGTGACCGACGCGGCGGCCTCCCGCAGGATGTTGGCGGCGAGGAAGACGTTGAACCTCGCCCACCGGGCGGTGCCGCCCGCCTCGCCCGCCATCAGCTCGACCGCCTGCTCGGCGCGCTGGTCGAGCAGGTCGGCGGCGTCCAGCAGCAGCTTCCGCCGGGCGAACGGGCTCACCGCGGCCCAGTCCGGGAACGCGGCGTCGGCGGCGTCCACCGCCCTGGTCACGTCCTTCGGCCCCGCGGCGGCGACGGTCGCGAAGACCTCGCCGGTGAACGGGTTGACGTCGTCGACGGTGCGGCCGTCCGCCGCCGGCACGTCGTCGCCGGCGATCAGCAGGTCACGGTGGATGGTCATGGTCAGCGCCTCCCGACCAAGGCAGGATTGGTCGCGGCCAGCATACGGACCAGTGATCGACCCGCTTCGGCGGCAACGCTTCCTCCGTTCGGCCCCGTCCGGACACCTTCTTGACATCGCGCGCACATGTTGTTGGTTCTGCGCGCACGGGCGCGCGGTTCGGCGCCGGATCGGGCGTGCGGCACGTGACCGGGGACACGTCGGACGGGTGCGGCCCTCGCGGCGCGTGACCGACCCGGCACGCGGGGTGGGATGCCCGATCCGGTTGTGAGTGTAGTCACAGGACCCGCCGGGGTGGGCGGGGCCGTCACGGGCACGGGGCCAGGGTCCGCTCCAGCGCCGCGCGTTCGGCCGGCGCCACGGTCAGCCCGTACTCGGCCTTCACCCCGACGTAGATGCGCGCGTAGGGGCAGGCGTAGGAGGGTTCGGGCGGCAGCCACTCGTCCGGCGTCCGGTCGCCCTTGGCCCGGTTGGCCCTGCCCTGCACGGCGAGCAGGTTGCGCAGGTCGTTGGCGGCGGCCGTGCGCCGCTCGGGCGGCCAGCCCGCCGCGCCGCTGCGCCACATCTCGGCCAGCGGCACCACGTGGTCGACCTGGACCTCGGACACGTCGGTCACCGTGCGGCCGGTGTACGGGTCGTGCAGCGTGCCACCGGTCACCGCGCACCGGCCCTCCTTGCGCACCACGTCGACGAGGTCGCGGGCCAACACCTGGCTGCGCTGGTCGCACCCGTCACCGTCCACGTCGGACCAGGGGCGGCCGAAGACGCAGGCCGCGCCGTCGTCGCAGTCGCGGACGTAGCCGTCGAGCCTGCCCGGCGCGGCCACCGCCAGCGAGGCGAGCAGGGAGCGGGCCGTCACGGCGTCCGGGGTGCCGGCGGGCACCCGGTCCGCGGCGGGCCCGGTCGACGCCCCCGGCGGGACTCCCGACGGCGCGGCGCAGCCGGACGACGACAGCAGCGCGGCGAGCAGCGCGACCAAGACCGGCCGGGACATCGGCTCCTCCGGTATCCGTGGTGCCCACCGGGATACCCGTGGGCGCGGACCGCGAGACGCCGCCTATCGGCCGAGGGCGTTGCGCCGGTAGGCGAGGTTGCTGCGGGTGGTGCGGATCAGCGGGTCGTCGGGGTCCTCCGCCCGCAGCCGGTCGGCCAGCAGCTCCTCGAACGCCGCCGCCGGGTCGCCCGCTTCGCCGAGCCGCCGGGCCAGGTGGCCGCGCGTGGTCAGGGTGACGGGGTGGTCGGGGCCCAGCACCCGCCGCTGGACGCCGACCAGCTCGCGCAGCGGCTCCACCGCGCCCGCCGGGTCGCCGTCCTCGCCCCGCCAGTACGCGAGGTTGTTGCGGGCCGCCAGGGTGTCGGCGTGCTCGGGCCCGAGCAGCGTCGCCGCGACCCGGCCGGGGTGCTGGTGGACGCCGCCGTAGATGGCGCCGGCCTGCACCACCGTCCCCGCTCGCCCGCCGTTGACCGCCTTGGCCACGTCGCCGGCGGGCGGGGCGGGGTGCCCCGTCGGCTCGATCCGGTGCCCGCCACCCATGCGCGGATCATGCCGCGAACTGTCGGGCGCTCCGGCGGCGCGGGTCCCCGGACCGGGGGCCCGCGCCGGCCGGGGTCAGCGGCCCTGGAGGGACTTCACGTTGCGGCCGAAGGTCCAGCCCCGCGAGCCGTCCCAGTTGATCGACCAGGTCATCAGGCCCTTGAGCCCGCCGCTGTAGGTGTTCCACGCCTGCGCGACCAGGCCGGGCGACATGTGGCCGCCGCCCGCGCCGGGCTGGGCGGGCAGGCCGGGCACCTGCTTGTCGAACGGCACCTTGATCGTCGTGCCCTGGATGACCAGCCCCTTGTTCAGGCAGTTCGTCTGGGCGGTGAAGCCCTGCACCGTGCCCGCCGAGTAGGAGTCGCCGTTGCAGCCGTACATGTTGCCGTTGTAGTACTGCATGTTCAGCCACCACAGGCGGCCGTTGTCGGCGTACTTCTTCACGATCGGCAGGTACGCGCCCCAGATCGAGCCGTAGGTGACGCTGCCGCCGGTCACGTACGCGGTCTCCGGCGCCATCGTCAGGCCGAAGTTCGACGGCATCTGCGCCAGCACGCCGTCGATGATCCGGATCAGGTTGGCCTGCGAGGTCGACGGCGTGTTGATGTTGCCGCTGCCGGTCAGGCCGGTCTCGACGTCGATGTCGATGCCGTCGAAGTTGTACTTCTTCAGGATCGGCACCACCGTCTGCACGAACCGGTCCGCCACGGCCGACGAGTTCAGGTCGATGCCCGCCGTCGCGCCGCCGATGGACATCAGGATCGTCAGGCCCGCCGCCTTGGCCGCGCACATCTCGGCCGGGGTGGCGACCTTGACGTTCGCGTCCATCCCGTCCTCCCACAGCACCGTGCCGTCGCCGCGGATCACCGGGAACGCGGCGTTGATCACGTTGTAGCCGTTGTCCCGGATGCGCTGGTCGGTGATGGGTATCCACCCCATCGGCGGGTGCACGCCGTTCTTGGCGCCGTCCCAGTTCTCCCAGTAGCCGTGCAGCACCTTCCCGGTGGGCTTGGACTTGACCGCGCACACGTCCTCGGCCGGTGCCGCGGTCGCCGCGGCGGTCAGCGACGAGGTGAGGGCCAGTGCCGCGCCGACGGCGAGCAGTCGTGTCAGCCGACGAATCATGTCCCGACTCCTTCTGGGCGGTGCGCGTCCGCAGGGTCGCCCCGCCCGTGGTCGTTTCTCGGCGAGGTCCGCCTGCCCACCGCGTGATCAGGGTCGCGGTGGGGTCGCCGCGCGTCGGAGACGGCTTCCCCTGGGCAGCGCACGAACCTCCGGGGTTGTCGCTCACTGGCCCCCGGCGGTGTCGCCGCCGGTTCGCGCCGCCAGAAGTGATCTATCGGAAACCTCATGGAAGCAGCCCGTCGGTGGCCGTCACAACCCGGCGTTCGGCGGAACCTGGGCCGGTTCTGGTACGACCACCGCATGGGAGATGTGGCGGTGATCGGGTCCGGCGTGATCGGGTTGACGTGCGCGCTGCGGCTGGCCGAGGCGGGGCACCGGGTCGAGGTGGTCGCCGACCGGCGTCCGCCGGACACCGTGTCGGCGGTGGCGGGCGGGCTGTGGTTCCCCTACCGGGCCGCGCCGCCCGACCGGGTGCTGCGGTGGGGCGCGGTGTCGCTGTCCCGGTTCGCCGCGCTGGCCGGGGAGGGCGGGAACGGGGTGCTCCTGCGGGAGGGCGTCGTGCTGCACCGCCGCGCCTCGCCCGACCTGGGGTGGACGGCCGCGGTGCGCGGGCACCGGCCGGCGTCGGCGGCGGAGCTGCCGGGCGGCGCGGTGTCCGGCGTGGTGTGCACGCTGCCCGTGGTGGACCTGCCGGTGTACCTGGAGTGGCTGGTCGGGCGGTGCGCGCGGGCGGGGGTGCGGTTCCGGTCGGCGACGGTCGGCCGGCTCGCGGAGCTGCCGCAGGAGCGGGTCGTCGTCGCCGCCGGGCTGCGGTCGGGCGAGCTGACCGGCGACCCGTCGCTCGCGCCGGTGCGCGGCCAGGTCGTGCGGCTGGCCAACCCCGGCCTGACGCGGTGGGTGGTGGACGACGACAACCCCGCCGGGATGGCCTACGTGATCCCGCGCGACGGCGACGTGGTGTGCGGCGGCACGGCGGACGAGGGGGAGTCGGACCTGGCGGTGGACCCGGCGGTGGAGCGCGCCGTGCTGGCGCGGGCGGTGGCGCTGGCGCCGGAGCTGCGCGACGCGCCCGTGCTGTCCCGCGCGGTGGGGCTGCGGCCCGTCCGGCCGTCGGTGCGGGTGGACCGGGTCGAGCGGGACGGGCGCGTGGTGATCAGCTGCTACGGGCACGGCGGGGCCGGTGTCACGCTGTCGTGGGGCTGCGCCGAGGACGTGGTGGAGCTGGCCGGGCGGTGACGCGGACGGCGCGGTGCGGTGACCGGTGCGGTCCTCGGCGACGCCGCCGGCGCGGTGCGGGACCTCGGCGACGCGGTGCTGGGACCTCGCCGGTGCGGTGACTCCGCAAGTGCGGAGCGGTCCTCGGTGCCGCCGGGCGGTCGGTGCGCGACGGGTCACGGGCGCGGCGTGAGCACGGCGACCTCGGTGACCCGGTGCAGGAACTCCGGGGTCGCCGCGCCCTCCACCGCCTCGGCTTCCGCGACGACCACCGTCGTGCCCAGCAGCTCGGAGTCGTAGTGGTGCGCGGTGAAGGTGATCTCGTCCCGGAGCAGCAGCCGGGCGGACAGCGGCGTGATGTCGCCCGTGCCGTGGACGTCCTCGACCCGCTTGAACGCGCCGGCGGTGTCCCGCTCGGCGAACTCCACCCATGCCACCGACACCGCGACCACGGTGCCCTTGTCGTCGGCGAGGGTGACCAGCAGGCGGCTCAACGACGTGCACGGCGCGGTCGTCAGCAGCTCGCGCACCTGCCCGAACGAGTTCGCGACGCAGTCGCCGTCGGCGCGCGTGACGCGGTCGACCACGCGCAGGCCGAGCCCGCGCCACGCGCCGTCGTCGTGCGGCCCGAGCCCGCTCGCGCCGACCGCGACGGCACCCGCCAGCGCGGCGGCGGTGACCACACCTCCGACACCCACGACGCCCTCCCACCACCGCCGCGCCCGGAATCCCCGGACCCCCCTGGCGTTTCCCGCGGCGGCGGGCGCCCAAACCCCGGCAGCACCGCCGGCGGGCGCGTCCGGGTTCCGCCTCCGTCACCCGACCGATGTCTCGACGCCGCCGAAGGGCCATCGTGGGAGCACGCCCCACCGTCGTCCCCGACACCCGACGCGGCGGATCGCCGGTGGCCGCGGCGGGTCGCGGCGGTGGGGCGGCCGGCCACGGCGAGCGCGCCCCCGGCGACCTCGGGCCGCCGCTCGCCCCGCGGGTGGTCGCGGCGTGCGGCGCGCCGCCGGCCACTCCCGGCGACGACGGCCTTCGCGGCCTGTCGCGCCCGTCGGGCACACGGGCGCGGGCGACGGCCGTCGTCACCGGGACCGACCCCGCGGCGGGTCGGACGGCGCGCCGACCGGTCCGATCCGGGTTAGGTTCCCGGCATGGGCAACGCGGTGGAGCTGGAGGTCGGGGACCGCACCGTGCGGATCTCCCACCCCGATCGCGTTTACTTCCCGGCACGCGGCGAGACCAAGCTCGACCTCGCCCGCTACTACCTGTCGGTCGGCGACGGCATCGTGCGGGCGCTGCGCGAGCGGCCGTGCATGATGCACCGCTTCCCGTCGGGGGTCACCGGGGAGAAGGTGCACCAGAAGCGACTGCCCGCCGGCGCGCCGCCGTGGGTGCGGACGGTGCGCGTGAGCTTCCCCCGCTACGGGCGGCACGCCGACGAGCTGTGCGTCACCGGGTTGGCCGACGTGATCTGGGCGGTGCAGATGTCGACCGTCGAGTTCCACCCGTGGAACTCGCGGCGCGCCGACACCGAGAAGCCCGACGAGTGGCGCATCGACCTCGACCCGATGCCGGACTGCCCGTTCTCCCGCGTGCGGCGGGTCGCCGGGGTGGTGCGCGAGGTGCTCGACGAGCTGGGCGCGGTCGGGTTCCCGAAGACCTCCGGCGGGCGCGGCCTGCACGTCTACGTGCGCATCGAGCCCGAGTGGGGGTTCGCCGACGTGCGGCGGGCCGCGCTCGCGTTCGCGCGGGAGGTGGAGCGGCGCGCACCCGACGACGTCACCACCGCCTGGTGGCGGCGCGATCGGGACCCGGCCGCGCTCTTCGTGGACTATAACCAGAACAGTCGTGATCACACGATCGCGAGCGCCTACTCTGTGCGTGGGGTGCCGGAGGCGACGGTGTCCACGCCGGTGCGGTGGGACGAGGTCGAGGCGCTGGACCCGCGCGACTTCACCATCGCGACGGTGCCCGCGCGCTACGCCGAGCTGGGCGACCTCCACGCGGGCATCGACGAGGCGGTGTTCTCCCTGCGGCCACTGCTGGAGTGGGCCGACCGGGACGGCGACGAACCGCCCGAGGGCACCTGACCCGCCGACCTCCCACCGCCGCGACTTCCCCACCGCACGGCCGTTCCCGCCGCGCGAGCCCGCCGCCGCGACACATGGCTGGACGGCTGCGCCATGATGGGCCCCAGGGGGTGACACGCAGAGGGGGACACGCAGGGGGGACACATGGGGGGTGACACATGGGGGACACGACCGACGACGAGGTCCGCGCCCTGGCCGCGAGCCTGCGCCGGCTGTTCCAGCTGACCACCGCGGTGGTCGACGAGGACGGCCGCACCGCGCCGCTGATCACGAAGGTCTCGGACCACCTCGGCCTGGACCTGGGCGACGTGCTGTCCGTGGCGACGAAGTTCCCGGCGTGGGAGCACGTCAACGTGCAGCGCGGCGTCGACGCCTACCTCGCCGAGCACACGCCGGGCGCCGCGTGGTTCGGCGTCAGCGGCTCGCACCGCGGCCACGAGGACCTGCTGTCCATGCTGGTCGCGGCCCGCCGTCAGCAGCTGTACGACCTGGGCGCGGCGGACTACGCCACCGCCGCCGTCGGCCCGGACCGCACCGCGGAGGTCGTGCAGCTCGGCCTCGTCGCGACCCGCGCGCCCGACGGCGCACCGGTCGTCGTCGGTGTGCGGGGCGCGGCGGCGGAGTACGGGCAGCCCACGTGCCGGCTGGAGGTGCTGGCCGCCGACCGGGGCACGGCGCGGGCGGTCGGCGAGGAGATCGAGCGGCTGATGCGCCTGCACGACGTGTTCCGCCGCCAGGTGCTGTCGTTCGGCGTCAGCGAGCACCGGGGCAACGAGCTGGTCAGCTTCCTGCCCAGGCCGACGTTGGACGCGGACGCCGTGGTGCTGCCCGACGGCGTGCTGGACTCCGTCGAACGGCACGTGGTGGGCGTCGCCGAGCACTCCGAGCGGCTGCTCGCGGCGGGGCAGCACCTCAAGCGCGGCCTGCTGCTGCACGGCCCGCCAGGCACCGGCAAGACGCACACCGTGCGGTACCTGATGAGCCGGATGACCGGGTGCACGGTGATCCTGCTGACCGGTCCCGCGATGCGCCTGATCGGGCAGGCGGCGGCGCTCGCGCGGCGGCTCCAGCCGGCCATGCTCGTGGTCGAGGACGTCGACCTGGTCGCGATGGACCGGGGCCACTCGCCCGGCGGCACGAACCCGCTGCTGTTCGCGCTGCTGGAGGCGATGGACGGGGTCGGCGCGGACGCGGACGTGACGTTCGTGCTCACCACCAACCGCGCGGCCGAGCTGGAACGCGCGCTCGCCGACCGGCCAGGGCGGATCGACCTGGCGGTGGAGATCCCGCGCCCGGACGCCGAGGGTCGCCGCCGGCTGCTGCGGCTCTACGGCCGGGGCGTGGACCTGCGGGCCGACCTCGAACCCGTGGTGGCGGCGACGGAGGGCGCGACGGCGTCGTTCATCAAGGAGCTGCTGCGCCGGGCCGTGCTGGACGCGGTGCGGGCGGGCGGCGCTGGTACGCCGGTGATCGGGGACGAGCTGGCCGCGCTCGCGCGGGAGATGACCGACGAGCGCAGGTCGCTGACCAGCGTGCTGCTCGGCGGGAAACCCGGACCGCCCGGCCGGCCGCGACTCGGGCCGCACGCCGTTCCCGGTGTGGCGCCCGACATCGTCTAGGAGTGCAAGGAGCGGCGGTGCCGCCGGCCCGGCACCGGGCCGTTCCGGCCGAAGGCGTGCCCGGACGCGGGCCAGGGTGCGTTCGCGGGTGCGCCCGTTGGTCCGGATGCACCCGGATTCCCTCATCTGCCCGCTGAAACGCGAACCCTTCTCGGACAGACTTCCGTCATGAGCGATCCAGCCCTCGCACCGCCCGCCCACGCCCTGCTCGCACCCGGTGTCGCCGAGAACCCGCACCCGGTGCTGCACCGCCTCCGCGCCGAAGACCCGGTGAGCTGGGTGCCCGGCCTCGACGGCTACCTGGTGACCCGGCACGCGGACATCGTCGCGGCGCTCAAGGACCGCCGCCTGGCCCCCGCCAACCTCGCGCAGGGCCTGGACCGGCTGAGCCAGGCCGAGCGCGACGAACTCGCGCCCGTCCTCCAGTCCGTCGCGCTGTGGATGGGCCACACCGACGAGGCCGACCACGTGCGGTTCCAGCAGCTGCTCAAGCGCTACTTCACGCCCGCCACCGTGGCCGGGCTCCGGCCGCGCGTCGCGCAGCTGACCGGCGAGCTGATCGACGCCGTGGCCGACGCCGGCCGGATGGACGTGGTCGCGGACCTGGCGTACCCGCTGCCCGCCAACGTGATCGCCGAGATGCTGGGCATGCCGACCGAGGAGCGCGAGCGGCTCCAGGCGTGGTCGCGGGACATCCTCGCGCTGTTCGCGCCCGCCGACTTCGAGCAGCTCAAGCAGTGCCAGCGCAGCGTGCTGGAGATGCAGGACCACTTGCGCGGCCTGGTGGCGCGGCGGCGGGTCGAGCCCAGGGACGACCTGCTGAGCATGTTCGCGGCCGCCGAGCGGGAGGGCGTGGTCGACGAGGACGAGATCGTCGCCAACTGCGTGCTGCTGCTGTTCGCCGGGCACGAGACGACCGCGAACCTGATCGCCAACGGCCTGGTGCTGCTGTTCGACCACCCCGACCAGTTCGAGCTGCTCAAGTCGCGCCGCGAGCTGATGCCCACGGCCGTGGAGGAGATGCTGCGCTGCGACGGCCCGGCGAACGTGATCCTGCGGGTCGCCACCGAGCCGGTCGGGATCGGCGGCCGGGAGGTGGCCGCCGGGCAGGTGCTGTACCTCGCGATGCTGGCGGGCAACCGCGACCCGGAGGTGTTCGCCGACCCGGACCGGTTCGACATCACCCGAAAGCCCAACCGGCACACCGCGTTCGGGCTCGGCGCGTTCTACTGCCTGGGCGCGGCGCTGGCCCGGATGGAGGCCGACGTGTGCTTCAGCGTCCTGCTCGACCGCCTGCCCGGCCTGCGGCCCGCCTACGACCGGGTGGACCGCTTCCTCGCGCCGCCGCTGAACACGCGCCTGGAAACGCTGGAGGTCGCGTTCTAGTCGACCACCCGCCCCGTGGACCCGCTGATCGAGGACGGTGTCCACGGGGGACGGCCGTCGAGCGGGTCCGGTCGCCCGCGCCGCACGTCCGCCGGCGCGGGCCTCGCGGTCCGGGGTTGCAAAACGGGTTGCCGGTTCGGCAAGGTGGGCCCGTGGACTTCGACGCCGTGCTGCACGCCGTGGGCCCGAGGCTGCGCGCGATCCGCCGCCGACGCGGCGCGACCCTGGCCGACCTCGCCGCCGAGACCGGGATCTCCGAGAGCACGCTGTCCCGGCTGGAGAGCGGGCAGCGCCGGGCCAACCTCGAACTCCTGCTGCCGCTGGCCAGGGCGCACGGGGTGCCGCTGGACGAGCTGGTCGGCGCGCCCGACACCGGCGACCCCCGGGTCCACCTGCGCCCGGTCGTGCGGCGCGGGCGGACCGTCATCCCGCTCACCCGGCGGGCGGGCGGGCTCCAGGCGTACAAGATGATCATCCCGCCGGCGGAGGCGCCGGCGGACCCGGAGCTGCGCGTGCACGAGGGCTACGAGTGGATGTACGTCCTCGACGGCCGGTTGCGCCTGCTGCTGGGCGAGCAGGACCTGGTGCTCAAGCCCGGTGAGGCGGCCGAGTTCGACACCCACGTGCCGCACTGGTTCGGCGCGGCCGGACCCGAGCCCGTCGAGCTGCTCACCCTGTTCGGGCAGCAGGGGGAACGGGCCCACATCCGGGCCCGCACCCGATAGCCGTCGCGCCCGATAGTCTCCGCACCCGGCAACCGCCGCGCCCGAGAGCAGCAGAGGCCGGTCGCCGCCGCACCCGACGACGGCAGCGCCCGGTGGTCACCGGCACCGCGCCCGGCGCCTACCGCCGCCGCACGCGCAGCACGTTGTCGACCCGGCTCCCGGCCTGCCCCTCCGGCCCGGTCAGCTCCCGCTCGACCAGCTCCTCCAGCTCCACCTCCCACCGGTCGTCCAGCCGCAGCGCCGCCAGCACGTCGCCGGTGGTCGGGAACCGGATGTCCGCCGGCGGCTCGGTCACCCACGTCGGCCACCCGGCGTGGCCGACGACCAGCAGCACGCCGCCGTCCGCGACCGCCGCGGCGGCCCGGCGCAGCACCGCGTCCCGCTCGCCGTCCCGCTCGACCGGCGAGTGCAGGAACTGCGCCGACACCAGGTCGAACGTCCCGGCCGGGAACGTTTCGGCCAGGTCGTGCCGCTCCCACGTGATCCGGTCCGCCACGCCGGCCTCCTCCGCCCGCGCCGCAGCCCGCGCGAGCGCCGTGGCCGACACGTCGGCGCCCACCACCCGCCACCCGCGGCCGGCCAGCCACACCGCGTCCGCGCCCTCGGCGCACCCGAGGTCCAGCGCCGCGCCGGGCGGCAGCGCGGACACCTCGCGCACCAGCAGCGGATTGGCCTGCCCGCTCCACACCTGGTCCCGGTCCAGGTAGAAGCCCTCCCAGTACTGCTCAGCCGTCGTCATGACCGCACCTTGCACCGGGCCGTCGACACCACGCCAGATTTCTTGCCATCCCGGCAAGACGGGACTCACGCAGGGCGCGACGTCCGCAGCGTGCGCGGTGGGACGCCGAGCCGCGCCGACCGACGGCCGGGGCGACTTCGGCCGGGCGGCAGCAAGGGATTCGAGGGCCTGTCCCGGCCGCCCGACGGCCGCGTGCTCAACTCCGTCCGCACGCCCGGCAGGCCCGACGAGAACGAGTTCATCACCGTCCGGCCGGCCGACCGCCTGCACACCGACCCGAGGGTGCTCGCCCGGCGGTGACCGGGTGGGTGGCCGCGGGCACCCACCCCGGCCGCCGATCGTCCGCCAGCGCGGCGTGTCCGCGGTTGCGCGCCCGTGGTCGCGTGCGGTGTGCCGTCACCGTCGCGTCGTCCGGGCCGGGAGCCACCGTCCCGGACCCGGCGAGGCGTGGACCGGGTCACGCCCGGGTCGACCACCAGCGGCGGCCCGCCTCGCCGAGGGTCGGGATCGGGTCGTAGTACGGGTAGCGCCGGCTCAACGCGTCGGGGTCCTCCAGTTCGATCCCGGTCCGGTAGTTCTTCGTCCAGTACGAGATGCCCAGCTCGCGGTCGTACTCGGCGACCTGGTGCACCCACCGCTTGCCGACGTAGGGCACGTCGCACACGATGCGCGGCGTGGCGTAGCCGGGCAGGTAGCCCATGATCGCGTGCTGGAGCTCCTGCGCCTCCCACACGGCCACGCGCCAGTGCTCGGCGTTGGGGATCATGTCGCACATGTAGAAGTAGTACGGCAGGACGTTCGCCTCGCCCTGCAACGCGAAGCACAGGTCGAGCAGGTCGTCCGGGGTCGCGTTGACGCCCTTCATCAGCACGCCCTGGTTGCGCACGTCCCGCACGCCGACCTCCAGCGCGGTGCGGGCGGCCTCGGCGACCAGGGGCGTCACCGACTGCACGTGGTTGACGTGGGTGTGGATGGCGAGGTTCACGCCGCGTCGGCCGGCGGTGCGCGCCACGCGTTCCAGGCCCTCCACCACCGCCGGCTGGAGCCAGTGCTGCGGCAGCCCGGCGAGCGCCTTGGTGGCCAGCCGGACGTCGCGCACGGTGTCGATGTCGAGCAGCCGCATCAGGAACGACTCCAGGTGCGGCCACGGCACGTTGGCGACGTCGCCGCCGGAGACCACGACGTCCCGCACGCCGGGCGTCCGCCTGAGGTAGTCGATCATCCGGTCCTGCCGGTCGACCGGCTTGAGCAGCAGCTTCTGCTTGCGGACCTGCGGGGTGGAGTTGCCGACGAGGTCCATGCGGGTGCAGTGGCCGCAGTACTGGGGGCAGGTGGAGACCAGCTCGGCCAGCACCTTGGTGGGGTAGCGGTGGGTCAGGCCCTCCACGACCCACATCTCGGTCTCGTGCAGCGAGTCCCGCGCCGAGTGGGGGTGGCTCGGCCAGTCGGGGTCGCGGTCGGAGCGCACCGGCATCAGGTACCGCCGGACCGGGTCGGCGAGGAACGCCCCGGTGAAGTCGGCCGGGTCGGCGTCGGGCGCCACGGTGTTGAGCATCTGCGGCGGCACGAGCATCGACATCGTCGCCAGCTCGGCCTGGTCGGCGAGCAGGTCGTCGTAGCACCGCTCGTCGAGCAGGTCGCCCAGCACGGCGCGCAGCTGACGGACGTTCTTCACGCAGTGCGCCCGCTGCCACCGGGCGTCGCGCCACTGCGCCTCGGTGACGTCGCGCCAGCCGGGGAACCGCCGCCAGTCGGGTTCCACCAGTTCCCGGCGGACGTAGGTGTAGGGCTGGAGGTCGGGTCGCGGTACCGCGGGCACGGTCTCGTGTAGCGCAGTCATACGTGCTCCCTACCCGTAGGGTGGCTTGAAGATATTCTGTCAGAGGTGTGGATCGACGTAAATATTTCGGCGGGGAGTGTTTCGGGGCGTTCGTTCGTTGAGCGGGTATGCGCGTGTTCGCCGTAGTGCTCATCGGTCTGGCCGTCGAGATCACCGCCCTGGTGGCGGCCTTCGGGGCGTGGGGCCTCCTGCCCACCCTGGGGTTGCTGGTGCTGGGCGGGGTGGTCGGCTCGATGCTGATGAGGCGGGAGGGCGCGCGCACGATGGCGGCCTTCTCCGAGGCGCTGCGCTCCCGCCGCGCGCCGCACCAGGAGATCGCCGACGGCGTCCTGATCGCGGCGGCGGGGTTCCTGATCGTGGTGCCGGGCTTCCTCAGCGACGTCGCGGGCCTGCTGCTGCTGTTCCCGCCGACCCGCCGGCTGCTCAGCAGGCGGCTCGCGCGGCGCTCCGAGCAGCGGGAGCGCGAGATGGCGATGAACCTGCGCCACGGCAGGCCGCCGATGGCGGGCGGCGTGGTGATCGACGGCGACGTGGTGGACGTCCGGCCGTCCGAGCCGAAGCCCGCCCAGCGGCCCGAACTGACCTGACCGGGAGCCGCGCGACCTCGGATCTGTTCGCGACCCGCGCCGGATCGAACCGCGCCGGATCGACCCGAACCGCGCCGGTCCCGACCGCGTCGACGAGCACCGCACCGTCCTGATCGCGTCGACCCCGGGTGCGCCGCACCGCCCGGTGTCACCCGGTCGTGTCGCGGGTACGTGACACGGCATGACGGTCATCGGTGTGCACGCCTCGCACGAGCAGGTCCACCCGTCGCGACTGCTGGACGCCGTCCGCCGCGCCGAGGAGGTCGGGTTCGACGCGGCGATGTGCTCGGACCACTTCTCGCCCTGGAGCGAGCGGCAGGGGCAGTCGGGGTTCGCCTGGTCGTGGCTGGGCGCCGCGCTCCAGGCGACCGCCCTGCCGTTCGGGGTGGTCAACGCGCCCGGCCAGCGGTACCACCCGGCGGTGGTCGCGCAGGCGATCGGCACGCTCGGCGCGATGTACCCCGACCGGTTCTGGGCCGCGCTGGGCACGGGCGAGGCGAGCAACGAGCACATCACCGGCGACCGGTGGCCGCGCAAGGACGTCCGCGCGGCCCGGCTGCGCGAGTGCGTGGACGTCATCCGCGCCCTGCTCGCCGGTGAGGAGGTCAGCCACGACGGCCTGGTCACCGTGGACCGCGCGCGGCTGTGGACCAGACCGGACCGACCGCCCGCCCTGCTCGGCGCGGCCGTCAGCGCCGCCACGGCCCGCTGGTGCGCCGAGTGGGCCGACGGGCTGATCACGGTCAACGCGCCCCTCGCGCACCTGCGCGAGGTGGTGGACGCCTACCGCGGCGCGGGCGGCATCGGCAAGCTGGCGCTGCAAGTGCACCTGAGCTGGGCACCCGACCACGAGCAGGCGCTGCGGATCGCCCACGACCAGTGGCGCGGCAACGTGTTCGGCCCGCCGGTGTGCTGGGACCTGGAGACACCCCGGCACTTCGACGTGCTGGCCGAGCACGTCACGCCCGAGCGGGTGGCGGGCACCGTGGACGTGTCCGCCGACCTCGGCCGGCACGCCGAGGTGCTGCGCGGCTACGCCGAACTCGGGTTCGACGAGCTGTACCTGCACCACGTGGGCCAGGAGCAGGCCGCGTTCCTCGACGCGTTCGGCGAGCACGTCCTGCCGGGGGTGCGGCGGTGAAGCTCACCCGGACCGCCGACCTGTGGTGGAAGAACGCCGTCGTCTACTGCCTGGACGTGGAGACCTTCCACGACTCCGACGGCGACGGCCACGGCGACTTCCGCGGCCTGGTCGACCGGATCGACCACCTGCACCGCCTGGGCGTGACGTGCCTGTGGCTGATGCCGTTCTTCCCCTCGCCGGACCGGGACGACGGCTACGACATCACCGACTTCTACGGCGTCGACCCGCGCCTGGGCACGCTGGGCGACTTCGTGGAGTTCGTCCGCACCGCCCGCGACCGGGGCATGCGGGTGATCGCCGACCTGGTGGTCAACCACACCTCGGACCAACACCCCTGGTTCCGGGAGGCCCGCTCGTCGCGGGACTCGCCGCGCCGCGACTGGTACGTGTGGCGCGACCAGCCGCCGCCCGGCGCCGAGCGGGGCGTGGTGTTCCCCGACCGGGAGAAGTCGCTGTGGGAGCGGGACGAGGAGTCCGGCCAGTACTACCTGCACCGCTTCTACAAGCACCAGCCGGACCTGAACGTGGCCAACCCGCGGGTGCGTGACGAGATCGCCCGCGTGATGGGGTTCTGGATGGAGCTGGGGCTGTCCGGGTTCCGCGTGGACGCGGTGCCGTTCCTGCTGGAGGCGCCCGTGCAGGACCTGCCGGACCCGCACGACTACCTGGGCGACCTGCGCGCGTTCCTGTCCCGCCGCGACGGCGAGGCCGTGCTGCTGGGCGAGGTCAACCTGCCCTACGCCGACACCATGCGGTTCTTCGGCAGCGCCGACGGGGTGGGCGACGAGCTGCACATGTGCTTCGACTTCGTCGGGATGCAGCAGCTGTACCTGTCGCTGGCGCGCAAGGACGCCGGCCCCCTGACACACGCCCTGAAGGAACGGCCGTTGCCGCCGCGCGACTGCCACTGGGCGACGTTCGTGCGCAACCACGACGAGCTGATCCTGGACAAGCTGACCGAGCCGGAGCGCCGCGAGGTGTTCGCCGCGTTCGGCCCGGAGGAGGACATGCAGCTCTACGGCCGGGGCCTGCGCCGCCGCCTGCCGTCGATGATGGGCGACGAGCGGCGCACCCGGATGGTCTACAGCCTGCTGTTCTCGCTGCCCGGCACGCCGGTCCTGTTCTACGGCGAGGAGGTCGGCATGACCGAGGACCTGTCGCAACCGGACCGGCTGGCGGTGCGCACGCCGATGTGGTGGGACGCGGTCGAGGAGCAGCGGCACGACCCGGACTCGCTGCTGGCGTGGGTGCGGCTGCTCGTCGAGCGCTACCGGGAGTGCCCGGAGCTGGCGTGGGGCGCGTTCAGCATGATCGACACCACCGACCCGGCCGTGTTCGCGCACCGCTGCGACATCGACGGCGGGACGGTCGTGGCCGTGCACAACCTGGGCGACGACGCGGCGGAGGTGGAGCTGTCCGGGGTGCAGGGCGCGCTGACCGACGTGTTCAGCGGCGCGCCCGCCGCGCCGCGGGTGGTGCTGGAGCCCTACGGCTGCCGCTGGCTGCGGGCCGGGGCGGGCCGGTAGCCGGCCGTCACCGGGCGCCGGTCGCGTCCCGCGTCGAGCGGACCGGCCGGCGCCCGGTGTGCGTCGCCGTTCCCTGGGGACGGGCTCGGTCGGGTGTCGCGGCCGGTGGCGCGCGGCGCAGTCGGGGTGGCCGGAGCGGGGTGGCGTGGCGGCGGGCTCGCCACATCCCCCTTTCGAGCCGGATGCTTGCGCAATCTTGACGCGTCACGTGAAGATATCCCGGTCCAGTCGCTGTCGACCGGAGGATTTCCATGACTTCGCCGTACGGTCTGCACCGCGTCGTCGAGCCCGCCGGTGTCCTGCCGCAGCAGGCGTGGCGGCTGGACGCGACACCGGAGTGCGGCGCGGACGAGGTCGTGGTGGACGTCGAGCGGCTCAACCTCGACGCCGCGTCGTTCCGGCAGCTGCGCGAGGAGCACGGGCCGGACGTGCGGCGGGCGGTGCTCGACATCGTCGCCGAGCGCGGCAAGCTGCACAACCCCGTGACCGGGTCCGGCGGGATGCTGCTCGGCACCGTCCGCGCCGTCGGCCCCGACTCGCCGCTGGGCCTGCGGGTGGGCGACCGGATCGCCACCCTGGTGTCGCTGACCCTCACGCCGCTGCGCATCACCGACGGCCTCGCGTCCTGGGACGGCACGACCGAGCAGGCGCCGTGCGCGGGCACCGCGGTGCTGTTCGGGCGGTCGATCGCCGCCGTGCTGCCCGCCGACCTGCCCGACGCGCTGGCGCTGTCGGTGCTCGACGTGTGCGGCGCGCCCGCCCTCACCGACCGGGTCGTGCGCCGCCGCGCCGCGACGTCCGTGCTGGTGCTGGGCGGCGGCGGGAAGTCGGGCTCGCTGTCGCTGGCCGCCGCCCGCCGCGCCGGCGCGGCCCGCCTGGTGGCGCTGGTGCCGACCCCGGCCGAGGCGGACCTGGTGACCCGGTCCGGGCTGGCCGACGAGGTGGTGGTCGCCGACGCCCGCGACCCCGTCGCGGTGCGGGCCGCGGTGGGCCGCCCGGTCGACGTCACCGTGGTGTGCGTGGACGTGCCCGGCTGCGAGCACGGCGCGATCCTCGCGACGGCCGACGGCGGCGCGGTGGTGTTCTTCTCGATGGCCACCTCGTTCCCCGCCGCCGCGCTGGGCGCGGAAGGGCTCGCCGCCGACGTGGAGATGCTCGTCGGCAACGGCTACGTGCCCGGTCACGCCGCGTTCGCGCTCGACCTGGTGCGGGCGGAACCTGCCGTGCGGTCGCTGTTCGAGCACCGGCAGACTGCACAGGCGTGACTACCTTGCTCGTGGGCGGCCGCGTCCACTCACCGACCGCACCCGACGCCACGGCGATGGCGATCACCGACGGCACCGTGGTGTGGCTGGGCCGCGACGAGGTGGGCCGCGCCCTGCACCCGGACGCCGAGGTGGTGGACCTGGCCGGCGCGTGGGTCGCGCCCGCGTTCGTCGACGCGCACGTCCACGCCACCTCCGCGGGCCTGCTGCTCACCGGCCTGGACCTGACCGGCTGCCGCTCGCTGCCCGAACTGCTGGCCGCGGTGCGCGCCGCCGAGGGCCCGGTGGTGTGGGGCCACGGCTGGGACGAGACGCGCTGGCCGGAGAACCGCCCGCCGACCCGCGCCGAGCTGGACGAGGCCGCCGGGGGCGCGGCCGTGTACCTCTCGCGCGTCGACGTGCACTCGGCGCTGGCGTCCACGGCGCTGGTCGACCGCGCGCCCGCCGCCCGCGCCGCCGACGGCTGGTCGCCCGACGGCCCGCTGTCCCGCGCCGCGCACCACCACGTGCGGGCCGCGGCCAAGGACGCCATCCCCGCGGCGCGCCGCCGCGCCGCCCAGGACGCCTTCCTGCGGCACGCCGCGTCGCGCGGCATCGCGTCGGTGCACGAGTGCGCCGGACCGGACATCTCCAGCCGCGACGACCTGGCCGACCTGCTGTCGGCCGCGCACGGCCCCGAGGTCGTCGGCTACTGGGGCGGCACGGAACCGGTCGACCTGCCCGTGCGCGGCCTGGCCGGCGACCTGTTCGTGGACGGCGCGCTGGGCTCGCGCACGGCCGCGCTGCGCTCGCCCTACGCCGACGCCGACACCTCCGGCGCGCTGTACCTGACCGCGGGCGAGATCGCCGAGCACCTGGTGGCGTGCACCCGCGCCGGCCTCCAGGGCGGCTTCCACGTCATCGGCGACGCCGCGATGGCCGCCGTCGTCGAGGGCTTCGAGCGGGCCGCCGCCGTGGTCGGCGCGCCCGCGCTGGCCGCCCGCCGCCACCGCCTGGAGCACGTCGAGATGGTCGACGCCGAGCAGGCCGCGAAGCTGGGCGCGTGGGGCGTGGTCGCGTCCGTGCAGCCCCTGTTCGACCGCGAGTGGGGCGGGCCGTCGGGCATGTACGCCCAGCGCCTCGGCGTCGAGCGCGGCACGGCGCTCAACCCCTTCGCGCGGCTCGCGAGCGCCGGCCTGGTGCTCGCCTTCGGCTCGGACGCGCCGGTGACGGACGTCGACCCCTGGGCGGCGATCCGCGCCGCCGTCCGCCACCGCACCGACGGGCACGGCATCTCACCGCGCGCCGCGTTCAACGCCCACACCCGCGGCGGTTGGCGCGCCGCCGGCGTCGACGACGGCGTCACCGGCACGTTGCAGCCGGGCGCGCCCGCCACCTACGCGGTGTGGGAGGTGGGCGAGCTGGAGGTCACCGCGCCCGACTCGCGGGTGCAGCGCTGGTCCACCGACCCGCGCTCGGGCGTGCCGGGCCTGCCGTCGTTGGACGACACCCCGACGTGCCTGCGCACCGTGCTCCGCGGCCGGACGATCTACGAGAGGCAGTGACGATGGCGTTGCTCGACCTGGACCCCGTGCTGGTCGCCACCGCGCGCCGGCTGGCCGCCGAGGCCGCCGAGCCCGTGGTGGCGCTCGCCAGGGCGCACACCACGGTGGCGGTCGAGCGCGCGACGCTGCGCCTGGCCGGCATCGCCGGCGCGGACACCACCCACCGCGCCGGCGACGTGCCGTGGGTCAACCGGGTCGTCGACACCGTCCGCGAGCACTGCGGCCTGGCGCACGGCGCGGCGCTGCCGGTGTTCCACGCCCTGCTCGAACACGACCTGGCCTCGCTCACCGAGCTGGCCGAGGCCACCGCGGCCGGCCAGGTCCGCTACACCCTGCCCACCGGCCGCGACCGGACCCGCGCCGAGGCCGCCGCCCGCGCCGCCGTCGCCGACGGCATCCGCACCGTCGACCGGAACCGGGCCGAGCGCGACCGGCTGGTCGCCCGGCTCGGCGACCCGCCCCGCCGGCCCTGGATCTACCTCATCGTCGCCACCGGCGACATCGACGAGGACGTCGTGCAGGCCCGCAACGCCGCCCGCGCCGGCGCCGACGTCATCGCCGTCATCCGCTCCACCGGCCAGTCCCTGCTGGACTACGTGCCCGAGGGCGCCACGCACCACGGGTTCGCCGGCACCTACGCCACCCAGGAGAACTTCCGCATCATGCGGGCCGCGCTGGACGAGGTGTCCGAGGAGGTCGGCCGCTACGTGCGGCTGACCAACTACGCGTCGGGCCTGTGCATGCCGGAGATCGCGGTGCTGGCCGGGCTCCAGCGGCTGGACATGATGCTCAACGACTCCATGTACGGCATCCTGTTCCGCGACATCAACCCCGTGCGCACCTTCGTCGACCAGCGGTTCTCCCGGCAGGTGCACGCGCGCGCCGGCATCGTGATCAACACCGGCGAGGACAACTACCTCACCACCGACGACGCCGTCGACGCCGCGCACACCGTCACCGTGTCGCAGCTGCTCAACGAGCGCTTCGCGCACGAGGCCGGGCTGCCCGACCACCTGCTGGGCCTCGGGCACGCGTTCGAGATCGACCCGGCGGTGCCCGAGTCGTTCCGGCTGGAGCTGGCGCACGCGCTGCTGGCCCGTGAGCTGTTCCCGGACGCGCCGCTGAAGTGGATGCCGCCGACCAAGCACATGACCGGCGACGTGTTCAAGGGCTACCTGCTCGACGGGTTCTTCAACCTGGCCGGCGTGCTGACCGGCCAGAGCATCCTGCTGGTCGGCATGATGACCGAGGCCGTGGCGACGCCGTTCCTGTCCGACCGGGACCTCGCGCTGGCCAACGTCCGGTACGTGCTCGACGCGGCGGGCGGGCTGCGCGAGGACTTCCGGCCCGCGCCCGACGGCCTGATCGCCACCCGCGCCCGGCGGGTGCTGGGCGAGGCGGTCGACCTGCTCGCGCGGATCGTCGACCACGGCCTGCTGAGGGCCATCGCGGACGGCACGTTCGGGCTGATGCGCCGCCCCGCCGACGGCGGCAAGGGCGCCGACGGCGTGGTGGCCAAGGCCGACGGCTACCACAACCCGGCCTCGGACCTGCTGGAGGCGCGGTGAAGCGGCACGTCCGGCCCTACGGCGACACCACCGGCGACGGCATGGTGCAGACTTCGTTCACGCTGCCGGTGCCGGCCGGTCCCCGTGCCGACGGGGCGGCGCGGCAGCTGGCGAACAGGATGGGCATCGACCCGGCGATGGTCGTGCACTCCCACCCGATCGGCGAGGACTTCACGTTCTTCGTCGTCTACGGGTCGGTGCGGCACGTCGTGGACCTGGCCGAGGTGCGGGTCGTGGAGCGCGAGTACCCGCTGCTGTCGCCCGCGGAGGTGAACGCGGCGCTGAAGGAGTCGCTGCGCCGCAAGCTGGTCGTGGTCGGCGGGTGCATCGGGACCGACGCGCACACCGTCGGCATCGACGCGATCCTCAACGTCAAGGGTTTCGCGGGGGAGAAGGGCCTGGAGCACTACCGCGAGCTGAAGGTGGTCAACCTCGGCGCGCAGGTGTCGGTGCCGGACCTGGTGCGCCGGGCCCGCGCCGAGCAGGCCGACGCGGTGCTGGTCTCGCAGGTCGTCACCCAGCGCGACGCGCACCTGCTCAACACGCGCGAGATGGCGGCGGCGTTCCGCGAGGCGATGGGGGAGCGGCGCCCGCTGCTGGTCGCGGGCGGCCCCCGGTTCGACCCGCTGATGGCGGGCGAGCTGGGCGTGGACCGCGTGTTCGGCCGGGGCACGACACCCGGCGAGGTGGCCAGCTACCTGGTGCACGCCGTACGGGCGAAGGGGGAAGGGGGAGCGTGACCGCGACCGAGGGACTGACCGTCACCCACCGCCGCTACGTGCCGCACGGGCACGCCCACTACGGCGGCGGCCTGGTGGACGGCGCGTACGGGCTGGGCCTGTTCGGCGACGTGGCGACGGAACTGCTCATCCGCACCGACGCCGACGAGGGCCTGTTCGCGGGCTACTCGTCGGTCGAGTTCGTGGCGCCGATCCGGGCCGGCGACGTGGTCGAGGCGACCGCGACCCTGGTGCGGGTCGGCAACCGGTCCCGCGAGATCGAGTTCGAGGCGCGGGTGGTGTGCCGCTCGGCGCCGGACCGCGGCCCGTCCGCGGCCGACGTGCTGGACCCACCGCTGGTCGTCACCCGCGCGCGGGGCACCGTCGTCGCACCCACCCGCCCCTGACCGGGTACGGGATCGACTGTTCAAGCCGACACCGGAGCCCACCGAGTCCTTCTGCGTGCTTCTGCGCCACGTCACCACAGCAGGGTGAGCACGGACTCGACGCGCCCGGAAGCCCAGCCGGCCTTGGACGGCCGTCGGGAACGCCACGCACCACGACCACCCCATCGATTGAGTACGAATCCGCCGTAACCGATCCCCCATCAGTTCGACTCGGAGCGGTACGCCACCGACTCGCATCCCCACCGCGCGAGGCCCGACAGACGGGGGATCTCGACCGCGTATCGGGTCTCAACGACGGGGTGGTCCTGCTGCTTGGCGTCCCCGACGACCATCCAAGACCTGCGTACTCCTCTCGCCCCGCCGTCGTGCTCTCCCTGCTGTGGTCCCGTTGCTCCACAAGCGCGAAGAAGGAGAACGACGTGTCAGCCGGTGCGGACAGCATCGGCCCAGGTCCCGAACCCGCCCGGCACCGCGCCGCCCTGGCCCGGCACCGCGCCGGCCCGCGCCACGCCCGACGACAGCGACGCGGTCAGGAGCACCGCCGCCAGGACCGCACCGAGCCGTCGGCACCCGCCCGGCGCGACCGGTCGTCCGATCTTCCCCATCCTCCACCCCTCTTCCGGTACGGCTGTTCCTCCGGCTCGCGCGGAGTCCCGTGTGCCGTGGCCGGTGGTGCGCGGGTCCTCCTGTCGGGTCATCCGGGGACCGGCACGTCACCGAGGATGGTGGTTCCGCGCCGGCAGGGGAGCCGCCGTCTCGTTGAACGGGACAGGACGACGGGGGAGCGGCGGCCCCGTCCGGGAGGCGTCCGCGTGGCGGAGGCCCGGTCCGTTCGGCCGTCGCCCGCCCGGCGGTCGTGGTTCTGCCCGCCCGGGGTCTCTGCCAGTATCGACGGCGTGATCAGCCTCGATCCGGTTTCCTCGGTGCCGCCCTACGAGCAGGTGCGGTCCCAGCTCGCCCGCAAGATCACCGACCGGGAGCTGGCCGTGGGCACGCGACTGCCCACCGTCCGCGCGCTGGCCGCGGAGCTGGGCATCGCGGTCAACACGGTCGCCCGCGCCTACCGCGAGCTGGAGGAGGCGGGTCTCATCGAGACCCGCGGCAGAGCGGGGACCGTGGTCAGCGCGGCGGGGGAGCGCAGCCGGGAGCGGGTGCTGCGGGCTGCCCGCGCCTACGCGTCGACGGCGCGGGAGCAGGGGCTGACGGCCGACGAGGCCCTGGAGATCGTGCGGGCCGCCCTCGCGGATTGATCAGTAGTGTGGTCGGGTGGCGATCGAACACAGCGGCGGCGGTGACCCGGCACGCACCCTCGCGGTGCTCTGGCGCACCAACACGCCCACGGCGCGCAAGGACCTCGGGGTGGACCGCATCGTGGCGGCGGCGGTCGAGCTGGCCGACGTCGAGGGGCTGGGCGCGCTGTCCATGCGCCGCGTCGCGGACCGGCTCGGCGTCGGCACGATGTCGCTGTACACCTACGTGCCGGGCAAGGCCGAGCTGATCGACGTCATGGTGGACGCGGTGCAGGGCGAGACGGAGCGCCCGGCGGACGTGCCCGGCGGGTGGCGGGGCAGGCTGACGCAGATCGCGCGGGAGAACTGGGCGTTGTGCCTGCGGCACCCGTGGCTGCTCCAGGTGGCGACCAACCGGGCGGTGCTGGGCCCGAACGTGGCCGCGAAGTACGACTACGAGCTGTCCGCGCTCGACGGCATCGGCCTGACCGACGTCGAGATGGACTCGGTGCTGAACCTGGTGCTGGGCCACGTGCAGGCGTCGGCCCGCCTGGCGGTGGAGGCGGCGCGGATCGAGCAGCGCACCGGCCTGACCGACGAGCAGTGGTGGCAGGTCGCCGCGCCGTTCCTGGCCAAGGTGTTCGACCCGGAGCGGTTCCCGACGGCCGCGCGGGTGGGCGCGGCCGTCGGGGAGGAGCACGGTTCGGCCTACTCCGGCGAGCACGCGTTCACGTTCGGGCTGGAGCGCGTGCTGGACGGGGTCGAGGCCCTGGTCGCGTCGCGTCAGTAGGACCGCTTGGGCATCATCACCCACAGCACGAGGTAGATGATGAACTGCGGGCCGGGGAGCAGGCACGACAGCGCGAACACCAGCCGGACGGTGTTCGGGCTCCAGCCGAACCGCTCGGCCAGTCCCGCGCACACGCCGGCGATCACTCGTCGGTTCCGGGGTCTGGTCAACGTGGTCATGCCTCCACCATCCGCCGATCGGGGGCGGTTCGCATCGGTGGCAACCCTGAACCGCACCCCGAGACCGGTGCCGGTGACCACGGGGTCCGGTGACACCCGTCTCCCGGCGCCCGGGTGCGGGTGGGGCGCGGATCACCGGCCATCGGGACCCCCGGTGCGCGGGCCCGGACGGTCAGAGGGCGAAGCGCTCATCGGCCCGGCACCCGGTGCGCGGTCCCGTCCGCTCATCGCCGGTGCCCCGCGGCCCGGCGCGGGCACGGGCGCGGTGCGCCACCGGCGGCGGCACGCGCGCGGATCGCGGCGGTGGCTGTCGGGTGGTCGGCGGGCCCTCGTAGGCTGATCGGGTGGTCGCTCCCCCTGTGGCGCCGGGTCAGCCCGTCGCCGACACACCGCCCGCCCGCCGTCGCCGGGACGTGCGCGGCACGGTGCTCCGGATCGTGTTCGCCGCGGCCGGGGGAGGGCTGGTCCACCTCAGCTTCCCGCCGCGCACCGCGTGGTGGCTCGCGCCGCTCGGGTTCGCCGTCCTCGGCGTCCTGCTGCACGGCAGGCGGGCCCGCGCGGGCTTCGGGTGGGGCGTGGTGTGGGGCCTGGGGTTCATGGTGCCGCTGCTGCGCTGGACCGGCGAGTTCGTCGGGCTGATCGCCTGGCTGCCGCTGGCGCTGCTGTGCGCGGTGCTCATCGGCGTCGGCACGGCGCTGATGGCGCGCGTGTCGACGCTGCCGGGCGGTCCGGTGCTGATGGCGCTGCTGTGGGTGGCCGACGAGCTGCTGCGCGGTGTGTTCCCGTTCGGCGGGTTCCCGTGGGGCAGGATCGCGTTCGGCCAGCCGGAGGGCTGGTACCTGCCGCTGGCCTCGCTCGGCGGCGCGCCGCTGATCGGGTTCGCCGTGGCGCTGACCGGGTTCGGGCTGGCCCGCCTCGGTCGCGGCTGGCGGCGCGCGCTGCCGCTGGTGGTGCTGCCGCCCGTGCTGGGGCTGGCGGCGACGCCGCTGGTCGGCACCGCGCCCGACCGGGGCACGGCGGTGGTGGCCGCGATCCAGGGCAACGTGCCGCGCGCCGGGCTGGACTTCAACGCCCAGCGCCGCGCCGTGCTGGACAACCACGTGCGGCGCACGCTGGAGCTGGCCGAGGACGTCGAGCGGGGCCGCGCGGAGCGACCCGACCTGGTGATCTGGCCGGAGAACTCCTCCGACATCGACCCGTTCCGCAACCCCGACGCCGCCGCGCGGATCGACCAGGCCGTCGCGGCGATCGGCGCGCCCGTCGCGATCGGCGCGGTGGTGGTCGACCGGTCGGACGGCCTGCCGCGCAACACCGTGGTGCTGTGGGAGCCGGGCGCGGGCCCCACCGACACCTACACCAAGCGGCAGCTCCAGCCGTTCGGCGAGACGATGCCCTACCGGTCGTTCTTCCGCCTGTTCAGCGCGGCCGTGGACCGGGCGGGGACGTTCCAGCCGGGCACGGACCCGGAGGGGTTCGCGATGGGGCCCGCGAAGGTGGCGGTCGACACGTGCTACGAGGTCGCGTTCGACGGCGTGGTGCGGGACTCGGTGCGCGCGGGCGCGGACATCATCGCCGTGCCGACCAACAACGCCACCTTCGGCTACACCGAGATGACCTACCAGCAGCTGGCGATGTCGCGGGTGCGGGCCGTGGAGCACGGCAAGGCGGTGGTGGTGGCGGCCACGAGCGGGGTCAGCGCGATCGTGCGGCCGGACGGCGCGGTCGTCGACCGGACCGGCCTGTTCACGCCGGACGCGCTGGTCGCGCGGCTGCCGCTGCGGGGGGAGGCTACGCTGGCCACCCGGCTCGGCGCATGGCCCGAGCGGGTGATGGCGGCGCTGGGCCTGCTGGGCGCGGCGCTGGGCCTGACGATGCAACGACGAGGATCGCGTCCGACCCCTGGTGCGGGGGCCGGCGAGGAGGAAACGGATGGCGGACCAGCAGGCGCAGCCTGACCGCGAACTCGGGCCGGTGCTGGTGGTGATCCCGACCTACAACGAGCGGGACAACATCGGGAAGATCGTGAAGCGGCTGCACGCGGCCCTGCCGGCGGTGCACGCGCTCGTGGTCGACGACGGCAGCCCGGACGGGACGGGACGGCTGGCCGACGAGATGGCCGCCGCGGACGACCGCGTGCACGTGCTGCACCGCACCGAGAAGGCCGGGCTGGGCGCCGCGTACGTGGCGGGTTTCCGGTGGGCGCTCGACCGGGGCTACGAGGTCGTGGTGGAGATGGACGCGGACGGCTCGCACGCGCCGGAGGACCTGCCGCGCCTGCTCGACGCGCTGCGCGACGCGGACCTGGTGCTGGGCTCGCGGTACGTGCCGGGCGGCAGCACGGTGAACTGGCCGTGGCACCGGCAGCTGATCTCGCGGGGCGGGAACGTGTTCTCGCAGGTCGCGCTGGGCACCAGCGTCAAGGACATCACCGGCGGGTTCCGGGCGTTCCGGGCCGAGGTGCTGCGGCGGCTGAAGCTGGACACGGTCGCCTCGCAGGGCTACTGCTTCCAGATCGACCTGGCGTGGCGGGCGATCGAGCTGGGCCACCGGGTCGTGGAGGTGCCGATCACGTTCACCGAGCGTGAGATCGGCGAGTCGAAGATGAGCGGCAACATCGTCCGGGAGGCGCTGCTGCGGGTCACGAAGTGGGGCCTGCGCCGCCGGTACACGCAGCTGCGCGGGCTGTTCGCGGCCAAGCCGCGCAGCGGCGCCCGGCGCTGACGGCGCGGGACCGCACGTGGCAGGGGCCCGCCGGTGCGTCCGGCGGGCCCCTGCCACGTCGCGCGGCCGCGCGTCAGGCGGTGCGGGTGCGGCGGCCCCTCAGCTCCTCCAGGCGCTCGTCGAGGAGTTCTTCCAGCTCGGGGATGGTGCGGCGCTCCAGGAGCATGTCCCAGTGCGTGCGCGGCGGCTTGATCTTCTTCGCCTCCGGCTCGGCGCCGTCGATGATCTTGGACTCCTGCCCGTGGAGTCGGCACTCCCAGGTGTGGGGGATCTCGGCGTCGTCGGAGAACGGAACCTCGAAGTCGTGGCCCTTGGGGCAGGCGTACCGCACCGACCGGCGCGGGGCGAGGTCGTGATTGCGGTCGGTCTCGTAGCTGACTGCTCCGAGCCGGCTACCCCGTAGAACGCGGTCGGCCATGGCGGTGTCCTTTCGCTCGGCTCAGGGCCGGGGCCCAGGCGTGGTGCTCACCGAGTGCAACGATCGGACTGCTCCGTTCGTTCCCGGTTTGGCGGTCATGGTCGCCCACAGTGACGTCGTTCACCCGTCAACGAAGGCTTCCTCCTAAGGGAGGCAATCGCGGCGAGATCGTGACGCGTTATCAAGCTGTCGGGCTGCTTCATCACACGGATGGAGCAGTACCGGCAGAAAGTGTGCGGCTGCGACAGCTTAGACCGAACACGTAGGGCGATGTTCAACCGGGTTTAACGCCGGAGTAGTGATGAGCGTCATGCTTGCGATTACTCCAAGTCATATCGCCGCCCTCGGCTCGGATCGCCACGCTGCGTGGTGATCCGAGCGTGTTGCGTGGTGTCCACCTCCAGGGATCACCCGTCCGGCGCGCACCCAAACGTCGGTACCGCCATTTTATTCCTTTGATGATTTCAGTGTGGACTTAAAGATCACAGTTCGACGAGGCGGTCCAGGAAGGCGCGCTGCGCGGCGACCAGCTTCACCGCGGCCTCGACGAGGGGGAACCAGGCGACGCGGTCGACCTCGGGGTAGCGGCGCAGGACGCCCGAGCCCCTGGGCCATTCCAGCTCGAACGTGCCGGGCACGACCAGTCCGGGGTCCAGGTCGCCCTCCAGCGCCCACACGTGGACGGTCTTGCCGCCGGACTGGCGCACGTGGCCGAGCGGGACGAGGTCGCCGTCGGGGACGGGCAGGCCGAGCTCCTCGGTGAACTCGCGGCGGGCGGTGGCCTCCAGCGGCTCGTCGCCGTCGGGCTCGCCCTTGGGCACGGACCACGCGCCCGCGTCCTTGCGCGCCCAGAACGGGCCGCCCATGTGGCCGATGAGCACTTCGAGGCCGTCGTCGCCACGCCGGTGCAGCAGGATGCCCGCGCTGGTCTTCCCCGTCACGCCCCCAGTGTGGCGGGGTGGGGGAGCGGCGGGTCGCGCGGGTGTGGCGGCGACCTCCGACGCGGTCAATCAGGTGAGGCTGAGCTGGCGGCCCTGGACGGTCTCGGGGCCGAGGTCGCCGGTGCGGTAGTGGCGGCGGCACAGGACCTGGTAGCGGACCTCGTCGCTGGTGTGGGCGGTGTCGGCGACCAGGACGGTGTCGCCGGCGCGGACGACGTCGCCGTCGTGGACGCGGGCGTTGAACCGGCCGGGGTGGCCGCACCAGCACAGGACCTCGACCTGGATGGCGTCGAGGTCGTCGGCGAGCTCGAACAGGCGGCGGGAGCCGGGGAACAGGGTGCTGCGGAAGTCGGTGGCCAGGCCGAAGCAGTAGATGTCGAGCTGGGCGTCGTCGGCGAGTTCGGCGAGCTGGTCGACCTGGGCGGGGGAGAGGAACTGGGCCTCGTCGACGATGAGGTAGTCGACGCGGGCGCCGTCGGCCCAGCGCCGGCGCACCAGGGCGCGCAGGTCCATGTCCTCGTGGACCTCCAGGGCGTGGCGGGCCAGGCCCATGCGGCTGGAGATGGTGGGCGTGCCGGAGCGGTCGTGGCGGACGAGCAGGAGCCCGCGGCGGCCCTGGCGGGCCTGGTTGTGGTCGATCTGGAGGGCGAGGGTGGACTTGCCGCAGTCCATCGGGCCGAAGAAGAAGCGGAGCCTGCCGGTGGGCGCGACGCCTCGGCGCGCGCCGGCGGCGGGCACGGCGGACAGGGCGTCGGTCGGGTCGGTGCTGGGGTTCGTCGGCTCCACGGCGGGCCACATTAGTGGTTCACGGTCGGTGGTCGCGGGTTCGCGCCGGTGTGCCGTGTCGTGGCGGTCGGTGACGGGCTGTCGATCATTTCGACTACCTTAATCATTTCAGTGTCACCCAAAAGTGTGCCCTTGAGCAGGATCCCGACACAGCGCACCTTCAAAACCACGCCAGGAGGGGAGGAGCCCTCAGTCCGCCCGCCGTTCCCCCGCGATGAGCCGGTCGAGGTTGGCGCGGGTGGCCGCCAGCTCGCCGATCGCCTCGTCGATCCGGTCGCGCTCCCGCGCCAGCCCTTCGGTCAGCTCCGGGCAGCCGGGGGTGAGCAGGCCGTCGTCGTCGACGATGCACGGCAGCACTTCGAGGATCCGGGCGGTGTTGAGGCCGGCCGCGAGCAGGACCCTGATCCGCCGCACGGCGGCCACGTCCCCCTCGCGGTACGCGCGGTAGCCGCTCGGCAGGCGGCGCGGGCTGAGCAGCCCCTGTTCCTCGTAGTAGCGCAGCGCGCGTTCGCTGACCCCGGTGCGCCGCGCCAGTTCCCCGATCCGCACCCCACCGCTCCCGGAGTTGACCTTCACGTGGACGTGAAGGTTTAGCTTAGCCGGCATGACCCCAGTCACCGTTCTCGGACTCGGCCCGATGGGCCGTGCCCTGGCCGCCGCGTTCGCCGCCGCCGGCCACCCCACGACCGTGTGGAACCGCACACCGGGCAAGGCAGCCGGCCTCGACGTGGCCGTCGCGGGCACGGCCGCCGCGGCGATCGCGGCGAGTCCCCTGGTCGTGGTGTGCGTGCGGGACCACGCGGCGGCGCGGTCGGTGCTCGACGTCGGGGTGCCGGCGGGCCGCACCCTGGTGGACTTCACCGGCGGCTCGCCCGCGCAGGCGCGCGCGATGGCCGCCTGGGCGGGCGAGCGGGGCGTCGACCACCTCGACGGCGTGGTCGTGGCGACGCCCGAGGCCGTGGGCGGTCCGGGGGCGGTGCTGTTCTACAGCGGGCCGGGCGGGGTCTACGAGGCGCACCGGTCGACGTTGGCCGCGCTCGGCGGGAACGCCACTTACCTGGGCGAGGACCCCGGTCGGGCGGCGGCGTTCGACGCGTCGTTGCAGGACCTGTTCTGGACGGCGATGAGCGGGGTGGTGCACATGTTCGCGCTCGCGGGCGCGGAGGGCATCGGCGCGGTGGAGGTCGCCGGGCACGCGAAGGCGGTGCTGGGGTTCTTCCCGGACCTGGTGGACCAGGTCGCCGGGCAGGTCGCGGCGGGCAGCTTCCCCGGTGCGGACGCCACGATCGGGTCGGTGGCGGGTGTGCTGGACACGATCCTGGGCACGGTCCGGGCGCACGGCCTGGACAACGGGGTGCTCACCGCCGTGCGGGCGGAGGTGGGGCGGGCGGTCGAGGCCGGGTACGGGGCGGAGGGGTTCGGCAGGCTCGCCGCGCCGCGGTCCTGATCGCGGCCCGAGGGCGCACGGTGGACGAGATATACCGCTTCGCGATATAACCTGCGGTGTGAGGGGTATGTCGGAGCAGGCGTTCCTGGTGCTGACGGCGCTGGCCGAGGAGCCGTTGCACGGGTACGCGATCGTGCGGTCGGTGGAGGCCCTGTCGGAGGGCCGGGTGGTGTTGCGGGTGGGCACGCTGTACGGCGTGCTGGACCGCCTGGTGGCCGAGGGGTTGGCGGAGCGGGACCGCGAGGAGGTGCACCGGGGTCGGTTGCGCCGGTACTACCGGTTGACCGACGCGGGGGTGCGGGCGTTGTCGGCGGAGGTGGCGCGGCTGTCGGCGAACGTGCGGGCGGCGTCGTCGGTGCTGCGGGCGAGGGAGGCGCGGTGAGGTCGGACGCTGCGGGATCGGGTGCTGCGGGATCGGGTGCTGCGGGATCGGGCGCGATGGGATCGGGTGCTGCGGGGTCGAACCTGGAACGCCGGTACCGGGCGCTGTTGCGGGTGCTGCCCGCCTGGTACCGGGCGGAGCGCGAGGAGGAGATGGTGGGGATCTTCCTCGCGGGCCGGTCGGGCGGGTTGGACGCCGAGTACGGCTGGCCGGGGTGGGGCGAGGCGTGGGCGACGTGGGCGTTGGCGGTGCGGGTGCGCTTCCGGGCGGGCGGCCGGGCCGGTGACGTGGCGCGGTTCGTGGCGTTGGCCGGCCTGGTGGGGCACGTGGTGCTCGCGGCGCAGGCGGCCGTGTCGGCGGCGCGGTTCGGCGGCACGTGGGCGGTGTGGTTCGACCTGCCGGTGGTGGGCGCGTTCGCCGGTCTGCTGGCGCGTCGGCGGGTGGTGGCGCGGGCCGCGGTGTGCGCGGCGGCGCTGGTCTCGGCGGTGGCGGCGGGTGTCGCGGTCGCCGGGGGTGCGGAGCCGTGGCTGCTGGTGCCGCACGTGCCGACGTGGGTGACGGCGGCGGCGGTGCTGCTGGGTTTCCACCGGGACGCGCCGGCGCCACCACGGGTGTGGTGGTCGGTGGCCGCGGCGACCGGTGCCGCGGTGGGCGCGGTGTGGGCGTGGGTGGTGCCGTTGTCGCTGGTGGGGTTCGGTGCGGTGTGGGTGGTCACCACGGCCGTGGCGGTGGTGTCCCGGCTGTGGGCGGGTGTCCGGCGGGCGGGTGCCGCGCCGCCGGGGTGAGCCGCGGGCGGGTGGTGGGTGGCCGGGGCGGCGACGGCGGTGTCGGGCGCCCCGGCGGCGGGGTCACAGCTTCGCGGGGAGCGGGTTGCCCGCGGCGGCGACGGCCTTGCGGATCGGCACGAAGATCATCAGCACGAAGCCGACGACGAAGAACACCACCAGCGAGATGATCGCCAGCCGGAACGAGCCGGTGGCCTGGCCGACGCCCGCGAACACCAGCGGGCCCAGCCACGACGTGGAGCGCTCGCCCACCTCGTAGAGGGAGAAGTACTGCGCCTCCCGGCCGGGCGGGATCATCTGGGAGAACAGCGAGCGGGACAGGGCGTTGGTGCCGCCGAGCACGATGCCGATGCCGACCGCGAGGCCGTAGAACTGGAACTGCTGCCCGGCCTGGACGAAGAACGCCGCGCCGATGACGAAGATCCACACGATCAGGCTGACCATGATGGTGCGCTTCGCGCCCCAGTGCCGGGCGACCCGGCCGTGCAGGACCGCGCCGCCGAAGGCGACGAACTGGACGATGAGGATGGTGGCGATCAGGACGGTCTCGTCGAGCTTGAGCTCGTCGCGGCCGTACTGGGCGGAGACGTTGGCGACGGTGGCGATGCCGTCGGTGTAGATCAGGTAGGTGCCCAGGAACGCCAGGGTGAGCGGGAACAGCCTGGCCTGGCGCATGGTCCGGCGCAGTTCGCGGAACCCGGCGGTGATCACGGATGCGCCGCGCTCGGCGTCGCGCGCCTGCCGCTCGTCGCGCTTGAGGCGGGCGAGGGGGATGAGGGTGAACCCGGCCCACCACAGGCCGGACAGGACGAACCCGACGCGCACGGCGGCGCCCTCGCCGAGGCCGATCGCGTCGTGGCCGATGAACAGCCCGAGCTGCACGGCCAGGGCGAGGCCGCCGCCGAGGTAGCCGAACGCCCAGCCTCGGGAGGACACCGCGTCGCGCTCGTCGGGGGTGGCGATCTCGGGCAGGAACGCGTAGTAGACGACGACCGACGCGCCGTAGCAGATGTTGCCGAGGATGAACAGGGCGACGCCGAGCTGCCAGTCGGAGCCGCCGACCAGGGCGAGGGCGGCGGTGGCGGCGGCGCCGGTGAACGCCAGGCCGCCGAGCATCCGCCGCTTGTTGCGGGTGCGGTCGGCGATCGCACCCATCACGGGCAGCACCACGACCTGCACGACGGTGGCGATGGACAGCAGGTAGCCCCACAGCGACCCGGCGGGGAAGTGCGCGCCGAACAGCGAGATGTCGCACTGCTGGAGCGAGCCGGCGGCGCAGGCGTCGGGTCCGTTGCGGGCGACGTCCTGCCGGGCGGACTCCTTGGCCACCGAGGTGAGGTAGCCGGAGAGGAACACCGTGACCACGGAGGTGGGGAACACCTGGTTCGCCCAGTCGTACCAGGTCCATCCGCGTTGTTCCCGCTTGCGGTCGAGGGCGGGTGCTGCGCTGTCGGCCACGCTCATGGGGGCGGACTGTACTTCCCCGCCGGCACCCGCGTGGTGATCACCGCCAACCTGTTGTCGATCAGCCGCTCACCCATGCCTGCCTGCTGCGCAGCACGTCGCGCAGCACGTCGGGCCGGTCGGTGACCAGGCCGTCGACGCCGAGGTCGAGCAGGGATGTCATCCGTTGTTCGTCGTCGATGGTCCAGACGTGCACCTCCAGGCCACGGCGGTGGGCGGCGCGGACGAACCGGCCGTCGACCACGACCAGCCTGCCCTGGGTGACGGGCACCTGGGCGATCCGGCCCGCGACCGGCAGGGGCAGCGGCACCCGGCCGGACGCCCACAGCGCGCCCGCCGACCGGGGGCCCATCGAGGTCATCAGCTCCGGTCCGCCCAGGCGGCGCAGCCGGGCCAGGCGGCGCTCGGAGAACGACGCCAGGCACACCCGGTGCAGGGAGCGGGTGCGGCGCAGCAGGTCGATCACCGGCTCGACCGCGCCGTCGGCCTTGACGTCGACGTTGACCAGCGCGTCGGGCAGCTCCTCCAGCAGGTCGGCCAGCCGGGCGACGGGTTCGCGGCCGCCGACGTTGGCGCGGCGGACGGCCGACCACGGCTGGGCGGCGACGGGGCCGGTGCCGTCGGTGGTGCGGTCGAGCACGTCGTCGTGGTGCACCACCACCACGCCGTCGGAGGTGGCGTGCACGTCGGTCTCCAGGTAGCGGAAGCCCTCCAGGGCGGCGCGCCGGAACGCGGCCAGGGAGTTCTCCATGCCGGCGAGGTCGTCGAGGTGCCACCCGCGGTGGGCGAACGCCCTGGGGTGCGGGCCGGACAGGTAGGGGTGGTTCGCGGTCACGCCCTGGAGTCTGCCCCGACGGCGTGGCGTCGGGATGACCGGTGGGTAGCGGGATACCGTCGCGCGGCATGGAGCTGGTGAGCGAGGCCGTCGGGTCGCGCCGGGAGGAGGCCAGGCATTGCGCCTGGTGCGGTCGTCGGCTGCCCGACAGCGGCCGGATCGGGCGGCCCCGCCGGTACTGCGCGCAGCCGTGCCGGCAGCGGGCCTACGAGCGGCGGGCGGCGGTGCAGCGCGGTGGGCTGCCCGAGGACGCGGTGGTGCTGTCCGCCGGCGAGCTGGCCGATCTCCAGGACCGGTTGTTCCGGGTGCGGTGCGCGGCGGAGGACGTGGCGACGGCGGCGGCGGACGGCGCGGACGCCGGGGAGCTGGCGCGGCTGGCGCAGGAGCTGGTGGAGACCGCGCGGGACCTGGAGCGGCTGCGCTGACCACCCGTTCCCGCCGGTCCGCCGCGCGTGCGCGCCGCCGTCCGGTAGCGCCGCGCGCGGGGTCGGCCCCGGTGTTCCCAGCCCCGGTGTTCCCGGCCCGCGTGTTCCCGGCCTCCGTGCCGTCGGCCCGCGTGCGACCGGTCGGCGTGCCGTCGCTTCCCGACCCGGTGGGCCGCGTCCGGTCGGTTCGCGTGGAACCGGGTGGCGTGGGTCGCGACGGGGCCGTCCTCGATGTCGTGACCCGGGCCCGCGTGCTCCGGGTCCGTCGTGGTGGCGTCACCCGCGTGGCGGTGGGCGTCGGCTTGCCCCTCGCGCGCGGACTCCACCATCATTGCGCGCGGGGTGGCGAGGAGGGCGCGTGAACGGCAACGGCGCGTTGCACCGGGCGGTGCTCGACCGGGCCGATGTCGGTTTCGGCGTGACGGACGGGCACGGCCGGTTGCGCTGGGTGAACCCGGCGTTGGCCGACATCCTGGGCGTCGCGGCGGACCGGGTCGCGGGCCGGTCGCTGCCCGCGTTGCTGCCGGGCGTGCCGGACCGACCCCGGTCGGGGCTGGCGCTGCTCACCCCCAGCTCCTACCGCACGGGGCACCGCTGGCTGGAGGTGACGTGCCAGCCGCTGGGCTCGGGCGAGGAGCTGCTGTACCGGGTGGTCGACGTGACGGCGTGGCGGGACCGGGAGCTGGAGGCCACGCACGAGGCGGACGCGTTGCGCCGCGCGCAGGTGCTGGGCCGGATGGGCACGTGGGAGTGGCACATCCCCGAGGACCGGCTGGTGTGGTCGGACACGCTGCTGGAGATGTTCGGGTTCCCGCCGGGCACGCGGCTGGACTTCGACGCCTACGCCGAGCTGGTGCACCCCGAGGACCTGCCGATGATCCAGGCGACCCTGGAGGAGGCGATGCGCTCGGGCGCGGGGTTCTCCTACACCCACCGCATGATGCTGGCCGACCGGTGCACCGAGCGCTGGTTCGAGTGCTTCGGGGAGATCGTCAGCGCCGAGGACGGCACGCCGCTGAGGGCGGTGGGCACCGCGCACGACATCACCCGCGCCCGGCGGGTGCACGACGAGCTGCTGGCGCTGGCCGAGCAGGACCCGTTGACGGGCCTGGCGAACCGGCGCGCGGTGTGCCGGGAGCTGGAGCGGCGGCTGGGTTCGGGCGTGTCGGGCGCGTTGCTGCTGCTGGACCTGGACAACTTCAAGGACGTCAACGACCTGCGCGGGCACGCCGTGGGCGACCGGTTGATGAAGACGCTGGCGGGCGCGCTGCGGTCGCGGTTGGCGCCGTCGCAGCTGATCGGCCGGCTGGGCGGTGACGAGTTCGCGGTGGTGCTGCCGGGCTGCTCGTCGGCGGAGGCCGCGCGGGTCGCGGACGGGCTGCGGGACGCGGTGGCGTCGCTGCCGCTGGTCGCGGCGTCGGCGCACGTCACGGTCAGCACGGGGGTGGCGGAGTTCGGCGCGGGCGACACGTGGGAGCTGGTGCTGGCCAACGCCGACCTCGCGCTGTACGCGTCGAAGGCGGCGGGCCGCAACCGGGTGACGGTGTACGAGCCGGGGCACTACGCCGACACGGCGAAGCGGGTGTCGGTGATGGACCGGTTGCGGGCGGCGCTGGACGGCGGCGGCCTGGCGCTGCACGCGATGCCGATGGTGCAGCTGTCGTCGGGGCGGACGCTGGGGCACGAGCTGCTGCTGCGGCTGGAGGACGGGCAGGAGCCGTACCTGGGCCCGGCGGAGTTCCTGCCGGAGGCGGAGCGGTCGGACCTGGTGCTCGACATCGACCGGTGGGTGCTGTCCACCGCGATCGACGCCCTGGTCCGGCACACCGACCGGGACCTGCGGTTCAACGTCAACGTGTCCGGCCGGACCCTGGAGGACGAGGACTTCGGCGGTTTCGTGCTGGACCGGCTGGCGACCGCCGGTGTCGCGCCCGGCCGGCTGGGGTTGGAGATCACCGAGACGGCGGCGGTGACGAACCTGGACGCGGCGCGGTCGCTGGCGGTGCAGCTGCGGGCGTTCGGCTGCCGCATCACCCTGGACGACTTCGGTTCCGGGTTCGGGTCGTTCGTGCACCTCAAGCACCTGCCGATCACCGGGATCAAGATCGACGGCGAGTTCGTGCGGAGTATCGACGAGCGGTCGACCGACGCGGTGCTGGTGTCGGGGATCGTGGCGATCGCGCGCGGCCTGGGCCTGTCGGCGGTGGCGGAGTGGGTGGAGCGGCCCGCGCAGGTGGAGACCCTGACCGGGCTGGGCGTGCGGGTGGGGCAGGGGTTCCACCTGGGGCGGCCGGTGCCGCTGGCGCGCATCCTGTCGGACGGCGCTGCCCCGGACGACGTGGCCCCGGACGACCCGACGGGGCCGGGTGGGGCGTTGTCGGCGCCGCTGGCCGGCGCGGAGGACGGCGCGCGTCCCTGAGCGCCTGTCCCCGCTTGTCGGGCCCCGAGTCCCGGTAGGCCGGTCGGGACGGTGGGCGCGCGGGTCGCACCGTGGCCGCGGCGACGCGGAACTCGTTGCGCTCCGGGCCGGAGGGCGGCACACCGCGTCCCGCCGCGCCGACCTCCGCACGGTTCGACGCCGGCGCCCGAGTGCCGCGCGCCCGAGTGGCGCGGGCGCGCGGCACTGCCCGAGTGGACGTGCCCCGGTCAGGTGCTCTCGTCCTGCTCGTCGGCGTCGGACTGCGAGCCGCCGCCGCCGCCGAGCAGGCTGCCGACCACGCCCGTGATGATGTCCGCGAGATCGATGGACTGCCGTTCCGCGCCGTGGCCGGTGGTGACCGGCAGGCCGGGTTCCGGCGCACGCCCACCGGCGGCGTGGGCCGCCGGCGCCACCGACATCACCGCGCCGGCCGCGACCGCGACGAGGACCATCCGTCTCACACCCATGCGACTACCCGCCTTCCCGATCCGGTGCCTGCGAGAACACCGTCCAGCATTGATCCGAACGGCGCAGCGGTCCATACCCCGACGGAATGAACGACCGCCTCCGCGCCCGACCCTTCGCACCGGACACTCCACTCCGGACACTCCACACGGGACGGTCACCCGGCCGGGGTCACGGGAGCGCCGGGTCGGGCTCCCCGATCACCTTCGGCACCGCCCGCAGCGCACGGCCCGCGACCGCCGCCAACACCACCAGCAGACCCGCGCACACCCACAAACCGGTCGCCGCGCCGTCCACGTACGCCTGCCGCGCCGCCGCGACCAGCGGGCCCGCCACCTCGGCCGGCAACGCCGCCGCGCCCGCCCGCTCCCGAGGCACCGACGCCAGCACGGTGTCGTTGGTGACGGCGAACGCGAACCCCACCCCGGTGCCGTAGACCAGCATCGCGGGCAGGATCGACCAGAACGACGCGTCCACCGCCAGCGCCGCCGCGAACAACCCGAACCCCACCGCCGCACCAGCGCCGCCGCCACACCGCCGACCGCGCCGCATACCCCGCCCGGCAGGCCGCCGCGCGAACACCACCAGCGCCACCACGCCCACCACGAGCGCCGCCACCACACCCGGCCGGCCCACACCGCCGTGCGCGCCCTCCTTGACCGCGTACACCACGCCCACCACGCCCACGACCGACAGCACCACCGACAGCGGGTCCACCCGGCCCGGCCGCGGGTTGCGCGACTCCGGCAGCACCACCGCGCCCAACCCCACGACCACCGCCAGCACCGGCACGTTCACCAGGAACACCGAACCCCACCAGAAGTGGTCCAGCAGTTGCGGGTATCCGTCCTCATGCGCGCCAGGCCGCGCCGCGCCGCGCACCGCTCACGCACGCAACGCTGACAGCGTCCCCTCCCGGCCCAGCGCCGCGCCGCGCGCCGCTTCCGCCTCGAACACCGCCGCGCCCAGCACCTCCCGCGCCCCGCGCCGCACGGCCAGCACGTCCGGGTCGCCCTCCGCCGCCGTGCCCCGCAACCCGGCCGCCGCGCCCAGCAGCAACGCCGCCCGCGCCGCGTCACCCTCGGCCAGCGCCACCGCCGACCGCGCGTCGGCCACCCGCGTCAGCACCATCGGGTTGCCCCACTCCACCGACGAGTCCAGCGCCGCGTCGCAGTGCGCCCGCGCCCCGGCCACGTCACCGGCGGCCAACGCCACCCGCGCCAGCGACACGCGCACCAGCGCCCGCACCTCCTCCGGGCCGAACCACCCCGACGGGCACACCCGCAGCGCCTCCTCGCACCAGCGCCGCGCCGCCGCCAACCCACCCCGCAGCCGGCACGCCTCCGCCATGCCCAGCCACACCTCCGCCAACGCCTCCACCGCGCCCTGCGACCGCGCCGCCTCCGCCGCCCGCTCCAGGTCCGCCCACGCCTCGGCGAACCGGCCCAGCAGGCGGAACGCCTCCGCCCGCCGCGCCAGCAGCCCCGCCGCGTGCTCGGTCGCCCCGAACTCCTCCGCCAGCGCCACCGCCTCGTCCAGGAACCCCACCGCGCCCGCCAGGTCGCCGCCCGCCCGCGCCAGCTCCGCCAACTGCGCCAACGCCGTCGACATGCCCCACCGCTCACCCAACGCCCGGAACCGCGCCAGCGCCTCCACGTGGGCACGCCGCGCCCGGTCCACCCGACCCGCGTACAGGTCCTGCATCCCCGACCCCATCAACGACAGCGCCTGCGACCACGCGTCCGGCCCCACCAGCACGCCGCGCAGCTCCTCCATCGACGGACCCGCCACGTCCGGCACCCCGTAGGACATGCCCCACAGCATCGTCAGGAACGGCCGCGTCGGCGTGCCCGTGAGCAGCTCCAACGCCTCCCGGCGCGGCGACGGCGCACCCGGCAGCTCCTCACCCGCACCCGTCGACGTCGCCACCAACGCGCACAGCAGGTACTCCTCGGTCAACCCCGCCGGCGCCACCGGGCCCACCGCCCGCACCACCTCGCCCGCCAACGCCGCGCCCTCCGTGCGCAGCCCCCGCACCCAGAAGTACCAGCCCAGCTCCGCCACCAGCCGCAACGCCAACCCGCGGTCCGCGCCCGCCGCCCACCGGACCGCCGCCTTGAACTCCTCGTGCTCCGCCGCCAACCGCGCCAGCCACGTCACCTGCTCGGCCCGCAGCAGGTGCGGCGCCGCCTCCACCGCCAACCCCAGCAGCCACCGCGCGTGCGCCCGCCGCAGCCGCTCCCGCTCACCGGCCTCCGCCAACCGCCGCGCGCAGAACTCCCGGATCGTGTCCAACATCCGGTACCGCCGCCCCGACACCTCCACCAGCGACTTGTCCACCAACGACGGCAACAGCTCGTCCGTGCCCGCCACACCGCACACCGCCGCCGCGCCGGCCAACGTCGCACCACCCGCGAACACCGACAACCGCCGCGCCAGCACCTGCTCGTCGGCGTCGAGCAGGTCCCAGCTCCACTCCACCACCGCGTGCAGCGTCCGGTGCCGCGGCGCCGCCGCCCGCGAACCCCGCGACAACAACCGGAACCGGTCACCCAGGCGCGCCGCCACCTCCGCCACCGGCAACGACCGCACCCGCGCCGCCGCCAGCTCGATCGCCAGCGGCATCCCGTCCAGCGCCCGGCAGATCTCCACCACCGCCGGACCCGTCACCCCGTCCACCACGAACGACGGGTCCACCGCCGCCGCCCGGTCGGCGAACAACCGCACCGCGGGGGAGTCCGGGTCGTCCACCGCCAGCGGCGGCACCGGCCGCACCGTCTCACCGGTCACGCCCAACGCCTCCCGGCTCGTCGCCAGCACCCGCAACCCCCGGCACGCCGTCAACAACGCGCCCGCCAGCACCGCCGCGTCCTCCACCACGTGCTCGCAGTTGTCCAGCACCAGCAGCACCGACCGGTCCGCCAACGCCGCCACCAGCCGGTCCACCGGCGACGACACCACCCGCGTCCCGTCCTCCCGCAACCCCAGCGCCGTGACCACCGCCTGCGGCACGTCCGCGCCCGCGCCCAACGGCGCCAGGTCCACGAAGAACACGTCACCGGCGTCACCCGACGCCACCTCCACCGCCAACCGCGTCTTGCCCGCGCCACCCGGACCCAGCAGCGTCACCAGCCGCGACTCCAGCAGCGCCTTGCCCACCTGCCGCACCTCCTCCGCGCGGCCCACGAAACTCGTCAGCTGCGCCGGCAGCACGTGCCGCGCCGGCGCACGCCCGCCCCGCAGCACCTCCAGGTGCTCCGCCGACAGCACGGGGGAGGGGTCCGCGCCCAGCTCCGCCACCAGCGCCCGCCGCGTCGCCTCGAACAACGCCAACGCCTCCGCCTGCCGCCCCTCCCGGTGCAGCGCCCGCACCAACCGCGCCACCAACCGCTCCCGCAACGGGTGCCCGGCCACCAGCTCCCGCAACAACCCCACCGGCGCCGCGTCGTGCTCCTCCGCCGCCCGCAGCCGCAGCTCCTCCCACCGCGCAGCCGCCACCGCCGCGAACGGCGCGTCGCCCACGTCCCGCAACGCCGGACCGCGCCACAGCGCCAGCGCCTCACCCGGCCGGCCCTCCGCCACCAGGTCCTCGAACCGCAGCGCGTCCACCTCCGACCGCGCCACCACCAGCCGGTAACCCGCCGCCGACCGCTCCACCGGCACGTCCAGCACCGACCGCAGCCGCGACACCTGCGACTGCACCGCGTTCGCCACCCCCGCCGGCGGCGCCTGCCCGTACAGGGCGTCCACCACCCGGTCCACACCCACCACCCGGCCCGCGTCCACCAGCAGCACCGCCAGCAACGCGCGCAGCCGCGGACCGCCCACCGGGACGAGCGTCCCGTCCGCGCGCCGCACCACCATCGGACCGAGCACACCGAACCTCACGCGGCAGGATTGTTCCGCACCGCGGGCACCCACGTGGCCCATCCGGAGCAGCCCGCACCCACAGCCCCCGCCACCCGGCGCTCCGGGGACCGGACCGTCACACCGGCAACGGCGACGCCCCGCCCACCGCGAACAGGTCACCCGACCGCGCCACCCGCGCCAACACCTCCTCCGCCACGAACACCAGGTCACCCGGCGACCGGCACGCCGCCACCTCCGCCCACGTCACCGGCGTGGACACCGACGGCACCGGCCGCGCCCGCAGCGAGTACGGCGCCACCGTCGTCTTCGCCGGGTTGTTCTGCGACCAGTCGATCAACACCTTCCCCCTCCGCAGCGCCTTCGCCATCGACCACACCACCTCCTGCGGCGTCTCCCGCGCCAACCGCCGCGCCAACCCCTTCGCGTACACCGACGGGACCTCCGCCGAGGGCACCCGCACCGCCGCGTACACCTGCAACCCCTTCGACCCGCTCGTCTTCACCACCGGCGACAACCCGTCGCCCACCAGCACCTCCCGCAACCGCTCCGCCACCCGGCAGCACTCCACCACCGTCGCCGGCTCACCCGGGTCCAGGTCGAACACCACCAGGTCCGGGCACCGCCGCACCCCACCCGCACCCACCACCCACTGCGGCACGTGCAGCTCCAACGCCGCCAGGTTCGCCAACCACACCAGCGTCGCCAGCTCGTCCACCACCACGAACTCCGCGAACTCCGCCCCGCGCGACGACCCCGGCGTGCCCACCCGCACCGTCCGCACCCACTCCGGCGCGTGCGGCGGCACGTTCTTCCCGAAGAACGACTGCCCCTCCACCCCGTCCGGGAACCGCCGCACCGTCAACGGCCGACCCGCCAGGTGCGGCAACAGCACCGGCGCCACCCGCGAGTAGTAGTCGATCACCTCCGCCTTGGTGAACCCCGTCCCCGGGTACAACACCTTGCCCAGGTTCGACAACCGCACCCGCCGCCGACCCACCCGCACCACCGCGTCCCCACCCGCCACCCGCCCACCTCCACGACCACACCACCCGACACCCCGACCGCCTCACCTCACCCCGCCACGACCTCCACCCACTCCGACGACCGCACACCCGGCCGGTACGGCGAATCCAGCCGCTTGGCCACCACACCCGCCAACCCCTGCTCCCGACTCGCCGCCAACACCGCCGCGCCCGCACCCGGATACGCCCGCGGCGTCGCCCAGCACGGCCCCGCCACACCCAACCCCTCCAACACCTCACGCCGCCGCGCGTACGGCACACCCACCAACGACTCACCGTCCACGTGCACCACGTCGAACACCAGGTACGTCACCGGAAACACCGCCGCCAACCGCCGCGCCCGCGCGCCACCCACCCCCGACCGCCGCCGCAACACCCCCGCGTCCGGCCGCCCACCCGCCAACGCCACGACCACCCCGTCCAACAACACCTGCGTCGACCCCAACGCCGCACCCAACCCCCGCAGCTCCGGGTACACCCCCGTCACATCCGCACCCGACGCCACCAACCGCACCCGGCCGCCCTCCACCCGCGCGACCGCCCGCACCCCACCCCACCGGAACTCGAACGCGAACTCCGCCGCCGGCTCCGGCAACACCGCCGACACCGTCGCCACCATCGGCTCCACCGACACCGGCAACGGCACCCACCCCGGCCGCGCCGCGTCGTGCCGACGCCGCACCATCCAGTCCCGACCGTCACCACCCCCACCCGACGCCGCACGCCGGAAGAACACGAACCCGCCCTCCACCCGCGACCCGTGCAGCACCACCTCCACCTCGCGCTCGCCCCACGCCACCGTCTCGTAGCGACCCCGGTCCCAGATCGACATCCGACCCGCCCCGTACTCGCCCGCCGGGATCACCCCCTCGAACGACGCGTACTCCAGCGGGTGGTCCTCCGTGCGCACCGCCAACCGCACCGTCCCCGGCTCCACCGGCAACCCCTTCGGCACCGCCCACGACACCAGCACCCCACCCCGCTCCAACCGCACGTCCCAGTGCAGCCGCGACGCGTGGTGCTCCTGGATCACGAACGTGTCGTCACCACCGCGGCGGAGCGGCGCGCCCGCGGGCGGCACCGGCTCCGGCGTCCGCCCCACGACCCGCCTGCGCCGGTACTCCGACAGGTCCCCGCCCATCCCGCGCACCCCGCCGACTCAGGCGGGCTTGGCCTTCTTCTTCGCCGGCGCCTTCTCCGCGTCCTTCCCACCGGCAGCCTTGCCCGCGGCGGCCTTCCCACCGGCGGCCTTGCCCGACACGCCGCCCGACGCGCCACCCGCCGCCTTCCCGCCCTTCGCCGCACCCCGCCGCGACCCACCACCCGACGCCCCGCCGCCACCCGAGCGCGCCGACGACCCACCCCGCGACGACCGCGCCTGCTCCACACTGCGCTCCAACGCCGTCATCAGGTCGATCACCTCACCGGGCTCCTCCACCTCCGGCCGCTCCGGCAGCTCCGCGCCCTCCGCCTTCGCCTCGATCAACCGACCCATCGCCTCGGTGTACTCGTCGGAGAACTCCTCCGGGTCGAACGACCCCGCCATGCTGTCCACCAACGACGACGCCATCTTCAACTCCTGCGGACGCACCTCCACGTCCGCGTCCAGGAAGTCGAACTCCGGCCTGCGCACCTCGTCCGGCCACAACATCGTGTGCAGCACCAGCACGTCCTCACGCGCCCGCAACGTCGCCAACGTCTCCCGCTGCCGGATCGTGATCTTCACCACCGCCAACTGACCCGACCGCTCCAACGCCTCCCGCAACAACACGTACGGCCGCGTCGCCGCCTTGTCCGGCTCCAGGTAGTACGACTTCTGGAACAGGATCGGATCGACCTCCTCCGCCGGCACGAACTCCAGCACGTCGATCGCGTGATCGGTGTTCACCGGCAGCTTCTCCAGGTCCTCGGCGTCCACCACCACCATCCGGCCGTCGTCCAACTCGTAGCCCTTGGCGATGTCCGCGAACGACACCTCCTCACCGCACACCTGGCACACGCGCTTGTACCGCACACGCCCACCGTCCACCCGGTGCACCTGGTGGAACCGGAAGTCGTGCTCCTCCGTCGCCGTGTACAACCGCACACCGATCGTCACCAGGCCGAAGGAGATCGCCCCGCGCCACACGGACCTCATTCCACGTGAGTACCCGTCACCCGCGGAAACCGCACCAGCAGCTCACCCGAACGGGCTAACCCCAGGCACGCCGAACGCACCCACCCGCTACTCCTCCCGCCCCTCCGGGACCACCCCGTCCCCACCCGACGGCGACCGACCCGAACGCACCCGCTCCAAGCTCCGCCGCAACGCCGACATCAGGTCCACCCCGCCACCGGTCTCCTCCGGCGCACGCGACACCGGGATCTCCGCACCCGCAGCCTTCGCCTCGATCAACCCCGCCACCGCGTCCCGGTACTTGTCCGAGAACACCCCCGGATCGAACGGCGCCGTCATCGAATCCACCAACGACGCCGCCACCCGCACCTCCGACGCACCCGGCGCCACCCCGGACTCCTCCAGGAACCCGAACCCCGGCTCCCGCACCTCGTCCGGCCACAACAACGTCTGCAACACCAACACCCGACCACGCGGGCGCACCACCGCCAACACCTCCCGCCGACGGATCGCCACCCGCACCACCGCCACCCGGGGCACCCGCTCCAACGCCTCCCGCAACAACCCGTACGACACCACCGCCGCCCGCTCCGGCTCCAGGTAGAACGACCGGTCCAACAACACCGGATCCACCTCGTCCGCCCGCGCGAACTGCACCACCTCGATCGTCCGACCCGACGGCACCGGCAACCCGTCGAAGTCCTCGTCCTCGAACAGCACCAGCCGACCGTCCGCCACCTCGTAGCCCTTCACCACGTCGACCAGCGCCACCTCCTCACCGCACACCTCGCACACCCGCCGATGCCGGATGCGCCCACCATCACCCCGATGCACCTGGTGGAACCGGAACCCGTGCTCCCGCGTCGCCGCGAACAACCGCACCGGGAACGTCACCAACCCGAACGACAACGACCCACGCCACACCGCCCTCATGAGTCCCTGCGTACACCCGAGCGAACCCCGACTCACCCAAGTCACCCGGACAGCCCAACCCCGACCGGACCGCCCGCACACCACCACAGGGGCGCGCCCGATCAGCCCCCCGCGACCCCGAACTCCAACACCGTCCGCCCCTCGGCCACCGGACCCGACCCCCGCAACACCAACCCGCACCCCGCCGCCAACCCCACCAGCTCCTCCACCGACCGCTCCCGACCCCCGAAGCACATCAACATGAACAGGTCGATCGCCGTGTCCGCACCCACACCCCGCACCGGCTCGATCACCACCACCGCACCACCCGGCGCCACCGCCCGCCGACACCCCGCCAGGATCTCCCGCGCCCGCTCGTCATCCCAGTCGTGCAGCACGTCCGACAACACATACGCGTCCGCACCCGCCGGCAACGGCTCGAAGAAGCTCCCCGCCACGGCCACCGCCCGACCACCCAACCCCGCCGCCGCGAACCGCGCCGCCGCCGCCTCCGCCGCCGGAGCCAGGTCCACCACCCGCCCCCGCACACCCGGGTGCGCCCGCAACACCTCCGCCAGCACCAACCCGTCACCACCACCCACGTCCACGACCTCCGCGAACCGACCCCAGTCGAACCGCTCCGCGATCTGCCCCGCCTGCACCCCGAACCGCCACGCCATCTGCGCGTCGAACGACCGCCGCAACCCCGCGTCGGCGTCCAGGTCCGCCCAGAAACCACGCCCGTACCGACGCTCGTAGGCAGGCGCCCCCGTCAGCACCGTCCCCAACAACTCCACGAACGCCAACTCCGCCCGACCACCGGCACTGCCGATGTCCAACAACGGCCGCACCCCCTCCGGCGCGTCCACACCCATCTGCGCGCCCAACCCCGTCGGCCGATAACGCCCCGACCCCACGTCCACCGCGAACACACCCACCGACACCAGGTGATCCAGCAAGCACCCCAACGCCGACACCGACGCCCCGGTCTCCTCGGCCAGGCGCTCCACCGTCGCACCCGCCCCGCCCGCCAAGTCCACCAAACCCAACGTCGCCGCCACCCGCACCGCCATCGGCGTCGCCAGATCGGCCAACCGCAGAATCGAAAGCCCAGTCGTCGTCACCAGCCGAACCTATCCAGCCGGACAACCGGAAAAGCCGAGCGGCGGAACGACGACGTCACCCCTCCCGGCCCGGCAGCCGGTTCAACGACGCGTACGTCCGGTTCCCCGCCACCGCCGCCCGCCGCTCCCGCGCAGTCGCCTCGATGTAGTTCTGCGACGTCGCCAACGACGCGTGCCCCAACAACGCCATGATCTCCGACGCCGACGCGCCGTCCTCCGCCAACCGCGTCGCGAACGTGTGCCGCAACGCGTGCAGGTTCGCGCCCGACGGCACCCGGTCGTGCAACCCGGCCCACCGGAAGCACGACCGCACCAGGTACTCCAACCCGCCCCGCCCGATCGGCTCACCCCGCCGGTCCCGCAGCAACGCAGACCCCCGGTCGAACCGCCCACGCGGGAACCGCGCCCGGCACGACACCAGGTACTGCTCGATGATCCGGTCCATCGCCGGCTCGATCGGCACCGACCGGTCCCGGTTGCCCTTGCCCGCCACGTGCAGCCGCCGCTCACCCGGCCGACCCACCACCGACGCCAACGTCAACGTCCGCATCTCCGCCGACCGCAACCCCGCCACCAGACCCAGCGCGATCACCAGCACGTCCCGCTCCGGCCACGGGTCACGCCCCTTGCGCACCCCCTCGGCCGCGGCCTCCAACAACCGCTCCGGCGTGTCCTCGCCCCGCAGCGGCTTGGGCACCAGGGGAGGGGTCTTCGGCCGCGCCACCGCGCCCATCGGGTTGCCCGGCAGCAGGTCCTCGGCCACGCAGAACGTCAGGAACTGGTTCCACGTCGACCAGGCCCGCAACACCGAACTCTTCGCGTGCGAGTCGGCGAACACCCCGAACGCGGCCCGCAGGTTCCCGGCCGTGAGCTGGGCGACCAGCAGGCCGTCCGGGGGAGTGGAGCACACCTCGGCCAGCAGCGCGGTGACGCCCGCCAGGTCGCGGCGGTAGGCGGCCGTGGTGTGGGGGGAGTCCTTGCGGGGCCGGCGGGCGAGGAAGAACGAATCCTGGGCGTCGAGAACTCGCATTGGATCTTCATACCGCACGGCACCGACAGCGCCCGCCCGCCGGCACCGGGCCGACCACACCGCCGTCCGGCCGACGCGACCCGGCCCGAAGCACCCCGCGACCCCGTCCGGGCCAGTCCACCGCGCGATGGATAATTCACCACGTGATGGATAATGGCGATTATCCATCAAAAGGCGATCCGGGAGGGCCGGGGTCGGCGTCGACGGGTGTCGGCGGCACACCGGGGGAACGCGCGTCGCGTGGGACGTCCGGCCCGCCGGTGTGCCGCTGGCGCGACGCGTTGCCGCGCCCGCGCACACGTCCGCGCGGCGGGCCCCGGTGTCGACGTGCGGCGTGTCGGGAACGCGTCGCGCCGGCGGGCCCGGCGGCACGGAACGTCGCCGAAGCCCAGGACGGTCGATCTTGAGGCGTCGACGGCCGCCGCGGCCGCCGTGGACGTCGTCGTCCGCCCATCCCGACACACCACCGCACATACGTCACGTGACGTATCCCCGGCCCGGTCGGTCGGCAGCTGCTGGAACGCCGATAATCTACATTATGTTAATTAAGACGATCCGGGGGCCGGTGCCGCCGTCCTGCCCCGGTCGGGTTCGTCTCCACCCGTCCCCCGTCCCCCGTGTCCCGTGTCCGGGGCAGGTCACGCACTCCTGAACAGCCGGTCCAGATGCACGTCGATCGCGGCGAGCGCGTCCCGGGGCTCGATCACGTCGAGTTCGATCAAGGAGGTGAAGCCGGTGAGGGCGAGCAGCAGGTTGGTCTCGGTCGCCGGGTCGCAGCCGGAGTCGATGTGCCCGTCGGCGATCGCCTGGCGGACCACTTGCTCGACGAGGGCCCGTCCTCGGGCGAGGCCGTGGCGCGCCTGCTCGCGCAAGGTCTCGTCGTGCAGCGCCTCCAGGACGTAGGCGGCGCTCATCCGGCTGGTCGCGCGGGCGTCGGCGTGCAGCGGGAGCATTTCCGCGAGCGCCAGTCGCAGCACGTCACGGGGGTGCGGACGGTCACCGAGTTTTTCGAGCCCCTGCTGTACGCGCACCGAGGTCTGCTCGGACGCGAAATCCATGGCGAAGGAGAGCATGGCGGTCCGGGAGTCGAAGTAGTGCTGCAACTGTCCGAGTGACATGCCCGCCTCCTGTGCCACCACGCGCATCGTGAGCTGGGTGACGCCGCGCTGCTCCACCACCCGCCACAGCGCGCGGGCGATCGTTTCGCGGCGTTCGCGGTGGTCCACCTGTTTCGGCATCCGTCGGCTCCTCCCCGTGCGCCGGGACTGTTCCAATACAGTTGACATAATACAGGTGACCTATAACCCTGGGTTCCCCTTGAGGGAAGGAATCGTCGTGCTCGAACAGCCGAAGGTGCGGACCACGGAAGGCGTGGTGCAGGGACGCCGGCGGCAGGGGCACGCGGTGTTCCGGGGCATCCCCTACGCCCGGCCCCCGGTCGGAGCGCTCCGCTTCGCCGCGCCCGCGCCGCCGCGCCGCTGGGAGGGGACGAGGCAGGCGGTCGAGTTCGGCCCCGTGGTGCCGCTGTCCCTGCCGATCGACGTGCCCCCGCAGGGCACCGACTGGCTGACGCTCGACGTCGGGACTCCGGACCCCGGCGCGGCGGGACTGCCGGTGCTGGTGTGGATCCCCGTGGGCGGTTACCTCTCGGCGGTGTCGAGCGACCCGATGTACGACCCGGCAGCGCTGGCCGAGGCGGGAGTCGTCGTGGTGACCGTCAACTGCCGCGTGGGCGCGGAGGGGTTCGCGTTCCTCGACGACGTGCCGCCCAACCGCGGATTCCTCGACCAGGTCGCGGCGCTGGAGTGGGTGCAGCGCAACATCGCCGCCTTCGGCGGCGACCCCGGCCGGGTCACCGTGGGCGGGGTGTCCGCCGGGGCGGGCTCGGTCGCCGCCCTGCTGACGATGGAGTCCGCGCGCGGCCTGTTCAGGCGGGCCATCGCCCATTCGGTGCCGGGGCTGTACAGCACCCCCGCGCTGGCACGGGAGGTCACCGCCGCGTTCGCGGACCGGCTCGGCGCGGCGGCCCCCACCGCCGAGGCCCTGCGCGACATCGACCCGTGGCACCTGGCCGCCCAGCTCACGTCCTTCAACGCCGGCCTCCACGCGCACCGGGAGAGCTGGGGGCGCCTCACGGAGACCGGCACCGCGCTGTGCCCCGTCGTCGACGGCGAGGTCCTCCCGGAAACGCCCTGGTCCGCGCTGACCGGCGCGCGCGCGAGCGGGATCGAACTGCTCGTCGGCCACACCAGGGACGAATTCCGGTACTTCAGCGTCATGGGCGGGCGGTACGGCACCTTCACCGAGGAGGACGCCCACGCAGCCCTGGAACTGCTCGCCCCGCGGCCGGACGGCGCGCGGGCCTACCGTGCCGCGTTCCCGCAGGCAGGCCCGGAGGAGCTGGTGGAGGTGGTGTACTCCGACGCCCTCTTCCGCATGCCGTCGCAGCAGCTGGCCGAGGCGAACGCCGCAGCCGGCGGCACGTCGTACCTGTTCGAGCTGTGCTGGGTCGCCCCGGCGCTCGGTGGCGTCCTGGGCGCCTGCCACAGCCTCGACGTGCCTTTGGCGTTCGGCACGCTGGGCAGCCCCGTCGGCGCCCGGCTCATCGGCGAGGAGCCCACTCCCGAGGCCGTCGCGCTCTCCCGCGAGCTGCGGGAGGCGTGGGTTCGGTTCGTGACCACCGGCGACGCGGGTTGGCCCGCTCACCGGCCCGGCGGGTACCTCACCCGCGTCCTGGACACCGGGTCGAGGACGCTGCCGTACCCCGAGCAGGCATCCCGCCGGATCTGGGGAGGCCGCTCCCCCGCCCCCTTCGATCTCTCGTGATCGTCCGGGTCGGCTGGAACGTGTGCGAGAGTTCTGCCGTATCCGGTGTCGGGCTGTTGGGGGTGTCGGTGTATCCGGAGATCGAGCCGTTCGAGCACGGGATGTTGGACGTGGGTGACGGGAACCTCGTGTACTGGGAGGTGTGCGGCAACCCGGAGGGCAAGCCGGTGGTGGTTCTGCACGGTGGTCCGGGCACGGGCTGCTCCCCCGCCATGCGCCGCTGGTTCGACCCGGAGGCGTATCGGGTCGTGTTGTTCGACCAGCGGGGTTCGGGGCGGAGCCTGCCGCACGCGGCCGACCACGGTACGGACCTGTCGGTGAACACGACGGCGCACCTGGTGCGGGACATCGAGGCGTTGCGCGGGCACCTGGGTGTGGAGCGGTGGATGGTGTTCGGCGGGTCGTGGGGTTCCACGTTGGGCCTGCACTACGCGGAGCTGTTCCCGCGGCGGGTGACGGAGATCGTGCTGGTGGGGATTACGACGGGCCGGTACGACGAGTTGGACTGGCTGTACCACGGGTTGGGCCGGTTCTTCCCCGAGGAGTGGCACCGGTTCCGGGCGGGTGCGCCGGAGGGCGCGGTGGACCTGGTGGCGGCCTACGACGAGCTGTTGAACGACCCGGACCCGGCGGTGCGGGCGAAGGCGGCGGACGACTGGTGCGACTGGGAGGGTTCGATCGTGTCGCTCGACCCGGACCACGAGCCGGGGCCGCGGTGGGCGGACGCGCGGTGGCGGTTGGCGTTCGCGCGGATCACGGCGCACTACTTCCGGCACCGCGCGTGGTTGGCGGACGGGCAGGTGCTGCGGGACGTGGGCCGGTTGCACGGGATTCCGGCGGTGCTGGTGCACGGCCGGCTGGACATGCAGGGTCCGCTGGCGACGGCGTGGGAGTTGGCGCGGGTGTGGCCGGACGCGGAGTTGCGGGTGGTGCAGGGCGCGTCGCACAGCTCGCGGGACGCGGGGATGGAGGAGGCGGTCGTGGCGGCGACGGACCGCTTCCGGTCCTAGTCCCCCGTCGGGTCGGTCCTGGTCGCGGGTGGTCGGCGCAGGCGGGCTTTCCAGATCTCTTCGCTGGGCCACTGGTGTGCCCAGTCGGCGGAGACCTCGGCGTGGTCGCGGTGCGCGGGGCGGGGCGCCTGGATCTCGACGAGGTCTTCGACGTCGAAGCCGCACGTCCGGAGCAGGCGCAGCATGTCGCCGTGCGAGAGGGTGAACTCGGTGGCGGTGCCGTGGTCGATGCGATGGCAAGGTCGAAGGTGGCGTCGTCGTGCGGCACGTGCTCGGCGTGGGCGTGGACGAGGGGGAAGTCGATGCCGAATTCTCGTTGCATGGCGCGGGCGGTGGTGAGTTGGCGTCGGGAGATGTCGACGCCGACGGGGCGGGCGCCCGCGCGGGCGAGCCAGGCGGAGACGTAGCCGGTGCCGCGGCCCGGTTCGACGGCGTCGAGGCCGGCGATGTCGTCGGGGATCACGTGCAGCCGGGATTCGGGGGTGGCCCACAGGCCCCAGGCGGGTTCGGTGCGGGCCCACTGGGCGCGGGCCGGCGGTCCGTGGGCGGCGGCGGCCCGGTCGTCCCAGTGGCGTTGGTTGAGCACGGTGTGCTCGCTCATGCGGGCCTCCGGCGGGTGGTGGGGCGCGCGTCGCGGGTGGGTTCGGTCATGTCGTGCATGATCGCGGACGTGGTCGGGGGCGGCGAGGTGGTTCCGGGCGCGGTGGCTCGTGGTCGGGCGGGTCGGGCGGGTCGGGGGTCAGGCGGGTCGCCACACCGTGGTGGTGCGCCGGTCGGTGCCCTCCAGGTCGTGCGGCACGGGCACGTCGTAGGCGCCGACCCGGTGGAACCGGTCGTGCGGCAGGTGGGCGCGCTGCGGGTCGCCGACGAGGACGAGCGCGCCGGCGGTGTGGGCGCGGTGCAGGAAGGGCAGGACGCGGGCGGCCATGTCGCGGTCGTAGAAGACGTCGCCGGCGAGCACGACGTCGGCGACGGCGGTGGGGTCGGTGTCGAGCAGGTCGGCGACGACCACGTCGAGGGTGACGTGGTTGGCCTGGGCGTTGAGGGTGATGGCGTGGCCGGCGAGGGGGTCGACGTCGTTGGCGGTGACCCGGCGTGCGCCGGTGAGGGCGGCGGCGATGGCGACCAGGCCGGAGCCGGAGGCGAGGTCGAGCACGCGTTTCCCGGCGGTGGTGTCGGGGTGGTCGAGCAGGTGGCGGGCGAGTGCCTGTCCCCCGGCCCAGGGGAAGGCCCAGAACGGCGGTTCGGGTCGGCCGGTGGTCTCCCACAGCGCGATGACGTCGGTGGCGGTGCGCAGGACGATCTCGGGTGCGAGGGGCACGGGCGCGGGTGTGGTGTGGTGGCGGACGAGGTCGTGCGCCTGCGGTAAGTCGCGCACCGGTCAGGCGGTGTGGGTGTGGCGGGTGCGTTCGGGTCGCGTGGGTGGCTGTCGCGTCATGCCGTGACAGTAGTACCGGTGTCGTGGGTGTCGGTGTCGCCCTCGGGGGCCGGGTCGGCGGGTGCGGTCAGAGGCCGCCTGCCACGCGCAGCACCGCGCCGGTGGTGAACGACGCCTCGTCGCCCAGCAGCCAGGCGATCGCGGCCGCGATCTCCTCGGGCTCCCCCGCGCGTCCCAGCGGGATGAGCGGGGCGACCCGCGCCGGTCGGTCGGGCATGCCGGACAGTTCGTGGATCGCCGTGTGCACGGTGCCCGCCGCGACCGCGTTGACGCGGATGCCGCGTGGCCCCAGTTCCTTGGCCAGCCCGATGGTCATGGTGTCCACCGCCGCTTTGCTCGCCGCGTAGTGGACGTACTCGCCGGGGCTGCCCAGGGTCGCCGCGGCCGACGACACGGACACGATCGCGCCGCCGGACACCAGGTCGCGGGCCGCCCGCCGTGCGCACAGCAGGGCGCCGAGCACGTTGACCTCGACCACGCGGCGCAGGTCGGACACCTCCGTCGACGCGAGTGGTCCCATCGGGCTGGTGATCCCGGCGTTGATCACCACGCCGGTCACCTGCCCGAGTCCGGCCGCGGCGGTGAACAGCGCGTCCACGTCGTCCGCCGAGGACACCTCGGCCCGCACCGCCAGTCCGCCGACCGACGCGGCCAGTTCCCGCGCCTCGTCGGCGGCCGTCCGGTAGCCGATGACCACGCGGTGCCCGAGGGCGGCCAGCCTGCGCACCGTGGCCGCGCCGATCCCCCGGCTCCCGCCGGTCACCACCGTCAACCGCTCATCCACGACGACCCCTCCCCCGGCGGCACCTCCTTCGGCGGCCGCCGAGCCGTGATCCTTCCACGGCGTCCGACGGCGGCGGGTGGCCGCGGGGCGGCTACCCGGCTCGGGTCCGGCCCTCGTCGTCGGCGGGAACGCCGGTGGACGTGCCGGTGTGGTCCGGGCAGGCGGGATCCGGGTGGTCGGCGTGCGGGCAGGGGGTGCGGCCGGTGCCGTCCTCGCGGCCCGACGGCACCGCCGCGCGGAACAACCCGAGTCCCAGCGCGTAGGGGTCGTCCAGCCCGACGGCGCGCACCGCGTCGGCGGGCAGCGCCAGCAGCGACACCGCGACGCCGAGGAAGTACGCGTCGAGCAGCCCCGCGTCGCGGGCGGACGAGGGCAGTCCCGCCGTCCGGTGCAGCCGCGCGCCCGCTGCGGCGTTGGACACCACCATCCGCCCCAGCGCCTCGCGCACGCCCGGTCGGCGCACCGCTTCCAGGTACAGCTCCACCATCGCGAGGAACCGCGTCGGGTCGTCGGCCACGGCGCGGCGCAGCAGCGCCGGGTACAGCTCGGCCACCTCGGCCGGTGAGATGTCGGCGGGTGTCGTCGCCGACAGCCGCGCCACCGCCTCGCCGTGCAGCTGGGTCATCCGTTCGGCGGCGGCCTGCACCAGCGCGTCGCGTGACGGGAAGTAGTTCTTGGTCGTGCCCTCGGGCACGCCCGCCGCCCGGTCCACCGCGCGGTGCGTCAACCCCCGGCCGCCCTCGGCGGCCAGCACGGAGATCGCGGTGTCGCACAGCAGTTCCCGGCGGCGGGTGGTCACGGGGAGGGGACCTTAGCCGATCCGGTGCCGCCCGCCGTCGCCACCACCCGCCCGGAGTCCAGCACCAGCCACACGCCGCACACGCAGCGCACGTACTCGACCCGGCCGTGCCGCGACGCCGGGTAGGCGTGGTCGGAGGCGGGCCAACCGCAGGAAGGGCACCTGGTCGTCACGCCACCCAGCGTGGTGTCATGATTCAGTGCATTTCAACCCTTACGGCGGGGCCGCCGCGCAGCTCGCCGCCGCGCTGGTCAACGCCGCGCCCGACAGCACCGCCGAGGACCTGCTGGCCCTGCTGCGCGACCAGGGCTACAAGCCCCTCGGCACGCTCACCGACCGGGAGGCCCGCGCGCTGCTGTCGTGGGCGCGCCGCCTGGAGCCGGTCTTCGCCCGCACGACCGACCTCGTCGCGCACCTCAACGCGCTGCTCGCGGAGACCGCAGCCCGGCCCTACCTGTCCACCCACGACGGCCGCCCGCCGCACCTGCACTTCGCGGCGGAGACCGCGCCCACCGCCGACCGGGTCCGCGCGTTCACCGCCGCCGGGCTGGCGCACGTGGTCTGCGAGGACCCGGACCGGCTGGGCCGCTGCGCCCGCCCCGGCTGCGGCACCGTCTACATCGACACCTCGCGCAACGGCCGCCGCCGCTACTGCACGACCCGCTGCGCCAACCGCGTCCAGGTGGCCCGCCACCGCGAACGCCACCCGGCACGCTGACACCACACCACACCACACCACATCACACCCGACCGCCGCCCCGCCCCGGTCCCAGGCGGTCCGGTCCCAGGCGGTCCGGTCCGGCGCGGCACCCGGCTCAGCGCAGCACCCGACGCCCGAACCGCACCCCGTCGAACTCCGCCGCCTCCCCGATCAGCGCCGACCCGACGTCGGTCCACCCCCGGAACCACGACCGCGAGAACAACGCGTCCCGGTGGAACACCACCTCGCCGAACAACGCCCGCCCGCCGAAGAACACCTCCGCGAGGTCCGCCGGTCCCCCGAACTCCGCCCGCCGCAGGTCCGCCCGCCCCGACACCTTCGCCGACCGCAGCCACGCCTCCCCCGCGACCCGCACCCCCGAGAACGCCAGGTTCCCGGTGAACACGGCCAGCACGAACGACACCGACCGCGCGAACAGCGAGTCGGTGAACACCGCGTGCCGCAGGAACCGCGCGCCGTCGAACGTCGCCTCGCCCGTGACCGTCATCGCCGCGAACCGCGCGTCGCCCACGAACACCGCGCCGGAGAAGTCCACCCGACCGACCCGGCACCCCGACAGGTCGAAGTCCACCAGGATCGCGCCCACCGCGCGCACGTCCATCCCCGGCCAGAAGTCGTCACCCGGCCGCAGGTGCGACACCAGCTCCCGCTGGACGGCGGTGCGCCACGGCGCGTCCAGGCCCCGGCCCACCCCGCCGCGCAACGCCGCCAGCCACGTGTCCAGCACGTCCTGCCGCCGCCGCGGCACCGCGCGGCCGATCTCCGCCAGCAGCAGCAGGCCCTCGCGGTCACCGGCCCGGAACAGCCGGTTCGCCTCGCGCCACACCGACACCGGCGTCGGGGCCGCGGCACCCGCCCGGCGTCGGGCGTGCTCGTCCAGCAGCGTGTCCGCGCGCGACCGCCGGTGGTGCCGCACCGCGACCGCGACCACCACCAGCGCCACCACCAGCCACATGACCCACGTCGGCATGACACCGATCATGCCCTGATCCGGGCACTTCCAGACCACGCGTACCCCGACCCGGTGCACGCCCGTCCACTACGTCGACGGGCGTACGCCACACCGCCGCCTCCCACCCGACGCGGGAACGCGCCGGCGTGCGGAGGATGAAGTGCCATGACGGTCACCGACATCACCGCGAACGGTTTTCCCCGCGACAACACCGCCCACGGTGACGGCACCGACGTCACGCGGGAAACGCCACCGGCCGCGACCGGGGAGACCACCCCCTCGCCGACCGCCGTGCGCGCCTCCGATCGCGAACGCGACCACGTCGTCGCCCACCTGCGGGAAGCCGTCGGCGAGGGCAGGCTCACCCTCGCGGAAGCCGAGGACCGCATCATCGCCGCCTACGCCGCCGTGCACCGCGCGGACCTCGTCCCGCTCACCGCCGACCTGCCCCGATCCGCCGACACCAGGGCGGGAACCGGGACGGGCGGGGCCGGCGCCCGGCCGGTCGCGCGGCGGCGTCGCCACCACCCGCCGCTGTTCCCGGTGCTCGGCGCGCTGCTCGCGCTCGCCTGGATCGCCTCACCGCTGCCGTTCCCCTGGCCCGTGCTGCTGATCGCGTTCCTGGTGCTGCGCCACCGCGCGCACCACCGCACCACCTGACCGGCGGCGTCGACGCCCCGACCACCGCACCACCCGCCCGGCCTCCCGCGCGAGCCGACCACCCACGCGCCGCGTCCTGCCCTAGGGTGCGGCCATGAACGTGACCGACGCGTGCTTCGCGGGCGCCGCCCGGCAAGCCGACCTGCTGCGCGCGGGTGACCTGACCGCCCGCGAGCTGGTCGCCGAGTGCCTGCGCCGCATCGACCGGTACGACCGGGACCTCAACGCGTTCCGCCTGGTGTTCGCCGACCGGGCCCTCGCCGACGCCGACCGGGCCGACGCCCGCCTCGCGCGGGGCGAGCACGCGCCGCTGCTGGGCGTGCCGATCGCGGTCAAGGAGGACCTCGCCCTGCGCGGCCTGCCCACCACCAACGGCACCGCGGCCGTCGACCGGCGCGCAGCGGCCGACGCCACCGCCGTCCGCCTGCTGCGCGAGGCGGGCGCGGTCGTCGTCGGCCGCACCCGGATGCCCGAACTGGGCCTGTGGCCCTTCACGGAGAGCGACTGGGCCGGGCCCACCCGCAACCCGTGGTCGCCCGCGCACTCGCCGGGTGGTTCCAGCGGCGGGTCCGCCGCCGCCGTCGCCGCCGGTCTCGTGGGCGCGGCGCTCGGCACCGACGGCGCGGGCTCCATCCGCATCCCGGCCGCCTGCACCGGGCTGTTCGGCCTCAAGCCGCACCGCGACCACGTGCCGCTGGACGGGACGGCCTGGACCGGCCTGGTCGCCGCCGGACCGATCACGCGCCACGTCCGCGACGCCGCGCTGCTGCTGGACGTCCTCGCGCCCGGCCACCACCACACCGCCGCCGCGAGCACCGACCCGAGGCCGCTGCGCGTCGCGGTGTCGCTGCGCACCCGGGGCCCCGGCCTGCCCGTCGCCGCCGAGGCCCGCGACGCGGTGCTGGACACCGCGCACCTGCTCACCGACCTGGGCCACGACGTCACCCGCCTCGACCCGGACCTGCGCGACCTCACCGGTCCCGCCGCCTTCGCCGCCCGCTACCTGCACAGCGCGGCCGCGGGCGAACGCGCCCTGGAGCACCCGCACCGGCTCGACCGCCGCACCCGCCGGGTCGCCGCGCTCGGCCGCGCCCTGCCCCGCGCCACCATCCGGACCGCCCTGGCCGAGGGCGACGCGCTCACCGCCCACGTCGCGCGCCTGTTCGCCGATTACGACCTGCTGCTCACCCCGGTCCTGACCCGGCCGCCGCTGCGCGTCGGCGAGTGGCGTCGCCGGGGCACGGTGCCCGCCCTGCTGGCCGCCGCGCGCATGACCGCGTTCCTGCCGCCGTGGAACGTCACCGGTCACCCGGCCGCCGCCGTGCCGGCCGGTCACACGCGCGACGGGCTGCCGCTCGGCGTGCAGCTGGTCGGCGGGCCCCACGCCGTGGACACCGTGCTGGCCGCGGCAGGCCAGCTGGAACGGGCACGCCCGTGGGCCGAGCGCCGCCCACCCGGCCACCCCCGCTGACCCGACCCGGCGCGCCGCCCCCTCCGGACGCGCCGCCCGGAGGTCGCCGGACACCTCCGGACGGTCGCCGACCAGGGGCCGCGCCCGGCGTCGAGGCCGGGCACCCACGCACCGGGCGTCACAGGCCGCGCGCGGTCAGGTGCTCCACCAGCGCCGCCACCTCGTCCGGAGCCGGTGGCGGCGACACGGCCGCCACCCGCGCACCCGCCTCCCGCGCCGACCAGCGCACCAGGCGGCACTCGTCCACCGCCAGGTCCACCAGCCGCTGCGCCGCGCCCCGCCCGCCGGTCGCGCCCACCCCGCGGGCCACCCACGCCAACGCCTCCGCCGGTCGCCCGGCGTCCCGCAGCACCGTGGCCAACTGGAGGTAGTGCCACCCCGCCGACAGGTCCCGCGCCATCACCATCACCTGTAGGTCCAGGTCGCCGGTGTGCTCGGCCAGCTCCTCCATCACCCGCAGCATCGCCCACCGCTCCCGGTCGTAGCGGCCGGTTTGCCCGAACCCGATCACCGGCAGCAGCGAGAACCGCGCCACCGCCTCCCGCCGGTAGCGGTCCAGCCCCTCGACGCCCAGCGCCGCCGCGTACGGGGCCAACCGCACCTCCGGCGGCTCCGGGAACCCGGTCTGCACGTGCAGCAGCCAGTCGGCCAGCTCCACCGGCGGCGGCGGGTCGGACGCGCACGCCACCGCGTGCAGGTCCAACGCCCGGTCCACCAGCTCGGACAACGCCGTGCGGTGCGCCCGGTCCGCCGCCACCGCCGCCACCAGCGACTCCACGACCTGCTCGGCCACCCGCCGCGCCCCCGGACCGGATCGCACCAGCTCCGACAGCTCGGCCACGGCCGACGCCAGGGCGTCCCACCGCGCCTCCCACGGCGCCTCGGAGCTGTCCAGCCACAGATTCACTCGAACGGGTAACGGCGGCATCGGCACATCCAACCGCACCACCACCCGCGCGGCGATGCTCCCCGCCGGTGATCACGCTCCGCGCCCGAGGCGGAGCCGCCCACGACGAGGGGCGGCCCGCCGGAGACCGGCCGACCGCCCCTGCGCGAACCCGAACCCGGCCGGGGCCGGCGCGGCTACCGCCCCGGCGCCGGCGACGCCCCGGACCCGCCCTGCTCCGAGGGCTCGGACCCGGCCTGCGCCAGGGGACCGGCCCCGGGTGCGGCGCCGGTCAGCTGGGCGCGCTCGCCCGCGTCGGACAGCGCCTGCGGCGACGGCGACGCCAGCGGGCCGGGGACCTCCTTGCGCGCCACCGCCTCCGCCGCCCGCACGGCCTCGGCGACCGCCGGGTCCGGCGCGGTGTCGAACCAGTCGGCCACCGACTCGTCGTCCTCCTCCGGCGTCGAGCGCGGCGGCTCGTCGGCGGGCGGCTCGTAGCGGAACACGCCGTCCTCGCCCGGCGCGCCCAGCATCCGCGCGAAGCCCTCCAGCGCCTTGCCGTAGTCCGACGGCACCAGCCACACCTTGTTCGCGTCGCCCTGCGCCATCTGCGGCAGCGTCTGCAGGTACTGGTAGGCCAGCACCTCCGGCGTCGGCTTGCCCGCCTTGATCGCCGCGAACACCTTCTCGATCGCCTTCGCCTGGCCCTGCGCCTGCAGGTAGCGGGCCGCCCGCTCGCCCTGCGCGCGCAGGATGCGGGACTGCCGCTCGGCCTCCGCCGCCAGGATCGCCGCCTGCTTGGCGCCCTCCGCCGCGAGGATCTGGCCCTGCTTCTGGCCCTCGGCGGTCTTGATCGCCGACTCGCGCTGGCCCTCGGCGTTGAGGATCATGGCGCGCTTCTCCCGGTCTGCGCGCATCTGCTTCTCCATCGAGTCCTGGATCGACGGCGGCGGGTCGATCGCCTTGAGCTCGACCCGCGCCACGCGGATGCCCCACCGGCCGGTCGCCTCGTCCAGCACGCCCCGCAGCTGGTTGTTGATCTGGTCGCGGGAGGTCAGCGTCTCCTCCAGGCTCATCCCGCCGACCAGGTTGCGCAGCGTCGTGGTCGCCAACTGCTCGACACCGACGATGTAGTTGGAGATCTCGTACACCGCCGCCCGCGGATCGGTCACCTGGAAGTACACGACGGTGTCGATCGACACCGTCAGGTTGTCCTGGGTGATCACCGGCTGCGGCGGGAACGACACCACCTGCTCGCGCAGGTCGATCCGGGCCCGCACCCGGTCGAAGAACGGCACCAGGATGTTCAGCCCCGGCGCGGCCGTCGTGCGGTAGCGGCCCAGCCGCTCGATCACCGCGGCCGTCGCCTGCGGGATCACCAGCACCGACTTGACCGCGACGATCAGCGCGAACAACACCAGGACCGCGACGACGATCAGCGTGGTGGTCAACTCTTCCGTCCCTTCACCACATCAGGACCCGGACAACACCACGGCGGTCGCGCCCGAGATCTCCACAACTGTCACTTCCGCACCGGGTTCGATGACCCGGTGGTCGATCGACCGCGCCGACCACACCTCGCCCCCGATCCGCACCCTGCCGCCATGGCCGTCCACAGTGGACACCACGACGGCGGTGCTGCCCGGCAGCGCGTCCACGCCCGACCGGTGCCCCTGCCCGGAGGTCAGCCGCCGCTTCAACGCCGGCCGCGCGCCCGCCACCAGGCCCAGCGCCAGCACCGCGAACACCACCGCGCCGACCACCGCGCCCGCGCCCAACGCCGACGCGCCGGCCGCGCCCAACGCCGCCAACCCCAGCATCACGAGCACGAAATCGCCCGACAGCACCTCCGCCGCCACCAGGGCGACACCGAGGACCAACCAGATCAACGCGGCCACCCGGCCATCCTCGCACCAAAGCGGCCCCGGCAGAGCCGGTTCAGCCCGAACCGGGCTCGGTGACGAAGTCGATCAGCCGCTCCACCGCGCCGATCAGCGGCGTCTCCAGGTCCCGGAACCCCCGCACCCCGGCCAGCACCCGCCGCCAGCCCTCCCACGGCTCGCCCCAGCCCAGCGCCGCGCACACGCCGTCCTTCCACGGCACCCCGCGCGGCACCTCCGGCCACGCCGCGATGCCCACCGACGCCGGCTTCACCGCCTGCCACACGTCCACGTACGGGTGGCCGGTGACCAGCACGTGCTCGTCGCGCACGGCCGCCACCAGCCGCGACTCCTTGCTGCCCGCCACCAGGTGGTCGACCAGCACGCCCAGCCTGCGGTGCGGGGCGGTGCCGAACTCCGCGACGCGGTCGGCCAGCACGTCCACGCCGTCCAACGGCTCCACCACCACGCCCTCGACCCGCAGGTCGTGGCCCCACACCCGCTCCACCAGCTCGGCGTCGTGCACGCCCTCGACCCAGATGCGGCTGTCCCTGGCCGTGCGGGCCCGCAGCCCCTCGACCCGCACCGACCCCGACGCCGACCGCGCCGGACCCCGGGCGGGCGCGGCCGGCCGCACCAGCGTCACCGGCCGGCCCTCCACCAGGAACCCGGCCGGCCGCAACGGGAACAGCCGCTCCCGCCCGTGCCGGTCCTCCAGCACCACCCCGCCGGGCTCGAACCGCACCACCGCGCCGCAGAACCCCGACGCGGGGTCCTCCGCCACCAGACCGGGCCCGGCCGCCACCTCGGGTACCGCGCGCCGCCGCCGACCCGCCAACACGTCCCGGCCGTAGTCCTGTGATCGCACGACCGCCGACGTTAGCCGCTCACCCGGGCGGGCGACCGGCAGGCGCGCCGCGACGGGCGCGGATCACACCGGCCGAGGGCGTCGACCGGTGACCCCGAACGGCCGCGCCCCGAGCGGCGGACGACCAGCGGCGGACGACCAGCGCCGCGTCAGAACGCCGGCCACGGTATCGCCGGCCAGTCGTCCGACGGCTCGGGGTACACCCCGGCCGCCAGCAACTTGTCCACCCGCTCCGCCAGCGCACGCACCTCGGCGCGCGTCAGGTGCTCGTGCAGCCGCTCGTCCAGCGACCCGCCCAGCTCCGACCGCAGCCGCCGCAGCCCCTCCACCGCGTCCTCCGGCAGCCGCTCGCCCAGCCAGCCCCACAGCACCGTGCGCAGCTTGTCGTCGGCGTGCAGGCAGATGCCGTGATCCACCCCGTACACCGCGCCGTCGGTCGCGTGCAGCACGTGGCCGCCCTTGCGGTCGGCGTTGTTCACCACCACGTCGAACGCCGCCATCAGCGCCACCCTCGGGTGGTCGGCGTGCACCAGCACCGCCGGGTCGCCGTACCGGTCGTGCGCGCGCAGCACCGAACGCCACCCCGGCCGCACCCGGTCCACCGGCACGATGTCCACCAGGTCGTCGTCCTCGCGGGTGTCGACCCACAGCTGCACCATGCCCGACCCGAACGGGCCCGGCCGCAGCACCGTCGGCGGCACCAGCCCGAACCCGGCCGCCTCCGACACCAGGTAGGCGGCCACCTCGCGGCCGGCGAGCGTGCCGTCGGGGAAGTCCCACAGCGGTCGCTCGCCGCGCACCGGCTTGTAGACGCACTGCGCGGTCACCCCGTCGAGGCCGATGCGGCACAGCAGCGTGGCGTTGGACGCGTCGACCAGCCTGCCCTCGACCTCCAGGCGGCCGCGCCGGAGCAGGTCGAGCACACCCTCGTCACCGGGCCGCACGCTCGGGTCAGCCCTCGTCCGAGCGCCGGTAGCCGTTCTGCCGCGGGCAGACGTGCCCCTCGGGGTCCAGCGGCTCCGAGCACAGCGGGCACGGCTTGCGGCCCGCCCGCACCACCCGGTCGGCGCGCTCGGCGAACGCCCGCGCCTCCACCGGGCTGAGGAACACCCGCACCGCGTCCGGGCCCTCCTCGGTGTCGTCGAGCACCACCGCCTCGTCGACCTCCTCCTCGGTGATCGCGAGCAGTTCGATGACGACGGCGCGGGACTCGGCGTCCCAGCCCAGCCCCATCGTGCCGACCTTGAACTCCTCCTCCACCGGCACCGTCAGCGGTTCGGTGTCCCGGAGGTCGTCGGGCACCGCCTCGGGGACCTCCGCCCCGAACCGCCGGTGCACCTCCTCCAACAGCGAGCCGATGCGTTCGGCGAGTACGGCGACCTGTTGCTTCTCCAGCGCCACGCTGACCAGCCGGGCCTCCTCGGAAGCCTGGAGGTAGAACGTGCGCTCGCCAGGCTGCCCGACGGTCCCTGCGACGAACCGGTCGGGCTGGCGGAATACGTGGATGACGCGTGCCATGACAAGGACGACCCTAGGCCACGCGGACAAGATCGGCAGCCCTCCCCCCGGTTTTCCGTCATCTGTGGAGGCGGTCGCCGCGGGGCCGCGCGGCGGGCCTGCCGCTAGGGTCGCGTGCGTGGTGAAGATCGCACCGTACGGAACGTGGACATCGCCGATCGGCGCGGCCGACGCGGCCGCCGCCGGCGGCGGCCTGCAGTGGGTCGACCAGCACCGGGGCCGGGTCTGGTGGGCCGAGGGCCGCCCCGCCGAGGGCGGCCGGGTCGCGCTGGTGCGCGACGGGCGCGACCTGCTGCCGCCGCCGTGGAACGTGCGCAACCGCGTGCACGAGTACGGCGGGCGGCCGTGGGTGGTGCTGGACACCCCCGAGGGCGAGCGCGTCGCGTTCACCGACTGGGCCGACCAGCGCATCCACCTGTTCGACCCGGACCACCCCGACCCGGTGCCGATCAGCCCCGAGCCCCACCGCCACCACGGCGTGCGCTACGCCGACCTCACCGCCGGGCCCGGCGGCACCGAGGTGTGGTGCGTGCGGGAGACCGTCACCGGCGACGCCCGCACCGACATCCGCCGCGACCTGGTCGCCGTGCCGCTGGACGGGTCCGAGCCGCGCGTGCTCGCCGCCAGCCACCACTTCATGACCGGGCCGCGGCTGTCCCCGGACGGCACCCACTTCGCGTGGATCGGCTGGGACCACCCGAACATGCCGTGGGACGGCTCCGAGCTGTGCGTCGCCGAGGTCGGCGGCACCGGGCACCGCGTGCTCGCCGGCGGCCCCCGCGAGGCCGTGTGCCAGGTCGAGTGGGAGGGCCGCGACCTGCTGGCGCTGACCGACCCCGACGGCTGGTGGAACCTGTTCCGCATGGGCCTGGACGGCACCAGCCGCAACCTCGCGCCGTGCCGGGAGGAGCTGGGCGGCCCGATGTGGCGGCTGGGCAACCGCTGGTTCACCGCCCTCGGGCAGGGCCGCTACCTGGTGCTGCGGTCGGGCGCGCCGGCCGTGCTGGACGAGCGCTCGGGCACCGTCACCGACGTGGACACCGACCTGCCGGTGTGGCTGGCGCACCTGGCGGCGCACGACGGCGTGGTGTTCTGCGGCGCGGCCGGTCCCCGCGACGAGGCGGCCGTGGTGTCGCTGGACCTGTCCACCGGCGAGCTGACCCGCCACACCGGCCACCCGGCGTCCCCGCCGCCCGCCGACTACCTGCCGGTGCCCGAGGAGCGGGTGTTCACCGGCCCGGACGGGCAGGACGTGCCCGCCTACGTCTACCCGCCGACCAACCCCGACTTCGCCGGGCCCGAGGGCGAGCGCCCGCCCTACGTGGTGCACGTCCACGGCGGGCCCACCGGCCGGTCGGTGCCGGTGCTCGACCTGGACATCGCCTACTTCACCAGCCGCGGCATCGGCGTGGTGTCGGTCAACTACGGCGGCTCCACCGGCTACGGCCGGGCGTTCCGGGAACGGCTGCGCGAGCAGTGGGGCGTGGTCGACGTCCACGACTGCGCCGCCGTCGCCCAGGCGCTGGCCGACGAGGGCACCGCCGACGGCGCGCGGCTGGGCATCCGGGGCGGCAGCGCGGGCGGCTGGACCTCGGCCGCGTCGCTGACCTCGGTCAAGACCTACCGGTGCGGCATGGTCGCGTTCCCCATCCTGGACCTGCGCGGCTGGACCGGCGAGGGCGGGGAGACCCACGACTTCGAGTCCCGCTACGTCGAGGGCCTGGTCGGGCCGTGGCCGGAGACCGCCGACCGCTACGCCGAGCGCTCACCATCCGAGCGGGTGGACCGGCTGGCCGGGCCGGTGCTGCTGCTACAGGGGCTGGAGGACGAGATCTGCCCGCCCGAGCAGGCCGACCGGTTCGTCGCCGCGCTCGACGGCACCGGCGTGCCGCACGCCTACCTGACCTTCGAGGGCGAGCAGCACGGGTTCCGCAAGGCGGAGACGATCGTCGCCGCCCTGGAGGCCGAGCTGTCGTTCTACGGGCAGGTGTTCGGGTTCGAGCCGGTCGGCGTGCCCGTGCTGGAGCTGCGCCGGTGACACCGCGCCCGCTGCGGGCGGGCGACCGCGTGACCGTGGTCAGCCCGGCGGGCCCCGTGCCCGCCGGGCTGCTGCGCGACGGGGTCGCGGCGCTGCGCGCGTGGGGCCTGGACGTGCGGGTCGCGCCGCACGCCCACGACACCCACCCCGAGCTGCCCTACCTGGCAGGCACCGACGCCGACCGGGCCCGCGACCTGCGCGACGCCTGGTGCGACCCCGCCACCGCGGCGGTGCTGTGCGCGCGGGGCGGGTACGGCAGCGGGCGCGTCGCGGACCTGCTCGACTGGGACCTGCTCGTCGGGTGCGGGCCGAAGGTGTTCGTCGGGTCCAGCGACACCACCGCGCTGCACGAGCCGCTGTGGCGCGCGGGCGTGCCCACCTGGTTCGGGCCGATGGTGGGCACGGCGGCGTTCGTGCACGACGTGCTGGCCCGCGACCGGCTGCGGCAGGCCCTGTTCGACGGGGTCACGGCCTTCCCCGGCGTCACCGTCGTGCCCGGCGCGGCGCGGGGCGTCGCGGTCGGCGGCAACCTCAGCCTGCTGGGCCGCCACCACCCGCCCGACGGGGCGGTGGTGTGGCTGGAGGACGTCGAGGAGCGGCCCTACCGGCTGGACCGGATGCTCACCGCGCTGCTGCGGTCGGGCTGGTTCGACCGGGTCGCCGGGATCGTGCTCGGCTCGTGGACCGGGTGCGGCGACCCCGACCTGGTCGACGCCGTGCTGCGGGACCGGCTCGGCGGGCTGGGCGTGCCGGTCCTCGGCGCGGTCGGCTTCGGCCACTGCCCCGGCCAGCACACCGTGCCGTTCGGGGTGACCGTGGACCTCGACGCCGACGCCGGGGTGGTGACCGTGGTCCGGCGCTGAGCACGCGCCGCCACCCGGCCCCGCCGGAACCACCTGCGCCACGGGACCCGTCCCGCCCGGGTACCGCTCGCGGTGGGCCGAGGCGCCGGTCACGCCCGCGCCCGGCACCACCGCCGACGACACGGCCGCGAGCACGGCCGCGGCCCTACCGCCCCGGATGCCGGCGGTGCCCAGGCAGGTGCCGGCGGTGCACGTCGTCCACCGACCACATCCACTCCGGCCGCACGCCCAGCTCCACCATCCGCCGCACGTGGTCGGCCAGCGCCGTGTCGAAGTCCCACCGCCGCTCCACCAGCCGCGCCGCGCCGTCCACGATCCGGTCGAGGTCGGCGGCGATGCGCCGGCGGGACATGCTCGGCATCCGCGGCCCGTCGTCGTCCACCGGCTCCGGGTCCTCGGTGAACAGGTTGAACGACGGGAACCGCGTGAGGTCGGGCAGCACGCTGTAGAACGGGGTGCCGGGGAAGTAGTACTCCGGCCACCGGTTGCCCGAGATCGCCAGCCACGGCGTGCCGACCGCGAGGCCCGCCATCGAGAACCCCGAGTGCGGCGACACCAGCACGTCCGACGACGCGACCTCGGCCAGCTGCTCCACCAGCGGCCGGTCCACCGCGTCCACCGAGCGCACCGAGCCGATCAGCTCGTCGAACTCGGCCCGCGCGAACGACGTGCTGGTCCGGCCGTCCTCCCGCAGCTTGCCCACGAACACGAACTCCGCGCCGGGGAACCGCGCCGCCAGCGCGCCCAGCACCAGCCGCCACGACCGCACCGACGGGTAGAACCGGCGCGGCGAGCTGCCGCCGGGCAGCACCGCGATCCGCACGCCCTCGTGCGGCGTGGCCGGCACGGGCAGCCGGAACGCCTCGCCCGCCGAGTACGGCCACCGCGCCCCGCCGTCGCGGAAGTGCCCGCGCGCCTGGTCGTAGTAGCGGGCCAGGCCGGGGAACAGGTCGCGCTGCCACGGCTGCGAGGCGCGCTCGTCCTCCACCACCTGGTCCCAGTCGCGGGCGATGCGCGCCAGCTGCGGCGTGAAGTCGGCCGACCCGTCGAACACGTCGACCTCGACCGCGTGCACCTCGTCCAGGAACGGGCACAGCCGGGCCAGTTCCACCGGGGTGGCCGCGTTGAGCACCACGCCGATCCGCAGGTCGGGGTCGGCGCGGTGGTAGCCGTGGCAGCGGTGCAGCGCCTCGATGGCGTGACCGACGGGGTGGCAGTAGACGAAGTTCACGAGCAGCGATCCGGGCACCCGTGGATCAGACACCCCGGCCCGCCGGCCACGCCACCGCGTTTTCCACCGCACGCCGGCCCGCCCCTCCGGCACCCGGTGTGCCGTGGCCGCCCCGAGGCCGGGCCACGGGAGCCCGCGGGTCACGTGACCAGTCCCGCGTTCCGCAGCGCGTCGACGCCCTCCGGGTAGTTCGTGCGCAGGTAGGTCAGGACCTCGGCGTCCGAGACGGTGAGCTGCTTGTGCGCGGCGCACTCCTGGAGCCAGACGATTCCGGGCTGGACGCTCAGGCTCTTGAAGCTGCTCTTGCCGTCGCTGCCCTGGAAGCCGTACTTCTTGTGGTTGTCGGTGAGCCACTGGACGACCGAGGCGGTTTCCTTGGGCAGCGGTTCGAGCGCCTCGTCCCCCGGTGACCCGACCCTGGCCCGGACGGCGTCGGCCACGTCGGATTCGCTGGAGTCGCCGCCGAGCTTCCCGGCCTTGTAGAGCGCCAGGCAGGCCCTCATGTACTGGCGGCGGCGTTCGTGGTTCACGTTGCCCGTGACGTTGTCGGCCGCCTTCCGCGCGTGGTCGAGCAGCGAGGGCGAGGCCCGGAGGATGTCCTGGCGCACGAGTTCCAGGGTCATCTCGAACCGCCCGCGTTCCACCCAGTAGTTCGCGAAGATCATGGGGTCGTTCGTGATGGCGGGGCGGCCCGCGGCCTCCCACTTGGCCGCGTTCGACTCGACCGTCTGCGCCGTCACCCGCGGGTAGGCGATCTCGGCCACGTAGGGCCTGGTCGACCACCCCGAGCCGACCTTGTCGAAGATGTGCTCCAGGCGCGCCGCGGACGTGATGTCGTACCAGGCGACCTCGCTGCCGTCGAGCCGGAGGACGACATCGGGACGGGTGCTGCCGTGGGTGACCTGCATGGCCACGGAGAACGTGAGGCCCGAGTCCGGGCCGGTCCAGGACGTCCGCTCGGTGAGGAACACCTTGGTGGCGAGGGACTCGATCGCGTAGCCGGCCATCGCGGGGACCAGCGCGGCGATCTCCGCCTTCCTCGCCGGGGTGGCCCCGAGGTATTCCTGCCACTGCTCGGCCCACCGGCCCACGTACCCGTCCGTGCGCGCGAGGTTGGCGTCGGTCGGGTCCTGGGTGGCCTGGAGCCAGGCCGACTGGACGGCCGCGTCGAGCTTCTGGCTGAAAGCCGCCAGGTCCTTCGCCACCTGCTCGTCGGGGGCCTCGCCGGACGTCGGGTAGGAGTGGATGGAGCGCTGGACGGACTCCGGACCGCCACCGACGCGTTGCGCCGGGCCCCGCGGGACGACGTGGGCCGGGGTGTGCCGGTGCTGCTCCCCGGCGCCCGGGTGTCCGGCCCGGTGGAGCAGCTGGACGACCGCCGCGTTGCCGACCGTGCCCTGCAACGCGAGGAGGTCCGGCGACGGACTCGCGACCCGGGGTTGACGTGCCGGTGCCCGGTCCTCCCGCGCCTCGGTGGACCTGGCTCGTTCTTCGGCGTGCATACGACCTCTTCCCCGACGAGCGGACGACGTCCCTCGTGGATACCGGGGGCGCGGGCGGTCGGGCCATGTACCCGAGGGCAGAGCGGGGGCAGTATCCGGACGGGTGCCGCAGCGAGGTCGAAACAGCCGGCCTCGGCGGTGCCGGAGGACCGGACGACCCGCGGTCGCCGGGCGGGAGCAGCGGTTAGGTGGTCCAGGCGTTCCCGGCGACGGCGCGCGGCGGCGACATCGAGGGGTTGCTGCGCGTGCTCGACCCCGAGGTGCGGCTCACCGGCCGGCTCGTGCCCGGACCGGGCCCGTGAGGAGCCCGTGGGGCGGCTGGTCCGGCGGGTTCCGCGAGACTGCCACCATGCGCCCCGGACCAGGCGAAGTCCTGCACTTCTCGGAAGACCCCACCATCACCCGGTTCGTCCCGCACGTCGCCGCCACCGCCCGGCAGCCCGAGGCGTACGTGTGGGCCGTCGACCACGACACCGCGCCCGCCTACTGGTTCCCCCGCGACTGCCCGCGCGCCCTGGCCTGGCCCCGCGCCGACACCACCGCCGAGGACCGCGCCTGGCTCGGCCCCCGACGGGTGCACGCCGTCGAATACGCCTGGCTGCGCCGCGTCCAGCACGTCACCCTCTACGCCTACCGGTTCGACGCGTCGGCGTTCCGCCCCTTCGGCGACGCCGCCCACGTGGCCACCGAGCCGGTCGACCCCCTCGGACCGCCCGAACCCGTCGGCGACCTGCTCGACCTGCACGAGGACGCCGGGATCGAGCTGCGGGTGCTGCCGGAGCTGTGGCCGTTCTGGCACGAGGTCACCCGCCGCACGCTCGGCTTCAGCGGTATCCGACTGCGCAACGCGCGGCCACCGCGGTGAGACGGTGAAGGGCCCTGCATCGCCCGACCCCTCACCGCAGCGCCCTCCTCACCGCCGCCCCCGCCACCGCCTCGCCCCCGTCGGCGCGACGCCTCGCCCCGACCCGCGCCCCGAACCGGCGCGGGTCGGAAGGCGGCGCGGGAGCGGCTAGGAGAAGTCCGCCGCGTGGTCGTGCGCCCACCGCTCGAACGTCAACCCCGGCCGCCCGAGCACGTCGGCCACGTCCGGCGACACCCACGCCTGCCCGTCCGGGTCACGACCCATCTCCAGGAACCACTCCACCACCTCCGGCGGGTAGGTACCCCGCCAGTGCTCGCGGGCCTGCTCGGGCGTCAGCTCCTCGAACCGCACCGGCCGCCCGATGGCCTCGCCGATCAGCCGCACCGCGTCCCGCCGCCGCACCGGCTCGGGCCCGGTCGGCTGGTAGGTGCGCCCCTCGTGGCCGTCCTCCAGCAGGGCCCGCACCACGATCGCCGCGACGTCGTCCTCGTGCACCATCGCGCTCGTCCAGTCCCCGAACGGCGCCCGCACCACACCCTCCGCCCGGATCGACGGAACCCATTCCCGCGTGTTTCCCATGAACTCACCGGGGAACAGGTGGGTCCACGCCATACCCGAGGACTCGATGGCCCGCCGGAACACCCGGTGCCACGATTCCAACGGGTCGTCGTCGGGCTTGCTCGGATCGTTGTGCCCGAGGTGCGTGAGCCTTTCCACGCCCGCCCGCGCCAGCACCTCCACGATCGCGGGGCCGTCGCCCTCCATCGACACCAGGTGCACCCGCGTCACCCCGCGCAACGCAGCTACCAGCGAAGACGGCTCCAGGAACGACCCGCCCACCACCTCGACCCCCGCCGGCAGCCGCGCCGAGGACGGGTCGCGGGTCAACGCCCGCACCTCCTCGCCCGCCTCGCGCAACTGCCGGACCACACTGCCGCCCACGGTGCCCGTGGCACCCGTTACGAGAATAGGACCCATGAATCCAAGAAAACCATACCGGTCAAATGCGAACACGTCCTTCATATTTTGGAACGCGTTCCGGGGAGGCAGGCCGCGTGCGCATTCCGTGAAACGCGCGACATCGACCGGTTGCCCACATACCGACCGGTCGGTAGCCTCTTCGGCGCGGGGACGCCGACCGCGCGCCGCCGCCCACCGGCACACCGACGCCGCGCCCGCCCGCACGGCGCCCACCGACCCAACCGGAGCCGCACCGTGACCGCACCGCCCGGCCTGGACCCGGTGGCGCTCGCCGCGTACCTGGGCACCTCGCCGCTGTCCGCCGAGCTGATCCCCGGCGGCCGGTCCAACCTCACCTACCGCGTCACCGACGGCACGCGCCGCTGGGTGCTGCGCCGCCCGCCGCTGGGCCACGTGCTGGCCACCGCGCACGACATGGCGCGCGAGCACCGCGTCATCGCCGCGCTGGCGGACACGGACGTCCCGGTGCCGGCCGTGGAGCTGCTGTGCGAGGACCCGTCGGTCATCGGCGCGCCGTTCTACCTGATGGAGGAGGTGCCCGGCGTCGCGCTGCGGCACCGCGACCAGTGCCCCTGGCTGACCCCGCCGCAGGCGGCGGCCCTGTCGCGCCGGCTGGTCGACGTGCTCGCCGACCTGCACGCCGTGGACCCCGACGCGGTGGGGCTGGGCGACTTCGGCCGCCCCGACGGGTTCCTGCGGCGCCAGGTCGTCCGCTGGGGCAAGCAGCTCGACGCCTCCCGCGGCCGCGACCTGCCCGGCATCGACGAGCTGCGCGACCGGCTCGCCGCGACCGTGCCCGCCTCCCGGCGGGCCTCCGTCGTGCACGGCGACTACCGGCTGGACAACGTGCTGGTCACACCGGACCCGGTGGACATCGCCGCCGTCCTGGACTGGGAGATGGCCACCCTCGGCGACCCGCTGGCCGACCTCGGGCTGCTGCACGTGTACTGGACCGGCGTCGGCGCCGAGGACGACCCGATCACGGGCACGGTGTCCGCGCTGCCCGGTTTCGCCTCCGCCGACGACCTCGTGCAGCGCTACGCCGAGCGCAGCGGCGCGGACGTGTCCGGCCTCGGCTGGTACACCGCGTTCGGCTGCTTCAAGCTCGCCGTGATCCTCGAAGGCATCCACTTCCGCTTCACCACCGGCAAGACGGTCGGGGCGGGGTTCGAGCAGCTCGGCCGACTCACCCTGCCGCTGGTCCGGCAGGGCCTCGCCGCGACCGCACGGGAGCGCTGATGGACTTCGCCCACGACGCCACGACCGAGGAGCTGCGGCACCGGCTGCTGCGGTTCATGGCCGAGTTCGTCCACCCCGCCGAACCGGTGGCCAGGGCGCAGCTCGCGACCGCGACCGAACCGTGGGCGCGGCCCGCCGTCCTCGCCGACCTGAAGGCCGAGGCGCGCCGGCAGGGCCTGTGGAACCTGTTCCTGCCCGACCCCGAACTCGGCGCGGGGCTGACCAACCTGCAGTACGCGCCGCTGGCCGAGATCACCGGGCACAGCCCGCACCTCGCGCCCGAGGCGCTCAACTGCGCCGCGCCGGACACCGGCAACATGGAGGTGCTGGCCATGTTCGGCACCCCGGCCCAGCGCGAGCGCTGGCTCCGCCCCCTGCTCGACGGGGAGATCCGGTCCGCGTTCTGCATGACCGAGCCCGACGTGGCCTCCTCCGACGCGACCAACATCGCCACGCGCGTCGAACGCGACGGCGACCACTACGTGGTCAACGGCCGCAAGTGGTGGTCCTCCGGCGCGATGAGCCCCGACTGCCGCGTGTTCGTCGTGATGGGCCGGACCGATCCGCACGCCGAGCGCCACCGGCAACAGAGCATGGTCATCGTGCCGCGTGACACGCCCGGTGTGCGGGTGGAGCGGGGAATGCACGTGTTCGGCTACACCGACGCCGCGCACGGCGGGCACGCCGAGATCGTGTTCGAGGACGTCCGGGTGCCCGCCGACCACCTGATCGCCGGCGAGGGCGAGGGGTTCGCCATCGCCCAGGCCCGGCTGGGACCCGGCCGCATCCACCACTGCATGCGGCTGGTGGGCATCGCCGAGCGCGCCCTGGAGCTGATGTGCCGTCGCGTCGCGCAACGCGTCGCGTTCGGCAAGCCGCTCGCCGCGCAGGGCGTCGTGCGGGAGTGGATCGCCGAGTCGCGGGTCCGCATCGAGCAGGCCCGGCTGCTGGTGCTCAAGACCGCGTGGCTGATGGACACCGCGGGCAACCGGGGCGCGCACACCGAGATCCAGGCCATCAAGATCGCGACCCCGCTGATGGCGGAGTGGGTGCTGGACAAGGCGATCCAGGCGCACGGCGCGGCCGGGGTGAGCCAGGACTTCCCGCTGGCCGAGCTGTGGGCGCAGGCCCGGACGCTGAGACTGGCCGACGGGCCCGACGAGGTCCACCGCACGTCACTGGCCAAACGGGAGCTGCGACGCCACCAGTAGCCCTCAGCACCGGCGCACCACCCTCAGCGGTTCCTCAGCGTCTCAGTGTCTGTCTGGGAACCTGAAGGGACAGGGTCCATGGGATAGCCGTGCGGCGTTAGTCGAGGTGTCGTTGCTGCTGAGCTGCGGGTCAGCGGGCCAGGTTTGCGCTGACCTGGTTCGCGGTGTACTGAACGGCCATGATGATCGAAGGCAGTTGCCGCTTGTCGAGCACTGAAGCGGAGACCCCGGCGACGACCTTCCCGGACGCTGCCCGGACCGGTGCTCCCACGACGGCCACCTCGGGAGCGCAGTCGATCTCGTAATCGACCACGATGCCGCTCTCACGTACCTTGGTGATCATCCGTTTCCATTCGGATGCCGTATAGCGTCGGGGTGCTGGCCAGTCCGGGGTGAAGGCCGCCCACAGCCGGTCGGGCGCGCTCTCGCGGGGATGCACTGTCCCGGCGCCGTTCGGGAAGAGTTCGTCCGCCTCGCCCCGCAGGGAGCCCACGACCAGGGTTCGTCCAGCCTCGGGTAGTCCCACGTTGACCGACGCGCCCGGGCACGTCGCGGCCAGTTGGCGCAGCGGGTGCAGTGCCGCGGTGCGCAGCAGGGGGGCGGGCTGCCAGGCCGCTCCCAGGTGGAACATGCGTGCCCCCATGCGGTAGCGCCCGGCCTTCCGCTGCACCGCCCCCAACGCGGCGAGCTGGTCCAGCAGCCGGTGCGCGGTGGCTTTGGGCAGCCCGGTGGCGGCGGCGAGCTGGGTCGGGCCGGCCTCACCGACCCGGGTGAGTTCTTCCAGCAGAAGAAAGGCACCATCCAGCACGCTGCGCCCTGCCCCGTCGCCGGTGTGTTTGTGATCGTTTCCCGGTTGGTGATCCATCGCCAAATCCCCTCTCTGCCCGGTGCGATGCGCCGGCAACTGGTAAGGGACGGAACTCGTCGGCCGGATACCACGCTGGATGCGCTGGTCCCGCTCAACGAGACGGGCTCTTCCTGTGTCTTCGCGGAACCTACATTATCTGTGACATGCCAACGCCCCCAATGACCCGATCGGAGGAACCAGGCATAGCTCGACGCGGCCGGCCACGGCACACGGAACTGCCGCAACCAGTAGGTGAATAGCGGCGGAAAAAAGGGGGAGGAATGATGGGGAAGATCAGACACCCGTCCGTGTCGCGCCCCCTGAATTTGGGATTGCTCAATTTGGGGTGGCGGCAACCATCAAAGGTACAGGCAATTCGTGTGGCCCCGCACGACCCCTCACATGTCAACACTCTACCGGAGGACCGTCATGACGAAGTCAGGACCAGAATTCAGCTCTGAAAACAAGGCAGCGAAAGGCGTAAGGACGCTTCTCGGAGTTGGTGTCGCAGCAGGCTTCGCGGTGTTGTCGACATTGTCCGGAGCGCCTGCGGCTGAGGCCGCCTCGTTGAGCAACCCTGGCATGTCGAAGCCACTCACGGAACTATGCGCCAAGCCTGTTCACAAGTCGTCCGACGCAGCTACCACGGCCATGACCATCAAGGCCGAGCACTGTTGGGACGATCAGATGAAGTGCGAAAATCATGTTTGGTACATGTACTGCGTAACGTGGATCAACGGTCTTCCCAATTTCTATTGGAAACCGATCGGCTCCTGCTGACCAGATCGAAGAGCGGTCTGGGGAACACCTTGACTCTCGATCAGGTAGTGGACGACAGCCACTTGGAGACCTTCGACTGCTGCGCGGTCCGGGCCCGCGCCCACGGATATCAGTTCGAGAAGAAGGGCGGAGAACATGAATCGCCGACGGAGACGGCTGTGCATCGTGGCTCTGGCGATGTTACTCGGATCATCTGCTTCTGCGGTCACGGCGCCGGCTGGTCTGGCGGCGCCGACGCAGGAGGGCACCGTGGTGGGCTGGGGCGCCAGTAGCCGGCCACCTCCGCCAGGACTAAGCGGGGTCACCGCGGTGTCCATCGGCTGGGGCTACGCCCTGGCGCTCAAGAGCGATGGCACCGTGGTGGGCTGGGGCCGCAACGACTACGGCAAGGCGACACCGCCGGTGAACCTCCACGACGCGACGGCGGTCGCCGCCGGCTGGAACCATAGCCTGGTCCTACGCAAGGACGGAACCGTGATCAGCTGGGGCAACAACGACCACGGCCAGGCCGACCGCCCACCCGCCCTGTTCGGTGTGACTGCGGTCGCCGCGCGCGGCGATCACAGCCTGGCGCTGAAACAAGACGGCACCGTCATCGGCTGGGGTGACAACAACTCCGGTCAGGCCCAACCTCCGTCGGGCCTGACCGGGGTGACCGCCATCGCCGCCGGGTCCAGCCACAGCCTGGCATTGAAAGGCGACGGCACGGTGGTGGGCTGGGGTAGCAACAACTCCGGTCAGGCCCAACCTCCTTCGGGCCTGACCGGGGTGACCGCCATCGCGGCCGGATTCGGGCACAGTCTCGCGTTGAAACGGGACGGCACCGTCGTCGGTTGGGGCGACAACAGCGCCGGTGGAACAACACCACCACCCGGCCTGTCCGATGCGACGGCCATCGCGGCCGGATGTCCGCACAGCATGGCCATCAAGGCCGACGGCACCCTCGTCAGCTGGGGAGGTCGCGCCGACGGCGCAGACATCCCTCCACCGGGCCTCACGACAGTCTCCGCCATCGCCGCCGGGTGCGGCGAGAACCTCGCCGTCAGGCGCTAACGGCCTTCAACGGTCAGGCCCGGACACCACTGCGGGCTGCGCGGGACGCCATGCCGGAGGAGCGGTGTCCCGCTGCTTGATCACGAATGCGCCCGAACTCCCGTCCGGCCACCCAGCCGCGTGCGGGCGCATGGGCGGCCGGTGCAAGTGCACGAACCCCAGCCTGGCCACTTACAACGCACGTTGTCGAGAAGAAGAGTGTAGATAGGAAGAACAGTCATGTCGCATGAAAAACATGCTCTGTGGAGCCGAGGGATCAGTGGCATCGTGGCGGCCTGCGTCGCGATCCTTGTTGCCGGTGCGCCCGCTGCCGCTGAGCCGGCAACGACAGCACCGAATTCAACGATCGATCGCGTAGCGGCAGCTCCGGTGCTCACCGCATACGACCGTGGTTCCATGACGTTGACCGGTTCCGGATTCCTGCCGAGCCACCGGGTATGGGTGCGCACCGCTGTCAGCGGCGTGGTGCCTGCGTGCAGCGGCCAACTGATATCGGATATTCGGACCAGCGGACAACTGCTCCAGGCGACCTCCGACCCGTCCGGCGCTATCGCCGTACACGTTGACCCCAAGGTCACGTTGCCGCCGTTGCTTGTCTGCGACAATCCGGTCCAGTACTTCTACGGCGCCTACTTCGGCGAACAGCTGCATTTCTCCGCGCACGACGGGCGATATGAGGGCGGGAGGTTGCTGTGGAGCAACACATTCACCCTCACAGTGTGAGTGGGTGTCCGCGAACCCTTGTCCTTAGTGGACTTCAGGGGTTCGCCGACCGGATGGGGCTGCCGAGTAGCATCGCTGCCGCACTGCCCGTACCGAGGCGCAAGGAGAACCGGTGGCGTCCAGGAGCGGGTCAGGCCCCCGATCCGGACATCGTCTGAATGCTGGTCGAGCAGCACTTCGTCTTCGAGCTGGTCGAGGCTTTGAAGAACGACGAGGAGGGCTTTCCGGCGCTTGTGGCTGCCTGCACCGGGTTCAGCGGTGGCGACGAGGCGACGATCAGCGTGTTGTTCGCCGAGGTGTCGGCCGCGTTGGACGCGCCGGGCGCGCTGGACTCGGTGCTGGGCTCGCCGGAGGGGCCGGCTGTGGCGTCGATCTCCAACGCCGCGTCCCCGATGGCGAACTGCGCCCGCGTCACCTGGGCCACCATCTCCCGGGCACGGGCGACCAGCTCGTCGTAACGGTCCCGGGTGACGTGTCCGATCATGGTCGCGGTCATCGCCTCGCCCCTTCCTCCGCCCGGCTGAACACGGCACGCGGCGGACAGTGTTCGCCCGACCGCGCACCGCTGTCAGCCTCCATCCGGGGGAAGCGTTTCCGCAGGTCAAGACCAACTATCAGGCCCTCGCGGAGCCGTTCGGACAACCGTCACGGAGACGGCAACGCGAACGGATCACCGCCCTCCCGACGCCGCCGCCAGGCCCGCGTCCGACACCGCGGGGTGGAGCACCGCGCATCCGCCCGGTGCTCCACCCCGCGAACCCACTCCGTCCCGCACTCCGCGCATTGCGCCCGACCCTGCTCCGAGGCGTCCCGGATCGCCGCCACCCGCACCCGGCTCGCGCGTTCCCACCGCCAGTGCCGCGCCCGACACGCCGTCGAGCAGTACACCGCGTCCCGCCGCACCGAATCCGGCAAACACCCACCACACGACGGACAACGCCGCACGTCGACCCCGCCACCGGACACCACGGCCAACACCCGGCCCGTCGACGTCGACCACCGCCCACGCCCCGGCACCCGACCGACGCTACGAGCACACCACCCACCCCCACGACGGCCACCAGGGCGGCCCAACCGGCACGCCATGAAGGGGACATGCCAACCCTCCAGGGGCATTCGCCGTTCGCCTACCTGCGAAAACACGGCGTTCTCCTAGCAAAGCCGTTGGTGCGTAAGGGTGTCCTAGTTCAGCGACAGGCACTCAGCTCCCTCACAGGTCGTGTCCGGCACCCTCGCCGTTGTCGATCACCACCGGGAGGAACCGCATGGACACCACCGTGAGCCGTCGTCGGCTGTTCGCCGGCGGCGCGGCCCTGGCCGCGACCACCCTGCTGCCCGGCGTCGCCGCGGCGCGGGGCGCGCCCGCCGACACCGCCGCGCGCGGTCGGCCGCCCCGGCCGCGCCTGCCCGCGCCCACCGGCCCGTTCACCGTGGGCACCACCACCGCGCACCTGGTCGACCGCGCCAGACCCGACCCGTACGTGCCCGCCCAGCCGTACCGGGAGCTGGCGGTGGGCATCAGCTACCCGGCGGGCGGGCCCGCCCGGCAGCCGGTCGCGCCGTGGCTGACGCCGGGGTGGGCACGGGAGAGCGCCACGGTGATGCAGGGCATCATGGGCGAGCTGTCGCCGGGTCTGGTCGACTGGGCGGGCGCCCGGTCGCACTCCCGCGTCGACGCGCCCGCGCACCCCGCCGCCGGGCCGGTCGTGCTGGTGGTGCTCGGCCACTGGTTCAGCCACGGCGCGCTGCGCACCGTCATCGAGGGCCTGGCCGCGCGGGGGTACGTCGTCGTGGCCTGCGACCCGACCTTCGAGACGCCCGTCGAGTTCCCCGGCGGCCGGCTCGTGCCGCCCCACCCCGGCGCGCTGCCCCCGGCGGGCGAGGAACCGGGCAGCCCGGCGTTCCTGGCCTACATCCGCGGCCTCTACCGGGGCCGGGTCGCCGACGCGCGGTTCGTCCTCGACGCCGTGGCCGACGCGCCCGGCCTGCCACCCGGCCTGCGGGCGGTGCTGCGCACCGACCGGGTGGGCGTGGTGGGCGGCGGCACCGGCGCGGGCCTGGCGTGCCTGCAACTCGCGCACGACGACCCGCGCGTCGCGGCCGTCGCGGTCGGCGACCTCCGGGTCGGCTGGCCCACGGCCGACGGGCCGGTGCCGATCGCGGCGGTGACCGAGCACGGCCTCGACCGCCCGGTGCTGGCCGTGCACCCCGGCGCGACCGACCGCGACCCGCTGTGGGAGCGGCAGTGGGCGGTGCTGCGCGGGTGGCGGCGGGAACTGGAGCTGCGCGACGGCGGCCACGCGTGGCTGACCGACTTCCAGACCGTGCTGCCCGACGTGGCCCGCGGCCTGGGCCTGCCCGGCGACCACTTCGCGAGCGCGATCGGCGGCGCGCACCCGCCCGGCGTGGTGGCCGCCCGGCGCGCCTACCTGTCGGCGTTCTTCGACCTGCACCTGCGCGGACGCGACCACGGCCTGCTCGACGGGCCGTCGCCGCGTCACCGGCAGATCCGGTTCGTCCGGTGAGCACCCGGTGCAGCGCCCGACGGGGCCGGTCGCGACCGACCGGGCCGGGCAGGGGGCGGCAGGCCAGGCGCGACCGGGGACGGGAGGACCGGCGCAGGTAGCGCCAGAATGACGACGACCCCCGTCGGCGGACGATGTTGTGGACAGGGCTCAACGGTGGTCGGGAATTCATCGGCGAGCGGGCCGGGATTGAGACAAGCGCCCTGTTGTGCCACGTGGTGTTTCGTGCCCGATACCGGTGGAGTCGACCCATGCCGATGCGCCGACCTGCGGTGATTCGTCTTCGAGGGCAGCGACATCACCGGCTCGGGTGCCCTGACCGGCTTGCCCGTTGCGCGAGGCGGGGTTTCATGGCTTGTGCGACAGGTCGATAGCTTCGAATTCATGGAGTGGAATTTTCGGTCGGCCGAAGAACTCACCGCCGCGTTGCGTACCGGTGACGTGACGTCGGTGGAATTGACCGACGAGGCGATCGCCCGTATCGAACGCGACGACCAGGCGATCAACGCGATCTGCGTGCCGGACTTCGACCGTGCGCGGGCCGCCGCTCGCGCCGCGGACCGGGCACGCGCCCGCGGCGAGGACCGGCCGCTGCTCGGGGTTCCGGTGACGGTCAAGGAGTCCTACGACGTCGCCGGGCTGCCCACGACCTGGGGCATGCCGCAGCACCGGGACCACGTGCCCGCCGAGGACGCGGTGCAGGTGTCGCGGCTCAGGGCGGCGGGCGCGGTGGTGCTGGGCAAGACCAACGTGCCCTTGGGGCTACAGGACATCCAGAGCTTCAACGACCTCTACGGCACCACCAACAACCCGTGGGATCACGCCCGCACCGCGGGCGGGTCCTCCGGCGGATCGGCGGCGGCCCTGGCGTCCGGGTTCGGCGCGCTGTCCATCGGCTCCGACCTCGCCGGCTCGCTGCGCACCCCCGCGCACTTCTGCGGCGTCTACGCGCACAAGCCGACCCTCGGCCTGGCGGCGACCCGCGGCATGGTCGCGCCGCCGGCACCGCCGCTGCCGGTCGAGCCCGACCTCGCCGTCGTCGGCCCGATGGCGCGCACCGCCCGCGACCTCGCGCTCCTGCTCGACGTCATGGCCGGACCGGACCCGCTGACGCTCGGCAAGGCGCACGGGTTGACCCTGCCGCCCGCGCGCCACGAGCGGCTGGGCGACTTCCGGGTCCTGGTCCTCGACGAGCACCCGCTCATCCCGACCGGGTCCGCCGTGCGGGCGGGCGTGCACCGCGTGGCCGACGCGCTCGTCGACGGCGGCGCGCGCGTCGAACGGCACAGCCCGCTGCTGCCCGACCCGGCCGAGGCCGCGACGCTCTACATGCAACTGCTGATCTCGGGCTCCGTCGCGCGCTTCCCCGTCGAATCGCCCGAGCACCTCCGCGCCCGCGCCGCCGGACTGGGCGCGGACGACCGGAGCCTGGACGCCGTGCGGCTGCGCGCCATGGTGTCCAGCCACCGCGACTGGATCGAGGCGGACGACCGCCGCGAACTGCACCGCCACGGGTGGCGGCGGCTGTTCGCCGAGTTCGACGCCGTGGTGTGCCCGATCACGCCCACCCCCGCGTTCCCGCACGACCACGCCCCCGACCCGCTGCGGCGCCGCGTCGACATCGACGGCGTCGAGCACCCGTACTTCGACCAGCTCGTCTGGGCCGGCCTGGCCACCATGCCCGGCCTGCCCGCCACCGCCATCCCGGCGGGCCGGTCCCCCGAGGGCCTGCCGGTCGGGGTGCAGCTCGTCGGCCCGGCGTTCGAGGACCGCACCCCGCTCCGGCTGGCCGAACTGCTCGAACCGAGGACCGGCGGCTTCCACGCGCCGGCGTAGGGCCCGAGCGCAGGGGCGGGACGCCCCGGTGCCCGATCGGAACATCGACCGGAACGGGTGGCGGGAACCAGTCTGTCGGGTGGCAGTCCACGCACGGCTTCACCGGATCGGGGTGCCGTGTGGGGGTGCGGCGCGCGGTGCGGGGCTGCCTGGCCTCCCGTCGCGCCGGCAGGGCACCGGGTCGGTGACCACGCACCGTGTCGGCGTCACACCACAGTGTGGAAGTCAAGAAATAACCACTACGGTGACGATCGAGTCGGGGGTTGACGTCCCGCCGGTACGGTGACGCCATGAAGATCCTGGTCTCCGCGGACATGGAGGGCGCGACGGGGGTCACGTGGACCGCCGACGTCGTGCCAGGGACCGAGCAGTGGCAGCGGTTCCGGCGGCTGTTCACCGGCGACGTCAACGCGTGCGTCGCCGGGGCCCTCGCCGGCGGCGCGACCGGCGTCCTGGTCAACGAGGCGCACTCCAGCCAGCGGAACCTCCTGCTGGAGGAACTGGACAGCCGCGCCCGGCTGCTCACCGGGCGGCACAAGCCGCTGTCGATGATGCAGGGCGTCGACAGCGGCGTCGACGGCGTGGTGTTCCTCGGCTACCACGCGGGCGCGGGCGAGGAGGGCGTGCTCGCCCACACCTACCTGGAGAACTCCGTCACCGGGGTGTGGCTCGACGGCGTGCCGGCGGGCGAAGGCCGCCTCAACGCCGCGCTGGCCCGCGAGCACGGGGTGCCCGTCCTGCTCGTCACCGGCGACGACCGCGCCTGCGCCGACGCCCGCGACTACGCGCCCACCGCCGAACTGGTCGCCGTGAAGGAGTGCGTCAGCCGCTACGCCGCCGTGTGCGCCCCACCCGCGGTCACCGCCGAGCTGATCACCGCCGCCGCCCGCGCCGGCATGGCGCGGGCCGGACGCGATGACGGCGCGGTGGAGGCGCACCACGTCGAGGTGGAGTTCGACGCCACCCACCTCGCCCTGGCCGCCACCGCGGTGCCCACGGTGCGGTCCGCCGGACCCCGGCGGGTCGCGTTCGACGCCGAGTCGATGACCCTGGCGATGCAGGCGTTCAAGGTCGTCACCGCGGTCGCCGCGGGCGCGGTGGAGGGCATTTATGGCTGAGGACGTCGTCGACCTGTGCGCGGCGCTGCTGCGGATCGACACCACCAACCACGGCGGCGGCACCGCCGCCGGCGAACGCGAGGCCGCCGAGTTCGTCGCCGGGCACCTGGACGGCCTCGGCGTGCCCGCGTGCGTCCTGGAACCCGCGCCACGCCGCGCCAACGTGCTGGCCAGGGTGCCCGGCGACGACCCCGACCTGCCCGCGCTGCTCGTCCAGGCCCACCTCGACGTCGTGCCCGCCGACCCCGCCGAGTGGAGCGTGCCGCCGTTCGCCGGCGTCGAGCAGGACGGCTATTTGTGGGGACGCGGCGCGGTCGACATGAAGGACATGGTCGCCATGACGCTGTCGGTGGTCGGCTCCTGGTCGCGCGAAGGGCGGCGGCCGCGCCGCGACGTCGTGCTGGCGTTCGTCGCCGACGAGGAGGACCGGGGCGAGCACGGCGCGCGGTGGCTGGTCGAGCACCAGCGGGACTTCTTCACCGGCGTCGGCGCGGCGATCAGCGAGTCCGGCGGGTACTCCCACCGGGTCGGCGCGCGTCGCCTGTACCCGATCGGGACCGCCGAGCGCGGGACGTCCCACCTGCGGCTGACCGCGCGCGGGCGCGCCGGGCACGGGTCGCGGCGCAACTCCCACAACGCCGTGGTGCACCTGGTGCGGGCGCTGGACCGCGTCGCCGCGCTGGAACACCCCGTGCGGCTCACCCCCGCCGTGCGGGCGTTCCTGGAACGCGCCGGCGAGGCGCTGGGCGTGGAGGTGGACCTGTCGGACGTGGACGGCACGCTCGCCCGCCTCGGGCCGGCGGCGGCGCTGGCCGAGTCCACGGTCCGCAACAGCACCACGCCGACGGTGCTGCAGGCCGGGTACAAGGTCAACGTCATCCCCGGCACGGCGTCGGCCGACGTCGACGTGCGCACGCTGCCCGGCACCGTGGACGAGCTGATGGCGTCGATCGACGCCGCGCTCGGCCCTCACGTGACGCGGGAGGTGCTGGAGTACCAGCCGCCCGTGCAGGCCCCGATCGACTCGCCGTGGTTCGACGCGATGGCCGCCGCGCTGCGCGCCGAGGACCCGGAGGCCGTGGTGGTGCCCTACTGCATGGGCGGCGGCACCGACGCCAAGGCGTTCAGCCGGTTGGGCATCGACTGCTACGGGTTCGCGCCGCTGGCCCTGCCCGAGGGCTACGACTACCGGGCGATGGCCCACGGGGTGGACGAACGCGTGCCGGTGGAGGGCCTGCGGTTCGGCACGCGCGTGCTGGACCGGTTCCTGTCCTCCTGACGCGCCGGCGGCGCATCGCCGCGCCGCCGGCGCACCCGGCCCGGCACGGCGGCGCGGCGAACCCCGAGCGGCGGACTTCGACCGCACGACGTCCCGTGCACCGCGATCCGGCCGCCCTCGGGTGCCGCGCCCGGCCGCGAGGTGCCGCGCCTGGCCGCGAGGTGCCGCATGCGCGGCACCACAGAGGCACGACCTGCGGTTGCTGTTCGACGCGGTGGCCGGGACGCGGTCTGCGGCGGCGGGTCCGGTGTGGCCTCCGGCCCCCGGTTCCAGTGTCCCACGGGGCACCGACGATTCCGGCCCGGTCACGGGGAGGGGATTGCGGCCCGGTCACCGGGAGGACGCGATGCGCCTCGGCCCGTCCCGTCGCGGTCAGTCGCCGAGCAGCGCGGTGGGTTTGCCGACCAGGCTGGTCGCGATGCGGCGGTCCACCCACGGCAGGCGGGCCAGGCGCATCGCCCACCGCCGGACGTGCAGGCGCAGCGGCGTGGCGGGCAGGAACCACCGCGCGCCCGCGCGCGCCACCCGCTGCTTCTCCACGACGACGGGCCGCCAGCGGCGCTCGTAGGCGTCCGGGTCGTCCAGGTGTTCGGCCAGCACGAACGCCCCGCCCATGCCGAGCGACGCACCCTGGCCCGCCAGCAGCGACACCGCGCCGCACGCGTCGCCGACGAGCACCACCCGGCCCGACCGCCACCGGGGCAGCTCGACCTGCGCCACCTGGTCGTAGAAGATCTCCGGCGGGCACCGCTCCAGCACGCGCGGCACGATCCAGCCGAGCGTCCCGTAGGTCGCGCGCACCGCCGCCCGCGGGTCGGCGGGCAGGGTCGGGTCCGGTGTCCGGTGCACCGTGAACGCCGCGACGCCCCCGTCGCGCAGCCCGTAGCAGCCGACCTGCCCGCCCACCGTGTCGGTCAGGCAGAACCGACCCGCGACCAGCCGGTGGACCTCCGGGTCGGTGAAGGTGAACGCCGCCGTGTGGAAACCGAGGTAGCGGAGAAACTCCGCCTCGTCGCCGAACACCAGCCGCCGCACGGTCGAGTGGATGCCGTCCGCGCCGACGAGCAGGTCCGCGTCCAGCGACGTGCCGTCGGACAGCGCGACCGAGACGCCGTCGGCGCGGTCGTCCACGGCGACGACGGCCGCCCCGAACCGCAGGTCGACCTCCGGCGGCAGGGCGGTCCGCAGGATCAGTTCGACGTCGGGGCGCATGATGCTGGTCATCCGCCCGTGCAGGCCGGCGGCGAACCGCTCGAAGCTGAGCCCGGCCCGCCGCCGCCCGGTCCCGTCGTGGTAGCCGGCCTCCAGGAACCGGTACCCGAGCTCGTGGAACCGGGGCAGCAGGCCCATCCGCTCGGCGACGTCGTAGCCCGGACCGAAGAAGTCGATCATGTAGCCCTCGGGGCGCGGCCCGCGCGACCTCTCCACCACCACGACCTCGTGCCCGGTGGTCGCCAGGCGTCCGGCGAGGGTCAGGCCCGCGATGCCCGCCCCGCACACCACGACCCTCACCGCAGCACCCTCCCCAGCACCGGCACGACCACCGCGCGCGACAGGTCGGGGTCCAGCGCGCGGTGCAGCAGCACGCCGTCGACGGCCGCCGCCAGCACCGCCGCGGTCGCGTCGGGTGTCGGCACGCCGCGCGCGGCCAGCCACGCCGACAGCACCCGGCGGAACTCCGCCAGCAGCTCGCCGACGGCCTGCCGCAGCGCGTCGTTGCGGGAGGCGGCGAGGAACGTCTCGACGAACAGCTCCTGCCCGCCCGCCTCGTCCAGGGCCGAGAACAGCGCGTCCACCGCGTGCTCCGGCGTCGGGGACGAGTCCAGCAGGTCGGGCAGCCCCGCGAGCGCGGCCCGCAGCGCGCCGACCGACGCCTCCACCAGCACCGCCTGCGTCGAGTCGAAGTGGTAGTGCACCACGCCCGACCCGACCCCCGCCCGGTCGGCCAGCACCCGCGTGCTGACCGCGCCCCAGCCCTTCTCCGCGATCAGCTCGACCGCCGCCTCCAGCAGCCGTTCCCGCACCGATGTCATGTCGCACCCCACCTGTTTGGACGATCGTCCAGGACGACTGTACAGGACGATCGTCCAAACGTCGGCGGGTCATGGCGCGCACCTCGGCACGCCCGCGAACACCGGCGGCCGTGCGCCCTCCGCCGGCACGTCCGCCCGCTGGGCACCGCTCGACGGGCGGAAAGGGGACACCTCCACGTCGTCGGCGAACCGCCGGACGCGTGCACGAACCCGTCCCCCAGCACCGTCCGCCGCCCGCCGACGACCACGCCCCGCCGGTAGTCCTCGGCGGTGGGCCCGGTGGTGGGTTCCCCAGCGCGGCGGGGAACCCACCACCGGGAGTTCAGGCCGAGCGCCCGTCGACCTCCCGGCGCAGCGCGACGGCGTCCGCGCGCACCCGGTCCGGCGCTTCCCCGTCCAGCAGGGCACGGCGCACCAGGTCCGCGACGGCGGGCTGGTCCTCCGGGGTGAAGCCGCGGCGGGTGATCTCCTGGGTGCCGATGCGCAGCCCGCGCAGCCCCTCGTCGGCCCGCTGCCACGGCAGCCCGATACCGCTGAGGTAGACGCCCGCCTCGCCGAGCAGCGCGCTGGCCGCCTCACCGCCGCCCAGGGCCAGGGCGTCCACCGCGACGTGGTGCGAGCGGGTGAACTCGCCGTCGCGGGACGCCACCCGGAACCCGCCGTCGTGCAGGGCCCGCGCCAGCGCCCGCGCGTTGGCCAGGCAGGCCGCGGCGTACGGGCGGCCGTGCTCGGCCAGCTCGGCGGCGGTCACGGCGAGCGCGCCCAGGCGACCCGCGTCGTAGTTGGCCAGCATCCCCGGGTAGGCGACGGTCGAGACCCGTTCGGCGAGCGCCGCGTCGCGGGTGACCACGCAGCCGCCGGACGGCCCGCCGAACGACTTGTAGGTCGAGAACGTCAGCACGTGCGCCCCGTCGCGCAGCGGGCGCTGGAACACCCCGCCCGCCACCAGCCCGGCCACGTGGGAGGCGTCGTAGAGCAGGATCGCGCCGACCTCGTCGCACGCCGCCCGCACCGCGGCCACGTCGTGCGGGAACAGCATCAAGCTGGCCCCGACGACCACGATCCGCGGCCGGTGCACGCGCAGGAACGCGGGCAGCCGCGCGTAGTCCAGGTCGAGCCGCTCCGGGTCGTAGGGCAGGTCCACGACGGTCAGGCCGCGCACCGCGGGCACGCCCTGCGCGTGGTGGCTGGCGTGCCCGCCGGCGACCTCGGGCAGCACGGCGATCCTGTCGCCGGGCCGGGCGAACGCCGTGTACACGGCGAGGTTGGCCAGGGTGGCGCTCTGCAGCCGCACCTCCGCGTAGGAGCCCTCCATCAGCTCGGCGACCAGCAGCGGCGCGAGCACCTCCAGGGTGTCCAGGTGGTCGAGGCCGACCTGGTACTTCTCGCCCGGCCACCCCATGCTGGGCCGGCCGGACACCGAGGGCGCGTGCGCGGCGGCGGCGGCCGGGCTCGGGACGTTGGTGCCCGCGTAGAGCACGATGCCGTCGTCGTCCACCTGACCGGCGTGCGCCGCGAGCGCGCGGTGGACGGTGCGCGCGACGCCCGCCGCGCTGAGGTCGGCGGACACGGCGGCCTCCACCTCGGCCAGGCGGCGCTGCGCACGGGCGGAGGCCCACGGGGCGATCCTGCTGTTGGTCACGCGCCGACGCTAGGGCCGCCGGCCGACGACCCGCGACCGCCCGGCGTCGCGGGTTCTTCCTACGGCTGTCGGAAAGAGCGACTGCCGTCCGACGCGCGAAGGAGCGCGCCCGGTGGCCACGGGGTCGCCCGATCGGAGACTTGCCGCCGCCGCCGGTGTGCACGACGGTGACCGGCATCGAATCCGACTCGGGAAGACGACCTGTGACTCCTCTCATCGCCACCGACCTCGTGGTCGGCACGGCCACCTCGCCCGGCCCGTCGCGGCCCCGCAACGCCGACGCGCACGCCGTGCACACCCACCACGGCCGGGTGGCCGCCGGGGTGGTCGACGGCACCGGCTCCGACGAGTCCGTGGCCGCGCTGGCCGCCGACGCCGTCGGCGCCGCGGTCCGGCGGGCGGCGCGCAGCAGCCCCGTGATCGGCGTGGTGCACGCCGCGGAGCTGTGCTGCGACTACGACGCCGACGGCTCCGCCCCCGTGCGCCCGACCGGCGCGATCGTGGTGGCCTCGACCCGGCCGGGTCTGCTGTGGCGGATCGCCTGGGCCGGGGACAGCTCCGCCTACGGCTGGCACGGCGGCGACCGCGGGCTGGTCCGCGTCACCACCCCGCACACGCGCGGGGAGGAGCTGCGCCGCGAGGGCGCGCCGGAGGAGGAAGCGAGGCGGCACGACCACCAACTGCTGAACTCGCTGGCGCGGGTGCCGCTGTACGGCGTCGAGGCGGTGGAGGCCATCGCGCCGCTGCTCGTGCTCGCCTCCGACGGGCTGGCCGCCGCCCCGCTGCCGGCGCTGGCCGAGGTGCTGCGCGACCACCACCGCGACCCGCGGGCGTGCGCGGACGCGCTGCTGGCCGCCGCGCGCGACCACGGGTCGCAGGACGACATCACCGTCGTGGTGATACCCCACCCCGAGGCCGAAGGGAGGTGACCTGTCGTGGCCGACCCGAAGAACCCGCCGGGCGACGAGAGCCCCACGGAGGAGTTCCCGCGCGTTCCCCCCGATCCGCAACCGAAGGAGTAGGCCGCGAACGGCGCAACGCCCCACCCCCGCGGGGGAACGGGGCGTTCGTCGGCGGGAGAACGAGTCGAAGGCGCGTCCCCCGCGGTGCGCCCGGCTTCCTACAGTTGTCGGATGCAGGAGCTGCTGGACGAGCTGTCCCGCGAGCTGGGCCGGGGCGTGTCGGTGGACGACGTGTCCGGCCGGGTGGTCGCGCACAGCGCGCAGACCGACGACGTGGACGCGGCACGGGTGCGCGCCATCCTCGCCCGGCGCGTGCCGCCGGAGGTCGCGGCCTGGCAGGACCGGCACGGCGTCGCGGCCGCGACCGGCCCGGTCCGGGTGCCCGCGAACGAGGACCTGGGTTTCCAGGCGCGCGTGGTGTTCCCGTTGCGGCACAACGGGGTCCTGGTCGGCTACCTGTGGGTGCTCGGCGAGGTCGACCCGGCGCGGGTGACCGGGCACCTGCCCGCGCTGGCCGCCGGCGTCCGGGTCGGGGAGCGCACGCCGGTCCGGGTGGTGGTGGCGCTGCGCCCGCGCGTGGTGCGGACCGTGCCCGCCGAGGGCCCGCCGCCGGAGCTGGCCGGGCACGTGGGCGTGAGCGACCCGCACCCGCCCGACCGCGCCGGGACGGCCTACGGGCAGGCGTTGGCGGCGGCGGAGCTGTCCGCGCTCGACCCGGCGCTGCCGAGGGTCGCGCGCTGGTCGGACCTGGGCGCGTACCGGCTGCTGCTGGGCGCGGCGCCGGAGGACGTGCTGGCCGGGTTGAGCGACGTGCTGCGCGCGACGCTGGAGGCGTACCTGGACGCCGGGTGCGACGCCCGCGCCACCGCCGAGGCGCTGCACCTGCACCGCACCAGCCTGTACTACCGGCTGGGCCGGATCGCCGCCGCCACCGGGCGGGACCTGGCCGACGGGCGGACGAGGCTGGAACTGCACCTGGCGCTGAAGCTGACGCGGCTGGGCCGCCGCTCCTGACCGGCGGCGTCGATGCCCGGACCACCTGCCCGGCCTCCCGCGCGGGTCTCGTCGGCGGGCCGACGACCCGGAAGCGCCGACCACGGGCTCGGAACCGGCTCCCGTGACGTGGCCCCGCCCGCCCGCGTGGGCGGGGCGTGGGCGGGAACGGCCGTGGGAGCCGTTCCCGCCCACGCCCCTGGTGGAACGGGTACGCGGTACCCGCTCAGTTGTTCAGCGTCACGCCGTACGCGGACAGCGCCTCGGCGACCGGCTGGTAGTAGGAGGTCCCGCTGCCCTTGCCGGAGGTGATGCCGAGCCCGACGCTGCCGGAGAACAGGCAGCCGCCGGAGTCACCGGGGTTGGCCAGCGCGTTGGTCTGGATCAGCTCGTGCACCGCGCCCTCGGAGTAGTTCACCGTGACGTTGAGCCGCTGCACCGAACCCGAGGTCAGCCGCGTGGTGCTGCCGCTCTTCTGGATGCGCTGCCCGACCGTCGCCGGCGCGTGCGAGCTGATCTTCTGGGTGGAGCCGTTGTACAGGGAGACCGCGCCGGGGGCGCTGCCCGTGGTGTTGCGGATCAGGCCGTAGTCGTTCGTCGGGAAGCTCGCGCCCTGCGACGGCCCGACGTTCCACTGCGACACCGCGCGGGTGCAGTGCCCGGCGTCGACGATGTAGTTCTGGCCGCCCTTGTTGGTGTTGAAGCCGACCGAGCAGCGGGTGCCGCCGCCGGTGATGGCCTCGCCGTTGTAGATGGCCAGGCGCATCTCGCCGGTGACCCGCTCGACCCGCACCCGGTCGCCGAGCCGGTCGGCGGTGCGCAGCAGCCCGGCGAGGTCCCCGCCGGTCGCCGCGTCGGACACGCTCAGCACGACCTGGTTGGTCTTCGGGTCCAACCCGATCGAGGTGTGCGTCACCGCGGGCACCGACTCCAGCGTGCTCTGGGCGGACGCCAGGGCCTGCGTCGAGTGCCGCACCAGCTTGGCCTCGGCGCCGGACGCGCGGACCCGCTCGGCGGTGGCCGCGTCCAGGACGTTCACGACCGGCTTGCCCTTAGCGTCCAGGTAGCCGCCCGCGGTGCGGTCGCCCAGCTCCTCGCCGAGCCTGCTCACGGTGCGGGCGTTGGCGTCCTGCGTGCGCAGGATCTCGGCCGCTTCGGCGCGCGAGACCCCTTCCGACGCGACCAGTTCGGCCACGGCCGACTTCGCGACCTCCGTCGAGTAGCCGTCGATCCCGGACGCCGAGGCGACCGGTGCGGCGAGGAAACCGGCGGCGGTCGCGCCGGCCAGCAGGGTTATGGCGGAACGGGCGACGAAACGCCGCCCCGTGACGATCTTGCGCATACCGGCAACTCACTTTCGCAGGGTGCGCGGCGGGTGGCCGCGCCGTTCAGTGGGTTGGACCGGGCACGTCACGCGTGACCGGCCCCGGACATTTCCGGCACGCCCCAGCCTGTCCCCGCGCCCCTGGCCCCGGTACCGACTTTCGTCGGTTCACCCGCGGGTTTTTGCGGACCCGCGCCGCCGCCGTGGGAGGTGATTCCCGGTCGGCGCGAAAAATCCCCCCGCGAAACCCGAGGGGGCCTTCCGTCCGGGCCTTCGTCGGCCCGCGACCGGAACTCCCCCGGTGCGGGCCGCGGGTCCGGCGCACCCGTCTCCTGCGGTGGCCCACGCCGCCCGGCGCGGTCCGGGGGCGCGCGTGCGGTGCGGGGGCACGCGTGCGGTGCGCACCAGCGCGCGTGCGGTGCGCTCTAGGATGTCGCGCGTGCCCGTCCCCGCGCCGCCGACGTCACCGGGCTCCCCTCCCCCGTCGTCACCGGACACTCCGTCGACCCGTGGCCGTCGACGGACGGTGAACCCGCCGACGAAGACCTCCCGCGCGCCCGACGGGCGGTCGTGGAATGGCTGCTGGGCTACCGCTCCGCCGCCACCCGCCTGTCCTACGCCGACGCCCTGGGCCTGGACCGGGCGTGGGTGCGGGCGCTGACCTCCGGGCCGCCCGCGGCCGACGCCGGCGCCAGCCGGACCCGCCCCGCCCCGCCGACCAGGCCGGGCAGGCACCGCGACCTGGCGTGGCTGCGGTGGTGCGGCGCGCGCGGCGTGCACCCGCTGCGCGCCACCTCCGCGCACGTCAAGCTGTGGCAGCACGACCTGGCCGAGGCCGGGGTCGCCAAGAACACCAGGGGCCACCGCCTCGCGGCCGTCGGCAGCTTCTACGCCCACCTGGCCGAGCAGGGCGTGGTCGCCGTGGACCCGACCCGGTTCAACCGGCGCGGGCTCTCCCTCGGCACCGCCGACGACACCGCGCGCGGCGTCGTGCTCACCGCCGACCAGGTGGCGCGCCTGCTCGCCGCCGCGGCCTCGCCACGCCGCGGCAGGAGCCCCCTGCTCACCCACCGCGCGACCGCGGTCGTCGCGCTGTTCACCCTCGGCCTGCGCGTCGGCGAGCTGACCGGCCTGCGCCGGGAGGACCTGCACACCACGCGCGGACGTCGGGCGCTGCACGTGCGCGGCAAGGGCGACAAGGCCCGCGTGGTCTTCCTGTCCGGCCTGGCGGGGCGGGCGCTGGACGACTACCTGGCCGCCCGCGACCGCCACGACGCGACCGCGACGCCCGCCCGGCCGGGCACGGTGTCCGCGCGCCGCTCGCCGCTGATCGCCACCCGCGACGGCGGGCCGCTGGACCCCCGCGACGTGTGGGCGCTGCTGCGCCGCGTCGCGCGCGCGTCCGGTCCGCTGCTGGCCGAGTTCGCCGACCGGGTCGGCCCGCACGTGCTGCGCCACTTCTACGTCACCACCGCGGCGGAGGGCGGCGCGGACATGACCCACGTCCAGGCCGACGTCGGGCACGCCTCGGTCGACACCACCAACCGCGTCTACAACCAGGCCGCCCGCCACCCCGACCGCTCCGCCGTGGACGTCGTCGAACGCACCCTGCTGAGGGCGCGGGACGCCGTCACGGCCGCGCACGCGACCGCCGTCGACGCGCTGCGCGCGGGCGTGGAGGGCGAGGACCCCGTCGAGGTGCTGCACGGGCTGCGGCTGCTGCACGACGCGCTCGACGACGGCACGCCCCTCGACCCGCCGCTGTTCCGCGAGGCGCTGCGCATCGTGGACGCCCTCCTGGACCGCCCCGCAGGCCATCCGCGGATCGCGTTGCTGGCCGCGTCGGTGCGCGCGCGGCTGGGGTGACCGGACCGCGCTCCCGGCCTGGTCGCGGGAACGCATGACGCGCCCGCGTCGGTGACGCCGCCCCGGCCCCTGCCTTCCGGGCGGCGGGCGGTATTCGACGGGTCGTGCGGTGCGGGATTCGGGGATTGCCCTTTCCCGGCCACCGGGATTGCGCCGTCACGAATCCGCGGAGACACCGCGCGGGCGTGGAAGATTTCGGTATGCCTGTGGCGTCGGGGTCGAAAAGGGAGAAGCCACGGGGAATATGACGGTGCGGGTTGCGGTCGGCGGGTTCCGCACGGGTTCCGTTTTCGGGCGGGGTGGGCGGGTCCGTCCGCCGGGCCCGCCCACCCCGCGCCACCTCACCGCGCGGCCGGTGCGCCGCGCGGTGATGCCGGAACCGCTGGTGCCGCACCGGGCCACGCTCTGCCCGTTGGCCCCCGGAACGCCGGGCCCGCGCAGATCCCGTGGTTCGCGGTGCCGTACCGCCACGCGAACCCGTCCGACCTCTTCGACCACGCGCTCACCGACCGCTTGCCGTTGCCGCGCACCGTGGCGGCGCGGTCCCGGCCACCGCCGGGACCGGCCGGGAATCCTCCGAGGGTCGTTTTCCTGGACTCCCTCATGTGCCTTTCGAGCGGGGAAACTCGATCGACCGCTCGACGCCGTGGTGCTCGCGCCCGGGGAACCGGATCTGATCCTAGGCGGGCGGTCCGGTGCTACCGGGACGGCGATCGCTCCGCGAGCAGCGCGGCCACCGCCGCGAGCACGTCGCGGTTCCGCTCGTGCGTCGGGTCGGGGGCGGTGCCGTCGATGTTCGCCCCGGTGCCGGTGCCGGTGCCGGTCGGCGTCCTGTCCGGCGGCGGCGTCCTGTCCGGCGGCGGGGTCGTGTCCGGCGGGGTCGTGCCGGACAGCGCGGCCTTGATCCGGTCGAGCAGCGCCCGGTCGCGGGTGTGTTCGCGTTCGAGCCGGTCGGCGCGTTCGGTCTGCGCGCCGAGGTGGCGGGCGGCCTCCTGTAGGCGCAGTTCGTGCTCGCGGCGCAGTGCGGCGGTCTCGGCGTGGGCCCGCTGCACCCGGCTGTCGGCGTCGGCGGTGATGCGGGCGAGTTCGGCGGCGAGCCGGTCGGCGGCCTCCCGGCGGACGCGGTCGAGTTCCTCGCGCAGTTCACGGTCGCGCGCGGCGTGCTCGGCCAGGCGTTCCCGCGCGGTGGTCAGCTCACCGCGGAGGCCGGCGGCGGTTTCGCGGGCCCGCGTCGCCTCCTCCGCCGCGTCCCGGACACGGGCGTCCGCGGCGGCGGTGGCGGCGGCGACCGCCGCGGCGGAGGCCGCTTCGGTCCGTTCCGCGTGTTCACGGGCGGCGTCGCGTTCGGCGGTCAACCGCTGCTGGGTCCGCAGGGCTGCCTGACGGGCCTCGACGGCGTCCTGCTCCGCGCCCAGCGCCCGGTCCCGCTCGGCGAGGGCGTCGCGGGCCTGGCGCAGCGCCTCGTCGCGGGCGGTCTCGGCGGCCTGCCGCGCGAGGTGGGCGGCCTCCTTCGCCTCGTCGGCCTCGGCGGTGGCGCGTTCGGCTCGCGCGACCCGCTCCAGCAGCTCGTCGCGCAGCCCGCCGAGCAGGTCGCGCGCGGTCTGCATCGCGTCCACCAGGTCGCCGACCGGCTCCCACGCCTCGTCCAGCCGCCCGGTCAGGTCCAGCAGCAACTGGCGCACGGCGGCCGGCCCACCGGTGGTCTCGGCGGCGCGGGCGGTCAGCCGCTCGGCCCGCGCCCGCGCCTGGCAGTCCCGTTCGTCGGGCGGGCAGTAGCGGGGCGGGCGCCCGGTGGGCCTGCGGGCGACCACCGGACGCCCGCAGTACGCACACGGCCGCGTCCGACCGACCGGGACCTCTTCCTGCGCGTTCACCTCGGCTGCCACCGGCCCAATCTAGCACAGTGATCGTTTCGATAAACAACAAGAGGTTTTTCGTTTCCAAAAACGCCAAACTGTAGCACAGGTTACCGAGATAAGTGGCATTATCTCGGTAACCTCGATCCTGGTCGAGCACCCCCTGGGTCGAACGCGCGCGGCTCGGAGGCGGCACGCGATGACGGACCCCTCAGCCCGAGCGGCTCCCGCCCGTCGGCGTCGCCGGCCTGGAGGTCCCGCAACCCCCTGTTCTCGGGATGTCGGCCCGTCGGGGTGCGCGGGAATGGTGGTGAGCGCAAGCCATCGTTCTCGTGACAAGGGGAAAGCCGGATGAGGACGCACAACAGGTTGGCGGTCGCGGTGGTGCTGATCGCGTCGGTCGTGGGCTCGGCGACGGCCGTCGCGGCGCCGGTGCTCGCGGCGCCGACGTCCGCGGTGGCGGGGGACGGCTCCCACGACGTCGCACCGGCCGGGGTGTTCGAGGGTCTGTGGGAGGTGGCGCAGAGCAACGGCGACCGGTTCCGGCTGTTCGTCGGCGCGGCCGACGGCGGTGGCTCCTTCCAAGGGCTGGCCGACTCCGCCAACGGGAGCGGGGACGTGTCCGGCCGGCTGACCGGGCACGACGTCGTGTTCACCATCCGCTGGAGTTACGGGCACTCCGGCCGGTACTCGGGGCGGCTTGGCTCCGACGGCCAGTGGTCGGGCGAGACGATCGACCTGAACGACCCGTCGAGCCACGCGACCTGGTGGGCGCACCGGGTCTGACCCCACTCCAGCCCGGCGAGGGGGACGCCGGAGGGGAGGTGTGGGGTGGTCGCAAGGACCGCGTCCCTGCGACCACCCCCACACGGTGCGGGGCTTCTCGCACCGGCCGGCCCGGCGTGGTGGACCGCGCCATACTCGGAACGTGAACACGGGGGTGGAGGCAATCGGTCACACTCTTGCGACGGCGGCGGAGCAGGGGCTGACGGTCGACGAACTGGGTGCGCTGGTCTCCGAGCACGTGGGGTCGCTGGTCGCGCACGACGGGTACCTGCTGGTCGGCATGGACCCGGTCTTCGGCACGGGCGCGTTCCTCACCCGGCGTCACGGCTACGGTGTCACGACCTCCCGCCGCATGGAGGCCCTGGAGGTCGGGAACCCCTGTCGGTTCCAGCGCTTGGCCGCCGCTGCCTGCCCGGTCGGCGTGCTCGGCACCGCCGCTCCCGACAGCGCCGTGACGGCGCGCCACGACGTGCCGGACTACCGCCGGCTCATGGCCGCCGAGGGTGTCGGCGGCGAGATGCGCGTCGCGCTGACCTCCCACAGCACGGCGTGGGGCGCGCTGGTCCTGCTGCGCGCAGGAGGCGGCACGGGGTTCAACCGGACCGACATCGGGCACGCGCGTCGCCTGGCCCCCGCCCTCACCGCCGGCGTGCGCCGATTCGCGGCCAGTGGACCACCACGCCCCAGTGACGACGACCTGCCGCCCGCGGTGCTCGTCATCGGACCCGACGGCACCGTGGTACGGGCCACCGCCTCCGCGCACCGGTGGATCGAGCGGTTCCCCACGCCCGACACCGGCGACGGGCTCGCCCCGCCCCTGTGGCACCTGCAACTGCGCGCCCGGCACGGCCGACCCGCGCACGCCCGCCTGCCCACCTCACGCGGCTGGATCGCCCTGGAGGCCCAGCCCCTGCACGGGGGCCCCGAAGGCGAGGTGGTCGTCACCATCCAACCCGCCCGCGCCGCCACCCTGCTCGACGCGGTCGCCGCCTGGCACGGCCTGACCCCGAAGGAGAAAGCCGTCGCGCAGCAGGCGGTGCGGGGCCTGCCCGTCAAGCGGATCGCCCGCCACCTCGACCTGTCCGCCCACACCGTCAACGACCACCTCAAGGCCATCTACCGCAAGATCGCCGTGAACAGCCGCGACGAACTCGCCGCCATGCTGGTGTGACCTGCACTCGGCCTGGTCATCAGCTCCGGGAAGGTGTCGAACCCGTGGTCCGGGCAGCCGTCACCCTGCGCCTGGACGACCTCGACGTCCTCTGCGTCGTGCTCGACCGCACCCCCGCCGACCTGCTTCAGGTCCAACCCGACGTCGTCACCGCACCCACCACCGCCGACACCTGCGCGAGATCACCCAGGCCGACGTCGTCGGCGCGGACAAGACCTCCGGGTTCCCCGAACCGGGCTCGGGCGTTCGCGATGAACATCAGCACCTGCCCATCGCGAGGTGCGCGGCGGGCGGGGCGGCGAGTCGCTCGGCCGGCGTGGACGACGAGTCCAGCCGCACCCGCCGGTGGTCACGGACCGGAAGGTTTGAATCCGGACGCATCACACGATCGGGGGGACACGGCGGCGCCAGGCATGGTTGGCGCGACCGCGTCGACCCCGGAGACAGGGGCCGGCGCGGTCGGCGCTTTGCTCCTGTGAGGAAGGAGAGCGGTCATGCGACTCGTCCACCGGGTCGGTGGCGTGAAGATCGAGGGCTACCACCCCGTGTAGTCAGTGCCGCCCATGCTGTGTCGAACGGTGTTGCCGATCGAATGCCGGAGGCCCCAGTGATCGAATCACCGGTCCGCGACCCGGTCGAGAACCTGCTCTCCGCCCAGGCGCTGCGGCACCCCGCCGCCGCGTGGGGGCCGTTCCGACACCGTGAAGGGCTCTGGTGGAGCGACGTCCTCGGCTCGTGGGTGGCGGCGTCGTCACAGGACTGCTCGGCCGTGCTCTCGGATGCCGACAGGTTCTGCTCGGACTGGCGTCGGCTCGGCGAGGACACACCGCAGGCCGCGCTGTCCGTGCAGACCCTCGACCCGCCCGAGCACACGGCCGTGCGGACGCTGCTGGTCCGGGCCTTCCGGGCGATGGACCGGGACGGTGTGCGCGGGCGACTCGCCGAGGACGTCGAGCGGCGGATCGGCGTGCTGGCGGGCCGGGCCTCGTTCGACTTCATGGGGGAGTTCGCCGTGCCGCTGGCGCTGCGCACCATCACCGACGCCCTGGGCGTCGTGCCTCCCGACGACCACCGGTTCCCCGAGATCTCCGCCGACATCGTCGACTCCATGGACTACGCGCTGCGCCCGGAGACCGTCGAACCGGGACGCGCGGCGCGCGCCGCCCTGGCCGAGCTGGCCGGTCGGTGGCTCGACGAGCCCGTCCCCGGTCGTGGCGTGGCCGGGTACCTGGCCGTCCACCACGACACCGCGCAGGTCGACGCGACGGTCCTGCGCAACTCGCTGCGCGTCGTCCTGCACGCCGGCTACGAGTCGGCCTCCCGCCTGCTGGGCAACGCCCTGTTGGCCTGCCTGGACACCCCCGGCTCCTTCGAAGCCCTGGCCGACGGCGCGAGCGACACCGCACTGCACGAACTGGTGCGGTGCGCCGGACCCGTCCAGGCCGAGGCACGCGGATGCGTGGCCGACACCGAGGTCAACGGACACCCGGTCCGGCGCGGCGAGGTCGTGACCATCCTGATCGCGGCGGCCAACCGGGACCCGCGCGTCTTCGACGACCCCGACGCGCTGCGGCTGGACCGCCGACCCCGCCCGCACCTCGGGTTCGGCCGCGGCCCCCACGCGTGCCTGGGCGCGCCGCTGGCCCTGTTGACCCTGCGCACCGTCCTCGACGCGCTGGCCCGCCAGCGCCGGCCGCCACGCCTGCTCACCGAACCGCTGTTCCGCCGCAACGCCACCCTGCGCGGCCTCGCCCGCCTCGAACTGGGCTGGGCCTGACCGCACACCCGGCTGACGAAGGGAGAACGCCATGCGTTACCTGCACTGATACGTCACCAGATCACGGTGCCCGTCGCACAACCCGCGGCGGGCACCACACCCCTCGAAAGTTCGCACGACCAATGGGCGGAGCGCTCTCCAGTGCAGCCGAGAGCGTCCGCCCAACGCCGGCGAGAACCTTCTGACGCGAAACGGAGCGCACTTTCACCCGCAAACCGGCGCGGGATGTCATAGGGTTCCGCGCCCGCGCACAGGGCTCCGACTCCTCGGTCTACACAGCCTCGCCCAAGGCTTCGGCGCAGGCGGTGAGGTCGTGGAGCAGGCGCTCCTGCGCCGCGGCGGACAGTGGCGCGAGCATCCGCGTCTCGACCTCCCGCACGGCGACGCTCGCGGCGCGCAGCCGTGCCCGCCCCTCCGGCGTGAGGCTGGTGGGCAGGGCCCGGCCGTGCGGCGCGCTAGCTGGGCGGGCGACCAGGCCCCGGTCCTGGAGTCCGCGCAGCACCAGGTTCATGGACTGGCGCGTGACGAACACGGCACGCGCCAGCTCCGCGTTGGACAGCCCCGGCTGCTGCGCGAGCACTTCGAGGCACGCGTACTGCGGCACCGTCAGCTCCAGCGGGCGCAGTGCGGCTTCCATCGACGTGCGCAGCGCGACGGCCGCCCGCTTCAACTGGTAGCCCACGGCCCGGTCCAGCGGGCCGACCATCCCGGCTTGACTCATGTCAACATCCTGACATACGGTCCGACATGTCAACACCCTGACATAACCGGAGGACGACATGACCGTGACCGGACCCGACTTCCTCGCCCTGCAGGTCCGCGACCTCGACCGCGCGGCCCGGTTCTACGAGGACCACCTCGGGCTGCGCCGGGTGCCCGCCGGCCCGCCCGGCGCGGCGGTGTTCCACACCCGGCCCGTCCCGTTCGCCGTGCGGGAGCCGCTGCCGGGGGTCGACCTGGACGCCGCGTCACCGCGCCCCGGGCTGGGCGTCGCGCTGTGGCTGCACTGCGACGACGCGCAGGCGCTGCACGACCGGCTTCGGGCCGCGGGCGTCACCATCGTCACCGAGCCGCTCGACGGGCCCTTCGGCCGCACCTTCGCCTTCGCCGACCCGGACGGCTACGTGATCACCATCCACGACAAGTCCTGACCGCGGACCGATACCGGGCGAGGCGGACGGTCGTCGTCGCGGGGTGTCGTGGGTCACAGCGGTCGCCGTGAAGGGCCCGACGGGCTGCGGGCAAGTAGAGGCGTGACAAGGATGACCGCGGAATCACCCGCGCCCGAGCCGAGGCCGCCGATCGGGGATGGCCCGGACCTGCCAGGCCCGGACCTGTCAGCGCCGGACCCGGCATCGGTGTTCGGGCGGCTCTTCGACGACCACGCCGGGCCGCTGCACGCCTACCTGGCACGCCGGGTCGGCGACCAGACCGCCGACGACCTCGTGTCGGAGACCTTCCTGGTGGCGCTACGGCAACGGCACACCTACGACCCGGCCCGTGCCGGTGTGCGGCCGTGGCTGTACGGGATCGCCAGCAACCTGCTCCGGCGGCACGCCCGCCGGGAGGCGCGGGGCTGGCGCGCCCGTGCCCGGATGGTGGGCGCCGACCGGGCGCAGGACGAGTCGCCCGAGGTCCGCACGACCGAGCGGGTCACCGCGCAGCAGCAGGTCCGGCGGCTGGCCGGCGCGCTGGCCGCGCTGGAGCCCGGCGACCGGGACGTGCTGCTGCTGACCTCGTGGGGCCGGTTGAGCGCGACCGAGGTGGCCCAGGCGCTGGGCATCCCGGTGGGCACGGTGCACTCGCGCCTGCACCGGGTGCGCCGGTGGCTCCAGACGCACGGTTCCGTCGCGACCAGTGGAGTGGAGGACAGCGATGCGTGAGGTGGATCGGGCCGGCATGCGGCAGGTGTGGACCGAGGACGAGCTGGACCGGGCGCTGGCCGGCCTGTACGCGGAGATCGAGACCGATCAACGGGGCCTGGCCGGGGTGCGGGAGAATCTGGTGGCGGCGGCCGAGGGCCTGGCCCAGCGGCGGCTGGACGTCGTGGGAACCGGCGCGGTCGAATCCGGCACGGCCGGGAGCGGCACTGCCGAGAGCGGGGCGGTCAAGAGCGGCACTGCCGGGAGCGGCACTGCCGGGGTCAGCGCGGACGAGACCCGCACGGCCGACGGCGACACCCTCGTCGGCACCGCGGCCGACAGCGGCGTCGTCCCGATCGGGGAGCGCGCGCGCCGGCGGCGGCCGCTGCGCCGCTGGTTGGCCGCTGCCGCGGTGGTCGCCGTGCTCGCGTCCGGGGGTGTGGTGGCGCAGACGGTGCTGTTCTCCCCGGACACCGCCACCGCACGGGCACGGGAGGCGTTGACCGGCGCCGCCGAGATCGCCGCCCGCGCCGAGGACCCGGTCCTCGCGGACGGCCAGTACCGCTACCTCGCCACCCACGCCTGGTGGCTGCGGACGACGACCGCGGACGAGCGCGGCTTCTCCTACCTCAACGAGAACCTGATCGAGACCTGGATCCCCGCCGACCCGGACGACGAGTGGCTGCTGCGGCGGCGGGAGACCGGCAACCGCAAGTGGGTCAAGGGCACCGAGGCCGAAGCCCGCGCGGCCGGCGCGCCGATCGAGGAGTCGCCGTGGCCCGAGCAGCGCGCCAAGGGCGGCGCGTTCACCGGCAACGCCCCCGAGCACGGGAACTGGCAGTTCCCCGGACCGGAGTTCCTCGCCGGCCTGCCCGCCGACCCGGGGCGGCTGTACGAGCGGCTGCGCCGGGACAGCGGCGGCGGCAAGCAGGTCCTGGTCTACGCCGCGGACGCGTTGCGCTCCGGCACGGTGCCCGCCGCGGTCCGCGCGAACCTGCTGCGGGCGTTGGCGCACCTGCCCGGACTGGACGTCACCGACGACGCGGCCAACCTCGACGGCAGGCGTGGCGTGGCGCTGGGCGTCTCCGAGGACCGCGAGCGGCAGGAGATCATCCTCGACCCCGGCACCGGCGAGGTGATCGGCGAGCGCAAGGTGTCCGACTCGCTGTGGGCCGGCGTCCCGAAGGGCACCGTCACCTCCTACTCCGCCGTCACCACGGCGGTGGTCGACGGCATCGGCGTCACACCCGCCCGCTGATGCCGACCGCGGCCCGGTGGCGGGCGCGGAGCACACCCCGCCGCCGGGCCACCACCGCGACATGCCGGGCCACCGGGCTCGGGCGGCATCGATTCCGGTCGCCCGCCGAGTGGTGCCGGCCACCGGAATCCGGGATGCTTGCGCTGGCCGCTGCGCGTGTTCCACCCATGCCCCACGGACGGACACAGGACCACGAGCACCCTCGGGAGCCTCCAGTGAGAAGCACCAGAATCGTGCTGACCGCCCTGCTCGCCACCTGGGCCATCGGCCTCTCCCCCGCCGCGGCGTCGGTCGCGCCGGAGTCGCCGGAACCGCCGCCGGGCCCGAGCGCGTTCACCCTGTCCAGCAGCGCGTTCGCCAACGGCGGTGTCATGCCGAAGGTCCACGAGTGCACCAGCGGCGGCGGCAACGACCCCGCCAAGCGGAACGAGTCCCCGCCCCTGGCCTGGTCGGGCGCGCCGGCCGCCGCCCGGAGCTACGCGATCGTCATGCGCGACCTCGACAACGCCAACCTGATCCACTGGGTCATCTACGACATCCCGGCTAGCACGACGTCGCTGCCCCAGAACGTCCAGCACGTCTACCAGCCGCCGGTGCCGGCGGGCGCCCGGCAGGTCTACTACCGGGGCAGCGCGAGCCTCTGGGGCTACCAGGGGCCGTGCTCGCCCTCGACGGTGAACACCTACGAGTTCGTCGTCCACGCGCTCAACCGGGAGTCGCTGACCAACCTGGACGCCAACTCGTCGACCCGGACGGCGGCCAGGGCGATCAGCTCGGCGTCGATCGGCTCGGCCCGGATCACGGGCGAGTCGTAGCGCCCGCCACGCCGATGTGCGCGCCGCCCCGTCGACCGTGCCGGGGCGGTGCGTCGGCGTCGGCGGCAACCGCGTTGCCCGCCGCGCCGGCGGCGTAATAGGGTGCACCCGTGACTGCCGGGTCGGCCGTGGGCCATTACCGAGACGGGCACCCGGCCGAGGCGTGACCTCGGGGCGGGCCAGGGGCCCGCCGGCGTGCCGTGACCCTTTCCGCGTACTCCACGCGATGTCGACGTGCGTTTCGCCCAGCAACGTGCGTTTCGCCCAGCGGGGCGGTGTCTCGTGCGCCCGCCCTCGCCCCACGCGCCCCGGCGCGTTCCGAGCACGCCTTTTTCCCGGATTCCTGGAGAGCAGTCACGCATGGATTTCAACCAGCAGGTCATCGAGGAGTTCCGCGCCAACCGCGGTCGCGTCGGCGGGTACTTCGAAGGGGGTCGGCTGATCCTGTTGACCACCACCGGCGCGCGCACCGGCCGGCCGCGCACCACCCCGTTGGGCTACCTGCCCGACGGCGACCGCATCCTGGTCATCGGATCCGCGGGCGGGTCCGACAAGCACCCCGACTGGTACCACAACATCCTGGCCGACCCGACCGTCACGGTGGAGGACGGCACCTTCACCTACACCGCCAAGGCGACGGTCCTGACCGGCGAGGAGCGCGACGCGGTGTTCGCCCGCGCGGTGGAGGCCGACGCCGGGTGGGGCGCGTACCAGGAGAAGACGTCGCGGGTGCTGCCCGTGGTCGCCCTGGAGCACGTCGAGGGCGGCCCGGCGGGCGTGACGTCGATGGGCGAGGCGCTGCGGGCCGTGCACGACGCGTTCCGGCGGGAACTCGGCATCATCCGCGGCGAGGTCGCGGCGGCTGCGCCCCGGCTGGGCGCGCAGCTGCGGATCAACTGCCTCACCTTCTGCCAGGGCCTGGAGTTCCACCACCGGGCCGAGGACGGCGCGATGTTCCCGCAGCTCGCCGACCGGTACCCGGAGCTGGACGGCGTGCTCGCCCGGCTGCGCGCGGAGCACGAGCGGATCGCCGAGCTGCTGGCGGAGCTGACCGCGGTGGTGTCCGGCGACGGCGACGACGTGCTGTCGCGCGTCGACGCGCTCATCGCCGACCTGGAGCGGCACCTGGTCTACGAGGAGGAGCAGCTGATCCCGCTCCTCGACGCCTGACGGGCGCGGGCCGGGGTCGTGGGCGGTGGCCGGGCCGGCGGCGCGTGATCACGGCGGCCCGGCCGGATCACGGCGGCCGGCCCGGTGATACCGCCCGTCCGGGTGATACTGGGCGGCATGGGAAAGACCTACGAGCGGATCGACGGGCGGTTGCGCGAGTTCATCGAGGCGCAGCCGATGTTCTTCACCGCCACCGCGCCGCTGTCCGCCGACGGGCACGTGAACCTCTCGCCCAAGGGCCGCCGGGGCACGTGGCGGGTGCTCGACGAACGGCGGGTGGCGTACCTGGACTTCGGCGGCAGCCACGCCGAGACCATCGCGCACCTGCGGGAGAACGGCCGGATCACGCTCATGTGGTGCGCGTTCGACGGGCCGCCGAACATCGTGCGCGTGCACGGCACCGGGGAGCCGGTGTTCCGCGACGACCCCCGGTTCGCCGACCTCGTGGCGGGGTTCGGCGACGCGGACGGCCCGGCGCTGCGCGCGGTCGTGGTCGTGACGGCGAAGCTGATCAGCGACACGTGCGGGTTCGCCGTGCCGTTCCTCGACTACCGGGCGGAGCGGACGCTGCACGCCGAGTACTTCGGGCGCAAGTCCGACGAGCAGTTCGCCGCCTACTGCGCGGGCAAGGACCACAACGCGCGGAGCATCGACGGCCTGCCCGCGCTGCCCCTGCCGTTGCCGCCCAGGTCGTAGGGAGGTCGCCGCCGGCCCGGCACTGCGGCCACGTGACGCGCTGACCGCGCGGGGAGCCGGGGCACACGTCGCTCCCGACCGCGGCGGGGTGCGGCGAACCGGCACCCCATCGGTCCGTCCCCGACTTACCCTGACAGGGCGGCTGATGGCGCGGATCACTCCGGGGAGGAGGCGGTCGTGCTGGTCGAGGTGCGGGGGAACCGCGGCGCCCTGCGTCGGGCGGCGGGGCTGGCGCGCAGCACGCCGGGCCGGTTGACCCTGCTGGCGCTGCTGCTGGTGGCGGCCGCCCTGCTCGCGGGCGCGGTGACGACGGGCGCGGTGCAGCGCCGGTCCGCGGCGCTGGCGGCGCTGGCCGACCGCGACGAGCCGCTGGCGTTCGCCGCGCAGGAGGTCTACCGGGCGATGGCGGACGCGGACGCGACGGCGGCCGGCGCGTTCCTGTCCGGCGGGGTGGACTCGGCGGGGCTGCGGGGGCGGTACGAGGCGGACGTCGCGCAGGCCGCGGCGGCGCTGTCGACGGCGACCGGTGCGCTCACCCGCTCGCCCGCGCTGGCCGACGCGCTGTCGACGCTGTCCGGTCAGCTGCCGGTGTACACGGGGCTGGTGGAGACGGCGCGGGCGCACAACCGGCAGGGCCACCCGGTGGGCGCGGCCTACCTGCGGGAAGCCTCGAACCTGATGCGGACGCGGATGCTGCCCGCCGCGGGCGAGCTGTACCGGGTGCAGACCGGCGACGTGGTGCGCGACCTGGACGACGCCCGGTCGCCGCCGTGGCTGGAGGTGCCGGCGGGCGTGCTGCTGCTGGCGGCGCTGGTGCTCGCGCAGCGGTACCTGACGCGCCGGACGAACCGCGTGTTCAACGTGGGGTTGGTGGCGGCGTCGGCGGCGTGCGCGGTGTCGCTGCTGTGGGTGCTGGTGGCGTCCTCGATAGCGGTGTCGAACGCCTCGACGGGCAAGGACCACGCCGTCGTGGTGGACGTGCTGGCGCGGGCGCGGATCGCCACGCTGACCGCGCGGGGCGACGAGACGCTGACGCTGGTGGCGCGCGGCGGCGGCCGGGCCTACGAGGAGCGCTACGTCGAGGTCGTCGGGGAGCTGCGGGGCCTGCTGGACCGGGCGGGACCGGCGCGGCCCGCCGTGGCGGCGGCGCGCGGGCACCTCGACCGGTGGCAGGAGGCGCACGGGCGGGTGCGCGCGGCCGACGGGGCGGGCGACCACACCGCGGCGGTCGCGGTGGCGCTGGGTTCGGACGCGGGCGGCGCGGCCTCGGCGTTCGACGGGCTGGACTCGGCCCTGCTGGACGCGCTGGAGCGGGCGCGGGCGGAGTTCACCGACGAGATCGCCGGCGCGCGCGGCGCGGTGGCGGGCGTGGTCCCGGTGGTGGTGCTGTCGGCGGTGCTGACGGCGGTGGCGTCCACGGCGGGGCTGTGGCAGCGGCTCAAGGAGTACCGGTGAGCGCGCGGGGCCTGCTGCTCGGGCTGGTGGCCGTCCTGGTCGCCGGGTGCGCGCCGGTGCCCGGCGGCGCGCCGGGGATCGTCGGCGGTTCGGCGGTCGCGCCCCGACCGGCGGGGGTGGAGGAGCTGACGGCGCCACCGGGCACGGCGGACCCGGCGGACCCGGCGTGCGACGCCACGGCGAGCCTGCGACCCGCGGGTGAGCTGCCGCCCGCCGGGCGGATGCCGGCCGGGTCGACGATGGAGCGGGTCCTGTCGCGCGGGCGGCTGGTCGCCGGGGTCGACCAGAACACCTACCTGATGGGGTTCCGCAACCCGTTCTCCGGGGAGCTGGAGGGGTTCGACGTCGACATGGCCCGCGAGGTCGCCCGCGCGATCTTCGGCGATCCGACGCGCATCCGGTTCGAGGTGCTGACCTCGGAGCAGCGCATCCCCGCCCTGGAGCGCGGCGACGTGGACGTCGTGGTGCGGACGATGACGGTCAACTGCGAGCGGTGGCGGCAGGTGTCGTTCTCCACGGTCTACTACCAGGCCGGGCAGCGGGTGCTGGTGCCCGTGTCGTCGGACGTGACCGGCATCGAGGCGCTGGGTGGGCGGCGGGTGTGCGCGACGAAGGGTTCCAGCTCGCTGGTCAACGTGGCCAACGCACCGTCGCGGCCGATCGCCGTGTCGGTGCCGGACTGGACGGACTGCCTGGTGATGCTCCAGCAGGGGCAGGTGGACGCCATCTCCACCGACGAGCCGATCCTGGCGGGGTTCGCCGCCCAGGACCCGTACACGAAGGTGGTCGGGCCGCAGTTCACCGCCGAGCCCTACGGGATGGCGTTCAACAAGCGGCACGAGGACTTCGTGCGGTTCGTCAACGCGCTGCTGGAGCGGCTGCGGGCGGACGGCACGTGGGCGTCGGTCCACCGCAGGTGGCTGGGCGAGCCGCCCGCGCCACCCGTCGCGGCCTACCGGGACTGACGGCCGTGGCCGCCGGGGAGCACGTCGACGCCGGACCGGACCGACCGGTGGCGGACCGACCGGTGCCGGCCGGGGCGGTGGGTACGCGGTCGGTGGGCGCGGGGTCGGTGCCGGCGGGCACGGCGTGCGCCGGCGGGACGGGCGCGGAGGCGGGAGGCTTGCGGGTGGCGAGCGGCGGCGCGCGGCCGGACGTCCCCAGGTCGGGAGGGGCACTGCCGGGGGCGCTGCCGCGTTTTCCCGGAGTGGCGCCGGCGGCGGACGTGGTGCGGACGGAGGCGGCGTGATGAGCGTGACGGGTCGACCCGACGCGGACGAGTTCGGCACGGCCACCGCGTCGGCGACCGCGACCGCCGGTCCCGGCACGGGACCGCACGCGGGACCGGACCGGCGCGACCCCGGGGCGGGCACGGTGGCGGGCACGGTGGCGGGCGCCGGGCCGGCCACGTGCCCCGCCCCGAGCCCGCCCGCGCCGGGCACGGGCCCGGCCACCGCGCCGGCGGTGGCGTCGCCGTCGACCTCCTCGGGCGGCCGGTCGCGCCGGTCGTCGGGGCGGTCCTCGGCGCGCGGCCGGTTGGGCGCGGGCCTGGTCGAGGTGCCGCGCGTGCCCTACCGCGACCCGAAGGCGGCCGTGCTGACCGACCCGGAGGTGCCCGAGGCCAAGCGGTTCTGCTCGGGGTGCGGCAAGGAGGTCGGGCGCGCCCGCGACGGGCGGCCGGGCCGGGTCGAGGGGTTCTGCCCGCACTGCGGCCACCACTACTCGTTCACCCCGAAGCTGGCGCCCGGCGAGGTCCTGCACGACCAGTACGAGGTGCTGGGGTGCCTCGCGCACGGCGGGCTGGGCTGGATCTACCTGGCGGCCGACCACGCGGTCAGCGACCGGTGGGTGGTGCTCAAGGGCCTGCTGGACTCCGGTGACGCGGACGCGATGGCGGCGGCGATGGCCGAGCGGCGGTTCCTGGCCGAGGTGGAGCACCCGAACATCGTCAAGATCCACAACTTCGTCCGGCACGCGGACCGGCGGTCCGGCGAGCTGGTGGACTACATCGTGATGGAGTACGTCGGCGGCACGTCGGTCAAGGACATGATCAAGGCGGTGCGGGCGGACGGCACGGGCCGCCGGTCGCTGCCCGTGGCGCAGGCCATCGCCTACGCGCTGGAGGTGCTGCCCGCGCTGGGGTACCTGCACGGGGTGGGCCTGCTGTACTGCGACTTCAAGCCGGACAACGTGATCCAGACCGAGGAGCAGCTCAAGCTGATCGACCTGGGCGCGGTGCGCCGCGTCGACGACCGCCGCTCCCCCATCTACGGCACGATCGGCTACCAGGCGCCGGAGATCGGCGCGGTCGGCCCGTCGGTGGCCTCCGACCTGTACACGGTGGGCCGGGCGCTGGCGGTGATGAGCTTCCCGTTCGACTTCCGTGACGCGCACCGGGAGTCGCTGCCGTCGGCGCGCGACGAGCCGCTGCTGGCCCGGCACGACTCGTTCCACCGGTTCCTGCGGCGCGCCACGCACCGCGACCCGGAGCAGCGGTTCGGTTCGGCGGAGGAGATGGCCGAGCAGCTGACCGGTGTGCTGCGGGAGGTGCTGGCGCAGCAGGACGACGTGCCGCGGCCCGGCGCGTCGCGGCTGTTCACGCCGGAGCGGCGGGTGCCCGGCGCGGAGGGGGTGCCCGACCCGCGTGCCGCGGCGGCGGGGCTGCCGGTGCCGCAGGTGGACGCGGCGGACCCGGCGGCGGGTTTCCTGGCGACGGCGACGACCGGTGACGCCGACCAGCTGGTGGCGGCGCTGCGGGCCGCCCCGGTGCCGACCGTGGAGGTGCGGTTGCAGGTGGTGCGCGCGTTGATCGGGGCGGACCGGGTGCCCGAGGCGGAGGAGGAGCTGGCGGACCTGGCCGGGGCGGGGTCGCGGTTCGACCCGGACGACCCGCGGGTGCCCGCGCACGACGACTGGCGGCCCGGCTGGTACCGGGGGCTGGCGGCGCTGGCGCGCGGCCGGGCGGGGCTCGCGCGGGCGGCGTTCGAGCGGGTCCGCGACGTGCTGCCGGGCGAGGCCGCGCCCAAGCTGGCGGTGGGCGTGGCCGCGGAGCTGGACGGCGACCCGGAGGCGGCGGCGGCCTGCTACCGGGTGGTGTGGCGCACCGACCACGCCTACGTCGGCGCGGCGTTCGGGTTGGCGCGGGTGCTGCCGGTCGCGGCCGGGCGGGACGCCGCGGTGGAGGTGCTGCACTCGGTGCCGGAGACCTCCAGCCATCATGTGGCGGCGCAGGTGGCGGCGGTGCGGGTGCAGGCCGGTGGCACGCACGCGGACGTGGTGGCGGCGGGAGCGAGGTTGGCCGGGTTGGAACTGGATGTGGCGCGGCGCGTGGGGCTGACCGCGGAGGTGCTGGCCGCGGCGTTGGCGTCGCTGCCCGCCGACGGGCCGGTGCCGGTGGGTCGGCTGCTGGACTGCGAGTGGAGCGAGTCGGGGCTGCGGTCGGGCCTGGAGCGCTGCTACCGGCAGCTGGCGCGGCTGGCGGACACCGCCGAGGAGCGGATCGCCCTCGTCGACCGCGCGAACGCGGTCCGGCCCCGGACGTTGGTGTGACGATGGAATCGTGCCCGGAGTGCTCGGCGGCCGTGTCGCCGCAGGACCGCTTCTGCGAGCGGTGCGGCCGGAACCTGAGGGTGCGGCGCACGCCCGTGGGCGGGCCGGGGGCGGCGGAGCGGGACCGGGTGGAGTTCGTGCTGCCGGGGCTGGCCGGGGTGAGCGACCGGGGCAGGCGGCGGCGGCGCAACGAGGACTCGATGGCGTTCGGGCGGGTGCGCGGGCGCGGCGTGGCGGCGGTGGTGTGCGACGGGGTGGCGTCGTCGGAGCGGGCCGAGGAGGCGTCGCAGGTGGCCGTGGACACGGCGCTGGACGTGCTGCTGACCGCCGTGCGGTCGGGCGCCGACCCGGAGGAGGCGACCGGCGCCGCGGCGCTGTCGGCGGACGCGGCGGTGGGCAGGCTGGCGCGGGCGGGCGCGGAGGAGGTCGCGCCGTCCTGCACGTTCGTGTCGGCGCTGGTCACCGACGAGGCCGCCACGGTCGGCTGGGTGGGCGACTCGCGGGCCTACCTGGTGGGCGGGTCGGGTGCGGCGCGGTTGACCACGGACGACACGTGGGCGGCGCAGCTGGTGGCCGAGGGTGTGCTGACCGAGGCGGAGGCGCTGACCGACCGGCGGGCGCACGTGCTGTCGCGGTGGCTGGGCGCGGACTCGGCGCTGGACGCGCCGCAGGCGGTGACCTTCCGGGTCGAGACGCCGGGGCTGCTGGTGCTGTGCAGCGACGGCTTGTGGAACTACGTGCCCGAGCCGGAGGACCTGTTCGCGGTCGTGCCGCAGGGGGTCACGCCGGTGGAGGTGGCGCGGGAGCTGGTCGAGGTCGCGCTGGAGGCGGGCGGGCACGACAACATCACGGTCGTCGTCATCCAGCTGCGCGGCGGGCAGGGCGCTTGAGCCCGACTCGCGCGGCGTCCGGTCGCGGTGCGTCCGCGGCCCCTGCGTGGTGGTCCGTTGCGCCGAGAGGCGAAGGGTGTCGGCGCCGCCGGGGACGCTGCGCGGAACGACCACCCCGTCGCCTGCGCACGAACCCGCGGCCGTGTCCCCTGCCGTGCGACCGGGAGCCCGCGGAGCCCCCGCGAACCGCGCACTGACCACCGACGGCCGGGTCCGTGCCCACCGGTGCCGCGGCGCGTGCCGGCACCGGTGCACCCCCGGGCACGACCTCCGCCCGATCGGGCAATACCGCGCGCACGGGGTCGCGCGCGGGTGCGTGGAACTGGTGACCTGCGGCGAGCGGGTGGCGCACCGGGTGGTGCCCGCCCGGCCGGCGTGCCGCACCGGAGACGATACGGAGACCACACGACATGCGTTCCACGGATTCCGACGAGGCGCGGTCGCGTCACCGCGCGGTGCGCGGCATCAAGGAGTCGCTGCGCGAGCTGCGCAGCCAGCTGTCGATGTACAACCACCAGGTCGGCGCCCGGCTGGAGCTGCGCGACGTCGACCTGGACTGCCTGGAGATCGTGCTGGAGCACGGGCCGCTGACGCCGACGGCGCTGGCCCGGCGCACCGGTCTCCACCCGGCGACGATGACCGGCATCCTCGACCGCCTCCAGCGCGGCGGCTGGGTGGTGCGCGAGCGCGACGCCGAGGGCACCGACCGGCGCGCGGTGCTGGTCCGGGCGTTGCAGGACCGCAACGCGGAGCTGGCCCGCCTGCGCGCGGGGATGAGCACGGCGCTGGACGACCTGCTGGGCGGGTACGACGACGAGGAGCTGGCGCTGCTGACCGACTTCCTGCGACGCACCACCGAGGCGGGCCGGGCGGCCACCGAGGACCTCGCGCGGGGCTGAGACCGACGGGGCGAATCCCGCGGAAACGTCCCCCGCGACGGCGGCGCGTTGGAGCATGGCACGCGGGGGACGCGGGGGCGCCGGGGGAACGGGCCCGCGTCGAAGGACCGGTGCACGGGGAGGGGTATCGATGGGTGACGAGGTCGACGCGGTGTTGGCGCAGTGGCGGGTGGAGCGGCCCGACGTGGACGCCTCGCCGGTCGCCGTGCTGGGGCGGGTCACGCGGCTGGCCCGGCTGGTGGAGCGGGAGTTGCGGGACTTCCTGGCGCGCTTCGGCCTGGAGCCGGGCGAGTTCGAGGTGCTGACGGCGCTGCGGCGCGCGGGCGGCGCGCACGGGCTGACCGCGGGCGCGTTCCGGAACTCGGCGCTGGTGACGGCGGGCGCGATCACCAACCGCATCGACCGCATGGCGGCCAAGGAGCTGGTCCGGCGGGTGCCGGACGGGACGGACCGGCGGGTGGTGCGGGTGCGGTTGACCGACACCGGCCGGGCGCTGGTGGACGCGCTGCTGGCCGAGCACATGGCGCGGTACGCGCGGCTGCTGGAACCGCTGGACCAAGCGACGCGGGAGGTGGTCGCCGACGCGCTGCGGGTGCTGCTGGAGCGGTGCGAGTAGCCGCCCGCGACGGCCCGCGGCACCTGGCGGAGCGCGGAGGACCGGCCGCGCTCCGCCAGATGGCGCGGGCGCGGACGAGTCGGGTGGCGGTCGCGCCCCGGTGGCTCGCGATCCGGTGATGCCGTCGGGTCGGGAACCGGCCGGGGTCAGCGCGGCACGGCGTCGAGTGCCTTGAACACGCGCTTGTCGGACACGGTGTAGCGGGTGGGGATGGTCTGCGCGAAGTAGCTCAGCCGCAGCTCCTCGATCATCCAGCGCACCTCGTCCAGCTCGGGGTGCGGCTCGTCGGCGGGCAGCCGGGCGCGCAGCTCGCGGTACTCGGCGTCGACCTCGTGGACGCGGTCCATCCAGTCCCGGTCGCGGTCCACGTTCTCGGTGAGCTTGTCCAGGCGGCGGGAGATGCCCTGGAGGTAGCGGTGGATGTCCGACAGCCGCGACGCCCCCGCGGCGGTGACGAAGTCCTTGTGCACCAGGCCCGCGAGCTGGGCGCGGACGTCGGCCAGCGACTCGTCGTACACCGCGCCCCGGATGCGGCCCAGGCGCAGTTCCGCGTCCTGGGCGGCGTCGAGCACGTTGCGGACCTCGCGGACGACGTCGAACACCGTCTCGCCGAGGTACTTGCGCACGTAGTCGACCAGCCGGGTGAAGCCCTTGGCGGTCCAGGCCGGTCCGCCCGCGGAGTCCACGAGGTGGTCGACGGCCGCCGCGATGCAGTCGGCGAGCAGCGCCGCGACGCCGCCGTGCGGGTTGCGGGTCAGGGTGAGCTTCTCGGCGTTGGACAGGCCGCGCTGGAGCAGCTTGACCGGTGACGGCACGGTGAGCAGCAGCAGGCGGCGGGTGCCGCGCTTCATCGCCGCCGCCTGCCTGCCTGGGGTGTCCAGGATCTCGACGGCGACGCTGTCGCCCTTGTCCACCAGGGCCGGGTAGGCGGTGACGACGATTCCCGAGCGCCTGCGCTCGACGGTCTTGGGCAGGTCGCCGACGTCCCACGTGGTCAGGCCGGTGCGGGCCAGGTTCGACGCGGCGGCGGCGAGGGTCTCCCGCAGCTGCCCGCGCAGCTGCTGCTTGAGGGCGGCGAGGTCCTTGCCCCTGGCCAGTTCGCGGTCCTGCTCGTCGACGACCTCGAAGGTCAGCTTGAGGTGCTGGGGCACCTGGTCGAGCTGCCACTGCTCGCGCGGCACGACGACGCCGGTCAGCGCGCGCAGCTCGCGCTCCAGGGCGGGCAGCAGCGGCTCGTCCGGGTCGATGCGGGACAGCGCCGCCGCGGCCACGTCCGGCACCGGGACGAAGTTGCGGCGCACGGGTTTGGGCAGCGACCGGATCAGCGCGACCACCAGGTCCGTGCGCAGGCCGGGCACCTGCCAGGACAGGGCGTCGTCGGGCACCGAGGTGAGCGCGGGCAGCGGCAGCCGCACGGTGACGCCGTCCACGGCCGCGCCGGGTTCGAAGCGGTAGGTCAGCGGCAGGTCCAGGCCGCTGCGCACCATCCGGTCGGGGTAGGCGTCGGGGCTGACGTCGGCCCGGTCGTTGACCAGCATCGACTTGTCGAAGGTGAGCAGGTCCGGCTGGGTGTGGCGGGTCTTCTTCCACCACGTGTCGAAGTGCCGCGCGGACACGACGTCCGGGCCGACGCGCTGGTCGTAGAACTCGAAGAGGGTGTCGTCGTCGACCACGATGTCGCGCCGCCGCGCCCGGTTCTCCAGCTCGGCGACCTCGTCGAGCAGCGCGCGGTTGTGGTGGAAGAACCTGTGGTGGGTGGTCCACTCCCCCTGCACGAGGGCGTGGCGGATGAACAGCTCGCGCGACAGCCCCGGGTCGATCGACCCGTAGTTCACCTTGCGGGCGGTGACGATCGGCACGCCGTAGAGGGTGACCTTCTCCAGGGCCACGACCGCGCCCCGCTTGGCCTCCCAGTGCGGTTCGCTGTAGGTGCGCTTGACGATGTGCCCGGCGAGCCGCTCGGCCCACTCGGGCTCGATGCGGGCCACGATCCGGCCCCACAGCCGGGAGGTCTCCACCAGCTCGGCGGCCATCACCCACTGCGGCGGTTTGCGGAACAGCGCGGAGCCGGGGAAGATCGCGAACTTCGCGTTGCGGGCACCCAGGTACTCGGTGGCCTGCCGCTTGCCGGGTTCGCGCTTGACGACGTCCTTGACGCCGATGTGCGACAGCAGCCCGGACAGCAGCGAGACGTGCACCGCGCGCGGCTCGGCGTCCTGCTCGTTGACGTGCACGCCGAGGGTCTTGGCGACCTGCCGCAGCTGGGTGTAGATGTCCTGCCACTCCCGCACCCGCAGGTAGTTCAGGAACTCGGCGCGGCACAGCCGGCGGAACTGGTTGGACGACAGCTCCTTCTGCTGCTCGCGCAGGTACCGCCACAGGTTGAGGTAGGCCAGGAAGTCCGAGTCGGGGTCGGCGAACCGGGCGTGCCGCTCGTCGGCGGCCTGCTGCTTGTCCGACGGCCGTTCGCGCGGGTCCTGGATGGACAGCGCGGCGGCGATGACCATGACCTCGCGGACGCAGCCGTTGCGGTCGGCCTCGATCACCATGCGGGCCAGCCGCGGGTCGACCGGAAGCTGGGCGAGCTTGCGGCCCAGCGGCGTCAGCTTCTGCTCGCCGGGCACGATCGCGCCCAGCTCCTGCAGCAGCTGCACGCCGTCGGCGATGTTGCGCGCCTCGGGCGGGTCGATGAACGGGAACGCCGCGATGTCGCCCAGGCCGATCGCGGTCATCTGCAGGATGACCGAGGCGAGGTTGGTGCGCAGGATCTCCGGGTCGGTGAACTCCGGGCGCGCGTCGAAGGAGTCCTCGGTGTAGAGGCGGACGCAGATGCCCTCCGAGACGCGGCCGCAGCGGCCCTTGCGCTGGTTCGCCGACGCCTGCGAGATCGGCTCGATGGGCAGCCGCTGCACCTTCAGGCGGTTGCTGTAGCGGGAGATGCGGGCGGTGCCGGGGTCGACCACGTACTTGATGCCGGGCACGGTCAGCGACGTCTCGGCGACGTTGGTGGCCAGCACCACCCGGCGGCCCCGGTGCGGCTGGAACACGCGGTGCTGCTCGCCGAACGACAGCCGCGCGTACAGCGGCAGGATCTCGGTGTCCGGCAGCGCCAGCGCGGCCAGCGCGTCGGCGGTGTCGCGGATCTCGCGCTCGCCGGACAGGAACACCAGCACGTCGCCGGGCCCCTCCGCCTGCAGCTCGCGCACCGCGTCGCACACCGCCTGCGTCTGGTCGCGGTCGGGGTCGGCGTCCGGGTCGTCGGGGTCCACCACCGGCCGGTAGCGCACCTCGACCGGGTAGGTGCGGCCGGAGACCTCGATGATCGGCGCGTCGCCGAAGTGCCGGGAGAACCGCTCCGGGTCGATGGTGGCGGAGGTGATGACGAGCTTGAGGTCCGGCCGCCGGGGCAGCAGCTGCTTGAGGTAGCCGAGCAGGAAGTCGACGTTGAGGCTGCGCTCGTGGGCCTCGTCGATGATGATCGTGTCGTAGCGCGACAGCATCCGGTCGGTCTGGATCTCGGCCAGCAGGATGCCGTCGGTCATGAGCTTGACCAGCGTGTCGTCGCCGGACTGGTCGGTGAAGCGCACCTTGTAGCCCACGGCCGCCCCCAGCGGCGTGCCCAGCTCCTGGGCGACGCGCTCGGCGACCGTGCGGGCGGCCAGCCGGCGGGGCTGGGTGTGGCCGATCTGGCCCAGCACGCCGCGCCCCAGCTCCAGGCAGATCTTGGGCAGCTGGGTGGTCTTGCCCGACCCGGTCTCGCCGGCGACGATCACCACCTGGTGGTCGCGGATGAGCGCGGCGATGTCGTCCTTGCGGGCGCTCACCGGCAGTTCACCCGGATAGGTGATCTTCGGCACGGCTTCCCGGCGCAGCGCGACGCGCAGCTCCGCGCGTTCGACGTCGGCGGCGATCTCGGCGAGGACCGCCTCGCGGGCGTCGCCGTCGCGGACCTTGCGCGCCCCGTCGAGCCTGCGGCGCAACCGCCGCTGGTCCCCGGTCATCAGGTCGGACAGGCGTCGGTTCAGGTCGGAGTGCGCGGTGGTGTTCATGCTGCGATCAGGATAGTGGTGCGCTCCGGACGGGGCCGCCGATTATCGGCCGTGCGGCGGGACGCGTGTCCCACCGCACGGCCGGCCCGGCGGCCCGGCGTGAACCGGGTCACGCGGTGAACGGCGAACGCCCGTCGCGGATGCCGGTGACCAGCTCGGTGAGGTGCGCCAGCAGCAGCCGGTGCAGGCCGGGGCCGAAGCTGACCCGCGCCGCGCCCAGCCTGCCCAGCTCGGCGGGCGTCGGCTGACCCGGCCCGTGCCCGAGGTTGACCGGGCCGCCCACCGCGCGGCAGAACTCCCGCGCCGAGCCCGCCGGCAGGAAGATCGGGTAGACGCAGTCCGCGCCCGCGGCCAGGTAGGCGCGGGCCCGCGCCACGCCCTCGTCGAACGAGCGGCTGCCGTGCAGGAACACGTCCACCCGCGCGTTGATCACCAGGTCCGGGTCGGCGGCGCGCACCGCGCCCAGGAACTCCACCTGCTCCTCCTGACCCACCAGCCGCTGCGTGGCCGGGTCGGAGTCCTCCAGGTTGCAGCCCACCGCGCCCGCCTCGGCCAGGCGGGCGGCGACCTCCGCGGGCGGCAGCCCGTAGCCGCGCTCCACGTCCGCGGTCACCGGCACGTCGACCGCGCGGGCCACCCGCGCGACGGCGGCGAACACCTCGTCGGCGGGCGCGTCCTCGCCGTCGAGGTGGCCCAGGGCCGGCGCGACCGCCGCGCTGGCCGTCGCCACGGCCGGGAACACCCCCGCCACCACCCGCGCCGACGCGGCGTCCCACACGTTGGGCAGCACCAGCGGGTCGCCCGGCACGTGCAGGGCGCGCAGCGCGGCGGCCCCGGCCTTCCCGGCCCCGGACTTCCCGGCGCTGCTCACGAGACCTCCCAGGCGTGCGTCGTGGCGACCACCCGGTTCCACGTGTTGATGGTGGCGACCACCCACAGCAGCTCGGCCAGCTCCCGCTCCTCGAAGTGCCGCCGGGCCTCCTCGACCACGCCCTCGGGCACCCCGTCGGACAACCGCGTCACGGCCTCGGCCAGCGCCAGCGCGGCCCGCTCCCGGTCGGTGAACACCGGCGCCTCCCGCCACACCGCCAGCAGGTCGAGCCGCTGCTGCCGCTCACCCGCCTCGCGGGCCTTGCCCAGGTGCAGGTCGACGCAGTACGCGCAGCCGTTGACCTGCGAGGCGCGGACCTTCACCAGCTCCACCAGCCCGAGGTCCAGGGTGGTGGCGCGCGCCGCCTGCTCCAGCGCGCTCATCGCCCGCAGCGTGTCCGGCGTCAGCTCCGCCACCGGCAGTCGAATCGTCATGATCACCACCCTAGGAACACCTTGGCACCTTGCTAAGGTCCAATGCCGTGTCGCGAACCTGGGCCACTTCGGGGGTGGACCTGCACCTGGAGCTCGACCCGACGACCGGCCGCCGCGCCGCCCTGGAACACGCCCTGCGCGACGCCATCCGCGCCGGCCGCCTCGCCCCGGACACCCGCCTGCCCGCCACCCGGCGGCTCGCCGTCGACCTCGGCCTCGCCCGCAACACCGTCGCCGCCGCCTACGACCAGCTCGTCGCCGAGGGCTACCTCACCGCGCGCCGAGGCGCCGGCACCCGCGTCGCACCGCTCGCCCGGCCGCGCCCCGGCGCCACCGCCACCGGAGCCGACGGGCCACCACCCCGCCACGACCTGCGGCCCGGCAGCCCCGACGGCACCGCCTTCCCCACCGCCGCCTGGCTGCGCTCGGCCCGCCGCGCGCTGACCGCCGCACCCGCCGGCGCGTTCGGCTACACCGACCCGCGCGGCCGCGCCGAACTGCGCCACGCCCTGGCCGACCACCTCGGCCGCACCCGCGGCGTGCAGGCCGACCCCGCCCGCATCGTCGTCACCACCGGCTACGCGCAGGGCCTGGCGCTGCTCGCGGACGTGCTCGACGGGCCCATCGCCCTGGAAGACCCCGGCCTGCCGTTCCACCGCGAGATCGTGCGCCGCGCCGGCCGACCCGTCGTCCCGCTGCCCGTCGACGCCGACGGCGCGCACGCCTTCCCCGCCGACGTGGCCGCCGCCGTCGTCACACCCGCCCACCAGTTCCCCACCGGCGTCACCCTGCACCCCGCCCGCCGGCACGCCCTGGTCGACTGGGCCCGCGCCACCGGCGCCGTCGTCGTCGAGGACGACTACGACGGCGAGTACCGCTACGACCGGCAGCCCGTCGGCGCGCTCCAGGGCACCGCGCCCGACCACGTCGTCTACGCGGGCAGCGTCTCCAAGACCCTCGGCCCCGGCGTCCGCCTCGGCTGGCTGGTCCTGCCGCCCCACCTGCTCGACCCGGTCGTCGACGCCAAGCGCCACGCCGACCGCCAGACCGAGACGCCGGGCCAGCTCACCCTCGCCGACCTCATCACCAGCCACGCCTACGACCGGCACATCCGCGCCGGCCGCCTGCGCTACCGCCGCCGCCGCGACCAACTCCTGCACGCCCTGCGCCACCACACCGCGCACGGCGTGTCCGCCGGCCTGCACGCCCTGGTCCACCACCCCGACGAGGACGCCGCCGTCGCCGCCGCCACCGCGCGCGGCCTCGCCCTCGGCCGGCTGCGCGACCACTGGCACCACCCCGACCCCGCCGCGCCGCAGGGCCTGATCATCGGCTACGGCACCCCCGCCGAACACGCCTACCGCCCCGCCCTGCGCGCCCTCGCCGACGTCCTCGGAACCTGACCGGGCGGACCGGCGGCCACGACGGGCGACCACCGCCTCCCGGAAGGCCCGAGGGGCCGCGCCCCGGCACGGCGGCGTCGCGATCACCCCGGGGGCGCACGTGCCGGGCAGCCACCACGCGAACGCGCACCCCGACCCGGTCCCGACCGGACGCGCCACCGCACAAACCCGCCGTTCGGCGGATACCGAACCGGGCGCGGACTGGTGAGGTGGATGCTGCGATGCGTCGGGGGGACACATCGAGGGGGAGATCGAGCTTGTTCCGACCCGTGCCGGTGCCCGCGCTCCCGCCCAGCACCGCACTGGCCGACCTGGCCATGACCGCGCACGACCACGCCTGGCTCGCCGGCACCACCGGCGTGTTCACCAGCAGGCCCTCCGCGCCCCTGGTCCTGCGCTGGACCGGCGACGCCTGGACCGAGGAGCACCTGCCCCGCCTGCCCGCCGCCGCCAGCCTCGCCGGCATCTCCGCCGCCGCGCCCGACGACGTCTGGGCCGTCGGCAACAGCGCCGGCCGCCCGCTCGTCCTGCACTACGACGGCCACCGCTGGCGCACCGTGCCCACCCCCGCCATCCCCTGGGCCAAGGCCGTCGCCGCCGTCGCACCCGACGACGTCCACGTCGTCGGCACCGGCAGCGACACCCTCCACTGGGACGGGCGGCGCTGGACGCGCACCACCGCCCTCACCTCACCCCGCGAAACCCTCCACACCGTCACCGCCACCGCGCCCCACGACGTGTGGGCGGGCGGCGGCGGCGTCGCCGGCGCGGGACCCGCCGGCTACGAGTACCCCGTCCTCGTCCACTACGACGGCACCGGCTGGAGCGACCTGCCCGGACCCCGCCTCGACCACGGCCACGTCGCCCGCCTCGCCGCCGCCGCGCCGGACGACCTGTGGCTCGGCCACCGCCACGGCGCCGACGGCCTGCACGTCCACCGCTTCGACGGCCGGCGCTGGCACGCCGTACCACCGCCCGCCGACGCCGAACGGCTCAGCGTCCACGGCGTCGCCGCCGGCTGGACCTGGGGCGTGCGCGCCACCCGCCGCAGCTTCGAGACCCGCGCCGCCTACCACCGCTGGACCGGCGACGACTGGGCCGCCGTGCCCCTGCCCGACGACGTCGCCCGCGCCTCCGCCTCCCACGTCGGCCTCGCCACCGACGGCCGCACCACCTGGGCCTACCTCAAGACCGCGACCGGCGTGCGCGTCCTGCGCCATACTGCGTCGTGACCTTCCGCCTCACCGTCCTCGGCACCGCCACCCCCTACCCGCGCCCCGACCAGCCCTGCTCCGGCTACCTGCTGCGCACCGCCACCACCACCGTCTGGGTCGACGCGGGCCCCGGCACCCTCGCCGCCCTCCAGCGCCACACCCGCCCCGACCGCCTCGACGCCGTGTGGATCTCCCACACCCACGCCGACCACACCGCCGACCTGACGGCCGCCTACTACGCCCTGCTGTTCGCCGACCAGCACCCGACCCGGCCCCTGCCGCTGCTCGGACCGCCCGGCCTCGCCGACCGCCTGGAGGCGTTCCTCGCGAGTGCCGGGCCCAACCCGGCCTCCGCCGCGTTCGACGTCCGCGAACTCCACGACGGCCACCGCACCGGGATCGGCGACATCACCCTGACCAGCCGGGCCGTCGACCACGGCCTGCCCGCGTTCGGCCTGCGCGCCACCCACGGCGACGCCACCTTCGCTTACTCCGGCGACACCGGGCCCTGCCCGGCGCTGGACGACCTCGCCGCCGACGCCGACCTCTTCCTCTGCGAGGCCGACGGCGCCACGCCCACCCCGCACCACTGCACACCCGAGGACGCCGCCTCGGCGGGCCGCGCCGCCCGCCGGCTCCTGCTGACCCACATCGGCCACACCCTCACCCCGGAACAGGCGGCGGAACGCGCCGGCGCGCCCGCCGCCCACCCGCACGAAACCCACCTCATCGGGTGACACCCGCGCCACGACGCCCCGCCGGATGCGGCGGGGCTCACCGCGCCTCGTGGACCGCTCCCCCGTGGACCCCGCCGGGGTCGGCGACCCCGATGGCCCGCGTGATGGAGCCGAGCACGCCGGGGAACCGGCGCTCCATGTCCTCCACCCGCAGCTCGTGGGTGCGGTAGCTGCCCTGCGGCGTCACGCGCAGCACGCCCGCCTCGCGCAGCACCTTCAGGTGGTGCGACAGCGTCGACATGCTCACCGGCACGTCGAACTGCCCGCACACGATCCCGCCGGACCTGGCCAGCTCGGCCACGATGCGCAGCCGCACCGGGTCGGCGAGCGCGCTCAGCACGCTGGACAGCCGGAGGTCCGCCACGTCCGGGTGGTGTAGGGCCCGCATGTCCGGGATCGTAGCGGCCACCGTCAATCATGGATTCTGGTATTCACTGAAATGATTAATCAGATCGACGGTCGTGACGCGGGCCGCCACTGGCGCGGGACGACGTCGTCGGACTGTGACGCGCAACGCACGACCGGTGGTTAACTGTAAACACACCGCGTCCGCACGGACGCACCCGGACAGCCCTGCGGCGTACGCCGTCCGTCGGGTGGCCGCAGAGTGTTTCCGTGGTGTTTCCACGTGGTTTGAGCTGCGGTTTTGCCCGATTTGCCGCCCTCGTGCAGTCGGCTGACCTGCACTGCTGGCCTAAACCCGAAAACCTCTCGGCCCCAAAGAGGGCATTTACGCGTCCGTTCACGCCCATACGATCGGTTCACCTGGTCGACCGCCCCGGCCGATGGCGTTCCGCCGCCCGACCGGTGGCCCCCGGACTACCCTGCACTGTCCGGGGGCCACACGTGAGCCCCGCGGACGCCGGGCGCCGTCACACCGCCCCGGTGCTGCCCCCGACGACCGCGTCCGACGACGGCTCGTCGGTCTTGTCCGGCGGCGGCACGAGGCCGGACAGGTCGCCGCCGTTGTCGTTGACCCGCAGCACGAACGGCCGCGTGTGCGTGTACTGCACCACCGACAGCGACGCCGGGTCGACCACGATCCGCTGGAACCCGTCCAGGTGCACGCCCAGCGCGTCGGCCAGCACCGCCTTGATCACGTCGCCGTGGCTGCACGCCACCCACACCGCGCGCGGCCCGCGCTCCGCGGTGATCCGCGCGTCGTGCGCCCGGATCGCCGCCACCGCCCGCGCCTGGACGCCCGCCAGGCCCTCGCCGCCGGGGAACACCGCCGCCGACGGGTGCTGCTGCACGACCTGCCACAGCGGCTCGCCCAGCAGGTCCTTGATCGCCTTGCCGGTCCAGTCGCCGTACTCGACCTCGGCCAGCTCCGGTTCGACCGCGGCCGTCAGGCCGCGCTCGGCCAGCAGCGGCGCGAGGGTCTGCCGGCAGCGCTCCAGCGGCGAGGTGACCACGGCGTCCACCGGCACGCCCGCCAGCCGCCGCACCAGCCCGTCCGCCTGCTCGACACCCCGTTCCGACAGCCCGACGCCGGGCCGGCGACCCGCCAGGACGCCGGCGCCGTTGGCGGTGGAACGGGCGTGTCGGAGCAAGATCACGGTAGCCACGGAGCCCAGCCTATGTCGGGTTGATGAGTCCCATCGACAGCAGGCCCATCAGCATGATGCCCAGCAGCAGCCGGTACCACACGAACGCCGAGTAGCTGTGCTTGGACACGTACCGCAGCAGCCAGGCGATCGTGGCGTACCCGACGGCGAACGCCACGACCGTCGCGACGATCATCTGCGGCACCGACGCGGCGTTGGGCTCGGACCGGTCGAGCACGTCCGGGATGGAGAAGATGCCCGCGCCGAACACCGCGGGCAGCGCCAGCAGGAACGAGTAGCGCGCGGCGGCGGCCCGGTCCAGGCCGAGGAACAGGCCGGCGGTGAGCGTGCCGCCCGACCGCGAGACGCCGGGGATCAGCGCCAGCGCCTGCGCCAGGCCCATGCCGACGGCGTCCTTGAGCTGGAGCCGGTCCCGCGCGTGCTTGGCGATCTGGTCGGCCAGGCCCAGCAGCAGGCCGAACAGCACCAGCACCGTCGCGGTGATCCACAGGTTGCGCAGCGAGCTGCGGATCTCGTCCTTGAACGCGTAGCCGAGCACGCTGATCGGGATCGACCCGATGATCACGTACCAGGCCATCCGGTAGTCCTCGGTCTTCCGCGCCGCGGCGCTGAACAGCCCCTTGAACCACGCGGCGATGAAGTTGCCGATGTCGCGCGCGAAGTAGATCAGGACGGCGAGCTCGGTGCCCAGCTGGATCACGGCGGTGAACGACGCGCCCGCGTCGTTGCCGAAGAACAGCGTCGAGACGATCCGCACGTGCGCCGACGAGGATATGGGCAGGAATTCCGTCAAGCCTTGGACGAGTCCGAGGACCAGGGCCTGCAACCAGCTCAACTACCCACTCCTGCCAGATCGAGTGCTTCGGTCGCGGTGCGTAGCGCCGCGATCCCTCGATCCAGATCTTGCAGCATCGGCGAAAGGGTGAGTGTGGTGACCCCTGCTTCGGCGTAGGCGCGCATCCGTTCGGCGATGCGCTCCTTCGGGCCGAGCAGGGACGTCGAGTCCAGGAAGTCGACCGGCAGCGCGGCCATCGCGCCTTCGTAGTCCCTCGCCAGGTACCTGTCCTGCACCTCGGCGGCCTCGGCGGCGAAGCCCATGCGCACCGCCAGGTCGTTGTAGAAGTTCTTCTCCCGGCTGCCCATGCCGCCCACGTACAGCGCGGCGTAGGGGCGCACGTGGTCGGCGCAGGCCCGCCAGTCGTCGCCCACGACCAGCGGGACGGTGGGCACGACGTCGAACCCGTCGAGCGTGCGACCGGCCTTCTCCCGGCCGCGGCGCAGCGCGTCGAGCGAGGCGGCCGAGTGCTCCGGCGAGAAGAACACCCCGAGCCAGCCGTCGGCGATCTCGCCGGTCAGCTCGACGTTGCGCGGCCCGACCGACGCCAGGTAGACCGGGATGTGCTCGCGCACCGGGTGGACGGTGAGGGTCAGCGCCTTGCCGGGGCCGTCGGGCAGCGGCAGCCGGTAGTGCTCGCCGTCGTAGCGCAGCCGTTCGCGGCGCAGCGCCGCCCGCACCACGTCGACGTACTCGCGGGTGCGCGCGAGCGGCTTGTCGAACCGCACGCCGTGCCAGCCCTCGGACACCTGCGGCCCGGACACGCCGAGGCCCAGGCGGAACCGGCCGCCGGACAGCGTGTCGAGGGTCGCGGCGGTCATCGCCGCCATCGCCGGGGTGCGGGCCGGGATCTGCAGGATCGCGCTGCCGACGTCGACGCGCTCGGTCTGCGCGGCCACCCAGGCCAGCACCGTCGGCGCGTCGGAGCCGTACGCCTCGGCGGCCCACACCACCGAGTAGCCCAGCCGGTCGGCTTCCCTGGCCAGTTCGAGGTTCGCGGCGTCGTTGCCCGCGCCCCAGTACCCGAGGTTCAGTCCCAGTCGCACGGAACGCGACCCTACCGGCGGGTAACCCGATGCGCCAGGGCAGGGGCGCGCCCACCGCCGACCGTGCCACCCCGACCGTGCCACCCCGGACGGGCCGCCGTTCTCGGCCGTCCTACCCGTGCGGGTGAACCCCGCCGGGCTGCGGGCGACCGCGCGCCACCGCCGAGTGGATCACCCTTTAGGCTCCACCGCGTGGAACAGCGATACCTCGGCCACAGCGGACTGCGGGTGTCCCGGATGGGCCTGGGCACGATGACCTGGGGCCGGGACACCGACGCGGACGAGGCCGCGGCGCAACTGCTGGCGTTCACCGAGGCGGGCGGCACGTTCGTCGACACCGCCGACGTGTACGTGGAGGGCGAGAGCGAGCGCATCCTGGGCGGCCTGCTGGGCGAGGTGGTGCCGCGCGACCAGGTCGTGGTCGCGACGAAGGCGGTGGCGCGGCGCAACGACGGCCCGTTCGGCGGCGGCGCGTCGCGGGGCGCGCTGCTGTCCGCGCTGGACGGCTCGCTGCGGCGGCTGGGCGTGGAGCACATCGACCTGTGGCAGCTGCACGCGTGGGACGCGGCGGTGCCGCTGGAGGAGACGCTGTCCGCGCTGGACGCCGCCGTGGCGTCGGGCAAGGTCCGCTACGTCGGGGTGTCGAACTACTCGGGCTGGCAGCTCGGCACGGCCGCCGCGCTGCCCGGCCACGTCCGGATCGTGTCGACGCAGGTGGAGTACTCGCTGCTGGAGCGCGGCGTGGAGCGGGAGGTCGCGCCCGCCGCGGCGCACCACGGGATCGGGCTGCTGTCGTGGGCGCCGCTGGGTCGCGGCGTGCTGACCGGCAAGTACCGCAACGGCACGCCGTCGGACTCGCGGGGCGCGTCGGCGCACTTCGCGGGCTACGTGGAGCAGCACCGCACGGAGCGGGCGGCGCGGATCGTGCAGGCCGTGGCGACGGCGGCGGACGGGCTGGGCACGTCGCCGCTGTCGGTGGCGCTGGCGTGGGTGCGCGACCGGCCGGGCGTGGTCGCGCCGATCGTGGGCGCGCGGGACACCGGTCAGCTGCTGGGCTCGCTGGCCGCCGAGGCCCTGACCCTGCCGCCGGCGATCAGGGCCGCGCTGGACGACGTGAGCGCGGTCGAGTTCGGCTACCCCGAGCGCCGGCTGGGCTGACCCGCCCGCGGGTCGCTCAGATCAGCACCTCGTCCACCATGCGGAACCACTCGCGCACGCCGGCGAGCTGGTCCTCCAGCCAGGTCGCGACGTCGGCGGCGAGGTCGAGCGCGCGGGGCGTGCGCAGCCGGTCGGCCAGGTGCTCGACGAGGCTCTGGATGCGCCGCACGGGCGGCGGGTGGCTCCCCGCGAACGGCACGGCGAGGCCCAGCTCGTCGGCGAGCCGGTCGGTGACCTCGTGCAGGAACAGCACCAGCAGCAGCGCGCCGACCAGGCACGGTTCGTGCGCGTCCAGCTCGCGCGGGTTCAGCTCGTCCAGGCTGCGCAGCAGCACCGTGGCCGCGATGCGGTCGGCCTCGTGCTCGCGGGGCCAGCCGACGGACCGGGCGTCCAGCGCGCCGACCGGGGTGCGGGTGTCGGTCCAGCGGCGCGAGCCGACCAGGTGGCCCGCGAGGACGTGCCCGAGCTCGTGGGCGATGACGAACTGGATGGCGCGGCGCAGCATGAGCCCGACCAGGGCGGTGCGCCGGCCGGACAGCTCGGGCAGTCGGGTGGCCCCGACCGCGCCGTTGCCGTAGAGGTAGGCGTTGACGGCCTCGGCCAGCGCGTAGGACGCCTGGTCGGGGTCGAGCAGCGGCGGTGCGCCGTACTGGGGCAGCGCCCCGGTCATGATCTTCAGCACGGCGGCGAGCAGGTCCGGCAGGGCGCTGTTGACCAGCACCAGCACGCCCCGGCCCGGCACGGGCACGCACACCCCGTCCAGCGTGCCGGTGGGGAACACGCCGGCCAGCACGGGCGTGGTGACCGGCAGGCCGGCCACGCGCGCCAGGTGCAGCACCTCCGGTTGCAGGGCGTCCAGGGTGCGCTGGAGGTCGTGCAGGTGCCCGGCGTGGTAGGCGGCGGGCCGCAGCCGGACCTCGGCGAGGCGTTCCAGCCGGGTGCGCAGGGGTTCGGCGGCGACCCTGGTCCACGTGTGGTAGCGCCGGGTGGTGTCGGGTGCGCACGGCGCGGCGGCCAGGTGGTCCACGACGCGCCGGGACCGCAGCAGCTCGACGTGCCGCGCGCGCAACTCCTCGACCGTCATCCGCGTCGCCTCCCCTTCACCTGGGATGGTCGCGAAAAGACCGGACGCGGTACCGGTGGCGGCCGACTACCACCCTCCCAGACCAACGACAACACCCTCCCCCCTGCGTGACGATGGTGGTTTCGTGATGGATGCTGGGAGGACGTCTCGCAATCGGGTTAGCTGGAGGTTCGACGTTGCGCCGACTGGCCGCGGCAGTGCTCACCGGTACCGCGTTGCTCTCGGGGTCGCTCTCGGGCTGCTCGGCCGGGGAGGACTCCGGTGACCCGCTCCAGATAGCCACGACGCTGGAGCCGGCCCGGCCGGCGGTGTCGCCGCCGCAGTCCGGTTCACCCGCCGGCGTGGTCGTGCCGCTGGGCGCGGCCACCGCGGTGGCCGTGGCGGGCGACCGGGTCGCGGTCGCGGTCGCCGAGCCGCCGTCGGTGCTGCTCTACCCGCTGGACGCGCAGGGCCCGCCGCTGGTGGCGCCGCTGCCGGGGGTGGCGGAGCGGCTGACGGCGGTGGGCGACGCGCTGGAGGCCCCGGTGCCGGGCAGCGGGGTCGTGGTGACCGTGCGGCCGGACGGGTCGACCGCCGAGCGGAAGGTCGACGGCGGCCCGGTGGACGTGGCCGTGGCGGCCGGGCGGACGCTGGTGGCGCGCCGCGACGCGCGGCTGGTGGACGTGGGCGACCGGGCCGTGACCGGGGTGTCCAGCCCGGACCGGGTGGTGGTGGCGGACGGGCACGCGGTGGTGCTGGACCGGCCGCGCAGCGCGGTGTTCGACGTGGTGGCGGACGACCCGGAGGGGCCTCGGCTGGGCGCGGGCCTGCGGGCGGGCGACGGCGCGACCTCGATCGTGGCCGACCGGTTCGGGCGCGTGCTGGCGGTGGACACGCGCGGCGGCGAGCTGATGGCGTTCTCGGTGGCCCCGCTGATCATGCGGCAGCGCTACCCGGTGCCGGGCGCGCCCTACGGGCTGGCCTACGACGAGCGGCGCGACCTGGTGTGGGTCACGCTCACGGAGCTGAACCAGGTGGTGGCGTTCGACGTGGCGGGCGGGGAGCCCGTGGAGCGGCACCGGTTCGCCACGGTCGGCCAGCCGGACTCGGTGGCGGTTGATCCAGGCAGCGGGCGCGTGTTCGTCGCGTCCGGGAACGGCCAAGGGATGCAGGTGATCGGGACATGAGCGATGGGGTGGTCGACGGGGATTGGGAGTACCGGCCGCTGCGGCTGCCGGCCGGTGTCTCCCGTCGCACGGCGACGACGCAGCTGACCCTCCACGCCGAGTTCGCGGGCTGGGAGCTGTCGCGGACGCTGCTGTTCGGCGACGGCTCGCGGAAGGTGTGGTTGCGCCGCAGGCGGACGGCCGCTGCGCTGCCCGGTGTGATCACCTAGTTCCGGCTGGTCACACCCCTTGCCACCACGCCTGTGGTACCACAGGCGTGGTGGTGCTCAGGCGAGTTCCGCGAACGCGGCCGCGGGGTCGCGGTCGGCGGTGCCCGCGGGCCGCCACCGCCCCGCGCGGTACCGGTAGGGGTACCAGCGGCCGTCCCGGCCGTAACGCAGCTGCCGGTCGCGCACGGTCCACCGGTTGCGCCAGACCTTCGCGGCGGGCAGTTCGCCGCCCGCCCAGGCGGCGCGGGCGCGGGCGGCGTCGGCGCCCGCCGGTGTCCAGGCGTCGTCGAGCACCGCCAGCCCGGCCGGTCCGCCCTGCCGCCACGCGGCGATCTCGTGGTCGCCCGCGCCGAGCCGGTCGGCGAGCGCGGGGTGCGCGGCGGCCAGCCGGACGCGGTCGGCCCGCTCGTCCAGCGCGGGCAGCTCGCCGGTGCGCAGCAGCTCCCGCGCCTTGTCCGCCGCGTCGGCGACCAGCAGCGCCAGCACGGCCACGTCCAGGCCGGGCGCGGGGTCGAACTCCGGCGGCGGCCCCGGTTCGGCGGGCGGCGGGTCCTCGGGCAGCTCGACGGGCGGCCGGGCGTGGGCGTCGGCGGCGAGGACGCCGGTCCTCGGGCGCGCGCCGGCGACGACCTCGGCCTGCGCCCGCCCGCGCAGCAGGAGCAGCACCCACGGGTCGGCGTCGAGCAGCCAGGACGCCTGGTGGCACAGCGCGGCGGCGTGCCGGCAGGGCAGTTCCCAGCCGGGGCAGGTGCAGTCCGGGTCGAGGTCGCCGATGCCGGGCAGCAGCCGCACGCCCGCGTCGTCGGCGGCCTCGGCCAGCTCGCGCGGCACCTCGCCGTCGAACAGGGCGGCGAGGTGGCCGGTCTTGGCGGCGACCTGGTCGAGCAGCCGCCGCCACTCGGCGTCGGTGAACGGCGTGAGCCGCACGGTCGTCCGGTGGATGTCGTCGGTGTCGTGGACGGCGGCGGACAGCAGCCCCGGGCTGACCGTGATGGTGCCGACCAGCCCGGCGTGGGCGTACTTGCGGCCCTGCCGCAGCGGCGCCTGGTCCAGGGAGGTGTCCTCCACGGCCTGCAACCAGGCGCGGCCCCACCAGCTGCGGGCGTGGCGGACGCCCTTGCCGAAGGCCGGGAAGCCCTTGACGCGCTCGGTCACGTGCCGCTCCTCAGCTCGACCAGGTCGGCCAGTTCGTCGTCGGTCAGCTCGGTGAGCGCGGCCTCGCCGCGGGTGAGGACGGCGTCGGCGAGGTCGCGCTTGGCGCGCAGCATCCGCGCGATGCGGTCCTCGACGGTCCCCTCGGCGATGAGCCGGTGCACCTGCACCGGCCGGGTCTGGCCGATGCGGTGGGCGCGGTCGGTGGCCTGGTCCTCCACGGCCGGGTTCCACCAGCGGTCGTAGTGCACGACGTGGTCGGCGCGGGTGAGGTTGAGGCCGGTGCCGGCGGCCTTGAGGGAGAGCAGGAACACCGGCGCGCCGCCGTCCTGGAAGCGCCGCACCATCTCCTCGCGGGCCGCGACCGGCGTGCCGCCGTGCAGGAGCTGGGTGGCGACGCCGCGGGCGGACAGGTGCCGGGCGATCAGCCGGGCCATCGCGACGTACTGGGTGAACACCAGCACCGCGCCGCCCTCGGCGAGGATCGCGTCGAGCAGCTCGTCGAGCAGCTCCAGCTTGCCGGAGCGGCCGGCGAGGACCGGGCCCGCCGCGGTGCCCGATTCGCGGCCCGCCGCTCCGCCCGATTCGCGGCCCACCGCGGCGAGGTACTGGGCCGGGTGGTTGCACACCTGCTTGAGGGCGGTGAGCAGCTTGACGATCCGGCCGCGACGGGCCATGCCGTCGGCCTCGGCGACCTCGGCCATGAGTTCGCGGACGACCGCCTCGTACAGGGCGGCCTGCTCGTGGGTGAGCGCCACGGGCCGGTCGGTCTCGGTCTTGGGCGGCAGCTCGGGCGCGACGCCGGGGTCGGACTTGCGGCGGCGCAGCAGGAACGGCCTGATCAGCGCGGCGAACCGGGCGGCGGCGGCGTGGTCGCGGTCGACCTCGACGGCCTTGACCCAGCGCGCCTTGAACCGGGGCAGGTCGCCCAGCAGGCCGGGTGTGGTCCAGTCGAGCACGGCCCACAGCTCGGTGAGGGTGTTCTCCACCGGGGTGCCGGTGAGGGCGACGCGGGCGGTGGCGGGGATGCGGCGCAGCGCCTTGGCGGTGTCGGACGCGGGGTTCTTGACGTGCTGGGCCTCGTCGGCGACCACCAGGTCCCAGTCGACCTCGGCGAGCCGGTCGGCGTCCAGCCGCATGGTGCCGTAGGTGGTGAGCACGAAGCCCTCGTGGGCGACCTCGCGGCCGGGGCCGTGGTAGCGGCGGACGGGGACGCCGGGCGCGAACCGCTCGATCTCGCGCTGCCAGTTGCCCAGCAGCGACGCCGGGCACACCACCAGGGTGGGTCCGGCGGCGCGGTGCAGGTGCAGGGCGATCAGGGTGACGGTCTTGCCCAGGCCCATGTCGTCGGCGAGGCAGCCGCCGAGGCCGAGCGAGGTCATCCGGTCGAGCCAGCGCAGGCCGCGCAGCTGGTAGTCGCGCAGGGTGGCGCGCAGGGCGGGCGGCTGCGCGACGGGTTCGGTGTCGAGCAGGGCGAGCCTGGCGCGCAGGTCGTCGAGCCAGCCGGTGGCGGCGACCTCGACCTGTTCGCCGTCGACCTCGGTGACGCCGGTCAGGGCCGCGCCGAGGGCGTCGATGGCGGTGACGGGCTTGAGGTCGCGTTCGCGCGCCTTGCGGGCGAGTTCGGGGTCGACCAGGACCCACCGGTCGCGCAGCCGCACGACCGGGCGGTGCGCCTCGGCGAGCCGGTCCAGCTCCTCGGGGGTGAGCGGGTCACCGCCCAGCGCGAGCTGCCAGTTCACCGCGGTGAGCGAGCCGGGGCCGAAGAACGCGGGCCGGTCGCCGGTGTCGCCGAGGACGGCCTTGGCCGACAGGTCGCGCACCAGGTCCTTGGGCCAGTGGACGTCGACGCCCGCCGCGGCGAGCCGCACCGCGCCGTCGCGCAGCAGGTGCGCCACGTCGGAGTCCAGCAGCGCCACCTCGTCGGGCACGGGCAGGTCGAGCAGCCGCTCCAGCGGCGGGAACGCGCGGGCGGCGCGGCGGATGCCGACCACGGTGTCGGCCCGTGCCCGGCGGTCGGCGCCCGCCCACAGGTCCGCGGCGTCGACGACGGCGGCCGGGTCGGCGAGGCTGTGCACCTGGACGACGGCGCGCAGCGACTCCGCGCCCTCGATCCGCAGCGAGATCCGCACGCCCTGGTCGGCCCAGTCGCGCAGGTGCGGCACCCGCTGCGGCTCGGGCGAGGCGAACGCGGGCGCGCCGGCGGCGTGCACGGCCGCCGCGCCGCGCGGCATGGTGTCGGCGACGGCGTCGAGGAAGGCCCGCAGGTGGGGTTCGGCGTCCACCAGTTCCAGCGGGTCGCGGCCGGGCAGCGGCACGGCGCGGGCGGTGGCGGGCATGGCGTCGGCCAGCGCGCGGACGCGCCGGGCGTCGTCGGCGTCCAGCGGCCCGAGCCGCCAGGCGTCGAAGTCGCCGTCGGTGACGGCGGGCCGCACCCGGCCGCGCGCGACCAGGTGCAGGGCCAGCACGACGGCCGCGCCCCAGAACGCGGCGGCCGGGTCGGCGTGCGCGGCGCGGCGCGCCCTGGACAGCAGCGGCACGGCGTCGCCGATCGGCAGCCGCAGCGCGGCGACCTCGTGCGCCGTGCCGTCGGGCCGGGTGACGACGAGCCGGTGCGGTGACCGCTCCGCCGGCAGTTCCGCGCCGTGGAAGGCCACGGTCGACAGCCGCGGCGGGTCGGCCGGTTCGAAGACGACCGCGCACCGTTCGAGACCTGTGTTCAGCGCTCCCCCTAGGTTACTCAAGTTTGAGTATAACCCAGCTTCCGGGGTCGCCGGGCGAACCGGGCTCGCCCGCCATCGCGTACGCGCCCGCCTCCAACCGGTCCAGCAGCCCGCGCGTCCACGCCACGCCGCTGTCCGCCGAGTGCTCCCACAGCCCGAACAGCTCCCGCACGTGCGACGGGTCGTCCCACTCGGCGGCCTGCTTCCGGGCGGCCTCGCGCCTGCCCTCCAGGGCGGCCAGCCGCTCGCGCAGCAGCGCCACGGCGTCGGCGCGGGCCAGCGACGGCAGCATGGCCAGCCCGGCGGCGAGCGCGTCCGGCCGGGTCTCGGGGCGGCGCAGCGCGTCGCGCAGCAGCCGCTGGAACTCCCGCTCGCCCTTGGCGGTGAGCGCGTAGTCGGTGCGGGCCGGCGGCACGACCTCGTCGACGAGGCAGCCGTCCCTGGTGAGCTGCTTGAGCGCGTGGTAGATCGAGCCCCACTTGACGTTGGCCCACTCCCCCGCGCCCCAGGACATCAGGTCGTTGCCGATCAGGTAGCCGTGCGCCCGGCCGTAGCCGCGCACCATGCCGAGGACCAGCAGCCTCGTCGCCGACATCGTGTTCCTGTCCTGCCGAGAACCGGTTTCCGCGATCAGGGTAGGCCGCGCGAGGATGGGCCGGTGACCCCCGCCGTGATCACCGACGACCAGCGCCGCGCCCGGCTGGGCGCGCGGCACCTCCTCGCCGCGCCCGCCGCGACCCCGGAGGAGGTCGCCGACGCCGTGGTCGCCCTGCACGCCACGGACCCGGCCACGGTGTTCCTCTCCGCGTTCGCCCGCCTGGCCGAGCCGTCGGTGGCGGCGGTCGAGACCGCGCTCTACGAGGACCGGTCGCTGGTGCGGCTGCTGGCCATGCGCCGCACCATGTTCGTCGTCACCGCGAAGTCCGCGCCCGTGGTGGACGCCGCGGCGGCCCGGCCGATCGCCGTGCGGGAACGCGCCAGGCTGCTGGAGCACCTCGCCGACGGCGTGGGCTGGGACGAGGCGCGGCTGGCCGAGGTCGAGCGGGCGGTCCTGGCGGCGGTGCGGGCCCGCGGCGAGGCGACGGCGGTCGAGCTGGGCCGGGAGGTCCCGGCGCTGCTGGAGCGGGTCGCGGTGGCCGGCGGCACCGCGCAGAACGTCGCGAGCCGCGTCCTGCGGGTGCTGGCGGCCGACGGGTGGATCAGCCGGTCCCGGCCGCGCGGCACCTGGACCAGCAGCCAGTACCGGTGGGCGCCGTCGACGCCGTGGCCGGAGCTGGACGCCGCGCGGGCGCGGGCCGAGCTGGTGCGGCGGTGGCTCGCGGCCTGCGGCCCCGGCACGGAGGCCGACCTGAAGTGGTGGACCGGCTGGTCGCTCGGCGCGGTGCGCGCGGCGCTGGCCGCCGTCGACGCCGTCGCCGTCCCGCTGGAGGGCGGCGTCGGCCACGTGCTGCCCGACGACCTGGCCGACGTGCCCGCGCCCGCGCCGTGGGTGGCGCTGCTGCCCGCCCTGGACCCGACGCCGATGGGTTGGCGCGACCGCGACTGGTACCTGCCCGCCGCGCTGCGCCCGGCGCTGTTCGACCGCTCGGGCAACGTCGGCCCCACCGTGTGGGCCGACGGCGCGGTGGTCGGCGGGTGGGCGCAGCGCGCCGACGGCCGCATCGCGTGGCGACCGCTGGTGGACCTCGGCGCGGGGACGAGGGCCGCGGTCGACCGCGCGGCGGAACGGCTGGGCGACCTGCTCGCCGGCGCACGGGTGGTCCCGAGGTTCCGCACCCCGCTGGAGAAGGAGCTGGTGAAGTGATCGCATTGCGCCCGCTGGACGACGCCGGCCTGGAACGGCTGCTGGCGCTGGCGGTGTCCGACGCGGACCCGTCGGACGTGATGCCGCCCGGCTGGACGCCCGACCGGCCCGACGAGTTCCGCGCCTTCTACCGGGGGCTGGCCGGCGACGCCTTCGAGATCGTCGACGGCGACCGCGTGGTCGGCATGACCCGCCTCACCCCGGCCGGCGAGACCGGCCTGTGGGTGGCCCGCTCGGCGCGCGGCGCGGGCGTCGCCACGCAGGCCGTGTCCCGCGTCGTGGAGCAGGCCCTGTGGCGCGGCCTGTCCACCGTGACCGCCGAGACCACCGCGGGCAACGCGCCCGCGCTGGCCGTGCTCCGGCGGCTGGGCGCGGTGTTCGAGACCGACGGCGACCGGGTGCGCGCGCGGATCGAGGTGCCCGCCGAACCGTCGACCGAGCACGCCGACCCGGCCCGGCTGGTGCACGAGTACCTCGACTTCTACCGCGACAAGCTGCTGCGCAAGGTCGCCGGCCTGTCCGACGGTGAGCTGCGCGCCTCCCGCGTGCCGTCCGGCTGGACACCGCTGACCCTGGTCAAGCACCTGGCCTACGTGGAGCTGCGCTGGTTCCGGTACACCTTCGCGGGCGAGGACGTCGAGCACCCGCGCGGCAACCCGGCGGTCGAGCGCGCCGAGTGGACCGTCGAGGAGGGCGACACCATCGAGCGCGTCCGCGCGTTCTACCTGGAGCAGTGCGCGCGGGCGCGGGAGATCGCCGCCGCCGCCGACCTCGCCGACCGCGTGGCGCGGTGGCAGCACGAGACGGTGCCGCCGCCCACCCTGGCGTGGGTGCTGTTCCACATGGTGCAGGAGTACGCCCGGCACGTGGGCCAGCTCGACGTGGTCCGCGAGCTGACCGACGGCGTCACCGGCCCGTAGCGCCGGGCAGGACCCCGACGACCACGGTCCCGTCCACCTCGGCCGAGCGCGCCACCGCCGCGGTGAACCCGACGCGCTCGAACGCGGCGAGGGTGTGCGGCGCCTGGCGCTCGCCGGTCTCCACCAGCAGCGCGCCGCCGGGCGCCAGCCACGCGGGCGCGCCGTCGATCACCCGGCGCTGGACGTCGAGCCCGTCCCGGCCGCCGTCCAGGGCCACCAGCGGCTCGTGGTCGCGCGCCTCGGGCGGCATCGTGGCGATCGCCGCGGTCGGCACGTAGGGCGCGTTGGCCACCACCACGTCCACCCGCCCGCGCAACGACGCGGGCAGCGCGGCGTACAGGTCGCCCTCGAACACCCGAGCCGGGTCCAGGTTGCGCCGCGCGCACCGCACGGCCGCCGGGTCCACGTCCGCCGCGTACGGCTCGACGCCCGCCGCCGCGGCCAGCGCCGCGCCCACCGCGCCCGTGCCGCAGCACAGGTCCACCACCACCGCGCCCGCGCGCACCAGCGGCAACGCCCGCTCCACCAGGAACCCGGTGCGCAGGCGCGGCACGAACACACCGGGGTCGACCGCGATCCGCAGCCCCCGGAACTCCGCCCACCCCAGCACCTGCTCCAGCGGCAGCCCCGCCACCCGGCGCTCGACCAGCGCGCCCAGCGCCTCGGGCGTGGCCGCCGCCTCGACCAGCAGCGCGGCCTCCTCCTCGGCGAACACGCAGCCCGCGGCCCTCAGGCGCGCGACGACACCGGGCGACAACGACACATCGACAGCCAAGGGAACGCCTTCCACATCACCGACGCGGGCGCCCCGACGCTCAGCCGGACACCGGCCCGACGGGGGACGGCCCGACGACCACCACCACGGGAACGGGTCCCACCTCCCCCGTTCGACCGAACGAGCAACCTACCCCACCGTCCGGGCGATCGTGGCCTCGACGCCGTCCAGCAGCACCCCCAGGCCCACCGCGAAGTTCCACGCGGCGTCGCGCTCCAGGTAGGGCACGCACTCGTCGTCGACCGGCGGCGGACCCTCCTCCCCCAACCACGTCGACAGCGGGAACCGCTCCGCGAACCGCTCGGAGTACTCCTCCAGCAGCGGCGACCGGGTGAACCACCACTCCTCGTCGGACATCCCGGTCTCGCGCGCGGCCTGCCGCGCGTCCGCGATCACCGCCGCCATGCCGCGCACGAACTGCGACACCGCGCCGACCACGCCCCGCAGCACCGACCGCTCCAGGCCCGTGTCGCGCACGATCCGCAGCAGCGTCTCCAGCATGGTGAACTCGTTGGGCCCCAGCACCGGCCGCGCCTGCGACACCTGCAACACCCACGGGTGCCGCAGGTAGAACGCGCGCAGGTCGTGCGCCCACGCCGTGAGCGCCGACCGCCAGCCGCCCTCCGCCGGGTAGTCGCCGGGCAGCTCGCCCAGCACCTCGTCGTACATCAGGTCGATCAGCTCGGCCTTGCTCGGCACGTAGGTGTAGAGCGCCATCGCGGTGCGGCCCAGGCGCTCGCCCACCGCCCGCATCGACAGCGCCGCCATGCCGTGCTCGTCGGCCACCGCGACCGCCGCGGCCACGATCGCGTCGACCGTGAGGCCGGGCCGGGGTCCCGGCCTGGGCTCCGGCCCCGTCTCGGCGGTGCGCCACAGCAGCGACATGGACCGGCGCGCGTCGCCCTGCCCGGCGTACACCACCACTTGCTTCTCCTTACGCCATAAACTAACCTCATCGCGTACTTTACGCCATAAACAAAGCAGGGGGAAGCAACACCATGGCAACCGCGGCCGACAGCCACGACGTCATCCAGGTGCGGGGAGCACGCGAGAACAACCTCAAGGACGTCGACGTCGACATCCCCAAGCGCCGCCTCACCGTGTTCACCGGCGTCTCCGGCTCGGGCAAGTCGTCGCTCGTCTTCGGCACCATCGCCGCCGAGTCCCAGCGGCTGATCAACGAGACCTACACCGCGTTCATCCAGTCCTTCATGCCCAGCCTCGGCCGCCCCGACGTCGACGCCCTGCGCAACCTCAGCGCCGCCATCGTCGTCGACCAGGAGCGCATGGGCGCCAACTCCCGCTCCACCGTCGGCACCGCCACCGACGCGCACACCATGCTGCGCATCCTGTTCAGCCGCCTCGGCACGCCCCACGTCGGCACCTCCGGCGCGTTCAGCTTCAACCTCCCCGAGGGCATGTGCCCCGAGTGCGAGGGCCTCGGCCGGGTCTCCACCATCGACATCGACGAACTCGTCGACAAGACCAAGTCCCTCAACGAGGGCGCGATCAAGGTGCCCGGCTTCACCCCCGACAACTGGTACGTCCAGACCTACGCCGCCTCCGGCTTCCTCGACCCCGACGCCAAGCTCCGCGACTACACCGAGCAGCAGTGGGCCGACTTCCTCCACAAGGAGACCACCAAGATCAAGGTCGGCAAGAACAACCTCAGCTACGAGGGCCTCGTGCCCAAGGTGCAGCGGCTCTACCTGTCCAAGGACCGCGAGTCCATGCAGCCCCACATCCGCGCCTTCGTCGACCGCGCCGTCACCTTCACCACCTGCCCCTCCTGCGGCGGGGCCCGCCTCAACCAGGCCGCCCTGTCCTGCACCATCGACGGCGTCAACATCGCCGACTGCTCCGCCATGCAGATCAGCGACCTCGCCGACTGGGTCGCCAAGATCCACGACGACTCCGTCGCGCCCATGATCGCCACCCTCAAGGAGACCCTCGACTCCCTGGTCGAGATCGGCCTGGGCTACCTCAGCCTCGACCGCCAGTCCGCCACCCTGTCCGGCGGCGAGGCCCAGCGCGTCAAGATGGTCCGCCACCTCGGCTCCGCGCTCACCGACGTCACCTACGTCTTCGACGAACCCACCGTCGGCCTGCACCCGCACGACATCCAGCGCATGAACGACCTCCTGCTGCGCCTGCGCGACAAGGGCAACACCGTCCTGGTCGTCGAGCACAAACCCGAGACCATCGAGATCGCCGACCACGTGGTCGACCTCGGCCCCGGCGCGGGCGCCGCGGGCGGCGAGATCCGCTTCACCGGCACCGTCGCCGAACTCCGCGCCTCCGACACCCTCACCGGACGCCACCTCGACCACCGCGCCCGCCTGCGCGCCGAGACCCGCACCCCCACCGGGCACCTGTCCATCACCGGCGCGAACCTCCACAACCTCCGCGACGTCAGCGTCGACATCCCCCTCGGCGTGCTCACCGTCGTCACCGGCGTCGCCGGCTCCGGCAAGAGCTCCCTCATCCACGGCTCCCTGGGCACCCGCGACGACGTCGTCACCGTCGACCAGTCGCCCATCCGCGGCTCCCGCCGCAGCAACCCCGCCACCTACACCGGCCTGCTCGACCCCATCCGCACCGCCTTCGCCAAGGCCAACGGCGTCAAGCCCGCCCTGTTCAGCGCCAACTCCGAAGGCGCCTGCCCCAAGTGCAAGGGCATCGGCCTCGTCTACACCGACCTCGCCATGATGGCCGGCGTCGCCTCCGTCTGCGAGGAGTGCGACGGCAAGCGGTTCACCCCCGAGGTCCTCACCCACCGCCTGCGCGGCAAGGACATCAGCGAAGTCCTCGGCATGTCCGTCGACCAGGCCCGCGACTTCTTCACCGAGAAGCAGGCCAAGGCCGTCCTCGACCGCCTCGTCGACGTCGGCCTCGGCTACCTGTCCCTCGGCCAGCCCCTGACCACCCTGTCCGGCGGCGAACGCCAACGCCTCAAGCTCGCCATCCACATGGCCGAGAAGTCGTCCACCTACATCCTCGACGAACCCACCACCGGCCTGCACCTCGCCGACGTCGACCAGCTGCTGTCGCTGCTGGACCGCCTCGTCGACGACGGCAACACCGTCATCGTCATCGAGCACCACCAGGCCGTCATGGCCCACGCCGACTGGATCATCGACCTCGGACCCGGCGCGGGCCACGACGGCGGGCGCGTCGTCTTCACCGGCACCCCCGCCGACCTCGTCGCCCACGGCGACACCCTCACCGCACACCACCTGCGCGACTACGTCGCCGCCGACCGCGACCGCTGACACCCGCCGACCCCGACACCGAGGACCCACCGTGCCCCTCCTGCACGTCACCGCCGTCCACCACGTCACACCCGGCGTGGTGCGCGTCCGCTTCACCGGCGACGGCCTCGACGACTTCCCCACCTGGCCCGACCAGCAGCTCAAACTGCTGTTCCCGCGCGACGGCCACCCCGTGCCCGACCTGCGCGCCACCCCCGACGACCGGTACGGCATGAGCTGGTACCAGGCGTACCAGGCCATCCCCGAACCCGAACGCCCCTGGATGCGCAGCTATACCGTCCGCGCGCACCACCCCGACCGGCAGGAGATCGACGTCGACTTCGTGCTGCACCCCGACGCCGGCCCCGCCACCCGCTGGGCCGCGTCCGCCCGACCCGGCGACACCCTCGGCCGCTACGGGCCGTCCGCCGCCTACCACAAGCCGCTCGGCGACTTCGACTGGCTGCTCCTCGCCGGCGACGAGACCGCCGTGCCCGCCATCGCCAGCCACCTCGCCGCACTGCCGCGCGGCGCGCGGGCCGTCGTCCGCGTCGAGGTCCGCGACGCTGCGGAGGAGCAGCCGCTCGACACCGACGCCGAGGTCGACCTGCGCTGGGTGCACCGGGGCGGCACACCGGCCGGCCGGGGGACGGCCCTGCTCGACGCCGTCCGCGCGACGGAGTTCCCCGCCGGCTCCCCGGTCGCCTGGCTCGCCGGCGAGGCGGGTGTCGTCCGGTCGCTGCGCAGGCACCTCGTCGACGACCGCGGCCTGGACAAGCGGCGGATCGACTTCACCGGCTACTGGCGGCTCGCCCTCACCCAGGACGACGCGCCGACCGACGAAGACCTCGCGGAAGCGCAGGAACGCGTCGCGGAGTGACCGGCCGGTCCGGTGGCGGGCACGGGCGACCGCGCCCGCCACCGGACCGGCGCGGCCGAGCGGGGTCGGACATGCTCTCCTTCCGGGAGCACCGGCGCGACCCGAGTCCCTTGATCAGCAGATCACGCGGCGGGTCGGAGGGGTCTCCCGGCGTTTTTCCTGGTCGGAGGCTGTCGTCGTTCCTGACGTCGACAGGGGTTTATTCCAGTCTGCACTGAAGCTATGGAATTCATTGATCAGCCGGGTGGAGTAGGTTGGCCGGTCGGGAGGGAGCGATGGCGGGACGATCGACGCAGCCCGGCCGCGGTGTCGTGGCGAAGGCCCTCGACGTGCTCGACGCGTTCGACGGCGCGAGGGACGGCCTCGCGCTCACCGAGCTGTCCCGGCGCGCCGGCCTGCCGCTGTCCACGACCCGCCGGCTCGCCGCCGACCTGGTCGAGCACCGGGTGCTCGAACGCCTGCCCGACCGCCGGTACGCCGTCGGGCGGCGGCTGTGGCGGCTCGGGCTGCTGGCCCGCGTGCAGGGCGACCTGCGCGACGTCGCGCTGCCCTTCCTCCAGGACCTGTACGACGCGACCCGCGAGAACGTGCACCTGGCGGTGCGCGACGGCGACGCCGCGCTGTACGTCGAGCGCCTGCACGGCCGCACCTCCGTACCGCTGGTCAGCCGGGCGGGCGGCCGGCTGCCGCTGCACGCGACCGGGGTCGGCAAGGTGCTCCTCGCCCACGCGCCGCAGGACGTGGTGTCGGCGGCCGTGGCCCACGCGACGAAGGCGACGCCCTACACCATCACCGAGCCGGGCCGGCTGCTGCGGGAGCTGGCCGAGGTGCGGCGGCGCGGGTACGCCCGGACGGTGCAGGAGATGACCCTCGGCACCTGCTCGGTGGCCGTGCCGGTGGTGGACGGCGACGGCGCGGTCGTGGCGTCCATCGGCGTGGTGACGGCGACCCGCCGGGAGCCGACGCGCCACCTCGCGCCGCTGCGGGTGGCGGCGGGCGGCATCTCCCGCGCGCTGCACCACCCCCTGGCCTGACCCCCACGCGACCGCGTGGGTCCGGGGCCGCCGGCGGCGGCGTCCGCGACCTCCCCGCGCCACCGGTCCGCTCGGGGGCGCCCCCGGATCACCGCACACCCCGAAGGCGCGTGATCACCGAATCCGCCCGTGGCTGCCACTGAGTGGCAGCGTCCGCTATTCCAGCCCGCCCCGCTCCCCCAGGCTGCTGCCATGCGCACACAGGTCGCCATCGTCGGTGCCGGTCCCGCCGGTTTGCTGCTGTCCCACCTGCTCGCCCTGCGCGGCATCGAGTCCGTCGTCGTGGAGAGCCGGTCCCGCGCGTACGTCGAGGCCCGCATCCGGGCCGGCGTGCTGGAGCAGGACACGGTGGACCTGCTGGTCGCCGCCGGCCTCGGCGACCGGCTCGCCGAGCAGGGGCTCCGGCACGACGGCATCCACCTCCAGTGGCCCGGCGAGCGGCACCGCGTCGACTTCCGGGCGCTCACCGGCCGGTCGGTGTGGATCTACGGCCAGACCGAGGTCGTGAAGGACCTGCTCGCCGCGCGGGCCGACGCCGTGCACTTCGAGGTGTCGCGGACGGCGCTGCACGACGTCGACACCACACGGCCGAAGCTGTCCTTCGTCGCCGCTGACGGCGTCGCGCACGTGGTGGAGGCCGACGTCGTGGTCGGCGCGGACGGGTTCCACGGCGTCAGCCGGCCCACCGTCCCCGCGCCGCTGCGCCGCACCTGGGAGCGCGACTACCCCTACGGCTGGCTGGGCGTGCTCGCCGAGGTACCGCCGTCCACCGACGAGCTGATCTACGCCTGGCACCCGAACGGGTTCGCCATGCACAGCATGAGGTCGCCCAGCCTGAGCCGGCTCTACCTCCAGGTGGACCGCGGCGAACGCGTCGAGGACTGGTCGGACGACCGGGTCTGGGACGAGCTGCGCACCCGCCTGGGCCTGGACGGGTGGGCGCTCGCCGACGGGCCGATCCTGGACAAGGGCATCACGCCGATGCGGAGCTTCGTCAGCACGCCCATGAGGCACGGCCGGCTGTTCCTGGTCGGCGACGCCGCGCACATCGTGCCGCCGACGGGCGCGAAGGGCCTCAACCTCGCCGTGGCGGACGTCGCCGTGCTCACCGAGGCGTTGGGCGCGTTCTTCGCCGAGGGGCGGGCCGACCTGCTCGACAGCTACGAGGAGCGGGCGTTGCGGCGGGTCTGGCGGTGCACGCACTTCTCGTGGTGGATGACGTCCATGCTGCACACCTCCGGCGACGACCTGGACCGGCAGTTGCAGCTGGCCCAGCTCCGCTACGTGTGCTCGTCGGAGGCCGCCGCGACCAGCCTGGCGGAGAACTACGTCGGCCTGCCGCACGAACTCGCCGCGCGCGCGGGCTGACCGCTCGGCGGAACCGCGCCGGGTCCCGCGCGGGACCCGGCGCGGTTCCGCCGAGCGGGGTTCCGGCATGCGGTGGCTACGACATGCGGGTTCCCGGCGGGGCGAAGACGTGCCGAGCCCGCCCGCCCCCGCCGCGTCCGATCGGCGACGCCGGGCGGGCGGTCCTACTCCCCCGCGGCGCGCCCGCCGGGGTCGAGCCGTGTCACCGTGCCGCGCCCGCCGTCCACCCGGACGCGGTCGCCGGTGCGGATGCGGGTGGTGGCGTTGCCGCAGCCCACGACGGCCGGGATGCCCAGCTCGCGGGCCACGATCGCCGCGTGGGACAGCGGCGCGCCGACATCGGTCACCACCGCCGCCGCGCGCGGGAACAGCGGGGTCCAGCCGATGTTCGTCACGGTCGTCACCAGGACCTCCCCCTCCCGCAGGGCCGCGCCGTCCTCGACGGAGAGGAGCACCCGCGCCACGCCCTCGACGACGCCCGCCGCGCCGGGGAAGCCCGCGACCGCGGCGGGCGGCGGCGCGGCCGAGGCGTCGTGGACGTCCGTCCGCCGGTCCGGGTCCGCCGCCCACGCCTCCGGGTCGAAGCGGCCCCTGATCACCGTCGGGTACGGCGGCAGCGACCGGTAGCGCTCGTAGGCGCGGCGGCGGGCCGGTATCGCCGCGACCGGCCGCCGGTCGCCGTCGAGCACGGCGAGGGTTTCGGTCAGCGAGAGGAAGAACACGTCGTGGCCGGTGAGGTCGGCCGCCCGCACGAGGAAGGACCGCAGCACGCCGAACCCGCGCACCATCTCCGACCGGGCGCGCTCCCGGCCCCTGGTCGACTCGGCGAACGCCGCCAGCCGGCGACCGATCCGCGCCGCCCTCCGGGGGTGCGCGGCCACCAGCCGCCGCCACGCCGCGTCGCGGGCCGCCGCCTGCCGGGCCAGCAGGTCCTCCGGGTCGGGCCCGTCGGCGGCCGGCAGCCGGTCCAGCCACGCCGGGTCCTCGGCGGGCCTCGGCGCGGACAGCTCGTACTCGTCGGCGAACCGGTGGCCCCAGTCGCGCAGGTAGGTCTCGCGGTCGAGTTCGCCGCGCCGCAGCCGGGCCAGCGCGAGCACCGGCCCGAGGCTGGCCAGGTCGCCCGCCGCGCCGTGCGCGCCGGTCAGCAGCGCGGTCGCGTCCTGCTCGCCCACCAGCCGCACCAGCGTCCGCCGCAGCCGGGCGTCCGCGCCGACGACGCTGCGCGCGCCCGCGTCGTACACGCGGATGTCGTCGCGCAGCAGGGCGTCCAAGTCCGACTCCCACAGGGCGCGCAGCTCCGCCGGTGTGGTGGCGGCGGCGATGCGCGCCCGCAGGTGCGCGGCCCGCGCGGGCGCGGCGTCGATCAGGCCGCCGATGCGCTTGGCGTACTCGCGGTTCTGCCGGGCGAACGACGCCAGCGCGGCGACGGACGCGCGCACGACGGCGAGCCGGGGCATCGGCAGGCCCGGCACCACGACGCCCTCCGGGAGGCGGCCGAACACCCGCTCGGCGAGCCGCCGCGTCACACCGCCCAGCCCGACGGCCGTGCCGACGGCGAGCGCCGCGCTGAGGTTGAGGTAGAACCGGCCGCCGATGTTGCCCGTCGTGGGGTGCCCGCCGATCGCGGGCTGCGCGAGCACCTGCGCCGCCGACCAGGTGGCGGGCGTCATCACGCTGGGCACGGCTTCGCCGAGGTTCGCGCACGTCCACAGGTAGTCGCCGCGCAGGCTGTCGTTCCACACCTCCGCCAGCGCGGTGATCGGGCGGGCCTGGAGGATCGCGAACCGGCCGTCGTGCCGGGCCCACTCGACGTCCACCGGCACGCCGTACAGGTCCTGGACGCGGGCGCCCAGCGCGGCGAGTTCGAGCACCTGCCGCTCGTCGAGGACACCGCCACCGGACCGCACGTCGCCGTCGGACCGCACGACACCGCTGGACACCACGTAGGTGTCGGGTGTGACCTCGCCGGCGACCAGCGCCTCGCCGAGCCCCGGCGCGGCGTTGACCACGATCTCGTCGCGCGCGCCGGTCACGGGGTCGGCGGTGAACAGCACGCCCGCCGCGTCGGCGGGCACGAGTTCCTGCACCACCACGGCCATCGCCGCGTCGGTGACGCCGTTGCGGGCGCGGTAGGCCACGGCCCGCTCGGTCCACAGCGACGCCCAGCAGCGCTTCACCGCGTCCAGCACGTCCTCGCCGCGCACGTCCAGGACCGTGTCGTGCTGGCCCGCGAACGACAGGTCGGGCAGGTCCTCCGCGGTGGCCGAGGAGCGGACCGCCACCGGGCCGTCGGGCAGGGCGGCGAGGATCGCGGAGGCGATCACCGGCGGCACCGGTCGGGCCGCGAACCCCTCCGGGGTCAGGCCGTCGGCGAAGACCCGGTAGGCGTGCGTGGTGACGTGGAAGCCGCCGGGCACGGGCAGCCCCGCGCGCACGAGCGCCGCCAGCGACGCGCCCTTCCCGCCGACCGCGTCGAGGTCGGCCCCGGGGTCGTCCAGCGGCAGCACGAACGCGTCGGTCCCCATGTCGCGATCATGGCACGCCGTCCGGTCCGCCGTGGCGGATTCCGTTGTCCCGCACCGGTGCGGCGCGTGACCGCAGCCGACTGGGCTCGGCCGGGGCCGGCGGGCTCAGTCGCGGGCGGGACGGCTGTCGACGCGCTCGGGGACGGCCGGCCGCCGGTTCGCGGGCGTCGGCGTGCGCACGGCCCGCCCGGTCATCGCCACGCCGAGCAGGACGACCGCCATGCCAACGACGACGCGGGGCGTCAGCGGCTCGTCGAGCACGAGCGCGCCGAGCGCCACCGACACCACCGGCAGCAGGTAGCCGACCGTGGCGGCGCTCGTCGGCCCTTCGTCCTCGATGATCCGGTAGTTGAGGTAGAACGTGACGCCGGTCCCGAGGGTGCCGAGGACCACCACGGCGACCAGCGCGGTGGCGTTCGGGTGGGCGGGCTGCGACGCGGGCAGCGCGAGCGCGCCCAGACCGGTGGCGGTCAGCAGCTGCGCGGCGGAGATCGCGATCGGACCGCCGCGGCCGACGAGCGCGCGGCCCATGTAGGCGAACGCGACCGCGTAGCTGGCCGCGGCGGCCAGCAGCGCGACCGCGCCCCAGCTCAGGAGGCCGTGTTGCCGCCACGGCGCGAAGATCACCAGCACGCCGACGAACCCGAGGACGAGCCCGCCGACCCGGACGGGGGTCAGGCCGCGCTCGGCGCCCAGCAGCAGGCCGATCAGCAGCGCCCACAGCGGGGTGGTGGCGTTGAGGACGCCGGCGACCCCGGAGTCCACGGTCTGCTCGCCGATGCCGAACAGCAGGAACGGGAGCGCGTTGCAGAACAGCGCCGCGACGACGAGGCGCGCCCAGGTCGCCCGGTCGCGCGGCAGCCGCTGGCGGTGGACGGCCGCCAGGCCCAGCAGGACGGCCGCGCCCAGGGCGCAGCGGACCACCGCGATCTGGGCGGGCGTCAGCCCCGTCAGCGCGAGCTTGATCCACAGGAAGCCCGAGCCCCACAGGAGCGCCAGCACTCCCATCCGCGCCGCTGATCGGGTCGTCATGGTGTCCACGGTGCCGCAGGACGGGCTTCAAGAAAAGTTAAGACCGGTGGGACCGCGTTAAGCGCTACTTAATGATCGGAAGCCGGCGACTCCGCTTCCCCGCCGGGCGCACCGGGGCCGCGCCCTGACGACCCGGTGCCCACCGGGCGCACCGGGGACGCTCCGCTCCCCCGCCCACGCGCCGGGGAGGCGCGCCGAGTCGTGTCGGCGGGCCTCCCCGGCGGGCGGGCCGGCGTCGCGCGCCGGTCAGCGCGTGTGCACCATCAGCGAGTCCACGCCGTGCACGATCGACGCCGTCCGGAACGTCGGCCGTTCGTCGGCGAGCCGCAGGTTCGGGAACCGCCGCAGCAGCGCCGGGTAGGCGGCCCGCAGCTCCATCCGCGCCAGTTCCGCGCCGACGCACCGGTGCGCGCCGTACCCGAACGCCAGGTGCTGCGAGACCTTGCGCGCCGCGTCGAAGTCGAGCCGGTCCAGGCCCTCCCGGTTCGCGGCGCTCAGCGACACCACGACCACGTCGCCCTCGGCGATCCGCGCGCCGCCGATCTCCAGGTCGTGCTTGGCGAACCGGGGGAACGCCACCTGCACGACGCTGAGGTGGCGCAGCAGCTCCTCGACCAGCGGCGCGACGGCCTGGTCGTCGTCGCGCATCGCCGACCGCGCCGCCGGGTCGGTGATCAGGACGATCGCGCCCAGCGCCAGCATGCTCGCGGTGGTGTCGAACCCCCCGGTCAGGACACCGTCGGCCAGGCCGGCCAGCTCCTCGTCGCCGACCGCGTCGCCGTGCTCGCGGATGATCATGCCGAGCAGGCCGTCACCGGGCGAGCGGCGCTCCTTGCGGACGATCTTCTCCATGTACTTCAGCGACTCGGAGATCGCGCCCAGCGCCGAGTTCGCGCCGCCGAACAGGTCGAACCGCGCCGCCGCCAGCTCCTGGAACCGGGCGCGGTCCTCGTAGGGCACGCCGAGCAGCTCGCAGATCGTCAGCGAGGGGATCGGCAGCGCGAACTCCTTCACCAGGTCCACCGGTCCGTCGACGGCGGCCATCGCGTCCAGGCGCTCGGTGACGATCTCGTCGATGCGCGGCACCAGGCGCGACATCCGGCGCATGGTGAACTCCGGCGTCAGCAGCTTGCGCAGGCGCGTGTGGTCCGGCGGGTCGGCGAACCCGAGACCACCGGGGGTCTGCTCGATCCGCCCGACCGCCGCGCCGAGCCGCGCGTAATCATTACTGAACGCTTCTGTGTCGGAAAGCACTTTCCTCGCCTCGGCCTGGCCCGTGACCAACCACACGCGCACGCCGAACGGCACCGGCAACCGGTGCACCGGGCCGGCCTCGCTCATCCGCCCCAACTCGGCGGCCGGCACGACCCCATCCCGCTTCAACGGGACCAGCGCACGGTCCGGGAGCAGCGACAACGCCCTCGAACCGATCCTGCCCATGACCCACCGCGTCACCGAACGCCGTGCGACCCACGCCACCAATCCGTCGCGCACAGACGCCAGAGTCGCCATCCCAACACCCCTCTTCCCCAGGTTGATTCGAACGACGGTAACCGTACGTACGAGCGAACAGCATCGCGCCACAGGCGGATTGACAGCGCGTGGCCGGTGACAGACGATCGGCAATCGCGCATGAAACGGGGGAAGCCGGTCGGAATCCGGCGCTGACCCGCAACGGTAGGTCCCACGTGGACGAGCCCGAACACCCGCCGTGCGTGCACAGCTCCTGACACCGTCGAGGTCCACGGTGCGGAGTCCGGGGGAGGTCGGCGACGGCTGTCCGGGGTCCGCGCCCCTCGCGCCCGGAAAGGCCGCACCATGCCGTTGAGACGGACCGCAGCACTCGCACTGTCCGCCCTCGTCGCAGCGCCGGTCCTCGCCGCCGCGCCCGCCGCCGCCGAGCCCGTCACCACCGAGCCCGTCACCACTCGGGAGCCCGTGGCGGCCGCCGCCGGCTGGCTGGCCCGGCAACTGGTCGACGGCGAGCGGTTCGAGACCGTCATCGGGACGGACACCTACCCCGACCAGGGCCTGACCATCGACGCGCTGCTCGCGTTCGACGCGGCGGGCGTCGCGCAGGACAACGCGCGCAAGGCGCTCGCGTGGCTCGGGAAGCCCGAGGTCATCGGCGGCTACGTCACCGACGACCAGGGCTCCCGGTACGCCGGCGCGCACGCCAAGCTCGCGCTCGCCGTCCTGGCCCAGGGCGGGGACCCGACGGACTTCGGCGGCGTCGACCTGATCGCCGGGCTGACCGCCCTGCAGGCACCGTCCGGCCGGTTCACCGACCGGACGACGCCCCCGACCGACTACACCAACAGCTTCACGCAGTCCATCGCGGTGATCGCCCTGGAGCGGCACGACGCCGCGCCGGGCGTGGCCGTGGACTTCCTGGCGAACAGCGCCTGCCCGGACGGCGGGTTCCCGCTGAAGTTCGAGCAGCCGACCTGCACGTCGCAGGTCGACGCCACCGCGATGGCCGTGCAGGCGCTGCTCGCCGCGGGCCGCACCGCCACCGCCACCGAGGGCCTGGACTGGCTGGTGACCCAGCAGGCGGACGACGGCGGGTTCCGCGACAACGGGCTGCCCGGCGACCAGGGGACCACGAGCAACGCCAACAGCACCGGGCTGGCCGCGCAGGCGCTGCGCGTGGGCGGGCGCACCGCCGCCGCGGACCGGGCCGTCGCCCACCTCACCGGCCTCCAGGTCGGGTGCGGCGACGACCGGACGGCGGGCGCGATCGCCTACGACGGCGCCGGCTTCAAGCCGGGCAACGCCGTCCGCGCCACCACGCAGGCCGTCCTGGGCCTGTCCGGGGTGGGCCTCGCGGAGATCTCCTCGGCGGGCGACAAGCCCGCCGCGCCCGTGCTCGACTGCACGACCACCACCACGACGACCACGACGACCACCACGACGACGGAAGAGCCCGCTCCGTCCACTTCGGACACCACGCCCGCCGCGCCGGCCGCCGGCTCCGCCGGTGAGCTGGCCCGCACCGGCGTCGCCACCGGTCCGGCGCTGCTGCTCGGCGTGCTGCTGGTGCTGGCCGGTGCGCTGGCGATGGCGTTGGGGCGCAAGCGGTACACGACGGTGAAGGAGGAGCAGTGACGATCCGCAAGCTCTGGTCGGCCCTGGCGGTGCTGGCCGCCACCGGTGGCGCGCTGGTGGCGGTGTCGCCCGCCGCGCAGGCCGCGCCGTGCCCCGGCACGAGCGGCGTGACCGTGGTGGTCGACTTCACCGCCCTGGGCGGTGCGGTGCAGACCGCGTGCGCGCCCGGCGACCCCGCGACCGGTCTCGCGGCGCTGACCGGCGCCGGGTTCAGCTACGCCTTCCTGCCCCGGCAGCCCGGATTCGTGTGCCGGATCAACGCGCTGCCCAACCCGTGCAACGGCGCCCCGGTGACGGCGTACTGGTCGTACTGGCACGCCCAGCCGGGCGGCACCTGGGCCTACAGCACGTCCGGCGCGTCCGCCCACGACCCCGCGCCGGGCAGCGTCGAGGGCTGGGCGTTCGGCGCGGGGCAAGCGCCTTCCACCGCACCGTGACGGCACGTGCGGGATCGGCCGCAGCCAGTGGTGCGGCGCCGCCGACCGCAGCCAGTGGTGCGCCGGGGGTGCCTCCCGTCACGAGCGGACCGCCTCGCGCCGCCGGTGTCGGGGGCGGGCACCGCCGACCGGCCACGACCGGCGGCGAACCGCGCAGGGCGCTCGGCGTCCGGTCGCGCGCCCTGCTGCTGGTGGTTGGGCTGCTGGTGGTTGGGCTGCTCGCGGCCGGGCCGCTGGTGGCGGGTGCTCCCCTGCCCGCCGCGGCGGCCGCCGAGTGCGCGGGCGTCACCGTGGTGGTGGACTTCGGCGCGGCCGGCGGCGGCGTGCGGACCGGCTGCGCGCCCGGCGACCCCGCCAGCGGCCTGGCCGCGCTGAGCGCCGCGGGTTTCGGCTACCGGATGGCGCAGCGGTTCGCGGGCTTCGTGTGCCGCATCGACAACCGGCCCGAGAGCGACCCGTGCGTCAACGCCTCCCCCACCGACGCCTACTGGTCCTACTGGCACGCCCAGCCGGGCGGGTCCTGGACCTACAGCGACGTGGGCGCGGCGGCCCGCGACCCCGCGCCGGGCAGCGTCGAGGGCTGGGCGTTCGGCGCCGGCGCGCAACCCGCCGCCGCACCGCCGGCACCACCGCACCGCCCGGAACCACCCCGCGACGAGCCGCCCCGGCAGCCGGGCGGGCCCGCCGATCCCCCGCCACCCGTGCCCACCGGGCGAGCCGACCCGAACGGACCGCCCACACCACCCACGACGACGACCACGAACTCGGAACCCACCACGACCACCACGACGACGACCGCGACCACGAGCGCCATCACCGAGGCGTCCTCGACGGCCGGCACACCCACCACCACTTCCGGTGTCACGCCGTTGGCCGCCGAGCAGCGACCCGACGACACCGGCGGCGGCGCCGTCGGTCTCCTGGTCGGGCTCGCGCTGATCACCGCGATCGGCGCGCTGGGCTGGTGGACGGTGCGCAAGCGCCGCCAGGCGGGTACGTGAGCCGCGCGCCGCACCCCGGCGCGTGGTGGCTGTGGGCGCTGGCCCTGGCGGCGGTCGCGAGCCGCACCACCAACCCGCTGGTGCTCGGCCTGGTGATCGCCGTCGCCGGGTTCGTCGCCGTGTCCTGCCGAGCGGACACCCCGTGGGCCGACTCCTACGGGGTGTTCCTCAAGTTCGGGCTCGCGGTGATCGGCATCCGGGTCCTGTTCCACGTCGTGCTGGGCGGGGTCGGCGGCCCCACCGTGCTGTTCACGCTGCCCGAGGTGCCGCTGCCGGCGTGGGCGCGCGGCATCCGGCTCGGCGGACCGGTCACCGCCGAGGGCGTCGTCTTCGCGCTCTACCAGGGCCTCCAGCTCGCGACCCTGCTGTGCTGCGTGGGCGCGGCGAACGCGCTGGCCAACGCGAAGCGGCTGCTCAGGTCGCTGCCCGCCGCGCTCTACGAGGTCAGCGTCGCGGTGGTGGTGGCCATGACCGTCGCGCCGCAGCTCGTGGCGGGCGCGCGGTCGGTGCGCCGGGCGCGGGCGCTGCGCGGCGAGTCCGTGCGCGGGGTGCGGGCGGTGAAGGTGCTGCTGGTGCCGGTGCTGGAGGACGCGTTCGAGCGGTCGCTGGTGCTGGCCGCCGCGATGGACTCGCGCGGCTACGGCCGCAACGCCGGCCTGCCCACAGGGACCCGCGTCCTCACCGGCGCGCTCGTCCTGGGCGGCCTGGTCGGCCTGTGCGTCGGCGCGTACGGGCTGCTCGACGGCAGCGCGCCGCCCGTCGTGGGCACCCCGGTGCTCCTGCTCGGCGCGGCGCTCGCGATCACCGGCCTGTGGACCGGGTCGCGGCGCGTGCGGCGCAGCCGCTACCGGCCGGACACCTGGGGTGCCCGCGAGGCGCTGATCGTCGGGTCCGGGCTCGTCGCGGCGCTGGCGACCTACCTCGCGCCGGCCGCGCTGGGCGGCGCGGCGCTCGTGACCTCCACCGTGCCGCTGGAGGCGCCCGCGCTGCCGCCGCTGCCCGTGCTGGGCCTGCTGTGCGCGCTCGCGCCCGTGCTGACCGCCGAACGGAAGACACCATGATCCGGTTCGAGAACGTCGCCGTCACCTACCCCGGCGCGCCCGGCCCGGCGCTGTCCGGGGTGGACCTGCACGTGCCCGAGGGCGAGCTGTGCCTGCTCGTCGGCCGCACCGGCGCGGGCAAGTCCACCCTGCTGCGCGCCGTCAACGGGCTGGTGCCGCACTTCACGGGCGGCACGCTCACCGGCCGCGTCCTCGTCGACGGGCGCGACACCCGCACCCACCCGCCGCGCGAGCTGGCCGACGTGGTCGGCCTCGTCGCGCAGGACCCGCAGGCCGGGTTCGTCACCGACTCGGTCGAGGACGAGCTGGCCTACTCGATGGAGTCGCTGGGCCTGCCGAACCCGGTGATGCGCAAGCGCGTCGAGGAGACCCTCGACCTGCTCGGCCTCGCCGACCTGCGCCACCGGCCCCTCGCCACGCTGTCCGGCGGCCAGCAGCAGCGCGTGGCCGTCGGCGCGGCGCTCACCGCGCACCCCCGCGCGCTGGTGCTGGACGAGCCGACCTCCGCGCTCGACCCCGGCGCGGCGGAGGACGTGCTGGCCGCCCTGCACCGCCTCGTGCACGACCTGGGCATGACCGTGTTGATCGCCGAGCACCGCCTGGAACGGGTCGCGCAGTACGCCGACCGCGTCGTCTGGCTGCCCGACGGCGGCCGGCCCGTCGCGGGCGAACCCGGCGAGGTGCTGGCCGAAGCGCCCGTCGCGCCGCCCGTCGTGCGCCTGGGGCGGCTCGCGGGCTGGCGACCCGTCCCGGTGTCCATCCGCGACGCCCGCCGCCTCGCCGGTCCCCTGCGCGACCGGCTCGGCCCGCCGCCGACCGCCGACCCGACGGCGCGCCACACCCCCGACGGCGCGGCGACCCACGGCGCGCGCGCACCGGAACTGCTGCGCGCCAAGGGCGTCCGCGTCCGGTACGGCGCGGTCGACGCCCTGCGCGGCGTCGACCTCACCGCGCACGCGGGCGAGCGGATCGCCGTCATGGGCCGCAACGGCTCCGGCAAGTCCAGCCTGCTGTGGGCGTTGCAGGGCACCGGGAAGCGCTCCGGCGGCGAGGTCGCCGTCGACGGCGTCGACCCCGCCGCCCTCAAACCCGGACCGCGCCGCCACGCCGTCGGCCTCGTCCCGCAGCAACCCGCCGACCTGCTCTACCTGCACACCGTCGGCGGCGAGTGCGCCCAGGCCGACCGCGAGTCCGCCGCACCGCCCGGCACCTGCCGCGCCCTGCTGGACCACCTCGCGCCCGGCGTACCCGACCCGCGGCACCCCCGCGACCTCTCCGAGGGCCAACGCCTCGCCCTCGCGCTCGCCGTCGCCCTCACCCCGCGCCCCCGCGTCGTCCTGCTCGACGAACCCACCCGCGGCCTCGACTACCCCGCCAAGACCCGCCTCGCCGCGGCGCTGCGGGACCTCGCCGACGACGGGCACGCGATCCTGCTCGCCACCCACGACGTCGAGTTCGTCGCCGAGTACGCCACCCGCGTCGTCGTGCTCGCCGACGGCGAGACCGTGGCCGACGGGCCCACCGGCGAGGTCGTCACCGCGTCGCCGACGTTCTCGCCGCAGGTCGCCAAGGTGCTCGCGCCGCTGCCGTGGCTCACCGTCGCCGACGTCACCACCGCCCTGGCCACCCGATGACCGCGCCCGCCCGCACCGCGCCCGCCCGGACCGCGCCCATCCGCATCCGGCCCCGCGCCACCGCCGCCCTCGTCGTCTCCGGCGCGATCGGCCTCGCCGCGTTCACCTGGCCCCTGCTCGTCACCCCCGACGCCGACCTCGCGCAGGGCACCTCCGCGCCCTGGACGTTCGCGCTGCTCCTGCCGCTCGTGCTGGCCGTGGTGCTCGCCGAGATCAGCGACCGCGGCATGGACGCCAAGGCCGTCGCGATGCTCGGCGTGCTGTCCGCCCTCGGCGCGGCGATCCGCCCGCTCGGCGCGGGCACCGCGGGCATCGAGACGGTCTTCTTCCTCCTCGTGCTCGGCGGCCGGGTGTTCGGACCGGGCTTCGGGTTCGTGCTCGGCAACACCATGCTGTTCGCCTCCGCGCTGCTCACCGGCGGCGTCGGGCCGTGGCTGCCCTACCAGATGCTCGGCGCGGCGTGGGTCGCGCTCGGCGCGGGGCTGCTGCCCCCGCTCAAGGGCAAGGCGGAACTCGCCCTGCTCGCCGCCTACAGCGCGGCGGCGGCACTGGTGTACGGGCTGCTGCTGAACCTGTCGTTCTGGCCGTTCGCGCTCGGCGCGGGCAGCACCGGGCTGTCGTTCCAACCCGGCGGCCCGCTCGCCGACAACCTCGTCCGGCTGGTGGCGTTCAGCCTCGCCACCTCCCTGGGCTGGGACGTCGGCCGCGCCGTCACCACCACCGTCCTGGTGCTGGTCACCGGGCCCGTCCTGCTGCGGACCCTGCGCCGCGCCGCCCGCAAGGCCGCCTTCGACCCCGGCCGGGGCGGGTGACGACGAGGCTCAGAGCGTGTTTGAACTGGGGTGGTCGGTGGTGGTGCGGGGCCGTGATGCGTCGAGGCGCGGCAGGACGCTGCCGGCTCTCGTGGGCGCCTGCGGCCGCCACGCCACCGCCGACCACGGCCGGCCCGCTCACCGGGGCAGCTCCACCCAGACCACGTCGTCGGCCACCCGCACCGGGTAGGGCCGCAGCGCGCAGCCGGCCGGGTTGATGCCCTGCCCGCTGCGCACGTCGAACTCCCACAGGTGCCCGCCGCAGGTGAGGGTGTCCCCGTCCAGGTCGCCTTCGTCCAACGGCGTGCCCTGGTGCGGGCACCGGTTGCGATAGGCGCACACCCGTCCGTCGAGGTTGAGCAGCAACACCTCGTGCCCGGCCAGCTCCAGACCGACCATCTCGCCCTCCCACAACTCGTCCAGGCGCAGCGCGCTGACCCACTCGCCTCCGGTCTGCCCCCGGGCGCTCACGAGCCCACCCCCGCTCGCCGCCACAGCGCGGTGCGGGCGCGCAGGCACTGCTCGGCATTCCCCTCCCCGGGCACCGCGGCCGAGGCGTGGACGACCACGCGGTCGTCCACCGCCTCGATGGACAGGGACAGAGTCATGGATGATCCTCGCCAACGTCCTGCGGGCCGCACTGGGCGGGCGGCACCACCGCGGCGACCGCCCCTCATGGCTACTGGCTCCGCGACACCGCAACCACCTCCGCGCCGGGACGCCACCCGTCCGTTGATCCAGTACCAACCCACCGGCCCAGTCCGACAACACGCTGTCACCGGATCTCCCTCCGCGCCGCTCACCACCGGGTCCTGCGGACTGTGGGGAAGGGGCCGTCAAGGTGTCGCTGATCGTGATCGGTCCTGAATCGAATATCCAGACAGGTACTCAGCGACGGCGCGCCAGCAGCAGCAACGCCAGGCCCAGCGCCGACAGCACCAGCCCGATCGCGTACGCGCCGCGGTAGCCGATCACCTGCGCCAACCCCAGCAGCGGCCCCGACAGCATCGCGCTGACCTTCGCCGTGTTCGTGTACAGCGTGGTCGCGTAACCCGGCCGGTCCGGGGCCAGGTCCTGGAAGTAGGAGATGCCCACGCCCATCACCGCCGAGATCACCACCGCGTGCAGCGCCTGCGCCGCCGCGACCTGCCACGTGGTCTGCGTCACGAGCATCACCCCGTAGTACGCCAACGCCACCACGCCGCCCGCCAGCACCAGCCGACGGTGGTCGACCCGCATCGCCAACGCGCCGAAACCCAGCATCAGCGGGATCTCCAGCGCGGCGCACACACCCAGCACCAACCCGGCGTCCGCGGTCGTGCCGTGCAGCACGTCCGTCACGTACAGCGGCATCGCGAGCACGCCCACCGCCGTCGCGCCCTGCAACAGCACGAACGCGCACGCCGCCAGCAGCATCTCCCGGCGCGGACCCGCCCGGTCCACCGCCGGCCGCGCCTGCTCCGCGTCCCCGCCCAACTCCGGCAGCAGCGCCACCGTCACCACCGCGCCCGCCAGGTACACCACGGCCGACACCCCGAACAGCCCGGTGAACCCGCTGAAGTCGATCAGCAGCGCCGCCAGCGGCGGACCGCCCACCCACGACACCGACACCATCGTGCGCAGCGTGCTGATCACCAGCGGGGCGCGCGGCGAGCCCGTGCGCTCCAGCGACTGCCGCGCGTAGGCGAACATCTGGGGCATCAGCGACGACGCCACCGCCGTCAGCGACAGCGACACCACCAGCAGCAGCCAGTAGTCGCGCAGCACCGCGAACAGCCCGTACGACACCGCGCCCGCCACCGCGCCGAGCACCATCAGGTTGCGCCGCACGGCACGGGCGTCGGACAGCCGGCCGACCAGCGTGCCGACGACCAGCGCCGCCACCCCGCTCGCGAGCAGGAACGCGCTGACCGCGACCGGACCGGCGTCCAGCTCCTTGATCAGGAACAGCGACAGGAAGGGACCCACCAGGGCGTAACCCACACCGGTCAACAGGCTCACCGCGAGCAACGGGAGGAATGGCCGGGGAGGTGCGGGGCAGGGGTCTCGCTCACGATGGCCACGCCGTCAATCCTGCTCACCGGGGCTGAGGCGGAGTAAGGAATTTCCAGCCGGTGGACGGTGAGAGCGATCACAGCCCCCACACCCGCCACTCGTTTGGTTGATCACCCGGTCGGGTAAGGCAGACGGGTGAACGACAGGCACCCCGAGCACGAGATCGACCCGGCGCAGGTGAAGTGGAACGTCCGGCTGGTGGTGGCGCGCCTGCGCGAGCACCTCAACGCCGCGTGCAACCACGGACTCGTGGAGTCCCTGCGCCGCGATGTCCCCGAGCGGCGGACCGCCGAGGAGAGATAGCTCTTTTTATTCCACACTGAAGTCATTATTCCGATCAAAGATCGGAGGCGCCGGTCCGCCCGCTCGCGCCGACGCCGACGCCGTCAGCCGGTCGCGGTGGCCACCAGCACCGCCATGTCCAGTGGCAACGGGCGGACCTCGTCGAGTCGGAACCCGTTGGCGCACAACAGCTTCCGGTACTCCGACGGGGTCCGCTCCCGCCCGTGGACGTTGTTGACCATCATGTGCACGTCCCACGCCAGCGGAAGCTGCCCGCCGCGCGACTCCGGGATCGGCCGCTCCACGATCGCCAGCGTCGCGCCCGGCGCGGCGGCCGACCGGACGTTGCGCAGGATCGTCCCGCAGCGCTCGTCGTCCCAGTCGTGCAGGATCCGCGACAGCAGGTACACCGCGCCGCCGGGCGGCACCGGGTCGCGGAAGAAGTCGCCCGCCACCAGCTCCACCCGCCCGGCGAGGCCGTGCCCGGCCAGCACCGCCCGCGCCGCGCCGATCACGTGCGGCCGGTCGAACAGCGCGCCGCGCAGCCGGGGCGCGGCCCGCAACACGTACGCGAGCAGGTGCCCGTCGCCGCCCGCCACGTCCACCACCGCGCCCTCCGCGGGCAGGTCCAGCGCGCCGGGCACGGCCCGGAGGAACGACGCGCCGGAGGCCATCGCGCTCTCGAACAGCCGCGCGTCGGCCGGGTGCGCGGCGAAGTGGTCGAACGGGTCCGCGCCGAACACGTGCGTGAACGCCGACTCCCCGGTGCGCACGGTGTGCTCCAGCGCGCCGAACGACCGGTAGAACAACCCGCCGTACAGCCGGGCCAGGTCCCGCTGCGAGCCGTCCACGTCGCTGCGCAGCAGCGCGCCCAGGTCGGTCGACGACCACGTGTCGCCGTCGACGGCGAACACGCCGAGGCTGGCCAGGTACCGCAGGACCCGCCGCAGGTTGTCCTCCCGGACACCGGTCGCGGCGGCCAGCTCGGCGGTCGACTTCGGCCCGTCCGCGAGCAGGTCCGCGACGCCCAGCTCGGCGACCACCGCCAGCGACCGCGTCCGCCACGCGCCGCTCATCAGGTGCAGCATGTCCCGCCCGGCCTGGTCCGGGCGGCCGAGGTGGCGCAGCAGCAGGGCGTCCCGCCGACCCGGCGCGGCGAGCGCCAGCCGCCGCCCGCCGCGGAAGTGCAGGACGGTCGCGTCCTCGGACCGGTCGTAGCCGCCGCCGTCGGGCGCGGGGCCCGCCTCGGCCACCGCCTCGTAGACCCCGCGCAGCACCACGTCGTCGTCGCTGGTCGCGCGGAACACCAGGCGCGGCTCGTCCTCGCACGCCGGCACTACCCCGCGACCGCCGCACACCACCAGCACCACCCCGCGCGGCCCGTCGCCCACCACGCCGCGCACCACCCGCACGTCCGGGTCGTCCGGGCCCAACCGCCACGCCGGCCGCTCGCGGGCCACCGGGTCGCGCGGCGTCACGCCCAGCCGCGCCAGGTCCGCCGCGGCCTGCTCCGCCGACACGCCCGCGACCAGCAGCGCGCCGTGCGCGAACTCCAGGTGCCGCGCCAGGTCCGTGCCCGGCAGCACCGCGTCCAACGCCTCCCGCGTGCCGGTGGCGCGGATGAAGTCGACGGCGTCCGCGACGCGGCGCACGTCCCGCTCTCCCAGCGCGAACCGCGGGCCGATCCCCCCTGTGGACACGGCTGCCCTTCTTCCCCGGTGGTCGGCGCGGGTACCCGTCCGCAGCGGACCGGTGCCCGCGCGGCCAGCGTACGACCTGCTTCCGCGCCCCAGGGGGCCAATCTCCGGGGCGTCCGCGACACGACCGCGCCGGGCCCGGTGGACGGCCGGCCACGACGCGGCACGGTCGCGTCACACCCGGGTGGCGGCGCGGCACCGTCGTGACGCGCCCGAGCACAGCCGGCGATGTCCCGTCGTGGCCGCACCGGCGCGCGGCCCGGCCGAACCGCCACGGCACGCCCCGCACGCGGACCGCCGCGCCGCGCCCGTCGAGGGCCGTCGACCCGCATGACACGCGCGTGCCACCGGGCGGACGGCACCGGACCGCCGTCCTGTGCCCGTCGACCCGCATGACACGCGCGTGTCATCCGGCGGACAGCGCCGTGCCGGCGCTGACACGCGCCTGCCCGCCCGCTGACACCTCCCCCGCCGACCCTGGCACCCGACAGCACGAGTGGAGGACACGATGAACTACGCCTTCGAAGCCGAGGGCCTGGTCAAGCGGTACGGCAGGACCACCGCCCTGGCGGGGGTCGACCTCGCCGCCCGCACGGGCACGGTGCTCGGGGTGCTCGGACCCAACGGAGCCGGCAAGACGACGGCGGTCCGCATCCTCGCCACGCTGCTGCGCCCCGACGGCGGCCGGGCCGCCGTCGGCGGGCTCGACGTGGTCGAGCACGCCGCCAGGGTGCGCGGCCTGATCGGCTTGACCGGCCAGTACGCGTCGGTGGACGAGGACCTCACCGGCACGCAGAACCTGGTGCTGATCGGCAGGCTGCTGGACCTGCGCGCCGCCGAGGCCAGGGCGCGGGCGGCCGAGCTGCTGGCCGACTTCGACCTCACCGAGGCGGCGGGGCGGCCCGCCAAGACCTACTCGGGCGGGATGCGGCGGCGGCTCGACCTCGCCGCGAGCCTCGTCGGGCGGCCGGACGTGATCTTCCTGGACGAGCCGACCACCGGCCTGGACCCGGCCAAGCGGGACGACATCTGGAACATCGTCCGCTCCCTGGTCGCCGACGGCGTCACGGTCCTGCTGACCACGCAGTACCTGGAGGAGGCCGACGCGCTGGCCGACGAGATCTCGGTGATCGACCACGGCCGGGTCATCGCCCACGGCACGCCCGCGTCGCTCAAGGCGGTGGTCGGCGGGCAGACGATCCTGGTCCGGCCCGCCGACCCCGGCCGGCTGGCCGACGCCGCCGCGGTGCTCGCGGCCGTGTCGGGGCACCAGCCCGAGTCGCCCGGCCGGGGCGTGGTGACCGCGCCGGTGGACGGCGACGCCGCGTTCACCGAGGTGGTGCGGCGGCTGGACGTGCTGGGCATCGGGGTGACCGAGCTGTCGCTGCGGCTGCCCAGCCTGGACGAGGTGTTCTTCGCGCTCACCGGGCGCCACACGGGAACGGAGGCCGCGGCATGACGCTCACCGCGGAGCGGGCGCTGCCCGCGCGGACCACCCGGCGGCCCTTCGGGTTGGCCCGGCACAGCCTGGCGCTGGCCCGGCGCAGCCTGATCAAGACCATGCGGTCGCCCGAGCAGCTGCTCGACGTGACGCTGCAACCGGTCATCTTCGTGGTGCTGTTCGTGTACCTGCTGGGCGGCGCGGTCGCCGGCTCCACCCACGCGTACCTGCAGCAGCTGCTGCCCGCGATCATGGTGCAGACCACCATGTTCGGCGGCATGGCGACCGGCGTGAACCTCAACACCGACATCGGCAAGGGGGTGTTCGACCGGTTCCGGAGCCTGCCGATCGGGCGGTCCGCGCCCCTGGTCGGGTCGGTCCTGGGCGACCTCATCCGGTACGTGGTGGCGGTGGTGTCGCTGCTGGTGTTCGGCTCCCTGATGGGGTTCCGGGTGGAGACCGGCGCGCTGCCCGCGCTGGCGGGCTGCCTGCTGGCGATCCTGTTCGCGTTCTGCGTGAGCTGGGCGTTCGTCCTGGTCGGGATGCTGGTGCGGGAACCGGGGGCGGTGCAGGGCATCGCGTTCCTGGCGCTGTTCCCCCTGACCTTCGGCACGAGCATGATCGCGCCCGCCGACACGCTGCCGTCGTGGCTGCGGGCGTGGGTGGAGGTCAACCCGGTGACGCACGTGATGGACGCGGTGCGCGGGCTGATGGTCGGCGGGCCGGTCGCCGGTCCCGTGCTGTGGACGCTGGCGTGGTCGGCGCTGTTCGTCGCCGTGTTCGCCCCGCTGGCGGTCCGCGCCTACCGCCGGCGCGCCTGAGCGGCGCGCCTCGCCGGTCGCGCGGCCGGGCAGGGGGAGCCCGGCCGCGCGACACCTCCGCCGTCGGCGATCGGCACCGCCCGCCACGGCACGCCCGCCCGCACCACCGGTCACGGCCCGCCCCGCGCGGTCGGCGCCACCGCCGACCACGGCCCCGCTTCCGCCCGACCGCCCGCGACGCGACCGCGTGCCGACCCGACCACCGGCCGCCTCGGCCCCGAACGCCTACACCGCTTCCACGGCCGCGAGCGCCTCGTCGCGGCCCAGCGCCACCCCGGAGGCGTAGGCCAGGTCGAAGGCCGCCGCCCCCAGGTCGGCTCGGAGGCGTCCGACCAGCCGCACGACGTCCGGTTGCCGGGCGTCCGGCACGCCGCGCAGCCGTTCGGCCGCGCCCAGCAGCCGCGCCGCCCCCACCGCGTCGCCCTCCCGCGCCCGCGCCGCCGCCGCAGCCACCGCCACCCTGGCCACGACCGGCATGTCCTTGGACGACAGGGCTTCGGCCACGGCCCGCCGCAGGTGCTCCCCCGCGGGGTCGCCGCGGTCGACCGCCAGGTGGACCAGCGCGCACCGGGTGAGCGCCGCGAACTGCGGCACCAGGAACGGCGAGTCCTCCAGCACCACCACCGCCGTCGCGTACTGCCGGTCCGCTTCCGCGAGGTCGCCCTCGTGCCGGGCGAGGTCCCCGAGCAGCACCCTGGCGAGCGCGACGCCCCGCGCGGACCACGGCTGGGGCACCCGCGCCGGCCGGGTCAGCGCCAGGCAGTCCGCCTTCGCCCGCGCCACGTCGCCCTGCTGCACGAGCGCGTTGACCAGCAGGAGGCGTTCCTGCACGGCCTCCTCGTCCGGGTCGATCTCGCGCAGCAGGCGGATCGACTCGGTCAACGCCTCGACGGCCGGGTCCGGCTCGCCGAACAGCAAGTGCACCTCCCCCAGGCCGGTCAGCGCCTGGGACAGGCCGAACCGGTCGCCCACCTCGCGGAAGCCCTCGACGGCGGTCAGCAGGTCGGCGCGCGCGCCCGCCATCTCGCCGGAGTTCTCGCGCATCGAGCCGCGCACCGTCCACAGCATCGCCCGCGCCCACGGGTCGGGGTGGCCCAGGGCCTCGTCGACGGCCCGCACCGCCGCGTCGCCCTCGCCCAGGAACAGGCTGACCAGCGGTTGCAGCAGCACCAGCACCGGGTGGTCGCGCGGCGCGGTCGCGGCCAGCGCCCGCAGCCGACCCACCTGGTCGTCGAGGTTGCGGAAACCGCTCGAAATACCGTCGTTGACCAGCAGGAACGCCGACACCACGTGCCACGCCACGGCGGGTGACTCCCCCGGCACGCCCAGCGCCAGCCGCAGCCGGTCGACGGACTCGGACCGGTTGCCGCGCAGCGTCCAGAAGAACGACATCGCGGCGGCGATCCGGACCGCCGTGTCGGCGTCGCCGCGGTCGGCCGCGAAGTGCAGCGCCGCCAGCACGTTGTCGCGCTCGGCCGCCAGCCGCGCGAGCCACCCGAGCTGGTCGGCGCCGCGCAGCCGGGGTTCGGCGGTCTCGGCCAGGTCGCGGAAGTACTCGGCGTGGCGGGCCCGTTCGCCGGCGATGCGGCCGGTCTCGGCGAGGCGTTCCAGCCCGTACTCGCGGATGGTCTCCAGCATCCGGTAGCGACCGCCGTCCACGACGTGCAGCAGCGACTTGTCGACCAGGGCGGTGAGCAGGTCGAGCGCGTCCGCGCCGACGAGGTGCTCGGCCGCCTCCGGGTCGACGCCCCCGACGAACACGGCGAGGCGTTCGGCGAAGTCGCGCTCGGCCTCGTCCAGCAGGTCCCAGCTCCACGCCACCACGGCGCGCAGCGTGCGGTGGCGGGGCAGCGCGGTCCGGCTGCCGCCGGTGAGCAGGCGGAACCGGTCGTCCAGGCGGGCCGCCAACTGCTCGGGCGACAGCGAGCGCAGGCGGGCGGCGGCCAGTTCGATGGCCAGCGGCAGGCCGTCGAGGCGGCGGCAGATCTCGGCCAGCACGGGCGCGTCGTCGTCGGTGACCGCGAAGTCGGGGCGCACCGCGGTGGCGCGCTCGGCCAGCAGCCGGACGGCCGTGTCGTCGTCCAGCGGCGGCACCGGCACGATCGCCTCGCCGAACACGCCGAGCGGCTCGCGGCTGGTGGCGAGCACGCGCAGGCGCGGGCACCGGCCCAGCAGGTCGTCGGCCAGCCGGGCGGCGGCGTCGAGCACGTGCTCGCAGTTGTCCAGCACCACCACGGCGTCCGTGCGGGACAGCGCCTCGACCAGGCGGTCCACGGTGTCCATCCGCGGTGTCGCGTGGTCCGCGGGGCGCTGCACGCGCACGCCGAGCACACTGAGCGCGCCCAGCACGGCCGTCGCGACGTCGGCCGGGTCGGTGACCGCGGCCAGCTCCACCAGCCACGCGCCGTGCGGCAGCCGGGCCGCCGCGGTGGTCGCGAGCCTCGTCTTGCCCGCGCCGCCCGGACCGACCAGGGTGACGAGGCGGTGCCTGCCCAGCAGGTCGGCGACCCGGTCGAGGTCGGCGGCGCGGCCGACGAAGCTGGTCAGCGGCAGCCGCAGGTTGCCCGCGCGCGGCGGTCCGGCCGGTTCGGGCGGCTCGGCGCGCAGGACCAGCCGGTGTGCCTCGCGCAGTTCCGGTCCGGGGTCCGCGCCCAGCTCGTCGGCCAGCCGGCGGCGGATCTCCTCGTAGGCGGCCAGCGCCTCGGCGGGGCGGCCGGCCGCGAACAGCGCCCGCAGCAGCAGCGCCTGGAGCCGTTCGCGCAGCGGGTGGCGGGCGGCGAGGTCGGTGAGGTCCGCGACGAGGTGCCGCGCCGCGCCGCGGGCCAGCTCGGCCTCCGCGGTGTCCTCGAACGCGGACAGCCGGGCCTCGTCCAGGCCCGCGACGTGGCCGACGGCGAACGGGGCGCCCGCCACGTCGGCCAGCGCGGGACCGCGCCACAGGTCGAGCGCCTCCCGGCCGAGCCGGGAGGCGGTCGCGGCGTCGCCCGCGGCCAGGGCGCGCCGCGCGGCGCGGGCGAGGTGGTCGAACCGGTGCGCGTCCACGGCGTCGGCGGGCAGGTCGAGCCGGTAGCCGCCGTGCGCGGAGCGGAGCACGGCCGGGTCGGGCAGGGCGCGCCGCAACCGCGACACCAGCGACCGGACCGCGCCGACCTCGTCGGCGGGCCGGTCGTCGGGCCACAGCGCGTCGGCGAGCTGGTCCACCGTGACGACGCGGCCCGCGCCCAGCGCGAGCCGGATGAGCAACGCGCGCACGCGCGTGCCGCCGATCTCGACCGGTGATCCGCCGGCGGTCACCGCCAGCGGTCCCAACACCCCCACCCGCATGGCGCAACTCTGCCACGCGGTCGAGCGCCCGCCGACGGGCGGGACCGGACGGGGAGCGCGGCGCGGTATGCGACTCGCGGAATCCGCGAGTACCAATCAGTAAGTCTCCTTATACATACACCCACCCACCCGATAGCGGCACAGCCGCTTCACCTACAGTGACAACGTGACGGATATCCATCTTTCCCGACAGTCGCCCGGACTGCGCCGATGACGCGGGGCGGCGAACTGGCGCGGAATGCCTGGGAGCGCTCCCAATGCGGGCGGTAGCATTCGCCCCGGCGGGCGCAAAAGGTCCACGACGAGGGAAAAGCACCCTCGGCGACCCGCATTATTGCGGTTTGCGGCGGACATCCGACCATTCTGCCCGTAACGATGTAACCGACCGGGCTAACGAAGCGCCATAGAGCACGATATCCGCGCTATGGGGACCGATTCCACGCCGGCAGTACGACTCGCCCCCATGCCCCCCTCACGCACACCACCAGCCCCCTGGAGTGCCGGATGAACAGCCGAGTGGTCGAGCTCGAATCCGTCCTGTCCCGCCCGGCCCCGGACCGGAGGGAGGCGCGGCACCTGGCGATCGAGCTCGCCGACACGCTCGACCCCACCACGGTGCGCAGGCACGTCGACCGCCTGCTGCGCTGTGTCACCGCCCTGACCCGGATCGACTCCGCCGACGCGGGCGAGGAACTGCTCGACGCGATGCTCGACGTCGTCGAGCCGGGCAGCCCCGAGGCGGTCAAGGTGCGCGACCAGCGGGCGCTGATCGCGGTCGCGCGCGGCCGGTCCGACCTCGTCGGCAGGCACATCGCCACGCCGTGGACGGGCGGGACGGCCGGCCCGATGGCCACCACGCGGGTCGTGCCCGAGGGCGGGAAGTGGTCGGTCGACGGCCACGTGCCCACCCTCGCCGCCGCGATCGGCGTGGGCGTCGCGCGGGCCCGCGCCGAGCGGCTGCCCGCCGCCGTCGGCGACCGCCCGCCCGCCGCGCCCGACCTCCTCACCGACCCGGCCGCCGACCCCGACGCGCTGGAGAGCGACCTCAGCCGCAGTGCCGCGGCGCTCGGCGCCGACCACCCGCACACCCTCGCGCTGCTGATCAGCCTCCGGTCGGCGCGCTTCCAGATCGCCCGCGACCAGGGCGGGGCCGACCGCGTCGGCGAGGCGCTGGCCGACCTGCGGGAGGCCACCGACCGCGCGGTCACCGCGCTCGGGCCGCACCACCCGCAGTCCCTCGTCGCCCGCGCGAACCTGGCGTCGGCGGAGTTCGAGCTGGCGCGCGTGCGGCGGTCCGCCGACCAGGCGCAGCTGGTGCTGCCGAGCCTGCGCGGCGCGGCCGACCTCGCCGTGGCCAAGCTCGGCCCCGACCACCCGCACTCGCTGGTGGCCCAGTCCAACCTGGCCGCCGCCGAACTGGAGGTCGCCCGTGTCGAGGGCGCGCACGCCCAGGCCAGGCGGGCGCTGGACACCGTGCGCACCGCCGCGAGCCGCGCCGTCGCCCTGCACGGGACGTCCCACCCGGCCGCCCGGCTGCTCGCCCGGCAGTTGCGGGCCTGCGAGGCGCACGTCGGCGAACCGGGCACCCGGCGCGCGCTGGAGGACGTGCACGTGCCCGTGGAGGAGGCGGCCCGCCTGCTCGCCCGCTCGCGGCCCGCCATCCCCCTGACCCGCGGCGCCGTGCCCGGCCGGCCGCCCGTCCGGGTCACCGCGTCGACGCCCGGCGCGCTGGCGACCGACCCGCAGTGGCCCGACCACAGCCTCCTCGGGAGGCTGCGCGACCACACCCGGCAGGAGCTGCTCACCGTCGGGACGGTGGTGCGCTACGCCGCCGACCGGGAGCTGATCGAGCAGGACGCGCGCGACACGCACGCGTTCCTGCTGCTCGACGGCATGGTCAAGGTGCAGGTCACCGACGAGGCAGGCGACACCGCCGTGCTCGCCATCCGGGCCGCGGGCGACCTGGTCGGCGAGATGGCCGCGCTGGACCACCGGCCGCGCTCGGCCACCGTCGTCACCTGCGGCGACGTCGTCGCCAAGCTGATCACCAGCGCGGAGCTGACGGCGTTCCTGCACCGGCGCAACGACATGTTCGTCGAGCTGATCAGCGTGGTCGACGACCAGCTCCGCTGGGCGAACAAGCGCCGCCGCGACTTCCTGTCGCACACCGCCGCCGAGCGCGTGGCGCGGGTGCTGGCCGAACTGGTCGGCTCCTACGGCCGCGAGGAGCGCGGCGGCTGGACCCTCGGCATCCCGCTGACCAAGGTCGAGCTGGCGTCGATGGCCGGGATGAAGCCGCGCACGGCGGAGAAGGCGTTCAGCGACCTGCGCAAGGCGGGCGTGGTGGTCAGCCACTACCGGCGGGACGTGCTGGTGCCGGACCTGGAGCACCTGCGGAGGTTCGCCCGGATGGAGTGATCCGGGGCGACGTCCGGCCGGTCGGACGGGCGGTGCGCCCCGGTGGGGCGCGGCGGCCGGTCCGACCGGCACGTGGTCACCGGCCGCGCACCAGCCCCGGAATCGGCCCGAAGGTCAGGCACAGGTGCAGCGGGTGCACGCCCCACCGGTCCATCGCGTACATGGCGAGGATGCCGCCGGTGGCGATCGACTCGGGTGTGGCGGGCCCGTTCATCGACCGCCGTCCCTCCCACAGGGGCAGGTCGGCGGGCGGTGTCGGCGCGGTCTGGACCACCGACAGCCGCTCGCCCTCGTACTCCTGCACCACCATCAGCACGTACGGCTCCTCCAACTCGCCCGCGTGCGTGCCGGGTTCGACGGTGACGCACTCGCCCCGCTCGGCCGCCGCGCCGCTGACCCGGCCGACCCACCGGAACGCTTCGAGCAGCGTGTCCTCGTTCATGCCCGCGCTCGCCTCCTGACCGCTCACGCGGGTCAGCCCGGCGATGCCGGCGGCGACCCCGCCGTCGGCGGAGCGGTAGCGGTTGAGCAGGACGACCGAGGACGAGTCCGGGTCGAGCGCGACGAGGTCGCGGAACCTGGTCTCCGCCAACGGGGTGCGGGCGAGCGTGCCGAGGCCGAGCAGGGCGAGGACCTCGGCGGGGTCGTCCATGCGCCAGAAGGTGCACTCGTCGCCGACCCACAGCGGGAGGTAGCCGCCGATGGGGATGCCGGGCACGACGGTGGTCAGCGTGGAGCCGACCTGCGGGCCGGGCGGTGGTGCGGCGTGCGCCGGCGCGTCGGCGGGCGCGTCCGACGCCGTCGGTGCCGCGGGTGTCGTGGTGTGGGCCGGTGGAGCGGCGTGTCCTGGTGCTTCGGCCGGCGGCCCGGCGGGGTCGGGCGCGGCGTGCGCGGGCGGCCCGGCTTCCGGTGCGGCGTGCGCGGGGGGTGGGGGTTCGGGCGCGGCGTGCGCGGGTGCGGCGTGGGCCGGTGGAGCGGAGGGCTGCGGCGCGGCGTGGGCGGGTGGCGGGGTGGCCGGCGCCTGCGCGGTGTCGCCGTGCGGAGCGGAGGGCTGCGGCGCGATCCCTTGGTGGGGAACGGAACCCGGCGGCACGGGGCCGTGGGGAGCGGGGTTCTGGTGGGCGGGGTTCTGGTGGGCGGGGTTCTGGTGGGCGGGCGCGTGGGTACCGGGGTTGTGGGGACCGAGGTTGTGGGAACCGGGGCCCGGTGGGGCGGGTTGCCGCGGCGCCGGACCGCCGAAGGGCGGCAGGGCCGCGAACCTCGGGTCCACGGTCGCCGTCCGGATCACGTGGTGGGCCCAGGCGCGCACCCTGGTCAGCGGGTGGTCGGCGAACTCCGCGTCGTAGCGCGGGTCGTCGCCCGCGTGGAACGGCAGGCGACCCTTCACCTGCGGCGCGTACGGGTGGGGCAGCACCCACTTGTCGAAGCCGACGCGGGCCGCCAGGACGGCCTCCCGCACACCCGTGACGCCGCGTTCCGGGGCCTGGGCCATGAGCACGGCGCTGGAAGCCGCCCTCGGCACCGTGAACGACGCGACGAACACCTGCCCGGTCGGCTGGTTCGGCAGCGGCAGCTTCAGCACCTGGAACAGCGCGGGCACCCCGCCGAGCAGCAGGGCGTGCGCCTCGATCAGGCAACCGGCCTCGCCGTAGATCACCGCCAGGTCGTGCCGGAGTCTCGGCAGGTCCTCCAACGGCGCGGGCAGGTCCGGCACCAGGTCGAAGTACTGGAGGCTGACCACGTCCCCGGTGGCGGGGTGCAGCCAGGTGGACTGGTCCTGTTGCCGGAGGCCGGTGGTGTCGAATGCGATGGGCACGGAACGACCCTATTGGTGCGCCGGCCCGATGTCCGGTCGGTTCACGCGCATCCGCAGCCGGCGGGGCCGGACCACCGCCGCGACGGCGGGCTGGACGTCGCGTTCGCCGGGCAGGTGCGTGAACCGCCAGCGCGCGACGACGGACGCCAGCGCCAACGTCGCCTCCACGAGGCTGAACCGGTCGCCGATGCACTTGCGGGCGCCGCTCGCGAACGGCAGGAACGCGCCGCGGGGCGGTGGCGTCCGCAGCGACTCGTCCCAGCGGTCGGGGTCGAACCGCTCCGGGTCCTCGAAGAGGTCGGCGCGGTGGTGGATGAGGTAGGGGCTGCAGGCCAGGACGGTGCCCGCCGGGAGGGGGTGCGGCCCCAGCGTCGTGTCGGCGGTGACCTTGCGGGTCAGCAGCCACGCCGGCGAGTACAGGCGCAGCGTCTCGGTGACGACCCGACCGGTGAGGCCCAGGCGCGGCAGGTCGTCGTAGGTCGCGGTGCGCCCGCCCAGGACGGTGTCCAGCTCGGCGCGCAGGCGGCGTTCGACGTCCGGGTGCGTGGCGATCAGGTGCAGCGCCCACGCCAGGGTCGTCGCGGTGGTCTCGCTGCCCGCGAGGTGGAAGGTCATGACCTGGTTGACGACCTCGACGTCGGACAGGGTCCGGTCGGCTCCGGTGGACTCGCCGTCGTAGGCGGCCAGCAACGCGGACAGCAGGTCGCCCCGGTCACCACCGGCCCCGTCGACGCCGGCCCCGTCGACACCCTCACCGGTGCTGCCCCCGACGCCGTCGGCGACTCCCCTGCCACGCGCTTCCGCCCGGCGTTCCCCTTCCGCCCGGCGCGCGGCGACGATCGACTCGATCGTCGCCCGCATCCGCTCGCTCGCCCGCCGGAACCGGCGGTTGGGCGGGAGCGGCAGCCGGGCGAGGGCGTCCGGCATGAGCATCCTGGGCAGGATGTCGGTGGCCAGCGTGTCCGCGTCCTGCTGGGACTGCCGCAACCGCGCCGGCGTCAACTGGTCGGAGAACAGCGTGGCGGTCAGCACGTTCGTGGTCAGCATGGTCATCTGCGCGGGCACGTCGATGACCTCGCCGTCGTGCCACGCGTCGACCCGCTCGGCGATCTGCTCGGACATGATCCGCCCGTAGGCCGGTAACCGGGCGGGGTGGAACGCGGGCTGGAGCAGCCGCCGCTGCCTGCGGTGGTCGGCGTGCGGGCAGAACGCCAGGTTGTTGCCCACGATCTCGCGGGCGCGGTCGGTGAACGGGCCGCCCTTGTCGAACGTCCGGTCGTCCACGAACATCCGGTGCACCAGGTCCGGGTCGCACACCATGATCGCCTTCACCGGGCCGAGCGCGATCCGGACGAGGTCGCCCTGCCCGGCCAACGAGGAGAGGAAGCCGACCGGGCCGCGCAGCATCGCCAACGCGTGCCCGACCAGGGGCAGCGCACCACGTGCGACGGGGATCGGCGATGCGACCGCATGGACCACGAGCGCTCCTCGGCGAGTGTGCGGGTGTCCCGGTGCCCATGCGGCCCCCGGATGTCGACCGCCGAACCCCGTGCACAGCCTCGCAGCACCGCGCCACCGCCCACGACGGCCGTTGGGGTGCGCCGCATCCGCGAAACGAGTGAACGACTTCCACGCCGCGCACCACGCGCCCTGTGAGCGCCGGCACGCCAGAAGAGCCTGGAATGGCCGGTAAAATCGGTTCAGTCGAACTTCCATCGGTCGCGGTCACTGTCGACACGGGACATGTGACAGGAGCCCCTCCCTTGACGACGACCACCGCCACCGCACCGACCACGCCCACCCACCGGGGCGGCGCCGCCGCGATGAGCGCGCTGGCCCTGGGCGGGTTCGCGATCGGCACCACCGAGTTCGCGACGATGGGCTTGCTGCCGCAGGTGGCGGGCACGTTCGACATCTCCATCCCGACCGCGGGCCACGCGATCAGCCTGTACGCGCTGGGCGTCGTGGTCGGCGCGCCGCTGATCGCGTGCCTGGGCGCGCGGCTGCCGCGCAAGGGCCTGTTGATCGGTCTCACCGTCGCCCTGGCGGTGGGGAACGGGCTGTCCGCCGCGGCGCCGGACGAGGGCCTGCTGATGATCGCCCGGTTCGTGGCGGGCCTGCCGCACGGCGCGTATTTCGGCATCGCCGCCGTGGTGGCCGCGGGCCTCGTGCCGCCGGAGCGGCGCGGCACCGCCGTGGCCAGGGTCATGATCGGGCTGACGCTGGCGAACCTCGTCGGCGTGCCGGTCGCGACCGCGGCCGGGCAGCGGGTCGGGTGGCGCGCGGCGTACGTCGCGGTGGCGCTGATCGCGGTCGCGACGGCGCTGGCGGTGGCGCGGTGGCTGCCGCGCCGGCCCGCGCCGGGTGACGCGGGCATGACCGCCGAACTCCGGGCGTTCCGCCGGCCGCAGGTGTGGTTCGCCCTGGTCACCGGCATGGTCGGGTTCGGCGGGATGTTCGCCGTCTACTCCTACGTCTCCCCGCTCACCACCGAGGTCGCCGGCCTGCCCGGTGGCGCGGTGCCGTGGGTGCTGGCGGTGTTCGGCCTCGGGATGACCCTCGGCGCGGCGGTCGGCGGCCGGTTCGTGGACCGCTCGGTCATGGGCACGGTGTTCGGGGCGCTGGTCTCGGTGACCGTCGTGCTGGCCGTGTTCGGCCTGACGGCCCGGCTGCCCGCGGCGGCGGTCGGCTCGGTGTTCCTGATCGGGTTCGCGTCGCAGGTCCTGGCGTCCGCGCTCCAGGTGCGGCTGATGGACGCGTCGCCGGACGCGCCGTCGCTGGCCTCCTCGTCCAACCACTCGGCGCTCAACGTCGCGAACGGCGCGGGCGCGTGGCTGGGCGGCCTGGCGATCGCCGCCGGGTGGGGTTACGCCGCGACGGCCTGGGTCGGGGTGGGGCTCAGCCTGGCCGGCTTGGCCGTGGCGGGCCTGTCCGTGCTGGTAGAGCGTCGGTGAGGGGAGCCGGGAAAAAATCTTGCCCGGCCGGGAACAGGAAACTTGAGTCGACCGTTGTCAAGGGTGAGCGGCGGGCGACACCGCCGAACCACCTGACCGATTGGTGTGGAAGGAGCCTGTGACGATGTTGATGCGCACCGACCCGTTCCGCGAGCTGGACCGACTCACCCAGCAGTTCTTCGGCGCCAACGGGACGGCGGCCCGTCCCGCCACCATGCCGATGGACGCGTACCGGAGCGGCGAGGAGTTCGTCGTGCAGTTCGACCTGCCCGGCGTGCCCGCGGAGTCCATCGACCTCGACGTGGAGCGCAACGTCCTGACCGTGCGCGCCGAACGTGCCGCCAACGGCGACCACGAGTACCAGGTCGCCGAGCGCCCGCGCGGGCGGTTCAGCAGGCAGCTGTTCCTGGGTGACGCGCTCGACGCCGACAACATCAAGGCGAGCTACGAGGCGGGCGTGCTGACGCTGCGGATCCCGGTCGCGGAGCGCGCCAAGCCGCGCAAGATCGCGATCAGCGCCGAGTCCGAGCCCAAGCAGCTCGACGCCTGACGCGCCACGGGGTTGGTCGAGCCCCGACGGGTTCGACCAACCCCGTGGCGGCGGGGCGGACCAAGCTCACCGATACCACCCGACAAGCCGCCCGGCCGGGCCGCCGCCTCGCCGGGCGGCTTGTCGGGCAGCGTCGTGGGCCGCCGCCTCGCCGAGCCGCCCATGGAGTGACCGCCTCGCCGAGCCGCCCATGGAGTGACCGCCTCGCCGAGCCGCCCATGGAGTGACCGCCTCGCCGAGCCGCCCATGGAGTGACCGCCTCGCCGAGCCGCCCATGGAGTGACCGCCTCGCCGACCCGGCGTTCGCCGGCCCGGCATCCGCCAGCGACCGACGGACCTCCGCCTCGACTCTCAGCTAGGCCGGGCAAAACTGTCCGTACCTCGTGGGAGAATGGTGTCGGGGGCCGGAGGCCACCCACCCTGCAACGCTGACCCTCTGCGGCGCCCACCTCCCGCAGCGCTCACCGGCCTGCGGCGCTGCCGGGCACGCGAAGTCCGTGGCCACCCCGCTGTGCTCCCCGTTGCCCCAAGAACCCACAGCGAGCCGGGAACCCCTAGGACCACGTGTTGATCAGCACGTCGGCCACCCACTCCCCCACCCCCGCCGGATAAGGCGCCGGCAGCCCGAGCACGACGTGCCGGAACCCCGCGTCGACCGCCTCACCGATCGCGTCCCGCGTGAGCCGGGGCCGGTCGTAGGAGACCGGTAGCTGGATCGAACGGGTCACCGCGGTCGGGTCGCGGCCGACGTCGGCGCAGTACCGGTCCAGCAGCGCGCTCCGCCGGGCGGCGTCCGCCACGTCGCCGCCGGGGATGTTCCACAGGTCGGCGTGCTCGGCGGCCACCCGCAGCGTCGCCGACGAGCGCCCGCCGACCAGGATCGGCGGGTGCGGGCGCTGGACCGGCTTGGGGTTGCCGAACGCCCCGCGGAGCCGCACGTGCTCGCCGTGGAAGTCGAACGGCTCGTCCTCGGTCCACAGCCGCCGGATCACCGTGCACGCCTCGGCCAGGCGCGCCACCGCCTCGGCGGTGTCGTGGAAGGGCAGGCCGTGCGCCTCGTACTCGCGCCGCGCCGACGGGTGGCCCGGCCGCGAACCCACGCCGATGCCGAAGTCCAGCCGTCCGCCGGAGACGACGTCGACCGTCGCGGCGATCTTGGCCAGCACCGCGGGCGGTCGGAAGCGGTTGCTGGTCACGAGCAGGCCGAGGCGCAGTCGCCCGGTCCGCGCCGCGAGGGCCGACAGCAGCGTCCACCCCTCGTAGGCCGGCCCGTTCGGGTCGCCGCCGATCGGCATCAGGTGGTCGAACAGCCACGCGTGCTCGATCTCCGGGATCGCGTCCGCCTCGCGCCAGACCCGCAGGACGTCCTCGTAGTGGACCTGCGCGGGCGCGGTCATGATCCCGAAGCCGGGCCGGGTCGGGTGTGGCATGGGGTCTGTCGTCCTTTCCAGCGCGGGGCGGGTCAGCGACGGCGCAGCGCCGGGTCGAGCAGCGCGGGCGGGGTGTCGTGCTTCTCGTCCGGGGCCAGGTCGACGCCGGGTGCGACGATCCCGTCGATCGCGTCGAGCACGTCGGGCGTGAGCACCGTGTCCGCGGCGGCGAGCTGCGAGCGCAGGTGCTCCGGCGTGCGGGGGCCGATGATCGCGCTCGTCACGGCCGGGTGCGCGGTCACGAACCCGAGCGCGAGCTGGATCAGGGTCAGGCCGGCCTCGGCGGCGACGCCGACCAGCCGCTCGACGGCGTCGAGCTTGGCCCGGTTGGCGGGCGCGGAGAGGTCGAACCGCCCCGGCATGAACGTCGAGCGGTTGGTGGCGACCTCCCGGCCCCTGCGGACCGCGCCGGACAGCCAGCCGCCCGCCAACGGGCTCCACACCAGGACGCCGAGCCCGTACTGCTCGGTCACGGGCAGCACGTGGGACTCGACACCGCGCTGGAGGACCGAGTAGCCGGGCTGCTCGGTGGCGTACCGGCCCAGGTGGTGCTCGCGGGCGGCCCACTGGGCCTGCACGATGCGGTACGCGGGGTACGTCGAGGTGCCGAAGTAGCGGATCTTCCCCGCGTTCCGCAGGTCGGTCAACGCCGACAGCGTCTCCTCGTCGTCGGTGGCCGGGTCCCACCGGTGCACCTGGTAGAGGTCGATGTGGTCGACGCCGAGCCGGCGCAGGCTGTCCTCCACGGCGGTGAACAGCCAGCGGCGCGAACCGCCCTGGTGGTGGCCGCCGTCCCGCATGGGCAGGCCGGCCTTGGTGGCGAGCACGACGTCGTCCCGACGGCCGGCGATGGCCTTGCCGACCATCACCTCCGAGTCGCCCGCGCTGTAGTGGTCGGCGGTGTCGACGACGTTGACGCCGGCTTCGAGCGCGCTGTCGACCAGGGCGGTGACCACGCCCTGGTCGGTCTGCCCGATCCGGCCGAAGTTCATCGCGCCGAGCGAGAGCGCGCCGACCTGCACTCCGGTCCGACCGAGGGTGCGGTGTCGCATGACCGTGTTCCTCTCCTTGGCGATCGCGGCGCGGGCGCGCCGCGTGGCCCACCGGTCCGCGCTCTGCCATGATGAGCAAACGGAACCGTGTCCCGATTCCGACGATACGGAACCATGTCCCGTTTAGCAAGGCGGTGTCGAGCAGTGGAGGTACGACGCGGTGAGTGAGGAAGACCGGGGCGCGCGGCAGGTGGCGCGCCCCAAGCGGGCCGACGCCCGGCGCAACGAGAAGACCCTGCTCGACGCCGCCGCCGCGATCTTCGTGACGTCGGGAGTGGAGGCGCCGGTGCGCGACATCGCGGCCAAGGCCGGTGTCGGGACGGCCACGATCTACCGGCACTTCCCCACCCGGGCGGACCTGATCATCGCCGTCTACCGGCACCAGGTCGACGCGTGCGCCGAAGCGGGCCCGGACCTGCTGGCGGCAGGCCCCACCCCGCACGCCGCGCTGGGGCGGTGGATCGACCTCTTCGTGGACTTCCTGGTCACCAAGCACGGCCTGGCCGCCGTGCTCCAGCCCGACCACGCCGGGTTCGACGCGCTGCACGCGTACTTCCTCGACCGCCTCGTGCCCGTCTGCGCCCGCCTGCTGGACGCGGCGGCCGAGTCCGGCGAGATCCGGCCGGACGTGCAGGCGTACGAGCTGATGCGCGGTGTCGGCAACCTCTGCATCGGCGCGGACAGCGATCCCCGCTACGACGCGCGCCGCCTGGTCGCGCTCCTCATCGCGGGTCTCCGCCGACCCGACTGACCGCCGACCGGACTGACCGCCGACCGGACTGACCGCCGACCGGACTGGCCGCCGACCGGACTGACGCAACCGCGCCGCGCCGCACGCCATCGGCAGCCGGGGAGCGACCGCGCCACCGCACGAGCCGGGGGCCGGGGACGAGTCGTCCTCCGGCCCCCGGCACCTCCGACGCGAGGAACCCAGCGACCGAACCTCAGCCCGACGCGGCCTCGAACACCACGTCCACCCAGAAGTTCGTCCCACCGGCCGCCACCGTCGACGGCATCCCCTCACCCGACCCGAAGACCCCGGCCGGCCCCTCGGGCGTGGCCAACGGCGGTGAGTCGACCCGGTACCCCGCGAAGTACCCCTCGCTCAACGCCGGGTACCCGCCGGGCACCGTGTAGCTGCCGACGTAGACCTCGCCGGCCGCCACCGGCACCGGCGAGGCGAAGGTCAAGGTCTGCCACCCCTCCCCCGTCACGCCCGTGAACGGCCCGGTCGCCAGCCGCGTCCCGTCCGACGCCCACAGGTTCCCGGTGTGCGGACCGGGGTTCGCCCCGGTCTGGTAGAACCGCACGCCGGTGACGACCCCGTCGACGGTCGGCGTGAACCGCACACCCACGTGCTGGAAGGACGTGAAGGGCTTCCACCGGATGTCCGGCAACGCCGCGCCGCTGAACAGGGAGCACGGGCACACCTGCGTCGCCGTCGTGGTGAACCGCCAGGTGACCGGGGTCGGCATCGCGTTCGCGGCCTCGTCCACCGCCCGCACGCTCACCGCGTGCCGGGTGTTCGCCGACAGCCGCGCCTTGGGCGTCCAGACCACCGTGCGGCCGTCCTCGGTCCTGCTCAGCGTCCCGTCGACCCGCGAACCGCCCCCGTCGGTGACGGTGACGGTGGTGTCCGCCAGGTCGACCGGCTCGTCGAACGACGCCGTGACCGGCCCGTCCAGGTCGACCTCCGTCGCGTCGTCCAACGGCGTGTGCCCGCCGCCGACCGGCGGCACGGTGTCGCCGCTGAACGTGTAGACGACGTCCACCCAGTAGTTGTTGCCCTGGTGGGTGTTGGTCGGGAACCCGCTGCCCGCGACGTAGACGCCGTTGGGGCTGTCCCAGGCGTTGCGCGGCGCGCTCAACGGCGGCGAGTCGACCCCGCGGCCCTGGTAGTAGCCGTAGTCGACCGCGAACCGGCCGCGCGGCGCGGTGTAGGACGCCACGTAGGTCGTCCCCGCGCGGACGTCGACCGGTGTCGCGAAGGTCAGCGTCTGCCAGCCCGTCGCCGTCTCCCCGGTGAAGGTCCCCGTCGCCAGCCGGTCGCCGGTCGCGGACCACAGCGAGCCGGTGTGGGTGCCGGTGTTGCCTTCGCCCTTGTAGAACCGCACGCCGGTCACCCGGCCGTGGTGCGCGGCCTTGAACCGGACGCCGAGTTCGTGGGCGGCGCCGTCGCCCGCCGACGGGACGGTGGGCACGGTGGCGGCGCTGAACAGCGAGCACGGGCAGGCGGTCGACGCCTCGGTGGTGATCTTCCAGGTCGTCGTGGGCGTCGCGTTGCCGTGGACGTCCGCGACGACCGCGTGCGCGGTGTAGGCGGTGTTCGGCGCGAGCACCGCGCCCGGCCGCCACGTGACGGTCCTGCCGTCGTCGGACAGCTCGGCCGTGCCGGTCAGCCGGACGCCGCCCGGATCGGTCAGCCACACCCTCGGCGACGCCGGGTCGACCGCCTCGTCGTAGGTCAGGGTCAGCGGACCGCCCACCGGCACGCCGGTCCCGTCCGGCGCGGGGGTGCGCGCGAGGACGGTCGGCGGTGTGCGGTCGCCGTCGACGCCGTTGCGGTACACGACGTCCACCCAGTAGTTGTTCCGGTTGTGGCTGGCCGAGGGGAAACCGCCGCCGTAGCGGAAGACGCCGTTGCCGCCGTCCTCGCCGTGGGCGAGCGCCCGTATCCCGCCGTAGGACGCCTGGTTGCCGAAGAAGCCGGGGTCCACGGCGTAGCGGCCGTTCGGCGCGTGGTACGACACGACGTAGGTCGTGTTGGCCTGCACGCTGACCGGGGACAGGAAGGTCAGCGTCTGCCAGCCGGTGGTCGTCTCGTCGGTGAACGTACCGGTGGCCAGCAGCAGCCCGGTGGCCGACCAGAACGAGCCGGTGTGCGTGCCGGTGTTGCCGGGCCCCTTGTAGAACCGGACGCCCAGCACCTCGCCCCGGCCGTCGAACCGGACCTTCGCGCCGACCTCCACGGCGGCGGTGTCCGCGACGGCCGGCTCGACCGGCGTGGTGAAGTCGTCCCACACCGTGCACGGGCAGGCCGCCGGGCGCGGTGAGCCCGTGGTGAACGCCCAGGTGTGCGCGGCGCTCCGGTTGCCGGCCGGGTCGCGCACCCGCGCCGACGCCGTGTACGGGGTGCCGGGCGCGAGAGCGGCGGACGGGACGAACCGCGCCGCCGTGCCGTCGACCGACGTCGTGCCGGCGACCGCGCCGCCCGGTCCGGTGAGGGTGAACTCGACCGAGCCGGGGTCGACGACCTCGTCGTAGGTGACGTGCACGGCGGTGGTCGGCGGCACGCTGCCCGCGCCGGGACCGGGGCGCAGGTCGGCGACGCCGGGCGCACGCGTGTCGGGCCCGGCTTCCGGCGCCCACACCACGTCGACCCAGTAGTTGCTGCCGCGGGTGCTCGCGTTCGGGAAGCCGCCGCCGGCGCGGAACACGCCGTTCGCGCCCTCGCCCGCGCCGCTCTGGAGCGCGGTCAGCGGCTCTAGGTGCCGGGCCGACGTGGTGAAGTAGTCGGTGTCGACCGAGAAGTGGCCGGTCGGCGAGAGGTAGGACGCCACGTAGACCTGGTTGCCGTCGACCGCGACGGGGCTCGGGAACAGCAGCGTCTGCCAGCCGCCCGCGGTCTCGTCGGTGAACGTGCCGGTCGCCAGCCGCACCCCGGTGGCGCTCCACAGGCTGCCGGTGTGGGTCCCGGTGTTGCCGGGTCCCTTGTAGAACCGCACGCCGCGCACGAAACCGGTAGACGCCGCGCGCCACCGGACGCCCAGCTCCATCGCGGAGGGGTCGGCGAGGTCGGGTGTGGCGGGTGTGTCGTGGTCGGTCCACAGGCCGCACGGGCAGACCCGCGCGGCGACCGCGGTCGTGGCGGACGCCGTGCCCAGTGGGTTGCGCCCGGCGTCCAGGGCGCGGGCGAGCAGCGTGGCCTGGCCCGAGGCGGTCGGCGTGTAGGTGTGGCGCCACGTCGAGCCGCCCGCCTGCCACGTGGCCGCGCCCCACCGGGAGCCGCCGTCGGTGGACACCTCGACGGCCGCGACGGCGTCGGGCTCGGTCAGCGTGCCGGAGAACGCGTAGGGCGTGCCGACGGTGGCCCCGGCGGGCACGTCGGTGAACTCGACGGCCGGCGTCGCGGCGGGCTCCGCGACGGCCCGCGACTGGGTGGGCCCCAGCGGGACGAGCAGGGCCACCGCGAGCGCGGCGACCGCGAACAACCGCGTCCGCGCACCGGGTCCGCGCCGAGGGACACCAGGTCCGCGCCGAGGGACATCGGGGCCGCGCTCCGGGGTATCGGGTGTGCGCCGTGGGGTATCGGGTCTGTGCCGCGGGACCGCGGACACTCGTAAGGCGTCGGGTAACGACATCGGCTTCCCGCCTCTCCGCCAAGGCCGGACGGCCCCGGTTCCACGCCGGGCATCGGTGGGGCGACGCGAGCCGTTACCGGACGAGGCCGGGGCGGCTGCGGCGCGGAGGGCCGGGGGAACCGTTGCCGCACCGGCGAATGCGCGTGGACGGTCGCGGTGGGACGGTCCCGCCGCGCGGGCCGCCGGGGCAGGGCCCGCACGTACCGCCGGCTGTTCGCCGCGCGGGTGACCGCGCTGCTCGGCACCGGTCTGGCCACCGTCGCTCGGCCTGCCCGCCCACGACGTCGCCGGCGCGGACGCGGGCGCGGTCCTGTGCACCGCCCTGGCGATCAAGATGGTCACCTACGTCGGCATCGGGGCCGGCGGCCGGCGCGCTCGCGGCCAGGGTGCCGCGCGGGACCGCGCTCGTGGCGCTCGACTGCGTGCGCGCGGCCGGCGCGCTCGCCCTGCCGCGGGTGGACGCCGTGTGGCAGGTCCACGCCTGGTCCTCCTGCTGCGCGTCCGCCGCGTTCACCCCGATCTTCCAGGCCACCATGCCGGACGTCCTCACCGCGCGGCGGGGCAGCGCGGGTCAGCGGTCCGCGCGCTCCCGGCCGATGCGGCGGCGCAGGCTCAACGGCCGGATGTCCGTCCACACCCGCTCGATGTGCGCCAGGCACTCCTCCCTGGTGCCGCGGACGCCGGCGTCGGACCAGCCCGGCACGTCCGCCCGGTCCACCGGCCAGATCGAGTACTGCTCCTCGTGGTTGACCACGACCTTGTAGACGTCCCCCACGTCAGGAGGCCCCCTCCACCGGGAACGGCGACGCGGCGGGCGCGGGCACCCGGTCCACCCGCCCGGCGAACTCCAGGTTGCCGTCCGGCAGTTCGCGCGCCAGGTCACCGGTCCGGTACAGCCGCGCGCCGGGCTCGCCGCCGAACGGGTCGGGCACGAACCGGTCGGCGGTCAGGCCGGGCCGCGCCCAGTAGCCGTGCGCCACGCCGACACCGCCGACGAACAGCTCGCCGAGCGCGCCGCGCGGCACCGGCCTCATCGCGCCGTCGAGCAGGTGGACCCGCACGCCGGGCAGCGCGGTCCCGATCGGCACCCGGCCCGAGCCCCGCGCGGTGACCTCGTACGCGGTGCACGACACCGCCGCGCCGGCCGGGCCGTAGGCGTTGACGATCCGGCGCACCGGGCCGCCCAGCCACGCCGCGACGTCCTCGAACCGCAGGTCCGCGCCGCTCACCACGAGCACGCCCGCCCACTCGGTCGCGCGCTCGGGCACGTGGTCCGCCGCCAGCAGCCGCAGGTGCGAGGGCGTCGTCTTGACGAAGCTCAGCCCCGTGTCGCCGCGCGCCGAGGTCGGGAGGTCCGCGCGCAGCCACAGCGTCCGACCGGCCAGCAGCGGGCAGTACAGGCTGGGCACGGCCAGGTCGAACGCGAGCGACGAGTGCAGCACCGCGCCGGTGCCCTCGTCCAACCCGAACGCGCCGACCGCCCAGCGGAGCTGGTTCACCACGTTCCCGTGGGACAGCACGACGCCCTCGGGGTCACCGGTCGACCCGATCGCGTACAGCACGCACACCACGTCGTCCGGCCCCGTGTCGACGCCCAGCGGCGTGAACCGGACGCCCACCACCTCGGCCGCGGTCGTCACGCGGACACCGGGGTACCGCCGGGCCAGCGGCGGGTCCGTCACCAGCACCCGCGTCCCGGTGTCCCGCAACAGGTGCTCGACGCGCGCGGCCGGGCACGACGGGTCGAGCGGCAGGTAGGCCGCGCCCGATTTGAGGACGCCGAGCAGCACCGCCACCGTCTCGGGCACGCGGTGCAGCAGCACGCCCACCACGTCACCGCGACCGACGCCCAGCGCGCGCAGGTGGTGCGCCCACGCGTTCGCGCGGCCGTCCAGCCGCCGGTAGCTCCACCGCACGTCGGGCGCCGCGACGGCGACCGCCTCCGGCGTCACGGCCGCCTGCGCCGCGACGAGGTCGTGCACGCACCCGTCACGCCCGTCCACGGACCTCACCCTCCCCGAGCCTCACGGGCGCGGTCGGAGTCGCCGCGGCCGGACGGCCGGGCCGGACCCGCGAGCCGGGCGCCCCGCGCGCGGACCCCGACCGGCGCGCCGCCCCACCCGCACGGCGTCGCGCGGGCGGACCGCCGCACGGCCGCACCCCCGCGCCGCGCCGCGCCCGCCCGGCGACGGCCGGAGCGCGACGTCGACCGGCGAACCGCCCGACGACGAACGCGGCACGACGCACCGGACACTCCCCTCGCGCGCGGCGGCGACCAGCACGACCGATCGGAAAGCGGCGTCCGACGACAATCCGACGGCGATTGCGCGTCCGCTCGGGGTGGACTCCCGCGGACCCGCCCCGGCTACCGTCGACCCCAGATCCCCCGGTCTTCCCCGACTCGGTCGACTGCTCCGCAGCGGCCGACACTTCGCATACTAGCGATCGGGGCCATCCAGGCAACCCCCGTTCGGACAGTGGTCGACGCCCCCTCAAATCGATGGTCACGGCCGCCGGCGACGTGCTTGACGCGGGCGGAAGCCCTGTGCCACGTTGGTGCCGCGCCAGGTCGGCGTCGGTGGGGCGTCCCGCCCAGGGACCGGAGCACGCGCCGGCGCGGTGGCCGTCGAGGCAATTACGAGTGGTCTTCGGAAACGCCGGGAAACCGGGTGCGCCGACGCGCCTGTGGTCGCCCGGCGCGTGCGCGCGAATCGTTTCGCGGGGGAATCGCGTGCATTGTCGTGAACCATTTCACCCGAACGCCCACCGCGCACGGTTGAATCCCACCGTGCGCGCGGACGTCACCCGACCCGGTGCCCGGCTGGGAATTCGGGGCGAGCCGGCGCGGTGACCCGCCGCGCACCGCGGTCCGGCACGGTCCGCCGGTCGGCGGTCCCGCGGGGCGTCCGCCGACCGGGCCGCGCCCCGCGCGGGTCGACGTGCGGCGCCGGTCGACGTGCGGCGCCGGTCGACGTGCGGCGCCGGTCGACGTGCGGCACCGGTCGACGTGCGGCACCGGTCGACGTGCGGCGCGGCCCCACGTGCGGCGCGGGCCCGAATCCACGCGACCGCGCGGCGCGGTTTTGCGAAGCTGGACCGGTGACGATCACCTCCGCCCTGGCCGCGCTCACCGCCGGGGAACCCGACCGCGCCAGGGACCTCGCGTCCGCCGTCGACTCGCCGCTCGGCCGCGCGCTGGGCCGGTACCTCGCCGGCGACGCCGACGGCACGGTCTACGACCGGCCCGCCGCGTTCCGGGCGTTCATCGGCGGCGGCGGCAACGTCGGCCTGTACGAGGCGGTGGGCTCGGCGCTGGCCGACCTCCACGAGCGCGTGCGGCCGGCCTCGCTGCTCGACGTCGGCTGCGGCGACGGCCGGGCCCTGCGGCCGTCGCTCGCCCGCCACCGGCCCGCGCGGCTCACCCTCGTGGAACCGTCCGCCGCGCTGCTCGCGGAGGCGGTGCGACACCTGCCCGGCGACATCGCGACCGACGCCCGCAACACCCGCGTCGAGCCGTTCGCCGGGTCGTGCGGGTGGTTCGACGCGGCGCAGTCGACCTTCGCCCTGCACACCCTGCCGCACGGGACGCGGGACGAGGTGCTGGCCGCGCTCGCGCCGCGCGTGGGCGTGCTGGCGGTGGTGGAGTTCGACGTGCCGGACCTGCCCCCGGCGGAGCGCCTGCGGTTCCTCGCCGAGACCTACGAGCGCGGCCTGGCCGAGTACGACGACGACCGGGACCTGGTGGCGCAGGGCTTCCTGATGCCCGTGCTGACCGGTCAGCTGCTGCCCGGCGCGGTGCGCTCGACGTGGGAGCAACCGGCGGACCGGTGGGCGGAGCAGGTGGCGCGCGCCGGCTTCACCGACGTCCGCGTCACGCCGCTGCACGACTACTGGTCGTCACCCGCGTTCCTGCTCACGGCCGCCGGGGGCGCCTGACCGCGCCCGCCCGCGCAGCCGCCCGCCGGCCCCTCATCCCCTGCGCCGAACCCCCTGCGCCGAGCCGCCGCCCGCCTTCCGGACCCTTCCCACACCTCGGGACCCGTGCGGCGGCCGGCCCCGGTTCACCCTTCCACCGGCTCGACATCCCGGCGGGCGATCGGGGACGCAAGGGGAAATCCGTGCTCACGGCGTTCGGCGGCGCGAGAGGGCGAGCCTCCCTCGCATACCGTCCGTCGCGGCGGAATCAAGGCGTTCGCCGAATCGTGTGGCCGGTCGCCACCAACCGGAGCAATTGCGCCATCCGGCGCGGACCTACCCATTCGGGCGACTGTACACGGTCAAATAGCCGGTGCTAGCGTATTCCACGGTCGCGACCGCCGATTAGCCCTTCCACGGAATTCGCCGGCACCGCAATTCGGCGGTATCCCGCAGCGCGCATTCCGGTCAGGGCGCGGACTCACGAGGAGAGCACTCACCGATGACCACTGTCGCACCCGGGGTGCTGCGCACCGATTACCAGAAGTCCGTGGCGGCGTATTGGAACGCCGAACGCGACCCGGTGAACATCCGGCTGGGCGAGGTCGACGGGATCTACCACCACCACTACGGACTCGGCCCGTACGACGAGTCCGTGCTGGCGGGGCCCGAGGAGACGCGGGACGCGCGGGTGATCGCCGAGCTGCACCGGCTGGAGACCGCGCAGGCCGACTTCCTGCTGGACCGGTTCGCCGGGATCGGGCCGGACGACCGGCTGCTGGACGGCGGCTCCGGGCGCGGCGGCACGAGCATCATGGCCAACCGGCGGTTCGGCTGCCGGGTCGACGGCGTGTCCATCTCCGAGAAGCAGGTCGAGTTCGCGAACGACCAGGCCGCGCGGTGGGGCGTGGCGGACAAGGTGCGGTTCCACTTCCGGAACATGCTCGACACCGGTTTCGAGGCCGGTGGTTTCGACGGCGTGTGGACCAACGAGACCACCATGTACGTCGACCTGTTCGACTTGTTCAGCGAATTCTCCCGGCTGCTGCGGCACGGCGGTCGGTACGTGTGCATCACCGGCTGCTACAACGACGTCACGGGTGGCCGTTCCAAGGCGGTCAGCCAGATCGACGAGCGCTACACGTGCAGCGTCCACGCGCGCAGCCAATACTTCAAGGCGCTCACCGCGAACAACCTGGTGCCGATCGAAGTGGTCGACCTGACGCCCGCCACCATTCCTTATTGGGAACTGCGCGAGCGCTCGTCGGTGGCGACCGGCGTGGAGTCGTCGTTCCTGACGGCGTACCGCGAGAGCAGCTTCCACTACCTGCTCATCGTGGCCGACCGCGTCCAGGGCCGGATCTGACACCGGCGTCGCCGCCACCGCGCCGTGCTCCGCGCACGCGCCGGTGGCGGCGACCGCGCGCTTCCGCGACGGTTGCCGCCACCGGGCGTCTGTCGGGTCGCCCCGCGACGGTTGCCGGGTCCGGGCGACCGCAGCGCCCCTGCGGCGGGTGCCGGCTCCGGGCGACTGTCGGGTCGCCCGGTGCCGGCGGTGCCCTGGGGGTGCGGTGCCCTCCGGGGCTTGCGCGGAAGCCCTGACGGCGGCTACGCCTCGGCGGACCGCGAGAGGACCCGGTCGGACAGCAGCTGCCCCGGCCAGTCCCCCACCGTGAACGTCTCGACCGGCGTGAAGCCCCTGCTCCGGTAGTACCGCACCAGCCGGCCGTCGCCGCCCGCGTAGCAGTCGACCCGCACCAGGTCGATGCCCTGCCGGCGCGCCTGGTCGCGGGCGTGGTCGAGCAGCGCGGCACCGACGCCGAGGCCGGTGAACGCGCGGGACGTCACCAGCAACCGCACGTACAGCTCGGGCTCGTCGACGGCCGGCACGTAGTCCATCGGCTCCGGCGAGTGCGTCAGCGCACCGGCCGGCTCGCCGTCGACCTCCGCGATCCACACGGTGTCCTCGCGCACCCGGTCGGCGATCCGCCCGGCCCGGCGCGGGTCGGCCGACCACGGTTCGCTGCCCCACTGCCCGGTGCGCCCGGACGCGTCCAACCACGCCACCGCGCCGTCCAGCATCGCCATGATCGCCGGCAGGTCTGCCGGACCACCTCGACGGATCTCCACGCTTCCCCCTTCGCGACAGGTCTGCGGCCACCTTACGTCCTCTGAGGACACTGGCCGCCGCTCCTCAAAGGACACGAGCCGCCGCGAACATCGCCACCGCGGGCATGATCCGCTCAACCACCGCGAGCCCCCCTTACCAATGCGTCCGCATCGTAGACAGTGGCGTGCAACGATCTCAATGCGTCCGTATTGCTAAACTGCCGCGGTGGCCCGCACCATCGACGTCGAACAGCACGAACGGCACAAGGCCGACATCGCCGGCGCGGTGTGGCGGCTCGTCGCCCGCGCGGGCCTGGAGGCGGTGAGCCTGCGCGAGGTCGCCGCCGAGGCCGGGGTGTCGGTCGGGCGCGTCCAGCACTACTTCCGCAGCAAGGACGCGCTGCTGCTGTTCGGGCTGCGCCTCGCGCGGGACCGCATGACGGCCCGCATCGGGCAGCGCGTCGGCGGGCTCGCGGGCACGCCCGAGGACACGCTCCGCGCCACCTTGGACGAACTGCTCGGCGACGACCCCGACACCCGGCAGGCCGTGCGGGTCTGGGTGGCGTTCCTCGGCCGGGCCCTGGACGACCCGGAGTTCGCCGAGCTGCTGTACGCCGACGACATCGACCTGCGCGCGCGCACCGCCGAGGTCGTCCGGGGCGTCCGCGCCGACCTCGACGCCGAACGGGAGGCGCACCTGATCCGGGCGCTCGCCAACGGCCTCGCCGCCGAGCTGGCCTGCGGCCGGACCAGCTCCGAGTGCGCGCGGGCCGTCGTGCACCACCACCTGGACCGCGTGCTCGGCGGCACGGGTCGCGGGTAGCGGCACGACTCGGATCGCGGGCAGCGGCGCAGTACGGACAGCGGCACAGTACGGGCAGCGGCGCAGTACGGGCAGCGGCGCAGTACGGGCAGCGGCGCAGTACGGGCAGCGGCGCAGTACGGGCAGCGGCACGTGGCGGTGGGCAGGGAGCACGGCGCGGATGGCGGCGCGGGAGGCTCGGGCCACGCGCCACCGCCCACCCGGCCGGTGTGCCCCGGATCACGTCCCGGACCGGCGTCCGATAGGGTCCGGGCAAGACCTTGGACCGGGGGGGCGTTCATGGCCGACACCACCTTCACCCCGCCCGGAGCGGCGGACCTCTTCCCACCGGCGATCTTCGGCTGGGTGACCAAACCGATGATCCTCGTCGTGCTCTCGGCGGTGATCATCTCGACGTTCTTCCTCGTCACCTCGCGCAGGCTCGCGGTGGTGCCGGGCAGGCTCCAGTTCGCCGTCGAGTCGATCTACGACTTCGGGCGGAACACGATCGCGCGCGAGCAGATCGGCGGTCGGGACTTCGGCCCGTACGTGCCGTTCATCATCTCGCTGTTCACCTTCGTGCTGGTGAACAACATCTTCGGGATCATCCCGCTCATCCAGTTCCCGACGCTGGCCCACATCGCGTTCCCGGGCGCGCTGGCGGTGCTGGTGGTGTACCCGACCTACCACTGGGTCGGCATCCGGCGGCACGGCCTGCGCGGGTACCTCAGGAACCAGTTCGTGCTGCCGGGCGTGCCGAAACCGGTGCTGTGGTCGCTGCTGATACCGACCGAGGTGATCCTCAAGTTCTTCTTCGACCCGATCACCCTGGCGATCCGGGTGTTCGCGGCGATGTTCGCGGGTCACCTGCTGGTGGTGGTGTTCGTGCTGGGCGGCCAGTACCTGCTGCTGGAGGCCGCGCCGCCGCTCAAGCCGGTGTCCGCGGTCAGCTTCGCGCTCGCCATCGGGATCACCCTGCTGGAAGCGCTGATCCAGGTGCTCCAGGCGTACATCTTCGCGACGCTCAGCGCGCACTACATCGGTCGGGCGCTGGCCGCGCAGCACTGAGGGCGCCGCCGGACCCCGCGCGGCGGGGTCCGGCGCGGCCACAATGGCCGCAAGGGGCCGCACCGGTCCCGGAGTCGAGGAGGTCTTCGTGGAACTCGCCGTCCACTTCGCGGATTTCAGCCTGCCCGAGGCCCCCGGGTCCCTGCCGGGGGCGCTCGCCGACACGGCGCGGGCCGCCGAGGAGGTCGGGTGCGCGGCCTTCACCGTGATGGACCACCACTTCCAGCTGGACTTCCTGGGCGGGCCGGCCGAGCCGATGCTGGAGTGCTACACGGTGCTCGGCTTCCTCGCCGGGAAGACCGAGCGGATCACGCTCGGCGTGCTCGTCACGGGCGTCACCTACCGCCACCCCGGACTGCTGGCCAAGGTGGTGTCCACGCTGGACGTGCTGTCGGGCGGCCGTGCGCTGCTCGGCCTCGGCGCGGCCTGGTACGAGCGGGAGCACCGGGGGCTGGGCGTGCCGTACCCGCCGGTCGCCGAGCGGTTCGAACGCCTGGAGGAGACGCTGCTGATCTGCCGGCAGATGTGGGGCGACGACGACGGCCCGTTCGAGGGCAGGCACTACCGGCTCGCGGAGACGATCTGCGAGCCCCGGCCCCTCCGCCGGCCACCGGTGCTGATCGGCGGCGGTGGCGAGCGGAAGACCCTGCGCCTGGTCGCGCGCCACGCCGACGCCTGCAACCTGTTCGGCGGTCCGGAGGAGGTGGCGCACAAGCTCGACGTCCTGGCCCGCCACTGCGCGGCCGAGGGCCGCGACCCGTCGACCATCGAGAAGACCATCCTGTTCGGCGAGGACCCGCTGGACGACCCGGACGCGTTCCTCGACCAGATGGCGCGGCACGCCGAGCTGGGTGTGTCACGGGTCTGGGTGGGCGCACGCGGACCCGTGCCCGCCGACTGGCTCAGGCGCGTCGCCGACGTCACCGGGGACCGCCTGCGGGCCCTCTGACCGGACGCGGGCCGGCGCGGTGCCCCCACCGGCGAACGGCCCTCCGGCGGGTTGCCTCACCCGAACACGACGTGCACCCGGCCTGACGTGCACCCCGGCCTGACGTACACCCCGGGGCGCGACCCGCGATCAGCGGCCGGGCAGCGGGTTCGCGCGCGGGCGGAGGCGGCCCGTCGGCAGCGGTGGCGCGGGCAGGCGCGTCCCGGCGTAGCCCTCGACCCGGCCGAACCGGTCCGACTCCGCCTGCCACTCCGCGCGGAACCGCTCGATCTCGTCGTGGTCGCGGCCGACGAAGTTCCACCACATCACGATCTCCTCGCCGAACGGCGCGCCGCCGAGGAGCATCACGCGGGCGGGTTCGGCGCCGGGGTTGGCCACCTCGGCGGTGCGCGCGCCCGGAGCGAGGTAGCCCAGCTCGGCGTGCCCGAGGCGGGTGCCGGCCAACTCGACCGCGCCCCGGTCCACCAGGACGCCGTGCTCGAAACCCGCGTCGACCGCCAGGGCCAGCCGCGCGCCGGGGTCGAGCACCAGTTCCGCGCCCAGCAGCGGTGAGAAGGTGGCCACCGGCGACGTGTGGCCCGCCAGCGCGCCGAGGAACACCCGCGCGACCGCGCCGTCCAGGGCGATCGGCTCGGGCACGTGGTGCTGGAAGTCGCGCGGGGCGTCGCGGTGGGCGTCGGGCAGCGCGATCCACAGCTGCACGCCGTGCAGGACGGTGGTGTCCGGCAGCGACACCTCCGAGTGGCAGATGCCGCGACCACCGGTCATCAGGTTCAGCTCGCCCGGCCGCACCGTCGCGTGCACGCCGTGGCTGTCGCGGTGCTCGATGGCACCGCTGAACAGCCAGCTCGCGGTCTGGAGCCCGGTGTGGGGGTGCGGCGCGACGTCCATGCCGCCGGTCGCCGACACGTCGTCGGGCCCGTAGTGGTCGGCGAAGCACCACGCGCCGATCATCGACCGGGAGCGCTGCGGGAGGGTGCGGCGCACGGTCATCGCGCGGGGACCGCCCAGCGGCACGTCGCGCGGTTCGAGCACCTCGACCCTGGTCTCCGGCCCGGACGTGCCGGTGCACACCACCTCGGCCGGGCTGGTCTCCACGTTGCTCATCGGGCGGGCCCCGATCCGGTCGTCACCGGGTCATCGTAGGCCGGGCGCGAACGCCGACCGCGTCGCCGGCGGTGTGCCGTCGACCGCACGACCGCAGCGCCGGCTCGGTCCGCCCCGCCGGCTCAGTCCGTCGCGCGCCAGGGCGCGAACGGTCCGCCGGGCGCGGTCTGCGTCGCCGAGTGCAGCCGGCCGTCGGCCCCGACGAACAGCGCCACCACCCGGCCGTCGCCGTCCACGGCCGCCGCCGGCTGGTCCAGCACCGCGCCGCCGATACCCGCCCACGACCCGGTCGCGTCCGTCGTCACCCCGCCGCCGGCATCGCGCCCCACGACCGCCACCCGGCCGGCCGCGGACACCGCCGCCGGGTCGCCCGCACCGCCCGGACCGGGACCCCGCACCGGAGCCGACCAGCTCCCACCGGATCGCGTGGTTCGCGCGATCTCGCCCGTCTCGGCGACCGGGACCACCACCGTCGTCGCGTCCGGACCGCCCACCGCGACCGGAGGGCCGGCGGGCGGCACGGCCGGGAACGCCGCGTCCCAGCCCTTCGACGTCCAGTGGACCACCGCCTTCGTCGTGCTCGCGTAGACCTCGGGCGCGCCGTCCGGCCCCGGCACGGCGCTCAGGCCGTCCCGCACGTCCGAACCGCCGAGCCTGCTCCACGGACCCCAGTCGCCGTCGGCGTCCTGCTCCGCCCGGCTGATGCCACCGCCCTCGTCCCGCACGAACACGGCCAGCCGCCCGTCGCGGTGCGCGGCCACCGCCGGCGTGCCGACCCGCCGCCCGCCGGGGTCCGGGCTGCCCAGCGCCGTCCAGCCCCGGTCGTCGCGGCAGGTCAGCTCGCCGTTGTCCAGCCGACGGCCGCACACCGTCAGCCCGCCCCGGCCGGCGCCCACCGCGAGCCCGGCGGCCAGCGGGCCGCCCGCGCGGTCGGGCTCGGTGGCCTCCCAGCCGTCACCGGCCCGCCGCCAACCCAGGAGCTGCGCGCCCCGCGCGGCGAACGCGTGCAGCCTGCCGTCCGCGTCGCGCCCCACCCACGACGTGCCGCGGCTCCACCGGTAGTACATGCGGCGGGGCCAGCGGTCGTACGCGCCGGGCCCGTTGGCCAGCTTGTCGTGCCGCTGGTAGGCCGCGAAGTGGCCGATCTTGTCGTCCTGCTCGCCCGGCGGGAGGTTCACCGGCGAGCTCTCGACGTTGTAGTCGCGGTACCCGATCACGGTGAGCCGCGGCCGGTCGGGCGACTGCTGGTAGACCCTGGCCGCGGCCTCCGCGAACCGCGCGCTCATCACGTGGTCGGGGTGGTCGTGCCACGGCTGCCAGTAGGGGTACTCCGGGTCCGGGTCGTCGTCCTGGGCGCGCAGCACCGTCGGCCGGAAGTCCGCCATCAGCTTGGCCAGCACCCTGATCAGGCCGTTCCCGGTGTACCGGGACGGCTCCGAGACCTGGCCGCCGGTCGGCAGCAGGGTGTCCACCGCGTACCAGCCGCGCCGGTCCTCCCACAGGCGGCGCAGCGCGCCCCGCCCGCCCTCGGCCCGTGAGTCGGCGTCCTCGGGCAGGTTGAGGAACACCAGCGACACCAGCGGGCGCGCCTTCAGCGAGTACCGCTCGGCCGTGCGGCCGTCGGCCAGCGGCAGCACCGAGCCGTCCCACTCGTCGGGCACGCCGGCCATCCGCGCGTACGCCGCGCGCGCACCGGCCTGGCGGGTCGCCGAGTAGCCGTTCGCGTCCGCCTCCTCGGCCTCCCCCGCGGTCAGGAACACCGTCATCAGGCGGTGGCCCGAGCGCACCGCGTCGCGGACGTCCGGGTTCATGAACAGCAGGTCGTCGTCGTGGTGCGCGACCACCTGAAGGTGTGCGACCCCATCGGGTGACGCGGGCGGTGCGGTAAGGTCGCCGCAGGCCACCAGCACCGCCAGCGCCAATGCCACGAGCAGTGCGACCGGCCGTGTACGCCCCATAACCAACGCCCCCATCGCATTCACCCCTGCTGCGGCGGACAGGCTACGACAGAAAGGCGACAACGCGGAAAACCGGTGATCAGCGCGACTCCGGGCAACGGGACGAGGCTGCGGGGCGTCGGTTAGAGCAGGTGGGTTCTCCACGGCGGTCGGATCGGCACGGAAAGTGTCTTGAGGGGTTCAAGGGGTCTTGTGCGCATCTCGGTGGTGGTCCCGTGCTTCAACGAGGAAGCCGGGCTGGAAGAACTCTACGCGGCGCTGATGCGCACGCTGCCCGCGCTGGGCGACGATTTCGAAGTCCTGCTCGTGGACGACGGCAGCACCGACGGCACGCTGGCGGTGCTCCGCGCGCTCGCCGAGCGCGACCAGCGGTTCAAGTACCTGGCACTGAGCCGGAACTTCGGCAAGGAGGCCGCCATGCTGGCCGGCCTCGGCCACGCCACGGGCGACCTGGTGGCCATCATGGACGCCGACCTCCAGCACCCGCCCGAGCTGCTCGAACGGATGATCGGCCTGGTCGGCGCGGGCTACGACCAGGTGATCGCCCGCCGCTCGCGGCGCGGCGAGGCGCCGCTGCGCAAGCTCGTGTCGAACCTCTACTACCGGCTGATCAACAAAGTCATCGACGTCGAACTCCAGAACGGCGTGGGCGATTTCCGGGTGCTGAGCAAGCGCGCGGTGCAGGCGCTGCTGTCGCTCGGCGAGTACAACCGGTTCTCCAAGGGCCTGTTCTCCTGGATCGGTTTCGACACCGCCGTCATCGACTACGACAACGTGCTCCGCCAGAACGGCCGGAGCAGCTGGACATTCCGCAAACTGCTGAACTACGGCATCGACGGCGTGGTGTCGTTCAACTCCAAACCGCTGCGCATCGCGATCTACCTCGGCGCGCTGGTGACCGCCGTGGCGTTCGGCTACGCGACCTGGGTGCTGGTGCACGCCGTGCGCCACGGCGTGGACGTGCCCGGTTACGTCACCGTCATGTGCGGGATCCTCGTCCTCGGCGGCCTGCAACTGCTGTTCCTGGGCGTGATCGGCGAGTACGTCGGCCGGATCTACGCCGAGACGAAGCGCCGGCCGCACTTCCTCGTGAAGGAGTCGGGCGGTGCCGGGCACACGCCGGTGACGCTGCCGCTGGGCCCCGGCGTGGCCGAGCACGCGGCGGAGCTGATGGGCGAGGTCGTGGCCGGGCCGTTCACGGAGCGGACCACGTCGTGACCGGCAAGCTGGGACGCGTCGCCCGGTTCGCGCTCGTCGGCGTGGTCAACACGGGCGTCTACTACGCCCTGTACCTGCTGCTGCGCCTGCTCCTGCCGTACCTGGCGGCGCACGTGACCGCGTTCGTGCTGGCGATGGTCGGCTCGTACTTCCTCAACTGCCACTTCACGTTCCGCACGACGCCGTCGCTGCGGACGTTCCTGCTGTTCCCGCTGTCCAACGTGACGAACTTCGTGGTCACCACCACGGGCCTGTACGCCCTCGTCACGTGGCTGCGGGTCGACCAGGGGGTCGCGCCGCTGCTCGCGGCGGTGGTCGCCATCCCGTTCACGTTCATCGTCGCGCAGCTCGTGCTCCTGGGCCGCCGGAAGCCGACCGCGCCCCTGATCAAGGAAGAGGAACGAACGTCGTGAGGACGCTCGTCCAACGGCCGACGCGGGGACCGCTGGTCGCGCTCGGCGTGTGCGTCGCCGTGGTGCTCATCGCGCAGATCCCGTTCCTGCGCAACCGGCTGTTCTACGTGTGGGACGACAGCGCGGTGCAGTTCCTGCCCACCTGGCACCACCTGGGCGACCGGCTGCTGGCCGGCGAGTGGCCGCTGCTGCTCGACGTCGACAGCTGGATGGGCGGCAACCTCGCCGCCGAGGCGCTGTTCGGCGTGTGGAACCCGGTGAACCTCGCCAACTACGCGCTGGTCGCGCAGTTCGACGACCTCGCGGTGGCCGCCGTGGTGGTCAAGAGCGAGTTCCTGGCGCTGCTCGCGCTCGGCACGTACCTGTTGTGCCGGGAGTACGGCGCGAGCCGGGGCCCGGCCGCGGTCGTCGGGATCGCGCTGCCGTTCTGCGGGTTCACCCTGTACTACGAGGCCGCGACCTGGGCCGCCGGGCTGATGGCGTTCACCTGGCTGCCGTTCACCTGGTGGGCGGCGCGGCGGGCGGCGCGCGGCGCGGCCAGTCCGCTGTGGGCGTTCCTGTTCGGCGCGCTGGCGGTGACCACCGGCAACCCGTACGGCCTGCTCGGCGTGTGCGTGGTGATGGCGGCGCTGCTGGTCGAGTCGTGGCTCAAGCGCGACCGGAGCGCCCTGGTGCGCGTGCTGGTCGTCGGCGGGCTGGTCGCGCTGCTGGTGCCGCTGGTGTACCTGCCGCTGCTGGGCAGCTCGGCGGTGACCGTGCGGGCCAACCAGGGCTTCTCCAGCGACGGAACCCTCATGCCGCGCCTGTCCGAGCTGATCAACCTGAGCATGGCCAGCCACCAGCCGATGGTCAAGGGCTTCGGGCACAGCATCCGGATGTTGACGCCCAGCGCGTACTTCGCGTGGTTCGTGGTGCCGCTGCTGCCGTGGCTGCACTGGAGCAGGCTGCGGGACCGTTGGCGCCCGCTCGCCGGTGTGCTCGCGGTGGGCGCGGCGTACCTGCTGCTCGCCATCGGGCCGTCGAACCTGTGGATGTTCCGCTTCCCGCTGCGGCACCTGGAGGTCGTGTACCTCGCGTTCGGCGTGCTGTTCGCGGTGCTGCTGACCGGCGGGCCCCGGATGGACCACGTGCGGCGGCGGGCGTCGATCACGGCGGGCGCGCTGCTGCTGACCGCTTACCTGACGTTCGCGGCGGGACCGTGGCAGTGGCGGCACCACCTGGTCGCGCTCGCGCTGCTGGCGGTGGGCGGCGCACTGGCGCTGTGGCTCGCCCGGCGCGGTCGGCTCGTCGGGACCTACGGCGTGCTCGTGGCGGGCGTCGCGGTCGGACTGGTGGCGCAGACGTCGTGGTTCCCCTTCAACGGCGACGTCGCCGAACACCGCTTCCCGCGGTCGGTCTCCGAGCTGCGCGCCCAGACCCCGCCGCACGAGGGGACGACGTTCCCGGTCGGGACGGTGCTGCCGGGCAACGTGGGCCTGGTCGCGGGGTTGTCGTCGGTCGGCTCGTACACCGGCATGTCATTCCGCGAGTTCGCCGCCGCGACCTGCATGGTCTACCACGGCGGCACCTGCGCGGGCAGCCTGGAGAAGGTCTTCACGCCGACCAGGCTGGACGGGGTGGTGCTCGCCGACCTGATCCGCGCGGAGAGCGTGGTGGTCGAGAACGCGCTGCGGCCGGACGCCCAGCCGCCGCCCGGCTGGCGCGTCTCGTCCCGGTCGGCGAAGTTCACCGTGCTGAGCCGCGAGCAGCCGCTCCCGTGGCCGGACGGGCGGCTCGCGCACGCCACGGCGGGCGTCCGGGTGACCGAGGACGTCGCGCCGCACGACCGCGACGAGTCGGTGCGCTTCAGCAAGCCGCGCGGGCAGGCGGGTTCGCTGGCGTTCGCCCGGCTGGCGTGGCCCGGTTACCGGGCGGAGCTCGACGGCCGGGCGCTGGCGACGCGGGAGGGGCCGGCGGGGCTGCTGGTGGTGGACCTGCCCGCGGACGTCGAGGGCGGCCGGCTGACGCTCCGGTGGACGCCGCCGGGGTTGCCGCTGGGCATCGCGCTCGCCGTGCTGAGCCTGCTGGGTGTGCTGGCGTACGCCGGGTTCACGTGGCGGCGGGCCCGACGCGACCGGGTGCTGGTGCCGGCGGAGCGGCGCGCACCCGCCGAGCTGTCCTCGTCGGGGGTCTGACCAGAGCGGTGGGCGGCCGGTGCGCCGGCCGCCCACGCCGTTCCGGGGCACCCCCGGCTGATCGGCTGCCCCGTCGGGCGCGGCGCTCGGGGGGCGTCAGCCGCAGCCCTTGCGCAGGACCGCCCCGGACGTGCCGGCCAGGCGCACGTCCGCCACGCCCGCGCCGCGCTCGTCGACGTAGGTCGCGCCGAGGCGGACCTGGACCGGCTCGCTCTCGGTCGGGTTCGCGTTGACGACCACCACGCCGCACGTGAAGTCGCGCTGGAACACGTTGTGCCCCACCGACCGGTACGGCGTCGTGGCCGTGCCGAGGTCCCAGTCGTACAGGGGGTTGCGCGGTGGCGGGTCGCCGTAGCCGTCGGTCCGCTCCACCGCGGCGATCGCGGCACGCTCGCCGGCGGTCAGGAAGTAGCTCGCCATCGCGTAGCGCATCGCCCGCTCGTCGCCGGGGCCGAAGTGCGGCTGGACCCAGGTGATCTTGCCGCGCATCTCGTTCTCCGTGACCTCCTCGGCCTGCCTGCTCCAACCCTCCCGGTACTCGGGCAGCAGGTTGGTCCCGCTGAAGGCGAGCCACCACTCGTCGAAACCGCCGTCGACGTGGTCGACGTAGGACGTCCAGCCGCCGGGGTGGAGCCTGGCGTTGGACAGGTTCGCGACCGTGGTCAGCCCGGCGTCGGCGAACCTGCCCTTCATGTTGGACAGCATCGACCGGTAGGCGCCCTGGAACCGGGCGTTGTCCGGGTACTTCGCCGGGCACACGCCGGGGTGGTAGGCGTCGCACGGGAACAGCGCGTTGTCCATGAACACGCCGTCGAACCCGATCGCCTTGCTCTCCTGGATGACGTTGGCGGCCCAGGCGTCCTGGTAGCCGGTGTGGCCGACGTCCATCTGCCAGTGGCCGTCGTACCCGCTGTACTGGAACCGCCGCCCGTCGGGCCCCAGCAGGAACCAGTCGGGGTGGTCCCGGTCGGCGGCGCAGTAGCCGACACCGGCGGGCAGGAACCGGTCGTCCGCCCCGTCGCGGCACGCGTAGCTGCGGGTCGAGGACAGGTCCTTGTAGACGAACACCCGGATGTCCGGGTTGCGTGCCTTGAGCTTCTTCAGCAGGTCGCCTTCCCAGGCGTTGAGCACGACGTACCGGTGCCGCCGGGCCTCGGCCTCGATCATCTCGTCCGACACCGGCGTGCTGTTCAAGTGCAGCCAGAACGACTTGGCCCCACCGCTGAACGCGCCTGGTTTCACAGGACCGTGTTCTACCGCACCGGCGGTCGCGGGGGGTGCGACCAGCAGCGCCGACACGGCGACGAGCGCGGCGAGCGCGGCGAGCACCCGGCCGTGACCACGTCGTCGTGGGTACGTGCATTCGGAAGGAACGATGTTCATGGTTCACCTCGCCGATCACCCGTTCACTCGGATTCGCGACAGACATCGCCGACCGGGCAACCGTCCGTGCGTGAGCCAGTGGCGCAGGCCGGTTCACCGGATCAGGTGGACGGCACAGCAGGATCAGTCGTGTGCGGTCATGCCGTCCACTTCGGAGTGGCTACCCGTCGAGTTAACAGGAAAACTCGGGGTCACCGAAAGGGTTCGGCGCGCGGCCCCGCAGAAGGGCGGATCGCCACTGTCGTGGAGAGCGGCCGGTGAAGGTGACTGCGTGTCAGCACGCTGTTTCGCAGCGTGCGGCGGGCGCGATCCGGCGCGGGGATGCGATCCGGCGCGGCCCTGAGCCGTCGGACCGTCTACAGAGGAGCGGTCCACTCGGGACCCACCGCGTCCAGCCACCCCGCCGCGCGACGGCGCGGGTGGACTCGCGGACGTGCAGGCCCGCGCGCAACCACGCCACCGGGCATGGGCGTGGCGCAGCGCGCCGGCGATGTGCGTGCCGCCGCCGATCCGGGACCTCCGGCAGGAGCGACGACGGGTCCGCCACCCGGTCGGTCAGGTCGACGACCCCGGTTGAGAACGCCGGGAGGTCCACCGGCGGGAACGGCGCGCCGACCGGTTCGCGACCCGGCCGTGATCACCGGTCGCGGGTGCTCCGGTACCGGTCGAGCAGGGCGACCACGTGCCCGCGCAGCACCTCGGGCGCCAGGCCGCCCGCCCACGCGGCGGGCCCGGCCCGCTCGCACTCGTCGATCATCGCGAGCAGCCGGCCGAACTCGTCCTCGCACGCGTCGGAACCCTCGCCCCACAACAGGGTCACCAGCGCCAGCTGCGCGCTGACCGACTCGGCGTCCGGGCGGCCGAGCAGCTGCCCCCGCAGCCGGATCACCTCGCGGTAGCTCGCGCCGTCGCGCCCGCCGACACCCGCCTGCGCCCGCAGGTGCGCGACGTCGTGCAGGCACGCGATGGTCAGCGGGTCCTGCTCGCCCAGCCGCTCGCGGCAGCCCTCGGCGAGCGCGGCGAACTCGTCCAGCACCGCGAGCGACGGCTGCTGCTCCCACTTCAGCCAGGCCAGCTCGCGGCGCAGCGCCACCACCTCGGGGTGCCAGCGGCCGAGGTGGTGGCGGCGCACGTCGACGGCCGCCTCGAACTGGCCGGCGGACCGCGCGTACGCGCCGGTCAGCCGCGCGAACCGGGCGAGCCGGCAGGTGAGCTGGGTGGCCACCAGCTCCCAGGTCAGCGGCGACCGCAGCCCGCCCGCCTCCTGCCCCACCCTGGCGACCACGTGCTCGCAGTGCGGGCTGACGACCGCCCAGCAGGCCAGCTCCGCGGCCGTCGCGAAGGTCAGCCCCGAGGTGAGCCCGTCCAGCACCGCCAGGCACAGCGCCAGGTAGCCGGGCAGGTTCTCGCGCACGTCGGTCTGGTGGCGGTTGGCCTCCCGGATCACCGGGTGCAGCCGCACGCACTCGATCGTCGCCGTCTCCGAGCGCGGGTCGACGAACTCGGCGCGCTCCACCAGGCTCAGGGTGATCAGGCCGGCGACGGTCGCCTCCACGTCCTCCGCCGTGATGCCGTGGAACAGGTCCGTCTCGGCGAGCACCCGCGCGTCGAGCAGGAAGCACGGCACGGCGGCGGGCGCGAAGCAGGACAGCCAGCGCAGCATCCGCCGCGCCCACCGCAGGCCGCGGTCCTCCAGCAGGTCGAGCGACAGCTCCCAGGTCCGGTTGAGCAGCTGCCGCTCGTCGGCCTGCGCGCCGAGCCGGTGCAGCCGGTCGATCTCGGGGAACCGGTCGCGGAACACCTGCCCGTACTCGTCGAAGTCGCGCGGCCGGCGCAGGCCCGGCACGCACGGTCTCTCCTGGACGGCGGTGAGGTAGCGGCCGGCGAGGTGCAGGGCGAGCGGCATGTGCCCCAGCCGCGCGGCGAGGTCGAGCGCCTGCGCCGAGGAACCCGCGCCCGGCGAGCCCGCGTTGAGCAGTTCCGCCGAGGCGGCCGGGCTCAGCGGGCGCACCTCGTGCCGCACCGCGCCCGGTCCCCACGCCTCGCGGGAGTTCTCCCTGGTGGTGACGAGGATCGTGCCGCGCGAGCGGCCGGGCGCGCGGATCCAGCCGGTGCCGTCGCCCAGCGGGCCCCGCACCGCGAGCAGCCGCACGTCGTCGGCGTTGTCGATGATCAGCAGCCACGGTCCGGGCGCGTCCGCCAGCGTCCGGTTCAGCAGGTCGGGCGCGGACCGGTCGCCCGACCAGGCACGCAGCACGTCCTCCAGGTCCGCGCCCGCGTCCAGGGCGACCTCGCGGAGCCCGGCGACCAGGCCGGGCCCGGTGGACGCGTCCACCCACCACACCCGGAAGTCCGGGTCCTGCCGCCACAGCCGCCGGGCGACGCCCAGCGCGATCGCGGTCTTGCCGTAGCCGCCCGCGCCGTGCAGCACGACCAGCTCGCCCGCCGCGCCGGTCGCGGTGGCCACCAGGTCGGCCAGGATCGCGTCCCGCCCGTACAGCTCGGCGCCGAGCCTGCCGATCGGGGGTTTGATCGACACCAGGCCGGGCTGCGGCTCGCCGCTCGGCGCGCTGCCGTACGACACGCCGCCGTAGACGTTGCCCACCTGGAGCAGGGCGTGCGCGGCCGCGCCGGCTAAGGAGTTCACCACCGAAGGGCCGTCACCCCCCTCCCGGCCCGGATCTTCGACTAGCACCCGATGTTCTCCCGCGGGTGTCGACGCAATGGGGTGACCAATGATTCGCGGACGTTGACTGGTTCGCGGACGTTGACGGCAGGGATACTAGGGCAGGACCCGCGCGCCGCCGATACCCTCGGAAAAGGGGAACAGCGGTAATTTCCGCAAATCTGCGGGACGATTCGCCGCCGCGGCGGCGAGGTCGCCGCACCTCATCGCGCTGAACGGCCCACCGAGGCGGAATGCGGTCCCATCACAATCCACGCGCAAGACCACTCGAACGAGTGAACTCACACCAAGGTGGGGGCAAAAATAGCGCTCGGCCGAGCGCCGTCCGCTGTTCGTCGCGGTCGACGGAGGGTGCATATCCCCGGCGGACGACCGACGCGCCGACCCGCGCGGAAGTCCGGCACCAGCGGAAATCCAACCGTCGCGGAAATGCATGTGCAGGCGCACACCCGGATGCACGTTCAAACCGTCCCACCGATGATCTTCGGGACCCTCTTCTGGAATTTGATGTGGAGACTCCACATGGGTCACCCTGCGGCCCATGACGAACGCGCACGGCGGGTGGGTGGAACCCGCGAACCCGGCGACGCTGCCCGAGCCGCTGCGCGGGCTGCGCGTCTACCTGCCGAACCCGATGCCGGTCGACGCGCGGCTGCCCACCGGCACGCACCGCAACCTCGCCGAGGCCGAGCACGCGCTGGGCAGCCTCAACGAGAGCGCCGAGCGGGTCGCCGACCGGTCGATGCTGGTGCTGTGCGGCCAGATCCGCGACGCGCGCAGCTCCGGCGCGCTGGCCGGCCACGACGCCGACCTCGTGGAGGCCCTGCTGTTCCACCTGTGGGCCGCCCGCGCGGCAGGCGACGACGCCGCGGTCGCCGAGCTGCTCGCCAAGCACCCCGTCGGCCGGTTCGTCCTGGCGTCCGCGCACGGCACCGCCCGGCTGGCCGCCGGCGCGCCGGTCGACCCCCGGCTGCTCGGCGAGATCAGCGCCATCCTCACCGGCTCCGGTCCGCGCGACCACGACACGGGCCTGCGCCGCCACCAGGGCTGGTTCGGCGGCCGGACCGAGCGGGACGCCTACCTGCTCACCGTCCCGCCCGGCGAGCCGCTGCGCCGCGCGCTCGCCGAGTGGTCGGCCGCGCTGCGCGCGCCCAGCCCGCTGTCCCGCGTCGCCCGGATCGCGCTGTCGCACCTGCACCTCGAACTCGTCCAGCCCTACCCGGAGGCCAACGGGCACGTCGCCCGGCTGGCCAGCTCGCTGGAACTGGTGCGGACCGGCCTGCTCCGCGACCAGGTCCTGCCGATGTCGCACTGGCTGGACGCGCACCGCGCCGAGTACCACGAGCGGGTCAGGGCGGTGGTGCACGGCGGTCCCGTGCACGAGTGGATCGACTTCTTCGCCACGGGCCTGCGGACCGAGGCGCTGGCCCAGGTCCGGATGATCGACGAGCTGGCCGCCCTGCACCGCGCGCACCTCGCGCTCGCGCCGAGGCCGCTGAGCCTGCGCCGCGTCGCCGCCGACCTCGTCACGTCACCGGTGCTGACCCACCGGACGCTGGTCGAGCGGTACGGGATCACCATGAAGACCGCCACCCAGGTCACCGGGCGGCTCGTCCGGCTCGGCGTCCTCACCAGCCTGGAGGAGCGGGTGTACAACAAGGTCTTCGTGTGCCGGGCGGTGGTCCGGCTGCTGACCACCGAACGGCCGGTGGAGCGGGCCGCGCGCGACCAGGACGCGTTCTGACCGTCAGCGGTCGGCAAGCCCCGCGCGCGTGCGGCGGACCCGGTCGGCGGCCTCGTCGTCCACGTCGACCAGCAGGCTCAGCGCCTCGTCCAGCCGCCGCAGCGCGACGCCGCGCTCGCCGAGCCGCCACAGCGCGCGCCCGAGGTGCTCCAGCACGCCGGCCCGCTCGACCGGTGACGTGCCGGGCAGCCCGTCGTAGAGGCGCATCGCCTGGTCCAGCCGCGCCGCGGCGGCGTCCGGGCGGTGGGAGGCCAGCAGCGTGGCGCCGGTGGCGGCCAGCGCGCGCGCCTCGCCGTGCCGGTCGCCCCGGTCGAGGTAGTCCGCCGCCAGCTCGCGGTAGCAGTCCAGCGCGAAGTGCGGGTGACCGGACCGGCGGTAGGTGCCCGCCCGCCGCCACAGCGCCGCCGCGATGCCGTCGGGCGCGCCGAGGCGGCGGCGTGCCCTGGACTCCCGGACGCCGTGCTGCTCGGCGGTGACGAAGTCGCCCGCGTCCGCGAACCACCGGGCGCTCAACGCCAGCAGGTCGGCCAGCGCTTCCGGTCTTCGGGCCTCGATCGCGGCCTCCGCGGCCCACCACGCCAGCTCGTGCCCCCAGGCCGGGTCGGCGTCGCCCGGCGGGAGCGACCAGAGGCGGGCGGCCAGCGCCACCGCGAGGTCGTGGCGGCCGGCCCTGGTGTTCGCCCGGACCGCGCCGCACAGCAGGGCGCGGTGGGCGGTCAGCCACGGTGCGACGCGGTCCGGGTGGGGGAACTCCACGGCGGGCAGGACCACGCCGGCCACCTCGTAGGCGAAGTCGCACGGGGTGGGTACGGCGGCGCAGGGCGGGTACGCGAGGACGTCGCGACCGGCAGGGGCGTCCGGGTGGGCGTGGTGGTCCCGGTGGCCGGGTCCGGGCGGCCGGCCGGTGTCGTCCGGATCTCCGGTGCCGGTCGGGTCGCCGTCGGCCGTCGGCCGGCCGGGGCCGCCGGGGTTGGCCGGACGGGCGGGGTCGGCGCGCGTGGTCGGGTCGGTGGCCCCCGCGAGGCGGGCCGGGTCCGGCGGCCGGGCGGGTGCCGACCGGCCGACCAGGTGACCGCAGGTGTCCAGGGTGACCAGGAAGTCCTCACCGATGCGGCGGGCCACCGCCGGCCCGTTGCCCGCGTGCGGGTCGGGCAGCGCGTCCGGCGCGGGCCGCAGGGCGAACCGGCCCTCGCCGGCGGGCAGCAGGCGCGCGGGGCTGTCGTCCAGCGGGACGCCGACGAGCCCGGCCACCACCTCGTCGGCCGCCCACAGGTCCACGTCCGCGCCGACCGCGAGCACGCGGACCGGCAGCACGCCCGCGCCGAGGACCCGGAAGCTGTGCAGCAGGTCGGCCCGGATCGCGGCACCGCCCGACGCTTGGCTCACCCGCAACAACTCCTCGACCCCCGACCGCCGTGCGCCCTCCCGTCGTCCGCGTGCGCCACTGATCATGCAGTCTTCCGGCGGCGCGTGGTGGGCCGATCCGCCGCCCTTCCGGGGACCGCCACGCTGACCAGCGGTTCCGGGCGGGCGGGCGAGGTTCGCTCACCCCAACTTCAGCCATACGGGCTACCGCATACGAGGGATGCGCCGATGCACACCGCCCGTACGGGTGAAGCATGCGGTGGCCTGGCCGGGACGACCGGCGCGACCACGACCGGCGGCCCACCCGGTCAGCGCGGGGCGCCCGCCTGCCCACCGGTGGGCCGACCGCCCCGAGCGGGTCCGGGCAGCGGGTAGTCCGGCAGGTCGGGGTCGGTGGCGAACCGGTCGGTCGTCTTCAGCAGCAGCGACACCAGCGGTCGGGAGTTGAACAGCCCGTTCCGCAGCCTGATCCGCGCCCGGCTGCGCGGCGCGAGGAACGGCCCGGCGTTGGCCCGGCGGGCGACCTTCGCCAGGCCGCGCAGCCGTTCACCGTACCGGCGGAACGCCGTCCGGTGGTCGCCGCCCGCCGCCTGCAGCTCACCGGCCAGCACGTACGCGCCGACCACCGCCAGCCCGGTGCCGAACCCGGCGAGGGTGTTGCCGTACCCCGCGTCGCCGAGCAGCACGACCCGCCCCCTGGCGTACCGGTCGGTCTCGACGCGGCTGATCGAGTCGAGGTGGACCGAGGTGGTCCCGGCCAGCGCCGCCACCAGCTCCGGCAGCCGCCAGCCGCCGCCCGCGAACGCCGACCGCAGGACCTCGCGCTGCGCCACCGGGTCGTAGCGGTCGTAGGTCAGCGGGGCGGAGGCGAACACGAAGAACGCCGGTCCCGGACCGCCGACCACCGCCGTCCGGCCGGGCTCGCTGTACATCACCGCCTCCTCGCCGCCGAGGTCGCCGAGGCCACCGAAACCGCCGAGGTCGCCGAGGTCGGCCAGCGCGTAATAGTGCCCGAGGAACCGCACGTGCTCCTCCTCCGGCCCGAACACCAGCCGCCGCACCGCGGAGTGGATGCCGTCCGCGCCCACCACCAGGTCGAACGTGCGCTCCGCGCCGCGCTCGAAGGTGACGTGCACGCCCCCGGCGGTCTCGGTCAGCGACGTCACGGAGTCGCCGAACACGTACTCGCACGCGTGCGCCGTCCGCTCGTGCAGCAGCGCCGCCAGGTCGCCCCGCCGGATCTCGACGTCGCCGCCGGTGAACTCGCGGGGGATGACGGCCAGCCGCCGGCCGCGCCCGTCGACGACGGCCTGGTCGACCCCGCCGGTCCGGAGGGCGCGCACCTCGTCCAGCAGCCCCATCCGGGCGAGGACCCGGAGGTGCGTCGGACCCTTGAAGTCGACGGCCTGCCCGCCTGGACGCGGCGCGCACGCCTTCTCCACCACCGTGACGGCGCAGCCCAGCCGGTGCAGCCAGTGGGCGAGCGCGGGGCCGGCGATGCCCGCGCCGGAGATGAGGACCTCGGTGTTCTCCATGCCCACAGCGTCGGCAGGTCCGTCGACAACGCGCCGGCAGTCCGCTGACAGCCCGGACCGTCACAGCGCGGCGGCGGTCAGCGCCTGCTCGGCCGTCATCGCCGCGCCGCGCGCGTACGCCGCCCCGAACGCCTCCGCGCCGATCAGCTCGCGCGCACCCGCCGCCACCCGCGCCACGTCCGGGTCGCCCGCCTCGGCCGGACCGCGCAGCGCCACCGCCACGCCCAGCAACAACGCCGCCCGGTCGCCCTCACCCGCCGCCAGCGCCGCGCCCGCGCGCCCCTCCACGGCGGCGGCCAGTTCGACCGCCAGCACCGGGGTCCACACCACGGCCACCGCCCGGTCGTGCCGCCGCGCCGCCTCGGCGGCGTCACCCGCCGCCTCGGCCAGCCGACCCGCCGCGGTGAGCGCCCGCGCGGACATCCACTCCGCGCCGCCCTCCTCCGCGCGGGCGCGGTCGAGCAGGTCGGCGGCGGTCCGCAGGTCGCCGCGCAGCCGGGCGACCTCGCCGAGCCCCAGCAGCGCCTCGGCGGCGGGCCGCGCGAACAGCTCGGCGGCGCGCGTGAACGCCGCGTGCGCCGCCGCCAGGTCGCCCTGGCGGACCAGGCAGCGACCACGGTGGCAGTGCAGTTCCGCGCACTCCTCGGTCGCGCCGAGCTGCTCGTACAGGTCGAGCGCCGTCGCCCACCGCTCGTGGGCCGCCGCCCAGTCGCCGCGCCACCCCGCGATCCGGGCCAGCCAGTCCAGCGCCTGCGCCGCGCCCCACCGCTCGCCCAGCGCGCGGAACGCGTCCAGCGCCTCCCGCATCCCCCGCTCGCCGTCGGCGACCGCGCCGCCGAGCACGGCGAGCAGCGCGGAGCTGAGCAGGCCGAGCGCGGCGTTCCACGGGTCGTCGCCCGGCAGCCCGCCGAGGTCGGCCGCCCCGTCGTCGGGCGGACCGGCCGCCATGCCCCACAGCACCAGCCCGAACGGGTACCGCACCTCCCCCGCCGCCACGAGCCGCCGCGCCCGGTCCCAGTGCGCGGGGGCCGGGCGCGGCCGGGCGTGCACGACGCAGCTGACGTACTCCTCCTCCAGCCCCGCCGGCACGTCCCCGTCGAGCAGCGCCGCAGCGGCCTCGCCCACCTGACCCCGCGTGCCGCTCAGCCACCAGTACGCGGCCAGCGACGCCACCAGGCGCATCCCCGTACCGCGGTCCGCCCAGCGCAGCGCCGCCAGCAGGTTGTCGTGCTCCGCGGCCAGGCGCGCCAGCCACGTCAGCTGGTGCGCGCCGCGCAGGTGCGGGTCGGCGCGCCGGGCCAGCGCCAGGTGGTGCGCCACGTGCCTGCCCCTCAGCTCCGCCTCCTCGCCCGCCTCGGCCAGCCGCTCGGCGCAGAACAGTCGGATCGTGTCGAGCATCCGGTAGCGGCCGTCGACCACCCGCACCAGCGACCGGTCCACGAGGTCGGCCAGCACGTCCTCGTCCTCGCCGCACACCTCCGTCGCGGCGGCGGCCGTCGCACCGCCGACGAACACGGAGAACCGCCGCGCCAGCACGCGTTCCCGTGCGCCGAGCAGGTCCCAGCTCCAGGCGATGACCGCGTGCAGCGTGCGGTGGCGCTCGGCCGCCGTGCGGTCGCCCCGCGACAGCAGCCGGAACCGCCCGTGCCCGGCGAGGCGTCCGGCGATCTCCGCCGCCGTGAACTGGCGCAACCGGGCGGCGGCCAGCTCGATGGCCAGCGGCAGCCCGTCCAGCGCGGCGCACACCTCCACCACCGCGCCGACCGTGTCGTGGTCGACGGCGAACCCCGGCCGCACCGCCGCCGCGCGGTCGGCGAACAGGCGCACGGCGGGGCTCTCCAGCGCCTCCGCAGGCGACCGGTCCGGCGCGGCGGTCGGCAGCGGTTCGAGCGGCAGCAGCGCCTCGCCGGTCAGGCCGAGCGGCTCGCGGCTGGTGGCGAGCACGCGGAGCCGGGGGCACCGGCCCAGCACGGCGCGGACCAGCGCGGCGACGTCGGCGACGACGTGCTCGCAGTTGTCCAGCACCAGCAGCGGCTCCCGGTCCAGCGCGGCGACCAGCCGCTCCACCGGGTCGACCGCGTCCGCCCGGAACCCCGACCCGCGCAGCCCGAGCGCGGCGAGCACCGCGGACGGCACCGCGTCGCCGGTCCCCACCGCCGACAGGTCGGCGAAGCAGGCGTCGCGGCCGGCGGTGAACTCGATCGCGAGCCGCGTCTTGCCCGTGCCACCCGGCCCGACCACCGTGACCAGCCGCGCCCGCTCGGCGGCCAGGCGCGCCAGCTCGTCGGCGCGCCCGACGAAGCTGGTGAGCTGGGCGGGCGGACGGCGGCGGGCGGGCGGCGCGGGCTGCTCGGCCCGCAGCACGGCCAGGTGGGCGGCGGCCAGGCCGGGCGCGGGTCCGACGCCCAGCTCGTCGGCCAGCAGCCGCCGCGCCCGGTCGAACTCGGCGAGCGCCTCGGCCGTGCGCCCGTCCGCGTGCAGCGCGCGGACCAACTGCTCGCGGAACCGCTCCCGCAGCGGGTGCCGCTCCACCAGGGCGCGTAGCCGGGGCACCGGGCTCTCACCGGACGCCGCCAACTCGGCGTCGACCAGGTCCTCGGTCGCCGCCAGCCGCAACTCCTCCAGCCGCGCGACCTCGGCCGCGCCGTGCGGCAGGTCCGCCACCGCCGCCCCGCGCCACAGCGCCAGGGCCTCCCGCAGCACGCCCGCCGCCTCGGCGGCCCGCCCGGCCGAGAGCAGCCGCCGCCCGTCCCGCGCGAGCCGTTCGAACACGTGCGCGTCGACGTCCTCGGGTTCGACGGCGATCCGGTACCCGTCGCCGACGAACCCGACCAGCCCACCCAGCGCCCGGCGCAGCCGCGACACCTGCGCCTGCACGGCGTTCGCGGCCCCGGCGGGCGGGTCGTCGCCGTACTGGCCGGCGATCAAGCGCGCCAGGGGCACCACGCGGTTCGGGGTGGCCAGCAGCATCACCAGCACCGCACGCGTCCTTGGCCCGCCTACGTGGACGAGTTCCCCGTCCGCCGTCCGCACCTCCAGCGGGCCGAGGAGGTTGTACTGGGTGGTGTGTTGGATTTGCCCGCTGTGTTGGATTTGCCCTCTGTGTTGGATTTGCCCTCCTTCGTCGGGCGGCTCGGCCGCCTGGGAGTCGGCGGCTCGCGGGGCGTTTCTTGTCGATCGAAAAGCGTGATCGACAAGAAACGCGCCACGAACCACCGACGCGGCCTCGCTGTGTTGGATTTGCCCTCCTTCGTCGGGCGGGCTCGGCCGCCATTGGGTCGGCGGCTCGCGGGGCGGGTTGCACCGATCGAAAAGCATGATCGGCACAACCCGCGCCACGAACCACCGACGCGGCCTCGCGGGGTTGGATCTGCCCGACTCCGTCGGGCGGCTCGGCCGCCATTGGGTCGGCGGCTCGCGGGGGGCGGGTGCGAGAGGCGGCCTGTTGGTCGTTGGTGAGCGGATCATGTGGAGGGGGCGTCGCTTTCGTGGTCCAGGGTGGCCAGGCGCTGTCGCACCGCGTCAGCCTCCTGCGCGCGCTGTTGCGACCGGTACAGCGATTCGGCTTCCTGCCAGGTCGTGCGGGCCTCGTCGGTGCGTCCCAGGGCGAGCAGCGACTCGGCCAGCCGGTCGAGCGTGTTGACGGCCTGGTAGGTGTTGTCCACCGCCCGGTAGAGGTCGACGGCCGCCGCGAAGTGGCGCACCGCGTCCTCGTGCGCACCGGTCCGGTGGTCGATGAAGCCGAGGCTGTCGAGGGTGTCGGCCTCGCCCTCGCGGTCGCCGTGCGCGCGTTGCAGGGTCAGCGCCGCCCGGCAGTGCTCACGGGCGAAGTCGTGGCGGCCCAGCTGCGCCGCGCACCAGCCGACGGCGTTGAGCGTGTCCGCCTGCCACGCCGGGTTGCCCAGGGTGCGGTGGATCTCCAGGGCGCGCATGGCGTGCTCCAGGGCGCGTTCGTGGTCGTCCGCCTGCACCCACGACCAGGTCAGCGCGTGGTGGGTGTGCGCCTGGTCGGCGCGCGCGCCCGTCTCCTCCGCCAACGCCAGCGCCTGGTACAGGTGGCGCATCGCCTCCTCCGGCCGGTCGACGTCGGCACTGGCCCGGCCCAGCATGCGGTGCGCCAGGAGCTGCGCGGCCGGGTCGCCCAGGCGCTGTGCCGCCGCCAGCCCGGCCCGCCACAGCGCCCACTGGTCGTGCCGGTTGCCGCGGCGGAAGTGGTAGGTGTTCATCGCCCACGCCAGTTGCCACACCACCCGGTGCCGACCGCCGGCCGCGGCGGCGTCGACGGTCGCGAGCAGGTTCGCGTGCTCGGCGTCGAACCAGGCCAGCGCCGCCGCGTCGTCCGCGAGCGGCTGCGGCCGGCTGCCCGGTTCCGGTGGGTCGAGGTCGATCGGCGTCACGTAGGGGTGCAGCAGCAGGTTCCCGGCGTGCGCGGTGCGCAGGTAGAAGTCCGCCAGGCGGCGCAGCGCGGCGTCGACGTCGTGCCCGGCGGCCCGGTCGGCGGCGAACCGGCGGATCAGGTCGTGCATCCGGTACCGCCCCGCGCCGTCCCGCGCGACCAGCGACGCCTGCTCCAGCCCGCGCAGCAGCGCCCGCGTCCGGGCGCTCGGCAGGCCAGCGAGGCTCGCGGCGGCGGGCAGGCCGATGTCCGGTCCGGGCGCGGCGCCCAGCAGGGCGAACAGCCGCGCCTGGTCGGCGGTCAGCGCGCGGTACGACCAGGAGAACACGGCGGGCAGGCTCGCCGCCGGGTCGTCGTCGTCCAGCGCGCCGAGGCCGGACTCGCGCAGGTCCGCGACCAGCTCCGCGAGCGGCAGCCCGGCGACGGCGTGCGCGGCGACGATGCCCAGCGCCAGCGGGAACCCGCCGCACAGCCCGATCAGCTCGGCCACCGCGGCGGGTTCGGCGGCCACGCGGTCCGCGCCCAGGCGGTCCGCGAGCAGCGCCCGCGCCTCCGCGTCGGTGAGCACGTCCAGCGGCAGGTGGTGCGCCGAGTGGCCGGCGATCAGGCCGGTCAACCGGTTGCGGCTGGTCACCAGCACGGTGCAGCTGGCGCCGCCCGGCAGCAGGTCGGCGACCTGTGCGGTGTCCGCGGCGTTGTCCAGCACGATCAGCACCCGCTTGTCCGCCACCAGGCTGCGGAACAGGGCGGCCCGCGCGTGCGGGTCGACGGGCACCCTGGCCCGGTCCGCGCCGAGGGCGTCGAGGAAGCCGCGCAGCACCGCCTCGGTGGCGAGCGGCGCGCCGTCCGGGCTGAACCCGCGCAGGTCGGCGAACAGCTGCCCGTCCGGGAACCGGTCGAGGTGGCGGTGCGCCCAGTGCAACGCCAGCCACGTCTTCCCGATGCCGCCCGCGCCCGCGATCGCGGAGATCACCACCGTGCCGCCCGCCTGGTCGAGCGCGGCGTCGAGCCGGTCCAGCTCGTCGCGCCTGCCCACGAACGGCGCGGGCGGCGCGGGCAGCCCGCGCGGCACGGCGGCGGACGCCCGCGCGACGCCGCTCAGCGCCGGGTCGCCGGCCAGCACCCGCCGGTGCAGCTCCCGCAGCGCCGCGCCGGGCTCCACGCCCAGCTCGGCCACCAGCCGGGCGTGCACCCGCCGGTAGTGCTCCAGGGCGTCGGCGGCCCGACCGCCCCGGTACAGCGCGAGCATGTACTGCGCGGCCACCCGCTCGTCCAACGGGTGCTCGGCGGCACGGGCCGACAGCTCAGCCACCAGCCCCTCGCCCCGGCCCAGGCGCAGCAGCGCGTCGGTCAGCTCGCACTCGGCGCGCAACCGCTCCTGCCGCAACCGGTCGCGCTCGGCGGACGCCCAGTCGCCCTCCAGCCCGCCCAGCGGTTCGCCGCGCCACAGCTCCAGCGCCTCGGACAGCACCGCCGCGGTCCGCTCGTCACCACCGCCGGCGGCCCGCGCGCACAGCCTGCGGAACCGGTGCAGGTCCACCACGTCCTCGTCGGCGACCAGCGCGTACCCGCCCGCGCGCCGCTCCACGCGGACCTCCGCCGTGAGCTGCCGCAACCGGGACACGTAGCTGGACAGCGTGGCCCGCGCCCGCCGGGGCTGGTCCGCGCCCCAGACGCGCTCGGCCAGCCGGTCCGCGGACACGGCGCGGTTGAGGTCGACCGCCAGCGCGGCCAGCACGCACCGCTGCTTCGCCGGCCCCAGCTCGACGCGCTGCCCGCGCACGTGCGCCGTGACCTCGCCCAACAGGGCGATCCGAACCCCCATCACCACTCCCGGCCGCCGAGTGCCTCCGCCCGGACACCACCGGCCGCGCTGTCCCGCGCGACCGGCCGTGCCCGATCGCGCGCCCCAGGCTATGAAACCACCGAACCCGCGGTCCACTTCGAGTCTCCATGCATTCGCCATGCATTCTCTTGAAGCAACGGGACCACGGCAGGGGAACCACGACGGCGAGGCGACCGGGGGCTACGCAGGTCTTGGACGGTCGTCGGGAACGCTACGCACAACGACCACCCCTTCGATCGGGTACGAATCCGCCGCGCGGATCTCCCATCTGTTTGACGTTGATCCGTCAGCGACCCCGCCCGGGGAGCCGCACTGCCCTAAGCCAACCGCCAGCAGCCACCACCAGCCACCGCCAGCCACCGCCGGGGCCGCCGAACGACGGCCCCGACGGCCCTGGCGGCCCGCGTCAGCCCAACGCCCTGTTGAGCGCCGTGACGTTGACGCCGGGCTCGCCCAGCACACCCGCCGCGCGCCCCTCGGTGTGCGCCGAGACCAGCGCCCGGACGCGGTCCTCCGCCAGCCCCCGCGCCCTGGCCACGCGCGGCACCTGGAGGTCCGCGTACGCCGCGCTGATGTGCGGGTCGAGGCCGGACGCCGACGCCGTCACCGCGTCCTCGGGCACCCGGTCCGCCGGCACGCCCTCGCGCGCGGCGACGGCGGCCCGGCGCTCCGCGACCACCGCGTCCTGGCCGGCGTCGCGCTCGCCCTTGTTCGACCCGCCCGAGGCGGGCGGCGTCGCGGCGGACGGCCGGGTCCGGAACCACCGGTCGCCCTCCCGGTCCACGCCGACCAGCGCGGTGCCCACGGCCTCCGCGTTGGCGTGCAGCCCCGGCAGCCGGGACACGCCCCACACCGCCGCCGGGTACAGCACCCCGGTGAGCACGGTCAACGCCAGCAGGACGCGCAGTCCCGCCATCGCCTGCTTGCCGAAGTCGTCCACGGTGTCACCCGATCCCTGGGATGTGTCGCACGAGCAGGTCGATCAGCCAGATGCCGACGAACGGGGTCACGACCCCGCCGACGCCGTACACCAGCAGGTTGCGCCGCAGCAGCGCCGACGCGCCGGCCGGTGTGTACCGGACGCCCCGCAGCGCCAGCGGGATCAGCACCACGATGATCAGGGCGTTGAAGATCACCGCCGACAGGATCGCCGACTGCGGCGAACCCAGGCGCATGACGTCGAGCACGCCCAGCTGCGGGTGGATGGCCGCGAACATCGCGGGCAGGATCGCGAAGTACTTCGCCAGGTCGTTGGCCACGCTGAAGGTCGTCAGCGCGCCGCGGGTGATCAACAGCTGCTTGCCGACCGCCACGATCTCGATCAGCTTGGTGGGGTCGGAATCCAGGTCCACCATGTTCCCGGCCTCCTTCGCGGCCGAGGTGCCGGTGTTCATGGCCACGCCCACGTCCGCCCGCGCGAGCGCCGGCGCGTCGTTGGTGCCGTCGCCGGTCATCGCCACGAGCCGGCCGCCCTCCTGCTCGCGCCGGATCAGCGCCAGCTTGTCCTCGGGTTTGGCCTCGGCGAGGTGGTCGTCCACCCCGGCCTCCGCCGCGATCGCCCGAGCGGTCAGCGGGTTGTCACCGGTCACCATCACCGTGCGGATGCCCATCGCGCGCAGCTCGGCGAACCGCTCCCGCATGCCGGGCTTCACCACGTCGGACAGCCGGATGACGCCCAGCACCACGTCGTCCACCGCGACCACCAGGGGCGTGCCGCCCTGCGCGGCGATCCCGTCCACGACCTCGCGGACCGCCGGGTCCAGGGCGAACGCGCTCGCCGCGCCCTTGCGGACGCGCCGACCACCCAGGTCGACGCCGCTCACCCTGGTCTGCGCGGTGAACGGCACGAACTCGCCGTCCCGCTCCTCCTCCGCCGGCTCCGCCGCCCGGCCGTACCGGGACGCGCACAGCTCGACCACGCTGCGCCCCTCGGGGGTGTCGTCGGCGAGGCTCGACAGCCGCGCGGCGTCCACCAGGGCGTCCAGGTCCGCGCCGGGCGCCGGGATCAGCTCGGTGGCCCGCCGGTTGCCCCACGTGATGGTGCCGGTCTTGTCCAGCAGCAGCGTGTCGACGTCGCCGGCCGCCTCGACCGCCTTGCCGGAGGTGGCCAGCACGTTGCGCTGCACGAGCCGGTCCATGCCCGCGATGCCGATCGCCGACAGCAGCGCGCCGATGGTGGTCGGGATCAGGCACACCAGCAGCGCGGTCAGCACGATCACCGACTGCTCGCCGCCGGAGAAGACCGCGAACGGCTGCAACGCCAGGACCGCGAGCAGGAAGATGATCGTCAACGTGGACAGCAGGATGGTGAGCGCGACCTCGTTCGGCGTCTTCTGCCGCCGCGCGCCCTCCACCAGGGCGATCATGCGGTCCACGAAGGACTCGCCGGGCCGGGTGGTGATCCGCACGACGATCCGGTCGGACAGGACGGTCGTGCCGCCGGTCACCGCGCACCGGTCGCCACCGGACTCGCGGATCACCGGCGCGGACTCGCCCGTGATGGCCGACTCGTCCACGGTGGCGATGCCCTCGACCACGTCGCCGTCGCCGGGGATCACCTCGCCCGCCTCGACCACCACCAGGTCGCCGACCGCCAGCTCCGCGCCGGCGACGGTGCGGCCGTCGGCCAAGCGCGCGACCGCGTCCTTCCTGGTCTGCCGCAACGAGTCGGCCTGCGCCTTGCCGCGCCCCTCGGCGACGGCCTCGGCGAGGTTCGCGAACAGCACCGTGGCCCACAGCCACAGCGCCACCGCGACGGTGAACGCGCTCGGGTCGGTGACCGCGAACACCGTGACCAGCAGCGAGCCCACCCACACCACGAACATGACGGGGTTGCGCGCCTGGTGGCGCGGGTCGCACTTGCGCAGCGCGTCCGGCAGCGACGTCAGCAGCTGCCGCGGGGTGAACGCCCCGGCCGCGACCCGGCGGGCCGGTGCGTGGGCGGACCGGTCGCCGGTCGCCGGGTCCGTCCCCTGTGGACGGTTGATGGTGTCGATCACAGCAGGGCCTCCGCGATGGGACCGAGGGCGAGAGCGGGCACGAAGGTCAGCGCCGCGACCAGGACGATCGAGCCGGCCAGCAGGGTCGTGAACAGCGGACCCGTCGTCGGCAGCGTCCCGGCCGTGGCCGGCGTCCGGGGTTGGGCGGCGAGCGAACCGGCCAGGCACAGCACGGCGACGATCGGGACGAACCGACCCAGCGCCATGCACACGCCGAGCGACGCCTGGAACCAGTCGCCCGTGGCGGTGAGGCCGGCGAACGCGCTGCCGTTGTTGTTCGACGCCGACGCGTACGCGTAGAGGATCTCCGACAGCCCGTGCTCGCCGGAGTTGTTCAGCGCCTCGCGCGTGCCGGGCAGCAGGGCCGCGATGCCCGCGCCGACCAGCAGCACGGTCGGCATCGCCAGGATGGACACCGCCGCCGCCGTGACCTCCCGCCGCCCGAGCTTCTTGCCCAGGTACTCGGGGGTGCGGCCGACCATCAGGCCGGCGAGGAACAGCGCGATGACCGACATGACCAGGATGCTGTAGAGCCCGGTGCCGACACCGCCCGGCGTCATCTCGCCGAACAGCATGTTCAGCAGCGCGCCGCCGCCGCCCAGCCCCGTGTAGCTGTCGTGCGCCGAGTTCACCGCGCCGGTCGAGGTGGCCGTGGTGGTGTTCGCGAACAGCGCCGACGACGGGATGCCGAACCGGAGTTCCTTGCCCTCCAAGGGGCGCAGCCCGTGCGCCTCGGCGGTCCAGATCACGGCGAGCACCAGCCCCCAGAGCGCGCCCATCACGCCCAGCAGGGCGTACCCCTGCTTGCGGTCGCCGACCAGCGTGCCGAACGTCCGGGTCAGCGACACCGGGATGACCAGGATCAGGAAGACCTCGACCAGGTTCGACCAGCCGTTGGGGTTCTCGAACGGGTGGGCGGAGTTCGCGTTGAGGACGCCGCCGCCGTTCGTGCCCAGCTCCTTGATGGCCTCCTGGCTCGCGACCGGCGCGGTCGCGACCTGCCGACCGTCCACCGCGACACCGGGTTCGAGGCTCATCACCACCCCGGTCGCCACCAGCACGATCGCGAACAGGAACGCCACGGGGAGCAGGATGCGGACGGTGCCGCGCACCAGGTCGACCCAGAAGTTGCCGAGCCGGTCGGCGCGGTGGCGGGTGAAACCGCGCACCAGGGCGACGGCCACCGCCATCCCGACCGCGCCGGACACGAAGTTCTGCACGGTGAGGCCGACCAGTTGGACGGCGTGGCCCAGCGTCGCCTCCGGCACGTACGACTGCCAGTTCGTGTTCGTCACGAAGCTGACCGCGGTGTTGAACGCCATCGCCGGCGGCACCGCGCCCCGGTCGAAGTCGAGCGGCAGCAGCGGTTGCAGGCGCTGTAGGAGGTACAGCAGCACCACGCCCAGGAAGGAGAACGCGAGCACGCCGCGCGCATAAGTGCCCCACCGCTGCTCGGAGGCGGGGTCCACGCGCGCCACCCGGTACACGGCGCGCTCGACCGCCAGGTGCCGCGAACTGCTGTACACCCTGGCCATGTAGTCGCCGAACGGCCGGTGCACCGCGGCCAGCGCGACGAGGAGGACGCCGACCTGGACCAGGCCGGCCACGGTCGACGTCATCAGAACTTCTCCGGACGGATCAGTGCCACGAACAGGTAACCGATCAGCGCCAGGGCGAGCACGCCGGCGACGACGTTCGCCACCACACCGGTGCCGCTCACAGCCGCTCCAGACCGCGCACGGTCAGCGCCAGCAGCACGAATACACCGATCAGCAGCAACGCGTAGGCCAGGTCGGCCATGAACGCGCTCCCTTCCCGACTGGAACAGGCCCCCTTTGGGCCGTGTGACGCCGGAAAGGCTGCATCAGGAAGTAGGTGCTCTTGACACGCCTGACGTGCCCTTGACACCGGTGACCGGCATCTTTACGGGACGTTGATGGCCGGGAGACTTGCCTCTCACTGGACCGTCCACCCAATCAGGGGGACGCGGCTACCGAGAGCAACGAGGACACTCGTGCCCTCCCAGGCCGCTCCAACGTTCTTCGAGCTTTTGAGGCAACGGGACCACAGCAGGGCAACCACGGACTCCACGCGCCCGGAAGCCTCCCAAGCCTTGGACGGTCGTCGGGAACGCCAAGCAAAGGGATCACCCTCAACGATGAGACCTTTGCTCGGTCGCGATCCCCCATCTGTTCGGCTTCGTGCAGCGGCACCGCTATCGGGTCGGTGACGGATCAGCGTTCAACAGACGGGAGATCCGCTCGGCGGATTCGTACCCGATCGAAGGGGTGGCCGTTCTGCGTAGCGTCCCCGACGACCGTCCAAGACCTGCGTAGCCACCGGTCGCCCCGCCGTCGTGGTTTCCCTCCTGTGGTCCCGTTGCTCTGAATAGATGCATGGAGTCTCGGATGGGATGTCGATGCGCTGGCGGCCGTTCCGTCAGACGGCGGATGCGGACCGTCTCGGTCAGACGGCGGGCAGGAGTTCGCGGCCCCGGTCGTACCACCAGGCGTCGAACGCCGGGCTGCACCCCTGCCGGCGCGCGTAGCTGTCCAGCACGTGGGCGTGGATCTCGTCGATGTGCGCGGCCACCACCGTGTCCGGGCGGTAGAACAAGCGGAGTTCCTGCCACAGCGGCGCGCCCCCGATGGCGCGCACGACGGTGCTGCCCGGACGGTCGCGGCTGGTGGCCAGCGCCGGGCCGACGGCCAGTTTCGCCAACACCAGTTCCAGCAGCGTCGCCAGGCACTGCGTGCTGTGCGGCTGGCGCAGCACCACGCCGTGCTCCTGGCACACCTGGTTCAGGTAGGTCCACCAGCGGGACGTGCCCGGCGGCTCGTCCACCCACGCGTGCTCGAACACGTCCTCCAGCGGCACCGGACCAGGCCGGACGATCGGGTGGTCGTGCGCCATCACGACGAACACCGGCTCGGCCGGGTGCACCAGGACGCTCGCCACGCCCGGCGGCGTCGTGAGGCCCGGCAGCGGCGGCCGGTAGACCAGCGCGAGGTCCAACTCGCCGATCGCCACCTTCTCCACGCTGATCCGCTCGTCCAGGTCCTCCTGGAGGTTCACGTCCGCGCACCAGGGGCGCTCGCGCAACCACCGGCTCACCGCCACGTGCAGGAAACCGCAGTACCCGCCGACCCGCAGCGGGTCGGACGGGCCGCCCCGGCGCGACCACTCGCCGACGCGCTCGGCGATCGCCGACATGCTGCTCAGCACGACCCTCGCCTCGCCGAGGATCTCCGTGCCCAGCGGGGTGGGCAGGCAGCCGTACTCGGTGCGGAAGAACAACGCGCCGCCGACGCTCTGCTCGATCCTCTTGAGCAGGCCGGACAGCGCCGGCTGGGACATGCCCAACCGCCGGGCGGCACGGGTGAGGCTGCCGGTCTCGTCGATCGCGGCCAGTGCGCGCAGGTGGCGTACTTCCAGCTCCACGGGACCTCCGCTCCCCGCCCCCGGACGGTCCCGCGACCGTACCCCCGCCCGGCGCGCGCGGGGAAGGGGTCCGCGTCGCGGCGGACCCCTTCCCGCGCCAGGGGTTCGGTCGTGGCCTACGGCTTGGTCGTCTCCAGGGTGTACCGGCCGGAGCCGCTGTAGGAGCGGACCTGCCACCGGTAGCGCCCGGCGGTGCCGGTGTAGGTCACCTCCTCGGTCGAGTCGGGGCCGGTCGCGGAGGCCACCGTGCGCCACGACGTCCCGCTCTGCTTCTGGAGGTACAGGTCGAAGTCGGCGCCGGCCGGGCCCTTCAGGCAGCCCTTCTGCGCGCCGGCCGCCGCGTCGAAGTACCCCGTCTTCGGCTCCACGGCCGTGGCGCCCGTCGACACGGTGCCCGTGGCGGCCGTGCCGCAGCCCGGCGGGTTCGGCCCGCCGCCGTCGGAGGTCAGCAGGGTGACGCCGTAGGCGCGCAGGATCTCCGGCACGGGCTGGAAGTACGTCGTCGCCGCGCCGCCCTTGCAGTCGCCGGACCCGCCGGAGGTCACGCCCTGCGCCTGGCCGTCGGAGATCGCCGAGCCGCCCGAGTCGCCGGGCTCGGCGCACGCCGTGGTCTCGATCGCCTCGTACACCTTGCCGATCTCCGGCCCGTAGTCGACCGTGGCGTCCCGAGACCGGATGGTGCCGCAGTGCCAGCCGGTCGTGCCGCCGGACCGGCAGATGGACGACCCGACCAGCGCCTCCTGCGCGCCCTTCACCGCGACCCGGCCGCCGTTGTAGTCGTTGACCGCGCCGATCGGGGTCTCGCCCGCGTTGGTGCGCACGAACGCCATGTCGTCGGTCGGGAAGCTGGAGCCCTCGAACCGGCCGCCCGGCTGGGTCGTGGTCTCGCCGACGCCGCCGCAGTGCCCGGCCGTGATGAACCCGCCCCGCACGGAGAACCCGACCGAGCAGCCGTACTTGCTCGTCCAGTACCGGTTGCCGCCGACGACGTCGATCAGCGGGCGCGGCCGCTCGGTCGTCTCGGCGTAGCGGACGGCCCCGGTGTCCACCCCGGTCGCGGCCACCCAGGCACGCGCACCGGCCTCTGCTCCCGGCGCGTGCTTGACGAGGACGCTGTTCGCGGCCGGGTCGATCCGCCAGCCCGGCACCGAGGCCGGCGCGGCGGACGCGGCGGCGTCCAGCCTGCCCTTGACCGCGACCAGGGTGGACTCGCCGCGCGTGACGAGCCGGGGTTCCGCACCACCGGCCCGCACGGTCGCGGCGGCGCGGGAGTCGGTCACGGCGACGACGAGCGTGCCGCGCTCGGCGTCGAACCAACTCCCACCGAGGCGGTCGCCGAGGGCCGCGCGCAGCCCCCGGTCCGCGGTGAGCGCGGCACGCTCGGCCGTCAGCCGCGCCACCGGGTCGGCGACGCCGAGATCACGCCGCATCGCGGCCGGCACCGGTTGCTCGGCGGTGACGGGTTCGGGCGCGGCGGACGCCGGTGACGCGGCCGTGGTGGCGGCGACGGTGGTCATCACCGCCAAAGCTGCGAGCGGCGACATGCGCGGTCTGGACATGGTGGGTCTCCTCGCGGTGCAGGGGACCGCCGGAGAGCACGCGACCGTCGCCGGCCGCGGCGCGGGAAGGCTGTCGACGGCCCGCTCCGGCGGTCACCCGACCGTAATCCGCGCAAGATCAGGTGGGGAGATCACACATCGCCATAGCACCGGGCCGACGGGCGCGCCGCTCCCCCCGCGCATTCGCCCCTGCGGGCGGGAGGCAACCGCGCGCACCACCGATCCCCCACGGATCCGTTGCCCCCCATCGGTCCTTGCGCCCGCCGCCCACCCCGTACCACGCTGGCCGGCGGGGGGCACCGCACCGCGAACCCCCGGACAACCCGAGCGCGGTCGTGGCTCCGCCGGGCACCCCGCGCGACCGCCTCCCCGACCGGACACGGTCCGTTCACCGGGTAGTCGCCCACGTGGGCTACAAAGCGCCCACTTCGTCGTCGAGCTTGGAGGCCCCGTGGCACGCAAGGTCCGTGTTCTCGCAGGTCTGGCGGCCTGCGGGTTGGGCATGTCGGTCCTGTCGCCCGCACAGGCGACCGTGCCCGAGCGCTTCCAGCGGGTCGACACCATGCCGGTGTTCCGCAACAGCTCCGCCGCGGAGCACACCGCAGCCGAGATCGCGGCGGCCACCGCCGACGGCCGGACCGTCGTCTACACCGACTCGCCGGCCCGGCGCATCGGCTTCGCCTCCGTCCGCGACGGGCGGCTGTCGCCCGAGGGCGTGCTGCCCGTGCCGGGCGAGCCGACGTCGGTCGACGTGGTGGGACGCCTGGCGCTGGTCGCGGTGAACACCTCCGAGTCGTTCACCGCGCCGTCCGGCGTGCTGCTGGTGGTCGACCTCGCCGGCCGCCGGGTCGTCGCCACCCACGACCTCGGCGGGCAGCCGGACTCGATCGACGTCTCACCGGACGGTCGGCACGCCGCCGTCGCGATCGAGAACGAGCGCGACGAGGACGTGGCCGACGGCGCGCTGCCGCAGGCGCCCGCCGGGTTCCTCGCGATCGTCGACCTGAAGGGCGCGCCGACGGCGTGGGCGGTGCGCCGCGTCGAGCTGACCGGGCTCGCCGAGGTCGCGCCGGAGGACCCGGAGCCCGAGTACGTCAGCGTCAACGGCCGGGGCCAGGTCGCGGTCACGTTGCAGGAGAACAACCACATCGCGATCGTGGACCTCGCCTCGGGCCGGCTGGTGCGGCACTTCCCCGCCGGCTCCGCCACCGTCCGCGGCGTGGACACCGAGGACGACGGCCGCGTCGACCCGTCCGGCACGATCACCGCACCACGCGAGCCGGACGCGGTGGCGTGGCTGGACGACCGCACCCTCGGCACCGCCGACGAGGGCGACTACCGGGGCGGCTCGCGCACGTGGACGGTGTTCGACGCGGAGACCGGGCAGGTCGTGTTCTCGTCGGGCAACGAGCTGGAGCGGGTGGCGATCCGGCAGGGCCAGTACCCCGACGGCCGGTCGGACAACAAGGGCACGGAGCCCGAGGGGTTCGCGGTGGCCACCTTCGGGCGGCACCGGTACGCGTTCGTGGGCCTGGAACGGGCGAACATGGTCGCCGTGTACGACGTGGACGACCCGCGCCGGCCGCGGTTCGTGCAGGCGCTGCCGACCGGTGTCGGCCCGGAGGGGCTGCTGCCGATCCCCGCGACCGGCACGCTCGTCGTGTCCTCCGAGGAGGACTCCGCCGAGGACGGCGTGCGCTCGTCGCTCAGCTCCTACCGCCTGACCCGCACGCCGCTGTCGGTGTCGTTGCGGGACAACAAGGGCACGCCGTCGATCGTGTCCGACGGCATCGGGTTCGGCGCGCTGTCGGGGCTCTCGGGCGTCCCCGGCGACCACCGCCACGTCGTCGCGATCACCGACTCGGCGTACCGCCCGACGCGGGTGCTGACCGTCGACGCGCTGGCCGCGCCCGCCCGCGTGCGCGCCGAGCTGACCCTGACCAAGGGCGGCGAACCGGTCGGCTACGACGGCGAGGGCATCGCGGCGCGCCGCGGCGGCGGCTACTGGGTGGCGGCCGAGGGCGACGGGAAGAAGGTGCCGAACCTGCTGGTGGAGGTCGCCGCGTCGGGCGAGGTGGTGCGCGAGGTGCCGCTGCCCGCCGCCGTCGCGGCCACGGCCACCGGCAACGGGTTCGAGGGCGTCGCGGTCACCGGCCGCGGCGCGGGCGAGCGAGTGTGGCTGGCCGTGCAGCGCGAGTGGAAGGCGGACCGGCCGGGCCAGGCGACGCTGGCCCGCTTCACGCCCGCGACCGGCGAGTGGGCGTTCGCGGCGTACCCGCTGGACGCCCCACCGGCGGGCGGGTGGGTCGGACTGTCGGAGGTCACGGCCCTGGACGACCGGACGCTGCTGGTGCTGGAGCGCGACAACCGGCGCGGCGACGCGGCGGTGACCAAGAAGGTCTACCGGGTGGACGTCTCCCGCCTCGCACCGGTCCCGGCGGGCGCGCCGAAACCGGTGGTGGCCAAGAGGCTCGTGCGCGACCTGCTGCCCGCGCTGAAGGCGGACGGCGCGCCGGCGCACGACAAGGTCGAGGGCCTCGCGGTGGTCGGCCACGGCCCGGTGCGCCGCCTGGTCGGCGCGGTCGACAACGACGGCGTGGACGACGCGCCCGGCGAGTCGGTGTTCCTGCGCCTGGGCTGGGTGGGCTGACCGGCGCGGGTGCCCGGCGCGCTGCCGGGCACCCGCCCGGTCGGTCAGGCGACGGCGCGGCCCGCCGGTGCCGGGCTCACCCTGGTCGGGACCGCCACGACCTCGTTGTCCGACGGGTAGCCGTCCCGGCCGGCCTCCAGCGCCACCACCGCCTTGAACGCCACCTTGCCCAACGCGCCGTCGTCGGGCGTGAACGTGTAGCGGAACGGGAAGGACGTCCGGCCGGCGGACTTCGGCAGCCACTGCGTCGCCGACCCCACCTCCACGTAGCCCTTGGGGGTGCTGCGGTACAGCGTGACCCGCACCGCCTCGTCGTAGCGGTGGTTGGCCACCGTCACCGTGACCGGCTTGCTCGTGCCCGCGACGGCCGACGACGGCACGGCGAACCCGCTGATGCCCACGTCGTGGGTGCGGACGGGGATCGTCTTCGTGGCGGTGCCCGCCCGGCCGTCCGCGGTGCTCGCGGTGAGCCGGGCGGTGTAGTCGCCGTCGGCGGCGTAGCGGTGCCGCACCTCCGCGCCGGTTGCGGTCGCGCCGTCGCCGAAGTCCCACGCCAGCGCCGCGATCTCCGTGCCGCCGGGGTCGTGGGACGCGTCCCGGAAGGTGATCTCGTCGAACAGGGACGGGTCCGGCGCGTCGTGCTCGAAGGCGGCCGCCGGCGACGGCGCGACGACGAGGTCCACCTCGATCTTCGAGTGGCTCGCGTAGTAGGGCGACAGTTGCACGTAGTAGGTCTGCCCGGCGACGGCCTGGAACGTGGTGGAGGCGTCGTAGGTCGCACACGTGAGCGGTTTCAGGTCGGGCAGCGAAGTACCCGTGTAGACCGCCATGTGGGCGTAGGAGCGCTGCTTGAGCGTGACGGGGCGCGTCTCGGTGGGCCGGTAGGCGTACCAGACGGTCTGGTTCCAGATCTCGCACGCGCTCCCCGGCTCGCCCCACTCGCTGGTCGCCACCGACGCGTCCGCCTCCATCCGGTGCGGCAGGGTGCTGATCGGCTCGGCGTCGGCGAAGTCGTCGTTGGCCGGCTCGCGCCACTCGGTCACCGCCAGGTCGAGCACGCCCGGTGTGCCGGGCGCGCCGACGACGAAGTGGTAGACCTCGCCGGCCTTGACGCGGAACGAGAGCTGGGACTGCTGCCCGCCGCCGAAGTCGTCGTTGCACCCCAGGTGCGCCAGCGAACCGCGCTTGCCGGAGTAGGCGGCCACGACCGTGTCGTGGTCGCTGCCCAGCGTCGACACCTCGACCAGGGCGTCGACGGGCGGGAGGTAGTTGAACCACAGCGTGTGCCCGGCGTGGGCGCAGTCGTACGGGTCGTCCTCCGCGCGGGTCGCCTCGGTGGTCGACAGGGTGGTGCGGAACGGCAGCGCGCGGATCGGCGCGGCCAGGTCGAACTCGTCGTTGGCGGGCGGCGCGGCGTGCGCGACGCCCGGCACGGCCAGGCCGAGCAGCAGCGCGGCCAGCGCGATCAGCAGACCGCGCGGGCCCGGTCTCTCGGACGGGATCATGTGGTGTTCCCCTCTGGAGGTGGTCCCCGACTCCGCTGGACGTGACCCCCGACGGCACCCGACGCTAGGAGCGGACGCCCGCTCCGGTGCGGGCGTCGGGCGCGAGGTGCACTCGGACAGCCGATCAAGGCCACTCGAACGGCGCGCACCGGCACGCGGCGGCGGAGCGGAGCGGCGGCGGGGCGTAACCTGGGTTGGTGCGATCATCGACCCACTCGGCGAGGTAGGACGTTGGGACTCTTCACCCTGCCCGAGGCGCGGCGCGAGCTCGAACGGCTGCGGCCGGTGCTGGACGAGATCGTCGCGCTGCGGGCCGACGCCGCCGAGCTGTCCGCCGCCCTCGGCGCGGGGACGCCGACGGACCTGGGCGGGCTCGCCGAGTTCAAGGCGGCGCAGGCCAGGCTGGACGACCTGATGAGCGCGGTGCAGGCCACCGGCGCGGAGCTGAAGGGGTTCGCCCCGCTGCTGGTCGACTTCCCGGCCGACCTGGCCGGCGTGCCGGTGCTGCTGTGCTGGCTGGAGGGCGACCAGGAGCTGACCTGGTACCACCGGGCCGACCTGGGGTTCGCCGGTCGCCGCCGGCTGCCCTGACCTGCCCGCTGTGACCTGCCCGCCCCGAGCCGCCCGCGCCGGCCCGCTGTTCCGGCCCGCCTGCGCCAGGCCGCCCGCCGCGCCCGGCCCGAGCCTCGTGACCGGTGCAACCGGCCCCGCCTGACCGAAGCCGCCGGACGGCCGGCCCGCCGGGTCAGCGGTCCCCGGCGCGGAACCTGTCGAGCACGCGGCGTTCCCGCTTGGTCGGACGCCCCGCGCCGCGCTCCCGGCGCGCGACCGGCACCGCGGCCAACGGCGGCGGCGCGGGTGTGCGGTCGAGGTAGCACGTCGCCGCGTCGGCCGCGCCCACCCGCTTCTGGATCACCCGCACGACCTCCACGACCCGCGTCGTGTCGCCCACCCGCGCGCGGACCTCGTCACCCGGCGACACCGTGGTCGCGGGCTTGGCCGGGTGGCCGTTGACGCGCACGTGCCCACCCCGGCAGGCCGCCGCCGCGTCGGGACGGGTCTTGGTCAGCCTGACCGCCCACAGCCAGCGGTCCACGCGCGTCGACTCCACAGCCCTACATCATGCCTTCAGCCGCCCGACGGCCGCGCAGCGCGTGGACGGCGGCGGCAGCGGTGCCCAGGCACAGGGCCAGGGCGCTGAGCGCCAGCGACACGTGCACCCCGACGGCCGCGCCGAGCAGGCCGACGGTGAAGCCGCTGCCGGTGCGCAGACCACCGGACGACATGCCGTAGACGCCCAGGACGCGGCCCCGGTCGGCGGGCGGGCTCAGCAGCTGCACGACCGTCTGCGTGATCGACAGCGACGCCAGGTGCGCGACGCCGCCCACCAGCAGCAGCACCACCGCGAGCAGGTAGCTCCCGGTGACCGCGAACCCCAGGCTGGTGACGCCGTAGATGCCGGTGGCGACCACGGCCGCGGTCACCGTCGACGGTATCCGGCGGGTCACCTCCAGCAGGATGCCGCCGAGCACGCCGCCCGCGCCGTTGGCGAACAGCAGGACGCCGTAGGCCGTGCCCGCGCTACCGGCGCCCAGGTCGTTGGCGAAGATCGGCATCGACGTCTGGAGCGACGCCCCGACGAAGAACGAGCCCAGGCCCGCCAACACGATCATGCTGATCAGCGTCCGGTTGGTCCCGACCTCGCGCAGCACGCGCAGCGACTCCAGCGCGCCCACCCTCGGCCGGGCGTGGCGGTCGCGGGTGTGGCCGGTGAACCTCGTGCGGAACAGGAACACCGTCAGCGGCAGGTAGAAGGCGACGTTCACCAGGATGCCCGCCGTCGGGCCGAGGCCGAGCAGCAGCGCGGACCCGACCACGGGGCCGAACAGGATGCCGAGGCTGCGGAAGGTCGCGTTGAGCCGCACCGCGCTGGGCAGCTCGTCCGGGCCGACGAAGTCGTGCAGCATCAACTGCTCGCCCGGACCCCACAGCGCGCCGGCCACGCCGTGCAGCACCAGCAGCACGCACGCCTGCCACATCTGGAGCGAGTCGGTGAGGAACAGCACGCCCCACGCGACGGAGACCGCCATGAACAGCACCTGCGCGGCCTGGATGACGCGCCGGCAGTCGTACCGGTCGGCCAGCGAGCCGAACCACATGGACAGCAGCAGGAACGGGGCCCAGTGGCTGATCACCGCGAACCCGGACAGCGCGGGCGAGTGGAACTTCTCCCACAGCACCCAGTAGGTGATGACGTGCTCGATGTTGTCGGCCATCATCGCCAGGCCCGCGCCGAACAGGTACGGCCGGCAGTCGCGGTTGCGCAGCGCGGCGAACCGGCGCGGCGGCGTCGACCCGACGGGTGTGGCGGGCTCGTGGCTCGGGACACCGCAGGCGGCGCACATGATCTGGTCCCCCTCGGGCTGGCGCCGCACCCCCGCGGCGACGTTCGTTCAGCGGACAGCCTGGTTCCGGGACCGGACCGACCCCGTCCCACCGTAGGAGGATCGGGCGGCCACGCCTAGCACTCGTGCGAACAAGGCGGTGTGGGACGCGCAACACCGCCCACGACCACACGGGAGCCGCCGCCGACGGGACGCCCGCCGCTCGGGGTGACGCGGTCAGCGCGGCAGCAGCAGGGCCACCGACTCCACCACGATCATCGCCACCGTGCCGACCGCGACCGCGAGCGGCAGGCCCGCGCCGCCCGGTCTGCCCCGCCGCCCCTCCCGGTAGCGCCACCGCGCGGCGACGAGCACCACCAGCCCGAGCGACACGGTGACCACCAGCCCCACCAGCGCGAGCGGTCCGACGCGGTCGACGGTCAGCCTCGTCAGCACCGCCGAGCCCGCGATCATCGCCAACGCCGTGCGCTGCCACGCCAGCGCGGTGCGCTCGGGTTGCGCGCCCCGGTCCACCGCTACGCCTTCAGCACCAGCACGACGACCGCCGCCACCACGACGCCGACGACCAGCACCAGCCCGATCGCGAACGACGGCAGCGGCTCGTCGTGCCGCATCGCGCGCTCGCTGCGCGCCCACCGCACCCACGACACCACCGCGCACACCAGGCCCAGCCCGATCAGCAGCACCGCCAGCGCGGGCTCCAACGCGTCGGGCAGGCCGAGGTCGACGGCGTCCACCGCCACCCCGCACGCGAGCAGGGCGAGTGCCGTGCGGATCCACGCCAGGAACGTCCGCTCGTTCGCGAAGCTGAACCGGTAGTCGGGTTCGTTCCCGGAGCCGTAGACGCTCCGCGGTCGCCTGTCGCGGTCAGGCGGGGGCACGACGCATCACCTCCCAGCGTGTCGTGGCACCCGGACCATAGCCGGTGCGCGGTCCACTCAGGACACTGGCCGTCGCCCGGCGAACGCGAGCAGCGGGGCCGCCAGCAGCACCAGCGGGATCGCGATCGCCAGGGTCGCCGGCCGCGACGTGTCGCCGAGCGGGCCGGCGGACGGCAGGAACACGCTCAACCCCACCCCGACGGCCACCACGAGCACCGGCACGGCCACCGCCACCGGTACCGCCTCCCGCCGGGGCACCCGGTCGCGCGGCGAGCGGGCCACCACCAGCCCCGCGACGCCGGCCACCAGGTGCTCCCAGTCCGACAGGGTGCCGACGAAGGCGAACGACCCCACCACGTAGAGCGCCAGCCCCAGCCGCACCCTCGACCGCCACGGCGGCGGCGCGGACGCGGACAGCAGCGCCGCCACCCACAGCGACCCGGCGGAGAACCCGACGTCCAGCGTGCCGGCGGTGCGCTCGGCCCAGTCCCACCCGGTCCACCGCAGCACCGCCAGCAGCGCGGCGCTCAGCAGCACCGCGCCGAGCTGGCCCGCGACGGCGACGACCGCCGCGTACCGCGTGCCCCGCACCCACTCCGCCGCACCGACGAACAACGCGAACGTGCCCGCCATCGGCACGTAGGCGGCGGGCACGACGGCCAGGAACGACCCGGTGACCGGCGTCCACCAGCGCCCCTCGGCCAGCGACGGCACACCGAACGCCACCTCCGGGTACCAGGGCCGATCGGCGGCGGCCGACCACAGCGCGCCGGTCGCGACCCCGACCACGAGCATCACCACGACCACCGCGGTCGTGAAGGGCAACCGCCGCACCACCTCAGTCACGCGCCGCACGGGACCTCGCACCTCGTTCCCCGGACCTCGATCGGCCCCGCCGCCCGGACGCCGAGCGCCTGCCGCACCCCCTGCCGCGGACCCACCGCGATCATCGTGCACAGCGGGACAACTCCCGGCGACCGCCGGTGGTTCCGCCGTGGCCGGGGCCGGTTCCGTCCACATCGGACACCGCGACTCCCGTCGGACCCGTGGCCCGCGAACGCGTGATCCCCGAACGCGCGACCCGCGGACACGCAGCCCGCGGACACGCGGCGGCCGACCCGGCCGTCACCGCGCCCGACGGTCGGCCACCGCGCGAAGGGGTCAGGAAGCGCCTTCGAGGCCGCGGCGGAACCACTCCGTCATGTGCGTCTCCGCGCGCGGGAACCAGCGGTTCTCGGTGGCGAAGTCCGCCGGCGACGGCGGCTCCTCGAACGCGGGCCGCTCGTCGCGGTTGTACCGGATCTGGTAGCGGAACGGCGGGTCCACGATGTACTCGAACCCGACCCACGAACCCAGGCCCTCGGCGTACATGCCCTTGCGCAGCTGCTGGAACATCCGCCACACCTCGGGCGGCATCTCCCAGCCGCGCACCGACTTGTCCGGCATCTGCACGCCGGTCGACATCTCGCTGTGCTGCCCGATCATCGACGCGCGGACCACCAGCCGCTGCCAGCCCTCCGGCATCGTGGCGACCACGGCCTGCGTGATCTCCGCCAGCTTCTGCTGCTGCTCGATCGGGTCGAGCTGCGGCCACTTGGGCATGGTGTGGAGTCCTCCTCGGCGGCGCGCCCGCTCGTCCGGGCGCGGTAGTGGTCCGGTCCCAGCCTACCGTTGCGGTTCGGCGGCCTCCCGCTCGCGCTCCGCCGCCTCGCCCGCGTCGAGCAGGGCGCGCAGCCACGGCGGGATGTGCTCCTCCGACCTCGGGAACACCTCCAGGTCCCGCACGAACGTCGTCGGGTGCAGCGCGGGCCACCAGCGCGGGTCCTCGTCGAAGTTGAACGACACCTCCGGCTCCGCGCCGGGCCGCAGCACCATCCGAGCGGAGAACCACGTGCCGCGGTCCTCCTCGTACAGCACGCCCCGCAGCTCCTGGAACGCGTCGGTCACCACCGGCGACAGCACGACCTGGCCGGGGTCCGCGCCGCGATCGTCCCGCACGGACACGGCGAACTCGTACGCGAGGGCGGTCGCCGTCACCGACAGCGCCAGCTCCGACCAGCCCGCCGGCGCGGCCGACGTGAGCGCGTTCGCGGCCTCGGCGACCAGCTCAGCGCTTCTTGAAGCGGTCCTGGGGTCCATAGTTCACCTCCGGCTTGTTCGGGAACACGCGTTCCTTGGTGACCACGGAATCCACGATCTTCCGGTTGTTCTCGTCCAGCAGCGGTTGGCCGTTCGCGTCCGTCTTGTAGGTGACCTCCTGCCAGCGCATGGTCACCTCGCCCGGCACGCCGTCCGCGTCCCGCTGCATCCGCACCTGGTAGTTGCGGATGTCCTGACCCGGCGCCTCGGCGAAGTTCTTCAACTCCACCTCCTGCGCCCGCCACGACGCCGCGTTCGTCCAGCCGTCCTTGTAGTTGCCGGAGTTGGACGCCGCCATCTGCGGGTGCATGTTCAGGTACTCGCCGAGGCCGCCCAGCTCGTTGGCCAGGAGGTGGCCGCCCGCCCACTTGACGCGCGCGTCCTCCTTCGCCTGGTCGGACAGCGGGCGCTCGGGGGTCTCCGGCGGGAACGCCGCCTCGCCCTCCATCTGCGCCCGCCGCTGCGAGCCGCGCTCCTTCTGGTCGTCGCGGTAGTCGGACGACTGGCCGCCCGCCTCGACGTCGCCGGTCATGGAGTCCGTCTGGCCGTGCCGGTCGGTGTGGAAGGTGAGGAACAGCTCCCGGTTGTGGTAGTTCGGCACCCGGTACTGGACGTCGGGCAGCAGCGGGTGGGCCAGGTCGGGGTTGAAGCCCGCCCACTTCTGCTCCTCCTTGCCGACCGGGACCGGGTTGCCGTCCTCGTCCCGCACGACGTTCCTCTTCGAGCCGGGCTCGGCCTCGACCCACTTCACCCGGCCGTTCTCGTCGGTGTAGAAGGTGGTCTTGGTGCCGTTCGCGTTCTCCACCGGGTAGGCGGTGTAGGGGCGGAGCGGGTCGTGCCCGTCCAGGCCGCGCAACGGCTCCGGCACGGGGTCCGGCGTGGTCGGCTGGTGGAAGTCCGGGTCCTTGTTGCCGTCCGGGATCGTCGGCCGCTCGCGGTGCTCCGCGCGGATCGGCGGGTCGTACACGTCGATCGGGCGGGGCGGGTCGTCCGGCTTGTCGCCGGGCCGGTGGGTGGGCCGGTCCCAGTCCACGAACCGCTCGTTGAACGCCGGGTCGTCGGGGCTGATGACCCTCGGCTTCGGCGGCGGCGCGTATTCCGGGTCGTCGGGGTCGGGTGCGTCGCCGTTGTCCGTGCCGTTGCTCGCGTCGCTGCTCGGGTCGTTGTCCGGGTCGTCGCCGTCGCCGCGGGACCGCGCGTCCTCCGGGGTGAGGTCGTGCTTGTCGGCGTCGGCGGTGTCGGGCGTGAAGGCGTCGTCGCTGCCCTTGGAGGTCGAGCCGTCGGGGTGGTGGGTGTCCCACTCGCCGTTCGGCGGGATGCGGGGCGTGCGGTTGCCGTTCGCGTCGACGTCGTAGTCGGACGAGAAGACCCGGCCCTGGGAATCCGTCCAGGCGGGCTTGTTCGGGGCCAGGACGGGGGTGTCGAGTTCGCGCGACAGCCTGCGGGCGAAGTCGTTGCTGCCCGCGTCGCAGCCGATCAGGCGGATCGGCCTGCCGTCGTAGTCGCCGTTGCGGCGCAGGATGTCCGCGAACTCCTCGGGCGAGTACGTGTGGTCGCCGATCCGCGCCCGCCCGTCCGGCGTGACGTGGACGTCGACGGTGTACCTGCCGTCGGGGTCGGGCTGCACCCGGTGCGGCAGGTCGCCCATGTCGTCGTCGCCGCGGTGGAACGAGGTGCCGGCGGGGGTGGACTCGGCGTGCCTGCGGTTGACCTCGTCGGGTCCGGGCCGGTCGTCCGCGCCGTGGTGGGCGCCGTCCGGGTCGCCGCCGTCGTGGTGCGGGCGGTCGTCGCCGCCGTCGCGGTGCCGGTTGTCGACGTCGTGCGGGCCGCCGTCGGGCCGGTGCTGATCCGGTCGTTGCTGGTCGGGGCGGCTGCCGTCGGGGCGGTTGCCGGGCCTGTCGGTGCCGGGCCCGTGGTGGTTCGGCGCGGGCGCGGGGCCTCGGCTGACGGGTGGCGTCGGGCCGGTCGGGTGGGTGCTCGAACCGGGGCCGTTCGTGCGCGGCGGGCCGACCGGACCGCGCTGCTGCGGCGGACCAGCGTGCGACGGACCGCTGTGCGGCATGCCCTGGCGGGACGGTCCCGTGTTGGGCGGCGCGGTGTGCGAAGGGCCGCCATGAGTCGGTCCGGCGTGCGGAGGTCCGCTGTGAGGTGGTCCGGCGTGCGAAGGGCCGGACGGTGACGGACCGTGGTGCGAGGGCCCGTTGTGCGAGGGGCCCGCGTGCGAAGGGCTCGTGGTGGGCGGGCCGGCGTGCGACGGCCTCGGGCCCTCGGGGGTGCGGGCGCTCGGGATGCCCGACCCCACGTCGCCGCGGCTGCCCGGCGTGCCGGTCCAGCCACCACCGCCGGGGCGCGTGCTGCTCGGCGTGCCGCCACTCGGGTTCGCACCACCGGGGTGCGCGCCACCGGGCGGGTTGCCGCCGGGGCCGGTCGTCGGCTGGTTCGGGTGCGGGCCGGGTGCGTTCGGGTCGCGCTGCGGCGTCGACGTGTGCGGCTGGTCGGGGCGGGCCGGTGCGTCCGGCGGCGCGGCCGTCGACGAGTGCGTCTGGTCGACCCGCGCCGGGGCCGGGCCACCACCGGACGGGCTGTGCCCACCCGAAGAGTGCCCACCCGACGACGGTCCGCCCGAAGGGGAACCACCCGAGGAACCACCTGGTGAGTGCCCGCCCGGCGCGGAGTTGCCGCCCGGACCACCGCGGTGCTCCCCCACCGGCGCGTGGCTGCCGGGCGCGGGGCTGTTGCCACCGGGGCCGCCGCGGTGCTCGCCGACCGGATGGTGGCTGCTCGACGACGGGCTGTTGCCGCCCGGACCGCCGCGGTGCTCGCCGACCGGGCTGTGGCCGCCGGGCGTCGAACCGGACGGCGTGTGCCCGCCCGGCGTGTGCCCCGAGGGCGTGCGGCCGGTCGGCGTGTGGGTGCCGGGGCTGGTGCCGCCGGGTGTGGTGCCGCCGGTCGGGTGGGGTGTGCCGCCGCGCGGGCTGTCGTTGTCGGGTGAGCCGTTGCCGTCGCCCCGTCCGGGTCGGCCGCCGGGCGTGCCCGAGGGGCTGGTGTCGGCCGGGCCCGGCCGGGTGGTGGTGTCGGCGGGGCCGCTGCCCGAGGTGTTGGTCGTGCCGTCGCCCGACCGCGACGACGGCGTACCGGCGTTGCCGGACGACGGCGACGAGCCGTCGCCGTCACCGCTGCCGTTGCCCCGGCTGTCGCCGTCACCGCTGCCGTTGCCGTCACCGCTGCCGCGACCGGTCCCGGATGGACCGTCGACATCGGACCTGCCGGTCTGGAGGAAGCCGCCCTTCTTGATGTTCTTCGGGTCCAGCACGTCCAACCCGGTGGCCTTGCCCGCGAGCTTCCCGACCACCTTCATGATCTTCTCGAACACCTCGACGAGGCGCTTGAGCATCGGCGAGACCCGCTTGATGGTGCTCAGCAGGTCCTTGATGATCTTCGCGATCCTGGCGGCCCACTTCGAGATCGCCGTCACGGCCTGCGCCACGATCACCGGCGTGCCGAACCCCAGCGTGAACGCCGCCTCCAGCACCCAGGCGATCAGCTTCCCCACCAGGTCGGCGATCAGGTCCCGCACCATCTCGCGGACGAACCCGACCACCATCCCCATCAGCCCCACGACCGTGCCCACGGTCGAAGCGGCCGACGCGGCCCCGCTCAGCGCGTCACCGTGCACCTGCGAGTTGGTCAGGTACTGGGCCGCGGCGGCCCCCTCCCACCCCGCGGTGCCCTTCGCCACGGCCGCCCGGTAGTCCTCGGCGACCTTCCCCAGCTCCTCGCCCACGTTGTTCCACGTCGTGGAGTAGGACTCGATCACCGGCGGGTTGCCCGCCAGCCAGTCCAGCACCTCCTTCAACGGCTGCATGTGCTCCATCAGGAACGACGCGGCCGACGACAGCAGCGTCCCGAACGGGTCGATCGCCATCGCCGCCGCGTCCGCGGCCAGCCCGACCATGCCGAGGCCGGCCTCGACCCAGTTGCCGTCCTTGATGCCGTTGAACGTGTCCATCGCCGACTCGGCGATGGAGATGCCCGTCGCCCACCCGTTGTCGCCGGTGCCGGCGTTGAAGAACGAGTTCGACTCCGCGGGCGGTGCCTCGACCAGGGGGTTCTCCGGCGCCATCACGAACCCGTCCGGAAGCTGTCACGCACGGAGTCCTCGATCTCGCGGTACTGCGTCACGGTGTCGCGGACCGCCTTGCCGGCGGCCTCCATCGCGGCCACGGCGCCCTGCAACGCCTCCAGCCCCCACTGCTCGACCGGGTCCAGCATCATCCGGAACGGCTGGCAGATGATCCCGTACGCGTCCGTCGGCATGCTCACCGACTGCGCGGCCTGCACCGCCGTCTGGATCCGCGATCCCAGGTCGTCCAGTTGCTTACCGTGACCCTCCAACGTCTCCGCGACGATCTCGAATCCGGCCATGAACATCTCCCCCCGAACGCGTTGCCCCCGACACCGGGCGGGCACCGGGTCGTCGACGGTCACTGGTCGACGGTCACTGTATGAATGCCGACGCAATCACGTCGAGTCCGGTTCCGGTCGACCCGGTGATCCGCACGGCGCGGGCCGTGACGGTTGTCACGACCCGCGCCGCGCGCCGGGCATCGCGGACCGCTCGACGACACCACGTCGTCACCGCCATCGCACCACGACCGGCCGGTCACGGGGGTGGTTTTCGGGAGGATCAGGCCGGACCGGCGGGGTGGTGGTGTCCGTAGGGGACGGCGTCCAGCAGCGTCACGCGGATGGTGCTGCCGTCGGGCACGGCGTAGGTGCGCTGCTCGCCCCGGCGGGCGCCGGTCAGCGCGGCGCCCAGCGGCGAGTCGGGCGAGTAGACCTCGATGTCGCCGTGCTCGGCGGCGCGCGTGCCCAGCAGGAAGGTCTCGGTGTCGTCGGTGTCGTCGTAGCGGACGGTGAGCACCATGCCGGGTTCGGCGATGCCGTCGTCGGGCGGGTCCTCGCCGACGACCGCGTTGGTCAGCAGGTCGTGGATCTCGCGGATGCGCTCCTCCCGCTGCCTGCGCCTGCTCGGGTCGCGGTCGTCCTGCGCGGCGGTCCCGTCGAGGGCGCTGGGCGCGGCGTTCCCGGTCAGGGCGGCCAGTTCCGCCAGCAGCCGCTGGTGGGCCTGCGGTGTCAGCCAGACGCGTCGGCTGCCGGGTCGGGTGCTGGTCATGGTGGCCCTCGTGGTTGGTCTCGGGTCGGTGGGTGGAAGGGGGTGCCGTCAGGGCGGTCCGGGGGGAGACCGGGTCCGCCCTGACGGCGAGGGTGCCCGTGGCGCCGGGTGCTGATCGGCGCCGGCGCCGCGGGCTGGGTGGTGGCTCGTGGATCGGTCGCGATCGGGGACGGTCGCGATCGGGGATGGTGGCGATCGGGGATGGTGGCGATCGGGGACGGTGGCGGGTCGCCTCGTCCTCTGTGGATGGTGCGGTGGTGCGAGGGGCGTCTCCGGTGGCGGGTGGGGTGGGGCAGGCCGGCGGCGGGGAGGCGTCAGCCGCCGGCCGGGTCGGTGGTGCGCAGGCGCAGGATCGCGTCGACGTCGCGGGCGTAGTCGGTGGCGATGCGCGTCAGGATGTCGCGTTGGACGCGCAGCAGCGTGTTCTCCGCGCGCAGCCAGGTCAGCTCCGCGCGTTCCTCACCCGTGAGCGGGTCGAGGCCGGTGGGCGTGGTGCCGTCCATGCGGTCGCCCTCAGCGCAGCGGGTCGAACTCGCGCAACGCGTCGGGTTGCTTGCCGGTGGTGATCTGCTCCGCGAGCAACCGGCCGGTGACCGGGCCGTGCGCGAGTCCCCACATGCCGTGGCCGCCCGCGACGTACACGCCGGGCACGCGCACCGCGCCGATCAGCGGACGCCCGTCGGGCGTGACCGGGCGCGGGCCGACCCACACGTCCCGCCGCTCCTTCCAGCGCACGCCGTCGAGCAGCGGGCGGGCGGAGGCGATGATCGCCTCCAGCCGCGCCGTGACGCCGGGCGCGTCCGGGTCGCGGAACTCCATCGTGCCCGCCACCCGCAGCGCGCCCTGGTACGGCGTGCACGCCACCCGCACGTCGGGCAGGTAGATCGGACCGGGCACCGGTCGGTCCACGGGCACGGTGAACGAGTAGCCGCGCCCGGCGCGCACCGGCACGCGCACGCCCCAGCGGGACGCCAGCCGGGACAGCCAGGCGCCGGTCGCCACGACCGCGACGTCGGCCGACACCGCCTTGCCGGTGCGGGGCCGCACCGTGACGCCCTTGCCGTCCGCGCCGATGTCGACGGTCTCGAACAGGCGGATCGTCGCGCCGCGGGCGACGACCGACCGGGCCAGCGCCTGGACGAAGCCGCCGGGGTCGATGTGGCGCTGGCCGTCGATGCGCACCCCGGTGGTCAGCGCGGCCGAGGCGAGCGGCACGTGCTCGCGCAGCCGGTCGCCGCGCAGCTCGGCGTGGTCGACGGGCTGCCCGGCGTCGGCCATGCGGCGCAGCTCGCGCAGCAACCCCTGCGCCTGCGCCGGCGTCTCGAAGGCGGCGGTGATGGGCGCGTCGATCGTGGGCGCGTCGACGCCGTTCGCGGTGAGCACGTCGAACGCCTCGACGCACTCCTCGTTGAGCGGGAGGTTGGCGCGGACCGCCCGCGTCCAGGACGACCACCGGCAGTTGGCGGCGAACCGCGCGAGGAACGCCCACAGGCCGGGGTCGACCGCCAACGGGATGTGCAGGGGCGCGGTGGGGTTCAGCAGCGACCGCAGGCCGTAGCGCAGCACGGAGGGCTCGTTGAGCGGGATCGCGAGGCCCGGCGCGATCCACCCGGCGTTGCCCCACGACGCGCCGGCGGCCACGCCGGTGCGGTCGATCACGGTCACCTCGACGCCGCGCTCCTGGAGGAACCACGCGGTGGACAGGCCCACGATGCCCGCACCGACCACGACCGCCGACCGCGGTCCGCCGTCGATGCGCCCGACGCCGACCATGACCACCTCCACACCCGATGGGAACTCCTGACGCCAGCCAGCATGGCCAGGCCGACACGCCGAACCGTTGTCCGTCGCCGACAACTTGGCGAGGAACTCTTGTCCGAATCCGACAGGGGTGAGTTCATGGGGGCTCGGTTGTCGGGTTCGGGCCGGTCAGGGCCGCGAGGGATCGCGGGTGCCGAGGGGTGGGGTTCATCAGCCGGTCGGCGGCGTCGGCGGTGTGCCGGCAGTGGTCGACCACCCGGTCCAGCGCCGCCCGCCGCACCCCTCCGGGCAGGTGGTCGTGGGCGGTGGTGGCGGCGTAGGCGCGCACCAGGTCGTGCCTGGCGTACCGGCCGCCGGGGGCGTGGGTGATCAGGGACGCGTCGGCCGGCGCGCGCAGCGCGGCGTGGGTGTCGCGCGTCCAGGCCCCACTCGCGCGGCTCGGCGACGAGGTCGGGCCGGGTGCGGGTGCGGGCGGCGATCAGGCCCGGCACGAGCGGGACCGTCACCGGGCGCGGGCGGCGCGGTTACCGGGCCGGGCCACCGCCGGGACTGGCGCGACGCCGGCGGTTCCCTCGACGACCACGCGCTCCACTCCCGGTCGTGGTCGGTCGTGGTCGGTCGTCCCGGTCGCGGTCAGTCGTCCCCGGCCGCCGCCAGGTCGATGATCATCGCCAGCCGCTTCCGGGCGTCGTCCAGGTCGAGCGCGGTCACCTCGGCCATCCGGCGCAGGCGGTACCGGATGGTGTTCGGGTGCACGCCGAGCCGCTCCCCCGCGACGGCGAGGTCGCCCTGGGCCTCCAGCCACGCGCGCAGCGTCGCCACGTGGTGGGTGCCGTGCCGGGTGTCGTGGCGGCGCAGCTCGGCCACCGGGCCCCGCGCGGGGGTGCGGCCGGCCCTGGCGGCGGCCCGCAGGCGCTGGAGCAGGATGTCGTCCCACGACTCGTCGTACGCCGGCGGCACGGCCTCCGGTGTGCGCGCCTCGTGCAGGGCCAGGCACTCGTCGGCCTCCTGCCTGCTCGCGGGCAGGTCGGCGGCGGACGCCGTCCCGCCGATGCCGGCCGTCACCGTCACCTGCGCGGGCAGCGCCGCCCGCAGCAGGGCCACCCACTCCCGCGCGCCCGCCACCTGCTCACCGGGCAGGATCGTGTAGAGCGTGTTGCCTGCCAGGGTGCTGCGCCCCGGTCGCGACCAGCCGAAACCGGTGGTGGCGCGGTCGAAGGCGAGCAGCAGCGCGGCGTGCCGCTCGGCGGCGATGTGCGCGCGGACGGCGATGACCCGCAGCGGGCCCTGCGGCAGCCCGAGCCTGCTGACCACCGTGGCGGCGTCCGCGGTGCCCTCCAGCAGCCGGCTCACCAGGTCCGACTCGACCTGGCGCTCCAGGTCCGCGCTGGCCCGCGAGCGCAGCAGGTGCAGCGCCACCGTGCGCGCGCCGTCGGCCAGGGCGGTGCACCGCACGCCGGTCAGCGGCGCGCCGCAGGTCACCCACACCGAACCCAGCAGCTCGCGGCCCGCGCGGACCGCGACGACCATGCGGCCCGTCAGCCCCAGCTCCGGGGCCTGCTCGACGAACAGCGGCTCGTCGTAGGCCGCCAGGTACCCGAACACGCCCCGGTCCTCGAACAGCTCGCGCAGCCGGTCCGGCACCTGCCTGCTCAGGATCGTCTCCAGGCGGGCCGGGTCCGCGCCGTGCTGCGAACTGGAGTACGCCAGCACCCGCGACAGCCGGTCCTCGATGGTCACCGCGCCGCCGACCGCCCCGGCCAGGCTGTCCGCCAGCGCGAACAGGTCCGTCGGCCCGCGGCCCGACTCCGTCTCGCGGCCCTCCAGCACCAGCCCGTACACGACGCCGGCCAACTGGCTCCAGGACACGGCGGGGTCGACCACCATCACCGCGACGCCCGCCGCCTCGCCGGCCGCGACGGCCGCCCGCTCCACGTCGACCCCGCCGTGCACCAGCACGACGGACGCCCGCGCGGCGACCGCCCAGTCCACGGCCTGGTCGAGCGATGCCGCGCCGACGGCCAGGAACACGTCGCCGCCCACCGCCCGGTCGGCGGTGGCCTCGTGCATCACCACGCTGCGCAGCTCGACCGCCCGCGACACCGGGCAGCACGCCAACCGCACACCGTAGCCACCCAGCACGTTCACCAGGCGGTCCAACCTGACCATGAGCAAACCCCGTTCGAAGGCCGACGACCCACCGTAACCGCCGACCTCGCCACCCCACGCGGCCGGGACGACCCGCCGCGCCCCTCCACTGTGGACGGCACCTCGGCGGTCCAGGGTGCCGGCCGGCGGTGGCGGACGTCCCGCAAGCCGGACCGGGACGCACCGCCCGCCGCCGACCCGGACCGCCCTGCCCGGCCGCCCTGCCGGCACCCGAGCCGTACAGCGCTGTCAGGGTTGCCCGGTCAGCCGGCGGGGACGGCCAGCACGCCGAGCACGGTGGCCTCCAGCACGGCGGCGGCGTCGCGCCGGCGCAACCTGCCCGCGCCGACCTCGTCCGCCGCCACGTGGAGCAGGTTGTGGAACACCGAGACCAGCCAGCCCTGGGGGAGGTCGGTGCGGAACGCGCCCTCGTCCCGGCCGCGCGCGATGAGCCGTTCCACCTGCTGCAGCACGGTCCTGTGGTAGTTGCGCACCTGCCGCGGCGAGAGCACCGCGGCGGCGGCGGCCATGAGGTTGCGGTAGCCGGCCAGGATGCGCCAGGCCGACCTGATGAGCCTGGACAGCGCCTCGGCGGCGGAGCCCTCGTCCAGCCGTTCGGCGTCGAGCACCTCCGCCGCGCTGGTCACCGCGCGGTCGAGGACCCGCGCGAGCAGTTCCTCCCTCGACACGAAATGGCTGTAGAGCGTGACCCTGCTCACACCGGCCGCCTGCGCGATGGACGTCATGCTGACGTCCGGCTGGTCGCTGAAGCACTCCAGCGCGGCGTCGAGGATCGCTTCGATGTTCCGCTCGGCATCCGCCCGCCGCCGTCCCTCACGACTCATGGCGTCATGGTCGCACGACGCCGTGACGGGTCGTCGCGCGAAGCCGGCGTTGCCCGGTGCCCGCGGCACCTCGGGATTTCCGGCGTCGCGTCGGGGTTCCGCCACCGGTCGGGCTTCCTGGCACCGGTCGGGATTCCTGGCACCGGTCGGGATTCCTGGCACCGGTCGGGGTCCCTGGCGTCGCGTCCGGGGCTCCCGCGCCGGGGCCGCGGTTCCCGCGTCGCCTCAGGGCGTCCGGAAGACGCGGCTCAGCACCTCGTCGGAGACGTGCGGGTGCCGTGCCGAGTACGATCGCAACGCCCGCAGGTACTCGCGTTCCAGCTCGTCCTCGTCCACCTCCGTGGCGTGCCCGGCGCGCACCAGCACCCGACCGGCGACCATGACGGTGTCGACGTCGAGCGAACCGCCGAGCGTCAGGAACGCCTCCAGCGGCCGGGGGTTGAGCAGGTAGCGCCAGTCCGTGGTGCGCACCAGGACCAGGTCCGCCTGCTTGCCCACCTCCAGCGAACCCACCTCGTCGTCCCACCCGAGACCGCGCGCCGCCGTGCGGGTCGCCATCGCCAACGCCGTGCTGGGCAACACCCGCGTGTTGTCGGCGGCGATCTCGTTGTGCGCCTGCCAGGCGGCGCGCATCGCCTCGGCCATGCTCCCCAGCGGGAACACCCCGCCGTCGGTGGACAGCGACACGCCCACGCCCCGCGCCACCAGGTCGGTGAGCACGGCGGTCTCGCTCAACGTCGACTCGCCGCTCGGGCCGTACTTCGCCGGTGAGTGGCTGATGTGGGCGCCCGACGCGACCAGCAGCTCGCGCTCCTCGTCGTCGACGAAGGCGCAGTGCACCGCCGTCAGCCGGTCCGTCAGCAGCCCCAGGTCGGCCAGCCTGCGCACCGGGGTCGTGCCGTAGCAGGCCCGCACCGCCTCGGACTCGTTGCGCAGGGCCGCGACGTGGGTGGCGAACCGGGTGTCGTGGCGGGACACCAGGTCGGCGAGGCCGCGCCCCAGCTCGTCGGACATCGCGGGCACGTACAGCGCCGACGGCCGCACCCGCACGGTGCCGCCCGGCGCGGTGCGCAGCAGGTCCGCCAGCTCCGCCAGGAGCCGGTCGGTGTCGCGGGTGCGCCGGTGGCGGTGCTCGCCCGGCAGGCACACCGCGTCGGACGCCCACGTGCTGACCGACAACCGGATGCCCAGCGAGCGCGCGGCGTCGACCAGCGCGTCCGGCCGGTTCAGCGATCCGGTGTCCCCCACCGTGGTCGTGCCCGACCGCAGCTGCGTCCACAGCGAGTAGCGCGCGATCGCCGACGCCTCGTCCGCGGCGAGGCCGGCGATCAGGTCGTGGAAGGCGTCGAACGCCGCCGTCACCTGCGGCAGGTCGCCGCCGTGGGAGAAGAAGCCCGGCTGGTCGTCCCGGTCGGACGGTGGGCGCGACGCGGCGCGGAGCACCACCCGCCCGGCGAACATGTCGTGCCAGTGCCCGTTGACGAAACCGGGCAGCACCATCATCCCGTCCGCGTCGACGGTGCGCACGTCGACGGACAGCTCCGCCGCCGCCGCGTCCACGCGCGCCACGTCGCCGACCGCCGCCACGCGGTCGCCCACCACCAGCACCGAGCCCACCGGGTAGACGCGTTCACCGTCGTCGGCGGTGTGGACGACACCGCCGCGGATCAGGGTCGCGTGCCCGTCGGGACCGCTGTTCACACCATCGGGGTTGCTCATGTCGTTCGTCCTCCGGGGATCTCGACCGATCGCTGTCCGCGCTGTCGCGGCATGTCGCGCCGGCTGCCGCGCCGCCGGCCTGCGCGCCGGTGGCCGTGGCAAGCCGCGGGCGGCGCGCCGGTGGCCGTCGCACCGGGGCCGTCGCGTCGGGCCCGCGCGGGGGCCGTCGCGTCGGTGGCCGTCGGGGTGCTCACCGCGTCGACGCCGCCGGTTCCAGGTAGAGGTGGTCGACCAGCTCCAGCAGGTTCGCGTCGGTCCGGGTCGCGAGCGCGGCGTTGCGCCGCTCGGCCACCGCGCCCGCCACGTGGTAGACGTCCCGGCCCAGCGCGCGGGAGAGCCGCTGCACCCACGCGGTGCGCTCGGCGCGCAGGTCGGTGAACCGCTCGAAGGCGCGCGCGAAATCCGGTTCGGCCGGCGCCAGCAGCTCGCCCAGGCACACCGCGTCCTCCAGGGCGGCGCACGCGCCCTGCGCGGCGTACTGGAGCATCGGGTGCGCGGCGTCACCGAGCAGGACGACCCGGCCGTCGGTCCAGCGGCGCACCGGGTCCCGGTCGCACAGCACCCAGGAGCGCCAGTCCCGGCCGTGCTCCAGGAAGCGGCGCGGCACGGCCGCCAGCGACGCGAACGTGTCGAGGACGAGGTCTCGGTCCGCGGGACGCCCGACGACCACGTCGACCGCGCGGTCGTCGACGGTCGCCGCCAGGTTGAGGGACCGCCCGCCGGCGATCGGGTAGTGCACGACGTGGCGCAGGGGCGCGGCCCACAGCGTGACCGAGTGCCACCGCAGGTCCGCCGGCAGCGACTCGATCGGGATCACCGAGCGGTAGATGGTGTGACCGGACAGCACCGGCTCGCCGTCGTCGAGCAGTTGCGCCCGCACCGCGGAGCGGAGGCCGTCGGCACCGACCAGCGCGTCACCGCGCACGGTCGCGCCGCCGGCGAGGTCGACCACCACCTCGTCGCCGACGTGCGCGTAACGCTCGACGCGGGAATCGGTGCGCAGCTCGATGGTGTCGTGCTCGCGGCAGGCGTCCAGCAATGCGGTGTAGAGGTCCACGCGGTGCACGACGGCGTACGGCTGGCCGTAGCGCTCGCGGAACTCCCCGGTCAGCGGGAGGCGGGCGATCCCCGCGCCCGTGACGCCGTCCATCAGGTTCAACCCGTCCACGAACACCGCGCCGGCGCGCACCGCGTCCGCGACACCGAGCCGGTCCAGCGCGCGGAAGGCGTTGGGGCCCAGTTGGATGCCCGCGCCCAGTTCGGTGAACCGGGGTTCGCGCTCCAGCACGACGACGTGGTGGCCGGACCGGGCCACCGCCAGGGCGGTCGCGATGCCGCCGATCCCGCCACCTGCGATCAGCACTGAGGACATGAGGGCGTCCGCCGTTCCCTTCTCGTGGCGATCCCGCCGCGGGCGTCGGTGGTCCCGCGACGCGGGGAGTCCGATGTGGTCGGTCCACGCCGGCACCCGGTGCCGTTCCGGGACGCGGCACCGCACCCGTGCCCGGCCCCGGATGCCGACCGCGCGGCGGTCGACCCGCCACGGGGACGTCCCCGCCACGCCAAGCCTGGCCGAACCGGCACGCCGTGTCAGCCCGCCACACGGGCGTCGCACAGCACGGCCGCGAGCATCTCGCCCAGGATCTCCGGACCGCGGCGGGTGAGCACCGACTCGGCGTGGAACTGCACCGACGCGAACCACGGTCCCCGCAAGGCGTGGACCTCCCCGGTGGCGGGGTCCCGGCTGACGCGGACCGCGCCCGGCACACCGGGGCACACGACGCGGTCGCCGGCGGACCGCGCCGCGAAGGTGTTGTAGAAGCCGACGGTCGCGGGTCTCCCGAACAGGTCGATCTCGCGCTGCACGCCCTGGTCCGGCCGTTCCTTGCGCACCAACGCGAACCCGAGCAGGCCGCTGAGGACCTGGTGGCCCAGGCACACCGACAGGAAGGGCCTGCGCTCGGCCAGCAGCCGGCGGGTGACCGCGCGCAGGGCGGCGATCCTCGGCACGTCGTGCGCGCGCGGGTCGCCCGGTCCGGGTCCGACGAGCACCGCGTCGAACTCCTCCGGGCGCAGCGGCTCGTCGAACCGGCGGACCGTGATGGCCGGGCCGAGGGAGCGCAGTTGCAGCGCGAGCATCGCGGTGAACGCGTCCTCGGCGTCGACCACGAGGACCCGACGCCCGCGCAGCGCGGCGACCGGCGCGTCCGGCGGGCGCTCCGGGGCGAACCAGAACGCGCCCAGCGGTGCGTTGCGCCGCGCCAGCGCCGCCCGCACGTCCGGGTGGTCGGCGTAGCGCTCCGGGCGCACGCTCGTCGGTGCCGGTGCCGGTGCCGGTGCCGGTGCCGGTGCCGGTGCCGACGCGGGTGCCGACGCCGATGCGGGTGCGGATGCCGGTGCGGGTCCGGGTTCCGGCGCGGGCGCGGGTTTCGTGCCCCGGATCGCGGACAGCAACCCGGCCGCCTTCGCCGCGGTCTCCGCGACCTCCGAGCGCGGGTCGGAGTGGCGGACCAGGGTAGCGCCCACCCCGAGGTCGAGCCGGCCGCACGCGTCGACCACGGCGGTGCGGATCGTGATGGCGGAGTCCAGCGTCGGCTCGCCGCGGCCGTCCCGACCGATGAGCGCGACGACGCCGCTGTAGTAGCCCCGGCCGCGCGGCTCGTACCGGTGGACGACCCGGAACGCGTTCTCCAGCGGGCTGCCGGTGACGGTGGGCGCGAACATCGTCTCCCGCAGCACGTCGGTGACACCGCGCGAGGTGCGCCCCTCGATCAGGTACTCGGTGTGCGCGAGCCGCGCCATCTCCTTCAGGCGCGGACCGCGCACGCGCACGTCGCCGTCGCACACGCGGGCCATCATCTTCAGCTCCTCGTCCACGACCATGTACAGCTCCTCGGTCTCCTTGCGGTCGGCGAGGAACTCCAGCAGGCCCGGCAGCGACGGTCCGGCGGCCGGGTAGCGGTAGGTGCCGCTGATCGGGTTCATCACGACCGCGCCCGCCCGGCAGGACACGTGGCGCTCCGGCGTCGCGCCGATGAACGTGCGATCCCCGACGCGCACGAGGAACGTCCAATACGCCCCGGTTTCCCCGGAAAGCAGGCGGCGGTACACGCTCAACGCCGAGCGCGGCCCGTGGTCGACCAACTCGGCGACGAACGACCTTTTGATCACGAAATTCGCGCCCGCGCCACCGCCGATCTCCTCGGCGAGCACCTTCTCCACGATGGCCGCGTAGTTGTCGTCGTCGACGTCGAATGCGCCGCCCCGGATTTCGACGGGTTCGTCCGGCAGCACGTCGAGCACCGCGGCGAGCGGCACCCGCGCCTGGCCGGTCACCGCCAGCGCGAGCAGCGGCGCGCCGTCGTCCTGGTGCGCGAAACCGCGCTCCGCGACCTGCCGGTACGGGACGACGACGAGCAGGTCGTGCACCGGCTCGCCGTGCTCGGGCACCCCGGTGGGCAGCGGCAGGTCGGCCAACCGCGCGACCGTGAGCGGGTCGCCGACCAGCACGTCCACCGCGTCGCCCGCGACGGTGCCCATGTCGTCGCCCGCGACGGCACCCATGTCGTCGCCCGCGACGGTTGGCCTGTGGAGCAACGCGAACCCGGCCGCGCGGGACAGCCGTTCGAAGTCGAGCGAATCCATTGGTTCCCCTCCGCGCGGCACTGGGACGTCGGCACCGGCGAGAATGGTCCGGCGCGCCTGGTGTCCCACGCTATTCCGCAGGTCGCGCCGAGCGACACTACCCATTCTGGCGGGACCTACTACGAACCCGTAGCAACCCCGACATTCCCCACTACCCGACCTGGTAGTCGGAATCCGATTTCACCCCGGATATGTTGTGGGCTGCTGGATGAATGAGCGGTGACCGAGCGGAGGGCATGTCGTGCTCGTCGAGCCGGACCGGAACGGACGCGAACGCCATTGGCGGGGCGTCACCGAGGACGAAGTGCGCCAGTGGCGATCGCTGCCCGCCGCGCAGCAGCCCGAGTGGGGCGGCCGGCAGCTCGCGCGGATGCGGCGGAAGCTGGGCCAGGCGCCCGGCCTCGTCGGTTGGGACGAGGTGCGCGCGCTGAAGGCGCTGCTCGCCGAGGTGGCCCTCGGGCGGGCGCGGGTCGTCCAGGCGGGCGACTGCGCCGAGGACCCCGACGAGTGCGTGCCCGCGGCCCTCGACGACAAGGTCGGCCTGCTGGACGCGCTGGCCGGCGCGCTGCACGCCGGGACGGGCCTGCCCGTGCTGCGGGTGGGCCGGATCGCCGGGCAGTTCGCCAAGCCGCGCTCCCAGCCGACCGAGGTGCACGACGGGCTCCGGCTGCCGGTCTTCCGGGGCCACCTGGTCAACAGCCCGCGACCCGACCCGGTGGCGCGCAGGCCCGACCCGCTGCGGCTGCTCCGCTGCTACCGCGCCGCCGCCGCGGCCACGGCCCACCTGCGCACCGCGGACGTGCCGGTGTGGACGAGCCACGAGGCGCTGCTGCTGGACTACGAGCTGCCGCTGGTGCGCCGCACGCCCGACGGCCACACGGTGCTGACGTCGACGCACTGGCCGTGGATCGGCGACCGGACCCGGCAGCCCGACGGCGCGCACGTGCGCCTGATGGCCGCCCTGGACAACCCGGTCGCGTGCAAGGTCGGCCCGACGACCCCGGTCGAGCAGCTGCTCGAACTGTGCGCGGTGCTCGACCCCGACCGCGAGCCGGGCAGGCTCACGCTGATCACCCGGCTCGGCGCGGACCGCGTCGCGGACCTGCTGCCGCCGCTGGTCGCGGCGGTCCGCGACGCCGGGCACCCCGTCGTGTGGCTGTGCGACCCGATGCACGCCAACACCACGACCGCGCCCGGCGGCCAGAAGACGCGGCTGCTCACCGCGGTGCGGCAGGAGGTCCGGCGCTTCCGCGAGGCCGTCGAGGGCGAGGGCGCGCACGCGGGCGGCCTGCACCTGGAGACCACGCCCGCGCCGGTCGCGGAGTGCGTCGCGGACGCGGCCGACCTGCATTTGGTCGGCGTGCCCGGCACGGCCGCCTACCGGTCGTGCTGCGACCCCCGGCTGAACCCGAAGCAGGCCCTGTCCGCGGTCGCGGCCTGGACCGGCGCACGGCAGATGAACCCCACTTGAGGAGCGGTGATGGAACTGGCAGGCATCCGCGGCAGGGTCGCGGTGGTCACCGGCGCGACCGGCGGCATCGGGTCGGCGGTCACGTCGGCGCTGGCCGGGCACGGCGCGGTCGTCGCGGCGGTCGACGTCGACGGCGGCGGGCTGGAGGCGCTGGCGGGACGGCTGCGGTCGACGCCCGGCCGGGTCGAGGTGGTCAAGGCCGACGTCACCTCGGCGGCGGAGGTCGCCGCCGCGGTCGACCGGGTCGACGCCGAGGTCGGCCCGATCGACTTCCTGGTCAACGTGGCGGGCATCCTGCGCACGGGCGGCGCGCTCGACCTGAGCGACGAGGACTGGGCGGCGACCTTCGCGGTCAACACCACCGGCGTGTTCCACGCCTCGCGGGCCGTCGCGCGCCGGATGGTCGCCGCCGGGCGGGGCGGCGCGATCGTGACGGTCGCGTCGAACGCGGGATCGGTGCCGCGGGCCCGCATGGCCGCCTACGGACCGTCCAAAGCCGCCTCGATCGCGTTCACCAAGGCGCTCGCGCTGGAGCTGGCCGAGCACTCGATCCGCTGCAACGTCGTCTCACCCGGCTCCACCGACACGGCGATGCTGGCCGCGCTCAACGGCCGGGCGGAGGCCGAGGCGGCGGCCATCGCGGGCGACCCGGCGGCCTTCCGCGTCGGCATACCGCTGGGCAAGGTCGCGCGACCGTCCGATGTGGCCGACGCGGTGCTGTTCCTCCTGTCGGACCACGCGAACCACATCACCATGCAGGAGCTGGTCGTCGACGGCGGCGCCGCGCTCGGCGCGTAGGAGGGGGATCGCCGTGGCCATTCCACCGATCGAGCCGTACCCGATGCCGGGGCCGGACGAGCTGCCCGCCGCCGTGCCGCCGTGGGTGGTGCGCCCGCGCCGGGCGGCGCTGCTGATCCACGACATGCAGCGGTACTTCCTCGCGCCGTTCCAGGCGGACCGGTCGCCCGCGGTCGACCTGGTGCGCAACATCGCGCTGCTGCGCGACCGGTGCCGCGCGTTGGGCGTCCCGATCGCCTACACCGCTCAGCCCGGCGGGATGACCGAGCGGCAGCGCGGGCTGCTGAAGGACTTCTGGGGCCCCGGCATGACCATCGCGCCCGAGCAGCGGACCGTGGTGGCCGGGCTGGAGCCGGCCGCGGGCGACCGCGTGTTCACCAAGTGGCGCTACAGCGCGTTCCACCGGTCCGACCTGCTGGCGCACCTGCGCCGGCACGGGCGCGACCAGCTCGTCCTGTGCGGGGTGTTCGCCCACGTCGGCGTGCTCACCACGGCGGTGGACGCCTACAGCCACGACATCGAGACCTTCGTGGTGGCCGACGCCGTGGCGGACTTCTCCGCCGAGCACCACCGCCTGGCGCTGTCCCAGGCGGCGCGGCTGTGCGCGGTCACGCCCACGACCGCCGCCGTCCTGGAGGACCTGGCGGTGCGCGCGGCGGACGCGGTCCCGTGAACGCTCGGTGTTGCGGAGCGTGGCGGCCCGGTCGGCACGCGATCGGGCGAACGGGTCGTCGCGACCCCGATGGGATCACTCCGAGTGGAGGATCAGCCGGGGTACTGCGTCATTCGAAGTACGCACCACACCCCCGTTCGGTATCTTCGCCCCACGGCCACTGCGCTTGGCTCAAGCGAGGGGGAGGGCGAATGCGCGCGAGCCTGGAACGCGAGGTGTTGGACATCCTGCGGTCGGCGGTCCGACCGCTGCCGGTGCGCGAGGTGCTGGAACGGGTCAACGCGCGACGCGGGAGCCCGCTGGCGTACACGACGGTCATGACGGTGCTGCGGAGGCTCACCGACAAGGACGCGGCCGTCCGCCACGACGACGACGGCCGCCACGTCTACCGCGCCACGGCGGACAGCGAGGCCGAACTCGCCGTCCGGCGGGTGGTCGCCGAGCACGGCGACGCGGCGCTGGCGTCGTTCCTCCGGTTGCTGGCGGCGGACCCGGCGCTGCGCGAGCAGGCGCACGCGTCGGCCGCCCGGCGGCCGGACGTCGCCGAGCGCCGCGGCCCGACCGGGCGGCCCCGGCTGTGGACCGACGTGTACTTCGGCCCGCCGCAGCCGGTGGCGGGCGACGAGGACGGCGACGACTGGACGCGGTGGGTCGCCGGGTGATCCGTTCGGGTTGATCGACGCACGTGGGGGGAAGCCGTGCAGTTCTGCGTCCTGGGGCCGCTCGCGGTGCGCGCCGCCGACGCCCGGCGGGTGCCCAGCGCGATGATGCCGCAGCGGCTGCTCGCGCTGCTGCTGCTCAACGCCAACCGCGTGGTGTCCACGGCCACGATCGTCGACGAGCTGTGGGGCGGCGAGCCGTCCAAGCGCGTCCGGCAGACCGTGCAGACCTACGTCTACCAACTGCGGCGGGCGCTGGGCGGCGACGCGGGCGTGCTGCTGGAGACCCACCCGCGCGGCTACCTGATCCGCCTGGCCGACGGCCTGCTCGACCTGTGGCGGTTCGAGGACCTGGCCGCGCGGGGCCAGCGGGCGCTGCGCGACGGCGACGCGGAGGGCGCGGCCCGGCTGCTGTCCGAGGCGCTGGGCCTGTGGTCGGGCACGCCGCTGGACGGCTTGCCGCTGGGACCGGTCCTGGAGGCCAGGAAGGTGCAGCTGACCGACCGCCGGCTGGTGGTGCTGGAACAGCGGATCGACGCCGACCTCGCCGCGGGCGAGGACCGGGTGCTGCTGCCGGAGCTGGGCGCGCTGCTCGCCGAGCACCCCACGCACGAGGGGTTCACCGCCCAGTTCATGACCGCCGCCCACCGCTGCGGGCGGCGCGGCGAGGCCCTGGACGCCTACGGCCGCCTGCGCCGCCTGCTGGTGGCCGAGCTGGGCCTGGAGCCGTCGGCACGGCTCCAGGCGCTGCACCGCGCGCTGCTGGCGGACGACCCGGCGGGCACGTCCACCGCGCGGGACCGGGTCGTGCCCGCGCAACTGCCGTTCGACATCGGCGACTTCGTCGGTCGCCGCGACGCGCTGGACGCGGCGGTGACCGCGCTGCGGGTGGGCGAGCCGCGCCGGGCGGTACCGCTGGTGGCGGTGATCGGGCAGGCGGGCGTCGGCAAGACGGCGTTCGCGGTCCGGCTGGGGCACCGGGTCCGGGAAGCCTTCCCGGACGGCCAGCTGGTGGCCGCGCTGCACGACGGGCTGGACCGGCCGGTGGACCCCGCGCACGTGCTGCGGTCGTTCCTGCTGGCCCTGGGCGTCCCGGAGGCGCGGCAGCCCGCCGACGCGGTCGACCGGACCCGGCTGTTCCGCAGCCTCGTGGCCGACCGCGGCCTGCTGGTGGTGCTGGACGACGCGGCCTCGGTCGAGCAGGTGCTGCCGCTGCTGCCCGCCGGGCCGGGCTGCGCCGCCGTGCTGACCTCGCGGGTCCGGCTGCGCGGGCTGCCGGTCGGCTCGACCGTCGAGCTGGGGCCGCTGCGCACCGACGACGGCGTGGCCCTGCTGTCGGCCGTGCTCGGCCCGGCGAGGGTCGCCGCCGAGCACGACCAGGCGCGCCGCGTGGTCGGGTTGTGCGACGCGCTGCCGGTGGCCGTGCGCATCGCCGCCGAGAAGCTGCTGTCCCGCCCGGTGTGGCCGCTGCGGAAGTTCGCCGACCGGCTGGCCGACGAGTCGCGGCGGCTGGCGGAGCTGCGCACCGGCGCGCTGGACCTGCGGGACCGGCTGGCGTCGGCGTGCGGCCGGCTCGGCCCGTCCGACGGCCGCGCGCTGCCGGTGCTGTGCGCGGCGTTCGGCGGCGACCGGTTCGACCTCGCCGCCACCGCGCGCGTGCTGGCCGCGCCGGAGGCCGAGGTCGAGGCGCTGGCGGAGAGCCTCGTGGACGCGCACCTGCTGCGCATCGTCGGCGTGCAGCCCTCCGGCACGGCGTGGTTCCGGTTCCCCGACCTGGTGCGGCTGCACGCGGTGGACGTCGACGACACCGCACGCCCCCACCTCGTGGGGTGACACCCCGGCCCTCCGGACGACGCGGAGGTGCCGCGCGACCCGTGGCGGGTCGCGCGGCACCCCGCCTCACCGTTCCGACCAGTCCGGCACGTGCGTGATCTCCACGACGACCGTCGTCCAGTTGAAGCCGCCGCCCGCGCCGATCACCACGACCCGGTCGCCGGGCTCGACCGCGCCCGTCTCGACCAGGTGGCTCAGGCCCGCGAACTGGTCGGCGGCCCCGGTGTGGCCGACCTGGCTGCCCCACTCCCACGTGGTGCGCTCCAGCTCGATGCCCAGCGGCGTCAGGCACTGCCGGCGCATCAGGTCCAGCCCGAAGTGCGGCGCGACGAACCACCTGATGTCGTCGAGGTCGGTGTCGGCCTCGGCCAGCGCCCGGTTCGCGGCCCGGCGCATCCCGAGCGCCCGGCGCGGCCCGCTCTCCTCCAGCGGCATCACGTCGGAGAACTCCAGGGTGCGCGCCTCCAGCTCCACCGGGTACTGGGCCGGGTCGGGGTACTCGTGGAAGGGCTGGTTGCCGCGTTGCAGCCCCTCCAGCTCGGGATCGGACACGGTGACCGCCGACAGCACCCGCGCGAACCCCTCGCGCCGGGACAGCACGACCGCGGAAGCGCCGTCGGCGAACAGCAGCCCCGCGCTCGACCGCCACCGGTTCCACGCGGGCTCGGTGAACTTGTCGCCGGCGGTGATCACGGCCGCCCGGCCGGGCCCGAGCCAGGCCGCGGCCAGCTGGACGGACGCGACGCCGCCGTTGGACAGCTGCCGCACCTCGTAGGACACGCCGCCGCGGCCCAGGACGCGGTGCTGCACGAAGGACGCGGCGTTCCAGCCGTCGAGCCCGTTGTAGTTGGCCACGGCGTGCAGGAGCAGGTCGACGTCCTCCGGTCGGTGCCCGGACCGCGCGAGCGCCTGCTTGCCCGCCCGCACCGCCATCTCCGGCTGCGTGTCCTCGGGGCCGGCGATGGCGACGGACCTGGTCCGGGTGCGTTGCGCGGCGGCCGGTTCGCAGCGGCCGTCGGCCACCGCCTCGTCCACCGACACCGTCTTGGGGTGGAACCACCCGAGGCCGGCGATGTGGAGATCCTCGTAGCGCATGTGGTGTCCCTCGTCTCGTGTCGTCCGTCTCGTGTCGTCGGGGTGCTCACCCGCCGACGCCGCTGAGCCGCGGGGCGGGTTCCCCGGCCGCCCGCTCCCCCGCGGGCGCGAGCCGCTCGGCGAGGTAGTCGGTGATGGCGGTGACCGTCGGGTGGTTCCACAGCAGGGTCGCGGGCAGGCTGAGCCGGAACCGCTTCTCCAGCCGGCGGCGGATGGACAGCGTCATCACCGAGTCCAGGCCCAGCTCGCCGAGCGGGCGGCGGACGTCCAGGGCGTCGGCGTCGATCTTCAGCTCGCCGCCGATCTCGCCGGCCACCCGCGCCAGCAGGTGGGCCCGCAGGTCCGCGGGGTCGAGCGCGGCGAGGTCGTCGCCGCTCGCGGCGTCCTCGTCGGCGGACGCCGCGCCGAAGGCGAGCCCCGCCAGCACGGGCAGCGGCGACCGCCCGGCGTCCAGTTCGGCGACGCGCAGGACGACGGCGTGCGGCAGGGCGTGGCGGGCGGCGAACTCCCACGCGGAGAACGCCTCGGCGGCCGAGATGTCGCCCACGCCGCGATCGCGCAGCTCCTGGTCCACGACGTCGCTGACCGCCATGCCCATGCCCCGCCACGACGTCCACGCCAGGCTCACCGCGCCCGCGTCGCCCTGTGCCGCCCGGTGCCGCGCCAGCGCGTCGAGGAACGCGTTGGCCGAGGCGTAGCTCGCCTGCCCGGTCAGCCCGAGCAGCTGCCCGACGGAGGAGAACAGGACGAAGAAGTCCAGCTCCCCCACCGGGAACAGCTCGTGCAGCACCAGCGCGCCCTGCACCTTGGGCGCCAGCACGGTCCGCAGCGACGCCTCGTCCAGGGTGCGCAGCATCCGGTTGTCCAGCACACCGGCGGCGTGCACGACGCCGCGCACCGGGGGCACGTCCAGCGCGTCGGCGTCGAGCAGCCGCACCGCCCGCGCCCGGTCGGTGACGTCCAGCGCGACGGGCTTGACGGTGACGCCCTGCGCCTCCAGGGCGCGCACGGCGGCGACGCGCTCCAGCACGGCCGGGTCGGTCACCCGGTCCCACTCGGCGCGCGGCGGCACGGTGGTCCGGCCGACCAGCACGAGCCGGCGCGCCCCGCGCCCGGCGAGCCAGGCGGCGACCTCCAAGCCCAGCACGCCGAAGCCGCCGGTGACGACGTAGGTGCCGTCGGAGCGGCACTCGAACGGCGGGCGGGTCGGCTCGCCGTCGACGGTGGCCAGCCGGGCGGCCAGGACCTCGCCGCCGCGCACGGCGAACACGTCGGGGTCGGCCGCGGCGCGCAGCACCCGCGCCAACCCCTCCGCGCCGAGGTCGTCGCGCGCCGGGTCGAGGTCGACCACACCGCCCCACAGCTCGGGGTGCTCGCCGCCGACGATCCGGCCCAGGCCCCAGACGGCGGCCTGGCCCAGCGCGTCGAACTCCGCCGACTCCGCCTGCCCGGTGGTGACCGCCCACAGGCGCGGCGGCAGGGCGGCGTTGTGCTCGCCGACGAGCTGGGCGGTCCGGGCGAGGAGCCACGAGGCCCGGACCGCCGCCTCGCCGACCGGGCCGGGACGCCCGGCGACGACCAGGACCGCGTCGCCGGGCCCGAGGTCCGGCGCGACGCGCTCGAACTCGTCGAGGTCGGTCACCGGGCGGGTCCGCACGTCGAACGCTTCCAAGGCGCTCGCCACGACCGCGGCCCGCGGCCCCACGACGACGACCGTGCCCAGGGGGCGTCGGCGCGGCGCGGACACGTCCACCGGCCGCCAGTCGACCCGGTGGACGAGCCTGCGCGGGCTGACCGGCGCGCCCCGGTCGCCGTCGAGCGTGCCGCAGCGGAGGCCGTCGAGCACGCCCAGCACGGCGCCGCCCTCGTCGGCGACCACGACGTCCACGGTGTCCTCGGTGTCCAGTCGCACGTGGACCAGCACGGTCGCCGGCGGCTGCCCGGTCAGCACGACGCGGCGGACGTGCGCGGGCATCCGCAGCACCGGGTCGCCGGGGAACACCAGCGGCGCGACGGTGAGCACGGCGTCCACCACCGAGCCCCACCCCGGCGAGGGCTCGCCGTCGGGGTGCGGGCGGACGGTGGCCAGCACCTCGGCGTCGCCCGCCGCGAGCGCGTCGACCCGCCAGGGGAACCCCTTGTCGGCGACCCCGACGGCGTGCAGCCGGTCGAGCACGTCGCCGGGGTCGCGGACCTCCGCGCACCGCAGCCCGGCCTCGGCGAGGTCGAAGCCGGTGCCCGCGGTGGCGTCGGCGGAGATCGTGGCGGTGCTGTGGGTCTGCCACGCCTGGTCGGCAGCGTCGCCGGCGTCCTCGGCGACGATCCGCGAGGCGATGCGCACGGTGTCGTCCTGGCGCACGACCTGGAGCTCCCGCCGCGCGGTCACCGGCACCGGGGCCTTGAGCACGACGTCGGTCAGCGCCTCCGCGCCGCCCGCCGCGAGGAACGTGTTGAGCAGCACGGCGGCGGGGACGATCTCCACGCCGTGCACCGGGTGGTCGCCCGGATAGGGCCGGCTGTCCTCGTCCAGGGTGGTCCGCCACACCTGGAGGTTCGCCGCGCCCGCGACGTCGAGCCGCGCGCCGAGCAGGTTCTCGGCGGCCACGTCGTGCCCGATGCCGCCGCGCCCGACCGCGGAGCCGGTGAACCAGTACGGGCGGTGCCGCCACGCGACGCGGGGCAGCGACGGCACCCGGCCGCGCGGGAGCGCGCCCGCGAAGTCCACCGCCGCGCCCGCGCAGTGCAGCAGCGCGAGGTTGTGCCGCACCGCGTCCCGCTCGGGCCGCGACCGGCGCAGCGTGCCGGTCACCAGCGAGTCGGCCACGCCCAGCTCGGACAGCGTCTCGCCGACGGAGTGGGCCACGACCGGGTGCGGCGAGACCTCCAGGAAGATCCGGTGGCCGTCCGCCGCGGCGGCGGTGACGGCGGTGGCCAGCAGGACGGGGTTGCGCAGGTTGCCCGCCCAGTAGGCGCCGTCGCGGCGCGCGGTGGAGCGGGGGTCGGGCAACGCCGTGGTGTAGAGCGGGACGGCGGGCTCGCGGACGGTCAGGTCGTCGGCGGCGCGCGTCAGCTCCGCCAGCAGCGGGTCCATCTGCGGGCTGTGGAACGCCACGTCGGAGGAGACCCGGCGCACCACCAGGCCCTCGGCGGTCCACTGCTCGCACAGCCGCTCGACGGCGCCCGGCTCGCCCGCCACGACGGTCGACAGCGGCGAGGACTCGATCGCGGCCACCACGTCGGCGCGGTCGCCCAGCCGCCGCCGCACCTCGTCGAACGGCAGGCCGAGCATCGCCATCGCGCCGCCGCCCGCCACCCGGCGCAGCAGCACCGAGCGGCGCGACACCAGCCGCGCGCCGTCGGCGACGCCGAGCACGCCGGCGACCACGGCGGCGGCGATCTCGCCCACCGAGTGGCCGATCACCGCACCGGGTCGCAGCCCGGCGGACTGCCAGACCTCGGCCAGCGCCACCTGCACCGCGAAGATCATCGGCTGGATGCGGTCCACCTCGGCGTAGTCGCCGGTGACCAGCACCTCCAGCGGGGAGAAACCCATCTCCGCCACGAAGATCGGGTCGATGCCCGCGATGACGTCGGCGAAGACCTGGTTCTCGGCGAGCAGTTCCGCGCCCATGCCGAACCACTGGGAACCGTGGCCGGAGAACACCCACACGGGGTCGGCGGGCGCGGTGGGCAGCACCGTCCCGCTGGTGACGCCCTCCACGTCCTCCTCGCCGCGGGCGACCGCGCGCAGCCGGGCGACCAGCGTGCCGAGGTCGTCCGCCGCCACCGCGGTGCGGTGCGGCAGGTGCGTCCGGCGGGCCAGCAGCGCGTAAGACAGGTCGTGCGGCGAGGTGGCCGCGCCCTCGCCCTCCAGCCAGTCGGCGAGCGCGTCGGCGTACCGGGCGACCGCGTCGGTGGACGCGCCGGACAGGGCGTACAGGCCGATGCCCTCGAAGTCGCCGGTGGCGGCCGGCTCGGGCGCCTCTTCGAGGACGACGTGGCCGACGGTGCCGCCGTAGCCGAAGCTGGACACGGCCGCCCGGCGGACCGGGCCGCGCTTCGGCCACGTGGTCGGGGCGTCGACCACGCGCAGTCCGTTGGTGCTCCACGGGATGTTCGGGTTGGGCTGGTCGAACACCGCGTTCGGCGGTATCCCGCCGTGCCCCAGCGCGAGCACCGCCTTGATCACCCCGGCGACGCCCGCGCCGGCTTCCAGGTGGCCGATGTTGCCCTTGATCGAGCCGATGAGGCACGGGTCGTCGCCCGTGCGCGACCGACCGTAGACCGCGCTCAGCGCCGCCGCCTCGACCGGGTCGCCGGCGCGCGTCCCGGTGCCGTGCGCCTCGACGTAGTCGACGTCGTGCGCGTCGAGCCCGGCGTCGCGCAGCGCCTCACGGGCCACGTGCGCCTGGGCCTCGCCGTTGGGCGCCATGATGCCGTTGGTGCGGCCGTCCTGGCTGACCGCGCTGCCGCGCACCACCGCCAGCACCCGGTCGCCGTCGCGCTCGGCGTCGGACAGCCGCTTGAGCACGACGACGCCGACGCCCTCGCCGCGCCCGTAGCCGTCGGCCGTGCTGTCGAACGGCTTGGACCGGCCGTCCGGCGAGGTCGCGCCCGCCGCGTCGAGGACCATCGTCAGGCCCGGACCGGCGATGAGGTTCACGCCCGCCGCGATCGCGACGGTGGTCTCGCCCGACCGCAGGCTCCGCACGGCCAGGTGGATCGCGACCAGCGAGGACGAGCAGGCGGTGTCCACGGCGAAGCTCGGGCCGCGCAGGTCCAGCACGTAGGAGACCCGGTTGGCCACCGCGCAGGGCGCCGCGCCGATGCCGGTCCACGCCTCGATGCGGGGCAGGTCCTCCAGCATCCGCCTCCCGTAGTCGTCGGAGCCGACGCCGACGAAGACGCCGGTGTCGCTGCCCGCGAGGCCGTGCGGCGGGATGCCCGCGTGCTCCAGCGCCTCCCAGGTCACCTCCAGCACCAGGCGCTGCTGCGGGTCCATGATCTCGGCTTCCCGCGGCGTGACACCGAAGAAGTCCGCGTCGAAGGCGGCCGCGTCGGCGAGGAACGCGCCGCGCCGGGTGGTGTCGCGCAGGGCCCGCGCGCTCTCGGTGCCGGGCACCTCGTAGGGGTCCCAGCGACCGGGCGGGATCTCGGTGATCCCGTCCCGGCCGGTCGACAGCATGTCCCACAGCTGCGCGGGCGTGTCGACACCGCCGGGCAGCCGGCACCCCATTCCCACGATCGCGATCGGCTCGGCGGACATCGGGCGCTCCCCTCGGTCGACGACTGCGGAGTCCCATGCTGGGCGGCGACGCCGAAGGGATCGTCAAGGAGCGGTGAAGTCCGCAGGTGGGCGGCTGTCGGCGGGCGCCGGGCGCGCTCCGGGCCCCGGCACCGGACGACCGCCGCCGGGGGAAGCCGGCGGCGGTCGCGGGAAGCCGTCCGGGACGTCACGCGCCCGGACCGGCACTGTCCGAAGAGGACTGTTCTACGAGGACTTTTCTGCGATCACGACGGCCGCTCCAGCAGGACGCCCGAGGCGAGGCTCCAGCGGCGGGTCTCCACCACCGCCAGCCCCACCCGCCCGGCGAGCACCGGCACGCGCGGCAGCAGCGGCCGGCGCGCCCACTGCCCCTCGGCGGTGGGCGTCCCCCGCCACGACCGCGCCTTCAGGGCGTGCACCGCCCGCACGACGGAGCGGAAGAACACCTCCAGCGCGCGGGACACCGCCCGGTTCTCGCCGCGCAGCACCAGCACCAGCCGGCCGCCGGGCGCGAGCAGCCGGTGGAACTCGGCGAACGCGGCCTCGGGATCGGGCACCGTGTCCAGCACGCCCGCGCAGACGACCGCGTCGAAACCGCCGTCGGGCAACCCGGTTCGGGCGAGGTCGGCCAACCGCAGCTCCGCGCCCGTCGCGGCCAGCCGCTCGCGGGCGATGCCCAGGAACGCCGGTGACAGGTCGACGCCGACCAGGCGGTCGCGGGTGCGCGCGGCGGCGAGCAGCCCCAGCCAGTAGCCCGAGCCGGTGCCCGCGTCGAGCACCCGGCGCGCCGGGCCGACGCGGTCGACCACCCACCGGCCGACGTGCGGCAGGAGCCGCCGCCACACGTGCGGGAACACCGCCGAGTACAGGCCCGCGACGGGGTCGAACAACGCGCCCCTGTCCGCGGCGGTCACAGCAGCGCCGCCAGCGTGCCGAGGTTGACGGCGGTGAACGTCCCGATCGAGCCGGTGTGCAGTGAGATGCACACGCCCTTGCCGAACCGCGCGGCCAGCGAGTTCGCCGCCCACACCGTGTACCCGACCCACCCCACCAGCACCGCCGCCGCCACGAGCGCCACGGGTGTGGCGAGGAGGTCGTTGACCGCCGCGAACCAGAGCCAGCAGGCGGCGGCGACGGTGTAGGCGGCGGTCGCCGCCCTGGTGGCCCGGACCGGCCCGTACCGCACGGCCGTGGTGTTCTTCCCGGCCGCCTCGTCGTTGTCGACGTCCCGGATGTCCTTGACCAGCATCTCCGCGACGCCCATGTACGCCGTCACGAACAGCAGGTAGGGCACCGCCTGCGCGCCCGGCGCGGTCCGCACGGCGACGGCCAGCAGACCGGTGATCAGCACCAGCCCGACCACGCCGGCGAGCTGCCCCAGCAGCGGCCGGCCCTGCGTCCGCACCGGCGGCAGCTCGTGCTGGAGCACGATGGCGGTGATCACGACGGCGAGCACGCCCACCAACCACCACAGCGCGAACGCGGCGGCGATGCCCAGCAGCCCCAGCACCGCCGCCTCCGCGTAGGCCGACCGGAGCGGGATCGCGCCGCGGGTGACCGGGCGCAGCGAGCGCAGCGGTTCGGCGCTGCGGTGGTCGGAATCCCGGTCCTGCACGTCGTTGACGATCGTCAGCGACGCGTGGATCAGCACCATCACGGCGATGGCGAGCAGGGTCTCCCGCAGCGGCGGGTGCCCGCCGGTGAGGACGGTGATCACCGTCCACGGCAGGACCGCGTCGAACCACAGCCGCGTGACCGGCCGGATGACGCGGACCTGCGACAGCAGCGCGCCCGACCACCCGCCGCGCACGCCCCACCGCGCGTACCCGGAGGTCACCGCGACGTAGGCGCGCGCGACGGGGTTGCGCAGGGTGCGCTCGTCCCACCAGGTCCGCGCGGCGGCGTGCTCGGCGTGCTCAACCACCGATCACCACCCCCAACCCGACCACCACGTTGACGAAGGTGAAGGTGTAGATGGAGCCCACGTGGGTCAGCTTCGCCTCGGCCTTGTCGAAACCCCGGCGCAGCCGCGCGACCGCCAGCCAGAACCGGGCCAGCCAGGCCACCACGCCCGCCACCGCGACCGCGCCGCACCACGGCCACACCGACCCGTTCGCGACCGCGAACCCGAGGGCGACCACCGACAGCGCCTGCGCGACCCACGCCGCGACGGCCGTCGGCCAGACGCCGAACACCACCGGCGTGGTGCGCCGCCCGCCCGCCTCGTCGTTGTCGGCGTCCCTGGTGTCCTGGGTGATCGCCTCGCCGATGCCCATGAACAGCACCACGAACGCGAGGAACGGCAGCCCGTCGCGCCAGTCGCCGCTCTCCGTCGCCAACGCGCAGATGGCGTACATCAACGCCCACGTGACGGGCCAGAACACCTGCGTGGCGAGCGGGCGGCCGGACAGCCGCACCGGCGGGAAGTTGTACGCCAGCACCAGCGCCGTCGCGACCACCGTGAGCAGCAGCACCAGCGGCGAGATCACCAGCGCCAGCACCAGGCTGACCGCGGCGAACCCGATGCCGGTCACCATCATGTCCGAACGGGACACCCGGTTGCTCACCAGCGCCCGGTCGCTGCGGTCCCGCTCGACGCTGTTGCGGTCCACGTCGACGTCGGTGACGTCGTTGAAGTACGTGTGCCCGGCGTGGAACACGACGAACAGCGCGAGCGCGAGCACCGTGCCCCACAGCGGCGGACGGCCCGCGGTGACCACGAGGATCATCGCGCCCGGCGCCACGAGGTCGTACCACATCCGGGTGCTGGGTCGCACCGACCGCGCGACCGCCCACCACCTCGACCCGACCGGCCGCGGGTCGACCACTTCGCTCATCGTCCCCTCCTCGTGCGCGGGCGCTCCCGCCGCGCGCTCACCACGGGCCCACCACCGACAGCAACGGCGACGCGAGCACCGGGCCCGCGATGTTCGCCACCAGGTTGACCCGCTCGTTGGTCAACCCCGCCACCCCTGCCACGACCACTCCCCGCTCGCCGCAGTGCCGCGGCCGCTCCTGCCGCAGCCCGCACGCCACGCAGCGGTACCGGCACTGCGCCCAGGCGCCCAGCACCGTGTCGACCAGCGCGCCCAGCGGTCCGACGACCACGCCGACCAGGAACAGCTCCCAGCGCCACCCGCCCGCCGCGACCGCGCCGACCGCGCCGACCAGGCCGCCGCCCACCACGCTGGCCAGCAGGCCGACCGCCGACACCGCGCCCGACGTGCCCGCGCCGACCCGCTTCAGCGACCGGATCGACACCGGCGCGCCGCCGAGCCGCCTGCCCAGTTCCGACGCCCACGTGTCGGCGCACGCCACGGCCACGATCGCGACGTGCGCGGCGTACCACCAGTCCCCGCCCACCAGGACGTGCCCGACGACGGGCAGCGCGGGCACGAGGCCGTTCACCACGGTCTGCTCCAGGCCGCGGGCGTCGCGGTCGGTGGGGTTCGCCTTGGTCAACACGCTCGTGCTGGCCAGGAACACCACCAGCGGGGCCAGCCACGCCCAGCCGCCCGTCACCAGCAGGCCGGCGGCGAGCAGGAACGCGAGCACCGCGCCCGGCGGGTCCAGCCACCGGAACCGCCACACCGCCGACGCGCCCGCGCCCGCGACCGCCAGGGCGGGCAGCCAGTCGACGCCGGGCGCGTCCGACGCGGTGGAGGACAGGGCGGTGGAGAACAGGAACGCCACCCACAGCGGCACGAACAGGTTGTCCAGCGCGGGCGGCGCGAGCAGCTCCACCGCCGCCGCCGTGACCGCGATCAGCAGCACGGCGGCGAACGCCGCCGGCGACGGCCGGTGCAGGGCGGCGACGACGGCCAGCACGGCGGCGGCGACCACCGTGAACGCGACCGCGCCCTCGACGCTGCGCTCGCTGAACCCGGTGGTGACGCGCGCCCGCCCGATCCTGCGGCCGACGGCGGCGGCCACCGGGTCGGCCAGCGCGAGCACCAGCAGGCCCGCGACGATCGGACCCCGCTGCGGGAACAGCCAGGCGACCAGGACGACGAACGCGACCGCGTAGGCGACGAAACCGTAGTCCTGCAACCGGGACCCGCGCAGGACGCCGCCGATCCAGCCGCGCTCGACGCACACCGCCGTCAGCACCACGCCCAGCGCGCCGGCGACCAGCAACGCCGCCTTGTCCTGCACGACCAGCACGCCCGTGGTCGCCAGCAGGCCCGACACCACGTGCGCCAGGCCGCGGCGGAGGTCCCGACCGCCGCGGCCCGGCACGCGGGGCAGTCCGACCAGGACGCCGCCCACGCCGCCGAACAGCGCCAGGGAGATCAGGTGGTCGCGCATCAGCGCCCCCTCGCCGGCGTCGGGATCAACCCGGCCCTGGCGTAGGTGTCGAGGTAGCGCGCGACGAGTTCGCCGTCCACCGGCGGCCACCGCACGCCCGCGCCGGCCAGCGCCGTCGAGGTCGCGGCGCAGTCGAACCGGGGCATCGCCAGGTGCTCCTCGGCCGCGGCGGCCAGGAAGCCCTCGAACGGGTGCAGTGCGTTGTCGGCGAAGCCGGGCGAGTCCAGCGCGAACGCGCGCCAGCGGTCGAACGGCAGCGTCCGCAGCGGGTACCCGCACTCCCCGAGCCACGCCAGCACCCGCGCCAGCGGGGCGGGCCGGGGGTTGGTCAGGTGGTAGGTGCCGCCCAGCGGCAGGTGCACCAGGCTCGACGCGACGGCGTCGACCGGGCTCATGTCCACCCACATGTCGAGGTCCGGCGCGCACCCGAGGTGGATGCAGCCGACGAGCATCCGGTCCAGGAAGGACGCCTGGTTGAACCGGCCCGTCCGGCTGTGCCCGGTGATCGTGCCCGGCCGCGCGACGGTGACCGGCGAACCGCGCCGCCGGGCGGCCACCACCAGCTGCTCGGCCGCCCGCTTGGTGCGGGTGTAGCCGCCGAACAGCTGCCGCTCGTCGCCGGGCGGGTCGTCCTCGCGGACCACCCGCGCGGCACCGCCGCCGAACGGGAACACGCCCACCGTGGACACGTGCACCAGCGGGCGGTCGGGGCCGGCCAGCTCCAGCGCCTGCCCGGTCGCGCCGACGTTGACCGGCGCCAGGCCGCGGTAGTCGGCCAGCCAGTTCACCACCGCGCCGTTGTGCACCACGACGTCGGCCCGCTCGGCCAGCGCCGCCCACGCCGCGTCGTCCAGGCCGAACCGGGGCAGCCGCAGGTCGCCCGGCACCGGCACGACCCGCTCGTCCACGGCGACGCCGGTCGGTTCCAGCGCACGCGCCAGCTTCGCCACGGCCTCGTCGCGGTCGGGTGCGCGGACGACGCAGTGGACGTGCTCGACACCGCAGCGCAGCAGCTCCGCGACCACCCGGCCGCCGAGGAACCCGGTCGCGCCGGTCACCACCACCGAACGGGCGTCGCGCAGCGCGGTGGGCGTCGGCGAGCGGCGCGGGGCCTCGTGGTGGCCGCCGCCGGCCGACACCTCGACGTGGTGCGCTGCCGGGACCTCGGCGTGGTGCGGCGTCGGGGCTTCGGCGTGACGTGGTGCCGGGGTTTCGGCGAGACGTGGCGCGGCAGCCGACTCGGCGACGCCGTCGGCGCCCTCGGGCGCGGGCGCGCCGCCGACCATGCTCGCCACCAGCTCGTGCGGCCCGCTGAGCCCCAGGTCCCGGAGGACCGGCGTCGGCGTGACCGCCCCGATCGGGCACAGGCCGACGCCGAGCCGGTTGCCCTCGGCCATCAGCAACTGCGTCATCGCGCCCGCCTCGACCAGGCAGAAGTCCCTGGCCAGGTCGCCGTACAGCGGCTCGATGGCCGCCATGGACGCCACCAGGAACACCGAGAACGCCGCCCGCTCGAAGACGCCGCGGTTGGTCGGCCAGTGGATGTCCGACGGCAGCGCGTGGTCCGCCCGCAGCATCACCAGCGCGTGCCCGCGCGGGTCGTAGTAGTACAGGCCGGCGGCGAGCCCCTCGACCCGGCCCGGTTTCACGTGCAGGTAGGTCTGCACCGGGTACGCGCCACCCGCCGACGGGTAGCGCAGCTTCACCGCCGACTCCGCCTGCCGCTGGGCGCGCAGCGCGCCGAGCCACGCGGACCACCGGTCCAGCGGCACGGGCTCGGGCGCGAAGTCCCGCGTCGTGCGGCGGCCGTCGTCGGCGCTCGACGGGTGGCCGGGCAGGTGCAGCCGCAGCCTGCCGCCGTCGAACTCGCGCCAGGCGACCCGCCGCCGCACGTGGTCGGACCGCTCGGCGGCGTCGGCGAACACCTCGGCGCGGCGCGGACCGGCCGGTGCGCTCCCGAGGAGCCCGGCGAGGCCGGCCAACGTCGGCGCGCGGAGCACGTCGCGCACCGGTGGACGGACGCCGAACCTGCGCTCGACCGCGTTGACCAGCCGGATCAGGTCCATCGAGCCCACGCCCAGCTCGTGCAGGTCGGTCCCTGGCTCGATCGCGCGCCCGAGGACGTCGGCGGCGAGCGCCGTCAGCTCGGGCAGCACCCGCGCGGCCACGCCACCGCCCGGCGCGGCGTGCTCCGCGGTCCCGTCGGCAGCCGTGCCGGTGACCGTGCCGGTGCCGGTGGCCGTGCCGGTCGACGCGGTCGCGGACGCGTCCGGGGGCGCGTCCGCCAGCCGTTGCAGGGCGGCGCGGTCGACCTTCCCGTTCGCCGTGACCGGCAGCTCGCCGACGAACCGCAGGTCGCGCGGCACGAGGGCGGCCGGTAACCGGGCCGACAGGAAGCGGCCCAGCTCCGGGCGGAGGTCGGCCGGTCCCACGACGAACGCGACGAGCCTGCGCTCGCCGTCCCGCTCGCCCGCGCCGACGACGACCGCGGCCGCCACACCGGGGTGGTCGGCCAGCGCGGTCTCGATCTCGGCCGGTTCGACGCGCACGCCGTGCACCTTGATCTGGAAGTCGACGCGGCCCAGCAGTTCCACGTTCCCGTCGGGCAGCCACCGCGCGATGTCGCCGGTCCGGTACATCCGCTCGCCGGTGCCGGGGTGGACGGGGAAGGCGGCCGCCGTCCGCTCCGGGTCGCGCCAGTAGCCCCGCGCCAGCCCCGCGCCGGTGATGTGCAGCTCGCCCGGCACCCACACCGGGCAGGGGCGCAGCGCGTCGTCCAGGATCGCGCACCCCTGACCGGCCAGGGCGGTGCCGTACGGCACGCTCGGCCACGCGGGGTCCACCCGGTCGACGGGGTAGCACACCGACCAGATCGCCGCCTCCGTCGCGCCGCCGAGGCTCACCAGGCGGGCGTCCGGGCACTCCCGGCGCAGCCGCGCCGCCATGCCGACGGGTATCCAGTCGGCGCTGAGCATGATCACGCGGAGCGGGGCGAGGGCGGCGGCGGTGTCGGCGCGCACCTCGCCCAGCAGCAGGCGCATCAGCGCGGGCGCGGAGTTCCACACGGTCACCCGCTCCGCGCGCAGCAGGTCGGCCCAGTGCCTCGGGTCGACCGCCCGGTCGGCGTCCGGCAGCACCAGCGTACCGCCGACGCCGAGCACCCCGAACAGGTCGAACACGGAGAGGTCGAAGGTCGGCGGCGTCACGCCCAGCACGGCGTCGCGCGCGCCGATGCCCAGCCGCCGCACCACGTCACCGACGGTGGCCAGCGCCGCGCCGTGCTCGATCATCACCCCCTTCGGCCTGCCGGTGGTGCCCGAGGTGTAGATCACGTAGGCCAGCTCCGAGTCGTCGGCCTCGTGGAACTCCTCCCCCGCCGGGAGGACGTGCTCCCCCGCCGCGTGGTCCCGGCGCACCACGACGGTGCGGACGCCCGGCGGCCAGGGCACCGACGACGCCAGGCCCTCGGTGGTCACCGCGAGGGTCGCGCCGCTGTCGTCGAACACCTGCGCCAGCCGCGCCGGCGGCAGGTCGGGGTCGACCGGCAGGTAGGGCGCGCCCGCCCCGAGCACCCCCAGCACGCCCACGACCTGCTGCCACCCCTTGTCCGCGACGACGGCGACCGGCGCCTCCGGCCGCGCGCCCGCCCGGCGCAGGTCGGCGGCGACGGCGGCGGCCCGGCCCAGCAGCTCGGCGTACCCGAGCCGGACGCCGCCGGCGACCACGGCGGTGGCGGACGGGTCGCGCCGCGCCGCCGCGAGCACGCGGGTCAGCAGCGAACCGGTCCACCGCTCGGCGGGCGCGGTGACCGGCGGCGTCGCCGACGGCGGTCGCACCGGGACGGGGGCGGCCCAGTCGCACGCCGGGTCGGCCAACGCCCGCAGCGCGCCGGTGTAGGTGGCGACGACCTCCTCGACCAGCCCCGGCGGGAACCGGGTCCGGTCGGCGTCCCACGTCAGGAGGAGGTTGCCCGACCTGGTGAAGACCTGGTGGTCGAGCACGACCTGCGGCGTCTGCGAGGCCGTGTGCGCCCGCGTGCCCAGCCACGCGCCCGCTTCGTCGACGTCCTCCAGCACGCTGGTGAACACGAACGGCAGGACCAGGGGCTCGTCGAGGCCGCGCGCGGCGGAGACCTCCTGGAGGGCGCGGATGCCCGACACCGCCCGGTGCTCCAGCGCCGACCACAGCTGCTCCTGGATGTCGCGGGCCGACGACAGCAGGTCCTCGCGCGCGGGGTCGACGCCCACCGGCACGATCGAGGTGAACTCGCCGACGACGTCCGCGAGCCCGGCGGGCGTGGGCGGCCGGTTGAAGAAGGTGATGTTGAGCGAGAAGTCCGGGCGGGCCGACCAGCGGCGCAGGGTCGCGGCGTAGCAGGCGGCGAGCACGGCGGACGGCGTCAGCCCGGCCTGCTCGGCGCGCCCGCGCAGCCGAGCCCACGTCCCGCGGTCCACCTCGGCCTCGAAGCGGTGGAAGTCCGGCGCGGCGGTGGGCGGCCGGACGTGCGGCTCGGGCAGCCGGGGCCCCGGCGGCAGCCGGTCGGCCCGCTCGCGCCAGTGGGCCAGCGCCGCCTCGACCGCCCGCGGCGTCCGGCGGCGGCGCTGCGCCTCGACGTGGTCGCGGAACCCGACGGCCGGCCGGGGCAGCTCGGCGTCCGGGTCGGCGTAGTACCTGCCCCAGGTGTCGACGATCACGAGCAGGCTGCGGCCGTCGGCGATCAGCAGGTCCACGCCGACGTGGACGCGCCACCGGTCACCGTCCATCCTGGACAGTCGAACGTCGAACAGCGGCCAGGTGTCGACCGGGCGGGCCTTCTTCGACAGCGCCTCCCTGGTCGCCGTCAGGGCGGCCGTGACGCGGTCGGGTGGGAGGCCGCGCAGGTCGTCCACGGGGATGGGGGTGCGCTCCACCTCGGGCCGGACGCGCTGGCCGCCGTCGGCGGTGATCACGGCGCGGAGCATCCCGTGGTGCTCGACGGTGCGGTGCCAGGCCGCGCTGAGCCGGTCCGGGTCCAGGCCCGTGCGGTCGTACTCGAAGTACGCCTGCGCGGCGATGCCGCCGTGCGCGAAGTCCAGGCCGCGGCCGACGACGTACGCCTGCTGGATGTCGGTCAGCGGGAACGCGGTGCCGTCGTCCGGCGCGGTGGCCGCGGTGTCGGTGAGCGCGGTGTCGGTGAGCGCGGTGTCGGTGAGCGCGGTGTCGATGAGTGCGGTGTCGGTGAGCGCGGTGTCGATGAGTGCGGTGTCGATGAGTGCGGTGTCGATGAGTGCCCTGTCGGTGGCCACCGTCTCGGTGAGCGCCGTCCCGGTCGGTGCCGCGACGCCCCGCGCGGCACTCGCCGACGACGCGTCCACCGGCGGTTCGGCGGGCAGCCGCCCGAGCGCCGCGACCAGGTCGCCCACGGTCCCGCACCCGTGCAGCACCGCGAGGGGGACCCTGCGGCGCAACCTGGCCTCGACCAGCTCCTGGAGCGCCACGACCTTCAGCGAGTCGAGCCCCAGCGCGTGCAGGCGGCGGTCGGCCGACAGCGGCCGGTCTCCCCCGACGAGACCGGCCTCCGCGAGCACGTCCGCCACCCGCGCCAGGCCGGGCGGCGTCACCGGCCCCTCCTGGTACAGCACGCGCAGCCGCCCTTCGAGGAAGGCCGACCGGCAGGCCCCACGGCGCACCTTGCCGGACGACGTCCTGGGCACACCGCCCGGCCGGACGATCGCCAGGCCGCCGAGGGCCACCCCGTGCGCGCTCGACACCGCCGCGCGCACCGCCTCCGCCACCGCCCGCCCGTCGCCCGCCCGGCCGGGTGACGCCTCGGCCACGACCGCCAACGCCTCCTCCACGCCGTCGTCGACGCCGAACGCCGCGACACCACCGGGGCGCACCGCCTCGTGCGCGGCCTCGACGGCGCGCTCGACGTCCTGCGGGTAGATGTTGCGGCCCCGGACGACCACCACGTCCTTCAACCGCCCGGTGACCACCACGGCCCGCGGCGGACCGTCGACCAGGCAGCCGAGGTCGCCGGTGCGCAGGAACGGCCCGGAGCCGTCCGGGAGGCGCGCGCCGAAGACGCGTTCGGACTCCTGCGGCGCGTTCCAGTAGCCGAGCGCGACGCCGCCACCGCTGACCCAGATCTCCCCCACCCGCCCCGGTGGCAGCGGCGCGCCGGTGCCCGGATCCACGACCTCCACCCTCGGCGCGGCAGTGGACGGCGCCGACCCCGGCGGAACGCCCTCGGGGACGACACCGTCCGGTGGATCACCGCCGGGCGGGGCGTCACCGGGGATCGGCAGCTCGTAGACGGGCAGGACGGTGTGCCGGCCACCCGGACCGGCGGGCACGGCGTCGCCCAGCGCCAGGCGGTCGGCGTCCAGGGAGACGAAGCGCGGTCGCTCGCCCCTCTGCACACCGGCGACCAGCAGCGTGGACTCGGCCATCCCGTAGCACGGCCACACCGCCTCGGGCGCCAGCCCGTACGCGCCGAACACCTCCGTGAAGCGGCGGACCGTCGACTCCCGCACCGGCTCCGCGCCGTTGAACGCCGTCCGCCAGCAGCTCAGGTCCAGGCCGTCGAGGTCGGCGCGCTCCGCCCGGCGCAGGCACAGCTCGTAGGCGAAGTTCGGCCCGCCCGCGACGTCCGCCCGGTACCGGGAGATGGCGCGCAACCACCGCGTCGGGTCGCGGAGGAACGCGCCGGTCGGCATCAGCACGGCGTGCCCGCCGGTGTAGAGCGCCCTCAGCACGATGCCGAACAGGCCCATGTCGTGGAACAGCGGCAGCCAGGACACCACCGTGTCCGGCGCGAACGGCCGCCCGATGCCCGCCTGGATCAACCGCAGGTTCTCGACGACGTTGCGGTGGCTGAGCACGACGCCCTTGGGCTGCCCGGTCGAGCCGGAGGTGTACTGCACCAAGGCGACCCCGTCCGGTGACACCGGGGCGGGCGCGTCGGCCGGCGCGCCGTCGAGCAGGTCGGTCCGCACCGCGTCCACACCATCCACAAAGGACTTCGCCGAGTCCACCGAGGACTCGGTGAGGACGACGGCGGGCCGCACGTCGGCGGCGATGCCGGCGAGGCGTTCGCGATAGGTCGACCCGGCGGCCGGTTCGGGCGCGGGCACCGGCACGACGCCCGCGTAGCAGCACCCGGACAGCGAGACCACGAAGTCCAGCCCCGTCCGGTACACCAGCAGCGCGCGTTCGCCGGCGAGCCCGCGCCTGCCCAGCTCGCCCGCCACGACGCGGGCCCGGCGCAGCAGTTCCGCGTAGGTGAGCCGACCGCCCTCGGTCTCCCCGTCCGGCAGGAAGGTGAACGCCCGCGCCGAGGGCCGGTCGGCGGCCCGCAGTTCGAGCTGGTCGGACACGGAGGCGAACCAGCGGTCGGGCGGGGCCGCCGATCCCCTCCCCCCGTGCCCGGCCGATCGGCCAGTGCGCAACGAAGTCATACCGCCCCCATGGTTCTCGCGCACGCGGGGATCGTCGAACACCTCCCGTTCGACCACCGGGCGACCCGTTCACCGAATCGCCCGGCGCACCCGCGCACGGCAGTTCCGCTATATTCGTCAGCAGGCCGGGACAATCATCGTGAGGCCCCCTCGCGCGTTCCCCCAAGATCAATCAACGGTGCGGTCCGCCCAGTGCCGCGACGAGTTCGATCAAGTCGTGCGACCGTGTTGACCTTCCCTTGCACAAGACCTTACACTCGGTGTCAAGCTTACTTATATGTGACAGGAGAGTGGCATGAACTCGCCACGCGTCGCGGAACCGCCGGCTCTCCAGGTGCGGGACTTGCGCAAGCAGTTCGGCCGTCGGCACGTCCTCAACGGCGTCGACCTGGATTTACCGAGTGGCGCGTTGGTCGGCGTGGTCGGCGAGAATGGCGCGGGTAAATCGACCCTGCTGCGCATACTCGCCGGCGAGTTGAAACCGAGCGGCGGATCGGTGCGGCGCTCCGGTTCGATCGGCTACTGCCCGCAGAAATCGATTTTGAACGAAGCCCTCACGATCGACCAGCACCTGCGCCTGTTCCAGGCCGCGTACCGGCTGCCGACCGTCACGAGGGCACTGGAACTGGTCGAACGCCTCAACTTCGCCGAGTACCGCCGCACCCCGGTCCGCTTCCTCAGCGGCGGGACGCGGCAGAAGCTCAACCTGACCCTGGCGCTGATGCACGACCCGGCGGTCCTGCTGCTCGACGAGCCCTACCAGGGGTTCGACTGGGAGACCTACCTCCGATTCTGGGAGATCGCGGCCGACCTGCACGCGCGGGACCGGACCATCGTGGTCATCTCGCACCTGGTGCACGACCGGGAGCGATTCGATTCCGTCCACCACCTCAAATCCGGCGTGATCGAGCAGACGTCGGTCGAATCGGAGGCATCGTGACCCGGAACCCCGTCGGCGCCGCACCGGGGCGCTGGCCGACCGCCGCCGGCTTCGCCATCCTGGAGCACGCCCGGAATCGACTGGCCATCGTGCTGGTGATCGCTTTCATCCCGGTGTGGGTGAAGCTCATCGACTGGTTCATCCCCGGCAACCCGGTGGAGTTCCGCTATCGCGCGACGGACACCATGCTGACCGTCGACGGCCAGCAGGTGTCTTTCCTCAGCGGCGCGCTGAACGCCGTGACGCTGATCGTCGGGTTCGTGATGTTCATGACCACCCGGAAATCGTCCGAATTCGATCGCCGGCTCGTGCTGGCGGGTTATCCCCGGGCGCACCTGGTCACCGCCAAGCTCACCGCGCTGGTGGTCAGCTCGGCGGTCGTCTCCGCCTACGCGCTGGCCGTGCTGAGGGTGTTCTGGGAGCCCCGGCAGCTGTGGCTGATCGGCGCGGCGCTGTTCGCCGCGACGCTCGCGTACGGCGGCATCGGGATCGTGCTCGGCGTCGTGCTGCGCGGCGACCTCGAAGGCATGTTCACCATCATCATGATCAGCATGGTGGACGTCCTGCTCCAGAACCCCATCGGGAACCCGGCCGCCAACAAGGACATGGTGCGCTACCTCCCGACCTACGGGCCGATGCAGACCGGGTTCGCCGGTGGGTTCACCGACGAGTTCCCGGTCCGCTACCTGCTGATCGGTCCACTGTGGCTGGTCGTGTGCGCGACGATCGGCCTCGTCGCCTTCCGGTTGCGCACCCGCATCCACGTCGCGCAGACCGGCTCACTCTGACCGGTCCGCCCACCGCGCCAGGCCGACGGCGGTCCACAGCGCGGCGGACGCCCCGGCGAGCAGGTGGTAGCGCCCGCCGCCCCGGCGGCGGGCCAGCTCGCGCGCGTGGCCCAGGGTGAGCAGGCCGCCGACGAGGACCGAGGACCCGAGCAGCGCCCGCCACCCCTCCGGGCGGCGGGACAGGCGGACCAGGTCGTGGGCCAGCACGAGGTCGAACACGGCGACCTCGGTGCGCTGCCACCGCTGGTGCCACGAGGCGTCCTCGCCCTCGGTCAGCAGCAGCGCCACCGCCGTGCCGCCGAACGACAGGGCGCCCGCCCCGGCGAACACGCGCAACGGCACCCTCGCCGCGAGCGACCGCAGCCGCACCCCGGCGGCCGCCGCCGCGCGCGGCGGCACGGCGGCGGGCGCCCGTCGACGGGGTCGCGGTGGTCGATCGCGCCCTCCCGAGTCGTGCGCGGCGAACCCACCCCGCTCCATGACACCACCCCTCCCTCGGTGGATCGGTGCGGCGATGCCACGCGGACCTCAGTGGTCCGCGTACCCACCGCCCGTGCCCGTGGACGCCGGTGCGCCGCGGTGCGGCGCGCGGGCACCGGCCGCCCATTCCCCGTAGTGCGCCTGCCCTCGGTCGGGCGTCGCCGGCCCGTCACCGGGCGGGCGCGGCACGAGCTGCGCGAGTTCGACGCGGGACGAGATGCCCAACTTCCGGTACAGGCTGCGGAGGTGGTAGTTGACCGTGTGCGGCGACAGCAGCACCCGGTTGGCGATCTGCTGGTTGGTCATGCCCTTGCCCGCGAGGTGCGCGATGTGCCGTTGGCGGTCGGTCAACCGGTCCCACTGCCCCGAGTCCCCCTTGCCCGCGTCCTTCCCCGCGTACACCTCTCCCGCGTCCTTCTCCGGACGCCCGGTCGCGGGCACCCGCCGGAGCAGGTGCTCGTGCCCCGCCCGGTGCCGCCGCCGCGCCTCCGCCGCCGCGGCGGCGACAGTGCCGAAGCCGGGGTTCCGCGCGGCCAGGCCCTCGACGGTCGCCAGCGCCGAGTCCGCGAGCTCCCGGCTGCCCGCCCGGCGCGCCCACCCGATCAGCGCCACCGCCGCGCCCGGCTCCTCGACGAACAGCGCGGTGCCGGTCACGAGACCCGCCAGCCTGGTTTCCGCGGCCTGCACCGCCGCCCGCGCGCCGTGGACCTCCGCGGTCAGCCGCAGGTCCATCCAGTCGCACGCGACCGAGGGCAGGACGGCGACCCGGCGCGCCACCGCGTTCGCGCGGTCGACGTGCTGCACGGCGGTGGCGAGGTCGCCCTCGTGCCAAGCCGCCCTGGCCAGCACCGCCAGCCCGTGCCGGACCATCATCGGCGACCCGGTCCGCTTCGCGTCGGAGAGACCGGCGCGGGCGGCCTCGGCCGCCTCCCGGAACCGGCCGAGGCCGACCAGCAGCCGGGCGCGCTCGATGGGCGGGCGACCGCAGTTCGCGCCGAGCCCCAACTGGTCGAGCTGCGGTGCGACCTCGCGCAGGACGGCGTCCGCCTCCTCGAACCGGCCCACCTGACCGAGCCTGCTCACGAGTTCGAGCCGCTGCCACGCGCCCCACCACGGGTGGTCGACGGCGGCGGCCTGGCTCAGCCGCAGCCCCTCCGCCAGGCGACCCGCGCGCCACCGGGCGTCGGCGAGCACGCCGTTCGCCACCACCACGTCGGTCGCGTCCGGCTGGCCACCGGACGCGAGGACCTCCTCGGCCTCCGTCAGCGCGCCGCGGTCACCCCGGTGCCACCGAGCGACCAGGCGCACCCCCGTGACGGCCTCGGCCGTGCTGTTGCCCGTGCCGCAGACCGCCAGGGCCTGCTCCGCCGCCGCGACGGCGGCGGCCGGCTCGCCCCGCCACAGCAGCAGGTGCGCCGACAGGCCCCGGAGCTTGGCCGTCGACATCGGCGGCATCGGCTGCGCCAGCATCTCCGACGCCAGCTCGACGGCCTCCAGGAGCTTCCCGGAACCCGCCAGGCTGCCCACCGCGACCGCGCCGCGCGGTGCGCGGACCTCGGTCGGGCGCGGCGCGGCGTCCCCCGACGCCGTGCCCCTGATCCGCGCGATCTCGCGGCCGACGGCGTGGCGCACCGCGGGCGGGATCGAGTCCGCCACGACGCGCCGGACCAGCTCGTGGCGGAACGCCAGCCGGTCGCCGTCGAGGTCCAGCACGCCACCCGCCAGCACCTCGTGCAGCCGCGCCGCCAGCGACGCGGTCCGCGCGCCGATCAGCCCGGCGAGGTCGCGCAGGGTGCCGCGCCTGCCGAGCATCGCGCCGAGGCGCAGGACCTGCCACGCGTCCGGCGACAGGTCCTTGAGCCGCAGGTGGACCGCTTCGTGGACCCGGCGCGGCACCCGGCCCGACACCAGGCGGGCGACACCGCCCGCCACCGCCACCGCCTGCTCGGCCGCCAGGCCGCCGACCAGCTCGGTCACCCACCGCGGCACACCGCCCGCCTGGTCGAGGACGGCGACCAGCTCGGGCGACGGCGGCGCGCCGAACCGGTCCTCCGCCACGCGGGCGACGACGGCCGACGGCCACGGCGCCAACCGCACCGGGCGCACGCCGAGCAGGTCGCCGATCCCGGCCGGGGCCAGGTCCGGGTTGACCGTCAGCACCCAGCTCGCCCGCCCCGACCTCGCCAGGTCGGCCACCTGCCGGACCCGGTCGACGGGCAGCTCGTGCAGGTCCTCCACGAGCACCAGCACCCGCCGCCCGGTGTCGACGCCCGCCAGCCGGTCCCGCAGGTCGGCGGGCGACGCCGGGGCGTGCGCCGCCGCGCCGTCCCCGAGCACCTCGAACCGCCGCCCGCCGGGCGGGTTCCCGAGCACCAGGAACCCCCGGTCGCGGGCGATGCGCTGCGCTTCCCGCGCCAACCGCGTCTTGCCCAGGCCCGCGCCGCCCTCGATCACCACCGCCCCGCCCGCCGGGTCGGCCAACACCCCGTCGAGCCGTCTCCGCTCGACGTCCCTGCCGTACAAGAGTTCCGCAGACCGTGACACCTTCCCCACTCCCCCATGAGCGCACCGCCGGCGTCCGGTCACCCCGGGTAGGCGCGGCGGGCGGTCGTCGCCGAACGCCGGGCCGCGCGGTGGCCGCGCTCGCGTTCCGTGCGACGCCCCGCCCGATGCCCCCCATCGGCACGTCCCCCGGCAATGGTCGACGCAGTGCCCCTCCGGGCACTGTACAAAGAATTCCGGGTGCGCCCCAGGGGATATCGACCGGCCCGGAACGTCCGGTGGTCGACGATCCGCGCCGACGCCCACCCGGTGGCGGACCGGACGCGGCGCACCCGCCGACCGCGGTCCGCGCGCTGCCCGGTGGGCACACCGCCCACCGCGCCGGACCGCCGGGAAGCACGTCACGACCGCGGTTCCGGGGCTCTTCCGACGGCGCCCGTCCCGGCGGAGGCCAGTGCGCCGCGCTCCGGCGGGGTCCGCGGCCGTGCCCGCCCGTGCCGGGTGACCGCGCCGGCCCGGACCACCGGGCTCGCGCGCACCTGCCCGGCCTCCGCCGCGAGGACGGCCCCGCGCGCGTCGAGCACCGCCTCCCCGGTCCCCTTGGCGCGCGCCACCATCCCACCCCGGCGACGCCCGCCTCGCCGTCGCACACCCCCTCCGCGACGGCGAGGCCGACCGACGACCACCGCCGCCGGAGCCCGCCCCGGTCCGCTCGGGACCCGACGACGACCGAGGCGCTTCCGGCCACCGGTCGCCGCGGTACCCCGTGCACCGCGAGGCCGCCCGGACCACGACCCCTTCGACGACGGCAACCGGCCCACCCCACAGCTCCCCCAAGCTGAACGCAGCAGTAAGGGATACCGTATCGCCGTACCGTACGGAAATCAAACATCCTTGTTCGGATTATTCCACCCGCCGGGCGCAACCCTCCCGCGCCGGCCGGGGATCCCCGCGCGCACCCGCGCCACCCGTCCCCCCTGGACGGTCAGGCCACGTCCACCAGCACGGCGTCGGCGACGCGCTTGGGCAGGTCGGCGCGCCCCCGCGCGGCGCGGACCGCGAAGTGCCCGTCGGTGGCCGAAGCCTCGGCGGCGACCGTCCCGCCCGGCACCAGGCCGATCCGCCGGAAGGTGGCCAACCAGTCCGTGGACAGTTGGAGGCGCTCCTCGATCCGGGCCACCTGCGCGGTGCCGCCGCCCGCCTTGCCCAGCGCCGACAGCCTGGTCAGCGGCCCGGTCGACGGCGCGGGCGAGGGGTGCCCCAGCTCGGCCAGGCCGGGCACCGGCATCCCGAACGGCGAGACGGTCGGGTCGGGCAGGATCACCACCAGCCGCTTCTCCACCGCGTCGCTCATCACGTGCTCCAGCTTGCACGCCTCGTGGTGGACCAGTTCCCACTCCAGCCCCACGATCCCGGCCAGCAGCAGCTCGGCCAGCCGGTGCTTGCGCGTCACCCGCGTGGCCCGGTCGCGGCCGTCCCGCGTCAGCACCAGGCGGCGGTCCTCCTCGACCACCAGCAGTCCCGCGCGCTCCATCCGCGCGACGGTCTGGCTCACCGTGGGACCGCTGTGCCGCAACCGCTCCACGATGCGGGAGCGCATCGGGCGCGTACCCTCCTCCTCCAGGTCGTAGATCACGCGGAGGTACATCTCCGTGGTGTCCACCAGTTCGTTCATGTCCCCGTCGCCCTGCGCTCGATCGGCGGATGTCGTCGTCCCGGCCGGTGGTGCCGCGACGGGACCGCCGCGGTGGTGCGGAGCGGGGAGGCCGGTCCACCGGTCCCGGCGTCCTCCCCCTGCTTGCCGATGCGCCGCGGCGCGCCCGAACCGATCCCCCCGGGCGGTGCGCGTCGCGGTCTTCCCCCGGCCCGTGGCCGGGAGGGCCACCACCATGCTCAGCGCCGAGGCGACCGCCGTCAACGCCGACGCGCGGAAGGGGCCGCGTTCCCGGCTGTCCGCCGCGATGGCGCGACCGGTCGGCGTCACGGTAGTCGTGCCGACCACGCGGCCCACCACCGCACCGACCACAGTGGTCGGTGCGCGCGGCCCCGCGCGCCCACGGGAACCCGCGAACGCGCCGGTGCGGTTGGCCGGCACCGCGCCGGTGCGCCGCCGGTGGAATCCGACATCCCGCCCGATGTCGGGCGATGACGGCGGGCTCCGCCACCCGCGTCCACCGGCCCGGCCCCCACCTCCGGGACCGAGCGCGGCGGCTTCCCGGAGGTCGCCGACCGGCCCGCGACGATCGCCGCTTCCTTCCACGTGGGAAGGCATGGCGGACGCCGCTGCCCTACCGGCGGCAGCGGCGGTGATCGGCGCCCGGGTACCGGGCGACGCCCGGCGCGCTCCCGCCCGCGCCGCACCCACCGGCCGGCGGGCACGGCGTCGGCGGTCCGCCCGGCGAGCCGGGCGTCACATCGCCGGGCAGCACCGCGCCGCCGGGCAGCGTCGCGCCGCCGGGCTCCTGCGACCCGATCGCCTGCCCGAACCCGCCGGTCGAGGGCTCCCGGCCACCGGGGCCGACCGCCCACGCGTCCGCCCGCCTGCCGCACCGGTGGAGCGCCAGCGTCAACCGGCTGCGCAACCCCTCCCGGAGCGGGTGCTCGCAGACCAGCGCGCTCAGCTCGTCGACCACGGCGCGGTGCCGCCCGGAGGCCAGCTCCGCCGCCATCCGCTCCTCGACGGTGACCAGCCGCCGCTCCTCCCAGCGGGCCACCACGCCCTCCAGGGCCGGGCTGTCGACCCCGGCCAGCACCGGGCCGCGGAACAGGTCGAGCGCGGCGCGCAGCAGCCCGGCCGCGCGGCCGTGGTCGCCGCCCGCCGCGAGCGCCCTGGCGTTGCGCGCCAACCGCTCGAACACGCCGGTGTCGACCTCGTCCTCGGTGGCCCGGAGGCGGTAGCCCCAGTCGGTGGTCTCGATGACGTCGCGCCGCCCGGCGGCCGCGTCGAACAGCGCCCGCAGCCGCCACACGCAGGACTGCACCTGCTTCACGGCGGTGCGCGGCACGTCCTCGCCCCACACCGCCCACACCAGCCGCCGCACCGACACGGTCCGGTTGACGTGCGCGAGCAGCACGGCCAGCACCGTGCGCTGCCGGTTGCGGCCGATGGCGAGCGGCCTGCCGTCGACCAGCACCTCCAGCGGGCCGAGGATGCGAAAGGACAAGTCGGTCAAGCGAAGCCCCCCTGCGCGGACGCCGGACGAAGCCGGCTGCCGAAGAATCCGGGCTCCGCCTGCCGCGCCGGTCGAATTTCCGCGCACCCGGCGGCGGACCGCTGTTCGGAGACAGCGATCACCCACCCGAAAAACCCCCATTCGGATGGTACCCAGCCAAGATCGGTTGCCAATAGGCCATCCGGGTGGCGCGCATTGCGGGGTGAGCGACCGGGAATGCATTGCGGCACAACGCGGGAACGCGCGGTGCGCGACCACACCGATGCCGCTGCCATGATGCCGCTGCCACGCGGACCGCCCGATACCGGTGCCACGGGGTCGCCCGCGTCACGGCGGCGGGCCGTGGCCGGATGACGCCGTCGCCCGCCGCGAACGCGATCACGCCGTAGCCGACGAGCAGGTTGCCCATCGGCGGCACCATCGCCACCAGGGCCTGCGGCAGCACGACGAGCCGCATCCGCTGCCACCGCGCGAAGTTCAGCGCCGTCGCCGCCTCCAGCTGGAAGCCCAGGCCGGACCGCCTGCGCGCGGTCGGCGAAGTCCGGGTGGGCTTCGCGAACGAGGCCCCGTACGGTTACGTCGACCACCGCGGCGAGCTGACCGGCGCAGCACCCGAGGTCGCGAAGGCGGTGTTCCGCCGGTCCAGCAGGTTGCCGCCGCCCTGCTCGGCCGACAGGTCGACGACGCCGCAGCCCGCCGAGGCGAGCGCGACGCCCGGACCGCCGGCCGCCGGCAGGAAGCGGCGGCGGGACAGCGGGGATGTGGGCACGAAGCGGGATTCCCGACTTCGACAACAGGACAGCGCGCCGCGCCGGTGCCGGCGCGACGAACCTGGGACGCATCGCACCGGCACGTCAACGATCCGGGTCCGCGCGCTCCTGTCGGCGAAGGACTTTTCGTTTCCGGAGTCATGGGCGACCAAGGTCTGCCAACTGGTTCGCGCAGGCTGAGCGTCCACAGTGGATGATCCGGGGCAGCGCTATGGCGGTGGTCACGACCCGGTGCCGGGCGCTCGACCGTCGTCCGGACACCGGGGGGCTGGTCGAAGCCCGCATCGGAAGGCAATCGTCAGGTTCGTCGCGGTCGGTGTACGCCATGATGGTGGTGCGGCTCGCGTCGCGGGGCTGCTGCGCGAGCCGCACCACTACGCTCGATCCGCGTCGGCGGGCGGGCGTGCCCCGAGATGCGCCTTCCGGTACGCGCCGGGTGTGGTCCCGACCTCGCGCCGGAACACCGCGCGGAAGTTCGCCGCGGTGCCGAACCCGGTGGCCGCCGCGATCCGCTCGACCGACCAGTCCGACTCCTCCAGCAACCGGCGCGCGCCGAGCACGCGTTGCAGGGCCACCCACCGCATCGGGGGCATGCCGGTCTCGTGGTCGAAGCGGCGGATGAACGTCCGGCGCGGCAGGTCGCTGTGCTCGGCCATGCGCCGCACCGTGATCGGCTCCCCGATGTTCGCCATCACCCACGCGCGCGTCGCGGAGAGGTCCGAGCGGGACGGCGTCGGCACGTCGACGTACTGCGGCTGGTCGCCGCCGCGCGCCGGCGCGGCCACGACGCCCATGCCCGCCCGGTGCGCCGCCGCCGCGCCGAAGTCCGACCGGATCAGGTGCAGGCAGGCGTCGATCGCCGCGCCGCCGCCCGCCGTGGTGAGCACCTTCCCGTCCTCGACGAACAGCCGGTTCTCCAGGACGTTGACCAGCGGGTGCCGCTCGCGGAGGCGGTCGGTGTAGCGCCAGTGCGTCGCCGCGTCCCGCCCGTCGAGGAGGCCGCAGGCGGCCACCGCGAACGTCCCGGTGCAGATGGCCACGACCCGCGCGCCCCGGTCGGCCGCCGCGCGCAGCGCGTCGAGGTACGCGGCGGGCAGCGGGCGCTCCGGCTCCGCGTACCCCGGCACCACGACGATGTCCGCGTCCGGCACGTCCGCCAGCGAGTGCGTGGGCGTGATCCCGAAACCGACGCCCTCGATGGCCTCGGCCGCCTCGGCGCACACGCGCACCCGGTAGCCGTCCTGGCTGCCCAGGATGTGCACGGGGATACCGACGTCCAGGCCGATGGCCCCCGGCAACGCCACGATCGCCACGGTCAGCTCTGCGGCGCGGTGCGGCATGGCCCGTCCTCACCCCCGGTCGTCACGACGCTCCACCCGGACAGCCTACTCGGCGGGCGCGCGCCGAAACCGCGCCGGCCGGCACGCCGTCACTGGCACGATCCTTGCCCGGATTGGCACCGTCGCGGCCGGCGGCACGGGCACGCCGCTCCCTAGGGTTTCCACGAGTCGGATCACATCGATTTCGTGGAGTGGAGTGGAATGACCGCGGCGACCGAGAACGCGTCACAGGTGGAGAGCTTCGGCGTGCCCTGGGAGGGTTCCTACGGGTACGTGCAGGCCATCCGGCGCGGGGACACGATTTACCTCTCCGGCCAGCTGGCGCACGACGGCGAGAACCTGGTGGCACCCGCGCCCGTCGACGAGGACGGCCGGGTGACCGACTTCTCGAACACGGGCGAGCAGCTGCGCCGGACCTACGCCAACGCGCAGGAGCTGCTGCGGCGGTTCGGCGCTTCCCTCGACGATGTCGTCGAGGAGGTCGTGTACGCGCTCGACGTGGACGCGGTCCTACAGGTGGCGGGCCAGGTGCGCAAGGAAGCCTACGGGCGGGAGGACCCGCGGGTGGCGAGCACGCTCCTGGGCGTCACCCGGCTGGCGTTCCCGCAGCAGGTGATCGAGGTCAAGTTCGTCGCACGCGTCTGACGCGCCGGGCGGGGCCCGCCCCGCACCCGCGGCTCGTCCACCCCGGACCGCCGCAGGCTCCATTGTGGCACCCGCGCGGCGACCGACCACCGGCGATCATCCACAACGGACCGGCGGCGGCCGAGGATTTCGGCGACCTACCGGGAACCGGACGACCGGATCACCCGACCTGTACGGGTGTGAGGGTGGAACGTGAGGTGTGACAAGGCCGCCGCGGTGGCGGTCGGCGTGGCGGCGCTGTGCGTCGGCGCGCTGGTGTGGCTGGCCGGCGACGTGCACGCCGCGCTCGGTGACACCGATCCCGGCCGGCCGGCGTCCCTGGTGTTCGGGGCGGTGCGGCTGGTCGCCGACGCGGCGGGCGCGGTGGCGGTGGGCTCGCTCGCCTTCGCCGCGTTCGTCGTGCCCGCCCGGTGGCGTCGAGGGCTGTCGGCCGACGCGTACGCCGCCGTCCGGCTCGCGTCGGCGGCGGCGGGAGTGTGGGCGGTGGCCGCCGCGACGGCGGTGCCGCTGTCGGCGGGCGACGCCTCCGGGCAGCCGCCGTCCGTGGCGTGGTCGCACCTGGCCGACCTCGTGGCGGCGACGGAGGAGCCCAAGGCGTGGCTGGTGGTCGCGGTGGTCGCGGCCGTGGTCGCGCTCGGCGCGCGGTCGACGTTGACCTGGCCGGTCACCGTGCTGTGGCTGTCGGTGTCGGTGCCGGGCCTGCTCGCGCCGGCGATCGCCGGGCACGTGTCGGTGGGCGCGTGGCACGACGTCGCGACCGACGCGATCGTGTGGCACGTGCCGGCCGCCGCGGTCTGGGTCGGCGCGCTGGTGGCGCTGCGCGCGTTCCTGCGCCGCCCGTCGTCGGAGCACCGCGAGCGGGTGCTGCGCCGGTACCGCGGGCTGACCCTCGGGTGCCTGGTCGTGGCGGTCGTGAGCGGCTCGGTGGCGGGCCTGGTGGTGGCGGGGCCGGGCGGGCTGTGGTCCGGGTACGGCGCGCTGCTGGCGGTCAAGCTGGCGGTGTGCGGCGCGGTGCCCGCGCTGCGCCGGTGGTGGGGCGCGACCCGCCCGCTGGCCGCGGAGGTCGGCGCGCTCGGCGTGGCGCTGGGCGCGTCGGTCGGCGCGACGCACCTCGTGCCGCCCTCGTGGCTGGTGGAGCGCCCGTCGGTGCAGGAGACCGTGCTGGGCTACGAGCTGCCCGCGCCGCCCTCCGCGGCCGGCCTGCTGCTCGGGTGGCGGCCCGACCTGCTGTTCGGGCTCGGCGCGGTGCTGCTGGCCGCGGCCTACCTGGCCGGGGCGCGCCGGCTGCGGCGGCGCGGCGACCGGTGGCCGGCCGGGCGCACGGTGGCGTGGACGGCGGGCTGCGCGGTGGTGCTGGTCGTGACGTCCTCGGGGCTGGGCCGGTACGCGGCGGGCACGTTCAGCGCGCACATGGTGGCGCACATGGCGTCGACGATGCTCGCGCCCGTGCTGCTGGTGCTCGGCGGCCCGGTCACCCTGGCCCTGCGGGCGCTGCCGCCCGGCCCGCGCGACCTGCTCCTCGCCCTGGTGCACTGCCGGGCCACGCGGGTCGTCGCGCACCCGGCGGTCGCGGCGTCGGTCTTCGTCGCGTCGTTCTACGCCCTGTACTTCTCCGGCCTGTTCGGCGAGGCCATGCGCTACCACTGGGCGCACCAGGCGATGAACCTGCACTTCCTGGTGTCCGGGTACGTCTTCTACTGGCTGGTCGTCGGCGTGGACCGGGCGCCGCGCCCGCTGCCGCACCTCGCCCGGCTGGGCCTGCTGTTCGCGGTCATGCCGTTCCACGCCTTCTTCGGCGTCACCCTGATGAACACGCAGGCGGTGATCGCCGAGACGTTCTACCGGCAGCTGTCGCTGTCGTGGGTGCCGGACCTGCTGACCGACCAGCGGCTCGGCGGCGGCATCGCGTGGGCCACCGGCGAGGTCCCGATGCTCGTCGTCGTCATCGCCCTGCTCCACCAGTGGGCGGCGGCCGACCGGCGGGAGGCCACCCGCCTCGACCGGCGGCTCGACGGCGACGAGGACGAGCGGTTGGCCGCCTACAACGCCATGCTCGCCGACCTCGCCGGGCGACGGACCTGACCCGCACCGCGAATCCGGTCCGGCACGGCGACGAGTCCGGCCCGACCCACGAGAAGAACACCCCCGGAAGAAGAGACGACGAGATGACCTCAGTGGTTGCCGCCGGCGAGTCCACGTCGGTGGAGCTGGCCGTGTCCGGCATGACGTGCGCGGCCTGCGCGGCGCGCGTCGAGCGCAAGCTCACCAAGCTCACCGGCGTGCGCGCCTCGGTCAACTTCGCCACCGAGCGCGCCGTCGTCCACCTCCCCGACGGCCTGGAGGCGCGGGACGCCGTGGCGGCCGTGCGCGCGGCCGGGTACGAGGCCCGCGTGCGGCTCCGCAGCGAGGACGACCGCGCCGCGCACACCGCCGCGACGGTCGACCTCCGGCGCAGGCTGGTCGTCGCGGCGGTGCTCGCCATCCCGCTGGGCAACCTGTCGATCAGCCTGGCGCTGGTGCCCGCGTGGCGGTTCACCGGCTGGCAGGTGCTGTGCGTGCTGCTGGCCGTGCCGGTCGTGTCGTACTCGGCGTGGCCGTTCCACCTGGCCGCGCTGCGCGCCCTGCGGCACCGCTCGACCAGCATGGACACGCTGGTGTCGCTGGGCGTGCTGGCCTCGTTCGGCTGGGCGGCGGCCTCGCTCGTGGTCGGCTCGTCGACACCGGGCCGCTGGTGGGGCGTCGACCTCACGGCCGAGGGCGCGGACGTCGGCTACCTCGACGTCGCCGCGGGCGTGACGACGTTCCTGCTGGCCGGGCGGTACTTCGAGACGAGGTCGCGGCGCAACGCCGTCGGCCTGCTCGCCGCGCTGGCCGGTCTCGCCGCCAAGGACGCCCGCGTCCTGCGCGACGGCGTGGAGCGGCCGGTGCCCGCGGCCTCGCTGGTGGTCGGGGACGTCGTCGTCGTGCGGCCCGGCGAGACCCTGCCCGCCGACGGCGTGGTCGTCGACGGCGGCTCCGCCGTGGACACCGCGCTGGTGACCGGCGAGTCGGTGCCGGTCGACGTCGGTCCGGGCGATCGCGTCGTCGGCGGCACGGTCAACCGGACCGGGCGGCTGGTGGTGCGGACCACCGAGGTCGGGGCCGACACGCGGCTGGCGCGGATGAGCGACCTCGTGGAGCGGGCGGCCCAGCGCAAGGCGACCGTGCAGCGCCTGGTCGACCGGGTGTGCGCGGTGTTCGTGCCCGCGGTGCTGGGGTTGGCGGCGGTGACGCTGCTCGGGTGGCTGGTCACCGGGCACGGCGCGCGGGAGGCGGTCACGGCCGCCATCGCGGTGTTGATCATCGCCTGCCCGTGCGCCCTGGGGCTGGCCACGCCCACCGCGCTGATGGTCGGCGTGGCCCGCGCGGCGGGGCTGGGCATCCTCGTGAAGGGGCCGGAGGCGCTGGAGGCCGGCCGCGCGGTGGACACCGTCGTGCTCGACAAGACCGGCACCGTCACGACCGGGCGCATGACCGCGGTCGGGACGGCGGTGTTCGGCGACCTCCCGGAACGCGAGGTGCTGCGGTCGGCGGGGGCCGTCGAGGCGGCGTCCGAGCACCCCGTCGCGGCGGCCGTCGTGGCCGCGGCTGCCGCGGCCGTGGCGAGCGGGGCAGCGGGCGGCGCGGAGGTGCCGGGTGAGGAGGTGCCTGAGGAGGTGCCGGGTGAGGCCATGTCGAACGAGGTCACGCCAGGCGGGGACGTGTCGGGCGAGGCGGCGGGTGGGCCTGCTGCCGGCCGGGCGGCGGACGAGGCAGCGGCGGACGAGGCTGGACCGGACGAGGCGGCGCGTGCGACGGCGGCGGGCGGCGGGTTGCCCGCCGTGACGGCGTTCGAGGCCCTGCCCGGCGCGGGTGCGCGCGGCGAGGTCGACGGCGTGCCCGTCGTGGTGGGCACCGCCGCGCTGATGGCCGGGCTCGGCATCCCGGTACCGGGGCGGGCGCACCGGTGGCTGGCCGGTCTCGGCGCGGCGACCGGTGTCCTCGTCGCCCGTGACGGCGTCGTGGTCGGCGGTGTCGCCGTGCGCGACACCGCGCGCCCGTCCGCCGCCGACGCCGTCGCGCGCCTGCACCGGATGGGGCTCCGGACCGTCCTGCTCACCGGCGACTCGCCGGCCGCCGCCCGCGCGGTCGCCGACGAGGTCGGCATCGCGGACGTCCCGGCCGGCGTGCTGCCCGCGGACAAGGCCGCCGCCGTCGAGGGGCTGCGGGCGCGCGGGCACCGGGTGGCGGTGGTCGGCGACGGCGTCAACGACGGTCCCGCGCTCGCCGCAGCGGACCTCGGCATGGCCGTGGCGCGCGGCAGCGACGTCGCCGCCCACGCCGCCGACGTCGTCCTCGTCCGCGACGACCTGCACACGGTGCCGGACGCGATCGAGCTGGCCAACCGCACGCTGCGCACCATCCGCGGCAACCTGGCGTGGGCCTTCGCCTACAACGCCGCGGCGATCCCGCTCGCCGCGTTCGGCCTGCTCCACCCGCTCGTCGCCGGTGCGGTCATGTCGCTGTCCTCGGTGCTCGTGGTCACCAACAGCCTGCGCCTGCGCGACCACCGCCCGAGCGGCCCCGAGCGGTCGGCCCCGGCGTCCTGACGGACGGCGCGGCGGTGCGGCGGTGCGGCGAGGCGCGGGGGTGGGGCGGCGGGTCAGCGGGGCGGAGCGGTCTGGAACGCCGCGCGCACGGCCTCGCCGAACCGCCGCAGGGACGGGTCAGCGCCCGCGCCGAACAGGCGCTCGTCCACCTCCGCGACCAGTTCCCCCGCCGCCCGCAGGAGCCGGACGCCCTCCGCGGTCAGCTCGATCGTGGACGCGGAGCCCGCCCGCGCCGTGCGGTCGCGCACCAGGCCGGCGTTGACCAGCGCCTTCACCGCGCCGTGCACGGACTGCACGGAGATGCCGGACATCCGCGCCAGGTCACTGAACGACGCGCCCGGCACGCCGGCGATGTGGCCGAGCAACCCGAGCCTGCTCACCGTCAGGTCCACCGCCGCGAGGGCGGCGTTCAGCTCGGTCTCGATCCGCCGGGCCATCGACAGGGCGATGATCGACGTGCTGTCCACGGGCGCGCGGAACGGGGCGTGGTCGTCCTGGTCGGTCACCGGCCCAGTCTCCCCTGCGCGCCGACGGCCGGCTCCGGGACCCGGTCGTGGGGCGCGGCGCGCCCTGGGCACGCCGACGGGACCGCACGCCGACGCAGGCGTCCGGTGCAAGCGCGCCGCGCCGGCGGCGGTCGCGCGGAACCGCCCGCGGTGCGGCCCGCACCGCGGGCGGTTCGCTTGCGGGGCACCGCGTCCGAGCCCGGAGAGGACGTGCCGGGCCCGGAACGCGGTCACTCGTCCCGCGCCAAGGGCTCATCCGCGAGGTAGGGCGGCGCGGGCTCGTACTGGATGTACCGCCGGACCGCGCGGGCGTGGTCGCGGCCGTGCAGCCGACCGACGAGCCACAGCGCGCTGTCGATGCCGGCGGACACGCCCTGGCTGGTCACCAGGGAGCCGTCGACGACGTACCGGGCATCGCGCACGACCGTCACGTCGCCGAGCGCGGCCAACGCGTCCTCGTACTTCCAGTGCGTCGCGACCCGACGCCCCCGCGCCGGTCCGGCCGCGTGCAGCAGGAACGCGCCCGTGCAGACGCCGAGCACCCAGGAGGCGGACTCGGCCGTGCGCGCGATCCAGCCCGTGACGGCCGGGTTGCCCGGCTGGGTCGTGCGTGCGCCCCACCCGCCGGGCACCAGCACGACGTCCAGGTCGGGGTGCTCGTCCAGGGTGTGGTCCGGCACCACCCGCATCCCCTTGGCGCACCGGACCGGGTCGGGTCGTTCGGCGACCAGCACCGCCGTGTCGGCGTCGTCGCGGATCATCGAGGAGGCCGTGAAGACCTCCCACGGCCCGGCGAAGTCCAGCTCCTCCGCGCCGTCGAACACCAGCAGCCCGTACGTGGTCATGCTTCCTCCCGGTCGGAACGGCGTCGCGGGTCCGCGGTCACCCGGTCCACCGCTCGTAGTCGTTCCAGCGCGGCGCGGTGGTCAGCTCCTCCCAGGTGGGCTTGGGCACGCCGGTGACCTGGTGGGTGAGTTCGGCGGGCAGGCTGAACAGCGTGGCCTTGAGCGGGTTGGCGATCACCTGGTCGACGATCTCCTTGCGCAGGACCGCCGCCGCGTGCAGGCGCGGCAGGACGGCGTGGACGCGCTCGGCGTAACCCTCCGGCAGGAGGTCCTCGGGCGAGCCGGTGCAGTCGTACCCGGTCCCCGCGCTGAGCAGGGCGATCTCGGGGCGCTTGCGGGCGGCGACGTCGAGGTGCACGTGCAGGGCGACGGCGTCCCACACGACCTCCACCCACTCGGCCGGCGCGCCCTGGTCGGCGAGGAACTTCGCGGCGAGGTCCGCACCGTCGACGTTGAAGGTCTGGTCGCCGTTGCCCGGCTCGCTCAGCCCCACGTCGTGCAGCACGCAGCCGAGGAACAGCAGCTCGTCGTCGTAGTCGACGTCGGGGCGCAGGCCGCGGCCCTCACCGATCAGGCGGCCGTAGAGGTAGGCGCGCATGCTGTGGTTGAAGATCGCCGGGTCTTCGAGGTCGCGGGCGTACCGCTCCGCGGCGACGGCCAGGTCGGTGCGCGGGAACGGCAGGTCGGGGTAGGTGTCCATCGGCCGACTTTCGGTTGTGGTTGCCGGGGGCGGCGGGCGGCGCGGTCGCCCGCGTCGACGCCGGCCCCGGTGGGCGTGCCCGCGGCCGACCGGCCGGTTCGCACACCCACCTTCAGGTCACCTGAAGCGTAGCGCATCCTTCAGGACTCCTGAAGGTGTTGCCGATCATGCCGGGGGTCGGGAGCCGTTCACGGCGGCGTGAACGGCCGGTGAATGTTCTCGGCCGCCCCGCCGCCCGGCGTGGCCGTGAGCACCGGAGGGGCTGTTGTCGGCCGTTCTCCCGCCGGACGGGCCGCCGGTGAACGGTCACAGCGCGGCGGCCGGCGTGGCTCGCGGCCGTTGTCCGGGGTGCGGAGGACGCGCACGGTAGTCCTCGGCCGGTCCCGCCCCGCCCGCGACCGACCGGCCGGATTCGCCTTCTTCCTCCCTGCAAGGAGAACACTCGTGGATCGGACACCCATCCGACGGGGTCTGCCCTCCCTGGTCGCCATCGCCGCCGTGCTCACCGGCACGGTCGCGTTCTCGTCACCGGCGATGGCGACGGCCCCCGACGCGGCCACCCCGCACGGACTGATCAAGACCGAGGAGCACACCCGGGTCAGGGACGTCGCGCCGGTGCGCGCCTCGCTGCACGCGACGCCCCTGGCCTCCAAGAAGTTGAACTACACCCAGCAGGTGCAGCAGCAGAACCAGTGGTGCTGGGCCGCGACCGGGGCCAGCATCGAGCAGACCCTGGGCGTCACCGTCAGCCAGCAGGCGTTCTGCGCCGCGGGCAAGGGCAGCTCGCCCGGCTACTGCCCGAACCAGCCCGCCCAGATCCCGGAGATCGTGCGGGGCTTCCGCGGCACGGGCTTCAACGCCCAGGACGCGCGCGGCCCGATCAGCTTCGCCTCGATCACCCAGCAGATCGACGCCGGCATCCCGCACCTGACCGGCATCTACTGGACCTCCGGCGGCGGCCACGCCGAGGTCATCTACGGCTACGACAGCACCAACCAGACGCTCATGGTCGGCGACCCGTGGCCGTCCTACCAGCGCTACCAGACCTGGAACTACACCCAGTACCGCAGCAACGCCAAGTTCCGGTGGAACGACACCATCGTGAACATCACGAAGGCGTAGGGGGTTCCCGGTCGTGACCTGCCGGAAGTTGGCCATCCTCACCCTGGTCGCCTGCGCCCTGCTGCTCGCCGGCCCGTCGGCCTCGGCGCGCGAGGCGGTGTCCCCGCCCTCTCCCGAGGACTACGCCGCCGCGCTCGACGCCGCGCGGGCCCCCGCGGCGATCAGCGTCGCGAAGACCAACTTCCGGCAGGTCCACGGCGTCGAGGCGAGCGAGGTGCGCATCGCCGACCGGGGTGTCGCGGCCTACGTGCTGAACCCGGACTTCGTGCGCGGCGCGCCCGACGCGCCCGCCGGGGTGCTCCAGTACATCGCGGTGACCGCGACGGCGGACAGCGGTGCGCGCGCGACCCTGCGGGCGGGGCCCGAGGAGGGCGGGCGCTGGACCGTCGGCAGCGCGTCCTCCGGTGACGACGAGGAAGCCCTGAGCAAGCGGATCGGGCCGGACTCGGTGCTGCTGAACGAACCCCAGATCAACGGCTGGTACGAGCTGACCCCGACCGGGGTCGTGCTGCTCCAGGCGAGCCTCCCCCAGTCGCCGGTGGGCGCGTTCGTCCCGCTCGCGGAGTACCAGCGGCAGGTGCGGGCCCGGTACGGCGACAAGCTGCCGGGTTCGGACTACCAGCGGAACCAGGGGCTCGGCTTCACGCAGAACCCCGCGCCGCCGACCGACCAGCGGTCCTCCGACGCGAGCGCGTCCGACCGGGGACCGTCGACCGCGGTGGTGCTCCTGGTGGTCGCCGCGGTGCTGGTGGTGTCGGTGGGCGCGGTCCTGCTGTTCCGGCGGAGCCGCTACTCCCACAGGAGGTCCACGCCGACCAGCGAGGGCTCCAGCCCTTCGAAGTAGGCGCAGGCGAACCCGTTCGGCCCGCACAGCAGCGGTTCGCTGACCGTCGGCGCGAGCCCCTCGCGCGCCCGTTCCACCCGCGTGCACCGGACCGGCAGCATCGAGGGGTCGAAGTAGAGCCGGATCAGGTAGGTCTGCATCCGGCCGCGGATCACCCGGTAGAAGTTCGGCGCGCGGACCGGGGTGGTGCACCGCAGGACGAAGCTGAAGACGTGCACGTCGCCCTCGGCGAGCTTGCGGTCGAACAGGAGCTCGAACACCATCCCGGCCGACGACCGCTGCTTGCGCACCCGCCCGACGCGGCACCCGTCGCCCGCCCGGATCCGGGCGGTGTCGACGTCCGCGCCCGGCTCGCTCTGGTGGGTGACCACGAAGCTGTCCGGCCCGGACCGCCGCGCCCGGACGGCCATCGTCGAGGCGATCTCCTCGATCTCGCCGGCCGCGGTGAACCGCACGTCGTCGAACACGGTGGCGAGGTCGAGGTCGGAGTTGCACGGGCTGCCCGAGACGCCGTCGAACTCGGTCAGCAGCGCGCCGGTGGGCGCCCAGCTCTGGCTCAGCTCCTGGATCGTCAGCAGTCGCCGGTCCAGGTCGGGCGCGCGGTGGTGGGGCCCGATCAGCACCACCAGGCTGTCCTCCGGCAACCCGAGCACGCGCTCCAGCGCCCGCACCGCGTCCAGCGCGCGCGGCACCGCCGGGTGCCGCAACCCGCGCTGCCAGTAGCTCAGGGTCGACTGGGCGATCCGGATGTCCTGCGATGCCAGGTGGGCGCGCAACCGGGACAGCGACAAGCCGCGCCGGCGGATGGCGGTGGCCAGCGCGCGGGCGAACGGCCCGTACCGCAACGCCTGGGCCAGGTCGCCTTGGGGCGCAGGGGCGCTTCGTGCGCCGGCGAGCACCTGGGCCTCATGGCGCATGGGACTACCTCACGCTGTCGCGACGTCGCGACCTGGGTACCGGGTGAGCAGGGCTTCACGCACTGTAAGCACGCACAAGGCGGTCAGCCAACCTACCAAAGTCGGGTACGCCGATCCGCCGTATGCACCAACCCCCACCATCACCGAGCCGTCCACCACCGTCCACATCGGACAAAGCAGGCCCACCGCCGCCGGCCTGCCGGACCACCCGCCCTCGACCGAGCCGGCACCGGCACCCCACCAACACGCCCATCAACCCCACCTACCCCCTATTCGAGTGAATGCCCGTCGACCCGTACCCACCCCGAACACCGCTGCCGTTCGATGGGTGCGCGCAGGGCGGCGGTCCGCGCACCCCGAACATCCCGTTTCCATCCGGTTCTCATGGCTGCCGGGCCCCGCCGCCCTCGACACTGCTCGCGAGGGCACGACCCGAACTGCGATGGGGATGGCGATGGTGGCACTGGACGAGCGGCGGCGTCGGGGGGTGTGGTGACCGATCCGACGAGGGCCTGGCTCGCGGACGTCGCGACCCCGCAGCTGTACCGGCGCAACGCGTTCCGCATCACCGGGCTGCCGACCGACGCCGACCGGCGCGTGGTCCGGCAGCGCAGGCAGAAGGTCAACACGATGCTGGAGCTGGGCGTGGCCGTCGACCTCGGCCACGACCTCCCGGTGGAGCCGTCGGACGTGGCGAGGGCGTTCGAGCTGATCCTCGGCGACCCGCGCCGCCGCCTGGTCGACGAGCTGTTCTGGCTGTGGGGCGACGAAGGCGGGACCTGCCGGTGCACCAGGGCGTTGCACCGCGACCACGACGCCGCGGTGCGGGCGCACAGCGCGGCCCTGGACGTCGAGGTCGGCGGGGCGCCGGGTGACGCGGAGCTGGACCGGTTGGAGGGGCTGTGGGCGGAGGCCGGGCGGCGGTGGGGGCAGGTGCTGCGCCGGTCGGGGTTCTGGGACCACGTCCGGGACCGCGTCGCCGCGCTGGACGACAAGCAGCTCGACGAGTCCGTGGTCGACCTGCTGCGCGACGAGGTGCCGGTCGTCCTGGTCAAGCCGCTGATCCAGCTCGCCGCGACGCCGGGGTCCGACCAGGGTTGGCTGGCCGACCGGGCCCGTGACTGGCCCGCGCCCCGCGGCGTGGTCGACGACCTGCTGGAGCAGGCCGCCGAACCCGCCTACGAGTCGGTCCGCGAGCGCTTGAGGAACGCGGCCGAGCAGCTCCGGGACGGCGATCCCGCGGTCGTCGCCGCGCTGCTCCAGAACGAGGTGCGGGACGAGCTCGACCGCTTGGAGGAGTTCGTGCCCCACGAGCGGCACCGCCGCACCGCCAGTGCCCGCGACGACGCGGCCGTGGTGCTGAACAACTGCGCGACCAAGCTGGTCGACACCAGCGGGTCGACCTCGGCGGAGCTGGCGCGGCGGTGGCTGGAGTCGGCCGCCGACCTGGCGACCGACTCGCGGACGGTCGCGCAGATCGAGCAGAACGACACCGCGATCACCGAGCTGGCCGCCGCGATGGCCATGATCCGGCAGCAGGTGCGCGACCTGGTCGCGCTGGGGCGCAAGGACGTGGCCCGGCGGATGCTGCGGGCCGTGCGCAGCCGCGCGGGCGACGGCGCCGGTTCGGCGGAGCTGGAGCGGATGCTGCGGGACCTCGGCGTGCGGGGACCGGTCCCCGCACGGGTGCGGGAGCATCACGGCGGGGAAGGGCTGCGGCGGTTCTTCCGGTTCCTGTGGCGGACGGCCGCCACCCTGCTGCTCGTGGGGTTGATCGTGTACGCCTTCGACCGGTTGTTCGCCGGGGACGCGGATCCCGTCCCGGTGCGGGTCTTCTCGGAGTCCCCGTCGGGCAACGCGCCGCCGGGCACGTGCGTCCGGACCAGGGCGGGCTGGGACGGCGACAAGGCGAGGGTGCCGTCGGTGCCCTGCGGCGAGGAGCACTGGGGCGAGATCCTGGCCTTCGTCCCCCTCGGCGACACCCCGTCGCCCTACCCCGGCGACGAGGTGGTCCAGCAGCGCGCCCGCTACGGCTGCGCCTGGCACCAGGCCCTGAACGACCTGAGCACCGCCGTCTACGCCACGCGGTACGTCCACTCCGACCAGGCGTCGTGGAACGACGGGGGCAAGACCTACGAGAACTACGCGACCTGCGTGCTGCACCGGGTCGACGACAAGCCGCTGCCGACCAGGCAGCTCGTCGACCCGCGGCGCGCCCAGCCCGCGGACTTCGGGCTGGTGCTGGACATGTTCAACGCGGACGTCTCGGCCAACCCCCCGGTGGGTTCCTGCGTGCAGACCAAGCAGAGCCTCGACGAGGACGCGCACAAGGTCACGTTCGGCGCGTGCGACCGGCCGCACTGGGGCGAGGTCATCGCCTACCCGGTGCTGTACCGGCCGGGCGAGGCGTGGCCGGGCGACGAGGCGGTCTACGCCGCCGCCGGCGCGGCCTGCCGCAAGGCCGCCGTCGACCGCGGGTTGGGCGCGGCCTACCAGTACCACGTCACGTGGCCGGGTTCGGGCTGGTGGACCGACACCCCCGACAAGCCGAAGTACGCGGCGTGCACGGTGAGCAGCGCCGACGGGAACCCGCTGCACACCAGCCTGAAATGAGCGCGCACCCGTTCCCGCGGTCCGGCCGCGGCGGGCCGGGGCGCAGTCGACGCGGGAGAGGAGTCCGGTGTGATGGTTCGGGCGATGACGCTGCGCATCAGTTCGCCGGAGGGCGTGCGGCACGGCGTCGAGCTGGACGGAGGTCCGATCACCATCGGGCGCACCGCGCCCGACCACGTCCCGGACGTGGTGCTCGGGCCGGACCCGCAGCGGTGGGTCGGCCGCCTGCACTGCACGCTGGACTTCACCGAGGGCATGTGGTCGGTGACCGACAACGCCAGCGTCAACGGCACGCTGCTCCGGCACGGCGACGTCACCGAGCGGCTCCAGGGCCGCAAGCGCGTCCAGCACGGCGACACCCTGCTCATCCTCGGCGACATGGACCCCGACGGCAGCCCCCTGTACTGGGAGCTGACCTTCCTCGACCCGCACACCACGCGACCGGCGCCGTTCGGGTCCGCCGCGGAGGTCCGCCACACCGGGCCGTGCCTGCGCTACGACTGGGTCGCCGCGCGGGCCTACCGGTGCGAGAACGGCGGTGAGACGCCGATCAGCGGGCTGCGCCCGCAGGGGCACCAACTGCTGCGCTACATGGCCGGGCGCAGCGGCGGCGGCGCGGCCGTGGCGTGCGACCACGCCGAGCTGATCACCGCGCTGTGGGGCGCGCGCGAGGAGTGGGCGCCCCACCGCTCCTACAACCGGATGGACATCGCGGGCGTCGTGCGCGCCGTGCGGCGCTGCGTCGAGGCCGACCCGTCGAACCCGCGCATCCTGGAGACGATCACCGGCATCGGCTACCGGCTCAACGTGCTCGCGGGTGATCCGCCGTGATCCGGTGCGCCACGCGGACCCGCACGGGCCGGCTGCACGACGAGAACCAGGACCGCTTGGTCGCCCACCCGGACAGCGGCACGTTCCTGGTGGTGGACGGCATGGGCGGGCTGGCGGACGCCGCCGCCACCGCCCAGGCGGTGGTCGACCTGCTCCCGCGCGGTGCGTGCGCGCGGGCGGCGGCCTCGGACGGGCCGGACGCGACGCGCCGCGTCACCGAGGTGCTGGCGGAGCTGAACGAGCGCGTGCGGGCCGGCGCGCGGACCGGGCCGGGCACGACCGGCGCGGCGATCGCGCTGGTGCTGGTGCGCGGCGGGCGGGCGCTGGTGGCGCACCTGGGCGACAGCCGCGTCTACCTGGCGCGCGACGGGCGCGTCCGCCGGCTCACCGAGGACCACGCCTCGGACGGCCACCTGACCCGGTTCGTGGGGATGCCCGGCGCGGTCGTCCCCGGTGTCTCGGTGCACGAGCTGGCGGCCGGCGACCGCGTCCTGCTGTGCACGGACGGCCTCACCAACAGCGTGGACGACCACGCGCTCGGTGTGCTGCTGACCTCCGCCGGCGGGCTGGAGTCCGCGTGCGCCCGGCTGGTGGACGCCGCCGCCCGCGGCGGCGCGGTGGACGACATCTCGGTGATCGCGGTGGAGATCGGCGCGGGGTGGTCGGGATGACGCTGCTCAACGCGGGCGACCGGGTCAGCGACACACTGGTCGTGGACCGCCTGCTCGGCGAGGGCGCGTTCGCCGAGGTGCACCGGGTGCGGCACGAGTACCTGGGCTGGCAGGCGATGAAGCTGTTCAAGAAGGTCGCCTCCAGGGAGGAGACCCGCGCCATGCTCGGCGAGGCCCGGCTGCTGTCCACCCTGGGCCACCCCAACATCATCCGGTTCTTCGAGGCCAGCACCGTGTGGACGCCCGAGGGGCGGCGCGGGTTCTTCACGATGGAGTACGTGCCCGGCGGCAACCTCGAACGGCTCGCCGCCGCGCACCGGCCCGCGGTGCCGACGGACCTGGTGTCCGAGGTGATGACCCAGATCGCGGCCGGTCTCGCGGTGGCGCACGACCAGGACCCGCCGATCGTGCACCGGGACCTGACCCTCGCCAACGTCCTGGTCGGCTACGACGGCGCGGGGATGCGGGTGCGGGTCGGCGACTTCGGCCTGGCCAAGCGCGCGGACCCGTTCACCCAGATGGCCAGCGCGCAGGGCACGTACGCGTTCATGGCGCCGGAGGTGCTGCGCAACGACGGCTACTCGTGCGCCGGCGACGTGTGGTCGGTCGGCACGATCGCGTACGTGTTGCTCACCAACCACATCCCGTTCGACAACGGCACGCCGTTCGAGTCCTACTCGCTCGCGCGGTTCAACAACCGGCTGCTCCCGCCGAGCAGCTACAACGAGACGGTCGACCGCGAGCTGGACCGGATCGTCCTGGCCGCGCTGGAGGTCGACCCGGCGAACCGCCCGGCCACGGCCCTGGTGCTGGGCGAGGCGCTGCGCGCGCGGCAGGAGCGGATCGGGGCCGAGCCGCCCGGCGTCGCCCGCGCCGGCCCGGTCGCCGCCGCCAGGCCGCCGGGCGAGCGCGCGCGGCGGCTGGCCGAGGAGGCGCTCGCGCTGCACCGGGTGCCGGGCGAGCTGGGCCGGGCCGCGGACCTGCTGGAGGAAGCGGTGAACCTGTCGCCCCGCCTCCGCGAACAGCACCTGCACACGCTCATCCTGTGGCGCCGAGGAGTGATGATGTGAGCCGATTCGCCAAGCTGCGCGCGGAGCTGCGGCAGCGCCGCCACCACCGGGCGTTCCGCATCCCGCCGCCGGTCGCGGACGAGGACCTGCGCGAGCAGGTGGCGCGGCTGCTCGCGCGGGTCCGGGAAACCCCGGCGGACGAGCACCCGGTGACCCCCCGTGCCCCCTCGACGCCCGAGCCCTCGGCCCACACCCCTGCCACGCCCGAGCCCGCCCGCGCGGCGGGTGCGGAACCGCTGGACGAGAAGCTGCTCGCCGACGCCGCCACGCACCTGTGGCGGGCGCAGCGCAGGCTCACCCGCGCCGGCGAGGCGTCCACCGCGCGCGACCGGCAGGCCGGCCGCCTGCTGACCACCTCACGCGACGCGCTCGCCGACGCGGGGGTCGTCATCCAGGACCACGACGGCGACCCGTTCCACTCGGGCCGCTCGATCGAGGTGCTGGTGTTCGAGACCGATCCGACGCTGACCGCCGAGGTCGTCCTGGAGACCGTGCGACCGACGGTCTACCTGCACGGCAGGCGCATCCAGATGGGCCAGGTGATCGTCGCCGGCCCGCCCGCCGACGACCAGGGCCCACCCGCCCAGCCGGGTGACCAGACGGGGGACCACCATGAGTGACAGCGACACCATCGACTACGGCATCGACCTCGGCACCACCAACAGCGCCATCGCGGTGGTCGAGGGCGGCGACATCGTGACCATCAAGAACAACGACGGCTGGGACATCACGCCTTCGGCGGTCTGGATGCCCAAGCCCGACGTGCTCCACGTGGGCAGGCGCGCGTACGAGCGGGTCGAGACCGACCCGGACAACTCCGCGGCGGAGTTCAAGCTGGAGATGGGGCTGGCCGACGCCCGGCGCGCGTTCGCGGGCGCGGGCCGGGAGCTGACGCCGCAGCAACTGTCCGCCGAGGTGCTCAAGTCCCTGCGCGCGGACGCCACCCACCACCGCGGCAACGGCGTACCGCCGGACTTCGCGGTGATCACCGTGCCGGCCGCGTTCACGCTCAACCAGAACAAGGCGACCACCGAGGCCGCCGCGCTGGCCGGCTTCGACCCGGCCTGCCCGCTGGTGCAGGAACCGACGGCGGCGGCCTTCGCCTACGGCTTCCGGGACTCGGCCGACCGCGGCTACTGGATGGTGTTCGACTTCGGCGGCGGCACGTTCGACGCCGCCGTGGTCAGCAAGCGCGACGGCGACCTCCGGGTGCTCAACCACGCCGGCGACTCCTACCTGGGCGGCAAGCTGATCGACTGGGCGCTGGTCGACCGGGTGCTGGCGCCCGCGGTGGGCCGCGAGCTCGGGCTGCGCGACTTCCACCGCGACAACCCCGCGTGGCGCACGAACTTCGCCGTGCTCAAGCGCCGGGCGGAGGAGGCGAAGATCCAGCTGTCGCGGACCGGCGTCGCCGACGTCCTGGCCGACCTGTCCGACGGGCGCGGCGGCGTGGAGACCTTCGAGTACAACCTGCGCCGCGACGAGCTGGACGCGGTCGCCGAACCGTTCTACGCCAGGGCGATCAAGCTGTGCCGGGCGGCGCTGGCGGAGGCCGCGCTCGACGTGGCCGACGTCGACCGGCTGGTGCTGGTCGGCGGCGTCACGCTCGCGCCCGGCCTGCGCGAGCGGTTGGCCGACCCGCGCGAGGGCATCGGCATCCGGCTCGACACCAGCCTCGACCCGACCACGGTCGTGGCGCGCGGCGCGGCGGTCTTCGCGAGCACGATCCGCCGGCCGCGGTCGAGGTCGGCCACCGCCGCGCCCGGCGAGTTCGTCGCCGAGTTGTCCTACGACCCCAGCGTCACCACGACCACGCCGACCGTCGGCGGGCGGCTGATCAGCGCCGAACCCGTGGACTGGACGGAGTTCTCGGTGACGCTGAGCAACCCGGACGGGCAGCCGCCGTTCCGGTCCGCCCAGCTCAAGCCGAACGCCGAGGGTGCCTTCGTGACCGACGTGGACGTCGACGCCCACCGGACCTCCCGCTTCACCGTCGAGCTGACCGACGGCACGGGCACGCGGCGCGCGCTCACGCCGGACACGCTGTCGATCACGCACCGGGACGTGGAGTTCGGCGGCGTGCGGCTCGCGCACTCGCTGGGCATCCAGCTGGCCGACCGCGCCTTCGCGCCGATGCTGCGCAAGGGCGCGACGCTGCCCACGCGGGTCCGCGAGGTGTACCGCACCAGCGGCGTGCTGCGCCGCGACGACGCCGACGCGGTGGTGCGCATCCCGGTCGTGCAGGGCGAGCGCACCAGGGCCGACCGCAACCGCCTGGTCGGCGTGGTGGAGATCCGGCCGCGCGACGTGCGGATCGACCTGCCCGCGGGCACCGACGTGGAGGTCACCTTCGACGTGGACGCGTCGAGCGTGGTGACCGTGGTCGCGGACGTGCCGCTGGTGGACGCGCAGTTCGAGGCCGAGATCAGCCTGGACGACGTCCGCACCGTCGCGCCGCCCGCGCTGCGGGCGCAGCTCGGCGAGGCCGAGGCCAGGCTGTCCTCGCTGCGCGACCGGGCAACCACCTCGTCCTCGGTGGAGGCCCAGCAGCGCCTGGACAAGCTCGACGACGAGAGCGCCGTGCAGGTCGCCCGCGACCAGGTCGACGCGGCCAAGGTCGACACCGGCGCGGCGGCGTCGGCGGAGGAGCGCCTGCGGGAGCTGAACGCGGAGCTGGACGACATCGAGGAGGCGCTGGAGCTGCCCGCGCTGGTCCACCAGCTGCACGCCATGCTCGACGAGGCGCAGGGCCTGGCGGACCAGGGCGGGACGCCCGCCGACCGCCAGGAGCTCGGCGAGCTGCGCCGCCGCGCGCAGGAGGCCATCGACGCGCGGGACGCGGTCGCCGTGCGGGCGCAGATCGACCGGGTCGGCGTGTTCCTGGTCGAGCTGGAGCGGCGGGGCCCGGACTGGCCGGTGAAGCTGTTCTACGGCCTGCAGAGCATGGTGCCGCCCTCCACCGCCGCCTCGGGGCTGGTCCGCGAGGGCAACCGGGCGCTGGCGGCGCGGGACGCGCGGGCGCTGGACGCGGTGAACCAGCGGCTGATCAGGCTGCTGCCGCAGGAGGAGCAGGACAAGGTGATCGGGTTGAGGAAGGCATGACCGAGTCGCTGCACGCGGCGCTGAGCAGGCACCTGACGCTCGACCGCGCCCACACCGCCGCCCGCGCGGGCGACCTCGACCGGGCGGCCCGGCTGCTGGACGAGCTGGACGCCGCCGGCGGGTCCACCGCCGACTCCCTGGACCTGCGCGCCCGCGTGCACGCCCAGCAGGGCGACCTGGCGGCGGCGGACGCCTGCTGGGTGCGGGTCCTGCGGCTGTCCCCGGACGACTCGCGCGCCCGCGCGGGGCGCGACACCATCGCGCGGATCGCGTCGGGCCACCGCGCCCGGCCGCTGCTCACGGCGGGCCGGGCGGTCGCCGCCACCGCGGCGGTCGTGGGCGTGGCGCTGGTGGGCGCGGTGGTCGCGGGCGTGCCCGACCGGGCCTCCCCGCCACCGGTGGCGTCGGCGGACGCCGGGGACGACCGGATCGACGAGCAGCAGTGGCTCGCGCAGCAGCTCGCCGCGGCGGAGCACGCCAGGGAGGAGGCGGCCGACCGGCTGGCGCGCGACCTCGACGCGCTGGCGGCGGCCTTCGCGCTGCCGGGTGTGCGCGCGGAGCGCCGGGCCGAGGACGTGCGGCTGGTCTTCGACAGCGGCCTGTTCTCGGCGGACGCGGAGTTCGCGCCGGGCTCGTGGCCGTTGCTGGCGGAGGTCGGCAGGCGGCTGGCTGGCGTGCGCGCGGCGGCGACCGTGGTGGGGCACGTGGTCGCGGTGCCGGGCGGGCGCACCAGCGGCGGTTCCACCGTGGCGCTGTGGCGCGCCCAGGCGGCGGCGCAGGCGCTGGCGGAGGGCGGCGGCCTGCCGCTGACGGCGTTCACGCTGACGACGGCGGACCAGTCGGAGGGGCCGTTCCCCGACGCGCCGCGCAACCGCACCGTGACGCTGGTCCTGCGCCCCGTCGGCTGACGGCCGGCGGGTTCCCGAGGGTGCGACGGCGCGACGCGGTGTGGCGCGCCGTCGCGTCGCCTCGCGGTGCCGGTGGGACGGCGGCCGGCCGCGCCGCGGGACCGCGACGAGCGGAGCGCCGGAAAGGATCAACGGTCGGTGGTGCGCCGAACGGCGTGCAGGAGCGGGCCGACCGGGACACCGGTGATCTTTACCGGCGGTAAAACTCCGCACTTTTCGGGGCGCTTTGTGACGCATTTTCGAGCATTTGCACACGATCGAGTGAAGTATCGACATTGACACCCCACGCCTTTCCCGCACGTGAATCCGAGGGTGTCCGGCAGCGCCCGGAATAGGTGGGTGATCACACGATCGGCTGGACCGAATGGCCTACGCCGCTCGGCGCGCCCTGCGCGCTGCTCGGCGCACGAAGTCCGCTGGAGGGGGACTACGGATCGCGCGGTCCGGCATCCTTGCCACGACGCCGACATCACACGGCGCACGAAGAAAAAAGCGGCCCCCTGCCGGAAACAGGGGACCGCGGGTGTCCCGTCCACAATCCTGGCCTGGCAACCAGAAGACCGTTCGGAGGAACAACTGTTGAGCTTAGAGCCGTCCGCGACCCCGCCGCCAGCAGCCGCACGGGCACGACCGGGTGAGTCCGACCGCACAGGCGTTCGGGGCGACGAGCCGCGCGATGATCCGCGCGACGACCCGGCGTCGGCCGAGGGGTCGGACCGGCGCTGCACTGCCCGCCGGCCGCCGTCCTGCCCGCCACCGGGGCGACAGCAGCCCCCTCGACCGCCCCGCACGCGCTGACCCGACGCCCGGCACGCCCGGCGGCGCGGCGGACGACCGGGCGGCGTAGCCCGACCTGCTCCGACGGCGCCGGTCCCGAGGCGGGCCGACACCGTCGGAGCACCGTCACGCGGGCGTTGCCGAGCCGGACTCACACCGACGAAACCCAGTGGCGCCAAGGGTGTGCGAGGCGGGGGCAGCAGGACGAGGAGCGACGCGGGTCACCCGGCGACCGCTCGCACCCGCCACCCCGCCGGCGGGTCCTCGCCGACGCGGCCGTCGGGTGTGGCCAGGTGGACCGGCTGGTCGAGGCCGCCGTCGGCCGGCGCGGCGGCGAGCCTGGCCCTCCGGGTGGACTTGACTATGATTCCGGTCGTGTGCGGACCACGGAGGTCGGGTGGCGCCGTCGCCGGCGCTCACCACGCCTTCCGGGTTCGTCGGGAGCCGGGGGCGCGCGGGCCGGTGCGGTGGGCCGGTGCGGTTCATGGGCGGTGAGCGCGCCGGGTCGCCGTCGGACGCGGCGCGGTGGGGCACCTTCCGGGCGCGGTCCACGGTGTTGGCGGTCGCCCGCACCCTCACCTCCGCGATCCGGCTGCTGGAGGCGCTGCCCGTGTTCGCGGGCGACCACCGGGTGCGGGTGGCGTTCGCGGTCGACGAGCGGTCCCGCTACTCGGCCGGCGTGGCCGAGCTGATCGGCGGGCTGCCCGCCAGGGTCGTCCGGTGGGGCGACGTGCCCGACCTCGACTGCGACCTGGTGCTCTCGGCGTCCGAGAAGCTCGACCTGACCACCCGCGCGCCGGTGCCGATGCTGGTGATCCCGCACGGCGTGGGGTTCCACAAGCACGTGCCCGACGTGGACAGCGCGGCGACCAGGGTGTCGGGCGTGGTCGACCCGGAGGTGCTGCGCGGCGGCCGGGTGCGGATGCTGGTCACGCACCCCGCCCACGAGCGGCAGTTGGCCGCGCTGAGCCCGGACACCGTGGGTCGCACCGTCCTGGGCGGTGACACCAGCTACGACCTGCTGCTCGCGGGCGCGCCGCTGCGGTCCCGCTACCGCGCCGCGCTCGGGCTCACCGGGCGGCAGCGCCTCGTCCTGGTCACGTCCACCTGGGGGCCGCAGTCGCTGCTGGGCGTCGACCCCGGCCTGCTCACGGACCTGGTGAGCGCGCTGCCGGTGGACGAGTACCGCGTCGCGCTCGTCGCCCACCCCAACGTGTGGACGTGGGAGGGCGGCTGGCAGCTGCGCCGGGTCCTGGACACCGCGCTGCGGGCCGGGCTGCTGCTGGTCGAACCGGCCGCGGGGTGGCACGCCGCGATGGTCGCCGCGGACCTGGTGGTCGGCGACCACGGCTCGTTGAGCGCCTACGCCGCCACGACGGGTGTTCCGCTGCTGCTGGGCGCGTTCGGCGACGAGGTGGTGGCCGGCACCGCGATGGCCGACCTCGGGCGCAAGGCGCCCCGGCTCGACCGGGCGCGTGACCTGCGGGCGCAGGTCGACCGCGCGGTCTCGGACGGGCTGCCCGGCCTGCTGCCCGCGGACGAGGTGTTCGCCGCGCCCGGCCGGTCGCTGCGGCTGCTGCGCGCCTGGTGCTACGCCGCGCTGGGCCTGCCGGAACCGCCGGGGCAGCCGGTGTCCGACCCCGCCGCCGACCCGCCGCACCCGGTGCCCGCGCTGCACAGCCTGCGGGTGCTGGGAACCGTCCGCGACGGGGTGGTCGAGCTGCGCAGGCACCCGTTCGCGGCCGGGGTGCGCGCCGGGGACGAGGAAGTCGGGCACGTCGTGGTCGACGCCCGCGAGCGCGACGTGCGGCGGTTCTCCGACGCGGCGGCGGTGGTGCGCGCGGACGGCCCGCCGGAGGAGGCCGCGGCCTGGCAGGCGCGCACCCTCGACGCCCTCCCCGGCTGCCGGGCGGCCGGGCACGCGACACCGACCGGGTGCGCGGTTGTGGTGCGCGGCGTGGGCGGTTTCACGCTGTCCGCGCCGGAGCCGTTGCGGGACACCGGGTTGCTGACCTCGGCGCTGTACACGCTGCTGGCGCACGGCCGCGAGGTGCCCGGTTCGTTCGCGCTGCGGACCGGCGACCGCACCGGTCGGGTCACCGTCGAGCGCGCCTGACCGGAGGCCGCCGAGCCTCACGATCCGCGCCTCAAGACTCGCGCCTCACGTGTCACGCCTCACGACTCACGCTTCAAGACTCGCGCCTCACGACTCACGCCTCACGTGTCACGATCGCGGATCAGGCCCTGCGGCCCGCGCCTCACGGCTCGCGGTTGCGGTCCGGGGATCGCGATCCCCGGACCGGCGTCGGTCGAGGTCCGGGCGTGCGCTCCAGGAGCGGCCCGGCGCGTCAACCGCCCACTCTGGACCGCAGGTCCGACGCGTCCGCGCCGGCCGCCTCGCGCAGCACCACCGCGCGCCGCAGGTGCTCCCGCGCCGCGCCGGCCTCGCCCAGCGCCTCCAGGACGTCGGCGAGCACCACCAGCGCCTGCGCCTCGTAGTGCGCGGCCCCGGACTCCCGGAACACCGCGACCGCCGCCTCCAGGTCGTGCCGCGCGGTCGCCGGCTCGCCGGTGTCCGCGCGCAGCGCGCCCAGCGCGATCAGCGCACGGCCTGCCATCCGGGTGTCGCCGATCGCCTCGAACTCGGCGTGCGCCCCGGTCAACGCCCGCAGCGCCGCGCCGTGCTCGCCCGCCCGGTGCAGGGAGCCGCCCAGGAAGAACGTCGCCAGCGCGGCGCCGCGCCGCTCGCCCGCGCCCCGGTTGATCTCCAGCGCTCGCTCGTAGGCGGCGACGGCCGCCGGCGGGTCGACCAGGTCCAGGTACCGCCCGGTGAACTCCCAGACCGACGCCACGAGCACCGGGTTGGCGGACCGCTCGACCAGCTCGCGCGCCACGCGCAGCTCCTCGCCCGCCCGGTCCAGCCGGCCCGAGTCGGCGTAGGCGCGGGACACCACGCTGCGCAGCCGCGCCTCGGCGTCCGCGCGGCCGTCCCGGCGGGCCGCCCGCGCGCCGAGGTCGGCGGACTCGATCCAGTCGTCCAGGTAGCGGCGGTTGAGGTAGAGCGCGGTCAGCGCCTCCGCCAGCCGCCACGCCACCCGGTCGTGCCCGTTCGACGCCGCCGCGCGGACCAGTGCCGACAGGTTCGCCCGCTCGGCCACCAGCCAGGCCAGCGCCCGGCCCCGGTCGGTGAAGGGCGACGCGGTCGGCGGCGGCGGGCCGCCGATCCGCAGGCGGTCGCCCATGACGGCCTGGTCGGCGTGGCGCACCCGCTCCTCGTAGTGCGCCAGCACGGCGGACAGCAGCCCGGCGGCCTCCCCGGCGGCCTCCCGCTCGCCCAGGCCGCGGGCGTGCAGCGCCACCAGGCCGTGGAACGCGAACCGGTCCGGCGCGACCTCGTCCAGCAGGTGCGCGCGCACCAGCGCGTCCAGCGGCCCGTCGGCGCGGTCGGCGACGAGGTCGACCACCTCGCGCGGGAAGTCGTGCAGCGGCAGCAGCCCCAGCCGCCGGTACAGCGCGGCGGCGGCCGGGTCCAGGGCGCGGTAGGCGTTGTCGAACACGGCGGACACCACGCGTTCCCCTCCCAGTGCGAGCGCGTCGAGCCGCCGCGCGTCGTCCGCCAGCTGCTCGACCAGCGCGGCGGGCGTGAGGAACGGCCGGCCGAGCAGCCGCCCGGCGACGACCCGCAGCGCGACCGGCAGCCCCGCGCACAGGCGGGCCAGTGCCGCGGCGCTCGCCGGGTCGGCCGCCACCCGGCCATCGGGGCACAGGGCGTCGAGCACGCGGACGGCGTCCGGCGGGTCCAGCGGGCGCACCGCCACCTCGGCCGCGCCGTCCAGCGCCAGCTCCACCTGCCGCTCGTTGCTGGTCGCCACCACCACGCAGCCGGGCGACGAGGTCAGGAACGGGCGCACGTGCGCGGGTTCGGTGACGTCGTCCAGCACCACCAGGCGTCGCCCGGCCGCCATCTTCGTGCGGTACAGCGCCGTCCGCCCGGCGAAGGTCGGCGGGATGTGCTCCTCGCGCACGCCCAGCGACCGCAGGCACTCGGCCAGCCCGTCGGCGACGGCCGTGCCGTCGGGGGTGCGCAGGGCCGTGAAGTCGACGTAGAGGCGGCCGTCGGGGAACCGCTCGCCGCGCCGCGCTCCCCAGGTGGTGACCAGCGCGCTCTTGCCGACGCCCGCCAGGCCGACGACCACGGCGACCCGGCCGCCCGCCGCGCCGTCGGCGGACACCCGGTCCAGCACCTCGAACTGCGGCGCCCGGTCGACGAACACCGCGGCGGGCGGCGGCAGCTGGTCGGGCCGCTCGGGCGGCGGGGCGGCGGGCTGGTTGACCACCACGTCGCCGCCGATCGAAGCGGCCTGCACCACGACGCCGTCGACACCGGCCACCTGGTTGTGGACATCGGCTTCCCGCCGAGGCCGACTCGAATCCGGCTGCCCCATCCGCGCCCCGCACTCCGCCGTCGGTGATCGAGGGGCCACGTTACGCCATGCGACCGCGCACCGGAGGGCGCTCCGCGCGGCGGGGCGGACCTTCACCCGATGGTCGGCCCACCACCGGACGCGGTGCCGTGCCGCCCGTTCAACCCCGCGCCGGCGCGCGCCGCCCGATGTCGTGGAGGTCGCGCCGGCTCGTCTCACCCGCCCACAGGAACGCGACCACCGTGCACGCGATCATCGCGCAGAGGAACAGCGCGACCGGGACCGTCGACGGGAACCGTTGCAGCAGCGCCACTCCGATGATCGGCGCGAGCGAGCCGCCGACGACGGTCGCCGCCTGGTAGCCCAGCGACGCGCCGGTGTAGCGGACCTCGCTGGGGAACAGCTCGGCGAAGAACGCCGACTGCGCGCCCGTCATCAGGCCGTGCAGGGTGAGCCCGACGACCACCACGGCGGTGACGACCCCGAACCGGCCGCCGTCCACCAGCGGCAGGCCGACCAGTGCCCAGACCGCGACGAGCACGGACACCGCGATGGTGCACCAGCGCCGCCCGAACCGGTCCGCGAGCAGCCCGCCGCCCGGTATCGCGACCACCTGGAAGACGGAGGCGATCGTGATCGCGCTCAGCGCCGTGCCCTTCGGAAGTTCCACGATCCGCGTCAGGTAGGAGATCAGGAAGATGCTGAACGTGTAGTAGGTCGCCTTCTCGCCCACGTTCGCCAGCGCGGCGATGAGGACCTGCTTGCGGTGGTGGCGCAGCACGGTCGCGATCGGGGGCCGGGCGGGCTCCCGCTCGGCGGACTCGCGCGCGGCCAGGAAGACCGGCGATTCCTCCACGGCGTGCCGCAGCCAGATCCCGATCACCACGAGCACCGCCGACAGCAGGAACGGGATGCGCCAGCCCCACGCCACGAACTCGTCGTCGGCCACGCCGAGGCCGAGCAGCGCCAGCACGCCGGTGGCGAGCATGTTGCCCAGCGGGCCGCCGGTCTGCGGCCAGCTGCTCCAGAACCCGCGCCGCGCCGCCGAGCCGTGCTCGGCGACCAGCAGCACCGCGCCGCCCCACTCGCCGCCCAGCGCCAGCCCTTGGACCAGCCGCAGGGCCGTCAGCAGGATCGGCGCGGCGACGCCGATGGCGGCGTAGGACGGGATCAGGCCGATGGCGACCGTCGCGCCGCCCATCACGACGAGGCTGAGCGACAGCGTGCGGCGGCGGCCCACCCGGTCGCCGAGGTGGCCGAACAGCACGCCGCCGAGCGGTCGCGCCAGGAACCCGACGGCGTAGGTCACCAGGGCCAGCAGCACGCCGTTGAGCGGGTTGGTGCTCGGGAAGAAGACCTTGTCGAACACCAGCGCGGCGGCCGTGCCGTAGAGGAAGAAGTCGTAAAACTCGATGGTCGTGCCGGCCACGCTCGCCGCGACGATGCGCGCGAACCGACCGCGCGACGGGGCCGATGTCGGCGTGTCGGTCGACATCACCCCTCCGCAGTCCGAAAAGCGAACGCACGTGTTCGGTCCGGGCAACGTTAGGGCGCTTTCCCGCGCAGCGTCAAGGTCGGCAAGGCCCGCCCGGCGTCTTGGCCCGCCGGGCGGGAAGGGCTGCGCAGGCGTACCCCCTGACGGTGCACCCCTGGGAGTCATCCCAGCACAGGGGTACGACATTCGCGGGCGCGGATGCTGAGAGCGTCAACGGTGGGGACCGGTCGTGCGGGCGGGGCGGCGCGATCCGAAACGGTGAACCCCGGCGCGGCGGCGCGTGCGAGACCGGCGAAGTCCAGTGCCGCGGAACGTGCGGAGACCGGCGAACTCCCGTGCCGCAGCGCGTGCGAGACCGGCAAAGTCCCGTGCCGCGGCGCGTGCGGAGACCGGCGAAGTCACCTACTGCGGCGCGGAACCAGTGAACCGGGCACCTCGGCGCGTGCGGAGACCGGCGAACTCCGGTGCGGCACGTGCCGCACGGGGTAGAACCGGTCGGACAGGTGCGGCGGGGCCGCGCGGGTTCGGGAGGGCGGGTGGTCGCGGTGGGCGGGACGGGCGCGGAAGCGGTGGCCGTGGTGGTCGTCGGCGCGGGGGTGGCGGGGCTGACGGTGGCAAATTTGCTGCTCGAGGCCGGCATCGGGTGCGTGGTGCTCGAACGGCACACCCGCGACCACGTGGAGCGGCGTCAACGGGCGGGTGTGCTCGACTTCGCCGCCGAGCAGGTCTACGCGCGGTCGGCGCTGGGCGACCGGTTGCTGGCGGGCGCGCCCCGGTCGACGGTGCTGGAGTTCCGGGTGGACGGCGTGTCGCGGCTGTTCGACGCCGACGCGCACACCGGCGGGCGGACCGGTCGCCTGATACCGCAGCAGCTCCTGGTGCGGCGGCTGATCTCCGCGTTCCTCGACGCGGGCGGCGACCTGCGCTTCTCGGCGGCCGACGTCGCCCTGCACGACCTCGACGGCGACCGACCGCACGTCACCTACCGCGACGCGGGCGGCGTCGAGCGCCGGATCGACGCCCGGCACGTCGCCGGGTGCGACGGGTTCCACGGCGTCAGCCGGGCCGCCGTCCCGCCGGGGGCGCTCACCACCCACCGGCACACCGACGACTTCCGCTGGTTCACGGTGCTGACCGACTCCCCGCCGCCGCGCCACCCGCTGATGGCGTTGAGCCGGCACGGGTTCGCCGCGCACTTCGGGCGCGGGCCCGCGGCGAGCCGGTTCTACCTCCAGTGCGCGCCGGGCGACGACCTGGACGGGTGGACCGACGAGCGGGTGTGGCGGCAGTTGCGGTTGCGGCTGGCCGACGACGACCTGCCCGACGGGCCCGTCGTGGAGAAGGCGGTCATCGACGCGCGCAGCGTCGTGGTCGACCCGATGTCCTACGGCAGGCTGCACCTCGTCGGCGACGCCGCGCACATCGTGCCCCCGATGGGCGGCAAGGGCATGAACCTCGCGATCGCCGACGCCGACGTGCTGGCGCGGGCGCTGGTCGCCGCCGTGCGCGACGGCGACGACGGGCCGCTGCGCGCGTACTCCGCCACCTGCCTGCGCCGGGTGTGGAACGACCAGGAGTTCTCCCGGTGGCTGTCCGACGTGGTGTTCCACGGCGCGGACGAGGCCACCGCCGGCCCCTTCCGGTGGCGGCTGGCGCGGGCGCGCCTGGACCGGATCTTCACCTCGCCGTCCGCCGCACGGGCGTTCGCGGAGTTGATGGCGGGCACGGCGTAGGCCGACCCGGTCCCGCACCCACGCCGCCGGCCGTCGCCCCTCCGGTCGACGGCGGCGACCGGAGGGGCCGGAAACCGGGCACGCTGCGAGATGCCCGCGACCGCGCCGGGCGGGCACCCTGAGGCCCGTGCGCATCGCGGAGTTGAGCCGGCGGTCCGGCGTGAGCGTGCCGACGATCAAGTTCTACCTGCGCGAGGGCCTGCTGTCCCCCGGCACGCGCACCGGCCGCAACCAGGCGGGCTACGACGAGACCCACGAACGCCGCCTGCGGCTGGTGCGGGCGCTGGTCGAGGTGGGCGGCCTGTCGATCGCCGCCGTCCGCGAGGTGCTGCGGGCCGTCGACGCGCCGGTGGCCGCCGTGCCCGCGCTGCTCGGCCGGGTGCGGCGGCAGCCGTCCGCGCCGCCGGGTGGCGCGGACGACCCGCTGAGCGGGTGGGCGGACGTCGAGGTGGCGCGGCTGATCACCCGGCGCGGCTGGGCGGTGGGCCCCGACCACCCCGCCGCGCGGGCGCTGGCCGACGTGCTGGCCACCGCCGAGCGGTTGGGGCACGAGGGCTTCCCCGCCGTGGTGGACAAGTACGCCGTCGCGTGCGAGGGGCTGGCCGCCGTCGAGATGGAGTCGCTCGCCGTCCGTTCGCTCGCCGACGGCGGCGGCGGCGCTGAAGAGCGGGTCGAGGACGTGGTGGTCGGCACCGTGCTGGGCGACGCCGCCGTCACCGCCCTGCGCCGCCTGGCGCAGGACGACGCGTCCCGCCGGGTGTTCGGGCGCGCCGACGAGGTCGGCTGACCCGTGCCGACGCCACCGGGTCCCTTCCCCCGCGACGACTTCCGGCCCCTCACCTCGCGACCGCTCGTGGCCGCGACCACCCCGACTCACGACACCACCGGGAGAAGCCGTGCCGCCAGCCCCGACCACCCACCACCGGAACCGAGGTGCCATGTCCGCTCCCGCGATCATCGTCCTCCGCGGCAACCCGGACGCGGCGGACGTGGCCGCGCTCGTGGCCGCGCTCGTGACCGCCCTCCGCCTGTCCACCCGGCCGGCGGACCCGGTCCCGCCCCGGCCCGTACCGGCGTGGCGCGCGGGTTCCTGGCACGCACCGCGCCGCACTTGGTCGGGCCGGGCGACGCGCTGAGCGACCCCGCCCCGACCCGCGAGACCCAGTCCGTCACAGGGAAGCCGAGGAGATCATGACCGAGCAGGGATTCACCACCGCGTTCGTGGTGGACGGGACGCCGGGCGACGCCTTCGCCGCCATCACCGACGTCCGGGGGTGGTGGTCCGAGGACGTCGAGGGCCGAACCGACCAGGCGGGCGCGGAGTTCACCTACCGCTACGGCGACGTGCACCACTGCCGCATCCGGGTGACCGAGACCGTGCCCGACCGCCGGGTCTCCTGGGTGGTGGTGGACAACCACTTCGAGTTCACCGAGGACCAGACCGAGTGGACGGGCACCACGATCAGCTTCACCATCGGGGAGGCCGAGGGCGGGACCGAGGTCCGCTTCACCCACCACGGCCTGCTCCCGGCGCACGAGTGCTTCGAGGTCTGCTCCACCGCGTGGGGCTTCTACGTCAACGACAGCCTGCGCAACCTGATCGCCACCGGCGCGGGCAAGCCCAACCCGCGCGGGGAGCTGTGACCGGAGGCCGCCCCCCGGCGCGCACGGCCACCGCGCCACCCTCCCGCACGAACGCCCCGGCCGGTCGTCCACCCGCTCGCCCGAGCACCCCGGCCGGGTCGGACCGGCCGGGGTGCCCCCGTCCCCGCTCGACGCGACCGGCCGCGGGCGCGGCCGGCGCGACCGTCAGAGGAACTGCGTGTTCGGCTCCAGTCCACAGGCGACCCGCCCGAACAGCTCCAGGTTCGTGTCCGGGTGCATGATCGAGTGCAGGCTGGAGGTCTGGATGTCGCGCGCGATGCGCTGGATCGGCACGGTGTTGTGCACCGACGACCCGCCGCTCGCGTTGTTGAGGATGTCGACGGCCTCCTTGGCCCGCAGGCAGGCCGCGCCCATGTCCAGGCGGACCTGGACGCGCTCCTTGACCGACCACGGCTCACCGGGCGCCTTGGTGTCCACCAGCTCCGCCGCGCGGTGCACGTGGAAGCCCGCCTCGTCGATCCGCAGCGACGCCTTGGCCACCTGGAGGTGGGTGAGCGGCGCGTCGGCCTGGTGCTCGTAGTCGGTGTAGGTGATCTTGCGCGTGGGCAGGCGCTCCATGAACGCCGTGTCCGCGGCCCGTGCCAGGCCGTACGGGGTCGCGCACACGACCGCGCACGCCCACGGCATGAACGGCACGTTCCACAGCCGGGTCTCCGCGTTCAGCTTCGACAGGTGCCGCCCCTCCTGGAGGACCGGCACCATCGGCAGGATGCGCGCGGACGGGACGAACACGTCCTTGGCCACGGTGGTGACGCTGCCCGTGCCGCGCATCCCCGAGGTGTGCCAGTCGTCGATGATCTCCAGGTCCGCCATCGGCAGCATGACCATCACCGGCTGCGGCTCCTCGCCCTCGGCGGCGAGCACCGCGGCGTGCGCGTTCCAGCCGCTCTGCCGGGCGCCGGTGTTGAACACCCACTTGCCGTTGAGCACGATGCCGCCGGGCGCGGGCACGCCGACGGCCGTCGGGCCGAAGGTGCCGCTGATCCGGACGTCACCCGAGGCGAACACCTCGTCCTGCACCTCGTCCGGGAACAGGCCGGTGAGCCAGGTGCTGATCGACCACACCGTGGCGACCCAGCCGGTCGCGCCGTCGCCCTTGGCCAGCTCCGACAGCACGTCGACCAGCGTGGTGGTGTCCACCTCGTAGCCGCCGTACCTGGCCGGGAGGGTCATCCTCAGCAGACCGGCGTCGGTGAGGGCCGCGACCGTGTCGTCGTGCAGGATGCGGTTCTCCTCCTGCCAGATCGCGTTCTTGCCGAACAGGGGGGCCAAGTCCGCCGCCCGGCCGATGAGTTCCGCCCGCGAGGGTGCGGCACTGGTGTTCATATGCGCTCCGTAACGTGTCCGCCCGGCCCGCGGCCGGGGCTCGGGGTGCTTGTCGGTCGACCGGGTGGTCGGAGGACTCACTCGACTCCTCGGTGGCCCGCGCAGTCCGATCGTGGCACCGAGGGGCCCGCCGCCGCTTTTCCCAACGTGCCCTCTGCGGACGTGCCGCCGCACGGGGTTCCGGGCGCATCGGCGACACGGAGGTCCACAGTGGATCGACACGTCGACGTCGTCCCGTCGTGCACCCCGCCGCGGCCAGGGGGTGGACCGCGACGGGGTGCACGATCCCCTGGGCCGCACGGGGGACGTTGAGCCACAGGGGTTTCGGGATCGCGGTGCCGCCGAGGGCGTGACACCGCAAGGGGTTCGAGGTTCGTGGCGGTTCACGCGATGCCGCGCCGCCGCCGAGCCGCGCCGCCGCGGGGTTTCGCGCGCTACCGGTTCACGGCGCCGCGAGGATCACCGAGGTGCTCCGCTCAGCTCTCCACCTTGGTCCAGGACGAGTCGAGGCGCGCGGAGCGCTCGACGGCGTCGAGCACGAGCTGCACCTGGAGCGCGTCGGCGAACGACGGCGTCGGGTCCTCGCCGGCGGCCACGGCGGCCATGAAGTCGCGGACCTCGTGGGTGAAGCTGTGCTCGTAGCCGATGACGCAGCCGGGCAGCCACCACGCGGACATGTACGGGTGGTCCGGCTCGGTCACCAGGACGCGGCGGAAACCGCCCTCGCGCGCCGGTGCGGTGGCGTCGTGGAACTCCAGCTCGTTGAGGCGCTCCAGGTCGAACGCGAGCGACCCGAGCGAGCCGTTGACCTCGACCCGGAGGGCGTTGCGGCGTCCGGTGGCGAACCGCGTCGCCTCGTAGGTCGCGACCGCGCCGCCGTCGAGCCGGGCCGTGAACAGCGCCGCGTCGTCCACGGTGACCGGTCCGGCGCCGGGGCCGTCGAGCCGCGGGCGCTCGCGCACGAACGTCTCGGTCAGCGCGCTCACGCCGGTGATGCGCTGCCCGGTCACGTACTGGGTCAGGTCGATGATGTGCGAGCCGATGTCGCCGAGCGCGCCGGAACCGGCCCGCTCCCGCTGGAGCCGCCACACCAGCGGGAACCCCGGATCGGTGATCCAGTCCTGGAGGTACGCCGCCCGCACGTGCCGAATCGCGCCGAGCCGCCCGTCGGCGATCAGCTCGCGCATCAGCGCGACGGCGGGCACCCGGCGGTAGTTGTAGCCGCACGCCGACCGCACGCCCGCCGAACTCGCGTGCGCCGCGGCGGTGGTCATCGCGCGGGCCTCGTCCACGGTGTTGGACAGCGGCTTCTCGCACAGGACGTGCTTGCCGGCGGCGAGCGCGGCGGTGGCGATCTCGGCGTGGCTGTCACCGGGCGTGCACACGTCCACGACGTCGATGTCGTCGCGGGCCACCAGGGCCCGCCAGTCGGTCATGTGCCCCTCCCAGCCCAGGCGGTCCGCCGCGGCGGCGGCCTTCGCGCCGTCGCGCCCGCAGACCGCCACCATGCGGGCGCGCACCGGGAGGTCGAAGACCCGGTTCACCGTCCGCCACGCCTGGGAGTGCGCCGCGCCCATGAAGGCGTAGCCGACCATCCCGATCCGCAGCTCTGCGTTGTCCACGGTGAATCCCTTTCGCGTCGGAACCCGGACGGCCGGTGCCTGCCCGCGTTCTCCTTCGTGCCGGACCCCGGGGCGGGGACGACCTCGGCGGCGCGCGGCCGGCCGGCCGTGCCGGTCGCGCGGCGGGCTCCGCGACCACCGGGGGCCGGCGGGAGCCGGTGGTCCCGACGATCGGGATCGTGACCGCGGCTCCGACCGCTTCCCGCGGGTCATCGCCGTACAGAGTCTGGAAGAGCCACGTCGCGGGAGCATCTTCCAGAGTGCTCACTACCCCGCCGGCCGGACGACCCGACGCTCCGAGGCCGGCCGTCACCCGCACGGCACCGCGCACGACGAAGCGCCGAGCACGTCGGTCACGTGCTCGGCGCGCGGGGCGCGGCCCCTACGGCGTCGGCCTCACCCTCCGTGGCAGTGGTGGCCCGACGGCCGGGCCTCCACCGGACGCCCCGCGGTCTCGCCGCGCAGCTCCTCGGGCCGGTACTCGTCGTGCCGGCGCAACCAGCCCATGAACGGGTCGTGACCGCGACCGGGCGGCTGCTCCCAGTCCTCCTGCCGGCCGCGCGCGGTCAGGTCCAGCCAGTTGTAGGTGCCGTTGAGCAGGTCGATACCGCGCGAGTAGCACGAGTAGGTGTGGAACACGCGGTCGCCCCGGCGCAGGAACGCGCTGATGCCCTGCTCCTCGCCCGACCACCCCCGCCAGCGGGGTTCCTCGGCCACGAGCTGGTCGTAGTCCTTGAAGTTGTACTCGATCGGCGTGACCGACGCGTCCAGGGTCACGTGGAAGTCGTAGTTGAAATCGCTGCCGTACGACGAGTACCAGGGCACCTGCCAACCCATCCGCCGCCGGTAGCGCTCCAGCTTCTCCAGCGGCGCGCGCGAGATCGCCGCGAACGTCGTGTCACGCGCGTGCAGGTGGCTGAGGTGGCCCACGTTGTCGATCCAGAACGAGCACGCCGGGCACGCGCCGTCGTCGTCGGGCCCGTACATCACGTGGTACACCACGAGCTGGCCACGACCCTCGAACAGGTCCAGCAGGCCCACCCGGCCACCCGGACCGTCGAAGGCGTAGTCCTTCGTGATCTCGACCATCGGCAACGCGCGCCGAGCGGCGTTGACCTCGTCGCGGTGCCGGGTCAGCTCCTTCTCCCGCGCGAGCAGCTCCCGCCGCGCCACCAGCCACTGCTCACGGGTCGTGACCTCCGGGTCGGACATGTCGCTTCCTCGTCTCGTCCGGCCCGGCCGGACGCCGACCACTCCGGACACCCAGCCGAGCCCACCAACATCCGCTTGCATTCCGCAACCACACGTACGGTAGCAAACCAATCGCCCACCGCAAGCGGCCCTACCCCTCCTCTCTCCCCTCACGAGCCACCGACTTTCAGGCAGCCGAGCCGCCCTCCGGAGGAGGGCCACTCAACACATCCCGATAAGACCCGCTACTCAAGTCGTCCAGCAGACCTCTCTCCCGCGCCTGCCAGCCGAACGTCTCCTCCGCACGCGTCGGGTCGAGCGTGATCCCGCGTTCCAGCACCGCCACCAGCGGGCCGAACGCCCCCGCCGCGGCCTCTCGGGACAGCGGACGCGGGTCCGCCCCGGTCACCAGCGCGATCCGCTCCGCCAGCTCGCGCATCCGCAACCGGGTGTGCGACGAAGCGTTGTACACGCCCCCCACCTGCTTCTCCAGCACCGCCACGTACAGGCGGGCGAGGTCGTCGACGTGGATCGTCGACCACAGGTTCGCCCCCTCGCCGACGTAAGGCGCGGCGCCCAGCGCCCTCGACGCCCCGATCATGCCCGTCACCAACGCCGAACCACCCCGCCCGTACACCAACCCGCCCCGCAGGACCGTCGCGGTCACACCGCTCGCCGCGAGCACCTGCCGCTCACCGAGCAGCTTGAACAACTGCGGCGACGCCTCGTCCAGCTCCGCGTCCTCGGTCGGCGGCCCGCCGGCGGTGTCCGGGTACACCAGCGCCGTGCTCGCGTAGACGAAACCCCGGCCGCCGTCCAACGCGCCCAGCATGGCCTCCAGCGCCGGCTCCTCCACCTCCCGCATCGCCGGCTCCAGGTAGTCCACCGCCGCGTGCACCACCGCGTCCGACCCGGCCGCCGCCTCGCGCAGCACGCCCAAGTCGGCGAGACCACCGCGGACCGCACGCGCGCCCAGCGCGCCCACGCGCGCCGCCGCGCCCTCCGAACGGGCCAGCGCCGCAACCTCGTGGCCGGCCGCGAGCAGGTGCTCCACGACCACGCCCCCGATGTAGCCGCTCGCCCCGGTGACGAACACCTTCATGCCGTACTCCTCTCCTCGTCCTCGGCACCACCGATGTCCTCGGCACCACCGATCCGGCACGCGCCCGTCGCGCGCACACGCGAAAAGGGTGTCCGGGTCGTGACCCGAACACCCTTCCGACGCCGGTCAGATGTAGACCGTGTTGGGCTCCAGACCGCACAGGACCCGACCGTAGGTCTCGATGTTCGTGTCCGGGTTGATCAGCGCGTGCAGGTTCACCGCGTTGATGTCGTTGACGATCCGGGGCAGCGGCGTGTTCTGGAAGATCGCCGAGCCGCCGCTGGCCGAGAACAGGATGTCCACGGCCTCCTTGGACAGCTTCGCCGCCTGGCCCCAGTCCACCCGGACCTGGGTGCGCTCCTCCAGCTTCCACGGCTCACCGCTGGCGCACTTCTCGTCCACCACCTTGGCGCACCGCTCCGCGTGGAACCACGCCGCGTCGATCTTCAACCGCGCCGTGCCGACCTGCGTGTGGGTGATCGGCGCCTCGCTCTGCTTCTCGTAGTTCGTGTAGGTGATCTTCCGGTCGGGCAGCCGCTCCAGGAACACCTCGAACGCGGCCTCGGCCAGCCCCACCGGGGTGCCCGCGCCGGACGCCGCCGCCACCAGCGACGTCGGCGTCCGGTACATGATCGACTCCGCGTTCGCCTTCGACAGCGTCTGCGGGATCATCGCCGCGTGCATCGGGATGACCCGGTGCTGCGGCACGAACACGTCCTTCGCCAGCGTCGTGATGCTGCCGGTCGCCTTCAGGCCGGACGTGTGCCAGTCGTCCACCAGCTCCAGGTCCGTCATCGGCACCAGCGCCATGATCGGCTCCGGCTCCGCGTCCGGCCGCAGCAGGATCGCCGCCACCTCCTGCCAGTGCGCGTGCAGCGCGCCCGTGGCGAACTTCGACGGCCCGTTCAGGATCACCCCGCCGTCCACCGGCGCGGCCATCACGCTCGGGGTGCTCGAACCCGACACCCGCACGTCCTCGGTCGCGAACACCTCGTCCTGCGCCTCGTCCGGGAACATGCCCGTGATGTAGGTGGGCGTCCAGTACACGCCGATCGTCCAGGACAGCGAACCGTCCGCGCGCGCCAGCTGCGCGCCGATGTCCACCAGCGTCCGGGTGTCGACCTCGTACCCGCCGTACCGCCGGGGCCGGCGCAACTTGAACAGGCCCGCCTCGGCGAGCAGGTCGATCGCCTCGGGGTGCAGGCGGCGGTTCTCCTCCATCCACGCCGACTTCTCGCGGAGCACCGGCACCAGCTCGGACACGCGACTCACGAGTTGCTCTCGCGTCAAACCATCCACCGTCGACACCATCGTTTCCTTCGCTCTCCTAGACGTATGAACAACGGCCGGGCCGATTCGCCCACCCACGACACACTCCGACGGCCGGTCCCACTCCCCCGGACCGCCGCACACCACCTCCCGCACACCGACCGCCCACCGGAGCGCGGGCCGCCCCGCACCTAGAGCAGGTCGGTGTTGGGCTCCAAGCCGCACCGCACGCGCCCGTACAGCTCCATGTTCGTGTTCGGGTGCAGCACACCGTGCAGGTTGATCGCCAGGACGTCCCGCTCGATCCGCTGGATCGGCGCGTCCGCGTAGATCGAGGACCCGCCGCTCGCGGTCTTCAGGACGTCCACCGCCTCCTTCGCCAACTGCGTCGCCGCGCCCATGTCCAGGCGCGACATCGCCCGCTCCGCCGCCGTCCACGACTCGCCCGCCGCCGTCTTGGCGTCCACGCGCCGCGCCACGCGCCGCACGTGGAACCCCGCCTCGTCGATCTTCATGGCCGCCTCCGCCACCTGGTGGTGGGTCAGCGGGGCGTCGGTCTGGCGCTCGTAGCGCGTGAACGTGATCCTCCGCTCGGGCAACCGCTCGAAGAACACGTCCCACGCCGCCTGCGCCACGCCCAGCGCCGGCGCGCTGCCCACCGCGGAGGCCGCCGGCGAGAACGGCGCCTGCCACACCGGCGAATCCGCGTTGAGCCGCGAGCGGTGCCTGCCCTCCGCCAGCAGCGGCACCATCGGCAGCACCCTGGCGTCGGGCACGAACAGGTCCTCCGCGACCGTCGTCACGCTGCCCGTGGCGCGCAGCCCGGCCGTGTGCCAGTCGTCGACGACTCCCAGGTCCGACGCGGGCACCGTCACCATCACCGGCGACCGCCCGCCGTCCTCCCCGACCAGCACCGCCGAGTGGACGAACCACGGGCCGTGCAGCACGCCCGAGCAGAACGGCCACCGGCCGTTCAGGACGACACCGCCCGCCGTCGGCCGCGCGGTGCCACCCGGACTGACGCTCAGGCCGATGCCCACGCCCTTCGGGTCGGCGAAGATCTCGTCCTGCGCCTCGTCCGGGAGCAGCCCCACCAGCCAGCAGCCGTTCATCCACGCGTTGAAGACCCAGCCGAGCGAACCGTCGCCGCGCGACAGCTCGGAGATCACCTCGACCACCGTGCCCATGTCCGCCTCGTGGCCGCCGTACCGCGCCGGCACCCGCAGCTTCAGCAGACCCGCGTCGGCGACGCCCTCCAGCACCTCCTCGTGCAGGACGCGGTTCTCCTCCTGCCACGCGGCGTGCTTGCGGATCAGGTCGACCAGATCCGTGGCGCGCCGGACGATCTCGGGCCGCCCCGGCGACTCGGTGGTCTTCATCCGTGCTCCTCGATGAGGTGAAGTGCGATGAAGTGCGAAGGTGTGCCGCTCGCGATGGCGGTGCCCGGCCCCTCGCGCCGACCGTCCGGGCGGGCGCCGACTGCCGCCGGTCAGGACCACCTTGACACGGGGCGCCGGCGGCGACATCTCCGAGATTGCCCAGCGCACCGGTACGCGGTCGGCCTGCGGCGCAGGGAGTTCTCCGAGCCTGGTCAGCCGCGGTGCGGCAGCCTTGGCCAGTCCTGTGTGGACGATCATCCGGGTGGCGGGCGGTCCCGGTGTCCCGCGTGGACCGGGTGCCGGTCCGGCGCGCGGCGCGGAGTCGGGTCCGCTGCTTCTCCGAGCCGATGGGTGGCTTTCCCGTGCCGGGGGATTATTTTTATTCCACACTGAAATCATAGTGAGAATAAATTAACGGTGCGGCGGCCACCGCTGCTGGTGGCGCCGAACATCGTGGCGCGTATCGCGCTCGCCGGACTGCGCGGCCGAATCCGTTGCACGTCAAGGAAGAAGGGCCACGCCAGATCGGACTACGCCAGGTCGAGGTAGCCGCGCTCGACGATCCGCCGCCCGGCCTCGACGTACGCGCCGGGATCCGCCGGCACGACCGTTCCCAGGCCGTCGACGTACCGGTTGTACATGCAGAACGCCGCCGCGATCAGCACGGTGTCGTGGACCTCGACATCGGTCGCGCCGTGCGCCCGCGCCCGCTCCACCAGCTCGGGCGTCACCTTGCGACCCGACTCCCACACCGCGCCCGCGATCCGCAGCAGCGCGCGCAACTTCTCCGAAACCGGCGCGGAATCGAGGTCCGCGCGCACCTGGTCGACCAGCGCCATGCCCTCGTCCAACTGCTCGGCGGCGAACGCCGAGTGGGAGTCGCGGCAGAACGAGCACTCGTTCAACCCCGACACGTAGGCGGCGATCAGCTCGCGCTCGCCCGCGGACAGCGGGTGCGGCCCGCGCAGCAGGACTTCGGCCAACGCGCTGAGCGGTCCGGCCGTCTCGGGCCGGAAGCGCAGCAACCCGGTGATACCGGGTAACGAGGTCTCATCGAGCCCCAGTTCGATGTGTGCCACGCCGCCCAGTCTACGGTCCGGCTCCGTCGAACGGCTCCGCCGCTTGACGGAGCCGGGGCGAGGTGGTCAACGTGCGTTACCGCGCAGTACCAAGAGAGTCGCGCCGGTGGTGAGGCCGAAGAAGACGTGGCCGAAGAGGCTGACCCACTGGTTGTCCCCGACCACGAACACGAGCGAGGTCATTCCCGGATCGACGGTGACGCTCAGCCACAGCGGCATGATCACCAGTGCGCCGAGCAGCCACCAGACGACGCCGTACAGCGCGCTCACGGCGTAGACGGGCACGACCTGGTCCGCGATCCGGCCGCTCAGGAGGCCGAACAGCGCGCCGGCGACGGCCGAGATGACCAGGTGCACCAGGAATCCGACGATGGCGTCGTCGACTCCGATGAGCGAGCCGACCAGGGGCAGCGCGCCCACGCCGGCCATCAGCAGTCCGAACACGACGCCGCCGGCGAGCCCGGCCAGCACCCCGTTCCGGACGCGGGAACCCGACGCGGTGTTCGGTGGGACAACGGTTGTGGCGTGCACGATCAGCTCCTGTGTTGGATTGGCTGTGTTGGATTGGCCCGACTCCGTCGGGCGGCTCGGCCGCCTGGGAGTCGGCGGCTCGCGGGGCGGTTTCCGCCGATCGAAAAGCGTGATCGGCGAAAACCGCGCCACGAACCACCGACGCGGCCTCGCGGGGTGCGAGTGGCGGCGAAGTGAGAGGGAAGTGAGAGGGAGGGAAGGGGAGGGAGTGAGGGCGGGGGTCAGGAAGGGGGCTTGCGGTGCGGGATGGCGTTGGTTTCGGTCAGCCAGCGCACGGTGTCGGTGACCGTGTCGGTGAAGGGGCGGGGTTTGAGGTTCAGGGTGCTTGCCGTCGGGTCTACGCGGACGGCCGCGCCTACGGTCGCGATCGCCCCGTATTCCGCCGGGATGTGCCACGGCCACAGGGGTTGCACCAGGTCCACGAGTCGGCCGAAGGGGGCCAGCAGGGTGGCCGGCAGGAACATCGCGGGCAGTGACCGGCCCGTCGCCTCCCGGACCGCCGCCACGTACTCCGCCGTCGTCAGGTGGTGGCCGGGGCCGAAGTGCCCGCCCGTCACATCCGGGGACAGCAGTGCCGCGTGCAGCGCCGCCGTGTCCCGCACGTCGCCGATCTGGAGGCCGCCGGCCGGCCACAGCGGCATGATGCCGCGCGCGGTGTCGCGCAGCCGGCGGTTCTGGTCGCCGAGCTTGGGGTCGTGCGGCCCGAGGAGAGCGGGCGGGTAGCTGATCACCACCGGCGCGCCCTCCTCCCGGTGCCGCCGCGCGATGGCCTCCGACGCGGCCTTGGTCGCCGCGTAGGGCTCGCGCGTCGTGCCGACCGGTGACCGGTCGCCGATGACCCGCACGCCGGGTCCGAACAGCGCGGCGATGCTGGACACGTGCACGACCCGCCCGACACCCGCCCGGCGCGCGGCGGTGAGCACCACCTCCGTGCCGCAGGCGTTGGTGCGCAGCATCTCCGCGCGCCTGCGCCGGTCGAACGAGTACACCGAGGCGGCGTGCACCACCGCGTCCGCACCGCGCACCGCCCCGGCGACCGACCGCTCGTCGGTCACGTCGCCGACCACGACGTCCAGCGCGCCGGGCGGCACCTCCAGCGGGCGCACGGCGGCGTCCACCGCGCCGGGATCGCGGACCAGCAGGCGGACCCGGTGGCCGGCGCGCACGAGTTCGGACACCGTGTGCGCGCCGACGAAACCGGTACCGCCGGTGACGGTCACCAGCATCGAGCACTCCCCTCGCGATCGGTCAGACCTGGTGGAACGCGCTGCCGTAGAAGAGCAGCGCCCGCGTGCCCGCGCCACGGCGGCAGCCGAGCACCTGCCCGACGAAGATGGTGTGGTCACCGCCCTCGTAGCAGTGCACCAGCTCGCACTCCAGCCACGCCAGCGCGCCGGACAGCAGCGGCGCCCCGCTGTGCGCGCCCTCCAGCCAGTCCACCGCGTCGAACTGCGCGGACCCGTGCGGCCGGCGCTTGTCGGCGAAGTACTTCGCGGTGTCGCGCTGGTCGGCGCCCATGACGGACACGGCGAACCGCTTGGCGTTGCTGATCGCCTCGTGCATCACCGCCGTCCGGGCCACGCAGCACAGCACCAGCGGCGGGTCCAGCGACACCGAGCTGAACGCGTTCGCCGTCATGCCGTGCATGTGCTCGCCGCCGACGGTCAGCACCGTGACGCCGGTCGCGAACCGGGACATGGCGTCCCGCAGCGAGGTCTCCTCCATCGTGGGCGCCGCCTCGTACACGGTCATCCTCCCAGTCCGGCGCGCGCGAGCACCGGGGCCTCGGCGTAGGGCGCGAGCGCCGTGCGCAGGTCCTCGGGCACCCGCGCGGGCACCGTGTCGGTGTTCGGGCCGCGCATGCACGCGATCCGCTGCCTGCCCTTGGCGACCAGGACCTCCTGGCCGCCGGTCACCTTCACGTAGTCGAAGCTGAACTGGATCTGCGTCTGGGTCAGCTCCTCCAGGCGCATCCGCACCGACAGCTCGTCGAACGCCGTGATCTCGGCGAAGAACTCGCACTCGACCTTGAGGGTGAACAGCTTGAGGTCGTCGCGGACCTCCTCCAGCACGGTGGGCGCCTTCTCCTTCAGGAACATCTCCCGGCACCGGCCCTGCCACCGCAGGTAGTTCACGTAGTACACGTTGCCGACGAGGTTGGTCTCCTCGAACCCGACGGTGTGGCGGATCTCGTAGTACGCCGACACGTCAGCCCTCCTTCCCGACGAGCACCGCGAACACCACCGGCTCGGGCCGGTCGTCGACGGTGGTGACCCAGGTGGCGACTTTCGCGTCGCCGGTCGACAGCACGGCCCAGCCGTCCGGGTCCACCCGGTCGACGGTGACCGCCTGCGTGGTGGAACCGGTCTTGCGCAGGCACTCCAGCGCGCACCACACCCGCGTCCCGGCGACGGCGGCCGACTCGCCCGCCTCCGCCACGAGCAGGTCGCGGACGGCGAGCAGGTCCGCGCCCAGCAGCCCGGCCCAGTCCTCCTCGCCGCGCGCCACGGCGGGCTCGACGTCCACGCCGAGCTTCCCGCCCTCGGCGACCGCGGCGAACGTGAGGCCCGCGCCGTGCGACGCCGAGACCTCGAACCCGTCCACCTCCGGCTTGCCGTCGGGCCGGTGGCGCACCGCCGTCGGCCGGTTCAGGGCCCGGCTCACCGCCAGCTCGGTCTGCGCACGCCGTCCGGGTTCGGCGTCGGTCGGGTCGGGCTCGACGACGACCGCGCGGCTGCCGCCCAGGACGCGTTCCAGGGAGCGCTCCAGGTACGGGCCGAGCATGGTCGGCGTCCACGGCCCCGCGCCGTCGCGCCTGCGCACGGCCCGCAGCACCAGGCCCTCCCAGCGCTCGACGAGCCGGCCGTCCGGGTCGCGCACGTCGAGGTCGTAGGTGTAGCTGTCGCCGTCCTGCGAGCGCTCGCGGGCGTCGAGGACCACGTACTCGGCGAGCTGGTCGGCCTGCGCCGCCAGGTAGAGCCGCGACACGCCCTGCGGCAGCAGGGTCGCGTCGGGGACGCAGCACTGGATGGCATGCATCATCACGTCCCGCGTGCCGGGGTCGGCCAGCAGCCGGTCCTGCGGCAGGAACGGGGCGAACCAGGAGGCCACGGACGTCGTCGCGACCTCGGCCACGGCGTGCCGGGCGGCGGCCCGCCGGTAGCCCTGGAGGCGCTGGAACCGCTTGCCCTGGAACAGGACGCCGCCGTACAGCTCGGTGACCGGGTCCACCGGCACGAGCGGCAGCACCGCCGCGCCGTCGACCCGCTCGCCGGGGATCTCCGGCCGCGGGAACCGCAGCCGGGCCCGGAAGTGGTCGGCGGAGAAGCCGGTGTCCTCGGCCCGGATCACCACGTCCACGGTGTCCGCGGTGCGGGCCAGCGCCGCCAGGCGCACGGTCAGCGAGCCCTCCGGGCGCACCACGACGGGCCGCAGGAACTCGACGTCCTCCAGCACCGGCGGTCCCTGGTGCCCGGTCAGCGCGCTCGCCACCTGCGTCATCGCCTCCATGCCGAGCACGGCGGGGAACAGCAGGTCGCCCTCCAGCAGGTGGTCGCCCAGGTACGGGTCGCTGCCGTCGGACAGGTCGGCCTCGGTGACCAGCTCCACGCCGGGGTAGTGCACCAGGACGCGGTCCACGAACCGGGCCAGCGGCAGTTCGGTCCGCTCCTGCTCCAGCGTCGGCAGGCCGGCGGCGCGGCCGGAGACCACCAGCACGGGTCCGGCGGTCGGGTCGGCCAGCACCTCGCGCAGCACGGCGATACCGGCGTCGGTGGAGATCGGCGTGATGCCGTCGCGCATCAGGGCTTCCACGACGCCCAGCCGCTCGCCCATGCCCGCGCCGGACCAGACCGACCACTCCAGGGCCAGCACGCGGGCGTCGGGGTGCCGCTCGCCGAAGTCGACGGTCAGCTCGGTCAGCCAGTCGTTGGCCGTGGCGTAGTGCGCCTCGCCGCGCAGGCCCGCGCGGCCGATGATGCTGCCGAAGGTGACCAGCAGCTTGATCCGGCCACCGTCCACAGCGGACAGCACGTTGCGCAGGCCGGTCACCTTCGGGGCCAGCGTGGCGTGGAAGTCCTCCTCGGACAGGCCGGTCAGCGCCTTGGGCTCGTTGCGGCCCGCGCCGTGCAGCACGGCCGTGACCTCGCCCAGCTCGGCGCGGAACCGCTCGACGGCGGCGGCGACCTCCTCGGCGGAGGTGACGTCGGCCCGCTCGTAGCGGTGCTCGATGCCCGCGGCGGTCATGCGGGCCAGGTTCGCGGCCAGCTCGGCGTCCCGCGCGGGGTCGGCGCGGCCGATGAGCGCCAGCGACGCGCCCGAGTCGACGGCCACGGCGATCGCGCACTCGGCGGTGATGCCCTTGCCGCCGCCGGTGACCAGCAGCACGTCCCCGGAGCCCAGCGGCGTGCCGACGCCCTGCCCGGACACCGCGCGCAGCACGGGCACGGTCCGGACGCCGTCGGCGTCGTAGCGCACCTGCGCGAAGCCGGTGTTGGCGGCGACCTCGGCGGCGACCCGCGCGGCGGCGTCGGTGTCGTCGGCCAGGTCGACCAGCGTCACCGGGATGTGCGGCGCCTCCAGGTGCAGCGTGCGGGCCAGGCCCGCCGCGCCGAGCTTGTGCTGCACCACCGCGAACCGCCGACCCGAGGCCAGCGCGTCGCGCGCCGCCGCCAGGAACAGCCCGACGTGCTCGTCACCGCCCTCCGGCGGCAGGAGCAGCAGCACGCCGTCGCCGGGCAGCGCGCCCCGCAGCGACGCGGCCAGCGGGTGGCCGTCGGGCGCGTGGACCGCCCAGTCGCCCGGCGGATCGGGCGCGGCGGGCACGAGCGGGCGCTCGACGTGGGACACCAGGAACGGCCGCACCCACGGCGCGACGCCCGGCACCTCGCCGTCGGCGCGCTCCTCGGTGTGCGCGGTGGCGGCCAGCTCGTCGATCAGCTCGGCCAGTTCGCCCAGGCGCACGGTCGCGAAGTTCGGCGTGGCCTCCAGGGCCGGTCGGCCCATCGTGCGGGTGACCTCGTTGACGAGCTGGCCGACCGTGATGGAGCTGAGGTGCAGGTCGTCCAGCGGGTGCGTGGTCGCCGAGATCGCCTCCAGCGGCAGCTCCACGCGCTGCGCGGCCAGCCGCCGCAGCAGGTCCAGCGTGGACCCGCCGTCCGGGCTTGCCGCGTCCGCCGAGGTCCGGGACACCTCGGCGGACGCGGCGGTACCCCTCGACGCGGCCTGGTCGGGCGAGGACAGGCCGGTGCCGAGGGCGGGTGCGGTCTCGCAGGGGTTCGCGAGGAACGTCATCGAGCCGTCCAGCGGCAGGTCCCGCACGACCCGGTCGCCGAACAGGGCGTCGGTGCGGACCGGGACGCCGAGCGCGTGCGCCGCGCCGACGACGGCGAGCAGGGACGCGAGGGACGGGCTGTCGGTGTCGACCGACAGCACGGGCTTCCCCGGCGCGATCTCCGCCAGCAGGCCGGTCAGGACGCGGCCGGGGCCCACCTCGACCACCAGGTCGCCCTCGGCGGCCGCCTTGGCGGCGGCCTCGTGGAACCGGACCGGCAGGGTGATCTGGTCGCGCAGCAGCGCGCGCAGGTCGGTGTCGGCGGCCAGCACGTCACCGGTGACCGTCGAGTACACCGGGCGGATGAGCCGGCCGAAGTCGAAGTCCACCAGCCGCTCGGCCATCACCTCGGCGGCCGGGGCCACCATCGGCGAGTGGAACGCGTGGGAGACGTTGACGCGGGTGGCGTGCACGCCCGCGGCCCGCGCCGCCGCGCACACGCGGTCCACGGCCTCGACCGAGCCGGACAGCACGGTCTGGGCGGGCCCGTTGTAGCCGGCGATCACGACGTCCTCGCCGCCGGCCAGCTCCAGGGCGCGCTCCGGGCCGGTGGCCAGGCCCGCCATCGCGCCGCCGCCCCGGCCGGCGTGGGCCATGACGCGACCGCGCCCGACCGCGAGCGACAGCACGCGGGACGCGCCGAGCGAGCCGCCCCAGTGCACGGCGGTCAGCTCGCCGAGGCTGTGGCCGACCGCCGCGTGCCCCTCGATGCCCAGCTCCCGCAGCACCGCCAGCCCGGCGAGGGACCCGGCGACGATGCGCGGCTGCGCGACCTCGGTGGCCACCTGGTCGCCGGTGGAGGGCAGGTTCGCGTCGCGGAAGACGGCCTCGGCGACGCCGAACCGGCGGCGGATCGCGCCCACCGCGCCGTGGCCCGAACCCTGGCCCGGAAACAGGAACGTGAGGCGCGGCGCGGCCGGCCGGTCGTCCAGGAACACGCCGTCGGCGGCGTCGAAGGCGGTCGCGCCCCCGTCCACGGCGGTGATCAGCCGGGCGACCTTGCGCTCGGCCTCCTCGGGGGTGCGCGCCACGACGGCGGCGCGCGGCGACGCGCCGGTCAGCCGCGCGGCCAGCGCCGCCGCGAGGTCGCCCAGCTCGGCGAACGCGAGCTTCGGCAGCAGCGCGGCGACCTCGACCAGGCGCGCCTTGAGCGACGCGCGGTCCGCGCCGTCGAACAGCAGCAGCTCGGCGTCCTGGCGGCCGGCCACCAGCGCCTTCGTGGCCTCGTCCAGCGCCGTGCGCCGGGACGCGTCGGGCGCGGCCTCCAGCGCGATGTGCGTGTTGATGCCGCCGAAGCCCATCGCCGACACGCCGGCGCGCACCGGGCGGTCCTCGGGCCACAGCTCGGCCTCGCGCGGCACGTACATCACCGCGTCGTCGGCGGTCAGCTTCGGGTGCGGGTCGTAGTGCCCGGTGCCGGGCGGGATGACCTGGTGGTGCACGGCCAGCGCGGCCTTGATCAGGCCCGCGACGCCCGCCGCCGCCTTGGTGTGCCCGAAGTTGCCCTTCACGGTGCTCAGCGCGGCGGGCCGGGCGGACGGGTCGGCGGCGCGGCGGGCCGAGGACAGCGCCTCGATCTCGGTCTCGTCGCCCAGCGCGGTGCCGGTGCCGTGGCCCTCGAAGTAGGACACGGTCTCCAGGCCGTAGCCCGCGCGGCCGTAGGCGCGGTGCAGGGCGAGGCGGTGCCCCTCGGCCTCGGGCCGGGTGATGCCGCCCTTGCCGTCCGAGGAGACGCCCCAGCCGGCGATCGTCGCGTAGACGCGCATCCCCTTGGCCAGCGCGTCCTCCTCGCGCACCAGCACCAGCGCGCCCGCGCCCTCGCCGGGCCAGAACCCGTTGGAGTCCCGGTCGTAGACCTTCATCTCGCGCTTGGCGAGCGCGCCGGTCTTGGCGAACCCGATGACCTCGAACGGGTCGATCGACAGGTCGACACCGCCCGCGATGGCCACGTCCATGTCGCCCTCCACGAGCGACTTGGCGGCCGTGGCGACCGACAGCAGCGACGAGGAGCACGCGCCGTCCACGGTGTACCCGCCGCCGTGCAGGTCGAAGTAGTTGCAGATGCGGCCCGCGATGGTGTTGGCCAGGCCGCCCGCGAGGGAGTCCTCGTCGATCGGCGGGAACGGCGACTTGTACTGCGCCTCCAGGTCGCGCAGGAACTCCGCGGTCTCGTCGTCGGGCCAGCCCTTGGCGGTCAGCGCGGCGGCGACCGTGCGCCGGACGTACGGCCAGCGCAGCCGCATGATGTTCGCGCGGGAGAACTCGCCGGTGAGGCTGTTGCCCAGCACCACGCCGGTGGTCCGCTTCGGCAGGCCGTCACCGTCGGGGAAGCCGGCGTCGGCCAGCGCGTGGGCGGCCACGTCCAGCGCCAGCCAGTGCGTCAGGTCCGTGGAGCGGAAGGTGCTGCCCGCCACGCGGTAGCGGACGCGGTCGAACTCGAAGTCGCGCAGCACCGCCGCCTTCGTGGAGTAGAACCGGTCGGGCGCCTCGGGGTCCGGCGAGTAGTAGTCCGCCTGGTTCATCCGCTCGTCGGGCAACCTGCGGAAGGCCCGTCGACCGGCCAGGACGTTTTCCCAGAGTTCCCCGGTGGAACCGGCATCGGGATAGCGCAGGCCGATGCCGACTATTGCGATCCGCTCACTGCTCATGCTTTCACCGTCTCTGCGAACAAGGGGGTTCGGGCCGAAGAATGCCGCTGTCCGGGAAATGCCGGGGCACGCACGGCGCCGGGACAAATGCGCGCAAGGCAAGCGTGCCGGACGCCCCCGGCGCTTTGCTTCTCCGATTGTGCCCTGTGACCTGCGCCTTCCGATAACAGCGTGATTTCATATAACAGCGTGATTTCCATTGTTCGCCGCCCGGAAAGCGCGGCGCGCGGTGGCGGAACGGGCGGCGAAGTGCGCACGGCAGGAGAAGCGCGCCGGTCCGCGGACGGGGATGCTGTACCGGCGCCCGGACCGACGCGGGCGCGGCCCCCGCCCGATCGCTCCCCCGAGGAGATCAGATGGCGCGCACCGGAACCGACCGCTCCCTGCCCCAGGCCCCCGCGTCCGTCCTCACCGGACCGTCACCCGCCACGTCGACGTTCGTCAACGGCCACTTCCCGCGCCGGCGCGGGCTCGTCCTGCTGCTCAGCGCGATCGCCGGCTTCCTGCTCACCGTGGTGTGGTCGGCGCACTTCGTCGACTCGACGATCGGCGACACCGTCGCCGACGCGCTGCTGGGGCACAACGCCAAGGAGACGCCCATCGCGGGCATCGCGGCGGGCATCGCGTTCGCGTTCGTCAGCGGCATCGCGGGCACCTTCACCGCCTGCAACATCGCGGCGTTCGGCGCGGTGGCGCCGCTGCTGGGCGCCTCGGAGTCGCGGTGGGCGCGCCTGGGCAACGCGCTCAAGCCCCTCGGGTGGCTGGCGGTGGGCATGGTCCCCGTGTCGGCGCTGTACGGCGCGCTGGTCGGGATCGTCGGTACCCGGATGCCCCAGTTCGCCACCGCGGCGACCGCGCCGGGCACGCTCGACAGCCGCAGCATCCAGACGCTGGTGGTGTTCGGCGTCATCGGGCTCGTCATGATCCACCTGGGACTGGCCGCGCTGGGCTACGTGCGCGACCCGTTCCGCCGCGTCGCGCGGCGGTTCCCCAACGCGCCGATGGTGTTCATGGGCGTGCTCATCGGGGGCTTCCTCATCGGCCGCCCGTTCGGCCTGTTCCGGCAGATGTTCCGCGACGCCGCGGAGAGCCACAACCCGTGGTACGGCGCGGCGGCGTTCACCCTCCAGTCGGTAGGCAACATCGTCATCATGGCGCTACTGTTCCTCGCACTGGCGTACGCCACCGGCGGCCGTCCGCAGCGGTGGCTCGCCGCCGAACCGTCCAGGATCGCCACCATCACGGCCGTCGCGCTGATCGTCGCCGGTGTCTTCACCTTCCTGTACTGGGACGTCCGGCTGCCGGCCAGGCGGGAGATCATCCCCTGGTACCCCACCGCGCCGTGGGCCTGACCGTCCCGACCGCGCCGAGGGGAACACCATGAGCATCCCGACCGAGCCGATCGGCAGCGTCCCGCGCACCGCGGAACTGCTGCGGGGCTTCCAGGACCACGCGGAGGGCCGCATCGACGACGCCGCGCTGCGCGAGCTGACCGACCAGGCGGTGGCGGACACGGTGGCCAGGTTCGAGGCCACCGGGTCGCCGGTGGTCACCGACGGGGAGCAGGGCAAGCCCAGCTTTCTCACCTACCCGGTCGCGGGCATCGCGGACCTCGCGCCGGACGGCGCGGTGGTGCCGTTCGCCGACGGCCACACCCGGCAGCTCCCCGTGCTGACCAGCGGGCCGTTCCGCTACGCCGCCCACGCCGCGGACCAGCTGCGGGCGACGCTGGGGCACACCACGCGGCCGGTGAAGCAGCCGGTCATCGCGCCGTCGGCGCTGAGCCTGCTCTACCCGTCCGGCGGCATCGACGGCTACCCGCGCGAGAAGTTCGTCGCGGACCTGGTCGACGAGACCGAGGCGGACATCCGGCAGTGCCTGGAGGCGGGCGCGGCCGTGGTGCAGCTCGACTTCACCGAGGGCCGGCTGTCGCTCAAGCTCGACCCGTCGGGCGGCCTGCTGCGGGACTTCGTGGCGCTGAACAACTCGGTGCTGGAGCGGTTCACCGCCGAGGAGCGGGCGCGGGTCGGCCTGCACACGTGCCCCGGTGGCGACTGGGACTCCACGCACAGCGCGGACGTCGACTACGCCGACCTGCTGCCGGACCTGTTCCGCACCCGTGCGGGCCGGTTCTACGTGCAGTTGGCGAGCGAACCCGACCGCCGCCGGGTGCTGGGCGTGATCCGGGACCACCTGCCGTCCGACGCGCGGGTGTTCATCGGGGTCACCGACCCGATCGACCCGCGGGTGGAGACGGCCGAGGAGGTGCGCGACCGGGTGCTGGAGGCGGCCGAGTTCCTCCCGGTCGAGCGGTTGGGCACCTGCGACGACTGCGGGTTCGCGCCGTTCGCCGACGACACGTCCACCTCGCGGGAGACCGCGTTCGCCAAGGTCGCGGCCCGCGTCGAGGGCACGCGGCTCGCGGCCGAGGCGCTGGGCGCCTGACCGACCCGTGCGCGCGAGGTCCGGATGCCCGCCCGGTCAGGGCATCCGGACCTTGCGCAGGAACGCCGGCAGCAGCCACGGCCGCCGGCCGCCGATCGACAGCGACCCGCCGAGCACCGTGCGGACGCGGCCGACCCGGTGGAACAGCATGAGGTTCAGCGCGGCGGGCCGGAACCGGACGCGGACGTCGCAGTCGCCGCCCGGCTCCTCGACGTGGGCCACGCCGGAGTCCAGCACCAGGGTGACGGGGCGCGTGTGCGCGGAGCGGAACTCCACCGCGATGCGGCCGGGGCGCACCGGTCGGTCGTCGTCCAGCAGGCGGCCGTAGCCGTTGCGGGTGATCTCGACGAGAAACAGGTCGAAGAACAGCCCGGCCTGGTCCTCCGGCATCGACCAGGGCAGGTCCAGCGCGCGGGCGATGTCCCACCCGTGGATGAGCAGCTCGTTCGTCAGGTGCGCGAACACGCCCGCCAGGGGCAGCCGCGAGCCGCCGAGCCAGCCGACGAGGCGTCGCGGGTCGGCGTCGGCGGTGGCGTCCAGCGCCTCGGCGATCGAGCCGCGCAGCCGCTCGGCCAGCCGCACCGGATCGCGCTCGGTGAAACCGCGCAGCTGGGCGGGGTTCAGGTCGCGGCGGATCGTGTCCACCGTGGTGCCCGGAATGTACCGGCGCACGTCGGGCACCGGGAACTGCTTGGCGCCGTCGGCGATCACGGCGGTGTTGTTCCACGCGATTCCGGTGACGTGCGCCGCGACCTCCGCCACCGACCAGTCCTCGGTGGCCCGGACCGACGGGTCCGGCACGGAGAGGACCAGATCGGCGAACCGGTCGCCGGCATCCCGGACGGCGGCACGCGCGGCCGCCCACTTCTCCGGGGTGACGCGGCTCGCCGCGTCACCCCCCGGCACTGTCCGCGCCATTCGTCCGCCTTCCCGCCCGGCCCCACCGGGCTGTGCTCCGCACCGCACGCCACTGTGCCGGCCGGGGCGACGCCCGCGCGTCTTCCACGTTGCCCAGCGCGCACCGGCGACGGGCAGTCCCCCTCGGGAATCCGGCCGGGTCGCGATTCCGCCGGTCCCGACGGCAATTTCCGAGAAGTGCCCGACCTCCGTGTAACGGTGTAATGCTTCAGGCGGGGCCACGGTGGACGGGCGACTCGCGCGGCGGCGTTTCCCGGCGGTCGCCGAACCGGCTGCCCCTCCCTCCGCACACCGGCGCACGGGCACGGAGGAAGTAGTGGGCGCACCGACCGAATCGGGACGATCAAGCCGGGTGGCGCTCCGCCGCCCGGATCGATCCGACGACAGGGGGCGATCTTGAACGAGATCACCGGTCGCCTGGCCCGACTGCCCGGCCTGGTGCTGCGCTTCGGCCGGGTCGCCGCCGTCGTGTGCGGCTACGCCGTCCTCATCGGCGGGTCCGCCCTCGGGGCGCGCCTGCGGCGCGGCCGGGACGGGCGCGGCCTGCGCGACGGCGACCGCTGGGTCCGGATGCTGACCCGCCTGGGCCCCTCCTACATCAAGATCGGCCAGTTGCTGAGCACCCGGCGCGACCTGCTGCCCGCGGAGGTGACCACGCCGCTGGCGCGGCTCACCGACGCGGCCTCGCCGCCGAGCAGGCGGCGGATCGAGCGCGCCGTCCGGCGCGCCTACCGCGACCGGCCGTGGCCGTTCCGGGAGTTCGGGTGGCAGCCGGTGGCGTGCGGCAGCATCGCGACCGTCCACGAGGCGGTGACGTGGGACGGGCGGCGCGTCGCGGTCAAGGTGCGGCGTCCGGGCATCGAGCGGGTGATGCGGCAGGACTTCGCGCTGGCCGCCTCGGCGATGACCCTGCTGGGCGTGCTGCCCCGGCTGCGCCGGATGCCGTTCAAGCTCATGCACGCGCAGGTCGGCGGCGCGATCCTGCGCCAGCTCGACTTCGCCGCCGAGGCCGCGTCCCTGGCGGCGCTGCGCGCCAACCTCGCGGGGTTCGACAACGTGCGCATCCCCGAGCCGCTGCCCGAGCTGTGCACGGCCGAGACCGTCGTCATGGAGTACGTCACCGACCTGACGCGGTTCGAGCCCGGCGAGCTGGACGCCGACACCCGGCGCGCGGTGGTGCGCGCGGTGCTCGCCGCGATCTACGAGATGCTCTTCGTCGACGGCCTGGTGCACTGCGACCTGCACCCCGGCAACCTGTACTTCGACCACCGCGCCGACCTGGTCATGCTGGACGCCGGCTTCGTCATCCGGCTGCCGGACCCGGTGCGCAGGTCGTTCGCCGACTTCTTCATCAACATGGCGCTGGGCGACGGCTGGATGTGCGCGCAGGTCGTGATCGAGAGCGCCGCGCACGTCGCCGACGACTGCGACCTGGAGGGCTTCCGCGCCGGGCTCGGCGAGCTGGTGGCCGAGACCTCCGGCGCGAAGTCCGGCGAGTTCGACCTGGCGCGGTTCGCGGGGCGGCTGTTCGACCTCCAGCGCCGGTTCGGCCTGTTCCCCGCGCCCGAGTTCGCGTTCCCCCTGCTCTCGCTGCTGGTCATCGAGGGCATGATCAAGGTCTTCGACTCCGACGTCGACTTCCAGGCCGAGGCGGTACCGATCCTCCGCCGCCGCAACACACCGCGCGCTGCCGAATCCACTGTGGAAAGGTGAGTCCGACATGGACGCGACCACGCACGTCCGAGTCCCGCTGATCGAGGAGAACCAGGCCGAGGGCCGCCTCGCCGAGCTGTACGAGGAGATCAAGCAGGCCACGAACCTGCCGTTCGTCCCCGACATGTTCCGCCTGACGTCCACCCGGCCCGACCTGCTGGAGGCCGTGGTGGCCGGGTACAAGGGGATGTACCTCGGCGGCGTCCTGCCGCGGCCGACGCGGGAGCTGATCTCCGCGTGGACGTCGAAGGTCAACGAGTGCCCGTACTGCGTGGGCACGCACAACTTCTTCTTCCGCGCGTTCGGCGGGCCCGAGGAGATCGCCAAGGCCGTCGAGTCGGCGAGCAGCGTCGAGGACCTGCCGGTGGACGACCGCACCAAGGTCCTGCTGCGGCTGCTGACCAAGCTCAGCCGCGAGGCGTACAAGATCACCGACGAGGACTGGCAGCACGCGCTGGACGCCGGCTGGACCCGCGAGGAGCTGCTGGAGGGCTTCTTCACCGCCTCGATGTTCAACTTCATCACCCGCATGGTCGACGGCCTCGGCCTCGGCCTGTCGGTGGCGGCGAGCCGGGTCTCGCAGCAGGAGATCCCGACCGGGGGCGACCGGTGAGTCCGTCGCGCGCGGTCCTGATCACCGGGGTCAACTCGTCCGGCGGCGCGTCCTCCGGCACGGGCCGCGCGACCGCGTTGCGCCTGCACCGCGCGGGCATGCCGGTCTACGCCACCGGGCGCAGGCTGGAGGGCTTGCAGGACCTCGCCGACGAGGGCATCACGACGCTCCAGGTGGACGTCACCGACGAGGAGTCGATGGTGGCCGCCGTGAAGCGGGTCACCGAGGACCACGGCTCGGTCGGGGTGCTGGTCAACAACGCCGCCTACAGCCTCAACGGCACGATCGGCGAGACGCCGCTGGACCAGGTGCGCCGGCAGTTCGAGACGAACTTCTTCGGCCTGTCCCGGATGACGCAGCTGGTGCTGCCCGGCATGCGGGAGCAGCGGTCCGGCCGGATCGTCATGATGTCGTCGATCTTCGGCCTGTTCGCCACCCCCGGCCGCGGCTACTACCAGGCCACCAAGCACGCCCTGGAGGCCATCAGCGACTCGCTGCGGCTGGAGGTGGCGCCGTGGGGCATCAAGGTGGCCATCATCGAGCCGTCGCCGATCCTCGGCTCGTTCGTGCCCACCACGGTCGGGGACCTCGGACTGGACACCGACAGCGACCTCTACGCCGACTTCTGGGAGCGGTTCGTGACCTGGCACGGCGCGTACCGCGAGGTCGACCACCCCAAGGGCCGCGGCCGGACGTCCGTGCGGTCGGGCAAGGTCGCGGAGGTCGTGGAGCGGGCCATCACCGCGCCCAACCCGCGCATCCGCTACCGGATCGGCATCCCCGTCCGGCTGCTGCGACCGCAGCGGGCGATCTTCGGGGACCGGGCGTGGGAGGCGTTCGTCACCCGGTTCTTCCCCCAACCCTGACGCGCCCACGTGGCAGCGGCTCCGGACCGTTCGGTCCGGAGCCGTTTCCGCGTGCCCCGCGCTCAGTCCTCGCGCAGCCGGTCCGCGATCCGCTCCCCGATCATGATCGAGGTCAGGTTCGTGTTGGCGCGCACCGTGTTCGGCATGATCGACGCGTCGCACACGTGCAGCGACTCGACGCCGTGCACCGCGCCGCGCGCGTCCACGACCGCGTCGGGGTCGGAGGCCGGTCCCATCCGGACCGTGCCCGCCGGGTGGTACGCGCTCTCCAGGCTCGTCTTCACGTACTGCCGCACCATGTCGTCCTTGTCGATCATGGCGTCGCGCAGCACCACGAAACCCTGACCGAGCTTGAGGATGTCGGGGTGGTGCGCCAGGCGCCAGGCGGTGCGCACACCGTCCACGAGGACGTCCATCTCGCGCTCGTCGTCGAGGAAGTTCAGCTCGATCGTCGGCGCCGCCGCCGGGTCGGTCGACGGCAGCGTGATCCGGCCGCGCGAGCCGGGCCGCTGCGCCACCACCATCACGCCCAGGATCTCGGTCGCGCCGGCCAGCATCTGCAACTCCGGGAACGGGCCCAGGTCGAAGTGGTTGACCATGTAGTACTGGAGGTCGTTGAACTCGCCGGTGACCGGTGAGGTGGTGCGCAGGATCTGCTGGAGGAACGCCTCGGTGGGGTCGGTGACGCCGGGCTGCGGCACCAGGAACGCGCCGGTGCGCTGGTGGTCGACCAGGTTCGCGCCGACGCCCGCCAGGTCCGCGCGGACGTCGACGCCCAGCCGGCGCAGGTCCTCGGCCGGGCCGATGCCGGAGCGCAGCAGGATCGCGGGCGACGCGACCGCGCCGGCGGCGAGGATGACGCGGCGGCCCTCGACCAGCTCGGCGGAGCCGCCCGCCGCGGACGCCAGCACGCCGACCGCGCGCGAGCCCTCGAACACCACGCGGTCCACCGTCGTGCGCGCGCGGATCTCCAGGTTCGCCCGGCCCCGCACCGCCCGCAGGTAGGTGGTCCCGGTCGTGGCCCGGTGCACGCGGTCCGGCCGGGTGGACGGGATCGACCCGATCCCGGTTGACTCCGGGTGGTTGTGGTCCTCGACCGCGGGGAACCCGGCGTCCCGGCACGCCTCGACGAACGCCGTCTGCCCCGGCGCCAGCTCCTCGGGCCGCCAGCGGCGGATCGGCATCGGGCCCCCCGCGCCGTGGAACTCGCCGTCGCCGAAGTCCAGGTCGTCCTCCAGCCTGCGGAAGTACGGCAGGACGTCGGCGTAGGACCAGCCCGGATTGCCGGCGGCGGCCCACTCGTCGTAGTCGGCGGGCACGCCGCGCAGCCCGACCGTCGCGCCGACCGCCGACGAGCCGCCGGTGGTCCGGCCGCGCGGGTACCTGATCCTGCGCCCGTCGTGGACGTCCGCGCGGAACGTCCAGTCGTGGTCCACGAACGACATCGTCCGCCCGTAGAAGATGTCCTCCGGCATGTCCTCGGGCGCGACGTAGTCCGGGCCGCCTTCCAGGAGCAGCACGCGTCGGTCGGGGTCCTCGCTCAGTCGGGCCGCGAGCACCGCCCCGGCCGATCCGGCGCCGACGATGATGTCGTCATATTGAGCCGTCATGAGAGTCCTCGAAGGTTGTTGGCACTTCGGGCGCAGGGGTTCTGCGACCTCCTTTCGCCGAGCCTCGCACCGCGCGCGGCGCGGTTGCTACTCACGCGTTGCCCGCCGCGCGCCGCGCCGCGACGGTGGTCGGCGGCGTCGGTGGCGTCGGGGGTCAGCGGCGTCGGCGGCGTCGGCGGCGTCGGCGGCGTCGGCGGCGTTGGGGGCGTCGGGGGCGTCGAGAGGCGGCGACATCCGGGGGAACCGCCGCCGGGCTTCTCCTGTGCTGCCGTCCTTCCCGGCCGGCGCGCCCGATACGCAAGCTCGAAGTAGGCAGCCGGCGCGCCCGCCGCCCACCATTCACTCAGTCCGTGCGCCGCCACCCGCGGCGGGACGAAGGGAGCGAACATTGTCCAGCACGTGGCGGGCGATCGGCAGCCGCATCCTGACTCCCGGTGTCTCCAACGCGAAGCTCTCGGTGCGCGGTTTCCACGACAAGGGCCCCGCCGCGCGCGAGCTGCTGGAGACCGCGGGCCGTTCCTTCCTGCGCGGTTACGCGATCGCCGCCGAGGCGCGCACCCCCGACGAACCCGAACCGCGGCTGGAGCTGGTGCCCCGGCGGTTCCGCGGGTTCGCCTACGAGGGCGCCGCGATGGCGTTCGCGGTGCGCGACGCGCTCCCGTTCGGGCGCGGCGGGCGCACCGCGCGGTTCCTCGCCGGGAGCGCCGCCCGGCACAGCTACCTGGTGCACGTCGGGATCGGCTGGGCGATGGCCAGGGCGCCGAGGTTCCGCTGGTCCCGGTTGCTCCTCGCCGACCCCCTGCTGCGCTGGCTCGCGCTCGACGGGTACGGGTTCCACCAAGCGTACTTCCACACCCACCGGTACCTGCGCGGGCAACACCGCGACCAGCGCCTCCACTGGCCGCCCGACGGCCCGTCCCGGTACGCGGAGCGCGCCGTCGACCAGGGCGTCGGCCGAGCCGCGTGGTTCGTCGGCGGCGCCGACCCGGAGGTCGTGGCCGACCTGCTCGACTCGTTCCCGGAGCACCGCCGCGCCGACCTCTACAGCGGCGCGGGACTGGCCGCCACCTACGCGGGCGGCGCGGACGCGGCGGAGCTGCGGCTGCTGCGGTCCCGCGCCGGCGCGTGGCGGCCCGCCCTCGCGCAGGGCAGCGCGTTCGGCGCGACCGCGCGGGTGGCGGCGGGACTGGCCGACGAGCACACCGCCCTGGCGACCGGGGTCCTGTGTGGACGGACGCCGGAGGAGGCCGCGGCGCTGTGCGACCGGACGCGACCGCCGGCGACCGCCGAGGTGCCCGAGCACCCCGGCGTCCCCTCCTACGAGGTGTGGCGCGAGCGCATCGCCGCCGCCTTCGTGACCGACTCGGGGGTGACCGCGTGACCGCGACCGACCTGCCCCACGCGCGACCGGCGCTGCCCGGACCGCCGCGCAGCGCGACGCTGGGCCTGCTGGCCAGGATGGCGAAGGACCGCCTGTCGGTGATGACCTCGGTCACCCGTCGCTACGGCGACGCGGTCCGATTACGACTGGGCCCCAAGTCGCTGCACTTCTTCAACCACCCCGACCACGCCAAGCACGTGCTGGCCGACAACAGCGCCAACTACCTCAAGGGCATCGGCCTGGTGCACGCCCGCCGCGCGCTCGGCGACGGCCTGCTCACCAGCGAGGGCGAGGTGTGGAAGGCGCAGCGCAAGACGATCCAGCCCGTGTTCACCGCCAAGCGGATCAACGGCAAGGCCGACGCGATCGCCCAGGAGGCGGCGGGCCTCGTGGCCAGGCTGCGCGAGCGCCGCGACGGCGCGCCGGTCGACATCAGCGCCGAGATGACCGGGCTGACCCTCGGCGTGCTGGGGCGCACCCTGCTCGACGCCGACCTCGGCGCGTTCGAGTCCATCGGCGAGTCGTTCGAGGCCGTCCAGGACCAGGCGATGTTCGAGATGATGACGCTGAGCGCGCTGCCCACCTGGGTGCCGCTGCCCAAGCAGCTGCGGTTCCGCCGCGCGCGGGCCGACCTGGACCGCATCGTCGCCCGCCTGGCCGCCGAGCGGGCCGCCAACCCGACCGCCGAGGGCGACGACGTCCTGTCCCGGCTGATCGAGGCGACCCGCCGCGAGGTCGACGCGCGGGCCGGGCGGCGGCGGATGCGCGACGAGATGGTGACGCTGCTGCTGGCCGGGCACGAGACCACCGCCAGCACGTTGAGCTGGACGTTCCACCTGCTCGACCGGCACCCGGAGGTGTGGGAGCGGCTGCACGCGGAGGCGGTGGAGGTGCTGGGCGACCGGCTGCCCACCTACGCCGACGTGCACCGGCTGAGGCAGACCACGATGGTGCTCCAGGAGGTCATGCGGCTGTACCCGCCGGTGTGGCTGCTGCCCCGGCTGGCCCGCGCGGAGGACGAGGTCGGCGGCTACCGCGTGGCCGCCGGCGCCGACGTCGTCATCTGCCCGTACACGCTGCACCGACACCCGGCGTTCTGGGACCGGCCGGAGGTGTTCGACCCGGACCGGTTCGACCCCGGCCGCGCGGCCGGCCGGCCCCGGTACGCCTACATCCCCTTCGGCGCGGGACCGCGGGTGTGCGTCGGCAGCGGCCTGGGCATGTTGGAGGCGACGATCGTCACCGCGTGCGTCGTGCGCGAACTGCGGCTCGCCACGGTGCCGGGCTACGACGTCCGGCCCGAGCCGATGCTGACGCTGCGCGTGCGCGGCGGGCTGCCGATGACGGTGCGGTCCGCGGGGTGAGCGCCGGGCCGGCGACCACACCCCGACCGAATCGGGGAGTACCGCGACGGGCCGCCGGTCCGGGACGCTGTCCCCGACACCCCTGACGCCCGGTGGAGGAGCCGATTCCGATGCTAGGAACACTGGTGCAGGCCGGTCTGCGCGGGCTGTCCACCGCGCAGGTGCGGCAAGTGCGGCCCGTCCGGTACGGCGCTGCCCGCGGCGACGTGGCCCGGATCTACCGGGAGCTCGAACGCGACTTCGGCGTGCTCGCGCCGCCGATCGCGCTGCACGCGCCCGCGCCCGACGTGCTGGCCGCGAGCTGGCTGATGCTGCGCGAGACGCTGCTGGTGCCCGGAGCGGTGCCCAGGGCGCTGAAGGAGGCGGTCAGCACCGCGGTGTCCGAGGGCAACAGCTGCCCGTTCTGCGTCGCCATGCACTCGTCGATGCTGAGCGACCTGGTCGGCCGCGGCGCGGTCGCGGACCCGGCGGCGCGGGCGGCCTCCGCCTGGGCCACCGCGAACGGCAGCCCCGACACGGGGGCCGGGCACCCGGTGCCGTTCCCGGTGGGGCACGCGCCCGAGATGGTCGGCACGGCGGTAATCCTGGAGTACCTCAACCGCATGGTGAACCTGTTCCTGGGCGAGCTGCCGCTGCCGCCGCACGTGCCGGCCGCGTCGATGACCGTGGTGCGCCGGGTGCTGGTTTGGCTGATCAAGTCGGCCGAGCGGCGGGGTCCGCGGCCGGGCGCGTCGCTCGACCTGCTGCCCGCCGCGCCGCTGCCCGAGGACCTGCGGTGGGCCGAGGGCAACCCGGCGATCGCCGAGGCGTACGCGCGCGGCGCCGCCGCGATCGACGGCGCGGGCCGCCGCTCGGTGCCGTCCGGGGTGCGGGAGTCGGTCCTGGCGCACCTGGCGCGGTGGGACGGCCGGCCGATGGGCCTGAGCCGCGCGTGGGTCGAGGAGGCGGTCGCGGCGCTGCCCGGCGACGAGCGCGCGGCCGGCCGCCTGGCCCTGCTCACGGCGCTGGCGTCCTACCAGGTCGACCAGTCGGTCGTCGACCGCTTCCGGGAGCGCCGGCCCGACGACCGCTCGCTGATCGACCTGACGTCGTGGGCGAGTTTGGCGGCGGCGCGGCGCGTGGGCGGGTGGATGCGCATCCGGGCCGAGGAGACCGACGCCGGTCCGACGGCGTCGACGTCGCGGTCCACGTGAGCGGTGGACCACCGGCCGCTCCGGGACGCACTGTCCGGGGCCGCCGCCGTGCCGTCACGGGGCTCGCCGTGGCGTCCGCGATCGCCGCGCCGAGCGGGAACTTCCGGTCGAGCCCGCCTGCCAGGTAGTCGCAATCGCCTGGGGCCCAACGGACTCACGACTTCCCGGCACCCGGATGGGCGATGCGCCCTCATGTCGGGCGGAGGACACTGACCCTGCCGGCGAGGCAGTACCAGGCGGTATCCGCGGCGAGTCGCACTCGTGTCGCCTGTCGTCCTGCCGAGTTCGCCCCCACACCGCCGAACTCCTCGACGTGTGCGCTTCTTCGCGCGCCGGAAGCACCACACCCGATGGCCGGCGCGGAACGACTACGGCGCGCCATCGCCCTCCGCCTATCCGCCACAGGAGAGGAACAGGTCCCGCACCATGCGAATCCAGCGGATCGTGACGGGAGTGGCCGTCGTGGTCGCCGCCGCGCTGGCCTTCCCGAGCGCCGGGGTGGCCGACACCCCCGTCAAGCACGATGTCGACGCCTCCGCGGCGGCCGACCGGGCGGCGCCGTCCCGGCACCGGATCATCGCGGACACCGGACCACGCCCGGCCGGACTGCCCAGCGCCGCCGGCGACCGCGGGGTCATACCCCCGAACCTCTCGGCCGACGTCTCGGCCGCCCTCGACGGGCCGTTCTACATCGTCAACAAGGGCACCGGCCGCTGCCTCGACGCCCATTACAACGAGGGTGGCGGCAACGGCAACCGGGTCGGGCTCTGGGACTGCAACGGCGGCATCACGGAGAAGTGGTACGTCTACAACAACGGCAACACCGGCAACTACTGGATGAAGATCATCAACGCCCGCAGCGGCCGCTCCCTCGACTACCCGGCCTCGTCCGGTGGCGCGAACGGCTGGCAGTACATCCTGTGGGACTACTACCCCAGCACCGGCCAGCAGTACTGGCCGTTCTGGCGCAGCGACACCTCCGACTACGAGATCTCCGTGCTGCTCGGCGGTGGCGCCAACGTGATGGACGCCTTCGCGTCCGACGGTGGCGGCAACGGCAACCGGGTCGGCAACTGGTCGATCACCTACTCCCCGCTGCAACGGTGGACCTTCCACAGCGCGTGACGCCTGCTCGCCCCGCCGGCCGGCCGGCGGGGATCGCGCACGCGTGCGCGGTCAGGTCAGTGGTGGCGTGCTCGCCGGTGGCCTGCGGTGGTGCGTCGCCTGCTCGTAGTCGAACCCGAAGCCCAGCAGCACCGGCTCGCTGAACGGCGCGCCCAGCAGCTCGACGCCCACCGGCAGGCCGTCCGGGGTGAAGCCCGCCGGCACGGTCAGGGCCGGGTACCCGGTGTTGGCGGCGAGGGCGCAGGACCTGCCTCCCGACTGCGGTTGGCCGATCAGCGGCGCCTGCCGCGGGACGGTCGGGTAGACCAGCGCGTCGAGGTCGTGGTCCGCCAGGAGCGCCTTCAGCAGTTGTCGCGCCTCCGCCCGGCGGGCCAACCGCTGGTGGTACTCGTCCTGCGGGCCGGTCGAGCGACCGAGCCTGGCCCTGAGCCGCTCCAGCACGGTCGGGGTGACCTGGCCGGAGGCGACGATGTCGGCCAGCGTCACCCGGTCCGCCGGCGGCTCCAGCCGGGCCAGGGAGGGCGGGAACCGGGAGCCCGGCGCCGCGAGGTAGCGGTCGAGGTCGCGCTCGTGCTCGTCGAGGATCACCCAGGAGGCGTCCACGGCCGCCATGAGGGCCGGTTGCGGCGGCAGGTCCACGACGGTCGCGCCCTGCGCCGCCATGTCCGCGGTGGCGGCCCGGACCAGCTCGGTCGTCGGCTGCTCCGGGGCGGTGGCGCCGAGGTAGTCGGTGAGCACGCCGATACGGGCACCGGCCAACGCGGTGTCGCGCAGCGCGGTGGTGTAGGTGGGCGGTGTCCGCCCGATGGCCGCCTCGGTGGACGGGTCGTCGGGGTCGTACCCGACGGTGGCGTCCAGGACGAGCGCGACGTCGCGGACCGACTTGGCGATGGGCCCGCCGGTGTCCTGGGTCTCCGACAGCGGCGCGATCCCGTCGCGGCTGGACAGCCCGAGGCTGGGCCGCAACCCGACCAGGCCGTTGTGCGCCGCCGGGTTCCGGATGGAGCCGCAGGTGTCCGAGCCCAGGCCGACCGCGCCGAACGCGGCGGCGAGCCCGGCGGCCGTGCCGCCGCTGGACCCGCCCGGGTAGCGGGCCTGGTCGTAGGGGTTGCGGGTCTGCCCGCCCAGCGAGCTGATCGTCTCGATACCGCTGGCGAACTCGTGCAGGTTGGTCTTGGCGACGACGATCGCGCCCGCCTCGCGCAGCCGCGCCACCTGCTCGGCGTCGTCGGCGGTGCGCCAGTGCCGCAGCGCCAGCGAGCCGTTCGACGTGGGCATGTCCCCGGTGTCGTAGTTGTCCTTGACCAGGATCGGGATGCCGTGCAGCGGACCGCGGACGTGGCCGCGCCGGCGTTCGGCGTCGAGCCGGGCGGCGACGGCGATCGCGTCGGGGTCCTCGCGGATGACGGCGTTGACACCCGGCTGGTCGGCGTAGGACCGCTCGAATGCCTCGATGCGCGCCCGGTACGCCTCGACCAGCCCGACGGAGGTCACCCGGCCGTCGGCCAGCAGTTCACCCAGCCTCGTGGCATCCGCGTCGACCACCCACCGAGCCACCCGATCCCCGGCCGCACTCACGGGAACGGCAGCCGTGGACAGGAGAACGAGCCCCGCCGCAAGCGCGGCCACCCGCTTGCCCGGTCGTCCCGCCATGACCCCTCCCTCACCACCGCCATCCCGATTCTCGCCCGCGACACACCACGACGACTATCCGGCAAAAGACTTCAGCCAGCCCTCTCTCGCCCCGCTCCCCCACTCGCTTCCGCTCGCTCCGCTCCCCCACTCGCTCCGCTCGCACGCGAGGCCGCGTCGGTGGTTCACGGCGCGAGGTTTGCCGATCACGCTTTTCGATCGGCGAACCTCGCCCCGTGAGCCGCCGACCACCAGGCGGCCGAGCCGCCCGACGGAGTCGGGCCATTAGACACAGCCGCGTCGGTGGTTCACCGCGCGGTTCTTGCCGATCACGCTTTTCGATCGGCGAACCTCGCCCCGTGAGCCGCCGACTCCCAGGCGGCCGAGCCGCCTGACGGAGTCGGGCCATTGGACACCGTCGAGCCAATCACACAATCCAGTTCGGGCAGCGCCAGCAGGATCGGCAGGTCCAGCAGGCGGGACAGCCGCGTCTCGATGTCCGCCTCGGCGGTCCGGCCGGCCCGCACCGTGATCGACTCGGCGGCGCCGATGAGCAGCGGACGGCGCTTCGACGGCTGCGGGTCGAGGTCGTGGACCGCCACCACGGCGGCCCGGATGAACCACTGCCCCTCCGGCACCGAGTCCAACCGGTACGGCCCCGCGCCGTCCCGGATGTCGCACGCGCTCGGGAGCCCTTGCGCGATCGGGTCTTTGAACGCGCCCACGTACACCCGCACGGGCGTCCCGGTGTCCGGCACGTCGACCCAACCGCACACCGCGCCGCCCTGGTGCGCCCGCGCCGGTCCGGGGAACGCCGACAGCGACAGGACGCCCTCGCCGGACAGCGCGCGGTAGCGGGCCGGTGAGACGCCGACGCTGCGGGTGAAGCGGCTGGTGAACGTGCCCAGGCTGTTGTAGCCCACCATGTACGAGATCTCCGTGACGCTCAGCGAGGTCTCCAGCAGCAGCTGCTTGGCCTTGCTGAGCCGGATCGCGGTGAGGAACCGCCCCGGCGAGGTGCCCGTCAGCGTCCGGAACACCCTGGAGAAGTAGAACTTGCTCAGTATCGCGGTGTCCGCCATGTCGGCCAGCGAGAGCGGCTCGTCGTAGCGGCTCCACATGGTATCGATCGCACGTTCTACCGCATCCTGCACGACAGCCCCTCCATTCCACTCGCTCCAGCCTCGGCGGTGCGCCACCCGGCACCGCCCCCACGCCCCTCGGCGGCCCGAACGCCCCGGTGCCCCGTGCCGTGCCCGGCCACGGTCAGGCACGTCCCCGCGCGCGGAACTCGTCCGCCACGCGCCTGCGCCACACCTCGTAGGCGGGCACGTCTCCCTCCACCGGGCCGCTGGGCTGGTGGCGGACGCTGACGTCGGACGCCTCGGCCACCCCCATCCCGCAGAAGACCCGGCTCGCGATCTCGTTGTGCGGCACGACGAGCCCGGCCCGCACCCGCGCGGTGGCCGCGAACGCGCACGCCTGGGCGACGACCGGCAGGTGTTCGCCCGCGCGGTCCCGGAACACCGCCAGCTCGCGCTCGTCACCGCCGCCCGCGTAGGTCGCGGCGAGCCCTGCGCCGCTGTACAGGTCGGAGTGCCGCTCCGCCGGGAAGCTCTCGATCGTGTCGGCCACGACGTTCGGGTCCGTGCCGCCGACGAACCACAGGGCGCGGCCGATACCCTGGTCGATCGCGCGGCCGATGTAGGTCTGCGGGTAGTCCGCGGGCCACGGGAACGAGGGCTCCCGGTAGTGCGCGTGGACGTACTTGTCCGGGTGGAAGTACGCCTGGTGGAAGCCGTAGCCGTCCAGGACGAGCCACCGCAGCAGGTGGTCCGACAGGCTCGCGGTCACGGCGGGCCAGCGGAAGCGCGGCACCCGCGCCAGCGCCCAGCCCACGCCCACGTAGGCCATATAGATGTGCTTGTCGGCGCGCCCGGTGAGGAATTCGGCCACGCTCCGCCGGCTGCCGAACGGCAGCCCGTCGCGGACGGCGAACCCCATCGCCGCGCCCTCGTAGGCGAATCCCTTGAAGCGGACCGGTAATTCCTCCAGCCGCTCCTCCACTTCCAGCGGGTGGCGCGACTCGGCCGCGTAGCCGTAACCGGTCAGGAACATCCGGCCGACCGTTTCGAGCATCTCGGTCGATTCCGGCGACTTCTCGTGGAAACCGCGGACGGCCACCGAGGTCTCGGACATCGCGGGGGTGAGGATGCGGCGCCGCAGCGCCCGGTACATGCTGCTCAACGTATTCTCCGTCGGTGCTCGGGAGCCGCGCGCGGCGGCCTCGTCGGCGAGGCCGCCCGGCTCCGGTTGCCGGGGCTACCTCGCGCGTGCGGTGCGGAGAACCGGCCCGACCCGGCGCGTTCCCGCTCGTCGGACGGCGGGCCCGACGCCCGCGCCGGTGGCCGCGCGCCGTCGCGGCGGCGTCGCCGCGACCGGCCGTCCCGTCACGTCGACCGGGCCGCCGGTGATGTGGACCCGCGCCCCGGACAGCGCACACCGGACCCGATCGCACATGGCTGTTCCTTCCCCAGTGGAGTGCTTCCCGGTGGATTCCGGGCACGGCCGCCCGCGGTCATCCGGCGCGATTCCCCGGACTCCGCCGGCGGCCCGTGATTCCGCCCACCGGTGCCGCGTCGCGGTGGTTTCTCAGGTCCGGCTCATCGATCTCCACCGCCCGTCGACGCCGTGCCTGTGGAACTTTCCGCGTCACTGCGATTGACGCTAGCAGGCGGAGCTGCGCAAATGATCGGCCGCGCACGAGGAGCGCACTTTGCGAGACGGGCGTCCTGCGTTCCGGGTAGCCCGCTCCGCCGTACGGCAGCACGCACGGGCACGGCGACGCGCCGGGCCGGAGTCGCTCCGTGCCCACGCGTCACGCAGCGCCACCGCGCCCGCGTGCCGTCCCGTGGCGACGAGCCGCCGCGGTCGGGCTCCGCGCCCGTCAGCCGCGGCACCGCCGGGAGCCCGCGGCCGGCGCGGGGTGCCACGCGGTGCGCTGAGAGGCCCGCAGGCGCGTCGGGATGCGCACGACGGCCCTGGGACGCCCGGTGACGTCCTGGACGTCCAGCACGACCAGCTCACCGCACCGCTGCGCGACCCGCTCGACCGGCACGAGGAGGAAACCGCCGCCCTCGCCGCCGCCCCGGCTCGCGACGAGCTGCGGCCGGCCCACCCGCGTGCCCTCGCCGAACTCCCGCACCTCGGCGCGCCCGGTCGCGGTGTCGTGGCGGACCAGCGACGCGCCGCCGCCCGCGCGCCCCACGCCGTACAGGAACCGGTGCCGCGCGCCGGCGACCCGGCCGTCCACCACCGCCGTGCCCACCTCGGCGACGGGCTCGCCGACGGCGACGCGGCCGGTGCAACGGTCGACCGTCCACCGGCGCACCGCCGAGGGCCCGCCGCCCGGCTCACCTCCCGGCTCGCCGCCCGGCTCACCGCCCGCGAACGCGCGCGGCCTGCTCACCGCGTCCACGACGACCCGATGCCCGTCCTCGTAAGCGTTGACGACGTCGGTGACGAAGCAGGGCGGCACGGGGAACCACTGCGCCTCGGGCTCGTCGCCCGCGCGGGGCAGCAGCCCGATCCGCGCCGGGCGGCCCGGTCGCCACGCGTACGGGAAGCGCTCGCCCACCAGGTCCGCCGCCCGGCTGTGCACCACGGGCAGGTCGAACAGGACGAGGTGCGAGTCGGTGAGCGCCACCCCGGTGACGAGCGGCGAGCCGTCCAGCGGGAACGGCCGCGCCCGCAGCACGGTCCCGTCGCCCGCGGCGACCACGTGCTCGGCGTACCCGAGGCCGGGGTAGGTGACGACGGAGTGCCACCGGCCCGCGCGGTCCGCGACGGGACGCGCGAGGGCGCTCCGGCAGCGGCCGTCCGGCCCGTGCCCGCCGGGGTGCAGCGCGGGCGCGAGCGCGGGGACCGGCCCGAACAGGTCGGCGGGCGAGCGGCGGCCTGCCGCGCCCGCCGGCGTCGCGCGGTACCAGCGCGCCGTGCCGGCCTCCAGCCGCACCCCGGACAGGACGACGGGTCCGCCGTGGACCTCCGGGTGGTCGAGCCGGTGCGCGTGCGCCGGGTGCGGGTCGGCCTGGAGGTACAGGCCGGCGACGTCGACCGGCAGCACGCCGTCCACCCGCAGCAGTTCGACCCGCTTCGGACAGTCGAAGGAAGAGGCGAGGGCAGTGGTGGGTGCCTCCGGCTCCCGGACCAGGGCGGTCATGCGGGTCACCTCGCGTTCTCCGCGCCGTAGCATAACAACGTTAGGTCAACGATAACGGCGTTGTGCAACACTGTCAAGGTGAGTCCGCGAAAGCTCGACCCCGAGATCCGCACCGCACTCGTCGACATCGCGGCGAGGCTCTTGGCCGAGCACGGGGCCCAGGCGCTGTCCACCCGCAAGATCGCCGCCGAGGCGGGCACCTCGACGATGGCCGTCTACACCTACTTCGGCAGCATGAGCGGTCTGGTCAGGGCGATGGTGCACGAGGGGTTCGCCCGCCTGGAGCGCCAGTTCGCCAGGGTGCGCCAGACCGACGACCCGGTGGCCGACATGCTGGTGCTCGGCCACGCCTACCGCCACAACGCGAAGGCGAACTCGCACCTGTACGCGGTCATGTTCGGCGGCCAGTCGCTCGCCGGGTTCTCGCTCACCGAGGAGGACCGCCAGTACGGCCGGTACACCCTGCTCACCGTCGTCGGCTGCGTCACGCGGTGCATCGAGGCGGGCCGGTTCCGCACGGGCGACCCGCTGCTGATCGCCCACCAGATGTGGATCGCGACCCACGGCCTGGTGAACCTCGAACTCGGCGGGTACCTGATCGACCCGGTCGACGCCGACCGCTGCTACGACACGCTGCTGAGCAGCCTCATCGTCGGTGTCGGCGACGACACCAAGGCGTCGGCGGCGTCGATGAGGGCGTCGAGGAGGCGGCGGCGGCGCGAGGTCGAGGCGGAGCCGGAGTCGGTCGCGCACCGGTCCTGACGGCGCGCGACGGAACCCGTGGCCCCTGGCGACGGGTGCTCAAGCCTTGTGGCACAGCGGAAAGCACGCGGCGCGGTGACGGCGCACGCGCGCGACAGCACGGGACGACGCGGCACGGCCGGAGGAAACCCCTGTGCCCCGAGCGCAAAGGGGCGGGGGCCGGCGTGTGTCCGCCGGCCCCCGCCCCTCCCCCGTCACAGCGGGATGTTGCCGTGCTTGCGCCGGGGCGGCTCGGCGCGCTTGTCCCGCAGCATGGCGAGGCCCTTCGCCACGGCCGCCCGCGTCTCCGCCGGGTCGATCACGTCGTCGAACAGCCCCCGCTCGGCGGCGTACTGCGGGTGCATCAGCGCCTCGGCGTACTCGGCGATCAGCTCGGCCCGCAGCTCCGCCGGGTCGGCCGCGGTGGCCAGCTCCCGGCGGAACAGCACGTTCACCGCGCCGTCCGCGCCCATGACCGCCACCTCGTTCGTCGGCCACGCCAGCGAGAGGTCGGTGCCGATGGACCGGGAGTCCATCACGATGTACGCGCCGCCGTACGCCTTGCGCACCACTACTTGGACGCGCGGCACCGTCGCCTCGCAGTAGGCGTAGAGCAGCTTGGCGCCGTGCCGGATGATCCCGCCGTACTCCTGGTCGGTGCCCGGCAGGAAACCCGGCACGTCGACCAGCGTCACCAGTGGGATGCCGAAGGCGTCGCAGAAGCGCACGAACCGCGCGGCCTTCTCCGCCGCCGGGATGTCCAGCACGCCGGCCTGCACGCTGGGCTGGTTGCCGACCACGCCGACCGTCTCGCCGTCGACGCGGCCGAGCGCGCAGATGACGTTCCGCGCCCAGTCCCGGTGCACTTCGAGGAACTCGCCGTCGTCCACGACCTCCTCGACCACCTGCCGCATGTCGTACGGCCGGTTCGGCTCCACCGGCACGACCTCCGCCAGCCGCGGCCGGAGGTCGGTGGTCGCGTCGCACGGCCCGGCACTGGGCGCGGCGTCGACGTTGTTGCTGGGCAACAGGGACAGGAGGTGGCGCACCTCCTCCAGGCAGGCCACCTCGTCGTCGTGGACGAACGCCGCGACGCCGGACCGCCCGCCGTGGACGTCGGCCCCGCCGAGTTCGTCGTGGCCGACCCGTTCACCGCTGACGGCGTGCACCACGTCGGGCCCCGTCAGGTACATCTGGGCGGTGTCGCGCACCATGAACGTGAAGTCCGCCAACGCGGGCGAGTACGCCGCGCCGCCCGCGCAGGGCCCCAGCACGACGCTGATCTGCGGCACGATGCCGGACGCGGCGACGATCCGGCGGAAGATGCCGCCGTAGCCGTGCAGGGACATCACGCCTTCCTGGATGCGCGCGCCGCCGCTGTCGTTGAGGCCGATGATCGGCGACCCGGTGGCGAGCGCGAGGTCCATCACCTTGTGGATCTTCGCCGCGTGCGCCTCGCCGAGCGAGCCGCCGAAGACGGTGAAGTCCTGGGCGTAGACGAACACCCGGCGGCCGTCGACGGTGCCGCTGCCGGCGATCACGCCGTCGGTGTGCGGCCTGGTCCGGAGCTTCAGGCCGGTGCCGAGGTGCCGCCGGTACAGGTCGATCTCGACGAACGAGCCCTCGTCGAGCAGCAGGTCCAGGCGTTCCCGCGCGGTCCGCTTGCCGAGGGCGTGCTGGCGGCTGATCGCCGCGGCGTCGCCGGCGACGATCCGCTCGCGCAGCCGCTCGTGGTCCCGGCGCACGTCCTGCATCGTCCGCGGGGGCGCGCCCGGTGGTGGGCTCCCGGCCGGCGGCGCTGTCGGGGTGGCGGTCGGGGTGGCGGTCGCGCTCGGGGTGGCTGCGGGCGAACCGCCGCCACCGCCGTTGCCGCGCCCGTTGCCGTCGCCGTTGCCGTTGCCGTTGCCGGGGCGCGGCGGCTCGACCGGCACGAGGTCCACCGCGCCGTCGCCGCGCCCGGTGCCGGTCACCTGCCCGGTCATCGCACTACCGCCCGCGCGGACCCGATGACGAAGCCGGTGCGGCGGGGTGCCGCCCGGCCGGGACCGGGCGCGGGCGCAGCGCGGTCCACAGTGGACCGACGTGCGCGTGGGCCGACCGCCTCGTCGGCGGGTTCGGCGCGGACGGTCGTCCGCGCCCGGTGCCCGACGCCCGCGGTCGCGGTGCTCGGGCGGACGCCGGACGACCCGGCGCCACGGGTATCGGTCACCAGCATGGGCGCATCTCCTCCTGGGCTCCGGCGTCGGGCACGCGGCCCGGCGCGCGGTGTCGGTCTCCCGTTCGTCGCCACCCGTCACGCGGTGCGGGCGGCCACCCGGTGGTAGTCGCCGCCGAAGAACAGCAGCGGGTCGCGGCCGGGCTCCGCGCCGGTGGCGAGCACCTCGCCGACGAAGATGGTGTGGTCGCCGCCCTCGTGGGCGTGCGCGAGCCGGCACTCCAGCCACGCCGGCGAGCCCACGAGCAGCGGCGCGCCGGTGTGCGCGCCACGCCGCCAGCGGACGGCGTCGAACTGCGCCCGGCCGCGTGGGCGCCGCCGGTCGGCGAAGTAGCGGGCCAGGTGCTCCTGGTCCGCGCCGAGGATCGAGACCCCGAAGTGCCCGGCGCCGCCGATCGCGGCGTGCATCGCGGCCGAGTGCGCCACGCAGCACATCACCAGCGGCGGGTCCAGCGACACCGAGCCGAACGCGTTCGCCGTCATGCCGTGGGTGTGGTCGCCGCCGGTGGTCAGCACGGTGATGCCGGTGGCGAACTCGCGCATCGTCTCCCGCAGCCGCTGCGCGATCCGTTGCGCGGTCGGCGGACCGGCCGGGTGGCCGGCGCCGTTCGGCGCGGATCCGTTGACGGTCATGATCGCCTTCCTGTCGCGAGCGTGGCCGGTCCCGGTGACCCGGACCCGGTGGTGCGGCCGATCCCGGACCGGTCTCGCATCAGCCGTCCCCGCCCACCGGCACCCGGACGGGTACGGGGCGCGCGGTCGGCGAGCAGCAGTGCCCACCCGTCCGCACCGGTTCCGCGCCGTGCCCGGCGGCGGGGCCGTCGAGCCGCAGCGGTCGCCGGACCCGCCGCGCGAACAGCGCCGCGGGCTCGATCGCCGCGCCGAGCGCGAACGCCGCGCCGACCGCCGCGAGCAGCGGTGCGAGCGACGGGCTCTCGGTGTCGACCGGCAGCGCACGGACCGCCGGGTCGATCCGGCGCACGAGGTCGGTGAGCACCCGGCCGGGCCCCGGTTCGAGCACCAGGTCGGCGTCCCGGACGGCCAGGCGCGCGGCCTCGTGGAACCGCACCGGCGCGAGCACCTGGTCGCGCAGCAGGGCGCGCAGGTCGGCCCGCTCGTCCACCAGGTCGGCCGTGACCGTGGAGACCACCGCCCGGCGCACCGGGCGGAACGAGCACCCCGCGAGCACCTCGCCCATCGCGTCGGCGGCCGGCTGGACGAGCGGCGAGTGGAAGGCGTGCGGGACCTTGAGGCGGATCGCCCGCACCCCGCCCGCCGCCGCCGCGGCGCACACCCGGTCGACCGCGTCCGCCGGACCGGACACCACCGTCTCGTCCGGGCCGTGGTACCCGGCGATCACCACGTCCTCGCCGTGCGCCAGCGCGGTCGCCCGCGCGGGGTCGGCCACCAGGACGGCCATCGCGCCGCCGCCGTCGCTCGCCCGCGCCATCACCCGGCCGCGGGCGGCGACCAGCGCGAGCAGCCGGTCCTCGCCCATCGCTCCCGCCCACGCGAACGCGGTGAACTCGCCGAGGCTGTGCCCGACGGCGATCCGGGCCGCCACACCGGCGGTCGCCAGCACGCGCACGGCGGCGAGCGAGCCGGCCACCACGCGGAGTTGGGCGTCCTCCGGCGCGGTGCGGTCGGCGCGGGACGGCAGGCCGGCGGCGCGGAGCACGCCCGCCGCGACGGGGAAGCGCCGCCAGAGCGCGCCGGTCCCGCCGCCGCGCGACCCCTGCGCGGGGAACAGGTAGGCGATGGCCGGCCGCGTCGTGCGCCGGTCGAAGAAGACGCCCTCCTCCGGCCGGAACACGCCGGTGCCACCGGACCCGGTCAGCTCCACCAGCCGCGCGAGCCCGCGCCGCGCGTCGTCCGGCGACGTCGCCACGACCGCCGCGCGCACCGGACCGCCGGACACCTCGTCGGCGAGCGCGCCCGCCAGGTCCGTCAGCCCGGCGTCGGTGAGGGTGGCCGCCCGGTCGGCCAGCCCCGCGAGCCGCCCGCGCACCGCGTCGAGGTCGGGCCCGTCGACGAGCAGCAGCTCGGCGTCCTGGCGGCCGGCCACCGCGGTCACCGCCTGCCGGGCGGGCCCCGCCGCGCGCCGGGCGCCGGTCGGCAGTTCCAGCGCGACGTGCGTGGCGGTCCCGCCCTTGCCCGCGGCCGCGACGCCGGCGCGCACCGGCCGGTCCGCCGGCCACGCCCGCGCCTCGTCGTCCCGCGTCGGGTCGAAGTGCGCCGACGCCGGACCGGTCGGCGGCGGGATCGTCTGGTGGAACACGGCGAGGGCCGCCGCCAGCAGTCCGGCGACCCCCGCCGCGGCTCGGGTGTGCCCGATGTTCTCCTCGACCGCGCTCAGCGCCGCGGACACCCGCGCGTCGCCGAGCGCCGCGTCGACCCCGTGCCCCTGGAAGCAGGAGACGGTGCCGACGTCGTAGCCGGCGCGGCGGTACGCCCGGCGCAGGGCCACCCGGTGGCCCACCTCCGGGTGGTCCTGCTCCCCGGACGACACGCCCCAGCCGGTGATGGTCGCGTAGACGCGCAGCCCCTGGTCCAGGGCGTCGCGCTCGCGCACCAGCACGACCACGCCGCACGCGGCCTCGTCGCCCGACGGCGCACCGCCGGTGGTCGCGTCGTCGGCGACCACGGCGGCCGGCACGTCGACGCCGCCGGCGAGGGCGACGTCGACCTCACCGGCGGCCAGCGCCTCCGCGGCCGTGACGACCGGCAGCAGCGACCACGACCAGGCGTCGTCGACCGCGTGACCGCCGCCGGTGAAGCCGAAGTGGTCGCCGATCCGCGCGGCGACGCCGCGGGCGGTCCCACCGACCGTCACCGGATGGGCGCCGTCCGGTCCCTCGGCGACCACCACGCGGGTGGTCCGCCCCGCCAGTCCCCCGGCGTCCGGGAAACCGGCGTCCGCCAGCGCCCGGCCGGCCACCTCCAGCGCGAGCCGGTGGGCCGGGTCGGCCGCGCCGGGCCCGGTGACCGGGCCGGCCGGGTGACGGCCGTCGTCGTCCCGTCCACCGCCCGGCCGCGGGCGGAACGCCCGGCGGCCGGCGAGCACGTTCTCCCACAACCGATCCGGCGAGTCGGCGTCCGGGTAGCGGCAGGCCATGCCGACGATGGCGATCCGCGCGGCGCTCATACCGTGACCACTCCGCTGCCGTCGTGCCCGGCCGGCTGGGCGGCGCGCCCCGGCGCGGCGGGCCCCTGCTCGACGCCCGGCGCCGTCCGCGCCTGCTTGGCCTTGGCCCGCAGGTGCGCGACCCACCAGCCCATGCCGCGCAGCAGGCACACGATCGCGGTGGCGAAGAACAGCGTGTACACCACGTTGAACGCCATGAGGATGCCGTACACGAAGGCAACGCCACTGCCGAACATGAACTGGTTCAACGGTTTCGTCGGCGTCGTGCCGGGGTCGGTGATCATGTAGTTGGTGAACAGCACGAACGCCACGCCGGTCATCACGCCGAGCGCGTTGTACAGGGAGACGTCCCAGATCCAGTGCCGCAGGAACGCCTGGATCGCGAACCCGCCCATCCAGCCCACGATCAGCGGCACGCGCTTGGTGAGCATCCCGTTGATCACGGTGCCCGCGGTCGCGATGATGATCGGGATCATCACGCGCCAGAAGTAGTTCGCCTCCTCGGTGAACTCGTACGGCGGCGCGATGCTGATCCAGGAGCCGAAGCAGAGCAGCGCGACGGTGATGCCGAAGTTCGACGGGTTCATGTAGTGCCGCATCCGGCCGGCGATCGGCGCTTGCAGGGCGTGCTTGGCGGCGACGCCGCAGAACACGCCGAACAGCACCGGCCACAGCTGGTTGTTGGCGTAGAGCAGCATGTTCACGGCGAGCGCGGTGATGTGCGCGGGCAGCAGGAACTCGTACAGCCCACGCACCCCGTTCCCGGCGAACCGGGGAGCGCGCCGGTTGGCGCGCGCGCTGATGACCTCCAGCACGAGTTCGGTGGTGTAACCGGTGAGCACCGCCAGGATCGGCCACAGCCACGGCTGCTCGAACCCGAGCAGGGTGTAGCCGAAGGTGTTGAACACGCTGATGGACAGCGCGAAGTTGCGCAGCGCGACGTACCGGGGGTCCAGCTTGGGCCGCTTGGGCGCGGGTATCGTCGACGCCGGGGCCGGCTGGCCGTTGCCCGCCGGGTCGGCGGTGTGGGCGGTGGCGGTCATTTGGCCGAAACCTCCTGTGCGGTGCTGGTCAGGACGAGGGTGCGGTCACCCTGTTCGAGCCGCGTGGTCTGCTCGTGCGCCCGGCCGTCCAGGTCGTGCCACCGCAGCTCGACCGAGACCGGGCCCGTGTAGTCGCCGAACCCGAAGTGGACGTCGAAGCTGCGCTTGCCGCTGTGGCCGCCGCCGCCGTCGAGCTGGGAGACCTGCTTGCGGCCGTCGGGCGTGGTCACCTCCACGGTCGCGCCGTACACCGGCGTGCCGGGACCGGACAGGCCCGTCCGCCGGCCGTCCACCGGCCGGTACAGGTGCAGGGTCAGGTGACCGCCGCGGTCCGGCGACTCGTTGGCGTAGAAGGCGGGCGGGCCCCACTGCCGCGCGACGGCGAGGTCGAGCGCGCCGGTGCGCGTGGTGTCGCCGGTCGCGACGCCCCGCGTCGGGTGCTCGACCGCCAGGCCGAGCCGCTCGCTGACGTTCACGAACTGGTCGTGGTGGCGTCCGCGCGCGAAGAAGGCCAGCGGCTCGTGGCCGGAGATGTCGTCACCGGGCTGCATGTTCGGCCACATGGCCGGGTTGGCGACCAGCATGTCGTTGGACATGGCCAGCTCCTGCAACCACGGCCACCGGTCGATGTCGCCCTTCACGAACCCGGTCGCCTGGACGACGTCGAGGTTGCCGCTGTTGGTGAAGTCGGCCATCTTGATGTCCCAGCCCCAGCCGGACCAGGCCGTGCCGAGGTTCTGCGCCCGCTGGGTGAACTTCGCGACGCCCCGGCTCATCTCCGCCTGCATCCGCTCGGGGCTCTCGGCGTCGTTGACCCACAGGAAGTGGCTCTCCTCCAAGCCCCACGCCGTGGTGATGTTGCTGACCGCCATGTCGAAGCTGCCGTTGCGGTCGACGTCGGCGAAGTCGACGCCCATCCCCTTGAACGAGTCGTTGCCGACGATGAACGACTTCGGCGTGGTCGCCGTGCGCTCGCCCTCCACCACCGCGAACTTGATGCGGTCCTTCGTGGAGGTGTTGTGCAGCATGAAGTCGTGGCCGAAGTCGTTGGCGATGTAGACCTCGGGCAGCGCGTCACCGGTCATGTCGGCGCTGCTGAGGCCCAGCGTCCAGCCGTTCGCGGCCAGGTACGGGATCGCGTCGGCCTCCAGCACGTAGTCGGCGGTGGGCCGGTCGCCCGCCGTCGCCGAGTGCCACCGCAACACGTGGCTGCCGCCGCCGTTGAGGGCGCTGGACAGCGAGTCGTTCATGGTGACGTTGTTCTGCCCCAGCGGGTCGAGGACGTCGGAGTCCGGGAAGTAGTTCCCGATGATGATGTCCGGCCGGCCGTTGCCCGCGAGGTCGGCGACGGTCACCGCGTTGGTGTGCCACTTCGGGCCGTGGTACTTGCCGTCCACGGTCACCTGGGGCACCAGCTCCTGCGGTGTGTAGGAGTTCAGCTCGACGGTCTCCGCGCCGGCCTCGGCCAGGTACAGGATCGGCGTGCGGCCCCAGTAGGTGACCAGGAGGTCGGTCCGCCCGTCCATGTTGAAGTCGCCCGGCGTGCACCCCGTCGGCGCCATCGCGCGCCCCATCGGCAGCGGCGCGGGGTCCAGCAGGAACGGCGTGAACCGGTCGGCCTCCGGCGCGGTCGGGGTGTGGGTCACCACCACCTCGTCGGTCCGCGTGTCGACGATGCACATCGAGTTGGCGCGGCCGTGGCCGGTCAGGTCGTTGATCGCGATGCCCGCGCCCACCGACGACACCCAGCTCCGGATGCGGAAGTAGGCGGGGTTCACCTCCCGGACGTCGTTCATCCGCCGGTCCTCGTAGCCCGCCGGGAGGGCGATCGGCAGCTCGCGGAACTTGTACTGCGCGGCGATCTCGTCCCCTCCGGGAACCGCGACAGCGTTCTGCGTGACCGCGAACAGCGACGCGCCGACGAGGACCGTCGCCACGCCCGGAACCAGCTTGCGCATTCGTTCAGCAAACTCAGCCATGATCTCCCCGCCGCACGCCGTCGGGAGCTTTCCTCCCGGCAGGCTCACTGGATACGTAGCGAAATGGCGTGGCGCGGTCACCGGGCCCGACGAATTCGACACCCGACCGTTCGCCCGGTATGACGGCGTCCACTGTCGACTAACTCCCAGCCAGTATGGGAGGAGCCCGGCCGGTCGTGCTTCTCTCGCCTTGCTGAGGGGACCGCGCCGGCGGCGGCGCAATTCGGTCGGATCGACCGGTGGGGCGATGTCCGGCCCTCGCTCGCGTTGCGGCGGCGCGTGATCCGGGTGTTCGTCGGAGTGCGGAATGTTCCGCGCGCCCCGAGTGGTGAGGCGAGAGGTCCGATCAGCGGGCGGTGGGACGGCGTTGGCGGGGCGGCTCCCCGCACGGAGAGCGATTCCCGTTGGCGGACAACGGAACACGGGCACGGGGCGGGACCAGTCGTGGTCCCGCCCCGTGCCCGCGCCGTCGTGCCGCCGCCCGGTTCAGGGCAGCTGGTGCAGCCCGGTCCCGGTGAGCACGTAGGCGGGCGCGACGGTGGCCGCCTCGGCCCGCAGCAGCTCCACCACGGACGCGCCCGCGATCTCCGGGGTGAGCAGCGGCGTGTGGTGCCGCAGGAAGTCCTCCACCGACAGGCCGGCGCGGGCCGCGTACGCCGCGACCGCCGGCCTGCCCACGCCGGTCTGCGGCGCGAACCGCGGCAGCACCGCGGTGAACGTGATGTCCAGCCCGGCCGCGCGCGCCTCGCCCTGGGCGTAGCCGGTGATGAACCGCTGCGTGGCCTTCGCGCCGGCGTAGCCGCCGCTCAGCGGGGAGCCCTCGTTGTTCAGCGCGGCGCCGCTGCTGACCACGACCACTCGGCTGCCCGGCCGCAGCGGCGTGAGCAGGATCTCGCGCAGCCAGTGGAACGCGATGCGGACGTCGGTCTCCCAGTTGACCGAGAACGTCTCCCAGGTCTGGTGCTGCAACGGCCGCATGTACGGGCTCGCGCCCGCCACCAGGACGACCGCCTCCGGCGAGTGCCTGCCGATGAGGTCGGCGGGCGCGGTCGCCTCGCCGGCGTCGGCGACCTCCGGGTGGATCGCGCCCGACCCGTTGGCGGGCTCGGGGAACGTCGTCGCGGTCCGCGAGACGGCGACCACCGGCGCGCCCGCCTCGGCCAGGGCCGTCGCGATCCCGCGGCCCAGCCCCCGGCTCGCGCCGACGACGATCGCGGTCCTGCCGGACAAATCGCTCATGGTGCTGTCCTCCCAGTCGTGGATGTCTTGCGGATCGGGGTCGGGCGGGATCGCCGACGCGGACGGCACGTCCCGTTCGGCCGCGGTGGCCCGAGTCTGGCAGTGCTCCCCCGCTCCCGGACGGACGACGCGCGCCCGGCTACGAGGTCGTCACCCGGGTGGACGCCGCGACCGGGGCTCCGGCACCTGGCACGGGGCGAGCGCCAGGCGCCGGAACGGGGTGGCCCGCCGAGCACGACCACCCGACCGGTCACGGCCGCGCGAACCCATCACGGCACGGACCCATCACGGCACGGACCCATCACGGCGCGAACCCATCGCGGCACGGACCGGTCACGGCCGCGCGGACCGGCCGGCACGACCGCGCGGCCGGGGCACGCGGGCAACCGCGCCCCCGGCAGGCGGCCGGCCGGGGCCGCGGCCCGGTCGACCGGGCGGAGGACCGGGACGGCTCGCCCGGCTACGACTTGAACCTGGTGCCGTTCCACCAGTTGCCGCCGGGGCCGGTCGCGTCCTCGGCGTCGTAGCGGTCCTTGAAGCGCCACCAGTCCCACGGGTGCTCGAGCTGGTCCTCCTGGCGGCCCAGGAGGGTGATGTCGAGGTAGTTGTAGAAGTTCTTGAAGATGTCCCCACCGCGGTCGAAGACCGAGTAGGTGTGGAAGACGTCGTCACCGTCGCGGAAGAACGCGCTCACGCCGGGCGACTCGCCCTGGTCGGTCGAGACCTCGTAGTCGTAGTTGAAGTCGCTGCCGAAGGACGAGTACCACGGCATCTTCCAGCCCATCCGGGCCTTGAACGGCTGGAAGTCGGCCAACGGCGCACGGGAGACCATGACGAACGTGGTGTCCCGCCCCCACATGTGCGCGAGTTCCCCGACGCTGTCGGCCTGCATGGAGCAGCCGATGCAGCCCTCCTCGTCACCGGGGCTGAACATGAAGTGCCGGACGATCAGCTGGCGGCGCCCCTCGAACAGCTCGGGGAACGTCAGGGTGCCGTCCGGCCCCTCGAAGAGGTATTCCTTCTCCACCTTGACCATCGGCAGCCTGCGCCGCTCCTCCGCGATCAGGTCACGCGCGCGGGTGACTTCCTTTTCCTTTTCCAACAGGACTTTCCGGGCCTCCAACCACTCTGCTCGGGAAACCACACGGGGAAGGTTCATCTGTATCTCCTCAGGGCTGCCGGGGAAGCGGCTCCCACGGAAACTCGAAAACCACACTGGGTCGTGGCGGCCCCGGCATTCCGGACGGGCCGCACCATTACCAGGGTCCTATCCGAATCGACCGGGCGCTTCTTCCAGGTTGACGTTTGCGCCGTGACCGCCACGGGCGCGCCGGTCAGGCGGCGCGGTCCCGCTCCTTCAGGCTGCGCCGCTCCACCTTGCCGACCGGCGTGCGCGGGATGCGGTCGACGAACTCGACCTGGCGGATCTTCTTGTACGGCGCGACGCGCTCGGCGACGAAGGCCATGATCTCCTCGGGCGTGGCGGGCTCCTTGGCGACCACGAAGCCCTTCGGCACCTCGCTCGCCTCCTCGTCCGGCACCCCGACGACCGCGGCGTCGGCGACCTTGGGGTGCGTCAGGAGGACCGCTTCCAGCTCGACCGGGGACACCTGCTGGCCCTTGTACTTGATCAGCTCCTTGATGCGGTCCACGATGAACAGCTCCCCGTCGTCCTCGGCGTAGCCCAGGTCGCCGGTGCGCAGGAACCCGTCGTCGTCCAGGACGTCCCTGGTGGCCTCCGCGGCGTTGAGGTAGCCCTTCATCACCTGGGGGCCGCGGATGAGGATCTCGCCGTTCCGGCGCGGCCCCAGCTCCGCGCCCGTGTCGACGTCCACGACCTTGTACTCGACACCGGGCGCGGGCAGGCCGACGGAGGCGGGCCGCGTCGGCTCCTCCGGCTGCATGAACGACACCATCGACTCCGTCAGGCCGTAGCCCTGGGCGATGTGGCAGCCGATCCGCCGCCGCACGAGGGCCGCGATCGCCGGGTCGAGCGTGGCGCCGCCGGACACGATCGACCGCAGCGACGACAGGTCGTACCGGTCGACCAGGGGACTGCGCGCCAGGAGGACGGCCATCGTCGGCACGATGTACAGGTGCGTGATGCGGTGCTCCTGGATGGCCCGCAGGAACGCCTCCGGGTCGAACCGCGGCATGGTCACCAGCGTCGTGCCCTGGAGCAGGCTCGCGTTCATCATCATGGTGAGCCCGAAGGCGTGGTGGAAGGGCGGCATCGCCAACACCCGCGCGTCCTCGCCGGTGGGCGCGACCAGGCTCGTCAGCAGCGCCTTGGCGACCATGTTGCGGTGCGTCAGCAGCACGCCCTTGGGGTGGCCCGTGCTGCCGCTGGAGTGCAGCACGGCCGCCACGTCGCGCGCCGGGTCGACGGGCACGTCGGGCATCGGCGCGTCGTCGGCGAGCAGCGCGGCGAACGGCGTCGCGCCGTCCGCCTCGCCGAGCACGACGACCTCCGCGACCGCCGTGCGGCCGACCAGCGCGGTGGCCTTGACCACCTCGGACGGCACGGTGACGAGCAGCCGCGCGCCCGCCTCGGCCAGGCGCGCCGCGAGGTCGTCGGCCGTGTCGAGGGGGTTGAGCACCACGACCGCGCCACCGGCCGAGACGGCGGCGTGGAACACGACAGGGTACTCGGGCACGTTCGGCGCGAGCACGGCGAGGACGTCGCCCTTGCCGAAACCGCGGGCGCGGAGCCCGGCCGCCGCGCGGCGCACGGCGGACGCCAGTTCCGCGTACGTGTACCGGCCTCGCCCCGTGACGTCCACGGTCGCCACCCTGGCGCCGTACCGCTCCGCTCCCCGGAGCACGAACGACGTCAGCGACGTGTCGGGGATGTCGACGCTCGGACCGCGGAAGATCATCGCGCCACGTCCGCTTCCGCGCGCTGGTAGGTGCTCAGGCCGGGCTGGTAGGCGCGCTCCTCGAACTGCTTGAGCGCCACGTTGATCCACTCGTTGCCGCTCAGCCGGGACAGCTCCCAGAGCTTGGCCTGGTCGTAGTCGATCGCCGTGGGCAGGTCCATCGTGGTCGTGCGCTCGTAGACCTGCTTGGCCAGCTCCAGCGTGATCGGGTTCTTCTTCACGATCTTGCGGACGATGCGCTCGGTCGCCTCGTCGAGCTCCTGCGCGGGCACCGCCCTGTTCACCAGGCCGTGCCGCTCCGCCTCCCGGCCGGTGAGCGTGTCACCGGTGAGGATGTAGTACAGCGCCTGCTTGCGGGCGAGGTTGTGGGTGGCCGCCCACGTCGCGCCGCCCGCCGGGAAGATGCCGAAGTTGATCTCGGAGAGCCCGAACAGCGCCGCCTCGTCCGCGACCGCCAGGTCGCAGAGCCCGGTCAGCAGGAACCCGCCGCCGAACGCGAACCCGTTCACCTTGGCGATGGTCACCGCCGGGAACGCCTTGAGGCGCTTGAACCAGGTCAGCGCCACCAGGTTGGTCCGGTAGAACAGCTGCGGGTCGTCGAAGGGCTGGAGGAAGCACTCTTCGAGGTCCATTCCGGAACTGAAGCTGTCGCCCTTCCCGGTGATCACCACCGCCTTGACGGTGCCCGCCTCCTCGATCGCGTCCAGGGCCTGGTTCATGTCCCGGTGCATCTGCGGGTTCATCGCGTTCTTCTTGTCCGGCCGGTTCAGGTGAATGGTGGCCCGCGGCCCCTCGATCTCGACTTCCACAGTTTCCAGCGTGATCATGTCTGCCCCTATTTCTGCTCGACGGATTACCCGCGCACACGAATATCGACCGCTTGACCGAAGGGGTTCGGGCCGACCGCGGACACACCTTCTCCGGTGACGCGACCCGCAGCACGAGGATCACACGTCCGGGATTCGCCTGGCTTCTCGCGGCTTGCCTAGCCGGCCGCGCAGGGATGGCCGGCGAGGTGTTCCCATCGCGCGCCCGCGAACCGGTCGGCGCATGCGCCGCCTCGACCGAAGAGCGGCGGAGACGTGTCGGCGGCGGCGCGCACACCGCGCCGCCGCGATGCCGGGGACGACTCCATCCGCTGGTAGGGCCCGGTGTCCGCACGCCAGCAGAAGCGGACCCGCCGGCGCCGGGGTCGTACTCGACGGACATCCTCCGCAATCCACGGCAATATCGGATAAACCGGACGCCGGCACGTCGCGGACAATGCGCCACCGCCGCGAGACCGAGTCGGTGATTCGATCACCCGAAAGCGCACCGATCCCCCGCGCCGCCGGCCCGCGAATGCGCCGTGCCCGATACCGGCGGCACCCGCCCAGCGCAGGGCAATTCCCCCGTACGTCGGCAGCGGGCCGCGACCGGCGCGCCGACCGCGGCAAACCGGTGGCACTTTGAAAGCACTCCCCGCGTCGCGACCGGGCCGGGTCGTCATCGTCCCCGAAAACCACGGCGACCCCGTCGGCACATGCCCGAACAGACCTCGCCGAATGGCCGTGCGGACCGTGCGGGCCGGTGAGCAAGTTTGAAGTAGCAGGCCCGACGAGCGCCCTGCAACGCTTTTCCCGTTCGCTCGTCCGAAGACGAGCCGACCGAATCGGGGGGCAGGGTTGAGTGCACCGCGCGCCTCGCGGAGCGAATTCCCGACGACCGTCCGACCGATGTCCCCCCACCGGCCGCGCCGTGCGGCCGGTGCCCGCGTCGGCACCGGGTGGGCGACGACCCGGGTGCCGGGAGCCGCCCACCCGCCCGAGGCGGTGCCGCCGCGCACGCCCCGCTCGTCGACCGGGACGTGCGCGCCGAGCCGCCGATCGGCGGCGGCGAGGTGCCCGCGTTCCCGACCTGGGGGGCGTCCCATCGCCGTGGAACCCGTCCACCAGGAAGGAGTCAGCTTGTGACCTCCACAGCCAGTTGGCTGCGCAGGCAACTACCCGGTGTCATGGCCCTCGTGCTCGTCGCGGCCACGTTCTTGGTGGCCCGGCTGCCGGAGCTGTCGGCGCGGGAGAGGCAGGACCTCGCGGCCGGCTTCGGGTTCAAGCCCGAGACGATCGACCTGCCCGGCGGGTACACCCAGCAGACCGTGCGCCGGGTCAACCAGCGCTACCAGCACATCGACGCGTGGATCTCGTCGGTCGGCTCGGCGATCGCGCTCAACGACCTCGACGGCGACGGCCTGTCCAACGACATCTGCTACGTCGACGTGCGCATCGACCAGGTCGTCGTCACGCCCGCGCCCGAGCCGGGCGAGCAGCGGCGCTACGAGGCGTTCACGCTGGACGCCGGCTCGCTGCCGGTCAACGACGTGATGGCGCCGATGGGCTGCGTGCCCGGCGACTTCAACGAGGACGGTCGCGTCGACCTCCTGGTCTACCTGTGGGGGCGCACGCCGATCCTCCACCTGGCGAGGGCGGGCGCGAAGGGCATGGGCGCGGACGCCTACCGGGCGACCGAGCTGGTGCCGGGCAGGACCTCGGGCCGCTACGACGGCCCCGAGTGGAACTCCAACTCCGCGACGGTCGCCGACTTCGACGGTGACGGCCACGACGACATCTACATCGGGAACTACTTCCCCGAGGGCCCGGTGCTCGACCCGGCGAAGAGCACGGGCGTGGAGATGAACGACTCGATGTCCAACGCCCTCAACGGCGGGCCGGACTACCTGCTGCGCTGGACGGGCGGTTCGGCGGGCGACGAGCCGACGGCGCGGTTCGAGCAGGCCGAGGGCGCGATCCCCGCCGACGCGTCGCACGGCTGGGCGCTGGCGTCCAGCTCCAACGACGTCAACGGCGACCTGCTGCCCGAGCTGTACCTGGCGCACGACTTCGGCCCGGATCGCCTGCTGTACAACGAGTCCACGCCGGGCGCCATCAGGTTCCGGGTGGTGGAGGGCTCGCGCGGACCGATGGAGCCCAAGTCCAAGAACGTCGGCGTCGACTCCTTCAAGGGCATGGGCATCGACTTCGGCGACCTCAACGGCGACGCCGTGTACGACATGTACGTCAGCAACATCACGACGTCGTTCGGCATCGAGGAGTCGCACTTCGCCTTCCTGAGCACGCAGAGGGACCTGAAGGCGGTCACCGCCGACCTCGCGCGGGGCGAGGCGGTCTGGGAGGACGAGAGCGCGCCGCTGAAGCTGGCCTGGTCCGGCTGGGGCTGGGACGTGAAGCTCGCGGACTTCGACAACAACGGCGACCTGGAGGTGGCCCAGGCGACCGGGTTCGTCAAGGGCGAGGTCAACCGCTGGCCCCAGCTCCAGGAGCTGGCGACGGCGAACGACGCCCTGCTGCGCAACCCGCTGTGGTGGCCGATCGTCGGCCCCGGTGACGACGTCGGCGGCCACCAGCGGTTCGCCTTCTTCGCCCGCAACGGGCACGACCACTTCACCAACCTGTCGCCCGACCTCGGGCTGGACGTCCCGGTGCCGACGCGCGGCATCGCCACCGGCGACGTCGACGGCGACGGGCGGCTCGACATGGCGATCTCGCGGCAGTGGGACGACCCGGTCTTCTACCGCAACACCGGCGCCGCCGACAACGGGTTCCTCGCCCTGGACCTGACCCACGAGGGCGGGGCCACCGCGGGCGCGTTCCCCGGCGCGGGCTCGCCGGTCATCGGCGCGCAGGTCACGGTCACCACCGCGGACGGCCGCAAGCTGATCAACCGCGTGGACGGCGGCAGCGGCCACTCCGGCAAGCGCAGCCACGAGGTGCACTTCGGCCTCGGTTCCGACGACCGCCCCGTGCGGGCGCACCTCACGTGGCGCGACCGCGACGGCGACGTCCACGAGCAGGAGATGACACTGAGTCCGGGCCGGCACCGCATCCAGCTCGGCGACCAGGCCAAGGAGAAGTGACGGACATGGCCGAGACCACGACGGCGGCCGGCCCGCCGCGGCACGACGCCAAGATCACCACGGCGCTGCGGCGCTTCGCGATCTCCATCAGCGTGCTGAACATCTTCGGCTACACCGTGCTCGGCTTCGAGCAGCCGTGGCTGTGGCCGTTCATCGCCCTGGCCACCGGCTACGCGGTGGAGCTGGCCCTGGAGCTGATCTCCGCCCGGCAGGAGGGCCGCGCGCCCCGGTTCGCGGGCAACGGGGCCAAGGGCGTGATCGAGTTCCTGTACCCGGCGCACATCACCAGCCTCGCGGTGAACATGCTGACCTACGTCAACGACCAGCTGTGGGTGATGATCTTCGCGGTCACGGTCGCGGTGGGCGCGAAGTGGGTGCTGCGCGCGCCGGTGCGCGGGCGGATGCGCCACTACATGAACCCGTCGAACTTCGGCATCACGATCGTCCTGCTGCTGTTCCCGTGGGCCTCGATCGCGCCGCCCTACCACTTCACCGAGCACGTGGGCACGTTCTGGGACTGGGTGATCCCGCTGATCATCCTGGTCGCGGGCTCGATGCTGAACGGGATGCTGACCGGCAGGCTGTGGCTGATCATGGCGTGGCTGGTGGCCTTCGCGCTACAGGCCGTGGTCCGGGGCGTGCTGCTGGACGTGTCGATCCCGTCGGGGCTGAGCATGATGACCGGTGTCGCGTTCATCCTGTTCACCAACTACATGGTGACCGACCCCGGCACGTCACCGTCCAAACCGGCCGCGCAGATGGCGTTCGGCGCGGGCGTGGCGGTCGTGTACGGCGCGCTGATGGGCATGAGCATCCCCTACGGGATCTTCTTCGCCACCGCGATCGTGTGCCTCATCCGCGGTGGTTTCCTGTGGGCGCTGCACTTCGTGGACAAGAACCGCGCCCTGGTCCTCGCCGAGCAGCGCAAGGCCGAACCGACCGCGCCGGTCGAAGAGTCCACTGTGGAGCCGGTGCGCAACGGCGCTCCCAAGCACAGCGCGGTCGCGCGCACGTGACCGGGCCGCAGCCACGCTGCCGCGTCCGGTGTCCGTGACGCAGTTCGGTCACGACCACGCATGAGCACGGGAGCACACCCTCGGGTGTGCTCCCGTGCTCATGCGTGGGCACACCTGCGAGCCGTGGCGGAGCGAGTCCTGACCGGGCCGCCGGACCGCTCCCTCACCATGACGAAGGCCCACCGTCCACTCGGGACGATGGGCCTTCGCGGTGTTCTCCGATCGTCAGCTCGCCGCCTCCGCGGACATGGCGACGGAGCGGACGTCCAGCAGTGCCAGCAGGACCGGCGGGTCCAGCGCGCCGATCGGGCGCAGGCTCAAATCCACCTGCTTGACCGGGCTCCCCGCGCGGACGGTGATCGGGCCGGACGCCGCCACGTGCGGCGCGCCGTCGTCGGCGAACCGGTTGCGACCGGGCCTCGGCCCGCCCTCGGGCGGGACGGAGCTGGCCATCAGGTACCAGGTGCCGGGCGGCACGTTGGTCAGCACGTACGGGCCCGGCCGGTGGAGCACCGAGCAGTCGATGGGCGTCCCCTGCGGGATGAGGTCCGGGAACAGCCCGACGAAGATCAGTCCAGGCGCACTCCCCAGCGGCGCGTCGATCCTGCCCTGCACGGTGGACGTGTGGGTGTCCGCGCCGCGCCACGCGACCGGCACCCGCGGCGTGGACCCGCCCAGTTGTCGGTACACCGTCGGCGAGACGCCGACGCTGCTGCGGAACCTCGAACTGAACGTGCCGACGCTCGTGTAACCCACCCGATGACTGATGTCGGTGACGGTCAAGGAGGTGCACACCAGCAATCGCTTGGCCTCCTGTAATCGGATCGCGGAGAGGAAACGGCCCGGCGGCACGCCGGTGACCCGCTGGAAGACCCGAGAGAAGTGGAACTTGCTGTACATCGCCGTACGGGCCATGTCGTCTATCGTGAACTGCTCGCCGATATTCTCGTGCATGAATTCTATGACGCGACCAACCGCCCGTTTTATTACTTCCTCCACTACGACCCCCATTCGCAGCTTACCTGAAAGGCGGAACAACGCCTGACCCGGTCGACCGCGCGGGAGCGCGCGTCCATCCGGGTGGACCGTACCGCGGCGAACCGACGCATCCTCGCGCCCCGACTCTCGACTACTCCCTCGGCGGCCCCCAGCGTTGACCATTAACCTCCGATTTTTGCAAGCTACCAGTCCGTCGACAGCCTGCGCAAGCAGCAGAGACGGGGCGCGAGGGCACATTTCATGATCGCCCGCACAACGTCCGGACGATCATGCGATGGCCCGGTCAGTCTATTTCGGAGGGTGACCCAAGAATCATTTACGACGCATACAGCCACCGTTTCTTACGCCTTTTGGGTGAGAGCGGGTAACACCCTGTCGCCGGCCCGGCCGAGGCGGTCGACCTGCTCCGCCGCGGTCCGGCCGCCACCATGATGAATGCTCTCGAACATACGTCCGCACGATCTTCCGGGTCGGCAACGACGAAGTTGCGCCACCGCCCGCGCCGGGCCGGCCGGGATCGGCGGCGGCTCGGCACGCCGGACATTACGCCCATCGCCAACCCCTGGCCGCCGACACTTCACCCGCCATTTCCACGAGCGCCGGCGGCCGGTCGCGCCACCGCCAGCGCACCCGTCGGGCGACCCGGAGCACGGCCCCGGAATGCCGAGGACATCCCATGTCCGTCGGAGGAGCCATCCGACGATCCGACCGCCACCCACGCCCGCGCCGCACCCCACCGGGACCGTCCACTTCGGACCGACGCGGAGAACGCGCGGAGGTCGCCGCACCTCCGCGTCGACCGGGACCTCGCCCGACGCGGGCACCGCGAACCCCAGGACCCGAGCCGACCGGACGCGATCGTCCGGCGGCACCGGTCAGCGGCGCGATCCCGGAACGGCCACGCCCGTCGACCGGCGGCCGGAGGGTGGGCGTCGGCGGTGGCGCCCGCCGGGTCTGGCGCCGGACGGCACGCGCATCGCGGGAACTCCGACGCCCATCGCGGACCGACGACCCGATGCGGTCATCAGCACCCCCTCGTGGCAGCGGGAACACCCTCCGGGCGGGAACGGCGACCAGTCCGCGCGGCACGCCGCGCGGCACCGGGACGACCCGCTCCCGCCCGCCGAACGTACCCGATGACCGGCGCCCCATCGGGTCGAACCGACTGCCCGTTCGGGCACGGAGTACGGCACCGGCACCGCCCGACGGCCCCGGCGCGGCGCTCCGCCGAAGAGGCGATCCCCTGCGGAGTCGAGCGATCACGTCGGTTACCGGTTGGACGAAGCCCCGTTCGGACGACGGCACACCGGCTCGGGAACCCGAACCCCGCGGCGTGCGGACGGAGGCCCGCTCACCGTTCCGCCCGTGCCGCAAGGGCGTTCGCGGCACGGTGGGGCGAACCGGACGCCCGTCGCGCCGTCCGTCCTGTCGTCGGGGTCAGCGATCCGGTGTGGCGGTACGTGGCCGGCGGGTTTCTCCGTGCTTGCGGTATCCGCGCGAAGGCGTTCTCGGCACGTCGGACAGCCGATAACTTGACTGGTCAAGGAATGCACCCGCTCCCGTTGAGCGCAGCAGGAGGAACCGTGGTCGACGCACAGGCACACGCTCATGCCCACGCCGCAGGCAATTCGCTCAACAAGCACCAGCACAAGAAGGCGCTCTTCCTCTTCCTCTTGATCGTCATCGCGCACTGGGTCGAGCACATCACCCAGGCCGTCCAGATCTGGGTGCTGGACTGGCCCGTGCCGGCCGCCAAGGGCGCGCTCGGGCTGTGGTGGCCCTGGCTGGTCACGTCCGAGGTGATGCACTACGGGTTCGCGTTGATCATGCTCGTGGGCATCTTCTTGCTCCGCAAGGGCTTCGTCGGCCGCTCGAAGAAGTGGTGGGCCATCACGCTCGGCCTCCAGTTCTGGCACCACCTGGAGCACCTGCTGCTGATCATCCAGGCGTCCACGGGCGCCTACCTGCTCGACAAGCCGGTCCCGACGAGCGTCATCCAGCTGATCATCCCGCGCGTGGAGCTGCACCTGTTCTACAACACCCTGGTGTTCATCCCGATGGTCATCGCGATGGTGATGCACATGCGGCCGACGCCGGAGGAGCGCTCCGAGATGCAGTGCACGTGCGCGCTGCCCGACCGCGCGGCGGCCTGAGGACGTGCACAACCACGGCGCCATCGGCCTGCCGCTGGGCTTCACGCTGCTGCGGCTGGTCCTGCTCGGCTCGGTGACCGTGGTCGCGGGCTGGGCGCTCGCGAGGCCGTTCCTCCCCACCGCCTCCGGCGCCCTGGCGCGGCGAGTGGTCACCGGTGTCGCCGGGCTCGGCGGTTTCGCGGTGCTGCTCACCGCGAAGGCCACGTGGCTGTCCGGACCGGCCGCAGTGGTGGTGATCGTGCTGTTCGTCCTGCCGCCGGTGCAGCGCGGGGAACGACCCGTGCTGGGCCGGTCGGTGGCGGCGGTGGCCGTGCTGGCGACCGCCGCCGCAGGCGCGTGGTTCTCCGGGCCGCCGTCCTCGTTCGCCTACATCACGCTGATGGCGGCGTTCATCGCGGTGGCGTGGCTCGCGCTGTGCCCGCCGACGAAGGCGGTGCGGCTCGCCGGCGCGGCGCTGGGCATGACGCTGCTGACCGGCTTGGCGCACGTCACGGTCGCCGGGCGGCTCGCCACGCCGGCCACCGGCGACCCGCTGCTGACCCGCGTGGCGCTCGGCGAGGACCCGGTGGACGTCCTGGTCGTGCCGCACATGCCCGGCTGGAACATCGTGCACACCACGGACACCGCGCTGGCCGTGGGCAACGCGCCGTTCAGCCTGGTGCCCGCCCGGCCGCGCGCGGGCACCACCGGGCGGTGGGCGCTGGTGTGGCTGGCCGAGGGTCGCGGCGAGCTGTGGCTGGAGCGGGCGGGCGAGCGGACCACCGTCGCGGTCGACCCGGGGCGCGTGGCGTGGACCGGTCCGGACGTGCGGGGGCCGGAGGGCCCGGACTACGCGTCGGCCGTGCTGGCCGCCAAGCTGGCCGGCGGGCGCGGCGACCTGCCGTGGCCGCGGCTGACCGACGCGGACGCGGCGGCGCTGCGAGCGGAGGTCGCCGCGATCGGTGGGCCGTTCGCCGTCGTAACGGACCGCTCGCCGCGGGCCGTCGCCGCGGAGGAGGTGGTGCGGGCGGAGGCGGCGCGCCTGGGCCACACCGTCGACCCGTCCGCGCCGACGGTCCTGGCACTGGGCGGCGACGCCCGGACCGACCACCGCGCGCCGTGGCTGACCCCGCCCGACCTGACGACCCCCGAGGCACAGCGCTACGCCGAAGTGCTGGCCGACGCATTCCCCGGCGAAGCCCCAACCACCTCCGGCCTGGCAGCCTGGCTGACCACCCCCTAGTCCCTCACCCCTCGCCCACACCTTCCCTGCTCACTCCCCCTCCCCACACCCTCGCCCGCCCGCACCCCCTGCCCACACCCCCTTTGGCTACGCCTCCCTTGCCACGCGCCGCGAGGCCGCGTCGGTGGTTCGCGGCGCGGGTTCCGCCGATCACGCTCTTCGATCGGCGGAACCCGCCCCGCGAGCCGCCGACTCAATGGCGGCCGAGCCGCCCGACGAAGGAGGGCAAATCCAACACAGCCGCTCCCTCTGCCGTACAGTTCCCTCGCATTCGGGCTGGTCCCCCTCCCCGCACACCCCACCCTCCGTCCACAAAGGACTCTCACGGGACATCCGCTTCGTGATCCCGAACCCCGCGATGCGCGGTCGGCGGGCGGCCACGCGGCGTGCGATCGGTAACATCGTCGCGAATCGTTTCCCGCGCTGTTCGGCGACGACGCGGCCACGGCCGAGCCGATCGACGCCCCCTCCGCCCGAGAGGACAGGAGCAGATGGTGCGACTCCCCGACCGGTCCCGCAGAGTGGTCATCGTCGGAGCGGGCCTCGGCGGCACCGCGACCGCCGTCCGCCTCCTCCGGTTCGCCCGCGAACCCCTCGAAGTGGTGCTGGTGGAACGGCGTCCCGAGTACCGGTGCGCGGGCGTCGCCTACCACCGCGAGGGCAACCACTGGCACCACGTGTTCAACATCCAGGCCGGCCGCATGTCGATGTTCCGGGAGGACGTCGACGACTTCGTGACGTGGGCCAACACCGAGGCCGACCGCGCCGGGTGGCCGCCGGAGTGGCGCGAGGTCGCCTTCACCGAGTCCGGCCCGGCCCCTCGCCGCGTCTACGCCGACTACCTCGCCGACCGCCTCGCCGAGGCCGCCCGCGAGGCGTGGGACGGCGTGACGCTGGTGGAGGCCGACGGCGAGGTGGTCGACCTGGCCGTCGACGGCGATCGCGTCCGCGTCGTCGTGGCGGGACGCCCGCCGCGCGGCGACTCCGAGCCCGACCCGGCGGTCTTGGTGGCCGACCACGTCGTCGTCGCCACCGGCCTGGAGGAGCGCGAGCTGCCCTTCGCGACCGAGGTGGCCGACCACCCCGCGTTCGTGCGGCACCCGTACTCCGCCGAGGCGATCGAGCGGCTCACGGCCCTGCCGCCGGACGCCACGGTCGCCATCGTGGGCACGCTGCTCAGCGCGTACGACTCCGCGGCGCTCCTGCTGCGGCGCGGCCACACCGGCCCGATCCACATGATCTCGCGCTCCGGCCTCACGCTGCGGACCTATCCCGCCGACCACCGGCACCGCGTCCTCGACCTGCCCGCGCCGCGCCTGCGCCGCGACACCTATGAGGGCCGCGGCGAACTGGTCCGGCGCTTCCTGGAGGAGTGGGAACGGGCGTGCGCGGTGGTCGCGGCGGAGCACCCCGACGTGGCGCCCGCGGTGGTGACCGAGCGGATCTCCAAGTCGTGGGAGCCCCACCTGCCCGAGGTCCTGGCCCGCGTGCCCACGGCCGACCTCCGCGCGCTCCTCGACGGCTACGGGAGCCTGCTGGCCACGCTGCGGGTGAGCGCCGTCGCGTACACGACCGGGATCGTCGACGCCGCGATGGGCGAGGGCGGGCAGGTCGCGCTCGTCACCGGCAGGGTCGAGCGGGTCCGCCCCACCGCGACGGGCGCGCTCGCGGTGTCGGTGTCCGGTGCGGGCGCGGGTGCGACGCGCACCATCGAGGCGGACCTGGTCATCTCGAACTTCGGGCGGGAACCGGACTACGCGCGGGTCGGTTCGCGGCTATGGGCGAACCTGCTGCGCAAGGGCGTCGCCGCGGCGCACGCGCGCACGGGGCGCGGCGTCGAGGTGGACGTCGACGGCGTCCTCCTCGGGCCGACCGGCGAGCCGTCCGGTCCGATCTCGGCGGTCGGCGGGCCGCGCGAAGGCGACGAGATCGTGCGGTACGGCCGGATGGGCGCGTTCGCGTTCAACCTCGCCGCCATCAAGAACCACTCGGTCGGCGTCGCCGCGACCGTGCTGCGCCGCCTCGAAGCCTGCTACGACGAGCGGGGCCGCGACCTGGCGGTGGCCACCACCGCCGAGGGTGGCGAGGCGCGCGAGGCGTTCGACCGTTGCGTGACGCTCGACGTGCGGCGGATGGCCACCCGCCGGCGGCGCGACCGGGCGGCGCTCGCGGCCCGGCTGGACGAGGGCCTGGCGGTGTTGCGCGCCGCCGCGGCCCGCGCGGGCGGGGCCGCACCGCCGGACGGCGCGCTGCGGTCCGCCGTCAACGCGGCCGCCACCACCAAGCTCAACGACCTGTCCGTGACGCCGCGAGAGCTGCGTGCCCTGCTCGGGCTCGACGAACGGGTGGGACCGGTCGGCTGACGAGCGCCGACCTCCGGGGTGCGGGTGGCCGCCCGAACCGGCTCCACCCGCCCCAGGACGCCCTGCGCCGCCGGGACCAACCGGGCCCGGTGGTAGCGCGCGACCCCGACCCCGGCCACTCCTCCCGTGCCCCGCGCCGGCCATTTCCGATCCACAGTGGACAGTGGGTACCGCGCATTCGAGAAGATGCGGTGAGCACTCGACGGTTGTCACCCTCTAGTCATGCCCGGACCGCACGCGGAGGACCGCGAACCCGGCGGACACCGGCATCGCGGGCCACTCGCACCGGAACGCGGCGGCCTGACGCCACTCGACTTTTCCGACTCCCGCGGCAGAACGGGAATTGTGAGAGGACACCGTGAGTCTTCGCGAAATACCAGGGGTGCTGCTCGTCGGTTCACCCGCGGCGGGCGTGCGCGGCAGGTGCAACCACACCAGGCAGCCGGTCGACGGCGCCATCCTGGTGGTCGACGCGCTCGGGCCCGAGCTGTACGACGCCATCGTCTCCTCGGCCGCGGTGATCTGCGCGAGGGGCGGGCGCACCGGCCACATGCAGTCCCTGTGCCGGTCACGGGGCATCCCCGTCCTCCGCGTCGACCCCGCCGACCTGGCGGCGCTCGTCGGCGAGGTCACCGTGCGCCTCGACCGCGGTTCGGTCGTGCTCGGCGGCAGCGGGCCCGTGCCGTCCGCGCCGACGCCGACCACCGCCGCCCTCGACGAGGTCGACTCGATCTGCGTGGTCGTCGCCGACGCCACCGACATCGAGTCCACGAACGCCCTCGTGCCGCGCGTCGAGCAGGTGGACAGCTACTTCATCCGCGAGGAGTTCGCCTGCCTCGCCGCGGACCTGAGCCCGATCGACGCGCTCCGCGCGGGTGTCCGCGCGGCGGAGCGCTACGGCGCGGCCCTCGCCGCCGAGCTGTGCTCGATGGTGAAGGAGCTGCTGCCCGGCCAGCGCCTCGTCATGCGGCTGCTGGACCTGCGCTCGGACGACGCCGCCCAGATCACGACCGGCGTCGAGGTGGACGACGAGCCCAACCCCGAACTCGGCCTGCACGGCGCGCGGTGGCTGCTGGAGGAACCCCACTACCCCCACGCGTTCCGCGCGCTGCGCGCCCACGTGCGGGAACGCCTGGGCGCGGACGCCGACCGGCTGGACTTCGCCGTGCCGTTCATCAACGACCGCGACGAGTTCCTGCGCCTGCGCCGGCACCTCGGCCTGGGCGGCGGCACGCCGCTCGGCGTGTTCGTCGAGACGCCTGCCGCCGTGCACTCGGCGGCCGAGTTCTGCGCCGCCGGCGCGTACGAGCTGTTCGTGGGCACCAAGGACCTGATCCAGTTCTACCTCGCCGCCGACCGGGGTAACCACCTGGTCGCCTCGGCGTACCAGACCCGGCACCCGGCCGTGCTGTCCGCGCTGCGCCAAGCGGTCGAATCGGGGCAGGACACCGGGGTGCCGGTGCACGTCTTCGCGCTGGGGGCGGACGTGGACCACTACGTGCGGCACCTGCCGACGCGCCGGCTGATGATGTGCACCGCCGAGTTGCAGCACCTCGCGCGGGAGACGCGGAGCCCCGCGCCGACGCCCTGAGGCGACCGGTCGGCGCGGGCGCGGCGGCGGGGTCGCCGCGCCCGTGCCGACCGGTGGAGGCCGCCGCGCCGCCGGATGCCGCGCCACCGGCGTCCGAATGCCCCACCCTTTCGGGTACTGGCACCGGGCGCGGCGGTCCGGGCACAGTAATCGCGTGGGGGATCTGGGGATCGGGCACTTCGTGGTGCGCGGGGAACGGTACTGGCGCGGTGTGCGCTTCCACGACGTCTACGTGGTGGTGGAGACGCTCATGACGGCCGCGCTGGTGGTCTCGGTGAAGCCGCCGGTGGAATCCACGCGCACCGTCGGCGCGGTGGTGCTGCTCGCGCTCATCGCGGTGGCCTACTTCGCGCTGGGCAGGCGGGAGATGGTGTCGCCGGCCAAGACCCGGCGCGGCGCCCTCTACATCGCGCTCGTGTACGCCTGCTACTTCGGCGCGGTCTCCCTGTCGCTCATGGCGCTGCTGGTCCTGCTGATGCTCTGGCCGCAGATGTTCATCCTGCTGCGGCTGCCGTGGGCGGTGCTGCTGTCGGCGGTGGCGTTCCTGTCCCCGTTCACGGTGACGCTGGCCGCCAGCGAGGAGGTCCTGGCCGTGCAGGACTTCGTCGGTTTCGCGGTCGTGTCGATCGCGCTGCTGCTGAGCGGGTGGTGGGCGGGCCGCGTCGTGGACCAGAGCACCGAGCGGGCCCGCCTGATCGAGCAGCTGCGCGTCAGCCGGGCCGAGACCGCGCGGCTCGCCCACCAGGCAGGCATCTCCGCCGAGCGCGAGCGGCTGGCCGCCGACATCCACGACACCCTGGCGCAGGGGTTCGCCGGCGTCATCACGCTCATCCAGGCCGCGACCGCCACCCGGAAGCGCGACCCGCAACGCGCCGACCGCAGCCTCGACCTGGCGGTGCGCACGGCGCGGGAGAACCTGATGGAGACCAGGGCGCTGATCGCGGCCCTGACACCCGGCGCGCTGGCGGGCGGCTCGCTGGCCGACGCCGTGGGCACGCTGGTCGCCCACACCGGCGAGGCCCTCGGCATCGCCGCCCACTACCGCGTCCACGGCACGCCGCGCCGGCTGCGCCCGGCCCTGGAGGTCGCGGTGCTGCGCGTCGCCCAGGAAGCGCTGAACAACGTGCGCAAGCACGCCCGCGCGACGGCGCTCACCGTCGACCTCCGGTTCGGCGACCGCGAGGTGGGCCTGACCGTGGCCGACGACGGCGTCGGGTTCGACCCCGCCGACGCGCGCGACGGGTTCGGCCTGGGTGGCATGTGCTCGCGCGTCCAGCAGGTCGGCGGCGCGTTCCGCGTCACCAGCGCGCCGTCCCTCGGCGCCACGATCCACTTGGAGGTGCCGACGTGATCCGCGTGCTGGTGGCCGACGACCACCCGGTGGTGCGCCACGGGTTGCGGGGCATGATCGAGGCGGAGGACGACCTGGAGGTGGTCGGCGAGGCCGCGAGCGGCGCGGAGGCCGTCGCCGTGGTCGACGCCCGCGCGCCCGACGTGGTGCTGATGGACCTGCGGATGCCCGACGGCGACGGGTTGTGGGCCACCGGCCGCGTCCGGACCGGGCACCCCGCCTGCCGGGTGCTGGTGCTGACCACCTACGACACCGACACCGACATCACCCGCGCCATCGAGGCGGGCGCTTCGGGGTACCTGCTCAAGGACTGCTCGCAGGGCGAGCTGGTGGACGCGGTGCGGGCGGTGCACGCGGGGCACACCCCGCTCACGCCGTCGGTGGCCACGGCGCTGGCCAACCGGATGCGCACGCCCGCCCACGCCCGCCTGTCCGAGCGGGAGGTGCAGATCCTCCGCCTGGTGGCCAAGGGGTTGAGCAACGCGGACATCGGCCGGGAGCTGCACATCGGCGCGGCCACGGTGAAGTCGCACCTGCTGCGGACGTTCGCCAAGCTCGGGGTCAACGACCGCACGGCGGCGGTGGCCGCGGCGGTGCGCCGGGGGCATGGTGTGCTGGACGGGGTTGTGCCTGATGGGGTTGTGTCCAATGCACCGCGCACACCTCCTCCAGGGAGGTGCGGAACGCCCGCCACGGGTCGACCGGACAGTGATTCGTCCCTAGTGGACAGACGAGGCTGATGCGGTCGGCGAACACCTCGGCGACCAGTGACTCCTTGGTGGGCAAACGGCGGTAGAGCGGCGCGGTCGGGATGCGAGGCGGTTCGGCGTCCGCCTCTTTCACTTCAGCCTGGGCGGAGGGTGCGCTCCGCTTTCCGTGCTAGCGTGGTCATCAGCGCTGGTGCGTTGGCGCACAAGGGTTTACGGCTGGTTCGTGGAGGTGCTGTGCCGACGAGAGCGTGGTTCCCGCAGCGAGTGGTGGATCGGGTGAACACCTGCGTGGGCGCGTTGCAGACCTCGCCCCGGTGGAAGGGCGTGGTCGGCAAGCACCTCACGACCATCACCTACACCGGACGGCGGTCGGGGCGGACGTTCAGCACGCCCGTCGGCTACCGCCGCGCCGGCGACGTCGTCACCATCGGCGTGCGGCTCCCCGACGCCAAGACGTGGTGGCGCAACTTCCTCGGCGCGGGCGGCCCGGTCGCGCTGCGCCTCGACGACGTCGACCGCACCGGGCACGCCGTCGCCCACCGGGACGGACGTGGCCGCGTGCACGTCACCGTGCGGCTCGACGGCCCTCCGGCCGGGTCGCCGTCGTGAGCGGCCGGCCGACTGGCCGTGGCGGAACCACCGGGCGCGAGCGCGCGGAGGGTCACCCGGCGCGCGGGAGCCGGTCGACCCGCTCGGCGTCCGCCGTCCGCTGTTGGGACAGGAAGAGGTCGAGCGCGCGTCGCCAGGCCGAGCGCGCCTGGTCCGGGAGCCCCCGCGCGGCTTGGACCTCGCCGAGCTGTTCGAGCACCTCCGCCTGCCACGGCGGCATGTCGAGCACGTCGTAGAGCTGGGACGCCTCCGCGTAGCAGCGCTCGGCGGCGTCGAGGTCGCCGCGCTGGTGTGAGCCTGCCCCAGCAGGTTGCCCGCGTCGACCACGAGGTCGAGCGAGCGCCGCAGGTGCGTGAGCGCGGTGCGGTGGTCGCGCAGCTGGGCCAGGCTGATGCCGAGGCAGCGGTGGGCGGTGGCCTGGCCGGCGGGGTCGTGGCGAGCAGGTTCGCGTGCTCCTGCCGCAGGGCCGCCAGCGACGGCCGCGACGTCGGAGGACGCCAAGCCGCACCCGGATGACGGACCACGACAGCCACGACGGCCGACAAGGGGTCGGGCCGTCCTCCCCGTGGAGGGCGGCCCGACCCGTCACCACGAGCGGATCACCACCGCAGGGGGTGACACCGGGTCGCACATCCCGTCCGGTGACTTCGGTCCGCAGTCGTGCGGTTCCTCCGTGCAACGTTCGGCGTCGATCCGGCGTGTACGTGGTGATCGACATCGTCGATCACCGGGCAGGTGCCCGGCAGGCGAATTCCGAAGGGGTTCCCATGAAGTTCGTCAAGCTGGTGGCGGGTGTCGTGCTCGCGGTGGCCGCGTTGCTGGGCGGCGCGGCGACGGCGGTCGCCAACCCGACCCACCCCTACCCGGTGACGGCCTGGCACGACGTCAACGTCCGGTCCTGCGAAGCCACGTCGTGCCCGGTCATCGGTCGGATCGCGGCGGGCGCCACCGTCACCGCCTACTGCTGGACGTACGGCGAGCCGATCACCGACGCCGGCCTCACCAACGACATCTGGCTCGTGCTGAGCCGCCAGGACGGCGGCAGGCGGCTGGCCAGCGCGCTGTACTTCACCGGCGACCAGCGCGCGAACCTGCCCTACGAGGCCAACTGCGACCGCTGACACCGCGCGGCGCGGGAACCCGACCCGGTTCCCGCGCCGCGCCCCGACCAGGCTTCGGCCGACGCCGCGCCCGTGCCGGGCCTCACACCCCGACGGGCACGTCACCGCGCAGGGTGATCCGGTGCATCACGCGCCGCTGGTCGCCGTAGTCGTCCACCGCGTAGTGCGCCGTGCTCCGGTTGTCCCACACGACCACGTCGCCCGCGCGCCACCGGTGCCGCACGGTGAACTCCGGCCGCCCGATCGCCGCGAAGAAGACGTCCAGCAGCGCCCGGCTCTCCCCCTCGGTCACGCCCAGCAGGCGCGTGGTGAAGCCGGGGTTCACGAACAGGCCGCGCCGGCCCGATTCGGGGTGCACCCGGACCACCGGGTGCTCCACGGGCTCCAGCGACCGGACGCGCCGCCCCTCCCACGTGCTGCCCTCGCCGCCCAACCGGTCGCGCAGGTAGTCCTCGAAGTAGGCGCGCCCGTCGTGCAGCGCGGTCAACCCGTCGGCCAGCGCGCGCACCGGCGCGGACAGGGACAGGTACGCCGCCTCCAGGTCGGTCCAGCACGTGTCGCCGCCGGTGGGCGGCAGCGTCACCGCCCGCAGCACCGAGCCGAGCGGCGGCCGGGCCATGAAGGTGACGTCGGTGTGCCACACGGGCGCCTTGCCGCCGTCGCCCGCGTCCAGCACGTAGATCTCGGGGTGGTCGGCGTCCAGGCCCGGCACGACGGGGTGCGCCGGCGTCGGCTCGCCCAGCGCGGCGGCGAACGCGCGGTGCGCCGCGGGCGTCAGCGACTGGTCCGGGAACACCAGCACCTTGTGCCGGACCAGCGCGGCCCGCAGCGGCGCGCCCGCCTCGCGGGTGGTCACGTCGCCGAGGTCGACGCCGGTGACGCGCGCGCCGAGGGTCGGGGTGAGCGGTTCGAAGTGCGTCATGGTCGTCCCCACGGGTCAGGCCGCGACCGCGCGGACGGCGGCGGCGACCTCGCCGCGCAGCGCGGCGAACTCCGCCGAACCGCGCAGGTCGTCGGCCGGCACGCCGGAGCGCGGCAGCGGAACGGGCAGGTCCAGCGCCACCCGACCGGGCCGGTCGGACAGCACGACGACGCGGTCGGCGAGGAACACGGCCTCGTCGACGCTGTGCGTCACGAACACCACGCCGCGCCCGCCGTCGGCCAGCGGGCGGACGTCCTCCTGCAACCGCTCGCGGGTCAGCGCGTCCAGCGCGGCGAACGGCTCGTCCATCAGCAGCAGCCGGGGTCGGGCCGCGAGCGCACGCGCGATCGCCACGCGCTGCCGCTGCCCGCCGGAGACCTCCCACGTGCGCCGCGGTTCCAGCCCGGCCAGCCCGACCTGCGCGAGCAGTTCCGCGGTGCGGCCCGGTCGCGCGGCGCGCGGCACGCCCGCCCACCGCAGGGCCGCGCCGAGGTTGCCGCCCACGGTCAACCACGGGAACAGCCGGGGCTGCTGGAACACTGTCCCGACGTCGCGGCCGGGCACGGGAGTCCCGCCGAGGACGCGCACCACGCCGGCCGTGGGCCGCTCGAACCCGCCGACCAGGCGGAGCAGGGTGCTCTTGCCCGAACCGGAGGGCCCGACGACGACCAGGAACCCACCGGCCTCCACCCGTAGGTCCAGCGGGCCGAGGGCGGGCACGTCCACGCCCCTGCCCCGGTACCGGTGCTCGACGCCGACCAGGTCGACCAGCGGCTCAGCCACGGGGCACCCGCAGCGCCGCGCGGAACGCCGCCACGTCCGGCACCGAGTCCACCTTCCGCTGCGCGTGCAGGAACCGCGCGGCGTCCCGGAGCCGCTCGGCCAGCGCGCCGGGCGCGTCGGGGGTGCCGAAGTACGCCGGGCCCCGCTGCTCGGCGTGGTCGAGGTAGATGTTCTGCCCGAGCTGGGACAGCGCCTCGTCGACCGGCGCGCCGAGCTGCCGCGCCACGGCCTCGGCGACCACCCGCGGCTCGGTCTTGATCTTCTTGAGCGCGTCGTCGGTGGCGGCGAGCCACCGGTCGACCACGTCGCCGTTCCGCTCGACGAAGTCCGCGCGCGCCACCGTGAAGGTCAGCGTCGGCCGGCCGGCGGCGGCCAGTTCGGCGCTGTCGGTGAGCGTCACGCCGTCCGCGCGGAGCACGTCGAGCACCGGCGTCCACACGTACGCACCGTCGACGTCGCCGCGCTGCCACGCCGCCTGGATGTTCGGCGGCTCCAGGTCGACCAGGGTCACCGACGCCGGGTCGACGCCCGCCCGGTCGAGGGCCGCCAGGAGGCTGTAGTGCGCGGTCGAGCCGAACGGCGTGGCGACCTTGCGCCCGGCCAGCCCCCGGACGTCGGTGACGCCGCTGTTCGCCCGCACCACCAGCGCTTCGCTGGCGCCGATGACGTTCAGCAGCTCGATCACCCGGTAGGGGATGTTCAGCGGCGGGCACAGCCCGGCCGCCGCCGGGCTGCTGCCGAGCACCGCGATGTCCACCGCGCCGCCGAGGAACGCGGTGTTGATGCTCGCCCCGGAGTCGAACGACGTCCACGTCACCTCGTGGTCGGGCAGCGCCTGCTCCAGGGTACGCCGGTCCTTCACCAGCAGCGTCCCGTCCGCGAAGTTCTGGTAGGCCACGCGGACCCGGCGGCGCTCGCCGGACCCGGACGAGCCGCCGACACCGCACGCGGCCAGCGCCGGCGCGGCGGCGAGCAGGGACAGGACCGATCTGCGGGTGACGGGCACGGGTGGCCTCCCGGTGTCGGCGCTCACGCCCGTCCCCGCCACGGCGAGACGGCGCGCTGGAGCGCGAGGATGGCGGTGTCGATGAGCAGCCCGGTCACCCCGATGACGACGAGGCCGAGCAGGACGACCGCGGTCTGGTTGTAGCGCTGCGCGTTGAGGACCATGCCGCCGATGCCGTCCGCGCCGTTGACGGTCTCGGCCGCGACGACCGAGCTGTAGGCGACGCCCACGGCCAGCCGCACGCCGGTGAGGATCTCGGGCGCGGAGGCGGGCAGCACGACCGTCGTGACCACGCCGAGCCTGCTCGCGCCCAGCGCGTGGGCGGCCTCCACGTACTGGCGGTTCACACCGGTGACGGCGGCGGCGGTCGCCACCGCGACGGGCGGGAAGGCGGCCACCACCAGCAGGTAGACCTTGGGTTCCTCGTCGATGCCGAACCAGATGACCAGCAGGCTGAGGTAGGCCAGCGGCGGCAGCGCACGCAGGAACGTCACGAACGGCTCGACCACCGCGCGCACCGGCGGCACCAGGCCCATCACCAGGCCGAGCGCGACGCCGACCAGCACGCCGTACGCCGTGCCGTAGCCGACGCGGCGCAGGCTGACGCCGAGCCGTTCGGCCAGTGTGGACCCGGCGTAGCCGCCCTGGCCGTTGCCCGCGTCGGACGCGGCGAGCAGCGCGTCCCACACCTGTCCCGGTCCCGGCAGGACGACCGGCGGCCAGAACTCCGCGAGCACCAGCAGCTCCCAGAGGGCGAGCAGCGCGAGCACCGCGCCCGCCCGCGCCAGGACCGGGTACGCGCCGCGCCGCGATCCGTTGTGCGCCATGAGGACTCCGTGCCGTGCGGGGAGGGGACGGCGGCGAATGTACCGATTCGGACCGCCGTTGATCACTCTTCCCGCGATCTGGACACCAGGGTCGGCAGGTGGTGGCTCCCTTGGGATTTCGCGACCAGTGAACGGTCGGTTTCTCCCGTATCGTGGGAAACAACACCGTCGGCCCGGTCCGTGGATCAGGGCGCGTCGGACAGCGGGTTCCGCCGCGCGGCCCGGTCCGCGCCGGGGTACGGCAACCGCGCCGGCCGATGGGTCCGGTACTCGAAGTGCCACCACTCGTTGTCGTAGGTCCGGTACAGGCCGTGCCGCCAGCCGTGCTCCTCCAGCCACCGCGCGCCTTCCAGGGGGCGCACGTCCACGGCGGTCCCCCGCACGTGCGGCGACTCCGACGGGTGCAGCACGCGGGGCGGCCCCTGGCTGCGCAGGTCCTCGACGTAGAGCCGGTGCTGCTCGGCGGCGTCGCGGTGACCGGACGTGAGCCCGATCGGCAGGCCGTGCGCCCAGAAGGCGTCGGTCCGCGCGGCGGTGAAGGCACGGAACGCCGCCGGGTGCAGGCCGTCGAGGTCCTCGCGCGGGAACCGGAAGCCCAGCGCCCACTGGCAGGCGACGTACCGGGCGTGGCCGGGGGCGTGCAGGTGCGCCAGCGGGAGCAGGACCCTGGCGAGCACCTTCGTCGCCGCCGTGTAGACGCGATCACGTGTGGTCATGCGTCCACGATCGACGCCCACTGTGGACGTCCCGAGCGGGACTTGTAACAGCTCCGCACGGAACGGCTGTGACACGGGGCTGTGGCACGGGGCTGTGACACGACCATGACATCGTGCGCACGGTCCGGGCACGTCGGTCCGGCACCCTGGGCGGGGTGGATGGGCGAACCTCGACCGGCCCTGCGATGGTGGGCGGCATGTCCCAGGTGCTGTTGATCGAAGACGACCGGGCCGTGCGCGACGGCCTGCGACTGGCGCTGACCCGGCAGGGTCACACCGTGCGGGCGGTGGAGACCGGCGAGCAGGGGCTGGCCGAACTGGCCGGCGTCGACGTCGTGGTGCTCGACCTGATGCTGCCCGGCATGGACGGCTTCGAGGTGTGCCGCCGCATCCGGGCCGAGGGCACCCTGCCGATCATCATGCTCACCGCGCGCGCCGACGACATGGACGTGGTGGCCGGGCTGGAGGCGGGCGCGGACGACTACGTGATCAAGCCGGTGCAGCCGAGGGTGCTGGAGGCGCGCATCCGGGCGGTGCTGCGGCGGGTGGGCGAACCGGCGCGGCAGCCGCACGCCGACGCCGAGCGGCACGGCGAGCTGAGCATCGACCGGGCGGGGCTGGTGGTCCGCGTGCGCGGGGAACCGGTCGCCCTCGCCCCGACCGAGCTGCGGCTGCTGCTCGAGCTGTCCCGCTCGCCCGGCCGGGTGCTCAGCAGGCGGCAGTTGCTGGAGTCGGTGTGGGAGCACGGCTACCTCGGCGACTCGCGCCTGGTGGACGCCTGCGTGCAGCGGCTGCGGTCCAAGGTGGAGACCGACCCGGCGACGCCGCGGTACGTCCAGACGGTGCGGGGGTTCGGCTACCGGTTCGGGCCGCTGTGAGGAGCCTCCGCACCCGGCTGGTGGTCACGTTCACGGTGCTCAGCGGCCTGACCGCGGCGGCGGTGGCGGGGGTGACCTACGTGCAGGCCAGGACGGTGCTGCTGGAGAAGGCCCAGGTCGCGGCCGTCCGGGCGTTCACGGACGACGTCGCGAAGTTGATCGAGCCCGACGCCGACGCGCTGGCGGACCGGGACTCGTCGGCGCTGGTCGTCCACCGGGGGCGGGACGCGCGGGGCTCGCTCGCGATCGCCGACGTCCCCCCTGAGCTGCGGCGGGAGGTCGCCACGGGCCGCGTCGCGTGGCAGCGCGTCGTCCGCGATGGCCACGCCGCCCTGGTCATCGGGATGCGCGTGGCGGAGCTGGAGGTCTACGCGGCGCGCAGCCTCGCCGACGAGCAGGAGAGCATCGGCCGGCTCGCGCTGTTCGCCTGGCTCACCGGTGGCGCCTCGGTGCTCGCGGCGTCCCTGCTGGCGCTGCTCGCCGCGCGGAGCGTGCTGCGCCCGGTGCGGGAGCTGCGGGAGGCGGCGCGACGCCTGGGCGAGGGCGACCTGACGACGCGGGTGGCCGTCCGCGGCGCGGACGAGCTGGCCGGGGTGGCGACGACGTTCAACGCCACGGCCGAGGCCCTGGAGAAGCAGGTCGCCGACGCCCGGCGGTTCGTGGCCGACGTGTCGCACGAGCTGCGCACCCCGCTGGCCGCGATGACGGCGGTCACCGACATCCTCGACGACGAGGCGCCGCGCCTCGACGGGGACGCGGGCAAGGCGGCCCGGCTGGTCAGCCAGGAGACCCACAACCTGACGCGGCTGGTCAACGACCTGATGGAGGTCAGCCGGTTCGACGCGGGAACGGCGGTCGCGGAGCTGGACGAGGTCGACGTGGCCGAGGCGGTGGCCGGCACCCTGCGCCTGCGCGGCTGGCAGGACGCGGTCACCGCCGACCTGCGGCCGGTCACCGCCCGCGTGGACCCGCGCCGGCTGGACGTGATCGTCGCGAACCTCGTCGGGAACGCGCTGAAGCACGGCGCACCGCCGGTCGCGGTGAGCGTGCGCGGCGAGCCGGGCGAGGTCGTGGTCGAGGTGGCCGACCGAGGTCCGGGCCTGGACCCGGCGGTCCTGCCGCACGTGTTCGACCGCTTCTACAAGGCCGACACCGCCCGCGCCCGGTCGGAGGGCAGCGGCCTCGGGCTGGCCATCGCGCGGGAGAACGCCCTGGTGCACCACGGGACCCTGGTGGCGGCCAACCGCCCCGACGGCGGCGCGGTGTTCACGCTCCGCCTGCCAACCGGAGGTGACCGGTGAGGACCGTCCTCGCGGCGGCGGTGGCGCTGCTGCTGGCCGGCTGCGGCGTGCAGCCCAGCGCCCCGATCCCCGGCTCGCTCGCCACCGGGGCCCTGCTCTACCTGGTGCGCGACGGCGCGGTGCTGCCCGTGCTGCGGCCGACGCGGCACCAGACGCCGCCGGCCGAGGCGCTCGCGCTGCTCGTCGCCGGTCCCAGCGGCGTCGAGCAGGTCCAGGGCTTCACCAGCGAGGTGCCGCCGAGCGCCGCGCCGATCACCCTCGACGGCTCGACCGTGACGCTGGCCGTGGACGTGACCGCGCTGTCCGACCTGGCCGTCACGCAGGTCGCGTGCACGGCGGCGACACCGGACCCCGTCACCCTGGTCGGCGGCGACCGTCGCAGGGGGCCGGTCACCTGTCCCCTGTAGACACGCCGGCGGCCCACCTGGCTCCCGGCGCGCCGACCGCGGCGGGTAGGGTCTGCGCGCCGGGTCGACGGGGAGCGGGGTCAGGTGTCGGAGGAGCTGCGGCGCGCGTTGCAGGACGAGCTGACCGGCTGGAAACCGGCGGCGCTGGCGCCCGTGGTCGAACGGCTCTCCACGCGCTACCGCGAGGGCGGCGCGGCGAGCGAGCCCATCCTGCGCACCCCGGCCGACGTCGGCGCGTACGCCGCCTACCGGATGCCCGCCACCTACGCCGCGCTCCGGCGCGTGCTGGGCGAGGCCGCGGCGCAGCGGCCCGACCTCGCGCCCCGCACGCTGCTCGACGTCGGCGGCGGCACGGGCGCGGCCCTGTGGGCGGCGGTCGAGACGTGGCCGGGGCTGACGTCGCTCACCGTGCTCGAACAGGCCGAGCAGGCCCGTGTGCTCGGCGCGCGGCTCGTGGCCGGCGCGGCGCACCCGGCGCTGCGGTCCGCCCGGTGGGTGCGGGGCGTGCTCGGCCCGGCCACGACCCTGCCGGCCGCCGACGTCGCCACCCTCTCCTACGTGCTCGGCGAGCTGCCGGAACCGTTGCGGGACGAGGTGGTCGACGAGCTGGGGCGCGCCGCGGACACCGTGGTCGTGGTCGAACCGGGCACCCCCGCCGGGTACCGCCGGGTGCTGGCGGCCCGCGACCGGCTGATCGCGTCCGGCAGGTCGGTCGCCGCGCCGTGCCCGCACGAGGCCGCGTGCCCGCTCGCCGGCGCGGACTGGTGCCACTTCTCCGCCCGCGTGGCGCGGACGGCGCTGCACCGGCAGGTCAAGTCCGCGACGCTGGGGCACGAGGACGAGAAGTTCGCGTACGTCGTCGCCACCCGCGTGCCCGGCCCGCACGCGGCCAACCGCGTCCTGCGGCACCCGGTGCGCCGCAAGGGCATGGCGCGGCTCCGCCTGTGCGCGGGCGACGGCACGGCGGTGGACCGCGTGGTGAGCAAGCGCGACCCCGACGCCTACCGGGCCGCCCGCGACGTCGAGTGGGGCGATCCCTGGCCGTGACGACGGACACGTGCCCGCCGCGCCGCGTCCGAGCCGCGAGCGGTGATGCGATGCCCTCACGACGGCGGGCTCGATGTGACGTGCCCACGGCGTGGTTCCACGTCATCACCGCGTGATTCGACGCGTCGTCACCGCTGCACGCTTACCGCGAAGAACGCGCGTCGCGAAAAGCGGCAAGAACACCCGGACACCGAATCGCGTGCCGTCACCGGCGTCGCACGGGTCCGCGTCGGCCTACGCGGTCTCCCCGCCCGACTCGCGCGCCTTGCGGCGCTGCTCCTCGGCGCGCTCGCGGCAGCGGCGCAGGAACTCCGCGTCGGATTCGGAGTCGGCGGCGGCGAACCGACCGGGGCGGTCGTACTCGGGGAACGCGGGCGCGCCGCGCTCGTAGGCCCGCGCCCGGCCGACCGGTCGCACGGGCCGTCCCGCGACGAGCCAGATGATCGAGCCGACCAGCGGGAAGAACAACACGATCAGCAGCCAGCCCGGCTTGGGGAGGTTCCGCGCGTCACCGTCGTCGGTGGTGATCACGTCGACCAGGCAGAACAACCACAAACCCAGCGTGAGGACACCGAAAAGGCCCCCGAAGTACAGCATCGCCCACAACCCCCCGAAGTAGTCGAGGCAGCGTAGCGCAGCCCGATCCCGATCGGTGCGCGCATTCGCGGCGGGGATCCGGATTACCCGACCGGCCGCCGCCAGGTCGGGCGACGCTTTTCGGAGCAATCGCGACGCAGCTGTTCGCACGAATTCGTCGAAACCGCCGGTCGTCGTTTCCCCGTCACCCCGGCGCACCCGGCCCGGCGCCGCCTGAACGGCGGCCGACGCCCCCATGACGTAGCTTGGTCACCGTGCGGGAGGAGCTGCCGATCGGGCGTCACGGCGGCCCGAAGACCGGGACGAGGGCACTGCTGGTGTGCGCGGCCCTCGGCGCGCTGCTCGCCGCCGCGCTGCACGGCCCGGACCCCGGCGCGGGCGTGACCGGGCGACCCGTCGCCGCGCCACCGCCACCGACGTCCTCGATGTCCGCCTCGGGTACCCGCACCCCGGACGCCGCTCCCCCGCCCGACCCGTGCGCGGTGCGGGTCGCCGCGCTGGCGCCGCGCCACCGGCTGGCCCAGCTGCTGATGGTCGGCGTCGACCCGCGCGGCCCGGCCGACGCGCTGGGCCTCGTGCGGGCCGAGCAGGTGGGCGGCATCTTCATCGGGGGCGACGACCCCGGCCTGCTCACCGGCGGGCTGGCCGAGGTACGCGCCGCCGCCGCGCTGCCCCTGGCGGTCGCGGTGGACGACGAGGGCGGGCGGGTGCAGCGCGTCGAGGAGCTGGACGGCCCGCTGCCCAGCGCCCGGCGGATGGCCGCGGAGCTGTCGCCGGAGCAGGTGCGCGCGCTGGCCCGCGACCGCGGCGCGGCCCTCGCGAACCGGGGCGTGACCATGAACCTCGCGCCGGTGCTGGACACCGGCGACCAGCCGGACGGGACGGCCATCGGGGACCGCTCGTTCAGCCCCGACCCGGCGGTGGCCGCGACGTACGCCCTGGCGTTCGCCCAAGGGATGCACGAGGCGGGCACCACGCCGGTGCTCAAGCACTTCCCCGGCCACGGCAACACCAGCGGCGACTCGCACGTCGGTGCGGTGACGTCGCCGCCGCTGGAGGCGTTGCGGCAGACCGACCTGGCGCCGTACCGCGACATCGGCCGCTACGGGCGCGTCGCGGTGATGCTGGGTCACATCGCCGTGCCGGGGCTGACCGGCGGACGGCCCGCGACGCTGAGCCCCGAGGCGTACGCGCTGCTGCGCGGCGAGTTCGGCTTCACCGGTCCCGCGATGACCGACGACCTGGGCGCGATGCGCGCCGTGACGGACCTGGTCGACCTGCCCGAGGCGGTGCGGCAGGCGCTGGCGGCCGGCGCGGACATCGCCCTGTGGTCCTCCGGTGGCCGCACCGGCGAGGTGCTGGACCACCTGGAGGCGTCGGTCGCGTCCGGGACGCTGCCCGCGGACCGCGTCGACGAGGCCGCACGGCGGGTGCTGGCGGTGAAGGGCGTGTGCTGAGCGCACCTCCGCTCAACACCCGGCGCGCTGCCCGCGACCGGTCGCCGGGGCGGGGTTCCCGCGCGCGGGAACCCCGCCTGCCCGGACCCGACCGCTCAGGCCGGGTGCTTGATGCTCTCGATGATGCGGGCGAACCCCTCCTTCCCGTGCCCCGCGTCGATCTGGCGCTGGATGAGGTTCTGCACCATGTCGATCGGCTCGGTGCTGATGCCCTGCGCCTTGGCGGCGGCGATGAGGTCGTCCAGGCTGGAGAACTCCAGGCTCTGCTGCCCCTCGACGGTGTAGTCGCCGCCGTCGACGACCTCGGCGAGCCCGGCGAGCTGACCGGTCATCGCGGACAGCCAGGCCGCGGACCGCTGGGCGAACTCCCCGGCCGTCACCCCGGCGGGCGCGACCATCGCCGCGCCGTGCGCGAACCCGGCGAACATGATGTACATGCCGGACAGCAGGGCCAGGTCGTACAGCGACGCCAGCCCGGCGTCCTCGCCGAAGTACGCGCTCTCGCCCCACAGGTCCAGCAGGGACCGGTGCTGCTCGAACACCGCGCGCGACCCGCTGTAGAGGATCGACGAGCCGGGCCGCCCGATCATCGCGGGCACGGCCATGATGCCGCCGTCGAGGTAGGCCGCGCCGAGGCCGGCCGCCCAGGCGGCGAGTTCCCTCGACTGGTCGGGCGAGGTGGTGGTCACGTTGACCAGCGTGCGGCCGGCGAGCCGGTCGGCCACCGGGTCGAGCACCTCGCGCACCGAGGCCGCGTCGAGCAGGCACGCGATCACGACGTCCGCCTCCAGCGCCTCCGCCACGGTGTCGACGGCGGTCGCGCCGCGGGCGACGAGCGGCTCGGCCTTGCCCGCGGTCCGGTTCCAGACCGCGGTGGTGTGCCCGGCGTCGACCAGGGCGGCCGCCAGCGCGGTGCCCATCGCGCCCAGCCCGAGGACGCTCACGCGGGCGCTGTTGTCGGCACTCATTTCCTGCTCCCTTGACTCCGTCGTTCGAGTGCCTTGATCATCGCCGCCACCGGTAGGGTTCACCAGTACCGACTAATTAGTGGGGTACTTACCTTTTGGTGAGTGCCGATGAAGGAGAGCGGATGGCGACGACGGCGCGACGCGGCCCCTACTTCTGCGGCATCGACGCCGCGATGGACGTGGTCTCCGGCAAGTGGAAGTCGCTGATCCTGTGGGAGCTGGCCGAGCACGGCGTGCGGCGGTTCGCGCAGCTCCGCCGGAGCCTGCCGGGCGTGAGCGAGAAGATGCTGATCCAGCACCTGCGGGAGATGGAGGAGGACGGGCTCGTGCACCGCGAGGTGTACCGGGAGGTGCCGCCCAGGGTCGAGTACTCCCTCACCGAGCACGGGGTGTCCCTCAACCAGGCGCTCGCACCGCTGGGCGCGTGGGGCGTCGAGCGCATCCGGCGCATCGGCGCGGAGAAGGTGGTGCACGCGGCGTCCTGAGGCCGGCGGTCTCGACCCGGTGGCCGTTCCACGCGTCACCGGGCGCGGCCTGCTCGACGGCGGCGGGTGACGGTGCGACGGCGGGTGCCGGTGCGGCCGTGGCCGGGACGGCGAACCCCGACAGGGCGAGCACGGCCAAACGGCCGCGCCGAACCGACGTGGACGTTTCTCCCCTTTCGCGAATGGTGGCGGACGGGTCGAAATCCTGAGCGATTCCGCCCGGAAAGGGGCTTCAGCCAAGTGATCAAGCGAACTGCGTGGCCACTGCGGATTCCCCCCCTTTCGAGTGCCGGACCGGACCCTGATCGGCCGGCGCGACGACCATTTCACCACTCATCCCCGCAGCGTCGCGGGCTGCGGGCGGAGCCGGCCGGGTGACCGCGTCAGCCGTCCACCCGACCCCTGGAATCCATCCGAATAATTCCCGGCGACCGGTAATCCCGCCCTCGCCGCCGCACGGGAACAGACGATCGGGGGTTCATTCCCGACCGCCGTTGCACCTACCGTGGTGAGTCGATCGGAATTCCCTGCCACCGGGCCGCGCGGTCCGGTTTTCCGGTGAGGAGCACGCCATGAGAATTCTGCGGACGGCGGGGCTGGCCCTGCTCACGGCCGCCGCGGTCGCGCTGTCGATGACGTCCGCGTCCGCGCACGACCCCGAGACACCCGAAGGGCAGGCGGCGGCCCGCGCGTTCCTCGCCGACCACCGCCCGGCCGAGCGGCACGCCGTGCTCGACACCGCGGCCGGCGTGCCGTGCGTGCACGGCAAGGCCGACATCTACCCCTGCGAGAACGTGGACCTGCTCAGCGTCCTGCCGCTGTCCCGCATGGGCGGCGGCAACGGCAACGACGTCTGGGGCTGGACCGACCCGTCCTCCGGCAAGGAATACGCCATCGTGGGCCGCACCAACGGCACCGCGTTCGTGGACGTGAGCACGCCCACCTCGCCCAGGTACCTGGGCAACCTGCCGTCCAACGGCGGCAGCAGCAACTGGCGGGACATGAAGGTCTACCGGGACCACGCGTTCATCGTGGCCGACTTCATCACCGGCCACGGCATGCAGGTGTTCGACCTGACCCGGCTGCGCGCGGTGACCACGCCGCAGACCTTCACCGCCGACGCGCTGTACCGGGAATTCGGCCCCGCGCACAACATCGCCATCAACGAGGAGACCGGGTTCGCCTACGCGGTGGGCTCCAACACGTGCAGCGGCGGACCGCACATGGTCGACATCCGGACGCCCAAGTCGCCGAAGAAGGCCGGTTGCGTGTCCCAGGACGGCTACACGCACGACACCCAGTGCGTGGTCTACCGGGGTCCGGACGCGGCGTACCGGGGCAAGGAGATCTGCTTCAACTCCAACGAGGACACGCTCACCATCGTCGACGTGACGAACAAGGCCGCACCCGTGCAGATCGCGCGCAAGGGCTACTCCGGCGCGCAGTACTCGCACCAGGGGTGGCTGACCGAGGACCAGCGGTACTTCCTGCTGGACGACGAGCTGGACGAGCAGGCCGCCGCCGACAAGCGGACCAAGACCTACATCTGGGACCTCGCCAGGCTGTCCGCCCCGGTGCACACCGGCACCCACCAGTCGCCGGCCACCGCCACCGACCACAACCAGTACATCCGGGACGGGTACTCGTACCAGGCCAACTACCAGGCGGGCCTGCGCATCCTCGACGTCCGCGAGGTCGCCTCGGCGCGGTTGACCGAGGCGGGGTACTTCGACATCCACACCGCGGGCACGGCCACGGGCTTCAACGGCGCGTGGAGCAACTACCCGTACTTCGCCAGCGGCATCGTGCTGGTCAACGGGATCGAGCAGGGGCTGGTCGTGGTCAAGCCCACCCTCCGCGGGAGCGGGAAGTTCGAGAACACCACCGACACCGCCATCCCCGACGGCGGCGACCCGGTGACGTCCTCGGTGACCGTGACGGGCGTGCCGGGCAACGCGCCGTCGGCGCTGGAGGTGACCGTCGACATCAAGCACACCTACCGCGGCGACCTGGTGCTCGACCTGATCGCGCCGAACGGCTCGGTGTTCCGGCTGCGGGACTCCGGTCCGGACTCGGCCGACGACCTGCTCGCCACGTACCCGGTGGACGCGTCGGCCGCGGTCGCGAACGGCGAGTGGCGGCTGCGGGCGCAGGACGTCAACCGGGCCGACACCGGCTACATCGACGCCTGGAGCCTCCGGTTCTGACGCCCGCAACCCCGAGCCCCGGCGCCTGAGCCCCGGGGTTCGGCGCCGGGCTCCCGGTCCCGACGTCCGGGGCCCCGGCCCTCCGGGTGGTCCTCGAGCGTGGCGGGCGACCCCGTCGCTCCCCGCCGCGCTCGCGGTCCGCCGCCCGCCCGGCGACGTGAGGAGTGATGATGCGCAACCTGCGGTTCACCGACTGGGTGTTCGTCGTGGCGGCCGTCGCGATCGTGCTGGCGGGCGCGCTGACGCTGTTCCGCCCGGCACCCGGCCCGGCGCACTCGGCGCACCAGCGGGCCGCGCCGGCGGACCTGGCGCCCGCCGCGCACAGCGACGGCCTGTCGGAGGCCGAGAGCGGGTACCGGTTCGAGCGGGTCACCGTGCCCGACCGCCGGGGCGACGCCGTGCCGGTCGCGTTCCGGATCATCGGGCCGGACGGTCGGGCGCGGACCGGCTTCCGGGAGAACCAGACCAAGCAGCTGCACTTCTTCGCGGTGCGCGACGACATGCACGTCTTCCAGCACGTCCACCCGACGCTGGTCGGCGACACGTGGCACACCACGCTCGCGTTGCCCGACGGCGGCGCGTACCGGATGTTCGCCGAGTTCGTGCCGCACGACACCGAGGACCCCCGGCACCCGGTCGTGCTCGGCGTCCCGTTCAGCGTGCCCGGTGACACCGGGTTCGTGCCCGTGCCCGCGCCCGGCGCGGAGGCGGTGACCGACAGCGGGTTCACGGTCGTGCGCGTCGACGAGCCGGCCGAACCGACACCGCTGCGGCCACAGGAGTTGCGGTTCGCCATCCGCACGCCCGACGGGGAGCCGGTGCGCACGCTCGACCCGCACCTGGGCGCTCACGGGCACATGACCGGTTTCCACACGATGCTCCTGTCCGCCACCCACCTGCACCCGGTCGAACCGCCGGGCGCGCCGCTGGTCAACGGCGAGCTGACGTTCCAGGCGGTGTTCGCGGACCTCGGCGAGTACCGGCTGTTCCTGGAGTTCTCCCACGGCGGGCGGGTGCACACGGCCTCGTTCACCGTCGCCGTGACCTGAACGACCGGGGGACCCGTCCCGGCGGTTCCGACGGAGGCCGGCCGTGGGCGCGGAAGGCCGCGTCGCCGCTCGGCGGGCACGCCGTCCGCTCCACGATCGGGTGAGAAGCGTGGCCCGCCGGGCGGGAATCCGGGTTGTCCGCACTTGTCGTGCAAACGGGCGACGTGCGCTGGGTACGGTGGCCCACCACCGGCACCGCGCACCGGGAGCACCTCATGGCGGAGACCATCGACGACGTGATCGACGTGCTGTCCGGGATCGTGTCGGACGCCCGGCGCGACGCCGACCGGGTGGGGTACTTCGCCGCCCTGTACCGGCAGGTGACGGTGGAGATCCGCGCGGGCATCCGCGACGGGCTGTTCGACGACGGTCCCCGGATGGACCGGTTCGACGCGGTGTTCGGCAACCGCTACTTCGACGCGCGCGACGCCTGGCGGCGCGAGCGGGGCGGGCCGCGGTGCTGGCGGGAGGCGTTCGGGCTGCTGGCCGACCCGGACGCGGTCATCGTCCAGCACCTGCTGCTGGGTGTGAGCGCGCACATCAACCTCGACCTGGCCGTGACCGCCGCGCGGATCGCGCCGGGCGAGGAGATCCACGGGTTGCGGCGCGACTTCCTGCTGATCAACGACATCCTGGCGCGGGTGCTGCTGGCGGTGCAGCGGGCGGTGGGCGAGGTGTCGCCGTACCTGTGGCTGCTCGACGAGTTCGGCGGGCGCACCGACGAACGCCTGCTGGACTTCAGCATCCGCAGGTCGCGGCAGGAGGCGTGGCACAACGCGGTGCTGCTCGCCGGTCAGGGCGAGGCTGAGCGGGAGGTCACCGCCGGCCTGCTCGACGTCCGGGCCGGGGTGCTCGCCCGGCTGGTCGCGCGGCCCGGCGGGCTCGTGCGCCCGGCGCTCGCGCTGATCCGCAGCGGCGAGGAGGACGACGTGCCGAAGGTGATCGCCCACCTGGACCGCGCGATGGCCGCGGCGGGCTGAGCGCCCGCGCCGACCGGGTCGGGGCTCACCGGCCGCGGACCGCCGTCGCGCGCCGGCACCACGGGTCGCGCGGCCGGAGGCCGCAACCCGGCGCGTCCGCGCCGGACCCGGTGGTGACCCACGCGCGTCAGCGCCGATCGGATGGCCGGCACCTGACGACGAGGCGTCGCGGGAGGCAGCCGTCACGGCCCGTCGGTGCTCTCGTGCGTCCCGCGCCCGCCGGACGCCGGAGGCGTCGGTCGCCCTGAACGGGCGGCACGGGCCCGACGCCATAGGCGGGCCCGTTCAGGTGACCGGGCGCGAGAGTGACCGGGCACGAGATGGCGTCGACCGGGTCGAAGAAGTGCCGCGGGCCGCCACCGGTTCCTCCGGGCAGGGCTTGCCGACGGCCGTGACGCGCGGTGGGTCCGACCATGCCGTGACGCGCGACCACCCGCGTGGACGACGGCGCACGGCGGTCCGGGCGCACGGCGTCGTGCGCCCGGACCGCCGTCGCGGGCGGGCCGTCGGGTGGTGGTCAGACGCCCGCGGTGGTCCGGATCCACTCCCGCGTCGCGGGCACGCTGCTGTACTGCTGCGTCGAGGAGCCGTCCGCCGTCGAGGCGACCCCGACCTGGAGGCCGTTGTACATCTGCGGACCGCCCGAGTCGCCGGACCACGCGTTGCCGGTGATGCGGCTGGTGCACAGCGCCTGGCCGCCGTAGTAGTCGCGGCAGACCGAGTTCATCCGCACGTCCGCCGTCTTCAGCTGGGGCGACACCGGGCCGCTGCGGCTGGTGTAGCCCCACCCGTAGATCTGGTTCGTCGTGCCGTTGGCGGGGTTGGTGTCGGCCGGCTTCGCGTACTCGCTGGTCTGGATCGGCGTGCTCAACCGCAGCAGGGACTGGTCGGCCTGGGCGTGGTTGACGTACCGGCTCACCGAGCTGGGCGTGCCCTGGGCGCGGTGCACGTTGCCGACCCGGACCGTCAGGTTGGACCCGACGCAGTGCTTGGCGGTGAGCACCCACTCCGGCGAGAGGATCGTGCCGGAGCAGGTGAACGAGCCGCCGCGGTAGACCGCCGCGGACCACGGCGCGGACGACACGAGCGAGCCGCCGATGATCAGCGGTGAGACGTCGCCGGACGGTGCGGCGTTCGCCGGTGCGGCGCCTGCCGCGCACAGCAGCGCGCAGGCCAGGATGAAGGGACGCATGCGGATCTCCTCGTCCACTGGGCAGGGAAGGACAAGCGAGAGTCAGGATGGGTTCCCGATCACCGGGTCGGAAACGGGGAATTCCCCCTCCCCGCGCAGCCGGGCGGCGAGCTGCGTGCGGTTGTGCACCGCCAGCTTGCGGTAGATCCGGGTCAGCGCGCCCTCGACGGTCTTGACGCTGATGTTCAGCCGACCGGCCACCTCGGGGTTGCTCGCGCCCTCGATGACGTGCCGCGCGATCCGGGCCTCGAACCCGGCCAGGGTCGCGCCGCCGGGCGTGTCCCCGAGCAGCGCGGCGGCCCGGCCCGCCCACCGCGGCGCGCCGCTCTCGGCGAACACCTGCCTGGCCTGTTCGAGCAGCTTGCGCGCCGCTCCCCGGCGCCTGCGGCGGCGTTCGGCGATGCCGAGCGCCAGCAGGCTGCGGCCGAGCTGCAACGGCTGGCGCAGCCGCCGGTGCGCCTCAACGGCCGAGGCGAGGAACCGCTCCGCGCCGGCGTGGTCCTTCAGCGCGAGCCGGAGCAGGCCGTCCGCGCGGTCGAGCGACGCGAGCACGCCGCGCCTGCCGAGCCGCACCGCGCACGCCCTGGCGCCGCCGAGCACGCCCGCGGCCTCCGCCAGGCGACCGGCCGCGATCAGCGGCTCGGCCAGGTCCGCGCCCAGCGCGAACACCGCGGGGTCGGTGACGCCCATGTCCCGTTCGAGCCGCGCGGCCCGGCGCAGCGGGCCCAGCGCCGCCTCGGGGTCGTCCGCGCTCAGCGCCGCCAACCCCCTGGCGTGCAGGTTGCGCACGAGGAACGCGTGGTCGCCGTCGGCCTCGGCCCGGCACGCGCCCCGGCGCGCGAGGGCGTCGGCCGTCACCGGGTCGCCGCCGTACGCCTCGGCGAGCGCCGCGCCGTAGCACGCCAGGGCGATGTCGGAGCCGATGGTCTCCGCCAGCCGCAGGCAGTCGCCCGCCCTCCGGAGCGCGCGGTCGCACCGGCCCATCGCCACCCACACCTCGACCCCGGCCCACGTCATGCCGACGACCTCGGACAGCGCGCCGCGCTCGGCCGCGCGGTCGAGCAGCGCCGCGAGGCGGTCGGACGCCGAGTCCAACCGGTCGGCGAACAGGTCGAGACGGGCGTCCACCCACAGCGGGCCGTCGTGCGTGACGACCATCCACCCGGGCGCGACGCGCCGCGCCAGGTCGAGCGTCCCGCCGGCGGACGCGTCGCCGAGGGCCGTCTGGCACAGCGCGAGCGAGCACAGCGACATCGCCTCGGTGCGCGGGTCCTTGGCGGTCCGGGCGAGCAGCACGGCGTCGGCCATGTGCCGGACGGCCTCGCGCAGGTCGCCGCCCAGCGCGGAGTGCAGCCCGAACCGGTACTCCGCGGGCGCTTCCAGGGCCGCGTCGCCCCTGGCGTGCGACAGCGCCTCGCCCACGATGCCGCCGGCGGCCGTGCGGGCGTGGCGGACGGCGTCGACCAGCACCAGCTGGGCCCGCACCCGCAGGCCCCTCGGCACGCCGGGCGAGCGCAGCACCGCCCGCGCCAGCGAGGTCGCCAGCTCGTGCCGCCCCGCGTCGAGGGCGTCGCCCGCGGCGCGCAGCCGTCGCCCGGCCGCCCGCGCCGGCGCGCTCGGCGGCGTGCAGTCGGCGGCGAGCCCGCCCAGCTCCGCGGCGCGCCCGAGCGCTCCCCGCCGGCGGAGCGCGCCCGCGGCCCGCTGCGCCAGCACGGCGGTGGGCTCGTCGAAGCCCGTGATCGCGCAGGCCCGGTGCCGTGCGCGCTCCACCGGGTCGGCCACCAGCGCCGCCAGCCGGGCGTGCGCCGCGCGGACCTCGTCGGGCGGCACGACCAAGGGCAGCGCGGCGGCGACGAGCGGCTCCCGGAAGCGCACCCCGCCGTCGGGCGACACCCGGACCAGCGGGCAGCACCCCAACCCGGCGGCCGCCCGCTCGTGTCCGAAGTGGACGACCATGCGCACGGTCGGCCGCTCGACCAGCGCGGCGACCAGCAGCGCGGCCCGCACGTCGGCGGGCTGCGCGGCCAGTCGCGCGCGCACGTCGGCCAGGAGCCGGTCCGGTATCCCGCCGGCCGACCGGCTCAACTCGATGGCGTACCGCGGGTTCCCGCCGGCGAGCCCGACGTCGACCCGGCCGTGCCGGGTCATCAGCTCGGCGGTCGCGGCGGCCGACAGCGGTGGCACCTCGATCGGCTCGCCCCACCACGCGGGCCCCGGTTCCCCGGCCGCGACGAGCACCCGCGGCGCGGACCTGGCCACCGCGAACGCCAGCACCCGCGCCGTCGCGTCGTCCACCCACTGCCCGTTGTCGATCACCACCACCGGGTCCAGCTCGCGCACCGCGGTCAGCACGGCCCGCCGCAGGGCGAGCGGGTCCGGCTCGCCGGGCCGCCGCCGCAGCGCGCGGTCCAACGCCTCCCGCTGCGGCGCGGGCAGCGCGACCCGGACCTCGCCGAGCAGGTCGGCCAGCACGAGGTGCGGCACGTGCCGGTCGGCCTCACCCGGAGCGCTCCGCAGCACCACGGCGTCCGCCGGCACGACGGCCGACAGGACGGCGGACTTCCCGATCCCGGCCGGCCCGTGCAGCAGGACGCGGCCACGCGCGGCGAGCCTGGCCCGCACGGTGGCCAGCAGGTCGTCCCGACCGACGAGGTCCATGTCGCCACCGACCGTAGCGCCGGCCGCGCCAGGCCCTCAACGGTCCGGTGGTCGGTTCGATGAGGACTCGAAGGCCCCTCGGGCGGCATCGCGCCGGGCACCGCACCGACCCGGCCCGCGCCCGGTTTCCCGCAGTGCCGCCGAGACTGCCCGATGGTGCACACAACCCCGCCGGACGGACACCGGTCGTCGCGCTCGTGAACGTCGGCGTGGGAGGGTGTCGAGCACCCGACGACGCCGACGGACGTTCCGCCGCACGGCCCCGGACACCCAAGGGTTTCCGGCTGCCCGCGCCCAGCGAACGGAGAGATCGCCTCATGGCTCGCCGCTTGTCCCGAACGCGCTTGTCCCGCAAGAACCCGTCCCGCGCTCGATCGCCCCGGGCGCGATCGCTCCGCACCCGCCTGTCCCACGCGGTCCTGGCGCTGGCGACGGTCCTGGCGTCGTCCGCCGTGCCCGCCCGTGCCGCGCCGGCTCCGGCGCCCACGTCCGACGCCGGCGGGCAGGAGCCGGTCCGCACCGTGCGACTCGTGACCGGCGACCGGGTCCTGGTCTCCGCCGACGGCGAGCGCGTGTCGCCGGACCCCTCCCCCGCCAGACCGGGGATGCGGTTCGTGGCGCGGGAAGTCGACGGCCACCGGCACGTCATCCCGGTGGACGCGCTGCCGCTGCTCGCCGAGGGCAGGCTCGACCCCCGGCTCTTCGACGTGACGCTGCTCGTGCGGGACGGGTACGACCGGCTGCCCGACCTGCCGCTGCTGGTGACCTACCAGGACGGCGTGCCGGCCGCGAGCGCCGCCCTGGACCGCACGGGACTGGCGGTGACCGCCGTGTCGACCGCCGCGCGCACCCTCGCGGTGCGGCAGGGCCACGACACCGCGCTGTCCACTTGGGACAGCATGGTCGCGGACGGCGGCCGCGCCCTGCGGCCGGGCGTGGAGAAGGTCTGGCTGGACGGGATGTCGAAGGTCTCGCTCGACGTCAGCGTGCCGAGGGTCGGCGGTCCGGCGGCCTGGGCGGCGGGGTACCGGGGTGCGGGCGCCACCATCGGGATCATCGACACCGGCGTCGACGACACCCACCCCGACCTGGTGGGCAAGGTCGTCGAGCGGGTCGACTTCACCGCGGAGGACGACCACGTCGACTACAGCGGCCACGGCACGCACGTCGCCTCGATCGCGGCCGGCACCGGGGCGGCGGGCGGCGGCAGGCACACCGGTGTCGCGCCGGAGGCCCGGCTCTACGTGGCGAAGGTGTGCCCCAGGACCGGGGGCTGCCCGCAGTCGGCCGTCATCCGGGCGATCGACTGGATGGCGGCCAAGGGCGTCAAGGTCGTCAACCTCAGCCTCGGCAGCGGCTCCTCGGCCGGGCAGGACCCGGTGGAGGCCGCCGTGGAGGCGCACCCCGGCACGCTGTTCGTGACCGCCACCGGCAACGACGCGGGCCTGACCGGTTCGCCCGCGACCGCGCCGAGCGCCCTGGCCGTCGGCGCGGTGGACGACGCCGACCGGCCGGCGGCGTTCAGCAACCGGGGCACGCGGCTCGACGAACCGGCGGTGAAGCCCGAGATCGCCGCGCCGGGCGTGAAGATCACCGCGGCCCGTGCCACCACCAGCGCGGGCGCGGGCGACTACGTCGAGTTCGACGGCACGTCGATGGCCGCGCCGCACGTGGCGGGCGCCGCCGCGCTGCTGGCGCAGCGCCACCCGGACTGGAGCGCGGCCCGGCTCAAGCAGGGGCTCGTCGCCTCGGCGGGCGCGGGCACGCGCGCCTGGTTCGCCACCGGCGCGGGTCGGCTCGACGTGGGCCGCGCGGTCACGCAGACCGCCTCCGCCGCGCCCGCCGCGCTCTCCTTCGGCCTCCGGCGGTTCCCGTACGGCGACCCGGTCCACGACACCGTCACCTACCGCAACGACGGGCCCGCGCCGCTCGACCTGGACCTGCGCCTCGACGCGACCGACGCCGCGGGCGCGGCGCTGCCGGCCGGGTTCCTCACCGTCGACCGGCCGAGGGTGACCGTGCCCGCCGGTGGGACCGCCACCGTGACCGTCACCCTGGACCCGTCGGTCGACGCGCCGCGCGACACCCACCTCGGCGGCGTCCTGTCGGCGACCGCCGACGGCGTCAGCCTGCGCACCCCGGTGACCGCGTACCTCGAACCGGAGATGCACACGCTCACCATCAGGACGATCGGCCGGGACGGCGACCCGACGGCGCGGGCCTACACCTACTTCGTGTCCCAGGGCGACCGTCCGGGCGGCCGACCCGTCCGCCACCCCGACGGCGTCGCCACGATCCGGCTGCCGCAAGGCCGGTACACGTTCGACACCCTGCTCTACGACGGCGAGTGGCCCACCGGCACCGAGACCATGATGGTCGCGCCGAGGATCGTCATGGACCGCGACCAGACCGTCACCGTCGACGTCCGCACGGCGAAACCCCTGTCGGTCACCGCGCCCCGGCCCGACGCGGCGCAGACCATCGCGGAGATCGGCTTCAACTACCGCGTGCGCGGCGGCGCGTGGTACATCGGCGACGTCCTGCTCGGGACCACCTACGAGCGGCTGTACGCCGGTCAGGTCGGTCCCGACGACCCGGACGGCGCGATCGCCGGCTCGGCCGGGACCGGGTTCCTGCGCAAGGACGCGAGCGGTTCGACGCGCAACTCGCCCTACGCGTACAACCTCGCGTGGCACTCGCGCCCCGGCACGTTCTTCACCGGGTTCGACCGGACGTTCACCCCGGCCGACCTCGCGACCACCGAGGCGCGCTACGCCGCCGCCGCGCCCGGTCAGCAGGCGACGGTCTACACCAGCTTCCGCGCGGCGTGGGACACGCGGGCGCGGTGGCTGGGCTTCCGGGCGGAGTTCGACCTGCCGTTCACCCGCACCGAGCACTACGCGGCGACCGAGGACGTCCAGTACGAGAAGCGCTTCCGCACCTCGGTCGACGGCGTGCCGGACGGCCTGGAGGGCCACGAGCCGTTCCGGGGCGTGGCGCCCGGCCGCACCACGAGGGAGACGTGGAACCTGGGCGTGCTCGGCCCGGCGTTCCGGCACGACCCGTCGTCGGCGTGGGAAGACGGCCCGACCATCGCGCTGTCCCGCCAGGGCGACCGGTTGTCGCTCGTGCCGTCCCTCGCGACGGACAGCAGCACCCACCTCGGCGACTACCCCACGCCGGTCGCCACCGCCGAGCTGACCCGCGACGGCGTGGTGATCGCGAGCAGCAAGCGCACGGTGCAGTTGGACGCCGACGTGCCGGCGGAGGAGGCCACGTACCGGTACTCGGTCGTCCGGGCCACGCCCGACCTGGACACCGTGTCCCGGTCGGTCGCCGTGCGGTGGACGTTCCACTCCGCCCACGTCGCCGGGGACGGGCCCCGGAACCTGCCCGTGTCGGCGGTCCGCTTCACCCCCGCGCTGGACCTGGCACAGCGTGCGCCGGCGGGGAAGGTCTTCGCGGTCCCGTTCACGGTCCAGCGCCAGCCCGACTCGGCCGCCGGGCCGACCCGGCGCCTCGACCTCCAGGTGTCCGTGGACGACGGCGTGACGTGGCGGAAGGCGTCGCACGTCCGCACCGGCGGCTCGGGCGTGGCCCTGGTGCGGAACCCCGGACCCGGCGGGTTCGTCTCGTTGCGGGCGACGGCCGAGGACACCGCAGGCAACAAGGTCGAGCAGACGATCATGCGGGCCTACCGCACGTGACGGGACACCGGTGGCGCTCCGCCCGGGTGGGCGCGGCGCCACCGGCCGCCGGCCCTCGTCGGGGCCCGGCGGACCGGGGGCGGCGGAACCGTGGGGCCGCCCCCGCTGCCGGGGGTCGTTCCCGCCTGATGGGGAGCGACTCCCGCTCGGGGGGAGGGCGGCGGGGCTCGCGCCGGGAGCCGGTGCGCCGAACCCCGTGCGGAACCGGCCTCGTGACGGGCCGCCGGACGGGTCGCTTCCGTGATGGCGTGACCACAGGGAGTAGTCCATTCGGTTGTTGTTCCGTTTCACGACCCGGCCGAGGGGTAATAGTCGGGGAACAGGCCGCTGTCGCGGACCCGCTCCCCCGGACGCGCCCGGCGGCCTCCCTGCGCGGCCGAGGGGCGGAAGGTGGTCGGACATGGGCGACAGCACACCGGGCACGCTCGTGGACCGGCACGGCGGACCGGTCGCGGAGCGGTCGACCGCCGTGCCCGGCCAGCGGCGACCTCCGGGCGTCGGTGACCGCGGTCCGATCATCGAGGCGTACGAGCGGCGGTGCGCCGCGCTGGCGAACCGGCGCGGCGCGGTCGCGGTCTCCTCCTCGACGGCGGGGTTCGAGCTGTGCTGCCGCGCGCTGGGGCTGGCCCCGGACGAGGAGGTGCTGGTGCCGGAGGTCGGCTGGCGGTCCATCGCCGCCGCCGTGCGCACGGTGGGCGCGAACCCCGGCGTCGTCCCGGTCCGGCGGGACCTCGTGGTCGAGTGGCCCGACGTGCGCGCCCGCCTGGGACCGCGCACCAGGGCGGTGGTCGTCGCGCACGTGCGCGGTCGGGCGGCGGGCGACGTCGGCCGGATCGCCGAGGGGCTCGCGGAGCGCGGTGTCGCGCTGATCGAGGACTGCTCGCAGGCGTGGGGCGCGCGTGGCCCGGAAGGCCCGGTGGGTTCGTGCGGTGTCGCGGCGTTCTTCTCCACCCGCACGCCGGGGTCCGCCGCGACCGGCGAGGGCGGTGTGGTCGTGGCGGACGACCCGGCGCTGCTCGACGCGGTGCGGCACGCGGCGGGCTACCGGGCCTCGACCGCGCCGAGGCTGGACTGGCTGCTCAACCAGCGGATCAGCGAGGCGTCGGCGGCGCGGGCGCTGCCGCGGGTCCTGCGGCTGGGGGTGGTCGTGGCCGAGCTGCGCGTCACGCAGGCCGCCGCGGCCGCCGTGCTGGCCACCGTGCCGGACGCGCGCGTCACCGCCGACGGCGCGGGCGCGTCGAACGGCGCCACCGTCGGGGTGTGGCTGCCGGGCGTCGAGCGGTCCCGCGTCGTGGCCGCGCGGCTGGGCGAGGCGGGCTTCACCGTCTGGCAGCCGGTCGACCACGACCCGGACGGGACCGGGGCGTGGCCGGTGGGTCCGCCCGCGCGCGGTCCCGTCGACGTGCGCCGCTACCTCGACATCGCCGTGCCCCGGCTCGACGGGGCCGGCCGCGCCCGGTTCCTGGGCCGGTTGCGGGAGGTGTGCGCGGGGCTGGCTGCCTGAACGGCGGCGGCCCGCCCGCTGCCCGCGACGCGACCCCGGCGCACCACGGCCTGCCGCCCGTCGGACCTCGACGCGGCACCCGCCGCCGCGCACCGGGCTCGGGTGATCCACCGCCGTCACGACCACCCCGGCGGTACGCGCCCCGAGGCGCACCGCGACCGCCGGCGTCGTGGCACTCCTCGGCGCGACGCTGTTCGCTGCGCCCGCCCACGCCGCGTCCCCCGCGTCGGGCGAGGCGTCCCTGCCACCCGAACCGGCGTCCACCCCCACCGCGACGGGACCGTCACGACCAAGGTGACGTCCGACTACGCGAAGTCCCGCGACGCCTCGGTCCGCGCCAAGGCGTGCGACGTGCGCATCGTCGATCCACTCGGGGGATGACCCGGAGCGCCGGGCGTCAGCCCCGCGCGTCGGGGTGCAGCAGCCGCTGGGGACCGGAACCACGCGTGCCCAGGCTGTCTCCGGGGTTCAGGACGTAGCAGCGCCGCAGCGACAGGCACCCGCAGCCGATGCACCCGGTCAACTCGCGCTGCAACTGCTCGATCTCGCGCCGCCGGGCCTCCAGGTGGTCGCTCCACCGCCGCGCGATGCGGTCCCAGTCGCGCTTGCCCGGCATGTGGTCGTCGGGCAGCGCCGCGAACACCTCGGCCACCTCCGCGAGCGGGATGCCCAGCCGCTTCGCGAACAGCACGAGCGAGAGGCGGCGCAGGACGTGGCGCGGGTAGCGGCGCTGGTTGCCCGCGGTGCGCACCGAGGAGATCAGGCCCTGCTCCTCGTAGAAGCGCACCGCGGAGGTCGCCACCCCGGCGCGGCGCGCGAGTTCGCCGATGGTCAGCAACTCGGTGGGGGTACGGGTCATCCGGCGTCCCTTGACTTCAAGTCGGCTTGAAGTCCTAGCGTAGCCCGCCGTGACCGGATCACCTTCGGAAGCCCCACCGCCGCCTGCGGGCGCGACCGGCCGCTGGGCCGAGCTGTTCTCCGCGCGCCACCTCGCCACCGTGCTGGTCCTCGCGGGCGGCGTCGCGCTCTACGCGATGAACCTCTACTTCACGGCCGCGCTCATGCCGTCGATCGTCGCGGACATCGGCGGCGACCGGTACTACGCCTGGGTCGCGACCGGTTTCCTCATGGCGGCCGTGATCGCGTCCATGCTCGTCAGCCGGGTGCTCGGGTCGTGGGGCGCGTCGGGCGCGTACCTCGCGGGCTTCCTGGTGTTCGCCGCCGGGGCCGCGATCAACGCCCTGAGCCCCACGATGGAGGTCCTCATCGCGGGACGCGTCGTGCAGGGCTTCGGCGGCGGCCTGCTGGCGGGGCTCGGCTACGCCGTCATCCGGACCGCGCTGCCGGACCGGCTCTGGGGCCGTGCGGCCGGGCTCGTGTCCGCGATGTGGGGCGTCGGGACGCTCGTCGGCCCGGCCCTGGGCGGGCTGTTCGCCGAGCTGGACGCCTGGCCGTGGGCGTACGGGCTGCTGGTCGCGGTGGCGCTCCTGCTGGCCGTGCCCGCCCGGCGCGCCCTGCCGCGCGAAGTGGTGCGGTCCGCCGGGCGGGCGCCCGTCCCGGTGGTGCCGCTCGTGCTGCTGACGCTCGCGGCCAGCGCGTTCAGCCTCAGCTCCGCGGTGCCGCCCGGCCCCGCGACGGCCGTCGCCCTCGGCGCGGGCGCCGTGCTGCTCGCCGTGTTCCTGGTCGTCGAGGCGAAGGGGTCGGTGAGCGTGCTGCCGCGGCTGACCTACCTGCGCGGCACGTCCCTGAAGTGGGTGTACCTCACGGTCGCGGCCCTGTGCGCGGGCGTGATGACGGAGAACTTCATCCCGCTGTTCGGGCAGCGCCTCGGCGGCCTGCCGCCGTTCGCCGCCGGCCTGCTCGGCGCGGCGCTCTCGGTCGGGTGGGTCGTGGCCCAGCTGTTCAGCGTCAACCTCGGACCGCGCGGCGCGCGGCGCGCGATCCGGGTCGCGCCGCCGGTGCTGACCGGCGGCCTGGTCGCCTACGGCCTCGCGCAGGCCGACCAGGCGGGCACCGGCCTCGTGGTCGCGTGGGCGGTGGTGCTGCTCGTCGCGGGCACCGGCATCGGGCTCGCCTTCCCGCACCTGAGCGTCGCGGCGATGAGCAGCACGGAGGACCCGGCGGAGGGCGCGAAGGCCGCCGCCGCCCTCAACACGACCCAGCTGATCGCCTACGCCGTGACCTCGGCGATCGCCGGCACGCTCCTCACGCTCGGTGGCGCGTCGCTGGTCGACGCGGCGCGCCTGATGACCCTCGGCATCGCGGTCCTCACGGCGCTGGGGGTGGTGGCGTCGCTGCTCGCGACGCGACGGCGAGCGTGACCGCGAGCAGGACCGCCGGCACGCAGGGCGCGGAGGGCGGTCGGTCGGGTCGCTCGGGCCGGTGGCGGGTTGGCCGACCGGCAGGTCGTCGGGGTCGGCGGTCGGCGGGTCGTCGGGGTCGGCGGTCGGCGGGTCGGCGGGACGAGGCCGAGGGCGGGCGCGGGTCAGCCGCCCTCGGCCTCGTCCCGCCGCCGGATGGTGACCAGTTCGCTCGGGTCGCCCCGGTCCAGGCGGCGGACCATCGACCGGGCGATGCGCTCCGCCTGCTCCTTGGCCAAGTCCGCCGCCGCGCCCGCGAACAGCTCGTCGACGGTGGCGACCCACAGCGCCAGCCACCGCGCGAAGTGCTCGGCCGTCAGCGGTGCGCGCTCGTGCAGCCCGACGTGCACGCGCAGCAGGTTCCGCCGGTACGTGCCCGCCCGGAACAGCACCGTCTCCCAGAAGTCCGCCATCACCGGCAGGTGCGCCGCCAGGTCCAGCCGGGCCACGTCGCGGAAGACCGGCCCGAGCAGCCCGTCCTCGAAGGCGCGCCGGTAGAACCCGGTCACCACGGCCAGCACGTCCGCCCGGTCGGCCAGGTCGCGCCGCGCCGTCACGGCGTGCCGCCCGGACGGCGCGGTCCCGGCACGAGGTCGAGCAGCACGGGACCCGCGGGTTCGGCGAGCAGTTCGCCCACGGTCACCGCGTCGAGCGCGGCCAGGAACGCGAGCTGGGCCGTGCGCAACGCGCCGCGCAGGTGGCAGCCGCCGCGCAGCGGGCACGGCGGACCCTCGCAGTCCACGACCTCACCGTCGCCCTCCAGCGCCCGCACGACCGCGCCGACCGAGGTGGCCGCCGCACCGTCCGGCAGGCCGACCCCTCCGTCCCGGCCGCGGGTGGTGGCGACGAAACCGTTGCGCTGGAGGCGTTGCACGACCTTGGCGAGGTGGTTGCGCGGCACGCCGAGCGCGGCGGAGAGCTGGTCGACGGTGAGCCGCCCGTCACCGGAGGCGAGCAGCATCACGACGCGCAGCGCGATGTCCGTCGACCTGAGCAGGTGCATGGCCCCACCCTAACCCGAAGAGGTATTGTCCAGTCCTGTTTCCGACCGGTCGGGTCCGGCCGGGGCGAGAGCGAGGTCCGAGTGGCGGTGCGGTCCGAGGAGGAGGGCGACCCGGCGGCGGACGTCCGGCGGGAGCACGGCGGTGGCGGTGAGCCGGCGTGCTGGCTGTCGCGGGTGTGCCCGGAGTGCGGCGCGCTGGCCGAGGGCGAGCCGGCGGCGGCGTGCCCGCGCTGCGGCGCGGTCCTGGACCCGGACCAGGACGGCGGCGCGCGGTGACCCCCGCCGCCGCCGTGGGCGTCGCCTGACTGTGGCTGGGCATGGTGCCGGCGATCTCGTTCCCGGAAGCGCCGCTGAAGTTCCGCGCGCCGGCGGTGCTGCGCGTGCTCGCCCTGGCGGCGCTGTGACGGCGGCCGGTTGCGGCACCGTCAGCCGGCCGCCAGCGCGGTGAGCGGGACGGAGGTGTCGGCGAGGCGGTCGACGTCCACCGGCCGCCCGTCGCCGATCAGCTCGCGCACCGCGCCGAGGCCCTCGTCCCAGCTGTTCACGTGCATGCCCGCCACGACCCGGTCGCCGGTCAGCCAGAACGAGTGGAAGACCCGGCTTCCGACGTCACCGCGCACGACCACGCGGTCGTAACCGCCCGGACTGAACCAGCCGGCGAACTCCATGCCCACGTCGTACTGGTCGGAGAAGAAGTACGGCAGGTCGTCGTGCACGACCTCCCGGCCCAGCATGGACTTCGCCGCGGCCTGGCCGCCGTTCAGGGCGTTGGCCCAGTGCTCCACCCGCAGCCGCCTGCCGTACCGGGTGCTCGGGCCGGAGGCGACGTCGCCCGCCGCGTACACGTCCGGGTCGGAGGTGCGCAGCGCGGCGTCGACCACGACGCCGTCGTCCACGGCCAGCCCGGCGAGTTCGGCGAGCCCGGTGTTCGGGCGGACGCCGACGCCGACCACGGCGGCGTCGGCGGGCAGGACGACGCCGTCGGCGAGGGCCACGCCCGTGAGCCGCTCGTCGCCCCCGAAGGCGGTGACGTGGTTGCCGAACCGGAAGTCGACCCCGTGCGCGCGGTGGAGCCCGGCGAAGAAGCCGCCCATCTCGGGGCCCAGCGCGGCGTGCAGCGGGGTCGCGGCGGGCTCCACCACCGTGACCGCGCAGTCCCGCTGCCGCGCGGCGGCGGCGACCTCCAGACCGATCCACCCCGCGCCCGCGACGACGACCCGGCTGCCGGGGGTCAACGCCGCGCGCAGCCGGTCGGCCTGGTCGAGGCGGCGCAGGTAGTGCACGCCGGGCAGGTCGTCACCCGGCACGGGCAGGCGGCGCGGTGACGACCCGGTGGCCAGCAGCAGCTTGGTGTAGCCGACGTGGCCGCCGTCGGCGAGCGCGACCCGGCGGGCGGCCCGGTCCAGGCCGGTCACCCGCAGCCCGAGCCGCAGGTCGACCTCGTTCTCCTCGTACCACCGCGCGTCGTGCACGTGGGTCTCGGCGCGTCCCTGGTCGCCGAGCAGGTAGCCCTTGGACAGGGGCGGGCGCTCGTAGGGGCGCTCGGCCTCGTCGCCGAGGAGGACCACCCGTCCGGTGAAGCCCTCCTCGCGCAGCGCCTGCGCCGCCTTCGCGCCGGCCAGTCCGGCTCCGACGATGACGAACACCTCAGGGGTGGCCACGGTTACTCCTCAGCGCGTGCGACAAGTGGTGGAGCGGTCAGGCGGGGACGGCGGTGAAGGCGGTCGGGCCGAGCGCGGCGGGCAGGTCACGCGCGGCGATCAGGAAGGGCGGGGCGTCCGGGCCGGGTGGCGGCGCCCGGTCACGCGTGGATCCCGGTCAGGGCGAAGAACTCCTGGCGGGACCGGGCGTCCTCCCGCAGCGCGCCCAGCAGGGAGGAGGTCACGGTGCGGGAACCGGCGACCCGCACGCCGCGAAGCGACATGCACAGGTGCTCTGCCTCGATGACGACCCCGACGCCGTGGGGCGACAGGTGCTCCTGGAGCCAGTCGGCCACCTGCTTGGTCAACCGCTCCTGCACCTGTAGGTCGCGGGCGAACAGCTCGACCACCCGCGCGAGCTTCGACAGGCCGAGGATGCGCTCGCCGGGCAGGTAGCCGACGTGCGCCACGCCCTGGAACGGCAGCAGGTGGTGCTCGCACAGGGACTGCACCGGGATGTCGCGGGCGAGCACCAGCTCGTCGTAGCCCTCCTCGTTCGGGAAGGTCGTCAGGTCGAACTCGCGGGGCGTCAGCATCTCGGCGTAGGCGTGCGCGACCCGGCGGGGCGTGTCGGCCAGGTGCTCCGACGCCGGGTTCCGGCCCAGCGCGCGCAACAGGTCGCCGACCGCCCGCTGCGCGGCGGCCAGGTCCACGCCGCCGCGCCCGTGCACCACCTGCAACCGCCGGGGCGAGGGCGACCGCGGGACGACCCCCTCGCCCGTCCCCTGTGGACCGGACAGCGCCACCGAACCGCGGGGGACCTCGCCGGCCATCGCTCCTCCTTCTATCGACAACTTCGGTTAACCTTAGAAGAGTCGCGCAGATTTCGTCAACAGAGGTGGGTTTTAGAAATGGTGCAGGCCGACCAGCCCGGCGCGTCGCACGTCTCCGCCGTCGCGGCCCTGGACGAGCCGACCCGGCGTCGGCTGTACGACTTCGTGGCGCGCCGGCCCGAGCCGGTCAGCCGGGACGAGGCCGCCGAGGCGGTGGGCGCGGCACGCACCACCGCCGCGTTCCACCTGGACCGCCTGGTCGCCGAGGGGCTGCTCGACGTCGTCCACGAGCGCCGCACCGGCCGCACCGGTCCCGGCGCGGGCCGACCGGCCAAGCTGTACCGGCGGTCCGCCGGGCAGATCGCGGTGTCCCTGCCCGACCGGCGCTACGAGCTGGTCGGCAACCTGCTGGCCGACGCGCTGGCCGAGGTCGAGACGACCGGCGAGCCGCCGCGCGCGGTGCTCCACCGCCGTGCCCACGAGCTGGGCAGGGACCTGGGCGCGACCGCCCGCGCCGCCGAGCGCGACGAGGACGGCCGGAGCGCCGCGCTGCGGGCGCTGGAGGACCTCGGTTTCGAGCCCCGCGACGACGCGCCCGACGACGCGATCGCGCTGGGCAACTGCCCGTTCCACAGCCTGGCGCGACGCCACGTCGAGCTGGTGTGCGGCATGAACCTCCGCCTGCTCGACGGCCTGCTCGACGGCTTGGCGGGAACCGGCCTGACCGCGCGCCTGTCTCCCGCGCCGGGCCACTGCTGCGTCCGCCTGGAGCCGGCCGACCGCTGACCACCGGGCGGTGCGCGGAACGCCCACCCGGGGGTGCCGCTCGCGTCACCGCACTGCGGGGCGCGATCCCGCACCCGTTCGGGCGGCACACCGCCGTGGTCGAGGCGCGACGCCGACGCGGCGACACTCCGACGCGCGAACCCCGTGCCGGCGGACCGATCGCCGCGCGGCCCCGGTACGCGGCCCGTGATCGCGTGGTGCACCGACCGGCCGGCACGGCCAAAACTTTCCATCGCGGCAAGTTTGCAAATCTGGCAACTTCGATCCAGACTGGTCGACATGGCGACGAGCGACGGCGGGCTGCGGGAGCGCAAGAAGCGGGAGACCCGGCTCGCGCTGAGCCACGCCGCCATCCGGCTCGCCCTCGAACGCGGCTGGGACGACGTCTCGGTGGAGGACATCGCCGCCGCCGCGAACGTCTCCGAGCGCACCTTCCGCAACTACTTCGGCAGCAAGGCCGAGGCCGTCGTCGCCACGCACGTCGAACGCGGGCGGCGCACCGCCGAGGCGTTGCGGGACCGCCCGGCGGGCGAACCGCTCTGGGACGCGCTCGTCAACGCCGTGGTCGCGCAGTTCGAGCCGGCGGAGCCGGGCGGCCCCGCCGGCGACCGGTTCGCCGCCGGCATCCGGGAGCTGGTCGCCGAACCCGCGGTCCAGCAGGAGATGTTCCGCGTGCACGCCCTGGCGCAGGACGAGCTGGCCGCCGCCGTCGCCGACCGCACCGGCGCCCCGGCCGGCGACCTGTACCCGCAGGTCGTCGCCGCCGTGGTGAGCGCCGGCCTGAGCACGGCGCTGTCCCGCTGGACCCTCGACCCCACCGAGCCGATCGGACCGCTGCTGCGCGAGGTCTTCGGACAGATCCGCGCCGGGCTGCCCGAGCAGCGCTGACGGACCGCGCCCCGCCACACCGCACCACACCGCGCACCCGACCCACACCCGCGAGCACGCCCGCTCGACGGGCTGCTCCGCCGTGCCCGGAAACCGGCACACCCCCGATACCCCGGAGGCACCCATGATCGACGTCGTCATCGTCGGCGGCGGACCCAACGGCCTGCTGCTCGCGTGCGAACCGGCACTCGGCGGCGTCCGGCCGGTCGTGCTGGAACGCCGCACCGAACCCGACCCGGAGCCCCGGTCGAACGGCCTCCTCGGGCAGGTCGTCCGCATGGTCGACCGCCGCGGGCTGTTCGAGCGGCTCAGCGGCCGGCCCGGCCCGCCGCGACCCAACCGCGGCTACCACGTGTTCGCCGGGCTGCCGCTCGACCTCGGCCTCCTCGCCGACAGCCCCGTCCACACCCTCCCCGTGCCCGAAGCGGAGACCGTGCGGGTGCTGGCCGCGCGGGCGGACGAGTTCGGCGTCGACCTCCGGCGCGGGCACGAGTTGCGCGGCCTCGCCCAGGACCCCGACGGCGTCACGCTGACCGTCGACGGCCCCGACGGCTCCTACGAGCTGCGCGCCCGCTACGCCGTCGGCGCGGACGGCGCGCACAGCCCGGTCCGCAAGGCCGCCGGCATCGGCTTCCCCGGCGTCAGCCAGGACCGGACGACCACCCGCACCGCGCACGTCACCGTGCCGGCCGACCGGCTCGACCCCGCGACCGGCGCGCTGCTCGTGCCCGACCACGGCCCGGTGCTGCCGTTCCTGCCCGTCCGCACCGCCACCGGCGGCTTCTCCTACGCCCCGCTGCCCGGCGGCCCGCCGCTGGTCGCCACCGCGGAGTGGGACCAGCCCGCCACCGACGAGCCGATGAGCCTCGACGAGGCCGAGCGCCGCCCGGTCGCCGACCGGACCGTCACGTACTCCCAAGCCCAGGCCGCGCTGCTGGCACCCGGCGACGACGTCACCGGCCTGCGCGCGCTGTTCGGCGAACTGCTCGCCCAGCCGGGCGTCGTGCGGACCGTCGCGGACCTCGTCGCCGGCGCGGACACGCGCTACCCGGTCGCCGACGACGCCCACCCGCTCGCCGGGTGGCCCGCGCCCGACCTGGACCTGCGCGCACCGGACGGCGTGGTGCGCCTCGCCGAGCTGGTCCGGCGGGCGCGGCCGCTGCTGATCGACCTGACCCCGGACGGCGGGCTGCGCCTCGACGGCGTCGAATCGCACTACGTCGACGTCGTCCGCGCCGAGGCGGACACCGACGCCACCGCGCTCCTGCTGCGCCCCGACTCCTACGTGGCCTGGGCGTCGAGCGACCCGCACCCGGACCGCGAGGCGCTGCGCGCCGCCGCCGAGCGGTGGTTCGGCGGCCCCGTCGACGCCTGATGACCGCTCTGGTGTGGACACCGGGCCGTCGCCGACGGCCCGGCCACCCGGCGGTCGCGGGCGAGCCGGGGAACGACCGGTCACCGCGCGCGGAACGCGTGTTAGCGTCCCGGCACCATTCGCCTCGGACGCACCGGAGGACCGACATGACCACCGCTCCCTGGACTGTCGATCCCGAGACCTGCGCGCTGCTCGTCATCGACATGCAGAACGACTTCGTCCGCGAGGGCTTCCCGATGGCCGTCCCGATGGCGCGCGAACGGGTCCCGGTCATGCGGGGCGTCGTCGACACGTGCCGCGACCGGGGCGTCCCCGTGATCTACACGCAGCACGTCCTCTACGACACCTTCGACGTGTCACCGCTGGAGACCGCCTACATACCCCGGCTGCGCGAAGCCGGGATGCGCGACGGCAGCCACGGCGCGGAGATCATCGAGGAGCTGGCGCCGCGACCGGACGAGATGGTCGTCCGCAAGCACCGGTACGACGCGTTCCACAACACACCGCTGCACAGCGTGCTGAACACGATCCGGGGGCTGCGACGGGTCGACACGGTGATCATCATCGGCACCCTGACCGAGGCGTGCTGCGAGTCGACCGCCCGCAGCGCGTACATGCACGACTACCGCGTCGCCTTCATCGGCGACGCGACCGGCGCGCTGTCCGACGCCGCGCAGGAGGCGACGCTCCGCTCGATCCGGGGTTTCTTCGGCCGGGTGCTGTCGGCGGCCGAACTCGCCGCGGAACTCGGCGGCTGACCAGGCGACCGCCCGGTCCGCCGCTCTTCGTCCACTGTGGACATCAGTTGGGGTCGCCGCCACCGCCGTGCGCGGACCCGCTGTTCGTCGTCGGCCATTCGACCCGGCCCCGGACGATGGTAGGGCGACCGTTCGGGGTCTTTTCCGGTCGGCACGGAGCAATCGCCCGTTCGGCCAGGTCACCGCACGGCCGGCGCGCCTTAGCCTGCCGGTGTCCACAAGACGCACAGGAGGTGCGATGAGGACGGTGTCCTGGTTGACGGTCGCGGCGGTGACGACCGGCGGGGTGGTGGGTGTCGCGCCGGCCGCGGCGGCCGAGGTGCTCGGCGCGGGCGCGCCCGGCGCGATCGAAGGCAGTTATGTGGTGGTGCTCAAGGGAGAACGCGCCGCGGGCGACCTGGCGGCCCGGTACTCGGGTACGGTCGTCCACACGTTCTCCCACGTGTTCCAGGGGTTCTCGGTGCGCATGTCGGCACCCGACGCGCGGCGGCTCGCCGCCGACCCGGCGGTGTCCTACGTGCAGCAGAACCAGCGGGTGCGGGTCGCCGGCGAGCAGGCGAACCCGCCGTCGTGGGGCCTGGACCGGGTCGACCAGCAGCGGCTGCCGCTGGACGACTACTACCGGTACCCCGACACGGCGGCGAACGTCACCGTGTACGTGGTCGACACCGGGGTCCGGGTCAGCCACCGCGACTTCGGCGGGCGCGCGGTGTGGGGCACGAACACCGTGGACGACCAGCAGGAGGACTGCCACGGGCACGGCACGCACGTGGCGGGCACCGCGGGCGGGCAGCGCTACGGTGTCGCCAAGGGCGTCAAGCTGGTGTCGGCGAAGGTGTTCGACTGCGCCGGCAACGGCACCAGCGAGGACGTCGCGGAGGCGCTGGACTGGGTCGTGGCGCACCACGCGTCCGGTCCGGCCGTGGCGAACATGAGCCTGGGCGGCGACGCGCCGGACCGGGTGATCGAGGACGCCGTGCGGCGGACCATCGCCGACGGCGTCGTGGCGGTGGTGGCGGCGGGCAACGAGTCCGACGACTCGTGCCGGCACTCGCCGTCGCGGGTGCGGGAGGCGCTCACCGTCGCGTCGTCCGACTGGTCGGACCGGCGGTCGTACTTCTCCAACTACGGCAGCTGCGTCGACCTGTTCGCGCCGGGTGAGAGCATCACCTCGGCGTACAACGGCAGCGACACGGACTCGGGCGACCTGTCCGGCACCTCGATGGCGACACCGCACGTGGCCGGTGCGGCGGCGCTGCTGCTCTCCCGCAACCCCGCCCAGACACCCGCCCAGGTGGCGACCGCGTTGCTGAACAACGCCACCAAGAGCGTCGTGTCCGACCCGAGGGGATCGCCCAACCGGCTCCTGAAGGTCAACGCCGCGTACCGGTCCGGCGGCTGACCGGCGCACCGGCCCGCCCCGCGCCCTCCGGACCCGCCGCCGACCGCGGTCCACCCACGACCCGGTCGGCCGGCCGGTCATCGCGTCGGAGGCCGGGGCGGGTCGACCGCGCGCCCGCGGCCTGCCGCACAGCACCTCCGACGCGGTTCGCACAGGTGATCCGACGTCGGGAGCCACCCGCGACGCCGTCCGCGCGACGTCCGATTCGCGCCGCTCGACCGGTTTCTCCCGTGCCGGGACCGGAGTTGCCCGAGCTGCGGGGTCACCCCCTCGGACCGGTCACCGTCCACTACACTCGGCCCGGTCGCCACCAGCGGCGGAATCCTGAGGAGGGGCTCGATCGGTGTTCAGCCGAATCGTCATCGTCAACCGTGGTGAGGCCGCCGTGCGGCTCATCAACGCCGTCCGGGAACTGGCCGCGGAGACCGGTGCGCCGATCGAAACCGTCGCCCTGCACACCGACGTCGACCGCAACGCCACGTTCGTCCGCGCAGCCGACATCGCCTACGACCTCGGTCCCGCGTCCGCGCGCCCGTACCTCGACCTGAAGGTGCTGGAGCGCGCGCTGGTGGAGACCGGCGCGGACGCCGCGTGGGTCGGCTGGGGCTTCGTCGCCGAGGACCCGGCGTTCGCGGAGCTCTGCGAACAGGTCGGCGTCACCTTCATCGGGCCCGGCCCGGACGCGATGCGCAAGCTCGGCGACAAGATCGGCGCGAAGCTGATCGCCGAGGAGGTCGGCGTGCCGGTCGCGCCGTGGAGCCGCGGCGCGGTCGAGACCCTGGACGCGGCGCTGGAGGCGGCGGCAGGCATCGGCTACCCGCTGATGCTCAAGGCGACGGCGGGCGGCGGTGGCCGCGGCATCCGCGTGATCACCAGCGACGCCGAGCTGGTCGACGCCTACGAGCGCACCAGCCAGGAGGCCGCGCGGGCGTTCGGCAGCGGCGTCGTGTTCCTGGAGCGCCTGGTCACCGGCGCGCGGCACGTCGAGGTCCAGGTGATCGCCGACGGCCAGGGCACCGCGTGGGCGCTCGGCGTCCGCGACTGCTCGGTGCAGCGGCGCAACCAGAAGATCATCGAGGAGTCGGCGTCGCCGGTGCTCGACGCCGAGCAGGCGGCCGAGCTGAAGGCGTCGGCCGAGCGGCTGGCGGTCGCGGTCGGCTACCGCGGCGCGGCGACGGTCGAGTTCCTCTACCACCCCGGCGACCGGCTGTTCGCGTTCCTGGAGGTCAACACGCGCCTCCAGGTCGAGCACCCGATCACCGAGGCCACCACCGGGTTCGACCTGGTCAAGGCGCAGCTGTGGGTGGCGTCGGGCGGTCGGCTGGAGGGCGCGCCGCCCGCGGAGCGCGGGCACGCCGTCGAGGCCAGGCTCAACGCCGAGGACCCCGACCGCGACTTCGCGCCCTCACCCGGCCGGATCGCGCTGCTGGACCTGCCCGCCGGGCCGGGCATCCGCGTGGACACCGGCGTCAGCGAGGGCGACACCATCCCCGCCGACTTCGACTCGATGATCGCGAAGATCATCGCCTACGGCCGCGACCGGGACGAGGCGCTCGGCAGGCTGCGCCGGGCGATGGCCCAGACCTCGGTGATCATCGAGGGCGGCGCGACCAACAAGAGCTTCGTGCTCGACCTGCTCAACCGGCCCGAGGTGATCGACGCGAGCGCCGACACGGGCTGGATCGACCGGGTCCGCGCCGAGGGCGACCTCGTCTCGCACCGGCACTCCGCGGTCGCGCTGGCCGCCGCCGCCATCGAGGCGTACGAGGAGGAGGAGCGCGCCGAGCGGCAGCGCCTGCTGTCCACGGCGTTCGGCGGGCGTCCGCAGGCGCAGCACCACAGCGGCCGGCCGCTCGACCTCAAGCTGCGCGGCGTCGGCTACCGCGTGCGCGTCGCGCGGGTCGGCGCGCGGCGGTTCCGCGTCGGCATCGAGGTCGGCGACGCCGTCCGCACCGCCGACGTCGAGGTCGACCGCGTCGACCGGCACACCGGGCAGATCACCGTCAACGGCAACCGGTACCGCCTGCTCACCGGCACGCACGGGCCGATCCACCTGGTCGAGGTGGACGGTGTGACGCACCGGATCAGCCGCGACGAGGGCGGCGTGCTCCGCTCGCCGAGCCCCGCGCTGGTCGTCGCCACGCCGCTGGAGGTCGGCGCCGAGGTCGAGGCGGGCGCACCGGTGCTGGTGCTGGAGAGCATGAAGATGGAGACGGTGCTGCGGGCGCCGTTCAAGGCCCGGCTCAAGGAATGCCTCGTGTCCGTGGGCGGCCAGGTGGAGACCGGCGCGCCGCTGCTGCGCCTGGAACCGCTCGCCGACGCCGCCGACGACGGCCCCTCGACCACCGCCGTCGTCGAGCTGGACCTGCCCGCCGCGCCCGCGCACGCCCCGGCGCGGGAGCGCGCCGCGCGCGGCCAGGAGGACCTGCGGAGCCTGCTGCTCGGGTTCGACGTCGACCCGCACGACGAGGGCCGGGTGCTCGACGACTACCTCGCCGCCCGCCGGGCCGCCACCGACGACGGCCACCGGCCGCTGGCCGGGGAGTTCGACCTCGTCGGCGTGTTCGCCGACCTCGCCGAGCTGAGCCGCAACCGGCCGTCGGGCGAGGACGGCGGCGACGGCCACGTCCACAGCGCCCGCGAGTACTTCCACACCTACCTCCAAAGCCTCGACGTCGAGCGGGCGGGGCTGCCGGAGGCGTTCCAGGCCAAGCTCCGCACCGCGCTCGGGCACTACGGCGTCGCCGACCTGGAGCGCTCACCCGGCCTGGAAGCCGCGGTGTTCCGGATCTTCCTCGCCCAGCAGCGCGCGTCCGCCGACGTCGCGGTCGTCACGGCGCTGCTGCGCGCGTGGCTGGGTGAGGCGCCGCCGGACGAGACGCTGCGCGAGCCCGCCGGCCTCGTGCTGGAGCGGCTGGTGGCCGCGACGCAGGTCCGCTTCCCGGTGGTCGCCGACCTCGCGCGCGGCGTGGTGTTCGCCTGGTTCGGCCAGCCCCTGCTGCGCCGCAACCGCGCCCGCGTCTACGCCCACGTCCGCAAGCACCTCCGCCACCTCGACGCGCACCCGGACGCGCCGGACCGCGCCGAGCGCGTCGCCGAGATGGTGCGCAGCACCGAGCCGCTGGTGCGGCTGCTCGGGCAGCGGCTGGTCCGGCACGACCCGGACAACTCGGTCATGCTGGAGGTGCTGACCCGGCGGTACTACGGGAACAAGGGCCTCACCGGCGTGCGCACCGCCGAGGTCGCGGGCTGCTCGTTCGTGGTCGCCGAGCGCGCGGGCTCGCTCCTGGTCTCCGCCGCGGTGGAGTTCGCGGCGCTGGGCGGCGCGCTGCGCGGGCTCGCGGAGCTGGCGGGCGGCGACGAGGCCCTCGACGCCGACATCTACCTGTCCTGGGAGAACCAGCCGGAGGACTCCGACGCGATGGCGGCGGCGCTGCACGACGTGGTCAGCGCGCACCCGCTGCCCGCCGGGGTCCGCAGGCTCACCACGACCGTCGCGGGCAGCGGCGGCGCGGTGATGCACCACCACTTCACGTTCCGCCCGTCGACCACCGGGATGGCCGAGGAGCGGCTGATCCGCGGCCTGCACCCGTACATCGCGCAGCGGATGCAGCTGGAGCGGCTGGCCAAGTTCGACCTCACCCGGCTGCCGTCGTCGGACGAGGAGGTCTACCTGTTCCAGTGCGTGGCGCGGGAGAACCCGTCGGACGACCGGCTCGTCGCGTTCGCGCAGGTGCGCGACCTGACCGAGCTGCGCGAGCAGGGCGGCAGGCTGGTGGCGCTGCCGACGGCCGAGGACACCATCGCCACGTGCCTCGACTCGATCCGCCGCGCGCAGGCGCTGCGGCCGTCGAAGAAGCGCTTCCCCACCAACCGGATCGTGGTCTACGTCTGGCCGCCGAGCGACATCACGCGCGAGGAGCTGGAGACCATCGCCGGCCGCGTCCTGCCGACCACGGCGGGCGCGGGCCTGGAGGAGATCCTGTTCATCGCGCGGCAGCGCGACCGCGGGACCGGCGAGCTGAGGAAGATCGCCGTGCGGGTCTCCTTCGACGCCACCGGCGGCACCGAGCTGACCGTCGGCGAGCCGCCGACCGAACCGGTCGAGCCGCTGGACGACTACCGCCTGAAGGTGCTGCGCGCGAGCAGCCGCAACACGGTGTACCCGTACGAGCTGACCGGCCTGCTCGGCGAGTTCGCGGAGCACGACCTCGACGAGCACCACGCGCTGGTGCCGGTCGACCGGCCGAAGGGCCGCAACACCGCGGCGATCGTCGCGGGCGTGGTCACCACGCGGACCCGGCGGCACCCGGACGGCGTCACCAGGGTCGTGCTGCTCGGCGACCCGACGAAGTCGCTGGGCGCGCTGTCCGAGCCCGAGTGCCGCCGCGTGATCGCCGCGCTGGACCTCGCCGAGCGGATGCGGGTGCCGCTGGAGTGGTACGCGCTGTCGTCCGGCGCGCGGATCTCCATGACGTCGGGCACCGAGAACATGGACTGGGTGGCCGCGGCGCTCAAGCGGATCGTCGAGTTCACCCAGGACGGCGGCGAGATCAACATCGTCGTCGCGGGCATCAACGTCGGCGCGCAGCCGTACTGGAACGCCGAGGCGACGATGCTCATGCACACCAAGGGCATCCTGGTGATGACGCCGGACTCGGCGATGGTGCTCACCGGCAAGCAGGCGCTGGACTTCTCCGGCGGCGTGTCGGCCGAGGACAACTTCGGCATCGGCGGCTACGACCGGGTGATGGGCCCGAACGGCCAGGCGCAGTACTGGGCGCCCGACCTGGCGTCGGCGCGGGACGTGCTGATGTCCTACTACGACCACACCTACGTCGCGCCCGGCGAGGACGCGCCGCGGCGGGCCCGGACGAGCGACCCGGTCGACCGCGACATCCGCGACTTCCCGCACTCCCTGCCGGGCAGCGACTTCACCACCGTCGGCGAGATCTTCTCCGCCGAGGCGAACCCGGACCGCAAGAAGCCGTTCGACATCCGGACGGTGATGCGGGCGCTGTCCGACCAGGACCACCCGGTGCTGGAGCGCTGGGCGGGCATGGCGGACGCGGAGACCGCGGCGGTGCAGGACGTGCACCTGGGCGGCATGCCGGTGTGCCTGCTCGGCATCGAGTCGCGGTCGGTGCCGCGGCGCGGCTTCCCGCCCACCGACGGCCCGGACACCTACAGCGCGGGCACGCTGTTCCCCCGGTCGTCGAAGAAGGCCGCGCGGGCGATCAACGCGGCCAGCGGCAACCGGCCGCTGGTGGTGCTGGCGAACCTGTCCGGGTTCGACGGCTCGCCGGAGTCGCTGCGCAAGCTCCAGCTGGAGTACGGCGCGGAGATCGGCCGGGCGATCGTGAACTTCCGCGGCCCCATCGTGTTCTGCGTGATCTCGCGGTACCACGGCGGCGCGTTCGTGGTGTTCTCGAAGGCGCTGAACCCGAACATGACCGTGCTGGCGCTGGAGGGCTCGTTCGCGTCGGTGCTCGGCGGCGCGCCCGCCGCCGCGGTGGTGTTCTCCGGCGACGTCGACGCCCGCACGGCGGCCGACCCGCGCGTGCGCGAGCTGGAGGCCCGCGTCGCCGGCGCGTCCGGTGCCGACCGGGGCGCGCTGACGGCGGAGCTGGACGAGCTGCGCGCGTCGGTGCGGGCCGAGAAGATCGGCGAGGTGGCCGCGGAGTTCGACCGCGTGCACGACATCCGGCGCGCGGTCGAGGTGGGGTCGGTCGACGCGGTGGTCAGCGCCGCCGAACTCCGCCCGCGGATCATCGAGGCCATCGAGGCGCGCCTGGGGCGGTGAGCGCGCGGCCCTGACCGGCGTCCGCGCCGGTGGGGGTTCGCGCCGGTGGGGGTTCGCGGTGGTGGTGTCGGCGGTGGTCGGACGTCCCGGTGGGGTCCGGCCACCGCCGCGTTTCCGCGGTGGGCCACTCCCCCGCAGTGGGAGGGTTCCGGCGGGCGGCTCCTGCGTCGCACCGCCCGGTTGCCACCGTCCTGACGACGCGTCGTTCTGCGTCGTGTCCACCTCCGGCGGCACGGGTCGGCCCAAGGGCGCGGTCCGCTCGCACCGGTCGTGGCTGCGGACGTTCGACCGGTCGACGGCCGAGTTGGGCATCGGCGCGGACGACGACCTGCTGCTGCCGGGCTCGCCGGGTCACTCGCACTTCCTCCGCGGCGCGGTGCACGGCCTGCACGTGGGCGGGTGGGCGCACCTGATGCCGGAGTTCGCCGCCGCCGAGGTGTTCGACCTGCCGACCCGCCACCCGATCACCCGGCCGCGCCTGGTGGCGGCGATGCCGCACACGTCGAGCGGCAAGGTGGACCGCCGGGCGCTGCGGGAGTGGGTGCCGACGTCGTCGTCCCTGCGAGAGGTCCTGTGACCGGTGCGCTCGGGGGCGTGGGAGGCCCCGGATGTCGCTGTTCCGCGTGACCGGGGTAGGCATGGCACCATGCTCAGCCTCTACCACGACGCCGACTCGCCGGTGCACGCCCTGCCCGCCGGGGTGAAGTTGCTCGCGCTGGCCGCGACCGGCACGGGGTTGTTCTTCGTGCGGTCGATCCCGTGGCTCGCGGTCGCGCTCGGCGTGATCGCGCTGTGCTACGCGGTGGCCCGCGTACCGTGGCGCGCGGCGTGGCGGCAGTTGCGGCCGGTGGTGCCGTTCACGGTGCTGATCGTGCTCGCGCAGGTGCTGCTGACCGACTGGTGGACGGCGGCGGTCGTGGGCGAGCGCATCCTCGCCCTGGTGCTGCTGGCCAACCTGGTCACGCTCACCACCCGCACGACGGCGCTGATCGAGGCGGTGGAGGCCGGCCTGCGCCCGCTGCGCCCGCTGGGCGTGCGCCCGGACCGGGTGGGCCTGCTCGTGGCGCTCACCATCCGGTTCATCCCGGTGATCAGGGAGCAGGCGGAACAGGTGCGGGCGGCGCAGCGGGCGCGCGGGGTCGAGCGCAGCTTCGCGTTCCTGACGCCGCTGCTGGTGAAGACCCTCCGCCTGGCGGACGGGTTGGGGGAGGCGATCGACGCGCGAGGAGGGTGAGGTGGTGGAGGGCGGGGGCGTGTCCGGGGAGTGGGAATCGGCTGGTGGCCGCCTATGATGTGCGGGTTTGAGGTCGCGGGGTTAAGGGGTTCGGGTGCGTAGCAAGGACATGGCGCTGGTCGCGTTGTTCGCCGCGATCATGGTGGTGTTGGGGTTCTTCCCGCTCATCGAGTTGCCGCTGGTGCCCGCGCCGTTCACGTCCCAGACGCTCGGCGTGATCCTCGCGGGCGCGATCCTCGGCGCTCGCCGGGGCGGCCTCGCGATCCTGCTGTTCGACGTGCTGGTCCTGGTCGGCCTGCCGGTGCTGCCCGGCGGGCGCGGTGGGCTGGGTGTCGTCCTCGGACCCACGGGCGGGTTCATCATCGCCTACCCCGTGGGCGCGTTCGTCGTCGGCTTCCTCACCGAGCGGCTGTGGAAGCGGTACAACATCGGTACCGCGCTGCTGGCCAACGCCGTGGGCGGCGCGCTCGTGCTCTACGCCATCGGCGTGCCGTGGATGGCCGTCACGGCGGACCTGCCGCTGGGCAAGGCGGTCGCCAGTTCGGTGGTGTTCGTGCCGGGCGACGCGATCAAGGTCGTGATCGGCGCGCTGGCGGCCGTCGCGGTGCGCCGCGCGTACCCCCTGATCGAGCCGGGGACCGGGGCCGCCCGGTGACCATCGAGGTCGAGGGCGTCAGCCACCGGTTCGGCGAGCGGCACGTGCTGCGCGACGTCGACCTGCGGCTCGACGAGCGGCGGGTCGCGGTGATCGGCTCCAACGGTTCCGGCAAGAGCACCTTCGCGCGCCTGCTCAACGGCCTGGTGGTGCCGACCGAGGGCCGGGTCCGCGTGGACGGCCTGGAGACGCGCAAGCAGGGCAAGGAGGTCCGCCGCCGGGTCGGGTTCGTCTTCCAGGACCCGGACGTGCAGATCATCATGCCCACCGTCGCGGAGGACCTGGCGTTCGGGCTGAAGCACCGCGGCCTGCCGCGCGAGGAGGTCGACCGGCGGGTGTCGGCCGTGCTCGCGGAGTACGGCCTGGAGGAGTTCCGCGACCACCCGGCGCACCTGCTCAGCGGCGGCCAGAAGCAGTTGCTCGCGATCGCGGCGGTGCTCGTGCTGGAGCCCGCGCACGTGGTGTTCGACGAGCCGACCACGCTGCTCGACCTGCGCAACAAGCGCCGGGTCACGCGGCTGATCCGGGAGCTGCCCCAGCGGGTCGTCGTGGTGTCGCACGACCTGGAGCTGCTGGCCGACTTCGACCGCGTCGTGGTGTTCGAGGGCGGTCGCGTGGTCGCCGACGGGCCGGCGCGGGAGAGCATCGCGGCCTACGTCGCCATGCACCCCCCGCTGTGACATCGGCGCGCTGACCGGTCCGCTCGCCGCCGTGACCACGCCGGGGCGGGACCGCGTGCGTCACGGCGCGCAGGCGTTCGTGAGCGCGGCCACCTGGTCGGCCTTCGCCGCCAGCCAGGCGGCGGGCCGGCCGACGAGGTCGTCCACCGTGACGTCGCGCAGCGTGGCCGCGAGCCCGGTGATCGCCTCGTTGACGGTGGTGTCGGCGGCGGTCGCCGCGAGGTCGGCCAGCGACGACGCCGCCTCGTGCGCGCGGTCCACGGCCTGTTCCGGCGAGCCGGGGTCGAGCGCCACGGTGGCCCGCGACAACGCGTCGGCGCACACCTGCACCTTGGTGGCCGTGTCGGCGACCGCGCCCGCGGCCTGCGCCGCGTCCTGCGCGGCGCCGCACCCGCTGACGACGACGGCGAGGGTGGCGGCGGACAACGCGACGACGAGGTGGGAACGCATCAGGACTCCTCCGGCTCATCCGAACCCGAGGTCTCCCCGGTCACCGCGCGACGGCGATGACGTCGTGACCGAGCCGCTGCCGAGCGGCCGTAGTGACGATCACGAACCGGGCGGGTACTCCCCTCCGCACCTCCAGCATCCGGAAAACGGACCGCCCCGTCAAGCGACGTGCCGGGGCCAGGCGGCCGGATGACGCAACCGGAGCGGCGCGTTCGGGCACACGTTCGCCCGAACGTCGGACACCGCGCCCCGCCTCGGTTCCCTGGGCGTGCGGCGGCACCTCCGGGTCGTCCGCCGCACGCCCGGACTTCGGCGATCAGGGGAAACCACAGGGGAAAGCGCCCACTCGGCGGGGTGGTGGCGGGCCTCGCCGTCGCGCTGTTGCTCGGCGGGCAGGCCGCCGCCGCAGGCCGTGCCACCACCGCAGGCCGCCGCCGCGTCACCGCAGGCGGTCGGCGCGGCTGAACCAACCTGGGCGACGGGTGGTACGCGCGGTACTGCACCACGGGCGATGCGCGTTGCGCGCACTGTTCAGGGCCGCCGAGCAGGCGGTCGCGGCCACGCCGCACGGGCACCCGTCCCGAGCGGGAGCCCTGTACCGGCACGGTCTGGCGCTCGACGCGCCGGGCCACCACGACCCGGCCGCCTGCCGCCCCTCGACGACGGGTGGCTGCGGGTCTCGTGGGACCGCCGGTCGTCCCGCTGGGTCGCGCACGAGTGCGACCCGCCGGAGGAGCCGCCCGGCTGAGCACCCGGCGTCGGTGGTGACCGTCCGCGACGGCCCGTCGGTCCGAAATCCACTGTCGGGTGCGGAACCGGTGTGTGTGGACGGTCGCTCCGGGGAAGACCACCGACATGAGCGACCACCTGCCACCACCCGCTCCGCCGCGCAGCGCGCTGACGCTGAGGCTCTGGCTCGCCTCGTTCGCCTTCGTGTTCAACTCCGTCGCGGCCGTGCTCGCGCTGCGCGCCGACCTGACCTGGCTGGCGGTGCTGCTCGGCGTGCTCGCCGTGGTGTCGGTGGTCGACCTCGGCCGCGTGATCCAGCGCAAGAGGCGCGGCGAACCCGGCTGACGGCGCAGGAAATCAGCCGATCGGGTATTCTTCCGCACAATCCGGTTATTCCACCGAACGCGTCGCGATTCACCCCCGTGAACGGTCCGTGAATGTTCTCCGCCACGCCGTGCCACACCGGACCGACGGGTGCGCCCGAACGCACGTCCCGCTCGTTCCCGCCGCGTGAAGCGGCGGTGAACGATCACCCGGACCGCGACCGCGCGACGGACGGCCGTTGTCCGGTGACGGGTCGGTGCGCAGGGTGTTGACCAGCCGGTCGCCCATCCAGCGGGCGGCCGGCGTGAGTCCACCCTTCCTCCCTGCAAGGAGAACACTCGTGGATCGGACATCCATCCGACGGGGCCTCCCCTGCCTGGCCCCCGTGGTCCTCGCCCTCACGGCGGTGCTGTCACCGGTGAGCGCGACCGCGGCGACCGACGACCGGGTCGCACCGCCGAACGGGCTGATCAGGACCCAGGAGCACACCGAGGTCCGGGAGGTCGTGCCGACGCGCGCGCCCCTGGACGTCACGCCGCGGGCCTCCAAGAAGTTGAACTACACCCAGCAGGTGCAGCAGCAGGACCAGTGGTGCTGGGCCGCGACCGGGGCCAGCATCGAGCGGACCCTGGGCGTGACCGTCAGCCAGCAGGCGTTCTGCGCCGCGGGCAAGGGCGGCGTGCCCGGCTACTGCCCGAACGAGGGCGCGGAGATCCCGGAGATCGTGGACGCCTTCCACGGCACGGGCTTCAAGGCCGAGGACGCCAACGGGCCGATCAGCTTCACGTCGATCACCCAGCAGATCGACGCCGGCATCCCGCACCTGACCGGCATCTACTGGACCTCCGGCGGCGGCCACGCCGAGGTCATCTACGGCTACGACAGCACCAACCAGACCCTGATGGTCGGCGACCCGTGGCCCGCGTACCAGCGCTACCAGACCTGGAACTACACCCAGTACCGCCGCAACGCCCGCTTCACCTGGGGCGACACGATCGTGAACATCGCCAAGGCCAGCTAACCCCCCGCCCCACTCCCCCCAACCTCTCTCTCCATCGCTCCCACTCACCACTCACACACGCCCCCCGCGAGGCCGCGTCGGTGGTTCGCGGCGCGGGTTTCGCCGATCACGCTCTTCGATCGGCGCAACCCGCCCCGCGAGCCACCGACTCCCAGGCGGCCGAGCCGCCCGACGAAGGAGGGCAAATCCAACACAGCGAGGCCGCGTCGGTGGTTCGTGGCGCGGGTTTCGCCGATCACGCTCTTCGATCGGCGCAACCCGCCCCGCGAGCCGCCGACTCAATGGCGGCCGAGCCGCCCGACGAAGGAGGGCAAATCCAACACAGCCGCGGGGAATGCGCATCGTCGAGGTGCCCATCCGATTCGAGGAGCGCACCGAGGGCGCGTCGAAGATGAGCTTCGCCGTCCGACTCGAATCCGCGCTGATGCCGTGGAAGCTGTTGTTCGACAAGAGCAACGAGTAGCCGCCCAAGGGCGGGGCGCGCCGTCAGGCGAACGGCGTGTCGAGCATCCCCGGCCCGAAGACCTCGTAGCGGATGCGCGAGTCCGGCACGCCGCGCCGCAGCAGGCCGGCCCGCACGTGCCGCATGAACGGCACCGGGCCGCACAGGTGGGCCGTCGCGTCGGCGGGCAGCGGGAGCGCCGCCACGTCGACCAGGCCGCCGCCCGGCGCGTCCTCGTACCAGGTGCGCAGCTCGGCGTCGGCCAGCCCGCGCACGAGACCGGCCACCTCGGCGCGCAGCGCGTGCCGCTCGGGCGAGCGCTCGCCGTGCGCGACCACCACCCGGCGGCTCGGCTGGGTGCGGGCGACGTGCTCCAGCATCGACACCATCGGCGTGATGCCGATGCCCGCGCTGATCAGCAGCACCGGTGACGTGCCGTCGTCCAGGGTGTGCTCCCCGGCGGGCGGTCCGACGAGCAGGGTGTCGTCGGCGCGCACGTGGTCGTGCAGGTGGCCGGACACCACGCCGTCCGGTGCGCCGCCCGTGCCGCGCACGCGCCGGACGGTGATGCGCAGCGCGTCGCCGCGCGGCGCCCGCGACAGCGAGTACTGCCGCGGCTGCCGGCGTCCGCCGGGCAGGTCGACCGCGACGGACACGTACTGGCCGGGGGTGAAGTGCGGCACCGGGCCGCCGTCGTCGGGCGCCAGGGTGAACGACACGGCGTCGACGGCCTCGTCCCGCCGCTCGACGACCCGCCAGTCGCGCCACACCGCCGCCGGGTCGATCCCGCCCCGCCGGTACAGGCGCGCCTCGGCCGCGCTCAGCGCGTCCGCCAGCAGCCGGTAGACCTCGTCCCACGCCGCCGCGACCGCCGGCGTCACCGCCGCGCCGAGGACCTCCGCGACCGCGCCCGACAGGTGCCTGCCGACGACCGGGTACTGCTCGGCGCGGACGCCCAGCGAGACGTGCTTGTGCGCGACGCGGGCGGCGATCGCGTCGAACGGCGCGCCACCGGGGTCCAGCAGGTGGTCGGCGTACGCGAGGACGGCCGACGCCAGCGCGACCCGCTGCCGCCCGCCGGCCTGGTTGCCCTGGTTGAACAGGTCGAGCAGCTCCGGGTGGGCGGCGAACAGCGACCGGTAGAACACCCCGGTGATCTCGACGGCGTGGTCGCGCACGACGGGCAGCGTCGCGCGCACCACCTCGGCTGACGCGGTGGACAACACTCGGCGTTCTCCTGTGGTGGGAGGGTCGGGGCCGCGGCGAGTGGGGCGGACGCCCACCACGACGGCGGGGCGCGGACGCCGCGGCACTCGCACCACCGACTCTCCCGGCGGACGCCGACGCCGGGCAGGGCGCAACGTCGGGCCCACGACGGGACCTCGTGCCCTGTCCCCGATCCCGGTCGACGCCCCGCCCCGTCAGCCCGCGGTCCACTCCTGGTCCGCCCAGGCCGGGTCGAGCGGGGTGTGCGCGATGTGGTTGGTGTAGTTGGACAGCGTCTTCATGCCCACGCCGAGGACGACGTCCAGCACGTGGCGACGGGTGTAGCCGGCGGCGAGGAACCGCGCCACCTGCTCCTCGCCCACCTCGCCTCGGTCGGCGACGATCGCCGCGGTGAGCACCCGCACCGCCTCCAAAGCGGTGTCGGGCAACGATTTCCCGGCCCGCAGCGCCTCCACCACGGCCGGGTCGGTGCCAACCTTCAGCGCGACCGTCGAGTGCGCGGCCACGCAGTACTCGCACCGGTTGCCGACGCTCGCGGTGATCCACACGACGTGCTTCGCCGCCACGGGCAGCGACGACCTGCCGAACTGCTCCGCCAGGGCGTTGTAGCCGGCCAGCAGCTCGGGCGACTCGGCCATGATGCCGTTGAGGCTGGTCACGAACCCCATGCGGTTCTTGCCCGCCGCCAGGTGCGCACGGGACTCCTCGGGGGCCGTCGTCTCGTCGTGGACGGTGAACTGCGCCATCAGGGAACCTCCTCGGTTCGGGTCGCCAGCGACCCGACAGCGGTCGCGACGGTCTGGGTGAGGGACTTCGGGTCGGCGCCGGCCCGCGACCGCAGGTTCACGCCGTAGGCGAGCAGCGCCAGCACGTCCGCGGCCGACTCGGGGTCGACGGCGGGCCCCAGCTCACCCGCCGCGCGGGCCCGCGCCAACGCCGCGCGCATCGCGTCGCGCAGCAGTTCGTGGTGCAGGCGCAGGACTTCGCGCACCTCGGGGTCGTCGTCGGCGCCGGTGTGCGCGTTGGAGACCAGGCAACCCCAGCGCGCGTGCTCGCCGGTGCAACGGGCCTCGACGAGCGCGCCGAAGAAGTCCGTGATCGCGGGCAGCCCGCGCGGGTCGTCGGCGAGCCGCCGCAGCGCAGGCCGGGACCGCTGGTCGACGTACCGGCGCAGCGCGGCCAGGTAGAGGTCCCGCTTGCCGCCGAAGGTGGCGTAGAGGCTGGACCGGTTGACGCCGGTGGCCGTGACCACGTCCTGGACGCCGGTCGCCGACACGCCCCGCCGCCAGAACAGCCGCATCGCGGTGTCCAGCGCCGCGTCCGGGTCGAAGTGCTTCACGTCGGGCACGGCCACCCCCGCCAACTTGAAACGCTCGTTCCAAGTTAGCGGCCGGGCGACCCGGACCGCAATCGCGGCGGCGGGACACCGCACCGGTCCGGTGCGCGCGGGCGCGGGTCCGCAGGCGGCGGTCGGTCCACGCGCCCCCCGAGGGTACGACGCACCGTTCATCGTGCTTCGACGGAGCGCTCAGTCACCGCGGCCCAGGCACACGAACGGACGCCGCAGCGGGTCCACCGCGATCGCGTCCGCCAGCGCCACCGCGGGCTCCGCGCCGGCGGCCAGGCTGCGGTGGTAGTCGTCCATCGTCGCGGCGCACGCCTGGTCGCCGACCCGGCTCAGCGGCGCGACCACCGTCCGCGCGCCGCAGGCGAGCAGGGCGCTGGCGAAACCCAGGGGCTCGTCACCGGTGCGGATGCGGTTGAGCGCCAGCTCGCAGGCGGCCAGCACGACGTGCCGGGGCGGCTGCGCGAGGCCGGCCAGCTCGTGCGCGTAGAGCGGGCCGTCACCGAGTTCGAGGCGGGAGAACAGGGCGTTCTCCGGCTCGTGCACGCCGTGCGCCGCCAAGTGCGCGATCTCCGCGCCGTCCAGCGCGGACAGCACCTCGGCCACTGCGGCCCGCTCGTCGGACATCAGCGCGGCGACGCCGTGGTGCGCGCCCAGCTTGTCGATCTCGCCGACCGCCGCGGGCAGTCCGGGGCCCCGGACCAGCACGGTGCGCCCCGCCGTCCGGTGCTCGACGCGGTCCGCCGCCAGCCAGGCGGTGGCGGAGGGCGCCACCACCGTCGGCCGCCCGCACAGCGACGGCAGCACGCCCCACGGCACCGCGTACAGCGCGCCGGTCGGCACGACCACCAGGTCGCGGTCGCCGATCAGCTCCGCCAGCGGGCGCACCAGCTGATCGTCGAGCCGGTCGGCCTGCTTGCGCGCGGACATCGCCATCACCTCGGCCAACGTCGCCGGCAGGTGGTCCGGCGCCAGGGCGTTGAGGTCCGCGTTGAGCACCCGCGCGCTCTCGGCCGCCCGCCCGGCCGACCCCAGCCGGGCCAGGCGGACGTCGGGGCCCACCACGACGACCGCGACCAGCGAGTCCTCCGAGGACGCGAAGCTGACCAGGGCGCGCTCGCCGAGCCGCGCCGCCACCTCGTCCAGCCCGGCGACCGGGCGCGGGGCGCCCCACCCGCCGGTGTGCCAGCCGAGCCGGTTGGCCTCCCGGAGCCGTTCGGCGCGGCGGGCGCGCAACGCGACCGTCGGGTGCCCGTCGTGCTGCGCCTGGTGGATCGACTGGGCGAGGCTGCGGACCTCCGCGATCCGCTCGGCGAGTTCCGGGTGGCCGGCGCGGGTCAGCGGCTCGTAGCGGTAGGTCTGCGCCCGCGTGCGCTCCAGCCAGGAGAACAGCCGGCGGGCGTTGCCGTCGGCCAGCACCAGGTGGACGGCCAGCTCGGCCAGCTCGCGCCCGTGCAGCGCGGTACCGGACAGCAGCTCCAGGCCGCCCATCCGGTCCCGCACGCGGCCGAGGTCGGTCAGCCCGGCCCGGATCTCGGCCAGCGCGACCGCGCGCTCGCCGCGGGCGACGGCGAGTTCGGCCCGGCACAGGCGGCGCAGCATCCGGTGGTCGATCGGCGTGAGCCTCCCCGGCCTGGGCACCCGGTCGAGGACGCGGTCGGCCGCGTCGACGTCACCGCGCCGCAGGGCCAACCGCACCGCGAGCATGCGCGCCAGCGCCGCCTGCTCGGCCAGCCGGGGCACGGGCAGCCGGTCGGCGAACGCCAGGACCCGGTGGGACAGCGGCCGGGAGGGCGCGCCGGACCGCAGCGCCACCACCGTGTCGACGCGCAGGCCCAGCAGCGTCGCGTTGGCGACGCACGTCTCGCAGCCCCACCGGCGCATCCGCTGCCGGGCCGAGGCCGCCATGGCGCGGGCGAGGTCGAGGTCGCCGGTCATGTACGCGGCGACGGCCCGGTACAGCTCCACGTCCGCCAGGTCGCGGGTGACGCTGTGCTCGGACCGCATCGCCGGCAGCACGAGGTCGAGTTGGTGGCCCGCCTCGTCGGCCAGCCCGGCGGCCATCAGCGCCTGCGCGCGGTGCAGGCCGAGCAGCGGGGGCACGTCCTGGCCCTGCTCGCGGTAGGACCGCTCGCTGCTCGCGTAGCGCCGCAGCGCGGCCGGGACGTCCCCGGTCCGCAGCTCCAGGCGGCCGAGCGCGTGGCTGGCGTCGGCGGCCCTGGCCCACAGCCCGTGCCCGGTCGCCAGCGCCACCGCCCTGGTCAGGTCCTGCCGCGCCGGACCGACCGACCCGAGCCGGGTGTGCGCCGTGCCCCGGCTCCACAGCGTCTTCACGATCGGCTCGACCAGCGACGGCGCGGGCTCGCCCGCCGCGAGCCTGCGCTCCTCGTGCTCCAGGGCGGAGTCCAGGGCCGCGACGCCGTCCTCGATCAGCCCCGCGTTGAGCAGCAGCAGGCCGCGGTTGTGGTCGACGCTCCCCCGCAGCTCCGCCTGGAGCAGCGGGTCCGCCACGTCGTCGATCAGGCGGCGCACGTCGGCCAGCCCGGCCAGCCCGACGGCCGGTCCCGCGCCCTCGGCCAGCAGCGCCGACCGCGTCGAGGCCAGTCGGATGCGCGCCACCAGCCAGTCGCCGCGGGTCACCGGCTCGGCTGGGTCGATCGTGTCGGCCAGCCGCGCACCGCGTTCGAGCAGCCGCATCGCTTCCCGGTGCCGGCCGGAGCACGACGCGTCGACCCCGTCGCGGTGCAGCCGGCGCACTTCGCGGATCACGGCGGACTCGTCCTGGACTGCGGTCACGGGCACGCGTCCATGACAACACAACAGGGCAGGAGAAAGCCCGCCGACCGGGGTCCCCGGTCGGCGGGCGTCGATCACACGTGCGAATGCCGATCACATCACGCGCGAATCAGGGCCTGCGCGGTGTCTGCACGCAGCCGTTGCCCGAGCACAGCGGCGTCAATTCGCCGTGCTCGTGCGCCGACTCCGGCGCGGATCCACGTTCCCCCTGGTCATGCTCGGCGTCACGGCGCGCGGCCGCGTCACCCTCGAATTCCTTCTCCGCGGTCTTGGACATGGTGATCCCCCCTCCCTGGTGATCTTCTTGGGCCGTGCGATCGACTCAACCAATTGCGTTGAGTCACGTTCGACGACCCCTACTCCCCCTCGGACGGACCAATACTGACACAACGGAGTAATTGGAGAGGAGGGGTTTTGCACATCTGGTAGTTGGCATCGGGCTGACGTGCACTGATAGCGCAACATTCACCCGATCAGGTGGCGATGGTTTCGCAATCGGTAGAACAGCGTGGAACGCACTGGAGCGAACCGGGAGTGGCGATCGGCAGCGGCACGACACGGACGACGTCACCGACCGCCGCGCCTACCGCTTCCGCGCGGTCGCCCGGTCGGCCAGGCCCACCAGCCGGCCGCGGGCGGCGGGGTCGAGGGGCACTCGCGCGAGCGCGCGCAGCCCCCGTGCGGCCAGCGCGGTGATCCGCCGCTCGACGACCGCGACCGCGCCGAGGTCGTGCAGCAGTTCGCGCACCTCCTCGACCATGCGCGCGTCGGCGGAGCGCGCATCGACGGGGTGGGCGTCGACGGGACGCGGGTCGGTGGGACGCGCATCGACGGGGTGGGCGTCGACGGGACGCGGGTCGGTGGGACGCGGGTCGGTGGGACGCGGGCCAGCCGGACGCGAGACAGCGGAACGCGGGTCGGTCGCGCGCGGATCGCCGGGGCGCGCATCGGTGAGGCGTGCGCCGGCGGTGGCGAGGTCGGTCGGACCATCCAGGCAGCGGCGCAACGACCGCACCACGTCGGGCCGCCCGGCGGCGCGGGCCAGGTCCAGGGCGATCGCCATCAGCGGTGTCCGCTTGCCCTCGCGCAGGTCGTCGCCGACCGGTTTGCCGGTGACCTCCTCGTCGCCGAACACGCCGAGCAGGTCGTCGCGCAACTGGTACGCGACACCGATGTCCCGGCCGAACGCGCACAGCGCCGCGGTGACTTCCGGCGGCGCGTCCGCCAGCGCCGCGCCCAGGTGCAGCGGGCGCTGCACGGTGTAGGACGCCGTCTTCAGCCGCGCCACCACCAGGGTCCGCTCGACCGACTCCTCGCGCCGCGCGCCCGCCAGCAGGTCCAGGTGCTGGCCGGCGATCATCTCGGTGCGCATCGCCTGCCACGGCGCCCAGGCGCGGGCCAGCGCGTCGGCGGGCAGCCCGGCGGTGACGAGCGCGTCGTCCGCCCACGCCAGCGCGAGGTCGCCGACCAGGATGGCCGCGCACTCGCCGTAGTGGTCCGGGTCGCCCGCCCACCGGGCGCGCTCGTGACGGGTGGCGAACGCGCGGTGCGCGGTGGGTCTGCCGCGGCGCGTGGCCGAGCGGTCCATCACGTCGTCGTGCACCAAAGCGCACGCCTGCAACAACTCCAGGGCGATCAGGGCGCGCAGCACCGGCTCCGCGCGCGGACCGCGCGACGCGCCGCCCGCCGCGCGCCACCCCCACCACGCGAACGTCGGGCGCAGCCGCTTGCCGCCGGACAGGACGAGCCCGGACAGCTCGGCCGTCAGCTCGGCGGCCTGCTCGACCTGCGGCCTGCGCCGGAGGAACGCCGCGAGTTCACCGTGCAGGCGCGCCGGCAGTTCGTCGTCGAGCGGGTGGTCCGTGCACGGGTCGATCGCACCCGCCGGCGACATGCCCCTCCTCAGCGGTCCCGATCAGGCCCACCGGCCCGATCGCCTGCTCCGTCCCCACCCGGATCGCCGCCCCCGGCGGGCGATCCGTCCCCGGGTCCACCCGTACCCGTCCGGGTCACCCGGTTCCGGCCAGGCTCCGAGCTAAGCAGCGCGGCGGTCGCCCCGCATGACGAGCGCGCCCGTTGTGCGGAGCCACGCCCGCCCACTTAGCGTGTCACGCGTGCCCACTCGGAAGGATGCGAGCCCGATGCCGGTCGACCGCGAACTCGACGCAGCCGCCATCACGGACCCGGTGCTGCGCGCGGCCTACCGGAGGTGCCGCGCGCTCAACGCCGAGCACGGCCGGACCTACTACCTCGCCACCAGGCTGCTGAGCCCGGAACGGCGGCCGGCGGTCCACGCGCTCTACGGGTTCGCGCGGTGGGCGGACGACATCTTGGACGAGGTGCACGACGGCCGCACGCCGGCCCGGCGCGCCGCCGAGCTGGAGCGCGTCGCGACCGCGCTGGCCGACGGTCTCGCGACCGGCGCGAGCCCGCACCCCGTGGTCGCGGCCGTGGTGGACACCGCCCGCCGCTACGGCATCCCGCACGCGCACTTCCACGACTTCCTCGCGTCGATGCGGATGGACCTGACCGTCACCGACTACCCGGACCGCGCGGCGCTGTCCCGGTACGTGCACGGTTCGGCGGCCGTCATCGGGCTCCAGGTGCTGCCCGTGCTCGGCACCCGCGTTCCCCAAGAGGAGGCCGAGCCCGCCGCGGCGGCGCTCGGGGTGGCGTTCCAGCTGACCAACTTCCTGCGGGACGTGGGCGAGGACCTCGACCGGGGGCGGGTCTACCTGCCCGCCGACGAGCTCGCCGCGTTCGGGGTGGACCGCGACCTGCTCGGGTGGGCGCGCCGCACGGGGCGCACCGAGCCGCGCCTCCGCCGCGCGCTGGCCCACCAGGTGGCCCTGACCCGCGCGGTGTACCGGGAGGCCGCGCCGGGCGTGGCGATGCTCGAACCCCGGTCACGGCTCTGCGTGGACACCGCTTTCCGGCTGTACGGCAGGATCCTGGACCTCATCGAGCAGGCCGACCACGACATCGTGTCGCGCCGGGTCGTGGTGTCCAGGCGCGGGCGGCTGGCGGTGGCGCTGCCCGCGTTCGCCCGCGCGGCGCTCGCCACCACCGCCTGACCGCCCCGCCTGACCGCCCCACCGGCCCGGACCGCGGACCACCCGAACCGCACGGACCGCCGACCACCCGACCACCTGACCACCTGACCATCGACCGTCCGGAGTGGACAGACACATGCGTCGACGACTCCCCCTGCGGATGTTCCGCAGCCGACCGTGGCCCGAGCAGGAACCGACGTGGCGCGACGCGAGCCCGGCGGTCATCGGGTCCGCGCTGAAGCGGGCCCTGGCCAAGCCGTCGGGGAACTGGTTCGTGGTCGCCGCGAGCCGGGAGGTGCGGTCCGACCGGCCCTTCGGCCGGACCGTCGCGGGCCGCGAGGTCGTCCTGTGGCGTGGTGCGGACGGCGGGCTGCGGGCGGGTGCCGGCGCGTGCCCGCACCTGGGCGCGCCGCTGTGCGACGGTGCCGTGCACGAGGGCAGGCTGGTGTGCCGGTGGCACGGCCTGGCGCTCGACGGGCGGAGGTTCGGCGCGTGGAGCCCCTACCCCGCCCACGACGACGGGGTGCTCGCGTGGGTGCGGCTCGACGACGTGGGCGGCGAGGAGCCGCTGCCCGAGCCGGTGCTGCCGACGCGACCGCCGCACGGGTCGATCGACGCCGTGCTGACCGCGATCGGTCGCTGCGAGCCCGACGACGTGGTGGCCAACCGGCTCGACCCGTGGCACGGCGCGTGGTTCCACCCGTACTCCTTCGCGAACCTGCGGGTCGCGGCGGCGGCGACCGAGGAGGACGACCGGTTCCTGGTGGAGGTGACGTTCCGGCTCGCGGGCCGCGTCGGGGTGCCGGTGGTGGCGGCGTTCTCGTGCCCCGAGCCGCGCACCGTGGTGATGCGCATCGTGTCCGGCGAGGGCGAGGGCAGCGTGGTGGAGACGCACGCCACCCCCTTGTCACCGGGACCGGGCGGCGTGGCCCGCACGGCGGTGATCGAGGCGACCGTCGCGCACTCGACGCGGCGCGGGTTCGCCCTGGCGCGCGCGGCGGCCCCGGTGCTGCGCCCGCTGATGCGGTGGGCGGCGGCCCGGCTGTGGCGGGACGACCTGGCCTACGCGGAACGCCGCTACGCCTTGCGCGCCACCGGTCGCCTGCCCGACTGAAGCCTCCGCCGGCCACCCCGCGCCCCTGGCCGCTCAGCCGCCCCGCGCCCCTGGCCGCTCAGCCGCCGCGTGCCACCGGCGTCACCCGACCGCCTCGGGCATCGGTCGGCTGCCCGGTCGCGCCACCGGCCATCCACCCGGCCACCGCGTGAACCGCCACGTCACCGACGACCGGGCGGCACCGGGTCGCGTCCCCACTTCCGCGCCACCGCGCGCAACAGCGGCACCCGACCCGTCGTGGGCACGCTCCACAGCGGTGTCCCCGCGACACCCCACCGCCCCAGCAGGTGGTTCGCGGCGGCGAACCCGGTGGTCGCCGCCCGCTCCATCAGCGCGACCGGCAGGTCGATCCGCGCGAGGTCGCCCGCCAGCACCAGGAACGGCTCGGGCGTGACCACCGCCGGACGGCGCGCGAACCCACCGGGCGGGAACAGCGGGCAGTCGGCGCGCAGCTCGTGCCGCTCGTCCACGATCCGCGCGGCCTTCGTCTCCGGGTACACCTCGTGCAGCCGCTCCAGCAACCGCTTCCGCGCATCGGCTTCGTCCACATCGGACGGTAGTGAGTAGCCGTGCAGCTCGACCACCGCGCCACCGGTGCGGGCCGCCCACGCCCGCGCCTCGTGCTCGTAGTGGTCCAGCACCGAGATGTTGTCCAACGCGCCGTGGCCGCTGGTGCCGACGAAGCCCGGCCGGTCCGGCGCGACCGGCCGGTCCAGCCAGTAGCGCGACACCAGGAACGGCGGCGCGGTCTCCAGCCGCGCGATGTCGGCCCGCCAGTCCGGCCCGCCCAGCTCCGGTGACGCGGCGACGACCCGCCGCAGGCCGGGCACGTCGGCGGCGAGCACCACGGCGTCCGCGTCGACCGCGCCGTCCGCCGTGTGCACGGTGAACCGGCGACGACCGCCGCGCGCCACCCGCGTCACCCCGGTCCCGGTGCGGACCGCCGCGCCCAGGTCCACCAGGCGGCGGCCGAGCGGGTCCCAGAGGCCGTGCGGGAACGGGTCGGCGGCCACGTCGAACAGCAGGCCCTCGCCGGAGCCCAGGAAGTAGATGTGGAACATCGTCACGAGTTCGGCGGCGGACATCCGGCTCGGGTGCGCGAAGAAGCTGCGGGAGAACACCTCGAACGCCAAGGCGTGCGCGGCTTCGGGGAAGCGCAGCCGGGCCAGGTAGTCGGCGGCGTCCAGGTGGTCCAGCTCGTGGTAGGTGCGCGGCACCGACACGTCCAGCAGGCGCAGCGCCGCCCGCGAGTCCACCGACCGCAGGTCGCGCCACCGGAACGTGGGGCTGCGCGCCAGGAAGCCCAGCGCGTTCCACGGCACCGCCGCGGGCAGGCCCGCGAAGCCGTCGCGGTGGCCGTCGGCGTGCCACAGCGGGTAGTCCGGCAGGCCCACCAGCGCGGCGCCCCGCGGGTCGACCCGCCGCAGCAAACCGCGCAGGTTGTAGTACTGGCGGAAGAAGGCGTGGAAGCCGCGCGTCATGGTGGCCGCGCTGCCGTCCGCGAGGCGGGTCGGCCAGCCGCCGACCCGGCCGCCCAGGTGCCGCTCGCGCTCGTACAGCACGACCCGCGCGCCGCGTTCGGCGAGCAGCGTCGCGGCGGCCAGGCCGGCGATCCCACCACCGACGACCACCACCGTCGGCCCGCTGTCCGCGAAGGACGGACGCCCCGGCGCGGCGTCGACCCGGACGGCCCGGCGGTCACGTCCCGGCACCGGGTTCCCCTTCCGCCGCGCGGCCGACGAAGGTGTGCGCGATGCCGCGCTGCCAGCCGGTGACGGCGTCGGTCCGCACGTCGACGAACCCGTTGCGCCGCAACCGGTCCCGCAGCCGGCTCGCGCCGTCGAACCGCAGCACGCTGCGCCACAGGTAGGTGTAGAGGCCGCGGTCGCGGGTCACGAGCCACCCGCTCGGGATCACCACCGACCAGCACACGGCGGTCCAGATCGCGGCGCGCACCCGCGAGTCCGCCACCGAGTACTCGTGCAGCACCACCCGCCCGCCGGGGCGCAGCAGCCCGCGCACCGCGCGCAGGGTCGCGTCCGGGTCCGGCAGGTTGCGCACCAGGTACGCGGCGAAGACCGCGTCGAACGGCCCCTCGACGCCGGCCGCGGCGAGGTCCTCCGCCCGGCAGTGGACGAAGGTCACGTGGTCGGGCCAGTTCTTCGCCCGCGCACGGGCGAGCATCCCGCCCGACGCGTCCACCGCGACGACCTCCGCGCCCGGCGCGACGGACAGCAGCGCCGCCGTCGACGCGCCCGTGCCGCACCCGAGGTCGAGCACCCGCGCGCCCGACGCGGGCAGCCCCAGCGCCCGCGCCGACCGCCGCAGGGCGCGGTGGTAGCCGGGGTTCATCGCCACGAGCAGGTCGTAACCCGCCGCCGCGCCGTCGAACGCCTCCGGCACCCCGCCGACGCCCACGCGGCGCGTCACACGGCCTCCCCGGTCCGCGCCCGTTCCCACAGCAGCAGCGTCAGGGTGACCATCGAGAAGCCGAACAGGAAGTCCTCCACCGGGATGTCCCAAGGGAACCGGATGCCGCTGATCGCCCACTCCGCGTACCGCACGATCGGGGCGTCCAGCTTGGTCAGCCACCCGTCCACCGGCACCTGGAAGGCGAACACGATCGCCATCGTCAGCCAGTACGCGGGCCGCCGGAACAACCCGGTGCGCAGCACCGCGAACTCCGCCGCCACCACCAGCACCACCGACACCACGGCTGCGATCAGGTACTCCCTACTCACCCGACAGCCGCCCGACCCGGTCCCGCGCGCGACCGGCCCGCGCCGCCAACCCGATCACCGCCTCATAGGTCAATACCGCGCACAGCGGCACCACCACGAAGAACAGCACCTCCTCCAACGGCAGCGCGCCGAGCACCACGACCCCCGTGGTGAACGCCTCGCTGAAACTCCAGTGCCCGCGCAGGAAGGCGAGCAGGTCCCACAGGCCGAACAGCACCAGCACCGGCGCGATCGCCCGCGCCAGCGCGGGCAGCCTCCGGTAGACGCCGACACCCACCGGTTCCAGCGGGGCCGTCACGAGCAGGCACGCCACCAGCACCGCGAGGTACTGCCAACGATCCATCCGATCCTCCGCCCGGCTCGTCCCCGGTTGCCGCTCCCGTGCGCGCGGCGCGGTCCCCGTGCCCGCGCCCTCCCGGCGACTCCCCGGCGGACCGCCCCTCCCAGCACCGTAGGGGGACCGCGCACCGTCCGCATGACGGCGAACCGGGTCCCCCGCCCGGTGTGCCGTCCGGCGCGCGCGGGTACCCGTCGTTCCCGGACCGGACGACGAACAGGAGTCGGACGTTGAGCAGCTACGAACACCGAGCGGCGGTCGACCTCGCCCCGGACCGGTTGTTCGACTTCCTCGCGGAGCCGAAGAACCTGCCGCGCTACTTCCCGGAGCTGACCGAGGTGGACCCCGTCGGGGGCGACCGGGTCCACGTGGAGGCCGACCTCGGCGACCGCCACGTCGCCGCCGACGGCTGGTTGCGCGTCGACCGCGACCGCAGGACCCTCTCCTGGGGCACGCCCGGCGAGACGGACTACCACGGCGAGCTGAGCGTGACCGGGCAGGACGCCGGCCGCAGCGAGATCGTGGTGACCCTCCACACCGAACGGGCGGGCGGCCCGGAGATCCAGCGCAGCCTGGAGGAGGCGGTGGCCGTTCTGGCGCACAGGGCGACCGCCGAAACCGACGCTGCCGCCGCGGAGAAGGGCGACGAGTGGTACTGACCGCCTATGCGCGGTGCTGACGACCGATGAACAGCGTTGGCGGCGGGCGCGTGACGCCGACACACCGGTGCACGACACACGACGGCGCACAACACACAGCGCACAACAAACAACACACAGCGAACAGCGCACAGCTCTGAGGAGCGGCGCTTCACCGTGGCCCGGCGAGGTGATCCGCGTCATGCGCGCTTGAGCCTCACACCGGTGTGAGGCTTTACCGTCGCCGACATGTCCACTTTCGTCGTCCATCGAAATGGTGCACCCGCGACCGCGGAAGAGCTGTCCCCCCTGGCCTTCGCGGGCTACGCGCACTTCACCGCCATGCAGGTGCGGGACGGACGGGTCCGGGGCCTCGACCTCCACCTGGAACGGCTCGCGGTCGCCTCGGTGGAGCTGTTCGGCCGGGCGCTGCCCGACGACCGGGTGCGGTCGCTGCTGCGCGCGGCGTGGCAGGACGGCCCGGCGGACGTCTCGCTGACCGCCACCGTCCACTCGGCAGCGGGCGAGTTCACCGCGGCCGACGGCGAACTCGACGTCCTGGTGCGCACGGGACCGCCCGCGTCGGCTCCGGCCGGTCCGCTGGCGCTGGCCACCGTCGAGCACGAACGGGTCCTGCCGGCGGTGAAGCACGTCGGCGAGGTGGCCAAGACGTACTTCCTGCGCCGGGCGATCGCGCAGGGGTTCGACGACGCCGCCTTCGTCGACCGCCGGGGCAGGCTGAGCGAGGCGACGATCTGGAACCTGGTGTTCTGGGACGGCGCGGCGGTCGTGTGGCCGGTGGCGGAGGTGCTGGCCGGCACGGCGATGGGCGTCGTGCGGCGTCAGCTCGACCGGCTCGGGGTGCCCCAGGTGGAACGGGCGGTCACCCCCGACGACGTGCCGGCGCTGGCCGGCGCGGCGGTCATGAACTCGTGGTCGCCGGGCGTGCCGGTGAGCCGGATCGGTTCCGCGCCGCTGCCCGGCGCACCGTCCTTCCTCGACCTGCTCCACCGGGCCTACCAGGCCGAACCCCTCGTCGCGCTGTGACACCACCGCCGGGCGCACGTGTGCGCCCGGCGGTGAGGGGACGCCTCCGGTCACGAGGGGGGAGGATGACCGGAGGCTGGTTCAGGGGTCGGCGCGGCGGTCGCCTCTCGGCGGGTGGCACGACGCGGCTCCAGCCGAACGGTATTCCGCGAAGGCTCTTCAAGTGAGGCCCGGGGGACACGAACCGCGCCGACCTCCTCCTTCAACGGCGCGGTGCGACCCGGTGTTCCCACGGCGGGGTGGCGTCGGACACACCGCTCCGCCTCAGAACGAGGCCAGCAGCTCCCGGCACGCCTGCTCGCACGCGCGGCACGCCTCGGCGCAGATCCGGCAGTGCTCGTGCATCCCGGCGTGGCCGCCGCACTCGTCGCCGCACGCCTTGCACACCGTCACGCACGCTTCCAGCACCGCCCGGCTGACGTCGGCGTTGTAGGCGGTGTGCCGCGACATCACCCGCACGGTCGCCGTGCAGACGTCCGCGCAGTCCAGGTTGGTGCGCACGCACTTGACCAGCTCGGCCACGGAGCTTTCGCCGAGGCACGCGTCCGCGCAGGCCGTGCACGCCTCGGCGCACGCGTTCAGGGCGTCGATGGTGGCGGCGAGCTTCCCCCGGTCCAGACCGATCTCCGCCGGGTGGGTCCGCAGCATCGGCATCGTCGTCGTGGTCATCCGTCCACTCCTCGGGATCGCGGGCTTCCACCGTGGGCTACCCGCCACCGCGGTGGCGAACCGCTCCCGCCGGTCCCCCGACGGGGTCCGACCCGCCACCCGGAAGGCCGACCGGGCGCGTCGGCCCGGCCGGGCGGGGTAGTCACCGCGCGAGGAGGACGACATGGCCGAACAGCGAACACAGCGGAAGACGGACCGGACCCGCGAGGCGGGGGACGGCGGGCTGAGCGGGTTGACCGTGGCCGAGTTGCGGAAGAGGGCGTCGGGCCTCGGCATCCACGGCGTGCACGACCTGCACAAGGACGAGCTCGTCGCGGCCCTCGACGAGGCGCTGCGGGACCGGGGCGCGCCGAAGCCGCGCGGCGAGGACGAGGCGGGCGGCGTGCGCACCGGCGAGCGGACGTCCAAGAGCGTCGGCTACTCCCAGGAGGTGCGCTCGCCGGACGACGAGCCGGAGCGGCCCGGTCGCAGCCTCGTCACCACCAGTCACGACGTCATCCGGCAGTGGGCCGAGGAGCGCGACGCGAAGCCCGCGACCATCGAGGGCACCCGGCACGGCGACCACCTCGGCGTCCTGCGGCTGGACTTCCCCGGCTACGGCGGCGGGGAGGACCTGCGCCACGTCGGGTGGGACGAGTGGTTCGACACGTTCGACCGACGCCGGTTGAACTTCCTCTACCAGGAGAAGCGCTCGGACGGCTCGCCCAGCAACTTCTTCCGCCTGGAGAGCCCGGACCGCGAGGACGGCTGACGCCCCGGTGTGCCATCACGCCGTCGGGGGTAACCCGGTGGTGAGCACGAACGACGCCGGGAGGCCGCAGTGCAACCGTTCGCCTTCACCCCCTGGACCTGGCGCGACCCCTCGTGGCTCGCCGACCGCGACCGGACGTGGTCCGAGGACCGCGACCGCGGTGCGGACACCACGCGCGCGGGAGTCGCCGGGGACGCGTCGGACGCCGCGTCGGACGCCGCGTCGGACGCCGCGTCGGACAGCGGGGCCGCCGGGCAGGCGGACGCCGCCGAGCACCCCGACGCGGGCCTGGCCGGCTACCACGTGGAGGCCACCGACGGCGGCATCGGCAAGATCGACGAGGACACCGGGCGGGTGCCCGCCGACTGCCTGATGGTGGACACCGGCCCGTGGATCTTCGGCCGCCGGGTGGTCCTCCCGGTGGGCACCGTCCAGCGGGTCGACCACGAGGAGCGCAAGGTCTACGTCGACCGCACCAAGGACCAGATCAAGGACGCCCCCGGGTACGACCCGGACGGCGACCACGACGAGTACCGCCGCCGCACGGGCGACTACTACGTGGAGAGCTACCGCCTGCTGCCCCCGCTGCTGTGAGGCGGTGACAGCGGGTGGTCCCGGACGGGGAGGCACGGTGACGCGCCACGGCGACGACATCGCGGCGTTGGCCGCGCCGCTGGCGACGCGGGCGACTTCGACGCGCTGCTCGACCGGGTCGGCGACGCGCGGGTGGTGATGGTCGGCGAGGCCGGCCACGGCACGCACGAGTTCTACCGGTGGCGGGCGCTGCTCACGCGGCGGCTGATCGCCGAGCGGCGTTTCTCGTTCGTGGCCGTGGAGGGCGACTGGCCCGACTGCGACCGGGTCGACCGGGCGGTGCGGTGCCGACCCGGCGCGCCCGCCGACCCGCGCGAGGCGCTGGTGGCGTTCGAGCGCTGGCCGACGTGGATGTGGGCCAATCCTCACCCACCTGCGGGAGCACGACCCCGGCGAGGTGCCCGCCGCGCCGGCCGCGTACCGGTGCTTCGAGCCGTACGACGAGGACCCGCGGAACTACGCGATGGCCACCAGGCTGGTGCCGGACACCTGCGCGAACGAGGTCGTCGGCCTGCTGGTGCGGCTGCGGCGGCGCGCGGCGGCCGACGCCGAGCGGTTCGGGACGTGGCAGAACGCCGAGGTCGTCGCGGGCGCGGAACGCTACTACCGGGCGATGATCGGCGGCGGGCGCGAGTCCTGGAACATCCGGGACCGGCACATGGACGACACCCTCGCTTGCCTCGGCTCCGCCGAGGCGGCGGGCCCGCCTGGAAGTCGGCCCATCGCGTCTGATTTCCGCCGATCCAAAAGCACGATCGTCGGAAATGAGACGCGACAGACCGACGCGGCCCCGCAGGGCTGGACCGCATCCGCTTTCGGCGGGGTGAACCGGCCTCGGCACCAATGGGTTCGGGGACGGTCGGGCGAGGTCGTTGCCCGACCGTCCCCCACCGGAGTCGCATGACGAATCCGCGTCCGGGCGCCCGCGTCCTTCCCAGTGCCCGCACCGCACAGGGCACCCGGACGACGGAACACTGGGAGGACCGATGACACCGGCCCGGAACCACAGGCGCTTGCCGGCCGCCCTCGCCGCCCTGGCCGGCGGGGTGATCGCCCTGACGGCCTGCGCGGCACCGGTGCGGACAGCCGGGACGCCCGTCCGCACCGGCGGCGCCACGAGCAGCGCGGTGGCCACGCAGAACAGCTCCGCGCGCGTCGACCTCACCGCACCGACCACCGACGACCCGTCGATCCCCGACGCCGCCCGCGGCTGGTGCACGGCGCGGGACCTGGAGATCAGCGCGGTCGAGCACGTCTCGCCCGCCCCGGACGACCGGCTGTTCGCCCTGCACTTCGCCCCGCGCGGGCTCGTGCACTGCGTCATCGGCGGCACGCTGGGCGACGTCGCCTTCGCCGCGCTGGACGGCGTGCCGCTCGACCCCGGTATCGGCGGCGGCCAGGGCCCGGACCACGGGGAGATTTCGGTCGGCGACCACCGCGAGGCCGTGGTCTACTTCCGCGCGCCCGGGGAAGGCGGCCCCGACCAGCCCGTGGCGACGGTGAGCTTCACCCTGCCCGGCAAGGGGACGGAGGGCGAGTCCGTCACCGTGGCGTGGCCCTCGCCGTTCCACGGTCCCCTGCACGTCACCGGCCTGATGGAGCCGGTCGGCTGACAACCGCGTCGGTGGTTCGCGGCGCGGGTTTCGCCGATCACGCTTTTCGATCGGCACAACCCGCCCCGCGAGCCGCCGACTTCCAGGCGTGCTCACGGGTCGTCCTCTCCGGTGGTCGAGGCCAGGCCCAGGCGGGCGAGCAGGTCGAGCAGCGGGGTCGCGGCGGCGGCGATCCCGGCCAGCTCCGCCGCGTCCGGGAACCGGTCGGCGGCGTCGAGCACGACCGTGACACCGGCGTCGAGGCGGAGGGTCGGCACGACCCTGACAGTGTCGGCGGGTCGCGGCGGGGCGGTGGGGTGCGCCGGATCCACGACGTCTGCGGGGGATTCCGTGTCGGCTGGGGAAGCCGCGCCCGCCGAGCCCGCGCCGGCCCGACCAGCGCCGGCCGGATCGGCACCGGCCGGTTGATCGGCGTCGGCGGGAAGCGGCGCGGCGGCGGGCCGTTCCCCCCAGAACCCCTCGGACCGCGCCGGCCGGCTCCCGACGCCTGCCAGTTCCGCGAGCCGCGCGTCCGACGCGCCGACCAGCAGCGCCTGCACCTCGGCCAGCGAGTGCCCGGCCGCCTGGAGCCGCTTCACCGCCACGATCTGCAGTAGCTGACGCCGCCCGTACAGCGCGGTCCTCCCCCGGCTCGCGGTCGGCCGGTCCACCAGCCCGATGGTCGTGTACCACCGGATGGCGCGGCCGTTCGGCAGCTCCCGCACCCGCCCGCTGCGCTGCCCGTCGTAGTTCCCGGCCAGCAGCGCGGCGACCCGCTCCGGGAGCTGTTCGATCGTCCACAGGCCGTCGTCCACGCGCCGATCGTGCGCGCTCCATCCGACAGTGTCAAGATGACAGTGTCAGGAACGGTCGCCGATCAGCGTCCCGCAGCCGCGACGAACAACAGGTCCAGCTCCGGCGGCTCCGCGATCAGGCCGGAGAACCCGAGCACACCCGCCTCGCCGGACTCCGCCACGAACGCCGGGTGCCGCGCCGTCGGCCCCGACCGGGGCGGCGACGGCCGCCGCACCGGCGGGACCGCTCCTGCCACAGCGGGTCCGCCCCGCGCGATACGGCAGTCCGAAACCGGTGGCGCGGAACGGCATCGTCCCGAGTGCCGTCCACCGGGCGGCGGCGCTTCCCGCCCACCCCCGCCGCCGTGCGGACCACCGGCCGTCTATACGCTTGTCGCATGTCGAAGGTCCTAAGTGAACTCCCGGTCGGCGAGCGCATCGGCATCGCGTTCTCCGGCGGGCTGGACACCTCCGTCGCGGTGGCCTGGATGCGCGAGCGCGGCGCCGTCCCCTACGCCTACACGGCCGACGTCGGCCAGTACGACGAGCCGGACCTCGACGCCGTGCCCGCGCGCGGCCTCGCCTACGGCGCCGAGCGCGCGCGGCTGATCGACTGCCGCGCGGCGCTGGTCGAGGAGGGGCTGGCCGCGCTGGCGTGCGGCGCGTTCCACATCCGGTCCGCCGGGCAGGCGTACTTCAACACCACGCCGCTGGGCCGGGCCGTGGTGGGCACCCTGCTGGTGCAGGCGATGCGCGTCGACGACGTCTCCATCTGGGGCGACGGTTCCACCTTCAAGGGCAACGACATCGAGCGGTTCTACCGCTACGGGCTGCTCGCCAACCCCGGCCTGCGGATCTACAAGCCGTGGCTGGACCGGGAGTTCGTCACCGAGCTCGGCGGCAGGCACGAGATGTCCGCCTGGCTGGAGGAGCGCGACCTGCCCTACCGCGACTCCGCCGAGAAGGCGTACTCCACCGACGCGAACATCTGGGGCGCGACGCACGAGGCCAAGCGCCTGGAGCACCTCGACACGTCGATGGAGATCGTGTCCCCGATCATGGGCGTCCCGTTCTGGGACCCCGAGGTGGACATCCCCACCGAGGACGTCACCGTGGAGTTCGAGCGCGGGCGGCCGGTCCGGATCAACGGCCACGCGTTCAGCTCCGAGGTGGAGCTGGTGCGCGAGGCGAACGCGATCGGCGGCCGGCACGGGCTCGGCATGTCGGACCAGATCGAGAACCGCATCATCGAGGCCAAGAGCCGCGGCATCTACGAGGCGCCCGGTATGGCGCTGCTGCACATCGCCTACGAGCGGCTGCTCAACGCCATCCACAACGAGGACACCGTCGCGATGTACCACGTGGAGGGGCGCCGGCTCGGGCGGCTGCTCTACGAGGGCCGCTGGTTCGACCCGCAGGCGCTCATGCTCCGCGAGAGCCTCCAGCGCTGGATCGGCTACCCGATCACCGGCGGCGTCACGCTGCGCCTGCGCCGGGGCCAGGACTACACGGTGCTCGACACGCAGGGCCCGCTGCTGAGCTACCACCCCGAGAAGCTGTCGATGGAGCGCAGCCACGACCCGGCGTTCAGCCCGGACGACCGGATCGGCCAGCTCACCATGCGCAACCTCGACATCGCGGACTCGCGCAGCAAGCTGGAGCAGTACACCGCCGACGGCAGGCTCACCGCGTGGAACGGGCTGATCGGCCAGCTGCCGCCCGGCGGCGCGGCGGCCATCGCCGACGCGGGCGAGCCCGAGGAAGCGGTCGTGCCGGACGCGCTCGACCGCGCGGCGATCGAGTCCGGCACGGACTGAGGTCGCCCGTCCCGCACGGGGCACGAGGCGCGGTGCACGGGGCCGGTCGGGGTGTGACACCCACCCGACCGGCCCCGCCTCGTCCCGCCGCGACCGGTGTCCGGTCCCACCGACGTCGGCTCGGTACCGCCGCGCGGCGGTCGGACACGCCTCGCCGCGCGGTTCGAGGTCGTCAACAGACGCTGTCGCCCGGTTTCGGGTTGGCCAGGCCGAACAGCGGGCGCAGTCGCAGCCCCAGCCACGTGCCGCCCAGCGCGAACAACCCCCACAGCCAGCCGTGCAGGCTGCCCACGGAGATGCCGCCCAGGTACGCGCCGATGTTGCAGCCGCCCGCCAGCCGCGCGCCCACGCCCATCAGGACGCCGCCGAGGACCGCCGCGACCGCCGTGCGCCACGGTATCCGGCGGTGGACGCGCCAGGTGCCCGCCGCCGCCGCCGCGATCGCCGCGCCGATCATGATGCCGATGTCGGTCAGGCTGCTGCGGTCCACCCAGATCGGCGCGGCGAGCGCCCTGGCGTTGGCCTGCGCCTGCCAGAACTCCCACGTCTCCGGGTGCGCGCCGAGCAGTTGCAGCGCCTTCGCGCCCCACAGCGCGAACGCGAAGGTGACGCCCCAGATCCCGCCCGACACCAGGAACACCGCGCCCGCCAGCACGCCGAGCACCATCGCGCCCACCAGCAGCGGCCACGAGCCGCGCAGCACGCGCGCGACACCGCGCGCGGTCGGCACCGCGTCGACCGGTGGCGGGTTGCGGCGGGCCTGCACGACGCGCGTGACGGCCACGATCCCGACCAGGGCGACCAGCGTGACCGCCCACGAGCCGAACCAGCCGACGTGGTCCGCGAGCAGCACGCCGGGCAGCGCGGGCCAGCCGTCGAACAGCGGGAACGCCCACGTGTAGAGCACCGAGCCGGCGATGAAACCGCCCAGCGTCAACACGATCGCCGACTGGCCGGAGCCGACGGCGAACAGCGTGCCGGACGCGCACGCGCCGCCCAGCTGCATCCCGACCGCGAACAGCACCGCGCCGACCAGCAGCGCGAGCCCGAGCGGGCCTGCGGTGGCGGTGGGCACCGAGCCGAACAGGCCGGAGCCGGTGGACACGACCAGCGCGACGAGCGTCGCGGCGGTGCCCAGCAGCAGGCTGTGCGCCCGGACGCCCTGCCCGTTGCCGACGGCGACCAGTTGCCGCCACGCCGAGGTGAACCCGAACCGGGAGTGGAACAGCGCCAGCCCGAGCCCGAGGCCGAGCGCCAGCAGCGCGCCCGACTTGCCGCCGTGGGCCGACCAGGCGTACCAGGTCGACCCGACCGCCAGCGCGCCCGCCACCACCAGCGGCACGACCCGCACCGGCTCCTCGGGGCGCGGCGTCGGCGCGGCGCACGACGTGGGCGAGGAGAGGAACCTGTTCGCTGTCAACGGTCTGGACGTCACGAGTGCTCCTTGAGGGGTGTGGCCCGGCCGCCGCGGCGGGCGACCGGGCCGGTGGACGGCCCGGCCGCTCGGGCGCACGGCAGGGCCGCTCGGGTCAGTTCGGGATGAGCCCGTTGGGCGCCTTGACCACCGACTGGACGAGGCCCAGCAGGGGCACGCCCAGGACCGGCGTGAACGTCCAGATGTTCTCCAGTCCGCCGGTGTCCGGCTCGTCCACCACCACCGGGTCGGCGAGCGCGGTGCCCGCCGTCCCGGTCAGCACGAGCCCGGACAGCGCGACCGCGACCAGCGCGCGGGAGACCTTCTTCATGGTATTTCCTTCCTCAGTGGGGTTTCGGGCCACGGTTGGCTACGCGCCGATGAGCTTGAGCAGGTCGAACACCGGTGCGAGCCCTCCGGGCACGCCGGTGGTCGGGCCGAGCAGGCTGCCGAGGTCGACACCCGGCAGCACCCAGATGGGCGTGGTCTCGGCGTTGGCCACGCCGGTCGCGGTCAGGCCGAGCAGGACCACGGCGAGGCCGAGGGTCAGCAGGCGTTTCACGGGCGATCTCCTTCGTCGGATCGGATTGCGGCGGGCGACCGGGTCGGGGCCGGCCGGGACCGCCGGGTCGGGGCCGGCCGGGACCGCCGGGTCGGGAACGGGTGGTTCAGGTCAGCAGCGCGCTGACCGGCACGACGGTGGTCTTGGGCACCCACTGGCCGGCCAGCTCCTCGTTCATCGGCATGCCGGGTCCGTGCGCCTCGTCCGGACCGGCGGGCATCGCGGTCACCTGGGCGGCGGCGAAGATCCGCACGCCGTCGTCGACCGCCCGGTCGCCCAGCCACGCCTCGAACCCCGCCGGGGTGGGGTTCGCGCCGCCGAACCGGTTGCCCACCGCGACCGCGTACCCGATGGGCAGCGGTTCCCTCGGGTCGAACCGCAGCGGCACGGACACCGTCGTCACGGCGGTCGCCAGCGGCGTGGTCAGCAGCCACGGCGCGAGGTAGACGCCGTGCGCGTAGACCGCGCGCTCGGCCTGGTGCGCGCCCGCCGCGGTGAGCGACGCGTGCGCCGACTCCCAGCCCGAGACGGTCACCAGGGCGTTGTCCGGCCGGGGTTCCGCGTCGATCGCCACACCCGCACCGGCCGCCTCCTCCCGCACCACGCGGGCCGCGTCGACGCCGCGCGGTGTGCTGTCGGCGGCGAGCGTGATGCCGCCCGCGCCCCGCGCCACCAGGAACGAGACCAGCTTCCGCAGCGCCTGCTCGTCCACCGTGGACAGGCGGTCGGACGGGCAGGCCGCGAGGACGTCCCGGCGGCCGGCGATCAGGCCGCCGAGCGCGGCGCTCGCGCACTCGGGGTCGACCCGCGGTCCTCCGCCCGCGCCGGTGTCGACGTCGACCACGGCCGTGTCGGAACCCGAGGTCAGCACGATTTCGCTCCGCCCGGCGGGCAGGTCGACCTCCGCCCACGTGCCCTCCGCGCCCGCCCGCGGCAGGGCGGGCACCGCGCCGACCCGGATGCCGTCGCCCGCGCTCGCGGGGAAGTGGACCAGGTTGCGGCCCGGCCGGTGCGGCGCGACCAGCACCGGGACCCGCTTGCCCGCCAGGGTCTTCTCCGCGAGCACCGGCACGCCGGGCGTCGGCAGCTCGTCCGGTCGCGGCACCGCCGCGAGACCGCTCCACGCCACGAACGCGAGCACGACGCCCACCGTGCCGTACCGGTAGGCCCGCGCCGGGCCGAGCAGCGTCGCCGCCAGCGGCAGCGCGACCACCGCCAGCAGCGCCAGCCCGAACCACGTGCCGTAGAGCCTGCGGTCGAACGCGACACCGGACGCGACCAGCCGCACCGCGCCCGCGCCGACGAGCGCCACGCCCAGCGCCAGTGCGAGCTGCCGCGGGCGCAGCCCGGAGGCCACCTCCGCCGCGGGCACGGTGAGCGCGAGCACCGCCAGGCCGAACCACGTGACCGCGCCCGCCACGTAGACCGTGTCGGCGACGAACTCGACACCGGAACGCCCCGCGGCGGTCTCGACCACCAGCAGCACCGCCAGCGCGACCGCCACCGCACGCGCCGGTCCCGCCCTGCCCAGCAGCGCGGGCACCGCCGCCACCAGCACGACGTGCGCCACCGCGCCGACGACGGCGACGTCCATCGCCACCGCCGACACCACCGCGAGCGCGGCGGACAGCGCCGACGCGACCGCGACGGACAGCACCACGCGCCGGGGCAGCGCGGGCGCCAGGGGCCGGACGACGCCGACACCCGCGACGAACGCCGTCGCCAGCAACAGGGTCAGCCGCAGCGCCACCGGCCAGGCCGACGTCTCGACGACCGCGTCGAGACCACCGTGGGGGTGCTCCATCACTTCACGTCGGCGTCGGCGACGACGAACAGCTCGGAGTGCGGCTTGGCGTTGCCGAACGGGCCGTGCGGCCAGTTCCGCCGGTTGAAGTTGATGCCGACCTGGCCGCTGAACTCGTCCTTGAAGGCGGTGTCCAGCTCCACCTTGCCGTCCGGGCCCACCTTGAGCACGTTCACCCGGTGGTCGCCGTCGAGGCCGGAGCGCGCGACGAAGTAGTTCGACACCGCGATCCGGCGCGGCGACGAGGTCTCCCGGTAGAAGCCGTCCGCGTCCAGCTCGAAGTTGTCGTACGCGCCCCAGTGCGGTCCCGCCGCCGGCTGGCCGGGGTTGATCGGGGCCGCGCCCGCCACCGTCGGGCAGTCCGCCTCCGCGCCGCCGTTGCGCGCCTCGGCGAGGGTGTCGATGCGGCACCGGAAGTCCGTGCCCGCCGCGAGGAGCTTCTGGATGTCCAGCACGTAGACGCCACCGGTGGTGCCGGGGTCGCTCGGGCCGAGCGCGCCCTTGGCCCGCCCGGAGATCGCGCGGTACAGGTACTTGTCGTCGGGGCTGGTCTGGATCCAGCCGCCGTTGGAGCCGCCGCCGTCGCTGTCGTTGCCCGCGAAGATCGCCTTGTTCGCCGCGCCGTCGTCGAACACCTCGTACCAGTGCGGCTCGGCCGCCGTGATGTCGGGCGTGTAGTGCACCGCGCCGCCCTGCATGGTCTGGGCGAACGCGCCCTTGTGGTGCGGCAGGTTCGTCACGGTCGTCTCCATGACCGCGCGGCTCTCGGCGTGCAGCGGGTCCGCGGGGTCGGCGCGGGGACCGTCCTGGAGGTAGGACACCGCGCGCAGCTTCGGGTTGTCCCGGTCGGTGATGTCCCAGGTGCGGACGGTCGGCCGGCGCAGGTAGGGCGACGGCTGCTTCACCGGGTCCAGGATGATGTTGCGCGGTTCGGCGTAATCGCTGGTGACCAACGTGTTCAGGTCCTCGCGGGCCTGGATGCCGTGCGGGTTGGCGCACGTCGGCGCGGCCAGCCGGGGCAGGTTCGCGCACAGCTTCGCGTTGTCGCCCTGCGGTGTGGCGGCGGAGGTCTGCGACAGCACCTTGCCGGTGCGGTCGAACCGGATCAGCGCGCCGGGGCTGCCCGCGAAACCGTTGCCCACCACGGTCTGCCCGTTCGCGTACACGTGCGGGCCGGGCACCACCGGGCCGCCCATGTAGGTGCCGTACGCGGTGCCGTCCTTGAGGGTCCAGTACGCGTCGGGCACGGACCCGCCGAGCGTGTTCGTCGGGAGGCTGATCCCCTTGAGCTTCAGCTCGGGCAGCGCGCTCACGTCGAACGCGTAGGTCGCGGCGGCGAACAGCGCGCCCGCGTAGATCGTGTCGCCCTTGTGCCACACGTACTGCATGTGGTGCGGCTCGTTCTCCACCAGCGGTCCCACGGTGGCGGTGTTGACCACCTTGCCGTAGGCGGGCGAGCCCTCGGTGGCGTCGATGACGGCGAGGAAGTCGGGGCCGGGCAGGGCGTCGACCACCTTCCCGAGCCCGCCGCCGATCGAGCCGGGCAGGTTCTTGACGTCCTTCACCAGCGTGTCGGCGATGTTCTCGTCACCCGCCCACACGAGCAGCCACTTCTTCCGCTGCCCGCCGGCGGTCGCGAGGTCGCCGACGAGGTGGTTCTCCACCCAGTACCGCTTGCCGTCGGACGCCGTCTTCGCGTCGGTGGTGGTCCGCACGTCGGCGTACGCGGCGGTGCTCTCACCCGTGTAGGTCACGACGCCCGCGGCGAGCACCACCGCCACGGCGCCGATCGAAGTTTTCCGCCATCGCGGCGAGTTGGACGACATGCACACCCCTAAGTTGCCTTTTGCCTGATCCGAAATGGGCGCGGCGAATGCCCGGAATGGTCTTCGCGGCCCCTGGGGGTGTCAAACGGCGACCAGTGGGTGGGACGCCGAGAGGCCGTGACGACTTTCCCCCGAACGGCGGAGGGTTTTGGTTCCCCTTTGTGGCATTTCCCGCAACGGAGTGTTAAAAGCCCAGCCAGGAAGACCTGAGCGCTGCTCACGGAGAGTCACCTGAGACCGTGGACGCCGAACGGAACCGAATGAACCCGAACGTTCCGGACGGCCACCGCCGGGGCCGGCCGGGACCATTCGTATCCTTTCCCGCCCCGCGCAGTTGTGGCCGATGTACCGATCGACCCCAGGAAAGGACGCGGTGTGTCCGTCCACGAGTTCGCGGAGAGCCTGCGGACGCTGCACGTCGAATGCGGCAAGCCCACCTACGCCCGGATACGCGAACTCGCGCCCGGCCGCGCGCTGCCGCCCGCGACCGTCAGCGAGGTGCTCAACGGGAAGCGGATGCCCAAGGCCGACTTCGTGCAGGCGTTCGTGCGCGCCGTCCTGCGGCACCGCGACGGCGGCGACGAGCCGCGGCACGACGAGGAGGTGGCCCGGTGGCGCCGCCGGTGGCAGCGGGCCGTCCTGCGCCCGCGCCCGGCCCGCTCGCCGCTGGACCGGGGCCTGGCCGCGCGCGACCCGGCCGGGCGGCGCTGGGCCGACGCGCGCGCCGGGTGCTTCGCGCTGTACGGACCGGACGGCGAGGTGGTCTTCATCGGCCGGTCCGAGGCGGTGCTGGCGGACGCCGTGCGGTCCCGGCTGGCGCTGCTGCTCGACCCGGTCGCCGAGGTGGAGCTGTGGCCGGTCCGCGAGCCGCCCGTCGGGCAGGCGCTCGACCGCCTCGAACGCGCCGTCTACCGCCGGGCGCTCGGCGAACCGGTCGAACTGCCGCCCTCGCACCGGTTCTCGCTGCGCGGCAACGACAGCGACGAGTGCATCGCCCGCGAGGCCGAGGAGCTGGCGCGGCTGGCGGCGGCCGTGCGGGACGGCGGCGCGGTCGCGGACGACGTGCGCCGGGAACTGGCCCTGCGGGCGACGCGGCTGGCGCGGCTGGCGGTCGTGCGCGTCGCCCGCGCGACCGGCCGGTCGCCGTTCGAGGCGTCCGCCGAGCTGGGCCCGGACCTGTGACCGGGCCGGCCCCCGGCGGCTCGACGGCGTCCGCGCACCCGGTGCAGGATGACCCGGACGCCGGACGAGGAGGCTGCGTGGCGGTCGCGGATCACGGTCTGCTGCTGGGCATCGACATCGGCACGGCCAGCGCCAAGGGCGTGCTGGTGACACCCGGCGGCGTCGTCCTGGCACGGGCGAGCCGGGCGCACCGGACCTCCACGCCCCGTCCCGGCTGGGTCGAGCACGACGCGGAAACCGTGTGGTGGGCCGACTTCTCGGCGTTGAGCCGGGAACTGGTGGCCGCCGCGGCCGGTCGGCCGCTCGCGGGCCTGGCGGTCAGCGGCATCGGGCCGTGCCTGCTGCCCGCCGACGAGGCGGGCCGTCCGCTGCGCCCGGCGATCCTGTACGGGGTGGACACCCGCGCCGAGGCGGAGATCGCCGAGCTGACCGCGGAACTCGGCGCGGAGGAGGTCGTGCGGCGCGGCGGCACCCCGCTGTCCAGCCAGGCGGTCGGCCCGAAGCTGCGCTGGCTGGCGCGCCACGAGCCGGACGTGTACCGGCGGACCCGGATGCTGCTGATGGCCGGCTCGTTCCTGGTGCACCGGCTGACCGGGCGGTACGTGCTGGACCACCAGTCGGCGAGCCAGTGCGACCCGATGTACGACCAGCGGTCGCTGACGTGGGCGGCGGACTGGGCGGAGCTGGTCGCGCCGGGCCTGCCGCTGCCGGAGCTGCGCTGGCCCACCGAGGTGGTCGGCGCGGTGACGGCGGGCGCGACGGCGGAGACCGGGCTGCCCGCCGGCCTGCCGGTCACCGCCGGCACGGTCGACGCGTGGGCGGAGGCGGCCAGCGTCGGCGTGCGCGAACCCGGCGACGTCATGGTCATGTACGGCACGACCATGTTCCTGGTCCAGGTGGTCGACCAGGCGCGCTCCCACCCCGGCCTGTGGTCGACCAGCGGCGCCTTCCCCGGCACCCGGACGCTCGCCGCGGGCATGGCCACGTCCGGCGCGGTCACCGACTGGCTGCGCCGCCTCGTCGGCGCGGACTTCGACACGCTGGTCGCGGAGGCCGCGGCGGTGCCCGCGGGCAGCCGCGGCCTCCTCGTCCTGCCGTACTTCGCGGGCGAGCGCACGCCGCTGTTCGACCCGTCCGCGCGGGGCGTCATCGCCGGGCTGACCCTGGCGCACGGCCGGGCCGAGCTGTACCGGGCCGCGCTGGAGGGCATCGCCTACGGCGTCCGGCACAACCTGGAGACCATGCGCGGCACCGGGGCGCGGGCCGAGCGGTTCTTCGCGGTCGGCGGCGGCACCAAGGGGCGGCTGTGGACCCGGATCGTGTCGGACGTGACGGGCGAGGCGCAGCACGTGCCCACCGAGACCGTCGGCGCGTGCTTCGGTGACGCGCTGCTCGCCGCGATCGCGACCGGTCACGAGGTGGAGCACGGGACCTGGAACCCGGTCGCGCACACCGTGTGGCCGGATTCCGGGCAGCGGGCGCGTTATGACGCCTTCTACCGCCGGTACCGCGACCTGTACCCGGCGACGGCCGGGATCGCGCACTTCCTGGCGGCCGAGCAGCACGCGGCGGACGGGAGTTGAGCGCGGGACGGGCGCTGTGGGGTAGGCGGGCCTGTGTGCTGTTGTTCCCCGTGCGGGCCGCGGCATCGCCGAGGCCGGAACAGACGGGGGATCGGCGCGGCGGATTCGTACACAGGCGGAGGGGTGGTCAAGCCGCGTGGCGTTCCCGACGACCGTCCAGGACTTGCGAGGCTTCCGGGCGCGTGGAGTCCGTGGTCCCCTTGCCGTGGTCCCGTTGCTTGGAAACCTGAAGAGCTTCAGTCCTGCAAGGATGAGGTGGCGCGCTTCTGTGGCCCCGGTTCGCGTCTTCTTCCCATGTGCTTTTGAAGCAACGGGACCACAGCAGGGTGAGCACGGAGTGCGCGTGCCCGGAAGCGCAGCAGGTCTTGGACGGTCGTCGGGAACGCTATGCAGCTCGACCACCCCATCGCCTGTGTACGAATCCGCCGCGCCGATCCCCCGTCTGTCCGGCCCGAGGCGACCGCGACCGGATCACTTGATAGGGTCACCGCCGTGAGCTGACAACTCTCGGGTGGAGAAGACCCGCGCCGCACGGAGTCGGCGTTTCGGGTGCGCTGCGTCGGCAGCGCTTCTTCGTCGCGCGCGTACGCGCGCTCCCGGATTCGGAGCAGCTCTTCATGTCTTTCCTCGCACGTGGTCGACGCATGCCCGTCACCGGCCGACCGCGGTGGTCCGCGTCGCGCTGGACGATCCTGACGTTCCTGGCGCTGTTGCAGTTCCTCGTCGCGGTCGACGTCACCGTGGTGAACATCGCGCTGCCCGCCATCGGCGCCGACTTCGACGCCGATGCGCGCCGGCTGACCTGGGTCGTCACCGGCTACACCGTCGTGGGCGGTGGGTTGCTGATGATCGGCGGGCGGCTCGCCGACCTGTTCGGCCGCCGTCGGGCATTGGTGGCGGGCGCGGTGCTGTTCGGGGTGGCCTCGCTGGGCGCGGGCGTCGCGCCGTCGTTGCCGCTGCTCGTGCTCGCCCGGTTCGGGCAGGGCGCGGGCGAGGCGCTGGCCCTGCCCGCCGCCATGTCGGTCATCGCCCTGGTGTTCCCCGAGGCGCGGGCGAGGTCGCGGGCGCTGGGCGTGTGGGCGGCGGTGGCCAGTTGCGGGCTGGTGCTCGGGTTCCTGCTGTCCGGGCTGCTCACCGAGCTGCTGCACTGGCGGTGGGTCTTCCTGGTCAACCCGCCGCTGGTCGCGGTGGTCGTGGTCGCCTGCCTGCTGCTCCTCCGCCCGGACGGCCCGGTGACCCGCGCGCCCGTCGACCTGCCGGGCGCCGCGCTGCTCGTCGCCGCTCCCCTGCTGCTGATCTTCGGCGTCATCGGGCTCGGCGACCGCGAACCCGACGTGCCGCTCGCCGGAGCGGCCGTGCTGGGCGCGCTGGTGTGCGCGGTGGCGTTCCGGCCCGTCGAGCGGCGGGCCGCGCACCCGTTGCTGCCGCTGACCTTCCTCCGCCACCGCGAACGGGTCGTCGCCAACGGGGCGACGGCGTTGTTCAGCGCCGCGCTGTCCACGACGTTCTTCCTGCTGACGCTGCACCTGCAGGAGGAGCGCGGCCTGTCACCCATCGCGGCGGGCGCGGCGTTCCTGCCGTTCGCCGTCGCCCTGGTCGCGGCCGGCCTCGGCGTGCCGAGGGTCGTCGAGCGGCTCGGGATCACGCGGACGGCGCTGCTCGGCCTCGTCGCCACCGGGACCGGGATCGCCGTGCTCGCCCTGGTGCCCGCCGCGTCGCCGTGGGCGGTCGGCGTCCTGCCCGGCATGCTGCTCGTCGCGTCCGGCATGGGCGTCGGGCTGGTGGCGTTGCAGAACGCGGCGCTGCACGGCGTCACCGAGGCCGACGCGGGTATCGCGTCCGGTGTGCAGCGCTGCGCCGACCAGCTCGGCGGCTCGGGCGGCGTCGCCCTGTACGTCGGGGTCGGCTTCTCCCCCTTGTCGGGTCCGGGCACCGACCCGTTCCTGGTCGCCTACGCGTGCGCGCTCGCGGGCATCGTGGTCGCCGCCGGCGTGCTGCTGCTGTCCCGGCCCCCGCGGCGCTGATGCCGCCGGATCGGCGTTGTGCGAGCCCGCCCGGAGGAGAACGCTGGGCAGTCCTCCCCCGGAGTCGAGGAAGGAGACGACCGCATGTCCCGATTACCGGTGTCGATCGGCGCGGCGCTGCTGGCCGCCGTGCTCGTCGTGGGCGTGTCGGCGGGGCCCGCCGCCGCCGACGGCGCCCGGCCCGCCGAACCGCCAGGCACCTCCGAACCGTCCAGACCCGCGCCCTCCGGTTCCACCGCGACCGAGCCCGTCGCGATCGAGCCCGTCGCGACGGAGCCGGCACCGGACCGGCCGGCGGTGGACGCACCACCGGCCGACCAACCGCCCGGTGAGCAACCACCAAGCGACCAGCCACCGGACGACCAGCCACCGGGCGACCAACCACCGGCGGCGGAACCACCCGCCACCGACCCGGTCACGGCGGAACCGGTCACGGCTCCGCGCGCCGGGGTCGACCTCCGGCTCGTCGTGACCTACGACAAGCCCTCGTACTTCGCGCACGAGGTCGTCGTCGCCCGCGTGAAGGTGACCAACGCCGGCGACGCCACCGCCACCCGCGTGCAGGTCACGTCGACGGGCAACATCGACAGCCACTTCTGGCACGGGTTCGACTGGCCCGGACCGACCCTGGCGCCGGGGCAGTCGGCCGAGGGGTACGCCAGCGGGCACGTGACCGACCCGAAGGGCGACGCGGTCCGCCTCGTCGTCGAGACCACGTCCGCCGAGCCCGACGCCGCTCCCGGCGACAACGCGGTCACCGCCGCCGTGCCGCTCACCGTCCTGCGCGGCAGCTACTCCGGCGTCATCTACGGCGACCGCAACGGCAACTCCGCCGTGGACCCCGGCGAGCTGCTGGTCGGCCAGCCGGTGCGGGCGGCGGGCGGTCGACCGGTCGGGTCGTACACCGCCGTCACCGACGCGAACGGCCGGTTCTCCCTGCGGGGCCTGCCGATCGGCCGGTACGTGGTGGAGTTCGACAACACCCAGTGGTCGTTCCCGCTCGTCAGCGTCGAGGTCGACGAGGTGGACGACCCGGACGTGCTGATCCGGGCGGCGAACCACGTCAACCCGCTGCTGGCGGCCACCGCCGCGTTCACGCGGCCGGCGTACCGGGTGGACGACACCGCCGTCGTGGCCGTGACCCTGACCAACCGGGGCGACGCCCACATCCCGGAACTCTCGGCGAGCTGCCACTCCACCAACGGCGTGGTGATCAGCCTCGGCGAACTCGGCCAGGAGGACGGGACCACCCTGCCGGCCGGCACGACGAAGACGTACGACCTCACCTACCGGGTCACGGCCTCCGCCGCCGAGGCCGGGCACCTGTCGGTGCGCTGCGTCCTCGGCGCGCCGCCGTTCGTCAACGGGGCCGTGGTGGCGTCGGCGGTGGGGCGCGTCCCCGGCGGACGCGCGCCGCGCGTCGTCGGGCAGCTGCTGCACATCCTGCCGCGGCAGGCGAGCCTGTGCCCCCGCTGCCCGCCGACGGCCCCGCTGCCCGACGTGAAGGTGTACCTGCGCGACCAGGTCACCGGGCAGGTCGTCGCCCGCGCGGTGAGCAACGCCCAGGGCATCTTCGAGTTCCACGACATGCCCGCCGACCTGTACGACTTCGGCATCGTCGGTCCGTGGCGGTCCACCGCGCCGACGTTCACCGTGTACGCCGGTGACAGCGGCTCGACCACGCGCGTCGTGTACGTCGAGGACGGGCCGGACCAGCCCGACCCGGACGGCCCGCCGCCGGGTGGCGCGCCCGCAGCGCCGGGTGGCGACGACCCGCCGGACGAGGACCCGGCGGACGAAGACCCGCCGAACGAAGACCCGGTGGACGTGGACCCGGCGGATGTGGACCCCGTGGATCACGGGTTGGCGGACGGCGACGAGCCGGCGGAACTGGCCGACACCGGTGCCGCGGTCGGCTGGTTGGCGTTGGCGGGTCTGGTCAGCCTGGTCGCGGGCATCGGCCTGACGGCCCGCGCGCGACGCCGCGTCTGAGCGGGGTGCCCGGCCGCCCTCCGCGGTGGCCGGGCACGCCCACCGCACGACCGCCGACAGTCCACCGCGGACCGGCGAGCCGAGCGCGCAGCCCGGCACGCGGCGCACCGGTCGTCACGCGGCGCACCGGTCGTCACGCGGCGCACCGGTCGTCACGCGGCGCACCGGCCCTCACGCGAGGCGCCCGCCCTCACGTCCGGATCGGCGCGGTGTCGCCGCGCGGGCCGGGCACCGCGTGGTGGCTCGCCAGGTTGTCCTCCAGGAGCGACTGCGAGTCGGCCACGCCGATCGAGTCCTCCGGCAGGCGGCCGTCCGAGTCGCGGAGGCGGGCCAGGGCGTCGGTCATGGCCTCCTGGGCGGCGAACAGGCACGGCGTGCTGTAGATCGCCACGTCCACGCCCAGCCCGGTCAGCTCGGACAGCGACAGCGCGGGTGACCGGCCACCGGCGATCTGGTTGAACACCAGCGGCGTGCCGCCGGTCGCGGCGGCCACCCGGCGGATCGCGGCGGTCGACGGTATGCCGTCCACGAGCACGGCGTCGGCGTCGGTGCCGGCGAACGCGGACGCGCGGGCGACCATCTCCGCCTCCTCCGTCGCGTCGGTGCGGGCCACCACGAACAGGTCCGCGCGCGTGGCGAGGACGGCCGTCAGCTTCTCCAGGTAGTCCTCCACCGGCAGGACCTGCTTGCCCGCGACGTGCCCGCAGCGGCGCGGCCGCCGCTGGTCCTCCAGCACCACGCCGGAAGCGCCCACCAGCTCCAGGGCGCGCACCACGTGGCAGGCGACCTCCACGTCCACGTAGCCGTCGTCGATGTCCACCAGCAGGTGGTGGCGCGGGAACGCCTGGCGCAGCCGCTGCACGAAGGCCACCACGTCCGGCCAGGCGATGAACCCGATGTCCGGGAGGCCGTAGTGCGACGCGGCGAGACCGAGGCCCGAGACGAACAGGGCGTCGTAGTGCCGCGCGGCGACCGACGCCGACAGCATGTCGAACACGCCGATCACCGGTGTCGTGCCGGCCGCCGACACGGCGTCCCGCAGGGCTTTCCCGTATGCCATGCGGCGAACCTGCCACCGGCCGCCGCACCGGGTCGAGATATCGGAAGGATGATCTTCCGCCCGGTCCGGGACCGGGACGCCACCGCCGGCGGGAAGCCCGCCCCCCGGAAGGGGGCACCCGCCGGCACCGCGCCCGCGCCGCCGTGCGCCTTGGGACGGGACCGCCCTCCGCCGGGTCGCCGGTGGCGGCCGGGGCTCAGGTCGCGGGCGGCTGGGGCCGCTGCGGGCCGTCGAGGCCGAGTTCGCTCGCCTCCTCCTCGTCGGGCATCTCCGGGTCGCGCCAGTCCTCGGCTCGGGTCGGCCCCGTCGCCCGCAGGTCGTTGTCGATCTCCTGCTTCAGCCGGTCGTCGGTCCTGGGCCCGTGCTGGGTGCTGTTCCGCTCCACGGCGTCACCTCCGCGGCTCGTCGGCATCTGAACGCTCCGTGTACCCACCCGACGGCGAATATCACCACGATCGGGGCAAAATCACCCGCCCGTGTCAGCACAGGCGGTGCAGACCCGGTTCGCCAGCGAGCACCGGGGAAGCCGGCCCCCTCAGGCGTTGACCAGCCGGTCGACGGCACGCGGCAGGATCGCGTGCAGGTCGTCCAGGGCGCCCGACGGCACGTCACCGCGGAACGCGAAGACGCACGACACCAGGTTCCCGCGCGCCACGAACGCCACGCACATCCAGTACAGCTGCTCCGCTTCGGTCACCGACGCGCAGTAGCCCAGGAAGCCCTCGACGCCCTCCGGGCGGTTCACCGCGGCGCCCTCGACCACGCGGACCTGACGGCCCTGATCGCTCCAGGAGGTGCAGCCCCGGCTCGCGGCGGCGAGCTGGGACAGCACTTCCGCGCCGGTTGCCTCCGAATAGCCGATCACGGTCTGGCGCACGGAGCCCTGCTCCCCGTCCCACACCCGGAACAGGGCAGGCGTGTAGCCGGACTCGGCCTCGACCTCCGCCGCGCACGGCCTGGGCATCACGGCCGAGGCGTACCGCTGGTCCGTGGGCTCGGCGATGCCGCGGTCCGCCATCCCGTCGCGCGGGATCGCGGCGCGTTCGACCAGCGCGGGCAGGCGGTCGGCCGGTGACGGCGTGCTCGACGTCGTCGACGGGGCGGTGCTCGTGGTGGTCGGGGCCGTCGACGACGGCGCGGGCTCCGCCGCCGGCGCGGGCCCGCCGCACGCCGTCAGCACACCCGCCGCGACGCAGACCGCCGCCAGTCCCCCCATGATCTTCATACCCGTGTCATCGCCGGCACGCCGTGATCGTTTCACGCGGTCGGTCGCCACAGGGGCACGCCACGCCCGTCCGTCGCACGGCCTGGCCCCGGACCTGGTCGTCGCGCGGTCGGGCGTCGGCCGCCGGATTTCCGGCGACCATTCCGGATTGTCCCGGAAGGACGTCCGGAAGAAGGCGTCCCGACGATCGCCCGGATTGTCGGAGAACACCCGATCACACCCGTCGACGATTCCACGCGAGCCTGCACGGCACCCGTTCCGGTCACCGGCTGTGACGATTAACGCGCACTGCCCGAGTAGCCCCGGCACCTGATCGGATGCTTACCACACCACGCCCGCTCCGGTTCAATCAGGCGGGCAGGGAACAACTCCGACACCTCGACCCGAGGGGTAACCGGCCATGAGCATCGGACAGCTCGTAGAAGTCGACCTGGACTTGCGCGGAACGGTCAACGGCGCCGCCCTGCGGTGCGCGGGCAGGAGCCGCGGGATGTTCGGCGACGGCGACATCTCCTGCGTGGTGCGGGCGCGGCAGGAGGTGCCCCGCGGCATGGACATCTCGCTGCTGTCCTACGTCGTGCTGACCGGTCAGCCGTCGATGAGCCGCATGACCGAGGGCGCGGTCAACCCGTTCATCGGCACCGGCGGCGTGTACGAGGCCGTGCGCACGTTGGACCTGGGCGAACACGGTCACCTCAGCACCGCCTACCGCGTCGAGCCGGCGGGCGAGGACCGGCTGCGCGCGGTGTTCCAGGTCGACGGCGAGGTCGACGTGCCGCGCCTGGTCTCGATCGCGCCGACGATCGAGACGTGGACGCCGGTCGCGCCGGGCCGCATCGACGGCCAGTTCGTGATGGTGTGGACCGGGCGGGACGGCGAGCGCGTCCGGGGCAAGACCGACACGTCCTACGTCCTGCCGACCGAGGAGGGAATTCCCGGTCAGCAGTTCCGGGAGATCCGCATCAACATCGCCGCCACCGACGACGAATTGCGGCAGACCGAGCACATCGTGCTGTTCTCCCCGGCGCTGCTGGAACAGACGCTGCATTCCGCGCCGGCGCCCATCGACAGCCTCAAGGACATCGTCCTGGCCTGATCCGTGGAATCACGCCGCGTCGCCGTGGTGGACAGCTACACCCCATCACAACCGCTCGTCACCGCGTTCGCCGCGGCCGGGTACCGGGTGGTGCACGTGCGCAGCACGCCCGAACTGCCCGCCGTCTACGCCGAGCCGGACAAAGCGGTGTTCGTCGCCGAGATCACCCACGCCGGCGATTTCCGGCGAACGGTGAGCGCGGTCGCCGGGCACCGCCCGGTGGCGGTCGTCGCGGGCGGCGAGCTGGGGGTGGCGCTGGCGGACGCGCTCGCCGCCGCCCTGCGCCTGCCCACCGGCAACGACGTGGCCCTCAGCGCGGCCCGCCGGGACAAGCACGCCATGATCGAGCGGATCGGGTCCCGCGGGCTGCGCCGCGCCGACCAGCTGCGCGTCGAGGAGGCCGGACCGCTGCGGCAGTGGCACGCGCGGCGCGGCGGGCGCGTGGTGGTCAAGCCCCTGAGCAGCTCCGCCGGCGACGGGGTCGCGTTCTGCGACACGCCGGAGCAGTCGGTCGCGGCGTTCGAGCGCCTGATCGGCACGACCGACGTCTTCGGCACGCGCAACTCGGCGGTGCTGGCGCAGGAGTACCTGCCCGGCACCGAGTACATCGTCAACACCGTCAGCCGGGACGGGCGGCACCACGTCTGCGACCTCTGGCGGACCGACCGCGTCCACGCCAACGGCATCCCAGACCTGGTCGTGGCGTGCCGCCTGCTGCCCCGGCGCGGCGCGGTGCAGGACGAGCTGGTCGACTACGTCGAGCGGGTCCTCGACGCCCTGGGCGTGCGGCACGGCCCCGCGCACGCCGAGGTGCGGCGGACGCCCGGCGGTCCGTGCCTGGTGGAGGTCGGTGCACGGCTGTGCGGGTTCGGCCTGCCCGCCCTGGCGCGGTCGGCGGTCGGGACGTCGCAGGTCGAGTGGACCGTCGACGCCTACGTCGACCCCGAGCGGTTCCACGCCCGCGCCGGGCTCGAGTACCGCGTCGAGCGGCACGCCGCCTGGGCGGCGCTGGTGTCGCGCCGCGCGGGCGTCCTGCGGCGCTACCCGCACCTCGACGCCGTTCGCGGCTTGGCGAGCCTGCACGCCCTGCGGGTGCGCGTGGAGCCCGGCGACCGGCTCGTGCCCACCGTGGACGACCTGACGTACCCGATCACCCTCGCCCTGCTGCACGAGGCGGAGGAGGTGGTGTCGCGCGACCTCGACACCCTCCGCCGGCTCGACGGCCCGGCGTTCTACGAGGTGGCCGACGAGGAGCCGGCCGGCGGGACCGCGGGCGGGTCGACGGAATCGGCGGTGTCGACGGGGCCTGCGGGGTCGACGGGGCCCGCGGGGTCGACGGGCGGCACGCCGGACGGGACCGGGCGCGACACGACCGGTGGAGCAGCGGGCGGCTCGCCGGACGGGTCGGCGGGTGGCGAGGTGGCCGGGCCGGTCCTCCGGTCAGGCTGACGGCCCCGCGCCCGGCCCGACGCCGCGAGGGGTCCGGCGCTCGCGTGCCGGCGGGTCCCGGATCAGCGGTGACCGTCGCCGGACCACCGCGCGGTGCACCCGTGCGACCAGCCACACCGCCACCACCACCGCGTACCGCACGACGTCGCCGGGCAGGCCGACGGCGCTCAGGGCCATCTCCGCCGCGTCCCCCAGGCCCAGCCGCGTCCACCACGTCCCCGCGCGGCCCCGCGCCCTGGCCGCGAGCCATTCCCGCCGCGCCCGGAGCGCGGTGCGCGCCACGAGCCCGGCAAGTCCGAAGTGGACGATCAGCAGCTGCCAGCACAGCTCCGCGCACAGGTCCCGCCGGCGGCGCACCCACTCGACGCGGACCAGGTCCGCCACGCGTGCGGCACGGGCGGCGGCGCGCTGTCGGGAAATCGTCATGATCGGGACGGTCGCGCGGACCGGGACCGGTCCAGTAGGTCACCTGACGCACAACGGCGAAACTCACCCGAATACCGCGCCGCCGTCCACGGGTCGGCGGAACACCCCGAACCGCCGCCGCCGGGAAGCCGCGGCCGGGCGTTGACCTGTCCTCCCGCCGAACCTACGTTTGCCCACGACGCGCGACAGGAAGGACGGACATGGCCGACGAGGTACCCACCCTGTCGCTGGGCGACTGGCTGGCGCTCGACCCGCCCGAACGCGCCCGACACCTGTTCGAGTCCGTCCGGAGGGCGGGCGCGTCCACGCACGGCGACTGGATCGGCGACGTCCGCGCCCTGCCGTCCGGCCCCGGTCCGCTGGCCGGCATCCCGTTCTCCGTCAAGGACAACATCGACGTCGGCGGCATCGCGACCACCGCCGGGAGCCGGCTGCTCGACGACCGGCCCGCCGAGGTCGACGCCGGTGTCGTCAGCGCGCTCCGGGGCGCCGGCGCGGTGGTCGTCGGCAAGACCAACCTGCACGAGCTGGCCTTCGGGATCACCAGCGACAACAAGGCGTTCGGGCCGGTGCGCAACCCCGCCGACCCGACCCGCTCGGCGGGCGGTTCGAGCGGCGGCAGCGCGGTGGGCGTCGCGCTCGGCGTCGTGCCGTTCGGGCTGGGCACGGACACCGGCGGTTCCACCACGATCCCCGCCGGGTTCTGCGGCGTGGTCGGGTTCCGCCCGACCACCGGCCGGTACGCGGGCGACGGCCTGGTGAACCTGTCCACCAGCCGCGACACCGTCGGCGTCCACGCGCGCACCGTGCGGGACGTGCGGGTCGTCGACCAGGTGCTCACCCGCGAGCCGACCGACCGCACGCCTCCGGCCGACCTCGCGGGCCTGCGCGTCGGCTTGCCGCGCGGCCGGTTCGAGGACCTGGACCCGGAGGTCGCCGAGGTCGTGGACGCGGCGGTGGCGGCGGTGGAGCGGGCCGGTGCGCGCCTGGTCGAGGTGGACGCGGGCGAAGACCTCGCCCGTGCCGCGGGACCGGGCAGCGGGCTGGTGCTCTTCGAGGCGCCGCGCCTGCTGGCCCGGCGCGTCAGCGCGCCCGTGGCGGACTGGCCCCGACTGATCGCCTCACCGGACGTGCGCGACATCGTGCGGGCGATGTCGTCGGCACCGACCACCGTCGAGGCGTACGAGGCGGCGCGGGCCGCCCGGCGGGCGTTGCAGGACACCTACGCCGCGCTGCGCACGCGGGTGGACGTCCTCCTGTGCCCGACCTCCCCGGTGCCGCCGCCGCTGCTCGGCGAGAACGACGTCATCACCCACAACGGGCGGGAGGTGCCGGTGTTCACCACCGTGACGCGCAACGTCGAACCGGGCACGGTGGCCGGCGTCCCGATGCTGTCGCTGCCGGCGGGCACGACGCGGGGCGGGCTGCCGGTGGGCGTGTGCCTGGAGGGCCACGCGTTCGGCGACGCCCGCCTGTTGCACGTGGGCGAGGCGGTGCAGGCGGTGCTGGACGGTCTCGGCTGACGCCGCGGGTGCGGTGACCGCCGGGCGGCCACCGCACCCGCGGCGTCCCGTGGCGGCTACGGTTCGGGCAGTTCCCGCACCAGGCGCGACTCCCACGGGCACCAGTGCAGACCGGGCAGGAACGCGCCACCCGCCTCGTCCAAGTGGTGTTCCACGTAGGGGATCGTGGCGTCGCAGACCTCGATGGCGACCTCGAAGAAGCTGACGGTCTCCGGATCGAGGTGGTAGCTCCACCGCGAATTGTACGGGGCGGACCTCTTGACGATCCGGCCGTGCACGTGCACTTGCGATGTCGCCTCGCCGGACAGGATCCTGCGCGCGTGCTCGATCTTGTCCTGGTCGGAGAGCTTGAGGACGAAGCGTTCCCGCGTGTAGTCGGTGAACTCGAAGTAGGCGGTCTCCACCGCTACGCGCGGCACGTCGTCGGGCTGTCCCGTGGCCGGTGGCACGGCTACCGCTGTGAGCGCGATCAGCACGGCGGTGACGCCGATGTTGCGGATGAGACGTCGCATCAACACCTCCGGTGTCCGGGGTCAAGGTCATGACCCTCCACACCGGACATTAGGAGAGCACCCGCGCCCAAGCCCCGCGTCGGAAGCGACGACACTCCAAAGAGGACCTTTCGGGTGCGTCGCCGTACCGCTCACGGGTGTGCGCGCTACACCGGGTCACCTGGTGGGGCCGCCGACCCGCCTTCCGCCGGGTCGGCGGCCCCACCAGGTCGTCGGCGGCCCCCGGTCGTCGGTGGAACCGGACCGCTCGCTCAGAACGGCAGGGTGAGCGCCCAGTGGATGCGCACGGGGTGCCGGGGCAGCCCGTCCTGCGCGCCGTCGGCGATGCCGGCCGCCACGATCCGGTCGAGGGTGTCCATGCCGTGCACTACCCGTCCGAGCACGCTGTACGCGGGCGTGATGTTGGCGTGCGAGTGCACGATGAAGAACTGGCTGCCGTTCGTGCCCGGACCCTGGTTGCCCATCGCGACGGTGCCACGCGGGTAGGTCTCGCGACCGGTCACCTCGTCGGCGAACCGGTAGCCGGGGCCGCCCTCCTCGACGCGGTGGATGTCACCGCACTGGAGGACGCCGAGCCGCGCGGAGTTCGTGAGCCGGAAGCACTGGGTGTGGTGGTAGAAGAGGCTGCGCACGAGGTGGGTGAAGTTGTGCACCGCGCAGGGCGCGTTCGAGCGGTCGAGCCGGATGACCACCGCGCCGTAGTTCGTGTCGAGGACGGCGGTCGCGGTGCCCTTGGCCGGCGCCGTCGGGTGGGGTGGCCGGACCGGCTTGGCGGCCGGCTTGTCCGGGGTGGGGGTGAACTCGCAGTGCTTCGTCCACCCGGCGGCTCCCGGCTCGGCCGCTCCCGGTTCGACGGCTCCGGGCTCGGAGGCTCCCCGTTCGACGGCCCCGGACGCGGTTCCCCCCGACGTGGTCTCCTCCGGCGCGGCACCGGCGGCCGGCGTCGTGACGCCGAGGAGCGCGGTGAGCAGGACAACAGCGGATACGGCAATCCTTCCCATGCGGTGAGGCTAACGCCCATCCGTGTGGTCCGGACCACTGCGCGGCGCGCGGACCGGCCGCCGCCGCCGCGTGCGGTGTCCGGGCAGGCCCGCTCGCCGAGGCGGCCGACCACCACGGGTGTGGTCCACGCGCCCCGAACGCATGGACCGCACCCGATTTCCGTCGCGGCGCCGGGTGCCGGGGCACCGGTCGAGAGCTGCTGCCACCTGACGCGCGGCGCTCCGCCGGGTCGTCCGCGCGCGGGCGGTCCGGCGGTGTGCGGCGATCACGGGGTCGCGTCCTCCGCCAGCAGCGCCCGGACGCGGTCGGCGTCCGGCAGGCCGAGCTGCCGGTAGATGGCCAGCGCCTCCCGCCACCGCTCGACCGCCCGATCCGCCCCTTCGGCCGGCGCACGACCCGCCGCAACACCTGCCGCCCGCCCGGCCGCACGGTCGGCCGCGCCCAGGCCCTCCAGCGCGCGGGCCTCCTCGTACCGGTCGCCGACGGCCCTGGCCACCGCCAGCGCCTCGCCGTGGTGCGCGCGGGCCAGGTCCGGCGCGCCGGCCGCCAGGTGCGCCGCACCGAGGTTGTTCAGCACCTCGGTCTCGATGCCCCGCGCCCCGATGCCCCGCGCCAGCTCCAGCGCCCGGTCGAACAGCGGCAGCGCCTCGTCGGTCCGCCCGCCCAGCCGGTGCACCTCGGCGAGGTTGCCCAGGGCGCGGGCCCTGCCGCCCGGATCGGCGAAGAGGGACAGCGCCTCCCCGAGGTCGCGCCGCGCCCGGTCGTGGTCGCCGAGCCGCGTGTGCACCACCCCGAGGTTGGTCAGCACGATCGCCCGCCCCTTGGCGAACCCCAGCCCGTCGGCGATGGCGAGGGCTTCCCGGTAGTGCTCCAGCGCCTCGTCGTACCGCCCCAGCCGTTCGTAGAGGTTGCCCAGGTTGTTCAGCGCGCCCGCCTCGCCGAGGCGGTCACCGGCCCGGCGGCACACGTCGAGCGCCAGCCGGTGGTGGCGCCTCGCGTCCTCGTGCCGTCCCAGGCGCAGGTAGGCCACGCCGAGGTGGTACAGCGCCGCGCCTTCCGCGGGCCGGTCGCCCGCCGCCCTGGCCGCGTCCCGCACGTGGTCCAGCACCGCCAGCGCGTCGCTGTGCCTGCCGCCCTGGTCGAGGTGGCGCTGGAGGGGTTCCGCCAGCCGGGCCGTGGCCGCCGACCAGCCGCGCCGCGCGGTGGCCGCGATCAGCGCCAGCAGGCACTGCCACTCGGCGTCCACCCACTCGCGGGCGGCGTCCACCGGCATCGGGGCGTCCCCCTCCGGGCCGGGGTGCAGCGCGTCCATCGCCCGCTGGGCGGCGTCCGCGAAGTGGTCGACGAGCCGTTCGAGCGCCACGGCCGGCACCGCGTCGTCGGTCACCAGTTCGCGGGCGTAGGCCCGCACCAGGTCGTGCATGTCGAACCGGTCGGCGGCCGAGCGCTGGATCAGGTGGGCGCGGACGAGGACGTCGAGCCGGCGGGCCGCCGCGCGCACGTCCGCGCCCAGCAGGGCCGCGGCGGCGGGCAGGCCGAGGTCGTGCGCCGGGTGCGCGCCGAGGAGCCGGAAGTCCCGCCCCGCCTCGTCGGACAGGTGCCGCAGGGACCAGGAGAACACCGTCCGCACGGCCGTGTCCGGGTCGCCCACGTCGAGCAGGTCCAGGCCCTGGACCGCCAGGTCGGCCACCAGTTCCGCCAACGACGGCGCGCTGCGGCCGTGCGCCCGCGCCACCACGATGCGCAGCGCCAGCGGCAGGCCGCCGCAGCGCTCGGCGAGGGCGAGCGCCGCCTCCGCCGACCGGTCGACCTCGTCGCCGAGGTGCGCGCGCAGCAGGTCCACGCCCTCGTCGGCGGACAGCGGGCGCAGGTCGACGCGCCGCGCGCCGGGGCGGACCTGGAGGCCGGCGAGGTCGGTCCGGCTGGTGACCAGGACGAAGCAGCCCGGCTCCGCGGGCAGCAGGGGCCGGACCTGGTTGACGTCCAGCGCGTTGTCCAGCACCACCAACACCCGCTTGCGGGCCAGCAGGCTGCGCAGCCGGGCGGCCCGCTCGTCCCCGCCGGCGGGGATGTCCGGGTCGTCCACGCCGAGGCTGCGCAGGAAGCCCGCCAGCACGTCGGCCGGGTCGTGCGGCTTGACGGGCGAGTAGCCGTGCAGATCGGCGTACAGGCAGCCGTCGGGGAACCCGGCCGCCACGCGGTGGCCCCAGCGCACGGCCAGCGCGGTCTTGCCCACGCCTGCCGGCCCGGCGAGCACGACGATCGGCACGCCGCCCGCCGCGCCGTCGGCCAGCGCCCGGTCCAGCGCGGCCAGTTCCCGGCCACGCCCGGTGAACCCGACCGGGTCGGCGGGCAGCTCGGCGGGCACCGGCCGCGGCCTGCGCGCCGGGCCGGCCGACCCGCGCGGCCGGTGCAGGGCGTCGCGGACCGTCGCCAGCCGCCGGTGCTCACCGGCGGGCACGGCCAGTTCGGTCAGCAGGTCGTCGAGCGCTTCGCCGGACGGCAGCGTGGTCCCCGCCAGGTACGCGTAGAGCGTGCTCTGGGAGATCCGCACCCGCTTGGCGAGCGCCGCGACCTTGACCGGTCCGCGCGGGCCGTGCCGCAACCAGTGCTTGAGGGCCCGGCCCAGATCGGCGGCGGTGCCCGCGTCCTCCGGGATTCCAGGGTTTCCGAACTTCTCCAGCGGTGACAGTTCCGACACTCCTCACATGATGGGCTGGCGCCCGTGCGCGGGGTCGCCGCCGGCCGGGCCTCCCGGTCCGGCGGTCGCGCCCCGCGTCGCCCGGACCACGACCGACACACCGGAGGACATCCCCGTGCCACGTCCCGCCCCGCGTCGCCGCGCGTCAGCGCTGGTGCTCGCCCTCCTCGCGACCCTGGTCAGCGGCGTCGCCGCGACCACCGCGACCGCGCACGCCGCGCCCGCCTTCTCGTCCGGGCACGGCATCGAAGTCCGGAACGTCATGCAGACCACGCCGCGCACGTACGTGGTCAACATCCACACCCCGTCCGTGGACACCAGGGCCCTCGCCTGGACCTACCACGACGTCGTCGTCACCCTGCCGTCGGACTACAACCCGCACGTCGCCTACCCCGTGCTGTACCTGTACCACGGCCGGGCGCAGGGTCCCGGCAACTGGCACAACGAGGCGAACATCGAGGCGGTCACGCACGGGTACCCGATCATCACCGTCGCGGCCGACGCCGGCTGGGCGGGCTGGGGCACCAACTGGGTCAACCAGTCCGCGGGCGCGCAGCAGTGGGACCGGTTCCACCTCGACGAGCTGATCCCGTGGGTCGACCAGAACCTCAACACCATCCGCGCGCGCGAGGGCCGGGCCGTCGCGGGCTTCTCGATGGGCGGCTTCGTGGCGATCCGCCACGCGACGCACCGCCCGTGGCTGTTCCGGATGGCGATCGGCATGTCCGGCGGCTACCACCTGGAGGACCAGCGGATGCGCGCGGCCGTCACCGGTCCGCTGCCGCAGAAGGGCCTGCCGCTGGACGGCCCGTTCGGCGCGCCGTGGGACGGCTCGTGGGGCTTCAACAACCCGTGGCACCGGGTGGGCGCCCTCGGGGGCGTGCACACCGTGCTGTACGCGGGCACCCGGCACGACGACCTGCTGGAGGCGCAGGCGCACCGGCTGACCTACGAGTTCCACCAGCACCTGCTGGCCAACGGCATCGGCAACAGCTGGATGGTCGAGTACGACTGCGGCCACTGGATCGAGTGCGCCGCGCGCGTCGGCATCGGCCGTGAGCTGCCCGTGATGATGGACGTGCTCCAGCACCCGTGACGGGCCGGCCACGTGTGGACGGGCGGTGGCGACCTCGTGTCGCCACCGCCCGTCCGCCGTCGTGGAAGAGGGCTCATGCTCGGCTAGACCGGGATGTCACCTCCCACACCCCACTGGACGGTGAACAGGTTGCGGGCGAACCAGTTGCCGTTGCTCGGCCGCCACACGGTGTAGTCCGTGCGGTTGTCGCCGTTGAAGTCGGCGGAGACGGGGATGTCGCCGCCGATCCCCCACTGCACGGTCGCGATGTCGCGCACGTACCACGTGCCGTTGCTCGGCCGCCACACGGTGTAGTCCGTGCGGTTGTCGCCGTTGAAGTCGCCGGTGACCGGCACGTCGCCGCCGACGCCCCACTGCACGGTCGCGATGTTGCGCACGTACCACGTGCCGTTGCTCGGTCGCCAGACGGTGTAGTCGTCCGTGTTGTCACCGTTGTAGTCGCCGACGACCGGAATGTCGCCGCCGATCCCCCACTGCACTGTTGCAATATTGCGCACGTACCACGTGCCGTTGCTCGGCCGCCAGACCGCGTAATCGGCGCGGTTGTCGCCGTTGTAGTCGCCGACGACGGGCACGTCCTCGCCGGTGCCCCATTGCACAGTTGCAATATTGCGCACGTACCACGTGCCGTTGCTGGGGCGCCACACCGCGATGTCGGTGATGTTGTCGCCGTTGTAGTCGGCGGCCACCGGAATGTCCCCGGCGATACCCCACTGGACGTTGAACAGACCTCTGACGTACCAGGTGCCGTCACTGGGACGCCAGACCGCGACCTCGCTGTTGCCGTCGCCGTTGAAGTCGCCCGCCACCCGCTGCGGCGAGGAGTCCGACGAGGTCGACGCCTTGCCGACCCCGTCGTCCGGCCCGGCGGCGGACGGGGTGGCCGGCGCGGTGGCCGGCATCACGACGGTCACCGCGACCGCGGCGACGACGACAGCGAGTTGTTTCGTGAAATTGCGCATGCCGGGAGTCTGCGACCGCTCGACAGCCCTGAAAATCACCTGTTCCGCCCAGCGGACCGGAAAGCGGCTTGCGGTTGAATGGCGACCCGAGGGGGTGCGGATGAACATGACCCGAGCGGAGTCGGAACGCAGTGTGCTCGACCGGGCGTTCACTCTGTTGGACGCGCTGGTGAGCCGTTCGGATGGAGTGGGACTCACGTGGATCGCCCATTATTGCGGAATACCGAAATCAACGGCCCACCGGCTGCTGCAACAACTGGAAGCGCTCGGCGTGGTGGAGCGGTCCGACGGCCGGTACCGGGTGGGCGCGCACGTGTTCCGGCTGGGTCAGGCGTGGGAGCCCTACCCCCGCCTGCTGGCCGCCGCCCGCCGCCCGCTGCACGACCTGGCGGCCACGACGCGGACCAGCGCCGTGCTGACCGTCCGGCGGCAGCGCGAGGTCCTGGTCGCGGCGGCGAGCCTCGCGCGGACGGAGGACGGGCCGCGACTGAGACCGGGGTGCACGGTCCCGCCCGACCTGCACTTCGTGACCACCCCGGTGCTCGCGCCGACCGGGCGGGCCATCGGCGTGGTCGGCGCCCTGGTACCCCGGCACGGGCGACCGGTCTTCTTCGGCGAGGCGGTCCGGCACGCGGCGCGGACCGTGAGCACGGCGCTGGCGACGAGCGCGACGCCGGAAGCGACCCGGCGCTGAGGGCGGCGCGGCACCGGACCACGCGGGCACCGCACGCGGACACCGGACCACGCCGGTACCCGGTCGTCGGTCGGCGGGGCCATCGGCACGCGGCTCGTCGGGCACGCGGGCACCGGGCGGAACGGGCACCGGGCACGCAGCCGGCGGGCACGCAGCCGGCGGGCACCGGATCGCGGGAAGGCGGGGGTGGACCGCGCACCCGCGCGGGGGTCGGGCTCCGGGCGGGTCGTCACTCAGCGTGCCGAGCCTGCCGAGACGCGCCCCGGCCGGGGCGGGGCCCACGTCGGCCGAGCGCTCCCGACCCCTTCGACAAAAGCGACAGGGAATCGATACCTTCGGCGGGTGGCGCCACTCCCCCACTGCTCCACCACGCCGTTTCGGCCGGACCGGACCGCGCCCCGACCGGGGGCCGGGCGACCTTGTTCCACTAACGCGCACTTTGTCGCGGAACCACCCGCACCCCGCGATGACCTGCCGTTATCGCGGTGTGCACGGGTGAATACCCGGCATTGGGCCGACGGTGCCGCACCCGCCGCGCACCGGTGTCCCGAGGTGGCTCGCGGACCGCGTCCGCGAGGTGGCACGCGCGTCCGCCGGCACGGTCCGGAGCACTCCGCCACGTGCGGCGCGACGTGGGCCGGAGCACGTCCGGCGGCACGCCGCGACCGGCCGGACGACCCGCGCCGTCGCCGCCGACCGCCCGGCGACCGATCGGCCGGACGCGCCACCCCATTCCCGAACGGCCGAATGCGGGACCACCGCAAATCCCGCGCCGGGCGCTGCCGGTAGTCGATGGCATAAGCGCGGTCCACCGGTGCGCAATCAAGCCCGTGATAATGTGAGGCGCTTACCCGGAAACGATGTGCACAACCACCCCGGTGCACAGGTCGAGTACGCGACGAGGCGGATTGCAAAGCAGGTACACCAGTGACGAAGCGTGGTCCGTTCGGTATTCCGCACCCGGTGGCATGACGTGACCGGGAGCGAGGCCCCGCCGCTCTCCGTCGCGCTGCTCGGCCCGGTGCGCGCGTGGCGGGCCGGTGTCGAGGTGGACGTCGGCGCCGCGCGCAGGCGCGCGGTGTTCGCGGTGCTCGCGCTGCGCGCCGGCCGGGTCGTCTCGCGGGACGAGCTGATCGGCGGCGTGTGGGGCGACGCGCCGCCCGCGACCGCGGACGCCAGCCTCTACACCTACGTGTCCGGCCTGCGCCGCGTCCTGGAACCGCAGCGCTCCAAGCGGTCGGCGGCGGGCGTCCTCGTGTCGGCGGGCGGCGGCTACTCGCTGCGCCTCGACCCCGACGGCCTGGACGTCGACCGGTTCGAGCGGCACCTGACGCACGCCAGGGAACTCGCCGACACCGACGTGCCGCGGGCGATCGCGGAGCTGGACCGGGCGTTGGCGCTGTGGCGCGGCGACCCGCTCGACGGCGTGCCGGGCCCGTTCGCGGAGGCGCAGCGGGCGCGGTTGCTCGAACTGCGGCTCGCCACCGTCGAGCGGCGCGCCGGGCTGGCGCTGGCGGTGGGCGACCACGCGGAGGTGATCGCGGGGCTGTCGGACCTGATCGCCGAGCACCCGATGCGCGAAGGGCCGCGCGCGCTGCTGGTCACCGCGCTGCACCGGGCAGGGCGGCGGGCGGAGGCGTTGGCGGCCTACCGGGAGGCGCACCGCGTGCTGGTGGACGAGCTCGGCCTCGAACCCGGTCTCGCGCTGCGCCGGGCGCACCGGGAGGTGGTGGGCGACGAGCCGCGCGACGCCGCGGTCGCGGTGGGACGCCCGCGGCGGGTGGAGGCGCGCGAGGTGGCCGGGATCGGCCTGGTCGGTCGCCGCCGGGAGCTGGTGCTGCTGCGCCGGGCGGTCGCCGACGTCGCCGCCGGGCGGGGCCGCGGCGTGTGGGTGGAGGGCGAACCGGGCGCGGGCAAGTCCGCGCTGCTGGCCGCCGGGCTCGCCGACGCCGTCGACGCGGGGTGCCGGGTGGGCTGGTCGGCGTTGGACGAGCTGGGCGGCCACCTGCCGCTGTGTGCGGTGCTGGACTGCCTGGACCTGACCGCCCTGTCACCCGACCGGCGGCACGAGGTGGACCTCGGGTCCCTGCTGCACGCGGACGGCGCGGCGGCGGACGCCGTGGACCGCCTGGTGGCGTTCGTGGCGGAGCTGTGCGCGCGGGGTCCGCTGGTGCTGGTGGTGGACGACCTCCAGTGGGCCGACGAGACGAGCGTCGCGTGCTGGCAGCGGCTGCTGGACCTGACGCGAAGGCTGCCGCTGCTGCTGGTCACCGCCGTGCGCCCGGTGCCACGGCGCGCGGACCTGGCGCGGGTGCGGAGCGCGGTGGCCGGGTCCGGCGGTGACGTGGTCGTGCTGGGCGCGCTGGCGGACGACGAGGTGACCGCCCTGGTGACCGACCTGGTGGGCGCGCCGCCGGGCGAGGGGCTGCGCCTGCTCGTCGGGCGGACGGGCGGGAACCCCCGCTACGTCCGGGGGACGGTGGACGCGCTGGTGCGCGACGACCTGGTGGAGTTCCGCGACGGCGTCGCGGAACTGCCCTGCGGCGGCGCGGGCGACGACCTGCCGCCGTCGCTGGCGACCGCCGCGACCAGGTGGTCGGGCTTCCTGTCGCCGGCGGCGACCGAGGCGCTGCGGTGGGCGGCGCTGCTGGGCGTCCGGTTCGCCGTCGAGGACGCGGCGACGGCGGCGGGCCGACCGGTCCCCGACTTCGCCGCGGCGCTGGAGGAGCCCCTCGCGGCCGGCGTCCTGGCCGACACCGGCTCGGGGCTCGCCTTCCGGCACCCGTTGCTGCGGCAGGCCCTCTACCAGGGCATGCCGGGCCCGGTGCGCAACGCGCTCCACCGCCAGGCCGCCGAGTCGCTGGCCGGCGCGGGCGCGGCGGTCGAGGTGGTCGCCGGGCAGTTGGCGGCGGCGCCCGCCGTCGTGGACCCCTGGGTGGTGGGCTGGCTGGTGGACAACGCCCACGCCGTGGAGCGGCGCGCGCCGGACGTGGCGGCCGGGCTGCTGCGCACCGTGGTCGACCAGCCCGCCGTCGACCCGGCGCACCGGGAACGGCTGGCCGCGCGGCTGGCCGACCTGCTGTTCCGGCTCGGCAGGCGTCCCGACACCGAGGCCAGGTCCGTGCTGGCCCGTGCCCGCGACCCCGAGCTGCTCGCCGGGATGCACTCGCTGCTGCTGCACCTGCGGCACCTCGACGGCGCGGCGGCCGACTCGGCGGAGGCGCTGCGGGCGGCGATCGCGGACGACGGGGTGCCCGCCGTCTGGCGGGCGCGGCTCGCGGCGCTGCTCGCGGCCTGGTCCGACGAGGCGGGCGGCACCGAGGACGACGCCGAGGAGGCGGCGTGGCACGCGGTGCGGCGCGCCGAGGAGGTGGGGGACGACTTCGCCGCCGCCCACGCGTGGCGGTCGCTGTGGTGGGCAGGCTCGGCACGCCTCGACCACGAGGAGGCGCTGACCCGCGTCGAGCGCGGCCTGGCCGTGGTGCGGGGTCGGGCGGACCTGCGCGGCTGGCACGCCGCGCTGTCGGCCTGCCGGGCGGCCACGCTGCGCCACCTGGACCGGCTGGCCGAGGCGGACGCCGCGCTGCGCGCGGGCCGCGCGGACGACCCGTCGGCGGGGCCGCTGCGCGTCGCCGCGACCGTGCAGGACTACTGGCTGGGCCGGTGGGACGACGCGGAGCGCGAGGCCGCCGCCGCGCCGACCGGGTCCGGGCCCGCGGCGCACGGCGTCGCCGCGCTCGTCGCCGCCCGCCGAGGCCGCCCGGAGGACGCGCGGGAGCACCTGCGCGCCGCCGCCGCGCGCGGACCCGGTGTCGCCACCGACCCCGACGCGGACGGTTTCCCGCCGCCCGCCGAGGCGTTCGCCGCCGAGGCCGCCGGACGCCTCGACCTGGCGACCGCGGCCCTGGAGCCGCTGCTGGGGGCGCGCCGCACCCCGACGCGGCACCAGTGGCTGCCCCTGCTCACGCGGTACGCGCTGGCGGCGGGCCGCCGCGACACCGCCGCGTGCGCGGCGCGGGTCTGCGCGGAGGACGCGGCGGTCGAGCGGGTGCGCGCCGGCGCGTCCGCCGCCGCGGCGCACTGCCGGGGCCTGGTCGACGGCGACCCGGCGCCCGTGCTGGCCGCGGCGACGCGGTACCGGGACGTGGGGCGGCCGGTCGAGGAGGCCGAGGCGCTGGAGAACGCGGGCGCGCTGCTCGCGGCGCGCGGCGACGGCGCGGGCGCGCGGGCGGCGTGCGCCGCGGCGCTCACCCGCTACCGCCTGCTCGGCGCGGTCCTGGACGTCCGACGGGCCGAGGCGCGGCTGCGCCGCACCGCATGACGGCGGCGAGGAGAACCCGATGACGACCTCACCGCCGTCCACGCCGCCGGAACACCGCCGACGACCCGACACCCGCGCCGACAACGGCCCGACGCCGGAACGCGGGAACGCGGGGCGGCCGGCCGGGGAAGCGGAAGCGCTGGGGAACACCGACCCGCCACCACCCGCCCGTCGCGGTCCCGCACGCCCGGCACACCGAGGCACCACCGCACCACACCACACGGCAACGGCGAGGAGGGCCCGATGACGGCGTCGACGGGTGCACCGCTGCGGGTCGCGCTGCTGGGACCGGTGCTCGCCTGGGTCGGCGGTCGCGAGGTGGCGCTGGGCTCCTCCCGGCAGCGCGGCCTGTTCGCCGTGCTGGCCCTGCGGCCGGGCGCGGTGGTGCGGCGCGACGAGCTGATCCGCGCCGTGTGGGGCGACGCCGCGCCGGCGACCGCCGAGGGCAGCGTCTACACCTACGTCTCCCTGCTGCGCAAGGCGTTGGAGCCGGACCGGCCGCGCGGCGCGGCGTCCCGGCTGCTGGAGTCCATCGGGTCGGGCTACCGGCTGGTGCTGGAGCCGGACGCCACGGACGTGGTCGAGTTCGAGGCCCTGGTGCGGCGGGCGCGGCAGCAGCTCGACGGCGGCGCGCCGCGCGCCGCGCTGCGGACGCTGGACGCGGCGCTGGCCCGGTGGCGCGGCACGCCGCTGGCGGGGCTGGCCGGTCCGTTCGCGCGGACGCACCGGCAGCGGCTGGACGAGGCGCGGTCCGCCGCGCGTGAGCTGCGCGCGGAAGCCGCGCTCGCCGCCGGGGCGCACGTGGAGGTGATCAGCGAGCTGGGCGCGCTGATCAGCGAGGAGCCGCTGCGGGAGCGCCCGCGCGAGCTGCTGATGTCGGCGCTGCACCTGGCCGGGCGCAGCGCCGAGGCGCTGGAGGTGTTCCGCGAGGCCGAGCGGGTGCTGCGTGCCGAGCTGGCCGCCGAACCCGGTCCGGGCCTGCGCGCCGCGTACGACCGGGTGCGCGGCGCGCGGCCGGGCGCGCCCGCGCTCCAGCGGGAGGCCGAGCGCGTCCTGCCGCCACCGGACCGCGGGCCGGCGGAGCCCCTCCTGCTGGGCCGCGACGCCGAGCTGGCCACCGTGCGCGGCCTGGTGGCGGACGTGGCCGCCGGCCGGGGCCGCGCGCTGTGGGTCGAGGGCGAGCTGGGCATCGGCAAGTCGACGCTGGTGGGCGCGGCGCTGGCGCGGGCCGGGGCGGCCGGGCTCCAGGTGGCGCACGCGGCGGCGGACGAGCTGGGCGCCCGGTTCCCGCTCCGGCCCGCGCTGCACGCCCTGGGCGTCGAGGAGGGCTCGGCGGACCCCCGGCGCGCCGAGGTCGCGCGGGCGCTGCGCGACCGCCGCCCGGTGGCCGGGTCGGTGTTCGCGGGCGGCGACCCGACCGCCTTCGCCGTCGACCGGCTGGTGGCGCTGGTGGAGCGGCTGTGCGCGGACGGGCCGCTGCTGCTGGCGCTGGACGACCTCCAGTGGGCCGACGACGACACCGCGGAGCTGTGGCACCGGCTCGGCGCGGCCACCGGCAGGCTGCCGCTGCTGCTGATCGGCGCGGCGCGCGGGGTGCCGCACCGCGCGGGCGTGGCGCGGCTGCGGCGCGACACCGAGTCCCGCGGCGGGGTGGTGCTCGACCTCGCGCCGCTGTCCGACCGCGCGGTGGCGGGCATCGTGGCCGCGCTGGTCGGCGCGGAGCCCGGTCCGGGGCTGCGCCGCATCGCCGCGCGGATCGGCGGCAACCCGCTGTACGCGCGGGAGCTGGCCGACGCGCTGGTGCGCGAGCGCGCCGTGCGCGTCCGGAGCGGGCTGGCCGACGTCGCGCCGGACCTGCCGGACCGCGTGCCGAGGTCCCTGGTCTCCGCCGTGGCCGACCGGCTGGACTTCCTGTCACCGGCCACCCGGCAGGTGCTGCGGTGCGCGGCGCTGCTGGGCGGCGAGTTCGCCGTGAGCGACCTGTCGGTCGTGCTGGGCCGCCCGGTGCCGGGCCTGCTGCCCGCGTTCGGCGAGGCGATGGCGGCGGGCGTGCTGCGCGACGCGGGCACGCGCGTGGCCTTCCGCCACCCGCTGATCAGGCAGGCGCTCTACGAGGGCACCCCGGCGGCGGAGCGCGCGGAGCTGCACCGGCGGGCGGCGCGGGAGCTCGCGGCGGTGGACGCGCCCGCGGAGCACGTGGCGGAGCAGCTGCTCGCCGCCTCGGAGGCCGACGAGGTCTGCGCGGAGGCGGTGCGGTGGGTGCGGGAGCGGTCGCCCGCGCTGGTGCACCGCGCGCCGCTGGTCGCCGTCGAGCTGCTCCAGCGCTGCCTGCGCTCGCCCGCCGGGCGCGACGACCCGGACGGGGTGCTGACCGCGCACCTCGGCAGCGCGCTGTTCCGGATCGGCCACGACGCGGCGGCCGAGGAGCAGGCCCGGCGCGCGCTGCCCCGGCTGCGCGACCCGGACCGGGTCGCGGAGGCGCGCTGGACGCTCGCCTACGTGCCCCACCGCGCGTCGCGGCCGGACGCCGCGCTGGCGGCGCTGCACGAGGCGCTGGCCGACCCGGTCCTGACCGACACGTGGCGCGCGCGGCTGCTGTCGCTGCTGGCGCTGGTGCAGCGCGCGGGCGTGGGCGACCTGGACGCGGCGGCGGACAGCGCGCGCCGGGCCATCGAGGCGGGCAGGCGCGCGGGCGACCCGTTCGCGGTCGGGCAGGCGCTGGAGGTGTGGTGGCAGGTCGACGCGGTGCGGCGGGACTACGTGCGCGCGGTCGGCCACCTGGATCGGGCGCTGGAGGTCGTCGGCACCGATCCCGGCCTCACCGACCTGCGGCTGGTGCTGCTGGACAACCGGGTGTTCACCCTCCAGTGCCTGGACCGGCTGGACGAGGCGACCGAGGCGCTGCGCACGGCCTTCGCCGAGGCGGGTCCCGGCACGCCGCTGGCCGGCCTGCACGTCGCCGCCGCCGTGCACGGGTTCTGGCTCGGCGACTGGGACGACGCCGCGGCGCGGCTGGACGCGGTGCTGTCGGACGAGCAGGCGTTCACCGGGTTCGGGCTCCGCGACGGCGGTCCGGCGCTGCTGCTGCACGGTGTCGCCGCGCTGATCGCCGTGCACCGCGACGACGGGCCGCGGCTGGCGGAGCACCTCGCCGCCGGGGCGGCGCTGCCCCTGGTGACGGCGGCCGACCGGGAGAACTGCGACTTCCTGGTGGCGGCGCGGGCGCTGGCCTCGGCGCGCGACGGCGACCACGCGGGGGCCCTCGCGCTGCTGGGCCCGATCCTTGACCCCTGTTACGCCCAGATGCTGCTGCGGCACCAGTGGTTGCCCGAGCTGGTGCGCCTCGCGCTGGCCTGCGGCGACCGGGGCACGGCACGCGCCGCCGCGGCGGCCTGCGAGGAGGAAGCGGCCAGGGAGACGACCACGGCGCGGGCCGCCGCGGCGGCGATGCGCTGCCGGTGCCTGGTCGAGGGCGACGCCGAGGGGTTGCTGGACGTGGCCGCGCACTACCGGTCGGTCGGTCGGACCTTCGAGTTGGCGCAGACGCTGGAGGACCGGGCGGTGCTGCTGGACCGCCGGGGCTCGGCGGTGGAGGCGACGGAGGTCCGGCGTGAGGCGGTGGGGCTCTACCGGGGGATGGGCGCGGTGTGGGACGTGCGCCGGCTGACCGGGCGCGTCACCTGACCCGGCCGCGACCGGCCGGGGTGCGCACCACCGGGTGCGCCGGCTCGGGTGGGCGGCTCGTCGCGGCGGGCAGACGGCCCGCCTTCGTCGGTGGCCGGTTCGTCGCGGCGGGCGAACGGCGCGTCACCGCAGGCTTCCGGCGCTTCGCGACGGCGCGTTGCGACGCGGGTGGGCGGGTGCGCCGACCGCTCTGTCGGCGACCGGTGCCCGGCGCGCCGTCACCGGGACCCGCGACCACCGGCGCGCCGCCACCGGACCGGGCAGGGCCCGCGCCCGGCGGCGACGCGCCACCAGACCTGCCGGCGCCGCGGACGTGCCCCGTCCACCGCGGCCTCGGCCACGTCAGATCACGCCCTTGCGCAGGGCGTAGGCGACCGCGTGCGGCCGGTTGCGCAGGTTCAGCCTGCTGGTGATGCCGTAGAAGACGTTCTTGATCGTCCGCTCCGAGTAGCAGAGGGTGGTCGCGATCTCCGCGGTGTCCAGCCCGTCCGCCATCAGCCGCAGCACCTCGACCTCGCGGCTGGTGAGCTTGCCCCGGTCGGACGCGGGCGTGGTGAGCTGCTGCTGCAACCGCCGCACGTGGTCCAACAACTCCGCCACCAGGCTCGGCGGCATCACACCACCGCCCGACGCCGCCGCGAGCACGCTGCGCAGCACCCGGTCGCCGGTCGCGCCCGCCCGCGGCAGGATCGCCACCACCCGGCACTCCACGGCGGTGAGCACGTCGGCCTCGCCGATCTCGTCCAGCACCAGCACCACCGGTACGGGCGCCTGCGCCGCGAGCTGGCGGAGTCCCGCCGCCGCCTCCTCGGTGAGCCGGCCGACCGCCACCACCGCGACGTCGGGCTTGATCCGTTGATCCGGCCCCACCAGCGTGATCTCGGGCCTCGACCCGAGGTAGCTGGAGAGACCGGCCATGCTGAGGTGATCCGTGGCCTGGACGAGGACTCGAACCCGTTGCTCCACCACTGCCTCCCACAGTTCCGGCTTGCACCACCGATTCTGGGAGGAGCGGCTTCACGCGTTCTCAATCCCGTCTACAGAGCCTTCAAACGCCGCCGTCTGCACGGCTGTGGACGGGCATCCGCACGGCCCCGCACGCGGCTTCGCCACCGGGGTCGGTGCACGGGTCGGTACAGCGGGCCGGTAAAGCGTCTCACGACGCCGGGCCGAGGTCGACCACCTCGTCGTGGTCGCCGGGAACACGAACCCGATGGTGGGCCCCTCGGCGGTGGCGCGGGCCGCCCGGCGGCAACCGCTGCCCCGCCGTCCGACGACCGTGCCCGGAAGTCCGGAGCGCGGTTCCGGGGGCGAGCGGTTCCGGAGGGCGGGCAGGAGGCGTCGGGGAGGCGGGGTCGAGCGCACGGGTCAGGGGCGGCGGAAGAACTCGACCTCGCCCAGCGCGATGTGCGCACCCGGCGTCAGGCCGGACGCGGACCGCACCACGACCGCGACGCGCACCACGTCGCTGATGCCGGTGGCCGTCGGCTGGGGGCCCGGCCGGTCGGCGAGGGTCACCGGCAGGGTCCGCCGGACGCCGTCCGCCGTGGTCACGACCAGGTCCAGCGCCGACGGCCGGGCCTGTGCGGCGAACTTGTCCGCCTCCGCCGACGCGCCCGCGTGCACCACCACCGACAGCAGCCGGAACGGCGAGGCGAAGGTGAACTCCACCGAGTCGCCGACCGCCGGCGCTCCCCAGTAGCGGTTCGACAGCCCGTCCGCCGCCGCGGCGGCCAGGTGGCCGGGCACCTCGGCCGTCGCCTTGACGCCCGTGGGCGCCACCGCCTGCGGGGTGGCGAGGCGGTCGCGCAGGTCCTCCCACAGCGCCCCGGCGTACGGGTGGAACAGCCACGCCGCGACCACCAGCGCGACCACCACCAGCAGCGCGGTCAGCCTGCGCAACCACCGCGAGAGGTCGCCGCGCCACCGCCACCGGCGGCGGGACCCGGCCACGGCGTGGTCGTCGGGGTGCAGCGGGGTCGCGCAGCGACGGCAGAACCGGCGTCCGGGCGGGTTGGCGGTGCCGCAGTTCGGGCAGGGCGGACCGTCGACCGCGACGTCCGCCGCGGTGGTCGGCAGCGGGCGCTTCGCGTCGGGCCTGCCCGGCGGGACCGGTCCGAGGTACGCCGCCGGCGGGCTCGTGGGCCCGCCGCTCCCCCGCCCGCCCGTTCCGGCGTCATCTCGCGCATCCGCCGCGACGCCGTCCCGACCGGGCCGGGCACCGCCGCCACCCCGCCCGGCACCGCCGTCACCTCGACCAACACCGCCGCCACCCCGTCCGGCACCGCCGTCGTCCTGGCCGGCACCGCTGCCACCCGAGCCGGCACCACGATCCCGGCCGGCGCCGCCGTCGTCCCGAGCGGGCGCGCCACCGCCGCCCGCTCCCCCGTCCGGTTTCCGACCGGGTTCCGCGTCACCCGTCCGAACGGGCGGCGACGCCCCCTCCCCCGCGCCCCGACCACCCGCCGGGAGCCAGCCCAGGTAGTTGCCGCAATTGCCGCAGAAGTCGTCGGTGTCGCCGACCACCACACCGCACTGCGGGCACGACCGCGCGCTCACGTCCCCTCCTCCGGCAGCACCTCGACGACGCACCTCAGGTGCACCGGGCACACCGAGGCCACCAGCGCCTCCACCCGCGCCCGGTCCACCGGCCCGGACCGCCCCGGCCGCACCCGCACCACGACCACCTCCGCCGGGCCACCCGGCAGCGCGGTGTCCGGCGTGGTCGACCAGCGCGCGGCGGGGCCGTCCAGCACCTCGGCCCGCACGTCCAGCGCCAGCGCCAGCCGCTCGACCAACCCGCGCGCGGTGCCCCGCCGGTGGTGCGCCGCCACCGCCCGGCGCACCACGGCCCGCCTGCGCGCCTCGGGCCACGCCGGGTCGAGGTCGGCGGCCACCCAGGACGCCAGCCAGGCCACGAAGTCCTCCGGCGCGAGGGCCGGGTCCAGGTACGCGGCCAGGTTGTCCAAAGTGGACAGCACGGCGGACAGCACCGCGTCCAGCCCGGCGGTGAACCGCTGGGTGAGGTCGTCCGCCGCGTACAGGCCGGGCAGCAGCGCGCCGATCGGGTGCGTGCTCGGCAGCTCCGGGAGCGCGGCGCGGCTCACGGCGCGTCCACCGCGACCTGGTGCTGGTGCGAGAACACCAGCGCGTTCGGCGCGATCTCCAGGTGCTCGACGGGCGCGCCGCGCGCACCGGTGAGCGGGTTGGCCGGGAACAGCCGGACCTCCCGCACCAGCGACACGCCCGGAACCCGTTGCAGCACCGCGAAGACCTCGCCGAACTGCACCGAGCGGCCGAACTCCCACCCGACGCCGTCCGGGCCGCCGCGCAGCGGGTTGAGGTACCGGTACAGCGCGTCCAGCGCGGCCTCGTGCACGCGGTTGGCGCTGCCCGGTTCCGGTGCGGCGAGCCGGGCCACCACGGTGATCCCCTGGTAGCGCGGCGGTTCCACGACCAGGCGGGTGCCCAGCAGGCGGCACTCGTCCAGCCGCCGCGTCACCGCCGCCAGCACCTCCTCGGTCGGCATCAGCTGCTCGAACCGCAGGCGGTCACCCTCGTCGGCCACCGCGTCGGGCACCAGCAGCACCCGCGCGCCACCCGCCCCGCCGCCCGCCTCGCCCGCGACGGGCAGGCACCGCACCCGCGCCAGCGACGGCACGGCCTGCCGGGCGATCAGCTCGTAGTCCCCGGCGGTGACGGCGCGGTCCCACACCCGCAACTGGTGCGGCACCCGCAGCTTCGCCTCGGCCACCGTCTCGGCGTCCACGCCGCCGAGCGCGGCCTCCCGGTTCTCCACCTCCGTCACGTACGGCTGGGAGCTGCGCAGCACGGAGATCGCGCCGCGCGCCACGTTGCCCGCCCGGCCGCCGCCGGTGCGGTAGCGCGGCACCCGGAGGTGCGCGCCCTTGGGCGGCACCGCCCCGTATCGGCGCAGGGAACCGTCGGCCTCGCGCACCGCGGGCGGGAACAGGAACTCGCCGGTGCTCGCGTCCAGCACCACGTGCCGGTCGTCCGGCCCGGAGGAGCCGAAGTCCTCCACCACGGTCCAGTCCTCCCAGCCCGCGCCCGTCGACACCCGCACGACCACGGGGTCGCCGTCGAGCAGCACCGGCGCGACGGGCAGGGTGAACCGCTGGCCCGGCACGCCCGCCGACTCGCCCAGCGGCACGTCGACCTCGACCTCGGCGTGCTCGACGGCCGTCGTGCCGCCGACGGTGAACGCCTCGGCTTCCCGCACGGTCGGCGACTCGGCGTAGAAGGGCTGGTCCGGCAGCGGTTCGGTCACCCGGCAGCGCAGCCAGCCCGCGCGGTGGCCGCCCACCGCGGACGCCGTGTGCCCGGCGGGCACGTGCAGCACCACCTCGCCGGGCCGGTTGAGGCCGCCGGTGCTGTCGTCGTCGGTCGGGCAGGCGACCCACGCCTGCCCGTCCCACGCCTCCCACACCAGCGGTGGCTGGCGCGGGTCGACGCCGATGCCCTCGACCCGGCTGTCCAGCCGCAGCACGACCGCGCAACGCGGCACGGCGGAGGACAGGCCGAACAGCGTGGCGTCGCCGACCGCGGGCGCGGCCTGGAAGCACCGCACGTCCCGGCCAGAGTCGAGATCCCTGGTGCGGTCCACGTAGTCGCCGTCCGCCGACCTGGTCACCAGGCGCGTCAACGAGCACGGCACGATGGGCAGGTCGTGGGTGGTCGCGAACACCACGGCCTCGGCGGCGTCGCCGCCCGCCGTGGCGACCTCCGTGCCCGCGGGCAGCAGCACGGTGTCGGGTTGCGGCGCGGACAGCCAGAACGTGACGTCGGCCCTGGCCGCCGTCGGCGGGAACAGCCGCGCGCCCAGCAGGTCCAGGAACGCCAGGTAGTTCTTCTCCGGCACCCGGTTCAGCCGGTAGACGAGCTGGTCCACCATGTGCGCGAAGGTCTCGATCAGGGTGACGCCGGGGTCGGAGACGTTGTGGTCCGACCACTCCGGGCAGCTCTGCTGGACGTACCGCTTGGCCTCGTCCACGAGCTGCTGGAAGCGCCGGTCGTCCAGGTTGGGCGCGGGCAGCACCATCAGCCGGCACCGCCTTCCTCGGAGGGGATCGTGTAGAAGGGGAAGACCAGGTTGCGCTGGTCGTTGGTGGCGCGGATGGTGTAGCGCACGTCGATGTAGAGCGTGCCCACCTCGACGGCGTCGAAGGCCACGACGACGTCGGCGACCTCGATGCGCGGCTCCCACCGGTCGAGCGCGATCCGCACCTCGCGGGCGATGTCGCCGGCGGTGGCGTGGTCCGCCGCGGCGAACACGTGCTCGTGGATGCCGCAGCCGAACTCCGGTCGCATCGGGCGCTCGCCGGGCGCGGTGCCCAGGATCAGCCGGATGGCCTCCTGGATCTCCTGCTCCCGCTCGACCAGCGCGATGCCGCCGGTGGCGGACAGCCGCAGCGGGAAGCCCCAGCCGCGGCCGATGAAGTCGGTGTTCACAGCACCCCTCCGACGAACACCGAGCGCGCGCCCAGGACGATGCCGGCCTGGCACACCGAGCGGTCGCCGACGACGGCGAGCGGCGCGCCGCCGACGAACACCGTCGGGGGTGGCGCGGGCCTCGGCACGATCACGTTGGACGGTCCCAGCGCGGGGTGGTCGGGCAGCTTGGGGCACGCGTGGACGCTGCCGACGACGGCGGCGGGCACGCCTTCGATGAGCACGGTGGCCGCTTTCGCCGCCAACGGGGGCGACGCGGGGGTCACGAGGACGCCGCCGTGGGACGTCTTGTCACCCAGCCGGGCAGCGGGGCGCATGGGGAACCTCCTCGGGTCGTGGTGGTGATCGGTGGGGCTCGCGGGTGGTGGCGGTCGGGCAACCGGCTCAGAGCCAGCCGGATCAAAGCCAGCCGGACCGAAGACAGCGGGACCGAGGACAGCGAGGTCGAAGGCGGCGAAGTCGGAAGCGGGGGTGTCCGAGGCGGCGTGGTCGACGGGGCGGCGGGGTCCCGGTGGGTCAGTGGGTCAGTTCAGGCGGATCATGCGGCCCTTGATGCGCACCTGCCCGTTCCCGGCGTCGAGCGTGATGCCCGTGGCGTCGATCCGCAGCGAGCCGAGGACCCCGCGCCCGCCCGGTCCGCGCACGGTGAGGTCGAGCCGGCCCCTGCGCTCGTCGAGCTTGACCTCCAGCCGCTGGTCGCCGCTGGCCAGCCGGACGCCGGACTCGCGCGCCCCGTCCAGCAGTTCCAGGCGGTTCCCCTTGCGGGACACCAGGGACCTGCGGTTGACCTTCCCGCTGCGACCGTCCACCAGCGGCAGGTCGTGCGGCGACGGCTTGTCCACCCCGTTGTAGAGGCCGCCCAGCACGTACGGCCGGTCCAGGCTGCCCTGCTCGAACCCGACGAGCACCTCGTCGTTGACGTCCGGGCTGAACACCCCGCCGCCGCCGACACCGCCGAGCTGCACCGTCCGCACCCAGTCGGTCACGTACTTGTCGTCCAGCCAGGGGAACTTGAGCTTGACCCAGCCGCGCTGGCCGCCCGTCTCCCTGATGTCGGTGACGATCCCGGTCGCCAGGCCGGGCATCCGGGGCAGCTCGACGGAGTTGCCGCCCGCGACCAGCCCCGCCAACGAGCGGTCGTGCGACGCGCTGACCACCACCGTGGTCCGGTAGCCCGAACCCGGCTCCAGCACGTGGCTCACGGCCGTCGCGGTGTAGCGCCCGCTGAACGCCTCGCCCACGTTGCCCAGGGCGATCGGCACACCCGCGCGCAACTTCGGGTTGCCCTCGACGACGGCCTCCAGCTCGGCGAACCCCGCGCTGATCGACGCCTCCAGCGACCGCGCCGCCGCGGTGGCCTCCGCCTGCGTCGAGTACGGCACGTCGGTCACCAGCGCGCGGTTCCTGGTGCGGAACGCCCTGCTCGCCGTCGACGCGGCCAGGCCGGGCACGGAGGTCTTGCTGCGCGTGTTGTTCTGCACCGCCACCAGCGCCTTCTTCCGGGCCACGTCCCAACTGCGCACCTGCACCCCGTTGGCCTGCTCGGTGCTGCTCAGCGAGGCGCGCAGCACCAGCAGGTTGCGGCCGAACTCCAGCACCATCGGGTTCTTCGCGGCGGAGGTGGTCGGCGCGGGCGCCTTGGCCGCGGGCGTGAGCTTGGTGAACTCCAACCGCCCCTTGTCGTCCACGCGGACGACCGCGCCGTGCTCGCGGGCCAGCATCTGGAGGAAGTCCCAGTCCGACACACCGGGCTGGCTGAGGTGCCGGTAGGTGATCTGCGACGTCTCGACCCGGCCGACGGCCAGCCCGGCCGACTTGGCGACCTTGGCGACGATGGCGGACGCGGTCATGTTCTGGAACGCCTCCACCCGACGGCCGCGGAACAGCCGGTGCGCCTTGCTCATCGCGCGGACGACGGTGTACGCGCCGGTGGCGTCCACGTCCATCTCGATCGCCGTGACCTCGCCGTTGAACAGCAGCTCCGTGGCCTGGGACCGCACCGACGCCACGGAGATCCGCAGCGGGGAGCCGATGGTGATGCCGGTCTCCGACAGCAGTTGCCGGTTGCCGTCGTGGTAGGTCAGGACGGCGGTGTCGGGCACGCCGACGTTCTCCTCGACCACGCAGCTGACCAGTTCGTCGTCCCACGCGCCGTCCACCGGGCCCGCCGCGACGACGATGGGGCCGGCGGCGAAGGACCGCCCTGCTTGCTCCTGGCTCATCGGTCCTCCGTGGGTCGGGCTGCGGGTACGAGTCGAGCGGCGGGCGCGGATCGGGCGGCGGGCAAGGGTTGAACGGCGTGCGCGGATCGGGGTGCGGGCACGGGGTGTGGTGCCGGGTGGGCGGGCCGGTGCGCCCGCCGGGCACCGGTCGCCGCGGAGGTGGCGTGCCCTGCTCGGTCGCATCGGGAGCGGGGTGGTGGCGGTGGCGTCATCGGGCCTCCTCCGCTTCCGGGTCGGCGCCCTCGACGCCGGGCAGCAGCAGTTCCGCACCCGGCACGAGCACGAGCGGGTCGTCGATCCCGTTGGCCTCGGCGATGACCCGCCACGCGGTCGCGTCGCCGTACTCGCGCCACGCCAGTTGCGGCAGGCTGTCACCGGCCACCACGCGGTGGGTCCGGCGCGCCTCGCGCGAGCCGGACGTCGGGTTCTGGCCCGGCGTGTCGTGACCGGCTTCCTCGATCGACAGCGAACAGGTGGCGCGCAACGGTTTCCCGTCCACGTCGAACAGCGAGTAGGCGACCGACAGGCTCGACAGCACGCCGTCGAACGACACCGACTTGGCGGTGCCCCACTCGAACCGGACCCACGGGCTCGCGGGCGTCTTCTTCTGGATGCTCTTCTTGGTCGGCACGCAGGCCACCATCAGCTTCTCCACGCCCGCTTCCACGGAGTTGTCGTGGGTGGCGGTGGCGTCGAGGAACACGTCCACGCTCAGCGTGCGCGGCCCGCTGCCGACGAACTCCGGCATCGACGTCTGGCCGGCCATCCGCGACGGCGAGCGCCGCCACTCTACCGACTTCGCCAGCGCCAGCGTGCCGGGGTTGAACTGGAACTGGACGGTGGACATCCTCGCTCCCGGCTTCGCGCCGACCCGCGCGGGCGGTTCCATGATCACCAGGCGGGCCTTGACGAGGCTCGCTCCGGGCTTCGGTGGCACGACGTGGTCCCCTTCCGCGTCACGACGCCTGGAGGCCCTCGTGGGCGAACTCCAGGGTCTCCACGGCGGCCTGCGACTGGCTCGGGTCGAACGACGGGCCCTGCCAGCGGATCGGGATGACGCCGAGGACCTGCCAGCGGACGATCGGCGTCAGGTCCGGTGCGAGCGCGACGATCTCGCCGTCCTTGCGCTCGGCCCGCTGGACGACCTCGTTGAGCCACCTGAGGACCTTGGCGGAGTCGGCGGTGACCGGCCGGGTCATGGTGATGTTGGACCAGGTGATGCGCGACGGCAGCTGCCAGGCGAACCCGTTGTTGCCGCCCTCGGCGAACCGCTCGACCTCGACCTCCGCGCCCAGTCCCTCGCAGGTGTGGAACGCGCCCAGGTCGTTGCCCGCTATGGACAGTTGGAAGAAGACGCTGCTGGCGAAGACGGTGTCGGTCATCGGGTGCTCCTGTCGTGCCGGTTCAGCGGCGTCGGTCGTGCAGGCGGCCGACGCGCTCGCGGCCGGCGCGCAGCTCGGCGCGCAGCAGCCTGGCGACCGGGTCGATCAGCTTGCGGGCGAGGTCGTCGAGGTCGAACGCGGTGGGTGTCGCGGGGGTTCCGGGTGCCGGTGGCGGGGTTGCGGGGGCGTGTGTGGCGGGGCCGTGCGTGGCGGGGCTTCGGGCGGCAGCGGCACGGCTGGACGGGGTGCGGCCGGACGGGGTGTTGGTGGCAGGGGTGTTGGTGGCAGGGGTGCGAGTGGCCCGAGCGTTCGCGGTGTCGGGGACAGCCCGGCCGTTGGGTGCTTCCCCGCGCTGGACGACGGTCGGGTTGGCGACCGTGAAGTCGTGCCGCGCCGGGGCGCTCCGGACCTGGTGCCCGGTGGTCTGCCGTTGGACGGGAGTCCGGCTGACCGGCATCGGTCCGGCGGCAGCGGGCGGTGGTGCGGTCGGCGGCGTGACAGGGGGTGTCGCAGAGGGTGTCCGTGGACTCCGGTTCGGTGGAGTCGGGCGGGCTTCGGCCTTCGGAACGACCGCGGCGGTGTCGACGGTGGAAGGCGCGGTCGCCCGGTTGGTGGGAGCCGTCGGGCGCGGTGATGCGCCTTCGAGCAGCGCGCGCATGGGCGTCCACCGGGGCTCGACCACCCGGCGCTCCTGCGGGGCGGGCGAGGCGGGTGCGGATTCCTCGACGCGCAGGCTCGGGGCGAGGGGCCGCTTGCCCAGCAGCGGAACGGTTCGCCTGAGCACCGGGGCCGTCGACGGCGGGACCGAGGTGTGTGACGGGATGCGGACCAGCGGGACGACTGGCATGTGCTCCGGACCCGGCACCGTTCGCCGGGGCTCGACGGGCTGGGGCCGGGTGCTGCGCTGCACGGGTGCCGATGTGGTGTCGCCGGCTGGTGTTGGTGTGCGGGTCGGTGGCGTGTTCGGGTTCCGCCTGGTGGCAACGGTTTCGGTGGTGGCTGTCGAAGGGAGCGTCGGAAGCGGCTGGCCCAGGCCGACCTTGGCGCGGGTGGGGGGTGGGGCGGACCCGGTGGTCGAAGCGGGACTCGCGGTGCTTCCGCGTGTCGCGGGACTGGCGGGACCGACGGGACGGCGAGGGCTGCCAGGACTTGCGTGGTTCGACGGGCTTGCGGCACTCCCGGGTGTCGCGGGGCCGGTGGTGCTGGACGGGATGACGAGGTTGGCGGGCACGGCGGTGGCCGGGTTCACGGAACGGCTGGTCGGGTCCACGGGACGGCCGGGCGAGGCCGAGGGGTTGCGGACGGGGTCGTTGCCCGGCTCGATCGCGCTCGCGGGCAGCCGAGCCAGGGGTGCGCCGAGCACCGGCGCACTGGGCACCGACGCACCGGGCACCGACGCACCGGGCACCGACGCACCGGGCACCGACGCACCGGGCACCGACGCACCGGGCACCGACGCACCGGGCACCGACGCACCGGGCACCGACGCACCGAGCACCGGCGCGGCAGCCGTGCTCCGCCGCACGGCGGGCAAGACCTCGGCGCCGCCACCGATGCTCTCGCGACGCTGCACCGCCGGCGGAGTATCCCCGCCCCCGCCGGCGGTCCCGCCACGCCCCACCACGGGCGGAGTGGGCGCACTGGGGCCTGTCACGGGCGGCGTGGGCGTACTCGGGCCCGCGACCGGCGCGGGGGCCGCGCCCGGACCCGTCGCGCCCGGACCCGTCGCGCCCGGACGCGGGACGCTCGGAACTGCGGCGCTCGGGCCGGTCGCGACTGTGCCGGTCGTATCCGGGCCGGTCGCGCCCAGGCCGATCGCGCTCGGAGCACCCGCCCCACCCGCGTCCGCGTCAGGCTCGGTAGCCACGCCCAAGGCCGCGATCGCATCCCTCGCCGCGATCACGGCCCGGGTGACACCTCCGACCATACTCCCGCCGTCCACGTCCGAGGCGGTCCCGACACCCGGCACCGGACCGGGCGCGGCCCGTGAAGACCGCACGACCGGCACCCGGCGGACCGGGATCGCCGGTCGTCGGGCCCTGGTCAGCGGTGGACCCAGCGGCTTGAGCCGCACGATCGCCGATGCGGCCACCGGCCCCGCCGTGCCCACCGAACCCGCCGTGCTCACCGACCCCGCCGCACCGGCTGGACCAGCCGCGACGACCGGCCGTTCCACACCGACCGGGCCCTCCGCCACGGGCCGCGCCGCGACCACGCGGCGGTGCGCGACGACCGACGGCTCGGCACCGGACCGCGCCGACTCGACGAAGCCCCCACCCGCCGCAGGTCGTCCGGCCCCGGCTGGGGAAGCTGCCGCAGGAGGTGCCGCGACAGCCGGTTGTCCAAGGACTGGCTGCACGGCGGCGGGTTGGGCGGCGGAGGGTTGGGCGGCGGAGGGCTGCTCCGCGACGATGGGCCGCTCAGCCGCGGTTCGCTGCACGACGGCGGGCCGCTCGACCACCGTCGGCTGCTCGGCGACAGCCGACCGCCCCGTCACGGCAGGCTGTCCCACCACCACCGACCGCCCTGCTGCGGCCGGCCGCTCGGCCTCGACCGGCGGCCCCGCCTCGGTGGTCTGCTCCGGCACCACCGGCCGCAGGACCAGGGGCATGACGACACCGCCCGGCTGCCAAGCCGCCGGCGTCCGCTGCACCACCACGCCGTGCAGCACGCCCGCCGGGGCCGCCGGGTCGAGCGCGTGCCCCATCCCGGTGTCGAACCTGTGGTCCTGCCAGGAGGTCAGCCCCGCCTTGAAGCGCAACCCGTCACCCACCGCGACGCTCTCCCGCCCGATCACCCCGGCCGGCGGTGGAACGGACCGCCAGCCGCCGTCGTGCTCCGGTCGGGCCGGGCGCTCCCCCGCCTCCGCCGCCCCCGGAGGAGCGACCGGCGCGGCGGCACCCGCCGCGCCACCGCGCCTGCGGAACCTGTCCCACAGGGACATGGCTCACCTCCCCTCGTTCACCCTGGTGTTGATGCGGGCGATCTCCCCGACCCACCGCCGGCGCTCGTGGTGCTCCAGGTCGAGGATCTCCTCGCGCGCCCAGTGGAAGTGGTAGGCCACGTACGCGACCTCCTGCAGCAGCCGTTCGGCCGCGTACGTCACGATTCCCCCAGGCGGCCACCGGAGATGTCGACCTCGAACGCCGTGCCGCACGACGGGCAGGACACCCCGGCGCGCGTGTGGCCCTCGCTGTTGATGCGCCGGTAGAAGTCCTGGAGGAAAGCGATGTCGGTGGCGTACATCTGCTCGACGACACCCGCGTGCACCTCCCCGACCGTGCCCAGCTCGGTGATGACCTGGCTGAGCAGCACGACGCTGAGGTAGCCGGGGTTCTCCTTGACCCGCAGGTCGATCTGGGGCCGCAGCTCGTCCCGCGCGGTGGCCAGCCGCATCCGCCCGTGCCGGTGCACGACGCCGTCGGGGTCGACGTAGCCGCGCGGCAGCTCGAAGTCGAACACCGTGCGCAGCCCGCCGCCCGCGGTGGCGGGCGCCGTGGTCGGCGCGCGCTCCGGTTTCCGCTGCCTGGTCTCCTCCACCAGCTCGTCGAGCTGGTCGATGCCGATCGTCCGACGCCTCATTCGACCTTGATCTCCTCGAAGACGAGGGTCACCTTCTCCGTGGCGGCGGTGGACTCGCCCGCCTTGAGCGACGGGCCCTCCCACTTGCTGGCCCAGGCGTTCATCAGCTGCATCCGCCGGACCGTGTTGCCCTCGGAGTCCTTGACCTCGATGGTGACGTTCTGCCGGGCCGCGGAGACCGCGCCCTTCTCCAGGGTTTCCTTGAGCCACTTGGTGAACTCCGCGCTCACGTCGAGGCCCCTGGTGATCGTGACCTCGCCGCCCTTCTGCGCGCCGGGCTGCTTGCGCAGCAGCGGTTTCCCGGTGGGCGTCACCTGGGGCACCTCGACCACGTCCTCCTCGACGGTCAGGCCGCTGACCTCCTGGAGGGACTCGACGGTGAAACCGCCGAGCTGCACGCCGAAGATGTGGGTGGAGAGAGCATCGCCTTCTGCCATGTTCGCGGTCGCCTTCCTGGTTCACGTGCCCCGGCGGGGCGGCACTTCATTCGCTGACGAGGCTGGTGCTGTCGGAGAACTGCGACAGCCGGAAGACCACGAACTCGGCGGGCTTGACCGGGGCGACCCCGATCTCGCACACGACCTGGCCGAGGTCGATGGACTCCTGCGGGTTGTTGTCCCGGTCGCACTTGACGTAGAACGCCTCGGCCGGGGTGCGGCCGAACAGCGCGCCCTGCCGCCACTGCTCGGTGAGGAACGCCGTGATGTTGCGCCGGATGCTGGACCACAGGCGGTCGTCGTTCGGCTCGAACACGACCCACTGGGTGCCGATGAGGATCGACTCCTCCAGGAAGTTGAACAGCCGACGCACGTTCAAATACCGCCACGCCGGGTCGGAGGACAGCGTGCGCGCGCCCCAGATCCGGATGCCGCGGCCGGAGAAGGCGCGCACGCAGTTCACGCCGATCGGGTTGAGCAGGTCCTGCTCGCTCTTGCTCAGCGCGGTCTCCAGGTCCACCGCGCCGCGGATCACCTCGTTGGCGGGCGCCTTGTGCACGCCGCGCTCCACGTCGTTGCGCGCCCACACGCCCGCGATGTGGCCCGACGGCGGGACCATGATGTTCCGCCCGCCGGCCGGGTCGAAGACCTTGATCCACGGGTAGTAGAGGGCCGCGTAGTGGGAGTCGTAGCCCGCCTCGTCCATGCGCCAGGCGCGGACCCGCTGCGCGTTCAGGCCGGGTGGCGCGTCCAGCACGGCGATCCGGTCACCCATCTGCTCGCAGTGCGAGATCATCGCCAGTTGCACGGTCTTGACGCCCTCAAGGTCGATCATGCCGCGCTGGTAGGCCGCCATCAGGTCGGGCGTGACGACCATCGTGATCTCGTCGATGCTCTCCAGCCCGCCGAAACCCGTGCGGGCCTCCGGGTCGCCGAGGTACTCCTGCGCGTCGACCACGGCGGGCAGCGCCGCGCCGTCGGAACCGGCGGCGGGCAGCGACACCGACTGGTTGTCGGGTCGGGCGAGCGCGCCGCCGGACTGCTCGGCGACCTCGATCAGCTTGGAGCGCTCGCGGACCTGGCTCACCACGTAGTTCTTGACGTTCTTGCGGGTGGACGCGTCGTAGCTCTCCACCACCTTGCCGCCCTGGCGGACGAGCAGCCGGAAGCGGTCCTCCGCCGGGTTCTCGCCCTCGGCGTCGGCCACCTCGACGGTGACGTCGCCGCCCGCGCCGGGCAGCGCGGCGACCCGCAACCCGCCCAGCCGCACGGGGTTCGTCACGGGCGGCTTGGGCTCCGCGCCCTCCTGCGGCCCGCCGACGCGCACCACGTACGCCGCGCCGCCGCCGTTGGCGAAGTAGCCGTAGACGGCGTGCGGCAGGTAGGCGCCGTCGACGAAGCCGCCGAAGTGCTGCACGTACTGGTTCCAGTTCGCCACGAGGGTCGCCCGGTGGAACGGCCCGTGCTCGGCGAAACCGACGAAGGCGGCCACGGCGGTGCCGACGCCCTCGATCGGTCGCGCTCCGGACTGGACCTCCTCCACGTACACGCCGGGTGAGAGGTACTGCGGCATGGTCGCTCCTGTCTGGTGTGCGCTGCTCCGCTCTGGCCCCACCAGCGTCCTTCGACCGGGGCCGCGTCGGGAGGTCCGCCCGTTCCCGGTCCGGGGCAGGGCCGGTGCACTAAAGGGCACCGACCGGGACGCGGCAGCCCGGAGTCGGTGCGCGCCGCCGGCACGCGCCGACGGAACGGACGGCCCGGAACCGGTGGTGCGGGCGGCCCGACGCGCGCTGGTGGAGCGAGCATCTTGGAGCCGGTGTGGGTGGTCCGGCGCGCCACGACGGAACGGGCAGCCCGAAACGCTTCGGGCTGCCCGTCGTCAGCCGGCGGGCGGAGCCGGGTCCGACCACGGGCGGGCGGAGCCGGACCCGGCGAGGGGGCGGAGCCGGGTCCGGTCAGGGTTGGCGGAGCCGGACCCGGTCAGGGCCGGGTGGCCGACTCGGGGCCGAACTCGTGCTCCTGCACCAGCCGCCCGAGCTTGCGGTACTCTTGGCGGACCGCCTCCGTCACGTCGGCCATCGCCACCGGGCGGTCGGCCGCCGCCGCCAGGTAGGCGGCCGTCACCGCGCAGGCGCGGATCGACCCGCCCGCCAGCTCGAACCGCTCGGCGCAGGACGCCAGGTCGAGGTCGTCGCCGCGCGGCAGGGCCGGTCCCAGGCAGCGGTCCCACAGCGCCAACCGCTGTTCCGCGTCGGGCACGGGGAAGTCCGCGATCACGTCGATCCGACGGGTGAACGCCGAGTCCACGTTGGACCGCATGTTGGTCGTCAGCACCGCGATCCCGTCGAACGACTCCATGCGCTGCAACAGGTAGGCGGACTCCACGTTGGCGTACCGGTCGCGCGCGTCCTTGACTTCCGAGCGCTTGCCGAACACCGCGTCCGCCTCGTCGAACAGCAGCACGCCGTGCACGCCGGCCGCCTCGGAGAAGATCCGCTCCAGGTTCTTCTCCGTCTCGCCGACGTACTTGTCCACCACGGTGGACAGGTCCACCACGTACAGGTCCATGCCGACCTCGGCCGCGACGACCTCGGCGGACATCGTCTTGCCGGTGCCGGACTCACCCGCGAACAACGCCACGACACCGCGACCGCGGCCGCCGCCGGGCCGCATCCGCCACTGCCCCAGCACCCGGTCGCGGTGCCGGGCCCGCAGCACCAGCTCCGCCAGCTGCCGCCGGGTCGGTTCGGGCAGCACCAGGTCGTCCCAGCCGACGGACGGCGTGATCCGGCGGGCCAACCGGTCCAGGCCCGCGCCGTTCTGCGCCCGCACCCCGGCGCGCAGGTGCTCCAGCGCGACCGGGCGACCCTCCAGCACGGCGAGCCGGGTGGCGACGGACACCGCCCGGTCCACCTCGTCCACCCCGAGCCGGTAGCCGCCGAGCGACGCCAGCAGTTCGTCCGGCGGTCGCGCGCCGGTCGCCTCGGTCAGGCCCCGCGCCCACCGCTCCGCCCTCTGGTCGGCGGCCAGCGGCGGGACCGGCACCGAGACGGCCGGCCGGTCGGTCCACCGCGGGTCCCAGTGCTGCCTGCCGTGCACGACCAGCGGCACGTCGCCCGCGAGCGCGGCCACCTCGCGCAGCAGCCGGACCCGGTCGGGCACGAGGAGGTCGACCGGGCCGAGCACGAGCCCGGCGTCGCGCAGCCGCGCCTCCCGCACGACCGCGGCGGGCGCGGGCCGGTCGCGGTCGGCCAGCGCCACCACGTCGAACACCACCGCGCCGCGCCCGGCGGCGGCCAGCGCGCCGATCGCCGCCCGGCCCGCGTCGCCGTCCGCGGCGCGCAGGTGGACCAGGTCGACGCCCGAGCGCAACGCCGCGCCGACCCGCGCCTCGAACCCGTCGGTGGGCGCCGGCGCCGCGTCGACGACGCGGGCGAGGCCGGTCAGCGCCCGGTCCGGCGCGTCGTCGCCGAGCAGGTGCGCCACCACGCGGTCGGGCACGTGCAGCACCCTGGACAGCGCGGGCAGGTCCGGCTCGCGCACCTCGACCAGGCCGCCCGCGACGAGGGGCGCGGTGGCGGCGAACCGGAACCGGCCCGCGCCCGCCGCGGGCGCGCCGCACAGCTCCAGCGCCAGCCCGACGGTCGCGCGCCGCCGGGTGACGTCGTCGTTGAGGTAGCCGTAGAGCCGTTCGAACCGGGCGTCGACGTCGGGCGCCAAGGCGACCAGCAGGAACTCCACGTCGAGCGGGTCGAGGTGGAAGTCGCGGGCCAGTCGCAGCAGGCGGGGGCCCGCGGGCACCGCCGTGGCGAGCGCGTCGAGGTCGGCGTCCGGCTCGACCGGCACGGGCCGGGTCCGGTGGGGCGCGTCGAGCACCCGGCGCACCGCGTCCGGGGTGAGGTAGAGGCCGCGGAACGGGTCGTCGGGCGCGGGGTCGGTGGCCAGTCGCGCCTCCACCGCCCGCCGGACCCGGTGCTCGACCGCGCCGAGCCGACCCCAGAGGTAGACGAGGTCGGCCTCCGCGGCGATCGGGCCGCCGAGCCGACCGGCGTCGACCTCGGACCACGGCGGACCACCGCGCCGACCGGCGTCGGTCTCGAACCCGTGCGGGTTACCGGGCCGACCGGCGTCGGTCTCGGACCCGTGCGGGCCACCGCGCCGACCGGTGCCGACCGGGCCGGTTCCACATCCGTGGTGGCCGCCGCGCCGACCGGTGCCGACCGGCCCCGCCCCGTTCTCGGACCCGCCCGCCCCGTTCTCGGACCCGCCCGCCCCGGACACGTGCGCGGTCATCGGATCGGCTCGCCGCGACGACGCCGGGCCGAGGGCAGCGGACGCGGCCTGGTCACCGCGAAGCCCTCGCCCTCGGCGGTGGTCGGCCCCTCGTAGCGGAGCCTGCGGGCGCCGGACGCCTCCCGCTCCGCACCCGGCGCGGTCCGCAGCACCATCCCCTCGGTCACCGGCGGGCCGGCGGGCGTCCACTCCCCCGCCAGCGGCGCGGTGACCCGGACGTTGACGGCGGGCTTCAGCTCACCGCCGAGCGCGGACCACACGTCGGTCGCCGCGCGCCCCTCCGACAGCGGCAGCGCCGCCTCCAACCCGACCGACAGGCCCAGCTCGGCCAGCGACCCGGAGAGCCACCGCGGGTCGAGCCGTTCGGTGCGCACCAGGCAGGCCAGCACGTCCGACAGCAGCCGGTGCTCGTCCTGCGGCCGGTTGGTCCACGCGGTGACGAGGTAGGACAGCTCGAACCAGCGGGCCGCGCCGCGCAGGCCCAGCAGCGCGCCGTCCTCGTCGTGCACCTCGGTCGTGCCGGCCTGCCGCCGCGTCATGTCCTCCCGGATGTCGTAGAGGAAGACGTTGATCGTGGGCGCGTTGCGCCGCGCCGCCCACTGCGTGGTGGGCGCGTCGAACACCAGGTCGCCGCGGTCGCCGGGCACGCCGGCCGCGACGAGCAGCCGGCGCAGCCCCTCGTCCACCTCGTGGATCACCGATGCCCCCTCCTGGTCCGAACCGCCGCCACCCGCGCCACCGTCTCCCGCGCCACCGCCACCCGCGTCACCGTCACCTGCGCCGCACCATGTCCGGCGGCCCGACGGAGCCGACCACCACCAGGAACGGCGTCGTGGCGGGCCGGAAGCCGGGCCCGGTCGCGGTAATGGTGCGCGGCCCCGTCTGGTCCTTGGGCAGGATCAGCAGCTGCGCGGCGAACCGGCCGTCCGCGCGCGGGGTCGTGGGCGCGGCCGCCGCGGTGATGCCGGGCGACCAGGTGAGCCGCACCGGCACGCCGGGCGGGAAGTCCACGCCCCGCACCGAGGTCACGAAGCCGGGCTCGCCGATCGGCGGCACGGCCACGATGCGCGGCAGGAGCACCCGCATCGGCGCGCTCGCGGTGTTGTCGCCGGGGTCGGCGTCCGTGCCGGTGGTCCGCAGCGCACCGCGGACGGTGGTCTCCAGCGGCGCGTCCGGCGCGAACCCGACCTGCACGACCTGCGTCGCGCCGGGCCCGAGGTCGGGCAGCACGCACCCGGTCGCCGTGCAGCCGGCGGGCAACGCCGCCACGGGCACCCGCTCGGGCAGCCCGAGTTCCAGGCGCAGCCCGGTGGCCAGGGAACCGCCCGCGTTGCGCACGACGTAGGTCGCGGTGGCGCGACCGCCCACATAGGACGGAACCGGCTGCACCACGACGGTCACGCCGGGACCGGCCGCGGGCGGCGCCGGCGGCGGGGGCGGGGGCGGGGGAGGTGAAGGCGACGGCGACGGCGTGGGCGTGGGCGTGGGGGTGGGAGACGGCACGGGGTCGCGCACCGGGACCTCCGTCCGCGCCGAGTTGTCCGACGGCCGCACGTCCAGCACGTCGCCCGTCACCGACCACGTCACCGGCCACCGGCCGGGTGTCACGCCCACCAGCTCCACGGTGATCCGCACGCTCGCGCCGTCCTCCAGCGCGCCCAGGTCGCACCGCAGCGCGGTCGCGTCGCAGGAACCGCGGTCCGGACGGGCCGCGACCACCCGGAGCCCGGCGGGCACCGCGAGGGTCAGCGCGGTGCCCGGCGAGGTCGCCGGACCCCGGTTCGCCACCGCCACCGCCACGGTCGTGGTCGCGCCCGTACCCACCTCCGGCGCGGACGGCGGCGCCTGCACCGCCAGGTCCACCGACGGCTGCCAGGTCGGCTCCTTCTGCCTGCCGGGCAGGTCGCGCGTGATCCGGTCGAGGTCGCCGCCGGCGGGGTCGAGCACGGCCAACTCCTCCGGCGACCGGGCGTCACCCGTGCGACGGGTGGTCACCACCAGCCGGTCGCCGTCCGGGGCGTACGCCGCGTCCCTGGGCTGGAACGGCCCCGAGGGCGGCGCGGTCACCGGCGTCGAGCACGAACCCGGCCCGCGCGGCAGCACGAGGCGGCACCGCCCGCCGTCCGGCGAGACCTCCGGCAGGCCGTCGAACTCGCGGTTGAAGACCACCGCGCCGCCGTCCGGGCGGAACGCCGCGCTGTCGTCGGTGACCCGGCAGTCGAACCCGCAGACCGCCGCCGACAGGTCGCGCTGCCCGTCCAGGGTCCGCGCCCGCGCGGTCCAGACGTGGTTGTCGCGGACCTCACCGGGCTGTCCCGCGTCGCGGATCACGCCCCTGGTGAACGCGAGGGCCGCGCCGTCGGGCGACCACGCGGGCTGGGTGTCCTCCCGCTCGGCGACCTCGGGCGGCGGGCGCAGGCGGCCCACCACCGCGCCGGTCGCCACCTCCACGACGACCACCCGGCTCGCCCCCGCGCCGCGACCGGGCACCGCGCCGGGCGACCGGCGGGCGAAGGCGATGAACCGGCCGTCGGGGGACCACGCGGGGTCGAACTCCCAATCCGTCGCCGACCGGTCGGCGACGGGCAGCCGGCGCGGGTCGCCGCCGTCGGAGTCCACCAGCCACAGCCGCTGCGCCCGCCGCCCGTCGACGTCCTCGAACCGGGTGACCGCGATCCGCCTGCCGTCCGGCGAGTAGGACTGCCGCTGCGTCCACGGGTCGTACCCCTCGCCCGGGTAGAACAGGCGGTTCGGGTCCTCGACGCTCGCCGGGTCCTCGCGCAGCACCGGCAGGCCGAGGTCGCGCGGGTCCACCCCGTCGGGCCGGATGTCCTGGAGGGTCGCGGTGGAGCGGGTCGCCGCGGTCGTCCGCGAGACCAGCAGCCGCGGCCGGCCGCCGGTGACCGACCACGCGGGCGAGGACACCTGCCGGTCCTCGGCCAGCAGCAGGCCCGGCGCGGTCGTGACGGGCAGGCCCTGCCCGGTGTCGACCTGGTAGACCTTCTCCACGTTCGGGTCGGCGGGGCAGTCGCACGTCTGGTCGTGGCTGAGGAACAGCAGGCCGGTCCCGTCGGGCTTCCAGGCGGGCCAGTGGCCGCGCCACCCGGCCTGGTCGCCGCCCAGCACCGGCACGCCCACGCCGACGCCGTCGACCACCCGGAGCTGGACGGGCGCGTCCGCGCCCCGGTCCAGGGCGTAGGCGATGCGGCCGTCGCGCGGGTGCCAGGCGGGTTCGACCGCCGCGCCGACGGGTTCGTCGGTCACCCGCACCGCCCGGCCGCCGGCGACCGGCTGCCGGTGGATCTCCGGTCCGCCGCCGCGGTCGGCCGAGAACGCGACCTGCGCGCCGTCCGGTGAGAACGTCGGCCACGTCTCGTCCTCGGGGGTGTCGGTGAGCCGGCGGGCGCCGGCGCCGTCGACGCCCACCACCCACAGGTCGCGCTGCCCGTTCTCGGCGGAGTCGAACACCACCGAGCGCAGGTCCGGCGACAGCTGCGGGTGGCCGGCGTCGCGACCGGTGGTCAGCCTGCGCACCGCGCCGTTCGGCGTGCGCAGGTACACCTGCGGCCGGCGCGCGTCGCGCCGGCTGGTGAACACCACCAGGTCGCCGCGCGCCGACACGTGGTCGTCGAAGTGCGCCGGTCCCGGACCCAGCAGCGGCTCGCTCGTCGCCGGCGCGTCCGGCACCGGGTCGGCGACCGCGCCGATGCCGCGGTGGCCGGTGCCGGCGAAGGCGATGCGGCCCGTGGCAGGCGGGTCGTCCTGCTGCGCCGCCGCCGTGGTCGACGTCGTGGTGGCCCGCACCGCGACGAGCACCCCGCACAGCGCGACCACCGCCGTGATCGCGGCGACGGCTCGGTTTCGCGCCCAGTCGGACAACTCGCACCTCCGGTGACGGTCTCGCGGAGCATCGTCGCGGCGACCGGCGCACCGCGCCGATGTCCGCGCGGGCAGGGCCGGGGCCGGGAACGGGTGTTCTCGGGCAATCGTCGTCGGCACGGGGCCGTGCGCGGTGCGGCGTGCCCCGCCACAGCGGAACCCCGCCCCGCCACGGCGGGACCATGCCGCCCGGAGCAAGACACGCCTCGCCGCAGCAAGGACACGCCCACCACGGCGAGCACCACGCCCCCGCCACGGCGAGCACCACGCTCCGCCGCTGGGGAACGGGGCTCGCCGCGACCGGAACCGGCCCGGTGGCGGCGAAACCAGGTCCCACCGGGCCGTGCCGCGCTCAGATCAGGCCGTGCCGCATCACGTAACCCACGGCGTGGGCGCGGTTGCGCAGGTTCAGCCGGGTGTTCACCTGGTGCAGCACGTTCTTCACCGTCCGCTCGGAGAAGGACATCTTCGTCGCGATCTCCGCGGTGTCGAAGCCCTCCGCGATCAGCCGCAGCATGTCCGCCTCGCGCGGCGTGAGCGTGGACATCGTGGGCCCGTTGGGGTCCAGCACGCTGCGCTGCAACCGCCCGACGTGGTCCAGCAGCCTGCCGAGCAGGTCGCCGGGCAGCACGGCCTCGCCCCTGGCCAGTGCCCGCACGGTGCCCACCAGCCGGTGCTGGTCGGCTTCGGCGCGGCGCACCACCGCCGACACGCCGCAGTCCACGGTGACCTGGAGCGCGTCCTGGTCGAACCGGCCGACGACCACGCCCGTGCGGGTCTCCGACGAGCGCTGGAGCCGGCGCAGCAGCCGGGCCGCCGCGTCGTCGACCTCGTCCACCACCACCAGCGACACGCGTGCCCGCGCGTCCTCCCGCGCGGCGAGTATCTCGACGTCCGGTGACGGTCGGAGCTGGTGGACGACCCCGGTGCGCAGGACCGGGTCCTCGGCGTACACCGCAACAGGGATTCTGGTCTTCATGCCGGCCCCCTTCGCCACTGCCGGGCCGGTGGGCCCTGGCACGGACCATCGTGCCCAGCGGTGGTGCGCGGGGGCAGCGCGCGAGGACCGCGAGTGCACGTGTTTGCCCGTACAGTGCCCTTTTCTCCCTGCCGCCGGCCGGGCCGCCGTCCTTACCGTGCCGGACGTGACCGCAACGACGGAATTCGGTCTCCCCACGGTGGTCGTGACGCCCGGCCAGGAGACCAGCACGACGATGACGGTGCGCAACGACAGCGACATCGTCGAGGCGTACGAGTTCGAGGTGGTGGGCGACTGCGCGCCGTGGACCGCGGTGGAACCGGCCCGGCTGTCGCTGTACCCCGGCACCTCCGGGCAGGTGACCGTGCTGCTGCGCCCACCGCGCTCGCCTTCGGTGCGCGCGGGCGAGGTGCCGCTGGGTGTGCGGGTGCTGCCCGCCGAACGCCCCGAGTCGGTGGTGGTGTCGGAGACGACCGTGGTCGTCGAGCCGTTCGCCGAGCAGCGCGCCGAGCTGGTCCCGGAACGCCGCCGGGCCTGGCGCAGCGCCCGCTACCACGTTGAGCTGCACAACGCGGGCAACACCCCGGTGGCGGTGTCGCTCACCGCGCCGGAGGCCGACGACCGGCTCACGTACACCGTTCCCCGGCAACCGGTCGACGTCGCGCCGGGTGACCGCGCGGAGCTGGACCTGCGCGTGCGGGTGGGCTCGGTGCTGTGGTTCGGCAAGCCCGAGCACTGGCCGCTCGCCCTGGAGGTCACGGCCGTCGCGGGCGAGGACGCCACCCGGCACGAGCCGGAGGGCGAGCTGATCCAGCTACCGGTGCTGCCCCGGTGGCTGCTGGCGCTGCTCGCGGCGCTGCTGGCGCTCGTGCTGGCGTGGTTGCTGCTGGTGCGACCGGCCGTGCGCAGCGCCGCGCGGGAGGCGGCCGACGACCGGGCGCGGGAGGTCGCCCAGGCCGCCCAAGATCAGTCGGCGCAGGACCAGTCGGCGCAGGACCGGCCCGGCGAGCGGAACGGCCAGCAGCCCAGGACGGGCGGGCAACCGGAGGGACAGGGCCGAGGACAGGAGCAGGGCCGGGGGCAGGGACAGCCGGGCACCGCCGTCGGCGGGCAGCAGAGCTCCAGCACCATCGAGGTCCGCACGGCCGCCGGCGCGCGCAACGCCGCCTCGTACACCGTGCCGAGGGGCAAGGTCTTCCGGGTCACCGACATCGTGCTGGGCAACCACCAGGGCGACGAGGGCGTGCTCACCATCGCGTTCGGCGAGCGGACGATCCCGCCGATCGCCCTGGAGACGTTCCGGAACCAGGACTACCACTGGGTGACGCCGATCGACATCCCGCAGGGCGCCTCCGTCACCGTGACGGTGGACTGCACCAGGACCGGCACGCCGGCCAGCGGGCAGCAGGCGGCCGACTGCTTCCAGGCGGTCAACGTCAGCGGCGAGCTGGGCGACCTGCCGACCGGGAACTGACGCGGGCGGCCCGCCGGTGCGGGGACGCGTGCCGCCGAACCCCTCACCGGTCGACCGGGACCCGGCGGAGGCCGGCGATCAGCCGCCGCGCCGGCAGGGCGAACAGCACCACCACCGGCGCCGTGCCGAGCACCGCGCCGGTCAGCACGAGCGGGTAGTCGGTGTAGTAGCCGCCCGCCAGGTGCGACAGCGCCACCTGGACCGTGGGCGACTCGACGGGGTCGAGCACCACCAGCGGCCAGAAGAAGTCGTTCCAGGCGGCCAGGAACGTCAGCATCGCCAGCACCACCGCCTGCGGTCGCACCGCGGGCAGCACGACGTGCCACCAGATCCGCACCGACGAGCAGCCGTCCACCCGCGCCGCGTCGACCAGCTCGCGGGGCACCGCCTCCCGGCACGCCTGGCGCATCCAGAACACGCCGAACGCGCTGACCAGGCCCGGCGCCACCACCGCGGCGAGGTCGCCGTACCAGCCGAGCCACCCCATCAGCTCGAACAGCGGCACCACGCCGAGCTGCGCCGGCACCATCACCGAGCCGACGACGAGGCCGAGCAGCGCCCGGCGGCCGCGGAACCGCAGGTGCGCGAACGCGAACCCGGCCAGCGTGGACAGCAGCACGTTCGACGCGGTCACGGTGACCGCCACGATCGCCGAGTTGGCCAGGGCGGCCCGGAAGTCCACCGCCTCGAACACCGCCCGGACGTGGTCGACCAGCTCACCGCCCGGCAGCAGCGGCAGCGCACCGGTCGAGGTGCTCGCGCCGTCGTGCGACGCCACGACGACCGACCAGTACAGCGGGAACAGCGACGCGACCAGGACCAGCAGCAGGGCCGGGCCGGCGAGCGCGCCGGGTGCGCGGCGCACGCCTCACCACCGCCCGACGAGCCGGCGCACCAGCGCCGTGTTGCCGAGGGCGACCAGCGCGCACAGCGCGAACAGCACCCAGGAGATGGTCGCGGCGTAACCGGCGTCGAGCTGCTCGAAGCCGCGCTCGTGCAGGTACATGACCAGCGTCTGGAACTGGCGGTCGTTGCCGCCGGTGCTGGTGCCGCCGAACAGCCGGGGCTCGGTGAACAGCTGCACGCCGCCGATCGTCGACACGACCGCCGTGAACAGCAGCGTCGGCCGGATGCCCGGCAGGGTGACCGACCGGAACGACCGCGCCCGCGACGCGCCGTCGAGCGCGGCGGCCTCGTGCAGCTCCCTCGGGACCGACTGCATCGCGGCGAGGTAGAGCAGCGCGTGGTAGCCGGTCCACCGCCACAGCACCATGATCGCCACGCCGAGGTGGGCCGACCAGGCGTGCGCCTGCCAGTCCAGCGGTCCCGCGCCGAGCGCCGACAGGATTCGGGCGACCAGGCCGTGGTCGCGCATGAAAAGCTGGGTGAACACCAGCGCGACCGCCACCACCGGCACCACGTTGGGCAGCAGCACGACCGCCTGCCACGCGGTGCGCCCGCGCAGCGGCCGGTCCAGCAGCGCCGCGATGCCCAGCGCGGCCACCAGTTGCGGCACGGCGCCCACGAGGAAGATGCTCGCGGTGTTGGCCAGCGCGTTGTAGAAGAACGGGTCGGCGAACAGCCGCGCGTAGTTCGCCAGGCCGGTGAACTCGACCGGGCCGGCCAGCAGGTCCCAGCGGTGCAGCGACAGCCAGGCGGTGCGCAGCAGCGGGTAGAGCCCGAAGGTGGCGAACAGCACGAAGAACGGTGCGATGAACAGGTAGGGCGCGGCCTCGCGCCCCCGGCGGGCGAACGACACCTGCGTCCTCACCCGATCAGGTCGTGGGCTTCGCGGACCGCCTGCTCCCACGCCTGCGCGACGTCCTGCGCGCCGTCCTCGACGCGGCCGAGCGCCCGCCCGAAGACCGGTCGCACGTCGGCGTCCCGGATGCCCCGGTGGTTGGGCCGCACCCGGTCGGAGGAGGCCGCGAACAGCGCGCCGACGGGCGCGCCGCCGAAGTACGGGTCGGTGTGCCCGAGCACCACGGGGTCGCGGTAGACCTCCGGCTCGCTGGGCAGGATGCCCGACCGCACGAACAGCTCCTCCTGCTGCTCGGGCGCGGTGAGCCACTCGGCGAGCCGGTACGCCTCCCGCTGGTGCGCGCCCTGCGCGGGCACCGCGAGGTAGGAGCCGCCCCAGTTGCCGCCGCCGCCGGGCACCGCGGTGACGTCCCACCTGCCCGCGCCCGCCGCGCCGCCCGCCTCCCTGATCTGGGCCAGCATCCACGCCGGGCAGGTGACGGTGGCGAACGCACCCCGGTTGATGGCGACGTTCCACTCCGGCGTGAACGTGGTGACCTTCGCGGTGCGGCCCTTGGCGGCGATCGCGCCCGCGATCCCGAACGCGCGCCGCACGTTCGGGTTGGTGTCGCCGATGAACGAGTCGTCGGCCTTGGCGAAGTAGTTCTCCTCCGCCTGGTTCAGCACGGCCGTGTAGACGGTGCCCGCCGAGTCCGCGAACCGGGCGTCGGCGACCCGCTCGGCGAACCGGTCCGCGACCTCGGCGTACGCCTCCCAGGTCGGCCACAGGGCGGCGACCCGGTCCCGGTCGGTGGGCAGGCCCGCGCGCTCGAACAGGTCGCGCCGGTAGCACATGGCCAGGCTGCCCATGTCGGTGCCGAGCGCGAACACGACCCGCCCGCCGTCGGCGACGCCCTGCTCCCACTTCCACCGCGGCCAGCGCTCGCGCAGCCGGTCCGCGCCGAACGCGGCGAGGTCGGCGAACCGCCTGGCCGACCGCCGCAGCCGGGGCATGTACTGCTCCTCGACGGCGACCACGTCGGCCGCGCCGCGACCCGTCGCGAGGGCGGTGATCAGCCCCCGGTGGTGGGTGTCGAAGTCGGTCACCCGGCCGACGACGTCGACCTCCGGGTGCGCCCGCTCGTACTCCTCGAACAGCGGTTCGTAGCCGAACTCGCCGAAGGTCGCCACGGTGAGCCGCACCCTCCCGCCGCCGCCCGCTCCGCTCGTGCCGCACCCGGCGGCGACCAGCGCCGCCGCGACCAGGCACACCAGTGCCCGACCCACACCCGCCCGTTGCATCAGGACCCCTCTGCCGAAGTCGTCAGGTGGTCCCATCGTGTTCCCGGCGGCCGGCCGCCCGCCCGGCCCCCGACGGCGTCTGCCCTTCTTCGGCGCAGCGGTGCCCGAACGGACAGCACCGCTCCCGGCGGCCGCGATCGCGGCGGTTCCACTCGTCCAGCAGCACGTCGATCCAGGCGCCCAGCAGCGTGGCGGTCTCGACGTCGCCGTCCCGCGCGACCAGCCGCCGCTCCGCGCGGGCGGCGGTCAGCTCGTGGACGAGGTCGAGCACGCAGAGGTCGGGCGGGGTCACCGCCGGCCACCCGCTATCCGGAACGCCTCGATGTACTTGGGCAGCTCCACCAGGGCCTGCTCCCAGGTGCCCGACGCGACCTGCCCCGCGAACGCCGCGTCCACCACCAGGCGGTCGACGGCGGGGTCGACGTCGCAGTCGACGACGTCGCGCAGCCGGCGCGACAGCTCCGCGCGCCGCACCCTGGCGCGGACGACCTTCAGCGTCCACTCCAGGTCGGCGATCACGCGGCTCGCCTGGTCCGGCGGCACCACCAGCCACCCCTCCCTGGCCAGGCGCAGGAGGACGTCACCCGCGAACCGCTCGCCGGTGACGCCCTGCCCCGCACGGGCCTTGTCCCCATCGGATCGCATACCCACCGCACCTCCGCACGGGAACGAGGATGTGGTCCCGAGCCCACCACGCACGGCCCGGTCAGGCCAAGCCGCGCCGGCGTGGTCTGCCCGTCCGTACCCGGTCCCCTGCCCCCGTCACCGGGAATCCGGCTGCTCCGAACGAGTGGTCGTCCGGGGGCTGTCCAACCGCCCGCCGCGCGCGTACGTGTTGACTACTTGTCCAACGAGGTTCGGGAGCGCGGATGTCGACCACCCCTGGCCGCGGTGTGCGGGTGAGCGTGCTGGGTCCGGTGCGCGCCTGGTCGGGCGACGCCGAGCTGGCGCTGGGGCCGGCCCGCCGCCGGGCGGTGTTCGCGGTGCTGGCGGCCAGGGCGAACCGGGTGGTGTCGCGGCACGAGCTGGTCGACGCCGTGTGGGGCACCGCGCCGCCGGCCGGCGTGGTCGGCAGCCTGCACACCTACGTGTCCGGGCTGCGGCGGGCGCTCGGCGACGCCAGGGGCGCGCTCGAGTCGCGGTCGACCGGGTACTCGCTGCGGCTGCCCGAGGGCGCGGTGGACACCGGGCTGTTCGACGCGGCGCGGGCCGAGGGCGGCCGGCTGTTCGCGGCGCGGCGGTGGGCGGAGGCGCGCCGCGCGCTGGGCTCGGCGCTGGGGCTGTGGCACGGCGTCGCCTACGCCGGGGTGCCCGGCCCGTTCGCCGAGCTGGAGCGGCAGCGGCTGGCCGAGCTGCGGCTGGGCGTGGCGGAGCAGCACGCGCGGGTGCGGCTGGCGCTGGGCGAGCACGCCGAGGTGGTCGCGGACCTCGCCGGGCTGGTCGCCGAGCACCCCCGGCACGAGGCGCTGCGGGAGCTGGTGATGCTCGCGCTGCACCGCTCCGGGCGGCAGGCCGAGGCGCTGGAGGTGTTCCAGGACGCGCGCCGGGCGCTGGCGTCGGTGCCGGGCGTCGAGCCGGGGCCCGCGCTGCGCGCGCTGCACCGGGAGATCCTGGCCGGCCTGCCCGCCGCGCCGGTCGAGCCGCCGCGGCTGTTCCGCGTGCCGCCGCGCGTGGCGCGGGCGGCCGACGAGCCGGGCCGGGTGTTCGTCGGCCGTGCCGAGGAGACCGCGCGGCTGCGCGAGCTGGTGTCCGACGTGCTCGCCGGGCGCGGCGCGGCCGTGTGGGTCGAGGGCGAGGCGGGCATCGGGAAGTCCGAGCTGCTCACCGTCGCGCTGGCGGACGCGGGCGAGCGGGGCTGCCAGGTCGGCTGGGCGGTCGCCGACGAGCCGGGCAGGCGGTACCCGCTCCAGGTGATCATGGACTGCCTCGGCGTGCACCCGGCCTCGCCCGACCCGCGGCGGGCCGAGGCCGCCGCGCGGCTGCGCGCCGAACCCGCGGCGGGCGGCTGGGTACCGGCGGACCCGGTGCCGATCGCGGTGGACCAGCTCGTCACCCTGGTCGACCGGGTGTGCGCGACCGCGCCGCTGGTGCTGGTGGTCGACGACCTGCACTGGGCGGACGACGCCAGCGTCCTGCTGTGGCACCGGCTGGCCACCGCGACCAGGCAGCTGCCGCTGCTGCTGGTGGCGGCGACCAGGCCCGACCCCGGTCGGCGCGAGCTGGCCAGGGTGCGGCACGGCGTCGAGGCGCGCAACGGGCACGTCCTGGCGCTGCGGCCCCTCGTGCCGGTGGACGCGGAGGCGCTGATCGGCCACGCCGTCGGCGCGCGGCCCGGCGCGACGCTGCGCGAGCTGGTCCGCCGCGCCGCGGGCAACCCGCTCCACCTCACCGAGGCCGCGAACGCCCTGGTGCGCAACCGCTCCGTGCGGGTGACCGCCGGGGTCGCCGAGGTCGACCCGGCCTTCACCGAGGAGGTGCCGCGGTCGCTGCTGGACGCCGTCGAGCGCACGCTGGAGTTCCTGTCCGAGGAGGCGCGGGAGGTGCTGCGCCTCGCGGCGCTGCTCGGCGTGGAGTTCCGGGTGGCCGAGCTGACGGCGGTGACCGGGCGGTCGCCGCTGGAGCTGGTGGGCGTCCTGGAGGAGGCGGTCGCGGCCACCGTCGTGGTCGAGGCGGGCGACGACCTCGCGTTCCGGCACCCGTACCTGCGGCAGGCGCTGCGCGCGGGCGTGCCCGGCGGGGTGCGCGCGGCGCTGCACCGGCACGCCGCCGAGGCGCTGGCGGGCGTGGGCGCGCCGGTCGAGCGGATCGCCGAGCACCTGGTGGCCGACCCGATCCCGGTGGACGGCTGGGTGGTGCGGTGGCTGGCCGCCCACCACGCGGCGGTGGCCAACCGCGCGCCGGCGGTCGCCGCGGAACTGCTGCGGCGCGCCGTCGACACCGACCTGCCGACCCCGGCGCAGCGGGCGAGCCTGCTCGTCACCCTGGTGAAGGTGCTGTTCCGCGCGGGGCGGTTCCCGGAGGCGGAGGCGGAACGCGCGGCGGCGCTCACCACCGACCCGGCGGAGGCCGCCGAGGTGCGGACGCTGCGCGCCACCATGCGGCACCGCCGCGGCGACACCGCGACCGCCATCGCCCTGCTGCGCGAGGGCCTGGCGCTGCCGGGCGTGCCGGACCTGTGGCGGACCCGGTACGTGGCGCTGCTGGCCGACTTCCGCCGGGGCGACCTCGCGGACCTCGACCGCACGCGACGCTCGGCCGAGCGTGCGCACGCGGACGCGGTGGCCGCCGGCGAGCACTACCCGGCCGCGCACGCGGCGCAGACGCTGTGGCTGGTGCACTCGATCCGGCGCGACCACGAGCGGGCGCTGCGCCACGTGGACGAGGCGCTGGCCGTGGTGCGCGACCGGCCCGACCTGGCCGAGCTGGAGTTCGACCTGCTGGACAACCGCGTGTTCAGCCTCCAGAACCTCGACCGCCTCGCCGAGGCCGAGGACGCGCTGCGCACGGCGCGCGTGGTCGCCGCCCGCCACCGGCTGCCGATGGGCCTGCACGTGTCGGCGGCGGTCCACCACCACTGGACCGGCCGCTGGGACGAGGCGCTGGCCGAGTTGGACGCCGTGACCGAGGACGGGCCCTCCATCACGTTCTTCGGCCTGCGGGAACCCGGACCGGCCGCGCTGCTGATGCACGGCGTGGCGGCGCTGATCGCCGGCCGCCGCGACGACCGGGTCAGCGCCGCCGCGCACCTGGACGCCGCCGCGGCGCACGCGCCCGCCACCGGCGCGGAACGCGAGAGCGTCGACTTCCACCTCGTCGCGAGCGCGCTGGCGGCCGAGCAGCGCGGCGCGCCGGAGGAGGCGGTCGCCCGGCTCGCGCCGATCCTGCGGCCGGACTACGCGCGGATGATGCTGCGCCACCAGTGGCTGCCTTACGCGGCGCGCCTCGCGCTGTCCGTCGACGACCGGGCGACGGCGCGGGAGGCGCTCGCCGTGGCCGAGGAGGAGGCGGCGAAGGAGGTGCTGCCCGCGCGGGCGTCCGCCGCCGCCCGGCACTGCCTCGGCCTGGTCACCGGCGACCCGGACCCGGTGCTGGCCGCCGTCGACCACTACCGCCGGGTGGGGCGCGTGGTGGAGTGCGCGTCGGCGCTGGAGGACGCGGGCGTGCTGCTGGCCGGCGCCGGCCGCGGCGAGGAGGCGGCGTCCGCCTTCACCGAGGCGGTGGAGCTGTACGCCGCGCTGTCGGCGCGCTGGGACATCCGCCGCGCCGAGGCCCGCCGCCGGGCCACCGGCACGCTCGGCCGCACCGGGCGGACCGCGCGGCCGGCCGCGCGGTCGGGGTGGCAGGCGTTGTCGCCGCTGGAGGTGCGCATCGCGCGGCTGGTCGCGGCCGGCCTGTCCAACCCCGACATCGCCGACGAGCTGGCCCTGCCGAGGCGGACCGTGCAGTCGCACGTGTCGCGGCTGGCGGACAAGCTGCGCTCGGACTCGCGGGCGGGCATCGCCGAGCACGTCCGCGCCGACGGGATGATCCCCTGCTGAACCGCCTCGGCGCGGGTATCACCGGGCACTGCTGGACCGCCCCGGCGCGGGTGTCACCAAGCACTGCTGGACCGCCCCGGCGCGGGTATCACCGAGCACGCCCGTACCGGCGGGGTGATCTCCTGTTCGACCGTCGCGAGCACCGCCCGCGCCGACGGGACCACCCCCGCTCGACCGCCGCGGCGCGGGCGGGCCGTCCCGTCGTCACCCCTCCGCCGCGGCCCGGACCGGTAAGATGATCTCGTACCCGTGGACGCGCCGGACCGCACGAACCCACCGGGGCACCACCGGCGGCGGAGCGCGGGTCAGCCGGGGAAGGGCGACCACCCGGCGGGTGCCGTCCGACATCGAGGGGTTGACGACCATGACCGCCCGCGCCGCCACACCCCCGTCCCGACCGGAGCCCGGCGACCGCGGCACCGCGCCGATGCGCTGGGCCCTGGTCAGCGGGGACGGGCTGCCCGTCAGCGGCCTGCTGACGATCTTCCGCAACGTCGTCGACCGGGCCCTCGCCGCCGGGCTGCTGGAGCTGCCGGTCACCGCCGACCTCGGCTACTCGTGGCGGCCGGACAAGCCGGGCTTCTTCCCCGGCGGCCCACCCGAACCCCGCTACCCGGACTGGCTGCGGGTCACCCACGCCGTGCCGGTCGGGTCCGACCCCGCCGCGCTCGCGGCCGAGCTGGGCGCGATCCGCGCCGCCGTCGCGCGAGCGGACCGGCTCGGCGAACGGGAGCGCGCCGAGCTGCACCGGCGGGTCGACGCCCTGGCCCGGCCGTACGAGGAGCACTTCGACCGCTGGTTCGCCGACCACGACGTCGACTGGGTGGTGGCGGTGAACATGACGCTGTCCGACGCGGTTCCCGTCACCACCGCGCTGCACCGCGCGGCGGCGCGCCGCTGGGGCGGCGGTCGACCGGGCGGCGTCCTGTACTGGGACCACGACCTCTTCGCCAGTTGCGCGATCCACGAGCGCGGTGTCCGCGTCTACCCCGAGCGGCCCAACGAGTTCACACCGGTGCCCGGCGCCTCGCCCGGCGACCGGTGGGCGGTGGTGTCCCGCGCCCAGGAGCGGGAGACCCGCGCCTACCCGACCGCGCTGCGCCCGGAGGTGCTGACCAACGTGCTGCCGGTCGTGCCGGACGGCCCGCTGGAGGAGCGGCACCACGACTTCCTGGACCGGCACGGCATCGCGCGCGACCGGCCCGTCGTGCTCGGGCCGGTGCGGGTGTTCGCGGTCAAGGGCGTCGAGATCTCCGTCGAGGTGTTCGCCGGGATGCGCGCGGAGTGCGCCCGCGCGGGCGTCCCGGACCCGGTGCTGGTCGTGTTCGGCAGCCTGGCGGAGGACCCGGAGTACGCCGAGGTGGTGCGGCGGGCGGTGGGCCGGCACGGTGTCGGCGACGCGGTCCTGTTCCTCGACGGCGTGCCGCTGTCCAGCGCGCCCGACCGGCACGGCCGGTGGCGGCTCGACGAGGTCGACCTGCTGCGCGTCGGCCGGGCGAGCGGTGGCGCGGTGCTGTTCACCCCGAACCGCGACGACGTGGAGACGGTGGGGCTCGGGCCGGCGCTGGCGGCGCTGGCCGGCCTCCCGTGCGCGGTGACGGCGTACCAGGCGTTCGAGGAGCACTTCGGGGCGGACTTCCGGCGGGTCGTGGTGACGCCGGGCCGGGCTGCGGCGGCGGGCGCGGAGCTGGTGCGCCGCATGGTCGCGATCCGCGACGGCGACGAGGGCGCGGCGGCCGACCTGGAGGCCAACCTGCGCCGGGTCCGCGAGCGCTTCCCGGACGGGCCGTGGCTGGACTTCCTCGGGCGGATGGCCACCGGCCGCTGACCACCGCGGTCCGACCCCTCGCACGACCGCGTCGGCGCAGGTGGTGGTGCACGGGGGCGCGAGGGCGGCACGACCGGCGTCCAGCACGGTAGGCGACGCCGTCACGTGGGCGGGGCGCTGTCACGCCTGTTCTGTGGTCATGTCCGCGTGCGCGTGCCCGACCGCGTCGCCGAACTCGTGCCGCACGTTGCCCGCAGGCCCTGCCGATCGGGCGGACGGGTCAGCACCGCGAGCCGACGAAGTCCGACACGACCGCCGCGAGTTCGCGGTTGCCGCGCCGGTGCGCGAGCCGCCCGAGCGGCCGGATGCGGTCCGACACCCGCTCCGAGTGGACCGCCGCACCGGCCTCGACGGCGGCTCGGGCGACCCGCACCGCCTCGTCGTCGTCACCGCCGAGCAGGTTCGCGGTGGACAGCGCGATGAGGCTGAACACCCGGCTGCGCCCCATGTCCGCGCCGTAGCGCTCGGTGGCCGCGTGCAGCGCGGCGACGGCGGTGGGCGCGTGGCGCGCGTCGCAGGACTGGGCGAGTTCGGTGTGCACCACGCCGGTCATGGCCACGAAGTCGACGAGGTCGAAGAACTTCGACCACGCCGCCGGCGGTTCGCCGTCGGCGCGGTCGAGGTGGTCGAACGCCTCGCTCAGCCGCGCCTGCGCGGCCGCCTCCCGTCCCGCCTTGGCGTGCGCCCACGCCTGGTTGGTCCGCAGCAGCGCCGTGGTGTGCGACGACCGGCCCCGGCCGACCGCGAAGAGACCGGCTTCGAACTGGTCCGCCGCGCGCCGGGGCTCCTCGTCGTGCAGGTGCACCCGGCCGAGGCGGTAGCGGATGTTGGCCACCAGGTCGTCCGCGCCCGCCTCCCGCGCGAGTTCCAGGGCACGCGCCCAGTGCCGCCGCATCCAGGCGCGCTCGCCGGTGTCGAAGCACGTCCACGCCGCGACGTTGTGCAGGTCCGCCACCGCGATCACCAGTCGCCGGCGCACGTCGGCCGCCGCGTGGCAGTCGAGCAGCCCCTCCGCCCACGCGGCGGCGTCCCGCAGCTCGTCGCGGCACGCGCCGCCGCCGCGCGGGTAGTCGACCGACCGGTACCGCGCCGTCAGCTCCTCCAGCCGGACGACGTCGGCCATCCCCACCCGTCGCGGCACCGGCAGGTAGGGCTTCCGGTTCTCCCGTTCCCGCATCCTCCGCACCTCCGCGCTCCCGTCCACGAGCCACCCGCGGCGGCTCCGCCTCCCGAACGGGTACCCGTCGGCGTCTCGGGTGGCACGGGGCGACCCACGGCCATCCGGGTGCACTCCGACGCGCGCGGTCACCCGGACAGCCCCGCGCCGACGTGACGTCGCGTGCGCCCGAATCCCTTGGCCGGAACCGAAAGGCCCGCATCACGCGCGCTCGCCGACCGCACCGGGAGACCCCGCCACGCGATCACCGCCGGGGTCCCGGAGCGGGGGTGCCCACCGCGCGGCGAAGGGGTCCCGGTGCGCGGGGACGAACTCGGTGGAGGACCTGGCCGGCCTGTTCCCACCGGGCTGCCGGAAAAGCGGGCCGGACCGCCCGCCCCGGCGCGCCGGGCGGTGAACCCCTCAGCGCGGTGGGAGGACCGCGTGCGTCATCCGGGCAGGAACTGGATGCGCACGGAGTCGTCGTAGGGGACGACGACCGTCCTGCTCGCGTCGGACCACCGCTCGGGGACGAGGAACAGCCGGCCGCCCGCCTCGGTCAGCAGGCGCAGTCCCTGGCACCGCACGCGGAACCGCTGCCCCTCCGCCGCCGGCAGCGGGAACTGGTGGACGCCCCCGACGCCCTCGGGCAGGTAGAGCTGCTGCTCCAGGTCCAGCACCACGAGCGGTCGGGTGGGCAGCTCGGCGGCCAGTTCGGCGGCCCGCCCGCGCCCGTACGCCGCCGCGAAGTTGTTCGTCGCCCAGAACAGGCCCAGCACGGCGATCGCCCCGAGCGCGGCCGCCGGCAGCGCGTCGCCGGGACGCCGTCGCCGGTCGCGCGGCCGGGCGCGCCAGGTCGAGATGCCGTAGGCCGCCAGCGGCAGGCCCGCGGCCAGGGACAGCGCGGTCACGCCGGGGAACTCGTCCCGCGACACGCTCACGACCAGGATGCCGACCACCGCCCGCGCGAACAGGGCCGCGCCGAGGAGCACCAGGGCCGCGCCGACCACCTTCGCCCACCGCGACCCCGGCCGCCGCCGCAGCGCCCGCACGCCGCGGTGGGCGACGAGCCCCAGGACGAGGAGTACGAGCAGACCGGCCACCGGCGCGAACACGACCTCCGTGCCGAGCAGCAGCAGTTCGGTGGTCGACAGGTCGAGCGCGTTCAGGTCGACGCCGAAGTGCTCGTACCGCACCAGCGTCGAGACGTAGCCGAAGTAGCACAGCAGCGCGGCCACGAGCGTGGTCGGCGCGGCGATCGCGGCGAACGACTGCGCCCGGTCCAGGAGCGACCCGGACGCGTCGGGCTGCGCCGTCATGGGGTGGTCGACGGGGTGGTGCGACCCGGCGGGGTGGTCCCCGTCCGCCCGGTGCCGGGTGGTGGCGACCCGGTCCGGGTGGTCCCGGCGCCGGTGGACGCCGCGGGCGACCGCGTCGTGGGGCAGACCAGGCGGCCGTCCGGGTCCGGCACGCCGTCGGCCTGCCGGCACGGGAGCGCGACCGCCGTCAGGGTCGCCACCTGCGGCGCCCACGTGACGACCACCGGCCGCTCCGGCGACGGCGACGCGGCGGCGACGCGCGGGTCGTCGCAGGGCCGCCCGGCCGCCGACGTGCACCTGCCGCGGAAGCCGAACACCACCTCGGCCGACGCCCGGCCGCCGGTCGGCCGGGACGCCTCGACGGCGACCCGGCACCGCTGCTCCGACGTGCCGCGCACCGGCCGGAAGGTGAAGCCGTGGCAGTCGCCCTCGCTCGCGCCGCAGTTCCGCCCCTCGGGCAGCAGCGTGAACAGGCGCGGGTTCGACACCGACACGTCCACCGTGACGGGCACCGCCGAGTCCGCGGTGACCGAGAACGTCTTGCAGCCGACCTCCTTCGGCTCGTCCTCGAACAGCTCGAACTCCAACGGCCACGGCGTCGTGTCCGTCCGGCCGTCCAGCCGCGCGCCGCCCACGGTGATCACGGCGCCGCCGTCCGCCGTCCGGGTGGGCCGGGAGGTGTCGGTCGGCTCCGCGCCCAGCGTGCCCAGCGCGGTGCCGGTGACCGGGGCGCCCCCGGTCGTCGGCGCACCGCCGTCCGGGCGTGGCGCCGCGTCGCACCCGACCAGCAGCGCCAGCACGCCCGCTCCCACGCCGACCACGCGCCGCACCGGGACCATCGCCGATCACCTCCGCCGCGAGCACCTCCTGTCCCGAAATTAGCCCGCCACCCCGGAAGCGTTACGGCTCGTCACCCTAAAGTGGGACGGGTGGGTGCTTCCCGTGAGCAGCGGTCATCCCCGACCGCACCACGGTGATCGCGCTGTCGGGCCGGGTGCGTAACGTTCCCACCGTGGCGCGGTGGACGACTGGTGGTGCGTGAAGGTCCGATGGGTGTGCGGGTGGAAGTGCTGGGGCCGGTGCGGGTCCTCGGCAGCGGTGGCGAACCGGTCGGGATCGCGGGCACGCGGCTCCGCATGGTGCTGGGCAGGCTCGCGCTCGCCGCGGGCAGGGCGGTGTCGCCCGACGCGCTGATCGAGGACATCTGGGGCGAGGAGCCGCCGGCCGCGGGTCCGAACGCCCTGCACGCCCTGGTGCACCGGTTGCGGCGGGCGTTGCCGGACGCCGGTGTGGTGGAGTCGGCCCCCGTCGGCTACCGGCTCGTCCTGCCGCCGGACGCCGTGGACGCGCACCGGTTCGAGGCGCTGGCCGCGCGGGGCAGGCGCGAGCTGGCCGCGGGCGAACCCGCGCGCGCGGCGGCGACGCTCGGCGACGCGCTCGCGCTGTGGCGCGGCGACGCGTTCGCGGACGTGCGCGCGGCCCCGTACACCGCGCCGGCGGGCGTGCGGCTGGCGGAGCTGCGGGCGGCGGCCCGCGAGGACTGGTTCGACGCGTGCCTGCGGCTGGGGCGGCACGCCGAGGTGCTGCCCGACCTGGAGGCGGCGTGCGCGGCCGACCCGTTGCGGGAGCGCCTGGCCGCGTCGCGGATGCGGGCGCTGTGCGCGGCGGGGCGGCAGTCCGACGCGCTCGCCGCGTACGAGGAGGTCCGGCTCGCGCTCGCCGACCGGCTCGGCGTCGACCCGTCCGCCGAGCTGCGGCAGGTCCACCTGGAGGTGCTGCGCGGCGGCCCGGCCCGGCCGGTGGCCCGGACCGGGCCCGCGCCCGGACGGCTGCCCGCGCGGTTGACGTCGTTCGTCGGCCGCGCCGACGAGCTGGCGCTGCTGGCCGCGCTGCTGGAGACCTCCCGGCTGGTCACCGTGGTGGGTCCGGGCGGCGTGGGCAAGACCCGGCTGGCCGTGGAGGCGGCGTCCCGGCACCCGGCGCACCGCGCCGGCCGGCTGTGGCTCGTGCCGCTGGCGGGCGTCGAGGGTCCGGCGGGGGTCGCCGACGCGATCCTCGGCGCGCTCGGCACGGGACCCCACCAGTCCGCGGGCGGACCCGTCGAACCGCTGGACCGCGTGGCCGAGCTCGTCGGCGGTGACGACGCCGTGCTCGTCCTGGACAACTGCGAGCACGTCGTCGCCGAGGTCGCGCGGGTCGCCCGGCGGCTGCTGGAGGAGCGGCCGGGGCTGACCGTCCTGGCCACCAGCCGGGAACCGCTGGAGGTCGTGGGCGAGGCGCTGTGCCGCCTCGGCCCGCTCGACCTCCCGCCCGAGGGCGCGGACCCGGCCACCGCCGCCCGCTCGGCCGCGGTGCGGCTGTTCCTCGCCCGCGCGACCGCCGTGCGGCCCGGATTCGCGCTCGACGGGTCCACCGCGGACCCGGTCGTGGCCGTGGTGCGCCGCCTGGACGGGCTGCCGCTCGCGCTGGAGCTGGCGGCGGCGCGGCTGCGCTCGATGGACGTCGGCGCGATCGCCCGTCGGCTGGACGACCGGTTCCGGCTGCTGTCCACGGGCAACCGGGCGGCGCAGCCCCGGCAGCGCACGCTGCGCGCGGTGGTCGAGTGGAGCTGGGACCTGCTGACCGACCGGGAGCGGGTGCTGGCGCGGCGGTTCGCGGTCTTCCCCGCCACCACCGACGTCGACGCGGTCGAGGCGGTCTGCGCGGACGGGCCGGCGACCACCGGCGACGTCGTCTACGTGCTCGGCTCGCTGGTCGACAAGTCGCTCGTGGAGCAGAGCGGTGACGGCTACCGGATGCTGGAGAGCATCCGCGCCTTCGCGGCCGAGGAGCTGGTGCGCGCGGGCGAGCGCGAGGCGGTGCGGGACCGGTTCACGGGCCACTTCGCCGCGCTGGCCGCCGAGCACGAGGCGCTGGTGCGCTCGCCGGCCCAGCCGTCGTCGCTGGTGCTGCTCGCGGCCGAGTACGACAACCTGGTGGCCGCGCTGCGGTGGGCGCTCGACGCCGGGGACGCGCCGGCGGTGGTGCGCCTGCTCGGCGTCCTGCACTGGTACTGGTACGCGGTGCGCTACGACGCGCGCACCGAGTCGTTCATCGCGGAGGCGCTCACCCTCGGCGACGAGCTGCCCCCGGCGGCGAGGGCCGCGTTCACCGCGCTCGACGCGTTGATCGGCGGCAGCGCGTCGACCACCGGTCCCGACCGCGTGCGCGCGCTGCTCGCCGAGTGCTCGGAGACCGGCGCCCTGGAGCGGTACCCGGTGCTGGTGGCGGCGACGCTGCCCATCGCGCACCGGATGGGGTTGGACGACCTCGTCGCGGAGACGGTGCGCGGGGTGCGTGGCCGGTCGGACGGCTGGGCCCACGCGTGCGTGTCGCTGCTGGAGGCGGGCATGGCCGCGGACCGCGCCGACTGGGCGGCGTCGACCGCCGCGACCGAGCGGGCGGCCCGCGAGTTCGCCGCCACCGGCGACCGGCTGTGGACGGCGGTGGCGCTGGCGGTCCTGGCGGGCATCCGCTCCGTGCGGGGCGAGCACGACCGGGCGATCGCCGACCTGGAGCGCTGCCTCGGGCTGGCCGCCGGTTCCGGCGCGCAGGACGAGGTGTCCTACCTGGTGGCGTTGGCCACCGTGCGGATGCGGGCGGACGACCTGGACGGCGCGCGGCGCGACCTCGACGCGGCCGACCACCTGACGCGGTCGGGCGGGCGGCGGTACGCGGAGGTCGACGTGCTGCGGGGCCGGGCCGAGTTCCACCGCCGCACCGGCGACCTCGCGGCGGCGGAGCGTGCGCTGGACCGGATGGCGGAGTTGGCGCGCCAGCTGCGGCTCCCGATCCCGCAGGGCTGGCCCGCACCCGCCCGGATGGCGCTCAGCCTGACCGCGGGCGACGCCGCGCGGGCCCGTGCGCTGCTGCCCGCCGCGATCACCGCGTCCTTCGACGACGGCGACCCGGCGTCGGCGGCGCAGCACCTGGCCCGGCTGCTGCACCTCGAGGCCGACCCGGCCGGCGCGGCGACCGCGCTCGGCCTGAGCCGGGCCGTCCGCGGTGCGTTCGACGACGGCGACCCGGAACTGCGCGACCTGGTCGCCGAACTCGTCCGGCGGCTCGGCGGGCCGGGGTACGACGCGGCGTACCAGGCCGGCGCACGACTGACCCGAGCCGACGCGCTGGCCCGCCTCGACGCCCTGCGCACCCCGGCCTGACCCGCCCACCCCGGCACCCCGCGCCCCGGCCTGACCGCCCGCCCGACACCCCGCGTCCTACGCAGCGCCCCGGCCTGACGCCCTCGCTCCCCCGGACATCCGCGCTCCCCCGCTGACGCCCCCCGGCACCCCCGCAACCGGCCTTACACCCGCGCCCGGCCGTGTAAGCGCCCTATAAGACCGCTGTCATCGCAGGTCGGCACCGTGGAGTCACACAAGACAACGGGAACCGGCCGGCCCCAGTGGATCGGGTCGGTTCCGAGGGGGAAGGAATCCACATGGCAGAGTTCCAGAGTCCGGGACGCCCGAAGGTGCGCGCCGCCATCGACTCGGTGGTGCCCGAGCTGGGCGTACCCAGCATCATGGTCCAGATCCGGGACGAGGACGGGACCTGGTTCGGTTCCGCCGGGGTGGCCGACACCGTCACGGGAGCGCCGCGCGTGCCGGGCGAGCACCTGCACTCCGGCAGCATCTCCAAGGCGTTCACCGCCGCCACGCTGCTGCAACTGGAGGCCGAGGGCCGCCTGAGCATCGACGACACCGTGGACCGGTGGCTGCCGGGCGCGATGGCGGAGAACGGCTACGACGGCACCCAGGTCACCATCCGGCACCTGCTGTCCAACACCAGCGGCCTGTTCGCCACGGGCATGGCGCTGGAGTTCCAGCGTCGCTACCTGACCCGCTCCGCGTTCGACGAGCACCGCTTCGACGTGTACCAGCCCGCCGACGTGCTGGCGATCGCGCTGTCGGAGCCCCCGGTCGGGCGGCCCGGCGAGACGTTCTGGTACTCCAACGGCGGGTTCGCCTTCGCCGCGGCGATCATCGAGGAGGTCACCGGCAACAGCCTGGAGTCCGAGGTGCACCGGACCGTGGTGCGACCGCTGGGGTTGAAGCACACGTTCATGCGCCACCGGGAGGAGACGGGGTACCACGGGCGGCACCCCCGCTCCTACTCGAAGCTGTACTTGAAGGAGGGCACGCGCGTCGAGGACGTCACGCCGGAGACGTGGACGACCCTGATGGAGGACCCGAGCCTGCCGCCCATGGACACCACCGACGTGAACACGTCGGGCGGCTGGGGAGCGGCCAACGTCGTGGCGACGCCGGACGAGCTGATCACGTTCTACACCGCGATGGTCACCGGCGGCCTGCTGCCCGCCGACCAGCACCGCGCCATGTGGGACACGGTGGACACCGCGGGCACGTACTGGTTGGCCAACGCCCGCTACGGCCTCGGGGTGTACCAGTTGACGCTGTCCGACGGCCAGGTCCTGCGCGGTGGCGGCGGTGCGAGTTACGGCACGTACACCTTCACGATGGGCACGCCCGACGGCAAGCGCATGATGCTCGTCCACACGAACAACGACTGGGCGGCGTTCCCGGCGATCGACCGGATCATCGAGGCCGAGTTCGGGGCGGGGGGCCTCCGGCTCGAAATGTGACCCCGAGCGGTGGTCGAGCCGGTCGCGCCCGGCTCGACCACCGGCGGGACCTCGCCGCCGACCACCGCGCCACCTCTCGTGGCTGCTGATCAAGGAGCTGTGCCCGCCGGGTCCGCATCGAGAGCGGGACGTGCTGGTCGGCTTCACGACCAAGCCGGCGAGGCCACAAGCCGCCCTGATCCGGCCGGCCCGACGACACCGCAACGTCCTGTTCGCCATGCTCCGCACCGAAGCCCACTACTTGCACCCCAAGACCGCTCCCCCGGCCACGACCTGCCCCGGAGTCCACCGGAGACTTCAGCGCGTCCTGGGAAACGCGGCACGCAGTTCGGAGCGGTTGACGATGAACGCGGCCGGGAACAGCGCGAGCGCTCCCGCGACCTGCGCCACGACGAACCACAGCGGAAGCGCACCGGGGATGCTGTCCAGAGCGATGACCGCGATCGGCACGACAACAGAGATGACGCGCACGCGCTGATAGGCCCATCGCGCGCCCTTGGAGGCCAACGCGGTCAGCCAGTAGGTCACCGCGGCACTCGCGAACATCCCACCTGCCCGACCCCAGGCGAACGAGCTGACCGCATGACCCGCGACCGACAGCCCGACGACCGCGACGAGCACCACGACGCTGAATGCGCCGTAGACCGCGACGGACTTCTTCACCAGGTCGAAGGCCCGCCGGGTCCGCGGGTCGTCGAGCCGGACGGGCGCGGTGTGGCTGGTGGTGTCCATGTCTGTTGTGTCGCCTTCTTCCCTTGTGCGTCCAATGCGGTGTCGACGTTAGGGAGCACCGGGCCGCGCCGGTATGGGCCTGGGCGCAGGACCGGGTGGGTCTGGACCCACCAAGGCCCCGATCCGGCCGGAATCGGGCTTCGCCTCGTGCACAGTGGAGCCACTGCACCGGTGCGCGGGACCGCGGTCGGACCATCGAGTAAGAAGGAGGGCCATGAGGCAGCCGGGATCGTGGGTGACGAGCGTCCGCGTGGGGTTCGCGCGGGCCTGTGTCGTGCTGGTCGTCGTCATGCTGGTCCCCGCCGTGTGGGCCGCGGCCGTGACGCTCTGGCTCTGGTGGGGTGGGAACCCGTGGTCGTGGGTGGCGCCGTTCTTGTGGGCGGGCCTGGGCACGTTCGCGCTGAGCCGTCCGGTCTGCCGGATCGTGCGCTCGCTCGTCGCGAGGTGGACCGGCACCGCCATACCCGCCGGGTACCGGGAGCCCGGACCGGTGATCCAGCTGTCGACCGGGTACTGGTGGAACGGGCACTCCTACGAGCGCACCGCTCGGGACGCGCACCGCGACCAGCGGTGGCGCACCCGGTGGCACGACCCCGCCACCTGGCGCGACCTGAGGTTCACAGCGATCGCGCCGCTCACAGCGGGCGTGCTCGCGGCCGTCCCGCCGGCCGGCCTGGCGGTGGCGGTCCTCGGGTTCGGCGGGCCGGCGTTCGGCGGGCTCGCGTTCGGCGGGCTCGCGTTCGGGCAAGGCGGGTCCGCCGCCGTGCTGGTCGGCGTGCTCGGCCTGGTCGTGGCCGTCGCCGCCGCACCGCACGCCTGGCGGCCCCTCGAACCGGTGGCCGCCCGCTTCCTGCGCCCGTCGCCGGCGATGGCGCTGGCCGACCGGGTGGACGAGCTGACCGCCCAGCGCGCGGACGTCACCGTCGCGCAGGCCGCCGAGATCCGGCGCATCGAACGCGACCTGCACGACGGGGCGCAGGCGCGCCTGGTCGCGCTCGGGCTGTCGCTCGCGACCGCGGAGAAGCTGATGGACGCCCATCCCGACCGGGCGAAGGCGTTGCTGCGGGAGGCGCGTGCCGGCGCCGCCACCTCGCTGACCGAGCTGCGCGACCTCGTGCGGGGCATCAGCCCGCCGGTGCTCACCGAGCGGGGCCTCGTCGACGCCCTGCGCGCCCTCGCCCTGGACAGCCCGCTCGACACCAGCGTCCACGCCGACCTCCGGACGCGCCTGGAACCGCCGATCGAGGCCGCCGTGTACTTCGCCGTCGCCGAACTGCTGACCAACGCCGTCAAGCACGCCGACGCCGACCGGGCGCGGATCTCCCTCACCCGGCACGACGCCGGGCTGGTGGTCGAGGTCGAGGACGACGGCCGGGGCGGTGCCCGCGTGCGCGCCGGCGGCGGGCTGGCGGGGCTGCGCCGACGCCTCGCGGTCTTCGACGGCACGTGCGGGATCACCAGCCCGCCGGGCGGCCCGACCCGCGTGACGATGGTGGTGCCGTGCGCGTCGTGGTAGCCGAGGACCTGTACCTCCTGCGTGACGGCATGGTCCGCCTCATCGAGGCGTACGGCCACGAGGTGGTGGCGACGGCGACCACCGGGACCGGGACGCTGGACGCGCTGCGGACGTGGCGGCCGGACGTGTCCGTCGTGGACGTCCGGATGCCGCCGACCCAGTCGGACGAGGGCCTGCGGGCGGTGCTGGCGGCCAGGCGCGAGCTGCCCGGACTGCCGGTCCTGATCCTGTCCCAGCACGTCGAGCAGCTGTACGCCCGCGAACTGCTGGCCGACGGGGCCGGCGGCATCGGGTACTTCCTCAAGGAGAGCGTGTTCGACGCCGACCAGTTCATCGACGCGCTGGAACGCGTCGCCGGCGGCGGGACGGCCCTGGACCCGGCCGTCATCGCCAAGCTGCTGTCCCGCGGGTCGTCGAGCCGCCGGCTCGACCGGCTCACCGAACGCGAGCGCGCCGTGCTGGGCCTCATGGCCGAAGGGCTGTCCAACCAGGCCGTCGCCCAGCGGCTGTTCCTCAGCGAGAGCGCCATCAGCAAGCACACCACGTCGATCTTCGGCAAGCTCGGCATCACCGACGACGACAACACCAACCGCCGCGTCCTGGCCGTGTTGACGTACCTGAACAACCCCTGACCACCTCACCACCATCCACTGTGGACAGGGCTGTTCCGGGCGGAGGTCCCTGCCCCGGCGAGTCGTGCGGCCCTCGGCGACCGCACGACTCGCCCCCGACCGACGGCTCAGTCCAGCGGGCGGTGGAAGACCTGCACCCGCGGGCGCGGGTCGCCCGCCCGTTGCGCCACGACGTAGAGCCGCCTTGCGTCGTCGGTCACGCCACCCCGCGATTGGCGACCAGGTCCCCCTCCAGGTCATCGACAAGTGGAAGGACGGCATCGCGACCAGCATCAAGAGCATCGACACCACCGCGAAGAGCTACCAGTCGGCGTCCGGCCTGCGGAGCACGCTGAAGGGCTACGTCGACGAGGTCGCGGCGTTCAAGGGCGACACCTGGGCCGGCGCGAGCGTGCCGGGCCACGAGATCAAGGGTCGCGCCCTGGAAGTCGCGGTGCCGGCTGGCAGGGTCTCCACCGAGCAGTGGAACGCGATCAACGACGTCATCAAGTACGGCCAGTCGAACAACGTCACGGTTTCGGTGGTTGAGATCAAATGGCCCGGACGACACACGTCTACCGCCGCGGCAAGTCCATCTTCGTGGTCACCATGTCGAAGACCGTGGACGGCCTGTGGATCACCGACGAGCCGTGCTCCAGGCTCCCGGCCGACGTCGCGCCGGCGGAGTTGGGCGCGGTGGTCGCGAAGTCGCTCGGCGAATCCCGGCAGGGCGTGCCGCACCCGTCGTTCAAGGACGACTCGCACCTGCGCCCGTTGCCGGCGGTCTCCGGGCTGAAGTCGTGGTCGACCTTCGTGAAGGGCGCCGAACTCGCGGTCGTGCGGACCGAGGGTGACACGGTGCTCGTGGAGCGCCACGCCAACCAGGGACGCGGCTTCGCACCGGGCGACGCCGACCCCGTGACGTCGAGCACCGAGGACCCGGACGGCCTCGGCGGCGCGGTCTTCCGACAGCTGGGCTGACGCGGTGGGCTACGACCTGCACATCACCCGGGTCGACCACTGGACCGACGCGGACCGGGCGCCGATATCGCGTGGTGAGTGGGAGTCGTTCGCCCGGCAACGGCTCGCCGAGGGCGGCGAGGTCACCTTCGGCGAGACCGGGACGGAATCGGTGTTCGGGTTCGACTGCGGCACCGGGGACGTGGTCTCGCTGCACTGGTGGCGGGACCAGGTGACGGTCACGGGTATCACCGAGGTCCGCTCGGTCGCCGCGCTGCGGTGGATCAGTGAGGCTCTCGCCGCCCGGCTCATCGGCGACGACGGCGAAGCGTACTGACCGCTCCGGAAGCGGTCCGGTGGGGCGTCGAACGCGGTTCGACGCCCCACCACCCGCATCACCGACAAGCGGGCGAGCCGCGGACGAGCCGGACGACGACGGGGTGCCGGTCCACCCCGGCCGTGAGCGCGCAGCCCCACAAGCCGGTCCCGGCCGCCCGGCGCGCCGCCGGTCCTACCGCCGACCGCCCTACCACCGCACATCGACGGCGACCGCCATACGTCCTACTGCCGCGCGCCGACCGCCACACGTCCCACCGACGTACGCTGCCGGCCCTACCGCCGCCCGCCGACCGCGTCGAACAGCAGTTCCGCGGCCTCCGCCGCTCCGTCCACGCGGATCTCGCCGGCCAGTGCCCGCGCCCGCGCCCGGACCTCGGGACCCAAAGCCGTGCCGAGCACCGCGGACAGCGAGTCGGGGGTCGGCGCCAGGTCGTGGTGGGCCGCGCCGATGCCCAGCTCGGCCACCCGCCCGGCCCAGTACGGCTGGTCGGCGATCCGCGGTACCACGACCTGCGGCGCGCCGGCGCGGGCCGCGGTCGTCGTGGTGCCCGCGCCGCCGTGGTGCACGACGGCGGCCACCCGGCGGAACAGCGCCTGCTGGTTGACCTCGCCGACGACGAAGCAGTCGTCGGCGTCGTCGATCGCGGTGAGGCCCGCCCAGCCGCCGGCGAGGACCACGCGGCGGCCGTGCGCGCGGCTCACCTCGATGGCGGTCCGGGCGATGCCCTCCGGCGCGTACGCGGCCATGCTGCCGAAGCCCACGTACACGGGCGGTTCGCCGGCGTCCAGGAACTCGTCCAGGCCCTCCGGGAGGGGGCGGTCGTCGGGCAGCGTCCACGCCCCGGTCCGCACGAGGTCGAGGTTGGTCATGCCCTCCGACGGGCACAGCGCCGGGTCCGCGGCCAACCACGGCCGGTCGGTGAAGACGTGGTCGCGGACGTTGGCCACCGGCGGCAGGCCGATCGCCGCCCGGTGGCTGTTCAACGCCTCGCCGTACAGGGCGTTCACCCGCTGGGCGTCCTGCTCCCACAGCACTTCGAGATCGGTCTCGCCGTCCGGGGACGGCGTGCCCGGCCGCACCCCTGGTGCGAAGTGCCGCGAGGGCAGCCCGAAGATGTGGAAGCACGCGAACACGTAGCGGATGCCCAGCCGCTCGGCCACGTCCCGCGCGCCCACCGGCAGGAGCCCGGTCGCGAGCAGCGCGTCGCACCCCTCGGCCGCCGAGGTGAGGACGTCGAACCGGGCGGCGACCAGCTCGGCCGCGAGCCGGAACGCGTCCTCCGCCGTGGGCGGCTTCTCCCCCGCGACCACCGAGCGCACGCTCGGGCCGAGCGGCACCAGCGGCACCCCGACGCGGGCCGTCAGCGCCGCGAAGTCCTCGTCCGGCGGCGCGCACACCACCACCTGCGCGCCGAGGTCCCGCAGCGCCACCGCCAAACCCGCCAACGGCTCGACGTCCCCGCGCGACCCCCACGTCGTCAACAGCACACGCACTTCGCGACTCCCCATTTTTCGCACGCACCGGCTTTCGGCCGGCGAATTGTGCGGCAGGAACCGGGCCTTGCCGCAAGACCCCCTGTGCGCTATAAGTTGAAGGGGGCGAGAGAGTCGTTCTTTTTCCTTCGGCTGAGCGCTGCCCGCGCCGCTCGGGGCCGGCCCGGTTCTGGGCCTGACGGTCTGGTGGTTCAGGGCGTGGTGGAGAGCCAGGCCCCCTGACTCTGCTGCGACTGGTTGCCCGCCTGGTCCCAGGCCGTGACCGTGAAGAAGTAATAGGTGTTCGGGGACAGGCTCACGACGGTCAGCACGTTCGGCGCGCCGGTCGGGATGCCACCGCTCGGCGTCCCGTTCCGGTAGGCGAGGTAGCCGACCACGCCGACGTTGTCGGTGGCCGGGGCGACCTCGAAGGTGATGCTGGTCGAGGTGGCGGACACCGGCGCCGGTCGGCCGGGCGCGGTCGGCGGCTGGGTGTCGGCGGCCGCGACGGCGGAGACCGCGGCGGAGGAGGGCGCGGCGACGAGCAGCGCCGCCGCGCAGAGCGAGGCGACGATGGCGGCCGGGCCGGGTCTCGGCGCGATGAGTGCCCGCATGGGTGCCGAGGTTAGCGGTGTCGGCGGCATTCCGGAGTCCTGGAATATCTCGTGCTCACCAGGCGGGACGGCGGGACGCGTGTTCCCGGATGGGACGCGTGGCCCGGTGACGCGCTCGTCCCGGTGAAATGCGCGTCCCGGTGACGCGCGCTCAGCTCTCCGCCGGCGCGGCGATGACCACGACGAGTTCCGCGGGCTTCGCCCCGACCGACCGGAACCGGTGCGGGATGCCGCCGCGGAAGTAGACCGAGTCGCCGGCCACCAGGTGGGCGGTGCGATCGGGGAAGCTGACCTCGACCTGACCGGCCCGCACCACCACGAACTCGTCGCCCGCGTGCTCGCGGAACACGCAGCGCGCGAGCGTCGTGGGCGGGTAGATCACGAACGGCAACATCTGCTTGCCCGCGATGCGCCCGGCGAGGCTCAGGTACCGCGAACCCTCGGCGGGCGCGTCGGCGGACTCGGGCGTGTGCTCGTCCGCGTGGATCACCTCGATGTCGGTGGTGTCCGCGGAGTCGCCGAACAGCTTGCCGACGTCGACCTGGAGCGCCGCGGCCAGCTTCATCGCCACCGCGATCGACGGGGTGTTCCGCCCCCGTTCGACCTTCGACAGGTACGACTTCGTCATGCCGGCCCGCTCGGCGAGCGCGTCTAGCGTCCACCCGCGCTCTTGGCGCAGCACCCGCACCTTGCCGACACCCACCGCCGCTGTCCTCCTCCGCCGGCCGCACACCGCGGCACCACGCTACCTGCCCGTTCGCCGGCGGACCGGCCGCGCCCGGCCGACCCGCCAGGACACTTGTGGACTATAGGACACTTTGTGTCATACGGTGGGACGGCTCACGGAAGGAGCCGCGCCATGACCGACACCGCGCACGCCACGTCCGAGCACGAGCACATGCGCCACTCGCAGCGGGACATGCGACGCCTGATCACGCCTGGATCTACCGCGCGCGCCCGGACGTGCGGTGCACCATCCATACGCACCCGCTGCACGTGGTGGCGCTGTCGATGCTCGAAGTGCCCCTGCGGGTGTCCCAAATGGACATCGCGCCCCTCTACGACGACTGCGTTCCTCGCCGACCGGCCCGGCGTGCCGGTCGGCGACGAGGAGGGTCGCATCATCTCCACCGCGTTGGGCGACGAGCGCGCCATGTTGCGAGCCGACCTCGGCGCCCTGCCGGGGCACCAGGCGGCGCACGACTGACCGCGGTGTCCCTGCGCGGCAACACCTTCCCGCACAGGGCGCAAGCGGCGCGCCCGCGCCACCGCACCGCGCAACCGACCGAACCGAGGTGTCCTCACCGCAGTTCTCGGGGCGGTGGAAGGACTTTTCCCGGTACCGCCGCGCCGCGTCGGGATCGGGACTAAGGTTCGCCGGCGTGCCGTCCACACCGCGCCCGAGGGTGTTCGTCTCGTACGCGAACGACTCCGACGAGCACACCGACGCCGTCCACCGGTTCGCCGCCCGACTGCGCGGCGAGCTAGGCGTCGACGTCCGCTTCGACCTCTGGGAGCGCGATCGGCGGCGGGACTGGCAGGAGTGGGCCGTCCGCCAGATCGAGGAGGGCGACTTCGTCCTCGCGATCGCCTCGCCGCGCTACAAGCGGCTCGCCAGGCCGGACTCCGCGTCTCTCTACGACGCCGCGTCCCGCGAAGAGGCCGTGTCCCGCGACGACGCCGCGTTCCAGCTCGTGATGCTCCGCGAGCACCTGGCCGTCGACCGGCCCCGCTGGCTGCCGAAGATCCTCCCCGTCATCCTGCCCGGCTACTCGGCCGACGACCTGCCCGCGTTCCTCCAGCCGTACACCGCGACCCGCTACGTCATCCCCGCCCAGCTGGACGAGCTGCTGCGCGTGCTGACCGGGCAGCCGCGCGACCCCCTGCCCGGACTGGGGCCGTCGGTCGACCCGGCGACCCTGGAGCGGCCCGGCCTGTTCCGCGCGACACCGATCGGCGCGGACCTCAGCCGCGTGCTGGTCGACGCGTCGGAGCGGTTGGCGGGCGCGGTCAGCCGCCTGTGGAAGGGCGAAGCGGACCGGCTGGGCCTCACCGACCCCCGTCCGCTGGCCACGCCCTGGCGGGTGGGCGGCGAGGACGTCGACCGGTTCGGGGAGTTCTACCGCCGCCGCGTCCCGACCGGTCGCCTGCTCGTGCTCGGCGGACCGGGCTCGGGCAAGAGCGTGTCGGCGATCCGGCTGGTGTCCGGGCTGCTGGCCGGGTGGACGCGCGGCGACCCGGTGCCGGTCCTGGTGCCGGTCACCGACTGGCACCCCGGCGAGCTGCACGCGTTCGACTGGCTGGCCCGCCGGCTCGCCCGCGACCACCGGCTGGGCCGCACCGTGCGCTGGGTCGACGGCAGGCGCACCACGCTCGCGTCCGCGCTGCTGGAGGTCGGGCTGGTGCTGCCCGTGCTGGACGGCCTGGAGACGATCGCCGACGACCTGCGCGCCGACGCGATCGAGGCGCTCAACCGGCTGGGCTCGTGGGTCCCGCTCGTCGTCACCTGCGGTTCGGCGCAGTACCGGGCGCTGGAGGCGGCCGGCGTCGGGCTCACCCGCGTCACGCGGGCCGAACTGCGGCCCCTCGCGCACGCCGACGTCGAGGACTACCTCACCGAGACGCTGCCGCACGGCGTCGACCGGCTCGCGCCGCTGTTCGCCAGGCTGCGGGACGAACCCCGGCTGACACCGCTCACGGTGTGGCTGATCCGCGCGGTGCACCGGCGGTCCGACCGCGACCCGGCGGCGCTGGGCGACCGGGAGCGGTTCCCCGACCTCGACGCGCACCTGCTCGCCGACCTGCTGCCCGCGGTCTACCCGGACCACCCCGAGCCCGGCGCGCGGTCGTCGTCCACCCGCCGACGCCACCCGACCGTCCGGCGCTGGCTGGCGCTGCTGGTCGACCACCTGGAGGCGACCGGCTCGGCGGACATCGCGTGGTGGCGGCTCGACCGGGTCCTCCCGTGGGTCGCGCCCGGCTGCCGCGTGCTCGGCGGGGCGAGCCTGGGTCTCGGCCTGACCGTCGAGGCGGGTCCGGTGGCCGGGCTGGTGGCCGCCGCCGCGGTCGGCGCGCTGGCGGGCAGTCGCCGCTACCTCCGCCGGGCCGGCGTGCGGGACCTGGAGACACCGCACGCCCTGCACTTCACCGCGGCCCGCGTGCGCTCGGACGTGGCGGTGCTGTTCCGGCTGCTGCTGAACGGCGTGCTGGTCATCGCGGGGTTGTCCGCCCTGCTGGTGGCCGCGTTGGGCCTGGCGGGCGACCCTCCGGTCACCGTCCGGTCGGTCCTCGTGCTGTCGGCGCTGACCGCGGGTGGCGGCTTCCTGGTGTGGCGGTTCGGCCGCGCCTTCTGGCGCATGACGCGCGCCGACGACCGGCAGGGCATGGTGGGGTTGGCCGACCTGGACCGCCCGACGAGCCCCGGCGCGACGGTGCGCGCCGACCGGGCGGTGCTGCTGCTCGGCACCGGGACGATGCTGGGCCTGGCGGCCGTGTTCGCCGTCGTCGGCGTGCGGTACGCCGTGTGGATGTGCCTCGGCTACGCCGCCGCGTGGGCGATGTTCAGCGCGTACACGAGGTTCACGGTGGCACGGCTGGTGCTGGCGTCACGAGGCCAGCTGGCGTGGCGGCTCATGGCCTTCCTGGACGAGGCCCGCGACCGCGGCGTGCTCCGCCAGTACGGTGCCGTGCACCAGTTCCGCCACCAGGCCCTGCAAAAGCGGTTGACCGACCGGCGGGTGTGACGCGGGGTGAGCGCCGATGGGCCACGAGCGCGGTCCTGTCACCAGGTGCCGGGCGGCAGGCGCACCATCCGCCCGGCCACCGGTCCGGTCACCAGGTCCGGGGCGGCAGGTCGGGTGGCGGGCCCACCGGCGGCGCGATGTGCTTGGGCTTGCGGTGGATCACGCGCAGCAGGTCCTCCGCGCCGGACTCGGTGAACCCGGTGACCTGGTAGCGGTCGCAGGAGTGGGGTTGCAGCAGCAGCGGGACCTCGTCCGCGTGGCGGCCGGGCAGCACGACCGGCAGGATCTTCGGCAGCCAGGTGTCGCGGTCGCCGTGCAGCAGTTCGCGCAGCAGCGCCGCCTCGGCCTGCGAGCCCCGGTAGCGCGTGGCGGGCGTGCGCCCGTCGAACACGTCGCGGTACGGGCCGGACGCGATCGCCAGCACGTGGTCGGCCCGCAGGATCTCGGCGACTATCCAGGGATACCAGTCCTTCCTGGCGACCGTCGTCCACCGGTCGAGGACGGCGGTCACGCCGTGCGCCCGGAGGAACCGCGCGAACTCCAGCACCTGCCGCTTGTGCTCGTCCGTGCCGTGGACGTAGGAGACGAAGACCGTGGGGGACAGCGCCGGTGCTCCTTCCGGGATTCCCTGAAGGTTCCCAGCGTAGCCCGCCGCGCCGCCCGGCGTCCGCGACGCGGACCTCGGGCCGGAAACCGTTGCGGGGCCGCAGGATTGCGGTTCCGTCGGTGGTGACGGGTGCGGCGTCCGGGTGCGAGGCCCCGACCGGGGCGGGATCTCTGGTTCCATGAGGGACCGGGGACCGGTGCGGGAGGAGGCGCGGTGACCACGTGGAACTCGGCGGCAGGCGAGACGATCGCGGCACTGGTGCAGGCGGGTGTCGTCACCGGTGGCGTGCACCTGCACGACGGTCCCGCGCACCGGCCGGTGCCGCACAACCTGCCGCCGACGACGCACCGGTTCACCGGCCGCGCCGAGGAGTCCGCCGAGCTGACGCGCCTGGCACGCGCGCGGGACGGCGGCCGGACGTGCGTCGTGGACGGCCCGCCCGGCATCGGCAAGACCGCCTTCGCGCTGCGCTGGGGCGACTCGGCGCGCGACCTGTTCCCGGACGGCCAGGTCTACGTCGACCTGCGCGGGTTCGACCAGCGCCGCCCGCCGGTCACCCCGGAGGACGCGGTCCGGCTGGCGCTCGACGCCCTCCACGTGCCGACGCGGTCCGTCCCGGCGGACCCGGACGGCCGGCTCGTGCTGTTCCGCAGCCTCGTGGACGGCCGCAGGCTGCTGTTCGTCGTCGACAACGCCCGCGACAGCGACCAGGTCCGCCCGCTGCTGCCGCGCTCACCCGGCGCCTTCACCGTCGTGACGTCCCGGCATCGGCTGGACGGGCTGCACCTGCACCACGGCGCCGAGCGCGTCGTGCTGCGCCCGTTGAGCGACGAGGACGCCGTGCTGCTGCTGCGCCGCCACCTGGGCGGCGAGCGGGTGGCCGCGGAGCGCCCGGCCGTCGAGCGGGCGGTCGCCGCGTGCGCGGGCCACCCCTTGGCGTTGAGCGTGATCGCCGCGCGCGCCGCCCTCGACGCCGCGCACCCGCTCAGCGCGGTCGTGGCCGAGCTGGAGGACCGGCACGCGGCGCTGGACGCGTTGCGGATGACCGACGCCGTCGATTTCCGCGCGGTGCTCGCCCTGTCCTACGACCACCTGCCGGCGGAACCGGCGGCCGCGTTCCGGGCGCTGGCGCTGCACCCCGGCACGAGCATCGGCGTGTCGGCCGCCGCCGCGATGACGGGTTCCGACGTGCCGGGCGCGCGTCGGGTGCTCGCCGAACTCGACCGACGCCACCTCCTGGAACCGGTCTCCCCCACCGGCTTCGGGTTCCACCACCTCACGCACGCGTACGCCGGGGAGCGGGCGCACCTGTCCGACACACCGGCCCACCGGTCCGCGACCGTGCGCGCCCTGCTCAACCACCTGCTCCACGCCGCGAACCGCGCGGACCGGCTGATCAACGACCACCGCCGCCCGGTGGACCTCGAACCGTGCGCGCGGCCGGACCTGCTGGTCGACCCCGCCGACCGCGCGGAGGCCATCGCGTGGTTCGCGGCCGAGTACGACAACGTGCTCGCCGCCGCCTGCGCCGCCGCGGCGGACGACCTCCACCCGTACACCTGGCAGCTGCCGTGGGTGCTCTCGAACTTCGCCTACCTGACCGCGCGCTGGCAGGACTGGATCGACACCCACGTGCGCGCCGTGGCCGCGACGCGCCGACTCGGCGAGCGGGCGGTCGAGGCGCGGCTGCTCCAGTCCCTGGCCCGCGCGGAGAGCGAGAGCGGCGCGCACGCCGACGCCGTCGGGCACTACCGGGCGGCGCTGGACCTCCTGGCCGGGTCGGACGACGTCGGGGGACGCGCGAACGCGTTGAACGGCCTCGGCGGCGTCCTGCTGCGCGGCGGCGCGCACGCGCGGGCCTCGGAGGCGGCGCGCCAGGCGCTCGACCTCTACGCGGCGCTGGGTGACGAGACCGGTGTCGCTAGCACGCACGGCCTCCTCGGCCGGGTGAGCCTCGCCGCCGGGCGACCGGCGGACGCGGCACGCCACCACGGGCTGGCCCGCGACTGGTACGAGCGGTCCGGCAACCTGTACGGCCTCGCGCACACGGCCGACTGCCTGGCCGGGCTGGACCTCGCGGCCGGTGATCGCGCACGCGCGGCGCGCCACCTGCGCACGGCGGTCGAGCTGCACCACCGGGTCGGCGACCTGCGCCACGCGACCGCGTCGTGCCGGAAACTGCGGGCGCTGCTGCTGTCGGGGCCCCTGCCGGCGGCCGTGGCGCACCGCCTGGACCGGGCCGTCGCCCTGCTGGAGGACCGCGCGCCGACCACCCTCGCGGACCTGCTCGCGCTGATCGCCGTGCCGGGCGGGGAGGAGTGAGCCGCCTGCCGAGCGGGTGCCGGGATCGCGTGCCCGGCGGCGGATCGACCCTCGTGGGCAGGCCCGCGACCGGCCGATCGGGGCCAGGGCCATCCGTTCGCCGCAGCGAAGGCATCCGGCGGTGGGCGTGGCCGGCCACCCGGTTCCCCGGACAGGGTGACGTGGCGGCGTGAACGGTTGAACCCCGGTGCGGGACCTGGTCCCACCGGTGCCGCGCCGCGACGATCGAGCCGCCCGGCACGCACGCGGTGACACCGATCGGAGTGGACATGACCCACGCCCCTGCCCAGATCCCGGCTTCCGTCGAGCAGGTGGTCCAGCGGATGAAGACCATCGACGAGCAGCTGGACCCGTGCGACGGCGTCGCGTGCTTCAACCGGATGTACCTGCGGGTCACCGAGCTGGTCGGGCAGCACATCGTGGAGGGGTTCTTCGAGGACCCGGTGTTCCTGGAGCGGATGGACGTCCTGTTCGCGGGCCTGTACTTCAAGGCGGTCGACGCCGCCGTGGCGGGCGAGGAGCCGCCCGTGCCGTGGAAGCCGCTGTTCGACGCGCGGGACGACCGCACCGTCTGGCCCCTCCAGTTCGCGCTGGCCGGGATGAACGCGCACATCAACCACGACCTGGCGCTCGCCGTCATCGCCACCTGCCAGGAGCGCGGCACCACGCCGCTGACCAAGCCGGTCCACGCGGACTACCTGCGGGTGAACGAACTGCTGTCACGCGCGGAAGCCGAGGTGCGCGCCGAGTACGAGCCGCAACTGCTCTCGCTGGCGACCGCCGACGCCGAACAGCTCAAGCACGTCCTGTCGAGCTTCAGCATCGCGCGCACCCGCGACGCCTCCTGGGGCACGGCGCTGACGCTGTGGCAGCAGCGCACCCTCAAGCCGGTCTACCGGACCACCCTGGCGGCGGTGGCCACCGACGTCGCGCTGGTCGGCGCCGCGCTGCTCACCCCGGTCGTGCCGCCGCCCGCCTGATCACCGGGTCGCCGCGACACGACGGCGGAGCGGCCGTCGGGATCGCGGTGCCCGCGCTCAGCAGCCCCGCCGGCTCAGGAGCCCCACCACGAGAAGTCGGTGCCCGGCTCGACCGGTGGCCGGGCGGCGCGGTCCCGCACCGCGGCCACCGCCTCGTCCACGGTCTGGCACAGGGCGAGCAGCTCGTCCACCTCGGTGAGCCGCATCGGGCGCGCGACGGCCCGCCGCCCGGCCACGACGGCCAGCGGGATGCCGGACCGCCCCGCGCGTTCCCACACCTCCACCAGGACCGCGATGCCCAACGAGCCGAAGAACCCCACCCCGTCGAGGTCGACCACCAGACCGCCGGCGTCGGCACGCAGGCACGCGAACAGCTCGTCCCGCACCTGCCGGCAGTTCTCGGTGTCGATCCCACCGCGCACCTCGGCGACGACGACCCCGTCCCGCCGGGTCGCGCCCACCGTCACCGCCATCCCCTCGCTGTCCTCGCGCACGACCCTCCTCGGTTGCGGCGAACACGTCCGTCGCGGGCGCGCGGCCGGGGTCGGCGCGCGCGGCGCGCGGGGCGCGCCGGTCGCGGGAACGCGGATCACGGGGATGCGGATCACCCGGACCGGTTACCCACCGACGGGTGCCCGACACCTCGGGGCGGCGGGAAGGGGCCACCTGAGACGGGCTACCGACGTCGGGTGCGGGCCATCCGGCCGAAGGTCGTCGCGCGGGCGCAGCACCCCGCCGACCGGGCGCAGCACCCCGCCTGCCCGGCGAGTCCTCCGGCAGGGCCCCTACCGCCCCGGCCGGAACCGGCGGGCGGCGACCACGGCGCAGACCAGCAGCACCGGGACGCCGAGCAGGATCGGCACGCGCACGCCGAACGCGGACGCGAGCAAGCCGCCGCCCAGCGCGCCCAGCAACGCGGCCGAGGTGGCGACCGCGCGCCCGGCGGCGATCACCCGGCCGAGCATCCCGGACGGTGCGAGCCGTTGCCGGTGGCTGAGGCCGACGACGTTCCACACGCCGAAGGCGAAGCTGCCCAGCAGCAGCCCCAGCGCGGCGGGCACGGCCGAGCCGGCCAACCCCAGCAGGGCTTGACCGGCGGCGGCGAGGGCGAGCGAGCCGGCGAGCGCGACGCCGATCCCGGTCCGCCGCACGACGCGGGCCGCCGTGCCGCCGCCGAGCAGCCCGCCGACCGCGCCCACGCCGAGCAGCAGCCCGTAGGCGTGCGGCGGGAGGCCGATCTCCTCGGCGACGTAGAGCACCAGCACGGCGAACCACGCGCTGTCGGTGAACGCGAACACACCGGTGAGCCCGACCAGCGCCCGCAGCTCGCGGTGGCGGCCGAGCCACCGCACGCCCTCGGCCGTCTCGGCGAGGACCGGGGCGCGCCGGGCGGCCGGGCGGGGCGCGAACAGGTTCGGCAGCGACAGCACCAGCGCCGCCGCGATCGCCAGCGCGCCGCCGTTGACCGCGAACGGCAGCACCAGGGCCACGCCGAAGAGGTAACCGCCCAGCGGTGGCCCGAGCAGCTCGTTCCCGGCGATCTCCGCGTTGAGCAGGCGGCCGTTCGCCCGTTCCAGCTCCGCGTCGTCCACCAGCCGCGGCAGCAGGGTGGCCGCGGCGGTGTCGCGCAGCGTCTCGGCGAGGCCGCAGCCGAAGGCGACGAGGTGGACCACCACGACACCGACCGCGCCGACCGCGAGCCCGGTGGCCACCGCGCCTGCCAGCGCGGCCAGCAGCACGACCCGGACCACGTCCACGACCACGACCAGGCGACGCCGGTCGACCCGGTCCACCACCGCGCCGGCGAACAGGCCGAACAGCAGCCACGGCGCCTGCCCGGCCGCGGTCACCCCGGCCACCAGCAGCGGGTCCCGGCTCATCGTCACCACGAGCAGCGGCAGCGCCGCCTGCCGGATGCCGTCGCCGATGTTCGTCAGCGCCGTGGCCGACAACAGCCGGTGGTAGGGCGAAACCGCGACCATCACCGCACCGTGTTGGGCGGCCCGCCGCCCGGTGGGCGGAACGCGCGAACCGACATCGGTCAGCCGCACCGCGCCTCGGGGGACCGTGCTCGGGACGCGGGTGCGGAGCCGCGGAAGCCCGAGCCGGCACGGCTCACCGGACCCGCCACGGGCACGACCGAGCGCACGCCCCGGCCGGCGCGGCTCACCGGTCCGGCGAAGCCGCCGCGGACACCTCGCCCAGCCGCACGACCCGGTCGGCCCAGTGGTCGAGCAGCACGGTGTCGTGCGAGATCGCGAGCACGCCGGCACCGGTCTCCCGCTGGTAGTCGCGGATCACGCCGACCAGGGCGGCCGTGGTGGAGGCGTCCAGCATGGTGGTCATCTCGTCGCACACCAGGTAGGCGGGGCGCAGCGCGAGGGCGCGGGCCAGGCACGCGCGCTGGAGCTGGCCGTCGCTGACCTCGTGCGGCCGGCGGGCGAGCAGGTCGGGCGTCAGCATCACCAGTTCGGCCAACCCGTCGACGCGGGAGACCGGCAGGCCGTTGGCACGCAGGGGTTCGGCGATCGCCGTGCGCAGCGTCATCCGCTGGTCCACCGACAGGCGCGGCTGCTGGAACAGCACGCCGATCCGGGTGCGCTGCCGGCGCGGCGCGCGGTGGCGGTGGCCGGTCACCGGGACGCCGTCGAGCACCACCCGGCCCGCCTGCGGCTTGTGCAGCAGCGCCAGGACGCGGGCCAGCGTGGACTTCCCGCTGCCGCTCGGGCCGACCAGGCCGACGGTCCGCCCGGCCTCGACGGTCAGGCTGACGTCGGTGAGGACGGGGTGGCGCGGGTCGTAGCCGGCGGTGACCGCCTCGGCGCGCAGCCCGGTCAGCACGGCAGGTGGCACGCGAACGCGTGGTCGTCGGCGGCACGGACCGGGTCCTCGCCGGCACCGGCCGGGTCCCCGGCGGGCGGCGGGCGCTCGGTGGTGAGCGGCGGGCGCTCGGCGCAGACGGGCGCCGACTGATCGCACCGGGGCGCGAACGCGCAGCCCGCCGGCAGGTCGGTGAGCAGCGGCGGCTGTCCCGGTATCGGCGTGAACGCGCGGTCGGGCAGCGCGTCGACCAGGCCGCGGCTGTAGCGGTGGCGCGGCGCGTCGAGCACCCGCCCCGCCGGGCCGATCTCGACGATCCGCCCCGCGTACATGACGGCGATCCGGTCGGCGACGCGCTGGGCGGCGGCCAGGTCGTGGGTGATCAGCAGGACCGCGCGCCCCTCGTCCACCATGCGGCGGAACTCCCCGATGAGCCCGTCGACCAGGTCCCGGTCCAGGCCGGTGGTCGGCTCGTCGGCGATGAGCAGCCACGGGTCGCCGACCAGGGCGAGCGCGTTGGCGACGCGCTGCGCCATGCCGCCGGACAGCTCGTGCGGGTAGCGGTCGAGGTCGTCCGGCGTCAGCCCGGCGCGGGCCGCCACCCGGTGCGCGTGGTCGCGTGGCGAGGTCTCGGCGGGGTGGTGGACGCGCACGGCCTCCTCCAGCTGGGCGCGGGCCGTGCGCACGGGGGTGAGGTGGGTGGCCGGGCTCTGCGGGATGAGCCCGACGCGCCTGCCCCGGACGGTCCGGGCGAGCACCGCGTCGGACGCGGCGAGCAGGTCCAGCGGCGGTCCCTCGCCCGTCATCGTCGCCGTGCCGGCCGTCTGCGCGTTGCCGGGCAGGAACCCGAGCAGCGCGTGCGCGAGCACGGTCTTCCCGCAGCCGCTCTCCCCCACCAGGGCCAGGCACTCGCCCGGCCGGACGCGCAGCGACACGTCGTTCACCGCCGCCACGGTCACGCCCGGCAGGCTGAACCGGACGCTGACGCGGTCGAGCACGAGTTCGGTCACCACGACAGCTCCGATCTGCGCCGGGGGTTGAGCCGGTCGCGCCAGACCCCGCTCAACCCGGAGATGGCGAGGGTGGCGGCGATCAGGACCGCGCCGGGCGCGAGCGACATCCACCAGCCGCCGGTCAGCAGCGACCGCTGCGCGTCGTTGATCATGTTGCCGATGCTGGCGGAGTGCGGCGGCAGCCCGAGGCCGAGGAACGACAGGGCGGTCTCGTGCCACACCGCGTGCGGCACCATCAGCGTGGTGGCGAGCAGCACCTGTGGCGCGACGTTGGGCAGCAGGTGCCGCACCAGGACGCGCGTGCGGGACGAGCCGCCGGTGATCGCGGCGTCGATGAACGGGCGGTCGCGCAGCGAGAGGACCTCGGAGCGCACGATCCGGGCCGAGGTCAGCCAGTGGGTCACGCCGATGGAGATCACGACGGCGGTGAGGCTGGGCCGCAGCACCGCGACGATCACGATGCCGAGCAGCAGGTGCGGCACCGACGCGACGGCGTCGACCAGGCGCATCAGCACGCGGTCGAGCCACCCGCCCGCCGCGCCCGCCAGCGCGCCCACCGCGGTGCCCAGCACGGCCGAGATCAGCGCGGCGACCACGCCGACCGCCATCGACACCCGGAACGCGTACAGGCAGCGCAGCAGGACGTCGCGCCCCAGCTCGTCGGTGCCGAACGGGTGCGCGGGCGACGGCGGCCGGTTGGCCGAGGCCAGGTCGACGTACTGCTGGTCGAGGTCGACCACGAGGGGCGCCACCAGCGCCGCGACCACGAGCACGCCCAGCACGACCGCGCCGGTCACCAGCCGGCGGCGCGGCGACCGGGGCGCGCTCGCGGCGGTGAGCCTCGACCGCGGGACGGACCGCCACCGCGGGGTGTCACCCATCGAGCCCCACCCTCGGGTCGGCCAGCGCGTAGAGCACGTCGGCGAGCAGGTTGCCCAGCAGCACCACGGCGGTGGCGAGCACGGTGAGCGCGCCCAGCAGCGCGAAGTCGACGTTCAGCGCGGCGTCGACGGTGGCGCGCGCGATGCCCGGCCAGGAGAACACGGTCTCCACCAGCAGCGCGCCGGTGATCAGCTCGGGGATGCGCGCGCCGAGCAGGGTCAGGAACGGCAACAGCGACGTGCGCAGCGCGTGCCCGGACACCACCAGGTGGTCGGGCAGGCCGCGCGCGCGGGCCCCGATCACGTGGTCGGAGGTGAACGACTCCAGCAGGTTCTGCCGGACGAACAGCACGTACCAGGGCGCCTGCGAGACCGCGAGCACCGACGCGGGCAGCAGCAGGTGCCGAACGACCTGCCCGACGTCGAGCGCCGCGCCCGCGTCGGTGAGCCCGCCGCCGGGCAGCCACTGGAGTTCGAGCGCGAACACGTACAGCGCGGCCAGGCCGAGCCAGAACACCGGCGCGGCCTCCAGCGCGTAGGCGGTCGCGGTGATCGCCCGGTCCAGCCAGCCGCCCTGCCGCCACGCCGCGAGGGTGCCGAGCACCAGGCCGAGCAGCAGCGCGAGGGCGAACCCGACGGACACCAGCAGCACCGACCAGCCGAGCCGCTCGCCGATGACCTGCGCCACCGGCTGCTGGAGGGACAGCGAGTCGCCGAAGTCGCCGGCGACGGCGTGCCGCAGCCACGCCAGGTACTGCTCGACCACCGGCTGGTCGACGCCCCAGTTCGCCCGGATCTGCGCCACCCGCTCCGGGGACGCGCCGATGATGCGCAGCCCGAAGTAGCGCTCGACGGGGTCGAACGGCGACGCCTTGGCGAGCGCGAACAGCGCGAAGCCGACCAGCAGCAGCACCGGCACGGCGAACGCGAGGCGGCGCAGCACGAGCAGGCCGATGGCCCGACCGCGCCGGCCCGTCCGCGCGGTCGCGACAGGGGTGGCCGTCACGACTTGGGCGTCCAGCGTTCGAGGTTCCACCACACCGCGTGCACCAGCCCGTGGTCGTGCGGCTCGACCTGCGTGGCCTGCCCGTCCCACTTGTCCCGCAGCACGTAGGTGTGGTCGAGGAAGGCCAGGAACGCCCAGCCGGGGTCGGCGACGAACGCCTGCTGGAACTCGGTGTACGCCTGCTTGCGGGCGTTCGGGTCGAGGCTGCGGCGCGCGGTGTCCAGGGCGGCGTCCACCGCCGGGTTGCGGTAGAGCGTCATGTTGACGTAGCCGGGCTCGCCCGCGTAACGGGAGTGCAGCAGGGTATAGGCGGTGGTGTCGGGGTCGTACGGCTCGCCGCCGCCCCACATGCTCGCCGCCTCCTTCCGCCGCTGGAGCATCAGCTCGTAGGTCGTCGCCTCGACCGGCGCGTCGATGCCGAGCTTGGCGATGTCGCTCGCCACCGCCAGCGCGAGCTCCTTGCGCAGCACGTCCGGGGCCGGGTACAGGATCGGCAGCCGCGCGGCCTGGCCGTCCCGCGACCGCTTGCCGTCCGCTCCCCTGCGCCAGCCGGCCTCGTCGAGCAGCTTCTCGGCCCGCGCGGTGTCGTGGGCGAAGGTCGCGCGGCTGTCGTACCACTGGTCGAGGTACGGCGAGATCGGTGTGGCGGCGGGTTTCCCGGCGCCCGCCAGCACGGTGTCGATCATCGCCTGGCGGTCGATGCCGAGGTTGATCGCGATCCGCACGTTCGGGTCGGCGGTGAGCGGCAGCTCCGACGGGATGCCCAGGGCGCGGTAGTCGGCGGACGGGTTGCGCACGACACGGTAACCGGCCTTGTCGGCGTACGGCTTGGCCAGCTTCGGCGGCAGGACGGTCCCGTCGAACTCGCCGGCGGCCATCCGCGTCGCCCGCGCGTTGTCGTCGGCGACGAACACCACGGTCACCGTCTTGACCGCGGGCGCGCCGCCCCAGTACCCCTCGTTGGCCTTGAGCACCAACCGGTCGCCCTTGCGCCACTCGGCCACCGTGTACGGCCCGGTGCCGATCGGGGCGGTGTTGAACGGCGCGCTGTTGACGTCCACGCCTTCGAACGCCTTGCGCGGCACGACACCCAGCGTCAGGTGCTGCACCAGTGGCACGTAGGGGTACTTCAGCCGGAACACCACCGTGCGGTCGTCCGGCGCGCTCACGTCGGCCACGGCGTCGAACCGGGACGCGACGGTGGAGTTCACCTTCGGGTCCAGCACGGTCCGGTAGGTGAACACGACGTCCTGCGCGGTCAACGGGGTGCCGTCGGTGAACGTCGTGCCCGTGCGCAGCTTCGCCGTCCACGTCAGGCCGTCCGGCGAGGCGGTCGGGACTTCCTCCGCCAGCGCGGGCACCAGCCGCAGCTCCGCGTCGCGCGCCACCAGGCCGTCGAAGACCTTGGACGCGCCGTCCGGCGCGTAACCGAGGACGGGGTTGAGGTTCTCCGGCTCGCCCGCGGCGGCGATCACGATCGACCGCCCGTCGCCGGCGGCGGTCGGCGCGCCGTCCGGCGACGTGCACGCGGCGGCCAGCCCGGCCACGACGACGACGCTGATCAGCCAACGGCGCACGCGCATCACTCCTGACGGAAGGTCACCAATGCAGTGAGCAGCTAACAGCAAGAGTTTTGCAACAGCAAGAGCCTGGCCACCGACGTCATCCTCGTCTCAGCGGACGGCTCGGGAGGTGCCGGCGGGCGGACGCGGCTCGTGCGCACCGGGAACGCGCTCCGCCCCGCGCACGGGCGGGGCGGCGGCGGGAGCGGCGGAGCGGCTGGACAGGCCGCGGAAGGGCCTGCGGACCCGCCGCCGGGCGCAAGCGGTCGACGTCCCGGCCGGCTACCCGTGGTGACGAATCGCGTGCGTCCGGCCGGACGTCGGGGTCGGGGCTGAGGGTGCTCCCCCAGGGGACCCGTCACCACGTCGGGGACCGGTCGGGCGGGGCACCGGTTCCTGGCACGGGGTCGCCGGTCGCCCCGGTCGGGCACGTCCCGGCGGACGGGCGCCGCGAACCGGGTGCCGGTCGATCCCGGCGGGACCCGCCTCGGGCCGGGCGACCGGGCGCCCGGCCCGAGGCGGGTCCCGACCGGTTCGTCCGCGTACGGGTCGGCGGTCACAGGTCGGCGACGCGCCAGACGCCGATCGACTTGTCGGCGAACCGCAGCTCCACCTGCTCGCCCCCGCGCTCGACCACGTACACCTCCGTGCACCGCTCGTTGATCAGGTGGACGGGCTCGGGCAGGTGGAACGGCGCGACGCGCAGGTTGAGCGGTCGCCAGCCGCCGGTCTCGATGTCGTCGTTCGCCGCCCGCTCGGTGAAGGTGGTGGTCGCCAGGTACTTCGCGCCGCTGCGCTTGACGTTGTCCAGCGCGCCGCGCACGTCGTCGTGGCTCAGGTGCACCAGGCAGTCCCGCGAGAAGACCAGGTCGGCCGGCGGTAGCGGGTCGCGCACGAGGTCGAGGACGAGGAACTCGCGGTCCGGGCGCGCGAACCGCTCCCGGTTCCGCTCGACCACCTCGGGCACGACGTCCGCCCCGAGGTAGGACTCGACGCCCAGCTCGACGCGGGACATCCAGAAGAAGTCGCCGCAGGGCAGGTCGAGGAATGTGCGGACGCCCAGCGCGGCGACCAGGCCGGGCAGCTCGGCGCGCAGCACGGCGGTCTGCACCAGGTCCGACCCCACCCCGGACCGGGACGCGGTCTCGTCGAACCCGGTGTCGTCGCCCCAGTTCCAGGCCGCGCTCGCGTAGATCTCGGAGAAGACCTCCCGCGCGGACCGGTCCGCGCGGGCCGGGTCGCCGTCCGGGTCCTTCGTCGCGAAGAACCCCTCCGGGACGACCGTCCGGCGCTCCTCCGCCGGTGGCGTGCCGGGCGCGTGGTCCGGCGTCGTCGGCTGGTGGCTCCGGTCAGGGTTCATCGCAGGCTCCCGATCCAGGTGGTGATGGCGCGCGCGACGTCGTCCGCGTGCCGGGACATGATCGTGAAGTGGTCGCCGTCGAGCGTGATCCGCTCGTGCGGGCCGGGCCACTCGTGCCGCCACTCGGGGTCGGCCAGCGGTTCCGCGCCGTCCGGTGTCCGCGGCGGCTCGGCGGCGGCCAGCACCAGCACCGGCACGGCCAGGTCCCGGTCGACGCGCCACTCCCGGTTGTGCAGGTCGATGTAGAGCACCGACGCCGTGATCTTTTCGAACGAGTAGTTCTCCGCGCGGGTGACCTCGCGGTACTGCGCCCGGAAGAACTCCTGCAGCCGCAGCGGTATCCGGTCGGCGGTGTAGGTGTCGACCAGCACCACGCCGAGCGGCGTGTCCGCGCCCGCCCGTTCCAGCGCGGCGGCGACGGCGTGCGCCTGCGCGCCGCCCGACGAGTAGCCGACCAGCACGTAGGGCTCCCCGTCGGCGCACCGGAGCACGGCGTCGGCGAGCGTGTCCACGAGGGCGGGCCACGACGCCGCCACCGGCGCGTCGGTCTCGTAGCCCGGCGGCACGACCACCACCACGTCGGCCCGGCCAGCGAGGGCCGCCGCCATCGCGCTGTAGTTCAGCACCGGTTCCCACGTCGAGATGGACGGCAGGCAGATCAGCCGCGGCAGCGCGTCGCCGCTCGCCAGCCGCACGACGCCGACGCCGTCGGCGAGGTCGGCCGGTGCCGTGCCGCGCGGGCGCACCGCCGCCGCCGCGCTCGCGAGGGCGTCGGCGGCCGGGTGCAGGCCGCGGTCGACCAGCGCGGCGTAGACGTCGACGAAGTCGCGGCCGGTTGCGGGCGTCGGCGCGGCGTCGCGCCGCCGCTCGACGCGGTCGAGCAGGTCGCGGGCGGCGGCGCGCGGTGTCTCGTGGTCGAACACGAACGTCACGGGCAGCGGCACGCCGAGGGCGCGGCCGAGCCGGTTGCGCAGCTCGACGGCGGTCAGCGAGTCGAACCCCGCCTCGCGGAACACCTTCGTCGCCGCGAGGCCGCCGTCCGCCGGGTCGTGCCCGAGCACCACGGCGGCCTCCCGGCGCACGAGGTCGGTGAGCACCTCCACCTTCGCGCCGGCGTCCAGCCCGGCCAGGGACGGCGCGCCCGAGGCGGTGGTCGGCGCGGTGCGCGGCGCGAGGTCGCGCAGCAGCGGGTCGAGGCCGCCGGACCGGGCCAGCCGCCGCAGCGCGGGCCGGTCGGTGAGCACCGGCACCAGGCACGGCGACGGGGAGCCCAGCGCGGCGTCGAACAGCCGCAGCGACTCCTCGCGCGTCATGAGCCGCAGGCCGGACCGGGCCGTCCACTGCGCCTCGCGCGCCGCACGCGCCTCGTCGCCGCCGTCGTAGGCCCACAGCCCCCAGGCCAGGGAGGTCGCGGGCAGGCCGGCGGCGTGGCGGCGGGCGGCCAGGGCGTCCAGGAAGGCGTTGGCGGCGGCGTAGCCGCCCTGGCCGGGGCTGTTCAGCACCCCCGCCGCCGAGGAGAACAGCACGAAGGCGGCGAGGTCCAGGTCGCGGGTCAGCTCGTCCAGGTGCACGGCCGCGTCGACCTTGGGCCGCAGCACGGCGTCGAGCCGGGCGGCGTCGAGCGCGTCGACCAGCGCGTCGTCGAACACCCCGGCGGTGTGGACCACGGCCGTCAGCGGCCCGGCGGCGGCGATCAGGTCGCGGACCGCCGCGCGGTCGGCGACGTCGCACGCCACGATCCGCACGGACGCACCGGCGTCGGTCAGCCGCCGCCGCAGGTCCGCCGCGCCCGCGGCCCGCTCACCGCGCCGCGAGGCCAGGACGAGCCGGCGGACGCCGTGGTGGGCGACGAGGTGCTCGGCCACCACGGCCCCGAGCGTGCCGGTGCCGCCGGTGATCAGGACCGCCCGCTCCGGGTCGAGCCGGGTGGCGCCGTCGGAGGGCGTCGCCCGCACCAGGCGGGGCGTCAGCACGCGACCGTCGTGCACGACGAGCTGCGGTTCCGAGCCGTCCGGCAGGGTCGACGGGCCGCCCGCCCGCGGCAGGTCGGCTCCCGCCGGGCGGTCGGCTCCGGGCGGCAGGTCGGCTCCCGCCGGGCGGTCGGCTCCGGGCGGCAGGTCCGCGCCCGGCGACCGGCCGTCCCCGGGCGGCAGGTCCACGAGCCGGAAGCGGCCGGGCGACTCCGCCTGCGCGCTGCGCACGAGACCCCAGACCGCGGCGGCGACCGGGTCGGTCCGCATCCCGGTGGTGGCGACGACCAGCCGCGTCGGCCCGGTGGGGAAGCGCCGGAGCGCGGCGAGGACGTCCCCGAGCACCGATCGCACGCGGGCCGGCTCGTCACCCTCGCCGGCCGGCACGCGCAGCAGCACCCACGGTTCACCGCCGGTCGCGTCGGCGACCTCCGGGAGGTCCACCGCGCCGGCGGACGCGGTCGCCGACGGCTCCCAGGCCACGACGAACGGCGTCGGCCCGAGCGCCACCGGGCGCGTGACCAGGGAGCCGACGGTCAGGACCGGTTCGCCGTCCGGGTCGGCGAGCGTCACCGCCAGGCCGCCGGGCGTGGTCGAGAGCCGCACCCGCGCGACCGTGCCGACGCGACCGCGGACCGCGACCCGGTGCCAGGCGAAGGCGATGCCGGGGTCACCGCCGTCGCCGGCGAGGAACGCGGTGTGCAGCGCCGCGTCCAGCAGCGCCGGGTGCACGGCGTACCCGGCGGCATCGGCGTCGACCGCCACCTCGGCGTACCAGGTGCCGCCTGCCCGCCACGCGGCCCGCAGCCCCTGGAAGGCGGGGCCGTACTCGTAGCCCGCGTCGGCGAGCGTCGCGTAGAAGTCGTCCAGGTCGACCGGCCGGGCGTCGGCGGGCGGCCACGCGGTCAGCGGTTCGAGCGCGTCGCCGCGCCCGGTCGGCGGGTCGGGCTCACCGCCGCGCCCGGTCGGCGGGTCGAGCGCGTCGCCGTGCGCGGCCAGCGTGCCGGTCGCGTGCAGCGTCCACTCCCCGTCGACGCGGGAGTGCACCTCGACCGCGCGGTCTCCCCCGCCGTCGCCGTCACCGACGACCACTTGGACGAGGGCCTTGCCCGCGTCGGGCAGCACCAGCGGCGTGCGCATCACCAGTTCCCGCACCACCGGGCAGCCGACGCGCTCGCCCGCCCGGACCGCCAGCTCGACCAGCAGCGACCCCGGCGCGAGCGCGACGCCGGAGACCACGTGGTCGGCCAGCCACGGGTGGGTCTCGCGGGACAGCTGCCCGGTCAGCACGAGCCCGTCCGACGCCGGGTCCTCCACGGCCGCGCCGAGGACCGGGTGCCGCACGGGGTCCAGCCCGACGCGCGCGAGGTCACCGGTCGCGGCCGGGCCGGGCGTCAGCCAGTACCCGCGGCGCTCGAACACCGTCGTCGGCGCAGGCGCCTTCGGACCGGCGGGCAGCACGGCGGACCAGCGCACGTCGCCGCCCCGGACGTACACCTCGGCCAGGGACCGCGCGAACCGGTCCGGGCCGCCGTCGTCGCGGCGCAGCGTGCCGACGACGGCGGCGTCGGTGTCCGCGAGCGTGTCCGAGATCGGGGCCGTCAGCACCGGGTGCGTGCTGACCTCGACGAACAGCCCGAACCCCAGCTCGCCGAGCGCCGCGACCGCGTCGGCGAACCGGACCCGGCCGCACAGGTTGCGGCCCCAGTACCCGGCGTCGATCGGCGTCCGCACCCAGTCCGCGTCCACGGTGGACATCCACGGCACGGCGGGCGGCGCGCCGGTCACGTCCGCGAGCAGGTCGACGACCTTCGCCGCGATCGGCTCCGCGTGCCGGGTGTGCGAGGCGAACGACGCGGCGACCGGGCGGACGCGCACGTCCCGCGCGCGGTAGTGCCGCGCCACCTCGGCGATCACCCCGTGCCCGCCGGCGAGGACGACGGAGTGCGGCCCGTTCACCGCCGCGATTTCGATGTCGGGCCAGGCGCGGGCGTCGCGCTCCGCCCGCTCCACGGGTATCGCGACGGTCAGCAGCCCGCCGGCACCGCCCAGCTCGGCGCCGGTCGCGCTGCGCAGCGCGACGACCTTCGCGGCGTCCTCCAGGGTCAGCGCGCCGGCCACGCACGCGGCGGCGATCTCGCCCTGGGAGTGCCCGACCACCGCGTCCGGCTCGACCCCGCACGACCGCAGCAGCGCGGCCAACGACACCATCACCGCGAACGTCACCGGTTGCAGCACCTCGACGCGGTCCAGCGGGCCCGCGCCGAGCACGACGTCGCGCAGCGACCAGTCCACCCACGGCGACAGCGCCCGCTCGCACTCGCGCATCCGCGCCGCGAACACCGGGTGCGCCCGCCACAGGTCGCGGCCCATGCCGACCCACTGCGCGCCCTGGCCGGGGAACACGAACACGGTCCTCGGCCGCTCCCCCGCGACCCCGGTGACCACGTCGGGCGAGGACCGGCCGGCGGCGAGGTCGCGCAGCGCGGCGACCGCGTCCTCGGCGACGACGACGGCGCGGTGCTCCCACGCGGCGCGGGCGGTCGCCAGCGTGCGCGCCACGCCCGCGCGCTCGGCGGGCAGCCGGTCGGCGAGCCGCGCGGCCTGGAGCGCGAGCGCCGACTCGGTGCGCGCGGACAGCACCAGCGGCAGCGGACCGGCCGGCTCGGCGGAGACCTCCGACAGCCCGGCGGGCCAACCGGCCACCCCGTCGGCCGGCGCGTCGGCCACCCCACCGGACGGCTCACCGGGCAACCCGGCGGACGGCTCGGGTGTCGACCCTGCGGACGGCCCGAGTGACCGCGTCGGCGGCTCGGGCTCGGTGGCCGGCGCTTCCTCCAGCACGACGTGCGCGTTCGTCCCGGACACGCCGAACGACGACACCCCGGCCCGGCGCGGACGCCCGTTCGCCTTCCACACCGCGGGTTCGGTCAGCAGCGCGACGGAGCCCCGCGACCAGTCCACCTGGTCGGTGGGGCGGTCCACGTGCAGGGTGCGCGGCAGGAACTCGTTGCGCAGCGCCAGCACCACCTTGATCACGCCGACGACACCGGCCGCCGACTGCGTGTGCCCGAGGTTGGACTTCACCGAGCCCAGCCACAGCGGCTGGTCCCGCTCCTGCCCGTACACCGCCATGATCGCCTGCGCCTCGATCGGGTCGCCCAGCACCGTACCGGTGCCGTGCGCCTCCACGAAGTCCACTTCGGACGGACGCACTCCCGCGTCCGCCAACGCCTTCCGGATCACCGCCTGCTGCGCCGGGCCGTTCGGCGCGGTCAGCCCGTTCGACGCGCCGTCCTGGTTGACGGCGGAACCCCGCAGCACGGCCAGCACGTCCCGACCGTCCCGCACGGCGTCGGACAACCGTTGCAGCACCAGCACCCCGACGCCCTCGGACCACCCCGTGCCGTCCGCCCCGGCGGCGAAGGACTTGCACAGCCCGTCGGCCGCCAGCCCGCCCTGCTTGGACAGCTCGGTGAACATGCCCGGCGTCGCCATCACGGTCACCCCACCGGCCAGCGCCATCGAGCACTCGCGCGACCGCAGCGACGCGGCGGCCAGGTGCAGCGACACCAGCGACGACGAGCACGCCGTGTCGACGGTGATCGCCGGCCCCTGCGCGCCCAGCACGTAGGACACGCGGCCGGACAGCGCCGCCGGCGCGGTGCCGGTCAGCAGGAAGCCCTCCGACTCGCCCTGCGCGCCGATGCCGTAGGACTGCGTGGACGCGCCGATGAAGACGCCGGCGTCGGTGCCCCGCAACGACGTCGGGTCCACCCCGGCCCGCTCCAGCGCCTCCCACGACGTCTCCAGCACCAGCCGCTGCTGCGGGTCCATCGCCAGCGCCTCGCGCGGCGAGATGCCGAAGAACCCCGCGTCGAACGCGCCCGCGTCGGCGAGGAAGCAGCCGCGGCGCGTCGCCGAGCGGGCGCCCCCGGCGGGGTCGTCGGCGAACAGGGCGTCCAGGTCCCAGCCCCGGTCGGTGGGGAAGCCGCCCACCACGTCCCGGCCCTGCGCGAGCACGTCCCAGAACCGCTCGGGCGTGTCGACGCCGCCGGGCAGCCGCACGCCGACGCCGACGATCGCGATGCCCTCGTCGCGCGCCGCCTCCAGCTCGGCGACCCGCAGGCGGGCCCGCCGCAGCTCGACCGCCATGCGCTTGAAGTACTCGACGCCCCTGCTCTTGTCGTCCACGGTGTCCCCCAACGGGCTCAGCCGAGTTCCCGGTCGAGGAACTCGAACAGGTTGTCCTCGGTGACCTCGTCGAGGTCGTCGTGCGGGCGCGCGGCCCGGCCGGGCAGCGCCGCCAGCAGCGCCCGCAGCCGCTCCTCGACCTCGGCGACCGCCGGGTCCGCCCGCTCCAGCGCGCCGATCTCCGCGCCCAGCGCGGCCAGCCGGTCCGCCAGGGTCGACTCCCCAGCGCCCCGCTCCCCAGCGCCCCGCTCCACCGCCCGCTCGGCCAGCAGCCCGTGCAGGTGGTCGGCCAGGGCGGCGGCGGTGGGGTGGTCGAACACGACGGTCGCCGGCAGCGCCAACCCGGTCACCGCGCCGAGGCGGTTGCGCAGCTCGACGGCGGTCAGCGAGTCGAAACCCGCGTCGCGGAACGGTTTCGCCGAGCCGATCGCGCCGCCCGCCCCGAGCCCGAGCACCGCGCCCGCCTCGGCCCGGACGAGGTCGAGCAGCCGCGCCCGCCGCGCCGGCTCCGGCAGGCCGCCCAGGTCCTCCGCGGCGGGCCGGGCGGGCGGCTCGCCCACCGGGCCGGCGACACCGGCCAGGACGGCGGGCAGCCCGCCGTCCCTCGCCCGCGCCCGCAGCACGCGCCGGTCGAGCCGGACCGGCACCACGTCCGCCCTCGGCCCGCGCAGCGCCGCGTCCAGCAGCCGCAGGGCGTGCGCCGGGTCGAGTGGCCGCACCCCGGACCGCGCGAGCCGCTCGACGTCGCGGTCGGCCAGCCGCGCGGTCATGCCGGCGGACGCCTCCCACGCGCCCCACGCCAGCGACACCGCGGGCAGCCCGAGCGCGCGGCGGCGGGCCGCGACGGCGTCCAGACCGGAGTTGGCGGCGGCGTACGCGCCCTGCCCGGCCGCGCCGAACACCCCGGCGGCGGAGGAGAACAGCACGAACGCGGCCAGGTCCAGGTCGCGGGTCAGCTCGTCGAGGTGGCACGCGGCGTCCAGCTTGGGCCCGAACACCGCGGTCAGGTCGTCGTCGTCCGTGGTGGACACGACGGCGTCCGAGACCACGCCCGCGGCGTGCACGACGGCCGTCAGCGGCGCGTCGGCGGGCACGGCGGCGAGCAGGTCCCGCACCTGTTCGCGGTCGCCCACGTCGCACGCCACCAGCGTGACGCGCGCGCCGGCGGCCTCCAGTCGCCCGCGCAGCTCCTCCGCCCCGGTCGCGCGCCGGGCCGCGACGACGACGCTGCGCACCCCGTGCGCGGTGACGAAGTGCTCGGCGACGGCCGCGCCGAGCGCGCCGGTGCCGCCGGTGACCAGGACCGAGCCTGCGGGGTCCGGTCGGCGCGGCACGGTGAGCACGTTCTTCCCGACGTGCCGGGCCTGCGCCATGACGCGCAGCGCGTCGGCGGCGTGCCCGACGTCCCAGCGGGTGATCGGCGGCAGGGTCAGCGCGCCGTCGGCGAACCGGGCGAGCAGGTCGGCCAGCATCTCCCCGATGCGCTCCGGTCCGGCATCCACCAGGTCGAACGCCCGGTAGCCCGGCACGCCGGACCGCACGTCGGTCTTGCCCATCTCCACGAACCGGCCGCCGTCGGCGAGCAGCCGCAGCGACGCGTCGACGAACTCGCCGGCCAGCGCGTTGAGCACGACGTCGACGCGCGGGAACCGGTGCTCGAAGGCGAGCGTGCGCGAGTCGCCGATGTGGTCGTCGGCCAGCCCCAGGTCGCGCAGGACGTGGTGCTTGCCGGTGCTCGCGGTGGCGAACACCTCGGCGCCGAGGTGGCGGGCGAGCTGCACCGCCGCCGTGCCGACGCCGCCGGTCGCCGCGTGCACCAGCACCTTCTCGCCCGGCCGCAGCCCGCCGAGGTCGACCAGGCCGTAGTAGGCGGTCAGGAACGCGACCGGCACCGCCGCCGCCTGCTCGAACGTCCAGCCCGCCGGCACCGGCGCGACCATCCGGGCGTCGGTGACGGCGATCGTGCCGAAGCTGCGGGGGAAGACGCCGAACACGCGGTCGCCCGGCCGCAGCCGCACGCCTTCGCCGACGTCCACGACCACGCCGGCGGCCTCGCTGCCCAGCACCGGCTCGCCGGGGTACACGCCCAGCGCCATCAGCGCGTCGCGGAAGTTGACGCCGGCCGCGCGGACCTCGACGCGCACCTGCCCGGCCGACGGCGGGCGGTCCGGCTGCCGCCGCGCCTCGACACCGTCGGCGGTGCCGGTGCCGGTGACCTCCAGCGCCCACCGGTCGCCGAGGTCGGACGGGCGCAGGCGCGGGGCCCACACCTGCCCGTCGCGGACCGCCACCTGCCACTCCCCGGACGCGACGGCGCGCGGCGCGTCCGCCGGGTCGGCCAGCTCGGCCAGCAGGAACCGGCCGGGGTGCTCGACCTGGGCGCTGCGCACGAGGCCCCACACGGCGGCGGCGGCCGGGTCGGCGCGCGTGCCACCGGTGGCCACGACCACCTTCGCCCGCCGCCACCGCTCGTCGTCCACGAGCCGCTTGAGCACGGCGAGCACGGCGGCCACCGCCCGGCGCGGATCGGTGTCCTCGACCCGGTGCAGTAGCCACTCCGGCGCCTCGGCCGGCTCGGCGCGGTCGTCGACGACCACCACGTCCGCCGGTTCGCAGGCCGGGAGCGCGACCCAGTCGACGGTGTACAGGTCGGCCACCGGCCGGTCGACCTCGACGGGCCGGCCGACCAGGGAGCCGATCGTCAGGACCGGCGCGCCCGCCCGGTCGGACACCGCGAGCGCGGCACCGCCGCCGTCGACGGGCGTCATGCGCACCCGGACCTCGCCGACGTCACGGCGGTGCAGCTCGACCCCGGTCCACGCGAACGGCACCCGGACCTCGTCGGTCCCGGTCGCCAGCACGCCGACGTGCGCGGCGGCGTCCACCAGCGCCGGGTGCAGCGCGTACCCGGTCGCGTCGACGTCGTCGGGCAGCGCCACCTCCGCGAACAGCTCGTCGCCGCGCCGCCACGCCGCCCGCAGGCCGCGGAACGCCGGCCCGTACCCGTACCCGGTCTCCGCCCGCGCCTCGTAGAAGTCGGTCACGTCCACCGGTTCGGCGTCCGCCGGGGGCCACTGCGCCGGTCGCGATCGGTCCGCCGTGATCCGGGTGCCGGTGACCTGGGTGCCGGTGGTCAGGGTGCCGGTGGCGTGCCTGGTCCAGGTGCCGTCGGCGTGCGAGTGGACGGTGATCCGGCGACGGCCCGCGTCGTCCGGTCCGCCCACCGCCACCCGCACCGACCGCGCCTCGTCCGGGCCGAGGGCCAGCGGCGCCTCCGCGACCAGCTCCTCGACCACCGGGCAGCCGACCCGGTCGCCCGCCTGCCACGCCCACTCCACCAGCGCCGTGCCGGGCACCAGCGCGGACCCGGCCACGACGTGGTCGGCCAGCCAGGGCTGCGCCGATCGCGAGAGCCGCCCGGTGAGCACGACACCGCCCGTGTCCGGGTCCTCGGCGGCGGCGCCGAGCACCGGGTGCGCGACGCGGTCCAGCCCGAGCCCGGAGGCGTCGACGCCACCGCCCGGCGCGAGCCAGTACCGGCGGTGCTCGAACGCCGTGGTCGGCGCGGGCGCCTTCGGCCCGGCGGGCAGCACCGCCGACCAGTCGACCTCGACGCCCCGGACGAACGCCTCGCCGACCGCCGCCATCGCCGACCACGGCTCCGGGCGGTCGCGGCGCAGCACGGCGACCGCCGTCGCCCCGGTGTCCGAGCCGTTGACGAGCGCGGTCAGCGTGCCGCCCGGACCCAGCTCCAGGACGGTGGCGACCGGCAGCGCCCGCACGGCGTCGGCGAACCGGACGGTCCGGCGCACCTGGTCCACCCAGTGGTCCGGCGAGCACGCCTCCTCGTCGGTGAGCGGCGCGCCGGTCACCGTCGACACCACCGGCAACCGCGGCGGGTGCAACGCGACCGAGGCCACCACCTCGCGGTAGGCGGCCAGCACGGGTTCCACCAGCGCGGAGTGGAACGCGTGGCCGGTGTTCAGCTCGCGACAGCGGTGCCCGGCGGCCACGAGCGCGCCGACCGCCTCGGTCACGGCCGCGCGCTCGCCGGAGAGCACCACCGACGCCGGCCCGTTCACCGCCGCCAGGTCGACCTCCCCGCACAGCGCGCGGACCTCCTCCTCGCCGGCGTCCACCGCGACCATCACGCCGTCGCCGGGCAGCGCCTGCATCAGCCGTCCGCGCGCGGCCACGACCTTCGCGGCGTCGGGCAGCGACAGCACGCCGGCGACGTGCGCCGCGCCCAGCTCGCCGATCGAGTGCCCGACCAGCGCCGCCGGCCGGACGCCCCAGGACTCCAGCAGCGCGGACATCGCCACTTCGACGGCGAACAACCCCGCCTGCGTGTACACCGTCTCATCCAGGTCCGCCCCGTCCCCGAACACCACCTCTCGCACCGGACGACCCACATACCCCGCCAAGTTGCGGTCCAACTCCGCACACACCTCGTCGAACACCTCCCGGAACACCGGAAAGCACCCGTACAACCCACGACCCATACCCGCCCGCTGCGCACCCTGACCCGCGAACGCGAACGCCACACCACCATCGCCGGCGGGGTGCGAGGGCGGCAGGGAGCGCAGCGCCCGCGCCGCCCGCTCCGGGTCCTCGGCGACGACGACCGCCCGGTGCTCCCAGGCGGCTCGGGCGGTGGCGAGCGTCCGGGCGGTGGCCGCCAGGTCCGGGCCCAGGGCCCCGGCGACCCGGTCGGCCTGGGCGGTCAGCCCGGTGGCGGTGCGCGCCGTGACGACGATCGGCACCGGTACCACCTGCTCCGCGTGGTGGTGGGCCGCCCGCGCCGGTCCCTCTTCGAGGATGACGTGCGCGTTGGTGCCGGACACGCCGAACGAGGACACACCCGCCCGGCGCGGACGCCCGTTCCGCTGCCACGCGACGGGTTCGGTGAGCAGGTCGACCGCGCCGGCCGTCCAGTCGACCCGGTCGGTGGGGCGGTCCGCGTGCAGCGTCCGGGGCAGCGAGCCGTGCCGCAGCGCCAGCACCACCTTGATCACACCGGCCACCCCGGCCGCCGCCTGCGCGTGCCCGATGTTGGACTTCACCGAGCCCAGCCACAGCGGCTGGTCCCGCTCCTGCCCGTACACCGCCATGATCGCCTGCGCCTCGATCGGGTCACCCAGCACCGTACCGGTGCCGTGCGCCTCCACGAAGTCCACTTCGGACGGACGCACACCCGCGTCCGCCAACGCCTTCCGGATCACCACCTGCTGCGCCGGGCCGTTCGGCGCGGTCAGCCCGTTCGACGCGCCGTCCTGGTTCACCGCCGAGCCGCGCACCACCGCCAGCACGTCCCGGCCGTCCCGCACCGCGTCGGACAGCCGTTGCAGCACCAGCACCCCGACGCCCTCGGACCACCCCGTGCCGTCCGCGTCGGCGGAGAACGAGCGGCACCGGCCGTCCGGGGACAGCCCGCGCTGCCGGGCGAACTCCACGAAACCCGCCGGGGTGCCCATCACCGTCGCGCCGCCCGCGAGCGCCATCGAGCACTCACCCGACCGCAGCGACCGCACCGCCAGGTGCAGCGACACCAACGACGACGAGCACGCCGTGTCCACCGTGACCGCCGGTCCCTGGACGCCGAGCACGTACGACACCCGCCCGGCGGCCACGCTGCCCGCCGTGCCGGTGCCCAGCAACCCCTCCAGCGCCGCAGGCTGCCTGCCGGTCGCGTAGTCGTGGTACATCAGGCCCGTGAACACGCCGACGTCCCTGCCGCGCAACGACGTCGGGTCCACCCCGGCCCGCTCCAACGCCTCCCACGACGTCTCCAGCAACAACCGCTGCTGCGGGTCCATCGCCAACGCCTCACGCGGCGAAATGCCGAAGAACCCCGCGTCGAACGCGCCGGGGTCGTCCAGGAAGCCGCCCCGCAGGGTGTAGGTCGTGCCCGGTGTCGCCGGGTCCGGGTCGTACAGGGCGGCCAGGTCCCAGCCCCGATCGGTCGGGAAGTCGCCGACCACCTCGCCACCGCGGTCGAGCAGGTCCCAGAACTGCTCGGGCGCGTGGATGCCGCCGGGCAGCCGGAGGCCGACGCCCACGACGGCGATCGGCTCCGCGCTCGCCGCGACCACCGCGGGCGCGGTCGGCGCGGCCGGGCCGGCCACCAGGTCGCGCAGGTGCGCGGCGAGCGCGGTCGCGTCCGGGTGGTCGAAGGCGAGCGTCGCGGGCAGGCGCAGCCCGGTCGCCGCGGCGAGCCTGGTGCGCAGCTCGACGGCGGTCAGCGAGTCGAACCCGAGGTCGCGGAACGCCCGCGTCGGCGGCACGGCGTCCGCGCCGGCCAGCCCCAGCACCGTCGCGGCCTCGCGGCGGACCAGTCCGAGCAGGTCGTCGGCGTCGCGCCGCGCCGGCGCGGCGACCGCCCGGCGCACCGGTCCCGCGACCGTCCGCAGGATCGACGGCAGCCGACCGTGTCGGGCGTGCTCGCGCAGCACGGCGTGGTCGAACGCGACCGGTGCGACCAGCGGCCGGGACGACCGGAGCGCGGCGTCGAACAGCCGCATCCCGCGCGCCGGGTCGATCGCGACGAGCCCGCCGCGGGCCATCCGCGCGGTGTCCGCGACGCCGAGGTGGCCGGTCATCCCCGTCGGCGTGGACCAGAAACCCCAGGCCAGCGACCACGACGGCAGGCCGGCCGCGCGCCGGCGCGCCACCACGGCGTCGACGTGGGCGTTGGCGGCGCAGTAGCCGGCCTGCCCCGCGCTGCCGAGCACGCCGGCCGCGGCCGAGAACACCACGAACGCGGTGAGGCCGAGGTCGCGGGTCAGCTCGTCCAGGTGCTCGACCGCGTCGGACTTGGGCCGCAGCACCGTGTCCAGCCGGTCCGCGTCGAGACCGGCCAGCACGCCGTCGTCCAGCGCGCCCGCGGCGTGGACCACCGCGGCGGGCGCGCTCGCCGCCAGCAGCGCGCGGACCTGGTCGCGCTCGGCGACGTCGCACCGCTCGACCCGCACCGCCGCGCCGGCCGCCCGCAGCCGCGCCACGAGGTCGTCGCCGCCGCCGGACCTGGACGCCAGCACGAGGTCGCGCACGCCGTGCTCGGCCACCAGGTGCTCGGCGAGCAGGCCGCCCAGCGTCCCGGTGCCGCCGGTGATCAGCACCGGGCCACCCGGCTCCCAGGCGGTCCGCCCCGGCGTGACGCGCACCAGCCTGGGCACCCGGACCCGGCCGTCGACCACCTGGAACTGCCACTCGCCCGCCGCCACGGCGGGCGCGACCAGCGACGGCAGCTCGGGACAGGCGTTGGCGAGCACGAACCGGTCCGGGTGCTCGGCCTGCGCGCCGCGGACCAGGCCCCACACGGCGGCGGCGACCGGCTCGTCCGGGGTGTGCGCCGTGGCGACGACGAGCCTGCCGGCGTCCGGGCCGGCCAGGAAGTCCCGCACCCTCGCCAGCACGTCGGCCAGCACCGCGCGGAGCGGCCGTGCCGTGTCGACGCGCGCCACCGGCCACGGCGCCGGGTCGGCGGGCTCGACGGGCAGGTCGACCCAGTCCACGCCGTGCAGCGCGTCGTCCGGGCGCGCACCGGTCGCGGGCCGGGTCACCAGTTCGCCCAGCGTCAGCACGGGCGCGCCGGAGAGGTCCTGGAGGGAGAGCGCGACGCCGCCTGCCGTGGGCGTCAGCCTGGCCCGGACCGACCGCGCGCCGGTGGCGTGCACCGCGACCCGGTTCCAGGCGAACGGGAGCCGCACGTCGTCGCCCGCGCCGGGGTGCAGCGCCGCGTCCAGCAGCGCCGGGTGGATCGCGAAACCCGCCGGGTCGACGTCGTCGGGCAGCGCGATCTCCGCGAACAGCTCCTCGCCCCGCCGCCACACCGCCCGCACGCCCTGGAACACGGGCCCGTATCCGTAGCCGGCGCGGGCGAGGGTGTCGTAGAGGTCGTCGGCGGCCACGGGGCGCGCCCCGGCGGGCGGCCAGGCGAACGGCGTCGGCTCGACGTCGTCGGCCGGCGTCCCGGTGGCGTGCCGGACCCAGTCGCCGTCCGCGCGGCGCGCGTACACGCCGATCTCCCGGTGGTCGGCGACGACCCGGACCTGGAGCGACTGGTCGTCGAGCACCACGGGCGTCTCGATGACGAGTTCCCCGACGGCGGGGCGGCCGACGAGGTCGCCGGCCCGGAGGGCCAGCTCGACCAGCACCGCGCCCGGCACGACCACCTCGCCGGACACCACGTGGTCGGCCAGCCACGGCTGCCGCGCGAGGGAGAGGCGTCCGGTGAGCACGACGCCGTCGGAGGCCGGGTTGTCCACGACGCCGTCGAGGATCGCGTGCGCGAGCGGCGTCGTGCCGTCGGACGGCCTCGGCGCGAGCCAGTAGCGCCGGCGCTCGAACACCGTCGTCGGCACCGGAGCGGGCGGCGCGGCCGGCACGACGGCCGCCCAGTCGACCTCGCCACCGTGCGCGAAGACCTCGCCCAGTGAGCGCAGGAACCTGTCCCACCCGCCGTCGTCGCGGCGCAGCGTGCCCACCACGGCGGCGTCCGGGAGGGTGTCGGCGATCGCGGCCGTCAGCACCGGGTGCGGGCCGCACTCCACGAACAGGCCGTGCCGCTGCCGCTCCAGCTCGGCGACGGCGGGTGCGAACCGCACGGGCTCGCGGAGGTTGCGCGCCCAGTACGCCGCGTCCGCCCCGCCCATCCACTTGTTGTCCACAGTGGACATCCAGGGGATCTCGGGTTCACGCGACCCGATCCCGTCCAGCCGAGCCAGGATCTCCTCGGTCACGGAGTCCACCTGCGCGGTGTGCGAGGCGTAGTCCACGGCGATCCGCCGGACGCGGACGCCCTCGGCCGCGTAGCGGGTCTCCAGCTCGGCCAGCACCGCCGGGTCGCCCGCGAGGACGATCGAGCGGGGGCCGTTGACCGCCGCCACCTCCACCCCCTCCGGGGCCTCCTCCGGCGACACCCCCAGCGACAACATCCCACCCCGACCGGCAAGACCCGACCCGATCACCGAACTGCGCACCGCCACAACCCGCGCCGCATCCTCCAACGACAACACACCCGCCACACACGCCGCCGCGATCTCACCCTGCGAATGCCCCACCACCGCATCCGGACGAAAACCACACCACTCCCACAACGCAGCCAACGACACCATCACCGCGAACGACACCGGCTGCACCACATCAACCCGATCCAGAGACTCCCCACCGAGCACCACATCACGCAACGACCAGTCCACAAACGACCGAAGTGCGCGGTCGCACTCCTCCATCCGCGCCGCGAACACCGGATGCGACCCCCACAACTCCCGACCCATCCCCACCCACTGCGCACCCTGACCCGGAAACACCAGGACGGATTTCGGCGCGCGGCGGGACGTGTCGGGACCGGCGGAGACAGCGCGCAGACCGGCCACGGCTTCCGCCGCGTCACCGGCGACCACGACCGCCCGGTGGTCCCACAGCGATCGCGTGGTGACCAGCGCACGCGCCACGCCGCCGAGCGGGGCCCCTGCCTCGATGTGGTCGGCGAGCTTCCCGGCCTGTGCGACCAGGGCGGTCCGGGTGCGCGCCGACACGACCAGGGGCACCTCGATCGGGCGCGCGTCGGATGGCGGCGCGTCGGCCTGCGCCTCCACGGCCGGCGGGGCCTGCTCGATCACGACGTGCGCGTTGGTGCCGGACATGCCGAAGGACGACACCCCGGCGCGTCGCGGCCGGTCCACCGCCGGCCACGCCGTGTTCGCGGTCGCCGGCGCGAGCACGCCCGTCGACCAGTCGACCCGGTCCGTGGGCTGGTCGACGTGCAGGGTGCGCGGCACCGTGCCGTGGCGCATCGCCAGCACCATCTTGATCACACCGACGACACCGGCCGCCGACTGCGTGTGACCCACGTTCGACTTCACCGACCCGAGCAGCAGGGGCTCGGCGCGGTCCTCCCCGTACGCGGCGAGCAGCGCGTTGGCCTCGATCGGGTCACCCAGCACCGTGCCGGTGCCGTGCGCTTCCACGGCGTCCACATCGGACGGACGAAGACCCGCGTTCGCCAGCGCCTGGCGGATCACCTCCACCTGCGCCGGGCCGTTCGGCGCGGTCAACCCGTTCGACGCCCCGTCCTGGTTCACCGCCGAACCACGAACCACCGCGAGCACCTCACGGCCGTCCCGCAGCGCGTCCGACAACCGCTGCACCACCACGACACCGACGCCTTCCGCCCAGCCCGTGCCGTCCGCGCCGCGGGCGAACGACCGGCACCGGCCGTCCGGCGACAGGCCGCCCTGCCGGGCGAACTCGATGAAGCCGGTGGGTGTCGCCATCACCGTCACCCCGCCGGCGACGGCCATCGAGCACTCGCCCGACCGCAGCGACTGCACCGCCAGGTGCAAGGCCACCAACGACGACGAGCACGCCGTGTCCACCGTCACCGCCGGTCCCCGAGTGCCCAGCACGTACGACACCCGACCGGACAGCACGCTGGACGACACGCCGGTCAGCAGGTAGCCGGCGGATTCCGGCGACGACATGCCGTACGCCTGCGTCGCCGCGCCGACGAACACGCCGAGGTCGCCGCCGCGCAACGACTTCGGCGCGACACCGGCCCGTTCCAGCGCCTCCCACGTGGTCTCCAGCAGCAACCGCTGCTGCGGGTCCATCGCCAGCGCCTCGCGCGGCGAAATGCCGAAGAACGCGGCGTCGAACAGGTCGGCGTCGCGCAGGAAGCCGCCGCGCCGGACGCCGGTGGTCGCGAAGCCGGGATCGTCCTCCCAGCCCCGGTCGGTGGGGAACGCGGTGGTGGCGTCCCGACCGGCGGCGAGCAGTTCCCAGAACTCCTCCGGGCCGCCCACGCCACCCGGCAGCCGCACGCCGAGGCCGACGATCGCGATCGGCTCGGCGTCCGGGACCACGCGGGCCACCGGTGTCGCGGCCGGCGCGCCGCCGGTCAGCTCCGCTCGCAGGAACGTCGCGAGCCGACGGGCGTCGGGGTGGTCGAACGCCACCGTCGCGGGCAGCCGCACGCCGGTGGCGGCGGCGAGCCGGTCGCGCAGCTCGATGGAGGTCAGCGAGTCGAACCCGGCGTCGCGGAACGCCCGGTCGGGGTCGATGCCGTCGGTCCGGCCGAGCACCCCGGCCGCCGCGTCCCGGACCAGCTCGACCAGCTCGTCCACCGACAGGTCGGCGACCGGTGCCCGCTCGGCGGCGGCGGCGGTGGTAGCGGTGGCGGTGGCGGCGGGCACTCCGGTCAGCAGCGGGCTCGGCCGGGCCGCCGTGAACAGGGCACCGAACCGGGGCCAGTCGATGCGCGCCACGACCGTGGTCGTCCGGCCGCTGCCCACGGCCTCCGCCAGGGCGTCGAGCGCCCGGTCCGGGCTCATGGTGAGCACGGCGCGGCGGTTCAGCAGCTCCCGCGCGTCCTCGCCGGCCGCCATGCCGCCCTGCGCCCACGCGCCCCAGGCGACGGAGGTGGCGGCCAGCCCGCGAGCCCGCCGGCGCGCGGCCAGCGCGTCCAGGTGGGCGTTGGCCGCCGCGTACGCGCCCTGCCCGGCCGCGCCCCACACCCCGGCGATCGAGGAGAACAGCACGAACGCGTCCAGCGGCCGGTCGCCGAGCAGGTCGTCGAGGACCCGCGCTCCGGTGACCTTCGCCGCGAGCACGTCGTGGAAGGCGGCGCGGTCGTACTCGTCCAACCGGTCGAGACCGCCCGGCACGCCGGCCGCGTGCACGACCGCGTCCGGCGGGTGCTGCGCCAGCACACCGGCCACGGCGGCGCGGTCGGTGACGTCGCAGGCGACGACGGTGGTCCTCGGGTCGTCGGACGTCCCGCCGCGACGGCCGAGCAGCACCACGCGGTCCGCGCCCGCGTCGAGCGCCCAGCGCGCGACGTGCGTGCCCAGCGCCCCGGTGCCACCGGTGATCAGGACCGTGCCGCGCGGGGTCCACCGCGCCGAGCCGCCGGTCACCTCGGTCAAGCGACGCCCGTGCGCGCCGCCGGCGCGCACCGCGACCTGGTCCTCACCACCGCCGAGCACGCCCGCCAGCACCGCGACGTGCGCGTCGTCGGCGTCGGCGGGCAGGTCGACCAGGCCGCCCCAGCGGTCCGGCCGCTCCAGCGCGGCGACCCGGCCCAGGCCCCAGAGCAGCGCGCCGTCGAGGTCGTCGACCGGGTCGTCCGGCGCGACCGACACCGCGCCCCGCGTCACCACCCACACCCTGGCCGCCGGCCGGGCCCGCAGCAGCGCCACCAGGTCGTCCACCGACGGGGACACGCACACCACGCCGTCCGCCTCGCCGGTCGTCACGTCGAGGCCGCACCGGGCGAGGCCGGCGGCGAGCGCGTCGTCGCCGAGCACCCGCCAGCGGCCGGACGGCACCCGAGGGCGGTCCGCCAAGCGCCGCCACGTGACGCCGTACCGCCATTCGTCCACACTGGACACCGGTGCCGCGCCCAGCCAGTAGTGCCGGCGCCGGAAGGCGGTCTTGGGCACCGGGACCGGCGGCACGTCGGGCACCACCGCCGCCCAGTCGACGTGGCCGCCGCGCGCGAACACCTCGCCCGCCGCGACCAGCGCCGTCCGGGGCTCGGGGTGGTCCCGGCGGGTCAGCGCGACGGCGGCGAGGCCGGTGTCCAGCGCGTCGACCAGGCCGGTCAGCACGCCGCCCGGCCCGAGTTCGAGCACCGTGCCGACGTCCAGCGCGCCGATCGCGTCGGCGAAGCGGACCGGCAGGCGGATCTGGTCGACCCAGTAGTCCGGCGACGCGGGCAGCCACGCGCCCGTCACGGTGGACAGCACGGGGATCCGCGCCGACGTGAACGACAGCCCCGCCACGACCGCGCGGAAGTCGGCCGTCATCGGCTCCATCAGCGCGGAGTGGAACGCGTGGCCGACCTTGAGGTACCGGGCGTCCACCCCGAGTTCGCGCACGGCGCGGGCGACGGCGTCCCGAGCGCCGGACAGCACGGTCGAGCGCGGCCCGTTCACGGCGGCGACGCTGACGCCCTCGAAGTCCCGGACCAGTTCCTCGGCCACCGGCACCGAAGCCATCACGCCGTCGCCGGGCAGCGCCTGCATCAGCCGTCCGCGCGCGGCCACCAGCGTCGCCGCGTCCGGCAGCGACAGCATCCCGGCGGCGTGCGCGGCGGCGACCTCGCCGATCGAGTGGCCCATGAGCACGCGGGGCCGGATGCCCCACGACGAGACCAGCGCGAACATCGCCACTTCGACGGCGAACAACCCCGCCTGCGTGTACACCGTCTCATCCAGGTCCACGCCGTCCCCGAACACCACCTCCCGCACCGGACGACCCACATACCCCGCCAAGTTGCGGTCCAACTCCGCACACACCTCGTCGAACACCTCCCGGAACACCGGAAAGCACCCGTACAACCCACGACCCATACCCGCCCGCTGCGCACCCTGACCCGCGAACGCGAACGCCACACCACCATCACGGGCAGGGCTGGACGGTCCGACGTCGCGCAGCCCGGCGACGGCCTCCGCGCGCTCGTCCGCGACGACCACGGCGCGGTGCTCCCAGACCGATCGCGTCGTCACGAGCGACCGCGCGGTCCCGGTGAGCGGAGCACCTGCTTCGAGGTGGGCGGCGATCCGTTCGGCCTGCTCTCGCAACGCTTCCGCGCTGCGCGCCGACACGACGACCGGCACGACGGAATCGACTTCCGCCACGGGTTCGGGTTCCGGGCGCACAGGTGGTTGTTCCAGCACCACGTGCGCGTTGGTGCCGGACACGCCGAACGACGACACACCCGCCCGACGCGGACGCCCGCCCTCCTCCCACACCACCGGCTCGGTCAGGAGTTCGACCGCACCCGACGACCAGTCCACCTTGTCCGACGGCCGATCGACGTGCAGCGTGCGCGGCAACACACCGTGCCGCAACGCCAACACCATCTTGATCACACCGACCACACCGGCCGCCGCCTGCGTGTGACCGATATTCGACTTCACCGAACCCAGCCACAACGGGCGGTCCCGCTCCTGCCCGTACACCGCCAAGACCGCCTGCGCCTCGATCGGGTCACCCAGCACCGTCCCGGTCCCGTGCGCCTCAACAGCGTCCACATCGGACGGACGTAGGCCGGCATTACGCAGCGCCCGCCGGATCACCTTCTCCTGCGCCGGACCGTTCGGCGCGGTCAACCCGTTCGACGCACCGTCCTGGTTCACCGCCGAACCACGAACCACCGCAAGGACCTCACGACCCTCCCGCACCGCATCCGACAACCGTTGCAGGACGACCACACCGACACCCTCGGACCACCCGGTGCCATCGGCGTCGGCGCTGAAGGAGCGACACCGGCCGTCGACCGACAACCCGCGCTGCCGCGAGAACTCCACGAACACATCCGGCGTCGCGAGCACCGCCACGCCACCGACCAACGCCGTCGTGCACTCACCGGCCCGCAGGGCTTGCGCCGCCAGGTGCAGCGCGACCAGCGACGACGAACACGCCGTGTCCACCGTCACCGCCGGGCCCTGGACACCCAGCACGTACGACAGCCGGCCGGACAGCACGCTCGACGCCGTGCCGGTGAGCAGGAAGCCCTCGGCATCGGCCGACCGGGCGCCGTAGCCCTGACCGGAGGCCCCGACGAAGACGCCGACGTCCCGGCCGTGCAGCGAGGCCGGGTCGATGCCGGCGTCCTCCACCGCCTCCCACGACGCCTCCAGCAACAACCGCTGCTGCGGGTCCATCGCCAACGCCTCACGCGGCGAGATGCCGAAGAACTCCGCGTCGAACGCCCCGGCGTCCTCCAGGAAACCGCCGTGCCGCGTGTAGGAGGTGCCCACCGACTCGGGATCGGGGTCGTACAGGTTCTCCAGGTCCCAACCGCGATCCGTCGGGAATCCGGTGACGGTGCCGCCACCGGTTGCCAACAGCTCCCAGAACGCTTCCGGCGTGGACACGCCGCCGGGCAGGCGCGTCCCCATGCCGACGATGACGACCGGGTCGTCCTCCGCGTCGGCGACCGGCGGGGTTTCCCCGGGTACGACGGCCTCCGCCGCGCCCGGAAGCCGCGTGCCCGGAAGTCGCGTGCCCAGAAGTCGCGTGCCCAGAAGTCGCGTGCGCAGCGCCTCCGCCAGCGCGGTGGGGTTCGGGTGGTCGAACGCGACCGTCACGGGCAGCGTGACGCCGGTCGCCGTCGCGAGCCGGTCGCGCAGCTCGACCGACGTCAAGGAGTCGAACCCGGCGTCGCGGAACGCCCGCGTGGGCGCCATGCCGTCGACGGAGTCCATGCCCAGCACGGCGGTCGCCGCCCGGCGGACCACGTCGAGCAACAGCTCGCGCTGCCCGGCCGGGTCCGCGCCGGACAGCGCCGCGACGAGCCCGGCCGACCGGTCGTCCGGCGTGGGCGACGCGGGCGAGGCCGCCCGGGGAAGGCCGCCGAGCAGCGGGCTCGGCCGGTGCGCGGTGAACATCTCGGTGAACCGCGGCCAGTCCACCCGCGCGACCACGGCCGTGGGCCGCCCACCGCGCAGCACGTCGTCCAGCTCGGCGAGCGCCCGCTCCGGGGACATGGGCAGGATCGCCCGGCGGCGCAGCTGCTCCGCCGCGTCGCCGTCCTCGGCCATGCCGCCGCCCGCCCAGGCGCCCCAGGCGATCGAGGTCGCCGCGAGCCCGCGCGACCGGCGGTGCTCCGCGAGCGCGTCGAGGTGGGCGTTGGCCGCCGCGTACGCGCTCTGCCGGGTGGAGCCCCAGACGCCCGCGATCGAGGAGAACAGCACGAACGCGTCCAGCGGCCGGTCGCCGAGCACCTCGTCGAGCACCGCCGCGCCGGCCGCCTTGCCCGCCGTCACCTCCGCGAACGAGCGCTCGTCGTGGTCGACCACGGCGACGAGGTCGCCGGCGACACCGGCCGCGTGCACCACGGCGTCCGGCGGGTACCGGTCGACCACGGCCGCCACGGCGGCCCGATCGCTCACGTCGCACTCGACGACGGTCACCCGGACGCCGAGGTCGGGTGGCCCGTCGACCGCGCCGCGGCGGCTGAGCAGCACCACGTGCTCCGCGCCGCGCTCCGCCGCCCACCGCGCGACGTGCCCGCCCAGCGCGCCGGTGCCGCCGGTGACGAGGACCGTCCCGCGCGGCGTCCACCCGGGTCCGGCCGCACGTGCCGGCGCGGGCGTCAGCCGGCGGCCGAACGCCCCGCCGGCGCGGATCGCCACCTGGTCCTCGGTGCCGCCCAGCGCCGCGACCAGCCGCGCCACGGCGGCGTCGTCCGGGGTCGCCGGCAGGTCGAGCAGCCCGCCCCACCGTCGCGGGTGCTCCAGGGCGGCCACGCGCCCGAAGCCCCACACCTGCGCCGCCGCCGGGTCGTGCGGCGCGTCGAACGGCCCGGTGGACACCGCGCCGCGCGTCACCACCCACACCCGTGCGGCACCACCGGCACGCAGCACGGCCTGCGCGGTCGTCAACACGTGCTCGACGCGGCCGGACGCGATCAGGACGCCGTCGACGTCCGCCGGGTCGGCGTCGGCGTCGACCCGCAACCCGGCCGCCCGGAGGCCCGCGAGCAGGTCGCCGTCGTCCGCGACCAGCAGCCACCGCCCGCCGGCCGCCCGTTCGGGCAGGACGAGGCGTTCCCAGTCGATCTCGTACCGCCACGGCCCCGCGTCGCGCGTCGCGGCGGGCCGACCGGGGCGCAGCCAGTAGTGCCGGTGCTCGAACGCGGTCGTCGGCAGCGGCACGGGCGCGGCGTCGGGCAGCCCGGTCGTCCAGTCGACCGCGCCGCCGTGCGCGAAGACGTCGGCGAGGGACCGCCGGAACCGGGCCGGGCCCGCGTCGTCGCGGCGGATCGTGCCGAGCACGGCGGCCTCGGGGTGCCCGGCCTCGTCCACGCTCTCGCGGATGGCCGCGTGCAGCACCGGGTGCGCGCCGCACTCCACGAACAGGTCGAAACCGTCGTCGGCCAGCGCGCGCACGGCGTCGGCGAACCGCACGCGCCCGCGCAGGTTCCGGAACCAGTAGCCGGTGTCGAGAGCGCCGCTCACCCAGGCGTCGTCGACGGTCGAGTACCAGGGGATCTCCGGTTTGCGCGGCACGACACCGGCCGCCGCCGCGACGACGTCGTCCGCGATCGCGTCCACGTGTGCGGTGTGCGACGCGTAGTCCACGGCGACGCGCCGTGCCCGGACGCCCTCGGCCTCGTACCGGGCCTCCCACTCCGCCAACACATCCGCGTCACCGGCCAGGACGATCGACCGGGGTCCGTTGACCGCCGCGACCTCGACGCCGTCCGGCGCCTGCTCCGGGGGGATCGCGACGGACAGCATCCCGCCGCGTCGCGTGAGACCGGTGGCGATCGCCTGGCTGCGCAGGGCGACCAGCCGCGCCGCGTCACCGAGCGACAGCGCGCCGGCGACGCAGGCGGCGGCGATCTCGCCCTGGGAGTGGCCGACCACCGCGTCCGCGCGGAAACCGCACGACTCCCACAGCGCGGCCAGCGACACCATCACCGCGAACGACACCGGCTGGACGACGTCGACCCGGTCCAGGGGCGACCCGTCGAACACGACGGCGCGCAGCGACCAGTCCACGAAGGGTTCCAGCGCTCGTCCGCATTCCTCCATCCGCGCGGCGAACACCGGGTGCGACTCCCACAGCTCGCGACCCATGCCCACCCACTGCGCGCCCTGGCCGGGGAACACCAGCACCGACTTCCCGCTGCCCGCCTTGACCGGCGCGGTGAGCGACCGCAGCGCCGCCACGGCTTCCGCGTGCTCCCGCGCGAACAGCACCACGCGGTGCTCCCACAACGCTCGCGTGGACAGCAGGGAACGCGCCACTGCGGTCAGGTCCGCCCGCGTGGCGTCGAGGTGGTCCGCCAGCCGCGCCGCCTGCGCCACCACGCCGGACGCGGTCCGCGCCGACACGACCAGCGGCACGACATCGTCGTGCTCGACCACCTCACGCGGCTCGGCGGCGGGGGCTTCCTCGACGATCAGGTGCGCGTTGGTGCCGGACACGCCGAAGGACGACACACCGGCCCGGCGCGGACGCCCGCCCTCCTCCCACACCACCGGCTCGGTCAGGAGTTCGACCGCGCCGGACGACCAGTCGACCTTGTCCGTCGGCCGATCGACGTGCAGGGTGCGCGGCAACACGCCGTGCCGCATCGCCAACACCATTTTGATCACACCGACCACACCGGCCGCAGCCTGCGTGTGGCCGACGTTCGACTTCACCGAACCCAACCACAACGGGCGGTCCCGCTCCTGACCGTAGGCGGCGAGCAGCGCATTGGCCTCGATCGGGTCACCCAGCGTCGTGCCGGTCCCGTGCGCCTCCACAGCGTCCACATCGGACGAGTTCAATCCCACGTTCGCCAGCGCCTGGCGGATCACCTTCTCCTGCGCCGGACCGTTCGGCGCGGTCAACCCGTTCGACGCGCCGTCCTGGTTCACCGCCGAACCGCGGATCACCGCGAGGATTTCCCGGCCTTCCCGCACGGCGTCCGACAGGCGTTGCAGCACGACGACACCGACACCCTCGGACCACCCGGTGCCGTCAGCGGACGCGGAGAACGACTTGCACCGGCCGTCCACCGACAACCCGCGCTGCCGCGAGAACTCCACGAACACCGCCGGCGAGGCCAGCACGGTGGCCCCGCCCGCCAGGGCGAGCGAACACTCCCCGGACCGCAAAGACTGCGCCGCCAGGTGCAACGCCACCAACGACGACGAACACGCCGTGTCCACCGTCACCGCCGGACCCTGCGCGCCCAACACGTACGCCACCCGACCGGCGGCGACACTGCCGGCGTTGCCGGTGCCGAGGAACCCTTCCAGTTCCTCCGGCTGCGGGCCCTCCGCGTAGTCGTGGTACATCAGGCCCGTGAACACGCCGACGTCCTTGCCGCGCAACGACGTCGGGTCGACACCGGCCCGCTCCAACGCCTCCCACGACGTCTCCAGCAACAACCGCTGCTGCGGGTCCATCGCCAACGCCTCACGCGGCGAGATCCCGAAGAACCCCGCGTCGAACGCCCCGGCGTCGTCCAGGAAGCTCCCGCGCCGGGTGTAGGACGTGCCCACCGAGTGCGGATCGGGGTCGTACAGGCCCTCCAGGTCCCAGCCGCGGTCCGCCGGGAAGTCGGAGACGGTGTCCCGCCCCTCGGACAGCAGCTCCCAGAACGCTTCCGGCGAGGACACACCGCCCGGCAGCCGGAGGCCCATGCCGACGACGGCGACGGGTTCCCCGGCACGGGCGGCCAGCCGCGCGTTCTCCCGCTTCAGCCGCTCGGCCTCCTGGAGCGCCGCGCGCAGCGCCCGCACCAACCGCTCGTCCTGCCCACCCACCGGCGTGCCCCCGCCCATCACGACTCCCCCAGTGCTCGCCTGATCAGGCCCTCGGCGTCCAACTCGCCGATGAGCGCCACCTCGTCGTCGGGCCCGGCCGCCGGTTCGCGGACGGGTTCGTCGCGGCCGAACATGCCCTCGTGCAGCCGTTCGCCGAGCACCGCCGGGTTCGGGTGGTCGAAGACCACGGTCACCGGCAGCCGCACGCCGGTCGCCGCGCCGAGCCGGTTGCGCAGCTCGACCGCCGTCAGCGAGTCGAACCCGACGTCCCGGAACGCGGTGAGCGGCCCGATCCCGCCGACGCCCGTCCGGTTCAGCACCACCGCCGCCTCCCGCCGCACCAGGTCGGTCAGCGCCGCCAACCGCCGCGCGGCGTCCAGGTCGGCCAGGTCGGCGCGCAGGGCGGCGGTGCGCGACGCCGCCGCCCTGCGCACCACGCCCACCACGTCGCGCCACAGCGCCGGCAGGCGGTCGGTGCGGGCCGCCGCCCGCAGTGCGGCCAGGTCCGGCAGCAACGGCACCACGACCGGCTCGCCGCACGCCAGGGCGGCGTCGAACATCCGCATCCCGCGCTCCGCGTCGATCGCCGCCACACCGGCCCGCGCCATGCGGCCCGTGTCCCCGTCGCCCAGGTGGCCGGTCATCCCGCTCGGCCGCGCCCACAGGCCCCACGCCAGCGACGCCCCGGCGTGGCCGGCCGCCCCGCGGCGCGCCATCGCCGCGTCCAGGAACGCGTTCGCCGCCGCGTAGTTGGCCTGCCCGGCGTTGCCGAGCACGCCGGCCGCCGAGGAGAAGACGACCAGCGCCGCGCCGAGGTCGCGGGTCGCCTCGTCCAGGTGCCGGAAGGCGTCGACCTTCGGGCCGAACACGCCGTCGAGCCTGGTGGCGTCCAGCGAGGTGACCACACCGTCGTCGAGCACGCCCGCCGCGTGCACGACGAGTCGCGGCGAGGTCGCCGCCAGCAGGGCGCGGACCTGGTCGCCGTCGGTGACGTCACACGCCACGACGTCCACGTGCGCGTCGAGTTCGGCTCGCAGCCGGTCCGCGCCGGGCGCCTCGCCGCCCTGCCGCGAGGCCAGCACGAGGCGGCGCACGCCGTGCTCGGCGACGAGGTGACGGGCGACCAGCGCGCCCAGCGTCCCGGTGCCGCCGGTGATCAGCACGGTGTCGTCGGCGGCAGGCGCGACGCCCGCCCCGCCGGCCTGCCCGGTGATCCGGCGCAGCCTGGGCGCCCAGCACCGGCCGTCGCGCACCGCGACCTGCCACTCGCCGTCCGCCGCCGCGGCCTCCGCGATCGCGGCCGGGTCGGCCGTGCCGTCGTCGTCCACGAGCAGCAGCCGGTCCGGGTGCTCGACCTGCGCGGCGCGCACCAGGCCCCAGACCGCTGCCGCCGCCGGGTCCACGCCGCCCGCGCCGGTCGGGTCCACGGCGCGGGTGGTGACCACCACCAGGCGCTCGGTCCCGGACTCCCGCACCGCGTCGAGCGCCGCCGTCACCGCGCGCCGTGCCCGCTCCGCGTCGGACCCGGTGCCGCCGTCGACGCGCACCACCACCCACCCCGGCCCGGCCTCGGGAACGGTCGGCGGTAGGGGTGTCCAGTCGACGCGGAACAGGTCGTCGGCGGCGGGCCGCAGCTCCTCGGCGCGCACCGGCCGGCTCGTGAGCGCGCCGAGCGCCAGCACGGGCGCGCCGGCGGGGTCCACGGCCGTCACCTCCGCTCCGGGGCCGATGCGCACCCGCAGCTCGGTGGCGCCCGTGGCGTGCACCGAGAGCCGCTGCCACGCGAAGGGCAGCTCGATCCGGCCGTCGTCGCGCGGTGCGGCCAGCAGCGCGGTCGGGTGCACCACCGCGTCGAGCAGCGCGGGGTGGACGGCGAACCCGTCGGCGTCGACGCCTTCCGGCAGGGCGACCTCGGCGAACAGCTCCGCACCGCGCCGCAGGAGCGCCCGCACGCCCCGGAACGCCGGGCCGTACCCGTACCCCGCGTCGGCGAGCGCCGCGTAGAAGTCGGTCACCGGCTCCGCGCCGGCAGGCGGCCAGTCGAGGCCGTTCGCCGGGTGGTCGGCGCGCTCGACGAGCGCGCCGGTCGCGTGCCTGGTCCACCGCCCGGTGCCCGACCTGCCGTGCACGCTCACCGGTCGCCGCCCGTCGTCGTCGGCCGCGCCCACCGAGACCTGCACGGCGACGTCCTCGGTCGGCCCGAGCACCAGCGGCTCGGCGATCACCAGCTCGTCCACGACCGGGCAGCCGACCCGGTCACCGGCCTGCACCACGAGTTCCACCAGCGCCGCGCCGGGCACGACGACCGCGCCGCCGACGACGTGGTCGGCCAGCCACGGCTGGCGGCGGCCCGAGAACACGCCGGTGAGCAGGACGCCGCCCGTTTCCGGGTTCTCCACGGCCGCCCCGAGCACGGGGTGCGGCACCGGCTCCTGCCCGACGCCCGCCACGCCGCCGACCGGCCGGTCGGCGGTGAGCCAGTAGCGCTCGCGGTGGAACTCCGTGGTCGGCACCGGCGCGAGCGGCGCCTCGGGCACGACGCCGCGCCAGTCGACGCCGCCGCCGCGCACGAAGACCTCGGCCAGCGAGCGGGTGAACCGGTCCCACCCGCCGTCGTCGCGGCGCAGCGAGCCGACCACGGCGGCGTCCGGGAGGGTGTCGGCGATCGCGGCCGTCAGCACCGGGTGCGGGCCGCACTCCACGAAGAGGTCACAGCCCTCGTCGCCGAGCCCGGCGACGGCCTCCGCGAACCGCACCGGCTCGCGGAGGTTGCGCACCCAGTACGCCGCGTCGACCTTGCCCATCCACTTGTTGTCCACAGTGGACATCCAGGGGATCTCGGGTTCACGCGACCCGATCCCGTCGAGCCGGGCGAGGATGTCCTCGGCGACGGAGTCCACCTGCGCGGTGTGCGAGGCGTAGTCCACCGGGATCCGCCTCACCCGCACGCCGAGGTCGCGGTAGCGCTCCTCCACCGCGTCGAGCACGTCGGGCACGCCGGCCACGACGATCGAGCGGGGGCCGTTGACCGCCGCCACCTCCACCCCCTCCGGGGCCTCCTCCGGCGACACCCCCAGCGACAACATCCCACCCCGACCGGCAAGACCCGACCCGATCACCGAACTGCGCACCGCCACAACCCGCGCCGCATCCTCCAACGACAACACACCCGCCACACACGCCGCCGCGATCTCACCCTGCGAATGCCCCACCACCGCATCCGGACGAAAACCACACCACTCCCACAACGCAGCCAACGACACCATCACCGCGAACGACACCGGCTGCACCACATCAACCCGGCCCAACGACCAACCCTCGAACACCACCTCACGCAACGACCAACCCACAAAAGGCCCAAGCGCGCGATCGCACTCCTCCATCCGCGCCGCGAACACCGGATGCGACCCCCACAACTCCCGACCCATCCCCACCCACTGCGCACCCTGACCCGGAAACACCAGGACCTGCTTGCGGGTGCCGGTGGCCGATCCGCTGATCACGTCGGGCGTCGACCGCCCGGCGGCGAGGTCGCGCAACGCCTCGGGCGTGAACACGACCGCCCGCTCCGACCACCGGGGACGTGCGACCACGAGGCTGCGCGCGACCCCGGCCGGGTCGTCCAGGTGGTCGGCGATCGCCGCCGCGCGGGCGGCGAGCCCGGCCGCGCCGCGTGCCGAGAGGACCAGCGGCGGGATGTCGGTCCCCGTGCGGGCCGCTTCCGCACGTGCGGGTGGTTGTTCGAGGATGACGTGCGCGTTGGTGCCGGACACGCCGAACGACGACACGCCGGCCCGGCGCGGGTGGCCGTTCTCCTCCCACGGCACGGGCTCGGAGAGCAGCTCGACCGCGCCGGACGACCAGTCGACCTTGTCCGTCGGCCGATCGACGTGCAACGTCCGCGGCAACACACCGTGCCGCAACGCCAATACCATCTTGATCACACCGACCACACCGGCCGCCGCCTGCGCGTGGCCGACGTTCGACTTCACCGAACCCAACCACAGTGGCCGATCCCGCTCCTGCCCGTAGGTCGCCAGGATCGCCTGCGCTTCGATCGGGTCACCCAGCGTCGTGCCGGTGCCGTGCGCTTCCACGGCGTCCACATCGGACGGTCCGAGCCCCGCATTGGCCAACGCCTGGCGGATCACCTTGACCTGCGCCGGACCGTTCGGCGCGGTCAAGCCGTTCGACGCACCGTCCTGGTTCACCGCCGAACCACGAACCACCGCAAGGACTTCACGACCCTCCCGCACCGCGTCCGACAACCGCTGCACGACGAGGACGCCCACGCCCTCCGCCCAGGCGGTGCCGTCGGCGGCCTGGGAGAACGGCTTGCACCGCCCGTCCGGGGACAGGCCGCGCTGCCGGGAGAACTCCACGAACACGTCGGGTTCCGCCATCACGGTCACCCCGCCGGCGACCGCCATCGAGCACTCGCCCGAGCGCAGCGACTGCGCCGCCAAGTGCAGCGCCACCAACGACGACGAGCACGCCGTGTCCACCGTCACCGCCGGACCCTGCACGCCGAGCACGTAGGACACCCGACCGGACAACACGCTCGACGCATTGCCCAGCAGCAGGTACCCGTCGGACCGGACGCCCGCCGCGAGCCCGTAGGACTGGGCGGAAGCACCGAGGAACACGCCGACGTCCCGGCCGCGCAACCCCGTCGGGTCGACCCCGGCGCGCTCCAGCGCCTCCCACGACGCCTCCAGCACCAACCGCTGCTGCGGGTCCATCGCCAGCGCCTCGCGCGGCGAGATCCCGAACAGGTCCGCGTCGAACATGCCCGCGTCGGACAGGAATCCACCGTGCCGGGTGTAGGAGGTGCCCACCGACTCCGGTGACGGGTCGTAGAGCCCCTCCAGGTCCCACCCGCGATCGGTCGGGAACTCCGACACCGCGTCCACGCCGTCGGCCAGCAGCCGCCAGTACCCCTCCGGGTTGGACACGCCGCCCGGCAGCCGAACCGCCATGCCCATCACGACGATCGGGTCGTCACCCTCCACAGCGGACTTGGCGACGGGCTCCGTGGTCGTGGTCGAGCCGCTGAGCAGGCCGTGCAGGTGCTCGGCCAGCGCCGTCGGGTTCGGGTGGTCGAAGACCACGGTGGCGGGCAGCGCGAGACCGGTCGCCGAGGCGAGCCGGTTGCGCAGCTCGATCGCGGTCAACGAGTCGAAACCCGCGTCCCGGAAGGCTTTCGCCTCGTCCACGGTGTCGGTCGCCAACACCGCCGCCGCTGCCGCGCGGACGGTCCGCAGCAGCGAGGGCAGGTCGCGCCCGACCGCGTCGCCGCCGTCCCGCGACCGCGCCGGCACGAGGTCGCGCAGGACGGCCGGCAGCGCCCCGGCCCGCGCCTGTGCCCGCAGCGCCGCCATCGCCGGCCGCAGGGGCACGAGGTCGGCGCGGTCGGCGGCGGTGACGCGGTCGAGCAGGCGCAGGCCCTGCTCGGCGGCCATCCGCGCCACGCCGAGGCGTTCCAGGCGCCCGGTGTCGACCGCGCCGAGCCGGCCGGTCATCCCGCCGGCCGGGGCCCAGTGCCCCCACGCCAGCGACACCGCCGGGAAGCCGGCCGCACGGCGTCGCACGGCCAGGGCGTCCAGGTACGCGTTGGCCGCGGCGTAGTTGGCCTGCCCCGCCGCGCCGAGCACTCCGGCCGCCGAGGAGAACAGCACGAACGCGTCCAGGTCGAGGTCCCGCGTCAGCTCGTCGAGGTGGGTGGCGGCGTCGACCTTGGGCCGGAACACCGCGTCGAACGCGGCGTCGTCGAGCGAGGCGACCGTGCCGTCCGCGGTGACGCCGGCCGTGTGCACGACCGCCGTGATCGGCGCGACCCGCAGCAGGTCCCGCACCTGGTCGCGGTCGGCGACGTCGCAGGGCACCATCGTCACGGTCGCGCCGGCGGCGGTGAGGTCGGCGCGCAGCGCGGCGTCCTCGCCGCGCCGGGACGCGAGCACGACGTGACCCACCCCGTGCTCGACCACGAGGTGCCGCGCCACCAGCGCGCCGAGGGTGCCGGTGCCGCCGGTGATCAGCACCGTGGAACCCGGCCGCCACGGCGGGGTGCCGTCGACGACCACCTCGCGCAGCCGTGGCACCTGCACCTCGCCGCCGCGCAGGCGGAACTGGTCCTCGGTGGGAGCGGCCCGCCTCAGCGCGGACAGGCCGGCGTCGGGCGCTGTGTCGGGCGCTGTCTCGAACGCTGTGTCGGGCGCTGTGTCGAACACTGCGCCGGACTCTGTGTCGGACTCTGTGCCGGGCTCGACGTCGACGAGGACGAGGCGGTCCGGGTGTTCCGTCTGAGCGCTGCGCACCAGGCCCCACACGGCGGCGGCGACGGGATCGGTGTCCGCGCCTCGCGTGACGACCACGAGGCGAGCGTGTCGCGGGCCCGCCGCGCCGACGAAGTCCCGCACCTCGGCGAGCACCCCGGAGACGACCGCGCGGACGTCGCCGGTCGGCACCCGCAGCACCCGCCAGGCCGGGTCGCGCCCGTCGGCCGGCGGCCCGCCCACGGCGGCGCGGTCGACCGGCGGCCCGCTCGCGGGTCCACCCGCCGGCACCCAGTGCACCGCGTACACCGGCACGGTCGGGTGCTGCCCGCCCCGCACCGCGCCGACGCTCAGCACGGGCTGCCCGGCGTGGTCGGCCAGCGTGATCGACGCGCCGTCGGGCCCGGTGGTGACGGCGGCGCGCACGGCCGCCCCACCACCGGGGTGGACCTCGACCCGGTGCCACTCGGACGACCACGCGGCGGTGTCGGCCAGCCCGAGCACGGCGTCCAGCAGCGCCGGGTCGACCACCCGGCCGCCGGGGTCGCCGTCGGCCAGCTCCGCGAACACCCGGTCACCGCGACGCCAGGCCCGGAGCACACCGGCCGGGACGTCGTCCACCGGCTCGGCGTCGTCCGGCGGCCACGGCGTCAACGGCCTCTCCGGCTCGGACCGGTCGTCGGCGTCGGCGTCGGCGTCGGCCAGTGTCGCGGTCGCGTGCCGCGTCCACGTCGTGCCGCGCGAGTGGACGCGGACCGTGCGGCGCTCGGCGTCGACCGCGACCTGGACCTCGGCCGCGGCGGTCAGCGGCGACTCCACCACCAGCCGCTCCACCACCGGACGGCCGGCCCGGCGCGCGGCCTGCGCCACCAGTTCGACCAGGGTGCTGTCGGACGTCGGCCGGTCGGCGTCGGTCCTGCCGACGAGCACGACCTCGGCGGAGTCGGGCCGTTCCACGACGGTGTCGAGGACGGGGTGCGCGAGGCCCCGGTCGGCGCGGCGGCCGGTCAGCCAGTAGCGCCGCCGCTCGAACACCGTCTTCGGCACCGGCACCGCGGGTTTCGGCGGCAGCACGGCCCGCCAGTCGACGTCGTGCCCCCGGACGAACAGGGTCGCGGCGGCGGTGAGGGCCGTGCGCGCCTCGGGCCGGTCGCGCCGGGTGAGGGGCACGGCGACGACGTCGGGCAGCAGCCCGGCGAGCGTGCCGCCCGGCCCGACCTCCAGCACGGTCGACACCGGGCGCGCCCGGTCGCCGGTCAGCGCGGCCACCGCGTCCGCGAACCGCACCGTGCGCCGCACCTGGTCCACCCAGTAGCGCGGCGAGCGGGCCTCCTCGGCGGTGAGTTCCCGGCCGGTCACCGACGACACCAGCGGGATCGTCGGCGCGCGGTACGCCAGCCCGGCCGCGACCGCGCCGAACCGGTCGAGCACCGGTTCCACCAGCGCCGAGTGGAAGGCGTGGCTGACGCGCAGTTCCCGGCCCGGCACGTCGAGCGCCCGCACGACCCGCGCGACCGCGTCCCGCTCGCCGGACAGCACCACCGAGTCCGGCCCGTTCACGGCGGCGATCGACACGCCGTGCGACACGGGCACGTCCTGTTCGCCGACGGGCACGGACACCATCACGCCGCCCGGCGGCAGCTCCTGCATCAGCCGGGCGCGGGCGGCGACCAGCCGGGCGGCGTCGGGCAGCGACCAGACGCCCGCGACCAGGGCGGCGGTCAGCTCGCCCAGGGAGTGGCCGGCCAGCACGCGCGGCCGGACCCCCCACGACACCACCAGTTCCGCCATCGCGACCTCGACGGCGAACAGCCCGGTCTGGGCGTACGCGGTGCCGTCGAGCAGCGCGCCGTCGCCGAACACCGCGTCCCGCACCGAGAAGTCCAGGTGCCGGTCCAACTCGGCGCACACCGCGTCGAACGCGGCCCGGAACACGGGGAACCGCTCGTGGAGTTCGCGCCCCATGCCGGCGTGCTGGGCGCCTTGGCCGGGGAAGACGAACCCGACACCGCCGTGCTCCGCCCTCCCGGTGACCACGTGGTCCCCGTCGAGGTCGCGCAGACCGGCGACCGCCTCCACGCCGCTGCCGGCCAGGACGACCGCGCGGTGCTCCCACGTCGCCCGCGTGGCGACGACCGAACCCGCCACCGCGGCCAGGTCGGAGTCGGGGCGCTCCAGGTGCGTCGCGAGGGCGGCGGCCTGTGCCCGCAGGGCCGTCCCGGACCGGCCGGACACGACCACGGGGACGAGGTCCGTTCCGGGGACGGTCTGCGGCTCGGGCTCGGGCTCGGGCCGGGTCGGTGGTTGTTCCAGCACCACGTGCGCGTTGGTGCCGGACACGCCGAACGACGACACACCCGCCCGACGCGGACGCCCGCCCTCCTCCCACACCACCGGCTCGGTCAGGAGTTCGACCGCGCCGGACGACCAGTCCACCTTGTCCGACGGCCGATCGACGTGCAACGTCCGCGGCAACACACCATGCCGCAACGCCAACACCATCTTGATCACACCGACCACACCGGCCGCCGCCTGCGCGTGACCGATATTCGACTTCACCGAACCCAACCACAGTGGCCGATCCCGCTCCTGACCGTAAGTCGCCAGGATCGCCTGCGCCTCGATCGGGTCACCCAGCACCGTCCCGGTGCCGTGCGCCTCAACAGCGTCCACATCGGACGGACGTAGACCCGCGTTCGCCAGCGCCTGACGGATCACCTTCTCCTGCGCCGGACCGTTCGGAGCGGTCAACCCGTTCGACGCACCGTCCTGGTTCACCGCCGAACCACGAACCACCGCAAGGACCTCACGACCCTCCCGCACCGCATCCGACAACCGTTGCAGCACGACCACACCGACACCCTCGGACCACCCGGTGCCATCGGCGGACGCGGAGAACGACTTGCAGCGACCATCCGCTGCCAACCCGCGCTGCCGGGAGAACTCCACGAACACGTCCGGGCCGGCCATGACCGTCACGCCACCGGCGACCGCCATCGAGCACTCGCCCGACCTCAGCGACTGCGCCGCCAGGTGCAACGCGACCAACGACGAGGAGCACGCCGTGTCCACCGTCACCGCCGGACCCTGCGCACCCAACACGTACGCCACCCGGCCGGACAGCACGGCGGGCAGACCGCCGGTGAGCAGGTAGCCCTCCGCGCCGCCGGGCGAGGTCGGGCTCGGGCCGTACGGTTGCGGCGTCGCGCCGATGAACACGCCGGTCCGGCTGTCCCGCAACGAGGTCGGGTCGATGCCGGCGTCCTCCACCGCCTCCCACGACGCCTCCAGCAACAACCGCTGCTGCGGGTCCATCGCCAACGCCTCGCGCCGCGAGATGCCGAAGAACCCCGCGTCGAACGCCCCGGCGTCCTCCAGGAAACCGCCGCGCCGCGCGTAGGAGGTGCCCACGGAGTCCGGGTCCGGGTCGTACAGCGCCGCCAGGTCCCAGCCCCGGTCGGTCGGGAAGTCCGACACCGCGTCCACGCCGTCGGCGAGCAGCCGCCAGAACTCCTCCGGTGTCGTGACGCCGCCCGGCAGCCGCACCGCCGCGCCCACGATCGCGATCGGGTCGTCGTCCGGCGTGGTCGCGGTGGCGGCGTGCTGTTCCGCGCCACCCGCCAGGCGGTCGCGGAGGTGCTCGGCGAGCCGGCGCGGGTTCGGGAAGTCGAACGCCACGGTCGGCGGCAGGGCCAGGCCCGTGGCGGCGTTGAGGCGGGTGCGGAGGTCGACGGAGGTCAGCGAGTCGAACCCGGCCTCGCGGAACGCCTGGTCGGGCGCGACGCCGTCGGGATCGCCGAGCACGGCCGCCGCGTGGGCGCGGACCAGGTCGAGGAGCCCCGCCAGGTCGGTGGACCCGACGAGCCCGTCGACAGCGGCGAGCCCGACCGAACCCGCCCCACCGATCGGACCCGCCTCACCGGTCGGACCCGCCTCACCGGTCGGACCGGCACCGGCGGTCGGCACGTCGGCGGCGTCGGTCGACGGGACCGTGCCGCTCGGCGCGAGCCAGTACCGGCGGCGCTCGAACACGGACGTCGGCAGCGGGGTGGTCGGCGCGGCGGGCACCACCGTCGTCCAGTCGACCCGGCCACCGCGCACGAAGTGCTCGGCGAGCGAGCGCAGGAAGCGCGGCCACCCGCCGTCGTCGCGGCGCAGCGAGCCGCACACCGCCGCGCCGCCGACGGTGCCCACCACCGCGTCGGCCAGCACGGGGTGGGGGCTGACCTCCACGAACAGCCCGTGCCCATCGGCCGCGAGCGCGGTCACGGCGTCCGCGAACCGCACCCGGCCGCGCAGGTTGCGCTGCCAGTAGTCGACCGGCACCGGACCGCCGACCCACTCGGCGTCCACGGTGGACATCCAAGGGATCTCCGGAGCGCTGGACCCGACCCCGGCCAACGACGTCAGCACCTGCTCGCGGATCGAGTCGACCTGGGCGCTGTGCGAGGCGTAGTCCACCGGGATGCGCCGCACCCGCACGCCGCGCTCGCGGTAGTCGCGCTCCCACCCGTCGAGTTCACCGGGGGTGCCGGCCAGCACGACGGCACGGGGGCCGTTGACGGCGGCGACCGCCACCCCGGCCGGCACCTCGTCGACGGGCACGGCCACCGACAGCAGGCCACCGCGCCCGGCGAGCCCGCTCGCGACCACCCGGCTGCGCACCGCGACGACCCGCGCCGCGTCCGCGAGCGACAGCGCGCCCGCGACGCACGCCGCCGCGATCTCGCCCTGCGAGTGGCCGACCACGGCGTCCGGGCGCACGCCGTGCGACTGCCACAGCGCCGCCAGCGACACCATCACGGCCCACGTCACCGGCTGCACGACGTCGACCCGGTCCAGCGACCCGCCCCCGAAGACCACGTCCCGCAGCGAGAAGTCCACGTGGGGCCCCAGCGCCCGCTCGCACTCGGCCATGCGCGCCGCGAACACGGGCCGCGACTCCCACAGCTCGCGCCCCATGCCGACCCACTGCGCGCCCTGCCCGGGGAACACGAAGACCGTCTTCGCCGCCGGGACGACTTGGCCGCTCACCGCGGTCGCGGCGCGCAACGAGGCCGCCGCCTGCGCCGCGTCGGCGGCGAGCGCCACCATCCGGTGCCCGCGCAGCGCCCGCGTGGTCAGCAGCGACCAGGCGACGGACCCGTGGTCGGCGCCCGTCGCGTCGAGGTGGTCGGCCAGCCGCACCGCCTGCTCGACCAGGGCGGCACGGCTGCGGGCCGACACGACCAGCGGCAGCGCGCCGTGCGGCGGCACGTCCACCGCGCCGGGCGGCGGCACCGGGGCCGGGGGCGCCACCGGGGCGGATTCGACGATCACGTGGGCGTTGGTGCCCGACACGCCGAACGACGAGACACCCGCCCGCAGCGGGCGATCGCGCGGCCCCCACGGCTCCGCCGCCGTGAGCAGCCGGAGGTCGCCCGCGTCCCAGTCGACGCCTTCGGACGGCGCGTCGACGTGCAGCGTGCGCGGCAGGAGCCGGTGCCGCATCGCGAGCACCAGCTTGATCAGGCCCGCGCTGCCGGCGGCCGCCTGCGTGTGGCCGAGGTTCGACTTCACCGAGCCCAGGAACAGCGGCCGGTCCCGACCGGCGCCGTAGGCCGCGAGGAGCGCGTCGGCCTCGACGGGGTCGCCGAGCGCGGTACCGGTGCCGTGCGCCTCGACCGCGTCCACTTCGGACGGTTCCAGCCCGGCGTTGGCCAGCGCCTGCCGGATCACCCGCTCCTGCGCCAGGCCGTTCGGGGCGGTCAGGCCGTTGGACGCCCCGTCCTGGTTGACCGCCGAGCCGCGCACCACGGCCAGGACCCGGCGGCCGCGGCGACGCGCGTCCGACATCCGCTCCAGCACCAGCACGCCGGCGCCCTCCGCCCAGCCCGTGCCGTCCGCGTCACGGGAGAAGGACCGGCAGCGGCCGTCCGCCGACAACCCGCCCTGCCGGGCGAACTCCAGGAAGATGCCGGGACTGGCCAGCACCGTGACACCGCCGGCGATGGCGAGCGAGCACTCGCCCGACCGCAGCGACTGCGCCGCCAGGTGCAGCGCCACCAACGACGAGGAGCACGCCGTGTCGACCGTCACCGCCGGGCCCTGCGCGCCCAGCACGTACGCCACCCGGCCGGAGGCGACGCTCGGCGCGACTCCGGTCAGCACGTACCCCCCGCTGTCGCCGCCGACCTCGTGCATCCGCGCGCCGTAGTCCTGCGCCATGAGGCCGAGGAACACGCCGGTGTCCGTGCCGCGCAACGAGGTCGGGTCGACACCGGCCCGTTCCAGCGCTTCCCACGAGGTCTCCAGGGCCAGGCGCTGCTGCGGGTCCATCGCCAGCGCCTCGCGCGGCGAGATGCCGAAGAACCCCGCGTCGAACCCGGCCGCGTCGGTGAGGAAACCGCCCCGGAACCCGGTTGCGGGCCACCCCCGGTCCGTCGGGGCCGCCGTGATCAGGTCCTCCTCGCCGACCAGCGCCGACCAGAAGGACTCGGGCGAGTCGATCCCGCCGGGGTAGCGGCAGCCGATGCCGACGATCACGACGGGGTCGTCGTCCTCGGCGGCGGCGCGGCGGGCGGGCGTCGCGCCGGTCGCGCCCCGCGCCAGGTGCTCGGCCAGCCGGGCCGGGGTGGGGTGGTTGAACAGCGTGGTGCTGGTCAGGCGCACGCCGACCGCCGAGTCCAGCCGGCCGGCCAGTTCGACCAGCATCGAGGAGTCGAAACCGAGGTCGCGGAACGGCGTCCCGAGGTCGATCCGGGCCGGGTCGCGCACACCGAGCACGGCCGCGACCTCGCGGCGCAGCGCGGCGTCCAGGTCGACGCCGGCCGCCACGCCACCCCGGTCACGCGGGTCGCCCGCGCCGACGCGTGGACCGCCCTGGTCCTCCCCCGCGCCGACCCGCACCTCGCCCGAGCCCCCGCCCGCGCCGACCCGCGCGTCGCCCTGCTCCCCGCCCGCGTCGCTCGGCGCGTCACCCTGGTCGGTCGCCCCGGCCCGCGCGTCGCCGACCCCGGCGGCGGCAGCGGCCGACGCGGCGTTCCCCGCCGCACCGGGCGCGGCGTCCCCGATCCAGTGCCGCTCGCGCTGGAACGGGTAGCCGGGCAGCGGCACCAGGTTCGCGTCCCGGAACCGCTCCTCCCACGCGACCGGCAGGCCGTGCGCGTGCAGTTCGCCCAGCGACAGCAGCACCCTCGACAGTCCGCCCTCGTCCCGCCGCAGCGTCGGCACGGTCACCACGGCGGTGTCGCGGGCGAGCGCGGTGTCCCGGATGCCGGCGAGCAGCAGCGGGTGCGGGCCCACCTCGACGAAGGCGGCGTGGCCGTCCGCGAGCAGCGCGCCGACCGCGCCGAGCAGGTCCACGGGCTCGCGCAGGTTCCGGTACCAGTACGCGGCGTCGAGCGGCACGTCCGACCGGCCGCCGGTCACCGTCGAGTGGAACGGCACCGCCGGCGTCCTCGGCCGCAGCCCGGCGAGCGCGGCCGTCAGCTCGTCCTCGACCCGCTCCACCTCGGCGGAGTGCGACGCGTAGTCGGCGGGCACCCGGCGCACCCGCGCCGACGGCCCGCAGTCCGCGACGAACTCGTCCAGCGCGCCCGACTCGCCGGAGACGACGACCGACTCCGGGCCCTGGACCACCGCGACGGACAGCCTGCCGCGCCAGCGGGCGACGCGGTGGCGCACGACGTCCGGCGGCAGGCCGACCCACACCATGCCGCCCCGGCCGGTCAGCTCCCGCGCCACGATCCGCGACCGGGCCACGATGAGCGCGGCGGCGTCCTCGACGGTCAGCGCGCCCGCGACGCACGCCGCCGCCACCTCGCCCTGCGACTGGCCGACGACCGCCGCCGGCTCGACGCCGAACGACCGCCAGACGGCGGCGAGCGCGACCAGGAACGCCCACGTCACCGGCTGGTTGACCGCGGTCAGGTCCATCGGCGGCGCACCCCCGGCGCCGCGCAGCACGTCCTCGGCCGACCAGCCGACCAGCGGGCGCAGCGCGTCGTCGCACTCCCGCAGGGCTCCGGTGAACGCCTCGGACGAGTCCAGCAGCGCGGTCGCCATGCCGGGCCAGGCGGACCCCTGTCCGGGGAAGGCGAAGACGACGCCGGTCAGGTCGTCGCGCGCCGTGCCGCGCACCACGGCCGGGGTCGGCGAGCCCTGGGCGAGGTCCGCCACGGCGGCCGCCATCCGGTGCCGGTCGGAACCCACGACGACCGCACGGTGCCGCAGTCCCGCGCCGGTGCGCGCCAGCGAGCGGGCGACGTCGCGGGGGTCCGCCGCCGGCCGGTCCCGCAGGTGCCCGGCCAACCGGGCCGCGCGGTCGAGCAGGGCGCGCTCGCTGTGCGCCGACAGCACCCACGCCGCCGGTCCGCCGCGATGGCCGGCCGTCGGCGCGCCGACCGTCGACGTGCCGACCGTCGGCGCGCCGGGCGTCGGCGGCACCGGGTCGCCGGCCGCCGGTCCCAGCACGACGTGCGCGTTGGTGCCGCCGATGCCGAAGGAGGACACGCCGGCGCAGCGCGGCTCGGGCCACGGGGTGGTCTCCGTGACGACGCGCAGCCGCCACTCGTCGAACCGGATGCGCGGGTTGGGCCGCCGGAAGTGCAGGCTCGCGGGCAGCCGCCGGTGGTGCACCGCGAGCAGCGCCTTGATCAGCCCGGCGATGCCCGCCGCGCCCTCCAGGTGGCCGATGTTGGTCTTGACCGACCCGACCAGCAGCGGGCCGTCCGACCGGTGCGCGCCGTAGGCCGCGCCCAGCGCCTCGGCCTCCACCGGGTCGCCCGCCGGGGTGCCGGTGCCGTGCAGCTCGACGTAGTCGACCTCGTGCGGCGCGACACCCGCCCGGCGGCACGCCGACCGCAGCACCCGTTCCTGCGCGGCCGGCCTCGGCCGGGTCAGCCCCGGCGCCGGCCCGTCGTTGTTGACGGCGCTGCCGCGCAGCACGCCGTAGACCCGGTCGCCGTCGGCCTCGGCCCGCGCGAGCGGTTTGAGCACGACCAGGCCGCCGCCCTCGCCGCGGGCGAACCCGTCGGCGTCGGCGTCGAAGGTGCGGCAGCGCCCGTCCGCCGAGAGCACGCCCAGGCGCGCCAGCGCCCGCCAGGGCTCCTCGGCCAGGTTGAGGTGCACGCCGCCGGCCACGGCCGCCGACGACTCGCCGGAGCGGATGCTCTCGCACGCCAGGTGGACGGCCACCAGCGACGACGACTGCCCGGTGTCCACGGCCATGCTCGGCCCGGTCAGGCCGAAGAAGTGCGACAGCCGGTTCGCGGTGATCGCCCGGTTGGTGCCGGTGAGCCGGTGGAGCCCGACGGCCGCGCCCGAGCGGGCGGCGAGCAGCGCGTAGTCCTCGGCCGTCACGCCGACGAACACGCCGGTGTCGGTGTCGCGCGCGGAGCCCGGCGCCATCCAGGCGTCCTCGAACGCCTCCCAGCACAGTTCGAGCAGCAGCCGCTGCTGCGGGTCCATCTCGCGCGCCTCGCGCGGCGAGACGCCGAAGAGGTCGGCGTCGAACCCGGCGACGTCGGTCAGGTGGCCGGCGCGCGACGCCGCCGGCCGGCCGGGCGGTGGCGCGCCGAGGGCGTCGACACCGCCGACGAGCAGGTCCCAGAACGCGGTGGTGGTCGGCGCGCCGGGGAAGCGGCACGACATCCCGACCACCGCGATGGCATCCGACGGCTGCACAGCGACTCCTAGCAGGTCTCGACCGGGTCGGGGCGCGCGGAACCACCCGACCGCGTCGCGCACGCGGGTCGGGGTGGTGCCGCAGGGGTGTCAGGCGGTCGTCGGGACTGTCCGGGGCGTGGTCCGGGACCTCGGGCCCGTGCCGTGCCGCACGTGCTCAGTCCTCGGGTTTGCCCGCGGCGGCCATCGGGGCCGCGTACGGCGCGATGATGCGCATCAGCTCGGCCTCCCACGCGCTGGGGTGCACGGCGCGGGTGTCCTCGGCCGGTATCGCGCGCGCCGCCTCCACGGCGGCCAGCAGTGCCTTCGTGGTCTGCTCGGCGTTGTACCGCTCCACCAGCCAGCGGCGGCCCGCGTCGCGCACGCGGTCCTGGTCCGGCAGCCGCACGAGGTCCAGCGCGCGGTCGGCCAGCTCCACCGTGCGCAGGTTCGGCACCGGCCAGGCCGACGGCGCCTCGAACAGCTCGTCGCCGCCGCCGAGGCCGTAGCCGGTGACCAGGCAGCCGCTCGCCAGCGCCTCGGCGACGGGCAGCCCGAAGCCCTCGCCCTCCGGCGCGCCGAGCGCGACGAACACCGAGGTGTCGGCGAGCGCCTCGGCGACCTCGCCGTGGGTGAGGCCGCGGAGGTCGCGCAGCTCCACGCCGGCGCTGCGCGGGTCGTTGCGCAGGATCTGCTTGAGCAGGGCGCTCTCGGCGGGCCGCTTGCGCGACATCCACGCGATGCTGGGCGTCTTCGCGGCGGGCCGGAACATCCGCGCGTCGATCGGGTTGGGTATCAACCGCGGCGACAGGCCGGGCAGCGCCCGGCTGAGCACCTCGACCCCGTCGCGGGACACCGTCCACAGCGCGGGCGGTGTGCCCCAGCCGGGGTACGGGTCGAGGTCGGGGCAGGTCAGGAAGGTCAGGAAGTGGCCCTGGACGAAGATCGCCTTGCGCCCGCCGGGAGCCGGGTCGCGACCGGGCAGGACCGTCAGCTCCGGCACGACGAGCAGGTCGTCGGCGGACAGGTCGAGTTCCGCGCCGGACAGCGTGGGCACGTCGTCGTCGAACCAGTCGTAGCGGAACCCCGGTGTCGGCGACCAGCGGTAGGCGTCGACCCCCGCCGCGGCGAGCAGCGCCACGTGCTCGGTCAGCAGCCGGTTCCCGCCGACGGGGAACTGCACCTCGAACCCGGCGTACACAACCCTGCCAGTCAACACCCACCCCGTATCCGCACCGCGGCGGCGCACCGCGGCACCGCTCGTCACCGAACCGATCGACTGGGCCCGGTTGGCGACGCTGCCACACCGAGGACGCTTGCGCGCGACGGGTCCGCCCGAGAGCCGGACCACGTCAGGACCACACCTCGACCGACGCTAACCGCTGCCGCACGCACCTGGCAATGGTCTAGTCCATTCAAGGCGGAACTCTTCCCTTTCGGGCCGACGCGGACGCCGGGGGTGCACCGGCGCTTGACAACGACCGGGCGCGACCACCACGCGCGCCGGGGCGCACGGGTCGGTCGCGGTGCACCGCCGGCGCGACGCGCCGACCCCGGTGGAAAGACCACAGTGGACGGTCCAGTGCCACGTGGCCGACGACCGCGTGGCGCGGGACCGGTGGTGGCCCCGCGCCGCGCCGTCACGTCCCGGAGGTCAGGAGACGGTCCAGGTGAAGGTGGTCTGCCCCGGCAGGGTCGAGCTGTCGCTGGCGTACACGGTGGTCGTGTAGGTGCCGGGAGTGGTCGGGGTGCCCGAGATGACGCCGGTGCCCGGCGCGATGCCCAGACCGGCCGGGAGGCCGGACGCCCAGTAGGTCAGCGGGTCGTCGTTGCCGTCCCACGCCTGGATCGCCAGGCTCGTCGGCTGGCCCGCCTTGGCCTGCCGCGGTCCGGGGTAGGCGACCCGCTCCGGGAAGTTCACGCCGCTGAGGTAGTGGCCGATCGCCGTGCGCAGGTTCGGCAGCGGGCCGATGTGCTGCGTGCCGCTCTGCGCGGTGCCCGTGGCGATCAGGATCTCGCGGGCCTGGGCGGGCGACAGCGTCTCGCCGTTGGCCTCCGCCGCGCTGAGCAGCGCCGCCAGCGCGGACGCCACCACCGGCGACGCGCTCGACGTGCCGCTGAAGTACGCGGTGTACTTGTCGTTCGCGCCGGTGCCGTGCAGGTCGCCGTAACCGGTGGTGGTCACGCACTCGCCCCAGCCCTGGAGGTCGACCCGCGTGCCGTAGTTGGAGAAGCCCAGCTTGGAGCGCGGCGTGCCGGTGCAGCCGGGAGCCGCGCCCGCGCCGACGATGATCGCGCCCGAGTCGGGCTTGTCGGCCGGGAACCGCGCGCCGAAGCACGGGTCGTTGAGGTCCTGGTCGCCGTTGCCGCCCGCCTCCACGACGTGCCGCCCGGACTGCACCGCGGTGACGATCGCGTCGTACACCGAGTCCCAGACCTCCATCGGCGCGTAGTCGCCGCAGTAGCCGACGTGCTGCTCGATGAGCAGGATGTCGCCGACGTCCACGTTGGCCGCCGCCGTGAGGATCGCGTTCGCCAGGTCGTAGCCGTTCTCCTGGCTGACGACGTTGGTGTAGTGCAGCCCCGCCTCGGGCACCAGGCCGGTCACGCCGAACCCGTTGGCGTCGGCGCCGATGACGCCGGTGACGGCCGTGCCGTGGTCGATGCTGGTCGGCGTGAAGTCCGGCGTGCCGTTGGGGATCAGGCCACCGGGCAGCCGCAGCTTCGACAGGTCCTCGTGCTGGGGGTTCCAGTTGCGTTCCAGGTCGACGACCCGGACGTGGCCGCCCTTGCCGCCCGGTACGGTGCCCGCGTAGTCGGCGTCGATGCCGCTGCTGGAGTACGGGTCCGCGTAGCCCTGCTGGCCGGAGAAGTCCGGCGTGGCCGGGTCGCTGCCCTCGGGCTGCGGGTAGGCCACCTCGACCTCGGGCAGGGCGGTCAGCTCCCGCGCGGCGGTGGCGGCGTCGACACCCGGCGCGAGCCGGACGCGGTGCCAGCGCTCCAGCCCGGACGGCGATTGCGCGCCCACCCGGCCGAGTCTGGCCAGTCTCTCGTCGAGCCGCGCGAACAGCGGCGTGGTGCGGGCGATCTCCCGGCTGTCCAGCACCCGGCGCACGGCGGCGACACCGGCGCCGGAGGCGAGCTTCACCTCCAGCACCGCGCCGGGCCCGGCGGGCGCCGCGACGGCGGCGGCGGGCGCGGTCAGCGCCGTGACGCCCGCGCCTGCCGTGAGCGCCGCGATCAGCAGCGGTAGCGACTTCTTCCTCACAGAGTTGCCCCTTCGTCGATGGCCACCGGTGAGGGGGAGCGGGACCGTCGAGGGCGCGGCGAAGAGCACCACCCGCTCGGCGGTGCGCGGACAAGGTCCTTGGTGGAACTCCCCCGGTGGTGCCCCAGTGCCTTCACCTCAGCGCACATCGGCGGCGATGTCCAGCGCCGCGGGTCGGATGAGCCGGTCAGCCCGGTGTTTCGGGTACGCGTTGCCGAAATCCCGGCACGCGCAGGGCTTCCGTTGGGACGCCAGGGCATTCGCGGGCGCCGTCGGCGCGTCCCTGCGCCGCGCCACCGTCCCGCGTCGGCGGCCTGCGGCCTGCGGCGCTGCGGGGCTGCGGGGCTGCGGGGCTGCGGACGGTCCACCGGCGACGGTCGCGGGGCGACCCGTCGTGCCCGCGGTCGCGGGCGACCCGTCGTGCCTCCGGGCGTCCGCCCGGTCTGTGAACGGCTCCGGGCCGCGCCGCGGTGACCGGGCCGTAGTGCCCTCCGGTCCGGAACGCACTCGACCACTGGGAGCAAGGCGGTGATCGCGTTGGCGGACTACCCCCTGGTGGGATTCTGGTGAGGTGCACGGCACCACCGGATACCGGCCGGCCAACCGCTCGCGGTTGCTCCTGGTCGAGGACGACAGCGAACTCGTGGAGTTGCTCGCCGACGCCCTGCGCGGCGAGGGCTACGCCGTCGACGTGGCCCTGGACGGGCACCGGGGGCTGCACCTCGGGCTCACCCGCCCGTACGACGTGGTCGTCATCGACCGCGGCCTACCCGCCCTCGACGGGCTCGACCTCCTGGTGCGCCTGCGGGCGAGATCGGTGCGCGCGCGGGCGTTGATCCTCACCGCGCAGGGCACCGTCCACGACCGGATCGACGGGCTCGACGCGGGCGCGGACGACTACCTGGTGAAGCCGTTCGACCTGGACGAGCTGAGCGCGCGGCTGCGCGCGCTGTGCCGGCGGGCCCTGGAGCTGAGCGACCTGCTGCACATCGGCGCCGGGCTCCTGGACGTCGGGCAGCGGGAGGTGGTGCTGCCCGACGGCGGGCGGGTGCCGCTGACCACACGGGAGTTCGGGCTGCTGCGGGTGCTCGCGACCCACCCGGACACCGTGCACACGCGGGCGGCGTTGCGGCGGACGGTGTTCCAGGACGCCCCATCGCAGTCCATTGTGGACACCTATGTGTACTACCTGCGGACGAAACTCGGCCGTTCGGCGGTGCACACGGTGCAGGGCCTCGGGTACCGCCTGGGGTCGCTGTGAGCCGGTCGTGGGCGGACGCGGAGCGCGTGGTGGTCCGGCGGGCGCGCCTGCGGGTCAGCGTGCTGGTGGGGCTGGCGATCACCGTGCTCGTCGGGTTCGTCGGCGGGATCGCCTACGCCGTGATGGTGCACTCGCAGGACGAGCAGGTCACCCGCGAGCTGAGGTACAACGCGAAGTACGGCGCGCCGTCGACGCCGCCCGGCTGCACGTGGCTGTTCACCTTCGACGGCGGTGTGGTCGAGGAAGGGGTGCTGCGCGCGCCCGAGGGTTTCCCGCTGCGCGACGACCTCGACGTGGTGCGGGCCTCGGGCCGGGAGGTCGAGCGCACCGTCGAGCGCAACGGCACCGAGTACCTGGTGCTCACGCGGCCCGGCTCCGGCGACCGCACCGTGCAGGCGGTGTTCGACACCCGCTACCAGCTCGCCGACCGGCGGCACCTCGTGGTGGCGCTGGTGATCGCGGAACTCGGCGGCCTGCTCGCGGCGGCCGTGACGGGGCTGGTGGTCGGCGGGCGCGCGGTCGCGCCCCTGGCGGAGGCGCTGGCCAGGCAGCGGCGGTTCGTCACCGACGCGAGCCACGAGCTGCGGACGCCGATCGCGCGGGCGTACACGCGGGCCCAGCTGCTCGTGCGGCGCGCCAGGGCGGCCGACCTGCCCGACGAGCACCGCGACGGGCTGGACAAGCTCGCCGGCTCGATCCGGGGGCTCGGTGACGTGGTGGACGACCTGCTGCTGTCGGCGCGGCTGAGCGAGGAGTCCGGCGGGCTGGACGGTCGGCCGGTCGACCTGGCGGCCCTCGCGGAGGCCGCGGTGGCGACGGAGGCCGAGCGGGCGGCCGAGCGGCGCATCGCGCTGACCGTCGAGCGCCCGGCCGGCCCGCTGCTCGTGACGGGCGTCGAGACCGCGTTGCGCCGCGCGGTGGACGAGCTGCTGGCCAACGCGGTGCGCCACACCGGGGCGGGCGGGCGGATCGACGTGCGCCTCGGGCGGGGGCGGGACGGGTGCGTCGAGCTGACCGTCGCCGACACCGGCGAGGGGTTCGACCCGGTCGAGGCGGACCGGCTGTTCGACCGGTTCCACCGGGGGCGGGGCGGCTCCGAGCGGCGGTTCGGGCTGGGGCTCGCGCTGCTGCGGGAGGTCGTGACCGGGCACGGCGGCACCGTCGAGGCGGTCGGCTACCCCGGCCGGGGCGCCCGGTTCACGCTGCGGCTGCCGGCGGCCGGCCCGGCGGGGGGCGCGGCGGCGGCGACGCCTGCGGCGGCCGGGGCGTCGGCGCGGGCGTCCGCCTCGTGGTGGGCCCCGGCCGGGGCCTCACCGGCGGCCACCGGTGACCAGGTCGGCGGCGAGGCGCACGTCGGCGTCGAGCGGGCGGTCGGGGTCGACGGGCCGGATCGCGTCGGCGAGGGCGTCGAGCAGCGCGGCGCAGCGGGGCGCCGTGGGACGCCTGCCGCCCACGTGGACGGCCTGGCGCAGGCCGAGCGCGAGTGACCCGCACAGCAGGCGCAGCAGCTCGGCCACCTCGCAGGCGCGCAGCGCGGCCTGGGTGCCGAACGGCACGACGTCCTGGTTGTGCAGGTTGGTCGGCAGGCTCTGGGTGCTGGCGGGCGCGGCGGCGCGGCGGATCTCGGCGACGAACGCGGTCGTGGCGAGCTGCACGCCCTGGAGCCCGTGCTGGCGGCCGGGGCCGGCGGCCAGCATCGGCGGCAGGCCGGTGTTGCGCGCCGGGTCGACCAGCAGGTCGAGCTGCCGCTCCACGAGGTTGCCCAGCGACGCGGTGACCAGCGCGAGCACGTCGGCGGCGAACGCGGCCGGCTGGCCGAAGAAGTTGCCGCCGTGCGCGACGACGTCGTCCGCCGGGAAGAACAGCGGGTTGTCGCTGACGCCGGCCAGGTCGGCGGACACGACGCCGTCGACGTAGCGCAGCGCGTCCTCGGCCGCGCCGAGCAGCTGCGGCGCGCACCGGATGCTGTAGGGCTCCTGGAGGGGTCGTTCGCCGCTCGGGACGACACCCGCCAGGGCGGCGCGCATCCGGTCGGCGACGGCGGTCGCGCCGGGGTGGCCGTACGCGGAGATCAGCCGGGGGTCGAGGAAACCGGGGTCGGCCCCGAGGAGGTCGACGAGCAGGCAGGTGAGGTCCTGGGCGGCGCGGTGCGCGGCGCGGACCCGGTCCAGCGCGAGGGCGGTGGCTGCGGTCGTCACCGACGTGCCGTTGACCAGCGCCAGCGCGTCGCGGCCGTCGAGGGCGAGCGGGCCGAGCCCGGTGCGGCGCAACGCCTCCGCCGCGGGCGCGCGCTCGCCGTCGACGTAGGCGTGGCCGCGGCCGCGCAGCGCCTGGGCCGCGTAGGCGAGCGGGATGAGGTCGCCGCTCGCGCCGACCGAGCCGTGGCGCGGCACCGCCGGGGCGAACGTGGTCGCGAACATCGCGGCGAGGCCGTCGACGACGTGCGCGGAGACGCCGGAGACGCCCTGCGCGAGCGACCACGTCCGCACCAGCAGCGCGGCGCGGACGACGTCGGCGGGCAGGTCGGGCCCCTGCCCGGCCCCGAGGTGTGCGAGGGTGTTGTCGCACTGGTCGGCGTCCTCGGCGCGCCCGGCGAAGGCGATGAGCGCGCCGAACCCGGTCTTGACGCCGTAGACGGGCCGGTCGTCGTCGGCGCTCACGGTGCGCAGGTACTCGCGCCCGCGCTCGACGCGGTCCCGCACGGCTGGGCTGACGAGCACCGGCAGCGGCGCCGCCGCGCGGTGGAGGTCGACCGCGCGCAGCGGCGCGCCGAGGTCCACGGGTGCGTCGGTCGCGGTGTGTGGGGTGATCGTGGTCACGGCACCGACGGTAGGCAGCCGATCTCAGAGCGTTCTGATACCGCGTCGGTAGCTTCCTGCCGCATGGCGCACGACTACCTGATCATCGGGGCCGGTCCCGCCGGCCTCCAGCTCGCCGCCCTGTTCCAACGCGACGGTCGCGACTACGCCGTCCTGGAACGCGGGGCCGGTCCGGGCACCTTCTTCACCCGCTACCCCAGGCACCGCACGCTGATCTCCATCAACAAGGTGCACACCGGTGACGCCGACCCGGAGCGGCGGCTGCGCGCGGACTGGAACTCCCTGCTGTCCGACGACACCGGCCCGCGGTTCACCCGCTACAGCGACCGGTACTTCCCGGCCGCCGACGACCTGGTCCGCTACCTGGCCGACTTCGCCGCGGCCGGCGGCGTGCGGGCCCACTACGGGACCGAGGTGGTGCGGATCTCCCGCGACGGCAGCGGTTTCGCCGCCGTCGACGGCGACGGGCGGACGTGGCGCGCCGCGCGGCTGGTCGTGGCGACCGGCGTCTCGCGGTTGCACGTGCCGCCGATACCGGGCATCGAGCACGCCGAGCGCTACGACACCGTCGACACCGACCCGACGTCCTTCACCGACCAGCGGGTCCTGGTCATCGGCAAGGGCAACTCGGCGTTCGAGACGGCCGACGCGCTCCTCGAACACGCGGCGGTGATCCACGTGGCCGGGCCGCACTCGGTGAAGTTGGCCTGGCAGACGCACTTCGTCGGCCACCTGCGCGCGGTCAACGCCAACTTCCTGGACACCTACCAGCTCAAGACGGGCAACGCGGTCCTGGACGGCACGGTCGAGCGCGTCGAGCCCCGGCCCGGCGGCGGGTTCCGGGTGCTGTTCCGCTACGCGCGCGCGGTGGAGTCGTCGCGGGAGCTGGAGTACGACCGGGTCATCGCGTGCACCGGGTTCCGGTTCGACGCCTCGGTGTTCGACGAGGGCTGCCGCCCGGCGCTGGTGATCGACGACCGGTTCCCCGAGCAGACGTCCGCGTTCGAGTCCACCACGGTGCCCGGCCTGTACTTCGCGGGCACGCTCACGCAGCAGCGCGACTTCAAGAAGTCGACGAACGGGTTCATCCACGGCTTCCGCTACGGCGTCCGCGCCCTGCACCGGATCCTCGCCGCGCGCCACCACGACGAGCCGTGGCCGGCGACCGACCTGCCCGCGTCGCCGGAGGCGGTCGCCGACGCCGTGGTCGCGCGGGTGAACCGGTCTTCCGGGCTGTGGCAGCAGTTCTCGGTGCTCGGCGACGTGGTGACGGTGGCCGGCGGCGGCGCGCGGTACGCGGAGGAGGTGCCGGTGGCCTACCTCGCCGACGGCGGGCTGGGCCCGGCCGGGCACCGGTTCGTCACGACGCTGGAGTACGGGCCGGACCACGACCGCGTGGACCCGTTCGACGTCTCGGTGCCGAGGGTCGCCGAGAACGACGCCGCGAACGCCGCGCGGGCGAGCTACCTGCACCCGGTGGTGCGCCACTACCGGGACGGCGCGCTCGCCGCGACCCACCACCTGGCGGAGAACCTGGAGAACCACTGGGACCTGCCGCCGGTGCACCAGCAGCCGCTCGCGACCTTCGTGGAGGAATGCCTTGCGGGCGCGTGAGGCCGGGCCGTTCCCGCGCGCGGTGCTCGACGCGCTCGACGCCGCCGCCGACCGGCCGGTGTTCGAGCACGGCACGCGCCTGGTCACCGGCGCGGCGATGCTCGACCTCGTCGCGCGGGTCGCCGCCGGGCTGCGGGCGGAGGGCCTGGGTCCGGGTGACGGCGTCGCCCTGCTGCTCGGCGTCCACCCGGAGGCGTTCGCCACGATCCTCGCCGCCCACGCCGTGGGCGCGAGGGTGGTGGGCGTGCGGCCGGGGCTGCCCGACGCGCAGGTCCGGCACCTGCTGGGACTGGACGTCGCCGCGGTCGTCACCGACTCCGGCACCGCGCACGTCCCGCGCGCCGACACCGCGCGCGCACCGCGCGCCCTCACCGTCGACGCGCTGCGCGCGGCACACCCCGGCACCGGTCCCCTGCGACTGGCCGGACGGCCGGCGGACGTCGCCCGGCTGATCCACACCAGCGGCAGCACGGGCACGCCCAAGGCGTGCGCGCAGACCTACGCCGCGCTGACGGCCGGGTGGGCCGCGCGACCGGGTGCGTGGCCGCCCGCGATCCGCGACCTGGCGCCCCGGCTCCGCCGCCACCTGGTGTTCGGGACGCTGTCGAGCCAGGTGATGTTCGAGTACGCCGTGCTGGCCATCGCCGCGGGCGGCACGGCGGTCGTCGCCGACGACCCCGCGCTGCCCGGCGCGATCACCCGCCACCGCGCGACCGGCAGCGTGATCACCGTGCCGCGCCTGGCGAAGCTCGTGGCGGCCCAGCGCCGCGACCCGGCCGACCTGTCGACGCTGCGCGCGCTGGTGGTGTCCGGTTCGCCGCTGACGCCCGACCGGCACCGCGAGGCGCTGGAGGTGCTCGGGCCGGTGGTGTTCCACGGCTACGGCCAGACCGAGACCGGCATGATCTCGATGGCCACGCCCGCCGACCCGCCGGGCTCGGTCGGCGTCCCGCCGCCCGCCGTGGCCGTCGAGGTCCGCGACGCGCGCGGCGCGCCGGTCCCGCCGGGCGTCGACGGCGAGCTGTTCGTCCGCACGCCCGCGCAGGCCGTCGCGTACTGGGCGGACCCGGAGCGGTCGGCCGAGGTGTTCGCGGACGGCTGGGTGCGCACCCGCGACCTGGGCCGCCGCGACGCCGAGGGCCGCCTGCACCTGACCGGCCGCACGCGCGACGTCGTCATCGTCAACGCGAACCTGCACTACGCGGGCCCCATCGAGCGCGTCCTCGCCGAGCACCCCGACGTCGCCGAGGCGTACGTGGTCGCCGTGCCCGACGACGACACCGGCGAGGCGGTGCACGCGTTCGTGGTGCCGACCGCCGGCCGCCCGCCGGACCCGGCGGCCCTGCGCGCGCTGGTGACCGCCCGGCTGGGCGCGGCGTGCGCGCCGGCGCGGGTCACCGCGATCGCCGAACCGCCGCTCGCGCCGAGCGGCAAACCCGACAAGCGCCTGCTGTCCACCCCGCACGTGAGGAGAAAGCCGTGATCACCGAGGTTTCGACGGAGTGCCTCGTCATCGGCGCCGGCCCGGCCGGGTTGCAGGCGTCTTACCTGCTCTCCCGCGCCGGGCGGGACCACCTGGTGCTGGAGGCGGGCGACGCGCCCGGCGCGTTCTTCACCCGGTTCCCCCGGCACCGCACGCTGATCTCCAGCAACAAGCCCAACACCGGCTGGGACGACCCGGAGCTGAACCTGCGGGTCGACTGGAACTCGCTGCTGTCGGACGACCCGTCGCTGCTGTTCACCCGCTACACGCCGCGCTACTTCCCGGCCGCCGACGACATGGTGCGCTACCTGGGCGACTTCGCGGCGAAGAACGACCTGCCCATCCGGTTCGGCGCCAGGGTCGTGTCGGTGACCCGACCGGACGACTTCGTGCTGCGCGACCAGCACGGCGTCACCTACCGGGCGCGGCGGCTCGTGGTCGCCACCGGGGTGTCCCGGATGCACGTGCCGCCGATCGACGGGGTGGAGCTGGCCGAGCGGTACGACGAGGTGTCGGTCGACCCGGCCGACTTCACCGGGCAGCGGGTGCTGATCGTCGGTCGGGGCAACTCGGCGTTCGAGACCGCCGACAACCTCATCGAGACCGCGGCGGTCATCCACGTCGCCGGCCCCGGCTCGCTGAAGCTGGCGTGGCGCACGCACTTCGTCGGGCACCTGCGCGCGGTGAACAACAACTTCCTCGACACCTACCAGCTCAAGTCGCAGAACGCCGTGCTGGACGGGCGGATCGCGGGCATCCGGCGCGACGGCGACGGCTACCTGGTGCGGGTCGCCTTCGCGCGGGTCGCGGAGCGGGTGAAGGAGATCCGCTACGACCGGGTGATCCTCGCGACCGGGTTCCGGTTCGACGCGTCGATCTTCGCGCCCGAGTGCCGCCCGGAGCTGACCATCGACGACCGCTTCCCGCACCAGACCGCGGCGTGGGAGTCGGTGAACGTGCCCGACCTGTTCTTCGCGGGCACCATCACGCAGGCCAGGGACTTCAAGAAGTCGACCAGCGGGTTCATCCACGGCTTCCGGTACGGGGTGCGGGCGCTGCACTGCGTCCTCGAACACCGCTACCACGGCGTGCCCTGGCCGAACCGGGAGCTGGAGCCCACCCCGGACGCGGTGGCCGACGCGGTCGTCGAGCGGGTGAACCGCACCTCGGCGCTGTGGCAGCTGTTCTCCTTCCTGGCGGACGCCGTGCTCGTCGGCCCGGACGGGACCACCCGCTACGCCGAGGAGGTGCCGCTGGACCACCTGCACGAGGCGGTGGCGCGGGGCGACTTCGGCGACGTCGACTCCTACCTGGCGGTGACGCTGGAGTACGGCGAGGGCCACGACCGGGTCGACCCGTTCGACATCACGGCCGGCCGGGTGTCCCAGGAGGACACCGCCGGGCTCGACGGCCGCTACCTGCACCCGGTGGTGCGGCACTACCGGGGCGGCGTGCTCGTCGGCGAGCACCACCTGACCGAGAACCTGGAGAACGAGTGGGACAGCGAAGAGGTGCACCGCGCGCCGCTGCGGGCTTTCCTGCGCGCCCGGCTCGCGCGGACCACCGCGGTGGCCCCGTGAGCGCCGGACTCGCGGGCCACCGCGTGACCACCGCCGGCGCCGGGCCCGCCGACCGCCGCGGGACCACCGGCACCGGACCCGCCGACCGCCACCGGACCACCGCCGGCGCCGTTCTCGCGGAGCTGCGCGAGCGGGCCCGCGCGGTGCTCGACCCGGCGCACTACGACTACTTCGCGGGCGGGGTCGGCGACGAGGTGGTGCTCGGCGGGAACGAGGCGGCCTTCCGGCGGCTCGCCCTGCTGCCGAGGGTGCTGCGCGGCGCGCCGACCCGCGACCTCTCCGTCGACCTGCCCGGCGGTCGCCTGGCCGCGCCGGTGCTGGTCGCGCCGACCGCGTTCCACCGGCTCGCGCACCCCGAGGGCGAGTCGGCGACGGCGCGTGCGGTCGCGGCGGCGCGGACGGTGCTGGTCTCCGGGGTGGCGTCGACGGTGGCGATCGCCGACGTGGTGGCCGCGGCGCGGTCGGTCGACCCGGACGCGGCGGTGTGGTTCCAGCTCTACCCGCAGCCCGACGACGAGGTGACGGCGTGCCTGGTGCGGCGGGCCGAGCGCGCGGGCTGCACCGCCCTGGTGGTGACCGCCGACTCTCCGGTGCTCGGGCGGCACCGGCGGGACGCCGAGCACGGCTTCCACGACCTGCCCGCCGGGCTCGCGGCGGAGAACATGCGGGACCTGCCCGGCGCCGCGCCGGGCGCCCTCCGGGACATCGCGATGTCGCCCGCGGTGTCCTGGGCGCACCTGGACCGGCTGCGGGCGTCGACGTCGCTCCCGCTGTGGCTCAAGGGGGTGCTGCACCCGCGCGACGCGGTGCTCGCGGTCGAGCACGGCGTGTCCGGTGTCGTCGTGTCCAACCACGGCGGCCGGCAGTGCGACGTGGTGCCCGCGGCCGTCGAGGCGCTGCCCGCGGTGGTCGACGCGGTCGCGGGCCGGGTGCCGGTGGTGCTCGACGGCGGCGTGCGGTGCGGCGGCGATGTCGCGGTGGCGCTGGCGCTCGGCGCGGCGGCGGTGGGCGTCGGCAGACCGGTGTTGTGGGGCCTGGCCGCCGCCGGGGAGGCCGGGGTGGCGCGGGTGCTCGACGTGCTGCGCGACGAGGTCGACCACCTCCTCGCGCTGTGCGGCGGGCGCGACCTGGCCGACCTGACCCGCGACCAGGTCGTCGCCCGGAGCGCGGGGGTGTGCGCGCGATGTGGCTGACCGGGTTGCTCGCCGCCGCCGCACTCGTGCTCACCGCGCCGCGCTGGCTGCCGGCGCGGGTGGTCGCCCTGCGCGCCAAGGTGTTCGCGAAGGTCAACGGGGACAACGCGATCACGTTCCCGAACGCGCAGGTGGGGCCCGAGCGGTTCCAGGAGGTCTACGGGCACCCCGCCGCGAACGGCCGCAGCAGGGGAGCCGCGCTCTCGGACCTGTTCTGGTACTGGCTCTCCCCCGGCGCGGAGGTGCACCAGGAGCACCTGGAGGCGGGCCCGCGCTACGACGACGTGGCGCGCACGACCCGCGCGCTGCTGTCCGGTCCGGCCGACGAGCTGGCGGACGCGGCGGCCCGCTGCGCCGGGCGGGTGCTCGACGAGCTGGTCACCGGACGGGTCACGCCGGTGCGGCTGCGCGACCTGATGGTGCCGGTGTGGGCGGAGTACTGCTACGAACTGGTGTTCGGCGAGCCGTGCCCGCGCGCGGCGCGCGACCTGATCGCGGGCCACGCCGACGACGTGGTGACGGCGCTGAAGTGCACCGGCCTGCGCCACCCCGCCCGCCGGGAGCGCCTGACCCGCTACCTCGCCCGGCGGGTCGCGGCGGGCGACGTGCGGCGACCGCTGCCCGCGAGCCTGTCGCCCGCCGAACGGGTGCACTACCTCCAGGGCACGTTCTTCAACACGGCCGTGGTGCAGCTGTCCGAGGCGATGGCGCACCTGCTGCTCGCGCTGGCGCAGCACCCGGAGGTGGCGGACCGGCTCCGGCGCGACCCGGCCGACGACCGCTACTTCGCGCACGTGCTGGACGAGACCCTGCGGCTGTACCCGCTGTTCGGCATCGCTCACCGCATCACCACCGGTGAGATCGACCTGGGCGGGGGCACCACGTTCCCCGAGGGGACGGTGCTGTGCTTCAGCTACCCCGACTACCACGCCGCCGGCCACCGCGACCCCGGCGTGTTCGACCCGGACCGCTGGGCGCGGGTGCCCGCCCGCGCGGCGCACCACATCCCGTTCGGCGTCGCCGCCAACCGCCCGTGCCCGGCGTGGCGGCTGTCCCCGCTGGCGCTGCGGGCGGCGACCGCGGAGGTGCTGCGCCGCTTCACGCTGCACTCCACGGTCACGCACACCCGGTCGCTGCCGAACCGGGGACCGTGCCTGCTGGTCCGGGCGGACGGCCCGCCGCCGCGCCACCTCGCCGCGCTCGGCGCGTTCCTGCGCGTGCGCGACCGGTGGGAGGACGTGTGGCGCAGCGTCGTCCAGCTCGTGCTGGGCACGGTCATGGTGCTGCACGCGCGCAGGCTGCGCCTGGCCGGGCGCTACTTCGAGACCCACGACACCGCGGGGTGCCCGCCGGGGCACCGACCGCCCGACCACCGGGAGAGGGCCGAGTGAACCAGATCGAGTTCGCGTTGCGGGTGTTCGCCGCGCTCGCGGTCGTCCTCGTCGCGACGACCCTGTGCGGACGCCTCGCCATGCTGGTCAAGCAGCCGAGGGTGGTCGGCGAGATGGTCGCCGGCGTCCTGCTCGGGCCCGCCCTGCTCGGCGCGGTCGCGCCGGGCGTGCAGGCCGACCTGTTCCCCGCCGACGTCAAGGACGTCCTCTACGTGCTGAGCACCATCGGGCTGACGTTCTACATGTTCCTCGTCGGCGCCTCGCTCGACCACGGCCTCGCCGGCGGGCGGAACGTGCGGCGGGCCTCGGTGCTCGCCGTGTCCGGCATCGTGCCGACGTTCCTGCTCGGCGCGGGCGCGGCGGCGCTGTTCTTCGACTCGCTGAGCCCCGGCGGCGGCAGCCTGTGGGAGTTCATGCTCTACGTCGGCGGCGCGCTGTCGATCACCGCGTTCCCCATGCTGGCGCGCATCCTGGAGGAGCGCGGCATCGCGAACACGCCCATCGGGGGCCTCACCCTGGTCGCGTCCGCCATCGACGACGCGGCGGCGTGGGTGATCCTGGCGGTGATCATCGCCGTCGGCACGGCGGGCGGCCCGCTGGACGCGCTGGACACCGTGGCGGGCGCGGCGGTGTTCGCGGCGCTGATGCTGACGGTGGGGCGCAGGCTGCTCCGCGCGCTGGGCGAGCGGGTGGAACGCGCGGGCCGGATGAGCCGCGACGTCATGGCGCTCGTCCTGCTCCTCGTGCTGGCGGCGGGCTGGTTCACCGACCACATCGGCGTGTTCTCGGTGTTCGGCGGGTTCATCACCGGCCTGGCGATGCCGCAGTCGGCGATCGTGCGGCGCGAGCTGACGACCCGGCTCACGGACCTGAACTCCATCCTGCTGCTGCCGGTGTTCTTCGCGTTCAGCGGCCTCAACACGGAGGTGTCCGGGTTCGGCGCGGGCGGCGCGCTGTGGCGGCCGCTCGCGGTGATCACGGCGGTCGCGTTCGCCGGCAAGTACCTGGGCTGCGCCGCGGTGGTCCGCTGCCAGGGCTTCCCGTGGCGGTACGCGTCGGCGGTCGGCGGGCTGATGAACGCGCGCGGGCTGATGATCCTGATCTTCATCAACATCGGCCTCGCGCACGGGCTGGTGACCTCGGAGCTGTTCGCGATCCTGGTCGCGGTGGCGATCCTCACCACCGCCGCCGCGATGCCGATCTACCGGGCGTCCCTGCCCGACGGCATGGACCGGGCGGAGGCCGGTCCCGTGCCGCCCCCGGTCGTCGCGCCGAACGCGCGCGGCTGATCCCCGGTCGGACCGCATGCGCCGGCGGTCCGACACTCCCCGCGCGGTCTTCGGACGTGTCGTGTCGCTCAACGCCGCGACCACGTCGACGCGTCGCCCGATACGTCCCGCGAGTGGTGTCAGTGACTGACACCACTCGCGGACCCGACGACATCACCGGAGGTGAAAGGCTTGCGGCCAGGCCCGTCGAGCCGGCCATGCCACGGCGCGGGCGACGGGTGCTCCCGGTCCTCGGCCGCCTTGAGGCCGAGGCGGCGTCTCCCCGCACAGGCGGGGCGATCCGGGCGATGCACGGGACCCCGGGGAACGTCGAGGCACCCGCGCACGCGCGGCGGCGGTCAGCCCGTGAGCGGGATGGTGAACTTCGGCGCCGAGCCGCCGGTGCTGGACACCGTGGTCGTCGCCTCCACCGGGGTGCCGGACGAGCCGTGCGTGATGCGGTGCACCACCAGCACCGGCGCGTCGAGCGGTATCTCCAGCGTGCCCGCCTCCGAGCGGCTGGGCAGGCGTGCGTCGAGCTGCACGGTCGCCACGATCGGGTCGAGGCCCGCGTTGCGCAGCAACGGGGTCAGGTCCGGGTGCGGCGTGTCGTTGCGGTCGGAGATGTCGTGGCCGGTGTGCTGCTCGATGGTCGTCGCGACGGCCCGCGGCAGCCACTGCTGGTCGATGCTCGTCACGCGAGCGCCCGTGTGGTGGTGGCGGACGCGGTGCACCACCAGGCTGCCGGTGGCCAGGCCGAACCGGCCCGCGATGTCCGGCCCGGCGGCGGTCCAGCCGCTGAGCACCACCTTCGGGTAGGTCGCGCCGTCGGGCAGGATGCGCGGCACGCCCCGGTCCGGCGGCGTCGTCGTGCCGCACACCAGGGTGCCGAGGCCCTGCTTCGAGGTCGCCACGCCCTGCGCGACCAGCACCGCGACGGCGGCGCGCGCGGTGCCGCGGGCCACCCCGAACCTGCTCATCAGCTCGTGCAGCGTCGGCAGCGCGCTCCCCACGGGGTACTCGCCCCGGTCGATCGCCCCGATCAGGTGATCGGCGATCAACCGGTACTTCACGTCTTCCACAGTCGCCTCCCCCAAAGCCGATCTCACCGCAGGGACGTGAGCTGGGCGCACTTAGTAACGAACCGTTCGATACTGTGCTATGGTCTGGACCACTTGTCAAGGGGATGGCTCTGCTAGCGTTCGCGGGCACGAGGGTGAAAGCGAGGCTGGGTGACATCCGGACCAGCGGCCACCGGGCCCCACGTGCTGCGGCGGATCAACGCCACCGCCGTGCTCAACGCGCTGCGCGCCGCCGACGGCCACACCGCCACCGTCTCCGACCTCGTCGTCGCCACCGGCCTGTCCCGCCCCGCCGTCACCCGCGCGCTGACCACCCTCGCGGAGTCGGGCATCGCCGAGTTCGCGGGCACCACCGAGCACCAGATCGGCCGCCCCGCCCAGCGCGCCCGGTTCCGCGCCGAACTCGGCCACGTCGCCGGCATCGACATCGGACCGCACAAGCTCCACGTCATGACCGCCGACCTCGCGGGCACCGTCCTCGCCGAACGCCGGGCCACCACCCCGCCCGAGCCGACCGGCCCGCGCCTGGTGGCGCTGCTGCGCGCCACCCTCGCCGACGTCGCCGCGGAAGCCGGCATCACCCCGACCGACCTGTGGTCCGTGGCCGTCGGCACGCCCGGCATCGTCGACCACGACCGCGGCGAGGTCGTGCTCGCGCCCAGCATCCCCGGCTGGAGCAGCCTGCCCATGATCGCCGAACTGCGCGACTGGCTCGGCTGCCCCGTCGGCATCGAGAACGACGTCAACCTCGCCGTCGTCGCCGAGCGCTGGCGCGGCGAGGCGGGCGACAACCTCCTGTTCGTCCAGTGGGGCGAGCGCATCGGCACCGGGATGGTCATCGACGACAAGCCCTACCGGGGCGCGTCCTCCGCCGCGGGCGAACTCGGCTTCATCGACCTCGTCACCGACCTGGACGACGAGCCGAAACCGCCCACCGACGGCCTCGGCGCGTTCGAGAGGCTCGTCGGCGCGGGCGAGATACTGCGCCTGGGCGTCCAGCGCTGCGAGCGACCGCTGCGCGACCGGCTCACCGGGACCGACGACATCGGGCCGCTGTTCGACGCCGCCGCCGCGGGTGACCCCGCCGCGCTGTCCGTCGTGGACACCATCGCCACCAGGTTCGCCCGCGGCCTGGCCGTGCAGCTGCTCATCATGGACCCGCAGTGCGTCGTCGTCGGCGGCGGCGTGTCCCGCGCGGGCGACGTGCTGTTCGACGCCGTCCGCCGCCGCCTCGGGCGGCAACTGCTGGTGCCCATCGACCTGCGCGTCTCGGCCCTCGGCGCGGGCAACGTCGCGCTCGGCGCGGTCCGCATGGCCCTGGACCAGGTGGAGGAACGCCTCACCGCGCTGCTGTGACCCCGCCACTTGCCCACCGGGCCCCGACCGGGGAGGGTGTGGGCGTGGGAGCTGCGGAGGAACGTGACGGCGTCTCGTTGACCAACCTCGACCAACCGCTGTTCGAGGGCGCCGACGCCGCCAAGCGCGACCTGGTCGACTACCTCGACGCCGTGCGCGACCGGATCCTGCCGCAACTGGCCGGGCGGCCGCTGTCGGTGGTCCGCGTGCTGCGCGGCCAGGACGCGTTCATGCAGAAGAACGTGCCCAAGTACACGCCGGACTGGGTGCGCACCACGCGCGTGTGGGCCGAGGCGTCCAAGCGGCAGGTCGACTACGCGCTGTGCGACGACCGGCGGACCCTGCTGTGGTTCGCCAACCAGCGCGCCGTCGAGTACCACGTGCCGCTCTCCCGCGTCGACGACCGGCAGCGGCCGACCCACCTCGTGCTCGACCTCGACCCGCCCGAGGGCGAACCGTTCTCCTCCGTCGTCGGGGCGGCCCACCTGGTGCGGCGCGCGCTGGCCGACGCCGGCCTCACCGGCGCCGTGAAGACCAGCGGCGCCAAGGGGGTGCACGTCTTCGTGCCCGTCGACGCGAGCGACGACGACGCGGCGGCGGCCACCAGGGCGCTCGCCGCGCGGGCGGAACGGCTCGACCCGACCATCGCGACCACCGCCTACCTCCGGGAGGAACGCGGGGGCAAGGTCTTCCTCGACTCCACCCGCGCCTACGGGGCCACCGTGGTCGCCGCCTACAGCCCGCGCGTCCGTCCCGGCACACCGGTGTCGTTCCCGGTGTCGTGGGACGACCTGGACCGCATCACGCCAAGCGACTTCACCCTCCGCACGGCGCCCGGCCTGCTCGGCGACGCCGATCCGTGGCGGGCCGGCCTCCCCGCCCCGCAGGCCCTGCCGGAGGACCTGGTCGAGGAGGGCCGCGCGATCCCGGTCGCCCGAGTGGTGGCCATGCACGAGGGCAAGCGCCGCGCCCGCGAGCGCCGCGACTGACCCTGTCCCGCCGCGCCTGACGCCGTGCTGCCGGGCAGGCGCCCCCGTGGCCGCCGATCAATTTATTCCAGTCTGCACTGAAGTCATGAAATAAATAGAAATGTCGCTTTTGCGTCCGAACGCGCCACGACGAACGTCGCTACCGCCGAGGAGCCGTCGCCCCGCAGGCTCATCGTGGCGATCCCTACATCCCTGCGGAGGCAGCCATGTCCCTGAAGAGGACGATCCCGGTCGCGAGCGCCCTGCTGCTCGCCGCGACCCTGCTGAGCCCACCGGCCGCGCCGGCGGCGCCGGCCGCCCTGGCCGCGCCGGACATCCCGCTGGCCAACGTCCAGGCCCACCTCAACAGCCTCCAGACCATCGCCACCAACAACGGCGGCAACCGGGCGCACGGCCGGCCCGGCTACCGGGCCTCGCTGGACTACATCAAGGCGAAGCTCGACGCGGTCGGCTACACGACGTCCGTCCAGCAGTTCACCCACGGCGGCGCGACCGGGTACAACCTGACCGCCGACTGGCCGGGCGGCGACGCGAACAACACCCTCATGCTGGGCGGCCACCTGGACAGCGTGGGCGCCGGGCCCGGCATCAACGACAACGGCACCGGCTCGGCGGGCATCCTGGAGGTCGCGCTGACCGTGGCGCGGGAGAACCTCAAGCCGGAGAGGCACCTGCGGTTCGGCTGGTGGGGCGCGGAGGAGCTGGGCCTGGTCGGCTCCAACTACTACGTGGCGCAGCTGCCGTCCGCCGAGAGGTCCCGGATCAAGGCGTACCTGAACTTCGACATGATCGGTTCGCCCAACCCCGGCTACTTCGTCTACAGCGCCAGCGGTCAGCCCACCGGCTCGGCGCAGCTCCAGCAGACGTTGCAGGCCGCGTTCAACGGGGTGGTGGCGACCGAGCTGACGTCGGTCGGCGGCCGGTCCGACCACGCGGCGTTCGCGCGGGCGGGCATCCCGGTCGGCGGTCTGTTCACCGGCGCGGAGAGCGTCAAGACCGCCGCGCAGGCGGCCAAGTGGGGCGGCTCGTCCGGGGTGGCGTTCGACCGGTGCTACCACCGCGCGTGCGACAACATCGGCAACCTGAACACCACCGCGCTGGACCGGATGAGCGACGCGATCGCGCACGCGGTGTGGGCGCTGGCCGGTGTCGGCACGCCGGGCGGGCAGAAGTTCGAGAACACCGACGACCTCCCGGTGCCCGACCAGGCCGCGGTGGAGAGCACGATCACCGTCTCCGGTGTCGCGGGCAACGCGCCGTCGGCGCTCGTCGTGGGCGTGGACATCACCCACACCTACCGGGGCGACCTGGTGGTCGACCTGGTCGCGCCGGACGGCACGGCGTTCCGGCTGAAGGATTCCGGCAGCGACAGCGGTGACAACCTCGTCACGACCTACACGGTCGACGCGTCCGGCGAGGCCGCGAACGGCGCCTGGAAGCTGCGGGTGCGGGACGCGGGCCCGCAGGACGTCGGCACGATCAACGGCTGGTACCTCCAGTTCTGAACCGACGGTGGCGGCGGGGCCTCCCCGCCGCCACCGTCGAGTGACCGCGAATCACTCCGCCGGGTGATACTCGCCGGTTTCAGGGCGCGCGGGCGGGTATCCGATCACCGGAGCTACGGAAGGACCGGTGATGGCTACCTCTACCACCCGTACCGCACGACGTCCGGTGCAGGTTGCCGCGCTGCTGGTGGGCGCGTTGTTCCTGCTGGTCGGGCTGCTCGGCTTCATCCCCGGCGTGACCTCGGGCGACCTGGCGTTCGCCGGGCCGCACTCGGGCGCGCTGCTGTTCGGCCTGTTCGCGGTGTCGGTGCTGCACAACCTCGTGCACCTGCTGTTCGGGGTGCTCGGCGTGGTGGCCTCGAAGTGGCGCGGCGCGTCCAGGGTGTTCCTCGTCGTCGGTGGCGGCGTGTACCTGCTGCTGTGGGTCTACGGCTCGTTCATCGGCCACGGCGGACCGCTGCCCGTGAACGCGGCGGACAACTGGCTGCACTTCGGCCTCGGTGTCGCGATGATCGCGCTCGGCGTGGCGACCACGGCGGTGGAGCGGTCGCGGGGGCAGTACCCGGGACGCGAGCAGTATTGAATGGCCCGACTCCGTCGGGCGGCTCGGCCGCCTGGGAGTCGGCGGCACACGGGGCGGGTCCCGCCGATCGAAAAGCGTGATCGGCGGGACCCGCGCCGTGAACCACCGACGCGGCCTCGCGGGGGCGCGTGCGGGAGGGAGCGGGGAGGCGAGAGGGGCCGGAGGGCCGGAAGGGGCTCGGGCCAAGGGCGTGGTCAGGGTGGGGCTCGGGGCCGAGGGCGTGCTCAGGGTTGTATGTCGTCGGGGGTCTTGTCCGGGCGTAGGCCGCGCCACGAGGCGTGGCGTAGGCGGCCCTCGGTGGTGAACGTGCGGTACTCGACCTCGCCTACCAGGTCGGGGTGGGTCCAGTGGGCGGCTCGGGCGTGGTCGGGTGGCACCGCGTCGACGAAGGGCGGGTCCGGCCGTTCCCGTGCCCGCAGGCGCTCGTGCAGGTCGGCGAGGCTCGCCGCGGTGAAGCCGGTGCCGACCTTCCCCACGTACCGCGGGCCGTCCGGGCCGGGCACGCCGAGCAGGAGCGAGCCCACGGTGCCCGCGCGCCTGCCGTCGCCGGGCTGCCAGCCGCCGACGACGACCTCCCGCGTGCGCACGAGCGGGACCTTGACCCACGACCGGGAGCGGCGTCCGGGCTCGTAGCGGGACGTCACCTTCTTGGCGACCACGCCCTCCAGGCCGTGGTCGCGGGCGGTCGACAGCACGTCCTCGCCGTGCACGCCGGTGAAGCACGGCGGCACCCGGACCGCGTCGGCGGACAGGGCGAGCCCGTGCAGGAGTTCCCGCCGCCGCTCGTAGGGCTGATCGACCAGCCGCGTGCCGCCCGCGTGCAGCAGGTCGAACGCGTAGTAGACGACCGGCACCCGGCGCAGCAGCGCCTCGTCCGGCCGCCCGACGTGCATCCTCGACTGCAACCGCCCGAAACTGGGGCGCCCGGCCTCCAGCGCCACGATCTCGCCGTCCAGCACCACGCCGTCGACCAGCGCGCCGAGCGCACCCACCTCGGGGTAGGTCCGGGACACCTCCAGGTCGTTGCGGGTCATCAGGCGCAGCCGCCGGTCCAGCACGTAGGCGACCGCGCGCACACCGTCCCACTTGAACTCGAACGCCCAGCCCGGCCCATCCGGCAGCGCGCCGGCGGTGGCCAGCATCGGCCGGACGAGGTCCGGGAACACCGCGCGTTGCTCCATCGCGACCGTCCCGTTCAGACGGTCCCCCTCACGCGGTCAGTGTCACCCGGACGGCCCAGCCCCGCACGTCGTGCCCGGCGGCCGGGTCCGGTACCGGCGCGCCGGCGCCCCGAGGGGCGTCGGCGCGCCGCGGCTCAGGACGGCTGGGCCTGCTCCGACTCCGGGAACGGGTCCGGCGTCTTCTCCCGCAGGTCCCGCGCGGCGGCCTCGGCCTCGTCGATGAGCTGCTGGGTCCGCTCGAGCTGCCGCTCGTCGGGTTCCGGTGTGGTCATCCGATCCTCCTCGGTGGTCGCCCGGAGGGTTGCCGGCGCCGGGCGCGGTCAACCGCGAGGTCGACGGTTGCGCGCGACCGGAGCACCGATCGCCTTCTCCCCGGATTGATCAGGGCACGACTTTTCCGATTCCTCCTCGGTTTTCCGCGAGCGCGGCAAGTTACCCCAGACCCCCTTTGCGAACTCCGTAATACTGCGCCTGTTGAGCCGTCCGTGTCGGCCGACCCCTGATCGTTTCGGTCGGTTGACCTCGCCGTTACCGAACGGTGTCCGCCAATTCTCGCCAGAGGCGGGGTGAACTTAGGCCGGTCGAGTGAACGCCGCCGCGCGCGGTAACAGCCAGTCGCTGATGGTGTATACCTCGGATATCCACATCGAATTCGACCCACCACGGAGTGACGGAGCGCTGTCCACCGAGGCCGAGCCAGCTGTCCGCACAAGTGCGGAGGACTTCACCGTGCGCGCCTTTTCCCTGCCGTCCCGCTCGCCGGACCACATTCCTCGATGCGACCCGACATGGCGTCAAGGCTGCTGGAACCCCAGTTCAGCGCGATGAAGAAGGCTGGACCGCCCCGCTGCGCGCAAAAACCGCCACGACACCGAAGGGCAAGCGAGGGCAGAGAGTTGACCGCAACGGCAACCGGTCACGCGGCGCGTGCCGCGCGCTTTTTCCGCACGTCCCTGGTGGCCGTGTTCGCGCTCACCGCGGCGACGGCCCCGGTGTCCGCCGCCGGAACGGCGGGTGCGGCCCGGCAGGACGATCCGCAGGTCCAGCCGCTGCACATGGTGGTGCTGGTCGACGAATCGAGCAGCATCGACCAGTCCGCGCTGGACCGGGAGAAGGAGGCCGCGCTGCTGATCGCGCTCGGTGAATTCGCACCGGGTTCCACGGTCAGTGTGGCGGGATTCGCCAGCGACAACGACGCCGACGGCCCGCAACTGGCGGTGGAACCGGGCTGCGGGCCGACCGCGGTGAAATCCGCGCAGGACCGCGAAACGCTCTCCTCGTGCGTGCAGAAGCTCACCAGGCGCGAGCCGGGGCAGGGCGACGGCACCGACCACGTGAGCGCCCTGCGCAAGGCCCTGGTCGACCTGCGGTCCGCGCCGAAGGACCAGCCGAAGATCGTCTTCCTGCTCACCGACGGCAACCTGAACGTCGCGGACAGCCCGCTGTGGGGCAAGGACAACGCGGGCGACCTCCGCAACCGGGCCGCCCGCGACGCGCTGCGCGGTGAGCTGGCCAACGCGAAGAACGCCGGCGTGCAGCTGTGGCCGCTGGGCTTCGGCGCCGACATCGACGAGGGCAGGCTGGCGGAGTTCGCGGCGGGCGGCCACCAGCAGACCTGCGCCGAGAAGTCGCCGCCGCCCAGGGCCACGGTCGTCGCCGACCCGAACGACGTCGTGCGGACCATGCTGGAGGCGTTCAGCGCGGCCCGGTGCGCCGGCGCGGGCGCGCTGGTGGAGACGACGTCGAAGCCGGGCGGCACGGTCGAGGCGGTGGTCGACATCCCCGCCATCGCCACCGACGGGTCCATCGTGGTGTTCCGCCGCGACCCGCGCATCCAGGTCTCCTACGAGGACCCCGAGGGCCGCGCGGTGCCCAAGTCCGGCGACCAGGGCGACTCGACCTTCCAGGTCAGCGGCGAGCAGGACTCGGTCGAGGCGCTGCGGGTGGTCAACCCGGTGCCCGGCAAGTGGAAGATCAAGCTCACCACGCCCGAGGGCGGCCCGGCGCAGCGCGTGACGTCCACGGTCGTCTGGCAGGGCGCGGCCCGCGCGCTGATGACGGTGGACAACCCGACGCCCGCCGCCGGGCAGCAGGTGGCGATCAGCGTCTCGCTCCAGACCAGGCGGCGCACGGTCACCGACCCGGCCTCGCTGTCCGGGCTGACCTTCTCGGCGGCCATCGGGGGCGACGGCTTCCAGCGCTTCCCCGTGCCGCTGGCCGACGACGGCCGGGCGCCCGACGCCGAGGCCGCCGACGGCGTGTTCAGCGGCGCGGGCACGATACCCGCCGGCGCCGGCGGCGAGCTGCGGTTCACCGGCGGCGTGTCCGGCATCGGCATCCAGGGCGACGAGCGCACCCAGAACGGCCGGGTCGCGAGCGGACCGGCCCGCGTCCGCGCCGTCACGCGCCTGACCACCACCGAGCCGTTCACCCCGCCCGGCGGCACGCGCGCGGGCGAGCTGAGCGTCACCAACGACAGCGGACGGCCGCGCAAGGTCCGGCTGGTGGTCGGCAACCCCGGTCCGGGCACGGTCGTCGCCGTCTCACCCGCGGTGCTCGACCTGCCGCCGTCCGGCGAGAGCAAGCACCCGTTCACCCTCCAGTTCGCCGAGAACACCGTCATCGGCGTCAACTCCGGCGTCATCCGGGTCGTCGACGACGCCGACCCGGACACCGTGTGGCACTCGCTCCAGTTCACCGTCGCCGTGTCCTACCCGCCGACGCTGTTCGAGCGGCTGCTGTGGCTGTGGATCACGCTGGCCGCGGTGGTCGCCCTCATGGCGGTGTTCCTGCTGGCGCGGTTCGCCCGGCGCAAGCGCCACCGGGACGTGCGCGGGCTGCGGGTGCAGTTGGACCGGGCCGGCCGGTCCACCTCGCTGCACGCGCCGGACAAGCCGGCGCAGGTGTTCCGGTTCACCGCCAAGGAGTCCGACGGCGCGCTGGTGGTCAACCACGCCACCCCCGCCGAGAACGCCTACGAGCTGCGGCGCGCCGACGACGGTCGGCTCGTGCTGCGGCACCTCGACGGCCGGACGCTGGACCTGCGCGTCGGCCACCCCGAGCACATCGCCCCGGACGTGGAGCTGACCTGCCACGACGAGCGCCGGGCCCGCCCGCCGCGGACGCGCGCGCCCCGCCCGGCCGCGCCACCGCCGTCACCGCCGACCAGGGCCGCGGCGTCGGCCCACCGCAACTCCGGCCCGACCGCCGGCCCACCCGCCGACGACGACCTGCTGTGAACCCTGGACCGGACGAGGAGCACCCATGAAGATCTACCAACCGGTCCTGTTCGTGGGACTGGGCGGCACCGGCTGCCTGATCGGCGCGGAGCTGGAGCGCAGGCTGCGCGGCGAGCTGTGCGGCCCGGACGGCACGAACCTCCAGGAGCTGCTGAGCACGGAGAACGCCCTGCCGTACCAGCTCCCGTCGTGCCTCCAGTTCGTCTACGCCGACCTCAGCGAGGACGAGTTCACCCGCCTCCAGCGCCGGGTGGTGCCCGGCGAGGAGCACCTGCCCGCCGCCGAGCGGACCATGCACCTGGTCAAGGACCTCGTGCCGCGCCAGGACACCTACCCCGAGGTGGCGCGCAGCCTGCGCCTCAACGCGGGCGGCGCGGTGGACTGGCTGCCGCCGGTGGACGGCGAGCCCCGCATCGGCCCGCTGGCCAAGGGCGCTGGCCAGTTCCCCACGGTGGGCCGGGCCGCGCTGTTCGAGACGCTGCGCACCGGCCTCGGCCCGGTGCAGGGCCCGATCAACCGGGCGATCGGCGCGATCAACAAGTCGGCGGGCGAGCTGACGCGGCTGGGCGGCAGGCTCAACGGCTCGTGCGACGTGTTCGTGGCGTTCTCGGTGGCGGGCGGCACCGGCAGCGGGATCTTCTACGACTACCTGCACCTGGTCGGGGACGCGTTGGCGCGCAACGGCTACCGGGCCCGGATCTACCCGCTGGTGCTGATGCCGTCGGCGTTCGACGAGGGCCTGGGCGGCGGTCGGCCGGCGCGGCTGAACGCGGGCCGCGCGCTGCTGGACCTGTTCCGGCTGGTGGACGACCAGAACTCGCAGTCGGCGGGCACCGAGCTGAACGACGCGGGCATCACCGGCGCGCTGTCGGTGCGCTACCCCACCGGCGAGGAGCTGCGGTTGCGCGCGGGCACGGCGCAGACCGCGTTCCTGTTCAGCCGCAGCGCGGGCGTGGAGCGGGAGGACCTGCACCGGTCGGTGGTGTCGCTGATGCTGTCGCTGATCGGCACCGGCCCCACCGAGGGCAGCGCGCTGGCGCAGGGCACCGACCGGATCTACCAGTCCTTCGCCGACGACTTCGTCAACCGCGCCGCGGAGCGGGAGCTGCCCTCGCCCAGCGGCATCGGCAACCGGGGCGTGTCCACCAGCCTGGTGGCCTCGCTGACCGTGCCGGTGGACGAGCTGGCCGAGCTGGTCGGCTCGCGGCTGCTGGCCGAGGCGGTCACCGAGCTGGTGGAGCCGCCGCCGGGGCGCGCGGAGAACAACCGCGAGGCCATCGAGCAGTTCTTCACGGGGTCCAATCTGGACGCGCTGCGGCTGCGGGCCCCGATCGAGTTCACCGAGCCGCCGATCGCGATCGGGGCCGAGGCGGTCCTGCGGGCGCTCAACACCCGCGTGCAGACCCTGGAGTCGGCGCTCACCGCGCTGGAGCAGCAGCTGGTGCAGCGGGTGCCGAAGCTCGCGCAGGACTTCGACCCGCAGCGCGCGGCCGAGCTGCTGCTCGGCGAGCTGGACCTGTTCCGCCTGCACCGGGTGTTCGCCGGGCACCCGGCCCTGGCCGACCCGGCCGACCAGCGCGGCTTCGCCCGCATCCTGGAGAGCAGGCGGGGCGAGCCGGAGGCGCCCGCCGGCCTGACCCTCGCGCCGCCGCAGGCCCAGCAGATCCGCAACCGGCTGTTCAGCCGGGTGAAGTGGGCCGACCCGGTGGTGCGCGAGGCGATCGACGACCAGAACCGCTGGTACAAGTGGCGGGCGCGGCGGCTGTGGCACGCGGCGTGGGACGAGCAGTCGCTGCGCTGGGAGCGGACGCTGCGCCGCGCCGACCTCGAACTGCGGTCCACCGTGGACGCCTTCCTGGAGCACGCCCGGTCCGACGCGCCGCGGTTCCGGCGGCGGGCCCGCGAGCTGTACCGGCCGCGGGTGGGCGTGTCCTACCTGCTGCCGCCGCAGGGCGGCGACCTGGAGCCGTTCTACCAGGCGGTGCGGCGGCGGTTCATCGAGGTGTACGCGGGGCAGGGCAGGCTGCGGCCGACCGCCACCACCGGCGAGCTGGTCAACGAGATCCTGGGCGCGGAGGCGTGGCGGACGGCGTACCGGACGGCCGTGCAGGGCGACCCGCACCAGGCAGTGGGCACGGTGCGCGACCGGCTCAAGCGCGAGGTGCAGCTGATGTTCCGGCACAAGGACCCGGAGACCAAGCCGCTGCTGCCCGCGTTGCAGGACCTGCTGGCGGCGGCGGCCGGGTCGGACGTGGCGACGGTCGGCGAGGACGACCTGGCCCAGTTCCGCCAGAAGGTCGCGGGCCTGGTGCCGGGCGGGTTCACACCGCCGGGCGCGGGACCGATGAAGGTGCTGTTCACCTACCCGGCCGACAGCGCGAACCCGGACGTCCAGCGCTACCTCCAGCAGGAGGTGAACTTCCACCGCGACGCGGAGACCGTGGTCGACTTCCGGCCCACCAGCGCCGAGTCGATGGCGGTGGTGCTGTTCCGCACGTCGATGAGCGTCACCGAGGTGCCGGAGCTGCGCGAGGTGCTGCGCACGTGGGCGGACGCACAGCGGCGGCCGATGGACCACGACTTCCTGAAGTGGCGGCAGCGCACCGGCTACGACTACAGCTACCTGGCCACCGCCGAGGAGCACCGGGTGCTGATCCTGCACCGGCTGCTGTGCGCGCTGTGGAACGGGCAGGTGCAGGTCGAGGGCGACCCGGAGTCGCCGACGGCGATCGTGGTCCGGCTGGGCGGGCACGACGAGGTGTCCATGCGGCTGGGCCTGACCGACTACTTCCGGATGTCGTCGTGGGCCAGCGTGCTGTCGGCGTACGAGGAGTGGACGCTCACCGACGACGAGGGCATCCGCCGCGACTTCGGGGCGCGGTTGATGACCGTGCTGCCGCACCGGGTGGACGAGACGCCGAACCCGCCGTCGGACCTGTACCGGACGGTGGTGAAGCTGGCCCGCGACCAGGCGGCGTCGATCAACGCGGCGCTCAGCGGGCTGGGCAAGGCGGGCGCGAGCCGCGCCGCGCAGCTGCGCGCGTTCTGGACCGGGACGTTCCCGGCCGCGCTCGACCTGCCGTTCCGCGCCAACGCGCCGGTGCAGGCGTCGCTGCGGGAGCTCGAGGAGTGGATGGACCGATGACCGCTCCGAACGAACCCGTGCACTACCTGGACCTGGTGGACGACCGGGAGCTGGCGCTGACGTGGCTGCGGACGACCCGGAGCGGGGAGCGCCGCCTGCCGCAGCGGGTCCTCGTGGTCGCCGACACGCGCGACCTGGCCGCGGACTTCGCGGAGTTCCAGCACCTGTACGTGGACCGGCTCAACGTGGTCTGCGTCGTGGTGGGCCCGACCGGGAAGACCGACTCTGGCGCCGAGCTGCGGCTGCCCGCGGTGCTGTCGCAGGACGGCTCGGCGGTGCTGTGGGTCGGCGACCCGCGCGGCGTGTGGTGGAGCCCGGACAGCGTGCGCGGCCTGCCGCCCGGCGTCGACGGCCGCGCCGGGCTGGGCGAGCTGGTGGAGGCGCTGACCATCCGCGACGTGTTCGACGAGGTGGTCGAGCGGGCGCGCAAGATACCGCACGCCACCGCGAGCCCCGGCCTGCACACCGTGTCCGGCTACATCGACGCGGGCCAGGTGACGGCGGCCGTGTGGCAGGCGGTGCCGCGGCTGACCGCGCAGAGCGGCGTGGTCGACGTGATCACCCCGCCCGGCGTCGAGGGCCGCCCCGACGAGACCGGGTTCGTGATCGAGGGCTCGGCGCTGGACCGCGCGTGGCGGGACGCGGCGAGCCAGGCGCACCACGCGGACGCCTCGGTGCGGCGGTTGGCGGGCTGGTCCGGGCTGCTCGGGCTGGAGGACGCGACCGCCGCGCGGGAGTCGGTGATCGCCACCGGCCACCACCTGGACGGGTTCGCCGAGGTGGTGCGCGCGACGGCGGACGAGATCGCGCTGCGGACGGGCGCGGGCGCGTCGACGTCGGTCGCGGTGCCGGACCTGGGGTTGCCGCCCCGCCTGCCGGTGGAGCCGGCGGAGGTGGCCGGCGGGCTGCGCGCGCGGGTCACCGACGAGCTGCGCGCCGGGCGGTCGCTGACCGAGCTGGCGGCCGGGCTGCGCGGCGGCGCGACGTGGCTCGCGCCGCGCGGCGCGGGGCAGGTGGCGCGCCGGGTCGACGAGGTGTGCCCGGCGGAGCTGGGCGCGCGGCTGCGGGAGCCGGCGGCGTTCCCGCGCTGGGTGGCGCCGCCGGCGGCGCTGCCCGCGGCGGCGGTGGGCGTCGGCGTGGCCGCGCTGCTGCCCGGCGCGTTCTGGTGGCTGGGTCCGGTGCTGGGCCTGGCGTGGGTGTGCGCGGTGCTGCGGACGTCGCTGTCCCGCCCGCGCGTGCCCGACGAGTCGACCGCGGTGGCGCTGCTGCCCGTCGTCGCGCACGCGGTCGCGGTGGCGGCGGGCGTGGTCGCGGCGCGGGCGGTCCCGTGGCCCGTGCCGGTGGAGGCGGTCGCGCCGGCGACGGTCGCCGCGGCCGTGGGGCTCGCGGTGCTGCTGGGCGCGTGCTGGCGGCGCGCGGTCGGCCGGTGGCACGCGGACGTGGCCACCGCGGAGGCCGGTGCGGCCGTCGCGGCGCTGCGCTCGGTGCTGGAGGAGGTGGTGGACCGGGGCTGGCGGCAGGCCGACCGGCTGCGGTTCTGGTCCGACGCCATGCGGACGGTCGCGGGCGCGCTGGACGACGCGGCGGACGTGCTGCGCGGCATCGCCGCCGAGGCCGACGCGCCGCGCGTCGTGGTGGACAACCCGCTGGTGTCGCCGGTGGTGTCGGACGACCTGGCGGACCTGACGCTGGAGGCGCTGACCCCGTGCTGGGCCGGCCTGGCGTCGCGGCGCGGCCTGGAGACGGTGGGGCTGGGCGTCCGCGACCGCGTGCGGCACCTGTTCGGCGACTACCGGGTGCACCTGACGGAGAAGGGCGTGCAGGCCGCTCCCCCGTTCGGCCGGTCCGACGGCAACCGGGAGCTGCTGATCTCCGAGACGCTGCGCCGGGTGCCGGAGATCGAGGCCGTGACGCAGCGCACCGGGCGCGAGGAGATGCGCCAGCTGTGCGCGCCGCGCGACCTGGCGGACCTCAAGCACGAGGCGAAGGACATCCAGGTGGTGCGGTTCGCGCCGCTGCTGGCGCAGGCGCACCTGGCGGGCGCGGGTGTCGACCCCCTGCTGGAGACGTGCTGGACGAGCAGCACCCTCGCGGCGGGCGTCGTGCGGCTCGTGCCGTTGCGCGGCGAGGTCGTGCGCACCTACTGGCCGCACAACCGAGGGAGTGCGTGATGGCGGGCGCGTGGCAGTTCGTGGACTACCGCGACTACCGGTACCAGGCGCGGCGCGTGGAGGTGCGGGAGGCCGACGACGCGCCGGTGGTGCGGTGCGAGCTGGCCGTGCGGTCGCTGGTCACCGCCGAGGGCAGGCACCTGGTGCACAAGAGCGTGCCGCGCGAGGCCGGCCGCGTGAACCCCGGCCTGTACCTGTTGCTGGACCGGGAGGTCCGGGCAGGCGCGCGGCTGCTGCGGCGGTTCCCGGCCGACGCCTACCCGGCCGAGCTGTCCCGGATGGTCGGCTACGACATCGACGGGGAGGAGCCGTTCGTGCTGGTGGAGCGCTACCGGGGCGTGCCGGTGGCGGACCGGGCCGGTCAGCTGCTCACCGAGCAGCAGCACGCGTTCGCGGCGGGCCTGTTCCGGGCGCTGCGGCTGCTGGAGGCCGCGAAGCTGGTGCACGGCGGGCTCACCCCGGACACCGTGTGGTGGGACGACGGGCGGGTGCAGGTGGGCGGATTCGAGCACGCCGTGCTGATCGGCGAGCCCAGGGTGCGCAACGGCAAGAGCCGGTGGTGCTCACCCGCGCAGCACGCGGCCGAGGGCGCGGCGTCGCCCGCGGACGACCTGTGGTCGGCGGGCGCGGTGGTGCTGGAGGCGGTGACCGGCGAGCCGCCGGGGTCGCAGCCGGTGCCCGAGCGGTTCGGCGCGGCCGTGGGCGAGCTGCTGGCCGGGGTGTTCGCGCCGGCGGCGGCGGACCGCCCGACGGCGGCGGAGCTGCTGTCCCGGCTGCGCGCGCCCGACACCGTGCCGGAGCGCGGCGACAGCGCGGTGCGGGACTTCGCGCGGTCGCGGGCCCGCTTCGACGAGGTGCTGGTGGCGAAGCTGGCGCCGCCCGCGGCGGAGCCGCCGCCACCGCCGCCGGAGCCGCCGCGACCGGCGTGGCGGCTCGCGGTCACGGCGGCGGTCGTCGTGGCGGCGCTGGTGGTCTGGGTCGTGCTGGAGGTGGCCAGGTGACCGCGCCGACGACCGGGCCGCGCGTGCGCTGCCCGGTGTGCCTGGACCAGTTCGACTGGCGCGAGGACGAGCTGTGGGCGACCACCGACGAGGTGGGCCGCTACGAGCTGGTGGACCTCAGCGCGGTGAACGACCCGGTGAAGCGCCGGGACATGCGGCGCGGCTGCTACCAGCGGTGCCCCAACCCGTCCGACGACACCGAGCCGCACCACCTGCCGGCGTCCTACCTGGACTACGGGCCGCCGCTGGTGGTCGGCCTGGTCGGCCGGTCGGGCAGCGGCAAGACGCACCTGCTCACCTCGGTGATCGCCGAGCTGGAACGCGGCGGCCTCCAGGGGTGCGGCGTGTCCGCCCGCGCGATGGACCTCCAGCTGCACCAGCGGTTCGAGACCGAGCAGCTGCGCAGGCTGGAGCGCGCCGAGGAGCTGCCGGGCACCCGGCACGGGCTCAGCGGCTTCGCCAGCGTCATGACCCTCACCTCGGCCGCCGGGACCCGGCCGGTGACGTTCTTCGACATCTCCGGCGAGGACTTCCTGGAGGGCGGCGAGGACCTGGGCCGGACCGCGCGGTTCGTCATCGGCGTGGACGCGCTGCTGTTCGTCGAGACGCCCGAGCACGCGCTGGGCATCCGCAACCACGAGCCGGAGAGCACCGAGGGCGCCAACAAGCCGTTCCAGAACGTCCTCAGCCGGCTGTCCGACCTCGGGATGGTCGACCGCACGCCGGCGGCGCTGGTGCTCAACAAGTCCGACCGGCTGCGCTACCTGCCGCCGGTGGACCGGTGGATACGGCGGGACGACGACGGGGTGCTCGACGCCGACGCGATGCTGGAGGAGAGCCGGGACGTGTACGGCTTCCTGCACCAGCACGGCGCGCACTCGTCGCTGTCGCCGTTCCACGAGTTCCCGCTGTGCACGCTGCACTTCGCGTCGGCGACCGGTGCGGAGCCGGTGGACCGCAAGTTCGTCCGGGGCGTGCGGCCGATGCGCGTGCTGCGCCCGCTGATCGCCCTGCTGGCCATGACCGGTGTGCTCGCCGGCCCGGAAGCGCGGAAGGTGGGTCGCTGGCATGTCCAGACCAGGTGAGCCCGGACCGGCGGTGGACCAGCTCGTGTTCGGGCCGGGCGAGCACGGCGTCGCGTGCCGTGGCAGTTCGCTGCCCGGCGGCCGCAGCCGGGCGTGGGAGAACCGCCTGCTGCCGCTGGTGCGCCTACAGTCGCTGCACGACCACGACGTGCCGGACACGAGCCTGTCGTACTTCGCGTTCGACCAGCTCGGCGTGGCGGTCGTGCGGCGCAGGAACGACGGGTGGAGCAGCGCGCGCGGTTCGGCGCACGCGCTGGTGGGCGCGCCGACCGTGCTGACGCCGCGCCGGGCGCTGTGCCTCGCGGGGTGGGGCGGCTGGCTCGGCGACGCGGACCCGGCGCGGCGGCTGGCCGGTATCGACGGCGGCGACCTGCCCACCGTGCCCGCCGACGGGCGGCGGGCGAGTCCGGGCTGGCTCACCGCGCTGGTCGCGGCCCACCTGCGGGACCCGTACGGCAACCTGACCGTGGTGGGCGCGGAGCACGCCGACCGCGTGCCGCTGCTGCGCGAGCTGCTCGACGTGCTGACCGAGGTGTGGGCGGGCGCCGAGCTGGTGCGGCGCTGGACGTTCTCGACCCACGAGCAGAGCGTGCACCAGCGGCTCAAGGACGCCGCCGAGGTGATCTTCCTGGGCGACTACGAGCGCGGCGTCACGCAGTACGCGGGATCGCTGGTGCGGTTGGACTCGGCGCCGGCCGACGACTGGCAGGCGGAGGCGGCGACCGCGCTGGTGGCGGAGTACCGGCGGGGCGACGTGGCCGGGCTGGCGACGCTGCTGTCGCGGGTGCGGCTGCGGGAGGTCGCGGACGTGCGCGGGCGGCTCGACGCGCTGCGGGACGTGGTGGCGGCGCGGGCGTCGGGCGGGGTGCTCGCGCTCGGCGGATCGGACCCCTCGGTCGACGGCCCGTCCGCGCGGGACGCGGCCGGCGCGGAGGCCGGTGCCGGCGGCGTGCGCCGCGGGACCGATCCGGTCGTCTTCTCCGGTGGCGACGCCGCGCGCCGGCCCTTCGCGGGGGCGGCCTTCCCCGGCGGCGACACCACGCACCGCACCGCCGCGCCGGACTCCGCGGGACGGGCCACCGGCGACCGCAGCGCCCCAGACCACAGCGCCCCAGACCACAGCGCCCCGAACCACAGCGCCACCGACCGGGACGCCACCGAGCCGAACGTCGTCGAGCGGAGCGCCATCGAGCAGGACGCCGGCCGGCAGGGCACGACCGGTGGAGGCGTCACCGGGGGCGGACCCGAGAGCCCCGGACACGACAGCCCCGGACCCGAGAGCCCCGGACACGACGGCCGCGGGCAGGACGTCGGCACCACCGGTGACACGACCCGGTTCCCCGCCGCGCGGACCGTCGACGGCCTCCGGCCGCACGCCGGGCAGGCCGCGCCGCCCACCCGCCTGGACCTGGCACGGGCCCTGGTGGCGGCCGACCGGCCGGAGGAGGCCGCCCGCGCGCTGGACGCGTTGGCGGCGGCCGGGCCGGAGGAGTCGCCGGGCGGTCGGTTCGCGCTGCGCGGCGTGCTGTTCGACCGCCGGTTCGTCGGCGACGGCCACGACGCCGAAGCGCGGATCGACGTCGTCGGCAGGCGGCTGCCGCACCTCTACCGCGCGGTGACCCGGCTGTGCTTCGGCGACCGGATGGAGGACCTGCGGCTCGACGACCGCCGCACGCTGGTCGAGCTGAGCCTGATCGTGGCCGACCGCCGCACCTCCCCCGCGCTCGTGCGGGCCGTCGAGGAGCAGTCGGTGGCGGCCGGCCGGTCCGACCTGCTGCTGCCCGCCGTCGGCGTGCGGGAGCTGCGGCACCGCGGGCTGCCCGCCGGGCCGCCGGACTGGTCGGCGGCGTGGTGCGCCGACCCGGCCGCGCACCGGCCGCCCGAGCCGCCGCCACCGCCCGCCGCGCGCCCGGAACCCGTGCCGCTGCCCGCCGTCTCGACGTGGCAGGACATCCTGCGCAGCGTGCCGATGCTGGTGCTGATGGGCGCGCTGCTGTTCCTGGTCGGCCTGGTCCTGGGGGTGGTGCAGAGTGCCTGACGCGGACGCGGCCGTCGTGCGCGCGTGGCGGGCGCAGCGGCGCTGGTCCCGCGCGGCCGACCGGGCCAAGGCCGAGTCGGTCCGGGCGCGCCGGGCCGTGCTGCTGCTGGTGGTCGTGGCGGCGGTGGCGGGCGCGGCGGCCGCGGCCACGGGGTCCGCCGCGCTCGCCGCGGTGAGCGCGAGCGCGACGGCGGTGGTCGCGGTGCTCGCGAGCCCGGCCGTCGTGGACGTGCGCACGGTGACCCGGCTCCGCGCGGTGTCGGAGGCGTTGAAGGCGGAGGTCCACACGTTCCTCGCCGGCGCGGACCCGTACCGCGGCGACGACCGGGACGCCGTGCTGGACCGGCGGACGACCGGGCTGCTGCCCGACGACGAGGCGACCGGCGCGCGGGTCGCCCGGCAGCGGCCCGACGACCGCGCGGTGCCCGCCGTGCGCGACGTGGCGTCCTACGTGGACGTCCGGCTCACCGGCCAGTTGGAGGGCTATTACGGTCCCGCCGCGGCGCGGATGGCGGCCTGGGCCGGGCGGTTCCGCGTCGCCCAGCTGGTGCTGGCCGTGTCCGCCGCGGGCCTGGCGGGCCTGGCGGCGACCGGGAACCCGCACGCCGCCGGGTGGATCGGCGCGCTGACCACGGCCGCGACCGCCGTCGCCGCGCACGGCGCGGCCGGTCGGCACGAGTACCTCGCCCTGACCTACGACCGGACCGCGCGGCGCCTGGAGTCGCTGCGCGACCGGTGGCGGTCGGGGCGGCTCGGCGACGAGGTCGTCGCCGAGTGCGAGACGCTGCTGGCCACCCAGAACGACGCGTGGCTGGCGCAGTGGACCACGGCGGAAGGCAGGGGCTGACCGGTGCGCGACAGGGTTTTCATCAGCCACAGCTCCCGGAACCGCACCTACGACGGCAGGACGCCGACGCGTGCCGCGCGGCTGCGGGACCTCATCTACGACGAGCTGGGGCACAAGAACTACTCGGTGTTCCTGGACCTGCGGGACATCGGGCCGGGCCTGGAGTGGCGCTCGGAGATCCTCACCGCCCTGGACCGGTGCCACGCGTTCGTCGTGCTGCTGGACGAGTTCGCGCTGGCGTCGGACCGGGTGCGCCAGGAGACCACGATCGCGCTGAACAACCGGGCCGTGCGCGGCACGCCGTTCGTGGTGCCGGTGCTCGTCGACGGCGTCGGCACCGAGCGCGTGCGGCGGATGGGGTTCACCGACGTCGACCTGCTCCAGGCGGTCCGGCTGGACGCCGACGCCGACGCGGACGACGTGGCGCGCGTCGCCGACAAGGTGACCTCGGTGTTCGCCGAGCTGCCGTCCCGGCTCGACCCGGCCGACGCCGAGTGGGCCGGGTTCCTGAGCCTCCAGCTGCGGTCCCTGGACGACGAGCTGCGCTACCGGGGCGCGGCGGCGCTGGGCATCGAGGAGCGGCTGTGCACGGCGACTCGGGCCGTGTCCGGCGACCTGCTGCTCGCCGTGCAGCTGCTCAACCACGGCGGGCAGCCGGGCGTGGTGCGCGCGGTGGGCGTGCTGCGGTGGGGCATGAGACCCGAGCACCTGGCGCGCGTGGTCCGGCTGCTGCACCCGAGCTGGGTGGACCGCGCCTCCGCCCGGAAGCTGCGCCCGCCCGACGGGCCCATCCCGCTGCGCTCCGCGCTGAACGCCTCGAACGCGTGGGTCGGCCGGCACTACCTCGACGTCGCGTTCTGCTTCGGCGACGCGCACATCAAGGTGCAGGAGATCGGCTTCGTCACCGGCGAGGACGCGGACCGCAGCGTGTTCGCCGAGCTGCGCGGGCAGGTCGCCGACGCCACCAGGGGCACCGACCGCCGGTGCTACCTGGTGGTGGTCGCGCAGGGCGTGCGGCCGGGACGGCTGCTCGACGCGCTGGACGACCTGGCGGAGGAGTTCCCCGACGTGGCCGCGATCCTGCTGCTGGGTCCGCGCGGTCGGGTGTCCGGGCGGGGCGTCCTCCAGCTGGACGCCCTCGCCGCCGGCGCGGAGGAGCTGGCGCAGCGGTTCGTGGACGACCTGGACCACGTCGCCGGCGTCGCGGAACCGGCCTGAGAGGCGGAGGCATGACCGTATCGTCCACTGTGGACACACCGGACCGCGACGGCGCGGTGTACCTGATGACCGACGAGCTGGAGCACGCCGTGCGGATCGCGCTGGCGACCGGTCGCCCGCTGCTGCTGCGCGGCGACCCCGGCTCGGGCAAGTCCTCGCTCGCGCCGTTCCTCGCGCGCCAGGAGGGCTGGCGCTTCTACAAGCACGTCGTCACCGCGCGCACCCAGGCGCAGGACCTGCTGTGGACGTTCGACAGCGTGCGCAGGCTCGGCGACGCCCAGCGGCCCGAGGGCCAGCGCGGGAAGTGGCACGAGCACCGCTACATCGATCCGGGACCGCTGTGGTGGGCGTTCGCGCCGCGCTCGGCGGCCCTGCGCGGTTCGCGGCCCGAGCACGGGATGCCCGAGCGGCACCGCGCCGTGGACAAGGGCAACCCCTCGCCCCGGTACCCCGATCACGCCGTGCTGCTGATCGACGAGATCGACAAGGCCGACCCGGACCTGCCCAACGGCCTGCTGGTGCCGCTGGGCAGCGGCGAGTTCCACGTCACGGAGATCGACCGCACCATCGTCAAGGAGCCGCCCGCCACCGACGTCGAGCTGCCCGGCACGGCGTTCACCGCGCCCGGCCTGGCCCGGCACCTGGTGGTCGTCACCACCAACGAGGAGCGCGAGCTGCCCCGCGCGTTCCTGCGCCGCTGCGTGGTGGCGTGGCTGCCCGAGCCGGACCCCCGGCGGCTGGTGGACATCGCCAGGGCGCACCACGGCGCGGGCCGCGCCGACGAGGAGCTGGCGGGCGACCTGGCGCGGGCGCTGGACGCGGCGCGCGGCAAGGCCAGGGACTCCGGGCAGCGGCAGCCGAGCACCGCGGAGTTCCTCGACGCGTACCGGGCGTGCGTGCGGCTGGGCATCCGCCGCGACACCCCGACGTGGGAGGAACTGCTGCGGCTGACCCTGCTCAAGCCCGACCATGTCCGGTGACGAGTCGCCCGGACCGGGCGAGATCTGGCTGGGCGACCTGGCGCGCGCGGCGCACGTCCTCGGCATCGCCGACGCGGACCGGCTGCGCGCGGCGGCCGGGCTGCTCGGGCTCGACGCCGCGCCCGCGCGGTCGGTGGCACCGGTGGTCGCGGCGGACGCCCCGGCGGGCGCGCCCGTGCTCGGCTTCGCGGGCGTCCGGCCCACCGCCGGACCGGACCCGGGGCCGGACACCGGGTCGGACGGACCCCCGGCGCGGGCGCCCGCCCCGCCGGGCCGCTTCCCCGCCCTCCCCGAGGTGGTGCGGATCGCCGAGCAGCCCGCGCCGCGGTCGGCCGACGCCTGGCACGGGGTGGAGCGCGTCCCCGAGGCGGGCGAGCACCACCTGACCGCCCGCCCGCGGCACGTCAGCCTGCTGCCGCCCCGGTCGCAGCGGGCGATCCTGCAAACCGTGCTGTCCCGGCCGTTCCCCGACGGCAAGGTCGACCTGCCCGCGCTGGTGGACCGGATCGCGCGCGGCCTGCCCGTGCGGGAGCTGCCCAGGCAGAGCGTGCCGACGTCGCGGTTCGGGGTGCAGGTGCTGGTGGACCTGGGCCGCGCGATGGCGCCGTTCGCCGCGGACCAGCGGGCGCTGGTGGAGCAGGTCCGGGCGGTGGTCGGCAAGCACGCCACGGAGGTGCGGCACTTCGCGGACAGCCCGCTGCGCGGCGTGTGGGGCGACGACGACGTGGCCGGCCCGTACCACCCGCCCGCGCCGGGCTGCCGCGTGCTGCTGCTGTCCGACCTGGGCCTGGGCGGGCCGCGCGTCGACCGCGACCGGTCGCGGCACGCCGAGTGGTCGCGGTTCACCACGATCCTGCGGTGGCACGGCTGCTCGCCGATCGGGCTGGTGCCGTTCCCGCCGGCGCGGTGGCCGGGGTGGCTGCGCGGCCTGCTGCCGCTGGTGTGCTGGGACCGCACGACGACGGTCAGCCGGGCGAGGGCGGGGTCGTCGTGGGGCTGAACACGACACCGCGCGCCCGCCGCGACCACGCGACCGGCGGGATCACCGCGAGGCCAGCCCCACCGCGTACCACCGCACCACGCGCCACCGCAGCACGCGCCACCGCAGCACGCGCCATCGCACCGCCGCCGGCCCGCCGACGTGCCGGGGCAGTGGCGCGCCGGGTGGAGGTGGGACCGCCGTGGGCGTGATCGCGACCCGCCTGGCGCGGACCCTGGCCGAGCACGACTTCCCCGACCTGCCCGGCCACCTCCGGCTGGCCGTCATGCTCAGCTGCGCCACCCGCGTCGAGCCCGAGCTGATCCGCGCGATGCGGCTGGCCACGCTGCCCCTGGTGGACGTGTCGGCCGAGTCCGACCTGTGGTTCGGCGACTGGGTCGGCAGCCGCTCGGCCGCCGGCGTCGCGCTGCGCCCCGACCTGCTGCCCGCGCTGCGCGGCGCGTTGCGGTCCCGCCTGGCCGCGCCCGCGTCCGACCCGGTGCACCGGGTGTGGGACGTGCTGGCGGAGGCGCACGACCACTGCCTGTCGCCCGCCCTGCGGCTGGAGGAGCGCGTCGTGCGGTGCGTGCTCACCGACCAGGACCCCGAGCCCGAGCTGCGCGCGGCGCTGTACTCGCTGGCCGTGGAGGGGCGCACGGGCCTGGCCGACTGGGTGTACGGCGCGTGGCAGCGGCTGCCGGAGGCCGCGCGCGACAAGGTGTCGGGGTGGCTGCTGCACGCGGTCGCGAACCGGGAGCTCGCCGAGGACGCGCTGCCGCCGTCCGACCCGCCCGCCGGCATCCGCGCCGAGCACGTCCGACCGGTCGCCGACGCGCTGGGCAGGCGGCGGCTGTGGCTGTCGTGGCAGGGCGAGTCGGTCGACATCGGCGGCGCGCGGACGGCGGACGGCACGTGCCTGGACGTGCCCGACACCGAGCCCGCGCTGATCGACCTGCTGGACCGGCGGGGCCGCTACCTGCGCACCGTCCGCGTCCCGGCCGGGCAGGTGGTGTCGGTGCGACCGCCCGCGGGCGGTTTCCGGGGTCGGTCGGGCGACGGGCTGGTGCTGGCCATGCGGCGCGGCGACCTGGTCGACCGCGCACCGCACCGGCACAGCCCGCTGCCCAGCAGGCTGCTGGCCGACGCCGAGCGGTTCCCGCCCGCCGGGCGCGACGGCGCGCAGGCGCAGCTCGCGGCGTGGTTCATGGGCGACGAGGAGGTGGCCGTCCGCCTGCTGCACGGCCCGCCGGGCACCGGCAAGGGGCAGCTCGCGCACGTGCTGACGACCATCGCGGGCAACCACGCGTGGGAGGTGCGGCGACCCGCGCGGCCCTCCTCGGTGCCGTTCGATGCGCCCGCGCGCCTGCTGGTCGTGGTGGACGCCCCGGCCTGGCCGCCGGGCAGGCTCGCGCGGCTGGTGGCGCGGCTCCGCCCGCCGGCGCGCGTGCTGGTGCTGGCGCGCGAGAACCACGCCTGGTGGGAGGCCGCCTGCCACTTCCTGTCCACCGAGGTCGAGGGCGTCGTGCTGACCGAGCAGCTGCTACCCCCGATCAGCGATCCGCTGGCGGCGTACGCGGCGGCGGTGCGGGAGTTCGCGGCCCGCGTGGACCCGCGGTCGGTGCCCGCGCCGGTGCGGGAGGCCCGGTCGCTGGACGTGGTGCACATGGCGGCGGTGGCCGCCGCGCTGGGCGGCGTGGACGCCCGCGGCGAACTCGCCGACCACCTGCTGGACCGGGAGGTCGCGGCGTGGCGCGCGGGCGTCGAGGACGAGGCCGCGTTGGCGATGGTGCTCCTGATCGCCACGCTCGCCCACCCGCTGCCCCGGCATTCCGCCTTGTCGGCGCTGGTGCGACTGGAGGTCGCGCCGGACGCGGCGCGGGCGGAGGAGCTGCTGGCCCGCTACGAGGACCGGTACCCGCCCGCCGAGCACGGGGTGGTCGAGCCGTTGCGGCCGTTGTGCCTGGCCGACGCGCTGGTGGAGCGGGCGCTGGCCGGGCGGGCGGTGCTCGGGCTGTCCGAGGGCGTGGCGTGGGCGCTGTTCCGGCGACTGCTGGCGGGGGACGGCGACGTGGCGGCGTGCGCGTTGCGGACGGCCGTGATGACGTGGCCGGACGGCGACCTGCTCGACCTGCTGGCCGCCGAGCACCCGGAGCTGCTGGTGCGGACGTCCGGGGCGGTGCTGGCGGAGTTCGCCCGGCACGCGCGGATCGGGGCGTTGCAGGCGCTGTGGCAGCGGGTGCTGACGTTGGACCGCGACGAGGACAGCGCGCTGGGCGTGGCGCTGGTGCTGGAGCGGCTGGTGGACGTGCTGCCGCCGGCGGACGACGGGCAGTCGGCGCTGGCCGAGCGGTACGCGGCGGCCGGGCTCGTGCGGCGGGCGGTGCGGGCGATGGAGCGCACGGCGGAGACGCTGCGGACGCGGGCGGCGGGCGACCCGGTGGCGTGGCGCCAGGGGCTGGCCGACGCGCTGTCCCTGCACAGCAGGCTGCTCCTGGCGGCGGGCCGGCACGACCAGGCCATCACCGTCGCCAAGGAGGCGATCGCGGTGTCCGACGAGCTGGGGCGGCACGCGCTGACCGGTCACCAGCAGGTGCTGGCGTCGGCGCTGCTGGAGCACGGGGCGCGGCTGTCGCGGCGGGGAGGCGACCGGGAGGCGGTCGACGCGACGGCGGAGGCGATCCACATCTACCGGGTGCTCAACGGCCTCGACCCGCACCGCTACGACGCGCAGCTGGCGGCGGCGCTGCGCCGGCACGCGGACCTGCTCGTGACGGGCGGCGACACGTCCGGCGCGGCACGGGCGCTGCGCGAGGCGCTGTCCCTACTGCGCCCTTTGGCCGAACGCCTGCCCGCCGTGTACCGGGCGCACGAAGAGGCGACCCTGGCCGGTTTGCGGGCACTGGACTGACACGGGAGTGCCTCGCACGGTCCAGCTTCCCAAAGGCTCACCGGAACCCCCACAACAGCTCGCCGATTCCTACCGCGCGACGCGCGGACCACCATGAGGCACCAACCATTACGACACCGCGATGAACCGAATCAAAATCGACCTACACCGCTGTAAACTTCCAGGTCAACAAGTGTCTTCCCCGCGCGAGCGGGGATGGTCCCTTGCCGTTGGACACGATCTGGCCCTGGGCGCGCGTCTTCCCCGCGCGAGCGGGGATGGTCCCCGGCCGAGGTCGGCCATCTCCATGATCTCGCCGTCTTCCCCGCGCGAGCGGGGATGGTCCCGACGACCACCCGCCGACGCGTCCGTGCGGCGGGTCTTCCCCGCGCGAGCGGGGATGGTCCCCGGCCGAGGTCGGCCATCTCCATGATCTCGCCGTCTTCCCCGCGCGAGCGGGGATGGTCCGTGCTGGCCCCGGATGCCGCCCAGCGCGGCCAGGTCTTCCCCGCGCGAGCGGGGATGGTCCGCATTCTCGGTAAATGCGGCGGCGGTCTCCTCAGTCTTCCCCGCGCGAGCGGGGATGGTCCCAAACAACCCACCTCCGGTGGACGGCGCGCAGGGTCTTCCCCGCGCGAGCGGGGATGGTCCGGCCGGGGCCACCGATCGTGGAGACCGACCGACGTCTTCCCCGCGCGAGCGGGGATGGTCCGTCCCGCCCGCCGACCGACGGGTGGCGGCTGTGTGCTGGGCGGTGTTCGGACACGGCGGCGCCGTGAGTGTCCACGGGAGCAGGGCGGGTGGTTCGCCTCAGTGTGGTCGTGCTCGCGACGTGCCGCGTGCGGCTGAGTAGAGGGCGGTCAGTTGCCCGGTTTGTCGTGGGTCGGGGTTCAGTCCGGCCAGGATCGTGTTGAATGTCTTGCGGTCCGGAATCGCTCTTCCCCGTGTTGATGAGTATCCAGTACCGGTGGGAGAAGCCGCAGAGCGCGGCGATCTGTTCCGGTGAGCGGGTGCCCTGCACCTGCATCAGGCACGTGCGGAACGCCTGCGCGGCATCCGATCCGTCCGGGCCACTGGTCGTGCCTGGCGGGTTGCGCGCGTCACCGCGCGCGACCGTCACCACGGTGAACAGGTTCTCGAACTCCAGCGGTGCCAGCGCGGTCAGCGCGCCGCCGATGAAACCGGGGCCTGGGCACAGTTCACCGGCGAGCACGCGCGACACCGTGGACCTGTTGACCTCCATCGCCTCCGCCACCGCGTTGTCCGAGGTGTACCCGGCCAGCAGCATGGCCTTCGTGAACGCGTCGACCCTCAACTCGACCGTCCTGGCCACTACCTACTCCTTCCCCGCGCGGCGTCCGCCGCCGGCCGGATCGATGCGGGCACCGTCGCCCCGGTCGGTGTCGCGAGCAACTCGTCCAGGTGGGCGGCGAGACGCGGGTCGGCGGTGGACGCGTAGGGCAGGGATCGCCGGAGTTGTCGGCGCGCCACGGAGGTATAGCCGCACGACCACAGCACCTGGGAGCGGTAGGTCGCCGACAACGACAGCAATGCCGACTCCTGCGCTGCCCGATCGTGGAGTCTGCGCCGGATCGCCAGTTCCCGTATTCGGCACCAGGCGGCATCCGCTTCGTCCGGCACGACGGGCCACAGCTTGGTCGACAAGTCCGCGGCGGCATCGGGCTCCTGCTCCGCCAACACCTGACCGAGCACGGTCGGGATGTGCTGTCTGTTCGTCCGCTGTCCAACTGCACGTGACACTGCCTCATCAGACCGGGAACAGGCCGGGTGTCGGAATGAGGCAAACCGGCGACCACGCGATTTGCGGACGCTTCGGTGCCGGCATCGCAGTCACTGTGGCAGGTGGTTCTGCCGGGTCGGTCGGTGCGCCTCGACGCGGACACCGTGGCCTTCACGGGTCACGGTGTCGACGACGAACCCGGTCGGCACGAGCGGCTGCGTCCTGGTTGACGGGCGGTGCGAGGGGCCGACGGGGTCGAGGTGGGCGACGGTCCGGTCGATCAGTCCATTGTGGATGAATCGTGCGGCTATCGAAGGACCTGTGGCGATCAGGACGGTGCGTGTTCCTCCGTCGTACAGCGCGGCGAGCAGCTCCGCGGGTTGCCGGCTCGGCTGTGGTGTGGGTAGTGAGAAAGCGCCGTGGCTGTTCGGGCGTGCCTCGACCACGCTGCCGTCCGCGTGCACGACGACGTCCATGCCGGCGGCGAGCGCCCGCACCTGCGACGCGGTCGGGGTGACGGGGTTTCCGTCCGGGTTCGTCCGGTACAGCCAGGTCACGTGTGGGCGTCCCGTCGTCAGGGAGTCGAGCCAGGGACCGAGTACCAGGCGTGCGGTGTCGGCGAGTACTCCGACTTCGACCTCGACGCCCGCGGCGCGCAGTCGTGCGGCGCCTCCTTCGTCGCGTGAGGTCGGGTCGATCAGGGCGATGACGGTTCGGGCGATGCCCGCGTCGAGCAGTGCCTGGTGGCAGGGTGGGGTGCGTCCGTGGTGGTTGCACGGTTCGAGAGTGACCACGGCGGTTCCGCCGCGTGCGTGTTCTCCCGCCGCGGCGAGGGCGTGGACTTCGGCGTGGGGTTCGCCTTTGCGTTCGTGGTGGCCCTCGCCGACCACCCGGCCGGTCGGGTCGAGGATGACGCAGCCGACCGGTGGGTTCGGGCTGGTGCGACCCAGTCCGAGCGCGGACAGGGCGATCGCGCGGTGCATCGCGCTGATCTCGTGGTGTGCAGCGGTCACGACGTGGGGTCCGGGGCCAGGTCGTCGGTGAAGGCCGCCACCGCCGGGATCGTGTGGTGGGGGGCGAGCAGGCGGGCCACGGTGCGCAGTTCGTTCTCGGTGCGACCCGACCCGGAGCTGCGGGCGATGTCGAGCGCTTGCCGCGCCAGGTGCACGGCGTACTCGGGCTCACCGATCCGTGCCGCCGCGGTGGCGAACCTGCTCAGCGCGGTGCCCCGGTCACGGCGGTACGCGGGCGGCAGCGCAGGCAGGATCACCTCGCAGACGCGGACCGCGCGCCCCGGGTCGCCGGCGGTGAGCCGCATCAGTTCCCGTACCAGCCGCAGGTGGTCGTGCACGGGGTCGAGCCGCCGGTGTCCCGTACCGCCTGTTGTTCCCGTTTCGACTCCTGGTGCAGCGCGATCAGCGCCCCGTCCGCCTCCAGTGCCGTGTCGATCGCCTTGACCAGTTCGAACGACGGCAGGTTCCGGCCGGGGTGCTCGGCCATCGAGACGTATTGGCGGGTGTAGCCGATCCTGGCCCCCAACTGTGGTTGGCTCAGCCCGGCGCGCTCCCGGCGGGCCTTGATCTCGTAGGCGAGCCGGCCGGCGGCCGGCCGCCGCGCGCCGTCGGGGTGTTCCACACCGGTCATGATCGGCTCCGTGGTGGCCGGGAACAGTCAGAACGGGCAAAACTCCTGGTAGTCGATTTGCCTCCTTCCGTAATCATAGCCGGTCCTGGTTCGCATGAATCGGTACCTCACGGGTTCGCGGAGACGAGGAGGCGACCGTGGTGACGAGCCGGGCCACCGGAATGGACGGCCCGAAAACGCTTCGAATGCTCACCGAGGCCGAACGCGCGGCCGTGCGGCCCGAACTGCTGGATGTCGTCCAGTACCGCAAGTCGGGGTTGAGCCTGAACTCGGTGATCGGGTGCCCGTTGGACTGCGGGTACTGTGTGCGGCACCTGTTCGACAACTTCGCGATGAAGGTGCCCCGCGCGGTGCTGACCGCCGAGGAGGCGGTCGAAGCGTTGACCGGGCATCGGTTCTTCCGCCCGCACGTGACGCCGGTCCAGTTGCTGAACCGGGCGACCGACCCGATGCTGCCCCGCGGTGAAACCCCACCTGTTCGAACTGCTGGAACGGATCGACGAGCGGGGGTTGACCAATCACGTCCTGGTCATCACCCGGTGGCGGGTCGACCCGGCCGACTGCGCCAGGCTCAACACGCTGCGCCACCTGAGGCTGACGCTGCTGCTCACCCACTCCGGGATCGAGGACGACCGGATCGAACCGGTGGATTCCTCGATCGCGGCCACGTCGTTGCACACCGCCTTCGAGCACGCCGACCGGTACCGGGTGGTCCTGTACTGGCGGCCGATCGTGCCGGGCCTCAACGACACCGACACCCACCTCGCCCACGCCCTGGACCTGAGCCGCCACGCCCACGCAACCGTCTACACAGGACTGTTCTACCGGGACCAGATCCGCGACCAGTACCGGGCCAACGGCCTGCCCGAACCCTACGACGACGTCGCCCGGCGCAAAGTCTTCCCGCAGCTGTTGGAGCAGCGGATACTCACCGCCGCAGCCCGACGGTCGGCGGGGTCGCCGCTGTTCCGCAAGACCTCCTGCGCGGTGTCCCACGAGCACGGCACCGCGGACTACAACGGGCACTACGGCATCCGGGAGCTGTGCGACATCTGCCCGGTCGCCCAGATCGTCCGCTGCTCCAGGGCCTGGACGGCACCGGACCCGCGCACGGTCGCCGAGCTGACCACCGACCTGGGCGGCACGCTCACCACGATCACCGATCGGGCGATCCTGGTGCAGGGCTTGGACGACCAGCGCCGATACCTCATGCAGCACACCCTGGGGTTCCAGGCTGGCCCGACCTGCCCTCGCACCGCCTGACCGACCTCGTCGCCCACGCCGGCCTCCATCCCGACCGAACCGGTGACCACCGCCCGCACCGCGCCGGGTACGACACCTGGTGCGTCTGGCTGCTGCTGTGCACACTGCTGGACCACAACGACCTGACCTGGACCGAACTCGTGGACATCGCGGCACTCAAGGCATTCCGCCCGCCCACCGAACCGGAGGACGGGCTGTGGTGACCGTCGCGGTCGAGAAACCGATCACCATCGGCGTCACCGGCACCCACTCCGCCGGCAAAAGCACCTTCCTCGCCCGCTTCGCACACGACGCCCTGGGCTACTACCGCGACGCCCTGGCCCACCGCCACGAACCCACCGACCCGACACCCACACCCGCCTCGAAGCCGTCGTCCGCAGCCACCTCCCCGTCTACGACCTGCTCTACCGCACCACCCTCGACACCGACATCCCACTGGGCAACGACAAACCCCGCGCCCCTGACACCACCTTCCGACAACTCGCCGACCACCACATCGGCCAAGTCCCCCACGACCTGCACATCCCCACACCCCGCTCCACGCCGACGGCCACGACCGGGCACTCCACCACACCATCGACTTCGTCCTCGACAAGATCACCCAGCCACACCACGGCACCACCCCCAGGTAGCCCCATGACCGAAAAAGAGGTCCTCACCGAATTCGTCGATGCGATCGCCACGAAAACCACGAAGCCACCCAACAGCTCCACGATCACCACACAGCGAAGAAAGGTCTTCCCATGCACGACCTGATCGGCCCGGAGCAGGTATCCGACCTGCAGGACATCCCTGCCTCCCTGCAGAACCTGGCGGTCGACAGCGCCCCACGCGTGTTCGCCATCGGCTTCGAGTACGACGAACCCGACGAGGTCGGCATCACCGCATGGGGCATCGCCTTCCACGACCACACCCAAGCCTTCTCGACCGACGGCACCCACCAAGTGCTCACCGACCAGCCACACCAGGCCCTGCACCACTTCGCCGAGGCCGACGCCACGATGCACCTGTTCTGGGCCGACCCCCTCCGACCCGACAACCACCACCACGACACGTGACCGCACAGCCTGCGGTGATCCGCGCGAGAAGGCACCGTACGCAGGCCCCGCCTGGCCTCCCGTCGACGCGCCACCGCCTCCCGATGGCCCGCACCACCACCGGCCGGCGGTGCGGGCCATCCCACGTCCGAAGACGTACACAGGGAAAGCGACTCGGGCGCTTCATCGATTGACACGCCGCCAGGACAGCTCCAGCACGTTTCAGCGACTATCCACTATTCCCCCATTGACTGCGCTTTCCCGCCATGCGGCCAAGAACAGCTATAGTCACCGAAGGAGGCGGATTGGCCCCACGGCGAGTTCGCCCTCGTTGTCGTCCACCGGGATACCGCGGAGCCGAACGATGAGCGAGACGACCGGAGCCGACCAGGAACCTCCTCGGGCGGCGGTCAGGCTCGCCCACGAGATCAGGTCGCGTCGTCGCGCGGCGGGGTTGAGTCAGCCGCAACTGGCCACGTTGATCGGGTACACCCGCCAGTACGTGTCGATGGCCGAGCGGCCGGGACAGAACCTGCCGTCGATGGGCTTGGTGTCCGCGATCGACGACGCGCTGCACGCGGGCGGAGCACTCCGCGAACTTCGCAACAGCGCGAAGTCCGAGCAGGTACGCCGCCGCCGGCCACAGGCTCCGGTCGGTCCTCTGACCGGTACGGGCTCACGTCCTGGCTCGATCCGCTATGTGGATGCCCTGGTCGCCGATCTGCACCGCGGTTACCAGGCGGCCCGTTACGACTCCGTCCGCCACGCGCTGCCCGAGATCAAGCGGATGGTGGATGGGCTCCTGACGTCGTCACACGGCGACGAGGCCAGGGAGGCGCTGCGGTCACGGTGCGGAACCGCGGTGGTCGAGGCAAAGGCGGCTACCAAGCTCGGCGACGGAGTCACCGCCTACGAGGCGGCAGTGCGCGCACTCGACGCGGCCGACCAAGCCGAAACCATGCTGGGACACGCCGCCGCCTCGTACCAGCTGACGTGCGCGTTGCTGAAGCTCGGTGCTGCCGACGAAGCCGAGGACAACGCGATCGAGTCCGCACGTCGGCTTCACCGCGACGAACCGGGCAGCATCAGCTGGCGTGGCTCGTTGTCACTGATCAGCGCGATCATCGCGGCCCGCCACCACGACGCGGCTCTGGCGCGACGACGACTCGACCACGCGGAGGAACTCGCGCTCCGCCTGGGACGCGACGACAACCTCGGGTTCAGCGCATTCGGCCCGACCAACGTGCGGATTCACTGCATGTCCGCCGCCGTCGCACTCGACGACCCGTCAACGGTGCTCGCGGTCGGCGAGCAACTCGACCTGTCCGCCCTGCCGGCTGGTCTGCACGGACGCCGTGCCCAAGCGCACGTGGACAACGCGTGGGCCTTCGCGAGACGAACCGACGACGCGCCGGCGGTGATCCACCTGCTGGAAGCCGAACGCGTCGCCCCCGAACTGCTCAAGGCCAACCGGACCGCACGGACCGTCATAACCACGTTGCTCGGCAGGGAACGCCGCCACGCGATGCCGGGCCTGCGCGAGTTGGCGAATCGGACCGGTGTGCACGGATGACCCGATCCGACCGATGGGTGTACCTCGTGGTCTCGGCCGCTCCCCCCGTCCTGCACATCGACAGCACCGTCGAAGAACTGATCTCGAAACAGTGGGGCGTCTGCCTGATCGCCACACCGACCGCCGCGACGTGGATCGACCTGGACACCATCGCCCGCCGGACCGGGTGCCTCACCCGCGCCGCCGCCAGGCCGCCGCTGACCGAGAAGTCGTTGCCACGAGCGGACGCGGTACTGGCGGCGCCGCTGACCTTCAACACCATCAACAAGTGGGCCGCAGGCTTCTCCGACTCACCCGCACTCGGCGCGCTCAACGAGCTGCTGTCCGCCGAACTGCCGATCCTGGCCGCACCCTGCGTCAAGAAGCTCCTCCAACACCACCCCGCCTACGCCCACAGCCTCGCCCGACTCACCGACGCAGGCGTGACCGTGCTCGCCCCCGACACGATCACCGTAAAAGGGCCGGATGGCCTGGCCGACTTCGACTGGACCGAACTGCTCACCCACTTCGACGAAATCACCACCGAACCCCGACAGCGGTAAGACGGGCTTGCATTTCTCCACGACGTCACTCGAACGGGAACTGTCGAGACCGGGATCAAGCCACCGACCGAGAACTTCGCCCGCGCCTTCCTGCCGGTGCTGTCGCCTTTTGCACCCACTGCGCCGACACGTTGTCTTCGCGGGCGACGTGGTCGAGCACGGACCGCACGGCTGGGCAGACCTTGCTTCGGAACGGACCCCCACCTCGCCCAGTGGCCGGCGGCGCTCGACGGGATCCCCGCGCTCTCCCCCGCGTCGTCGTGCCCGGCCACGGCGAGCCCGTCACCGCCGCCTTCGTCGCCGAGCACCGCGACGGGCTCGCCCGGCTGGCCGAACTCGACCGGGCCGTCGCGGCCGGCGAGATCGCGGAGGGCGACGCGCCGGCCCGGTCGCCGTACCCGGAGGACGTCACCAGGGCGGCGCTGAGCCGCGTCCCCGTCGCGAGCCGCCCGGCAGCGAGGGCGGCGGCGACGCCACCGACGGGCACCGGGGGCTGGTGGTGGACGACGCCGCGTCGTGCCGCAGGATCTCCGGTATGAGCAGACCGTTCACCGCCGCAGACCTGCGCCGCTGGTCGGCGCACGCCGTGCCGGGCTGGGTGCACCGGGGTGTGCTGCTCATCGGCTGGGTGATCGCCTTCGGCTACGCCACCACCACGGCGAGCGGGTGCACGCCCACCGCGCCCTGCCTCCCCGACCCGCTGCTCTCGGTGTCCGTCGCGGCACTGCTCGCCACCCCGGTGATGCTGTGGCGGGAACCGGTGCTGGGTTGTGCCCTGGGCGCCGGGTTCGGCCTGGCCGAGGTGTTGTTCGAGGCGCACGAGGGCGTCCGGTTGGCGTTCGGGCTGCACGGCCTGGCGTGCGCGCTGGTCGCGTTGTGGCTGGTGGAGGCGCGGCGGGCGCAGCACCGGGTGTTCGGCGACATCGGCGTGCCCACCGCCGTGCGGCGTGGCGCGCCTGCCCGGTTCCCCGGCCGCACGGCCGCGGCGGCCCTGCTGCTGGTCGTCGCCGGGCTGGCGCTGGTGAAGTACGTGGCCGACGCCTCCGACCTGGCCGACCACGCGGCGGCGGCCGTGCCGGTGACCGGGACGGTGGTCGAGGTCGCCGAGTTCGCCGTGACGCTGGAGCTGCCCGCGTCGCGGCGCACGTTCGACGTGCTCTCACCCGAGTCGTACGCCGTGGGCGCGGCCGTGCCGGTGCTGGTGGACGGCCAGTGGGCGGAACTGGTGGCCGAGCCGGCCGACGTGACGCTCCCGCTGACCGTCATGTCGCTGACCCTCGGCATGGCCGCGTTCCTGCGCCTGCGCGACGTGGCGGGCCGCCGCGCGTGGCACCGCGTGCTCGGCACGGCCTCGGCGGCGGTGGAGGTGCTGGTCCGGGCCGACCGCCGGGGCCGGGCGGTGCTGCACACCGTCGACGGCGAGCCGTTCGGCTCGATCGCGGTGTCCGGCGCGTTCGAGGACGACCGGATGCTCGCGGTGGGCGACCTGAGCTACGGCGGCTGGGTGGTCCTGGTGGACGCCGACCGCGTCATCCTGCCCAACCGGCCCCTGCGCCCCCACCACCGCGCCCTGCCCCGGCTCGACGGGCCGGGCGAGGAGCTGCTCGGCGTGGCCCTGGAGACTCCCCCGCTGCCCTTCCCGGTGCCGCCGCACCGCCGCGACGTGGTGGCGAGCCGCTGGCTGTTCGCCGCCGCGCTCTTCCTGACCGCCGCGGCGGTCACCCTGCGCGGCCCGGTGGTCCTGACGGCCCTGTGGACGGCGGGCACGTGCACGGTCGCGGGCTGGGTCCGCGGTCGACCGTCGGCGGTCTTCCACCGCGACCACGCGGCCGTCCGGTCGTGGCTGCGCACCTACCGCGTGCCGTGGTCGGCGGTGACGTCGTTCCGCCGCGACGGCGACCGCCTGGTGCTCGACCTGGAGTCGGGCGCGCGGTTCACCCTGGCGACCAGCCGACGCCCGGTGACCGAGCTGGGCGCGATCGCCCGCCGCCTGCACGACACCGCGCCCCACGGCGGCGAGCCGACCTCCCGCCTCGGCGGCGCGCTGCCCGTGGCCGCGTTCTGCGCGCTGGTCGCCAGCGCGGTGCTCTGGCTGACGTGAGCGGCAGTGAGCCGACGCGGGCAGGCACGAGCCGGCGTGAGCAGGCGAGCGCCGGCTAGGCTCGCCGCGTGGACCACTACTTCACCGCGCCCGACTCCAGAGCGGCCCGCGCGGCGCTGGAGGTGTGCGAGGAGCACACCGAGCCCTGGCTGCGCAACCACTCCCTGCGCGCCTACTCGTGGGCCACCGCCCGCGCCGCGATCGAGGACGTCGAGCACGACGGCGAGCTGCTCTACGTCGCCGCCCTCCTGCACGACCTCGCGCTGACGCCGCCGTTCGACAGCCACACCCTGCCGTTCGAGGAGGCGGGCGGCCGGGTGGCGAAGGTCTTCGCCGCCGGCGCGGGCTGGGCCGCGCCCCGCCGCGACCGGCTCGCCGAGGTGATCGTCCTGCACATGCGCGACGACGTGCCGGCCGAGGTGGACCCCGAGAGCCACCTGTTGCAGGTCGCGGTGAGCGCCGACGTCTCCGGCCGCCGGCTGGACGAGTTCCCGCCCGACTTCCGGGAGGCGCTGCTCGCCCGCTTCCCCCGGCTCGGCTTCGCGTCCGGGTTCCTCGCCAGGGCGGCGGACCAGGCGGACCGGAAACCGGACTGCGCCGCCGCCGGCCTCATGCGCACCGGCTGGGCGGAACGGGTGCGGAACAACCCGCTGGACCGGGGCTAGCCGCCGTCCGGTCGGTGTTCCCGCGCGGACCGTGCGCCATCCGGGTCAGGCCGGTGACCGGCGCCGGCGGCGCGGCGCGGTCATTCCGCTGTCCGGCCGACGCATGTGCCACCCCGGAGCGAATAACGTCCGGGGGCAGGCCGCCAACGCCTTCCACATCGGAGCGACCATGCCCCAGTCCCGTCTGCTGGTTCCACTGCTGCTGGCCGTGACCCTGCCGCTGCTCGCCGCACCGGCCGCCGACGCCACCGGCCGCGTGACGATCACCGAGCTACCCGCCCTGCCCGGCCAGACCACCGCCCGCGTGGTGGGCGTGAACGACCTGGGCCAGGTCGCGGGCACCAGCTCCGGCGGCGGCGCGCCGCGCGCCGTGCTCTGGCACCGGGGCACGACGACCGAGCTGGGCGCGGGCAACGCCACGGCGATCAACCGGCGCGGCCAGGTGCTGGGCCTGGAGTACCGCGGCGGCAGCGGGACCTACGTGCAGCACCCGAGGATCTGGCACGACGGCACGACCACCGACCTCGCGCCGGCCGGCTCGGGTTGGGTGATCGCGTCGGCCATCAACGCGAACGGCGACGTGCCGATGACCTATTCGCGGTCGCCGTACGGCTACCACCAGGAGGCCGCGGCGCTGTGGCGGGACGGCCGCGCGCTGGACCTCCAGCTCACCAGCGGACCGCACCTGACCATCTCGGTGATCAACGACCGGGGCCTGGTCGCGGGCTCGTACCGGCCGATGTCCGGCACCGACGGCTACGCGTTCCGCTGCCGCGGGACGTCGTGCGGTCGGCTCGCGGACGTGCCCGGCACCGGCGGGTACTCGGTGTCGGCGGCCAACGAGGCGGGCGTCGTCGTGGGCACCCGCGACAACCGGCCGCTGCGCTGGGAGGGCGACGCGGTGACCGTGCTGCCCGGCGGCACGGGTGGGGTGGCGGACAACCCGCAGGCGATCAACGAGCGCGGCGACGTCGTCGGCTGGACGCAGGACGCGACGGGCACCAAGCGGGCCACGGTGTGGCGCGCCGGCCGCCAGGTCGTCCTGGACGTGCCCGGCCCGGCCGAGGCGGTGGCCATCAGCGACTCGGGTGACGTCGTCGGGTGGAGTTCGGCGTCCGGGGAGGACCGGGCGTTCCTGTGGCGGCACGGCCGGGTGATCGACCTGGGCACGCTGGGCGGCGCGTTCAGCGTGCCGGTGGCGTTGAACGACAACGGCACGGTCGTCGGCCAGGCCACCACCGCCGACGGCACCCACCACGCCGTGCGGTGGCACGTGCCGACCAGGGGGCACCACCGGGCCGGCTGAGCACGGCAGCGCACCCGGCACTCCGGGACACCGAGCCCGGCAGGGCATCCGGGCACGGCAAAGCATCCGGGCACGGCAGAACACCTGAGCGCGGCGCGGGACACCCGGGCCCGGTCGGACGCCCCCGTCCGGCCGGGCCCGCCGGTCACCCGGTGCTCATGTCCTCGTGACCCTGGCCGCGCAGCAGGTCCTCGCGCGCCCGGGCGACGCGCGAGCGCACCGTCCCGATCGGGCAACCGCAGACCTCCGCCGCCTCGGCGTAGGACAGGCCGAGCACCTGCGTCAGCAGCAGGGCCTCCCGGCGTTCCGGGGCCAACCCGGCCAGCAGCAGGTTCAGCTCGACGACGTCCTCGAACCCGGCGGAGCTCTCGGCGGACCGCCGGGCGTCCGACGCCTGCTGCACGTCCGCCGACCACGCGATCGCCGGGCGCGACCCGGCGGCCCGGATGTGGTCGACGACGGTCCGCCGGGCGATGGACAGCAGCCACGTCCGGGCCGACGAGCGGCCCTCGAAGGCGGGCAGGCTGCGCAGCGCCCGCAGGTAGACCTCCTGCGACAGGTCGTCGGCCCGACCGGGGTCGGTCAGGTGGGCGACCAGCCGCCACACGTCGCGTTGGGTGGCTCGGATGAAACGCTCCAACGCGGCACGGTCACCCGATCCGGCGGACAACGCCCACGTCGTGACCGTGTCGTCATCACCGCGTGAGATCGACACAATCGATCAGGCTAGTGCACCCGGTGCCGGGAACTCCCAAGCCCGGTTGACCGACAATAGGACCGTGGACTGCGAGACCTGTCGGGAGGCACTGTCGGCGCGGCTGGACGGGGAGCCCGAGCCGGTGCCCGCCGGCGACACGGACGCGCACGTCAGCGGGTGTGCGGCGTGCCGGGCGTGGGAGGACGGCGCGGCGGCGTTGACGCGCTCGCTGCGCCTTCGGCCTGCCGTAGCAACGCCGGACCTGGTCGGTTCGGTGTTGGACGCGGTCAGGTCGGGAACCTACGCCCCGACGGACACCGCACGTCCGGACGGCACCGCACCCGCAGGCAACGCCACACCCGCGATCGGTACGACGTTCGAGAGCAGCACCGCCAACGCGAGCGGCACCGCCAACGCGAGCGGCGCTGCCATCGGGAGCGGCACGACCGACGAGAGCGGCAAGCCACGCCCCGACCGCGCGGCGCCCACCACCGGCACCGCGCCCAAGAGTCCCGCGCCGTCCGGCGTCGTCCAGTCCGAGCCGACTCGGGGCTGGTACCCGCGCGGCGCGCTGGCCGGGGTGGCGGTCGCCCAGATCACCCTGGGGCTGGCGCAGGTGCTCGGCACGTCGACGGAGGTGGCCGGGCATGGCGCGCACGGCGTCGACGGCACCCACCTGTTCAACGAGAGCACGGCGTGGAACCTCGCCCTGGGCCTCGGGCTGCTCTGGACGGCCCTGCGCCCCCGCGCCACCACCGGGATGCTGCCCGTGGTCGCGGGGTTCGTGGTGCTGCTGGGCGCGTACTCGGTGCAGGACCTCGCGACCGGGCAGGCGACCGTCCAACGGGTCACGTCGCACGCCATCCTCGTCGTGGGCCTGCTGCTGCTGGTGGTCGTGCACCGGGGGCGGCGCGGTCCGGACGGCGGCCGACTGGCGGAGCGCCTCCCCGACGCGCCCGAGGAGGAGGCCGCCGAGGACGAGCCGCGCCCGGACGCGACCGGGACGCCCGTGCCGTCCGCACCGCCGAGGCTGCGACCGGTGAGCCGACGACGCGCCGCGTGATCGCGGGCCGGCGGTCGCGCCGGCCCGCGGTCGTCCCCGAGCAGCCGAGCGGACGCCCTTCCCACGCGCAAGCCGGACACACACCCGCACCGTCCACTGCGCACACCGCACCATCCACACGGCACGCTCCACACGGCACAGGAGTCCGCCCGCACCCCACCACGGAGGCAGGGAACGTGCCCCGAGATCAGCGCAGCAGCTCCCGCAACCGGTCCACCGGCAACGCGGGCGACCGGCGGCCGGCACGCCCCACCATCTCCGTCGCGCCCAGCAGCGCGTTCAGCACCGCCTCCTCCACCGCCTGCACGACGGCGGTGAAGAAGTCGTCCATCCGGTTCCACGGCACGTGCCGCAGCACGTCGTAACCCGGCTCGCCCTCGGGGAACGCCGACGGCGTCTGGGTGCCCGCGTTCCCGGTCGAGAACGCCAGGAAGATGTCGCCGGAGAAGTGCGACCCGGTGGTCCCGGTGCGGGCCAGGCCCAGCGGCACCCGCCTGGCCAGCGCCGTGCACTGGCCGGGCAGCAACGGCGCGTCGGTGGCGACGACGGCGATCACCGAGCCCGCGCCGGGCGGTGACCTCCAGTCGCCGTCCTCCATCGGGTTGTCGTCGGCCAGCGCCTCGCCGACCGGCACGCCGCACACCGTCAGCTCCTTGCGGGAGCCGAAGTTCGCCTGCACGAACACGCCGACGGCGTAGGAGTCGGCCCCGTACGGCACGACGCGCGACGCCGTGCCGCTGCCGCCCTTGAACGCGTAGCAGTTCATCCCGGTCCCACCGCCGACCGACCCCTCGGCGACGGGACCGCCGCGCGCCGCGTCGATGGCCGCGATCGCGTGCTCGGGCCGCACGTGCGGCCCGTTGATGTCGTTGAGGTAACCGTCCCAGGTCTCCGCCACGACCGGCAGCAGCCACTGGTCGGCGACCGCCGGCTTCTCCCGGCCCACCCACTCGATCACGCCCCGGTGGCACGGGCCGACCGCGTGCGTGTTGGTGATCAGCACCGGCAGCCGCAGCGCGCCGGTCTCGCTGAGCAGCGCGGTACCGGTCATCTCCCCGTTGCCGTTCAGCGAGAACCACCCCGCGGCGCACGGCACGTCGAAGTCCGACCGGCCGCGCGGCAGGATCGCCGTCACGCCGGTCCGCACCGCGTCGCCCTCGACGAGCGTGGTGTAGCCGACCTCGACGCCGGGCACGTCGGTGATGGCGTTGTGCCGCCCCGGCTCGCCGGGCAGTCGCAGGCCGAGGTCACGTGCGCGCATTCGGGTCCTCCAGGTCGCATCGGGTGGCGTCGGCCGCGAACGCCAGCAGGATCGCCTCGGCCTGCGGGGTGGTGAACGTCGGCACGGCCTGCGTGATGTGCAGGCCGAGGCCGTCTTCGAGCGCGACCAGGCCGCGCGCGATGGTGGTCGCGTCACGGGTCAGGTCGAACACCCCGGTCGCCGCGCCGGCCTCCAGGACGGCCGTGTAGAGCGCCACCTGGCGTTCGCACAGCCGGATGTGCTGCGCGGCGTAGGCCGGGTCGCGGCGGGCGTGCGCGCCGAGTTCGTAGATCAGGGCGCACAGCTCGTCGTCCCGACCGGTGGGCAGCCCCGCGCGGATGGCGCCGACCAGCCTGCGGCGCGGGTCGGGTTCGCGGCGGGCCGCTTCCTCCCGGTCGACGCAGAACCGCTCGATCGCCTCCCGCTGCACCTCGTAGAGCAGGTCGCCGAGGGTCGGGAAGTAGTACAGCACCGAACCGGTGGACATGGCGGCCCGGTCCGCGACGTCGCGCAGGCGCAGGTCGAGCACGCCCCGGTCCAGGACGGCCCGGCGGGCTGCGGCGACCAGCTCCCCGCGCTTCTCGTGTGCCCGGCTGGGTCTCGGCATGGCACCGATTCTTCGGCTGATCATCAAAGAACGCAAGTGCGACCCATCGAAACCTAGTCGTGTCCCGATCTGGTATTGACGCGGACGTCGCCGAGTTCTTTGATGGCCAGTCAAATAACCGCGACCAAGGAGACCGCCATGTCGGATCGTCCGCCGTCGTCCTCACCCGCACCCGCCGACCGATCGCCCGACCGGCCGTCACCCGCGCCCGCCGACCCGTCGCCGGCCGCACCCGCACCGGCCGGCGACCGGTCCGACCGGCCCTCGCCCGGAGGTGGCCGGCCGCCCGCCCTGCGCCGGGGGCTGAAGGTGCTCGGCACCCTGCTGATCACGCTCTCCGCGATCTCGCCCGCCTCGTCGGTCTTCATCATCGCGCCGGGCGTGGTGGGGCAGGCGGGCAGCGGCGCGCTCTGGAGCTTCCTGGTCGCGGCCGTGGTGGGCGTGTTCATGGCGTTCGTCTACGCCGAACTCGCCTCCGCCTACCCGCTCAGCGGCGGCGAGTACGCCATCGTCGCGCGGACCCTGGGCAAGCTGCCCGGTTTCGTCACCCTCGGCCTGCTCATGGTCACCCAGCTGCTCATCATCGCCGTCATCGCGCTGGGCGTCGGCACCTACCTGGAGGTGCTGTTCCCCGGCCTGTCCGGCCCGGTGGTGGCGGCCGTCGCCACGGCAGGCGCGACCGTGCTCGCGGTGTTCGACGTGCAGCTCAACGCGTGGATCACCGGTGTCTTCCTCGCCATCGAGATGGTCGCGCTGGTGGTGGTGAGCGCACTGGGCCTGGTCGACCCGGCCCGGTCGCTCGGCGACCTGCTGGCGAACCCGGTGGCGGCGTCGGGCGGCGTCGTCGGGCCCGCGTCGGCCGGGCTGGTCGCCGGCGCGGCGGCCGTGGCGATCTTCGCCTACAACGGCTACGGCTCGGCGGTGTACTTCGGCGAGGAGACCTCCGACGCGCACCGCGGCATCGCCCGCGCCATCCTGTGGGCGCTGGGGATCACCGTGGCCTCGGAGCTGATCCCGGTGACCGCCGTGCTGGTGGGCGCGCCGTCGCTGGAGGGGTTGTTCGGCGCGGAGAACATGATGAGCCACTTCGTCACCGCTCGGGCGGGGTCGACGGTGAACGCGGTGATCAGCCTCGCGGTCGCCCTGGCCATCCTCAACGCGGTGCTGGCGATCATCCTGATCACGTCCCGGATGGTGTTCAGCACCGGCCGGGACGCGGCGTGGCCGGGCGCGATCAGCCGGGGCCTGGCCGCCATCCACCCGCGCACCGGCACGCCGTGGGTGGCGACGCTGGCCACCGGCGCGTTCGCCACCGCGCTGTGCTTCGCGGACAAGGACTTCCTGCTCGTGGTGACGGCCACGTCGATCGTCGCGGTGTACGTGGCGCTGTGCCTGGCGGCGCTCAACGGCAGGCGCAACCGCACCACCGCGCACGCCGCGTACCGGATGCCGTGGTTCCCGGTGGCGCCCGTGCTGGCGCTGGCCGCCCTCGCCTTCGTCGTGTGGCAGAACGCCCTGGACCCGGCCGTCGGACGGCCGAGCCTCGCGATCACGGCCGGGATCGCCGTCGTCGCGGCGCTGTACTACCTGCTGGTGGTGCGCCGCCGCGGCGCGTGGGACCTCAAGGGCCCCGAGGACGAGGGCTGAGCCGGGAACCGCCTCCCGGTCACCCTCAGGCGCTGCCACCGGTGACCCTCAGGCGCTGCCTGCGATCACCGCCGGGACCCACGCGGTGGACACCGGGCGCTGCCCGCGACCACGACCGAGCGGGTCGCACCGGCAACGCCCGCGGACCTCACGGCCGACCCGCGGACCTCACGCCGACCCGCGCACCGCACCCGCTCCGGGCGGCGCGGCGACCGCTCCGGCCAGCGCCCCCGCGTGCTCGCGGAACGCGCGCGTCGCCGGGTGGGTCGGCGTGCGCGGCCACACCAGGTGCACGGTCACCGCGCCGGCGTCGGCCAGCGGCAGGTAGCGGACGCCGGGGTGCGGGTGGCTGTGGACGGTGGCCTCCGTGGTCACCCCGACCGCGTCACCGGTCGCGATGGTGGTCAACCACTCGTCCACGCCCGGCACCTCGAACGTCCGCGGGCGGGCGCCGGACGGCCACAGCTCCGCGCTGGTGGTCGCCGCCGTGGCGCACAGCGCGACCGGCTGGTCCACCAGGTCGGCCAGCGACACCGCGTCCCGGTCCGCCAGAGGGTGCCGATCCGGGACGGCGGCCAGGCGCGGCTCCCGGAACAGCGCCCGGACCCCGAACCGGGGATCGGCCGGCGTGGTGCGCAGGAACGCCACGTCCACCTCGCCCCGGCGCAGCGCCACCTCCGGGTCGTCGCAGCGGCGGATGCGCACGGGCGTGTCCGGGTGGCGGTCCCGCCACCCGCGCAGCAGCGGCACGGTGTGCCTGCCGAGCGCCGCCCAGCCGAAACCCACGCGCAGCGGGCGCGGACCGCTCGACGCCTCCGCCAGCGCGTCGTCCACCTGGTTGAGGATGCGGTGCGCGTGCTCCCACAGCCGCTGCCCGGCCTCGGTGAGCGACAGGCTGCGGGTGGTCCGCTCGACCAGCCGCGTGCCCAGGCGGTGCTCCAGCTGTTCCAGGGTGCGCGACAGCGCGGGCTGGCTGATCCGCAGCACGATCGCGGCGTCGGTGATGGTGCCCTCGTCGCCGATCGCGGCCAGTGCCCGCAGGTGCCGCAGCTCCACATTCACAACCGGGGAGCATAATTCCACCGCGGAACGCATTTCCCCCGCCGGCGCGGCCCGCTTAGCGTCGACGGCATGAAGATCATGCTCATCGGCGCTTCCGGCACGCTCGGCTCGGCGGTCCACCGGACCCTCGCCGACCGCGGCCACGACGTGCTCACCGTCGGCCGGGGCGCGGGCGCGCTGCGCGCCGACGTCTCCGACCCGGCCGGGGTCGCCGCCCTGTACGACGCGGCGGGCCCGCTGGACGCCGTGGCCTGCGCGGCGGGCGACGTGCCGTTCAAGCCGCTGTCCGCGCTGACCGCCGACGACTTCCACGCGGGACTCCGCGGCAAGGTGCTCAGCCAGGTCGAGCTGGTGCGGCAAGGGGTGTCCCGCATCGCGGAACGCGGCTCGTTCACCCTCGTCACGGGGGTGCTCGCGCGCGAGCCGATCGTGGCGGGCAGCGTCGCGTCGCTGGCCAACGGCGCGATCGAGGCGTTCGTGCGCGCCGCCGCCATCGAGATCGCGCCTCAGCGGGTGAACGCCGTGAGCCCCACCATCGTCACCGAGAGCGTGCCCGACTACGGCGACTTCTTCCGCGGCATGCCGTCGGTCGACCTGGCGGACGTCGCGCGGGCGTACGTGCGGTCGATCGAAGGCGCGCAGACCGGCCAGGTCTTCATCCCGTAGGCGTCTTCACCCCGTAGGCGGCCGGTCCAGGATGGACACCACCCGCGCGCGGGTGGTGTCCGCCGCCGGGACGCGCAGGTCGGGCGCACGGGCCGTGACGGTGCGGAACAGGTCGACGGGCACCCGGCACTGCTGGACCAGCAGGCCGTCGTCGACGCCCTCCTGCGCCAGCAGCTCGACCGCCCTCGGCAGCAGGGACGGCTGCTCGATCGCGGCCACCAGGCCCGGTTCGCCGCGCCGCCAGCCGCGCGCGGAGATGGTCGCCATGGCGTTGCGGTAGGACACGTCGCCGAGCCGGCCCAGCCACCGGGCGCGGTAGAGCAGCGCCTGGATGCTCACGCCCCACCGCTCCTTCAGCCGCGCCAGCGACTGCCACACCGCGCCGCCCATCGAGGCGGGCAGCAGGTCGCGGATCTCGTCGGCGGGCATCAGCAGCTCGGCCGCGAACCGGTGCGCCTGGTCCTCCACGACGCGGCTGCCCGGCTCGGCGTCGCCGTGCATGACGAGGTGGCCGAGCTCGTGCGCCACGTCGAACCGCTGCCGGTAGTAGTCGTGCTTGACCGGGTTGAGCACGACCACCGGGCGCAGCGCGCTGTCGAACGAGTACGCGTCCACCGACGCCGCCTGCGGCGGGCTGAACACCACCAGCACGCCGTGGTTCTCCAGCAGCCGCACCAGGTGCCCGACCGGGCCGGGCCCGATGCCCCACCGCGCGCGGACCAGCCGCGCGGCGCGCTCGGGGCCGTCGCCGTCCGGGTCGTCCACCGCCACCGGCAGGCTCGGCACGTCCCGCTCGGGGAACTCGACGTGGCGTTCCAGGCTGGTGGCCACGTCGACCGCCACCTGCCCGTAGGCGAACGCCTGGTCGCGGGCGAGCTGGCTGGTGGAGCGCAGCGAGCGGAAGTGCGGCGTGGTGCTCAGGGCCGCCACGTCGTCGGCGCGCACCGCGAAGAAGCCGGGGTCGACCGACAGGCTCAGCGCCAGTCGCGCCACCGTCGCGGCGGTCGGGCGCTTCGCGCCGGACTCCCACGCGGCGACCGCGGTCGGGCTCTTGTCGACCCGGCCCGCGAGGTCGCTCTTGCGCAGCCCCGCGAGCTTCCTGGCCAGCGTCAGTCGGGATCCGTCGAACAGCGGGGCGACATCCGCCGCCCGCGCGGGCGTGCGTGGGTTCACCGCTCACCACTGGCGCGACCGGCACGGCCGTCCCGCTGCCCGCCACCCGACCGCCCGGCCCCGGACCGCACCGCCCCAGCCTGACCGGCCCCAGCCCGACCAGCCCTGGACTGACCAGCCCCAGCCTGCTCGACCCCAGCCTGCTCGACCGCGGACTGCCCCGCGCCGAACTGCCCGGCCCCGGACCGCACCGCCCGCGACCGCCCGCCGCCCGAGGCCCCGGCACCCGGCGCACCGCCGACCGCTCCCCCGGCCGCCGACGCGCCGCCGACCGCCCGCTCCGCACGCCCGCGCAGGCGCACCGGCGCGTCCGGCGCGGTGTCGGGCGCGACCGGCACCGCGCCGGGCGTGCGCCGGCTCGCGCCCGCGACCGGCATCCGCAGCACGTCCGCGCGCCACGCCCACGCCGGACCGCCGCCAGCGTTCAGCCGCGCCCGCCCGATCACCAGCTCGGCCTGCCTGCTCACCGGGTCGAGGCTGTGCGCCACGACGAACGTGTCGAGGTCCAGGCTCCGCGCGCCGAGCGCGAACAGGCCGCCGACCTCCTCCTCGGCCAGGTGCTCGAACAGCGACGGCTGCGCGGGCTGCGGCTCGCGCTGGAGCGCCACCCGCTGCTTGGTGGTGCTGCGCCGCGCCCAGGCCAGCTCGTCCAGCTTGCCGAACTCGCCCGCCGCCAGCAGGAAGCGGCGGTCGCCGACGGCCCAGCCGGGGCTGTTGTTCAGGTTGGACCGCCGCACCACGCCGGGCGCGACGCGCGGCATCGTCTCGATGTCCCGCCCGGACAGCCGGGCGTACAGCTCGTCCAGCCCCGAGTGCTCCTCGGGCGCGGCGTAGCGCTCGCAGTGGAACACCCGGTCCAGCCGGTTGCGGAACAGCGTGAACCGGGTGTTCCCGAGCCAGGCGGCGTCGTGGCCGTCGGCCTCGGAGAAGTCCTCCAGCGCGCGGGTGGTCGCCGACAGGTACGCCCAGCGCAGGCCCGCGAGCACGCCGGCCGACCCGAAGTCCGCGAGGACCTCCTGCTGTTCCGTCATGGTCGCGGAACCTACCGGAAACCAGCAAAAGGCGCGCGGAAATGAACCGGCTCGGCGTGTCGCGGCGGTGGCACGCCACCGAGCGGCGTCAGGGCAGCTTCGGCCGGTCCCAGGCGCGGTGCAGCGCGATCTCGGACGCGAACGCCGCGCCGAAGTCGTCGCCCAGGTCGCCGGCCGCCGCCGCCGTGGTGACCACGCCGTGCTCGGCGACCACCGACGTCTCGTCGGTCGCGGCGACGCGCACGCCGCGCAGCCCCGCCGCGCCCAGCACGTCCACGCCGCCGCCGAACGCGGCGATCGCCTTGCCGTGCCGGAACGCCTCGTTCACGAACCGCGCGACCCGCCCGTCACCGGACAGGGCCCGCACCACGTCCGGGCCGCACGGCACGAGCACCGCGTCGAAGAAGCCGGACGCGACGGTGTTGATGCCCCGGTCGACGGGCACCTGCCCGCCGTCCGCGTCGGCCACCGCGCCGTCGACGGGCCCGATCAGCTCCACGACCGCGCCGCGCTCGCGCAGCGCGTCCGCCACCCGCCCCAGGCCGACCGCGTCCACGCCGTCCGCGACCAGGGCCGCGACCTTGCGCGTCGCGATGGAGTCGGTCGGCGCGAGGAGCTGGCTGAGCGCGGGCGAGCTGCGCCCGTGGTTGGGCGTCACCTCCTGCTCGGGCGGCGTCACGCCGATGCCCTGCGCGACCAGCCGGGCCAGGCCGTGGTCGACGGCGTTGAGCCGCTCGACCACCCGCTCGCGGACCCCGGTGTCGGCGCACTTGCCCAGCTCGAACCGGAACGCGTCCACGATGTGCTCGCGCTCCACCTCGGACATGCTGTTCCAGAACAGCGTGGCCTGGCTGTAGAAGTCCTGGAAGCTCGCCGCGCGCCGGCGGATCTTGTGGCCCTCGACCTTCTCCTGGTAGTGCTTGAACACCTCCGGGAAGTCGCCCGCGATCGCCGGGCAGCCGCCGCCGAGGGAGTTCTTGGTGTAGGCGGTGCGCCCGGCCGGGATCTGGGTCTGGTGGTAGCCGTCGCGGTTGTTGTTCGTCACCGGCGTGACCGGCCGGTTCACCGGGATCTGGGCGAAGTTCGGCCCGCCCAGCCGGATCAGCTGGGTGTCCAGGTAGGAGAAGTTGCGCGCCTGGAGCAGCGGGTCGTTGGTGAAGTCGATGCCGGGCACGATGTTGGCGGTGTGGAAGGCCACCTGCTCGGTCTCGGCGAAGAAGTTCTGCGGGTTCCGGTCCAGCACCAGCCGGCCGACCGGCCGCACCGGCACCTGCTCCTCCGGGATGATCTTCGTCGCGTCCAGCAGGTCGAAGTCGAACGCGAACTCGTCGGACTCGGGAACCAGCTGCACGCCCAGCTCCCACTCCGGGTACTGGCCGGACTCGATGGCCTCCCACAGGTCGCGCCGGTTGAAGTCCGGGTCCGCGCCCGCGAGCTGCTGGCACTCCTCCCACAGCAGGGAGTGGGTGCCCAGCGCGGGCTTCCAGTGGAACTTCACGAACGTGCCCCGGCCGTCGGCGTTCACCAGCCGGAACGTGTGCACGCCGAATCCCTGCATCATCCGGTAGCTGCGCGGCAGCGCCCGGTCGGACATCAGCCACATCACCATGTGCAGCGACTCGGGCTGGAGCGACACGAAGTCCCAGAACGTGTCGTGCGCGGACTGGGCCTGCGGGATCTCGTTGTGCGGCTCGGGTTTCACCGCGTGCACGAAGTCCGGGAACTTGATGCCGTCCTGGATGAAGAACACCGGCATGTTGTTCGCGACCAGGTCGTAATTGCCCTGCTCGGTGTAGAACTTGGTGGCGAAACCGCGGACGTCGCGCACCGTGTCCGCCGAACCGCGCGACCCGGCGACGGTGGAGAACCGCACGAACACCGGCGTCCGCAGCGCCGGGTCGGTGAGGAACCGGGCGCAGGTGAACTCGGCGAGCGAGGTGTCGTACGCCTGGAAGAAGCCGTACGCACCGGCGCCGCGCGCGTGCACCACCCGCTCGGGGATGCGCTCGTGGTCGAACCTGGTGATCTTCTCGCGGGCGTGGAAGTCCTCCAGCAGGGTCGGCCCGCGCTCGCCGACGGTGAGGTAGTCGTCCGTGTGGTCGACCAGCACGCCCTGGTCGGTGGTCAGCCGCGTGCCCGCCGGGTCGACCCGGTAGGCGTCGAGCTGCTCCTGCTTGCGGTCGTGGGACAGGTCGTCGGAAGCCAAGGCGGGACTCCTCGTCGAGATGGGGGGAACGACGTCCCCCTCGGCTACCCGTGCGCCGGCGCGGCGAATCGGCACTCACCCGGTCAGGTCCGCCGGTGCGGTGATCGGCACACGAGTCGCCTGTGCCGCAACGGGTCCGCGCGCGTGCGCCGACGGGTGGCCGGGCGACCGGCGGTCGCCGGGCGTGCGCCGCGCGGCCACCGACCGCGTGAGGCGGCCGTCACCGGGTGGGTGGCCCGGCGGTCGCCGGTTGCGCCGCGTGGTACCCACCGGGCACGCGCCGCGCCCCGCGCGCCGGCCGATATCGTCCCCCCGACCCTGCACACCGCATCGGGAGGGGGGCGTCCGGTGATCGGGCAGCCCGACGAGCACGAGGTCGAACGGTGGCTGACCGCCGACCCGGCCGCGCTGCGCCACGACCTCGACCGGGCGCTCCGACCGGAGGTCGGCCCGCACCCGTCCCCGCCGCCCTCCGACGTCGAGCTGGTCGAAGCGGTGCGCGGCGGCGCGGTCCAGGCGTACGGGCGGTTGTACGAGCGCCACGTGCGCGCCGCGCGCAACCTCGCCCGGAGCCTGGTCCGCTCCGAGGCCGAGGCGGACGACCTGGTCTCGGAGGCGTTCGCCAAGGTGCTCGGCACGCTGCGGTCGGGCGGCGGCCCGGAGTCGGCGTTCCGCCCCTACCTGCTCACCGCGCTGCGGCACGCCGCCTACGACCGGGCGCGGCGGGACCGCAGGCTGCGGCTGGCCGACGACGTGGCGGCCGTCCCGGAGGTCGAGCGGACCACCAGCGTGCCGTTCCAGGACCCGGCGCTGGCGATGCTGGAGCGCTCGCTCGCGTCGCGGGCGTTCGCCAGCCTGCCCGAGCGCTGGCAGGCCGTGCTGTGGCACACCGAGATCGAGGGCCAGTCGCCCGCCGAGGTCGCACCGCGGCTGGGGCTGACCACCAACGGTGTGTCGGCGTTGGCGCACCGGGCCCGCGAGGGCCTGCGGAAGGCGTACCTCCAGGCGCACCTGGCGCGCAGCCCCTCCGGCCGCTGCCGGGCCACCGTCGCGAAGCTGGGCGCGTGGACGCGCCGCGGCCTCGCCCGGCGGGAGACCACGCAGGTCGAGGCGCACCTGGACCGGTGCGACGACTGCCGCGCGCTGGCCGACGAGCTGGCCGACGTCAACGGGACGCTGCGCGCGTTCGTCGCGCCGCTGGTGCTGGGTCCGGGCGCGGCGGGCTACCTGGCGGCGACCGCGGGCCCGGCGAAGGCGGGCGTCGCCGCGGCGACCGGCGCGGGCGCGGCGGCCCACTCGGCCACGTCGACGGCGCAGTGGCTCGGCGCGGCGGCCTCCGCGACGGCGGTGGTGCTGGCGACCACCCTGGGCGTCGGGCCCGGTCCCGAGCCGGTCCGGCCGCCGGCCGCCGCGCCGACGCCCGCCTCGCCGCACCCGACGACCGGGCCGGGCGCGGCGACGACCACCGCGCCCGCCGCGTCGACCGCCGCCACCCCGGGCGCCGCGGCGTCCACCACCGCGACCGCGCCCACCGGCACGTCCGGCACGACCGACGCGCCCGGCGCGCCCGGCGCGCCCGGCGCGTCGGAGCGTCAGCCGCCCGGCACTTCCGCCGCGCCACCTTCGGCGGCCGAACCGCTCGCGCCGGTCGTGCCCGCCGGTTTCGCGCTGCCCACCGGCGGGCCGCCTACCGAGTTCCCCGTGACGCTGCGCAACACCGGCTCCGGCGGCGCGCCGGCGCCGACGCTGGTGCTGGCGCTGCCCGACGGGGTGCGGGTGGTCGGTCCCGGCGGCAACCTGGTGGCCGGGCCGCTGGTGCGGTTCGACGGCGCGGCCGACCGCCGGGTCGGGTGCCCGGCCGGCCAGGGCTCCGTCACCTGCGCGGCCGACCAGGGCCTCGCCGCCGGCGCGTCGGTGACGTTCGTGTTCCGCCTGCTCGCCGGCCCGAAGGCGGTCGGCGGCACGATCAGCGGCACGGTCACGGCGGGCGCGCTCCCGGCGACGCGGATCACGGTGCCGGTCACGATCACCCCGAAGAAGTGAGCCACGTTCAGGGGACTTCTCCGCAGATATCGGGACGGGCTGTCGCCCGTACGCCGACGCTGCGTCACGCAACGGGGTGACCGGCACGACCCCCGTTACCGGACCGGGGGAAAACCGCGGTCGTTCGGAGTGCGCGCCTTGTGGGCGCGACCGGCGCGGGGCGAATGTTGCGTATGGAATTGGATGCGTTGGCACTGCTCAGGGAAGGGTTGCCGGACAGTTCCGCGCCGCGTCGGCGGATCGTCGTCGTGGGCGCGGGAATGGCCGGCCTGACCGCCGGTCTGCTGTTGAAGGAAGCCGGCCACGACGTCACCATCCTGGAAGGCCAGAACCGGCTGGGCGGGCGGATCCTCACGCACCGCGGGTTCGCCGGCGACATGTACGGCGAGTTCGGCGCGATGCGCTTCCCGCAACAGCACCCGCTGGTCTCGTGGCTCATCGAGGACAAGTTCGGGCTGGCCACCCAACCGTTCCCGATGTACGACGAGGACACGTTCGTCTACCTCCAGGGAAAAGGGGTGCGCCGCCGCGATTTCCGGGGCGAGGAGTTCACCTTCGACCTGTCGCCCGCCGAAGCCGACAAAGCGCCGCACGAACTGCTCCGGCACACCGTCCAGCCGCTCGTCGACGTCATGGAGCAGGAGGACGAGGACAAGGCGTGGCACCGCCTGCTCCACGAGTACGACAAGTACACGCTGCTGGGCTACCTGAAGGAGCGGGGGCTCGGCGACGGCGCGCTGGCGATGCTGGGCCCGCTGTTCAACCTGGAGGGCCGCTACCACTTCTCGCTGGTCGAGTGGTTCTCGCACTACTACGAGGACGTGTTCGGCCAACTGGTGTACATCGAGGACGGCGCGGACTCGCTGCCCAGGGCGTTCGAGCCGTACCTGATGGACGACATCCGGCTGGGCGCGCTCGTGCACGCGGTCGACCAGTCGGACACCGAGGTCCGGGTGCACTTCCGGGCGGGCCGCCGGTCGCACGAGGTCGTCGCCGACGAGTGCCTGGTGACGGTGCCGTTCGCGAGCCTGCGGCACATGGAGGTCCAGGGCCTCGACCCGGACAAGTGGTACGCGATCCGCAACACCTACTACGGGCGCGCGCACAAGCTGTTCATGCAGTTCAGCGAGCGGTGGTGGGAGAGCGCGTACGGCATCACGCACGGGCTGACGGTCACCGACCTGGCGATCCGCAACATCGTCTACCCGCCGGCCGGCCAGGACACCCGGTTCCGCAAGGGGGTGATGATCGCGTCCTACTGCTGGGAGCAGGACAGCATGCCGTACACGCCGCTGGCCGGCGACGAGTGCGTGGCCCAGGCGCTGGAGGACCTGACCAAGATCCACCCGGAGGCGCGGGACACCTTCGAGTTCGGCGTCTACAAGGACTGGGCGCTCGACTGGTTCGCCTGCGGCATCGGGCCGCTGTTCCGGGCGTACGAGATGAGCGAGGCGTCCTATGACGACGTCATCCGACCGGTGAACCGGGTGTGGTTCGCCAACGACGCGTGCGACCGCCGCCACCGGCGGTGGGTGGAGGGCGCGTTGAAGGCGGCCGTCAAGAACGCCTACGCCATCCACACCGGCATGCGCGACGAGATGCCGTGGCGGGACTGAGCGCCGGCGACGTGGTCGGGTCGCGGGCGGTCGACGCGACCACCGGCGCCGGTCGGCGATGACGGTGCGCACCCACCGTCATCGCCGGCCGGCGCCGGCCCTGCCCGTCCACCGTGGACCGACCGCCCGCGGTCAGCTCATCACGAACCCGCCGTTGGGGCTCAACGTCTGCCCGGTCACGTAGGTGCCGTCCGGACCGACCAGGAACGCCACCGCCGACGCGATCTCCGCCGGCAGGCCGAACCGGCCCAACGAGATCTGCCGCTCCAAGTCGCGCCGCACGACCGGCGCCATCACGTCGCCCAGCGGCGTGTCGATGTAACCGGGCGCCACGCAGTTCACCCGGATTCCACGCGGCGCGACGTCGCGGGCCACCGCCCTGGTGAAGCCCTCGATGCCGGCCTTGGCCGCCGAGTAGTGCGGGATGTGCGCGCAGCCGGTCAGGCCGCAGATGGAGGACACGTTCACGATCACGCCGCCGCGCTCCATGTGGCGCAGCGCGGCGCGGGTGCCGTAGAAGGTGCCGTCCAGGTGGACGCCGAGCATCCGGTGCCACGCGTCGTCGCTGATGTTCACCGTCGCGTCCAGCATCGTCTCCGGCGCGCCGGACTCCGCCTCCGCGAGCCGCGCCGCGAGCCGCCCGAACGCGTCGTCGGCCTCCTGCCCGCCGCGGATGCCCGCGTTGTTGACCAGGATGTCGAGCCGGCCGTAGGTCTCGACGACCGTCCGCACCGCCTCGTCGACCTGCGCGGAGTCGGCGACGTCCGCGACCACCGCCATGCCGCGCGTCAGCAGGCCCGCGGTCAGCTCGGCCCCGGTCGAGTCCACGTCCAGCGCAGCCACCCGCGCGCCCTCGGCGTCCAACCGGCGGGCGACCGCTTCGCCGATGCCCGAACCGGCGCCGGTCACCAGCGCCACTTTCCCCTCGATGCTGCCCATGTGGGCAGACGCTAGTGAGGTGCTGTCGGTTCGCTGTGCGCTCTGCCACAGTCGGTGCGCTGGGTGACAACGGCTGTTCGCCATCGGGCAAGCGTTCACCTGCCCGTCATCGCACCCTGGTGGCCGTACAGGGCGGACGGAGGCGGCATGACCGAGGTAGACCGACGGATCACGACAACCCGCGAGGGGAACGGCAACGCGGTCCTCGGGTTCGGCAGGCAGGTGTTGCGCGCGGAGTCGAGCAGCGTGCTGATCGCGACGATCCTGCTCGTGCTCGTCATCGGCGCGTTGCGCCCGACGTTCCTCTCCGTCGGGCAGTTGAAGGACGTGCTCAACAACTCCGTGTACGTGGCGCTGCTCGCGGCGGGCATGGCGTTCCTCCTCGCGATGCGGGAGATCGACCTCTCCGTGGGCGCCATGTTCGGGCTCTCGCTCATCACCTCCGCGCTGCTGATGCGGGACGGGTTCGACCCGTGGCTGGCGTGCGGCGCGGGCATCGTGCTGGGCGCGATCCTCGGCCTGGCCAACGCGTTGGTGGTGCGGCACATCGCGATCCCGGCGTTCGTGGCCACGTTGGCGACGATGCAGCTGTACCGGGGGCTCGCGGTCGCGCTGGGCGACGGCCGGCAGGTCACCGGGCTGCCGCTGGAGCACTCGTTCTTCACCGTGCTCGGCGGCGAGGTGCTCGGCCTGCCGGTGAGCGTGTGGATCCTCGTCGCGGTCACCGCCGGGCTCACGGTGATCCTGCGCTGGACGCCCTTCGGCTACCGGGTGCGCTCCATCGGCTCCAACCCGGACGCGGCGGCGTTCTCGGGCATCTCCATCGCGCGGACCCGGCTCTACGTGCTGGTGCTGGTCGGGGCCGTGGCCGGGCTGGCGGGCGTGCTCGGCCTGGCGTTCTTCACGTCCGGTGACCCGAACATCGGCGTCGGGTTCGAGCTCCAGGCGATCGCGGCGGCGGTCATCGGCGGCACCCCGCTGCGCGGCGGCGTCGCGACCGTGGTGGGCGCGGTGTTCGGCGCGGTGCTGCTGGGCGTGGTCTCCAGCGGGCTCGTGTACTTCAGCATCCCCGCGAACTGGAGCGGCTTCGCCACCGGTCTCGTCGTCCTGGTGGCGGTCGGGGTGGACAGCGCGCTGCGCAGCAGGCAGCGGGCGCGCGAATCGATGCTCGGCCTGTGAAACCCCGCGTAGGAAAGAGGTCCTGATGCGTCCCCAACGGTACGTGGCGGCGTTGGCCGTCGCCGGGCTGGTCGCCGGCTGCGGCACGGCCGAGCCGTCCGCGAACGCGCCGCTCAAGATGGCGTTCGTGTACGCCACCTCGACGCAGAACCCGTTCCAGGAGATGGCGTTCGGCGCGAAGGCCGCCGCGGACGACGCCGGGAACGTCGACCTGACGCTGAGCGCACCCTCCTCCGTGGACGGTCCGCAGGAGGTGTCGCTGTTCCAGTCGGCGATCCGCAACTCCACGGACGGTGTGGCGCTGGAGACGCTGACGCCGGACCTGTTCGTGCGACCGCTCAGGCAGGCCAAGGACCTCGACGTGCCGGTGGTCGCGGTGGACACGCTGCCGCCGCGGGGCACCGAGGTCGGCCTCTACATCGGCAACAGCAACACCGACCTGGGCAAGCTGCTCGGCGAGGAGTTCGTCAAGCAGGTGCCGGAGAACGCGACCGGCGAGGTCGTGCTGGGCAACGCCATCCCCGGCCTGACCCTGCTCCAGCAGCGACTGGACGGCATGAAGTCGGTCATCGAGGCCAAGCGGCCCGGCCTGAGGATCAGCGGGCCGTTCGACTCCGGCTCGGAACCCACGTCGAACTTCACCAAGTGGAACGACATCGTCAAGGCGCACCCGGACGCGATCGGCTACCTCGGCGTCGGCGCGCAGGACGCGGTGTCGCTGGCGCTGATCCAGAAGAACACCGGCCGCAAGTTCCTCGCGGGCTCGTGCGACCCGGACGTGTCGGCGCTCCAGGCGGTCAAGGACGGCTACGTGTTCGCGCTGGCCTCGCCCGAGCACTGGATGAAGGGCTACATCGCGCTGCGGCTGCTGGCCGAGCACAAGCGCGGCGGCAAGGACCTCCCCAAGGGGTGGTGGAACACCGGCTCGCTGGTGGTCAACGCCGACAACATCGACCAGATCATGGCACGCCAGAAGGACGAGGGCTCCCGCAAGGCCGCGTTCAAGGCGGAGACCGACCGGCAGCTCGCCGAACCGGCGAAGCACCTCAGGCCCATCGGGGAGGCCAACTGATGCACGCGCTCACCGCACACGGGATCACCAAGTCCTACGGCGGGGTCACCGCGCTGGCCGGTGCGGACCTGACGCTGCGCCCCGGCTCGGTGCACGCGCTGCTCGGCGAGAACGGCGCGGGCAAGTCCACGCTGATCAAGGTGATCACCGGGGCGGTGCCACCGGACTCGGGCACGCTGCGGCTGGCGGGCGCGGACGTCGCGTTCGCCAGCACCGCGCAGGCGGCGGCCAACGGCGTCGCCGTGGTCTCGCAGGAGCTGAACCTGTTCCCGGACCTGGACGTGCTGGCCAACCTGTACCCGATGCGGGAGCCGACCAAGGGGCTGCTGCTGGACCGCGCGGCGATGCTGGCGAAGGCGACGCCGGTGCTCGCGCAGCTCGGCCTCGACGTCGACCCCCGCGCGAAGCTCGGTTCCCTGTCGCTGGCCCAGCGCCAGCTCGTGGAGATCGCGAAGGCGCTCATCGTCGAGCCGCGCGTGCTGATCCTGGACGAGCCGACGTCCGCGCTGGACAAGGACAGCTCCAGCCGCCTGCTGGACATCCTGCGGGTGCTGCGCGACCGCGAGGTGGCGGTGGTGTTCGTGTCGCACATCCTCGAAGAAGTCATGAACCTGTGCGACGAGATCACCGTGCTGCGCGAGGGCCGCACCGTGCTCGACGCCCGGCCGCGCGCGGAGCTGACCATCGGCGACATCGTCCACGCGATGCTGGGCCAGGACCTGCCCACGCCCGTGCGCACCACCGGCACGCCGTCCGCGGCCAGGCTGGAGCTGCGCGACGTCGTGGTGCCCGACCGGCTCGCCGGGGTCGACCTGACGTGCTCGGGCGGCGAGGTGGTCGGCCTGGCCGGGCTCGCGGGGTCCGGCCACACGACGGCGCTGGAGGTCGTCGCGGGCATCCGGCGGCCGAGCCGGGGCTCGGTGGTGCTGCCGGGCGGCGGCACGCCGCACGACTTCCGGTCGGCCATCGCCGCCGGCGTGGCGCTGGTCTCGGGTGACCGGCGGCGGGTCGGGCTGATGCTCGACAAACCGGTGTGGGAGAACATCGCCCAGGTCAAGCCGGTGGCGATGGCCGGGGCGGTGCTCCTGCGGACCGGCGCGCTGCGCGACTCGGCGAAGGAGCTGGCGGCGCGGGTGCGCGTGCAGCCGCCGAACGTCGACGCCAGGGCCGGCCTGCTCTCCGGCGGCAACCAGCAGAAGGTCGTGCTGGCGAAGTGGCTGGCGGCCGACCCGTCGGTGCTGCTGCTGGACGACCCGACCCGCGGCGTCGACCTGGGCGCGCGCAACGAGATCCACGCCCTGCTGCGCAGCGTGGCCGACGCGGGCAAGGTCGTCGTGCTGTGCTCGACCGACCTGGACGAGCTGGTCAACGCGTGCGACCGGGTCGTGGTGTTCCACAAGGGCCGGGTGTGCGCGGAGCTGACCGGCGACCGGATCGACCAGCACACCATCCTGCGCACGATGAACACCGGGGAGCACTGAGCGGCGGCGCGCCCGGCCGACGGCCGGAACCACCCGAACGTGGGGACGGTGTCCCCGGCTGGCGGATGGCCGGCCGGGGCTCGCGCTGCCAGTCTCGACCCTTGTGACGGACACCGCCCCCGCCGCGCAGGCGAGCACACCCTTCGACTGGACCACGCCGACCGGCCTCGGCACCTCGGCGGCCCGCGTCGCGGCGCAGTTCACGCAGGTCCTGGCGGCGGCGGCCGCCGACACCGCCGCCGGGCAGGACCCGGCCTACGCGGAGCGCCCCTGGGGCGACGGTTCCGCGCCGCCGCTGTACGTGCCCGTGGTCGAGCGGGTCGACGACGCCCTCACCGAGGTCGTCGAGGACCTGCTGGTCGAGTGGGCGCGGGAGTGCGGGTTCGAGGGCGAGGAGCTGGACCAGCTGCGCGACGCCGGGTTCGGGCGGCTGGTCGTGCTCGCCCACCCCGACAGCGACGACCCCGAGCGGCTGCTGATCGCGGCCAAGCTGAACGCGGCGTGGTGGGCCGCCGACGACCTGTACGCCGACGACAGCGGCATGGGCGCGACGCCGACCGCGCTGCCGCCCCGGCTGGCGCTGGCGATGGCGGCGCTGGACCCGCTGCCGCCCGCGGGCGAGTTCACCGCGCCGCTGGAGGAGGCGCTGCGCTCCGACCCGGTCCTCGTGGCGCTGCGGACGGGCATCGACCACCTCGCCCGGCACGGCACGCCCGCGCAGGTGCAGCGGGCGGTCTACTCGACGGCGGCGATGTTCGTCAGCTGGAACACCTACGCGGCGTGGCGGCACACCGGCGAGTACCCGCCCGCCTGGGAGTACCTGGCGGCGCGGCAGCACGACAGCTTCTACACGTCCATGACGCTGATCGACCCGGTCGGCGGCTACGAGCTGCCCGCGAACCTGTACTACGACCCGCGGGTGCGGCGGGCCGCGTTCCAGGCGGGCACCGCGTCGGTGATGGTCAACGACCTGCTGTCGGTGGCCAAGGACGCCGCCGACGAGACGCAGGTGTGCAACATGGTCCTCCAGGTCGCGGCCGACCGGGGGTGCTCGGTGGCCGAGGCGACGGAGACCACCGTCGAGCTGCACAACCGGCTGGTCCGCGACTTCGAGGAGGGGCACCGCGAGCTGTCGGCGCTGCCGTCGCCGGAGCTGCACCGCTTCCTGCGCGGGCTGCGCGCGTGGATGGGCGGCGGCTTCGAGTGGCACAACACCAACCCGCGCTACCGGGCGCGCCAGGGGGCGGCGCGGTGACAAGTCCGCGCCACCGGCCCTGACCGACCCGACACCCGGCTGCCACACGTCGTGACCGGTGGCAGCCGGGGTGTCCGTGAGCGGCCGCGCCGCCGGACGGGAACGGCCCCGCCGCCGGACGGGAACGGCCGCGTCGTCGGACGTGGGCGGCCGTCGCGCGCTCAGGCCGCGATCAGCTCCGCCGCCTTCTCCGCGATCATCACGGTCGGCGTGTTGGTGTTGCCGGACACGACGGTCGGCATGATGGAGGCGTCGGCGACCCGCAGCCCGGCCACCCCGCGCACCCGCAGCCGCGCGTCGACCACCGAACCGAGGGCGCACGTGCCCGCCTGGTGGTGGTAGGTGATCACCGAGCGCCGCACGTACTCGCGCAGTTCCAGCTTGCCCGGGTACAGCTCGTCCGCGCCCCACTCCTTGAGCGCCCGCTCGTGGCCGATCTCCTGGCACAGCAGCACGGCTTCGACCAGGGCGTCCACGTCGGACGGCGCGGAGAGCGCGCGCGGGTCGATCAGCGGCGGCCCGTCGGCGCTCGACAGCGTGAGCCGGCCCGTGCCCGCCGGGCGGATCAGGCCCGCCATCAGCGAGAAGCCGTTGTCCGGGCCGGACATCCACTTCTCGTACAGCGGCGCGCTGAAGTGCAGCGGCTGGAGGTCCGGCGTCGCCAACCCGGACCGGCTGCGCCAGAACAGGTGGGTCTGGGCGGGCGGGACGCCGGGCGCGTGCTCGATCGGCTTGGCGGCGCTGAAGATCGTGGGCACCAGCCAGTGGTCCTGGAGGTTGTCGCCGACGCCCGGCAGGTCGGCCACCACCTCGATGCCGAGCGCGCGCAGGTCGTCGGCCGGGCCGACGCCGGAGCGCAGCAGCACCTGCGGCGAGCCGATCGCGCCCGCCGCCAGCACGACCTCCCCGGCGCGGGCCCGGTGGACGCGGTCGTACTCGGTCCACTCGACGCCCACGCAGCGGTCGCCCGCGGTCAGCAGCCGGCGGACGTGGGCGTTGGTGACGAGGGTGAACCGCGGGTGGTCCAGCACCGGCGCCAGGTAGGCGCGGGCCGTGGTGTGGCGCCGGCCGGCGGCGATGGTGAACTGGAGCCGGCTGACGCCGGTCTGGTCCGCGCCGTTGTAGTCCGGGTTGAACGGGACGCCCGCCTGCTGGGCGGCGGCGAGGATGGCCTCCTGCACGGGGTCGGCGGTGAAGTCGCGCAGGATGCTCAGCGGGCCGCTCTCGATGCGCCGGAACACCGGTTCCACGTCGGCCCACGACCAGCCGGTGTGGCCGGCCGCGGCCCAGCCGTCGTAGTCGGCGGGGTTGCCCCGGACGTGGATCATCGCGTTCAGGGCGTGCGAACCGCCCAGCACCCGACCCCTCGGCAGGTGCAGCGGGCGGTTCGCCGCGTCCCGTTGCGGCACCGTCCGCAGTCCCCAGTCCTGCGCGCTGTCCCACAGCTCGTGCATCCGCACCGGGTCGTGGATGGCCGGGTTGGTGTCCCGTTCGCCCGCTTCCAGCAGCAGCACCGTGCCCTCGGTGAGGTCCAGCAGCCTCCGCGCCAGCACGCAGCCGGCCGTGCCCCCACCCACCACCACGAAGTCCGCGTCGACCATGCCACCAGTCCAGCAAACCGGGGGCCGCCGTCCTTGAACCGCAGCGCACGCCCGTTGACCGGCCGCGCATCATCCGGGGCGGGCGCGCGGCGACCCGGCGGCGGCGCGGGAGCCGGCCTCCGGTGACGCGGGGTCCGCCCCGGGGCGGACCCGCCGTTGATCAGCGGCCGTCGACCGCTTCGCGGGCAATCCCGCCGCCAAATGGTGACAGCGCGCTAATCAAAAATGCTCTTCGTCACCCGTTCGAGCAATAGCAATATCGCCCGATCAGGCCAGGAAAACCCTGGTCCTAGGCTGCCGCACGTCCCATTCCAGTTTCCACGGGAGTTGTCGCGTGCCCGGATATCTCGCACTTGCGGCGGCCACGGCGATGTACGCGCTGGGCATCGTGGCGCAGACCGTCGCCGCCCGCCGCGCCGCGCCGGGCCGGGGGTTCGGGCTCCTCGCCCGGCTGGCCGCCGACCGGCTCTACCTGCTCGGGTTCGCCGGGCAGGTCGGCGGGTTCGTGCTCGCGTTCGTCGCCCGCGCCGAACTGCCGCTGTACCTGGTACAGGCCGGCTCGTCCTGCGCGGTCGGCGTGGCCACCGCGTTCGGCGTGCTCGCGCTCGGGTGGCGGGTCCGGCCGGTCGAGGTCGCGGTGCTGGTCGCGATGGCGCTCGGGCTGCTGCTGCTCGCGGGTGCGTCCGCGCCGTCGGTGGCCGACGAGATACCCGTGCGCACCGGCCTGGTCGCGCTCGGCGCGCCGCTCCTCGTCGTGCTCCTGGTGACCCGCCGGGCGAAGGGCGTCGTCCCGGTCGCCGTCGCGGCGGGCGTGGCCTACGCCGTCGTCGCCGTCGCGAGCCGCTCGCTGGCCGACGAGCCACCGCTCGAACTGCCCCACTACCCGCTGCTGTGGCTGATGGTGCTCGCCGCGCTGGTCGGGCAGGCGGGGCTGGCCGTCGCGCTGCAACGGGGCTCGGCCACCGCGACGGTCGCGACGATGGACTCCGTGACCGTCGTGGTCACCTCGGTGGTCGGCGTCCTCGCGCTCGGCGACCGGGTCGCGCCCGGCCGCGGCTGGTGGGTCGCGGTCGGCGTCGCGCTGGTCGTGGCCGGCGTGCTGGCCCTCGGCCGCGCCTCGCGGCCGGCCCCGGCGGAGCCGGTCGCCGCCGCGCGGGAGGCCGCGTGAGCATCGCCAGCGTGTCGCTCGACCTGGACAACCTCTGGGCCTACCTGAAGACCCACGGCGACCCGGAGTGGGAGCGGATGCCCAGCTTCCTGCCCGCCGCCACGCCCCGGCTGCTGGAGGTCTTCGGCGAGCACGGCCTGACCGCGACCGTGTTCGTGGTCGGCGCGGACGCGGTGCGCGACGACGGCGCGGCGGCCGTCGCCGCGATCGCCGCCGCCGGGCACGAGGTCGCCAACCACTCGTTCGGCCACGAGCCGTGGCTGCACCGGTACTCCCCCGCCGACCTGGAAGCCGAGGTGGCGCGGGCCGAGGACGCGATCACCGCGGCGGGCGCGCCCCGGCCGGTCGGGTTCCGGGGCCCCGGCTACAGCGTGACGCCGCGCCTGCTGGCCGTGCTGGCCGACCGCGGCTACCGCTACGACGCGAGCACCCTGCCGACGTGGGTCGGGCCGCTGGCGCGCTGCTACCACAACCGGACCGCACCCTCCACGAAGGACAGCGGCGAGCTGTTCGGCGGCTTCGCGAAGGTGCTCGCGCCCAACCGCGCCCACCGCTGGGCCAACGGCCTGGTCGAACTACCGGTGACCACCATGCCGCTGCTGCGGGTGCCCATCCACGGCGCGTACCTGCTGCGGCTGCACCAGGTCTCCCCCGCGCTGGCCCGCGCCCACTTCCGCACCGCGCTGGCGCTGTGCCGGGCGCTCGGCGTGACGCCGTCGCTGCTGCTGCACCCGACCGACGTCCTGGGCGCGGCGGAAGCGCCCGGCCTGGAGTTCTTCCCCGGCATGGCCGTGTCCGCGGCGCGGAAGGTCGAGCTGCTGGGCTGGGTGCTCGGCGCGCTGCGGCGGCACTTCGAGGTGGTCGGCACCGGGGAGCACGTCGCCCGGCTCGGCGAGGGCCTGCGGGGCGCGAGGCGGCTGGAACGCGCGGGATGACGTGGCTCCTGCGCGTGCTCGCGTGCGCGACCGCGGCACTGGCCCCGGTGGAGGGCTACCTCCTGGAGGTGCACGGGCAGCTGGCCAAGGTCACGCCCGCGCTGCTGGTCGTCGCGTGGGTCGCCGCGCGGGCGCGGCAGCGGCGGATGCCCGCGGCGCACCCGGTGCACGTGGTGCTGGCGCTGCTGTTCGTGGTGCTGCTGGGCACCACGGCGGTGCACGCGGGCGGCCCGTACGCCGTGGACTACCTCCAGCGCTGGCTGCCGTTCCTGGTGGTGACGGTCGTGCTGGTGGACGTGGCGGCGCGGGAGGTGCCGATCCGGGCGCTGCTCGCGTCCGTCGTCGCCGGTGCGGCGGTCGCGGCGGTGGGCGCGCTGCACAGCCTCGTCGCGGAGGGGGCGACGCGTGCCACCGGGCCGGTGGAGGACCCGAACGACCTCGCCTACTTCCTCGTCGCCGCGCTGCCGCTGCTGGTGGCGCTGACCGACGGGCGCCGCGCGGGTTCCGCCGGGCCGGCCGGGTCCGCGCGCCAGGGCGGGCCGGTGCGCTCCCGGGGCCGGTGGGCATGGTCGGTCCGGTGGGCGCGATCGGTCCGGTGGGCGCGGCCGGTCCGGTGGGCGCGGTTCGGTGGGCCGGCGCGCTCGATCGGGTTGGCGGTGACGGGTCTGGTGCTCGTCGTGGGCGCGGCGGCGACGTTCTCGCGCGGCGGCGCGTTGGCGCTGTCCGCCGCCGTGGCGTGGCTGGTGGTCCGGCGGGCGCTGCCGGTGCGGGCCGTGCTCGCCGGTGCCGCGGCGGTCGTGGTGCTCGGTGTCGGCGTGGTGCTGTTCGCCGCGCCCACCCTGGACCGGGCGGTGCGGGAGAAGAGCCACATCGCGGAGACCAACGTGGACACCCGCGGGCTGCGGTGGCAGGCCGCGGCGCGGATGGTGGCCGCGCACCCGGTGCTGGGCGTGGGGCCGGGCGGGTTCCGCGACGGGTACGCGGCGGCCTCGCACAACGCCGAGAGCGACGAGCAGACCCCGGTGGCGCACAACATGTACCTGGAGGTCGCGGCCGAGCTGGGGTTGGCCGGCTTCGCGGCGTTCCTCGGGTTGCCGGTGGTGGCGGCGGTGTGCTCGGAACGCGTGCTGCGCTCCGGCGCGCCACCGCTCCGACCCGGTGGGCCGCCGTCCGACCGGTGCGGGTTCGGCGGGGCCGGTGCGCGGCGGCCGGTGGTCGCGGTGCAGGCGTCGCTGATCGCCGTCGTCGTGGCGTCCACCTTCCTGTCCCAGCAGTACTACCTGCCGTTGTGGTCCTTGGTCGCGGTCGTCGCCGCGGCCGACCTGCGTCGAAGGGGAACCGATGCGTGTGCTCCACGTCATCAGTGAGATGGGCACCGGTGGTGCGGAGGCCCTGGTGGCCGGGATGGCCCGGTCCGGTCGCGAGTTCGGTTGGCAGACCGCCGTCGCCAGCGGCGGCGGGCACCGCGCGGAGGCGTTGCGCGGGCACGGCGTGCCGACGTTCGCCGTGCCGGTGGCCCGGCGCAAGGCGTCCGGGGTGCTGCGCGCCACGGCCGCGACCCGCGTCGCGATCAAGGGCTTCCGGCCCGAGGTCGTGCTGGCGCACAACGTGTCCGCGAGCATGGTGGCGCGGTTGGCCCTGGTGCCCCGGCGGGTGCCGCTCGTGACGGTGTTCCACGGCGTCGCCGAGGCCGACTACGCCGGGGCCGCCCGCATCCTGCGGCGGACGTCCGGCGCGGTGGTGACGGTCGCCGAGGCGACCGCGTCCCGCCTGCGCGCGGCCGGGCTGCGGCCCGAACCGGTGGTGATCCCGAACGCCGTGTTCCCGCAGGAGCCCCGCGTCGACCGGGCGACCGTGCGGGCGGCGCTGCGGGTGCACCCGGACGTCCCGGTGGCGCTGTGCCTGGCCCGCATGGAACCGCAGAAGCGGCACGACGTGCTGCTCGACGCGTGGGCGCTGGTGGGTGGCGGCGCGGAGCTGTGGCTGGCCGGCGACGGGTCGTGGCGCGCCGCGCTGGAGGAGCGGGCGGCCGGGTTGGCGGGCGTGCGGTTCCTGGGCAACCGGCCGGACGGTCCCGACCTGCTGGCGGCGGCGGACCTCACCGTGCTGACCAGCGACTGGGAGGGCATGCCGGTCGCGCTGCTCGAATCGCTGGCGGCCGGGCGGCCCGTGGTGGCCACCGACGTGGACGGCGTCGGCGAGGTGCTGTCGGGTGGCGGCGGGCTGGTGGTGCCGCCGCGTGATCCGGCGGCGACGGCGGAAGCGTTGCGCGCCTTGCTCTTCGACCCCGCCCGGCGGGCGGCGGAAGGCGCGGCGGGCCGGGCGGCGGTGTCCCGCGCCCACGACCCGCGTGCCCTGATGCGCTCCTACGACGCGCTGCTGCGCACGTGGGGTGGCCGCCGGTGAGAGCGAGGGACGTGGGCGGGCGGGCGGCCGCGGCGCTGCTGCGGGCCCGGTTCGCCGGTGAGTGCGCGCTGCTGGCGCTGCTGGTGGGCGGCCTGGTGCTGGCGGCGACGGTGTTCCGGGGCGAGGAGCACCAGGCTCGGGTGAGCCTGCTCGCGGGGCCGGCCGGCCCGGACGCGCCGCAGTACGGCGAGGTGGTCGCGCTGTCGCTGCCCGCGCTGGTGGAGGTGGCGCGCAGCCCGCTCGTGCTGGCTCGGGCCGGGACGGTGGCCGAGCGGGTGTCCGTGGAGCTGGTGCCCGCGTCCGGGTTGGCGCGGCTGTCGGTGCGCGCGCCCACGGCCGCGCAGGCGTCCGCCGAGGCGGCGGCGGTCGCGCGGGCCGTCGTGGCGACGGACCTGCTCGCGCCGGCGGCGACGTTGCGGCTGCTGGACGAGCCCGAGGTGACGCGGGTCGCGCCCGACTGGCCGCTGGCGCTCGGGCTCGCCTTCGCGGCGGCGGTGGCGGCCGGGGTGACGACGGCCGCGGGGCGGCACCTGCGGAGGACCCGCGTCTCCGACACCGTGCGCGCGGCCCTGGCCGCGGCGGGCTCGGACCGCCCGGTGGCGGTGCTGCACGACGACGACCCCGGCCTGGTCGGGCGGCTCGCGGTGCTGTGCGACGCGGCGACCCGGCCCGCGCGGGTCGTGGCGGTGGTGCCGGAGCTGATCCCGTCGGCGGAGGCGCTGGCGGCACGGCTGCCGGACAAGACCGCCGAACCGTCCGACGGGGTGGCGCTGGTCGTCGTCGTGCCGGCGGGCGGGCGGCAGGAGGAGTTGGCGAGCGTGGTCGGCGCACTGCCGGCCGGCACGACGGTGGTGGCGGTGGTGTTGGCATGACGCGGGAGATCCGGGCGCGCGGGAGCGACGCCGGTGTGGTGCGCGGAGACCTGCCCGGTGGCGGGGCGCGCGAGGAGGCGCTCGACGGCGTGCCGTCCGCCGAGCCGGCCGGTGTCACGGTGGCCGGCCTCACAGCGGGCGACGTCACAGCGGGCGACGTCACGGCGGCCGGTGCCACAGCGAGCGGTCGCGCGGCAGCCGATGCCGCGACGGCGAGCACCGGCACGGCGAGCACGGGCGGGACAAGCGCCGGAACCGGGAGCACCGGAACGGCGGGCACCGGAGCCGTCGGCGGTGGGCGGGCACCGGTGGCGTGGCGGTTCGCCGGGGTCGACGCGCGGACGGCGGTCGCGCTGGTCGCGGCGGTCGTCGGGGTGTTCGCCGCGTGGCGGGCGCTGCGCCCCGCCTGGCAGGTCCCGCTGCCCACCCCGGCGACGCGGCCCGAGGAGCGGATGCAGGACTTCCGGGACGCCCTGTACTTCCCGATCCGCGAGTTCCTGGCCGGCGGCAACCCGTACGACCCCGCCACGATGTTCGCGCACTGGCCCGTGCGGCAGAGCTTCAACCTGTACCAGCCCTACCACCTCCTGCTGCACCTGCCGTTCGCGCTGCCCGGCTACCGGCTCGGCGCGGTGGCGTTCGCGGCGGTCTCCTTGCTGCTGCTGGTGTTCCTGGCGGTGCTGGCGGCCGGGCACGTGCGGGCCCCGCTCGTGCTCGGCACGGCCGTGGTGGGCGCGCTGCTGGTGGTCAGCCAGGTCGGCAAGGCCCAGCTGTACGTGGGGCAGGTGAACCCCCTGGTCGCCGTCGGCGCGGCGGGCGCGTTGCTGGCGCGGCGCGACCACCCCCGGTGGGCGGCGGTCGCGTTGGCGCTGGCGTGGTTGAAGCCGCAGTTCGGGTTGCCGTTGGCGGTGCTGCTGTTCGCGCGGGGCTCGCGGGGCGTGGCGGTGGGCGGCACGGCCCTCGCGGCGCTGGCGAGCCTGGTCGTCGTGGTGCCGCTGGTGGCCGGCGGCGGTGGCGTCGGCGCGTTCCTCGACGCGGTCGCCGCGAACCTGCGGCACGCCGGCACGACCCCGTACGGGGCGGTGGATTCCGTGGTGTCGCAACGGGTCGACGTGGCCGCCGTGTTCTTCCGGGTCACCGGGTGGCTGCCGCCGGGCGTCGAACTCCTCGCGCCGCTCGCGGTCGTGGCGACCAGCGCGGTGCAGGCGCGGCGGCTGGACCGGACGGGCGAGGTGGCGGTCGCGGACCTGTTGACGTGCCTGGCCGTCGTGGTCGCCGTCGTGCACCAGCCCGGTGACGTGCTGATCGCCGTGCCCGCGCTGGCGTTGGTCGTGGTGGCGTGGTGGCGCGGCCGGTCGGGGTGGCGGGCGCGGTCGGGGTGGCGGTCCCGCCGGGTGCTGCTCGGGGTCGCGGTGGTGGCCGCGCTGGTGCCATTCGCGCACCTGCACTTCGTGGACGCGGCGATCCGCGCCGCGCTGGGCGCGCGGGCGGGTGTGACCGCGGACGGGATCGCCCTGGTGGTGGCCTGGGTCGCCCTGGCCCTGTTCGCCCGTGGTCGCAAGCCGCTCGCCGCCGGGCCGTCGTGACGGGCGCCGTGCGCGGGTCGCTGTGGCTGTTCCTGGTCAACCTGGTCGGCAAGGGCGGTCAGGTGGCGGTGACGCTGGTGCTCGCCGCGCTCCTCACCGAGGAGGGGCTCGGGTTGGTGGCGCTGGCGGTGTCGGTGGTGAACATCGGCCAGGTGGTGCAGTCGGTGGGCGTCTACGACGTGATCAGCCGGACCCGCCTCGACCCGCGCCGGGTGGCGGGCACGCTGCTGACGTTGAGCGTCGGCACGGGCGCCGTGCTCGCCGTGCTGCTCGTGGCGATGTCCGGGGTGGTCGCGGACGCCGTGGGCGCGCCGGGGGTCGCCCCGCTGGTCGCGCTGGCCGCGCTCAGCCTGCCCGGCACGGCGGCGGCGGGCGTGCAGATGGGGTTGCTGCACCGCGAACTGGACTTCCGGCGGCGGATGCTGCCCGACGCGGGTGGCGCGCTGCTCGGCGCGGCCGTGACGATCGGGCTCGCCGTGCTCGGGTGGGGGCCGTACGCGCTGGTGTGCGGTTTGCTGTGCACGGCGGTCGCGCAACCGGCGCTCGGCGCGCTGGTGGGCGTGCGGGTGCGGCCGGCCTGGGACGCGGGCGCGGCGGCCGAGGCGTCGCGGTGGATCGCGGTGGTCGGGCCGGGCGCGCTGGTCGCCGTGCTGCTGGTCAACGTCGACTACCTCGCGGTCGGGCGGGTGCTCGGCGCGGAGGCGGTGGGCGTGTACTCGCTGGCCTACCGGATCGCCTGGGTGCCCTACGTCGTGGTCGCGGTCGTGCTCGGCGGTGTGGTGTTCCCCTGGTGCGCCAAGCTGGTCCGGGCCGGTCGGCCGGAGGAGTTGCCCGCGGCGGCCGGTCGCGCCACGCACGCCCTGCTCGTGGTGACCGGCGGCCTGTACGCCGTGACGGCGGCGATGGCCGACCGGGTGGTGCTGTTCGGCGACCGCTGGGCACCCGCGGCGGCGCCGCTGGCGCTGCTGTGCGGCTACGGGTTGGGCTTCGGCCTGCTGCACCTCTGGTACCAGGTGATCCGGGCCGCCGGGCACGCCCGCCGCTACCTGGCGCTGGAGCTGACCCACCTGGCGGCGCTGGTGCTCGCCCTCCTGGTCTGCACCCGGCACGGGGTGGTGGCGGTGGCCGCGACCCAGCTCGCGGTGGTCTGGGCGCTCGTGCCGGTCGCGTGGCGGGTGCTGGCGCGCCGCGGTCTCGCGCCGCCCGGCCTCGGGCGGATGGCGGCCGGCGTCGCGGCCGGCGCGGTGTGCTGCCTGGTGGTGGCGCGGTCGGTCGGCGGGCTGTTCGGCCCCACGGTGCCGGGCGCGCTCGGCGAAGGTCTGGTGCTGGTGCTCGGCTACGCGGCGGCGGTGCTGCTCACCGACCGCCGCGCGGTCCGTGAACTTCGTGAGGTGCGTCGATGAAGGTCGTGCACGTGTCCCAGCCGGTGACCGCCGGGGTCGCGGCGGTGGTGCGGCAGCTCGCCGTCGCGCAGCGGGACCGGGGTTGGTCGGTGAGCGTGGTGTGCCCGCCGGGGTGGCTCCCGGACCGGTTGCGGGAGGACGGCGTCGACGTGCGCGACTGGCCCGCCCTCCGCTCCCCCGGCCCGCGCACCGCCGGGGAAGCGGTGCGGTTGCGGAGGATCCTCGACGAGGTCGACCCGGACGCGGTGCACCTGCACAGCTCCAAGGCCGGCCTCGCGGGACGCCTCGCGCTGCGCGGCCGACGTCCCACGGTCTTCCAGCCGCACCTGTGGTCGTTCCAGACCGCGCGCGGTCCCCTGCGGCTCGCGACGGCGCTGTGGGAGCGGCTGGCGGCCCGGTGGGCGCACCAGTTGGTGTGCGTGAGCGACGACGAGCTGGCGGTGGGCCGGGCCAACGGGATCGGCACGCCCGCAGAGGTGGTGTGCAACGGCGTGGACACCACCGCGCTGCGACCGCGCAGCCGCGTCGCCGCGCGCCGCCGCCTGGGCCTGCCGGACGTGCCGACGGCGGTGTGCGTCGGCCGCCTCGCGCACCTCAAGGGGCAGGACCAGCTCCTGGCGGCGTGGCCGTCCGTCCTGGCGGCGGTGCCGGACGCGCGCCTCGTGCTGGTCGGCGACGGTCCGCTGCGGGACCGGTGGCGGGCGTCGGCCGACCACGGCTCGGTGTGCTGGTGGGGTCACGACGCGGCGGTGGCCGACTTCTACACGGCGGCCGACGTGGTGGTGGTGCCGTCGCGGGCCGAGGGCATGGCGCTGGTGCCGTTGGAGGCGATGGCCAGCGGGCGCGCGGTGGTGGCGTTCGACGTCGGCGGCGTGCGGCAGAGCGTGGGCGACGCGGGCGCGGTGGTGCCGGCCGGCGACGTGCCCGCGCTGGCCGAGGCGATCGCCGCCCGGCTCGCGGACCCGCTCCTCGCGGCCGACGAGGGCCTGACGGGGCGGCGGCGGGCGGAGGTGCTGTTCGACGTCGGCCGGGTGGCCGACCAGGTCGCCACGCTGGTGGACAAGCTCGTGGGAGGGAACCGGTGAAGGTCGCCTACCTGGTGACTCAGGACAGGGGTGGTCCGGTGGACGTCACCGTGCGGCTGGCCGCGACGCTGATCGCGTCGGGCGAGGCCGACGTGCGGGTGTTCGGACCGGTGCCGTCGCGCGGCGCGGAGCTGGTCGCGGGGCACCACGAGGAGGTGCCGGTCGAGCGCAAGGGCGATCTCCGGGCCGGGTGGCGGGCGCGGCGGGCGCTGCGCGCGTGGCGGCCGGACGTGGTGCACGCCCAGGACCGGCGGGCGGGGCTGGTGAGCGCCGCGCTGCGGTGGCGGCACCGGGTCGTGCAGACCTACCACGGCGTGCCGGACGACGTGGGCGAGGAGTGGTTCCGGGGCGCGCGGGGCGCGGCCGGTCCGTCGGGCTACACGCGAACCGTGCTGGCGGCGGACGCGGGCGTGGCGAGGTTCCTCCACCGGACCATCGTGCCCGCGCCGTCGATGGGCGACTTCCTGGTGCGGCGGCTGAGGGTGCCCGCGCACCGGGTGACGCACATCGACAACTGCGTCGACCTGCCCGGCTCCTGCCCGCCCGGCGGACCGGTGCGCAAGCTGGTCTTCGTCGGCCTCCTCGTGGCGCGCAAGGGTTTGTTGTCGCTGCTGGAGGCGTTGGCGCTGCCCGGTGTCATGCCGGCCGACGCTTCGCTGACCGTCATCGGCGACGGCCCGCTGCGCGTGGTCGCCGAACGGCAGGCGCGCCGCGACCTGGCGGGCCGCGTCGACTTCCTGGGCTTCCGGGCCGACGTGCCCGCCCAGCTGCGCCGGCACGACGCCCTGGTCCTGCCGTCGACCCTGGAGCAGCAGCCGCTCGTCGTGGCGGAGGCGATGGCGGCGGGCAAGCCGGTCGTGGCCACGGACACCGGCGGTGTCGCGGACATGCTGGCCGGCACCGGGAACCTGGCGACGGCGGGCGACGTGGCCGCCCTGGCGGCCCGCCTGCGCGCCCTGTTCGCCGACCCGGATCCGGGCCGCACGGGCCGGGCGCTGGCCGAACGCGCCCGAACGCGCTTCGCACCCGACGTCTGCGCCCGACGACACCTGACCCTCTACCGGGAACTGCTGTCCTGACACCGACCCGCGGGATCAGGCCCCTTGGTCACCGGTCCGGTCGGTGATCCACCGGGTCAGGGTGTCGAGGTAGCCGGGCGCTGCCCTCGGTCCGGACGCGGTGGTCCGCGCCGGGGAACGTTTCGACGGTCGGCGTGGCCCGGCGGTCGCGGTCGCCGTGGCAGGCCGCGCCCGTGAACAGGCGGATGCTTCCGCCACCGGGACCAACTCGTCACCCCGGCATTGGCGAAGACGACGTCCTCCACCAAGACTTCCCCGAGTCGGCAGATGCACAGGGTAGTCCCGCAACGCTCCACCAACTCAACGACCGCAGCCCTACGCCCGACCAACGCAGGGCCGGCCGCCAAGGCCACCTCATCCCCAGCACAACGACCGCGCGCGCAATACGCAGCTTGACGGCAGACGGGCAACCACGGGCTCAACGCTCGCCGAAGCAAGCAGGTCCTGGCTCAAGCCGGGGACACCGAGCAACGGGACCGCATCATCGGGAACGGCCTTCCGCCGGGGACGGCAGTCCACCAACGCCCGGCAGCCGGCAGTCCTCGGAGTCGTGAAAACCGGGGCCTGTGTGCAGGGAGCGGACAGCGACAACCCCTGGCCTTGAAGCCGAGAAGATCGAGAGCGCCGGGACGAGGGTGAAGAGCACCCGCCCGCCTGCCCTGACCGGTTGGCGGCCGGCCTCGGGATGTGCGCGTTCGGTCGTGGCGGTTCTTGGGGTGTGGGTGGTTGTCGTTGTCGGCTGTCCCGGTGGGTCGGGGGCGGACGTGCGGTAGTCCGCCGTGGACGAACAGTGCCGGCGCGTGTGCGGACCGGCGAACGGTCGCCGGGTGCGGTCGCGGATCAGCGGTTCCGCCGGCACAACAGCTCGCTCACCGTCGACAACAGGATTCTCACGTCGAGCCACAACGACCAATTGGCGATGTAGTAGTTGTCGTAACGGGACCTCTCTACTATCGAGGTGTCCCCCCTCAAGCCGTGGACCTGCGCCAACCCGGTCAATCCGGTCGGCACCCGGTGCCGTGCCCAGTACAGGTCGTGCACCGCCGAGAATTCCCGGACGAAACCCGGTCGCTCCGGGCGCGGTCCGACGATGGACATGTCGCCCCGGAGGATGTTCCACAACTGCGGCAACTCGTCCAGGGACGTGCGGCGCAGGAACCGCCCGACCGGGCCCACCCGGCGGTCGCCGACGACCGACCACCGGACCTGCGAGTCGTCCTGGTCCGTCATCCGCACGCTGCGCAGCTTGTAGAGGACGAACGTCCGGTCGTCCATGCCGACGCGGACCTGGCGGAAGATCACCGGTCGACCGCTCTCCAGCACGACCGCCAGCGCGCACAGCGCGATGACCGGCGCGAGCGCCACCAGCGCGACGCCCGCGAGGACCACGTCCACCGCCCGCTTGACCCACCAGCTCGGCCGGCTGGTCGGCGCGGTGCTCAGCCGCACCAGCGGGTAGCTGCGCAGCCGTTCGACGTCGGGGCCGTCCTGGTACAGCTCGTACATCCGGGGCACGACGAAGATCGCGCAGCCCAGCCGGTGGGCGGTGATGGCGGCGTTGACCAGCGGCGAGTCGGCCGCGCGGGAGAACGCGAGGACGACGGTGCCCGCGCGCAGCCGGGTGATGGCGTCGGCGAGGTTGCCCTCCAGCAGCGGCGCGGGCAGGTCGGCGGGGTCGAGCGCGGGCGCGGGGTCGACGAAGCCGACCGGGCGCAGGCCGAACTCCGGGTGCCGGAGCATGGCGGCGGCCAGCGTCGCGCCCACGTCGCCCGCGCCGACCACGATGGTCCGGTCGCAGCGGTGGAAGCGGCGGCGCGCCCAGCGGCCGACGGTGAACACGAACAGGCGAGCGGGTTCACTCCATGCAGTGAAGTAGACGATGGCCCACTGCGCCGCCGCAGTCGTGCCCGGACTGGTGCCGAGCACCAGGCACGCGCCGGTGACCAGGGCGAACGCCGTGGCGGTCGCGATCACCGACCGCGGCACGTCGTGCAGCCAGGACAACCACAGCCGCCGCCGGTAGAGCCGGCAGGAAGCCCGCACCGCGAGCAGGGCCGCCCCGGCACCGCACACCGCCACCCGATCCAGTGACACCGCCGCCGCCGCGAGCGCCGCCACGTCGACCACGACCAGGAGCACCGCCACCGCGTTGACCCGGCCGAGCAGGTCACGCCCCGGCTCGGGCCCGCCGCGTCCCGGCGGGGCCGCCGGTGCCGCGACCGTCGCACCCACCCGGTTCACCACGCGTCACCTTCCCGCGCGACCCACGGTGCTCTACAGCCGGGGCTCCGCAGCGCCAACGCCAAGCCACACCACATTCCGACGATGTCCTTTCCACCGGCCGACCGCCGTCCGGCACCGCACCACGCGGTGCCGGACGTAAACCGACCGAGTTCACTCGAACGAGCATTCTGATCACTAACTGCATAAAAGATCCCAAGAGACACCACGATGTCACTCTTCCGAGGGCAATAACCCTCCTTTCGGTAACCAAGATCGGCATATCGTGCGGCTTCCCGTCACCACTCGGGCGCGCGGAACACCGGGGTGGGGAGGACCCGCTCCGAGTTCCCAGGCGAATAATTCTGGCCCGCTAACCCGGAACGATGGAAATGGGGTCGACAAGTGGCCGTCGACGAACGACAGGCGCCCGCCGCACCGGGCGCCATTCGCACCCGCGGTCGGGCGCACGTGGTGCTGCCCGCCTACAACGAGGCCGCCTCGCTGCCGCCGCTGCTGCGCAGGCTCGCCGAGGTGGGCCGGACCGAGGAGGTCGCCGTCTGGGTGGTCGACGACGGCTCGTCCGACGGCACCGCCGACGTGGTGGCCGAGGTCGGCGGACTGGACGTGCACGTGGTGCGGCACCCGGAGAACCTCGGGCTCGGGCAGGCGGTGCAGACCGGCCTGCGGTCCGTGCTCGCGGTGGCCGAGGACGACGACCTGGTGGTGGTGATGGACGCCGACGACACCCACGACCCGGCGCTGATCGCCGCGCTGCGGGCGGAGATCGCGGCGGGCGCGGACGTCGTGATCTGCTCGCGGTTCGTCGAGGGCGGCGACGACGCCACCGCGCCCGCGTTCCGCCGGGTGCTGTCGCGCGGCGCGGCCGTGCTGTTCCGGCAGGTGCTGCGGGTGGACGGGGTGCGCGACTTCACCAGCGGGTTCCGGGCCTACCGGGTCAGCCTCCTGGACCGGGCGGCGGGCCACTGGGGTGAGCGGCTGGTGGAGGAGCGCGGGTTCGCGTGCATGGTGGAGCTGTTGCTGAAGCTGCGGCACTGCCGACCGGTGATCGCGGAGGTGCCGCTGCGGCTGCGGTACGACCGCAAGCGCGGCCCGAGCAAGCTCCGGCTGTGGCGGACCGTCGCGCAGTACCTGAAGCTGCTGGTGCGCGACCGCCTCGCCCCCGCGCCCTACCGACCGCTGTGAGGGACGGGGTGGACGGCGGCGGGAGCGGTGGGGTGCGGGCGGCGGGCGGCGCGGGCCCGTTGGACGGTGATTCGTCGGCTGCCCCACGGGACGCGCGGGCGACCGGCGCGCGGGACGCGACGGCGATGGCGGCCCCACGGGACGCGCAAGTGGTGGCAGGCGCGCAGGACGTGCAGACGGCCGGCACGCGGGACGGCAAGGCGCTGGCGGGCACGCGGGTCGCCGTGCTCGGTGGCGGGATCTGCGGGCTCGCCACCGCGTACCGGCTGGCGCGGTCCGGCGCCGACGTGACCCTCCTGGAGGGCAGCGACCAGCTCGGCGGGCTCGGCACGTTCTTCCGGTGGCGCAACGGCTGGGTGGAGCGGTTCTACCACTGCCTCATGCCCACCGACGACGACCTGCTCGGCCTGCTGGGCGAGCTGGGCCTGCGCGACGCCGTGCGCTGGCGGCGCACCAGCATGGGCATGGTCGTCGACGGCTGCCACTACCCGTTCAACTCCGCCCTGGACCTGCTGCGGTTCCGGCCGCTGCCGCCGCACGACCGCGTGCGGTTCGGCGTGGTGTCGTTGCTGTTGCGGCGCTTGGGCCGGGGCAAGGACCTCGACCGGCTGCGCACCGAGGACTGGTTGCGCGGCGTCTACGGCGACCGGGTGTGGCGGCGGCTGCTCGCGCCGATGTTCGGGTCCAAGTTCGGCGCGGCGTTCGGCGACGTGCCCGCGCTGTACCTGTGGGAGCGGCTGGGGCGCGAGAGCAACGTCTCCGTGCGGGGTTACCCGGCGGGCGGCTACAAGGCGGTGATCGACGCCCTGGCGTCCGCGATCGAGCGCGCCGGCGGTGTGGTGCGGACCGCGGCCCCGGTCCGCCGGCTCGCGGTCGACGGCGGGCGCGCGCTGGTGACGGTGGCGGGCGGCGGCACGGTGCCGGCGGACCGGGTGGTGTCGACGCTGCCGCTGCCCGTGCTGCGGGAGGTCGCCGACGCCGACCTGCTCCCGCTGCTGCCCGACGTGCGGTTGCCGTACCAGGGCGTGGTGAACGCGTTGTTCTTCCTCAGGCGCCCGCTGTCGCCGCACTACTGGGCCCCGGTCGTGCGGTCGGGCACGGACTTCGACGGTGTGATCGGGATGTCCGCGCTGACGGGGCCGGTCGACGGGCGGCACCTGGTGTACGTGATGCGCTACACCGACCGGGAGTCCGCGCTGTACCGGGCGGACCCGCGCCGGATCGCGGCGCGCTGGACCAAGCAGCTGGTGGGGCTGTACCCGGACCTGACCTCGGCGGACGTGAACGACGTGCGGGTGTTCAAGGCGCCGTTCGTGGAACCGGTGTACCCCTTGGGTTATCTGTCGCGCCGACCGCCCGTGGAGGTCGCGGGGACGCCGTTGCTGCTCGCCACGACGGCGCACGTGTACCCGGCGGTGACGAGCTGGAACTCCAGCGTCGGCCTGGCGAACCGCGTCGCCGGGGTGCTGGTCGACGCGGTTCGCGGTGGGGCGGCTCACGGCGCCGCCGCGGCCGGCGGGGCGGTGGTCGACCTCGGCGGAAGTCCGGGTGGCGCAACGGGTCCCGCCGGGAGCACGGCCGGCGGGGCGGTGCTCGACGGTGCGGTGGTCGGTGCGCCCCAGGTCGGTGCGCCCCAGGTCGGTGCGTCCCAGATCGGTGCGTCCGGAACCGGTGCGCCCCAAGTCGATGCGCCCCAAGTCGGCGCACCGGTTCCGGGTGCACCCGCTTACGGCGCACCGGTTCCGGGCGCACCCCCGGCCGGCGCACCGGTCCAGGGCGCACCCGCCGCCGGCGAGCCGGTTCCGGGTGCGCCCGGTGGCCGGTCAGCCGACCAGCGCGGCGGCGGCGAGGGGTTCCCCGACCAGCTCCTCCAGGGCGGAGGCGATCCGCGCCGACGGTGAGCCCGCGCCGTAGGGCGACGGGATGCCGGCGAGGCGCGCCCGGTGGCCGGCGACGTCGTCCAGCCACGCCCGCGCCGCCGCGCCGACACCCGGTCCCGGCGGTACGAGCGTCCCGAACGTCCCCTCGATCTCGGGCCGCTCGGTGCTGCGCCGCACCACCACGACGGGCCGCTTCAGGACGCTGACCTCCTCCTGGATGCCGCCCGAGTCGGAGACGACGACGGCCGCGCCGCCCGCCAGCGCCAGGAACTCCGGGTAACCCTGCGGCGCCACCACGCGCAGGCGGGCCAGCAGCGGCTCCAGGCCGAAGTGCGCCACGCGCTTGGCGGTGCGCGGGTGCAGCGGCAGCACGACGGGCAGCGGCAGCGCGGCCAGCTCGCGCAGGATCGTCTCCAGGGTCGCCGCGTCGTCCACGTTCTCGGGGCGGTGGATGGTGGCGACCGCGTAGCCGTCGCGGCGCAGGCCGTGCGCCGACAGCACGGCCTGCTCGGCCTCCGGGCCGGGCGCCGCCGCCTCCAGCGCCTCCACGACGGTGTTGCCGGTGACCGCGATCCGGTCGACGGGGATCCGCTCCGCCACCAGGTTCGCGCGGTTGAGCGCGGTCGGCGCGCAGCACAGGTCGGCGAGGTGGTCGATGGCGACCCGGTTGTGCTCCTCGGGCATCGCGCGGTCGAAGCTGCGCAGGCCCGCTTCCACGTGCACGAGCGGCACGTCGTTCGCGTTGGCGGCCAACGCTCCGGCGAGCGCGGAGGTCGTGTCGCCCTGCACCACGACGGCGGCCGTGCGGCGGCCGGCGAGCACGTCGTCGACCGCCGCCACGGCCCGCCCGAGCTGCGTGCCGCGCCGCGCGCCGCCGAGCGCGAACTCGTGGTAGCCGCCGGGTTCCGCGACGTCGCGGCGGATCAGCTCGTACATGGTGCGGTCGTAGTGCTGCCCGGTGTAGACGACGACCGCGCGCGGCCCGAACAGCCGGATCAGGGGTGCGAGCTTGATCAGCTCGGGGCGCGTGCCGCAGACGAGCGTGACGGTGTTCAAGGTTCTCCTCGGTGCCCGATGGCATGGAACGGCGGGAACCTTAGGTTCCGGGAGGGCGGATTCCGTTGCGCCTCAATCGATCGAGTGAAGGAAGGTGTCGGCCGCACCGCGCCGCCACTAGGTTGCCTGGGGTGATCAGCAAACTCCGGGCCGCGGCGGCCGCCGCGATGACCGCGGCGGCGTTGGGCGCGCCCGCCACGGACAGACCCCTCCTCCCCGACCTCAGACAAGCCCCGATCGGCTGCCCCGGTGGCGCCCGGGTGGACCCGCGGTCCTGCACCGCGTGGGACGTGTGCCCGGTCGCCGACGTGGCGGCGCCCAGCGGGTCCTGTGTGGACTCCGGTCCGATCGCGGCGGTGCGGTTGCGGTTCACCACGGCGGTCGACAACGTCGGCGACGGCCCGCTGGTGATCTACGGCGAGCGCGACTCGGTGGACCAGCCCGCGATGAGGGCCCGGCAGGCGTTCCAGTCCTCGGGCGACCGGTCGATACCCCGCACGTTCGACGAGGCCCAGCACGCGATCCCGTCGACGGTGTACTACGAGCCCGCGCCCGCGCACGTCCACTGGCACCTGCTCGGCTTCGAGCACTTCCGGCTCCGCACGACCGGTGGCGCGACCCTGGTGACGGACCGCAAGAACGGCTTCTGCCTGGGCGACCGCTACGAGGCGCCGGACGCCCGCGAGCTGCCCAACCGGCCGACGGACGCGAGCACGCCCGAGGGCAGGCTCGCCGCGTTCCTGCGGGACAACCGGTGCGGCCACCACCAGCCGTCGGCGCTGGAGGTCGTGGAGGGCATCTCGGTGGGCACCGGCGACGACTACGACTACCGGGTCGACTACCAGTGGCTCGACCTGACCGACGTGCCGTCGGGCGTGTACGACGTGGTGAACGTGGCCAACCCCGACCGCACCCTCGTGGAGAAGAGCTACGACAACAACGCCTCGTCGATCGCGATCTCGGTGCGGTGGCCGGGCGGTGGTGCGCGCCCGCGGGTGATCACCGCGCCGCCGAAGGTCGAACTGCTGCGCAGCTGCCCCGGCCGGGAGCGCTGCGCGTAGGCCGCACGTGGGCGCGGTGCCCCGGTGGTCGCCGCACGCGTGGCGACGGCCGCCCGGTCGCCGCCGTCGCCCGGCCGATCCCCGCCACCCCGCCGGCACGGGTGGTGCGCGAGACGTGCACGTGGTGGAGCACGGCCGGGCCGAGCGGGTGCACGCGGGCCGGCCCGTGCCGGGGGCCGGCCCGTGCCGGGGGCGGCGGTCAGCCGGTGGTGGCGTCGTCGCGGTGCTCGTCGGGCTGTAGGCGGCTCAGCACGGCCGGGCCGGCGCGCGGGGCCAGCCGGCCGAGCAGGTCGGCCGCGTGCGCCGGGAACGCGATGAGGACGCGTGGTTTGCGGTACTCGACGGCGCGGAGCACCTGTTGGGCCGCCCGGTCCGCCGGGTAGCCGATCAGCTTCGCGAACCGGGACGCCCGCGCCGGCTCGCCGGTCGCGCGCGCGTCGGCGCGGATGCCGCTCGCGTGGACGGTCGTGACGCCGATCCCCCGGTCCGCCAGCTCGTGGCGCAGCGACTCGGAGAAGCCGCGCAGGGCGAACTCGCCGGCGGCGTGCGCCGTCCGGCCGGCCGGTGCGACGAGGCCGAACAGCCCGGACACGTTGACCACGTGGCTGGCGGGCGTCCGCAGCAGCCGCGGCAGCAGCAGGCGGGTCAGGGTGACCGGCGCGAGGAAGGCGACGGCCACGACCCGGTCGAACTCGTCGGCGGTCACCCGCTCGAACGTGCCGCCCGCCGCCACGCCCGCGCTGTTGACCAGCAGGCTGATCCGGGGGTGGGCGGCGACGACGGAGTCGGCCAGCGCGGCGAGGCCCGGCAGGTCCGCGAGGTCGACGACCCTGGGCTCGACGTCCGACTCGGGGAACCGGTCGCGGATCGCGCGGGCGACCTCGTCCAGGCGCGCGGCGTCGCGGTCGAGGAGCACGAGGTCGCTGCCCCGCGCGGCGAGGCCGTGGGCCAGCTGCTCGCCCAGGGCGCCGGCCGCGCCGGTCACCACCGCCGTGCCGCCGGTGAACCGGTACTTGAGCATGTCCCTCCCTTCCGGGCCGGGCACCCGCCGGGGTGCCGCCGCCGGAGTTCCTGACTCCTCGCAACAGAGTTTCACCCGTGCGCGACGGGCGCGCCATTCCGTCGAGCGAGCACGGGGTGGTGGCGGGGTACCGAGGCAGGTGGTGGCGGCCGGGTGGGCGTGAGCGGGGCAGGTGCCGTCGCGGGCTGCCGACGGGGGTGCGAAGTGCGCTGTGAAATAGTCACCGGGTGAGAGGCCGATTGGTTTGCGTGGCGTTGCCACTGGTCCTGGCCGCGTGCGGCGCCCCGTCCGCCGGTCGGCTGCCGGCCCTCGCGCCACCGACCGCGCCTTCCGGGTCGCCCGTGCCTTCCGTGCCTTCCGAGTCGTCCGCGCCGACCGCGCCGCCGTGCCCCGCCGACGGGGTCGTCATCACCGCGCACGAGGCCGACGCCGCGATGGGCCTGCGAGTGCTGTCCCTGCGGATGCGCAACTGCGGCACCACTCCGTACGCCGTGCACGGCTACCCCGACCTGAAGCTGCTGGACGAGGACGGCGACGTGCTCGACGTCGACGTCCGGCACGGGTCGGAGGGCATCTCGCGGATCGACTCGTTCGAGGCGCCGCCTCGGGAGATCACCCTCCAGCCGGGTGACACGGCGAGCACCGGGCTCGTGTGGCGCAACACCTACGACGACACGACGAACCCGCCCAGGGTGGGCACGCGGATCGACATCGCGCCGACCGCCGGGCGACCGCGGCGGACGTTCGTGCCGAGGCTGCCCGCCGACGGCGAGCCGTGGCGCGAGAACGCCCCGGCCGTGACCATCGACCTGGGCAGCACCGGACGGCTCGGCGTGAGCCCGTGGACCACGCCCTGACGCCCGCCGGCGGCCCCGCGGTCCACACCGGACCGCGTGCCGCGCGGACCGTCCCGACAAGGATGCCGGGCGGTCACACCGGACACCGGACCGGCCTCCCCGGCGGACCGGCGACAGGTCAGTAGCGGCCCGGCTGCTCGTAGTCGTCGTCGTACTCGGGCTCGACGACCTTCACCGGCCGGTTGGTCCACGAGTCGAACACCACCAGCAGCGCGGAGAGCACGATCAGCCCGATCGCGACCTCCGGGAGGCCGCCCCAGAACAGCAGGCCCGCCAGCAGCAGCATCGGCACCACGGCGAACAGGCAGAACGGGTCGACCCGCCCGAAAGCCGGTCGCCGCTGCCCCGAAGATCGACCGTACTGCCCCGCCATCAGCCCGCCTGTCCGTAGATGTCCGCTGCCCCGTGCGTGCGCGATTCCCGGTCGCTCGGCGCCGGGCGCACCGGACAGCATAATTCTCGCGTCCCGCGCTCCACGGCGGGTCACGGCCGGCGGGCGTCCGCCCCTCCACCGGACTCAGCCGAACGGACCACGCCGCACCGCCCGTGACGGTACTCGCGCCGTGGCCGGCCGGTCGGCGCGCTCCACGTCCGGGGCTCGCACGGCCGCCGCGGTGCCGTCCGCGCCCACCACCGGACAGCGCCGTTGTGATCTTGATCTCGGTGTCCGACGAGGTCACGGGCTACCCGGCGGTCACCGGGCGCGGCACCGCGCAGCGCCGGGCCCGGCCGCGCACGGCCGGCGTCGGGCGGTTCGCCACCGGCGGGTGACCGTGCCCAGCCGGGACGCCCGGTCGGGGGACCGGCGTCCACGACGGAGGGATCGGCGTCCACGACCGACCCGTCCTCGCTCGCGGACGCCGGGACCCCGCCGGCTTCGCGCTACGCCGCCGGCACGCCCTCGACCAGCTCCAGGCGCGTGCCCTCGAACCGGGACCGGGTGCGGCGGTCGTGGGTGACCACCACCAGCGCGCCGGGGTAGTCGACCAGCGCGTGCTCCAACTCCTCCACCAGCGCGGGCGACAGGTGGTTGGTGGGCTCGTCCAGCAGCAGCAGGTCCACCGGCTCGACCAGCAGGCGGGCCAGTTCCGCGCGCCGCCGCCGGCCGTAGGACAGCTCGCCCAGCCGCAGCCGCAGGTCGGCGGGCGCGAACAGGCCCAGCGCCAGCAGCTCGTCGGCGTGGTCCTCGGGGTGTCCGCGACCGAGGGCGAACGCCTCCAGCACGGTCAGGCCGGGCCGCCACGACAGCTCCTCCTGCCGCAGGTGGCCCACCTTCGGCGGGACCGTGACCCGACCCTCGTCCGGCTCCACCTCGCCGGCCAGCACGCGCAGCAGGGTGGTCTTGCCCGCGCCGTTCGGCCCGGTGACGAGCAGCCGCTCACCGGGCCGGATCGCCAGGTGCGGCACGCGCAGCCGGTCGCCGACCCGGACGTCCGCCAGCTCGGCCACCCACCCCCGGTCCGCGGGCGCGGTGATCCGGGCGTCGAACCGCAGCGGTTCCGGCGGCGGCGCGACGGGGTTCGCGGTCAGGCGGGCGAGCCGCTCCTTGGCGTTGCGGACGCGGCTCATCGCGCCGTGGCCCCGGCCCCGCGCCCGGAACGGGCCCGCCGCGAACACCGCAAGCGGCAGCTTGCGGGGGATGGCGCCCAGGCGGGCCACCGCCGACTCGGCCAGCCTGCGGTGCCTGGCCAGTTCCCCCTTCCACTCCTCGTGCTCGCGCAGGCGGCGGGCGCGGTCGGCGGCCTTGGCGGCGAGGTAGCCGTCGTAGCCGTCGCCGTAGCGGGTCACGCGTCCCCCTTCGACCTCCAGGACGGTGGCGGTGATGCGCTCCAGGAACACGCGGTCGTGGGTGATCACCACGACGGTGCCGCGGTGGGCCGACAGGTGCTGTTCGAGCCACGCGACGGCCTGGTCGTCCAGGTCGTTGGTCGGCTCGTCCAGCAGCAGCAGCTCCGGCGCGGACGCCAGCGCCGCCGCCAGCGCCAGCCGGGACCGCTCGCCGCCGGACAGCGTGCCCAGCCGCCGGCCGCGGTCCAGTCCCGGCAGGCCGAGGCCGTGCAGGGCGACGTCGACCCTGGTGTCGGCCTCGTAGCCGCCCCGCGCCTCGAACCGCTCCACCAGGTCGGCGTAGTGGTCGAGGTCGGTCAGGTCGTCCTCGGCGCGCCGGATGCGCGCCTCCAGGTCGCGGAGGTCGGCCAGGGCCAGGTCGACGGCGTCCGCGACGGTCGCCTCCGGGGGCAGGTCCAGCGTCTGCGGCAGGTAGCCGACGCCGCCGGGCGCGACCACGGTCAGGTCGCCGTTGTCGGGGGTCAGCTCGCCGGCGATCAGCGCGAGCAGGGTCGACTTGCCCGAGCCGTTGTCGCCGATGACGCCGACCTTCTCGCCGGGCTTCACGGTCAGGGATACCTCGTCCAGCACGACGTGGTCGGTGTAGCGCTTGGTGACAGCGCGAAGGGTCAGTTGCGCGGTGCGCAAGGCAGGCTCCTGTTCTCGGCCGACAGCGGACCGAGTCGATCGGGTGGAGGAGGAGGGTGCGCGCCGCGGAGCCGTGCTCCACGCGGACGCGCGTCCGATCACAGGAAGATCAAAGTGCCCATATCGCCGATCAGGTTAACCCGCGTCGGGCCGGGCGGACAAGAGATCGACTTCGTGAGCCCGCTCGCAGGCCCGCCGTTCGGCGCACGCGGCACCGCAGCATCCACTTGTTGACCGTGAGTAGCGCTGTTGTCAACAAACGTGAGGAGGGTCACCACTAAAGGGGCATTGCTTGCCACTCGAAGTCACCAACGGTTACGTTCGCCGGCGCAGATCACGGTTCGATCACTGGAAGGACACGGGCACGTCATCCCCCGGACGGGCCCGGCCTGGACTCCCCGCCAGGTCGTCGGTCGATCGGACTTCCCCGACGCAGGAGGCACCACCCTTGGCTCGCCACCGGAAACCCCGTGGCGCGCAGCCGACCGTCTTCACGGTCAGCGCGCAGACCCCGGGCCACATCGGCGCGCACCGCGCCGAACCCGACCGGACGCTGCCGAAGCGGCTCTCGGCCGTCGCCGTCGCCGTCGGCATCGTGACCGGCGCGGGCGCGGCGGCACACGCGGTGACCAGCGGCTCGTTCGACCCCGTCGCCGGCGGCGCGGACTTCGGCGGCCTGCCGGACGACCACGTCCGCACCGGCAAGGTCGACACCGTGCACGCCATCGACCTCGGCTCCGAGACGGCGCGCATCATCCGCCAGGAGCAGCTCACCGCGCTCCAGGCGTTCAGCCAGGCCAGCGGTGTCGCGCAGGACGGCTACTCCGCGCGCCAGAAGGCCGCCGCCGAGAAGGCCGCCAAGGACGCGAAGGACGCCGAGGAGGCGCGCAAGTCGCCCCACCAGCGCCAGGTCGAGGGCTGGGTACGGGAGGCCATCGCGATCCTCGCGGCCAACGGCACCCCGATCAACGAGGACAGCGTCGACGAGATCTACACGATCATCGAGAAGGAGTCCAACGGCAACCCGAACGCCGTGAACACCTGGGACTCCAACGCCGCGCGCGGCACGCCGTCCAAGGGCCTGATGCAGTGCATCGACCCGACGTTCCAGGCGTTCAAGCTGCCCGGCCACGACAACATCCTGAACCCGGTCGACAACATCATCGCGGGCGTCCGGTACACCTACGCCCGGTACGGCGGCTTCGACCGCCACCCCGGCCTGGTGGGCATCAACAACGGCACCGGCTACCGCGGCTACTGATCCTCCCGGATCGCGGCGGGGCCCCTTCGTCGCCGGTACCCGGCAGCGGGCTCGTGAGGCCACGGCGGGCTCGGTCAGGTCGGGGTGGGCCCATCAGGTCGCGGCGGGCTCGGTCAGGTCACGGCGGCTCGCGGGTCGCGGTGGCTCGCCGGCCGGAGCGGGCCGCGGCGCGTCGTCAGGCGACGGCGGGCGTGACGGACAGGTGGCGTGCGCAGTTCGGGCAGATCGGCCAGTGCCGCCACGTGTAGCAACCCCGGTCCGGGGTCGGCAGGCACAGCGCCCGGCACACCGCGCGGTACCGGTCGCCGACGTGGGCTGAGTGGTGCGCGGGCTCGTTCGCCGGCACCAGGTGGCGCTGCTCGGCGAAGACGCCGGGCAGCAGACGACCCGTGGTCACGAGTCCTCCCGGTTGGTTGGCGGGAGACCGGTGGGGCGCCCGGAACGCGCACGCCCCGGGCGGACACCAAGTTTTAAGCGAGGCGGCCCTCCCCCCTGGCCCCCCTGGCCCCCTGGCTGCAAGGCCGCCTCGGGTACGAGTCTGGACGGCCGACCGTGTGAATAGCTTGCACGATCCTGTAATCCGCAGCTCAGAGCCTGTTTTCAGGGGGTGGCGCGTGCGCGGTGCGCCCCGGTGCCGCGCGGTCGCGGGCCCCGCCGGTCGGCGATGCCCGGTCCAACTCGACATTGTGCCTCGTCCAGGCGACATTCTCCGGGTCGCCGAGCAATCCGCAGGAAATTCGCATTCGCCCGGACGTTCGCGGGCCACCGACACCCGCCTGCCGGACATCCACCTGCCGGAGCCGCCAGGTCACCGGCCGGGCGCGCCACCCGGCGGCCCCGGCAACGGTGGCCGGGGCGGTGATCCGGCCCTCGCGGACCGCCCCGGTGACCGCCCCCGCGGACCTCACCGGCGGCCGGCCCCGCCGCGATGATCCGAGCGGGTCGGGTGTGCCGCCCGGCCCTCCGGGCACGCGTCGGGACGAGGGAGTTCGCGCATGGCGACGGTGAAGTACTACGAGATGCAGGGCTGGGGCGGGACGATCCAGCCCGGTCAGACGGCGACGTGGGGCACGGGCGTGGTGCCGGGCAACCGCACCATCTTCTTCTCGCCCATCCCCGTGCCGCTCAAGGCGGGCGAGCTCCTGCCCGGCACGTTCCAGGTCGAGACCACCCGCGTGTGGACGGCGCTGCAACCGGACGGGGTCCACTTCCACGTCGAGTTCAAGAACGTGGGCAACGCGGCCTGGAACTACCGGGTGTTCGCCACCGACATCGCGCCCTGACGCGCGCGGTCCCGCCGCCCTCGCGGGAACCGCGACGGCGTCCTGGCCGGTGGCGGCGCGCGGCCCGAACGCGGCACAGGTCGCCGGGTCGCGCGCCGCCGCCCGCCGCCTCGACGTCATCACGAAGACCCGCGATGACGTCGAGGCCGGGCCGCCAGGGCTTGCGCCATCACGGCTGGCGACGTCAGGGCTTGCGACGTCAGGGCAGGGACGTCAGGGCAGGGACGTCAAGGCGGCGGGCGCCGGTGCTCAGGCGCGCCAGACGGTCCCGCGCCGCTCGTACTCCAGCACGGTCTCCACCCGCTGGGCCGACTTCGCGCCGAGGAACCGCTCCACCAGCCACAGCGACACGTCGAGCCCGGACGTGATGCCGCCACCGGTGACGAGCGTGCCGTCGTCCACGACCCGCGCGTCCACGACGGTCGCGCCCTGCGCCGCGAGGTCCGCCTTGGCCCCGCTGTGCGTGGTCGCCGGACGCCCTCGGGTCAGGCCCGCCGCCGACAGCACCATGACGCCCGTGCAGATGCCGACCGGCAGCGCCGCGACGCCCGCCAGCCGCCGCAGGAAACCCCGGTCGGCGATCAGCCGGTGCACGCCCGGCCCGGTCCGGTCGGTGTAGCCGCCGCCGGGCACGACCAGCACGTCCGCCTCGTGCGGCGACCAGCTCGCGGTCACGTCGACCCGCGTGCCGTAGGTGCAGGTGACGGTGCCGGGGCGGCCGACCGCGACGAGCGTGGTGCGCAGCGCGCCGCCGCTCAGCTTCCCGGCGAGCCCGAACACCTCCACGGCCGCGACGAAGTCCTGCTCCTCCACCCCGTCGTACACCAGGACCTGCACGCGCAACGGGCTCGCCGCCGACGCGGCCGGCGCGGCCGGCGCGGCCGCCAGGCCGCCCACGGACAACGCGGATGCGCGGATGAACGTTCGGCGTTCCATAGGAGTCCTCCCGGTCGGGTGTCCAACCAGTCGGACCGCCGCGGGCGGAAGTTCCCGGCTCGCGCACGTCACGGCTGGAAGCGGTAGCCCCGGCCCGGCTCGGTGAGCAGGTGGCGGGGCCGGGAGGGCACGGGTTCGAGCTTGCGGCGCAGGTGCGCCAGGTAGACGCGCACGTAGTGGGTCGCCGTCTCGTGGCCCGCGCCCCACACCCGGTCCAGCAGCTCGCGCCGGCCGACCGGCTGCCCGCCGGCCGCGATCAGCACCTCCAGCAGCCCCCACTCGGTGCGGGTCAGGCGCACCTCCGCGCCGTCGCGGTGGACCTTCTTCGCGGCCAGGTCGACGGTGAACGAGGCGGTGCGCACCACCGGCGGCTCGCCGGCCCGCCGGTGACCGGCGCGCCGCACCGCCGCCCGCAGCCGCGCCAGGAACTCGTCCGTCCCGAACGGCTTGACCACGTAGTCGTCCGCGCCCGCGTCCAGCGCCGCCACCTTCTCCGCCGAGCCTGCCCGCGCGGACACCACCACGATCGGCGTGGTGCACCACGCGCGCAGCGCGATGATCACCGCCATCCCGGCCACGTCCGGCAGGCCGGGGTCCAGCACCACGACGTCCGGCCGGCCCGCCTCCGCCTCGCGCAGGGCGGACGCGCCGTCGTGCGCGGTGAGCACCCGGTAGCCGTTGGCGGCCAGCGTGGCGCGCAGGTCGCGCACGAGCCGGGGGTCGCCGTCGACGACCAGCACGGTGGTCACGCCACCGCCACCTCCGCGACCGGCAGCGAGACGACGATCGTCAACCCGCCGCCCGGTGTGTCCTCGGCGGCGATCGAGCCGCCCATCGCGTCCACGAAACCCTTGGCGACGCTCAACCCCAGGCCGACGCCGGGTGTGGCGTCGCGGTCGCCGAGCCGCTGGAAAGGCGCGAACACGGCGTCCGCCGCGTTCTTCGGCAGACCCCGGCCGTGGTCGACCACGCGCAGCTCCACCCGGTCGCCGTAGGCGCTGGCGCGCACCGCGATCTCGGGCTCGTCGACGGCGATCGTGCCGTCGCCGTCCACGTCCACCAGCCGGCGCGGGCTCAGCCTGCCGTGCCGCAGCGCGTTGTCGATCACGTTGGCCACCACCCGCTCCAGCAGTCCCGCGTCCGCCAGCACGGCGGGCAACTGCTCGCCGACGTCCACCGACACCAGCCGCCGCTCGTCGATGCCCGCCAGCGCCCGCGCCACCACCTCGTCGAACGTCACGGCCCGCAGCAGCGGTCGCACCGCGCCGGTCGCCAGGCGGGACGAGTCGAGCAGGTTGTCCACCAGGCCGGCCAGCCGGTCGGCCGACACCTCCACCGCCTCCAGCAACTCGCCGGTGTCCTCGGCCGACAGGCGGAGTTCGGGGTCCCGGAGGCTGCCGACCGCGGCCTTGATCGACGTGAGCGGCGTGCGCAGGTCGTGGCCGACGGCGGAGAGCAGGGCGGTCCGCAGCTCGGTGGCCTCGGCGCGGCGCTGCGCCTCGGCGGTCTCGGCCACCATCCGCTGCTGCCGCAGCGCCAGCAGCGCCTGCCCGGCCGCCGCCTCCAGGGCGCGCTGGTCGCTCGCGGGCAGCGCCCGGCCGCGCAGCGCCAAGTGCACGTCGGCCGTCACCGGCACGTCCACGTCCGCGTCGTCCGGCCCGTCGCACGGCCGCGCGCCGGCGCACTCGACCCGCTCCCACTCGCCGCCCCGGCGCTCCAGCAGCGCCACCGACTCCAGCCCGAAGTTCTCCCGCACCTTCTCCAGCAGCCGCGCCAGCGGGTGCGGGCTGGTCAGCACCGTCCGCGCGTAGGAGGCGAGCAGCGCGGCCTCGGTGCGGGCCCGCGCGCCCTGCTGGGACAGCCGGGCCGCCCGGTCCACCACCAGCGCCACCAGCACCGCCACGGTGAGCATCACGACCAGCGTGACGAGGTTCTCCGGCGTCGCCACGGCCAGGCTGTAGTACGGCGGGGTGAAGAAGAAGTTCAGCATCCCCGCGCCCGCGAACGCCGCGCCCACCGCCGGTCCGAGGCCGCCCACCAGCGCCACGACCACCGTCGCCAGGAAGAACCCGATCAGCTCGGTGGAGAAGGTCAGCTCGGCGCGGAACAGCGCGCCCACCGCGGTCACGGCGCACGGCAGCAGGGCCGCCAGCGCCCAGCCCAGCAGCACCCGGCCGCGGGTCAGCGGGCTGCGGCCCTCGCGCCGGCGCGGTCCGCGCCGCGCCTCGTCGTGGGTGACCATGTGGACGTCGATCGGGCCCGACGCCTGGATGACCGCCGCGCCGATGCCCTCGTCGAACACCCGCGCCAGCCGCGAGCGCCGGGACGTGCCCAGCACGAGCTGGGTCGCGTTGACGCCGCGCGCGAACTCCAGCAGCGCGGTCGGCACGTCGTCGCCCACCACCGTGTGGAACGTCGCGCCCACGTCCTCGGTGACCCGGCGGAACCGCGCCAGCAGGTGCGGCGCGGCACCGGTCAACCCGTCGCCGCGCATGACGTGCACGACCACCAGGTCCGCGCCGGCGCGGACGGCGATCCGCCGCGCGCGCCGGATCAGCGTCTCGCTCTCCTCGCCGCCGGTGATCGCGGCCACGACCCGTTCGCGGGTCTCCCAGGTGTCGGTGATGCACTGCTCGCTGCGGTACCGCTGGAGCGCCACGTCGACCTGGTCGGCCACCCACAGCAGGGCCAGCTCGCGCAGCGCGGTCAGGTTGCCCAGCCGGAAGTAGTTGCCCAGCGCGGCGTCGATCCGGTGCGCGGCGTAGACGTTGCCGTGCGCCAGCCGCCTGCGCAGCGCCTCGGGCGTGATGTCGACCAGCTCGACCTGCTCGGCGCGGCGCACCACCTCGTCCGGCACCGTCTCGCGCTGCCGGACGCCGGTGATGCGCTCGACCACGTCGTTGAGCGATTCGAGGTGCTGCACGTTGACCGTGGACAGCACGTCGACGCCCGCCTCCAGCAGCTCCTCGACGTCCTGCCAGCGCTTGGCGTTGCGCGAGCCGGGCGCGTTGGTGTGGGCCAGCTCGTCCACGACGGCGACCTCGGGCGCGCGGGCGAGCAGGGCGTCGACGTCCAGCTCGGCGAACTCCGCGCCGCGGTGGCGGACCCTCCGGCGCGGCAACCGCTCCAGCCCTTCCAGCAGCCGCGAGGTCTTCTCCCGGCCGTGCGTCTCGACCAGTCCTACGACGACGTCGGTGCCCCGTTCCCGGCGGCGGTGCGCCTCGCCCAGCATGGCGAACGTCTTGCCCACACCCGGCGCCGCGCCCAGGTAGATCCGCAGCTCCCCGCGTTTGCGTGTGCTCTCCACGCTGCCAGTCTCCTCGCCGCGCCGCGTCGCACGACAAGGCGGTCCGGACCGGCGGGCACCCGTCGCGGCGGCGGCCCGCGCCCTCCCGGCGGCGGGCCGGGTGGACACGTCCCGCTCGACGCCGGGCCTGCCACGTGGACGACGCCCCGCTCGGTGGCGGACCGGGTCGGCGGCGCGGGCACGTTCCGTTCGGCGCGCCGCCGACGCGTCGGCGGGCAGGACGCCGGGCACCGGCGGCGACCGGCCCCGCGACCGCTCAGGTCGCCGTGGTCGCGCCCGCGCGGTCGAGGTGGTCGGCGTGGAACAGCGCCTGCGCCAGCAGTCCGCGCACGTGGTCGTTGGCGGCCGAGTAGTACACGAACGTGCCCTCTCGCCGCCCCTTCACCAGGCCCGCCAGCCGCAGCTTCGCCAGGTGCTGGCTGACCGCGGTCGGCGTCGCCCGCGCCAGCTCGGCGAGGCACGCGACCGACGACTCGCCCTGGAGCAGCGCCCACAGCACGCGAACCCGCGTCGGGTCGGAGAGCAGCCGGAACGTCTCGGCCGCGAGGTGGACCTGCTCCTCGTTGGGCATGTCGAAATCCGGCAGCGAGGTGTGCATGGCACCACCGTACCGGCCTGTCCGCGCACTTGCGTATCTGCGTATGTGCGCAGATAAGGTAGCACCGTGAGCACCCACCACGGTCATGGGCATGGGCACGGGCACCGCCACACCAGCGCCGAACGCCTCGACACCGCCCTCGAAACCAGCCGACGCGGCATCCGCGCCCTCGTCCTGTCGTTCACGGCCCTCTTCGCCACCGCGGTCGTGCAGCTCGCGCTCGTGCTGTTCACCGGCTCGGTGGCCCTGCTGGGCGACACGATCCACAACTTCGCCGACGCCCTCACCGCCGTGCCGCTGGGCATCGCGTTCGCCCTCGGCAGGCGCGCCGCCACGCGGCGGCACACCTACGGCCTCGGCCGCGCCGAGGACCTCGCGGGCGTCGTCGTCGTGCTGCTCGTCGCCGCCTCGGCCGTCCTGGTCGGCTGGGAATCGGTGCAGCGCCTGCTCGACCCGCGCCCGGTCCAGCACCTCTGGGTCGTGGCCGTGGCGGGTGTCGTCGGCTTCGCCGGCAACGAACTCGTGGCCCGCTACCGCATCCGGGTCGGCCGGTCCATCGGCTCCGCCGCGCTGGTCGCCGACGGCCTGCACGCCCGCACCGACGGCTTCACCTCGCTGGCCGTCGTCCTGGGCGCGGCGGGCGTCGCGCTCGGCTTCCCCCTGGCCGACCCGCTCGTCGGACTGGGCATGACCGCCGCGATCCTGTTCGTCCTGCGCGACGCGGCCCGCGAGGTCTTCGACCGGCTCATGGACGCCGTCGACCCGCGCACCGTGGACCTGGCCGAGCACACGGCCGCGCAGGTGGCCGGTGTGCGGCGCGCCGACGGCCTGCGGATGCGCTGGATCGGCCACCGCCTGCGCGCCGAGCTGGCGATCGCCGTCGACGCGACGCTCACGGTCGAACAGGCGCACCGCATCGCGCACGACGTGGAAAACCGCTTGGTGGCCACGATCCCGCGCCTCACCGCGGTCGTCGTGCACACCGAGCCGGACACCCGCTGACGCCCGACGCCGCCGCTCTCCCGCCGGTACAGTCGGGAGCGGAAGATCGGCAGCGGAGGACACGATGAAGCGCAACATCACCTGCCCCTGCGGGGAGCGGATCACCGGTCAGGACGAGGACGAGCTGGTGGCGAAGACCCAGCAGCACCTCAAGGAGAACCACCCCGGCCACGACTACTCGCGGGACGAGATCCTGTTCATGGCCTACTGAGCCTCCACGGCCTGCCGAGCCGCGGCCGGGCACGCGCACCGGCGGCACGCGGGTTGCCCATAGACGTATTCGCCTATACGGTGTCCGGGTGCCCCTGGACGCCTCACGCAACAGCCTCGTGCTGCCGATGCTCGGCCTCCTGGTCGAGCAGCCGGCCCACGCCTACGACGTCACCGCGCGCCTGCGCGAGCGGTACGCCGACCTGTCCGCCACCCGCAGCACGGTCACGTCCCTGCTCAAGGCGCTGGAGAAGGCCGGCCTGGTGGCGGCCCGCGCGCCCGAGCGGGTGGGCAACCGACCGCCGCGCACGTCCTACGCGCTGACCGACCGGGGCGTGGCGGACTTCCGGGACAAGGTCGAGGCGGGCCTGCGCGACGCCCGCCCGGCCTCGCTCGACTTCGTGCTGGCCGTGTCCTACGCGGGCATCCTGCCCGCCGATCAGGCGGTGTCCCTCCTCGACGCCCGCGCCGACCGGCTCGACCGCGAGTCGGCCGACCTGGACGTGCACCCCGAGGGCGTGGCCGAGGCGCACATGCTCGAAGTCGGCTATTGGCGTTCCGTGCTCGCCGCAGAAACCTCTTGGCTGCGGACGCTGTCACGGCGCATCAAAGAGCGGGACATCGGTTGGCCGAACGTGGTCGCCGAAGGCGCGGCGGGGGCCGGGTCGTGAGGTTCGGCATCTACCCCGGGGGTCGGGCGGCCGACGTGTGCTCGCGCCCGGCCGACCCGGCGGCGATCGACCGCCTCGTCGGCGAACTGGCCGGCGGCCACGCCTTCGTCGTCCGCGAGTACGTGCACTTCTTCGGCGACGAGCAGGCGCCGGAACTCATCGCCTCGCTCGGCGCGGCCGACGACCTCACCCGCCTCACCATGCCCGACGACTGGTACGCGCGGGACGGCCGCGAACTCGACCTCGTCGTGAGCTACCTGCCCCGCGTCGCCGACGTGCCGGGGTGGCTGACCTTCCTCGACACCGTCGTCGACCGCTACGGCCACCTGACCCGCCACCTCCAGGTGACCCTCGAACCGAACTTCCCCGTCCCGCTCATCGACGGCAGCTCGCCCGGCGTCCTCGACGCGCTCGTCCTCGGCGTCCCGCACGCCCGCGCCGCGCTGGACCGGCGTGGCCTGCACGACGTGCCGGTCGGGTTCTCGGTGGCCGAACCGGCGGAGTGGCTCGGCGGCGACGACGCGTTCTGGGCCCACCTGTCGACCGTGCCGCACGCCGACTTCGCCGCCCACGTCGACTACGTGGGCCTGGGCCTCTACCCGGACGCCTTCGCGCCGGTCGCGCCGCGCGGCACGCCGGGCGACGCCGCCTCCCTCGCCGCCCACGCGCTCGACCACCTGCGCGGCCACTCGCTGCCGCGAGCGGGCATCCCGCCCGAGGTGCCCCTCCGCGTCGTGGAGAACGGCAGCCCGAGCGGGCCGCCGCGCGACGAGCGGGCCCAGCGGGACTCGCTCACCGACATGATCGACGCGGTGCTCGACCGGCGGGAAGCGCTGAACGTCACGCACTACGAGTTGTTCAGCCTGCGCGACGCGGACAGCGGCTCGCCGGAGCCCACCGGGACGCTCGGCCTCGTCACCGACACCTATCGGCCCAAGCCGGCGTTCGCCGCCTACCGCGACCTCGTCCACCGCCACTCGTCGCCGGTACCGTCGGTCAGGGGGTGAGGAGGGACCGGTCGGCGGATCGCCGCACCACGTGGAAAACGATCATCCACTCCCGCGTCCTCAATGGACGTCCAAAGTGGATGAAGGCGCGGGGTGTCGCCGCGTGCTCGTCCGGCCTGGTCGGAGGTGGTCCGGTCGACACCGACGCACCCGGCCGGCCCGCCGCGCCGCCACCGCACCGCGAGCGCGTGCGGCGGCGCGGCGGGCGGCCCGCTGCTCCGTGACGGGGTTGTTGTCACGGGCCTCGGGGGGACTGTCGTAGAGTTCTCCACCCAGTGGGTGTTCAGCAGCGCAGCATCCCGGTCAGGGTGCGCCCGTTCGGGCTAACCGCCACACCGTGGGAGGACAAGCGCTGATGGCTGACGACGATTCCGTGATGGCCCTCGCCCGTGAGCTGGTCGAGGTGTCGCGACTGGTGGAGGACGACGACGTCGCCGGGGTCGCCCGGAGGTTCCTGGACCGGCTCGTGCGCACGGTGCCGGGCTGCGACCACGCGCTGCTCACGGTGCGCGGCGACGACGGCCCGGAGGCCGTGGCCGCGTCCGGCGAGTCACCGCGCCTGGACTCGCTGTCCGGGTCGGGCCCGATCGGCGAGGCGCTGGAGTACCGCGAGCCCCGGCGGATCGCCGACACGGCGGAGGACTCGCGCTGGACGTGGTTCGCCGCGGAGCTGGCGCTGGAGGGGTTCCGGTCGTGCCTGGTGCTGCCGGTGCCCACCACCCGGCCCTTCTCGGCGGCGCTGACGCTGCTGTCCCGCGCGCCGCACCGGTTCGACGAGGACGCCTACGACGTCGTGCTGCTGCTGACGCTGCACGCCGGCGCGGTGTTCGACAACGTCCGGCTCTACCACGACAGCCGCAAGCTGGTGGACAACCTCACCACGGCGCTGCACACCCGGCACGTGATCGGGCAGGCGCAGGGCATCCTGATGCACCGGTTCAGCTGCACCACCGGGGAGACCTTCGCGCTGCTGCGCCGCGCCTCCCAGCACGGCAACACCAAGCTGCGCGACGTCGCCGCGGCCGTGGTCTCGGGGCAGGAGGGCGGCCGGCTGTCCGACGTGCTGGCCGAGTACGGGTTGACGCAAGTGGCGGACCCGTCACCGAGCCTGGGCGAGTAACCGGGCACCGAGCCTGGGCGAGTGACCGGGCACCGAGCCCGGCGAGTCGCCCGAGTCCGGTGCCGGCCGCACCGCCGAGGCCGGTGGCAGGACCGCGTTCCTTCGAGCCCAGCGCCGGCCGCGCACCGCCGAGTCCGGTGCCGGGCGGTGCGCCCCGGAGCCGGTGCCCGGCCGCGCCCGTCCGGGGCCGGCACCGGTAGTCGGGGCGCCGAAGGTCGGGACACCGGACGGGTGCCGGGCCGCACCCGTGCGGGCCGGGCCGACCGGGGCGGGTGGCCGCCGTCGGCGCGCCCCGCCACCCGCCCCGTCGGTCCCCCGGCGGCCCGGCGGTCACGGGGCCGGGCCACCGCCGTGCGGCGCGGAGGCGCACCGCGCGCCGCCGCTCGCCGAGGCCACCGCCTCGATCTCGACCAGCAGTTCCCGGCGGCAGAGGTCCGTCACGACGAACACCACGTCCGCCGCCGGGTCCAGCGCCAGGGCGCACCTCGCGCGGACCGCGTCGAGGTCGCGCGCGTGCCGCACGTAGACCCGGACCGAGCGCAGGTCGGTCGGGGTGAAGCCGGCCGCGATGCCGTGGCGGGCCGTGTTCGCGCGCCCGATCAGCACCGCGATGTTGCGCAGCGCGACGTCGCACTGCCGCCGCGCGTCGCCGGGGTGCACGCTCTCGTGGCCGAGGATGCCCGCCGTGCCCGACACGTACAGGACGCCCCGACCGGGCTCGACCGGGTCCGGTTGCAGCCACGTCGCGCGGGAGAAGCTGGGCGGGCGCGGGCCGTAGCGGCGCGGGTAGCGGTAGGCGGCGACCTGGCGCGGGTTCTCCAGGTGCGTGACGCCGGCCGAGCGGGTGGCCAGCAGGTGGAAGCCGATGCCGCCGCCGAGCGCGCCGACCGCCGTGGCGGCGGGCATCCCGAGGCCGCGGGCGCGGTGCCGGTCGAACGCCTCCGCCCGGCCCGCGCAGAAGGCGCGGTACACCTCGGTGCCCGACCGGGTGTCGTTGATGCCGCGCACCAGGTTCCACATCCGGACCAGGCGCGGGAAACCCAGCGACAGCACCAGCTCGAACGCCGCCGAGTAGGCCACCGCCACCGCACGCGCGCACCGGTCGCCGCGCGGCAGGTGGCCCGCCAGGAACAGGTGCTCGTCGGTGTGCGCGAACACCATCCCGCCCGACCGTCCGGAGTGGACGGTGCCGGGCGCGGTCCACGTCTCGGTGAAGCCGGCCGCCGCGTCGGCGGACACGCGCAGCCGCACGCGCGGCACGCCCGCGACCAGCTCCGGCGGCGTCGCCGCGTCCCCGTGGTGGACCGTGGCCAGCAGGCCGGGGCCCGCCGGCGGCGGCCCCTCGCGGTGCAGCCGGCACGCGGGCGCGGAGCGGAGCGCGGTGGCCGCGCCGCGGGCGGTGTCGTCCATGTGTCCCTCCAGCCGCGTCGCACGGGTCGGCGGGCCGTGCCGCGGTCCCGGTGCGGGGTCACGGTCATCCGTACCCGACCCGCGCGGGCGGCGGAACCGGGAGGTGGCCGGCGGACGGACCCGCACGACGGCGGCGGTGGGCGTCCGGCGCACTCCGTCGGGGTGACAAGGGCTTCCCCATCGACTGAACACCGGGGGAACCGGCGGACCGCCGACCGCCGGATCGGTGCGCTGTTCGTGTGACGGGTGGCGTCCCCGCACACGAATGGCAGAAGCTGCCGGGGAATACACGATGGGGTGACATCCGGTTTGCTCCCCGCGTTCCTGTGGGAGGCTCGCCGCCGTCCGCGACGGCGAGCACGCGAGGGGACGAGTGACCGACGAGTGACCACAGTGGACGACCGAGGGCCGCTGCCGGCGTCCGGACGCCGCGCCCGGCCGACCTCCGGCTGACCGGCGGTGGCGCCGGTGCGGCACCCCGGTCCCGAGCACACGCCGTGGCCCGCCGAGGCCGCCGACCGCTACCGGGCCGCCGGTCACTGGCGGGGCCGGAGCTTCGGGGCGGCGCTGTCCGCGCTCGCCGCCGAGCACCGCGACCGGACGGCCGTGGTCGGCGCGTCCGCGGCCGGCCCGGCGCGCCTGACCTACCGCGAGCTGGACGACCGCGCGCACCGGGTGGCGGCGGGCCTGCGCGACCTCGGCGTCCGCGCCGGCGACCGCGTCGTGCTGCAACTGCCGAACGTGCCGGAGTTCGCGACGACGCTGTTCGGGCTGTTCCGGGCCGGCGCGTGGCCGGTCCTGGCGCTGCCCGCCCACCGGGAGGCCGAGCTGCGCCACTTCGCCGAGCAGACCGACGCCGTCGCGATCGTCACCGTCGACGCCCACGAGGGCCACGACCACGCGGCGACCGCCCGGCGGGTCGCCGACGCGGTGCCCGCGGTGCGGCACCTGCTCGTGCTGGGCGACCCGCCGCCCGGCGCCGTCGACCTGTCGTCCGTCGCCGCGCCGCCGCGCGACCTGCCCGACCCGGACGCGGGCGGTGTCGCGTTCCTCCAGCTGTCCGGCGGCACCACCGGCCTGCCCAAGCTCATCCCGCGCACCCACGACGACTACCTCTACAGCGTCCGCGAGAGCGCCCGGATCTGCCTGCTGGGACCGGACGACGCCTACCTCGCCGCGCTGCCGGTCGCCCACAACTTCCCGCTGTCCTCCCCCGGCGTGCTGGGCGCGCTGCACGCGGGCGCGTGCGCCGTGCTCGCGCCGGACCCGTTCCCGGAGACGGTGTTCCGCCTGGTCGAGCGGGAACGGGTGACGATCACCGGTGTCGTGCCGCCGCTCGCGGTGGCCTACGCGCGGGCCGCCGCGGCCACCGCCCGCGACCTGTCGAGCCTGCGCCTGCTCCAGGTCGGCGGCGCGCGGTGCTCGCCCGCGCAGGTCGCGCGGGTCGCGGCGGCGCTGGGCTGCGCGGTGCAGCAGGTGTACGGCATGGGCGAGGGCCTGGTCTGCTACACGCGGCCGGACGACCCGCCGGAGGCCGTGCTCGGCACGCAGGGCACGCCGATCTCCCCGGACGACGAGCTGCGGGTCGTCGAGCCCGGCGCGCCCGCGCACGCCGAGGTGCCGCCCGGCGAGGTCGGCGAGCTGCTGGTGCGCGGGCCGTACACGATCCGCGGCTACTACCGGGCCGCCGAGCACAACGCCACCGCGTTCACCCCGGACGGCTTCTACCGGACCGGCGACCTCGTGCGCCGGGACGCCGCCGGCCGCGTCACCGTCGTGGGCCGGATCAAGGACCAGATCAACCGGGGCGGCGAGAAGATCGCGGTCGAGGAGGTCGAGGGCCACCTCCTCGCCCACCCGGCGGTGCTGGACGCGGCGGTCGTCGGCGTCGCGGACGACTACCTGGGCCAGCGCAGTTGCGCGTACGTGGTCCTCGACGGCGACGCCGCCGAGCCGCCCACGCCGCCGCAGCTGCGCCGGTTCGTCCGGGACCGCGGCGTCGCGCCGTTCAAGGTGCCCGACCGGGTGCTGGTGCTCGACCGCTTCCCGGTGACCGGTGTCGGCAAGACGAGCAGAAGGGCGTTGCGCGCCGCGCTGGCCACCCTGGCCGCGCTGACGCCGGACGGCGGCGCGCGGGTCGAGGAGGACAGGGGATGACGGACAGGGACGCGGTCCGCGCGCACGTCGCGGCCGTGCTCGGCGAACCGGCCGAGACCTTCGGCGACGACGAGGACCTGCTGGAGCGGGGTATGGACTCGATCCGGCTCGTGCACCTCGCCGAGCGGCTGCGCGCGCTCGGCGTCGTGGGCTCGGTGGTGGACCTCGCCGAGACGCCCACGATCGCGGCGTGGGCGGACTCGGCCGGGCCGGGTGCGCGCCGGTGAGCCGCGAGGAGCACGTCGACGTCGTCGTGGTGGGCGGCGGGCCGGCCGGGTCGACGGTGGCCACCCTGGTCGCCCGGCGCGGCCACTCGGTGGCGCTGCTGGAGAAGGAGCGGTTCCCGCGCCACCGGATCGGCGAGTCGCTGCTGCCCGCCACCGTGCACGGCGTGTGCCGGTTGCTGGAGGTCTCCGACGAGGTCGCGCGGGCCGGGTTCGTGGTCAAGCGGGGCGGCACGTTCCGGTGGGGCGCGGCGAAGGACCCGTGGAACTTCCTGTTCGCGGTGTCGCCGCGGCTGGCCGGCCCGACGTCGTTCGCCTACCAGGTCGACCGGATGCGGTTCGACGAGATCCTGCTGCGCAACGCGGCCCGCCACGGCGTCGACGTGCGCGAGGAGTGCCCGGTGGGCGCGGTGCTGCGCGACGGCGACGGCCGCGTCGCGGGCGTGCGCTGCACGGACCGGGACGGCGTCACCCGCACCGTCCGCGCCCGCTACGTCGTGGACGCCTCGGGCAGCACCGGCCGGCTGTGGACCGCGGTCGGCGCGCCGCGGCACTACTCGGACTTCTTCAAGAACATCGCGGTGTTCGGCTACTTCCACGGCGGCGGGCGGCTGCCCGGACCGGACCGGGGCAACATCCTGTGCGCCGCGTTCGACGAGGGCTGGTGCTGGTACATCCCGCTGTCGGACGAGCTGACCAGCGTCGGCGCGGTGGTCCACCGGACGCGGGCGGCGGAGGTCTCGGCCGACCGCGGCCGGGCGCTGCGCGACCTGGTGGGGCGGTGCGACATCGTGGCCGACCTGCTGTCACCGGCGACGCGGGTGGAGGAGGGCGCGCACGGGCAGGTCCGGGTGCGCAAGGACTACTCGTACGCGACCGGGCGGTTCCACGCGGACGGTGTGCTGCTCGTCGGCGACGCGGCCTGCTTCGTCGACCCGGTGTTCTCCACCGGCGTGCACCTGGCCACCTACGGCGCGCTGCTGGCCGCGCGGTCGATCAACAGCGCCCTGTCCGGCGAGGTGCCCGAGCCGGTCGCGATGGCCGAGTTCGAGGGCCGCTACCGCCGCGAGTACGGGGTGTTCTACGAGTTCCTGACCGCGTTCTACGACATGCAGCAGCACGAGGGGACGTACTTCTGGCAGGCCCGCAGGGCGTCCGGGATCGGCGACACGGACCTGGAGGCGTTCGCGACGCTGGTCGGCGGTGTGGCGTCGGGAGATCCGGGGCTCGACGCGGCGCGCACCCGGCTGGTGGGCGCCGGCCGGGACCTCGCCGCCGGGGTCGCCGCCACCGGTCCGATGCAGACCGCGTCGGGCGAGCGCATGGCGACGCTGTTCCGCACGCCGGTGGTGCGCGACGTCATGGCGGAGGCCGCGCGGTTGCAGGCGCGGGACGCGCCCGCGTCGCCGCTGCTGCCGGGCGGGCTGGTGCCGTCGCCGGACGAGTTGGGGTGGGTGGCCGGATGAGGGCCGCCGATCACCTGCACGGGCGAATGCACCGGACCGCCTTGCCCGGCCGGAATCGGCCGGCCTAGCGTTGGCGCGACGGTGCGTGACACCGCTCACCGCGCGTTCACCGATCAGCGCGTATCCCCGCTTACCGGGCCGCCGTGCCGCGAACGGCCGCCGCCACGCGCCCGGAGTCGATCCGAAAGGCGTTCGATGCCCGTCTCCGCGTTCACCGACAGCAAGCCGACCCGCGTGCTCCGCACGGAAGGCCCGGACCGCGACGCGGGTGGGCGCCCGCGGCGGCGCCCGGCGCCGGCGGGCGTCGCGGCCGCTGCGGTGCGCCACCCGGACCGCGACGGCGGCAGGCACCCCGGCCGCGACGGCGGCGCACACCACCACCGCGACACCGACGGGCGCGTCGACCGCGACAGCAGCCGGCCTTTCGACCGCGACAGCGGGCGCCTCGGCCGCGCGGAAGTGGCGGGCGCAGGGATGGCGGGCGCAGGGATGGCGGGCGCAGGGGTGGCGGGCTCCCGCTCCGGCGCGGACCCGGACGCGCCGGGCGACCGGGGGACGGGCCGCTCGCCGGTGGCGTGAGCCGACGCCCGAGGCCCGCCCGTGCTCCCCGAACAGGTGCTGCGCGCACCCCTGGACGAACTACCGGACGTCGACACGATGATCGCCGCGGCGGTGCGCTGGCACTTCGACCCGCGCACCGGCTCGCCGTTCTGGCTGGAGATCGCCCGCTCGCTGCCGTTCGACCCGATCGTGGACGTCGTGGACGTCGCCGGGCTGCGCCGGTTCCCCGACGTCGGCGACCGGCTGCGGACCGCGGCGGTGGCCGACCTCGTGCCGAAGGGGTTCGGCGCGACCGCGCGACCGCCGCTGGTGTTCCAGAGCGGCGGCACCACCGGCGTCCCGAAGCGGATCGTCGAACTCGGCTTCTGGCGGCGCACCGCGCGCTGGCTGGACCGCTGCCTGGACGCGCACGGCATCGAGCGCGGCGGTGACTGGCTCTACCTCGGCCCGACCGGGCCGCACGTGGTCGGCTACGCGTTCGGGCTGGTCGCCGCCAGGCGCGGCGGGGTGTTCCACACCGTCGACTTCGACCCCCGGTGGGTCAAGCGCGATCCGGCGCAGCTCGACGCGTACCTCGACCACGTCGTGGAGCAGGCCGCGTGCGCGCTGCGCACGCAGCGGATCTCCGTGCTGTGGGCGACGCCGCCGATGCTGGTCGCCCTCGCCGACCGGCCGGAACTGGTCGAGCTCGTCGCGCCCACCGTAGACGGCGTCGTGTGGTCCGGCACGTCGGCGGACCCCGAGACCCTGCACCTGCTGGAGACCGAGGTGTTCCCGGAGGCGCGGCTCGTCGGCGTCTACGGCAACACGCTGATGGGCGCGGCGCCGCAGCGGCCCGGCGACGACGGGTGCGTGTTCGAGCCGTTCTCCCCGCACGCCGTGCTCGAACTGGTCGACCCCGAGGGCAGGCCGGTCGGCTACGGCGAGCGCGGGCAGGTCCGGTTCCACCACCTGTCGGCGGACCTGTTCCTGCCCAACGTCCTGGAGCGCGACCTGGCCACGCGGCGTCCGCCGAGCCGGGTGGACGGCCCGGACGGGCTGTCCGAGGTGGCCCCCGCGCCCCGGCCGGACCTGACCGTCACCGAGGGGGTGTACTGACGTGCGGGTGGTCGACCCGATCGGCCCGGACGGCGCGCACGCCTCGCGCGACCGCGTGGTGCTCGCCGACGTCGGCGGCGCGCCCGCCGTCGACCTGGGGCTCGCGCCGCCGCTGCTGGTCACCCGCACGCTGCGCCGGATGCGCGCCGCGCCGGAGCAGTCCGAAGTGGACCGCGTCGCCGCGATCCACCGCGCCGGCGCGGTGTTCGAGGGCGCGGTGCTCGACGGCGAGTCGCCCGAGGACTACTGCCGGGACCACGCGCGGCTCTCCGGCGTGCCGGTCCGGGCGGCGTGCCGCGCGCTGTCGGCGATCCGCGACACGGCGGCCCGGATCGCCGACGTGGTCGACGCCTCCCGCCCGACCGGGGTCGCGGACGGGCGCGCGGTGTGGGCGCGCCGGGGCGACGTGCTGGGCGTCCTCGCGCCGGGCAACCACCCCCTGCCGCACGCCCTGTGGCTGACCGCCTCGGCGCTCGGCTACCGCGTGGCGGTCCGCCCCTCGGCGCGCGACCCGCTCACCGCCGCCCGCCTGGTGCGGGCGCTGCACGCGGCCGGCCTCGCGCCCGGCCACTGCGCCCTGCTGCCCGGCCCGCACCGCTCGGGTGACGTGCTGGTGGCCGCCGCCGACCTCGCGCTGGTGTTCGGCGGGGCGGCGACGGTCGCGCGGCACGCGGGCGACCCCGCGGTGCGGGCGTTCGGTCCGGGCCGGTCCAAGGTGCTCGTCACCGCCGAGGTCGACTGGCGGCGGCACCTGGACGTGCTCGTGGCGTCCGTGGCGGAGGAGGGCGGCACGCAGTGCCTGCACGCGACCACCGTGCTCGTGGAGGGCGCGGACGCGGCGCACCGGCTGGCGGAGGCGCTGGCCGACCGGCTCGGGCGGCTGCCCGCGCTGCCGCCGCAGGATCCGGCCGCGACCCTGCCCGTGCTGCCGCTCGCCGACGCGGCGAAGTTCGCGGAGGCGTTCGAGGCCCGCACGGGCGTCCCGGTGCCCGTGGCGGACCTCGGCGACGGGAGCGCGGCGCTGCGCCCGGTGGTCGTCGGCCCGCGCGCGCTGCCCGCGGGCCCGGTGGAGATGCCCTTCCCCTGCGTGTGGGTCACGCCGTGGCAGGAGGCCGACGGCACGGCACCGCTGCGCGACAGCCTGGCGCTGACCCTCATGACGACGCGGCGCGACCTCGTGCGGCGGTGCCTGGTCGAACCGACGATCCGGGCGGTCCACTGGGGACCGACGCCGACGACCGCGTACGACCCGGTGCTGCCGCACGACGGTTACCTGGCCGAGTTCCTCATGACGGCACGGGCTTCGACCACGTGGTCGGGGGTCGGGATGCCGTGAGACGGGGCCCGGCGCGGCGGCGGGTCCCGGCGCGGGTCGCGGGTCGCGGGTCCTGGCGCGGGTCGCGGGTCACGGGTCCTGGCGCGGGTCACGGGTCCTGGCACGGCCCGTCGCCCGGTCCGATCACCGGGTGACGGGCCGTGCCGGGAGATCCGCTCAGCCCACCCCCGGCGCGGGCCGGACCGTGGCCGTCGTCGCCTGCCGTTCGTTGTCCGCGGGCCGCGCGTCACCGTCGTACCGCTCGCTCAGCTTCGCCACCGCCTTGAACGTGACGCCGGCCGCGACGTCCTCCGCCCGGTAGGTGTAGGCGAAGGGGAACGCCACCGCACCGCCCGCCGACGCCGCGACCCACTGCGACAGCGCGCCGAGCCGCTCGGAGTAGCCGCTCGCCGCCTGCCGGTACAGCTCCACCTGCACCGTCTCGTCGTAGCGGGTGTTGGTCACCGAGACCCTGATCGTCCCGGTCCGGCCGACGCGCCCCGAGGCGGGCACCGCGAAGTCGCCGATCGCCACGTCGTGCGTCCGGACCTCCACCATCCGCGTGGCGGTCCCGCTCCGGCCGTCGTCGGTCGACAGGGTGGCCTCGACGAGGTAGTCGCCGTCGACGGCGTACCGGTGCCGGGGCGCGTCGCCGCCGACGGGCGCGGAAGCGCCGTCGCCGAACCGGATCGCGCCACCGGTGACGGGACGACCCAGGGCTCCGTTCGCCCACAGGTCGAACTCGATGTCGTCGAAGACCGACGGTCGCGGGGGATCCGGCGACACGACGGGCACGAGGGACGGCGCGTTCCGCACCCGCAGGTCGAACCAGCCGGCGTGCTCGGGCCGCGCGGCGACCCGGACGAGGTAGGTCTCGCCGGCGGTCGCGGTGAACACCGACCCCGGCCCCTGGTCCCCCACCACCGCGCAGTCCACCTCGGTGGCGGGGTCGGCCGTCACGCCCCGGTAGACGGTGACCACGGCCTGGTGGCGGAGGCTCACCGACACGCTGACCGACCGGGTGCGGTCGGGCGTGTAGCGGTACCACGCGGACCGGTCGGCGGCGGTGTCGCAGCTCGCCGCCGCCTCGCCCGGCTCGGCCGACGCGTGCGACAGGTCACCGGTCCGCGCCGCGGGGAAGTCGAGCACCTCGGCCGCCGCGCGGTCGTCGTTCGGCGCGGGCGGCTGGGCGCTGACGTCGAGCCGGACCTGTCCCCCGCCGTAGTACTCGATCAGCAGGATGTGGTAGGTCGTGCCCGCCGTGGCGGGGAACGTCTCCGGCGTGCCGGTGTCGGCGCTGCACGCGCCCGGCACCTGCGTCAGCGCGCCGCGTTTCCCCGTGTACACGGCGATGAGCGGTCGCTGGGCGGTGCTGTTCGCCGCCACCCGGACCAGGCCGTCGGCGGTGGGCGTGTAGTGGTACCACACGGTCCGCGAACCCCAGTGGTAGCAGGAGGTCGGGTCGTCGTCCGCCTTGGTCGCGGTGGTGGTGTCCTCGGTGGTGGTGAACGGCAGTGCGCCGATGGTGGTGGCCGTGTCGAAGTCGTCGTTGGCCGACGGCTCCGCGTGCGCGAGGCCGGGCGCGAGCACCGCGATCGCGAGCGCGACCAGGGCGACGACCGACGTGCGCTTGGTGGTGCGTCTCATGGTTCTCCCCCTCGGGAACGCGGTCAGGCGGCCTTCATGGCGGTGGTGCGCGGTTTCACGGTCGTGGCGATCGCGACCACCTCGTTGTCGGCCGACCTGGCGTCGCGCACCGGGTACGGCAGTTCCGCCACGGCCCGGAACGCCACCTTGCCGGCCACCGCGTCGTCCGGCGTGAAGGTGTACGAGAACGGGAACTGCACCCTGCGGGTCGGGTGCGCGGGCACGTCGAGGGTCAGCGACCCGACCGGCCTCCAGGACTCGTTCCCGGAATTCTTGTAGAGCGTGACGGTCGTCTTCTCGGTGTACCGCGTGTTGGCGACGTGGACCGTGATGGGCTTGCTCTGGCCTTCCCTGGCCGCGGTGGGCACGGCGAACCGCTCGATCGCCACGTCGTGCGTGCTCACCGTGATGTTGCTGCGCACGGTCGCGGTGCGGCCGTCCGGTGAGGTCACGCGCGCGGTGATCGGGTAGACGCCGTCACGGGTGTAGCGGTGCGCCACGCGTCCGACGGTGGCGGGCGCGGTCGTGCCGTCGCCGAAGTCCCACTCGGCGGTCAGCGGCCGGTCGATCGCTTGCCACGACGTGGTCTCGAAGGTGACCGTCTCGTAGACCGTCGGCTCGTGCGTCGACGTGCTCAGGCCCGGCGCGAGGGGCGGCGCTTCCGCCAGGAACAGGGTGAGCGGCTGGTAGGCGCGCTGCGGCCCGGTGACCCGCAGGTGGTAGGTCGTGCCCGGTCGCGCGGCGAACACCGTCGGGTCGGAGTGCTGGTTCGCCTCGCACGTGATCTCGGTGAGCCCCGGCAGCGAGTCCCCGGTGTAGACGGTGACCGCCCCCTCGTACGTGTCGACGCGCGCGGTGACCGACGTCGCCTGCCCGGCCGCGGTGTAGGAGTACCAGACCGACGGGACGCTCTCGTCCTGCACGCAGCGGGACTCCGGTTCGTCGGCCTCGAACGACGCCGTCGACAGGTCCGGCTGCCGCGTGGCGGGCAGGGCGGTGACGGGCTCGGCGTCCGCGAAGCGGTCGTTGGCCGCCGGCGCGATGCGGTCCAGGGCGAACGACAGCGACCCGCCGGTGGTGCGTTCGCCCGCGACCAGGAAGTGGTAGGTCGTGCCGGCCGTCGCGCGGATGGTGGCCTTGGCGTTCCGCCCGCTACCGCAGCCGTTCTCCACCCAGTGCAGGTCGCCGCGCGAGCCCGTGAAGGCGCTGACGAGCGTGCCCTGGTCGTCGGCCGCGGTGGTGGCGCGCAGCAGGCCGTCCTCGGTGGCGGTGTACCGGAACCAGATCGAGCCGCCGTGCTCGTAGGGGTCGCACCCGGTCGGGTCGTCGGTCGCCTTGGTCGCCTCCGCGGTGTCCTGCCGCGCCGTGAACGGCAGCGCCCCGACCTCCGTCGAGTGGTCGAAGTCGTCGTTGGACGGCGGCTCCGCGTGCGCGATGCCGGGTGTCGACATCGCCGTGAGCGCGGCGAACGCGACTATGAGCGCGCGCGACCGCGAGGATCCCGTCATGGACTGCCCCCCATTGCCTGCTTGCACAGTGGTTCTCATGCGGATGATCGGCGTGCCGCGGGCGGGTATGACGCGTTCCGCCCGAAGTTGAGCCGTCCGACGCAGCGGCGCTACGTCGTTCACCGGCCGGGCGCGGCCGGTCGGTCCAGGGCACGTCCACGGCGGGCTGCGAGCAGCGCTGTCCGTCCACTGTGGATTGTGTCGGTCGCGGCGCGGGGCGGTGCCGATCGCCCCGGTCCGGTCGGGGTTTCCGTTGCGTGGCCGGTGGTCCGGGGGTTGAGCGGCCGACCCGCTGTCGCATTTCCGCGAGCGCTAGGGTGGACGGCGTGCCAGCGTCCACGAGCCGGGCCGATCGCGGGTCCCGGCGCTTCCCGGTTCGACCGGTCACGGGTGTCGCGCTGCTGTCCACCGGCCTGCTCTCGGGCGCGTTCGGGTACGGCGCGGTGAACCTGGTGACCACGTTCAACGCGGTGCCGCTCGACCTCCGGCTGACGTTCCACGCCGAGATCATGAAGGTCAACGGCCCGGTCATGCAGACCACGATGGCGCTGGCGGCGCTCAGCACGCTCGCGCTGGCGGTCGGCACGCGGGGTGTGCCGCGGCTCCTGACGGGCGCGGCGGGCGTGCTGGCCGTGGCCTCGTTCCTGATCACGCGGTTCGGGAACGTGCCGATCAACGGGCTGATCAAGGTGTGGGCCGTGACGTCGCCGCCGGCCGACTACGCGGCGGTCCTCCAGCGCTGGGAGGCGTTCAACGTCGCGCGCACCGTCGCCGCGCTGATCGCGTTCCTGCTCGTCATCGTGGTCGCCACCCGGTTCCCGGCGTGCCGGCGGTGCAGCGCCACGACCTAGTGCTCCAGCCGTGGAACGGTCCCCATGGCGTCGTCGGCACCAAGCCCGAGCCGCGCCCGCCACTACCGACGGCGAGCAGCCGCGAGCAGTCACGGGTCACGGACAACGGTTGAGGTACTAGCGTTACGTCGGTGGACCGATCGAAGATCTTCGACATCGCGCACCTGCGCCACCCCATCGCGGCGCCGGTCGCGCCCGACCGGTTGCGCGAGTTGGTCGGGTGGTTGAGCCCCGCCGACGGCGCCCGCGTGGTCGACCTCGGCTGCGGTGAGGGCGAGTGGCTGCAGCAGGTGCTGCTGGACCATCCCGCGACGACAGGCGTCGGGATCGACCACATGCTGCCGGCCTCGGCCGCCCGGCGCACCGGCGAGCGCGGGCTGGCGGACCGGGTGCGATGGATCGAGACCGACGCCACCACCTGGAACGACGGGCTCTTCGACGTGGTGCTCTGCGTCGGCGCCCGGCACGCCTTCGGCGGGTTGGAGGACATGCTGGTCGCCGTCCGGCGGCACCTGCGCCCCGGCGGTCAGGCGCTGATCGGCGAGATGATCTGGGAAGGGACCCCGTCCGCGGCGGCGCTGGCCGCGCTCGGGCTCCCGGCCGACTCCGTCCCCGACCTCGCCGGCCTGGTGCACGCCTTCCACCGGCACGGTTTCGAGCCCTCCTTCGGGCACGTCAGCACACTGACCGAATGGGACGACTACGAGTTCAGCTGGACCGGCTCGCTCATCGACTGGGCCGTGCGGTCGGCCCCGACCGCCGAGGACCGCGACCAGGCGCTCGCCGCCGCCCGCGAGCACCGTGACACCTGGCTCGGCGGCTTGCGGCGTGAGCTCGGGTTCGCCACCTTCGTCTCGCACGATGTCGCGCCCGGACCGGTCCGAGGGGCCATCGGCTGCTGATCACGAACTACTACTGGAGCACCAGGCGGCCGTCCGCCCGCTCGGCACGGCCGGTCGCGCCCGGACCGACCGGCCGTGCTCGCGGGTCCTAGCTCCGCGCCGCAGGCTCGCGGTGGGGCAGTCGGGCCTTCCGGAGCGCGACGAGCAGCACGAGCGGCACGAGCACGGCCAGGCCCAGCGTGACGACGTTGCCGACCTGGTCGACCACCGGCATGTGGTCGAGGTGCAGCAGGTGGAACCACATGTGCGGCACCGCGAACAGCAGGTACCCGATCAGGACGACGCGCACCAGCAGGCGGTCCAGGGTGACCAGGGCGTAGGCCAGCCCCACGCCGATGGCGAGGTTGAGGCTGCCGAAGTCGCGCACCAGGTGCTCGTTGTACGGCGGGAACATCGCCACCCAGTGGTGGCCCGGCGCGGGGAAGCCGTCGTAGAAACCCCGGGGCGAGAGCAGCGCCCAGCCGCCGACGACGAGCTGCGTGGCGGTCAGGAACAACAATCCGACGCGGAAGAACTTCATGCCCGGTGGACGAGACCGCCGGCGGGAACGTGACAGCCGCGGCGTCGGTGATCCGCCGCACCCCGACGCCGGCCCCCGGAGCACCGCCCGCGCCCCACGGCCCCGCGCCCTCGTCCCACGACCTGCGGACGGGCCTCGCGCGGATTAGGGTGGGTGTGGTGCCCACCTGGTCGAGCCGGGGAGGGGTCATGGCGTCCGAATCGACCGTGGTGTCCGCGCCCGCCCTCTGGGACGGCGACGGCGGGCTCCCGAGCGGACCGGCCCGGATCGTCGTCACCGGCGGGGTGATCAGCGGGGTCGGCCCGGACGCCCCGGCGCCGCCCGGCGCGCGGGTGGTCGAGCTGGACGGCCACACCCTGCTGCCCGGCCTGATCGACGCGCACGTCCACTGCGCCAACCGGCCGATCGACGGGCCCGTCCACGCGGGCACCCAGGTGAGCCGCCACGTGCTGGGCGCGATACCCGCCCTGGAAGCCCTGCTGCACAACGGGTTCACCACGGTCCGCGACCTCGGCTGCCCCGTCGGCGAGCCGATCACGGTCGCCCTGCGCGACGCGGTCGAGGCGGGTGTCCTGCCGGGTCCGAGCATGGTGGTCGCGCCGCACATCGTGTCCTCCCACGCGGGGCACGGCGACGAGTCGATCGGGCTCACCACCGGCAGCAGCGTCGAGCTGGGCGCGCTGGCCGACGGCGTCGACAGCGTGCTGACCCGCGTGCGGGCGGAGGTCCGGGCCGGCGCGGACTGGATCAAGTTCGCCGCCAGCGGCGGGTTCACCTCCGGCGGCGACGACCCCGACGACTGCGCCTACACGCGGGCGGAGGTGGAGGCGCTGGTGGCGGCGGCGACCGACTTCCACCGCCCCTGCGCGGCGCACGCCCTCGGCGACCGGGCGGTGCGACGGGCCGTGGCGGCCGGGGTGCGGTCGGTCGAGCACGCCCTGCTCGCGACCGCCGACACGCTGGCGCTGATCCGGCGGCGCGGGATCTTCGTCGTGCCGACGGTGCACGCGGCCATGCACCTGGTGGACCGGCTGGACGACGACGAATTCTGGCGGACGCGGCCGGCCGACCTGCGCCGCAAGCTGGAGGTCCACGCCGAGGCGATGCGCGCGGCCGTCCGGCGGATGGCGCACAGCGACGTGCTCATCGCGTTCGGCACGGACGCGGGGGTGTTCCCCCACCGGGACAACGCGTGCGAGTTCGCGGCGCTGACGCGGCACGGGTTCTCGCCGCACCGGGTGCTGCGGGCGGCGACGTCGGTGGCGGCCGACCTGCTGGCGATGCCGGACCGGGGTCGGGTGCGGTGCGGTGGGCGTGCGGACCTGGTGGCGGTGCCGGGCGACCCCTTCGCGGACATCGAGGTGATGGAACGGGTCGACTTCGTGATGCGCGGTGGTCGGGTCGTCCGGTCACCGGAGCGGGAGCCGGGGCCTGAGCCCTGGTGACGGGGCGCGGGCCGGGGCTCGGGCGACGGCGCGCGGCCGTCAGCGATCCGGGTCGCGCCGCTCGACACCGAGTTCCGCCACGAGCCCTTCGACCAACTCCCTGATCCGGTCCCGGATGGGGCGCACCGCCGCGACGCCCCGGCCCGCCGGGTCGTCGAGCGGCCAGTCGAGGTAGCGCTTGCCGGGGAACACCGGGCACGCGTCGCCGCACCCCATCGTGACGCAGACGGTCGACTCGCGGACCGCGTCGTGGGTCAGCACGGCGGGCACCCGGCCGGCCAGGTCGACGCCGACCTCGCGCATGGCCTCGACCACGGCCGGGTTGACCTCGTCGGCGGGCGCCGAGCCGGCGGAGCGGACCTCCACGCGGTCCCCCGCCAGGTGTTCCAGCCAGGCGGCGGCCATCTGGGAGCGGCCCGCGTTGTGGACGCAGACGAACAGCACCGACGGACGCTCGGCCGCGGTCGCGCCGGGGTCGGCGGTGGAGGGCTCGGTCGGGGAAGGCAGGTCGGTCATCGCGCTCCTCCGTCGGGTGCGGTCGCCGCACCGGGTCGTGTGGTCGCACCGGACGTCCCGAGGGATGTCGTGCCGCGTCGCCGACGGCCCGTGCACGTGCCGCTCACCGCGCGACCCACCGGCGGCGCAGCCACAGGCTGACGTAGACCAGGCCGACCAGCACGGGCACCTCGATCAGCGGCCCGACCACGCCCGCCAGGGCCTGCCCCGAGGTCACGCCGAACACGCCGATCGCCACCGCGATGGCCAGCTCGAAGTTGTTGCCCGCCGCGGTGAACGCCAGCGTGGTCGTGCGCTCGTAGGACAGCCCCGACGCCCGGCCCAGCAGGTACCCGCCGCCCCACATCACCGCGAAGTAGACCAGCAGCGGCACCGCGATCCGCGCCACGTCCCACGGCCGTGACGTGATCCGGTCGCCCTGCGACGCGAACAGCACCACGATCGTGCCCAGCAGCCCGTACAGCGCGACCGGCCCGATCCGGGGCAGGAACCGCGACTCGTACCACGCCCGGCCGCGCACCCGTTCACCGACGCGGCGGCTCAGGTAGCCGGCCGCCAGCGGGATGCCCAGGAAGACCACCACCGACAGCGCGACCTCCCACGGCGAGAAGTCCAGCGACGTCGTGCCCAGTCCCAGCAGGCCGGGCAGCAGCTCCAGGTAGCACCAGCCCAGCACGCCGAACATCAGCACCTGGAACACCGAGTTCACCGCCACCAGCACGGCGGCGGCCTCCCGGTCGCCGCACGCCAGGTCGTTCCAGATGACCACCATCGCGATGCACCGCGCCAACCCGACGATGACCAGTCCCGTGCGGTACTCCGGCAGGTCGGCCAGGAAGACCCACGCCAGCGCGAACATCAGCGCCGGGCCCAGCACCCAGTTCAGCAGCAGCGACAACACCAGGGTGCGGCGGTCGCGGGTCACCGCGTCGAGCCGGTCGTAGCGCACCTTGGCCAGCACCGGGTACATCATCAGCAGCAGGCCGAGGGCGATCGGCAGCGACACGCCGGCGACCCGGACCGCGTCGAGCACGCCCCGGAGGTCCGGCACGAACCGCCCCAGGACCAGGCCCGCGACCATCGCGGCCCCGATCCACACCGGCAGCAGCCGGTCCAGGAGCGACAGCTCGCGCAGGACGGCGGGGCGTTCCGGGGAGGTGGTGCTCAACAGGGCCTCCGGGGGCGGTCGGTGGTGCGGGCGCGGCGCGCGAGGGCGTCCAGGGAACCGGCGACGCGTGCCAGCGCGTCCGGCACGAGCCGGTAGTAGGTGAACCGCCCCTGCGGCTCCGCCGCCACCACCCCGGCCTCGCGCAGCACCCGCAGGTGGTTGGACACGTTCGTCTGCCGCGCGCCCGTCTCGGCCACCAGGTGGCAGGTGCACAGGTCCTCGGCGGCCAGCAACTCGACGATCCGCGCCCGCAGGGGGTCCGCGAGCACGCGCAACACATCAGCATCCAGTGACATCAGCGTGGGATGATACGTCAGCGGTCGGCGCCCGGTCGACCGGGGCACGCCGACGTCGACGCGACCCCGACCCCGGTGCCGGCGACGGTCGCGGGCTTGGCCGCCGCGTTCGTGCGGGCTCGCTCGCCGCCCCGACCGCGCAGGGCGGGTTCACGGCGGCCCTGGGGCAGAACGGTGTGCTGCTCGATCACCGGCCGGGCGCGGCGGCGTGGGCGGCGGGGCGCGGACGGGCGCGACATACTCGTCCCGGAGCGGTGGAGCGGGTTTGGCGGCGCAACGGCGAGGTACCTGCTGGTGATGACCGGAGAGGCGCCTGAGACGTCCGGGTGGTCGGCGGCCCCCGTACCGCCCGGCCCTGCTCGACACCGTTCGCGGCGGGTGATCGCCGGTGACGCACGGCACGCCGCAGCGGCGCGCGACGACGACCACCCGCGGTCAGGGCCCGGACACGGCTCGTGGTCGAGTGCTTTCACCGGGGCAGCCGCCGCATGACCGCTCCCCCCGCTCCCCCCGCCCCCACCGCGTGGGCACCGCTGCGCCGCCGCACCTACCGCGCCCTGTGGCTGGCCCAGTTCGCCTCCAACATCGGCACCTGGGCGCAGACCGTCGGCGCGCAGTGGTTCATGGGCGACCTGGGCGGCAGCGACTTCGAGATCGCGCTGGTGCAGGCGGCGACCACCCTGCCGGTCTTCCTGCTGGTCGTGCCGTCGGGCGCGGTCGGGGACGTGCTCGACCGCCGGCACGTGCTGATGGCCGGGCAGGCGGTGATGCTGGCCGGCTCGGCCGGGCTGGTGGCGCTGGCCGCGAGCGGGTACGCCACGCCCGTGGCGCTGCTCGCCCTCATCGCCCTGATGGGTGTCGGGCAGGCGCTGTCCATGCCCTCGTTCCAGGCCATCCAGCCGGAACTGGTGCCGCGCGCGGAGATACCGCAGGCGGCGCTGCTCAACGGCGTCAACATGAACGTCGGTCGCGCCATCGGGCCCGCGCTGGGCGGCGCGCTGATCGGCGCCGCCGGGCCGGGCGCGGCGTTCGCGGTCAACACCGTGTCGTTCCTCGGCGTGCTGCTGGTGCTGGGTCGGTGGCGGCGGCCGTCCGACCACCGCCCGCTGGGCGCGGAGGGCGTGCCGACCGCCGTGCGCTCCGGCGCGCGGTACGTCCGCAGCTCGCCGCTGTTCGCCCGCGTCCTGGTGCGGTGCGTGCTGTTCGTCGTGTTCGGCAGCGGGCTGTGGGCGCTGCTGCCCGCCATCGCGCGCGGACCGCTCGGGCTCGGCGCGAGCGGGTACGGCGCGCTGCTGGGCTGCATCGGGGCCGGTGCGATCGGCGGCGCGGTCGTGGTGCCGCGCCTGCTGCGCAGGATCGGGAAGAACGTGCTGGTCACGGTCGCGACGTGCGCGTACGCGGTGGCGACGGGCGCGGCCGGCCTCACGACGTCCACGTGGGTCGCCATCCCCGCGATGCTGGTCGCGGGCGCGTCGTGGATCGCCGTGCTGTCCACGCTCAACGCCACGGCGCAGGTGCTGCTGCCGGCGTGGACGCGGGCCCGTGCGCTGGCCTACTACCAGCTGATGTTCATGGGCGGCCAGGCGTTCGGCGCGGTGGTGTGGGGCGCGGTCGCCGCCGGGTCGGGGCCGCGGGCCGCGCTGCTCGTGCCCGCCGTCGCGATGGTGCTGGTGGTGCTGGTCGCGGCACGGCTGCTGCCGCTGACCGAGCGGCAGCTAGACATCTCGCCCGCGCGACTGTGGGACGCGCCACCGGAGGTCGCCGACGCCACCGCCGGCCCCGTGCTGGTGGCCGTGTCGTGGCGGGTCCGCGCGCCGAGGGTCGCGGAGTTCGTGGCGGCGATGCGCAAGGTGGGCCGGTCCCGCAGGCGCACCGGCGCGACGTCGTGGGGCCTGTTCCGCGACTCCGAGGACCCGGAGCTGTTCCTGGAGACCTTCACCGTCGCGACCTGGCGCGAGCACCTGCGGCAACACTTGGAGCGCGGCACGGCGGTGGACGTCGAGGTGGAGCGGATCGCCCGAGCGCTCGCCGTCGAGGGGCCGGAGGTCCGCCACCTGCTCTGGGCGGCCCACCTCGACCGAGGCCGCGCGGGTGACGCCCCGGACGAGGAGTGACGGCTCACTGAGCGTGAACGACGTCACCCGCCGGGCGTGAACGACGTCACGCTGCCGGTGACGCGCAGTGACGGGAATACGGGTCGCCCCGGTTCCGTTGAACCAGTCGACGCCCTAGGAGGCGCACGGGCGAGGCTCCGACAGCCACCGCGATCGCGGACCGCCCTCCCCCGCACTCGATGTGCCACCCCGCACGTGTCAGCACCCGACCGCGCCGCGATCCGGCGAGGTCGCGACCCGCCAAGGAGACGGTCATGTCGTCGACGATGGAAACGCCCCGCCGACCGCGCACGGCCGCGTCCGGCCGTCGTGAGTGGTCCCCGGACGCCGACCTGGTCGGCCACTACCTGCGCGAGGTCGGCGCCACCCCGCTGCTGACCGCCGAGCAGGAGGTCGCGCTGGCGAGGCGGATCGAGGCCGGCGTGTACGCCGCCGAGCTGCTGCGCCGCGCCCGCGACGGCGAGGAGCCGCAGCCTGACGCCGAACGCGCGCGCGGGCTGCGCGCCGTGGTCCGGGACGGCGAGCAGGCGAAGGAGCACATGATCCTCGCGAACCTGCGCCTGGTCGTGTCGGTCGCCAAGAAGCACTCCTACCGGGGGCTGCCGTTCCTGGACGTGGTGCAGGAGGGCAACCTGGGCCTCATCCGCGCGGTCGAGAAGTTCGACTACGCCAAGGGCTACAAGTTCTCCACGTACGCCATCTGGTGGATCCGCCAGGCCATCGAGCGCGGTCTGGCCGACCAGACCCGCACCGTCCGGCTGCCGGTCCACGTGGTCGAGGAGCTGAACCGCACCATCCGGGCGGAGCAGCGGCTGCGGCGCGAGCTGGACCGCGAGCCGACCGAGGAGGAGGTCGCCGCGGCGGCCAGGGTGCCCGTCGCGCGGCTGCTGGAGCTGCGCCAGGCGGGCCGCACCGTGATCAGCCTGGAGACGCCCGTCGGTGACGACGGCAACTCCTCCGTCGCCGACCTGATCGAGGACGTCGACGCGGTGCGGGCGCACGAGGTGGTCGAGCAGGCCGAGCTGACCGCCGAGCTGAACACCCTGGTCAAGACCCTGCCGGAGCGGCAGGCGCGGATCATGCGCCGGCGCTACGGCCTGGACGACGGCCGCCCGTGCAGCCTCCAGGAGATCGCCCGCGAGCTGGGCCTGACGCGCGAGCGCATCCGCCAGCTGGAGAAGGAGTCGCTGCGGCTGCTGCGCGACACCGAGCGCAACCGGGCGGTGCTGGAACTGGCGGGCTGACCGCCCGCGCGCCCCGGTGCGGGCCCCGCGCGGACAACCGGCCCGCACCCGCCGGCCGTGCCGCGATCCCCCGCGCGGCACGGCCGCCGCCTCCCCGGACCGATCCCTGCCCGGTCCGGGGAGGCGGCACACCCGCACTCCCGCGCCCGACGCCGCGACGGCCGGCACGGGACCGCACCCCCGACGCCGGCCCACCCGACGCCGGCCCACCCGAGGCGGGCCGGCACCGCGACGGCCGGCCCGACACCGCGCCCAGCCGGCCCGGACCCCGCACGCGCCGAGCCGCTTCCCCGCGCCGCCCGCCGGTCACGCGGGCGCGGGACCCCGCGCCCTCACGCCCGGCGCAGGCCCCGAACGCCCTCCTCGATGACGTAGCTCGCGTCGGTGTTGATCGAGACCTTGGCGGGGTCGGCCTCCCACACGTCGGAGATCACCCGGAAGTCGGCGCGCACCTCCCGAGGCGTGGTCGTCACCCGCACGTACCCGCGCTTGTTCTGCGAGTACTTCACGTGCGGGTTGCGCGCGTACCAGGTCGAGTCCGGCGGCGCGCCGGGGTTGTTGCTGGTCGCCGACGTGACCACCAGCTCCGAGCCCACGATCGGGTCGCCGTGGTCCCAGTAGTCCAGCCGCAGGTCGGCCGCGTAGTGCCGGTGCACGTCGCCGGTCAGCACCACCGGGTTGGGCACGCGGCGGTCGATCCAGCCCTTCGTGACCCGGTCGCGGGAGGCCGCGTAGCCGTTCCACGAGTCCGGCGCGTGGCAGGTGGACCGGTCGCCGTCGTCGTCGCGCTGGGCGAAGAACACCTGCTGGCCCAGGAAGTCCCACGTGGCCGGGTGCTGCTCGAAGTTCTTCAGCAGCCACCGCTCCTGCGCCGCGCCGGTGATGGTGCGCCCGGTGTCCAGGTACGGCCCGCAGGCGCTGCCGGTGGCCTGCGCGCTGCGGTACTGCCGGGTGTCGAGCATGTGGAACCGGGCCAGGCCGCCCCACAGGAAGTCCCGGTAGAGCCGCATGGACGCCCCGCTCGGGCGGGCCGTCGAGCGCAGCGGCATGTTCTCGTAGAACGCCTGGAACGCGGCGGCCTTGCGCGCGCTGTTCGCCGGGGAGTCGGAGCCGTTCCAGTTGTTGTCGACCTCGTGGTCGTCGAGGATCACCACCCACGGCGTGGCGGCGTGCGACGCCTGGAGGTACGGGTCGGTGTGGTACTGGCCGTACCGGGCGCGGTAGTGCGCCAGGGTGGTGGTCTCCTCGTCGAACGCGAGCCGGCGCACCTTGTCCGCCGCGGGCAGGCCGGAGGGCTTCTCGTAGATGTAGTCGCCGAGGAACACCACCAGGTCCGGGTCGTCGGCGACCATGCCGCGGTGCGCGTGGAACCAGCCGTCCTCCCACTGCTGGCAGGAGGCCAGGCAGTACTTCAGGGCGGCCACCGCCGCGCCGGCCGCGGGCGCGGTCCGCGTCCGGCCGACCGGTGAGACGTGGCCGCCCGCCCGGAACCGGTAGAAGTACTCGCGGCCCGGCGCGAGGCCGGCCGGTTCGACGTGCACGCTGTGGCCGAGCGCGCGGTTGGTGGCGGTGGTGCCGCGCTGGACGACCGAGGTGAACGCCTCGTCGGTGGCGACCTCCCAGTCGACGTCGTAGGTCGCGTCGGGCATCCCGCCGAGGCCGTCGGGGTTGAGCGGCGCGGGCGCCAGCCGGGTCCACAGCACCACGCTGTCGGGCAGCGGGTCGCCGGAGGCCACGCCGAGCCGGAACGGGTCGCGGATCGGCGGCGCGGCGGCGGTGGTGCGGGCGTGGGCCCACGACGGCAGCGTCACGGCCCCTGCCGCGGCCAACCCGCCGAGCAGCACGGCACGTCGGTTCATCGGTGACATCGGTATCCCTCTCGAAAGCCGCGTGGTCGGGTCAAGCCGCGTAGTCGGTCAGCCCGTCGCTGCACGACTGGAGTCGGGGATCGGTGGCCGAGTAGTCGGCGACGCAGACCTTGTAGTAGATCCAGTCGTCGCGCGCCATGTCGACGGTCCGCTCGACGGCGGTGCCGCTGCCGCCGGAGTTCCAGGCGTACCGGGGGCCGACGCCGTTCTTGAGCCAGTACGCCACGACCGCCGACTTCCCGTCCGGGGCGCGGTCGTGGACGGTGAACCGCGCGCCGGCGGAGCGGAACTGCGCCTCCGCCGCGCACGCGCCGGTCGAGCACTCCGCGCTGCCGGTGCCCACCCCGCAGTCGGGCGCGACCCGGCCGTCCGAGCCGGTGCGGACGTAGCCGTCGGACACGTACCCGCCGAGCGCGGGCACGTGGTCCCAGATCGTGGTGGTGCCGAGCGGGCCGCTGACCGACGTCCCGGTGGTCTGGCAGTCGATGGCGACGGCCGCGCCGTTGGCCACCGAGCCGATCGCGCTCGCCGCCGTCGTCGGCGCGCGGCGCACGGTCAGCGGGTCGCCCGCGGTCACGACCGTGCCGGTCGCCGCGGCCGCCGCGGGTCTCGTGGCCGCCGCCGGGGATGCGGGTGCCGTCGCGACGGGTGTCGGGGCCGTCGACGGGTGTGTCGTGGCCGCCGCCGCGGGCGTCGTGGTCACGGCCGGACCCACCGCGGCGGCGACCAGCGCGGTCGCGGCGGCGATCCGCCGGATACGGGATGACGTCATCGGCCGAGGGTTGCCGGCAGGCGTACAGGAGTCGTACAACCGGCGCGGCGGATCACGTTGTCCCCGGCCGGGAACCGGTCATACGATCGGAAACGGGACGGGACAGCGAGGTTCTGGGGGAGCCGATCGCGTTGACTACCATGGAAATCCGCCTGTTGGGCCCGCTGGAGGTGGTGATCGGCGGCCGGCCGGTCCCGTTGGGCGGCGCGAAACCGCGCACCCTGCTCGCCGCGCTCGCGCTGGAACCGGGCGTGATCGTGTCCGGCGACCGCCTGGCGGACGTCCTGTGGCCCGACCGCCCGCCGCGCTCCGCCGTGGCGAACATCCGGACCTACGTGCACGGGCTGCGCCGGGTCCTCGCCGAGCGCGACACGCGGATGGCGGAGCGCATCGAGAACCGGTCCGCCGGGTACGTGCTGCACGCCGCGCCCGAGGAGGTCGACCGCACCGTGTTCGAGCGCCGCGTCGCCGCCGCGCACCGGGCGCTGGAGGCGGGCGACCGGACCGCGGCGCTGGCGGAGCTGGCGTCGGCGGAGGCGCTGTGGCGCGGACCGGTGCTCGCCGACCTGCCGCACGGGCACAGCTGGAGCGCGGCGCTGGCCCGGCTCACCGAGCTGCGGCTGGCCGCGCAGGAGCTGCGGACCCGGGTGCAGGTCGAGCTGGGCCGCTACGAGGACGCGGTGGTGGAGCTGCGCGGCCTGCTCAGCGACGACCCGCTGCGCGAGGAGCGGTGGACCCAGCTGGTGACGGCGCTGGACGCGGCGGGCCGCCGGGCCGAGGCGTTCGCCGCGTGCGCCGAGGCCGAGCGCGTGCTGCGGGAGGAGCTGGGCACCCGGCCCGGCCCGCGGCTGCGCCAGATCCGGTCGTCGCTGGCGTCCGTGGCGGACGACGAGCACGTCCCGCCCCGCCAGCTCCCGCTGGACCTGCCCGACTTCACCGGGCGGCGGGCGGTCGTCGACGACCTGGTCGGCCTGCTGCGCGCGCGGGCGGCGGAGGGCAGGCCGGCCGTCGCCGCGGTCACCGGCCCGCCCGGCGTCGGCAAGTCGGCGGTCGCCGTGCGGGTGGCGCACGCGGTGCGGGCCGACTTCCCCGACGGGCAGCTGCACGTCGACCTCGGCGGCACCACGGAGGACCCGCGCCGGCCCGTCGACGTGCTGGCGGTGCTGCTGCGGTCGCTCGGGGTGCCCGCCATCTCGACGCCCGACGACCTGGCCGGGCGGTCCGCGCTGCTGCGGTCCCGGCTGGCCGCCGGGCGGGTGCTGGTCGTGCTGGACGACGCGGCCGACGCCGCGCAGGTGCGGCCCCTGCTGCCGGGCTCCGGCGGGTCGGCGGTGCTGGTGACCAGCCGGGTCCGGCTGCCCGACCTGGCGGGCGCGCGCTGCGCGGAGCTGGACGTGCTGCCGCTGGACGAGGCGGCGGGCCTGCTGTCGGGCATCATCGGCGCGGCCAGGGTCGCCGCCGAGCCCGACGGCGCGACCGCGATCCTGGAGTCGTGCGGCTACCTGCCCCTGGCGATCCGGGTCGCCGGCGCGCGGCTGGCCCAGCGCCCCGCGTGGACGCTGCGGCGGATGGCCGAGCGGCTGGCCGACGAGCGCCGGGTGCTCGACGAGCTGCGCGTGGGCGACCTGGCGGTGCGCGCCAGCGTGGCGCTGAGCTACGAGCAGCTGCCCGGCACGGCGGCCCGCGCGTTCGGCGGGCTGAGCCTGCTGGGTCGGGCCCGGTTCCCCGCCTGGATCGTGGGCGCGCTGCTGGACCGCGCCGAGGCGGACGACGTGCTGGACCTCCTGGTCGACACCCACCTGGTCGAGCTGGTCGGCTCGGACGGGTACGGCGAACCGCTGTACCGGCTGCACGACCTGCTCCGGGTGTACGCGCGCGAGCGGGTCGCCGCCGAGCCGCGCGCGGTCACCGCCGCCGCCGTGCGCCGCGTCGCGGAGGGCTACCTGGCGTTCGCGCTGGCCGCCGCGGACGCGTCGCCCGCGAGCTTCTTCGGCCTGGTGCCGACGTGGGACGACGACGGCGCGTGGCGACCGCCGCGCCGGACGGCGCCCGCGGTGGACGGCGCGTCCTGGTACGACGAGGCGGGCAGGCGCGGCGTCACCGCCGTCGCGCAGGCCGCCGAGTGGGGGCACGACGACCTGGCCTGGCGCATCGCCGCCGCGCTCGCGCCGCACTTCGACCTGCGCGCCATGCACGACGACTGGCTGTGCACCCACCGGATCGCGCTGGAGGCGGCGCGCCGGGTGGACGACCGGCGCGGCCAGGCGATCGTGCTGCGCAACCTCGGCCAGGTCCACCTGTGCCAGGACGCCTACGGCGAGGCGATGGGCGCGTTCGAGTCCTCCCGCGCGCTGTTCGACGGCATCGGCGACGAGCACGGCGCGGCGATCGCGCTGGCCGGCGCGCTCACCGTGGCCCGCTTCCTGGGCGAGTACGACGTGGCCCTGGAACGCGGTGAGCGGGCGCTGGAGGTGTTCGTGCGGCACGGCGACCGGCACCGGGAGGCGGCGTTGCGCCTGGCGCTGGGCGCGGTGCGCATGGACCAGGGCGACCACGACGCCGCCGAGCGGTGGTTCGAGGACGCCCTGGTGCTGGCCGGGTCGATCGACGACCGGCACCGCGCGGCGCACGCCCGGCACAAGCTCGCGCGGCTGGCCCGGCTCCGCGGCCGACTGGCCGAGGCGCACGAGCAGCTCGACCTCGCGATCGCCGCGTTCGACGCGCTGGGCGACCAGAAGTGCGTCGTGCACGCCCACCAGAGCCTGGGCGAGGTGTACCTGCACGAGGGCGACCTCGCGCACGCGGAGGTGCTGCTGGGCAACTGCCTGGTGGCGCACCGCCGCAACCGCGACCGGCGCTCGGCGGCGCGGGTGTGCGGGCTGCTGGGCGAGCTGCACCAGCAGGCGCGGCGGTCGGCGGCGGCGCGGGAGCACTTCGAGGCGGCGCTGGCGCTGTGGCGCGAGCTGGCCGCGGGCGCGGAGGTGCGCGCCCTGACCGAGCGGCTGCGCTCCGTGGCGACCTGAGCGGACCGCGCGTTTGTACGGATCGTGTAGCGCCGGTCCGTTCACTCCTGCCCCAGCACGGAGAACCGTGCCACTGGGGAAGGGATTCCGGCATTGACCAGGAGAACGAGGACCACCGGACGGGTCGTCGCGCTCGGCGTGGCCGCGCTGTCGCTGCCCGCCGTGCTGGCGGCGGCGCCCGCACAGGCCCGGACGGCCGAACCGGCGTGGTCCGCCGATCTGTCCACTGTAGACGGTGATGACGTGAACGTCGCCGTGCGGGGCGACGCGCTGACCCTGCGCGACCCGGCCTGGCGGCCCGCCGAGGGCGTCGGGCAGGGCTACCTGCTGCCCGCGGGGCGCGACCTGGACCGGCCCGTCAACCGGGTGACCGCCCGGGTGCGCGGCGACGTGCCCGCCGACGCGGCCGTCGAGGTGGACGTGCGCGGCCGGACGGCCGACCGCGACTGGACCGAGTGGACGCCCGCGGGCGAGGTGCTGGCCGCGTCGGTGACGACCGTGCAGGTGCGGGTCACGCTGACGACGACCGGCGCGACGCCCGCCGTCCGGGGCGTCGACCTCGTCGGCGACACCGCGCCCGCGCCACGCGCCGGGGTCGCCGCCGCGCCGCTGACCTTCCGCGTGTTCGCCACCCGCGAGGGCCTGCCCGGCGGCACCACCGCCAACGGGCACGTCATCAAGCAGCGCGACCACTTCGTCGCCCTGCCCTCGCGCCGGGGCCTCGCGCCGAAGAACACCGGCGACTACACCGTCCGGGTGTGCCGCACCGACAACAGCCGCTGCGAGTACGCGCCGGTGTGGGACGTCGGCCCGTGGAACACCAAGGACGACTACTGGAACCCCCCGTCGGTGCGCCAGATGTGGCAGGACCTGCCGCAGGGCAAGCCCCAGGCGCAGGCGGCCTACCAGGACGGCTACCACGGCGGCAAGGACGAGAGCGGCAGGCGCAGGGTCGGCAACCCCGCGGGCATCGACCTTGGCGACGGCACCTTCTGGGACGGCCTGAAGCTGAGCGACAACGCCTGGGTAAACGTGTCCTACCTGTGGACCGGCTCCGGACCGACCGGTGTGGTCGGCACGGCGGGCGACCCGCTCAACATCCGGGCGCAGGCGAGCACGTCGGCGGCGGTCAAGGGCCTCGCGGCGAACACGGCCAAGGTGATCATCGAGTGCCACGTCGAGGGCGAGCAGGTGACCGGCCCGTTCGGCACCAGCACCATCTGGGACCGCATCGGCCCCGACCACTACGTCTCCGACGCCTACCTGCGCACCGGGTCGGACGCGCCCGTCGCGCCCAAGTGCTGACCCGGACCGGAAGGAAGCGCACATGAGGATCAAGTCCCTCGCCCTGGCGTTCGCGACCGCCGTGGCGGGCCTGGCGGTCACGGCCTCGCCCGCGTCGGCCGAGCCGAAGTTCCAGCTCCCGTTCCCCTGCGGCCAGACCTGGAACGGCGACAACGACAACAGCAGCGCGCACCGGGCGCACGAGATCGACTTCAACCGGGGCAGCACCGGCGGCGCGGACGAGGGCGACACCGTCCTCGCGGCGGCCGGCGGCACGGTCACCATCTCCTCGCACCAGGGCTCGACGAACAACTTCGGCAACCTGGTCAAGATCGACCACGGCGGCGGCTGGTACACCTACTACGCGCACCTGCGCGTCCGCAGCGTCAGCGAAGGGCAGCAGGTCGAGCAGGGCCAGAAGATCGGCGAGGTGGGCCACACCAGCGCGCCGGGCAACAACATCACCGCCCACCTGCACTACGAAGTGCGCGTCAACGGGACCTGGCCGGGCAACATCCGTCCCGCGTACTTCGACGGCGTGCGGTTCGGCTACCCCAACCAGAACGTCACCTCCCGCAATTCCTGCGAGGGCAACCCCTACGGCGTGACCGACGTGTGCAAGGGCGCCGGCTACAAGGTGATCGACACGGCGCAGCTGCCCGGCTCGGCGGGCTCGGTGCACCTGCTCTACGACGCCTCCACCCGCCGCAACTGCGTCGCCACCCTCAAGAAGACCTCGCTGGGCACGGCCGGCCCGACGTCGGCCTACCTGGAGGTGCAGGGCTCGGCGCGGCAGACCGACCAGGGCGACTACACCTTCTACGCCGGGCCGGTGAGCGCGGTGGCCGACGCCAAGTGCGTCAAGTGGGGCGGCTCGGTCGGCGACGCGAAGTACGACAGCGAGTTCGAGCACTGCGACTGAGAGGACCCTCGATGCGATTCCTGACCGGGGCGGCGGTCGTGCTGGCCGTCGCCTCGGCCGTCGGGACGCTCCCGCCGGCCGAGGCGCACACCGCCGAGGGCACCACCGAAGCGGTCGCCGCCGACGCGGCCACGACCCGCGCGGTCGCCGCCGACGAGGTCGCGAGCACCGTGACCGTCGCGAACACCGTGGTGTACCGCGAGAAGAGCGAGGGCTACGACTGCTTCCGCATCCCGGCGGTGGTCAAGGCCGACAACGGCGACCTGCTGGCGTTCGCCGAGGGCCGCAACGGCGGCGACCGCTTCTGCGGCGACCTCGGCGACATCGACCTGGTGGTCAAGCGCTCCACCGACGACGGCCGGACGTGGGGCCCGTTGGAGGTGGTGATCGAGGGGCACGGCGACACGAAGGGCAACCCGACGCCGATCGTCGTGCCCGGCACCGGCCGGATCGTCCTGCTGTCGGTGATGCAGTGCCACCGCAACCCCGCCTGCGGGCGCATCCCCCGCGTGTCGATCAGCGAGGACCACGGATCCACCTGGTCCACGCCCAGGGTGCTGACCGAGCAGCTCGGGTTCGACGGCGCGCCGCGCTGGCTGGCCACCGGCCCGTCGCACGGCCTGGTGCTCACCAGGGGCCCGCACGCGGGCCGGCTCGTCGCGGGCATGAGCTACACCATCGGCGACCGCGGCCACGGTTCGATCGTCTACAGCGACGACCGGGGCGACACCTGGCGGCGCGGCGCGGTCGGCGCGGGCGGACCGGGCCTCAACCCGCAGGAGATCAGCCTGGTCGAACTGGTCGACGGCCGCGTCTACGCCGCCGCGCGCAACGACGCGAACAGCGGCGACAAGTGCCTCGACGGCGGGCGGCGGAACCGGGCCTACGCGATCAGCCCGGACAGCGGCGAGACCTTCTCCGCCGGCTTCGCCTTCGAGGAGGACCTCGTCACGCCGGTCGTCCAGGGTTCGGCGGTCCGGATGAGCGCGACCGACCGGGGCGCGGGGCACAACCGCGTGCTGTTCGCCGCGCCCTCCACCTGCGACCGCCGCAAGCAGCTCGTCCTGCACTCGTCGTTCGACGAGGGCGGCAACTGGACGCCGAAGTCCGCCGGCTTCCCGGTGTGGGACCAGGACGCGGCGTACTCCGACCTGGTCCCGCTCGGGGCGTCGTCGGTGGGCGTGCTGTACGAGGCGGGGCCGGCGTCGAACGCGAACGCCTCGATCCGCTGGTCGAGGGTGACCGAGGACGACCTCGGCGCGCCGGTGTGCGGCAGCGGCTACCGGGTGATCGACTCCGAGCGGCTCGCCGACTCGGCGGGCACGGTGTACCTGGCCTACGACGCGCGGACGGGGGCCAACTGCGTGGCCACCACGAAGGCCACGTCGGTGGGCCGTGCTTCGCCGACGTCGGCGTTCCTGGAGGTCCAGGGCGGTGCGCGGCGCACCGACGCGGGCTCGTTCGGGCACTTCGCGGGACCGGTGACCGCGGTCGCGGCCGGGAAGTGCGTGCAGTGGGGCGGAAACGTCGGATCGGCGACCTACGAGAGCCGGTTCGAGCACTGCGGCTGACTCCCCCTCGCCGCGGTGGGGCGCACGCCACCTACCCCACGGGTGGCGTGCGTTCGTCCCTTCCAGGCGAACGCCCTTGGTGTGCGGACGATGCGCGAAGATCACCGATCCGATCGAATCCGATCCACGATCGCGGTACTTCGGACCGATGCCCGAACGGCGGCACCACCGGAACGGGGTGATGGACAGCGCCGTCACTGGGCCGTTCGAGTGCGGGCCGTTCGAGTGCGATGCCGTGCCCGACGCGCGCCGCCCGCCGCAGACCCCCGGCATCACCCGATCGGCAGCCGAGTTCGGCGGACGGGAACGACCCGACTTCCGGCACCCTTCAGAACCGGGCACCGGTGGAGGGAGGAGCGCGATGTCGGACGCCAACGGGTTCACCGTGCACCTGCCTGCCCTCCGCGAGCTGAGCGGGCGGCTGGTGGACCTCGCCGGCCGCGCCGGGCAGCAGGGCGACGCGCTCGCCGGGGTCACCGCGGACACCGGGCGGCCCGACAGCGACGAGGCGGGCAGGCTCTGCCCGGCGGGCGCGGCGGAACTGGTCCGGCTGCTCCGCGACGCGCTGACCGACGACAGCGGCCAGGTCGAGCAGTGCGTGGCCGGGTACGCCGACGTCGACCAGGGCGAGGCGCGCTCCCTCCTGGGCATCCGGGGCGCGGGCGGGGTCGCGTGACCGCCTACCTGACCGCGAAGGCCGCGGTCGGCGGCGACCCGGCCCAGCTGACCGCGATGGCCGACGTGCTCGCCACCGCCGCCGAGGACGTGGACGGCCTCGCCACCGCGTTGCGCCGCGCCGCCGACGACACGGACCAGTCGTGGCAGGGCAAGGCGGCGACGGCCTACCGGACCCGCACCGCGACCCACGTCGGCTCGCTGGCCAAGCTCACCACGCCGCTGAACCGGGCCGCCACCGCGTACCGCGCGCTCGCGGGCGAGCTGGAGGGCGCGCAGCGCAAGGCGGACAAGGCCATGCAGGACTCCGTCGCCCTGGGCATGGGCGAGGGCGACCTGGTCGGTCGCCCGTTCCAGGTCGCGAAGTTCGCCCTGCTGCACCCGCAGCACGTGGTCACCATCGGCCACCTGATCGGCGACGTCGTGGACGCGCGGGCGATGGCCGACGCCGCCCGCGACCGGTTCGTCACCTCGGCCGACGGCGTGCGGGCGGACGTGGCCGCGCTGCGCGACCCGGACGGTGCGGGCGGTCAGCGCCAGCGCAACGACCGGCTGTGGCGGCGGCCCGAGGGCGGGGACAGCCGCGACCTCGGCCGGGGCGTCGACCTGTCCAGCGACTGGGCGGGCCGGGCGATCCTGGACCGCTACCTGCGCGGCGGCGGCGACTGGACCATCGTCGACGACGCGGACTGGTCGAAGTACATGATGGGCAACGAGCAGCTGCGCACGCAGCTGTCGTCGGTCTCCGAGGCCCAGGCCCAGCAGGCGCTGCGCGACCACCTCGCGGGCAAGCACCCGCCCGGCGCGGTCGACCGGACGTTCCACGCCGAGATCCAGAACGGCGAGGGCATCGTGGGCTACCAGTACCTGCACGGCACCGACAGCAAGAAGGGCGACTTCCGCTACCAGGGCGAGTCGTCGGTGCGGGAGCTGCCCGACGGCACGTACGAGGTCACCACCAAGGCCGGGTACACGTGGAACGACACCATCGACCCCAACCCGCAATACTCCACCGACAAGTGGAAGAGCAAGTTGGCGGAAGTCCTCACGCTCGGTCAGGCTGACCCGTACGACCTCCACATCACCTGGCACGCCGAGAACAGGACGGTCCTGGACAAGGACGGCCGGGTGATCCGAGCGCAGGGGTACCCCGGATCGTGAACAGGCAGCGGGCCACGCTCGTCATCGGAGCCGTCGTGGTGCTGACGGTGGTGTCACTCGTACTCGTGCTGGGGTGGTTCTTGTTCGGCGGGGAAGCGGGCCCGGCCCGCGACGACGACCGGTTCGTGCGCCCCGACGCGCCCAAGGCGTCGCCCTCGGGGTCCTACACCGCGCACGCCGAGCTGGGTCCGGCGCAGAACGGCGTGGCGACGTGGGTGGTCGTCATCCGCGACCGCGGCGGGTCGGAGGTGTTCCGGGACGACTACGCCTACAGCACCCGGCACGGCGTGGGCATCACCTGGCTGTCCACCGCCGACCAGTTGTGGGTGCTGTCCTCGGACGTCGGCGACGCGCACGTGGACCGAGTCGGCACCACGTGGACGAAGACACCCATCACTCCGGACACGCTCGGCGACGAGCCGGAGGAGATCCGCCGGTTGAGCGGCTGAGCCGGGCGGCGTCGTCGTCCCGCGTGCCGCCTCGACGCCCGCACGACCCAGAGCGCGGCCTCTCCGGCGGCCCGAGGCGCGCGACGCCGGACAGGCGGCCGGACCGGCGTTGTCCGACCACTCCGCCTCCCCGACGCCGTGCGCCTTCACCCGGTCGCGCGCCGGCGGGCCGCCGCCCGTGCCAGGGTCTCCAGCAGTGGCACGGTGCGGTCCCAGCCCAGGCACGCGTCGGTCACGCTGAGGTCCGGCCTCGGCGTGCCCGCCCCCGCGTCCTGCCGCCCGTCCGACAGGTAGGACTCGATCATGACGCCGACCAGGGCCCGGTTGCCGTCCGCCACCTGACCGGCCAGGTCCTCGACCACGCCGGGCTGGCGGTGGTGGTCCTTGCCGCTGTTGCCGTGCGACGCGTCGACCACCACGCGCGCGGGCAGGCCGGCCGCGGTCAGGGCGGCCAGGGCCGCGGCCACGTCGGCCGCGTGGTAGTTGGGCGTCGGGCCGCCGCGCAGGACCAGGTGGGCGTCCGGGTTGCCGGCGCTGCGCAGGGTGGTGAGCCTGCCGTCGGCCGCCACCCCGGGGAACGCGTGCGGCAGGCCCGCCGCCCGGATCGCGTCGACGGCGGTGTCGACCCGACCGGACACGCAGTTCTTCATGCCCACCGGCATGGGCAGCCACGACGCCAGGTGCCGGTGCGGCTGGCTCGCGACCGTGCGCGCGCCCACCGCGCCCCACGTCACGACGTCGGCCACGTAGTGCGCGAGCATCGGGTCGACGAACTCGTAGGCCAGGGGCAGCCCGGTGGCCGCCGCCGCCAGCAGGAACGTCCGCCCCAGCCGCAGGCCGGCCGCGATGTCGCCCTTGCCGTCGAGGGTGGGGTCGGGCAGCAGGCCGGTCCACCCGGCGACGGTGCGCGGCTTCTCCAGGTACGCCCGCAGCACCACGACCAGGTCGTCGGACAGGCGTTCGGCGGCGGTGGCGAGCAGGTGCGCGTAGTCCAGCGCCGCGGCCGGGTCGTGCACCGAGCAGGGTCCGACGACGACCAGCAGCCGGGGGTCGCGGCGGGCGAGGACGGCGGCGACGGTCTCCCGGTGGCGGGCCACGGCGGTCGCCACCACGTGGTCGGCGGCGACCTCGCCGGGTGTGGGCAGGGTGTCCTGGTCAGGCATCTGACGAGCCCTTCTCGTGATCCGTGTTCCGGGGACGGGGCAACCTGGTCGCCCCGAGGGCCGCGACGAGGGCGAAGCCGAGGACCCACCAGAAGGTGTCGGCGAACGCCGCGGGCACGTCGGGGCCGTGCGCCGCCAACCGGCCGTGCAGGACGACCGCGAGGACCGCGGTGCCGACGGAGCCGCCGACCGTGCCGAGCAGGTTCAGCGCGCCGGCGGCCCGGGGCAGGTGGGCGGGTTCGATGCGGCGGTAGACGATGTTCATCACCGGCGCGCCGATCATCGCCGCGCCGACGCCGCGCACGAGCAGCGACAGCGCGATGACGGCGTCCGGCAGCGCCTGGTCGAGCTGCGTGAACGGCGCGGTGCCCGCGGCGACGAGGGCGATGCCGGTCAGGACGAGGGTGCGCGGCGACACGGTGGTGATGACGCGGGTGACGACGGTAGAGCCGACCGCCGCGCCGAGGCCCTGCGGCGCGAGCAGCAGCCCGGTCTCCCAGGCGGACAGGCCGCCGCCGGTCTGGAGGTACAGCGGCAGCAGGAACATGGTGCCGAACACGGACGCGCCCAGCACCGCCAGCGCCAGCGCCGCCACCCCGAAGGGCGGCCGGGTGAACAGGCGCGGGTCGATCAGCGGCGCGCCCGTCGTGCGCAGCCCGTGCACGACGAACCCGGCCAGCATCCCCAGGCCCACCAGCACCGCCGCGCCCGCCACGGCGGGCGGGAGGGTCCGGTCGAACCCGGTGAGCCCGAACACCAGCACGGCCAGGCCGGGCGACAGCAGCAGCGCGCCGCGCACGTCGAACGGCGTGCGCCCCTCCGCGCGCGGGCAGACGGGCACGGTGCGGCGGGCGAGCAGGATCGCCGCGACGCCGATCGGCAGGTTGACGTAGAACAGCCACGGCCAGTCCGCGACGCCGAGGATCGAGCCGCCGGCCAGCGGCCCCAGCACCGGCGACAGCAGGGGCACGACCGCGACCACGCCGAGGACGCGGCCGATCCGGTCGCGCCCGGCGGCCCGCGCCAGCAGCGCCTGGCCGGTCGGCGGCAGCAGCCCGCCCGCCAGGCCCTGCACCACCCGGAACGCCACCAGGCTCGGCAGCGACCAGGCGCAGGCGCACAGCACGGAGCCGACCAGGAACACGCCGACCGCGACGACCCAGGTGCGCCGCCCGCCGAACCGGTCCACCAGCCAGCCGGACGCGGGCACGGCCGCGACCACCGCCAGCAGGTACGCCGTGCCGACCCACTGGATGTCGGTGACCGACGCGTCGAACCGGTCGGCCAGCGCATCGATGCCGACGGAGACGATCGTGCTGTCCAGCGTCGCCATGAAGGTGCCGAGCACGAGGGTGAACGCCGTGCGCCACAGCGCGGCGTCCACCTTCGCGCCCACGCGGACCTCTCCCCCGGTCACCGCGGCGGCTTCCGGAACAGGGACGCGACGTCCCGGTCGAACCGCTCGGGCAGGTCACGCAGCACCCGCAGCAGGTCCGCCGCCAGCGCCCTGGCCTCGTCGGCGCGGAACACCCCGGCCTGGTAGCCGAGGACGCCGGTCCAGCCGCCGTCCTCGGGCACGACGGTCAGCGTCACCGGGTGGTGCGTCCGCTCCCGGAACCGGGTGGCGGTGACGGTCAGCCCCGGCGCGGGTTCGCGCAGCCGCGCCGGGTCGACGGGGTAGTTCTCGAACACGACGAGGCTGTCGAACAGGCGCTCACGCCCGGCCTGCTCCGCCAGGTCGGCCAGTGCGACGTGCTGGTGCTCGGCCATCGCCTGCCGCCGCGCCTGCGCGTCCACCAGGGAGCGCGCGACGGTGCCGTCGAACCGGACCCGCACCGGCACGGTGTTCGCCAGCAACCCGATGATCTCCTCGACGCCCTCGACGTCGGAGTCCCGCCCGGCGACCATCGCGCCGAAGCACACGTCGTCGCGCCCGGACCGCTCGGCGAGCACGGCCGCCCACGCGCCCTGGAGCACCGTGTTCGGGGTCAGCCCGTGCCGCGCGGCGGCCCGCGTGAGCGCGGCGACCTCCGCCGGCTCGACCCGCAGCAGCACCGGCTCCGCCGCGCCGACGGTCCGCGCCCGCCCGGCGGTCAGGTAGTCGCCCTCGGGCAGCCCGGCCAGTTCGGCGCGCCACGCCCGCAGGTCGGCGGCCCGGTCGCGCCCGGCCAGCCAGTGCAGGTGGCGGGCGAACGGGACGGGCGCGGGCAGCGCCCGGTCGACCGCCTCGCCGCGCGCCGACGCGGTGTACAGGGCGAACAGCTCCGCGAGGATGCGCGGCGCCGACCACCCGTCGGACAGCACGTGGTGGCTGGTCAGCACGAGTTCGTGCCGGTCGGGCCCGTGCCGCAGGACGGTCAGCCGCAGCGGCGGCCCGACCGCCAGGTCGAACGGCTCGGCGAGGTCGTCGGCCAGCGCCCGCGCCACGTCGTCCGCGCCGGACACGTCGGCGACCCGGAACCCCGGCTCGGGGTCGACCGGGACGACCTGCACGGGGTGGGACGGCGGGAACACCGCGCCCAGGTTCGGGTGCCGCCGCAGCAGCGCCCCGCCCGCCGCGCGCAGCGCGTCGACGTCGAGCGCGCCGGACAGCGAGAACGCCGCCTGCACGGTGTAGGGGTCGTCGCCTCCCGACCGCGCGTGCCGCACCATGAGGTCCTGCAACGGTGTCAGCGGCAGCACGTCGGCCACCGCGTGCGCCCGCTCCAGCGCGTCGATCGCGGCCTGGTCCAGGCCGGACAGCGGCACGTCGGACGGGGTGAGGCCCGCCTCGTCCAGCGCGTAGGGGTCCTCGGCGACGCGCGTGGCGGCCCGGCGGAAGCACTCGGCCAGCTCGGCGACCTCCTCCTCGGTGAACAGCGCGGACGGCCAGGTGAACCGGATGCCCAGCGCCTCGCCGTCGCCGTCGTCGCGCGCCAGGGCGTTGATCATCAGCGCGTGCGGCAGCGGCAGGTCGTCGCCGCCGCCCGAGCCCAGCGGGTCCGCGTCGGGCGGCGCCTGCCACGCCGTCGCGGTCGGCGGGAGCGCGGCGAACCGCCCGAGGTAGTTCCAGGCGACCTCCGGTCGGCGGCCCGGCGCGTCGGCGCCGAGGATGCCGTGGCCGAGCCCGTCGCCCGCGGCGCGCAACTGCTCCTTGACCGCCTTCAGCGCCGCCGGCACGCCCGCGTCGGGCACCCGGACGCGCGCGGGGTGCACGGCGGTGAACCAGCCGACGGTCTGCGACAGGTCCACCGGGCCGGACCGGTCGGGCGCGTGCCGCGGCCGGCCGTGCCCCTCCAGGGCGACCAGCAGGTCCGGCGCGCCGCCGCGCCACACGGCCACCGCCTCGGCGAGCGCGGTGAGCAGCACGGTGTCCGGGGTGGTGCGGTAGGCGGCGGGCAGCGTGGTGAGCAGGGTCCGCGTGGTCGCGGGGTCCAGCCGGACCTGGTGGTGGACGGCCGTGGCGGCGGTGTCGCGCACCGGGTCCAGCGGGGTCCGCGCCAGCGGTGTCACGGGCGCGGCGGCCACCTCGCGCCAGTGCGGCAGCTCGGCGCGCCGGTGCGGCACGGCCGCGCGCAGCGCGCGGGCCCAGCCGAGGAACGACTCGCCGTGCCGGGGCAACGCCGGCACGGCGGGGCGGCCGTCCGCGTCGACGGTGGCGGTGTCGTGGCAGTGCGCGAGGTCGTCGAGCAGGATGCGCCACGACACCGCGTCGACCACGATGTGGTGCGCCACCAGGACCAGCCGGCCGAGGCGGTCCGGTCCGGCGTCGACCCACACCGCCCGCAGCAGCGGCCCCGCCCTGAGGTCCATGCGGGCGCGTGCGTCGGCCACGTGCGCGTCGACCAGGGCGCGCAGGTCGTCGGACCCGGTCGCGCGCACGTGGGTCAGCACGTCGCCGCCGGTCACCGCGCCCACCCCGGGCACGCGCAGCACCGGTTCGCCCGCGTCGGCGTCGGCCAGGTGGGCGCGCAGGACGTCGTGCCGGGCCAGCACGGCGTCGAGCACCGCGCGCCAGGTCGCCGCCGCACCGCCCGCGGGCACGCAGACCTCCACCCACTGGCAGAAGCCGTCGGCGGGCGCGCCGGCCGCCGCGCACCGGTCCAGCAGGTCGCGCATGACCGGGGTGAGCGGCGCGTCGCCGGTCGCGGGCGCGGCCCCGGTCCCGGTCCCGTCGAGGCCGCCGCAGCGCGCGGCGATGCCGGCGACGGTGCCGCCCTCGAACACGTCGCGCGCGGTCAGGCTCAGCCCCGCGCGCCGCGCGCGGGACACCACCCGCAGCGACACGATGCTGTCGCCGCCGACGTCGAGGAACGCGTCGTCGAGGTGGACGTCGGCGGAGCCGAGCACCTCGCGGAACACGGCGAGCAGCACGGCCTCCGCCCGCGTGGCCGGCTCCCGCGCCGGCGCGCCGGACCCGGTCTCCGGCGCGGGCAGCGCGGCCCGGTCCAGCTTCCCGGACGGGCCGAGCGGCAGCCGGTCGAGCGCCACGAACGCCGTCGGCACCATGTGGTCGGGCAGCTCCGCCGCCAGGTGCGCGCGCAGCGACACCGGGTCCGGTTCGTCCGCGCCGTCGGCGGGGATCACGTAGCCGACGAGCCTGCGGTCGCCCGGCCGGTCCTCTCGGACCACCACGGCGCACGCCCGCACGGCGGGGTGCCGGGTCAACACCGTCTCGATCTCGGCCAGCTCGACGCGGAACCCGCGGATCTTGACCTGGTGGTCGGCGCGGCCGAGGAACACCAGTTGGCCGTCGGGCCGCCACCGCACCAGGTCTCCGGTGCGGTACATGCGGTCGCCGGGCGGGCCGAACGGGTCGGCGACGAACCGCTCGGCGGTCAGCCCCGGCCGGTTGAGGTACCCGCGGGCGACCTTGGGACCCGCCAGGTACAGCTCGCCGACCACGCCGACGCCGACCGGCAGCAGGCCGCCGTCCAGCACGTACGCGCGCACCTCCGGGTCCGGCCTGCCGATCGGCAGCGGTCCGGGGTCGTCGGGCTCGTACCGCCAGGTCACCGAGTTGATCGTGACCTCGGTCGGGCCGTAGGCGTTGAACAGGGCGCGGCGGTCGCCCCAGCGGCGCGCCAGCTCCGGGTCGAGCCGCTCCGCGCCGACGACGAAGAACACGTCCGGGTCGACGGCGAGGTCGTCGGGCACGGCGGCCAGGAACGACGGCAGCAGGTTCAGGCCGGTGACCCGGTGCCGGGTGACGTAGTCCAGCAGCTCGTCGCCGGGCACGCGCGCCTCGTCCGGCGCGACCACGCACGTGCCGCCGGACAGCAGGGGCAGCATGAACTGCCAGAACGCCACGTCGAAGCTGGTCGACGCGAAGTGCAGGTACCGCTCGCCGGTCCCGATGCCGACGACGTCCTCCTGTAGCGAGATCAGGCTGGGCACGCCGCGGTGGGTCACCGCGACGCCCTTCGGCCTGCCGGTCGTGCCGGAGGTGTAGATGACGTAGGCCAGCGAGTCCTCGGTGAGGCCGCGGCGGGCGTCGGCGGGGTCGGCGTCCCACGCCGCCGGGCCGGCGGACGCCGACGGGTCGTCCAGCCGCAGCACCGGCAGGTCGCGCCCGGCCACCACGTCCGCCGCGCCACCGGTGACCACGGCCGCCGCCGGCGCGACGTCGTCGAGCATGAACGCCAACCGGTCGCGCGGGTAGTCCGGGTCCAGCGGCACGTACACCGCGCCGGCCTTGAGCACGCCGAACAGCGCCACGACCATCTCCACGTCGCGGCCGACGAGCACCGCGACCGCGTCCTGGGGCCGCACACCGCGGTCGAGCAGGGCGTGCGCGAGGCGGTTGGCCCGCCGGTCCAGCTCCGCGTAGGTCAGCGACCGGTCGCGGCACACCACGGCCTCCGCGCCCGGTGTCCGGCGCACCCAGCCGCCGAACTCCTCCAGGCAGCCGCCGCGCGGCCGGGTCGGCTCGGGGCCCGTGCCCATGCGCAGCACCCGCGCCTGCTCCTCGTCGTCCAGCGCCCGCAGCCGGGCGACCGGCCGGTCCGGGTCGGCGACGATCCCGTGGAGCAGGGTGCGCAGCCGGCGGCCGTAGTCGCGGACGGTCGCCTCGTCGAAGGCGTGCGGCTGGTAGCCGAGGCCGATGACGATCTCGTCCTCGGGGATGACGATCACGGTGAGCGGGTAGTGCGTGGCGTCGGTGATGTCCACCCCGACCAGGTCCAGGCCGGGCGCGAGCGGCGTGCGCCGCCTGCTGGAGAGGGGGAAGTTCTCCATCACCAGCATCGTGTCGAACAGCTCGCCCACGCCGACCGCGCGCTGGATGTCCGGCAGCCCGACGTGGTGGTGCTCCGACAGCGCGACGCTCTCCTCGTGCACGCGGTCCAGCAGCCGGGCCGCCGTCTCGCCGGGGTCGTGCCGGACCCGCACCGGGATCGTGCCGCCGAGCTGGCCGATCATCGACTCGACGCCGTCGACCTCGGCGGGCCGGCCGGACACCGGGCAGCCGAACACGACGTCGCGCCGCCCGGTGAGCCTGCCCAGCAGCACGCCCCAGGCGGTCTGGAGCACCGTCGTCGGCGTGATGCCGCGCTCGCGGGCGAACGCGCGCAGCCGCTCGCTGAACGCCGCGCCCAGGCCGATCGTGACCCGTTCGGGGCGGTCGACGGCGGACGCCGCGCCCGCCGGCGCGAGCCGGGTGCCCTCGTCGACGCCGGCCAGCGCGTCCCGCCAGGCGGCCAGCGCGGCGTCGTGGTCGCGGGCGGCCAGCCAGCGGTGGTACTCCGACAGCGGCGGCGCGACCGGCGCGACCGGCCCACCGCCCAGCTCGGCGTAGATCGCGAGGAGCGTGCGGCCCACCAGCGGCATCGACCAGCCGTCCAGCAGCGCGTGGTGGTTGGTGATGACCAGGCGGTGCTCGTCCGCGCCCAGGGTGCACAGCAGGAAGCGGATCAGCGGCGGCCGGGCGGGGTGGAACGGCCGCTCCAGGTCGGCGCGGCAGTGGCCGGTCAGCCGCTCGTCGCGCCGGTCCGGTTCGTGCGCCGACAGGTCGACGTGCCGCCAGTCGAGGGTGACGTCCGCGGGCACGACCTGGACGACGTCGCCCGCCGCCGTGGTGTGCAGGTGGACGCGCAGCGCCGGGTGCCTGCGCAGCAGCTCGGCGGTGGCCGCCCGCATCCGGTCGGCGTCCAGCTCGCCGCGCAGCAGCGTCACCGCCTGGACGATGTAGACGTCGGTGTCCTCGTCGCCGCGCACCAGGCTGTGGAAGGACAGGCCGACCTGCAACGGCGTCGCGGGCAGGACGTCGGCGACGCGACCGCCGCGCTCGACGGCGTCGATCGCGGCCTGGTCGAGGTGCACCAGGGGCAGGTCGGACGGGGTGAGCCCGCCGCCGTCCGGCCCGATGCGCGCGGCGTGCGCGGCCAGCGCCTCCAGGGCGGTCGCCCAGGCGCGCTGGAGCGCGGCCACGGCGTCGGGCGGCAGCACCTCGCGGGCGGCGGTCCACTCGACCGCGATGCGGGGCGCGTCGCCCTCGTGCACGAACGCGTTGAGCGCCAGCACCTGCTCCAGCGCCTTGGCCGCCGGCTCCACCACGGAGAACGCGTCGTGCTCGGGCAGCCGCCAGCCGGCGCCCGGCAGCGGCGCGAACCGGCCCAGGTAGTTCAGCAGGACGTCGGGCGGCGGCACGGCGGCGAACTCCGCGCGGGTCACCGGGTCCAGGTGGCGCAGCACGCCGTAGCCGATGCCGCCGTCGGGCACGGCGCGCCGGGCCTCCTTGGCGGCGCGCAGCAGCCGTCCGGCGGCGTCGCCGCCCGCCAGCGCGTCGGCCAGGTCGGCGTCGGCGCGCACGGCGTCGGCCGGCACGCGCACGGGGTGCTCGCTGGTGAACCAGCCGACCGTGCGGGACAGGTCGGCGTCGGGCGCGAGCTGCTCGCGGCCGTGCCCCTCCACGGTGACCGTCACGCCGTCGGCGACGTCGTGCCGCCACTGGCGCAGCGCCAGCACGAGCGCGGCCAGCAGCACCTCGTCCACGCCCGCGCGGTAGGCCGCCGGCAGCGCCGTGAGCACCGCGTCGGTCACCTCCGGGGACGCGGTGGTGGTGGACCGGTCGGCGGTGGCCACCGTGTCCACCGCCTGGTCCAGCGCCCGGCCGCCCAGGCGGGTGTCGTCCAGGACGCCGCGCCAGAAGTCCAGCTCGCCCCGGCGGGCACCGGTCGCGCCCTGCTCGGCGAGCAGGGTCGCGTGCCGCCGCCACGACGTCCCGACCGGCGGGAGCGCGCCGCCCGAACAGGCCGTGCGCAGGTCGGGCAGCAGGACCCGCCACGACACGCCGTCGACCACCAGGTGGTGCACGACCACGACGAGGCGGTCCGGCACGCCCGGCGCGGTGCGCACCGCGGCCACCCGCACCACGTCGCCGGCCGCGGGGTCGAGGGAGGCCGCCAAGCGCCCGGCGACGGCCGCGATTTCTTCCTCCGCGACCTCTTCCGCCGTGACCTCTTCCTCAGCGACCTCTTCCGCCGTGACCTCTTCCTCAGCGCCCTCCCCCGCGTTCACCCCGGGGTGCTCCCCCGCCGCGATCCCGTTCACCGCCCCGTGCTCAGCCCGGCTCGCGGACCCGTCCCCGGACCCGCTGACGGACCCGCCGGCGGACCGGCTCACGACCTCGCTCACGACCCGCCCGGCCGGCACCGCGCCGCGCGGGCGCACCACCAGCTCGCCGTCGGCGACCACCAGGCGCAGCGCGTCGTGCCGGTCCAGCACCGCGGCCACGCCCGCGAGCAGGTTGCCCAGCGGCAGCTCCTCGTCCACGCGCACCGCCGTCCACTGCGCGTACCCCGCGATGGCGCCCACGTCGGGGTTCGCGTCGAACAGCGCCCGCACGATCGGCGGCGCGGGCACGACGCCCGTCGGGTCGTCCGCCACCGGCGCGGGGCCGTCGTCGACCAGCCTGCCCGCCGCCGCGAGCGACGCGAGGCTGCGCCGCGCCAGCAGGTCGCGCGGCCGCAGCTCCAGGCCGTGCGCCCGGAGCCTGCTGCTGACGCTGATCGCGGTGATGCTGTCACCGCCCAGGGCGAAGAAGTCGTCGTCCACGCCGACGTGCTCCGCGCCCATCACCTCGGCGACCGTCGCGCACAGCAGGCGTTCCCGCTCGGTGCCCGGCGCGCGGCCCGCGCCCGTCACCCTCGGCGCGGGCAGGGCGGCGCGGTCCAGCTTGCCGTTGACCGTGACCGGCAGCTCGTCCAGCAGGACCACCACGGCGGGCACCAGGTGGTCGGGCACCCGTTCGGCCAGCGCCGCCCGCACCGCGTCCGGCGTGAGCGCCGCGCCCGCCGCCGGCACGACGTAGCCGACCAGGCGGTGCGCCCCCGTGCCCGCGTGCACCGCCGCTGCGGCGGCGCTCACCCCGGCGACCGCGCCCAGCGCCGCCTCGACCTCGCCGACCTCCACCCGGTGGCCGCGGATCTTGACCTGCCCGTCGTGCCGCCCCAGGAACTCCAGGCCACGGCCGGGCACCCAGCGCGCCAGGTCGCCGGTGCGGTACATCCGCTCGCCGCCGCCCGCGAACGGGTCGGCCACGAACCGCTCGGCCGTGAGGCCGGGCCGGTCGAGGTAGCCGCGCGCCAGGTGCGGACCGGCCAGGTACAGCTCGCCGCGCTCGCCGTGCGGCACCGGCTGGAGCGCGTTGTCCAGCAGGTACACCCGCGTGCCCGACACCGGGAAGCCGATCGTCGGCGCGTCGCCCTCGACGCGGGCGCCGGTGCTGTCCACGGCGGCCTCGGTCGGCCCGTACATGTTGCGGGCGGCCACCCCGGACGCGGCGACCCGCCGCCACAGCGCGGGCGGCGCGGCCTCCCCGCCCAGCACGAGCAGCGCGGGCCGGTGCGGGCCGGTCAGCAGGCCCGCCTCCAGCAGCGGGGCCATCATCGACGGCGTGGTGTCCACGACGTCGATGCGGTCGCGCGCGAAGGTCGCCGCCAGCGCTTCGGCGTCCCGCGCCAGGTCGGCGTCGTAGAGGTGCAGCTCGTGCCCGAGCAGCAGCCACGACAGCTGGTCGAGGGCGGAGTCGAAGGCGAACGAGTAGGTGTGCGCGACGCGCAGCCGACGACCGGCCGCCCGTTCCGCCTCGGCGGCGGTCACCGCCCGGTGGTGGTGCAGCAGCCGCGCGAACCCGTCGGCCCGGCCCAGCACCCCCTTGGGGCGTCCCGTCGAGCCGGAAGTGTGGATCACGTACGCCAGGTGCTCGGGGTGGCGCGGCGCGGCCAGTTCGGCGTCGGACAGCGGCCCGTCGGGCAGGGCGGCCAGCTCCGCGCGCGTGCCGGGGTCGTCCAGCGCGATGCGCCGGACCCCGGCGGGCACGGCGTCGGCCGTCGCGCCGGTGCACAGCGCGAGCACCGCGCCCGCGTCGGCCACGAGTTCGCGCAGCCGCTCCGGCGGGTGCTCCACGTCCAGCGGCAGGAATGCCGCACCGGCGACCCGCACCGCCGCCAGCGCCACCACCAGGTCGGCCTCGCGGGGCAGCGCGAGCGCCACCACGTCGTCCGGCCCCGCGCCCGCCGCCCGCAGCGCGCGGGCCAGGCGGCGCGCCCGCGCGCCGAGGTCGCGCCCGGTCAGCCGGTCCGCGCCGGCGACCAGCACGACGTCGTCCGGGCGGTGCGCGACCAGGTCGTCCAGCAGGGCGGGCAGGTCCCGCGGCTCGCCGGGCGGCGCGGGCGTCGCCCACTCCGCCAGCCGCCGCGCGCGCTCGTCCGGCCCCACCAGGTCGACGCCGCCGATCATCGGCTCGTCCGGGCCGGTCAGCGTGGTCAGCAGGGTGCGCAGGGCGGTCAGCTTGCGCTCCACCGCGGCCTGGTCGTGGGTGCGCGCGTCGACCTCGAACCCCAGCAGCAGGCCGCCGTCGCGGGTCGGCAGGACGCTCAGCCCCATGTCCTCCGGCGGTCCGCCCGCGACGTTGCGCATGACGCCGGTCGCGCCCGCGAAGTCGATGGCCAGGTCGAACGCCTTGAGGTTGATCCCCCGGCCGTGCAGCAGCGCGCCCGCGCCGGGCACGGCCAGGTCGCGCGGCAGGTTCTCGCCGCGGTAGCGCTGGTGGGCGCGCATCTCGCGCATCAGGCCGGCCACCCGCGTGCTCAGCTCGCCCAGCCGGTCGCCGCCGCGCACCTCGACCCGCAGCGGCAGGACGTTCACCGCCATGCTCGGCGTGCGCAGCGCCACGCCCGTGCGGCACATCAGCGGCAGGGCGAACACGACGTCCGTGTGCCCCAGCATCCGGTGCAGGAAAGCGGCGTAGCAGGCGATCAGCACCTCGCCCCAGGTGACGCGCTCCCGTTCGGCGACGGCGCGCAGCCGCTCCACCTCGTCGGCGGGCACCACGGCGCGCGCGGTGAGCGTGCGGTCCGGCGGGCCCGCCGAGTCCGGTGCGTCGTCCAGCTCGGGCAGCGCGGCGAACCGCTCGCGCCAGTAGCGCCGGTCCTGCTCGGACCGCTCGCTCGCCAGGTAGTCGCGGTCGGCGGCGACCAGGTCCGCGAACCGGCCGAAGGTCGACGGCGGCGGTGGCGTGCCGGTCGCCAGGGCCGTGTGGTGCGCGGCGGTGCGGCGGGCCAGCATCGCGGCGGTGTAGCCGTCGAACACCAGGTGGTGGCCGAGCTGGGTGTACCAGACCTCGCGGTCGGACAGGCGGATGACGGTGGTCGAGTACAGCTCGCGGTCCACCATCGCCCGGCACGCCTCGGCGGTGCGCGCCCGTTCGGCCTCCACGAGGGCCTGCGCCGCGGCGGCGGGGTCGGGCTCGCCGCTGACGTCCACGATGCCGGGCAGCGCCACCGGCTCGTCGGAGACGACCTGGCGCGGGCCGTCGGGTGTGTCGAACACCCGCAGCCGCAGGCTCTCCGCCTCCTCGACGGTGGCCTGGACGGCGCGGGCGACCAGGGCGGCGTCCACGGGTTCCGCACCGGTGATCTCCACGACGTCGCCGACGACGTAGTACGGCGAGTCCGGCTCCAGCCGCTGCGCGTTCCAGATGCCCAACTGCGCGCTGGTCAGGTCGAGGACCTCCTCGACCGGTGGCGCGGCGGTGCGGTGCTGGACGTGGGCAGTGCTCAACTCGCCCTCCTGGGAGTACTCGGTCGTCGTGCCGCGGCTAGGGCTCGGGCACGAGCGTGGGTGGGAGACGGCGTGGCGGGAGGCGGCGTAGTGGGAGGCGGCGTAGCGGGGGACGACGTGGGTGGAACGACGTGGCGCGGAACGGTCCGCCGGGTCGGCCCGGCCCCGACCCGCCCGACCCGGACAGGCCCGACTCGAACAGGCCCGGCAGAGATCGGCCCGGCCCGAACCCGCTCGACCCGGACCGGGCCGGCTCGACCCGGCCTGCCGCGGTCGGAAGCCACCCGGACCGGGCCTGCGCGCGGGGACCTGAGCCGGATCTCCCCGACCCGGACCGGCCGGGCGCACGGCCACCCGCCGCGGACCGGCGGCCCGCCCGCCCGGCCCGGACCGCGCCACGCGCCGCCGGGACGTGCGGCGCGGCCGGCTGCGTCCTCATGTGCGCCGCACCTCCCTGGCCAGCAGCCAGATCAGGTAGCACCCGCCGATCGCCGTGCTCACCACGCCCACCGGCAGCGCCACGGGCGCGAGCAGCACCTGCGCGAGCAGGTCCGCCCCCTGGAGCAGCAGCGCCCCGGTCAGCGCGGCGGGCAACAGCGGGATGCCGGGCGCGCGGGCCAGCCGACGCCCGATCTGCGGCGCGGCCAGCGCGATGAACGCGATCGGGCCGGCCACGGCGGTCACGGTCGCGGTGCAGCCGACGCCGATCAGCACCAGCTGGAGGCGCAGCCGCTCCACCCGCACACCGGTCGTGACCGCGACGGCCGTGCCCAGCGCCGCCTGGTGCAACGCCCGCGACAGCAGGGCCAGCAGCACGAACAGCACGGCGATGACCGCGAACGGGATGCCCAGGTCGCCCCAGCCGACGCCGTTGAGGGAGCCCGCGCTCCACCCGACGGCGGCGATCGCGACCTCCAGCTCGGCCCGCAGCACGATCCACGAGTTCAGCGCGGTCAGGATGGCGTTGACGGCGATGCCGATCACCACCAGCCGCAGGCCGGACAGCCCGCCGCCCAGCGACAGCAGGTACACCGCCGCCGCGGCGAGCACGCCGCCCACCACCGAGCCCACCGTCAACTGCGCGGACGTGCCGGCCAGCAGGGTGATCACGGCCAGCGCGCCGGTGTACGCGCCCGCGTCGAGGCCGATGATGTCCGGGCTGCCCATCGGGTTGCGGGTGACGTTCTGGAAGATCGCACCCGCCACGCCGAGCGCCGCGCCGAACACCAGGCCGGCGAGCACGCGCGGGAGCCGCCACTCGCGGATCACCACGTTCGCGCCGCCGCGCGCGCCGCCGAGCGCCTCGACCACCTTCGCCGGGCTCGCCCACGTCGCGCCGTGGCACAGGCCGAGCAGGGCCAGGCCGGCCAGCACCGGGACCAGCACGGCGAGCAGCACCAGCGTCCGCCGCCCGACCCGGACGGAGAGGCCGCCGCGGCGGAGCACGACCGCGTTCACAGCGCCGCCTCCCCGTACCGCCGGACCGCCCAGATCAGCACCGGGCCGCCGAGGAACGCGGTCACGATGGCGACCGGCACCTCGCCGGTGGGCAGCAGGACCCGCGACCCGATGTCGGACACCAGCAGCAGGATCGGCCCGAGCACGGCCGCGTAGGCGAGCAGCCACGGCACCGACGCGCCCGCCGCGCGGCGCGCGAGGTGCGGCACGATCAGGCCGACGAACAGGATCGGACCGGCCACGGCCGTCGCCGCGCCGGCCAGCACGGTGATCAGCAGCAGGGTCAGCCCGCGGACCACGGCGACGTTCGCGCCCAGCGTGTGCGCCACGGCCTCGCCGAGTGCCACCGCGTCGAGCTGCCTGCCCAGCAGCAGCGCGCCGACCAGGGCCACCGCGATCACCAGCAGCGGCAGGCCCATCGCGGACTGCTCGCGGCCGGCCAGCGAGCCGACCGACCAGAACCGGAACTGGTCGAACACGTCGGGCAGCAGCAGGCGCAGCCCCAGCGTCACGCCCGCGAGCACCGAGCTGAGCGCCACGCCGGTGAGCACGAGCCGCAGCGGCGACCGGCGGCCGACCGCGTAGACCAGCGCGACCGCCGCCACCGCGCCGACCGCCGCGAGGCCGAGTTCGGCGGCGGCGGAACCGGCGAAGCCGAGCGCCGAGCCGACGGCGATCGCGAACCCGGAACCCGCGGTGACGCCCAGCACGCCGGGCTCGGCCAGCGGGTTGCGCGACAGCACCTGGATCAGCACGCCCGCCACGGCGAGCGCGGCGCCCGCGCCCGCGGCCAGCAGCGCGCGCGGCGCCCGGATGTCCCACACCACCACGTGGTCGCTGGACGCGTCGCGGTCCAGCAGGGCGCGCACGACCTCCGCGGGCGGGATCGCGTGCGCGCCGACCCCGATGCTGACGACCGCCACCCCGGCCAGCAGGACGAGCGCGGCGGCCAGCAGGGCCACCCGCCCGCCCTGCCGCCGACGGGTGGCCGTCACCGGTTCAGCAGCGGTGCGAACGCCTGGTCGACCGCGTCCAGCGTGGTCATGGCCGCCCGGTAGGTCGCGGCCTCGGTGTAGCGGAACGCGTAGGTCCGCCCCGCCTTGACCGCGGGCAGGTTCTTCCACAGCTCCGAGTCCAGGACGTACTTCACCGGTGCGGGCGGCGTGCCGTCGGGGTTGACCGAGTAGGTGATGGCGTCGGCCTCGCCGAACGCCGTCGTCAGCTCCTCGATCGACGGGTACTCGCTGACGTCCTTCGAGCCGCCGCCCTTGACCTTGACCTCGCCGTAGTAGTTCGCGCCGACGTCCTGGGCGATGTTGGTGCCCCACGAGCCGTTGAACTCGCGCTGGAAGTTGCCCTTGGCGACCTCGCCGTACGCGCCCACGTGCCCGAGCTTGAGCCGCGGCAGCACGGCGGCGTACTTCTCGGCGATCTTGGCCGCCTTGTCCTGGTAGGTGGCGCGGACGGAGTCGAACTGCGCCAGCGCGCCCGCCGCGTCGGCCTGCTTGCGGGACAGGTCGCGCCAGGCCGACGGGATCGACGGGCCGATCGCCACGACGGGCGCGACGGCCTCCAGCCGCTTGAGGTCGATGTCGGCCAGCACGGGCTTGGGCACGCCGATGACGATCAGGTCCGGCTCGGCCTGGGCGATGGCCTCGTAGTTGGTCTCGGTCGCCAGCTCGCCGGCCACCTTGGGCAGCTGGTCGTACTTGGCCCGGTCCTCGGGCCCCATCAGCGGCAGCCCGCGCTGCCAGGTGGAGATGCCCACCAGCGGCGCGCCCGCCTCCAGCAGCGCGGGCACCGCGTACCCGGTGGCGACCACGCGCTCGGGCTTGGCGGGGATCGTGATGTCGCCGTTGTCGGCCTTGAAGACCCTGGTCTGGGCGGACTCGGCGGGCGGCTGCTCGGTGCCGCCGGAGCCGCAGCCCGCGACGAGGGCGAACGCGAGCGCGAACGCGCCGGCGAATCTGGAGGTGCGGGCGATGGACATGGGTGTTCCTCGGGATCTGCTCGTGCAGGCGGCGGTCATCGTGCGTGCGGAAGGTCAGTGGTCGTGCTCGTCGTGCTCGTGATCGTGGTGCTCGTGCTCGTGGTCGTCGTCGAAGTCGGCGACGCCGCGCTTCCAGTAGCCGGTGATGTCGTGGTCGTCCTTGGCCAGGCGCAGCTCGTCGCGCACCCAGCGGCGCAGCGGCTTGATCGCGCCCGCCTCGCCCGCGACCCACACGTAGACGCGTTCGCCCTCGGGGACGGACACCGCGCGCACGGCGTCGGCCAGCAGGTCGCCGGTGCCGGGCGGCGCGTCGCCGCGGTGCAGCCAGCGCACCTCGACGTGCTCGGGCGCGGACAGCGGGATCTCCTCCGCCGCGTCGGCGACCTCGATGAACGCCCAGCCGCGCGCGGTGCGGGGCAGCTCCTCCAGCCACCGCGCGATGGCGGGCAGCGCGGTGAGGTCGCCCGCGAGCAGGTAGCGGTCGTAGTGGTGCGGCACGATCAGCCCGCCGGGCGGGCCGGCGACGTGCGCGACCGCGCCCGGTTCGACCGCGCGCGCCCAGTCCGCGCCCAGCCCGCCGTCGTGCAGGGCGATGTCGATGTCGAGTTCGCCGGTCGCCGGGTCGTAGCGGCGCACGGTGTACTCGCGGGACGTCGGCGACGGCCGCGGCCAGCGCAGCATGTCGCCGTCCTGCTCGGGCAGGCGCAGCGTGCCGTCCGGTTCGGGGAAGATCAGCTTGACGTGCTCGTCCGGCGAGTGCGCCTCGAAGCCCGCCGTGCCGGGTCCGCCCAGGGTGATCCGCACCAGGCCGGAGCCGACCTGCTCCGTCCGCACCACCTCGGTGGTGCGGATGCGGATCGGGTAGGGCACCTTCTCCGCGCTGCGGCCGGCGCGGACCTCGGCGATGCGCTCCAGGTGGCGGTGCCGGTGGTCGACGCGGCTCACGAGTCCGCTCCCAGCAGCGCGGTCCAGTGCCCGAGGCTGGGCTGCTCGGCCAGGTCCGCGAACTCCAGGCCGGTCGCGCCGGCGGCGCGCCAGCGCTCGACCAGGCTCATGATGCGCATCGAGTCGAGACCGAGGTCCTGGAGGTCGGCGTCGGGCGCGAGGTCGGCGGGGTCGCACCCGAGCAGCTCCGCGACGTCGGCGCGGACCCGCTCGGCGGGCAGTGACGGTGTGGTGCTCATAGCGGTGCTCCAGCGGCGATCGGGGCCGACAGCGCGGCCAGCGCGTCGGCGGTGGTGGTGACGGCGCCGCAGCGCTGCGCGACGTACTCGCACGCCTGGTCGTGCCGTTCGCGGGAGAAGTCGGCGACCGCGTCGCACACCAGGAACGGGCGGACGTCGCGCATGAACGCCTCGACGGCCGTGGCCTGGCAGCCGATGTGGGCGTAGACGCCGGTGATCAGCAGCTGGTCGCGGCCGAGCGCGGCGAGCTGCTCGGCGAACGTGCTGCGCTGGAACGCACTGTAGCGCCACTTGGCCAGCACGGTGTCCCCCGGTTCGGGGGCCAGGTCGGCGACGATGTCCGCGGCGCGCGGGTCGGCGTCGATGACCGCGCCGATGCCCTGCCCCCAGAACTCGGTGAGCAGGCCGCGGTCCGCGGCGTCCTGGTGCCCCGGCTGCGCCGTGTAGAACACGGGCGCCCCCTGCGCGCGCGCCGCCGAGGCGAGCGCGGCGATGTTCGCCGTCATCTCGTCGACGGGCGCGCCCTGGTAGGGGGCCAGGAAGTAGCGCTGCACGTCGTGGATCAGCAGCGCCGCCCTGGTCGGGTCTGGCCGCCAGTCCACCCGGCCCGCCGGTAGTTCCGCGGCGGTGGGCAGCGGGTAGGGCTGGATCTTCGGCAGGGACACTCGTCACCCCTTCTTCCGCGCCAGGGCGGACAGCGCCGCCCGCAGCTCGCGCTTGCTGGTCTTGCCCACCCCGGTCACGGGGAACTCCTCGACCACCTGCACCAGGTCCGGCACCTTGAACGCCGCGACCCCGCGTTCCCGGACGAACCGGCGCAGCTCCGCGCCGCTGGGCGCGGCGCCCGCGGCGGGCACGACGTAGGCGCAGGTCCGTTCGCCCAGGTACTCGTCGGGCACCGCGACGACGGCCGCGTCGAGCACGTCGGGGTGGGCCATCAGGTGGTTCTCGACCTCCTCGGCGGCGACCTTCTCACCACCGCGGTTGATCTGCTCCTTGGCGCGGCCGACGACCTCCAGGTGGCCGGTCGGCGTGCGCCGCACGAGGTCGCCGGTCCGGTAGAAGCCGTCCGGGGTGAACGCGGTGGCGTTGTGCTCGGCGGCCCGGTAGTAGCCGCGGATCGTGTACGGGCCGCGGGTGAGCAGCGCGCCGACCTCGCCCGGCGGCACCTCGGCGTCCGACGGCGCGGCCGGGTCGTCGGGGTCGACGACGCGGATCTCGTCGTCCAGCGAGATCGGCCTGCCCTGCGTGCCCAGCACGACGTCGTCGGGGTCGTCCAGGCGGGTGTAGCAGACCAGCCCCTCGGCCATGCCGAACACCTGCTGCAACCGGCAGCCCAGCGCGGGGCCGATCCGCTCGGCCAGCTCCCGGCCGCACTTCGCGCCGCCGACCAGCAGGACCTCCAGGGAGGACAGGTCGTGGGCGGTGCGCGCGGCGGCCTGCACCCAGGCCGCCGCGAGCGGCGGCACGACGCCGGTGATCGTCACGCGCTCGGATTCGATGAGCCGGAACGCGGTGTCCGCGTCGGGTCGTGGCGCGAGCACCGCCGCCGCGCCCGCGTGCAGCGCGCCCAGCACGCCGGGCGAGCTGAGCGGGTAGTTGTGCGCCACCGGCAACGCCGCCAGGTACACGCTGTCCGGGCGCAGCGCGCAGATGCGGGCGCTCTCGCGGACGCTGTAGAGGTAGTCGTCGTGGGTGCGCGGGATGAGCTTGGGCAGGCCGGTGCTGCCGCCGGACAGCTGGAGGAACGCCACGCCCGCCGGGTCCGGGTCGGGCAGCTCGCGCGGCCAGGTCGCCGCCAGGTGGTCGAACTCGGCGGAGCCGACGACCAGCACCTGCCGCACCGAGGCCACGTCGCCCGCGACGGCCCGCGCCGTGCCCGCGTGGTCGTGCCGCTCGTGCCGGTCGACGGTGACGATCGCGACGGCCTCGCTCTGCTCGGCGAAGTGCCTCAGCTCGCTGTGCCGGTGCGCGGGCAGCGCGAACACCGGCCACGCGCCCGCCCGCCACAGCCCGAACACCACGGGCAGGAACTCGGGCACGTTCGGCAGCTGCACCACGACCCGGTCGCCGGGGCGCACCCCGGACTCCACCAGGCCGGCGGCGATCCGGTGCGCCCGGTCGTCCAGCTCGGCGTACGTCCAGCGGGTGGTGGTGCCGTCGCGCTCGCCGACGACGGCGGGGCGGTCGGCGTGCGCGGCGGCGAGCGCGGTCAGCAGCGCGCCGAACGTCTGCCCGCGCCAGTGCCCGGCCGCGCGGTAGCGGGCCGCGACCTCCGGCGGCCAGGCCACGTGGTCGGCGGTCACGCGACGCCCTCCAGGCCGAGGGCGCGGAGCAGGGTGCGGAACTTGGCGCTGGTCTCGGCCAGCTCCGCCGCCGGGTCGGAACCCGCGACGACGCCCGCGCCGGCGAACAGGCGCACCGTCCGGTCGCACACCTCGGCGCTGCGGATGGTGACCACCCACTCGCCGTCGCCGGCGAGGTCGGTCCAGCCGACCAGGCCCGCGTAGTAGCCGCGGTCGACCGGCTCCAGCTCGGCGATCGCGGACGTGGCCCGCTCGGCGGGCACCCCGCACACCGCGGGCGTCGGGTGCAGCGCCTCGGCCAGCGCCAGCGCCGACACCGCCGGGTCGGCGGGGTCCGCGAGCCGACCGGTGACGCGCGTGGACAGGTGCCACATGGTGGGCGTGCCGACGACCACGGGTTCGGGTGACGCCTCCAGGTCGACGCAGAAGCGGCCCAGCACCTCGGCGACCTGCCCCGCGACGTGGGCGTGCTCCGCACGGTCCTTCGCCGAGGCGAGCAGCGCCGCGACGCGCCTGCGGTTCTCCTCCTCGTCCGCGACCCTCGGCAGCGAGCCGGCCAGCGGGTTGGCGACCACCGCCGGGCCGCGCCGGGAGACCAGCAGCTCCGGGCTCGCGCCGACGAGCGTGCGCGGCGCGGGGTCGCCGGGCGCGCTGACGTCGACCGCGAACGCGTGCGCGGCCGGGTCCAGCAGCACCAAGCGGGCCAGCAGCGAGGGCACCGGCACCGGCGCGTCCGCGACCAGTTCGAGGGAGCGGGCGAGCACGACCTTGTCCAGTTCGCCCGTTTTGATCAGCTCCAGCGCCCGGCGCACGCCGTCGACGTAGCCGGCGGGTTCGGGCCGGTGCGCGATCGACCACGCGCCCGCGTCCCACGGCGGCGCGGGCGGGTGCTCGGCGGTCGCCGTCGGCGCGCCGGACCGCCGCACCACGGCGGGCACGACCAGGCTGGCCTCCGAGTCCGGGCGGAACCCGATGGCGCCGACCACCACCGGCTCGTCGACCCCGCTCACCGCCGCGGCCTCCAGCGCCTCCGCCGCCGCGCCCGCGCGCGTGCCGTGCCCGGCCCGGACGGTCGCGTGCACGCCGTCCGCCAGCAGCGCTCCGCGAGCCGAGGAGTAGTAGAACGACCCCGGCAGGTAGGCGGCCAGCAGGTCGGCGGCCCGGTGCACGGGTCGCGGGCGGACCAGAGCAGATGGCGACACGTCAGGATTCCCTTTCACTGAAAGCGGGAAAACGCTTACCGGCCATTCGGCCGAGCGGATCCCGCGATGTGGAGGGCGGCACCGGCGGCAAGCCGCTTGCTTCGGTTAGCCTAACCTCATGATTCGGGCGACGGAAGGTCTTCCGCCCCCGACCGGCGGAATCACGCGCGAAGAGTGGCTCCGCCGTCCACGAACAGGTTCTGCATGGTGATGTGCCGCGCGCGGTCGGACACCAGGAACAGCACGGCCTCGGCGATGTCGACCGGGTCGGCGATGCGACCCAGCGGGATGCCGACCCGGAACTGGTCGGGGTCGCCCTCGATCACCCTGGCCGCGCCCCGGTCGTCCGTCCACAGCAGACGCTGCATCGAGGTGTCGGTCGAGCCCGGCGACACGACGTTGCAGCGGATGCCGGAACCGGCCAGTTCCAGCCCCAGGCAGCGGGTCAGCATCGTCGCGGCGGCCTTCGACGCCGCGTAGGCCGCCATGCCGGTGCGCGGCACGCCCGCCGCGTTCGAGCCGACGGTGACCAGCGCACCGCTGCCGCGCGGCACCATCCGCCGCGCCACCTCGCGCAGCACGTGGAAGACGCCGTTGGTGTTCACCGCGAAGGTGGCCGCCCAGTCCTCGTCGGTGGTGTCGCAGACCGAACCGGGCCGCAGGACGCCTGCCACCGAGACGCCGATCCCGATCGGACCGAGGTCGCGCTCCACCTCGGCCACGACGCGCGCGACCGCCGCGGGGTCGGCGACGTCGACGACGTGGGGCACGACCTTCCCCTCCAGGCCCGACAGGCCCTCGGCGTCCACGTCCAGCGCGGCCACCGTCGCGCCCGCCCGGACCAACTCGTCCACGACGGCCGCTCCGATGCCGCGGGCGGCTCCGGTCACCAAGGCGACCTTGCCCTCGATCCCCGCACCCCAGTGCTCCAACGAGGTCACTCCACACCCCCTCCACGGCCGAAACTTTACTTAGCCTTACCTAAGCTGATGTCCCGTGTCCAGCCTCCGAACGGCGGCTCGGGGTGGGTGATCCGGATCATGGCGACAAACCCCGCACAATATGCGCACCCGAGGCAAGTCCAGTGTGGATGGCAAGCGGACAAAACGGCCCGCCTTCACTTTTCACACTGCTCCGCTCAGTCCATTGTGGAGCGTGCGGCCCGGTTTCGCGAGATCAGCGGCGCTCGCGCCGACCGATCAGCGGATCACCGGGCGACCGGCCGCCTTCGGGATCACGCCGGGCCGCCGCGCTGCCGGCCGGCCGCCGGTCCCCCGCCGTTGACGCGCCACGGCCCGCGAGCGCCGCGTGACACGCCGGTTCGGGCCGTTCCGGGGCCCGCCGGGACCGTCCTGTGATCGATGTCATCGCGCGCGTGCGCACGCCCGAACGGCCGGGCGGTGAGGCCACGCGGCCGTGGCGCGACCCTTCGGAAACCGCGGCGCGCTCCTTCGGAAGCCGTGGCGTACCGCCTCGGACGGGACCGGGAGCGATCACCCGAGCACCTCAGGCAGCACGGCTCGCCGGTCGGCGCCGGGCCGACGGAGCCGGGCGATCGGCCGGAGGTGGTCGGCGCCCGGTGATCGGCGTCCCGTGGTCGGCCGATCACCGGTCGGCGGGACCAGCGGTCGGCCGATCACCCGTCGACGGAACCAGGCGGTCGGCCGGTCACCGTAGCGAGGAAGGCCGCCAGGTTGGCCACCGTCCGCTCGACCTTCTCCTCCAGCGTGAGCGACTCGTGGGGCCGCGCGCCGGGACCCGCCTGCTTCTTGCCGCGCAGGTACAGGGAGCAGGCCAGGTCGGCGCACATGTAGGTGCCCACGGAGTTGCCCTGCTGCCCGCCGCGCCCGGCCTTGCGCGCGGTCATCAACGTGACGCCGTCGCCCGTGTGCGTGGTCAGGCACAGCGCGCACATGCCGCTGCGCGGGTGCTTGGCACCGGATGTCGCCCGCCGCAGCGCCACGCCCACCAGCCCGTCGCCGGACTCGGCGACCAGGTAGGCGCGGTGCGGCGCGGACGGGTCCTGCCAGCCGAGGAAGTCCAGGTCCTCCCACGGCCGCGCGGCCAGATCACCGGGCAGGACCATCCGCTTCGCCTCGCCCTTGGTGCAGTTGACGAAGCAGGCGCGGATCTCGCGTTCGGTAACCGGTTTCACCCGACGGAAGGTAGTCTTCCTAGGAGCACTAGGCAAACGCTTAGGCTGATTAGGCAGCGGAGGGTGGCGCATGGCACGCGCGGGGCTGACCGCCGAGCGCCTGACCTCGGCGGCGGCGGAGCTGGCCGACGAGGTCGGCTTCGACAACGTCACCGTCTCGGCGCTCGCGCGGCGGTTCGGCGTCAAGGACGCCAGCCTCTACTCGCACCTCAGGAACGCCCGCGACCTGCGGGTGAGGGTGGCCGGGCTGGCGCTCGCGGAACTCGCCGACCGGGTGTCCGCCGCGATGGCGGGGCGCGCGGGCCGGGAAGCGCTGGCGGCCTTCGCCGACGCCTACCGCGACTACGCCAGGGAACACCCCGGCCGGTACGCCGCGATGCGGGTCGACCTCGACCCGTCGGCGGGCGGCGCGGCGCGGGAGAACCTGGAGCAGCCGGGCGAGGCCCCGAAACCGGATGGCAAGGGGCGCGCGGGCGACGCGACGACGACAGCCGGCGCGGAGCGGGCGCACAGCGCGGAGCGAGCCGAGCGGGCGGCCGTCGAGGCGGCGCGCCGGCACTCCGACCTGACGCGGGCGATCCTGCGCGGCTACCGGCTGCCCGAGCCCGACCAGACCGACGCGGTGCGGCTGCTGCACAGCGCGCTCCACGGATACGTCAACCTGGAGGCGTCGGGCGGGTTCGACCACCACCCGCGCCCGGTGGGCGTTTCCTGGTCCAGGGCCATCGACGCGCTCGACGCCCTCCTGCGCAACTGGCCCTCCGCCGGAAGCACCGGCCCATGATTCCGGGTGATGTCATCGACTGACATCACCCGCACGACAATTCCGCCGAAGAAGGCGGACCGAGTGCGCGCTGTTCATTCCTCGATCCATGACGACGTCCGACGCAACCCCGCTCGGCATGCGGTGCAACCCGCGCAGGCACATCGGCGTAGAGCCGGTGACCGAAGTGAGGGGACGAGGGATGCGAAGGGACGACGAGTTCTCCGAGTTCTTCGCCGGCCGGTTCGACCAGGCGCGCCGCACGGCGCACGCCCTGTGCGGCAACTGGGTGGAGGCGGAGGAGATCGCGCAGACCGCATTCGTGCGCGTCTACGTGCACTGGGCGCGGATCCGGAGGGAAAGCGCCGATGCGTACCTGCGCACCGTGCTGACCAGAGTGTTCCTCGACTCCCGTCGACGCGGGCGGGCGCGGGAGCACGTCGTGGCCTCGCCGCCCGAACCGCCCGTGCCCGCCGTGCCGCCGCACACCGCCGCGGCCGACGAGCGCCCGCCGCTGCTGGCCGCCCTCCAGCAGGTGCCGCCGAGGCAGCGCGCCGTGCTGGTGCTGCGGTACGTGCACGACCTGTCGATCGAGCAGGTCGCCGAGGCGATGGGCTGCTCGACCGGCACGGTGAAGAGCCAGGGCGCTCGTGGGCTCCAGGCGCTCCGCAGGGCCTATCGCGGGGCCGCGACCCCAGGAGGTGCGTGATGTGGGAGAACGAGCAGCAGTTGCGCGACGCCCTCCGGACGGAGGTGGGCGGTCCCGCGCCCGCCGCCCGGACCGACCTCGCCGAGGTGTTGCGGCGCGGGCGGCGCGGTGTGCTGGTGCGCCGGGCGGGCGCGGTGGTGGGCGTGCTGGTGGTGGTCGGCGTGGTCGGGTTCGGCGCGACGACCCTGGGCACGTTCGCCGGCAGCAGCGACCCGGCGTCCGGTGACACCGTGCCGACGTCGAGCGCGCGACCGCACGTGTGGACGACCCTGAACCGGGCGGCGCAGCAGCCGTACGGCACGTACGCGCCGGGTGCCAGCGCACCGCCGCCGACCGACAGGCAGTTGCAGAACACGCAACTGTGCAGCGTCGTCGAGGACGAGCGGAGCACGGAGTGGCTGCTGCCGGCGCCGTCACCCGACGTGCTGCGCGCGTGGGAGACCGCGGTCGGCAAGGCCGCGGCGCCGGCGCAGGCCGGTCCGCCGCGGTCGCACCTGTTCCCGGCGGACAAGGAGAAGAACCCGGCGTCGGTGGACGGGCACACGCACTGGATCGACGTCGCGGACCAGGCCGGCACGGGCAGCGTCGACCTCGAACGCGGTCGGACCGGCCTGTCGCCGGAGGCCGCGGCGGACGCCGACCTGTTCGCGGTCGGCAACTGCCTCCCGCCGCGCCGGGCGGTGCGGCCGAACGGCGTGGTGCTCCAGCTCTACGAGGTGCGGGCGAGCGAGCCGTTCCAGTCGCTGACGCAGGCGCTGCGGGTGTACGCGCCGTCGGGCGACGTGTACCGGATCACCGTCCGGAACTTCGGCAGCCCCGACTTCCACCCGCGGGCCGACCACCGGGCTTTCCAGCGGACGGGGCCGGGGCGGGCGACGCTGCCGCTCACCGAGGAGGCCCTGACCCGGATCGGGCTGGCGGTGGCCGACGCGCTGTGACCCGGAACCGGCTTGCCCGCGGCACTTCGGCTCGCCCACGCCGGATGTCCCCCGCGCGACACCGCCTGCGCCGGAACACCGCTTGCGCCGAACACCGCCTGCGCCGGAACACCACTCGCGTTCGTCCCCGCATCGGACGCGCCGCACGGCCGTCCCCGCGTCGAACGCCCCGGGGCGACGTGCTGCGGGCGCGTCGACGCGCTGACCGGACCCAGGGCGACGGTGCCCGGGGTCCGGTCAGCGCGCGAGTTCCGACATCGTGCGCGGGTCGATGAACTCCAGTCCCGGCGCGAAGACCTTGCTCACCGCGATGCCGATGTCCCGCCGGGTCAGGTCGACGACGAACGGTTCGACGCCGGTCCTGCGCTGGACGCGGCGCGCGCACGCGCGCACCGCACCCGCCACGTCGTCCGGCACCGGGATCGACGGCCGGACCGGCACCCGCGGCCGGTCACCGGTGCCGGGGCGTGGCTCCCCGGTCGACTCCTCCACCCGGTAGCGGTCCAGGTGGAGGTCGTCACCCAGCCCGGACGCCGACAGCAGCCGGGACTGCGCGGCCTCCAGCAGCGCGCGGCCCAGCGCGATGCCGGCGTCCGGGTGGCAGCCGTAGCCGCTGAACCAGGCGTTGCGGCCGGCCGCCCGGACCAGGGCGTGGAAGCACGGCACGCCGATGTCGTTGGTGATGTCGTAGACCCGGAACGGCGCGCCCGCGCCGGTGAGCGCCCCGACGACGTCCCGCGTGGCGGGGTCCTCGACCGTCGCCGGGTCGACCAGCGCGCACCTCGGCGGCCTGGTCCGCACGTCGGTGGCCAGGCAGTCGCGCTCGACGGCCTCCAGCAGGGCGTGCAGCGTCGCCTCGGCCGGGTCGTTGCCGCACGCCACACCGTTGGCCGTCGCGCCGAAGACGGTCGTGGCCCACGACGGCGGCCCGGTGTCCTCCGGCGGGATCACGGCGAACGGGGCCAGGCACGCCGACCCGCTGAGCAGCCCCTCGCCCGCCACCCAGTCGACCACGGCGGAGGGCGTCAGCGGGCTGCGCGCGGGGAAGTTGAGCCGCCGGACGTCGTAGTGCAGCGGGAGCCGGCCGGCCGGCGCGCGTTCCACGACCTCCAGCCGGGGGTGCTCGGCGTGCCAGGTCTCGACGGCTGCCATCACCGCGCCGACCCGCGACTGCGCCGTGGTCACGCCGGTGCCCGCCGAGACGGCGAGCGCCGGACCGGTGGCGCGGTAGGCGAGGTGCGTGGGGAAGCCGAGGTCGTCGAGCCGGGTGATGTCGGTGACCTTGGTGACCGCGAACAGCGGCAGCAGGGGCCGGACGTCCCGCCAGGTGTCCTCCGCCGTGCGCGTCCGGTACGTCCCGACGCGGTGGACGATCCTGCCCTCAGCCATCGCGGTACCCGGCCCCCTCGGTGTCGGTGCCGCTCGTCCCCGTTCGAGGGGTCGAGCCGTCGCACCGGCCCACCGTGCTCCGCCGAGCCTTCGTCAATCGTTGGTGATCCTTGTATCGGCTGGTCAGCCGGATGGGACAGGACCGACCGGGCCCGTGGCGGCGCGCGCCCCGCCGTCCTGCGGCGGCCCGGTCGGGCGGGGGTCGTCGGTCAGCCGAGGCAGGCTCGGACGGCCTTGATCAGGTTCGACGCCCGCGGGTCGTCGGGCCGGAAGGACCAGTGGTTGGTGACGTAGCCGAAGCCGACGCGGGCGTCGGGGTCGGCGAAGGCGATCGACCCGCCGGAACCGGCGTGGCCGAACGAGCCCGGCCCGAGCAGGGGCAGCGGCCGGCAGGCCAGCCCGAAGCCCAGCGCCATGTAGAACGAGCGGTCGGCCGGGATGTCCAGGCCCGGCGGCAGGCCGTACATCCGGGTCTTGTCGGTCTGCACGGCCGTGGCCCGCTCGACGGTCGCGGGGTCGAGCAGCCGCACGCCGTCGACGTCGCTGACCGTGGCGGCGTACATCCGGGCCAGTGAGTGCGCGTCGGTGAGCATGTTGGCGGCCGGGAACTCCGCCGCTCGCCAGGCCCGCGTGAGGAAGTACCCGGTCCCGGGGTCCGTGGCGCCGCCGAGCGTGCCCGCGCGGATCTGGAGGGCGTCCGGGGTCCACATCGATTCGACCCAAGCGTGCACCGTGTCCGCGTCGAGCCCGGTCAACGCGATCAGCCCGGCGGTCAGCTCCTCCGGGGTGAACGGCGCGGCGTTCTCGATCCGGGCGATCCGCGGTTCTTCCTGTTCGGGCAGGCCGATCCACGCGCTCAGCCCCAGCGGCGCGGCCACTTCCTCGGCGAAGAACGTGCCCAGCGACTTGCCGGAGATCCGCCGCACCACCTCGCCGACCAGGAAGCCGTAGGTCATGGCGTGGTAGCCGTGCGCGGTGCCCGGTTCCCACAACGGCTCCTGGGCTTCCAACGCCCGGATCACCGGGTCCCACTCACACGCCTGCTCGAAGGTCAACGGCCCGTCCACCACCGGCAGGCCCGCCTGGTGCGACAGCAGCCACCGCACCGGGATGTCCTCCTTGCCCGCCGCGCCGAACTCCGGCCAGTACCGGGTCACCGGGGCGTCCACGTCCAGCTCACCGCGCCGCGCCAACAGGTGCGCGCAGATCGCCGTCGCGCCCTTCGTCGTCGACGCCACCTGGACGATGGTGTCCTCGGTCCACGGCCGGTTCGCCTCGCGGTCGGCCAGGCCGTCCCACAGGTCGACGACCGGGCGGCCGTCCACGTAGACGCCGCACGCCGCGCCGATCTCACCGGGGTCGCCCTCGAAGTTCGCGCGGAACGCGTCGGCGACCTTCCCCCAGCCCTCCGCGACGCCGTGCTCGCCGTCGCGGGTGAACTCGTTCTTCGTGTCCACTGTGCCCGTGTCCTTCCTGGACTTCGATCGCCGGAAATCCGGTCCGCCGGCCGCCCGGCCGGCGGACCACCCCCTCGCACTACCCAGTCTCGCTAGGTACCAGTACACAGTAGCACTTACTAGTGTGGGCGCAAGGGTCCCGGACGAGCGCGCCCGCCCCGGCCGGGCGGCGTCAGGCCGAGGGTGACCGCAGCAGGGCGTCGGTCATGGCGAGGAGGCCCGCCCGGACCTCGTCCATCGTCATGCCGCCGCCGTCCACGAGCATGTCCACGAACTCCGCGCGCGGGGTGGTCAGGACCGCGTGGGCGATGAAGCGGGCGTCCAGGTCCGGCCGGGCCTCGGCCACCACCGGCGTCAGCGCGGCGTGCCAGGCGAGGTACCGGGCGGTGCCCCTGGCGTTGGCGTGACCGCCCTCCAGCACCCTCAGCAGCGGGCGGCCGGACACCACGACCACGTCGAACAGCTCGCCCATGAAGTTGCGGACGCGTTCCGCCGCCGGGCGGTCCGGCGTGGTCAGCCGGGCCAGCGCCCCCGGCTGCCAGTCCTCGGTCAACTGGTCGAACAGGGCCGCGAGCAGGCCCTGGCGGTCGCCGAAGTGGCGGAACGGGGTCCCCTTGCCGACGCCCGCCTCCGCCGCGATGTCCTGCATCGACACGTGCTCCAGACCGCGGTCGCAGATCAGCCTGCGCGCCGCCGCCAGGACCGCCTGCCGGTTGCGGATCGAGTCCCGGCGCTCGGCGCGCCGCCTCGGCGCCGGGCCGACACCCTCCACCGCCATGCCAGCAGTGTAGGTACCCTTAAGTTGACCGCCGGTCCGGAACAGATCGGGCCGTCGGAGGGAGGGACAGCGAGGATGAAGGCGATCCGGTTCCACGAGCTGGGCGGACCCGAGGTGCTCCGGCTCGAAGAGGTGCCCGACCCGACGCCGGGCGCGGGCGAGGTGCTGGTGCGGGTGTCGGCGGCCGGCATCAGCTACGCCGAGGTGCAGATCCGGTCCGGCGCGATGGCCGCGCACCCGTGGTTCCCCGCGCCGCCGCTGCCGTTCACGCCGGGCTTCGAGGTCGCCGGCACGGTCGCCGCCGTCGGCGAGGGCGTGGACGGGTCGCTGGTCGGCACGCGCGTCGTCGGCGGGCTCGCGGGCGGCGGGTACGCCGAGCGCGCGGTGCTCGCCGCCGGGGCGGTGCTGCCCGTCCCCGGCGCGCTCGACGACCACCGGGCGCTGGCCCTGTTCGGCCAGGGCGCGACCGCGGTCGGGGTGATCGGGACGGGCGAGCCGCGGGCGGGCGAGGTCGTCCTGGTGCTGGCGGCGGCGGGCGGCGTGGGCAGCCTGCTGGTGCAGCTGGCCAAGCGGTCCGGCGCGACGGTCGTGGCCGCGGCCGGTGGTGGGCGCAAGCTCGCCCTGGCCGAGCAACTCGGCGCGGACCTCGCGGTGGACTACACCGAGGACGGCTGGGCGGAGCGGGTGCGGGCCGAGGTCGGGCAGGTTCACCTGCTGCTCGACCCGGTCGGCGGCGCGGTCAGCCGGGCCGCGTTCGGGCTGCTGGCGATCGGCGTCGGCCGCGCGGTGGTGTTCGGGTCGGCCGGCGGCGAGCTGCCCGCCGTCACCCCGGTCGACTTCCTGGCCCGCGGTCTGCGGGTGTCCGGCTTCGGGCCGCGCGTGGTCGTCGACCCGGCGTACGGCGCGCGGTTGCGCGCGGAGGCGTTCCGGCTCGGCGTCGAGGGCGTCCTGAATCCGGTCGTGGGCGGGGTGCTGCCGCTGTCGTCGGCCGCCGCCGCGCACGCGCTGTTCGAGGAGCGCGGCACCACCGGGAAGATCGTGCTGGTGCCGTGAGCGCGGCGGGGCACCGCCGGCCCGGCCGGTTTCCCGGTCGACTCCCTGCCGGCGCCGCGGTGCTCACGCACTTCGAAGTGCCTTTTGTAAGCCCTCTTTTACTCACTCATGATGGTGTTACGCACTACCAGTGAGGTGAGGAAGATGGTCACGAGCAGGCGGACGCTGCAACGGGTCCTGGGAGCCGATGAGCGCCGCCGACACCTCAACCCGCCGACACCCAGCCCGCCGACGCCTCAGCCCGCCGACGCCTTGGCCGCGGCCTTGGCCCGGCCGATCCCGGTCAGCTCGCTGGCGGCCCGGTTGCCGGCGATCTCGCCGTGGTGGGCGACGGCCCACTCGGCCATCGCCAGCACCACCTCGATCAGCGACCGGCCCAGGTCCGTCAGCTCGTACTCCACTCGCGGTGGGACCTCGGCGTACGCGGTCCGGGTGATCAGGCCGTCGCGTTCGAGGTGCTTGAGCGTCTGGGTCAGCATCCGCTGGGAGATGCCCGCAATGTTCGCCTGCAAGTCGGAGTAGCGCAGCGGGCCGGCGCTCAGGGTGCTGATGGTCAGCATCGTCCACTTGTCGCCGATGCGGTCGAGCACCTCGCGGATGAAGGCGCTGTCCTCCGGCCATGCCTGGCACGGACCGCTGATCTGCCGCGCTGACGCCATCTCGTTCACCTCTCATCGGGGTGCTACCGCACCACCAGTATGTAACGCCCGCGTGCCCCGCCGGCATCACCGCACGCGTCACACCTCGATCCAATGGAGAGATCACCTTGAACGCACACGACACCATCGTGGTCGGCGCGGGCCCGGTCGGGCTGTGGACGGCGGCGGAGCTGGCCCTGGGCGGCGGGCGACCGCTGGTCCTGGAGCGGGCCGAGCGGCGCAGCCCGCACTCGAAGGCGCTGGCCATCCACCCGCGCACGATCGAGGTGCTGGCGATGCGCGGGCAGGAGCAGCCCTTCCTCGACGGCGGGCTGGCCGTGCCGGACGGGCACTTCGCCATGCTGCCCGCCCGCCTGGACTTCCGCGAGCTGGCCACGCCGTTCCGGTTCATGCTCGCCCACCCGCAGGTGCGCACCGAGGAACTGCTCGAACAGCACGCCCTCGCCCTCGGGGTGGTGATCCGGCGCGGGCACCGGGTGTCCGGGCTGAGCCAGGACGAACACGGCGTGACGCTGCGGGTCGACGGGCCGGACGGCGAGTACGGGATCACCGCGGACCACGTGGTCGGGGCGGACGGCGCGGGCAGCGTCGTGCGACAGGCGGCGGGCATCGACTTCCCCGGCACCGACTCGACCGTCTTCGGCTTCCTCGGCGACGTCGAGCTGGCCGACCCGCCGGAGCGGCCGGGCTTCTGGCACAACGCGCACGGCGCGCTGCTCGTGGCCCCGATGCCCGGCGGGCGCCACCGCGTCACCGGGTACGCCCCGTCGGTGCCCGCCACCCCGACCCCGGAGTTCCTGCGGGAGACGACGAACCTGATCGCGGGCACGGACTTCGGCCTGCACTCCCCGGTGTGGCTGTCCCGCTTCGGCAATGCCACCCGCCTCGCGGCGCGGTACCGCGAGGGCCGGGTGTTCCTGGCGGGCGACGCCGCGCACATGCACTTCCCGGCGGGCGGCGTGGGGCTGAACGTGGGCTTGCAGGACGCGATGAACCTGGGCTGGAAGCTGGCCGCGGTCCAGCGGGGCCGGGCGGACGCGACCCTGCTGGACACCTACCACTCGGAACGCCACCCCGTCGGCGTGGCCCTGGGCGAGCACACCAAGGCCCAGACCGCCCTGATCACCGCCACCACCGAGGAGGGCCGCTCCCTGCGCCGGTTCATGGCCGACCTGCTGCGCACGCACCCCGACGTGGCGACCGCGCTGGCCAACATGCTGACCGCGCTGGACGTGCGCTACCCGGGCGCCCACCCCCTGGCAGGTCTGCGCCTCCCGGCCACCCGCGAGCAGCTGCACCTGCTGCGCGAGGGCCGCCCGGTGCTGCTGGCCCGGGAAGCCGACCCGGCGTTGAAGGACCTGGCCGCGAACGCGGACCTCCAGCTGTACGAGACCGAGCTTCCCTGGCCCACGGCCGCCGTGCTGATGCGCCCGGACGGGCACGTGTGGGCCGCCGGGGACACCGCCGAGCAGCTCGCGGACGCCATGGCGGAACTGCCCCTGGCCTGACGAAGAGCCGCGTCCCCCGGGGAACTCCCCCAGGGGGACGCGGCACCGGCGGAGAACTCACCGACGCGGCCCCGGTCGTGGGCCCGCCGTCCTGGACGCCCGAGGGGTCAGCGCTGGTCCAGCCAGTGGCGCGAGCGCTCGTCCCCCGGCACGTCGGCGTCCGGGTGGATCAGGTTGAGCAGCGACATCGAGTCGTGGTCCGCGGTGCCCGGCGCCGCCTGGTAGACCACCAGGCGCTGGTGGTCGTTGGTGATGTCCAGCACCTCGTAGCTCAGCGTCATCCGGCCGACGCCCGGGTGGTCGAGCACCTTGCGGCCGGTCGACAGGCTGCGCACGTCGTGCCGCTGCCACAGCCGCCGGAACTCGTCGCTCTTCGCCGTCAGCTCGTCGACCAGGGCCGTCAGCGCGGGGTCGCCGGGCAGCAGGCCCTCCATCGCGTGCAGGTGGGCCACCGAGTTGAGCGCGATGGAGTCCCAGTCCACGAACAGCTTCCGCGCGGTCGGGTGCAGGAAGATGTAGCGGATGGTGTTGCGCCGGGCGGGCGGCCACGTGTCCAGGCCGGCCAGCAGCGCCAGGCCGGGCGTGTTCGCGGCCAGCATGTCGTTCCAGCGGTTGAGCACGTAGGCCGGTGACGGGGTGACGCCGTCCAGCAGCTGCCGCACGGCCGGCCGCACGCGGCGGTTCGCCGTCGACGTGGTCGGGACGCGCTTGCCGGAGTGCGCCGCCAGCCGGAACAGGTGGTCGCGCTCCTCGCCCTCCAGCAGGAGGGTGTCGGCCAGGGACTCCAACACCGCGATGCTCGGGTTGCGCTCCCGGCCCTGCTCCAGGCGGGTGTAGTAGTCCACGCTGACGCCGGCCGAGGCCGCGACCTCCTCGCGCCGCAGGCCCTGCGTGCGCCGGAGGGTGTGCCCCTCGGTCAGGCCGATGTCCGCCGGCCGGACCTTCGCCCGGCGCGATCGCAGGAAGGTGCTGAGATCCGTTTGCTGGGCCATGCGTCCATGCTCCCACGGGCGCGGGCCGGCAACCTGGCAGTGGCGCACCCGGGCGGGACGCACCCAGGGAGGGACGCGTCCTGCCGCCGCCCGGCCGGCGCGCGCAAGCTCGACGTCGTGACCGAATCCAAGACACCCACCGCCACCGGGTCGCCGGCGCGGGAGCTCGGCGGCCGGCAGGTCGGCGCCTTCGGCCTGGGCTGCATGGGCATGAGCGAGTTCTACGGCAGCCGCGACGACGCCCGGTCGATCGCGGTGCTCCACGCGGCGCTCGACGCCGGCGTGACCGTGCTGGACACCGCCGACATGTACGGCGATGGCCACAACGAGGAGCTGATCGGGCAGGTGCTGCGGCACCGGCGCGGCGACGCCTTCGTGGCCACCAAGTTCGGCATCCGCCGCGAGGCCGACCGCAGGTGGAGCGACTCCAGCCCGGAGTACGCCCGCGCCGCGTGCGACGCCAGCCTGCGCCGGCTCGGCGTGGACGCCATCAACCTCTACTACGCCCACCGCCTCGACGGGCGCACGCCGGTCGAGGACACGGTGGGCGCGCTCGCCGACCTCGTGCGCGCGGGCAAGGTGCGCCACATCGGGCTGTCCGAGGTGAGCGCGGCGACGCTGCGCCGCGCGCACGCCGAGCACCCGGTCGCGGCCGTGCAGAGCGAGTTCTCGCTGTGGACGCGCGACGTCGTCACCGACGGCGTGCTGGCCGCCGCCCGCGAGCTGGGCGTCGCCCTCGTGGCCTACTCGCCGCTGGGGCGCGGCTTCCTCACCGGAGCGCTGCGCGACCGCGAGGGCCTCGCCCCGGACGACTTCCGGCGGGTCAACCCCCGGTTCACCGAGGAGAACCTGGCGGCCAACCTGCCGCTGCTGGCCGCCGTGCACGCGGTGGCCGGGCGGTGCGGCGCCACGCCCGCGCAGGTCGCGCTGGCGTGGGTGCTCGCGCAGGGCCGGGACGTGCTCCCGATCCCCGGCACGAAGCGGTTGGCGTACCTGCGGGAGAACCTGGCGGCGGCGGAGATCGCGTTGAGCGCCGCCGACGTGGCCGCGCTGGACGCGGCGTTCAGCCCCGACAAGGTGCACGGCGACCGCTACCCGGCGGCGACCATGCCCGACACGTCGGCGGTGGTGCGGCCGTGAGCGACCGCGAGGAGGCCGGCCGGCGGGTCATGCGCGACCTGGGCATCGACCCCGACGCGGTGATCGCCTCGGTCGCCGAGCTGGACGAGCGGTTCGGCCACACGATCGCCGAGTACGCGTTCGGCGACGTCGTCGGCAGGCCCGGCCTGGACCTGCGCACCCGCCAGCTGGTGACGGTGGCGCTGCTGGCCGCGCAGGGCGGGTGCGAGGCGCAGCTCGACACCCACATCCCGGCGACCCTGCGCGCGGGCGCGACCCGCGAGGAGATCGTCGCGCTGCTGATCCACCTCACGCCCTACGTCGGCATCCCCCGGTCGTTGAACGCCCTCTACCAGGCCAAACGACTGTTCGCCCACGCTGACGCCCCGACCTCGAACCAGGAGAGCCGCTCATGACCACGTCCCGGTCCGCCCCACCGCCCGGCGCGGTGGCCGAACAGGTCGAGCCCCGGTCGTGGCCCGCCGTGTGGGTGCTCGGCCTCGGCACGTTCCTGTTCGTCACCACCGAGCTGCTGCCGGTCGGCCTGCTGCCGTCCATCGGCGCCGGGATGGGCGTCCCGCTCGGCATCGCGGGCCTGGTCGTGTCGGTGTACGGCGGGATCGCGGCGGTGAGCGCCGCACCGCTGACGTCCCTGGTGCGCCGGCTGGACCGCCGCACGCTGCTGGCGGCGCTGCTCGGCCTGCTGGTGCTGGGCAACCTGGTGTCGGCCGTCGCGCCGAACTACCTGGTGCTGATGGCCGGCCGCGTGATCATCGCCTTCGCGCACGGCGTGTTCTGGTCGACCACGCCCGCCGTCGGCACGCGCCTGGTCGACCCCAAGAGCGCGGTGCGGGCGCTGTCGGTCGTGCTGGGCGGCATCTCCGTCGCGTCGGTGGTGGGCGTGCCGCTGGGCACCGCCATCGGGCAGGCCGCGAACTGGCGGGTGGCCTTCCTGGTCGCCGCGGGTGTCGGGCTGCTGGTGCTGGTCGCCGTGCTGGCGCTGCTGCCGCCGATGGCCGCGCGCAACGGCGGCAGCCTCTCCGCCATCCCGAAGCTGCTGCGCAACGGCCCCTTCGTGGTGGCGATCGGCGTGGCCGCGCTGACCATGATCGGCCACTACCTGGCCTACACCTACGTCACGCCGTACCTGGAAGCCGTCGTGGGCATCCCGCCCGGCTTGGTCAGCGTGCTGCTGCTGGTGTTCGGCGCGGCCGGGGTGGCGGGCAACTTCCTCGCGGGCGGCGCGATCGCCCGAGGGCTGCGCCGGGCCCTGCTCGGCGGTGTCGGGCTGCTCGCCGGTTCGCTGCTGGTGCTGTCCGCGGTGGGTGCGGGCTCCGCCGTCACGGCGGTCGTGCTGCTCGTGACGTGGGGCCTGTCGTACGCGGCGCTGCCGGTCTGCCTCCAGACCTGGGTGCTGCGCTCGGCGCCGGAGGCCACCGACGCGGCGTCCTCGGTGTACGTGGCGGTGTTCAACGCGTCCATCGCGCTCGGCGCGCTCGGCGGCGGACTGGCCGTGGAATCGGTCGGTGTCGCGGCCGTCACGTGGGTCGGGGGAATTCTGGTGGGCGCCGCGCTCGTTGTGGTGGTGGTCACCCGTAATGTGCGCCGGACCGCCGGATAGCGCAGGACCGATTCGCGGCGCAGGCGAATAACCGACTTGCCGGCGAATTTCTCGAAAATGCGTGCTACGTTTACAGGGCAAGGTTCCGGCGGGAGCGCGCTGCCCAAAAATCTCCGGGCCCGCCCGCCGGACCGGACGCGAGTAATCCTTGTGAATTCACCGATCATCCGAAGCTGCACCCAAAGGGGAGATGTGTGATGTCAGGCACGAACGCGGCGGTCCACTTATCGAGGTACCGCGCCAGGGGGGCCGGGAAGTCGCCGGCGGACAACGTCGTGTGCCTGGTCGGCGACCGGTTCAGCGGGATGCGGGACGTGCCCGGCGTCCGCACCCTGGGCCAGTTGGTCGGCGACCTGCGCTCCGGCGCGCCCGCGCCGGACGCGATCGTCGTCGGCCAGGGCATGGGGGACTACGAGCTGGACTACCTCAACGCCGCGCTCGCCCGGCGGGAGGACGCGCGGGACGTGCCCGTGCTGGGCGTCGCCCGCACGCCGGTGGCGCGGTCGCTCGTGCACAAGCACCGCGAGCAGAACGTCCTGCTGTCCGGCCTGCGGGCGCTGCCCGACGGCAGGCACGCGGCCGACCTGGCGCTGCACGGCGAGAACGAGCTGCTGCTCGACCACCAGACCGGTCAGCACGTGCAGGGCATGGTCGTCACCGAGGCGATGCGGCAGATGTTCATCGCGGTCTTCGAGGCCGAGCACGGCGTCCGGTTCCCCGGCCGCCGCTTCTACGTGGTGTGGAACTCGATGTCGCTGACCTTCGAGTCGTTCCTGTTCCCGCTGCCCGCCGAGATCACCTGCGCGATCGTCGAATCGGCGGTGGCGGACCCGGAGCGGATGACCTTCCGGGTCACCATGGAAATCACCCAGGCGGGCACCTCGGCGGCGTGCGCGGACATTCGTTTCGCCGCGTTCGACGACCACCGGATCAAACGGTCCGAGTTGCGCCGGGCCACTTCGGCGGTGCAGACGCTGATGGCCGACCGCACCGCCGAAATGGCGTGGTGATGATGCGGGTCGCGGCTTTCTTCGACATCGACGAGACGCTCATCGCCGGCAAGAGCATGTTCGACTTCCTGCGCTTCCACCTCGCCGACGACCGCACCCCGGACCGGGGCCAGGCGGCGCGGCTCGCGGAGTTCGACCGCCTCGTGGCGGCCGGCGGCGCGTCCCGGTCGACCGTCAACCGGCAGTACTACCGCATCTACCGCGGCGTGCCCGCGGACCTGGTGCGGCGGCAGGGCCTGGAGTGGTTCGCGCGCAGCCGCCGCACGGCGGGCTTCATCAAGCCGGAGGTGGTCGGCGCGCTGGTCCGCCACCGCCTGTCCGGCCACCGCGTCGTTTTGGTCAGCGGCTCGTTCCCGGCGTGCGCGGACCCGCTGGCGAGCGCGCTCGGCGCGCACCACGTGCTGTGCACGAGGCCCGTCGTCGGCCCCGACGGCCTGCTCACCGGCGAGGTGGACCGGTCCGTCATCGGTGACGTCAAGTCCACCGCCGTGCGCGAGCTGGCGCGGCGGGAGGGCCTCTCGCTGCCACTGAGCTTCGGCTACGGCGACCACGCCAGCGACCTGCCGCTGCTGCGGGAGGTCGGGCACCCGGTCGTCGTGGGCGCGGACCCCGAGCTGGGCAGGCACGCCGACCGCAACCAGTGGCTGCGGATCGCGGGGGTGGCGGCGTGACGCGGGACTGCTTCTGCGGGTGCGCCCTGGCCGAGCCGCTGGACGGCGCGGGTGTCCACGAGCCGCGGACCCCGGTGCCGGGCGTGGGCGTCCTGGGCTGCGGCAGCCACCTGCCCGAGTGGGAGGTCGGCAACGACGTCGTGGCCACCGAGGTCGGCGTCGAGGAGTCCTGGATCGAGCGCAAGACCGGCATCCGGACGCGCCGGCGGGCCGCGCCGTGGCAGGCGGCCTCCGACCTCGCCGCGCCGGCGGCCGAGGAGGCCCTGCGCCGGGCCGGGCTGACCGCCGCGGACCTGTCGGTGGTCGTCGTCGCCACGTCGACGCCCGACTCGCCGCAGCCGGCGACCGCCTGCGTGCTCCAGGACCGGATCGGCGCGGTCGGCGCGGCGGCGTTCGACGTGAACGCGGTGTGCAGCGGCTTCGTGTTCGCGCTGGAGACCGCGCGCCGCCTGATCGCCGACGGCGGGCACGCCCTCGTGGTCGGCGTGGACGTCTACTCCCGCATCCTGGACCCGACGGACCGCCGCACGGCGGTGCTGTTCGGCGACGGCGCGGGCGCGGTCGTGCTCGGCCCGACGCCGCCCGGTCGCGGCATCGTCGCCTCGGCGCTGACGAGCTACGGGCAGCACGCCGACCTGATCAAGGTCGCGGCGGGCGGCAGCCGCATCCCCGCGTCCAAGGAGTCGCTCGCCGCGGGCGAGCACTACTTCAGCATGGACGGCCGCGGCGTCCGCGACTTCGTCGCGCGGGAGGTGCCGACCGCCGTGCGGTGCTTCCTGGCCGACCTGGGCTACCCCGCCGACACCGTCCGGCACTTCGTGCCGCACCAGGCCAACGGCCGGATGCTCGCCGAGCTGGAGGCGGAACTCGCGTTCCCGGCGGCCCGCGCGCACTACACCGTCGAGCGCTACGGCAACACCGGCGCGGCGTCGGTCCCGATCACCCTGGCCGCCGCGCAGCACGAGTTCGCCGAAGGCGACGTCGTCGTGCTCGCCGCGTTCGGCGGCGGCATGGCGATGGGCCTGTCGCTGCTCCACTGGTGATCCACCCCAGAACCGATCCCGCAGTACCGATCCCCCAGAACCGATCCCGCGGTACCGATCACCGCAGGACCCCACGGAAAGGGAACAACCATGCCTGCGACCACCTTGCTGGTCACCGAGGTCACCACCGCGCCGGGCGCGCTCGACAGCGCCGCGAAGGAGTGGGCCCGCCTGCGCGCCGACGACCGCTCGGGCAGCGTGCTGTACCGCGCCCTCGAAGGCGACACGCTGATGGAGCTGACGCCGCTGGCCGACCTGGCCGCCCTCGACGCCGAGACCTCGCTGTTCGAGCGGCAGTTCACCGAGCTGGCCCCGCACGTCGCGGGCGACTTACGCCGTCAAGTGCTCCGGTTCGTCGAAGCGCCCAAGTCGACGGCCGACGCCGTGCCCGCGACGCGGTACGTGCAGCTGCGGCACATCGAGGTGCCGCCCGCCGTGTTCGCCGACTACCGCCGGTGGCGCGAGGACACGATCTTCGACGTCGTGCGCCGCGCCGACGAGGTCGTGGTGTTCCTGGCCTACCACTCGCTGCTGAGCACCGAGCCGGGCGTGATGTTCGTGTCCGGCTTCGACACCACGCCCGAGCGGTACGGCGCGGTGTTCGCCTGCCCCGAGTACCGGGAGATCGTCCGGCAGGCCGGGTCCGCCTACATCGCCGGCGGCGAGCGCGGCCTCTACACCGCGGTGTACGAGCGGGTCGACGCCTGATGGCGGCGATCCCGCTGAGCGTCACCACGCAGGGGCCGCTGTACCCGCCCAGCGAGATCATGAACGAGGACGGCGACTTCGTCGTCGTGGGCCGGGTGAACCGGGCCGCGGCCGACGGCGGCGTGGTCGCGCCCTGGGAGTCCGTCCTGGTGAGCGCCGGGAGCCCGGTGCCGGAGTTCGGGCGGCACCTGCCGCACGAGGTGATCCGGCCGCTCACCGCCGAGGACGACGACATGGTGCTCCACACGCTGCCGGTACCCCTGCCCTGCAACAACTACCCGATGACCTTCGCGCCGGACCAGCCGCCCGCCGAGCGGGAGCTGCCGAGCTACCCGCTGCACCGCGTGCCCGTCCCCGACCTGCGGGACGAGGACGGGCCGAAGGTCACCGAGCCGATCACCCTCGGCCGGTGGCTGCGGGCCAGGGGCGAGGTGGCGGTGCGGGTCGCGCCGGACCGCACGGCGGCGGACTTCGAGTTCGAGTTCGCCGACCTCATCCCGAACAGCCTGTACACCGTGATGTCGCTGCGCGAGCGGGACCTGGACCCGGCCGGCCCGACCAGGCCGGGACCGCTGGGCGTGCCGAACGTGTTCACCACCGACCGCCGCGGCGCGGGCCGCTACTCGGCGACGATGCCCGACCCGTTCCCGGCACACGACCGGCCGGGCCGCAACCGGATCGTCAACGTCATCGTCCTGTGGATGAGCTACCAGCGCAGCTACGGCGGCGCGATCGGGCAGTTCGGCCTGGGCGGCGACATCCACGCCCAGCTGAAGCTCACCGCGCCGGGCTTCCACGAGCACACGACCACCGCCCCGTGAACCGAAGGAGAAACCCATGCCCATCGTGTCGGTGACCACCTGGCCCGGCCCGGACGACCTGGCCCGGCGGTTGGTGGAGGAGCTGACCGGAACCGTGCACCGGGTGACGGGCGCGCCGATGGACAAGATCACCGTCTACGTCCAGGAAGTCCCGCGCGACCGCTGGGCGGAGGGCGGCGTGCTCGGCAGCAATCCCGACTTCGCCACCCTGAGCCGCCGCACCTGACCGGGGCACCCGCTCACCGCGATGCGGTCGGCGGTGGGGAGCGTGCCGGCACGAGGCCCGGCGACACCCGTCGCCGGGCCTCGCCGCGCGCCCCTCGAACCCCGCACCACGAGTCATCGGTCCCGAGTACGTGACGGCCAGCTCGGCGAGCGGGACGCGTTCGCCAGGTCGGCCAGCAGTCGGTCGAGGAGACGCTCCTCGTGCACGGGAGCGCACATCCGGTCGTAGGCGGTCCGCAGTTCCTCGACCGCGGCCATGAGGCCGTCCGGGGTGGCGAACGAGCCGTCCAGCCCGGTCTCGTCGGCGTAGGTCGTCGCGTCGAAACGCCAAGCTCGGGCGCCGGGCGCGACGAAGAGGACTTGTTCGGCGATGGTGAACCCGGCGGGGTCGAAGTCCGCCCGTGCGTGGATCGCGCAGCCCGCGGCGGCCAGTCCGGCGAGCAGGTCGAGTGCCGCGCCGGACGCCATCCCGTCCGTGCACACCAGTGGCGGGCAAGCGTCGCCGAACGCGTCGGCGGCGGCTTCCGCGACGGTGGGGTTCTCGCACACGAAGACGTCGACGGCGGGTGCGGTCCACGTGCCGGTGAGCGAGCGGAGCGTCAGCCAGACGGGCTCGCCGGGCGCGGCGGCGCACAACCGCACCGCCGGCGACTCGCCGGTGAGCGGGAGGTTCAGCGCCAGCACCCGCGAGGACACCCCGTCGCACACCACCCCGGCGCTCGCCCACGCCGCACGCCACGCCCGACCGGCCCGCTGTGGCCGGGGAAGCCCGTGCACGACCGCCAGCACGCGGGCGACCGCACGGCCCAACTGCCGGTCGGGATCGAGCGCGTGGGCATCGCGCAGGAGGTCCGCCGCGAGGTGGGCGAGCCGCGTTCCGCCGCTGGTGGTGCGCAGCCGGGTGACGACGGCCGCCACCTGTTCGGCCAAGCTCTCCAGCGCACCGGCGCCGGCCTGCGGCGAACCGGGGTCGGCCAGCCACTGCTCCACCGCGTGCGCGGGCACGCCCGCCTCGACCAGGTGCGTCGCCGCGCGCGCCGTTTCGGCCGCCGCCTCGGCCCGCGCCCGGTCGCGGCGAGCGCGATCCGGTTCGACCCGCCCGCCGCTCAGGGCTTCGAGGAGCCCGCGCACGGTCAGGCCGTGCTCGGCGAGCTTCGCCGCGAGGTCCTGGAGCCGGACCGGCTTGCCGGACAGCTCCCAGCGGGTGCCGAGCAGCAGCGCGACCTCCCGACGCTGCTGCTCGGTGAGCACGAGCGCGGTGAGCGTGCCCGCCTCGGTGCGGTGCCCGCGCCTGGCGCGGGTGTGGACGACGTCGAGCACGCTCGCGGGTCCCGGCAAGCGGGCCCAGTCCTCGACACCCGACGGGATCTCCGCCGTCACTCCACATCCGCCTCGGCGAACAGTCCGTCGGCGGGCAACGGCGCGTCGTCGGTCGTCGGCAGCGCGACCGCGGTCCAGTCGCCACCGCACCACAGGTACGGGACCGCGTCGACACCGGGCAGGCCCCGGTGCCTGGCGAGGTCGTACACGGCCACCGCCGGAACGGTCGGGTACTTGCACCACTCGTCGTGGGCGGTCAGCATCACGTCCAGGTCGAAGTTCACCGTCAACCCCATGAACGACGCCTTGATCTCCTCGTCCACACCGGTCATCGCCTCGTCCAACCACACACAGCGCGGGGCGTGCCCACCGGCCGCGTTGTAGGCCACGACCGCGGCGGCGAACAGCGGCTGGGACAACAGCACGACCTTCTCGCCGCCGGACTTGGCTCCGTGCTTGGCGGTGTCGAACGGCGTCCACCGGCTGGTCGAACCGGGCCGGTGCTGCAAGGAGATCTTCAGCCAGCCGCGGTAGTCCAGCGCGGCGGACAACTGCTCCCGCCAGTCCGCCGAGCCGCCGGCCGCCGCGTCGGCTCGGGCGGCGTCGATCCTGCGGGCGAGGAAGGAGCGCACGGTGTCCTGTCGCGCCGACGACAGCTGCTGGTAGCCCTGGCTCAGCGCGTCCACCACGGCGCCGGCGTCCGGGTCGGTGGGATCGGGTTCCCACTTCAGCTGGACGGCGTTGCCGTGCCGGGTCGTGTGGCTCGCCAGCTGCTTGTTGATGTCGCTGAACGTCCGCGCGGTGTAGTCCAGCCGTTCCTTGAGGTGTTCGATGAACGTCGACCCCAGCAGCGTGGTCAACACCCGTTGCTGCTCGGCGTCGAACGACGCCTCCTGCGCCTGGACCTGTCGGGCCAGCAGGCTCGCGGCGTCCGCGGGCGCCTGCCAGCCGGCCGTGCTGTCGGTGAGCACGAGCACGCGCTGGATCCCGCCGTCGTGGTCCGGCTCGGACACCCGGGCGTCGCGGTCGGGCAACAGGTGGCGCCGGAGGTCGTCGAGCTTGCTGTAGCAGGTCCGCCAGGCGCGGTCTTCGTCGCCGGCGTCGGGCAGTTCCCGGCGGGCGGCACGGGTCGACTCGCGCGCCGACTCGACACTGCGCCGCTCCGGTTCCTCCAGTCCGAGCGGTCGTGCGAGGCCGGCGTCGTGGACCTCCCACCACCGCGCGAGCGCGAGGTCCCGCTCGTGCTCGGCAGCCCGCCGTCGGTCTTCGTGCCGCGCCAGCGTCTCCTCGGCGCGGGTGGCCGCGATTCGGGCATCCGTGAGAGCTTTCCGCTGGTCCTCCAGGTCCCGCTCGGCCTCCTGCACCAAGCCGTCCAACTCGGTGCGGCGGAGCAGCCGCGCGCGGACGTCGGTGGTGAGCGCCGCCTCGGCGGTGTGCAACCGGACCTCCGCCTGCCGCCGGCGCCCGCTCAGGTCGTCCAGTTCGGCGTCGACCTCGGCGAGCCGCCGCTGTGCGGCGGTGAGATCGCGGCGTGCTCGCGCCAGCGCGGCCGAGCGCAGGCCGAGCACTTCGCTCCGCCCGGCCAGTTCGTCGACGGCCTGGCGATAGGCGTGCAGCGCCGCCTCGTGCGCGGACAGGTTCTCCACCGGGAACGCGTGTTCGCCCGCGTAGTAGGCCAAGTCCGCCCGCGCGGTGTCCCGAGCGGTTTCGCGGGCGCGGTGGTCGTTCCTGGCCTTTGCGGCCTTGCGTTCGCTCTCGGCGGCCCGCCGTTCCCGCTCGCGCAGCGTGGTGACGGTGTCGGTGACCGAACGCTCCGCCGGGATTCCGGCGGACTCCTCGGCGAGGCGCCGCAGGTCCCGGTCGAGGTCCTCGATCCCGGCGTCGACAGCGCCGGTCGACGTCTCCAGCTCCGCCAGCCGCGTCCGCAGGCGATCGATCTCGCGCTGCCTGGCGGACTCGCGCGCGGTGGCCCCGAGGTAGGAGGCGGGGCGGACGACCTCGGCGCGCCCGGACAGGGCCGCGCACCGCCAGGTGCCGTCCGCCGCCAGCCACAGGTCCGCGGCCTCGTCGTCGCCGGGCCGGGCGGCGTGCCACCCGATCGCCGCGAGAACGGCGCGAACAGCGGTCTCCGGTACGCCGCCGACGGGTGTGGGCTCCAGCACCTCGGTGAGGTTGGCGGCAACGTGCGTTCCGCCCGCGTGCACGAGCGTGTCGGCCGGGCCCGAACCGCCGAGGACCGGCTCCCCGTCGGCGGTCAGCCAGGCGTCGAGCACACCCGCGGCGGCCAGGGTCGCCTCCAGCAGGTCCACCTCGTCGGTCGACAGGCCGTCGACGGGCTGGACGCACCGCCAGAACGGCGCACCGAGTCCGCGGTCGGGTTCCGGACGGTCGCGACGGCGCCAGGAGTCGGGCGGGGCCGGCGGGCGCTCCGCCCGGCCGAGCACGTCCGCCAACTGCGCGGTCGCCTGCTGGTGCTCCTCGACGAGTCCGGCGCGCTGGTGGTCGAGTTCGGTGCGCCGCGACCACAGCGTGTCGCGAACCCGCTCGACGTGCTGGGCGATCGCCGACGAGGGGTGGGCTCCGCGCCGGTCCCCCGGCGAGCCCGACGGGTCCGCGGTCAGGTCGGCCACCAGGTCGCACCAGCGCTCGACCGTGTGCTCGTCCGCCTTGGCGAGCACGGCGTCGGTGTTCCACGCCCTGATCCGCTCGCGCAGCGCCTCCACCGCGGCGGCGACGTCCTCCTCGGCTCGTGCCCGCTGCTCCGCCGCCTCCACCAGGTCCGCCTCGCGGCCGGCCAGCGTTTCGGCCGACCGCACCACTTCCTGGTCGGCCTGGTCGAACGTCGCGCGCAACGCCTGCAAGCGCGCGAAGCGCTCCCGGCGGACGGAGAGGTCGGCGCGCAGCGCCGCCACGTCACGTGCGGGCAGGTGCCGGGCAGCGGAGTCCTGTAGTCCGGCGGGCTGCCCGGTTTCCCGGACCCGTCCGGCGGCGCGCTCCACGGCCGTTTCGGCTTCCCCGGCGTGCGAGGTGGCCTCTTCCGCCGCTTCGGCGGCGTCGGCCGCGTCCTGCGCGGCCGACGCGCGGCGGTCTTCGACCCCTCCGAGCTGTTCGGCCAGCACGGCGAGTTGTTCCCGCAGCACTTCGACCCGGCTCGCCACGCTCACGGCGTCCTGGAACGCCTGGCTGTCCAGCAGCTCGCGCAGCTCGGTGCCGAGGTCCAGTTGCCGGGACCGCGTGCGGGAGATGCTCTCCTCCAGCTGTCCCACCGCGCCGAGAGCGGCGCCGAGGGCGGTTTCCGCGGACCGACGGTCTTTCGTGGTGCCGTCCAGCTCGGTGGTCGCCGCCGTCAGCGCATCGGCACGGCGGCGCACGACGGCGCGCGCCCACGGTGTCCAGCCGGTGCGGACGAACCCGGCCAGCCGCACGGCGGCGGTACGGGTCTGCTCCACGGCCGTCCGCAACTTCTCCAGGTTGTCCCACCCGTCCGCGAGCTGGGTGATCTCGGTGCCGGCCAAGGGCGGCAGAGCCGCGCGCAACGTCTCGGCCAGGCTCGCGGGGTTGAGCCGTTCCCCCAGCTTGGGCTTGCGCAACTGCTTGAGCAGTTCGGTGAGGTTGTCGTAGGCCCCGGTGCCGAGACCGAACAGCTCGGCAGCCAGCCTGGCGCGGTACCGCGCCGCGCTGTCGGGCACCGAGACGCCGGGGACCTTCTTCAGCTCCTTCTGGTCGAGCGGGCGGCCCGCCGCGGCGAGCTTGAAATCCCGCCCCGGGCGCAGGTGGGTGATCAGGTGCCACGTGGTCACCGCCGACGTGCCGCTGCCCCGGCGGGCGCTGACACCGAGCCCGCAGACGAAGAACCGCGCCGTGCCGTCGTCGTCCACCCTGCCGTACTCGGCCCAGGCGTAGCCCAGGCCGGCGTCCGAAGGCGGACGCGGGTCGTCGTCCTCGCCGGTGGGCAGCAGGTTGAAGCGCATCGTCCGGTGCTGGGAGCCGAAGGGGTCGAGCACGGACGCGCCGATCTCCCCGCGCAGCAGCATCAGGGTCGTCAGTTCGAGCACCTTGGTCTTGCCCGCCCCGTTGCCGCCGCGCAGCACCAGGCGGCCGTCGGCGAACCAGAACTCCGCTTGGTCGTACTCCCACAGGTTGACGATCCCGACGCGCAACGGCTGCCACCGCCGGAGGACCGGCTCGGGGAAGCCGCCCGTCGACGCAGCGGCCAGCCACCGCTCGCGGTCCGGTTCCCGTCGGGTCAACGGGCGCCCTCCTCGTCCAGTCTCGCGGTCACCGCCACCACCCGGGGATCACGGTAGCGCGCCGCCGCGGGCGTCAGCCGCCACCCGCGCGGGGTGCCGGTCGGGCGCAACAGGTCCAGCGCGCCGAGCACGTCCCGTGCCGCGGCCTCCACGGCGTCGCCCGTGCGCAGGTCGTTCGTCATCGCCTTGGCGTGGCGCACCCTGACCTCGGCGGCTGCCGAGGCGAGGTCGTCGGCCGTGACCACCGAGTCGACCCCGTGCAGGCGCAGGAGTTCGTCGAGCACCATCAACGCGGCGAAGTCGGCGGCGCGCAGCCGCGGGAAAGGCAGGTCCGTGTCGGCCTCGTCGGCGGCGATGAGCGCCATTCCCTCCGCCCGTTGCTCCACCACCCACCCCGTCATCTCCGCGCACCAGGCCAGGACGCGGTGGCGCTGACCGGTGAGGTAGGCCCTCTCCGCGTCGGTGAGGTCCTCGTGGAGCACCACGGGCAGTTCCACCAGCTTGCGCATCAAGCCGACGCGCGCCGCCGCCTCGTGGGGCGGTCCGTCGTGGCTCCGGTCGCCGAGGGCGGCGCGCAACGAGGTCGGGTCGACCAAGCGCAGCAGCAGCTCCCGGCGGACCTCGTAGGCACCGCCGATCGCGTCACGACGATGCGCCCACCCCTCGCGCTGCTCCTCGTCGTCCCGGCCGGTCGGTCGCAACGCGCCCAGGGACACCAGCAGTCGGACGGCCTTGACGAAGAGCGTCCGCTCGGCGAACCGGTCCGGGTCGTAGGTCGCGAGTTCGACATCGTCGCGGGTGGAGAGCACGCGCACCCGGTCGGAGAGGTCCTGCGTCGTGGTGAGGTCCTCGGCGTCCTCCGCGGCCGCGGCGGCGAGGACGGCCAGCACGAGCACGCGACGGCTCGGTGGCCGGAACCGCCGGGGCGCGAGCACGACGCCGTCGACCGGCAACCGGAACAGCCTGGCGGCGGAGTCGGTCACCAGCAGCCGGTAGCCGAGCCGCTGGGCGAACCACTCGCCCAAGGTCACCCGGTGGACCCGCACCAACGGCCACACCTCCGGGTGGCTGTGCCGATCGACCACCGGCGAGCGGAGCAGGGCGGTGAACGCCCGCTGCCGCTCGGCCGCGTCGCGGTTCACGCGGGCTCCATGCCGAAGTACCAGTTCAGGGTCGTCATGCTGCCGCTGTCGGCGCGCAGGGTCGTGGTGTCGTGCAGGTGCGGGGGTCTGCGCAGCGTGATCCGCCAGCGACCGTCCCCGGTCACCGCGCTCTCCGACCTGGTCCGCCGGACCACGCCGACGAACTCCAGCAGCAGGTCCAGTTCCGCGTCGGTGACCGCGCCCCATTCGGCCAGCCGGGTTCCGGATCGCTGCCGCAGCGCCGCCTCCGCGCTGCCGCGAGCGGCCTGGGCGGCGAGCCTGGCGCGTCGGGCCGCGTTCTTGCCCGTCGAGTAGTCCGGGATTTTGGTTCGCCTGCCGACCGCGGCGCGTGCGCCCTGCTCGCGGAACCGCGCGGTGACCGGAGCGGGTGGTGCGGCGGACCAGCTCACGTCGTGCTCGTCGGTGGAGCCCGAGGCCAGCAGCAGGTGTCGCGCGGAGAACGCGCCGACCGCGGTGTCCCAGATCCGCCAGGCGCTGTCGTCGTCGGGGGCGCGCTCGACGGCGACGGCCAGGGCGAGCAGTTCCGCACGGCGGGTGACGGCGCCCCCGGTGTCCAGCAGGAGGTTCATGTTGCGGGCCCACGGCGCGACGAGGTCCCGGAGTTGACGCCGCAGCCTCCGCGCCTGGCTGTCGACGCCGCTGAACCACGAGCCCAACGCCTCCCACGTGCGTTCCCAGCGGGCTGCCTGAGCGGCCACCAACTCCTCGTCGACGTCGGCGCCCAGGGCGGCGCGAACGCACGCGCGCCACACCTCGGGCGTCAGCAACGGGCCCAGCTCCACCAGCAGCTCCGCGATCCGCGGGGTGTGCACGTCGACCTGCTCGCCCCACATCCCGAGGTAGGACCGCAGCGTCTGCCACAACAGGTCCTGCTTCGCCGGGTCCGGCCCACCCGACAACGCGTGCGCCAGCGTGCGCTGCCAACCGCGGGCCGCGGTGGCCATCGCCAGGTGCATCGCCCCGATCTGCTGGAACTCCGTCGCCGCGGCCGTGTAGACGGCCCGGCGAACCGACTCGGCGAACGCCACCAGCCGCTCGTGGATGGCGCGCGGCGCGAGCGTCAGGTCACCCGCGGCCTCCTCCGTGTCGTCGACCGACGACCAGAAGACGTGGAGACCGGCCGCTCTCGGCGTCAGCTGGTAGCGGTCGCGCCGGCGCAGGAAGTCCTCCCCCGAACGGGCGGGCTCCTGCCAGCGGGTCAGGACCCGCCACTGCACGAGTCGCTCCAGCCGCTTGTCGAGGTGCAGCACCTCATCGGCGAGCAGGCGATCGACGACGTCCTCCGGCACCCGCGCGGCCAGGTGCGCCCGGATCCCGGCGGCCACCTCGTCGTAGGACAGACCGGTCAGGCTCGTGTCCTGCTCGGCCAGGAGGACGTCGACGATCACCCGGTACTGCGCCGCGAACCGCGAGGTCAGGTAGGCCGGGACGAACTCCTGCCCCGGCAGCAGCGCCGACCACGGATCAGCGGGCGCCTCCGCCTCGGGCGACTCGTCGTCGATCACGCCGTCCAGGTTACGAAGACCGGGCGCGGGACCCGGAAAGACGGCGGCACATCACCCGTTTCGCGGAGCCGATCCGTTCGAACGGCCCACCCGACACGCCTCGACGCCGATTCGGTGCCCTGCATGCGTTCACACCGGCGTGCCGGACCCGAGTTCGCCGATCCGGACAACGTCGCGGCTGAACGCGGTGCGAAAAACTTCCGCTCACCCGGCCCCCTCACGCCCCGGCGCCGCCGTCGACCGGCACGACCGCGCCGGTCGCCATCGACGCCCGGTCGCTGAGCAGCCACGCGGCCGCCTCCGCCACCTCGCGCGGCCCGGCCGTGCGCGCGGCGGCTGCCGATGCCGGAGGTGTTCACGATCACCCCGCCACCACCCCGGCGCATCAGCACTGCCTCGGCGGTCATCGCGGTCCGGTGCGCCCGGAAATTCACTTCGAACTGCTGCTCGACGTCCTCGTCGCCGGTCGTGTCCAGCGGGCCGGGCCGCTGGATCACCGCGCCGTTGTCGAACGCGCCGTCGAGCCGGCCGTGCGGCTGTTCGACCCGGTCGACCGCGGCGCGGATGCTCGCGCGGTCGGCGAGGTCGGTGGTCACGGCGTCCGCGACGCCGCCGTCGGCGCGGATCCCGGCGACGACCCGCTCCAGGGCGTCGGTGCCGCGGGCGGCGAGCACGACGACCGCGCCCTCCCGCGCGAAGAGCCGGGCCGCCGCCGCGCCGATCCCGCGGCTCGCGCCGGTGACGAGCACGACCTTTGTGGCTGTGGCCGCCGGGTCAGGCTGCGGGCAGCCGGTCCAGGACGAGTTCGGTCAGTGACTGCGCGCTGCGGCACACGTCGGCCCCGGCGTCCTGCACCTCCAGCATGACTCCCATCACCGGCCGATCGGTGTGCCTGTCCCCGGCGGGCTCGCGCAGCCCCACGCGCAGCAGGCACAGCCCATCACCGGCGCGTCGCCGCACCGGGTGCCCGCCGACCGCGCCCTGCTCGGTGCCCAGCCACAGATCGGCCGGGTGCGCCAGGATCATCAGCCACGCCACCGGCACGCCCTTGTCGTTCAGGGTGTCGCTGAGCTGCCAGCGGCACCACGCGTTCGGCTCGGTCGCGGCCACCCGCGCGAACGGCGCACCGGTGATCGACACGATCTCCTGTCCGGTCACCAGCGCGCACAGATCCCCGTCGTCGGCGAACCGCTTCGGGGCGTCGTTGGCCAACTCGTGCGGCCGGACCGATTCCCTGGACGGTTCCACCGACACCCAGGAGCTCGACTGCGCCGTGGTTTCCGACGTTTGCCCGGTCACCGCGGGAGCCGGGGTGGTGCATCCGCCGATCAGGAACACCGACGCCAGCAGCAGGCTTGAGACGGCCGACCGGCCGGCGAAACGGATCACGCCGGGATGATAATCCGACCGCCGAGGCTCGACCTCACTGCACCCGATCGAGGTCGTTCGCAACCGCGACCGCCACGGGATTTCCCAGTTCCCGATAGAGCGCGAGAGCTTTTCGCCAATGGGTCGCGGTCTCCTTCCAGCGCCCGGCCATTGCGGCCAACTCACCCAGGTCGCGCAGCGCTCGTGCTTGCTCGAACCGACTGCCGCACCGGTGGGCGGCGGCCAGCGCTTGGGACAGGGCGACCTCGGCTTTGATCGGTTCACCCGCGATCCGATAGCCGGCGCCCAGCGTCGTACTGGCTTGAGCGATGTCCAAGTCGTATGCGAGCCACGTCGCGATGTCCACGGCCTCTTGAGCGCAGCGGACCGCTTGCCAGGCTTCGCCCAGTTGGAGGTACGCACCGGCCATCCCCCGGAGAGTGATGCCCACGTAGCTCAACACCCCCGCGCGCCGGTAGTAGGACAACGCCTCCTTCTGGAGGTCGAGCGCTTCGCTGACTCTGCCCTGGCGGCGCAGGACGGAGGCGGTGTTGGCCACGGCTTTGCAGCGCCCGTACTCGTCACCGAGCCGGGCGAACAGTTCGCCGGCTTCGGCGTAATGCGTCAGGGCCTCCTCCCATCGGCCGCTCGCGGTCAGGACCATGCCGAGGTTGTTGCGCGTCGCGGCCTCTGCCCAAAGATCGCGCAGGCGCATAGCGGCCTGCAAGGCTTGCTCGTGCGTGTCCAGCCAACCATCCAACTGCTTCGTCAGGTAGAAGTGCGTGCGCAGCACGTAGGCGAGTTGCCAGCGGTGGACGTCCAAGGCGTCGTTGTCGAACCTGCACAAGGCGATCAGGTTCGGTTCTTCGGCGTGCAGCCACGCCTGTGCGGAATCCTTGTCCGCGAACGGCTCACGGAGCGGAGGTTGTCCGACGAGCTGCACACGGGTGCGATGGGGGGTGAGCACCAGGTCGGCGCTTGCCGCTGTGTGGAGGTAGTGCTCGAAGATCCGTCGTGCGACAGCCCCTCGTTCCTCGGGTTGAGCGGCGGCGAGCTCGGTCGCGTACGCGCGGAGAAGGTCGTGAGCCGAAAAACGCCCCGGCGAGACCTCGGTCAGCAGGTGGGCTTGCACCAACTCGTCCAACGCCGCGTCCGCGGTGGCCAGGTCGAGGTCGGAGGCCGCGGCAGCCGCGTCGAGGGCGAAGGTGCCGCGAGGAGCCGTGCCGACCGTTCGGAACACCGCGGCGGCATGGGGGCCGAGGCACCGGTAAGACCACGAGAAGATCGCCCGCACATCCACATGGCCGCTCAACGACGAGATGCGGGTTCGCTCGGCACCCAACTGGCGTACGAGCGCGGCGGCCGACAGCCCTGGACGCGACACCAGCCGTTCGGCGACGATCCGCAGTACCAGCGGCAGGCCGGCGCACAACGTGGTCACCACGCCGGCAAGCTCCGATTCGCCGGTGACCCGCTCCCCCGCCAGCGCGGTGAGCAGCCGCGTTCCGGCCGCCGCGTCCAGTGGTGCCAGGCGGACCGCCGGAACGTCGTGGTGGAGGCGCAGCCCGCCGAGCGCCGCGCGGCTGGTGACCATCACCGCGCTGGGGCTCGGACCGGGCAACAGGGGCAGGACCTGCTCGGCGGACCGGGCGTTGTCCAGCACCAGGAGCACCCGCCGGTCGCTCAGCACCGTGCGCAGGCGCGCCGCTCGCTCGGTGGCACTCGGGATCTCCTCCGGCCTGGCCACGCCCAACGACCGCAACAACCGCGCCGCCGCTTCCGCCGAGGTGAGCGGCGGTTGTCGATCGAAGCCGTGCAGGTCGAGGAAGAGCTGCCCGCCGGGGAACCCGGCGGTGTGCCGGTGCGCCCACCTGAGTGCCAACGCGGTCTTGCCCACTCCGGCCGTGCCGGTGACGACCGCGATCGCGGGCAGCCCGTCGGCGCGAATGGCCAGCAGCTCGTCCAACGCGGCCAGTTCGGTGTCGCGTTCGACGAAGTGCACGGGGCCAGTGGGCAGTTCGTGCGGCACCACGGCCGGCTCGCCGGTCACGACGACGTCCCCGTTGATCACCCCCGCCTGCACGACCGTGTCGACGGTGCCCCTGAACTGGTTCCGGATCGGTTGTCGGGCGTCCACGGGTGTCCTCCCCGCCTGTCGGTCTCAACGTCCGGCGCGCACGTACGCCGCCCGGATCGAAGGGCGTCGTCAGCGTTCCACGCGTCGGAGGAGGAAGCGGCGGAGTTGCCGGCGCAATCCCCTCCGATCCGGCCCGCCCCTGGCACGTCGGGGAGATTTCCCGTTCGTCGAACGGTATTCCGTGTGGCGAAGGGCCGCCTGATCAGGCCCCGCCGGCCGGCAGGTCCGCCTGGAGGTTGTCGAGGATCGTGCCGGCGATGCGGGCGAACCGGTCCAGCTCTTCCGCCGTGAGCGGGTCGACGAACAGCCGCCGGACCTCCCGCGCGTGGCCGGGCACGGCCTTCTTGAGCGTGGCGAGGCCCTTCGCCGTGATCACGGCGTCCACGCCCCGCGAGCCGCACTGCTCCCTGGTGACCAGACCTCGCTTGCCCATCCTGGTGAGCTGGTGGTGCATGCGGCTCTTCTCCCAACCGGCTGCCTGCCCCAGCTCGTAGGGGCGCATCCGGCCGTCGGGCGCCTCGGAGAGCAACGCGAGCACGGTGTAGTCGGCGTTGGACAGACCGCTGCTGGCCTGGAGCTGCTGCTCGACGCGTGTCCGCAGCAGCTCCAGCATCCGGAAGGACGTACGCCAGGCGCGGAGTTCGCGTTCGCTCAGTCGCTGCTGCACCATGCGGCCATCGTACTCGCGAGTTGATGTGTCAACCCAACCGTGTACCCTTGAGTTGATACATCAACTCGATGGCACGAGGGGGGCACCATGAGCAGGCGACGTGACGACGGCGAGCCGCAGGAGCCGTCGGCGGCTCGAACCGGGCGGCGTGACTTCCTGAAGAACTCCGCGGTGGTGACCGCAGCAGCGGCTGGTGCGGTCACGGGCATCGCCGGCCCGGCCGACGCGCACGACGACGGTCAACCCCCGAAGGACACCGGCCGCCGAGGACGCCGCTACGTCATCCGCGGCGGCGCGGTGATGTCCATGGACCACAACGTCGGCGACTTCGAGCGCGCCGACGTCCTGGTCGAGGGCAAGCGGATCGTCGAGGTCCGGCCCGACATCCGCGCCGCCGGCGCCGGCGTGATCGACGCGCGCGGGCGGATCGTCATGCCGGGTTTCGTCGACACCCACCACCACCTGTTCGAGACCGCGGAGCGGGCGTTCCTCCCCAACGGCCTGCTCCGCGACGACGGAACCGGGTCGCCGAGCGCGCAACCGAACTACAGCGAGCACATCCTCGAAGGGTTCGCACGGGTGTACCGGCCGCAGGACGTGTACATCAATGAGCTGTTCGCGGGGCTCTCGCAGCTTGACGCGGGTGTCACCACGGTGCTCGACGTGTCGCAGATCCACCACTCCCCCGAACACACCGATGCGGCGATCCAGGCTCTGATCGACACCGGGCGGCGTGCCGCCTTCGGCTATTTCGAAGGCGACGGCCGCATCGGAGCCCGGTACCCGGCGGACGCCCACCGCATCCGGGACACGTGGTTCCCCTCCGACGACCAGCTCGTGACCATGGTCATGGGCGGCGAACTCCACCTCGGCAGGGAGGTGTACACCAGGGCGTGGGCGATCGCCCGCGAGCTGGGTCTGAGGATCGCCGCGCACTCCGTCGGCTCGTGGGGGATGCGGCCCGTCGTCGACGCCGTCGCGCGGGGCGACGGCGGGGTCGAGGTGGGGTCGGACAACCTCTTCATCCACATGACCGGCATGTCCGACGAGACCTGGCAGCGGTTCCGGGACGCCGGCGCGCACGTCTCGCTGGCGTTCCCCATCGAGATGACCATGCGGCACGGCACCCCGCCCATCCTCAAGATGCAGGAACTGGGCATGGAGCCCTCCCTGAGCTCCGACGTCGAGACGACGATGACCGCGGACCCGTTCACGCAGATGCGCACCGCGATGACCATGCAGCGCATGATCGTCAACCAGCTCGTCCTGGACCAGGGAACCCCTGTGCCGCCCAATAACTGGCCGACGCCCGCCCCCGGCACGCCGGACCTCCTCACCGTCCGCGACGTGCTCCGCTACGCGACCGTCAACGGCGCCAAACACCTGGGACTCGACGGCAGGACCGGCATCCTCACACCGGGCAAGGAAGCCGACATCGTCCTCCTCGACGCCACCGCGCTCAACGTGGCCCCGCTCAACAACGTGCCCGGGGCGGTCGTGTCCCTGATGGACCGAACCAACGTCGAGACCGTGATCGTCGCCGGCCAGGTGCGCAAGTGGCGAGGACGGCTGCTCGACGCGGACCTGAACCGGCTGCGCCGGGACCTTGAAGCATCACGCGACCACCTGTTCAAGGCGATGAGGCTACCGCAGGACCTATTCGCCTGAAGCGGGCCGTCGCCGCGCACGGAGAGCGCTGCGGATCGACGGTGGAGCCGGTGCCCCACAGCCGGCCCTCGCGTCGTCGCTCGCGGTAGCGAGGATCGTGGCGTTGGGACACGACCGCCCGCCCGTGAGAGGTGCCGAAACGGCTGCGCGCGGACCGAGGGGTGCTCGGTCCGCGCGCATGACCGGACCAAGCGGAGGTCTTCTGGAAGTAGAGGGGACGTGAGGAAGCGGCTGAGGTCCTTCGGGCGGTGATGGATCCGGTTGCTGTTCTGCGAGGGCCCGGCGACGTTGCGGTCACAGATGGTCGCCGAGGCCCGGAACACCCCCGAACTGGCCGTCGCCCTGCTCGACGCCGATCGCGGTGTGGTGCTGCGGGACTTGGCCAGTCTTGTTTGTCGGCCCGGCCGGCGTTGGCCACAGCCAGGGCCAGGCCGAAGTCGGGTTCGTCCGCCAGCCGTGTTTGCCGGGCGGCAGCGGTCCCAGCGCAGTCGCAGGGCCCGTCGGTACTCCTCCCTGGTGCGCTCGGCCAGGCGCTCGCGCAGGTCTGCGCGTACTTGTGGGGACATCGCCTCGACGTCCTCGCCGAGGGTGTTCAGTACGAAGGGATCGTCGACGCCGGTTGCTTCGCAGGCCCAGACGGCGGCCAGGGTGGTCACCGCGCGCACCCGCGGGCCGTCGGCCGTGGCCAGGCGCGCGTGCAGTTCCGGGGCGTTGCCGGCCAGCCGTGCGCCGGCGTCGGGAAGGTCGAGCCAGCGGGGTGGTAGCCGTTGTCGTCGGCCAGCACCACCCACCCGTCGAGGGCGTCGGCGACCACCAGCGGCAGCTCGTCGGGGAACGCGGCGATCGAAGCTTGACCGGCGTCGACCAGCGTCGCCCGCCGCCCGGTGGCCTCACCGTGAAAGCGGATCAGCGCCTCGGCGACGGGAAGCCCGCGCACGACGGTCAGGCACATCATCTCGCCCGGCCACTGGTCATCCGCCAACAGCGCCGCGTAATGGTCCACCGCGTCGACTCGGATGATCGGTTCCGGCAGCACCGCCCCACCTTCCCATGATCACTACTACCACGATGCCAGGAGGCTGCCCGCCGCGAGCAGGGCGGACAGCCTCTCAATTCAAGGGCTGGGATCCAGACCTTGAACGGATCCCCATCGAATATGAGGACGTCCGGGCGTGGGCCGCGGGTTTGGACGAGTTGTTCGGGCTGGTGGCGGGGCGGTTGCTGCGGGCGGAGCCGCGTCGTCGGGCTCGGGCGTATGTGCGGGGGTTGCTGGCTCCGATCGCGGCAAGAACGGCTGGACGTTGGCGGAAGTGGCCGGTAAGGCGACTCCGGACGGGATGCAGCGTCTGCTCAATGCCGCCGCCGTCGCTGCCCGCATCGGCGTCGGCGTAGTAAGGCCAGCCGTGAATCCACCGACCGTCGAACCCGCACGTCGTCACAGGCGAGGCCCACCGGCTTGTAAAGACCTCGCCGTTCCTCCGGACCACCTTCAAATCGACACTACTAACGACACGGGATCTCTTGTCCTCCAGCCCTCACCGCTCGCACGAGCGCCGACTCCGGTTCGTGAACCTCATCGTCACGCCAGGACGAGTCGGGGAGCGCCCTCCGTGAAGACGCGCGCTTCACCCCAATCCCCTCCGATCAGCCAATAGTCGTCTACCCGATCCAGGTAATCGATGTTGCCGAGGTCTTCCTCACCTGCCGCATCGGTGAAATGTCGGGTCGAGCGACGAACCCATTCGACGCGCGTGACGTTCGGAAAGGTCAGCATTCCGTCAGCATAGCAGTACTGCTCGCCCGAGGCGGGGGTGCTGTAGCGGGGATGGTTCTCGGTAAGCACAAACTCGCCCCTGAAAGACGGTTCACCCGACGGTTCGAGGATTTCCAGCACAAAGCTGTCCTCCAGGTACACACTCGACAGAGTGTCGATGTCGGCGTAATTCACCATTTCACCAATCCCAGTCGAGGGGCGTATGAGCACTGGCAAGCCGCTCGGGCGTCGAGAATGCCAGTACCCACTGCCCTTTGCCGGACAAGGTCGACACCATCACACCCGGTCGATGCCCGTGAGGTCGCCGCGCGAACACGATGGCCCCGGAAAACGCATCGTCAAAGTCACCAGGCGGACCTCAGCAGCGCACGTACATCCCGCGCGACCTGCACGATGTCCGGTTCCAACCGCGACGACTCGGCCATGAGTCTCAACTTATCGCATGCAAACGACAATTACGTCGGCATCGTAACAGCAGGCATGGGCGCCCTCCGATCGGATTGCCGAGTCATGATGGCAGCTCACGAATCCTCTGCCATGCAGAATAGTCGGCTCATCGAACAGCTCAGGAACTGCTTGTCGGCTCTTGCGGAGGTAGGGGCATCAGCGGGGAACGGGGTCTCTGGTTCCACCAAGGAACGCAGCTCGGGGTCCGGCCGGTAGGAGAGACGACGTAGCGCAGCGGGATCGCCGGCAAGGCGGCCTTGGCTACGGCGGCGTCGATCCACGGCTCGTCCGGCCCGATCGGGAAGTCCGGGTACGGGGTTGCGCGCAGGAGCATGTCCGTGTGGATCGTGTCGTCGTCCTCGAACGGTTGCCAGGTCGGCCAGCCGCTGCCGCTCGGCGCGCGGGACACCGCGTCGAGCAAGGCCCGGAACGAGGCGTCGCCGGGCACCCACAACTCCGGGTCGCTGCGGTCGACCACAGCGCACGCTGCCGCCACCGCGGCGTTGCCCGCTCCGACGGCGGCCACCGGCTCCGGGGCGTCCGACATCGCGGACGGTGTCCGGGTCGGCGGCGACCAGCCGTGCGATCGACGGCGCGGGGTCCCGGACGGCGGGGCCAGGACGATCATCGCCCGGCGCATGCGGATGGTGCCCTGCTTGCCCCGACGCACGTGGTTCAGCAGGCGACGGCCCTCGTCCTCGGTTGACCGGCGTGCTCTCACGGGCTCGGCTATCGATGCCTCTCATGCTCGGCGGCGACTACGTCACCACCGAGCATGAGATCCACCCTGCTACCGGTCGCGGACCTCACGCGCGCGTCCCCAACCCGGCGAACGTTCGTGGTCGACGCACTGGGCTATGCAGGGGCGCAGGCGACCCACGACCGCTCGGCGACCGCACGGGCGGCGACGTCGAGCACCAGCTGCGCGGCGTGCCCGTCGGCCAGCGAGGGGACGCCCTCCGGGGCGGCGCCGGCGAACGTCGCCAGCACGTCGCGGGCCTGGTGGGCGGCGGCGTGCCCGGTGACCGCCAGCATCTCCTCGAACGAGCCGGGCGCGACATCGCCGAGAGTGGGGCCGTCCGCGGGGATCACCTTCGGTTCCGCGCCCGACGCGGTCAGCACGACCTCGGCCGGGCGGTCGGAGTCGTAGGCCAGCGCGCCCGCGCTGCCGATCACCTCCAGCGCGTGGCGGAACCGGCGGTACGGGCTCGGCGGCAGCACCCGGCTGGCCGTGACCGACGCGCGGGCCCCCGAGGCCAACCGCAGCGAGAGCGCGCAGTCGTCCCAGTTGCCGACAGGCCGCGTGCCACCGCCCTCGGCGGGGCGGCGCGTGGTCACCGTCGTGGCGGTCGCGCTCACCTCGTCGACCTCGCCGACCAGCCACCGCACCAGGTCCACCGCGTGCGGCCCGAGGTCGCTGAGCACCCCGTAGGAGTACTCCGACGGGTCGTGCCGCCAGTCCCACGGGGTCGAGGGGTCGGCGGCGAGCACGCTCGCCGTGGTGTAGCGCAGGTGCCGGACCTCGCCCGCGGCCCCCTCGGCGAGCAGCCGCCGCGCGGTGCGGATCGCGGGGTTCCAGCGCTGGGTGAACCCGGCGACACCGGGCACGCCCGCGCACGCCTGGACCATCCGGGCGCTCTCCTCGGCGTCGCGGGCCAGCGGCTTCTCGCAGAACACGGCCAGCCCGCGCGCTGCGGCGCCGAGGGCCGCGCCGGCGTGCGACGAGGGCGGTGAGGCGATCACCACCCCGTCCAGCTCCACGGAGTCGAGCATGGCGTCGAGCCGGTCGAAGGAACGCGGCACGCCGAGCGCCGAGGCGGCCGCGGCGGCCCGCCCGGCGTCACGGCCGCAGACCGCGGCCAGCTCGGCGCCCGCGCCGCGCAGCGCGGGCGCGAGGTACTTCGCGCACCACCAGCCGTGGCCGAACAACCCGATCCGCGGCGAGGGACTGTCGGACATCCGTCCTCCTCCTGGTCGGGTCAGCCACGGCGCCGCAGGAATTCCTCGGCGCTCTTGATCGCGTCGAGGTTCCGGCCGCCGCGGACCTCGGCGACGTGCTGCTTCGCCTCGTCCATGCTCCAGCCGCGCTTGGCGACGCCGGTGGGCTTGAGCAGCTCGGTCTGCCCGGTGCGCACCTCGACCCCGGCCGGAGTCCGGGTGAACGTCATGTAGCCGTACAGCATCTCGTCCAGCGGCGGCAGCCCCTCGAGCTGGCGCCACATGATCTTCTCGTTCGGGAAGCACACCCTGGCCTGCTTGGTGGTGTGCAGCGCGCCGCTGGGCACCTGCACGTCCATCACCACGACCTGGAGGTTAGGCACGTCCTCCCGCCGTTCGGCGTTGAGGCAGTGGGGGATCCGCTCCCGCCACTTGTCGACCTCGTAGAAGTAGCCGTAGACGTCCTCGATGGGCTGGTCGATGGTGTAGGAGACCTCGTAGGACACCTCGCGCGCGCGCAGTTCGTCGTACTCCTCGGCGAAGTTCTTGACCCGCCCGAGCTGCATCCCCGCGCCGCGGTCGAACATCGCCGCCGTGCGGTCGGCGCCCTCGGCGTCGGGGTCGAGGGTGAACTCGTGCCGCAGCTCCACCTCGGTCAGCCCGTCGGACAGCGGTTTGAACGACCACTCCCCGGTCACCTCCAGCAGGGGCGCGGCGGGGTTCTCGTGGCGGAAGGCGATGCGGCCGGCGTCCCGGTCGAGCGTGCGGCTCGCGCGCCAGGTGCGCACGGCGTCGAGGTGGGCCTCCCACGTCCAGCGCTCGACCCGGTCGGCGGTCCCCCCGCGCTCCAGGAACGCGGTGTGGACGACTGGCGTGAAGATGCGGCGCATCTGCTCGACGTCGGCGACGAGGTCGTACAGGAACCCGGCGGACGCGGCGACGCTCGCGGTGTGGGTCGAGCTCTGCGTGACGGTCGGCACGGAGCACTCCTCTCAGGGGAACGCGGACGCCGCGGGCGCCCGGTGTTGGACCCGAGCCTGACCCGACCCGCTCGAACGGCGCTGTAGCGGCGGTGAGCGTTCGTCGAGCCGGGGTCGAGATCACCGCCGGAAGCTGGGCGGGTCGTGGTGCCGAGCGGGAGGAGCCGACGTGGAGAGCCGACAGCTGGGTACCGGCGGGCCGGTGGTGGCCGCCGTCGGGTTGGGCTGCCTGGGTTTGTCGGGCGGGTACGGCGCGGTGGCCGGGCACGAGGCCGCCACGGCGATCCGGACCGCGCTCGACCTCGGGATCACGCTGCTGGACACGGCGGACTTCTACGGTGGCGGCGAGAACGAGCGGCTGGTGGGGCGCGCGATCGCCGGTCGGCGGGACGAGGTCGTGCTCGCCACCCGCGGCGGGGTGCGGGCCGCGGCGCCGGGGGCCCCGCCCACGATCGTCGACGGGGCCCCGGACTCGCTGCGCGCCGCCTGCGAGGCTTCGCTGGAGCGCCTGGGCGTCGACCACGTGGACCTCTACTACCTGGCCCGCGCGGACCCGCGCGTGCCGGTGGAGGACAGCGTCGGCGCGCTCGCCGAACTGCGGGCCGAGGGCAAGGTCCGGCACGTCGGGCTGTCCGAGGTCGCGGCAGGCACGCTGCGCCGGGCGGCGGCCACCTGCACGATCGCCGCGCTGGAGAGCGAGTACTCGCTGTGGGAGCGGCACGTCGAGGCCGAGATCCTGCCCACCGCGCGCGAACTCGGCATCGGGCTGGTCGCGCACACCCCGCTGGGGAAGGGTTTCCTGACCGGCGCGCACCGCTCACCCGGCGATCTCGGCGAACGCGACCACCGTCGCAACCACCCCCGCTTCCGCGAGGGCAACTTCGAGCGCAACCGCGAGCTGGTCGAGGAAGCCGCCGCGATCGCCGCCCGCACCGGGATGACGCCCGCTCAGCTCGCCCTGGCGTGGCTCCTCTCGGCCGGCCCGGACGTCGTGCCCATTCCGGGCTCGCGGCGGCCGGAGCACCTGCGGGAGAACGTCCGGGCGGCCGCGCTCCGCCTCGACGCGGCGGACCGCGCGCGGCTCGCGGAGGTCTTCGCCCCCGAGCGGGTGGCGGGGGAACGCCACCCCGCGCACCGGCGGGTGGCCGGGGTCGCCGAGGACGGTCGACCGGCGGGTTGACGGGCGCGGACCCGAGGCCGCGCTCGCCGTGCGAGGCCGCCTGGACGCCGTCCGCAACGCGTCCGTCAGCACCCCGCCCAGGGGCCGCACCCCCGTCCGGTCCGCACCCCGCTGGGCCGCACCCGCCCGTCCGCACCCGCCCGTCCGCGTAGCCCGCCGGTCAGCGGCGGTGCGCGGTGACGAACTCCGTGATGGTCGCGATGACGAAGTCCAGCATCTCATCCGTGATACCGGGGTACACGCCGATCCAGAACGTCCGGTCGGTCACCATGTCGCTCACCGCGAGGTCGCCGCTGACGCGGTAGCCGGCGTCGGCGTAGGCCGGGTGGCGGGTCAGGTTGCCGCCGAAGAACCGCCGGGTGGCGATGCGCCGGGACTCCAGGTGCGCCACCAGGTCCCGGCGCGTGTAGGGCGCGTCGTCGGTGACGGTGAGGACGAACCCGAACCAGCTCGGGTCGGCGCCCGGCGTCGGCGCGGGCAGCAGCAGGCCCGGCAGTCCGTCCAGCGCCGCGCGCAGCTGCGCCCAGTTGCGCCGCCGTGCCGCGCCGAACTCCTCCAGGCGCCGCAGCTGCGCCGACCCCATCGCCGCCTGGATGTCGGTGGTCTTCAGGTTGTAGCCGACGTGGGAGAAGATGTACTTGTGGTCGTACCCGTGGGGCAGCGTGCCCACCTGCTGGTCGAACCGCTTGAGGCAGCGGTTGTCCTCGCCGGGCTCGCACCAGCAGTCGCGGCCCCAGTCGCGCAGTGACTCCACGATCCGGGCCAGCGCGAGGTCGTCGGTCAGCACGCAGCCGCCCTCTCCGGTGGTGATGTGGTGCGCCGGGTAGAAGCTCACGGTCGACAGCTGGCCGAAGGTCCCGGTGAGCCTGCCCCGGTAGCGCGAGCCGACCGCGTCGCAGTTGTCCTCCACCAGGAACAGGTCGTGCTCCCGCGCCAGCTCGGCGATCTCCGCGGCGGCGAAGGGGTTGCCCAGCGAGTGGGCGGTCATGATCGCGCGCGTGCGCGGCCCGATGGCGCTCGCGACCCGGTCCGGGCTGACGTTGTAGGTGCCCGGTTCGATGTCGATGAACACCGGCACCAGGCCGTTCTGGAGCACGGGGTTCACCGTGGTGGGGAACCCCGCCGCCGCGGTGATCACCTCGTCGCCTGGGCGCAGCCGGCGCTCGCCGAGCTGGGGCGAGGTGAGCGCGGTCACGGCGAGCAGGTTCGCCGAGGACCCCGAGTTGGTCAGGTGCGCTTTGCGCAGCCCGAAGTAGCGGGCGAAGTCGCGCTCGAACCGACGGGCGTACGGCCCCGCCGCGATGCGCAGGTCCAGCGCGGCCTCGACCAGCGCCACCCGGTCGGTCTCGTCGAGCACAGCCCCGGAGGTGAGCACCGGGGTGACGCCGGGCACGAACTCGCCCGGGGCGTGCCCCTGGTGGTACTTGCGGACCAGTTCGAGGATCCAGTCCCTGTCCTCACTCATGTCTCGTCCTCGCTTCGGCTGCGCGTGTGATTCGGTCGACGACCACGGCCTGGGCCAGGGTCGCCGCGGTGTTCGGGGAGCAGCCCGCCCGCACGGCCTCGGCGAAGCGCCGGACGGCGCCGGCGTACTGGTCCTCGACGGGGAGCACGCGCTCCTCGCGGCGACCGCCGCGGTCCAGTCGGACCACCGGCCGGTGGTCGGCGGGGGTGGTGAACACGTGCTCGGTGGTGAGCCGGCCCTCGGTGCCCAGGAACCAGTACTCGGAGGTGTAGGCGTGCCGCAGCCCGAACCCGAGTTGTGCGGTGACGCCGTCGGCGCGGGTCAGCAGCGCGGCCCCGCCGAGTTCGACGCGACCGTCGCCGCTCAGCGCGGCGCCCGCGACGGAGAGCCCGGTGCCGAGGAAGTGGAGCGCGGCCCGCAGGGGGTAGCCGCCGGTGTCCAGCAGCGCGCCGCCGCCGAGCGCGGGGTCGAGCCGGATGTCGCCGGGTGGCCGGGGCGGGATCGTGAACGTCGCCCCGAACGCCAGCGGCGTGCCGACGGCGCCGTCGTCGACCATCCGCCGCACGGCGGCGTGCCGGCCGTGCGCGAGGAACATGTAGTTCTCGACGAGCACCAGACCGAGCCGCGCGGCGAGCCCGAGAAGCCGTTCGGTGTCCGCGGCGGAGGTCGTCAGCGGTTTCTCGGCCAGGACGTGCTTGCCCGCCAACAACGCCCGCTCGACCCACCGCGCGTGCAGGGCCGCGGGCAGCGGCAGGTAGACCGCGTCGACGTCGTCCTGCGCGAGCAGGGCGTCGTAACCGGTGACCGCGGCACAGCCGAACCGGCCGGCGAAGTCGGCGGCCTTGGCGGAATCCCGACTGGCCACCGCGACCAACCGAACCTCGGAACAGCGCGCCACCGCGGGCAGCACTCGCCGCGCCGCGACATCAGCGCAACCAAGCACCCCCAATCGCACCGCGACGTCCATGCGCACCCTCCACGACTCGACAGGTGCGCACATGTTCACCGCCGGGGCTCGGCTCGGGCTCGATCGCGGCTGAACGCGGTGCGAGAGACGCCCCAGCCCACGAATCCCCTCCACACACGCCCGCCGCCGGCGTGACGCCCACCCGCGGGCGGGCGAAGGCGCAGGTCACCGCGACCAGCAGGTCCCGACCCACTCCACGGCCAACCCCGGTGCCGCGCGAGCCCCCCACGCGGCACACCCGCCCAACAGCCTCTGAGCAGCTCAAACGCACTCGGTCGACCCCGATTTGGACCGTGAATGACGATCATGTAATCTATGCACACACCACGGCGAGAGCCGAGTCCGGGTGGCGGAATGGCAGACGCGCTAGCTTGAGGTGCTAGTCCCCGAAAGGGGGTGGGGGTTCAAGTCCCCCCTCGGACACGAGCACTATTCACATAGCCCATTGGCTTGATCATCACATCAGCCACGTGGGCTTTGTCTTTGTAGCGAACTTGCAGGTCAAGCCCCTGATAGACCCGCAACAGGCTCTCCGTCTTGGCTTCCCTGAGCGCCGCTCCGACGTCCCCGAGTGAGTCGATCATGGCGTGCACTTCCGCCGCCGTGAGGTTGTCGGGTGGAGGCGTGCCCTCCAGCTCAGCCTTAGCCGCAGCCCTCACCGCCTGAGCTTCGTTCATCGGCTCCACCAGCGCCAACGGGTCAATCCCCGCCTTGATCGCCGCCTGAAACCGAGCCAACTCCTTCTCTGCCTTTGCCAGCCGCTTCCGCGCTGAATCGTGGTTCGTAGGGGTCACAGTCCCTTGCGAGTCGACCAAGGCGCTTACGGTCCGGTCGACGTTCTTGGGCGCGAAGAGCTCCCCGAGCCACTTGTTCACCGCGTCCACCAGAACGTCCTCTCGGAGGTAGACGGTCGGTGGGTGGATGCCCAACGCCGGCGACCCGTTCGGCAACGTCCTTGCCGGGCACCGGTAGTACATCCCACGGGCGCGCGGGCTGGCTTCCATCTTCCGTTCGCAGACCGTGCACCGCACCCGCCCCCGGAACAGATAGGTCTGTTTCGTGGCTCGTTCGGCTCGCTCCGTCTTACGTGCGGTCCTGAGCCCGCCGGCGTACTTGGACTTGCGGAGCAACTGCGCTTGCGTGAACTCCTCCACCGAGACGATCTCCGGGTGCGCCGGCCTACGCGACCGCACGACACGATCGGCACTCGCGCGTCGGAATCGGATCACGTTCCCGGCCGCCACGTCGTCCGGGTCGAGCAGCATCTCCTGTCGCATCCACCGCCCGAAGAACGCGTACCCGGTGTACCTCGGGTTGTCGAGAATCGCCCGGACAGTGGAGCCCTGCCAACCGTCGCCGGACCGGTGTGGGTTCTGGTCCGGCCGCCGCGCCGATGGACAGGGAACCCGGTCTCGGTTCAACCCTGTGGCAATCGCCCGGTCACCACGTCCGCTCAGGTACTCGGCGAAGATCCGCCGCACCACCCACGCCGAACCCTCGTCCACCGCCAACACCCGCAACCGATATCCCTCCATCGCCTTGCGCGGGTTCGGGTGCGGCCCACCGTCAACCGTCTCGTATCCGTATGGCGCTCGCCCGCCCTGGTGTCGCCCTTCGTTGAGCACCTGCGCGTCCATTGCCGCCCGCACCCGCGCTTGAACGTGCTGACGTTCCGACTCGCTCATCCCACCAAGCACGCTCATCAACATCTTGTGAGATGGGTTGCGCGGGTCGTACTTCCCACCCAACTCAGGCACCCACAGGTCAACCCCGTACGCCTCGAACCGAGGTGCGATCAGCGAGAACTGATTGCCGAACCAACACCGCGTGCCCTCGCCGACAACCACGGCGTTCCACCCGCGATACGGGTTCTTCAACGCCGCCAACAACCGCGACGCCTCGTCTCGCCGCTCCCACGGCACAGACCGCGACTGTCCAACGTCAAAGAACTCCTCAACCACCACCCCGCCGAACGGCTCCACGAACTTCCGGCCGTTGCCGAACTGCCACCCGCGTGAGGTCGCCGGATCTTGGTTGTCCTCAGTCGAGCAACGTCCATAACCCGCCATCGGCCCGATTCCGTCCTCGACGGTCTCCGCGACCTCGATCCCCAGCAGTTCATCCAGCGTCACCCACGGGTCACGGCTGATTTCAGCAGTCACGGTCTACGCCTCCCCGAGGTCCGTCCAAGACCTCCACGGTGGTCAGTTCCACCAGTATGGCAAGCAGAGCACGGCTGGTCACGGGTGTGAGCGGCGGCAACCCGTCCGGCAGGTTCACTTCAACGTCCTCACCTGCGCTCACGTCCGCCCAGACCCATCAGAGCCGATTTCATCAGCCAGTCCGGCAGCCGCGCGAACGTCCGCAGTCAGGTACCCGCGCACCCTCCGGACTCCGTCGCCGTGCGGGACGTACTGCCTGACCGGCGGACAGCCAAGTTCGCCCATCTCCCGCCCGAACGTGCCCGCGTCGACCTCCAACGCCTCCACCAGCTCAGCGGTAGGCACGAAGTCCCGTTCGTAGAGCTCCTCACCAAGGTGATCAATGACCGCCGCCAACAGTTCGGGAACCTCATCCGTCCACGCGTCGGCCGCTCCGCTCCCGAGCACCCCCACGACGGCCGATGAGTCGACAGGCCGAGCAGCGTCATCACCGACTGCGTGACCGCCGAGCGTCCCGGCAGCCTCCCGCAACGCCCGCCCACGCTCGCAGATCACCCGCCAGTCGGTGTTCGGCATGTAGTACGTCCGCACGGTCATGGCGACCAGATCCGCCCCGGCGTCGGTCTCCCCGTCCGGCCGCAGGATGCCCACACCCTTGTGGCTGGGCAGCAACGTAGAGGCGTCATACCCCCGCGTGTTCATCTGCTCGCCCAACACGATGTTCGAGTCACGCCAGTCCATCACCCGCAACGCGAACCGCGACCCCAACACCGCCCGCAACCGCGACGGAATCGTGTTCGAGTCCGGCCGCTGAGTAGCCAGGATGACCACCACCCCAGCCGCTGGCCCCTTGCGCACAAGGTAGGTCAACAGGTCCGCGATGTACGCCCCGAGCGTGGTCTTCTTCCCGCCAACCTCCTCCCGGATCGGGCTCTCAAGGAAAACCTGAACCTCATCGATGATCACCGCCGTGACCGGCATCCCCAGCTCAACGTCACGCGACATGGCGGGGGTGATCTTCGATTCCGGACACACCGCATCGTCCAACGTGGCCATCCGCGCGTACCGCGCCTGAACCTCTGCCACCAACTCCACAAGGTGGTCCCGCACCGCGTACGCCTGTGTCAACTCGTCCCCGCACACGTACCGGTACGCCAACTGCTCCGCAGCGTCCCAGTCCTTGCCACCCTTGCCATCGAACACATACAGCCGCGCGTACGGGTCCAGCACCAGCCCGGAAGCAGCCAGCCGAGCGGCGAACGTCTTGCCCTGTCGAGGAATCGCCCCGACAAGCAGCGAAGTCCACACCAACGGCAGGTCAATCCGCCGCCCCCGAGCGTCACGCCCGAACGGTACCGCCTGCCAAGCGTCCCACCGCTCCACCTCGACCAATGGCGTCCGCACCGGCGGCCCCGCGTACGGGTCCTCATCCGCCACCCAGAAGAACACCCGCCCGGCATGACCCCCACGACCACGCACCCGCTCCACGATGAGCTGAACCTCATCCACAGCCAACGCCGAAGCAAGCGCATCCCGACTCTTGATCACATCCACGGCCTTGCGCGTAGCCGGCAGGTCAACCGTGACCGCCCACCCGTCACCGACCCGCGTGGCCCGCTCGACCAACCGCAACGACTCGTCCTTGCCGATCAACTTCGCGTCCCGGAAGGCATCCACCAACACCTGAGCGTCCATGGTCCACGTCAGCGTCCGAGGCCCACCCAGCACAGCCTTCCGCCCCGGAGCCCCATCCTTCCGACGCCCAGCGACTGCCAACGCAACGGCCACAACCCCAGCCAAGCCCCACAACACCACCGAGCCGTACACCAGGTGCCCAACAGCAACCGCCACCGCAGCCACACCCACAACAGCCCCGGTCACCTTCCACCGGAACAGCGTCAACGCCCGAATCTCAACGAACTTGTCCGCCAACTTCTCCGACTGCGCCGCAGCCTCCCGGTAGTCCCGCACCCGCACCCACCGCCGCCAAGCGCGAAAACCAACCACCACACCGCGACCCACCGCCCGGAGAACCCGCCCAGGCACCCGCACCAGCCACCCAAGCCCGTCGTTCACGGCGTGCCGCAGTACATCCCGCGACCTCAACCCAGAAGGCATAGAACGCCACCGCCCAGGGCTGACCCTCGGAACGACCTCACCCCGCTCCGCGACCGCCTCACCGTCATAGACCGGCTGGACCGGCACCAGCTCCCCGCTCACGACCGGTCTCCGTCCTCGACAAGCGTCGCCGCAAGCCGAGACGACAACCCACGCGAACACCCCGTGACCTGCCGAACCCACGCCGGCGTCACGACCACATCCGCCGTACGCGCCGCCCGAGCAACTTCCAGGTACTCCGCGAACGACGTACGCGGAGTAGGCGCAACGTCCGCCCGACCAGGTGCAGCGTTAGCAACCACCGCACCAAGCTTGTCCCGCAACTCAGTGACCGCCTCAGCCGCAACGAACACCACCAACGGCGGCACCGAGTGCAGCACCACGAGCACGGCCGAGCCGTCCATGAACGCACTCCAAGTGTTCATGACGTACGTGGCCGCAAGCGTGAACCACTTCGCGCCACGAACCCACCCACCCATCCGGACGCCATGCCGAGCGGTGACCTGCTCAGCCCGCAGGATGGCCAGCAACACGAGCGACACCATCGGGTCCAACAGCCAAGCCGCACACCACCCCAACGACCACACACCCGCCCCGGCCGCCGCGAACTGCTGAACGTTGGTCATGGTGAACGCCAACCCCAGCCGGTCCACCTGAACCGCCACCCGCTCAACCGACTCACTCAACGTCGCTCACCCCGCCGACGCTGCTGGGGTTCGTAGGTGGTCACCATCAGCGCCCGCGTCAACGTGTAGGACGCGAGCAACGCCGGCACGACCAACACAGCCAGGAGCAGCCACCCATCTCCGCGATACGTGACCACCACCCACTGAACGAGCACGATCAACGCCGCGTTGACCACCACCCGCCCAGCCAACGACACCAGCCGAACACCACCACGCGCAGCCCGAGCCGCAGCCTTACCCCGACGAGCACCCGCCCGCCACACCACCAGCAGCGCCAGGACCACGCCGAGCCCCGCCACGACCTCAACGGGCGTGAGAACAAGACCGTTCATGAACACGGCCCCCTCTCGGCACGCTCACCACGCCGGAGCCAGTGCGGGTACAACTCCCGCCGATCGTCAGCGGACAGCGCACCCCACACCCCCACGGTGTCCGCACCGGCCGTCCGTAGCTCCAGTTCCAGGCACTCATCCCGCACCGGGCACCCCGCGCACATCCGCGCGGCCAGCTCCCGATCGGTCAGCTCCTCATCACCCCACGGCGGCACGTCCGAGAACGCCCACATGCACAGACCGTCCCGCGCCACCACGTCCGCAAGCACCCCAGACGGCACCCACCGCAGCCGATCAAGCTCCCAAGCAATCCCGACCAGGTTCACGGCGTACCCCCGCCGCAGGACTCACCGAGCAGCCGAACCACCACACCCGCCGGAACCACACACCGCCCGTGACGCCACACCACCGGCAGCTCCCCGACCCGGATGGCCCGGTGAACAACAGACGGCTTCACCCCGAGCAGCCACGCAGCCCGCCGAACGGTGTAACCGGAAGAAGACAGAGAAGTCCGCATGAGAAAAGCCCTTCAAGTAAGCGAAGATGACGATTTCAGCTAAAAACTACTGATTTCAGCGCATCACAACGCGCGTTTGATGAGGCGTTGCGTGTACGCACGACGCAACAGCCGAAGACGGCTAATCTCAGCGCCGAGGCGGAGCGCGGAGGAATACGTGTCGGAGGACTGGGCGGCAGTCGCCAAGGCCATCAACCAGCGGGTGAACGAACTGGGATGGCGTCAACGGGAGCTTGCGGAACGCTCGCACGTCTCCCAAGCGATCGTCCGAGAGGTACAACACCACACCGTCGAACGCCGCCGCAGCCCGCGCACTCTTGAGTCCCTGTCGACAACTCTCGGCTGGCACCCGCAACACCTCGATGCCGTGCTGCACAACCGAAGGCCACCCGAACCAGGCGAACCAGTCGCCAACCCGACCGACACCCTGTGGTCCCGTTTGGACAGTGTCGAACAGCGCCTGGCGGAGATCACCGAACGCCTCGACGACCTCAAATCGACCCTGGCGACGGTCGCCGAACATGTCCGCGAACGCCGGTAGCCCGGTGCGTTTCCGCTGGTGGGATGAGGTGGTTTCCATGAGGTCAATTCCACTGCGATTACCCGCCGGGCCCCATGCATCACCGATGCAGGTCCCATGCACAACCAGTGCAGGTTCTCCACACATCGCGCTCGGGGGAGTGGCGACGAGATGAGCTTGAACGACGGCTGGACCGGCCGAACCGCGTCGGCGCTCCAACTCGCACTCCGACTGACCCACGAGGCATTCGCCGAACACCTCGGCATCGGCGTCCGCACGGTCGCGTCCTGGCACCAGAAGCCGGACCTGCGCCCGAAGACGGAGATGCAGCAGCTCCTGGACACGGCCCTCGACCAGGCACCCGCAGCCGTCAAGGCCCGGTTCACCGCACTCGCCGCAGAACCCGCCCTAGACCTCCCCGACGGCGCAGCCGAAGACGCGGAGGTACGCCTTGGCGCAGACCCAACGGTCGTCGCCGCTCTCGACTGGCTGGACGAACACGCCGGCTGGGAACCAGGCACGGCCCGCCGCCGCGTCGCCGAACGCCTCGTTCGCCTCGATGTCCGCGCACTCCAAGACCGAGGCGTCCGCCGCAGCCGCGTCAACCAACGCGACACGGCCCGAGCGCTCACCACCTACTACGGCACGCCAACAACCGGCCACGGCCGCTACACAGCCACGTTGGGCAACATCCAGGCCACCACCACAGTCCTAACTCACCCCGACTGGCTAGACCTGGCCTGCCCACTCCTCCCAGCTCACGACCGTCTGAAGCTCTCCGGCGTAACCCCGGACGATGATCTAGCGATGGACGAGGAGACCGCGGGGCGCACAGCCCAGCGGTTGGCCGAAGCGCTCGCGCTGGGAAACCGCATGGTCAACCTGCCGCTGTTCCGGCTGCTCGACGTGGACGCGCGCAAGGGCGCGATCACCGGTTCCGTAGGCGTGACGAGCTTCGTGGGGTACGTGGTGACGATGGACCTGCTCGAAGGCGAGCTGGTCGACGCCCTCACCACCAACACCCCAACCACCCCCGGCGCCCTCCCACTCCGAGACGCCTACCTCCCGAACCTCTCCGCAGCACTCGACGTCTCCGACCGCATGTGCGCCGGCGGCACCCTCGCCCTCACCGCCATCGCACGCCCAGCCGACCCGTTCCGCGGAGGCCCGGACTACCTACTCCTGGTGCAGGAACGCTCAGGCCACGTCATCAACGCCGCCCGCCGCCTGGCCGTCATCCCCAAGGGCTTCCACCAGCCACTCACGGACTACCGAGCCGACGCCCAAGTCGGCGCGACCCTCCGCCGCGAGATGGAAGAGGAACTGTTCGGCCGCGAGGACATAGACCACACGGTGGGAGAGCAGCGCCACGCAGACCCCATGCACCCCAGCCGCATGTCGGACCCGATGCGCTGGCTCACCGCCGAACCCGGCCGCCTACGCATGGAGTGCACCGCCTTCGGTCTCAACCTGGTCAGCGGCAATTACGAATTCGCCAGCCTGATCGTCATCGAAGACGAAGAGTTCTGGACGCGCTACGGTGGCCAAGTCCAAGCCAACTGGGAGTCCGCAAGACTTCGCCAGTATTCCAGCCTCGACACCGAACAGTTGGAAGAACTAGCCAATGATGTAGCGTGGAGCAACGAAGGACTGTTCGCGCTCCTGCAAGGTCTCCGACGCCTACGCGAACTAGGCGGACCCCGCGTCAACCTGCCCGCGATCGAATGGGAGCTAAAGTGACCGCCAACTGGCAAGCCGGAAACGCCAACGAAGACGGCGAAGCCACCCGCGGATGGCTGGTAGGCCACTTCATCGACCCATCCCAAGGCGTCCGCTCCCAGAAGGACGTCGAAGTCAAGTGGGCGAACCACCCCGCAGGCGACAAGCGCACCGACTGGACCTCAGACGACCAGCGCACCACTCTCGTCTTCCTGGTGACCGGCCACTTCCGCGTAGAGACCACCGAAGGCAACTCCACCATGACCCGCCCAGGCGACTACATCATGTGGGGACCGGGCATCGACCACTCATGGGAAGCCGTAGCCGACTCCACCGTTCTAACGGTCCGCTGGCCGTCACAGACCTGACAGCTCAACGGCAGGTAGATCAACCCGCCCGCCTCCAATCTCCCTGAGCCGCCGAAGTCCTTGGAGCAACGCGAACAACCCTTCGTTGCTCCAAGACTCCCGCGCCACCAGATCCCCGATCAGTTCACTATCAAGACTCGAATAGAGCTGCAACCCGCCCGCTTCCCAGTTCGCTTCGACCTGCCCGCCGAACCGCGACCAGAACTCCTCATCCTCGATGACAATCAGGCTGGCATACTCATAATTCCCACTCACCAGGTTGAACCCGAACCCAGTGCATTCCAACCGCATCCGCCCAGGCTCCGCAGCAAGCCACCGCATAGGTTCCGACCACCGCCCCGGATGCATAGGTGAGGCCGCGCGAGTCTCCCCGGTAGTCGTATCCAACTCCGCGCGCCCGAACAACTCCTCTTCCAGCTCACGGAGCAGCGTCGCGCTGACCGCCACGTCCCCGCGAAGGTCGTTGAGCGGCTGGTGGAACCCCTTGGGGATGACAGCAAGCCGTCCGGCCGCGTTGAGCACATGCCCAGAACGCTCCTGCACCAGCAACGCATAGTCCGGCTCACCCCGAAACCGGTCACGGGGCCGCGCGATCGCACACAACGCCAGCACCCCGCCCGCACACGTCCGGGCTGGCAAGTCGAGCACAGCCCTCAGATCCGGCAGGTACGCATCCCGCAACGGCAACCCGCCCCGCCGCTGGCTGACGGCGTCAACAAGCTCGCTCTCCAGCAGATCAGCCGTCAACGCATACTCAACGAACGGCACCAGCCCCACCGTGCCCGCAAGCGGGTTGCCCTGCTCAATCCCCAACAGCCGGTACAGCGGAAGATTGGCCACCCGCACCCCAAGCACAGCCGACTCCGCAAGCTTCGCCGCCGCCGCACCCGCCATCGCTCCATCCAACACGCGGAGCGCACTCCTGTTCTCCTGCAACAACTTCAGCCGCTCACTACCATCCGCCAACGGTCGAACAGCAGTCCACCACTCCGACACCCCGAACATAGTGGTCTCCAGCACTTGACCGCCGACACCCGCGCGGTACATGCCGTACCCATCCACCTCACCGCGGTAGTAGTGAGCGAGCGCCCGCACGAGTTGCCGACGCCCAACCTTGGTCCGCACCGCCCGCCGATCAAGCACGGCCCCAGGCTGCAACCCGGACAGTCCAGAGCGGACCTTGGTACGACTCGTGCCCGCGGGCCACCCAGCCCGATCGTCCAACCAGTCAAGCGCCGCAGCAAACTCGACGTCAGCGCGCACAGGTGGCTCAGCAGTCGCAATCTGAACGAGACCATCATCCGGCGCAGGCACGGCCAGCAGCTCATCAATGCTGACCTGAAAGATGCTCTCCAACAGCCGAGCCGTGACCGCCCGGACAGGCCCCAACGGCTCCCCGGAGGACTTGCGCCCAGCGGCCAGGCGCTGAAGGTGCCGCAGCCCCAACGTGCCAGGCTCACCACGCTCACGCGCGAAGGTCTCCGCGTACTCGGCGAACTCCTCCAACGTCATCCGCCGCTCGCGGATCTTCTCCTCAAGCACCGTGCGAGGCGTCCGCATAGCCATGCCCTCCCACCACGTCCGACCGATGATCAGAGCTGATCAAGCGCTGACAGCGTCTTGATTTCAGTCTGACACGTCAACGCGCGGTTGATTCCAAGCCCCACCCACAGAGATCAACCAACCGTCCCAACGGCCGTCCCACCCGTCCTTCGCCCACCGCGACGGGACACCCCAAATCACAGCTCTGACCAGCAGAAACACCGCCACGGGACACCGGGACACCTTTTCGCAACTCCGTCCCAACAGCCAAAAAACGGCTGTGGGCGGCACATCCGAAGATGCGCCGCCCACGGCCGTCCTGTCCCACTCACTCCCGAGTGGAGTCAGGCACTACCCCATGAGCATCTTCTGAAGCGCCAACGCCGGCGACACCCACACCACCCGCGCCGCCACCTCGTCCGACTCGCCGTAGGGCTTCAGTGCCTCCTCCGTCGTCCCGAACGTGCCGCACGCCTTCCCATCCACCGACACCACGTGCACCCACTCATCAGCGGACACCCCGTACCCCATCACCCGAGCGATCTCCGGATGCGCCACCTCGTACTCCACCACGGCAAACAAGCTGGGAGCCGAATCCATCACCATGGCCAGCATGTCCGGGTCGTACGGCTCAGACCCGAGCCCTCCCGCACCCTGCTCCTCCGCGGCCCGCTCCTCCGTCACGTCGTCCCCGAACCCCGCCAAAGCCGTCCTAGCCGCCATACCGATCACGTTCCTTCCAGACGATGCCGACCAACAGACGACGGCCCCTCAAGCACAGCCAAAACCTCCTGCTGCGCCCACACCGCCGCCGCAGCGCTCTCCACGCACTGCCGCACATACCGCCGACCAAGGGCGATGACGTAGAGCGGAGGCAACACCAACCAGACCAGGAACAACACGATCCCGCCCACGTCGACGCTCAGCACGCTCCACATCTCCACCGCCACCTCGACCGAATTAGTTCGTGTCAGTCAACTCTGAAGGGTGTTCCGCATCTGCAAAGCGACATCAGAGTGACATGGCGCGACTTGTTGCGACATAGTCCGCGCTAGAAGCGTCCAGCCAAGCGCACTATGGCTTGAGGTTCTGTAACCTCTACAGTCTCGTCTCCCTCGCGCGCAAAAACCTTGCCGTTAACGAAAGAGAGTTGCTGTTGTTCTGGAACGGTTATGGCGATTACGCCAAGGCCAAAATAGTCGTTGAAATCCATAGCTGAAAGGACTGATTCGCGCAAAGGATCGGTGAGTCCGGAATTACGGACCGCGCCTTTCCACCGGGCGAAATAGGATTCTGTCGATTCGCCGAGTTTGCGAGCTTCGCGGCTGACTCCGACGACGTATCGCGCCGACACCTTACGTGGCGATAGCTCGTACAGTTTGGCGACACGCGTAGCATCGACACCATTGTCACTGACGCCGATCAGGATCGTCCCCGATCGACCTCTGCCGTTGTTTGCAATTGCGCAGATGGTGTTTACAACCTTGGAGAAAACATTCTCATCGATCGTGCCCGCATCGTCAAGTCGCAGAATTCCCTGCTTCAATTCGTAGTGAGGGAGTTCGATCTCCGATCGGCGAATTATGGAGTCAATATCGGTGCTTGAGTGACTACCTCCATAGTTCAAAGGGTTACCAGGTACCAGGTGAGAGTCGATAAGGCCCTTAATCGTGTCGACGTTCTTTCGCCGCTGTTCGGGGGTGGTTGACTTTCTGCTTGTTTCAATCCGGTCTGACAAATCCGTCAGCGCCGTCTTCACTCCATCGTAGCTGGCAATCTTCCTTTGTCCGGAAATCAATGCCTCATGCAATGCGATCATGAGTACGGCGAATGCTGAAGGAAATGGATTTGTCGTTTTCTTCTTGAATAGGACTGAGCGTAGCTTCTTCGGCTCCCCGCTATCGCAAACCTTAAGCAATTCATCGACACAGTGCTTGAATTCAATCTTGAACCGATCCTCCCCGTAAATGTCGAGGGCGGTCGAGATCCTCTTGCTCTCGACGCTGTCGGACTGATAAATGTCATCGAGAGTTTCTTTTGATCGGTCTACTATTTGTCCTCCGACGATGCTGGCAGCGATATCGGCGATACACTGCTCGTCCATCGAGTCGCGGAGGTCCGTTGATCGAAGAATACCTTGATTTACCCAGAAGACTTCGTCGGCGACGACGGAGTAGCCATGCTTAGTCTTTGGGAGGTCGATACTAATCGCTGGCATATTCGCGAGGGGGAGGATGTCGCTTGAAGCATCCCCGCGCAACTCGCAGGATAGTTCTCGAACGAGGTTCGAAAATTCTCCTTGTACGCCAGCCTGTCGGCGCTCTTGATCGCTGAGTCGATGGCCGTATGTATTGATGCGAGAAAATACATCATCGATTTCAGCCTCTGTTGCGCCCCGCATCACCGATACTGCCAGCGAGTAGTCAAGAAAAGTGCTCACCTCCTTCGGAGTGAGCTTGCTTTCATCCGGGCCTGAAACTATTTCAAACGCGCCCTCATCTGCCCGGCTGCGTGCGGTGGGAAACTGTGACACATCGAAGAACTTTCCGTCAATTGCCGGAAAGGAGTTCTCGATGAACGATACAAGAGTGTGAAGTCTTTGAAGGCCGTCGATTACTTCATAGTCGCCGGTTTCGCGCTCCGCGAGCAAGACGGCTGGTACTGGATAGCGCTTCAAGACTGACTCGATGAGTTTTTGTTTCTCTACCTGGGTCCAAACGAGTTTACGTTGGTAGCGTCGATTGACGAAAAGTTTGCTCTCGCTATACCATGAGTAGATTGACTGGATGGACTTGGGTTGAGAGTCGAGTTCGGCCATACGCAGACTTTGCCATACTTTCTGCTCTCGCACAAATCTTGCCTCGGCAAGAGTTGGAGCAAGGTGTTTCAGCGAGTAGCTACCGAAAGGTCGATCGCACCGACCTCCGGAACTGTGGGATAGTCGGAACTGGTGCCGCGCGGTAAATAGCGTTTGGAGATATCGGAGCCCTTTGAGGCAAATGACAAGGATGGGTCAGCGGGAAATTGAGAACGAAAGCGGGTTCACGCGAACTTATCTGTGAAAATTGTATGAATATACTTTCTTGTGGTTCCTGTGGATCGGGCTAATGCATTAGTTCGACCTGGGTGAATAGTGCGCAAGTCCGGCCTCGGACACAGTTCTACCCCACGGGTTCGATCTTGAGTTTATCAGATCGGACCCGTGGTTTCGTGTTTATGCGACCCGCAGCATCGGGCGAGGCAGCTCGACGGACACTCCGTCGGCGGTGCACACGATCACCATGTGGTGGGTGCGGAGCTGGGCGGCAACGCGGCTCGGGCTCGCGACCACGGGCATGTGCAAGGCATGGCTGATCCTGGTGATCAGGTGGTCCTCGCGCAGGTACAGCGTGGCCAGGGTGTGCTGGGTACGCGGACCGGTGTGACCGTGGCGGCAGCGATAGCCGGGACGTCCGTGCACCCAGTGGCTGTCCATCCGCCGGCCACAGACGCCGCAGCGCAACAGCCCGGCGAACAAGTACTCGCGGGACTCGCCGTCCTGGTTAGGGCGGTTCGAGCGCAGTCGCTGGACTGCGACGAAGTCAGCTTCGCTGACCAGTTGGGCGTGGGAGCGCTGCCGGGAGACGACCCAGCGGCTGCTCGGGTTCCACCTGGTGACGCGGCGCCGCCTGCGCTCGCCGGGAGTGTGATGGTCGTGGTCGACGCTCTGCCGGTTCCACACCTGCCAACCGGTGTAGCGCGGGTTGGCCAGGATCGACGCCACCGACTGCGCGGTCCACCGACGACGTGTCCGATGCTGGTTGCGCTCGGGGTCATGCTCGGCCGGACACGGCGTACCTTGGCGGTTGAGTGTGACGACCAGGTCCTGCACGCTGCGCCCGGCTCGACGCTCGGTGAACAGCCACCGCACCGTGGGCGCGGTGTCCGGGTCGGGCTCCAGGCGGTAGACGCACCGACCGCGACGGGCCTCGGCCAGGTTCGGGTGCGTGCCTGCGGGAACCAACCGGTAGCCGTAGGGGGCACGCCCGCCCAGGTAGCGGCCGTGATCACGGGTCTGAACACGCATGGCGGCCATCGCCCGGTGCCGGGCGCGTACGACCTCGCGGAGCGCCTGCGCACCCAGCATCCGGATCAGTGCCCGGTGCTCGGCGTTGTCCAGGTCCAGCGGACCGCCCGCCTCGGGCAGCCACACCTGTACACCGTGTCTGCGGCACAGCGCCACGACGTGCTCGATCTGATCCCCGGCGAACCCGCGCTCGAACTCGCCCACCACGATCGCGTCGAACCCGCGATTCGGATCCCGGATCGCCGCCAACAGCTCCGCCGCTTCCGGCCGATCCCGCCACCGATCACGCCGTGGGTGGCCTCCCGGCGTCGAAGAAGTGCACCACGATCCGGCCGTGCCCGGCGACCAGGTCCTCGCACACCTCCAACTGCCACGCCCGCGAGGTCTCCGGGTCCTGGTGCTCAATGGTCGAGGTACGGCCGTAGAAGGCGAACCGCAACCCGTCTACCACGGCAGGTCCTGGATGGACTCCGCGGGCACCGTAGGTGTCGTCCTCGGTCCACAGTCCCATCCAGTCGGTCAGCACATCTCGGTCGCACAAGGCCGCCACGATCCGCCTCCCTCGTCCACACTCGAACTTCGAGGCTGGCACGGTGGCAAGAACATGGATTGGGACAGGCCCGATCAGCCGCACACCATCACCCCGCTGTCCGATCCGGGCCGTCACGACATCGACGCCCCGACAACGGGATCACGGACACAACCCGCGATCGAGTGACCTCGCCGGCTTTGTGGCTGTGTTGTCGGCACTGCCCCGGTCAGGAGGACGTGTCGTCGCGGTCGGTCGTGAGCAGCTCGGTGAGTTCCTCAGTCACCCAGTCGGGCAAGGTGACGACGGCGGTGTCGGGTTCCCCTTCGATACGGCGTCGGGACTGTTCATCGAAGATGGCGCGGGTAAGCCAGTACAGGAGGTCGTCGTCGAGGCCGTCGGGGGCGTGGGCGGCGATGTCGGCGAACCGATCCGCGTCGGCGAACAACTCCAGCGCCGCCCGAGGCAGCTTGCCGACCTGTGCCCCATTCTCGATCACCAGTCGAGTGAGGGTCTCGAAGTGCCCCGAGCCCCACCAGTCGCCGACGGACTCGGTGCGCGAGCCGTGCATGCTCAGCAACGCCAGCACGGTCTGCGGTCCGAGTTCGTCCTCCGCGCGCTGCCACAGGTCCACCTGGCCGTGGATCGAGGCGAGGATCGGTTCCCAGCCGTCCTCGAACAGCCCGACCAGGGCGCGGCCGTCGGCCAGGCGCCGACCAGGGAAGGTCAGAGCCAGGCGCACGGCGGGCCAGTCGACACCTTCGAGGTGCACGTGGGGCAGGACCGCCCGGGTGGCGGCGATGTTGGCACGTGCCATCGTGAGGTCGTCGACCTTGTGGTGCCACTCCTCGACCACGCTCTCCCGGCGCCAGCACCACTCCGCGATTCCCCGCGCCGCGGCCGACGGCACCGCCGCGGGCACGATCAGCGGATAGGCGCGCATCCCCGAGGCGATCCGCCAGGAGAACTCCTCGCCCAGCGACGCGAACACCCCGGCGAGATCGTCGCGCCCACGGTGACGTATGGCTACGTCATGCACGTAGTCGGCCCGGAAGGACATGACCAGATCGGCGTGCAGGGAGGTAGCCGGTTCGGACAGCCGGATCCGCGTAGCGTCCAGCAGTCCTGCGGCAGCGAACGCCCGACGTGCGGTCTCGGCACGAACGGCCTGCGAACTCCCGCCTGCCAGGTCTACGGTGATCTCCTCGTCAAGCGGGAACAGCGGCGGCAAGAGCCCGTCGTCCCCATCCCAACCCTCGGTCGGGTCCGCGACCACCAGTTGACCCGTCACCGGATTCCACGACACAAGCAGGTGGAAGCCCGACCGCCTTAACTCGACGGTGACCTCCGCGACCTCGGCACCTCCCCGGTCCGGATCCTCGTCGTCGTACCACTCCTCGACCGCGGCCTCCGACCATCCCGCCCGCACCAACGGAGCTACCAGACGACGCAACAACAGCCGCCCCTCCGCCTCCCGGGACCGTGGAGGCACGGCACCCGAGATCGCGGAACCCACCGCGTCCTGTTCACCCTCGGACATGGCCGCTCACCGTAGTGCATCGCCGGTCAGCGCCGAACCCCGTGACGAAAGAGCAGGCATCAGACCTTCAACCACTTCGATCCCTTGGTGCCCACAGACAACAGTAATGGCCTTCTCGCGCAGCAACACCACCATGCCAGCGCCCACGGCCGACCGCGCGAAACCTGCGGACGCCACAGCAACCGAGATGTCCTCCAGCAGACGATCCTCACGCCAGTACAACGACTGGGGCCCATCCGCCGGACGCGGCCGGGCACTGTTGAAGCCGTGACGGCACCGGTAACCGGGACGTCCGTGCACCCAGTGCGCGTCCATCCGCCGCCCGCACACCCCGCACACCACCAAGCCCGATAACACGTACCGGCGTTCACCGCCGTCGCCGTTGGGACGTCGGGCGCGCACGTTCTGGGCCGCAGTGAAGTCGCGCATGCTCACCAGCGGCGTGTGCACCACTTCCCGGGAGATCGCCCAGTCCTGCGGCAGGTTCGGCACCTGCCCCGACCGACCGGTGCGGAGGTCGACCTCGTCGCGGTCGTTGGCCACCCTGTTCCAGACCTGACGGCCGGTGTAGCGCGGGTTGTCCAGGATCGTTTGCACCGACTGCACACTCCACCCCATGCCCGAGCGGTGCCGGTTTCGCTCCCGATCGGCCGCAGTCGGGCACGGCACACCACGCTCGTTCAACTCCCGCGCGATCCCGGCCATCGACACCCCGCTCAACCGGCGGGCGAACATCCACCTCACGTGCCCCGCGGTCCGCGGATCCGGCGCCAACTTCCGCGCCCGCCGCCCCCAGCGGGCATCCGCGCGCCGCGGACGCGGTCCGCCATCGACCAGCATGTACCCGTACGGCGGGCGACCACCCAGATACCGACCCAACTCGGCCTGCGCCTTCATCGCCGCCAACGCCCGGTTACGCGCCCGGATCACCTCCCGCTCCGACTGCGCACCCAGAAACGTCATCAACCTGCGGTGCTCGCCGTCATCCAGGTCCACCCGGCCGCCGACCTCTGGCAACCACACCTGCACCCCGCCAGCGCGCAGCAGCGGCACCAACTCGTCGAACTGACGACCGCAGAACGCCCGCTCGTACTCGCCCACCACGATCGCGTCGAACCCGCAGTCCGGATCGGCCAACGCCTCCAACAGCCGCGCCGCCTCCGGCCGGTTGGACCACCGACGCCGCCGCGAGGCACCCTCGTCGAAGAACTCCGACACGATCGCCCCGTGCCCGGCGACCAAGCGCCCACACACCTCCCGCTGCCACAACCGCGAGGAGTACCGGTCCTGGTACTCCGAGGTCGACATCCGCCCATAGAACGCGAACCGCAACCCCAGGTGCACGTACGAGTCCAGCGAACGCCTCCGCTCACCCTTGCGCTGCTTGCCCTGCAACCAGCCGTCCAGTAGATCCTGATCAGTCGTGGATGTCGTCATCTGTCACCTTCGCCGACGGGCAGTGGATGCCCTCCGCGACGACTCCGTACCGGTGGGCTGACGCAAACTCACAGCGTTGACACCCGAACAGCGCACTGCCTACACCCACATGGCAGCACACCGCCTCGCCCGGCGGACGAGCGAATCCAGCCGGTCCGGGCGACGTGGACTTCGTCCGTGACAGCCGGGCCACCGTCGCTCCTCTGCGGTTCGAAGAGCAACGGCGTCGCCTCCGGATGACACGGCCTAGGGCCTGTCCTCAAAGCGGGTGGTGCTGATCTGCTTTGATCTTGGGTTGTGGTGCGTAGGCACGAGTTGACCGATGAGCAGTGGCAGGCGATCGAGCCGTTGTTGCCGGCTTCGGGTGTGAAGGGTCGTCCTCGGGTGGACGACCGGCGGGTGATCAACGGGATGCTGTTCAAGGCCAGGACCGGTGTCGCCTGGCGTGACCTGCCGGAACGGTACGGGCCGTGGAAGACGGTCTACACCCGGTTCTGGCGCTGGTCGCGCGACGGCACCCTCGCCTCACTCGTGACGAGGGTCCGCGTCATCGCCGAGGCGATCGACGAGCTGGACCGCGAGGTGTCGGTGGACTCCAGCATCGTGCGTGCCCACCAGCACGCCGCCGGCGCCCGCCGCACGAGCGCGACCGTCGTCCACACGGGGGGCGGTCGGGTCGTGCGGCGGGCACAGCGAGCCAGGTGATCATGCCATCGGCCGCTCCCGGGGCGGACCCACCACCAGGATCCACCTCGCGTGCGACGGCCACGGCCGGCCCCTGTCGATCGTGCTGACCGGCGGCAACGTCAACGACTGCACCCGGTTCACCACCGTCATGGCCGGAATCGAGTTCCGGCGGCCGGGCCCGGGCCGCCCGGCGACCCGGCCGAGCCGGGTGATCGCGGACAAGGGCTACTCGACCAAGGCCATCCGTGACCACCTGCGCGGACGCGGCATCCGGGCCACGATCCCGGAACGCCGCGACCAACAGGCCAACCGCGGACGCAAAGGCCGGGCCGGCGGACGCCCACCGGTCTTCGACCGCACCGCCTACAAGCGCCGCAACGTGGTCGAACGCTGCTTCAACCGACTCAAGCAGTTCCGCGCCATCGCCACCCGGTTCGACAAGACCGCCATCTCCTACCGAGGCATGCTCGACCTGGCCACTCTGCTCATCTGGCTTTGAGGACAGGCCCTAGCGAACTGCGGCGTCATGGGATGCCGGGTCGGGTCACTCGCGGGATCGGTCGATGACCACGGGGCTGGGCAGCAGCCGGGTCCACTCGCCGAGCAGCTTGGCGAACGCGTCGTCATCGTCGGGCTCCACCTCGCCCAGCACCTCGCTCCCACCCGGCAGGCGTCGGGTGATGACCAGGGGCGCGAACGGGTCGGCGTCCTCCGTGTCCCACCTCCGGTCGTGCACTCGGACGTCGAAGATGTCCACGTCGTCGAGCGGGCTATCCGGGGTGCGCGGCACCACCAGGTGCGCGTGGGTGGGGTTCTCCTCGACCTCGGCCCTGCCGCCGTGGGCTTTGCACGCCTCGACTAGCTGCTCCAGGCGCATCAGCCGGTCACGCGCGCCCCACCGCCCGGCCGGCGAGCCCTGCGTCTCCCACACCCGGTTGATCCACCCCGCGCCGCCCTCGGGCAGCGGACCGGACTCGCCGAAGCTCATCGACCGGGTCACCTCGCACATCTGCCAGATGCGCGAGGTTGTCGACTCCGGATCCCATCCGGTCACCAGCAGTCGAAGTGCCTCCGCTCGCGCGTCCGCGTCCAGGACCAGCTCGTCGGCGATGGAGTGCCGTTGGGCACCGGTCAAGTCCCCCAACAGGTCGGGCAGCTGCGACGTCAGCAGCCGAGTGACATCGCTGTGGAGGTATCCCTCGGTATGCCGGTGATCGGTCTTCACCAGGTCCACCGGGGCGATGCGCGGCTCGGTCGAGCGCAGTCGCTCGACCAGCCGCGCGATACCGGCCTCGATGACCGGGCTGATACCCGACCATGCCGCCGCCGACCAGGCGTGCTCGGACAACCGGGTCAGTAGGTAGGCCAGCTCGGCGGCGGGCTCGGCATCGGCCAGAGTGGTGACCTTGGCACTGTGATCGGAGAACTCGCTGGTCCACGTCGCGATCACGGACGCCTTGGAACCGGAGGGCAGAACGCTGTAGCTGGTCAACGGATCATCCTCGCAAGTCGACCGCCGACCACGACGCCCGATGTGAGGGCAGCACGAAGCCGACGGAGAAGTATGAGTGTCCGGTAACCCCGAGGCGCCACCACAGAGCCGATCCGTGCGCACACCATAGACCACGTGCCACCCGATGACGACGCCAGTCCGCAGCGCTCACCGTCAGCTCTACGCGGCCGCCCCATACCGGTCGACCGAGGCCGCATGCCGACCGGTGCGTTCCTCTGCCGTCGACGTGGTTAGGCGGTCGACAGGCCGGTCGTGCGGTACAGATCGCGGAAGAACTCCTCGACGACGGTGCCTGCCTGCTCGTCGTCGGCGAGTTCGGCGGCGCCGAACCGGAAGACCTCGTAGCCGCTGAGCTTGAGCTCGCGGTCGGCTCGCATGGTCCTGGCGTAGATGTTCGGATCCGCTCGGTCGCCTGTTGCGTAGTGATGCTTCCCGTCGACCTCCAGCACCACCCGCCGCCCGTGGGGCAGCAGGAGCAGGAAGTCCATGCGGAACCTCAACAGGGCATCCTTGCCCCGCGCCTTCGCGGTCTGGGAATCCCAGTGCAGCCAGACCTCCGGCAGCAAGGCCGGAAGTTCCTGCACCCGGGCGGCGTGGACACGGTGGTACTGCTCGAACAGACGTCGCTGCGGAGGTGAGCTGTCCGGCAGGCAGGCCATGAGCCTGCTGTAGAGCCCGCTTGGCGTCCTCGTCGCTGTCCAGGCCGCGCGTCTCCCTCCACCACGCCTGAAGGTCCCGCCACCGCAGCCCATCACCGGTGATGGTGCGGTCGTAGACCAGAACGTCATCGGCGTTTCCGACAATCTCGACGTCGTTGTCGACCGCGTCGCGGAACCGCAGGTCGGGCTTCTTCCCGATGGAGGCGAAGATCAGGTTCTTCGGGCGGCCGCGGTGCGAGCCGACGGAGACCACGCCGAACACCGGGTCGCCGTCACGCTCCCCGGTCTCCCGCAATTCGACCCCGACCGTCCGCAGGTGTGGGTTGACTGCCTCGACGAAGGCCCGTTGCGCCCGCTCGTCGCAGCTGAGGTCACCCGATGCCAACCGCTCCAGGAAGACCCCGAACCGGGCATCGGGAGCCTTGAAGGCACCGAGCCGCTCGAACAACTCCTCGGTCGACCAGTCCCCCGGATTGCGGTAGACGTGCCGGTCGATGAGCGTACGCAGGTTGCGCCCGCCGTCGCCGAAGACCACGTCGAGCGGGTTGTCGTCCAGGATCCACAGGTCGTCCAGAACCTGGGTGAACCGGTCGGGGTGGTGGACGATGTCGGGAAGATGGAGGGCACGGGCCAACTCGCGCCGTACCCGCGCCGGAATGGGCACATATGCGCTCAACGCCCATAGTGCGTCCTCGACGCTGGTGCGCTGCTCGGCGGGCAGCGAGCCGGTGGCCAGCACCTTCTGTGCGACCTCCACCAGAGCCGAGTCCGGCAGGGCCGCGAAGCTGGCCGACGCCCGCCGGAACTTCGTCCCCTCCTGCTCCGACGGGGGCGTCGGCATACCGAGGGCTTCGCAGTCGGCGGCCAACTCGGCATGCGTGGCCGACTCGCTCAAGTGTCGCGGCAGGAAGTCAAGAGCTTCGCGCAAGGTCATCAAGTCTGCGGAACCGGCCATCGGCCGATTCTGCCAAACATGACCCGACGTCACCCGGACAGAGCAACGAGGCCCCACCCGACAGAGGTAACCGTCAGCGGGATGAGCGGTTGGGTCAGTCGCTTTGCGTCAGTCTGCTACCGCAGTCACGACAGGTTCAACGATCGCTTAACCTGATCGGATGCCCAACCTCCAGGCAGCCCATCGCGGGTACGAGTACCAGGATCTATTGACCGCGGGCCGCTTGGTTGATCTTGTCCTGGGAACGCTTTCCGCTGCACACGTCGACGTCAAGCATGTGGACGACGACCGATTCGACGATCTCACGGTGATCACGGTCGACGGTCGGCGTGAACGCACGCAGTTCAAGCACACCGACAACGACGACAGACCGTTGACGGTGGACACCTTCACCACCGACGGACGCGATCTCCGACTCGATCGTCTGGTGGCGGCCGCTGCGGCTGATCGGGACGGTCCAGGCAGCGCTGCGTCCGACCTCGCTTTCCGCGTCGTTCTTCGGGACACCCAACCCGTCGACGAGGCCCTCGCCGCTGTCCTGGTGCCCGCCGTCCCCGACCCTGGTCCATTCATCTTCGCATGCAGACGCGGCGGCTGCGGTTCGACGTCGACCCGGCTCTGGCCGCTCGAACCGCACGAGTCCAGACCCGCAAAGAAAACTGAACGTTCTCGATTCGATTTCCTTCGCTCGGGACCGAAGTCCGTCGACAGGAATGACCTGGCGTGGCTGTGCGCCCGGCTGGTCATCGAAGTCGAGGCACCCATGTCGAGCGGGGACATGAGCGTGCCTGGGCCGGCGGAGCGGATCCTCCTGACCAGAGTCCGCGCCGAGGTCGGCGCGGAGTCATACCCCAACACCGGCAGGTCCGCCGAGGATGTGGCAGAAGCGTTCACGACCTTCGCGCGGCAAGCGCGCCAGGGACTGAGCATCCCGACGGCCGAGACCATGATGCAACGTGCGCAGCTGAGGCGGGATTTCGGGGCCGTATCCCGAGTCCACCCGGTTGATCCCTCGATCGAGGTCGACCGCCGGACGACTGTGGCGGACCTCCACACACTGGCGACACAGGCGGCGTCGCAGGGCGCTCCATTGGTACTCACCGGGCCTCCCGGCCAGGGCAAATCCTGGGCATGCGACCGGCTCGTCCGTGACCTGGTCTCGGCCGGCTGGCTGGTTGCCGAGCACTACTGCTACCTCAACGACACACTCGACGAGCGCGACGAGCGTGTCCAGGCCGAGGCCGTACTCGGAAGCCTGCTGGGACGGCTGGCAGAAGCCGACCCGAGTTTGGTCGAAGCCCAAAGGCCACGATATGCCGCGGATGACGTGGCCTTGGCCAACGCGGCCACACGAGCTGTCACGGCTCGAAGCGACCGTCGGGTCGCCCTGGTCGTCGACGGCCTTGATCATGTCGCACGGATCCTGCCTTCCCAGCCGGGCTCCGATCCTTCTGCCGCTCTCGCCTCTGCTCTGGCTGCCTTGGACCTCCCGGCAGGCAGCACCCTGATCGTGCTCAGCCAACCCGGCGATCACCTCGCGCCGCTACGGGATGCAGGTGCTCTTACGGGGGAGATTCCCAGCTTGACGGAAGCCGAACTAGCCGCGCTGGCGGCGAAGCTCGGTGTCGTCGCCCGGACGGCACGGGCGCGCCCGTGGACGAGCAGCAGGCCGACGGCTTTCTTGCCCTGCTTGAGGAACGGTCCCGCGGCAACGCCCTGTACGCCACCTACCTCTGCCGTGAAGTCCTGGTCCGACCACACTCGGCAGCGGATCCCGAGGCCGTTCTCCACGCCCTCCCGCCTTTCGACGGCACGTTGGAGAACTACTACGACCACCTGACCGTCGCACTCGGGCCGGCTTCGACGATCGCGGACGTGCTGGGACTCCTGGATTTTCCGATGGACAGAACCGAGTTGGCCGAGATGAGGCCGGACCTCGCCCACTGGCTGGACGACGCGCTGGTGATCCTGGCACCGGTTCTGGTCGAGCGTGCCACACAGGGCGGACTGCGGGTCTATCACGAATCCTTCGCGCGTTTCCTGCGCCGACGCATGGAAACCCACCCGCGTGCCCTGACTGCCAACCTCCGCTTCGTCGTCGACTGGCTCGAAGCACGAGGGTTCTACCGCGACGAGCGCGCGTTCCGCTTCCTACTGCCGACACTGGCCGCTGCTGGACGCGATGACGAGGTGCTCGACCTGGTCGACGTCGACTTCGCGACCAACGCCGTGGCTCACGGCCATCCCGCGTCGGCGATCGCGGCCAACCTGGTGGTCGCGACGAGCTGTGCCGGGCGCCGGCAGAACCTGCCGATGCTGGTCCGATGTGTCGAACTGGCGCGTGCGGCACAGTCGTTCGAGTACGAGCGCTTGGGCTCCTTCGTGGCGGACTACATCGACGTCCCCCTGACGTTGCTGGGAAGCGAGGAGTTCGCCGGCAGACTCATGTTCGAAGGCAAGATCGCCGTGCCGCCACGCGACGGGCTGCGACTGTGCGCTGCCATCGACGCCGCAGGCGCCGTGGCTCCCTGGAAGGACTACATCCCCGCCTTCGCGAAGTGGGATGCCAGCGACGACACGCATTACATGGGCGACTCCGACCATGTGGTCGCGCTGGCCTGGGTACGAGGTCAGATGCGGCAAGCCAAGATCGGTGATGAGTCGAAGCGGCCGTGGCACGACCGCATCGCCCGCTTCCTGGACGACACCGGATTGTCTTACGACGCCCTCATTCCCGTCGTGGCAGACGTGATCGGGGTGCAGCTCACCGCAGAACTCGTCGACCACCTCAACAGTCCTGCGGTAGCAGCACTGGCCCTGGCAGAAGTCGCACATCGATTGGCAGACCCCAACACCCACACACTTCTCGCCCGACTGGTCCCGCTTGCGACACAGGACTACGCGCCAGGTAGTGCCCACCGCCTGATCGGGCTCGGCGCCGCCCCGGACGATGTAGGGAACATTGCAGACAGGGACGCACGAGCGCAGCTCGTGGAGAGCACCCGTGAGGTGACCAGCCGAAGCGCCATCCATGAGGAAGAGACGGTGTTGATCTGGCTCGACCGATGCGCGATCGCCGCTCACCGCATCCCGGACCTCCTTCCGACGGTGGAAGGCATGCTCGACGGCGAGGGTTGGTACCGCTGTTGGCTGAGGTTCGTTGTAGCGCTGGTACAGGCGGAAGCTGCCGAGACCGACCGTCCGCAGCGCGCACTGGGCGCCCTTCGCCACCTCACCGGCGATCTCGACCCGTTCACCGGCAAACCACGGGCCTGTGATCTCTACCCGATCCAGGACCAGATCACGGATACTCTCCGTCGGGCTGTCTCCCTGCTCGACGACGACACCTGGCCGGCGGCCCTGACCATCCTTCGAGAGGTCACCGAAGGTGTCGGTGTCTCCCTCCGCGGCCAGGACGCCGGCCCCGTTACCCCTGACTTCCTGCTGGCGCTGGCGATCGAGTCGACGACGATCCCAGCTCGACGGCAAGCCACTCGCGAGCTGATCGACCACGCGCTCGCCGAAGGCGGAGGGAACCGGTACTACTCGATCTTGGCCGAGTACCGACTCATGGCCGCGAGATTCGCGATCGTGTGCGGTGACACCGACGAAGCCGAGATCCACTGGAACCAGGCATGCCGCCTCATGACCGCCTACGGCTTCCGAAGAGACCTCACCATCTACGAGGTCCTCGACCCGCTGCCACAACTCATCGCCGCCGACCCCGCCCGCGCCCGGCTTCGGCTCGCGCAAGTGCAGTCGACCTGCCAACAGGTCGTGCGTCATACAGACGGGAAGGACACTCGCAGCTCCTGGCCGCAATGGTGGACCCTTCTCGCCGAGGCCGACCCCGCCGCGCTCACCGGGTTGGCCGTACCCGCGCTGCTCCAACGCTGCGGCCACCTGAGCGACCTCTATAACGACGCGCTCGAAGACCTGTGGCGAACCTGGCACCAACACGCCGATCCTGTTGTCGCCGGGGCATTTCGGCTCGCCTTGCCCATGCCGTTCGACGACGCAGATCGAGCCATGGTGGAACGGCTCGTTGACATCGCCGATGGCACAGGCGTGGATCTTCCCGGGCAACTACTCACCCTTCTCCTTGCTCGCGCAGATGAACGTCCACTTCGCCATCCGTACAGCAACGGGGATGAACTGATCGCTGAGGACACCGCACGAGTCGAGGTCATCAACACCGTCGCTGCCCGCGTGAACGCTCCGCTGATCGACGCCAAGCCCCTGGTCGACGAGCAAGATGGACAGCAGGATGAACTTCGGTCCCTCAAGACGCGAAACACGACACGTGCGGCTGCGCATCAGACCGCGGTCGACGGATTCCCTGGTGGCGCGAACGGTCTCGCCCGCGCCATCCGCGCTTGGCGCCGCCGTCCATACGAGTCGGACGCCCTGGACTGGGCACCTGAACGGTTCGCCAACATCATCGGCTACCGACTGGTCGAACTTGCAGAAGCCGGGGACGAACAGCATGCGGAAGCGGCGTTGCACAGCTTGGCCGGTGTCCTCAAACCGCTCGATCAGACCAGCCTTCTCGTGTCTCTCGGTGAAGGGCTTGAGCGTCACGGCCACCTCCGACTCGCGGCTGTCGCGTTCACCCTGGTGTGGACCCGCACCCGCGCACACGACGGCTGGATGAACTTCGGCGGCCAGACTGAACTGGACTCGCTCCGACATGCCACGCTCCTTGACGCGGACACAGCGTGGACTACCGTCGTATCCGAGGTCGCCCGGGTCGTCGCGGGAAGCGGCGGCGGTTCCATCGGCGTCAGCCAAGCGTTGATACACGGCAGCATCGCGGGCGGGTTGTGTCCTCGTCAGAGGCCACTCGACCTCGCCTTCGCCGCCTGGGACGCCGCACATGCAGTGATCGCGCACCGAACGCCGAAAATGACAGACGAGGAAAATCCGACACCTCCTACACCGCGCCTCCGCAGCACGTCAGCGACCGTCTCACCGGCGACATCAACGTGGTCTTCGGTGAGGGTGTCATCGGTGCGATGGCCCATCCCGGCCAGGAGAACCGCAGGCGTGCGCTTCTGGCTTTCCAGCTTCTCCTCCTGCATCGCACTGAGACCGCGGCCGACGCGTTGGCCGGGACCTTGCCCGCCCTCCACGAGCCAGCATTGCTCTCATGGCTGCTCAGCGTGGTCGTGGACGTCGACAGTGTCCATCCTGTGGTCGCCGACCGATGCCAGAACATCCTTCAGCGGCACAGCAACAGCCCTTACCTGACTGTACGGGCTTTCGCAGCCCACATCCTCGGTGATCACGCCTCTCCGCCGCCTCTGACACCTCCCGACTCGGCCCTGCTCCCCAGCGGAAGGTTGTTGCTACCTGATGACGATCCACTATTCGAACGCACCGCAGCGCGGGTCACGTTCGTGGCGGCGGCTCACCGCCTGACGGCAGCGGAGGAGTTGTTGCCGCACATCATCCGCGCGGTCATTGTCCGCGTCGACGCCGCCATGGCGGACCACGAGCACATGAAGGCGATCGACAAGGAGGCAAACGAGCTGGCCGACGTCAGACACAAGCGCTGGGCCGACGCGTTCACGGGCCGTCCGGCACTGGTGGAGGACGCCCTGCAACGAGCTGCCTCCGGCGGACGCGCCGCGCTTCTGGCTGCCGGAGAACCGCCCGCCGATCCAGCTGCGTGGGAGTACTCCCTGGCGCGGGTTCTCGTCAATGACCCTGCACTGCCTCTCGCGATCGAACGCACACGCCAGCCTCGCCTGGACATCATCATGCCACCGACCGCTGGGGATCCGGTTTGGAGCGGAGCACACGAGGTGGCGAATCGAGGACGCTGGCCGCAGTCCGCTGACACGGTCGTCACGGCGTCCTCCCTGGCACCTGCCGAGTCATGCGACATACTGCGAACGGGCCGCTTCCGCGGCTGGCGAATCATCGCTTCGACCGAAGAGCATGTCGTGCCGTCCGACTGGTCGGAGAAGGACGATCTCCTGCGCCGGTCGGGCTTCGATCGCGCGATGGGGTTTCGGCAGCCTGATTCCCAGGGCCGTCTTTTCGCCGACGATGCCGCAGTGAACTGGTTCCAGCCGCTCACCGGGCAGGTCGTGGTCCAGCCAGATCCGTCTTTGGCCGGCATCGACCACCGCAGTGACCTCATGGCAGACGCGCCGTTCGGCCTCGGTCTACACCGCCCGCTGCTCGTACCGACTCTCTGGTTGAGGCTGGTGCTCGCTCTCCACCCGGTCGAGGAGCCGTTCGTACTACACGACGGCACCGGACCGGCGTTGGCCATGATCACCTGGCTTAGTCATTACGAGACCGGCACGTACCCATTGATCAGCACCGCTGAGGCGCTGGTGGCGTTGCATGCAATGCCATCGCGTCGAGTCGGTCGATCGGGCTGCCCGCGTCCGCGGTCGCGATCTGTCCGACCGCGATCGCGGCCAACGCCAGATGCGCCTCGTCTCGTTCTCTCAGTCTGGCCAATGCTCCGGCGACTCGGTGCCAGCCGCCCGACAGCACGAAGCAGAACTGCCACGGCGTGGGCTGTTGGGCCGCCATACGCAGGCGGTGTTCGATCGACCGCTGGTGGACGCCGTCTCCCACGGTCGGATCAAGCAGGCTCACCTCACGGGTCAATGCCTCCAGGTCCTTCGACAGGGCCGCATAGAGCGTGGCCACCGCCCGCTCCTGTGCCATTCGCACCACGGGCGCGGGTCCCTGCACTGTCTCCGTGCTTACCACCAGTACCCACCGCTCCGATCCAGCGGCCTCCAGCACCTCCCGCAAGGTGTCACCGGGCACCGACTGCGCGTCGTCGATCAACGCGATCACCGGACCCTCCACGGCGAGCAGTTCGTCCACGACGCGATCACCGTCGAGATTCCGTGCCGAATCCCGCAGCCGCACAGGCTTCCAGCCCTCGCGAAGCCGGTTCGCCATGACCTGATAGGCGGTCACGGACTTGCCACAACCACTGTCCCCGGTCAGGATCGCCGAACAGGCCGTGAGGAGCGCGGTCTCGATCTCCGCGACTTCATGGAACTACGGACATGCCTCAGCATCACTCGGGCCCAGGCGAGTACCCGTCAACGCCGACAAGAGTTTCCTGCGCCCCCGGAAGTGAATCTCCTGCCATGATACCCTGCCGACAGCCGACGCCTCCACGTTCGACGACGAGGAACGATCTCCCCAGTAGTTGATCGTCACGTTGCCGGTAATCGGACCGGACTGCACCACCGGCCCCGCAACCACACCGCCGAGTGTGTTCTGCACCGTTATCTCCGGCCCGCGACCATCCTCGACGTCACGCGACGCGACAGCTTCGGCCCCATCCGGCCGCGCAGGGAGCAACGGATCCAGGCGAGCGTCGAGCCGGGCAAGCCCTCGGGACAGGTCACTGCTCAGTGTCGTCAGCCTCGACAGCATTTCGGTATCAGCCGCCGCCAGGAACTCGGAGCGGTGGGTGACCACCGCTACGAACTGGATGCAAGTGTCACGCAACAGCTGGCCGTAGAACTCTTCACCATCGCGGCCGAGCGCCGCTTGCCGTAGAAGGTCACCGGCCTCGTGGCGCAGCATGTCCGTCAACCGCTGAGGATCGCCGTCATTACCCGCGACAACACCAGGCCCGCCGCCGACGAGCTCGAACGTATCGATCACAGCCTGTACCGCTGCTGACCGATCACTCTCCGGCAACTCCCGGTACTCGTGCCCGTACCTGTCGACCAACTCGTCCGCCAGACGTCGGGCGACTCGCTCTTTCGTCCGCCGCGTTGTCCGTTCATCCGACAGTCCGGCTGCACGTCCGCCCAGAACGGCTGCGGCCCCGGCGCTCAACTCGCCAGCCATCTTGTTCCCGGTGCTGGCTTCGACCGCATACTTTACTACTGTCTCGGCAAGCTTGACGAGTACAGCTCCGAGCAACGACACCCGACACTCCTACCGAATCGACCTGCAGAGCCAGTATCGCTGACAACCCGCATCGTTACTGAACCAGGCGACGTAGCTCGATCGCAGAGCGGCGTTGTTACGCTACGTTATGAACGCGCTACCCGATCGTGGACGGGCGTGTGCTGGTCTGTAGGCGCTCCACCACCGTGAGCGTTACTGGTGGCGAACTCGATCACCAGAGTCAGGCCGACTACCTCGCTCCATCTCGATGCGCTCGTAGCATGCACCCATGAAGCTCCCCAAGCGTCGAGGTCACGGTCACCATGACTTCGATCAGGACATGCTCGCGATGATGGCCGAGGGGATCGACAAGCTCACGGCCGCGGGGATGGGCGAGGACGAGGCACACAAGGTCGCCGCCGACGCCTGGGTACAGGCAACCGACGCCCAAGCGCCCGCAGTGGCAGCCCAACTGCGACGAACCGCGCCCAAGATGCTGCGTCGCCGCCATCGCGGCGGCAAGCTGTTTCGGCGAGCCCTCAAGGTGTACTGGGGTCGCCCGCTCGACCTCTACCTGGCCACCTGGGTCGGCGCCCACGACGCGGGTGAGCGCTTCGACAGCCGCTTGGCCGCCCAGGCGGAGGAACGTCAGGACTACCACTTCGAAGTGTTGACCGGTCTCTACGCGCGTGCCTGTCGCACGGCGCTCGAAGTCCATCACGACCTCGCGGGCGGCTTCCCGATGGCGGCCCTGGCTCGTTGTCGCACCCTCCACGAGATTGCCGTGATCATGCTCGTGTTGGCGGAGTTCGGCGAGACCGCAGAGCACGCGGACCTGGCCGAGCGCTTCTACCTCCACGACCTGGTCCTCAATGCCAAGGACGCCAAGACCTACCAGGAGCACTGCGACGAGCTGGGCAGCGAGCCACTGGCCGACGAGGAGATCACCGAGCTGGAGCAGGCTCGACAGGAACTTCTCACCAGGTTCGGCACCGACTACAAGGAGTCCTACGGCTGGGCTTCCGGCGTGGGCGGACTACGGCGCCCGAACTTCGCCCAACTGGAGAAGCTCGTCAAGGTCGCCCACCTGCGCGGGCACTACAGCTGGGCCAGCCACGAGATACACGCCGACGCAAGAGGCGCACAGCTCAACGTCTTCGAACGCGGAGACATCCTCTACAAGCAGACCGGGCCGATGCTGTTCGACCTGGCTGAGCCGGCGACCTGGGCATTGGCGTCCCTCGAACTGTGCGTGACGACGCTGCTGCACAGCACAGACGACGTCTCAGCACTGGAAATGACCGGCAGCAAGGCGCTCCAACACCTCATCGTCGACGCGAAGGAGATGTTCGAGCAGACCGAAGCGTACGTGGAGGAGATGGAAAATCGCGTTCATCTATGGCCGCGCTGGAGGCGCGAACTCTGGACCAGATGGCGATTGCTGGTTCAGCCGTTCTGAAAAACCCAGTGCATCCATCATCATGGTCGACCGGGCCTCGCATCGTTTTCGTGCACCCAGATAAATGCCGCAGGCTCACCGAGATGTCACCAGAGAGTGATCACCGAGGCGACCGCCTGTTTCGCTGAGCGAAAGCTGGAGTGGGAAATTTCCACGCGTGTGGTAGAGTCGTTGTAGCTGGTAGGGTGTGCTCATGGACCACCACCTGTCGAAGGTGGTGGGATATCTCCCAATTTCAAGTGGACGAGCGAACCTCTCGGACACATAATTCGCCCCGCGAGATATTTCCAGGTCACCTGGGGTGCTCGTGGGGCGTTGTGTTTTCCGACATCAGTGCGAGCCTAGCTGGTGATCGCTGCCCGTGGGGTGTTCGCCGGTGGGACGGTAGGAGCAGCGGGCGGCGTCCAGCTCGTCCCACAACCTGTCGACTGCTGTCACCGCCGTGCTCGCCCCGCGGCGGGTACGCAACACCTCCGGCCTGGGATGCGTCCCGCGACCGGGTGGTGCGGAGGGCGACGTGAAACCCGGTCTGCCGGTGCCGACGCTGGGGTGCTGCTGCCGGGCGGATCGGTCTCCAGAGAGGCTGGTGCGGGGAGCGAATTGTGTGAGCCGGTGCCTCGACTTGGTCTGCGGGCGCGTCGGGCTGATCCGCCGCCGAGGCCGTCGCGTAACTCATGGTCAGTAGGAGTTGTTCGCCTGCTTTTCCACGATCTTCGGTCCGGGGCCTGTCATGGATGGGCTGCTGTGCCAGGTGCCTGCGTGGTGTGCGCGCTTGCCCGCTGTTCCCGCGGTCGAGCAGAGCGACCCCGGCGACGTCGCAGCGGAAGACGAGGTCGAGTTCGTCGACCAGGTGTGCAGCCTGCTCCGTGCCGGGGTTGTCGGCGATGCCCACGGCGGTGAGGTGTTCGGCGATGCGGCCGAGCAGGTGGTCCTCGCGCAGATAGAGGTTGCCCGGCGCACCTTCCGGTCGGGTACGGGCGCTGGTGTTACCGTGACGGCAACGGTACGCGGCCCGACCGTGGGAACGGTGCGAGTCCATCTTCCGCCCGCACAACCCGCACTGGAGTCGGCCCGCGAACAGGTAGATGCGCTCGCCGCCGTCGGTGTCGGCCCGGCGGGTGCTGTTCCTAGTGGCCTGGATGGTCTGGGCGGTGACGAAGTCCTGTCGGATACCAACGGCGTGTGGGCGATGCTGGTCGAGATCGCCCAGGCGTGCTGCTCGTTGCGCACGCTCGTCCGACGCCCGCTCGGCGAGCGGGTGGCACGGTCGGCGCTCGTGCGATTCCACACCTGACGACCGGTGTAGCGCGGATTGCCCAGGATCTCCACCACCGTACGCAGCGACCAGCCGAAATCGACCCGACGCCCGTCGCGCTCCGCGTCCGTGCCCGCCGGCCGGGCCTCCACCCGGTTGCTGCCGGCGATCGGGATCGCGGTCGGGCGGGACGCCGCCGTGCGGGTCCTGCTACGCATCCCGTTACCGGATCATGGGACGCCACGAGTGCTGGGAATCGACGATTTCGCCCTGCGCAGATGTCACGACTACGCCACCGTGGTGATCGACGCCGACACCGGCACCCGGATCGACGTCCTGCCTGGACGCGGCGCCGAGGTGGTGGCCGATTGGCTGCGGACGCATCCGGGAGTCGAGGTCGTGTGCAGGGACGGCTCGACCGCGTACGCGGGAGCCCAGCCGTGAGCACGCGCCTGGACCTCGACGCCGCCCGCCACGCCGTTCAGGCACTGCCCTCGGAGGTCGGCGACGCCCCTGGTGTCGGCGTCCACCCGAACCGGCGGTTCGCCGCCTTCGCCACGTCACGGGCGACCGGTGTGTCCTTGGCTGCCGCAGTGTTCGGCGGCGCGGTGGTGGTCTCGATCGGTCCGGGTGCGCCTCGAACGACCGCTATTCCCCGTCTATCGGAATTTTCTGTTTCCGCTCGACTTCCTTTTGTGTTGATTCGCTGTTGATATGCTGAACCGGGGAAAGCGTTCTCGTCCGCAATAAGGGGGAGACTTGGCAGAGTCGGTCGTCGGGGTGCTGCGCGTGACCAGCAGCAGGTACGCCTCCCACCACCCCGCGTGGTTGAGGCAGGTGGACGATCTTGTCGAGCAGTTGCGGGCCGTAGCGGGGGGCGGGGGTGACGGCGGCGATCTGGTGCTGCGCGTTGAGCCCGACCTTCTGGAGCCGCCGCCCGAACCGGCCGGTACCAAGGGGTTGATGGAGGTCTCCGCCATCGTGCTGGCCTCCGCGCAGGTCATCAGGTCGGCGGCCTGGGTGATCCGCGAGTGGGCGAAGATCGACGCTGGGCGCAAGGTTTCCTTGCAGATCGAGCGCGACGGGCACAAGGTAGCGCTCGACGGCACCGGCGGGCGCGGGGTCGAGGCCAGCCTGGAGCTGCTCCGCTCCGAACTGGGGGCCGGGGCGGAAGTCGAGCGTCGGGATGAGACCCGGTGATCTCCGACCGACCGCTTTCAAAGCCTTGGCGGTCGGCAACGCGCACTTCCCGGAGGACCCCCACAGGCTCGGCCGCCTGAATGGCCCGTTGAACGACGTCGACGCCGTGTGCGAGGCGCTGTCGACACCCGGAACGGGGCTGTTCCGCTGCGAACCGCCCCTCAAGGACGCGACCGCGCAAGCGGTGCTCGACGGCGTCGACCGGTTCTTCACCGATGCCGAGCCCGACGACTGCCTGCTCCTCTACTACAGCGGCCACGGCCGAGTCGACGTGCACGGTGACTTCTACCTCTGCGCACGCGACACCGACAGCGGCAAGTCCTTGAGCACACCCAGGGTCACCGGCGACCAGCTGCGCAAGATCGCGTTCAACTCGCCGGCGCTGCTCAAGGTCATCGTGCTGGACTGCTGCTACGCCGACCGCTTCACCGCCGCCCACGGCGACCGTCAGTACGTGCTGGCCGCGACCCGGCGCTCCGGTAACCCCCTCGTCCCCGATGCTCCCGGTCCCGACGAGCTGAGCCCGTTCACCGCGGCCTTCGTGGCGGCGCTGCGGCACGCCGCGCTGGACACCGACAACGACGGCCTCATCACCGCCCACGATGTCGCTCGGTACATCTGCGACCTCGCCGCCACGGACCGCAGGGTGCCGTTCGCCGACGAGCAGTGGCGCGGCAGCGGCAGCGTGCCCGTCGCGCGGTCCTCGCCCGCGCCCACCGCACGACCCGTCGTCCAACACGTCCGGGAGCCGCGCGAGAGCCGCACCGAGGCGCCCACCCTGCCAACACCCGTCGCGGTGCGCCCCGGATCCCTGCCGGATCTGCTGCCCGTCCCGCCGACGGGGAAGGCCCTGTTCCACCTGGGCCGCCACCTGGTCACCAACGGCCAGTTCCGCGCGTTCCTGCTCGACGACGGCAACGAGCGCTGGCGCCCGGACGCCGTGCGGTGCGACCCCGCCGCACGGGACTACCTGCGGTGCTGGGACGGCCTCGACATCGCCCCCGGCCGCGGGCACCGCCCGGTCGTCGCGGTGACCCCCGGCGCCGCCGCCGCGTACGCGGCGTGGGCCGGGCGCCGGCTCGGCCTGCCGCTGCGGCTCCCGCGCGTCGACGAGTGGGAGCGCGCGGCGGCCGCCGGTCGCGACGGCGACTGGCCCGCCGAGGACGTCCGGTCCGGCCGGGTCGGCTTCCGCGGCACGTCCGTCGAACCGTCGGACGTCGGCGACTTCGAGGCGAACCCGTACGGGGTGACCGATCTGCTGGGCAACGTGTGGGAGATCTGCGTCGACGGAGCGGGTCGCCCCGTGCTGAGGGGCGGCGCGTTCGACGCTCCCGCCGGCCGCCTGCTCGACGAGATCCCGCTCCCACCGGACGCGCCCTGCCGCGCGGACACCGGCTTCCGCTGCGCCTGTTGAGGGAGAGGTCCAGGAATGGCCGAAGGCGTGTTCGAAGAGTTGTTCCTCAAGGTCCCGTATGCCTGGGAGCCGGAGGAGGTCGAGCGGGTCAAGCAGGCGTTCCGCGACACCCGGCCCGCGGTGCAGCTGCCGGTCGTCTCGGGGCTGTGGCAGTACTGGCGGCAGCGAGCGGCCGACGTGCCGCTGTTCGACGACCCTGACGAGGACCTGGCGCTACTGCTCCACGCCAAGGCGCTCGGCCTGGACGTGCCGGTGCCGGACCCGGATGAGCCGCTCGCTGCGCTCCTGGGCCGCGCCGAGGACCCCGACGAGTGCGGACCGCTCATGCCCGAGGCGCTGTCCTGGGGGCCACGGGCGGCGCTGGCCCGACAGGTCCGCGCCGCGCTGCCGGGCAGCCTGGTGCGGGTCTGGGCCGTGGTCGACGACCAGGGCCCGGTCGAGGTGCTGGCCGTCGGCGAGGGCCTGCCGGAGATCCGCCAGCAGGTGGTGCAGTCGGCGCTGATGACCTCCCTGCGCATCAACGGCCTGGTCGACCCGTCCTCCGGACCCCAGGTCGAGGACTTCATCGGCGTCGGGTTGACCCACGTCTCGGCTGGGCTGGCCGGTCGGAACTCCGCTGTCAGGCTGCCGTCGGTGTTCGACGCCCGGCGCGCCGCGGTGCTGGACAGCGCCATGCCGACCGCGCGCGGCCTGGTGCGGGAACTGGTCAACGGCCTGCGCGCGCTGGAGCGCGAGACGAACCTGGTCGAGGTGGTCGAGGTGCGCCGGTCCGACGTCGCCGCGTTCAGCCAGACCGTCCGCGAATTGGCCGACCGGGCGGCCGATCACCCGCTCAAGGCGTTCCTGCGGCCCGCCCGCGTCGACGGTGCGACCGGGGGAGTGGCGGCCCTGCTGCCCTACCTGCGCACCACCAGGTCCGGCGGACCCGGCGCGAGCGCCCACGTCGTGCTGCACTCGGACCTGCTCAGCAGCCAGGCGTACCGGGACCTGGAGGAGGCGCACCAGCGGGTGCTGGCCCGGCGGCTGACCCTGGACGCCAAGCTCCGCCGCGACCGCATCGAGGCCGACATCAAGTGGCTCACCGCGGACCTCAAGTCCTACGAGCGCGCGACCAAGGAGGAGCGCGCGCTCAAATGGGACCCCACGGTGCTGCTGGTCGAGAAGTTCGACGAGCTGACCGGCACGGTGATCAAGCTCGCCGAGCAGGAGGAGATCGACGTCGAGGTGTACTACGCCACCAACGTCCCGCAGCTGGTCAAGAGCCGCGAGATCTGGCGCAAGCGGCTCAACGAGGTGGTCGCCAACCTCGACGCGGCGGCGGGCAAGCCCCACGCGCCCGCCCGGCAGCTCGCCGCAAGCCGCTTCCTGGACGCGGTGGTGCGCGACGTGGTGCCCGACGAGAGTCCGGCCACGGAGGCGGCGTTCCTGCGGTGGCGCGACCAGGTCGCGCCGATGCTGCGCTACGAGTGGCGCCGAGCGCTGCGGGCCCAGGGCATCGACCCCGCCGACGTGTTCACCCGCCACACCGCCTTCCTCACCCGCTACCTGCCCTCGGTCGAGGGCGACGAGGCCGCGCTGTTCGTGCAGCCCTACTCCGTCGTCGACGAGCACCTGTCGGCGGTGCTGGCGGACGCGCAGCGTCGCGTGCTGGTGGTGCGCGACACCACGGACCACGCGGTGCCCGAGCACGACGAGGCCGACACGCCCGAGGCGCGAACTCTCGCGGAGAGGGCCTGGGCGGAGCTGGCCCGACTCGGCGAGGACCTTGCCACCGACGAGAAGGCGTTCAACGCGGCGTTCCTCGACGCCCTGCGCGCCCACCCACGCCACATCGCGCGGCGCATGACCGAGGAGCTGCAACCCGAGGAGCCCGGCGCGGCCGAAGCCGAGGCCATCGAGGACGAGTTGCGCCACGCCACGCAAGCCATGTCGCTGGGTGAGGGCATGGACCGCGCCCGCAAGGCCATGCGCGCGTCCGCGTTCGTCACCGCTAGGCAGAGCCTGGACGAGGTCCGCGCCGACCCCCACTGGGAAGCTCGCGCCTGGCTGCTGCGGGCGGTCGTCGAGTGCGCGGCCGCCGACCTGGTCACGGCGGACATCCCCGGCATGCTGGGCAGCCAGATGCCCGGCGTGCCCGCCGCCGCCCTGCGGGCCCTGGACGAAGCCATGCACTTGGACGCGACTTACACCACCGGGTGGCTGGCGACCCTGCCGGACGTGGACCTCGACCGCGGCATTCGCAGGCTGTTCCACGGCATCCCCAGGATGCGCGCGAGCACCACCGACCGGGAGCGCGCCGTGTGGCTGTTCCGCGGCGCCGTGGAGGCCGCCCGCCTGGCCCGGCAGCTCGAACAGGCAGGCGAAGAACTGCCCGAGGACGAGGAAGCGGTCGACACCGCGCTGGTCAAGCTCGGCAAGGCCGTGGAGGACATCCTGGTCGGCCCCTACGTCGGCGGGGTGCGCAACGAGGCCGACAGCCTGCTGGAGGTGCTGACCGGCGAGGAGCCGCCGAAGTACGGCGGCAGGACGGGAGCCTGATGGAGCACGAGTTGTACGTCATGGCGCTGGTCAAGTCCTCGGAGCGAGCCCGCGCGGCGGTCGGTGGCATGGCACGCTCCGATCTGCTGCGCCACCTCGCCTCCGCCGGGCGCGCCGCGGAGGAGTGGGCGGAGCTGGCCGCCCGCATCCGCACCGAGTTCACCCCGCCCCCACTGCCCGCCGCCCTCACCCAGCAGCACCTGCGGGCGCTGCTCACCACCAGGTCCATCGCGGCGCTCGCCGAAGTGCTCCGCTGCCCGGTGCCCGACGTGCACGAGACGCTGCTGGACCCCGAGCGCCTGGAGTGGGCGCTGCGCGACTCCGGCAGCAACCGTCGCACCATCAGGGACGCGGAGCGCATGCTGATGGAGCTGATCCCGCGCCTGCCCCGGCTCGCCGCCGCGCACGCCCTGTCCTCCGGCGACTGGGGCTGGTTCGTCGAGCGCCACGGCTGGCTCACCGCGCACGCCGTCCGCTGCCTCACCGCGCACGCCCGCTACCGGGGCTGGCCCGCCGACGCCAGACCCGCGCAGGTCCTCGCCGCCGTCCTCGACGAGGTCGACGGCCCGCGCACCGAGGTCCACGACTCGGCCCGGTTCGACAGCCTCGCCCTGATCGAGCTGCGCCGCCGCATCGGTCTGCTCGCCGAGCAGCTGCGCGACGACGCACTGTCCCGCGCCGAGGAAGCCGCGCTGCTGGCGCCGGACCTGGCGAGCGTGAGCCGCCTGCCCGCGTGGTTGCAGCTCTACGAGCAGAACGCGGTCGCGATCGGCCTGCACCGCCTGTTCACCGGGGCCACCTCGCTCGCCGAACTGCTCCAGGGCGCCTACTCCGAACCGCCGCCGGTGGTCGGGGACCCGCTGCCCGCCAAGGGTTTCGGCATCGAGAACGAGATCTCGTTCGGCGTCTTCAAGCGGCGCGTCGCCTTCGACGTCACGTGTGAGGTGGAGGGGCACACCGGCCCGCAGGTCGTGCTGCGCTGCCGCGGCCTGCCTCGGGACGCGCACCAGCCCGTCCGCGCCAAGATCCTCCAGCTGCGGACCTCGGACCTGTCGCAGATCGGCTCGTCGGTCGGCGAGCGCCTGCTCAACACCAGGGTCGCCCAGCACCACGGCTTGCGAGGCAGGCTGCGACTGGCCCTGCACCAGCACGGCGCCGAGGCGATCCAGGCCGTCCTGCTCACCGGCATCCGCCGCCCGATCAGCGTCCCCGCGCCGTGGCGTGACCACCTCGAGACCGCGCTGCCGTTCGCCGAGCCACCCGCCCACGACACCGGCTTCGGCGATGTGGGCGAGGTCAACCGGGCGCTGCGCGACAGCGCCGGCGACCGCCGGGTCGAGGAGGTGACCTGAGCGGCCGGGCACAGCCGCACCCCACCGACACCCCACGACGGAGGCGACCGTGCGCACCACGACCAACCCCCCGATCCGCAGCCTGCTGACCCCCGCCCCCACCGCCTCCGCCAAGCCCCGGAAGCGACCGCCGACCCGGCACCCGGCGTACCGGCAGATCGGCCGCGGCCGCGGCCTGACCACCGACGACGTCGTCACCAAAACCGCCTTCGTGCTCGGCGCGACGGTGGCGTCGGCGGTCGTGACCCTCCAGGTCCGCACGTGGGTTCCGGTCGCCGTGGCGCTGCCGCTGGCCCTCGGGCTGGCCGTCTACCTCACGTTCCGACCGAGGGACAGCGCCGTCCTCGCCGTGCTCTACGCCGTGGCGCAGGGTGTCGTGCTCGGCACGATGACGCGCGTGTCCGAGGCGGTCGCGCCCGGCGTGGCCGGGCAGGCGGTGATCGCCACCACTTCGGTGTTCGTCATCATGCTCGCCGTCTACAAGCTGAGGCTGGTACGGCTGACGACCCGGCGCGTGAAGTGGCTCATCGTGGTACTGGTCGGGTTCCTGCTTACAGTGCTCGTGGACGTCATGCTCGGGCTCGTCGTCGGCGTGGACCTCGGGGTGCGTCACATCGGTTTCATGGGAATCTTGTTCTGCCTGCTGTCGATCTGCCTCGCCGCGTTCAGCTTCCTGCTCAGCTTCGACGCGGCCGACCGGATGATCAGGGACGGCGTGCCCGCGTCGTGGGCATGGTACCTGGCGTTCGGTCTGGTGATGACGCTCATCTGGCTCTACACCGAGCTTTTGTGGCTGCTGACGACCGCGCGGGTGTAGCGGGCGCAGGACGCTGGCCGTCGGTCAGGTCCGACCACCGGCACGACGCTGGTCAGGCGGGCAAGGTCGGATGCTTGACGAGCAGGAAGTTCGGGACCTGGCCGCAGCACAGGCCGCCGGGCGCGGTGGAGAACCGGACGATGGAGTCGTTCGAGGTGCTTGCGGAGGCCGTCGGCCTGGCGAAGACGTTCGGCAAGGCCGACAGCGCGGTTGCACGCGCACTGGGCCGACTCGTCAGGTACGCGCCCGAACGGACGTTGACCACGCTTCTGGACGCCGTCCCCGCCGCGCTCGGTGCCGGCGGCAGCGCGTGGGAATCCGAGCACCCGCAGAACGCCGAACTCGCCCGGCACGTACCGCGTGTGCCGAGGAACGATCGACGAGTTGCGGGCGCTCAAGGCGTTGCATAGCCACGCGGTGGTGGAGGCGTACGCCGCGGTGCCACGCCACCTGTTCGCCTCGGAAGCCGCCCTGGACCAGGCGTATACGCCCAACAGGTCTGTGGTAACCAAACCTTGCACCGATGGGGCGGCGTTGAGCAGCGTCTCCGCGTCAGCGATCCAGGCGGCGACGGAGCAGGCCGACCTACACCCCGATCTCCAGCACCTGCGTCCCGGCTCAGGCGGCTACGACGCCGCGTTCATCTCCGAGATCGTCGACCCGGGAACTCCTCGACGCCAGTTGGCAACGCGACGCGGAGGCGCCGTCTGCACAGTGCTCGCGTCATCCGGGCTGAAACTCAGGCAGCGCACGGAGGTGAAACGCCGTGACCCGCATCGAACTCGATCACGACGGCATCGCCGAAGCCCTCCGCAGCGACGGCCTCCGCGGCGCCGTCCGCCAGGCCGCCGAGGAGGTCGCCGCCGAGGTGCGCGGCCGTGGCCTTCGCACCCAGGACGGCGAGCCGCTGTCGGTGCGAGTGCACGCGCCTCGGCCACAGCGTCTGCGCCTGGTGGCGGTCACCAACCCGCTGGGGCGGGTGTGGCGCTACGACTACGACCCGGCGGGGAACCTGGTGCGGGAGAAGGACTTCACCGGGCGCGAGCTGCGCTACGACTACGATGCCGCGGGCCGGCTCGTGCGGCGCACCAACGGCGCGGGGGAAACCGTCGACTACGTCCGCGACGCGCGCGGCAACGTCGTCGAGCAGCGCACGCCCGACGAGACGACGTCGTTCACGTTCGACGCGGTCGGCCGGATGACCCGCGCGGTCAACGCCCACGCCGACGTGAGGTTCGAGCACGACGCGATGGGCCGGGTGACCGCCGAAACGGTCAACGGCCGCACCCTGTCCTCGGCCTACGACCTGGCCGGGCGACGAACCCACCGACGCACCCCGACCGGGGCCGAGAGCGCGTGGACCTACAACGGCGCGCACCAGCCGACCACCCTGCGCACCGCCGGGCACACGCTCGCCTTCCGGCACGACCCGGTCGGCGACGAGGTCGAACGCGTGCTCGGCACGCGACCCGTCCTCACCCAGACCTGGGACGCCGCACACCGGCTCGTCGCGCAGACCCCCGGCTCCACCGGCACGCGCCACTACCGGTACCGGCGCGACGGCCGCCTGCACTCAATCGAGGACCCCCGCACCGGTGGACGGCGCTTCGACCTGGACGCGGCCGGGCGGATCACCGCGGTCACCGGCACCGACCGGGTCGAGCGCCACACCTATGACCGGGCCGGTGCGGTGGTCGGCGTCGCCGACGTCCACCACCAGCGCGACGCCCAGGGCCGGGTGGTGCTGCGCCGCCGCAAGACCCTCTCGGGCAAGTTCCTGACGTGGCGGTACCGGTGGAACGCCGAAGACCGGCTGATCGGCGTCACCACCCCGGACGGCACCACGTGGCGCTACCGGTACGACCCGCTGGGGCGGCGGATCGCGAAGGAGCGGTTGGCGCCCGACGGCGAGACCGCGTTCGCCCGCACCGACTTCACCTGGGACGGCACCGCGCTGGCCGAGCAGGTCGACGCCCCGGGCGTCGCGACGAGCTGGGACTACGAACCGGCGAGCCACCGCCCCGCCACCCAGCTCCGCCGGGCGCTGGACGCCGACCAGCACTGGATCGACCGGGAGTTCCACTCGATCATCACCGACCTCGTCGGCGCTCCGGCCGAACTCCTCGACGCGCGCGGCGACGTCATTTGGCGCTCGTCGCGCGGTCTGTGGGGCGCGGGCGACGGACCGACCCCGCTGCGGTTCCCCGGCCAGTACCACGACCCGGAAACGGGGCTGCACTACAACTTCCAGCGCTATTACGACCCGTTGGCCGGCCGGTACGCCAGCGTCGACCCCCTCGGGCTCACCGGCGGGCCCAACCTCGACGGCTACGTCGACAACCCGATGCACCGCGTCGACCCGCTCGGCCTCACCACCACCTGCACCACCCCGCCGCCCCGGCCGTCGAACAGCCCGCACTACTCCGTCGCCTACGAGGCCGAACTCGACTCGTCCCACTTTCCGGGCCGCAGCGCCAACCACCACTTCAGCGAGGCCAACCGGCAGCTGCACGCGGCGTTCCAGTCCGACCCCGCCTTCGCCCGCTCGATGGAGCAGCTCTACCCCGGCATCGTCGACGGCGTCGCACCCGGCCCGCGCGGCGGCTTCCCGCGCCGCGGCCCGATACCCGGCGTCGACGGCGGCGACCCACCGCTAACATGGCACCACCACCCCACCCGGCCCGGCGTGCTGCAGCTCATCCCGTACGAGCACCACACCGCCGCCGGACCGGTGCAGGGGTCGCTGCACCCGAACGGCCGGGGCGGCATGGAGAACTGGGGAGGCGGACGACGCCGATGAGCACCGACGAGCGCCCGTGGCTCACCACCTGGGGCGAGGTGGTCGAAGCCCTGCCCCGGCTCGGCCCCGACGACCTGGTCTGCTTCGGCGACGGGCCAACGACCCCGGCCGACCCCTGCCTGGTGGTCGACGCCACGGAACTGGGCGAGGACGAGGACGTCCCGCCCGAGGCCGGGGAGCGGGGCTGGCACACGGTGCTCGGCAAGGACGAGGTGCAGGGCGTCCTGGGCAACCTGCGCCGGCAGACCGCCGACCCGGACCTCGACCTGATCGTGCGCGCCGTCGAGCACTACGTCGACCACGACGCCTACCTCACCATCGACTGACCGCTCGGCACACGGGGCGAGCGGGGTCAGCGGTGTTCCGACGACAGTTCCGTCGCACCGGTCAGGTCTTCGAGGTGTGCGAGCACGGCACCGGGGGTGAAATCGGTCCGCTGGTAGCGGAAGGACATGTTGCCCCAGGCGTCGTAACCCGCCAGACTCCCCTTGAGCCCTTCGACGTACCGCTCGACCGCCTCGCCGTAGATGTCCAGCGCGCGGCTGACGACGAAACTAGGTCGTCCGTCCGGTTGCCGGCGTTCGCCTCTTTCTCGAATGAGTGCAGGTCATTGCTGATCCACGTCGTGCGAGCGATGATCTCCCTCATCAACCGCGGATGAGGACAGCACTTGATCTCCTCCGGAAGCTCGTACCCGCCGATCCGTTCCGGCGCCCTGCACCATTCCCACTCGCCGCGCCCAGCGGATACCGTGCTCGCGCGCCTGCTCCACGAATGGGGACATGCGGACCTCGAACGGAATCTCCAGTCCTGACAGGGACATGCTTCCCCACTCCTCCGGACCTCCGCGCTGCCTGTTCGTCCACGCTCCTCCGACGCCAGGGCGACCGACACCCCTGCCGCCAGGGAGCCGTGTTGAACCGGTTGAAGTCGACGCTCCCCGTCAGGCCCGCCGACCGGAGGTCCGGGGACGGTGTCGGATCGGGGCACTGCCGTTCGTAGGAGGGACGAGGGCCGCCTACGAGAGGAACAGTCGACGAAGCTGACGACCATCACGCACGTCTCGCTCGACGGGGTGGTACAGGGGCTCGGCGGGTGGGCCTTGCCGCTGTTCGACGACGAGGCCGAGGCGTTCGTCGGCGGGGTCTTCCGGCGTGCCGACGCCTTCCTGTTCGGCCGGCGGACCTACGACATCTTCGCCGGCTCCTGGGGTTTCAACTCGTGGGGCACGGATCAGGGCCACAACCCGATCTCGGTAGTGGATGAACGGGGTCGACGCGGCGATCACCCGCGCCCACCTCGAGGAGTGAGCGCGGGTGATCGCCGCGCTGGCCAAGCGCCTCGGCGACCTCGACGGGGCCGAGGAGGCGGCGGCCGAGGCGTTCGCGACCGCCGTCGACCGGTGGCCGGCTCTCGCCACAAATTCCCTGCGAGTCAAGGCGTTTGGCTGAATGCCGGCAAGGGTGCGGAGGTCCCGGTCGTGACGGGCCTGGTCGGCGGACTCGAGTGGAAACGGCCGCTCGAGTGTTGCCGGTTCAGGCCCGTCCGGCCGAGATCAAGTGCTCACGTCTTCCGCACCTCCAGAACCAGCGGCCGACCGTCGTCGACCGCGACCAGCGCATCGAAGTCACCCGAGAGCGAATACTTCGCCGGGCCGAAGATCGGGACTTCAAGCTTGGGCACTGAAGCTGGACTCGCGCCTGGGCTGTCGCCGAGAGCGTTCTCTCCAACGCGGAGCGATTCCGTGCCGCGCGCGTCCAGACCGGCTGCCGTCGCCGCCGCGTGCACAGCTCACGTCCGTGTGACCAAGCGCGGCCGCTTCGTCGGGCGAACCCGTGGCCATCACCAGCGAGACGAGCTTGACCTGGCTGATCGCGCGGGCTCGGGCGTAGTCGGCTCCGTGGCCGGCGACGGCTTCGGCCAGGCAGCAGTTCGCCGCCGGTCACGGCCGGGGTTTCGCGCACCGTGTCGGCGTAGCGGCCGTGCTGCCCCTTGGCGGGAGCTGTGCGTCGGCCGTGGTCCGCTCAGAGGAGGGTTCGGGCGGCCCACAGCTCCGGGAAGAACCGGTGTTCGTTGACCCGGCGCAGCCAGGAGGCGCCGCAGGTGCCGCCGGTGCCGGGTTTGGTGCCGATGATCCGCTCCACCGTCAGCAGGTGCAGGGCGCGCCAGCGGCTCATGCCCTCGGCCAGGTCCATCAGGGCCTCACCCAGGCGCGGGAGCTCCGCCTCGGGCGGGGCGTCGGCGTACACGGCCCGCCACGCCTGTTCGACGGCCGGGCTGGGAGCGTGGGGGACGGCCGGGTCGCGGGTCAGGATGTCGGTGGGGACGGGCGCACCTCGGCGGGCCAGGAGGGCCACTGCGGCGTCGTACAGGCTCGGGGAGCGCAGGGCGGATCGCACGGCTTCGGCCACCTCGGCCGGTTGGTCGTGGGGGCGGGCCAGGGCCGGGTTCTTGTTGCCCAGCACGTACTCCACCATGCGGTACATGTAGGACTGGACGCCGGACGCCTGCCCCAGGTGTTCCCGGAAGGCGTTGAACTCCTGCGGGGTCAGGGTGCTCAGCACGTCCCAACAGGACACCAGCAGGTCCACCACCTTGCGGACGCGGTGCAGGACCCGGGTGGCGCGGCCCGGCTCGTCCTGGTCCAGCAAGGCCCGCGCTCGGCAGGACTCCTCGTACAGCAGCTTGAACAGCAACTCCTTGACCTGGCCCACGACGTAGAAGCTCAGCTCGGCGGGTTCGGTGGAGCGGGGGTGCTGGAGGGACAGGAGGGTGTCGATGCTCTGGTAGTCGAGGTACGGCGTCCTGCCGCCGAAGTCCAGGAGAGGGCCGGTGTCTGCGTTCATGTCGGGGTCACCTCGAGGAGTGCGGTCACCGACGCGCCCAGGGCAGTGGTGGGGTCGGCCAGGTCGAAGCAGAGGTCGAAGTGGTTGCGCCCGCGGACGAGTAGCCCGGTCACCCGGTTGCCGCGCAGGGCCCGGTGGAAGTCGTGGTGCTGGCGGGCGAACTCCGCCGTCTCGTGCTCGCCTCGGGCCAGCACCACGGGTGGGACGCGGGCCGGGAGGTACCTGATCGGGCTGTTGCGCAGCGCTTCCTCCCGGTCCATGCCGATCGCGTCGTTGACGTAGGTGTGCAGGAGGGGTTCCAGGTCGTAGATGCCGCTGAGCAGCACCGCGCCGCGCAGTGGCAGGCGCTCGGTGAGCAGGCACATCGCGGCCAGGTGCGCGCCGGCCGAGCCGCCCGCCAGGACCAGGGCGCCGGGTGGGCAGCCCAGGGAGGCGGCCTGCGCGCACAGCCGGGTGACGGAGCGGCGCACCGCCGTGACGATCTCGTCCATCCGGTGCGCGGGGGCCAGGCCGTAGCCGACGGCGGCGTAGGAGATGCCCTGCGGCACCAGGCCCAGGGCCGGGAAGGACGCATCGGACCGGTCGAGCTGCTGCCAGTACCCGCCATGGATGAAGATCAGCAGCGGTGAGCCGGGGCCGGCCGGGAAGAAGTCGGTCCCGCCCAGGTCGCACCAGGGCAGGTGGGCTCGGGCGCGAGCACTCTCCCGGGCGTAGCGCTCCAGTTCCGCGTCCAGGCTGGGGACCAGGGAGCTGGGTGAGTACTCGCGCTCCAGCTCGGCCCGCGGCAGGTCGTGCCAGGTCACGGCCACCGGGCGGCGGCTTCCGCGTAGAGGGCGGCGAACAGGGGGTCGACGCGGTGCTCCGGGTCGTACCGGTCGCCGAAGCGGGTGCGGTACTCGGTGAACCACTCCGGGTCCTCGTGCAGGAACAGGATGTCGTGGTAGGCCATGTGCCGCAGGGCCAGCAGGGGGATCGGGGAGCAGGAGACCGGGAAGCCGGGGTTGCGGGCGGCGCGCTCGTCGCAGAGCGGGTGGAACTGGCCCAGCATGAGGCCCTGCTTGACCAGTTCGGTCTTGGCCGCGGCCTGCACCCGGTCCAGGGCCGGCCAGTCGGTGAGACCGTCGAGGATGACGACCAGGGTGTGCAGGACCTGGTTGTCGGTCGTCCAGCGATGCGCGTGGAACGCCTCGGTCATCTCGCGGATCACGGCGGTCAACTCGGCCTCGCCCGCGTCGGGGCGGACCGGCCACCGCTGCACGACCAGGGTCCCCGCCGAGCGGGCCGGGCCGACGAACGGGCACACCGCCCCTGCCCGGCCGATACCCGGGTGCGGCTTGGTCAGGTATTCCTCGACCCACCGGTCCACGCTGTGCACTGCGTCGGGGGTCGTTCCTCGTCGTTTCCGCATGGGAACCTCGTTTCAAGGCGGGTCGCCGAGCGGGTCGTGGCCGTAGAGCAGGTCGGCCTCCTGCCGCACCTCCAGGGGGTAGGCGGCGTCCCGGGCGCGTTGCTCGGGGCCGTCCGGGAGGTGGAACTCGTAGCAGCGCTCGCGGCTGCGGAGCTGGACGTCGGTGGCCCGGTCGATGCGCAGGGCCTCGTATCGGCGCAGTGCCGCGGGCACGTCCGCGACGTGGCCCTCCGCCAGGCAGCGGGCCAGCACGACGGCGTCCTCGGCGGTCTGCCCGACGCCCTGGCCGAGGAAGGGCAGCATGCTGTGGGCTGCGTCGCCGAGCAGCGCCACCCGGCCGGCGGTCCAGCCGGGCAGCGGGTCCTTGTGGAAGATCGGCCAGCAGCTGCCGTCCCCGGCCGCCGCGAGCAGGTCGTGCACGTCCTCGTGCCAGCCGGTGAATTCGGCGTGCAGGGTGCGGGCGTGGACCGGTGCGCCCGGTGGGCGGGGGTCGTCGCGCTCGCCGGGGAGCCAGGCCATGAAGTTGACGACCTCGCCCCGGCGGATGGGGTAGTGCACGAGGTGGCGCCCCGGTCCCAACCAGGCTGTGTAGGAGTGGCGGGCGAACTCCGGTGCCCGACGTGCGGGCACCAGGAACCGGAACGCGCGCTGGCCGGCCTGGTTGAGGCGGTTCGCCTCGCCGTGCATCCGGGCGGCCACGGCGGAGTGCAGGCCGTCGGCGCCGATCACGACGTCGGCCCGGACCCGGTGCCGTCCACCCGACCGGTCGACCAGGTCGACCTCGGCCTCCCGCCCGTCGTCGCGGAGACCCTCGCAGCGCAGTCCGGGGTGGACCCGGTCGGGCGGCAGGGCGTCCAGCAGGAGGCGCTGGAGGTCGGCCCGGCAGACGCCGTGGGTGGCGTAGCCGTACCGCCGCACCGCGGCGCGGCCGATCGGTTTCTCCGCCACCACGGCGCCGTTCTGCCAGCGCCGCAGCGGCCCTTCGGCCTCCTGGACGAAGCTGACCCGCTCGAACCGCTCCCCCAGGCCGAGGCACCACAGCAAGCGGACCGCGTTGGAGCCGATGATGAGGCCGGCTCCGATCTCGCGCAGCTCCGCGGCCCGGTCGTAGACCTGGGCCGCCAGCCCCCGCTGCTGGAGCGCGATCGCGGTCAGCAGACCTCCGATGCCCGCGCCGACGATGGCGATCCGCATGGCGCCTCCCGTCATCCGTTGCCCCCACCATCTTGCGCGCGGGAAAGGGGTCGGGCACCACGGCGCGGAGTTCAACAGCGCTGGTCAACCTGATTGGGCGACAGGGGGTCCTTCCCTGTCGGGTAACCAGGGACAAACCGGCCTGAATGGACGGACAAGAGTCCTCTTCGACCACTCGAACGAGTGGCAAATCGCATCCACGGGGTTACGCATCGAGACGGTGCCGGGGGCGGCGGGCCGGGCGTGCCGCCGAGGGCGGTTCGACGCCGGCCGGGTGGTGTACCCGCCGTCAGGCTGCGGCGCCGAGGTCGCGCACGTCGTGGCACCCGAGTCAGCGCCGCAGGAAGCGCGGCATCCACGTGGCGGCGGGGGTGAGGGGCGGCCCGGACAGGAGGCCGTGCGGCCACAGGCGACGTCGTGCGTGCGACCCCGCCGGCTGCCCTCGACGACGCGGATCTGAGGACCCCGGCCGCGATACCGGACCGGGCGCCGCGCGGTCGACCCCGGCGGTCCGCGTCATTCGGGCGCCACGGCGCGGCGGGCGCTGTCGCGCAGCAGGGCCCGGCGGCGGTCGTGGACCTCGGCGGGTTCGTCGGCGGTGCCCGCGTAGACGTTGCTCACCGACGACCAGGCCATCGACAGGGCGATCACCACGGCCATCAGGTGAACGGGTCGCCAGCCCGGACCAAGCCCGCGGCCTGCGCCTCGGCGCCGCGGGGGGGCAGTGGAGCAGGCCGCGGGCGGCAGCGGCGCGGCGACCCAGCGGTGCGGGCCGCGGGGCCGCAGTGGCGCGGGCCGCGGGGCCGCAAGCCGTGCGGCAGCAGCTCGGCCGGTGGACCACGCGGCAGTAGTCGGGTCCGCCGGCCGAGCGGCAACGACGCGCGGTGGCGCGGTTGTCAGGCCGTGGCGAGCGCCTTCTCGTAACCCACCAGGCGAACGCACGTGGCGAGCCCCGTGATGGCCTGCTCCAGCTCACCGAGGCCGGGGTAGGTCGGCGCGATGCGGATGACGGCGTCCCGCGGGTCGTCGCCGCGGGGGTGGGTGGCACCGGCGGGCGTCAGCACGATGCCCGCCGCCGCGGCGCGGCGCACGACCTCGCGGGCGCAGCCGTCCGGCACGGTCAGCGTGACGAAGTAGCCGCCCAGCGGTTCGGTCCACTCGGCCAGCCCCGTGTCGCCCAGCCGGTCGGCCAGCACTCGCCGCACAAGGTCGAACTTCGGCCTCAGCAGCGCCCGGTGCCGCTCCATGTGCGCCCGCACCCCAGCCTCGTCGCGCAGGAACAGCGCGTGGCGCAGCTGGTTGACCTTGTCCGGCCCGATGGTGCGCTTCGCGGCGTGGCCCAGCAGCCACGCGACGTTGGCAGGCGAGGAGCCGAAGAAGGCCACGCCCGCGCCGGCCAGGGTGATCTTGGACGTGGAGCCGAACACGAACGGCCGGTCCGGGTGGCCGCCCTCCGCGCACGCGGCGAGGACGTCCGCGACCTCCACCTGCTCGTCGGTCAGGTGGTGCACCGCGTAGGCGTTGTCCCAGAAGATCCGGAAGTCGGGCGCGGCAGCGGCCACCGAGCCGAGGCCCCGCACCACGCGGTCGCTGTAGGAGACGCCGCTGGGGTTGCTGTACTTCGGGACGCACCAGATGCCCTTGACCGACGGGTCGTCGGCCACCAGGCGCGCCACGACGTCGAGGTCGGGACCCTCGTCGGTCATCGGCACCGGCACCATGTCGATGTCGAAGCGCTCGCACAGGGCGAAGTGCCGATCGTACCCCGGCACCGGGCACAGGAACGCGATCCGCTCCTGGTCCACCCAGCGGGAGGTGGCGCCGGGCAGCCCGCCGAGCAGCGCGTAGACCAGGCAGTCGTGCATGAGCCCCAGGCTGGAGTTGCCGGCGGCCACGAGCTGGTCGACCGGCACCCGCAGGGGTCCGGCGAAGATCTCCCGCAGCTCCCGCAGGCCGTGCAGGCCGCCGTAGTTGCGGCAGTCCGTGCCGTCGGCGGCGGTGTGCCGGTCACCGGGCAGCGACAGCAGCGGGGCGGACAGGTCGAGCTGCTCGGGGGACGGCTTGCCGCGCGTGAGGTCGAGGGACAGGCCGCGGTCGACCAGGTCCGCGTACTCCGCGCGCGCCGCGTCGAGCCCGGCGGTCACGTCCGCTCGGCTGGTTCCGGCGAGTTCCACGTCAGCGCCCTTCCACTGTGGAGTGCGGCCGGCGGCCACCGTCGGAACCTACCGCAGGGGGCGGGAGGGCGCCTCGTTCTGCCGTCGCAACTCCCGCTCACGCCGCGTCCACATCGGTGGCCTGCGAGACATGACGACGGGTGGACCGGCCGACGCGCGGGGCTCCCGTTCGGCGACGCCTGGACCGTGAAGGACGGCGACCGCGAGATCACTGGAACGTTCAAGAACATCGCGCCCGAGCAGGCACGCGAGCTGCTGCGCACCCTCGACCCGCCCGTCCCTGACGAACGCGGTGACGATGACACGGCCTGACTGTCGCAAGTCATAAGCGGTGCTCGTCGGCGTAAGCACATACCGGGATCTGTGGTGGGCGGCGGTTCCCGGGGCGCTGAAGAACTTCGAAGCGTTGCGGGACCTGCTCCCAGGCGAGGACGGCTGTATCGCACCAGAAATCCGCGTCCTCGTGCCCGACTCCTCCTCTCCAGCCGAGATCCTGCGGCACGCGTCCTGGTCGCCGGGGCGACGAGGTGATCGCACAACGCAAGATGGTGGTGATCGACAGCTGCCACAGCGGTCCAGCGGTGGACCACCTCGGCCCGGACGGATCACTGCTCGACATCAAGGGGACTTTCGTCCTCGCGTTCCGCCGCTCGCGAAGATGGCACGCCATCGGTTGCCAGGGCCGGCTGTGGTGGAGGACGTGGGGATCACTCTCGGCGCCAGAAGACGGGGAAGCCGTCCTTCCCGGCCGGTGTCGTGGCGATGGAGCCCGGTTCGGCTTCGGTCAGCGTGTCCTTGCTGTCGAAGGCGCGCCACTTCTCCGGGTTCGCCCTGCTGATCGGCAGGCCGTCGACGGCCACGCCCTGGAACGAGACGTTGCCGAAGTCCGGGTAGTTGTGCGCGGGCGATTCGACCACGGCCTCCGCAGAACTCGGCCCCACCTCGATGTTGTCGTAGGTCTTCGAGAACTGCCAACCCTTCGTGGTGTTGCTGATGGTGATGACCCAGGTGGTGCGGCGGTCGTAGGACACGCTCGCGGTGATCCGGTCGTTCGTGTCGACCGCGTTGCGCACCTTGACGGGCGGGGACGGGGTGCCCTGGGGGCGGACGGCTTCGTAGAACGCGTAGTGGCGTGGACGGCCGTCAGGGGTCTTGCAGTCCGTCACGGTGCCGCCCTGGACCAGCCAGTCGTCCGTCGGGGTGCCGCCGCCGAGGCCGACCCACGCCGCGTAGAGGTCCTTGCTGTGCTTGCACGTCACGGGCGGCACGGTCCACTCCGCGTAGACGGAGCCGAAGAAGTGCGTCGGCCGGGAGTCGTTGCGGGCGACGTAGCCCGCCCAGATCCCGAAGTCGCGCGGGTCGATCGCGGCCCGGGCGGGCGGGGTGGTGAGCGTGGTGGCCAGGAGGGCGGCTGCCAAGGCGGTGGTCCGGCGCATCGGTCACCGCCGCCCGGACGTGGCGGCCCAGATCGCGCCGCCCGCATACGTCGCCGAATAGCCCAACAGCGCCGCCAACCCCTCGGCCGCCCCTCCGCACGCCGCGACGCCGTCCGCACCCGTGACGGCGGTGCACAACGCCCGGGAGCCGGCGGCGAAGGTCACGGTCCGGCCCGGCACGGGGCGGCCGGCGGTGGTGTCGGTGAGGGTCGCGGCCAGGCTCGGGCTGCCGCCGACCCGCACCGGGGCCACCGACAGCGCGGTCGGGTACGGGGTGGTGGGTGTGGCGAACAGCGACGCCGTCACCCGCGCGCCGGACGCCATGCGCGGGAACAGGTAGAGCAGGGCGGAGTCGGCCCCGGAACCGGTCCGCGTGCAGTCCGAAGCGGACGTGCTGACGTCGACCGTCGGATCGGTGCGGTAGGAGCCGAACGGCGCGCCCACCGCGCGTGGCCAGCAGACGTACTTCACCGACTCCGGCGGGGTCGGGGTCGGGGTGACGCGGGACGGCCCGGCGCCGGTGAAGCCGGTGGCCGTCGTCGGCGCGGCCGGGTCGCGGTCGTTGTCCGCCGCGGCGAAGCTGTTCGCCCCGGTGAACGTCGCCTCGGTGGTGACCGGAGTCGCGAACGGCCGGTAGCCGCCGCCCTCGGGCACCTGCTGCACGACCGGGCCGTCGTCCCGCCCGTTGGCCACGTCCCACAGGTACTGGACCTGGAAGGTGTCGGCGGTCTCGCCGTCGACGCCGGTGGTCACCTCGACGCTCGAATCGGCCACCGTCGTCCCGTGCACCACGATGTCCTGGGTCACCGTCGCGGCCGCCTCGGTGGTGTAGACAGACCAGGTGACGCGGGACGACGTCGGGCCGACCCGCACCACCTGGGGCGAGCGGTCGTCGAGGGACACTTCGCCCGGCTGCGTGAGGTACGGCGACTGGACGTTGTCCTCGCGCCGCACCAGGTTCCGCACGGTCATGAAGCTGGTGCCGGGCACGCCGTCGCCGAACAGGACGTTGAGCCCCGGCCCGGCGGGGTGGTCCGGCCCGGTCAGCACGGTGAAGCCGCCGATGCCGAAACCCTGGCGCTGTTGCAGGTGGACCTGGAAGATGCCGTTCCCGAACCCGCCGGGTGGCAGGGCGGCGGCGCGGGCGCGAACCACGCCCGCCTTCAGCTCGGCCGCCGAGCGCTCGGCAGGCACAGCGGACGCAGTGGACGCAGTGGACGCGCCGAGCAGCACCGCGAGCGCGGTGCACAGCAGTGGTGGCAACCGGTGCACGGGTTCTCCTTCGACGATGCTGTTCTAAAGCTCCACGGCGTCGGCGTAGACCAGCCGTTCGCCGCCTTCACGAGGTTTCTCGGCCTCCTCCACGACGAGCCGCAGGGGGCGGCTGCCGCGGGGCGCGGGCAGGGTGAGCGTGCCGCGCCAGAACGTCTGACCGCCCGACACCTCGCGCTCCAACACGACGGGCGCCGTGCCCGAGGACCAGCGGACGTTGCCGCTCAGCGCGGGATCGGCGGTCTGCACGGTCGCCGTCACCACGGCCGCCGTGCCCGTCACGACCTCGGTGTAGCCGACACCGACCACGGTCACGGCGATCCGGGTGGCGTCGGTGTCCACGACGGTGAGCGCCCGGTCCGGGTCGAGCTGCGCGAACTGCGCCTGCACCACGGTGGACAGCTCGACGCCGTGCAGCGACACCGGTTGGTACCGCGCCAGCGCGAGCCGGATGAACGGGCGGTACGGCGCGGGCTGGGGCGGGGTGAGCACGACGTCGCAGAACCACAGCCCCCGCTCGGCGTCGTACACCACGTCGTGCGGCGCGACCGACACGGTGGCGTCGGCGATCGTCTTGTCCTTCTCCCCCTCGGCGAGCCCCAGCCCCGATCTCGGGTGGGCGGCCAGCGGGAAGTCGGTCACCGCGGGCGGGCGGGTGACCGGGGTGGACCCCCACGCCGGGTCCTGCGCCCACCGCGTGGTGTACCGGGTGAGGTCGGCGGCCCGCGACCCGTCGTCCACGGTGAGCACACCGAGTTGCTCGCCGTCGCCGGACGAGTACCAGGGTCGGCGCAGGAACACGCGCAGACCGTTGCCCTGCCGCGTCCGGGTGATGCCGCGCTCGGAAGTCTCGGTGCGCCAACCGAAGGTGGGCACGACGTAGGCCACGTCCGGCGCGGTCGGGCGGGCCGACGAGGGCACGTCGACCGTCACGGCGGCGCCCGCGCTGGTGATCGGCGGCGGCACGTGGGCCACCTCGACCTCCGCCCCGGACGGGATGGCGTCGCCGACCCTGCTGATGGTGCCCGCCGCGTAGTCGACCGCGTAGTCGGCGCCACGCACGTAGGTGACGTCCTTGCCCCGCACGACGTCCGTGCCGGGCACGATGCCGTCCGCCACCTTCACGGGCTCGACGCCGGTCGGCCGCACCTTGGCGCGCTCCACGAAGTACTCGGCGAACCGGGTGGTGCCGATCGGGGTGTAGGTGACCTTGCGGTGCTTGGTGTCGTGGAACTCGTGCGTGCGGTCCACAGGCAGCAGGGTGTCGGTGGGGTCCGCCGATTCGGCGACGACCTGGAACGCGTGCGCGCTGCCCGGCCGGTTCACCGGCGCGGGCCGGTCGGGCAGGTCCACCCACTCGGTCCAGGTGGCCTCCAGGTCCACCTTGCCGGTGCTGGCCCGGTCGAACCGCAACTGGTCGATCACCCTGGCGTAGGTCTGCCCCGGCAGCCGGACGGCCACCGGCTTGGCGAAGACCGGCGGCGACACGGGCCGCTTGGTCGCGTGCACCAGGGTCAGCGTGCGGTACGGCGTGAGCAGCCACATCCGGCCCAGCACGGCGGAGTCCCGCTGGGACTCCAACGTGGTGCCGGGCGGCAGCGTGACCTCGCCGGAGCGCACGGCCCGCACGTGCCACGCCCACTGCCCGAGCAGCGCCAGGTCGGCGGCGTCGACGCGGCTGCGGTAGCGGACCTCGAACGTGCGCCCCTTCGGCACCCGGACCGTCAACACCCGGAACAGCGCGTCGAAGTCCGGTCTCCCCTCGCCTTCGACCAGCCGCACCCGGAACGGCCGCGCGTCCGGCCACGCGCCGAGCAGGCCGAAGTCGAAGTCCACCGTGACGACCTCGTCCGCGCCCGTGCCCGGCAGCCCGGTGAAGGCCGCGCCGCGGCTGAGCACGTCCGGCAGGTAGGGCACGGCGAGGCGGTCGGTGTCGAAGAACGGGATGCCGTACGAGTCGCCGTCCGGTGTGCCGCCCCGGTCGAACGAGCCGGTGTCCCGCTCCCGGATCAGGTCGTAGGCCGCCTTGTTCATCCCACCGGGCATCAGCGGGTTCGGCGCGACGTCGAACAGGCCGTGCTGCTCGGCCATCAGCTGGGAGATCCGGGTGGGCGCCAGGTGGCGCTGGCAGTCCGCGGCGGGCGGGGCGTCGACGTCGCTGCGCAGCACCATCCGCTCGGCGGACTCGCCTTCGGTGCGCGACTTGCGGAACAGCACGGTCGGCGCGGCGACCGGCTCGAACCGGTAGTAGGTCACCGGTTCGCTCGCCCCGGTGTCCCCCGGCGGGTCGGCGACAGTCGGCCCGTTGCCCGCGAGGTCGGCGGTGCGCGCGCGGAACCGGTAGGTGCGCCCGAAGCGCAGTTTGGGCAGGGTGCCCGGCTTCGCCCGGAACGCCGTCCGGAGGTCGAAGTGCTCGCCCGGCGCCGTGCTGCCGCCGTCGACGACGACGCCGCTGTTGTCGATCGCCCGGCCCGGCCGGGGTGCGACCAGGCTGTAGCCGGTCCAGCGGACGAGCGACTCGTGCAGGTAGAACGTCCGGCTCGCGTCGTCGGACTGCGTGGTGTGCGCGGTGGTGACCACGCCCTCGTCCGAGGCGGCGACCTCGGTGCCGGCGAAGGTGTAGACCCCGTCGCGCAGGCACAGGCTGTGCCACTTCCCCGTGGTGTCGTCGCGGACGTCGATCCGCAGGCCGCGCGTGATGTCCTCGGCGAACAGGTGTTGGCCGCCCTGCAACGCCTGCGCCTGCACGACGCTGGCGAAGACCCGCCGCGCCCGGCCGGTGTCGTTGATCGACAACCCGCCGCTCTGGAGCGCGGGCGGCGGTTCGGCGTCCGGGCTGTCCGGCGCGGGACGGCGGTCGGGGTGCTCCCCGATCGTGGTGCGCGACATGGTCTCGGCGAAGGCCAGGAGCTTGACCGCCGCCGCGTCGGTGTCCAGTTCGGTGACGTCGAAGTCGGCCGCGTCGAGCCGGAGCAGACCGTCGGCGACCAGCGCGTCGCGCGCGGCGGGCGTGAACGTCGTGCCGGTGATCACGCATTCGGTCACGGTCACCACCGGCGGCAGCGTCCGGACTTGACCGGGATCGGCGCGGGGCGTCCACACCGGGGTCACGGACACGCCGACCGGGCCTGCCGGGACCGGGTCCGGCAGCGGGACGCGCAGGTCGTGCACGAGGCCCAGCAGGCGCAGCAGCGCGGGGTACTGCCCGAGCGCGCTGAGCACCAGGTGGAAGTCCGGGTCCGGCGCGGTGACCGGGCCGTCGCCCGCCGTGTCCCGCGGTCCGCCGGGGTTGTGCTCCGGCCTGCGGTCGTGGAACTGCTCGGCCAGCAGGAAGTTCAGCTGCTGCGCCGACAGGTCGGCCGTCCTGGCCAGTTCCTCGGCGGTGCGGCCGTCGAGGACGTGCGTGGCGGCCAGCACCTCCCGCAGCCGCGCGACGGCGGCCCGCTTGGCCTCCGGGGACAGCCAGGTGGTGTGCAGGAGGTAGGTCGGCTTCCCCTCCCCGTCCCGTCCGCGCGGCTCCGTGTAGTCGTCCAGCCTCGGGTGCTCGGCCGGGTTGTGCGCGGCGATCGCCGCGTACTGCCCGCGCACGAAGTGGTGCACGCCGCGCACCGGGTAGGACCGGACGTACGTGGTCTCCGGCGTGATGTCCGGGGCGCCCCGGTGGTCGGTCACCGGCGCGTTGTCGCGGAACAGCTTCCGCCACAGGTCGGCGCGCCGGTCGGGGCCCGCCGGGGTGGCGCGGACCGGCGCGGCCGTGCCGATCCGGACGTCGAACGCGATCGGCGTGTCCGGCCAGGCCAGCCAGTCCGGGAAGGTCGCGAGCCTGTCCGAGCCGACCAGGCGCGGCGTGAGGTAGGCGGACAGGAACAGGAACGGCCGGCCGTCGACGGCGCGGACACCGTTCGGCAGCGCGGTGCTCACCAGGGTCTGGGTCGCGGGCATGGGTCGTCCTCCCCGTCAGGCCGCGAAGGCGTCGCAGTAGGTGTGCCAGTCGTCGCGGCCCATCAGGTCCCCGAACTTCGGCGGCGCGGCGGCGGCCCGGCCGTCGGTCAACGCGGTGGACGGCCCGGCGAAGCTCTTGTGCACCCGCAGCGTCACCGACTTGTGGAAGAACAGGATGTCGATCTCGACGGTCAGCGAAGCCTCGCCCTCCACCCGGTTGCCCTCGCTGGTGTAGCTCAGGCCGAGGTAGAACTCGGCGGAGATGGTGATCAGCCCCAGCACCGACAGCTGCCCGTTGGCCCGCAGGTAACCGGTCAGCGTGACCAGTTCGCGGCCGTCGGTCAGTTCGAGCTTGAAGTAGATGCCCGCCAGCACGGAGACACCGCCGCTGGCGACGCCGAGGTTGAACGCCACCGAGCCGCCGAACTCGATCGCCGCCTCCAGCATCTCGAACCCGTCGGCGCCCACCGCGAGCGCGAAGAACCCGCCGCCGCCGAACAGCGACACGGTGAGCGTGAACGGCTGTTCCCGGCTGCAGAAGGCGAATCGGGCGCGCGCCGGGCCGCCGTCGAACGGCAGGTGCAGCGCGGCGCTGAAGGCCAGGTGCTGGAGCGTGAACACGCCGATCGCGACGTCGGGGATCGCCAGCGTCCAGCCGGCCGAGATGCCGACGGGCTGGACGTCGATGGCGGGCCCGCGCCCGGAGCTGACCAGGAAGCGCTGCAACGTGTTGACGAAGTCGAGCGGCCCCTTGAAGGCCACGCCCGCCAGCTCGACGTGGATGTTCGGCTTGGCGTTGTCCCTGGCCTCGAACGCGAACCGGCGGAACGTGAGCTTGACGAACGACAGCACGGGGTCGTCGCCCTTGACCAGTTCGAGCGCGAAGTCGCGCAGGTCGCCGGTCATCACGTAGGTCGTGGCGCCGTCGCCGAGGGCGGTCCTGGTCTCGCCGTGCAGGGTGAGGCTCGCCGTGCGGCCGTCGTCGGTCTTCGGCCAGAACACGCCCGCGGTGAGCCCGGACGGCAGCCGCGGCGTCCAGTCCACGGTGGTGCTCACGGCCTCCGGCGGCTTCGTCACGTCGCCGCCGGGGTGCACCCTGGTGGTGACGATCCGCGGGCCGCTGTCCAGGTCGAGCCGGATCGGCTTGGTCGGGTCGACCGGATCCACGCCGCCGATGAGGTCGCCGATGCTGATCCCGCCGAGCAGCTTCGCGCCTTCGGCGAAGAACTTCTTGGGGTCGAACCGGCCGTTGCGGACGATGTCGGTGACCACCTCGGCGGGCCCGGACAGCGGGCCGAGCGCGCGGGACAGGCCGCCGATCACGAGGTCCGGGCTCGCCACGCCGCCCACGTTGGCGACGACCGAGCCGAACTGCGCCGCCACCTCGCCGCCGGTCGGCAGCGTCGCGCCCGGTGTCGCGAGCTTGAGGACCAGCTCGCCGACCTGCGCCACGGTCCGCTGGACCCGCGCGAACGCCTCGCCCTTCACCCGCTCGAACGAGCCGGCGACGTAGTCCGGATCGTACCCGATGGCCGCCGTGACCTCCTTGCCCACCAACGTCTCCACCGACGGCAGCCGGACCTCGGCGGCGAGCATCCGCGGCACGAAGTTCGGTTCCGCCAGCCACCGCCACGGTCCCGCCGGGTCGCCCGCGGCGCTGCTCAGGTACATCGCGGCCGTGGGCAGCACGGTGGAGCCCTCCGCCGGCGCGGTCCGGGCCGCGGGGTTGCCGCCCGCCGGCGGCGCGAAGGCGACCTCCTGACCGCCGAGCGCGTGGGTCCGCCGCGCGCCCAGGTCGCCCGGCCCGTAGCGGTCGGCGCCGAACACCGCCCGCAGCTCGGCCAGCGCGTCGCCCGCGTAGGCGTCCTCCACGTGCACGAACGCCAGGAACGCGGTGAACTCGACGCGGTTGCCCGCCCAGTCCGTGGCGGCCATCGGGAACGGGATGTCCCGGCGGTCCGCGATCGGGTCCGCCGAGCCCTCCGGCAGGTACTGCACCCAGAACGTGCGCGCCTCCGACGTCGGCGGCTCCCCCGGCTTGCGCGCCGGGATCTTCTCCGGGACGGGCGCGAGGTTCGGCGTGGCGGCGAGCAGGATCCGCACCGACGTGAAGGGGAACGCGTTCTCCGAGTACTCCTTCACCGGCTGCTGCACCCGGACGTAGGCGCGCTGGATGAGGTGCGCGGCGCCGTCCGGCATGATCTGGCGCTCGGTCTCGGTCACCAGCACCGCGCGATGCCCGTACGGGAACAGGAAACCGCGTTCCTCGACGCGCACGTAGTTGTCCCGGCCGAGGGAGGAGCGGTGCCGCCACTGGGCGATGGGCAGGTCGCCGCCCCACTCGCCGGCCAGCTCCACCGACGAGCCCTGGGCGCTGAGCAGCAGCAGTTCGGCCTTGACCGGCTCGACCGCGTTGCTCTGCGACACCAGCCGCTTCGGCACGTCCCGGTTGCCGCCGTACCCGATGAGGCTCTTGAACTTCGTGTCCGCCGGCACGTCGTCGGCCGCCACCGCGCGCACCGGGTTCGGCCCCCGGAACGGGTCCGGCCTGCCCCGCTCGTCCCGGGCGGCGAGCCGCGTGTGCCACAGCTCGGTCCGGCCGCCGGCGTCGACCGGGTGCCGCACGTGGGCCCACGACGCGACCTGCTCCGGCGTCAGGTGCAGCCAGTCCACCAGCCGCAGGTCGGTCTGGAGCCCGGTCGGCGCCTGCTGGGCGCCCTCGGCGAGCACCGGGACGACCCGCATCACCCAGCCCGACCAGTCGAGCAGCCCGTCCTCGGTGTAGGGCAGCGCCTTGACCGTCGGCGGGACGAGGAACGCGATCCGACTCGGCTCCACCGCTTTGGTCAGGACCTCACCCGGCGCGGGCAGCGCCTCCGGCGGCGGCGGGCTGCCGCCCTGGGTGGAGACGAACGTCGTCTCCTCCATGAGGTGCTGCGAGTCGAACCGCACGACGACCAGGGACTGCCGCGTGCCGTCCACCGCCACCAGCGTCGGCGGGTCGGAGGCGTGGGATACCTGGAGGTTGTAGAAGTCGTAGTGCAGCTTCAGCATGTCCTCGCGCCGCAGCAGGTCCAGCCGCAGCGTCGGCTCAGCCTCTTGGACGAACGACGCCAGGACCGACGACCCGCGCGGCAGACCGGCCAGCAGCAGACCACCGCCACCGACCACGAGGACGGTCCGGCGGGACACCGCCCCGCCCCCACCTCCGCGCCCGGCTTCCGAAGACGGCATGGCACTCCCCCATCTCGCCCATGCGCTGCCTCGCCGCGGAACTCGGTGGGCCATCGGTACGTCTGCTCGGGAGGCGTGCCCCGTTCCCCTTGACTTGTGGTGAAGCCCTCGCCTCGCGCTCGCCGACCCCCCGGCCCGACACCGTGCACCCCCGGGCAACCCCAGCGCCCCCCCACACCGACGATCCGCCGGTGCGCTGTGCTTGCGGGAACGTACCGCCATGACCGGCGTCACGGCTACGGTCTTTTCGCCGACGCGAACCTTATTCACCCGATCGTGCGACTTGCCGGCCGAGGGTGAATAACGGCGCCGCGCGGGTACGCGGAGCGTCCAGGCGCCGAAGAGTCGCGGAGGAGCCACCATGCATCACCCAGTTCCCACCCTGGAGGGAGGTGTACCGGCTGGACAAGCTGGTGGGGCTGGTCCTCCCGATGAACCGGACACCGTCGTGGCCCGACTGACCGCCTTCCCCGCCCAGCGCGGCGGGGTGTAGCGGCAATCCCGCACACCATCACCGCCTCGGGCCGATCCGGCGCAGGGACCGACGTCGCCTGCGCCACCCGTCCACCATGCCTTCCAGCAGTACAGCGCAGAAACAACGTCCGGCCACGCCGGCGTTGGATCACCTGCTCTGGCTCTGTCCATCGTCCGCGCGGCGATCGCGTCCACCGCCGGGTGGACCCGCGCGGGAATCACGATGTCCCGGACAGCGTCGACGATCGCCTGCCGCAGGTGCGGTTTGGCCATGTGGGTGGCTTCCCGCGCATCCGGGGCGGCAGGGGTACAACGGTGGACGGAGCACCCGAGGGCCGCATCCGCTGGTCCTCGTCGCGCGAGCCGCTGCGTTGGTCGGTCATCCGCGATGGCAGGCCGGGGGGACAAGCAACTCCTGACCGTGCCGGGGCGCGGTGAGAGGACGGCCTGCCGATGCGCGTGCCGACTTCCACACCCGCCCGGACGCCGTGGCCGCGGGAAGCGTTGCCGCAGAGCCTGCACACCGCAGTGCGCCGGTTGCGCGACCACCTCGCCGGGCGGGTCGACCCGTGCGGCGCGATCCACGAGCCGTGCCTGAGCCGGGTCCTGGAATCGGCCCTGGTCTGGCCTTTGTTCACCGGCACGACCGGCTACGACGACGCACGACTCCGCCTGCACCACTACCTCCGGCAGCGGCGAACCTCGCCGGACCCATTCGACGCCGTCCTGGCCGTAGTCGCACTCGACCCCGGCGGCACCGACAGGCGGACGCTCGACCGACTCGTCCAGGACGCCCCGACTTCACCGCACACCGCAAACAGGCGCTGCCGGCCGCCATCGAGACGATGCTCGACCTCCCCCATCCCGAGCACGGCAACCGCCCCCTGCCCCCGGCGGCGTTCTCCCCGCAAGGACTGCACCCCTGGCAGGCACGAGTCCAAACGACCGCCGCCACAACCATCCTCGCCCACCCACCCCGCGCTCACAGCGACGACCGACGACAGCACCGGGACCGCGCAACCCCGGTCGACCGGCAGGACGTCGCCCTGCTGCCGTCCACGCAACACCCGGGGCACATCTGAGAAGGCGACCTGCTGATCCACCTTCGGTGCTGCACGCCCTACACCTGCCGGGCGGCCACGACCGGGTAGTCGACCAGGGCCTGCGCGCGGCACTGCGCCACCAGCACGGCGACGGCGGACTGTCCTTCATCACCGACATCGACACCTGGTCCACCACCACCGGCCTCGCCCTTGCCGCGACACACGCACCAGCAAGCACGACACGCAACAGCCGAAACGCAGCTTCGGGCCGTGTAACCGACTTTCGCGCCTCACGCCCTCCGCAACCAACCCCGAACCGACAACCCGGCTCGCCATGACCACAACCTTCACCCGATACGGTGAGTGACACTCGACTACCATCAGTCGCGGATCAACACTGAGCGAGGCGGTTGAATCATGACTGTGGCACCCCGTATCGACGTCTCCACCACTCTCCGCGAGAGCGGGGCGGAACCCACCTCCGCCGAACTCGCCGAGCTGGCGGCGTCCTGTTCACCGTCCCGCTCCGCTCGGGCGGAGGCCGTGCGCCCGACGCGACCTGGCCGCTGGACGGTGGCCGGGCCACCGGCACGGCGGCCGTCTACTACGCCGAGGGCCGCGCCGACCTGCGGAAGCCGTTCCTGTTCGCGGACGGCTTCAACTACGGCCCCAGCGACCTACCCGCCCTCTTCGACTTCTTCAACGCCCCGGACGAGGAAGGCCGGCCGGGTCTGTTCGACCAGCTGCGCTCCCGCGGCTTCGACGTCGTGCTGATCGGCTTCGACGAGCGGCACACCCACATCCAGCACAACGCGGACGTCGCCATCGCCGCGATCCACCGCGCCATCGCCGAACGCCTCGGTTCCGAACCGCTGACCGTCGGCGGCGCCAGCATGGGCGGCATCGTCACCCGCTACGCGCTGGCCAAGATGGAGCGCGACGGCACCGACCACCAGACCGCCACCTACCTGTCCTGGGACTCCCCGCACAACGGCGCCTGGATCCCCCTGATCCTCCAGCAACTGGCCTACTTCTTCGAGGCGCTCTCGCCCGCCGAGCCGTCCCAGGCCGCGCTGATCCGCAGCCCCGCCGCCCAGCAACTGCTCTGGACCTGGGTGCCGGACGCCAAGTACTCCGGCGGGGTCGCCACCGCCAGCGAACTGCGCAAGGACTTCGTCCACGAACTCGCCGACCTCGGCGACTTCCCGCGACGCCCGCGACTGCTCGGCGTGGCCAACGGCCGCGGCGACGGCATCGGCCGCCCGCTGCCCGCGGGACAGATCGCGTTCGACTGGCAGGCACTGATCGCCAGCGCCACCGCCCGCTTCCAGCCCGACCGGGGCACCGAGCAGCGGATCGGCGGCATGCACGCCGGTCTGGAGATGCGCCGCTCCACCACCACCGAAGTCCCCGCCATGGACGGCGCGCCCGGCGGCACCCTGGACTCCTTCGGCATGGTCGCCGACGCGCTCAAGGTCGAGATCAGCGAGGAGAACCGCAGCGGCACCTTCGTTCCCGCGGTCAGCGCGGCCGCCCTCATCTTCGACCCGATCGCCTGGAACGTCGAGCCGGACCTCAACCTCCTCGACCAGACCCCGGACCGCTTCCACCTCCACGACGTCGCGTTCAGCCCCGAGAACCTCCCGCACGGTGCGGTCTCGGGCACCCTCGTCGGCTGGGTCCTCGACCGCCTCACCTGATCACCCGCGAGCCCCGGCCCGCTGACCTTCAAGCCCTACGCCGACCACAGCACGGTGCCGGCCGTAGAGGTGCGGACCGGTTGCAGCAAGAGGAACGACGGGGCACTCCCCTTTCGAGGGAAAAAAGCGCCTGTCACGTCCTGATTGGACCATCATCGGAAACCGACTGTTTCCTTACCCTACAGGGAGATACCGCTGTGCCCCGTTCCTCCGCCACGACGGCCGCCGGAGTCGTCCTCAGCGCCTTGGCCCTGCTTCTGGCCATGCCCGGCGCGGCCTCCGCAGCCACCGGCCAGTTCCGCTACACCTACACCACCGACGAGGGCTACGACGCCGTCGGCTTCCTCAACAACCCCGACAGCGGCGAGTGCATCACCCTCCCCACACCGGCCGCCAATCCCGGAGTGGCATCACGAGCACCCCGCAACCGCACCGACGCCACCGCCACCGTCTTCCTCGACGCCGACTGCGAAGGCGACACCTACTACACCCTGAATCCGGGCGCGGGCGCATCCGAGCGCCTCCTGCTGCGCTCCGTCGTCTTCTCCTGAACCAACCCACAGCACGCACAACAGAGACGCCTCCTCGGTTGGCGGCAGGGCCTCGTCAGCCGAGCAGGCCGAACTCGGCCAGGATCGCGGGCCGCTTGCGCAGCAGGGCTTCGAACTCGGCCGAGGGCCAGATGGTGATGTCGGACCGCCGGGCACGGTCCGAGGGTTCGAGCCGGAGGCTGTCGGCGATCGCGGGTCCATCCGTCCCGCAGCACGCTTCCCTTCGGCGCGCACCACCCCGCGCGGGCGGGCACGAGCAGATCGGCCCGGCCCAACGCGTTGTGCCGCCGTTCCGCGGGGGTGACGAGCCACAGCGCGGAGGGGAACCGCAGGCACGCGGACCTGACCTCGCCGTCCTCCGCGTCCCGCATGACCTTGTCCAGCAGTTCGAGGATGGCGTCGGTGCGGTACTCCCGAACCACGCCCTCCAGCCAGCGGCGACCCCGGCGCTGCTTGCGGTTGCCGCCGATCCAGCTACAGCCTCGGGCAGCTCGGGCAGTTCACCACCCTCACCGCGCACCCGATCGAAGTAGATCATCGGGTTGTGGTCATCGTCGGCAGCGTGGAGCACGCCGTCCTCCGTCACGATCGCCCGCCGGCCCGTGTAAGCACTGTCAACTCCGACTACCCGGTGTGGGGCACCAGGATCGCGGCCACCGCCGCGCGAACGTGGTCGGCGATCTCCGCACGCGTGCCCGCCGGGAGCTTGGCGTCCAGGTACAGGTACGCCAGCCCGTGCGCCAACGCCCAGCCCGCCGACGCCAGCGCCTGCCGGTCGCCGGTCGGGAAGACCAGGGCCATCGCGAGTTCGAGCAGTTCGCGGATCTCCCCCGCCGCCTTGACCCGTTCCTCGCTCCCCTGGTCGCACGCGTTGCCGAACATCAGGCGGAACAGGGCGGGGCGGCGCAGGGCGAACTCGACGTACCCGACCGCCAACTCACCCAGGTCCGCCACCGACGTCGGAGGTGTCCGCCCTTCGGTCAGATCCGCTTTCAGGTCGCGCAGACCTTGGGCGGCGAGAGCGGACTCCAAGGCGTCGCGGTCGGCGAAGTGGCGGTACGGGGCGGTCGGCGAGACCCCCGCCTCACGGGCGACGGCTCGCAGCGAGAACGGCTCCCCCGCTTCGAGCATGCGCATCGCCGACGCCAGCAGCGCCGCCCGCAGATCGCCGTGATGATAGGCACTCTTCACCGAAGTTGACACTGCTTACATTCCTTCCTACGCTCATGTGAGCAATGTAAACATACCGGATGAGGAGCCGCGATGCCGTCACCGATGCCCACCATCTTCGAGCCGTTCACGTTGTCCAACGGCTCGATGATCCCGAACCGGCTCGCCAAGGCGGCAATGGAGGAGAACATGGCCGCCGACGGCCAACTCCCCGACGACGCCCTTTTCCGGCTCTACCGCCGCTGGAGCGAAGGCGGAGTCGGCCTGATCATCACCGGCAACGTCATGGTCCACGCCGAGGCGCTCACCGGCCCCGGCGGAGTCGTCCTCGACGCCCACTCGCCGCTGGAGCCGTTCCGGCAGTGGGCGGCAGCCGCCAAGCGCGGTGGTGCCCGAGTGTGGATGCAGGTCAACCACCCCGGTAGGCAGGTGCAGGCCGACATGCCGGGCGTCGCCTGGGGACCGTCGGCCATCCGCGTCGACCTCGGCCGGAACAGCAAGCGGTTCGCCCAGCCGACCGAGATGACCGCGCGGCAGATCCAGGAGACGGTCGCCCGGTTCGCCACCACCGCGCGGCGCGCCGAAGAGGCCGGCTTCGACGGTGTGGAGATCCACGCCGCACACGGCTACCTGCTGTCCCAGTTCCTCTCGCCGCTGTCCAACCGGCGCACCGACGAGTGGGGCGGCGACCTGGACAACCGGGCCCGCCTGCTCCTCGACGTCGTGCGCGCGGTACGGGCCGCGGTGACGCCGCAGTTCGCCGTCGCGGTCAAGCTCAACTCGGCCGACTTCCAGCGCGGCGGCTTCGACGCCGACGACGCCGCGAAGGTGATCGCGCTGCTGGCGCCGCTCGGCGTCGACGTGGTCGAACTGTCGGGCGGCAGTTACGAGTCACCGGCCATGACCGGGCAGTCCGGCGACCAGCGGACCCGCGCTCGCGAGGCGTACTTCCTCACCCTCCCCGAGGAACTGGCCAAAACCAGCCCGCTGCCCTTGATGGTGACCGGCGGCATCGTCCGGCGACCGGTGGCCGAGGAGGTCCTCGCCGGTGGCATCGCCCTCGTCGGCATGGGCAGCGCGCTGGCGGTCGACCCCGACCTGCCGAACAAGTGGCGGCACGACGCCGATGCCAAGGTCGCACTGCCGCCCGTGCGGATCAAGGACAAGGCCATCGCGTCCGCCGCGACCATGGCCCACGTGCGCCAACAACTCCGCCGCCTCGGCAACGGCCGTCGCACCCGGCCGGGCACCAACCCCAAGGTCTCGCTGCTGAAGGAAACCCTGCTCCAGCGCCGCGCCCTGCGCCGCTACCGGACCTGGCTGGCCGGCCGCGCGTAGTCGACACGGCGAAACCGCACCGGATCGCCGTCGTCCCAGGAGACCGTCTGCACCGTCGTTTACATCGAGGCTCTGGTCAGAGTCCCGTCGCAATCGCCCGATCGCCCCGTCCGCTCAGGTACTCGGCGAAGATCCGCCGCACCACTCACGCCGACCCCTCGTCAATCGCCAACACCCGCAACCTGTAGCCCTCAACAGCCTTGCGCGGGTTCGGATGCGGCCCACCATCCACGGTCTCGTACCCACGCCCGGCGCGGTGCGTGTTGCGCTCAAGATCGTGCTCGGCCGGGCACGGCGTCCGCCGCTGGTTGAGGACCTCGACCAGGGCCTCAATGCTGCGGCCGGCCAAGCGCTCGGCGAACAGCCACCGCACCGTCGGTGCGGTCTCGGGGTAGGGCTCCAGTTGGACGATGCTGCGACCGCGGCGTGCGCCTGCCGGGTGAGGATGCGGGCCCGCCTCGACCAACCGATAACCGTAGGGAGCACGTCCGCCCAGGTAGCGGCCTCCTCGGTCAGTGCCTGCATGGCCGCCATCACCCGGTGTCGGGCGCGGACCACCTCGCGCAGCGACTGCGCACCCGACATCCTCACCAACGCCCGGTGCTCCGGCGTCTCCAGGTCGACCGGCCCGCCGGCCTCCGGCAGCCACACCTGCACACGGTGACGCCGGAACAACGCCAGCAGCCGCTCCAATTGATCACCGGCCAAGCCGCGCTCGTACTCCCCCATCACGATCGCGTCGAACCCGCGATCCCGATCCCGCACCGCCGCCAGCAACTCCGCAGCCTGCGGGCGGTCACGCCATCGGTCGCGCCGCGACCGCCCGGCGTCGAAGAACGTGGCTGTCATGGTGCCGTGTCCGGCGACCAGTTCCTGGGCCACCTCCAACTGCCACGCCCGCGAGGTCACCGGGTCCTGGTGCTCGGTGGTCGAGGTCCGACCATAGAACGCGAACCGCAGGCCACCGACGATGCCCAGTCCGAGGTCGAGGCCGCCGCCGGTTTGGTCTCCCACCCGCAGGCCCATCCAGTCCGTGAGCGTCCCGACCGGACAACACCACGACACCCACCCTCCGCGTCACTACAGGCAGGCAAGATCATCCCAACGTGGCTCCCACTGCGGTCAACACCCTGTACGGGATGACAGGCCGCAGCTTGAGCACTCCACCATACGGCGCCGGTTGCGCTCCCGACCTGGCCGACGGATACGGCATACGACGCCTGCGCCGGAACTCGGGTGGGTATGCGCTGACAAGTTCGGTGAGTGCAGAACTCGCTTCGTCGTCCTCGCAGTCCCGAACAGGGTTCGGCCGGTTTCCGATATGCTTGTTGGCCAGCAGGTGTCGGAACACGACCGCGGATCGGTGACATGGCTGGGCGATCGAGGCGCGACGGGCGCACCAAAGGCGTGACTGCCAGCCCGATTCGGAATGAGATCAGCGGTTCGGTCGAAGGTACGGCGGTGCAGGTCGGCATGGTGATGGGCGACCTGCACCTGCATCTACATGCCGCCCACAGAGAAGCACGCGACGAGCCCGACCAGTTGCGTTGGGATCATGACCCTCATTTCACCGGACGTGGCGACATACTCGAACGCTTGGAAAAATTACTGACACCTGCGGCCGATGAAGGTTTCACGCCGGTTGTCCTGCACGGGCTCGGAGGTACAGGTAAGACCAGCGTGGCGGTCGAACTGGCGGTTCAACTCTCGGAGCGCTTCCGGCCGGTGTTCGTCAGTGGTCGAACCCGCGCGTCGTTGATAGGAGACCTCATCCGGTTGGGCGGAGCCCAATATGACGACGTGTGGAATTTGGGTATCGCAGCCGCCGCCGGGCCGGTGACACCACAGTTACCTTTTCCTGCTGACACACTGCTGATCGTAGACGGCGTGACCGACGTAGAGACGCTGCGTGGGGTGATACCCCGTAGCGCGCCGTGCCGGGTTCTGATCACCAGCACGGTGCGGCAACTGGATCAAGGATATGCACAGGTCGAGTTGACCGAGTGGCAGCCCGAGGAGAGTGTCCGATACCTCGAACTGGTGTTGCCGGACGCCTCGGTCGAGGACCGACGCCTCCTGGGAAAGGCACTCCACCACCATCCCCTCGCGTTGACCCAAGCTGCCCACCACTGTCGCCTGATGGCACGCTCCGTGGACACTTTCTTGAAGCACCTCGTCAGCGAGCCGTTGGTCGCCCTCGATGTCGGCGAGGCGAGCGGACATCGCGACACCACCTTGCGAACGATCCAACTCAACATCAAGATGGCCGTCGGACGAGAGTCGCTCGCCGGAGACCTGCTGGCCATGCTCGCGCACCTCGGCACCGATCCGGTTCCTGTCGGCCTGCTCGCACAGCGGCTTCCGGTCACCTATGTGAAGGGTTACGGCACGACCGGCACTGAACCGCAAAACCGTTCGCAGTGGTTTTTCCGCCGCCGAGGCAAGCGCCCAGCCTCGTCAGAAGAACGCTCCGACACCGCCCGTGACATGGTCCGTGCGCTGAGCGATGCCGGACGACGCGAACGCGCCATAGCGTCCCTGGTCTCGCTGTCGTTGGTGAGGGTCGGAGCGGAGCGCCTTTCGGTCCACCCGCTCGTCGCGCTCGTCGCGCGCTGTCTCGCCGAGGACCCGCTGCCGTGGCTCCAGGTCGGCTACGGGCTGTTCGTCCAACACCTTAATCCCGCCGACGACCAGTTAGGCGGCAGTCGGGAGTCGTTTCTCGGCCCCATCGCCTCGTTGACAGACATTGCCATGCGCCACGGCTACGCCGGCACCGTGGTCCTCGCCGCCTGCGTGCACCTGGCACGACGCCTAGCATTCTATGGGGTACGCAACGATCCCAATCCGAGTCTTGGGGCCGACCCGGTCACACTGGCGCATTACGCCCTCTCTGCGGCCGAAGCCAACAGCGTTACAGCGCCAGAGTTGCGGGGAGTCGCGGTTGAAGCCCGCACGACGCTAGCCCAACTTGCGTGGTGGAAAGGCGACGTCGGCTCCGCCTATGAGCTATGCATGACCAACATGGCCATGGCACTCGATTACCAGGACTTCCGGCTCTACCTCCGCTTTCTCAGGTCAGTCGGTGAGATCGCCGCCGTCAGCGGAGATCGGAAGATAGCGCAGGACGTTCTAGAAAAGATCGTCTCAGAGGTGGATCCGAGGGTAACCGAACCGGCACTCCAAGCCGGCATCGCCTACACCAAGACTCAGATCCTTCGGTTGTTCAACCGCATCGACGAGGCACGCACGCTCAACGCAACGGTGCTTGAAATGCTCCAGGAACACTCCTTGGACCGCTACACCGTGGAGATGGCGCATCAGATGGCGGCGCAGCTGGCCAGGGATACCGATGACGCGGCCGCTGCCCTTCACCACGAATTGGCGCTGCTTGAGCTCCGACGCGCATCCGCGAACGATGACCGGCCCGACCGGCACCTCGTCGATTCACTACACGGGGCCGCCGATGCCGCCATCGATGTCAACAACCTGATCCTGTCCGCTAAGCTGATCGACGAAGCCTACACTTTGGCGAAAGACGGTTTTGGTCAGGACAGCGATGTCTACGCGACCGTCCTGGGGGTCCGAGGGCGACTCAGGTTGCATCAGCGTCACTACCAGGCGGCGGTCGAAGATCTCACGGCAGGAAACAGATTCTTCCAAGCCAATCCTGGCATGGCGCGAGGTGGCAGAACCGCGATCCTGATCCACCTCGCCTTGGCCACGGCAGCCCTGGGTGACCGCAAGCAGGCACTAATCTTCGCGAACGAGGCGTACACTCTCGATCGACAGATGTACGGCGAGGACCACCCGGAAACCTTGAAAGACAAGGAAACGATCCACTATCTGTCGAAGGGCATGCGGTAGTCGCCTACACGACGACAGCGGAGGGGTCGTCGGTGACGAACCGGGCGGCGGCTTCGAGGGCTTAGTTGTCGCCGCAGAGGCGGAGTGTCGTGTAGATGAGTTTCCACCACGACGACTCGGTGTCCCTGGCAACCGGGATCGGTGGGCATCGCAAAAGCAGCACTGATTACGCCGAGCGCTGGCGGATCGACTCCTCGAGCCTCGAGTGCGCGATCGCGGACCTCATGGCGCTCGTGCGTGTCACCGCAGAGCGACCGGCGACGACGAGTACGACGTGCGTGTGGGAATCGAGCGGGCCGGCGGGCAACCACTGATAATCCTGACAAGAAACGAATTCGACTACCTGCATGAGGGCGTTTCGATCCCACTGCCCCGCTACACGTCCGTCGAGACGACCGTGAACGCGGCAGGGCCTACCTCAGACTACCACCCGGCACATCCACGACCTCGCTCGGGACTGCGTGAACCAGGGCGGTGTCCCGGACGCGCGGATGATCCGTCCTGCGGTGCAGGACGACCGACGGTAGCCGCTGCCGTGGGCGCGGTCCGCGCCACAGCAGCACATCGCCTCTCGCACCTCGATGATCCGAGCAGTCCGGCAGGGAACTCTTGGCGGCCGTGTTTCGACCTTGGGTGCACGAGGCAGCACCACCGCGGCCCCGCACTGACCGACCGGCAGCCCTGGCGGGTGCGGCGACATGCTCAGCCCGGCACAGCTGACCGCTCACCGCGCCCGTCTGCACACTTGGGCCGTGGGCGTGGATGTCGGTGGCCCGGACAGCCGCCGAGAGCGGAGACCACGACCGGGCGGTCGACTACGCGAGCCGCATCAACAAGGACACACTGCGCACAGGCGTCGTCTGTCATGTGCTCAAGGTGTCGTGCAAGGCCGGCGACCACGGTCAGGCGGTCCGCACGGCGTTGTTGATCAGCGATCCGATCGTGCGCACCGCGGCGCTGACCACCGTCACCGATGCCCTGATCACGGCCGGCCGCCCGGAGGAGGCGGTCGCCCTGCGCGACGACGCGGAAAGCACGGCCACCACCATCACCGACCCCGGTCAGCACGTACACGCGCTCCTGAAGGTGGCCCTGACCTGCTCGGGGCTCAGGGACCGCGACCGGGCGGACCGACTGTTCGACCGTGCGGTCACGGACGTGCCGACCGTCGTCGATCCCGGCGAACGGGACCTCGTCTGGCCGGCCGTGGCCCGCGCGCTGGCCGCCGCCGGCCTGTACGACCGGGGTATCGACGTCGCATCCGGCCTTACCGATCCGGGTCGGCGCAGCCGAGTGTTCGCCCGGCTCGGGACGGCAGCGGCCACTGCGGGGATCACGACCGGGCGGCGGAACTGGTGCGGCCCACGATCGGATCCGCACACCTCATCACCAACCCCAGGATGCGGCGCGCGGCCCTGACGAGAATCGCCGACGAACTCGCGCGAGCCGGCATGTACGAGCAGGCGGTGGACCTGGCGCGCTCGGTGTTCGATGACCTTGACGCCGAGCCCTACGCTCTCGTCGGGGTCGCTCGCGGCCTGGCCCGAGCCGGTGATCACGATCGCGCGCTTGACCTCGCACATTCGATCACCGACACCCGTCGGCATGCTGGCGCGCTGGCCGCCGTCGCCGACGTACTCGCCGAGACAGGACACCCCCACCGGGCCACCGAACTGGCCGAATCCGTGCCCGTACCCGAACAGCGTTGTGAGGCACTGGTGCTCGTCACCGACACGCTGGCCAAGACCGGACGCCACGAGCAAGCGGCCGCCGTGCTGGACAGGGCGATCACCGACGCGCGTCCTGTCACCGACACTCCTCGCGACGGCCGGGCACGCGTGGCCACGGTGGGGGCACTGGCCGACATCGGCCGCATCGACCAGGCGATCCTCCTGGCCAACTCCATCTCCGATCATCGCCGAAGCGCTGGCCGGGCATGGGGACCACGACCGCGCCGACGCCGTACTCCGCACCGCCCTGCTGTCCAGCCCATGGCGATCGACGGCACGCACACTGGCCTTACTGTCGCCCGACCTCGCTCTCGAAGTCCACAGCTAGATACGCCGACTGCTGTTACCGCCGAATACACGCGCGGTTACTGCCTGCTGTCGGAATGTGCTCAGCCGTCACACTGTCGTCAGGCTCTCCGATACCTGAGCCGGTCGTTATCCGGCCCCAGGCGACCGAGCCGTGCGCGACCGGCACTGTCGTCGCCCGCGGTCACAGTGCGCGGATGACTGCGTGGCCCCCGGTTGGCAGAGACGATCTGCGACGCATGGCGGGCGACGCCGGGTTCGACACCGTCCTGCCGGTGCTGGTCCACCGGCTGATCACGGAGACCGGCCGGGATGTGACGGAGTTGGACACGCCCGGCGGGTCGGCGACGGCGGTCGGCAGGCTCGACGGGGCGGTCACCCCGCCTCGGGGTTTCGGATGAGATGCTGCGGCTGGTCGCCAAGCGGTTCGTCGAGACCGGTGGCGATGTGCCGGCCCCGTGTCACGCACCGCTACGACCGCCTGACCCGCAACCACCTCGGCGCGCTCAACCTGCTCGACTGGCTCCGTGACCTGTCAGACACGCCCTGGCTAAGGCGCTGCTTCCACAGCCGGCCGACGACTTCGCCTTCCAGCGCGGGGCGTGGGATGCGACCGGAACGTTCCACCCACGGCTGCACGGATCGTCGCTACCATCGGGCGAATGACCCTCCGCGTGCCACTGGCCGCTGTCGTCGTGCTCCTGCTCGCCGCCTGTGGCGGCGCACCGGAGACCACACCGGGAAGCACACCGAGGAACACTCAGGAGGCTGCACCGAAGAACACGCCCGGCAGCGGGCCGGAGGCGGCGCTGAAGGCCCTCGCCGCAGCCGCCGACGCCCAGGACGACGAGGCGGTGCGCAAGCTCGTCTGCCCCGAGCGCTGGAGCGAGTCCCGGACGTTCGCCGCGAAGAAGGCCGAGGCCGCGCAGCTCGACCCCCGCCTCGCCGACATCCGCTACCGGATCACCGCCAAGGAGGTCCGGGACCCGACCGACACGGCGGCCACCGGCCTGCTCGACGTCGAGGTGGAGGGCGTGCCCGACGACTTGCCGCCCGCGGCACAGTCGGGCCTGGACGCGATGGAGGCCCCGATCCCGGTTGCCCTCCTCGGGCCGGACCAGACGATCAAGCTGGTCAAGCAGGGCGACGCCTGGGTAGCCTGCCGCTGATCCACCCCCGGCCGCCCGCCGGACCTCGCACCGTCGGCTACCGCACGCCGCCGCGACACCCTCGCGGCGGCGATGCGTTCCGGCTTCCGGCTCGCGCCGGGCGCCGTGTCAGCTTGCCGAGCGCGCCGACGGGCGGCCCGTTGCGGCTGTGACCTGGGCTCAGTCCGATGGCGCACCCGAGGGCCGGCCTGGTCACTCGCCGAGGTGAACGAGGACGGGTACGTCGGCGCGCGGACCGGTCGGCCCGTCGAGGTCGTCCGCACCGAGACCAACGGACTGCACGTGCCCGCGAACGCGGAGATCGTGCTCGAAGGCTGGATCAGTCCCCACTAGACCGCGATGGAGGGACCGATGGGCGAGTACCACGGCTACCAGTTCGCGGAATCCCGGCCACAACCGGTCTTCCACGTCGAGGCGATCACCCACCGCACCGACCCGATCATCCCGTTCTGCGTGGCCGGGTTGCCGCCGGAGGAGAACCACACCATCCGGGGCACCATGATCTCCGCGGTCGCGCTCGACCTCCCGCGCTCGCACGACCTCCCGGTCGACCTGGCCTGGTGCCCTACGAGGCCGCGACCTGCCGGCTGGTCGTGTCGGTCGACCTCGACCGGCTCGCGGCGCGGCCCCTGGCCGAGCACGACCTCGTCATTCGCCACCTCGTACCCACCCGCCGTGCGGCAACGCGTACTGGACCGCTGGAGCGAGTACGGCTTCACGACGACCTGAACGCCCGGACGGCCGGTGAGGGCCCTCCGACGCGGTCGGTGACGCGGATCGTGGCACCCGGAGAACTCCTCGGCACAGCACACCGGCCGCTGGACCGGAGGCCGGACAGCTCGGCCGCCAGACCGAACGGCGATGCACACCCGGAGCTGGTCCGTCCCGATGTGCGAGGGAGTCCGTCCTCAGCTCTTGTGCCTCATGTCGACAGCTTGTATACATCTCGTTCATGAGCAGTGTACGAGTTGATGGGCAGGGAGGTTCGGCGCAGGACCTCACCTACCGGTGGCTCAAGCGGCACATCGCCACCCTGCCTCGGGACGGCGGCACGTTCCTCACCGAGTCCGAGGTCGCCCAGCAGGCCGGCACGTCCCGGACGCCCGTGCGGGAGGCGCTGCTGCGACTGGAGGCGGAGGGCTTCCTCCAGATCGTGCCCAAGAAGGGCGCGTTCGTGCCGCCGGTGTCCGACGCCGAGGTCCGCGCCGTCATGCAGGCCCGTGAGTTGATCGAGGACTGGTGCGTGCGCCGCGTGGTGCCCGTGGCCGAGGAGTTCCTGGCCGAACTCGGCAGGCTGGTCGCCGAGCAGGAGTCCCTGTTGGACGACCCGGTGGCGTTCATCGACTGCGACCGGGCCTTCCACCGGGCGATCGTGCGCCGGGCGGGCAACCCGGTACTGGCCGACTTCTACGAGACCTTGCGGGAGCGGCAGGTCCGGATGGGGTTGCGGGCGGTCGCGAACGAGGAGAACCGGGCGCGCACCGTGCTCGCCGAGCACGCGGCGATCGTGGCCGCCCTGCGCGAGCAGGACCCGGCGCGGGCGGGCGAGGCGTTGGCCGTGCACCTGTCCAGCACGCTCGCCGCGTTGCACCTGCCCGAGGTGGCCGGGTGGACCGGTGGGCAGTCCGTGGCGGGGCTGTCGTGAGAGTCGCCCTGGTGCAGGTGGCGAGCCCGGCCGAGGAGGGCGTGGCGCGGCGGCGTGAGCGGGTCGGCCGGATGGTGCGGGACGCGCGCGGCGCCGATCTGGTGGTGTTGCCGGAACTCTGGGCCGCGGGCTACTTCTCCTTCGACGCCTACGCCGAGCAGGCCGAGCCGGCCGACGGCTCCACGGTCGCCGCGGGGCGCGAGTGGGCGCGGGACCTGGGTGCTCACGTGCACGTCGGCAGCTTCGTGGAGCGGGACGACAGGGGTCGGCTGTTCAACACGGCGGTGCTGGTCGACCCGAGCGGGGAGGTCGTGCACGCCTACCGCAAGATCCACGTGTTCGGCCACGCCTCCCTGGAGGCCCGGCTGCTCACGCCCGGCGAGCGCATCGACGTGACCGGCACGCCCCTCGGGCCACTGGGCGCCACCACCTGCTACGACCTCCGCTTCCCCGAGCTGTGGCGGGAACTGGTGGACCTCGGCGCGCAGGCCGTGATCGTCCCGGCGGCCTGGCCCGCCGCGCGGCGCGAGCACTGGCGGCTGTTCACCTCCGCCCGCGCGGTGGAGAACCAGGTCGTGCTGATCGCCTGCAACGCGGTCGGCGAACAGCACGGCACCGCCCTCGGCGGGAACAGCCGCGTGGTCGACCCGTGGGGAACCGTGCTGGCCGAGGCCGGGACCGACGAGGGGATCACCTGGTGCGACGTCGACCCGAACGTGGTCGGCCGGGTGCGGGCGGAGTTCCCCGTGCTGGCCGACCGCCGCTCCCCCTGGAGGAACGCTTGATCGTGCGACTGCACGTGGCCGGCACCGGCGAGGTGCTGACCGTGGACCCGCGCCGGCTCGTCGTGGCCGGCTACACCGGGCGGGACGAACACGCCGTGGCCGAGCACATCGCCGAACTGGCCGCGATCGGCGTGCCGGAACCGGCGACCGTGCCCGCGTTCTACGACCTCGACCCCGGCCTGCTCACCACCGACCCGGTGGTCGAGGTCGGTGGGCCCGCCACCTCCGGTGAGGTGGAGCCCGTGGTGGTCCGCCACGACGGCCGGTACTTCCTCGGCGTCGGCTCCGACCACACCGACCGCGACCTGGAGCGCACCGACATCGCGGCGGCCAAGGCCGGCTGCCCCAAGCCGATCGGCGGGTCGGTGGCCGAGGTCGACCTGTCCACAGTGGACTGGGATCGGATCGTGGTCGACTCCAGCGTGGACGGTTGGCCCTACCAGCGCGGTCCGCTGTCGGCGCTGCGCCGGCCGGACGAGCTGCTGGCCCGGCTGACCGCCGTGCTCGGCGAGACCACCGGCGACCTGGTGGTGTTCTGCGGCACCCTGCCGCTGCTGTCCGGGCAGTTCGTGTACGGGGCCTACTGGCGCACGCACGTCGAGCTGCCCGGCGGCCCGACCCTGACCCACGCCTACGAGACCAAGCAGAGGAGCGAGTGATGCGCACGGGTGCCGAGTACCTGGCCGCATTGAAGGACGCGCGGCGGATCTACCTGGACGGCGCACCGGTGGAGGACGTGGCGCACCACCCGGCGTTCGCGCCGGTCGCCCGGACGATCGCGGAGCTGTTCGACCTGGCCGCCGACCCGGCGTCCGGCATGACCCGGACCGACCCGGACACCGGCGGCACGGTCAACCGGCTGTTCACCACCCCGCGCAGCCGGGAGGACCTGACCGCGTTCCGCGAGGCCGCCACCACGTGGGCGCGGCACACGCACGGTTGGGTCGGCCGCAGCCCCGACCACGTCGGCGCGTTCGTCTCCGCGTTCGCCGCGCACCCGGAGGCGTTCGCGGGCGGCGACCACGACTTCGCCGCCAACGTGGCCGCGTACCGGCGGCGCGTCGCGGAGGAGAACCTGTACGTCTCCTACGCGATCATCCCGCCCCAGGTCTCCCGCGCCACCACCGCGCACGCCTGGGAAGGCGATTTCGTGCAGGTCGGCGTGGTCGAGGAGCGCGCCGACGGGATCGTGGTGCGCGGCGCGCAGATGCTCGCCACCGGCGGCGCGGTCGCCGACGAGATCTTCGTGTCCTGCATCAAACCCCTCTCGCCGGAGGACACCGACTTCGCCCTCGGGTTCGCCGTGCCCGTCGCCGTGCCGGGCCTGAAGCTGTACTGCCGCCGCCCGTACGCGCCCGCGGCGACCAGCGGCTACGACTACCCGCTGACCACCCGGTACGACGAAACCGACGCGCTGCTGGTGTTCGACGACGTGTTCGTGCCGTGGGAGCGGGTGTTCGTCTACAAGGACGTCGCCGGTCTGCGCCGCCAGTTCTTCGACACCGGGGCGCACGCGCTGGGCAACTGGCAGGCGCAGATCCGGTTCGCCGTGAAGCTCCAGTTCCTGGCCGGCCTGGCGCGCAAGGTCACCGCCGTGAACGGCGTCGACAGGTTCCCCGGCGTGGTGGAGAAACTGGGCGAGCTGGCGAGCCTGGTGTCCCTGGTCGAGTCCGCCGTGCTGGCCGCCGAGTACACCGCCGAACCCGACGCGCAGGGCATGTGGCGGCCCGGCGCCCGCGCCCTGTACGGCGCGATGGGCCTGCAAGCGGAGCTGTACCCGAGGGTGCTGGGCATCCTGCGCGACCTGGTCGGCGGCGGCGTGCTCCAGGTGCCCTCCAGCGTCGCCGACCTGACCAGCGACGAGACCCGCGCCGACATCGACCGGTACGTGCACAGCCCCGGCACGCCCGCCGAGGAGCGGGTGAAGCTGTTCAAGCTGGCCTGGGACGCGATCGGCAGCGAGTTCGCCGGACGCCACCACCAGTACGAGCTGTTCTACGCGGGCGCGCCGTTCGTGGTGAAGGGCTACGCGTTCCGCAACTACGGCTTCGACGGCCCGGTGGCCGCCGTCGACGGCTTCCTGTCCGCCTACGGCCTGGCCGAGGAGAACGCGTGAGCAAGCCCGAATCCGAATTCTTCCCGGTGTCCGACGTGGACTTCACGGTGTGCCCCGGAGACGACCCGAAGATCACCGAACGGGTGCTCGCCCGCGACCCCGAAACCGGTGTGGCGACCCGCATCCTGCGCTACGAGCCGGGCGCGGACTCCACCCCGATGGGCGTGCAGCGGCACGACTTCTGGGAGGAGGTCTACATCCTGGAAGGCTCATTCACCGACCTGACGCTGGGGAAGACGTTCACCGCCGGCATGTACGCCTGCCGCCCGCCGGGCATGCCGCACGGCCCGTGGCGCACCGACGAGGGCGTCGTCACCTTCGAGGTCCGCTACCGCTAGGAGGTCCGCATGGCACCCACGTCCACGGCCGTGGACCCGATGACGATGCGCCGCAGCATGGGCCGGTTCGCCACGGGCGTCGCGGTCGTCACCACCCAGACCCCGGACGGCACCCCGCACGGCATGACCGTCAACTCGCTCACCTCCGTCTCGCTCGACCCTCCGCTGCTGCTGGTGTGCCTGACGACCGGCGCGCGCAGCACCGACGCCGTCACCGGCGCGGGCCGGTTCGCGGTGAGCATCCTCTCCGCCCGGCAGGAGCACCTGGCGCTGCGGTTCGCCCGGCGCGGCGAGGACCACTTCGCCGGCTTGGAGGTCATCCGCGGCCGGCACCGGGTGCCGGTGATCCCGGACGCCTTCGCGCACCTGGAGTGCGACGTGGAACGGCATTTCACCGCCGGTGACCACGTCGTCGTCATCGGGCACGTCCGCCACGTGTGCGAGCGCGACGGGCAACCGCTCGGCTTCCTCGGCGGCCGGTTCGGCGACGTCGTCGACCGGGGCCACGACCCGGCACCCTGGTTCTGCTGACCCGGCCGGCGATCTTCGCTCCCGAAGATGCGCCTCGGCGACTGTTGGCGCAGTCGCCGAGGCGTGCTGGTACCCGCGCTCGCCGATCCCATGACACGGAGCAGACATGGCGACTACCACTACCGAAAATAGCACCGGACGGGGTGGCGGGCGCACCGCCCACACCCAGCTACCGGTCATCGCGGCGTCGAGCCTCGCCGGCACGGCTGTCGAATGGTACGACTTCTTCCTCTACGGCACCGCGTCCGCGCTGGTGTTCAACGAGCTGTTCTTCCCCGCGTCGGACCCGATGGTGGGCACGCTGCTCGCGTTCGCCACCTACGCCGTCGGTTTCCTCGCACGACCCGTCGGCGCGGCCGTGTTCGGCCACTACGGCGACCGCAAGGGCAGGCGGGCGACGCTGATCGCCAGCCTGCTGCTGATGGGCGTCTCCACGTTCCTGATCGCCCTGCTGCCGACCTACGACACGATCGGCGTGGCCGCGCCCGTCCTGCTGGTCGTGTGCCGCCTGGTGCAGGGCTTCGCGCTCGGCGGCGAGTGGGGAGGGGCCGTGCTGCTGGTGTCCGAGCACGGCGACAGCACGCGCCGCGCGTTCTGGGCGTCGTGGCCGAACGTCGGTCCGCCGCTGGGCAACCTGATGGCCGCCGGCGTGCTCGCGCTGCTCGGCGCCGTCATGTCACCGGACGCGTTCCTGTCGTGGGGCTGGCGGATCGCGTTCGGCCTGTCCGCGCTGCTGGTGGTGATCGGCCTGTGGCTGCGGCTCTACGTGGCCGAGACGCCGCTGTTCCAGGCCGAGCGGGCGGAGCGGACGACGTCGGCCCCGCTGGGCGCGGTCGTGCGGGGGCACTGGCGGCAGATCCTGCTCGGCGCGGCCACCCGGTTCGGCGAGAACGCCGGGTTCTACCTGTTCTCGCTGTTCGTGATCACCTACGTGACCAAGGTCCTGCACCTGGGCGACTCGGTCGGGTTGACGGCGGTGATCACCGGCCAGGCGGTCGCGGTGGTGACGATCCCGCTGTTCGCGATGCTGGCCGACCGGATCGGCCGCCGCCCGATCTACCTGGCGGCGTCGGCGGCGACGATCGTGTGGGCGTTCGTGTTCTTCGCGCTGCTGGACACGCGGAACACGGCGGCGATCGTCGTGGCGGTCGCGGTCGGCCTGCTGATCTTCGCCGCCTACAGCTCGGTGATCGGCGCGTTCTTCTCCGAGCTGTTCCCGACCGCGGTCCGCTACTCGGGCACCTCGCTGGCCTACAACCTCGCGTCGGTGCTCGCCGGGTCGCTCGCGCCCATCGTCGCGATCGCCCTGCACCGGTGGTCCGGCACCGGGTACGCCATCTCCGCCTACCTGGCGCTGATGGGCCTGGTCTCGCTGGTCGCCACGCTGATCTCGAAGGAGACCCGGTCCGTGGACCTGGCCGACGTGGGTTCGCGATGACCGGTGCGGGTGGGCGGGGTCGGCACCCGGCCACCCGCACCGGCCGGGCCGAACGGCCCAGCCGCCGTCACGGGGTTCCGGGGGCCAGGACGATGTCGAAGCGGGCGCGGGCCCAGGTCCGGTCTCCGAGGTCGCGGCCGTCCGGGGTCGGTGTTCCGGCGGGCTGTTCGACGAAGTCCTCGACCAACGAGTCCCGGACGCCGAACACCGCGTCCTGCTCCAGCAGGTCGTCGCCCCGGACGAAGATGTGGGTGACCAGGGTCCGCATCCCCGCCGCGCTCACCATGAAGTGCAGGTGCGCGGCGCGCATCGGGGACCGGCCCGTCGCCCGCAGGAGCCCGCCGACCGGGCCGTCGTGCGGAATCGGGTAGGGCGTGGGCGTCAGGGCCCAGAAGCGGTAGCCGCCGTGCTCGTCCGTGTGGAGGTGGCCGCGCGCGGCGACCCTGCCGTCGGCGTACTGCACGTCGTAGAAGCCGTCGTCGTCGGCCTCCCACACCTCGATCCGCGCGCCCGGCACCGGACGGCCGGCCACGTCGGTGACCCGTCCTTCGACCCAGCACGGCTGCCCCCGGGCACCGCCGGAGATGTCGCCGCCCCGCTCGACCTCCGGCGCGTCGTCGACGAAGAACGGCCCGAACACCGTGGCCTCGGTCTCCCCCGCGACGGCTTCGTTGTTGACGGTCACCGTCTGCATGGAGGCGCCGAGCACGTCGGACAGCAGGATGAACTCCTGCCGCCGGTCGTCGGTGATGTGCCCCACGGCGGTGAGGAACCCGATCGCCTTGGCCCACTCGTCCTGGGTGAGGCGGACTTCGCGGATGAAGGCGTGCAGGTGCTCGGTGAGCGAGCACATCAGCTCACGCAGCCGGTCGTCCTCGGTGCCCGAGAAGCTGGCGAGCACCCGGTCGGTGAGCGCGCGTTCGCGCCTGGCCTGCTCGTCGTGGTCGGTGCTCATGGTCGTGGCTCCTCCGCGGGGTCGGCTCCCGTCCAGGCGTTGCGCAGCAGCGCGGCCAGGGACTCCCTCGTTACCGGACGCGGGTTCGACTCCGGCACTACGGGCAGGACGAGATCCACGGCTTCGTCCAAATCGGACTCACGCATCCCGTGGTCCCGCAACGCGACGGGTGCGTCGAGGGTGCGGCGCAGCGCCGCGAGCCCGCGAACCGGGTCGGTGGCGCCGAGCGCGGATGCGATGCGCCGCGCCGCTTCCGGTGCGGCGGGCGCGTTGTAGGCGAGGACGTGCGGCAGCACGACCGCGTGGGTCCGGGCGTGCGGGAGGTCGTATGCGCCACCCAGGACGTGGCAGACCTTGTGGTGCAGACCGGAACCGGCGGAGGCGAAGGCGACGGCCGACAGGTACGCGCCGTACAGGCACTGCTCGTGTCCGGCCAGGTCGCCGGGATCGGCCTTGACCACCGGGAGACCGGCCGCGAGCGCGCGGACCCCCTCGACGGCGAGCGCCTGGTTGATCGGGTCGGTGCGGGGAGCCCACATCGCGTCGACGCCGTGCGCGACCGCGTTGAGCCCGGACGCGACGCTCGACTCCACCGGCAGGGTCGCGAGCAGCGTCGCGTCGTAGACCACGGCGGCGGGCAGGACCCGGGCGTCGACGCCCGTCGTCTTGCGCGCGGCCTCGGTCAGGCCCCACACCGGCGTCGCCTCGGAGCCGGCGTACGTGGTCGGCACGGCGATGACCGGCAGGCCGCTGGTGAGCGCGACGGCCTTGGCCAGACCGGTCGTCGACCCGCCGCCGATGCACACCAGCAGGTCGACGCCGTGGTTCCGCGCGGCGGCCCGCGCCTCCTCCGCCTTCTCGACCGGCACGTGGGGCGCCACGTCGGTGTGCACCAGCGCAGGCTCGAAACCCCGGCAGAGCGCCGCCGCGGTCTCCGGCTTGTCCGCGATCACCATCACGGTGGGGCTGCCGAACCGGGCGACCTCGGAACGCAGGTTCTCGGCGGCTCTGCCCGACGCGAACAGGACGCGTTGGGCGAGCGTGTCGTGTGCGAATTCCAGCACGGTGTCCTCGCGAGGTGGAAGTGGACGGCGGGTCAAGCCGCGTCGGGGCGCGGAGTGGGCTGGTAGGCGAGCAACAACCACGTGCCGTTCTCCCTGACCCACACGGCGATCGAGTTGTTGACCAGCCGTTTCCTCTTGCCGCCCGCGGTGATGCTCGCGTTCATCCGCCCGACCACGACGGCTGTGTCACCGGTCACCAGGACGTCGTCGACCGGGTGGTCCACCTGGTGGTAGACGTAGTGGCCCGACGCGCACTTGTCGAGGTAGGACCCGATCGAGTCCCGGCTGCCGTCGGAATGGGTGTACACGAGGTCCGGGTGGCACAACTCGCGGAACGCGTCGAACTCCGCGTCGACCACGGCCCGGTACCGCCGGGCCTCCAGTTCGAGGATCCGCGCCTTCGCGGCGGCTACGTCGGCCGGCACGTGCTGCGTCATCTGGGTGCTCCCCCGGCGGCGATTGTCGATGTCAACGCCGACGGTAGGCGCGCCTTCGCTTCCTGTCAATCAATACTGGACATGTGCCGAGGCCGTCCTTGGCGGCCGACGACGAACCAGATCGCCACGCACGTCTCGTCGAACGGGTTGCTGAGCCGGTGCGGGATCGACGAGTCGAAGTTCAGGCTGTCGCCGGGGAAGAGCACCTGGCGCGCGAAGGCGACCTGCACCTCCAGACGCCCGGCGAGGACGTGGACGTACTCCTTGCCCCCGTGGTTCATGAGGTTGTCCACCGGGCACGACTCGGTGCCCGGTGGGTAGGTCACCCGCAGGAACTCGACGTCGGGGTCGTCCTCGGGCGTCAGGCGCTCCCACCGCACCCCGTTCAGGTACAGGTCGGGCCGTTCTCCCGCCCGTTGCAGACCGGGCAGGGCACCGACCTCCGGCAGCGCCACGACCTGCGACGGTCCCTCCGCGCCAGGGGCGGGGACCACGCCGGCGTGGCGCGATCCGGCGTCACCGGCCATCAGGGAGTCCAGCGACAAGCCCAGCTCGCGCACCATCGCGTACAGCGTTCCCACCGACGGGGCGGCGCGCCCCAGTTCCACCTGCGAGACGAAGCTGGGGGAAAGGCCGACGCGGCGGGCCATCTCCCGGAGCGACATCTTCGCCGCCTCGCGGGCGGCGCGCAGGCGCAGGCCGACTCGCGCGTTCCGGTCCTGCGCGGCGCCGTCGGCGGGTTCGACGCCCCCGGGCTCCGATGCCGGCTGACGTCCCGCGTCGTCCGTGCTCGCCGTGGCGCTCATTCCCCGTCCCCGTCCTCCATCGCTTCGGCACTACTGCACGCGACCGTGCGTGTCGATTGTGCATGGCGGCCGTGCGGCCTGCGTCGGCACCACTTCCGGGGTGAACATGTGAAGTGCTACTGTACAGTTCGTCGGAGCCGATGCCGGACGTCCGTCTCGCCGAGGAGACCGCCACATGCCACGAACGATGAGGGCCGCCCTGTATCACGGGGCCCGCGACATCCGCGTCGAGGAGGTGCCGGTGCCCACGACCGGCCCCGGCGAGGTGCTGATCCGGGTGCTGCGCTCGGGCGTCCGCGGCACCGACGCGGCGGAGTGGACATCCGGTCCGAAGACGTTCCCCGCCGCACGCAGGCATCCCGTCAGCGGTCACCTTGGACCACTGATCCCCGGTCACGAGTTCGTGGGCGAGGTCGTCGAAGCCGATCCGACGTCCGACCTCGCGGTCGGTGACCTCGTCGCGAGCGGCGCGGGCATCTGGTGCGGGCGGTGCCGCCGGTGCCGGGAGGGGCGCACCAACCAGTGCGCCGCCTACCGGACCCTCGGCCTCAACGTCCACGGCGGCATGGCCGAGTTCGTCGCGGCACCGTCCAGGACACTGCGCCGCGTCCCCGCGGGGCTGTCCGCCGACCACGCCGCACTCGCACAGCCGTTGGCCGTGGGGGTCCACGCCGCCCGCCGTTCCGGCGCCCGCGACGGCGACACCGTCGTGGTCATCGGCGCAGGCGCGATCGGGTCCTTCGTGCTGGCGGCGCTCAAGCACCTCGGAACCGGTGAGGTCCTGGTCGTCGACCACCCCGGCAGGCGGCTCGACCGGGCGTCGCGGCTCGGCGCCGACCACGTCCTGCCACCGTCGGAGACACTCGACGCCGACGTGGTGGACGCGCTGGGCGGCGCGCCCGACGTGGTCGTCGAGGCCAGCGGGGCACCGGGGCAGCTGGCCGCGGCGCTGCGCACGGTGACCGACGGCGGTCGGGTGCTGGCCGTCGGCGTGCCCGAGCGCCAACCCGCGCTGGACGTCCGGTCGATGGTCTACCGCGAGATCACCCTCGACACGACGCTCGCGCACATCTGCGACACCGACCTGCCCGTGGCGCTGGAGATCCTCGCCCGGGGACAGCTCGGCGCCGAACTCGCCGAGACCCCGGTCGGACTCGACCGGCTGGGCGAATCGCTCGACCGCCTGGCAGCCGGTCACGTCGAGGGCAAGGTGCTCGTCGACCCCGGCCTCGCACAGGGCTCGTCAACGCACCGGTTGTCGAGGGATCCCGCACCGCGACCACGCAATCCCAGGAGGAAACCGTGCTGATCGGATTCGCCGGTCTCGGCCGGATGGGCCGGCCGATGGCAGCCAACCTGACGCGCGCCGGCCACACCGTGCTCGCCTACGACCCCTACGCGGACGGCGCGCCCGAGGGCGTGACCCTCCTGGGTTCCGCGACCGGGCTCGTGGACGCACCGCTGACGATCAGCATGTTGCCCGACGGCGCCACGACCCGGCATCTCGTCGTGAACGGGCTGGCCGCAGCCGCGCAAGGGCACCTGCACGTGGTGATGGGCACCGTCGCTCCGGAACTCGTGCGCGAGCTGGCCGGCACCGCGCCCGTCGACGTCGTCGACGCGCCGGTGTCCGGCAGCGTGTCGATGGCCGGGACCGCGGCCATCACCACGATGGTGGGAGGCACCGCCGAGCAGTTCGAACGAGTCCGCCCGGTCCTGCGGGCGATGACCTCCGCCCAGTTCCACGCCGGGCCGGTCGGCTCCGGGTCGGTGGCCAAGCTCGCGGTCAACGCCGTGCTCGCCACGCTCAACCAGGGCGTCGCGGAAGGGCTGCTCGTCGCCGAGGCCGGTGGACTCGACCCCAAGGTCTTCTACGACGTGCTGCGCACCAGCGCGGCCGGCGCACCGTACGTCGGCTACAAGGAAACGGCCTACCTCTCGCCGGAGACCGCCGGCGTCGCCGCCCCGGTGTCCCTCATCCGCAAGGACCTCGGGCTGGCGCTCGACCTGGTCCGCGCCAAGCGACTCGACCTGCCGGGCGTCCGGGCCGCCCGCACCGTCCTGGACGACGCGACCGCGGCCGGGCTCGGCGAGGCCGACATGGCACGGGTCCTCACGGTGCTCCGCCTGCGCAACGGCCGCTGACCCCTCCCCGTCCTCGACGGACCGTTCCGGCACCGCCCACCCGGCCGGCGGTCCCGGCCGCTTTCGCCTGCAACTCGACGTAGAGGTGCGAAAATGCGACGTACTCGTTGGATCGTCCTGGGCGGGTGCTTCCTCGCCTACTTGTTCGACGCGCTGGAGATCGTCCTGCTGTCCGTGGCGCTGCCGGCGATCCGGCAGGGACCTGGGCCTGTCGGTGACCCGGGGCGGACTCCTCGCCACCGCCACGCTGCTGGGCATCGGCGTCAGCAGCGTGACCGGCGGCTACGTCGCGGACAACTTCGGTCGCAAGAAGGCGTTGATCGCGTCGTTGGTCGTCTTCGGCGCGTTCACGGCGTTGCTCGCGGTCGTGCCGAGCTTCCCGGTCTTCCTGCTCCTGCGGTTCCTCGCCGGGATCGGGCTGAGCGCGGTGTGGAGCGTCGTGTCGGCCTACGTCGTCGAGACGTGGCCGAGTGGGAGCCGAGGCCGCGCCGCCGCGTTCGTGATCAGCGCCTTCCCCGCCGGAGGCGCGCTCGCCGCCACCGTCTCCGGCTGGTTCCTGCCGGACTGGCGGCTGATGTTCCTCGTCGCCGGCGCGGCGGCCGTCCTCCCCGTTCTCGTCGTCGCCTTCTTCTTCCACGAGTCGGTCGGCTGGACGGCACAACGGTCCGAACACCCCGTCGGCGCGGTTTCCGTGCGCCACGTGCTGGATGGGCCCCTGCGCCGCACCACCTTCCTGGGCACCCTGATGGCCGCGCTGGCCCTGACCGGGTACTGGGGCGCGACGACGTGGCTGCCCACCTACCTCACCACCACCCGCGGCCTGCCCGCCGAGGCCGTGGCGCTGTTCATCACGATCCTGAACCTCGGGATGTTCCTGGGCTACAACGGTTTCGGCCTGCTCGCCGACAAGTTCGGTCGCCGCCGGACGATCGTCCTCACCCTCGTCGGCGTGGCGCTCACCATGCCCGTCTACGCCCTCACCACCCACCAGGCCGCCCTGCTCTGGCTGGGCCCGCTGTTCGGCGCGTTCACCGCCTTCTTCGGCCTCTTCGGGTCCTACCTCGGGGAACTGTTCCCCACCCGCGCCCGCGCCACCGGTGCCGGGTTCTGCTTCAACGTCGGCCGCGGCGCGTCGGCGTTCGCGCCCTTCGCCCTCGCCGGACTGGCCGGCGTCGTCGGGTTCAGCGGCGGACTCGTGGTGTGCGCCGGGTTCTTCGCCCTGGCGGCCGTCGTCGCGCTCCTGCTGCCCCGCGCCGGCGAACCCGGCACCACCGGGAGTTCACCCATGGTGGTTTCGCACCTGCGGTCGTGATGCCGACACCCCCGTCGGTCCACATGATGGTGCACCGATCCCCGCGTCGATCGCGACCGGTCCGACACCCGCACGAACCGCAACCGCACAACCGTCGGAGAATCCCATGCCCAACGCCCCCGCCATCCGGACCTTGATCAACGGCCGGTGGGTCGCCCGCGACGAGGTCCTGGCCTGGGAGGCGGCCCGCCTGCCCAAGGCGGCCCGCAAGATCGGGCTCCCCGTCCCCGGCGGCAGCCCGGCCCGCCGTCGGGCGGCGTTCGCCGAGAGCAAGCTGGCGCTCGGCGCGGACGAGATCCGCCGCCGCCTCCACCGCGACACCCGCCTCGCCGACACGATCGCCCGCACGGCCACCCGCCTGTCCCGAGGGCACCGCGCCACCAGCGTGTGCGACCTCCACGTCACCGGCGGCAGCGCCGAGGACTTCGTCCGCTGGTTCGCCGACACCGACCGCGCCGACTACACCCGCGGCATGATCGCCGCGAACCCCGACCACTTCCTCATCGACACCGCCGAGGGCGGCCGGCAGGAAGTGGTGGAAACGACCGGCGGCAGCCCCCTGGCCACCCGCTTCTTCGTCGACTACGACGACACGGCCTCACTGGTGACACCGAGGGACCCCGCCTTCCCCCTCGACCTGTCCGGTGCCGCCCGCGACGGGCGCGGCCACCTCATGGGCGGCGTCCGCCACGAGTTCCGCGACGAGCCCGACGGCTTCCACGCCCGCCTGCGCGTCGAGTTCCCGGCGTTCACCGCCCCGCACATGATCAACCGACACCGCTGGCACCTGGCGTGCGAGTTCGGCAACTGGATCGAATTCGCATTCACCGGCAACCAGTAGCCGGCCCACGAACCACCCGGTCCTGAGCACAGATCCATGGCCGGTCCAGGCGGTGGAACCAGCTGCTCCGAGGAGTTCGGTGGGTCGGAGAACGCGTCGCGCACGGCCGCGAGCCGGAAGGCGCCCTCGCCGGTGCGGAGCCGGGTGGCGTCGGTGGCCCACAACCGGTCCGGCGCCGGCGCGGTGAAGTCCCGGTCCACCCGATCGGACGCCGGTGCGGCCCGCGGACCCCGTCTGGAAAGCCACCGAGCTACCAGGGGGACCTCGACCTTCGCACTCGTCCCGTCGAAAGTTTGGGCGTGTCCGCTGGGTTCGACCGACTGCTGCGCGACTCCACGATGTGCCGACCGCGGTGGCGGTGGATCAGCCACCCGGACGGCTGTCGGCCGACGGGCGCGGGGCGGGATCGGCGCGCCTGCCCGGCAAGACGGTGAACGCGACCACCGCGCCCACCGCCACCACGGCGACACCGAGCAGCTCGGTCGGTTCGTAGTCGAACCCGGCTCCGAGCATGGTCATGTAGACCGCGATCGCGATCGCACCGCCCACGTGGCTCATCGACTCGAACAGCGCCGAGACACCGTGCCCAGGCCCTTCGGGCGCGTCTCCGCTGCAACTGCGGGTGAGCCGGACTGTCACCTCACGCACACCCCGATATGTCGTAGTCGTACCGTCGAGCTTCTCTCCGGAACTCCGGTCCGGAGAAGAACTCGGCCGGCTCCGGGGTCATCCAGTCCTTGCGTGCCGCGGCGACCCGGTCCTCGTACTCCCGCATCCGGGCGAACGAACCGGCCACGATCGCCAACGCCCGATCACTGCGCACGCTGCCACCAGCCGTCACCGATCAAGCAGCGATCACCCGACTCGACTTCCGCCGACGACCGCGACTGGGCGGACTCCTCAACGACCCGCCTGGCCTGCACGGACGACATTTTTCGCAAGCACAGGGCTCGCAGTGGAGAAACCCTGTCCTGACACGGTTCGTCAGTGCTCGACCGCCGAGTGAACACGCGGCTTCGGCTTCCGCTACCTCCGGCGTAGTCGGAGAAGCGCAACGACCACCGTGAAGGCAGCCGCTGCCACCCGCAACCGCAGCACCTCACGCTCCGCAGGCGACAACCGATGCGCACCCTCGACCTCAATCATGAGCGATCAACCTACCGGAAGACGATCACTTTCGACTCAATACTCGGGGAAATTCGATGCCCAGGTTGGAAGAGTTGAATCGCCTTGTGTGCAAGGTATCCGAAAAGATTGTGTACGCGAACTGCGAATCAGTCCACACGGAAATCCGGACACGCACGACAAAGATCCACGGAACTGCAACTTGGGAGTTTCCAGGACTTGCCTGCCGAAATTGACGCCGACCTATGGCAGGACAAGCGGGCAGATCGCACGAGATTGAGCGTGTCAATAGGACCGATGTCGTAACTCGATCCAACTTTTCGAGGCGTCCGCGAGCCTTGTGAACCCTTCCACACCTTCAGGTCAATGTGTCCGCAGTCACTTCTGGACCTACCCGGCAGGTAGCGTGAGTGATTCCAACTGTTTCACGCCTACACGCCGTGCTGCTGCTCCTGGTCCACCGGTATGGCGGTGGCGGACGATTCATGGGCGCTGCGAGTATCGAACGCGGCCGGTGGCGATCCGCTGGCTCAGGGCACGGGGAACCGGCGGGGGCAGATCGAACGATCGCGGTTCGACGGGGTCATCCGCATTTAGTGAGGTCACGGCCAGTTTGCCGTTGTCGACATCGACAGCGGTTTCTCGGGTTGCCCTTATCGAATTCATTATGCTGGACAGAGGGGTTTTGAGTGTCTCGTTCGATGAAGCTTCGTCGTGGCGTGATAATCGCGCTCGCCCTGTTCGGAAGCCTGGCCACGATGGTGACAGGGGCCTCAGCCCAGGAGGCGCCATCGTCGCGCACGCCCGTAGGCGCGGCGCACTCCGAGGGCTCGCTCACCGATCCGTCCATCAAGGACGCGGCCAGAGCACCCGAGGTGTTGCAGAGCCGGGTACGAACCGACGAAGAGAACTGTGCGACCGCAGCGGATGGCGTACACAGAGCCTGCCTGGACGTAACGGTTCCCGACAAGGCCGACCTCACGACGCCCCCGACGGAGATGTCGTCCCAGGCGATCGTGGCCTTCCCGGAGTACTGCTCCCAGAACCCGTACACGGGAATCTGGGCGACCAGGATCGGTGCGTGCGAGGTGACGCGGTTGAGGTACTACACCGAGCGGATCGTCGACGGTGTGCCAACGCCGACCGGTGAGGCGTTGATGAACGTCTACCCCTACGCCTACGCCTCGACCTCGCTGCCCACCTGGGGCCACCAGATCCAAGTCTCGGCGTACCAGGGTTGGGGTGACGCGCTCAACGCCACGGTGCAGGGTGACGCGACAGGCTCGGGGAGCTGCGTCCGACGCAGCTCGTCGTTCCCGCCCAGGCGCTACTCCCGCTCAACACCTTCAAAAACGGCGAGTCCGCCTTCGACACGACCGCGACCGCCGCCGGCGCCGTGGGCAGTTGCGTCACCTCGTGGAACCTGACCTTCCTCAATGGGGCCTACACGCCGGCGGGCATCAGCTACGAGATGACCCCGATCCGGTGCGACAACGCCACGGCGGGCACGACGTCGACCGGGTGCGTGGTGCCGTGGTACGCGGCCGCGGCCACCTACACCCGCAGCTCCTACCCGTCACTGGCCTCGCACGTCGAACGGGCGCAAGCCTCGGGCCTCCCCGGTGCCACCTTCGCCGCGCCGCTGACGCGCACGACCAACCAGGCGGTGCAGGACACCAACCGTAACCTGGCCTGCGGCGACGCCCCGAGCATCTCGGGGCTCAGCTGCGACGAGTACCCGCCCGCCGTCAGCTACCAGGGGCTCAGCGCGGGCGGCACCCGACGCACCTTCACCGGCTGCAACTTCGGCCTGCCCAGCGGGACCGGCCCCACCGGTGTGAGCGTCTGCATGATTACCGCAACCGAGAACAACGCTCAAGGCGGCATCCACACCCAGTTCTTCCGCTCCTGGCGGGTCCTCGACGGCGACCCGTTCCGCGTGCTCATCGGATGACGGCCTACACCGACAGCCTTCGCAGACGAACCTGAGCACACCCCACCGCGCGGGCTTGACCCGGATCGGTATGGTCGATCACCGGTCCGGGTCAAGCCCGCGCCGCCGCGGCGAGGCCGCCCCAGGCGACACCCGGCACGGACAACATCCCACCACCCGGCAGCGAAAGCGGGGCAGCCATGACCGAGCACTGGTACCCCCTGCACGTAATCGACCACGGGTTCGCCGTGCTCGACCACGGAGACCTGCCTATGACACCCGGCGGCTGGTCCAACGGCCTGGTCCGCGCCCTTCCCGCCGGAGCACTGATCTACACCGGCATCAGCCAGGGATACGTCCGCGTGCACGCGGCCACCACACCCGACGAACCGGCCGTGCCCGCGGAGACCTCGTGGGAGGAGATCGTCGACATCAGCGTCACCGCCCCCCGCGGTGGACTGCGCGTCGACTCCCACGAGCACGGCGCACCCGCGGCACTACCACTGCTCAGCACCCAGGGTCCAGGCACTTATCGGCTGCGCGTGCACGCGAGAGGCCGCGACCGCCACTACGACCAGGTTCACACCGACCCGGGCGAGGACTACCTGATCCTGTGCTGGCCGTCCCCGTGGGCATCCGAGTCGGTCATCCGCGCCACAGACGACTGCGGACGACAACTACGGCAAACCACGCCACCTCCCACGCCGGCCACACCCCCATCCACAGCAGGACAGGACGTGGTCGAGGCCAACCACCAAGCCATCCTCAAGCTCATCGCCGAATCCCACCGGCCCTCGCAATAGATCCACTCTGACCCTGTGCCTGCCGACAACGGGTCTGTCAAGCGAGCGAGCGGTGCAACTGGGGTTGAAGTGGGTTGCTTGCGTCCGGTGGCCAGGCGGCCGTCGATGGCGATCTCGAAGGCGTTGAGGGCGGGCTTCCAGCGGATCGTCCAGCGTTTGCGGCCGGTGCCGGTCGGGTCCGGGCTCATCACCGCGAGGTAGACGCAGGTGAGCGCGGCCTGCGCGTTGGGGAAGGGGGCCTCGGGCCTTCACCGCGCGGGCCTTCACCGCGCGGCGGATGCGGGCGTTGACGCTTTCGATGGCGTTGGTCGAGCAGATCACCCGCCGGATCTCGACGACGATGCCGATGTCGAACCGCAGTTCACCGGATTGATGGACGCGCTGGCGTTCGACACCGCCCCGTCGACCGGTCGAGCTGCTGAGAACGCGAACCCGGACCGGCCGGACGAAGCTTGAAGCGCGTTCGGTGGCGCACGGCGGAAATCCGCCGGCGCGTCGGGCCGGGTGCGTCTCCTCGTTGGTTTGCCGTGCCTCGTTGACGGGAAATCCGCGTCCGATACGAAGGGGGCGGGGATGGAGGACGAGGTTCGGCGGGCCCGTGACGAGGTGGTCAACATGATCGCCTTACGCCCGGAGGTGGCCTCGGCCCGCCGGCGGTCGTTGCCGCGCGGGCTGCTGTGGCGTGACCTCTGGTCGGTGCCCGTGTCCGGCGCTCTGGACGTGCTGACGGCGGCAGCCGTGATCGGGGTCGGGCCGGACACGTGGCTCACGAAGGCCGCCGGCTTCGCGCTGGGCATCAACGGCGCGAATGCGCTCGTCGACGGTTTCCACCAAGCGCATCAGCGCGCCCGGCACGTCGCCCGGCTGCGCGAGCACGGCCCCGACCCCGCCGACACCCTCGCCGCGCTGCGCGCCGACAAGCCACGACCGCGTCTGGTGCGGGTCCTGCGGATCGCGTACGAACTGGCCCTCTTCGTGCTGCCGGCGACGGCCCTGTTCCAGTCGCACCCCGAAGGCGTTCCGGCCTGGACGGTCGTCGTCGCGGCACTGGTCGGCCGGCTCTCCGCCGCCGCGCTGGTGGACCGGTACGCCCGACGCGGGCAGCACTGGGAGCAGCGCTTCATCCGCCTCGAAGGCATTGCCCTGCCACCGCTGCCCGACCGCTGGCGCGTCCTCGTGACCCGGTAGGCGGTCGAGGGCAACGAAAAAGCGGTCCGGGACAAACCCGCGTGCGCCGCGCGGTGACTTCCAAACTATTTTGGAATAGTCGACCGCCCGTGGTCGGGATACCGCGGCAGGAGGTGGGGGCGCAGGGCCCCGGCGACGTCGGGGCCGGGCTCGCGCAGGCGGGTGTCCCGGAGGTGACCTGGCCGGGCGGCGCGGCGGCCGACCTGGCCGTCGCGCAGAGGGCGGAACGCGCCCGAGTCGGGTCCACGGCGGTGTCGGTCGCCCGGCCGGGGAAGGCCGGCACCGTGCCGGCCGATGTGGACGTCGAGGTGTTCATCGTCGACGCGGTCGCGGCCACCGGCACCGACAACGTCACCGAGACGGTCACCACGGCGTCGGAGTTCGCCGGCGGTGAGCACGGTCCGGTCGCCCTCGGAGCGGGCCGGGCCGAGCGGTTCGACCGGGCGCCGCAACGCGAAGTCCCGGACCCGGCGGCGTGTGCACCGCTCGTATCGGCCGACCGGGACCAGCGCGCTGACCTCGCGCATCCGCACCACCACCCGTTCGCCAACCAGCAGTCGCACGTCGTCGCCGCGCCGTCAGTCGAGCATCGCCACCGCGCGCGCCCACCCCGCCCCGGCCCGTGCCAGCTTGACCGGGAAGCACACCACCCGGAACCCGGTCGGCGCGGGCAGCGCGCCCAGGCTGCCCAGCCGCTCGATCTGGCAGTACTCGCGCTCCCGGCCCGCGAAGTGCGCCGGCCACAGCACCGACCGGTCGCCGGTGGCGAGGTAGCGCTCGATGATGATCGGGAACGGCGCGTCGAGGCTGAAGGCGTCCGTGCCGATCACCCGCACGCCCGCGTCGAGCAGCAGCCGCACCGCGTCGCCGTCGAGGCCCGTGAACTCGCTGAAGTACTTCCGCGTGCCCAGGTGCACGTCGGCGCCCGTCCACAGCAGCACGACGTCCATCGGCGCGGGCCGCGCGCCGGCGCGCTCGAACGCGCGCTCCAGCGCGTCCGGGCCCGCCGCGCCCGGCGGCTCGTCCCGCAGGTCCAGCAGCAGTCCCGGTCGGCAGAACCAGTCCAGCGGGAGCTGGTCGACCGTCCGCGGCGTGCCGTAGGCGGCACGGGACCCGTAGTGCGCGGGCGCGTCGACGTGGGTGCCCGTGTGCACGGTGAGGGTGAACGTGTCGTTGTTGAGGAACTCCCCGTCGGGCAGGACCGCCGGGTCGAAGTCGAGGCCGAGGTGCTCGCGCATCTCGTCGGCCATGTGCCGCGCGCCCTGGGCGGGCGTCAGGACCCGGTGCTCGACCGGGTCCGGCTCCCAGAACTCGGCGTCCACCGGGGACGACAGGTCGATCAAGCGCACCGGGCGCTCCTCTCGGGTCAGGAGGTGAACAGCTCGGCCGCGACCCGGATGCCGGGCCGGCCGTAGGCGAGCTGCCGCAGGACGCGGGCGAACACCGGCGTGCGGGCGAGCACCTTCGCCGCGCGCGGGCGGACCGCGGCGGCCACCCGGCCCTGCGAGAGCATCGCCCGGCTCTGGCGGACCTGGAGCCGCGCGACCCGCGCGATGTCGGCCCGGCGCGGCTCGGTGTAGCGGGCCAGGAACGCGGCGCCGGCGTCCTTCGCGGCCAGCGACCGCATCAGCACCGGGTGCGCGAGCACGGCGTCCTGGACGGCCAGGTTGATGCCCTGCGCGCCGATCGGGCCGTGGCTGTGCGCGGCGTCGCCCAGCAGCAGCAGGCCGTCCACCGCCCAGGTCCGCGCCGTGCCGGTGAACACGTCCAGCAGCGACAGGTCGCCCAGCGCCGTGACGTGCTCGTGCACCAGGTCGGCGTAGTCCGGCGCGGCACGGGCGATCTCCGCGCGGACGTGGTCCAGGCCGCGCGCGGCCATCGCCCGGTAACCGCCGTGCGGCAGGGTCCAGCCGAGCTGGACGCTGTCCGGGTAGGACCGGTAGGCGAGCACGGGGTTGCCCTCGGCGCGGAAGATCCGGACGTCGTCCGACTCGTCCCGCGCGGGCACCTTGAACCACAGCACGTCGTGGGCGAAGCCGTCCACGCGCTCGTACGCGATCCCGGCCAGCGAGCGCATCTTGGAGTACCGCCCGTCCGCGGCGACCACGCAGTGGGCGGTGATCTCGCGACGGTATCCGGGCCCGGTGACCACCACGCCGGTGACGCGGTCGCCGTCGCGCAGCAGCTCGCCGGCGCGGGCACCGGGCAGCACCTCCGCGCCGTGCGCGAGCGCCTCGGCCTCCAGCTCCGCGAGCAGGTGCCGCTGCGGCAGGCTCAGCAGGTGGTTGAACGGCTCCGGCAACGTCCGGTAGTCGATGTCCACCAGCACGCGGCCGCGGTCGACGAACCGGAACCGCGAGTGCTCGTGCGCGCCGCGGGCCCGCACCCGGTCCAGCAGGCCCAACTCGGCCAGCGGTGCCAACCCGCCGGGTTGCAGGATCTCGCCCCGGTAGGCGCGATCCATCGTCGGGCTGCGCTCGACGACCGCGACGCGCGCCCCGGAGCGGGCCAGCAGCACGGCCGCGGTCAGCCCGGCCGGGCCGCCGCCCACCACGCAGAAGTCGGTCTCCACCGGGTCAGGCACGGAGACCCAGCCCGCCGTCGACGGTGAGCACCTGCCCCTGGATCCACGCGGCCTCGTCGGTGCACAGCAGCGCGACCGCGTTCGCGACGTCCTCGGGCACGGTGAGCCGCCCGCCGGGGGTCCGCTCGGCCAGCAGCCGCGCCGTCCGGTCGTCGCGGGTGTCGGGCCCCTTGTCGACCTTGCCGGTGGACACGGCGTTGACCGTGACGCCGCGCGGGGCCAGCTCGACGGCGAGGTAGCGCACCAGGCTCTCCAGCGCCGCCTTGCCGATGCCCTGGGAGACGTAGCCGGGCACCACCGACCGCGCGCCGGAGCTGGACACCGCGACGACCCGGCCGGTGCCCCGCGTCAGCAGCTCCGCCAGCCCGCTCGCGGCCTGCACCAGCGGGCTGACCGCGACCCGCACGTCGTCCCACAGCTCCCCGATGTCCGGCCGCAGCGCGGACATCGGGTGGTAGGAGGCGGCGTTGTGCACCAGGATGTCCAGGTGCCGGCGCCGGGCACGGGCGAGCCGCAGCAGCCGTCCCGGCGCCTCGGGGTCGCCGACGTCGAACTTCAGCGCCGTCACCGTGCCCTTGAGCCCGGCCAGCTCCGCGACCGCGCGTTCGGCGTCGCTGTCGGAGTGGGCGTAGTTGACGTAGACGTGGCAGCCGGCGCCGCACAGCTTCCGGGCGATCGCCAGGCCGAGGCCCCGCGTCCCGCCGGTGACCAGCGCCACCCGCCCGGCCAGGCCCAGCTCCGCGCCGCCGCTCACCGCCCGCTCCCCGCGGTCGCCCCCGCCGTCTCCCCGTCCGCGCCGATCGCGCGGTTCCACGCCACGTGGGTGACCTCCTCGACGGTGATGTCGGCCAGCTCGGCGAGCGCGCGGTAGGGCTCGCTCGCGGTGACCTCCGCCAGCACCTGCGGACGCCACCAGTAACCGATCCCCAGGTAGGTCCCCGGCCGTTGCAGCGAGCGGTTCAGGTCGGCGTAGCCGAACCCGTGGCGACCGCGGATGTCCTTGGCGTAGGCGGCGAACGCGGTCTCGAACTCCTCGGCCGACGCCGTCGCCCGGAACGTCATGACGGTCATCAGCGGTGTGTCGAACTCGCCGCGCTCGCCGGCGGTCTCGCCGGCGTTGACGCGGAACAGGTTCTTGCACAGGTCGATCTCGGCGCCCTCCAACATCGACCGCATGGTGGCCTGGTGCGCGCGGAACTCCTCGCTCGCCGTGACCTTCCGGAACGCCTCCTGGCTCAGCCACCAGCCGAAGTTCACGTACACCGAAGGGTTGTCCACCAGCCGCACCGCCTGGTGGGAGCCGAAGCCCTCCTGCGCGCGCATGTACTCGACGTGCTCCAGGAAGAACTTCTCGAACTCCTCCGGGTCGCCCGAGGTCCGGAAGCGGGTGACCACGGCGATCAGGTTGCTCAGGTCCGGGGTGTCGTCCGTCATGGCTGGGTTCCCTCCTGTTGTCTGCTTCCCGGTCAGTTCCCGGCGGGTGATCAGCTCGGCGAGCAGGTCGCGGCGCCGCACCTTGCCGTTGGGCGAGCGCGGCAGCGCCGTGACCAGTTCCAGGTGGCGCACCCGCTGGTAGTAGGGCACGCGCGCGGCGACGAAGGCGGTGATGTCGGCGGCCAGACCCGGCTCGCGGCGGCGGTCCTCGGCGACGGCGGCGAACGCGGTGACCACGTGTCCGCTCAGCGGGTCCGGGTAGCCGACGACCGCGCTCTCCAGGACGGCCGGGTGCCGCTCCAGCACCGCTTCGACCTCCGACGGTGAGACAAGGTAGTTGTCGGTCTTGAAGAAGTCCTTGAGCCGGTCGACCAGGTGCAGCACGCCGTCGTCGTCCTCGTAGCCGACGTCCCCGGTGGCCAGCCAGCCCTCGGCGTCGATGCCGCTGGGTTCGGCGGGGTCGAGGTAGCCGCGCATCACCTGGGGCCCGCGGACGTGCACCTCCCCGCGCCTGCCCGGCGGCAGGGCACGCCCGGTGGCCAGGTCGACGATCCGGCACTCGGTGCCCGCCACCACCGGCCCGACCGTGCCCGGCCGCGGGTCGTCCGGTCCCGCCGAGTGCGTCAGCGGCGACGTCTCGGCCAGGCCGTAGCCCTGGAACACCGGGATGCCGAACCGGGCGGAGAGCCGTTCGGCCACCGGTGCGGCGAGCGCGGTGCCGCCCGAGGCGATCATCCGGACGGTGTCCAGGCGCAGCCCGCCCAGCGCGGGATCGGTGTCCAGCCGGTTGAGCCGCATGGGGATCGTGTAGAGGTGCGTCGCTCGGGAGTCGTTGGCCAGGGCGAACGCCTCGGCCTGGTCCGCCGCGGCGCAGGGCACCTGGAGGGCCTGTGCGCGCACGGCCGAGTTGAGGTGCATGACGTGGTACTTCGGCAGGTGGTTGAGCACCACCGAGTCGGGGCCGAGCCGGTGCGCCCGCACCACCTGCTCGGCGTTGGCCACGAGGTTGCGGTGGGTGAGCAGCACCCCGCGGGGCGCGCCGGTGGTGCCGCTGGTGAACTGGAGGCAGGCCACGTCGGACGGGTCGGTCGCCGGCCGGGCCATCCGGTTGCCGCGCACCTCGTAGGCCGCGCTCAGGTCGTCGATCGTGCGGATGTCGTTGGCGTCCTCGCGCGGGCCGGGACCGACCAGCACGGCCTCCGCGAGGTCCGGCAGCCGGTGCCGGATGCGGCGCAGGTGCGCGAACAGCTCGGTGGTGACGAACGCGAGCCGGGCCCGCGAGGTCAGCAGCAGGTGCTCCAGCGCGTGCTCGGGCAGCAGCGGGTTGATCGGCGCGACCACGTTGCCGCTGCGGATCGTGCCGTAGAAGCCCGTGACGAAGTCCGGGTGCAGCGGCGAGGCCAGCGCGACCACGCACCGCTGCTCGCCGAGCAGCCCGCGCAACGCCGCCGCGCACGACGTCGCCGCGTCGTCGAGGTCGGCGAAGGTGAGGTCGCCGTAGGACGCGCGGACGCCGGTCCGCTTGGGCCCGCTCGCGGCCGCGGCCCCGAGCAGCCCGTCGACCGTCGTGTCCGGGAAGAAGTCGGGGCGCGCCTCAGCCACGGCGTCGCTCCTCGGCGAACGCCCGCGCGTGCTTGAGCGTGGTCGTGCTGTTGGCGCGCAAGGACTTCTCCACGAGTTCGCGCGCGTCGGCGACCGTGCTCGACGCGCCGAGCACGCGGGGAACGGCCGCCGGTTCGAGGACCACGGTGTGCTCGGCGGTCGCGGTGACCGCACCGTCCACTCCGGACAGCGTCCAGGAGCCGGTGTGCGCGGCCATCAACGCGGGCACCGCGGTCTGCTTGTAGACGATCCGGTTCGGGGGGAAGCACACGCGCACCGACTCGGTCGTGTGCACCGCGCCGCCCGCGGCCACGGTGTCCATGGCCATCACCTGGATGCCGGCCACCTCCTCGGTCAGGTCGAGCCGCGCCACGTGCGGCAGCCGCTCGGGCCAGCGCGCGGCGTCGGCGAGGAAGTCGTAGACGTCGACGAGGTTCCCGGCGATGGAGACCGAATCGCGGAACGCGAGGGTGAGCGCGTCCCGGTCGGGCGCTTCCGCCGCGGTCTTGAGCTTCTCCAGCTCGGCCCGGCTGTTGCGGTCCACCGCCTCGCGTATCCACCGCACGCCGGCGGGGTCGTCGTCCAGCGCCCGGAACTCGTGCTTGAGCGCGACCAGGGTCTTCTCCGCCGAGAGGGGGGTCATGACCCACTCGCCGCCCATCTCCGCCACCGGCGGCTGCGACACCTCCTGGCGGAACCGCACGCACAGGCCCTCGGGGTCCAGCACCCTCGCGGACGTCCAGGTCTTCACCTCGCCGTTGGCCAGGGCCCACAGGCGGATGCGCTCCGTCCCGCCGCCGGACTCCAACCGCTCGGCGTGCACGGTCGGCGGGAAGGTCCAGGGCCACCGGGTGACGTCGGCCGCGATGTCGTAGACGGCACGCGCGGGTGCCGCCACCAGGATCTGGTGCTCGTCGTAGTGCGCTGCGGGCTCGGCCACGGCGCGCTCCCTTCCGATCAGTAGTTGCCGAGTCCGCCGCAGACGTTGATGGCCTGGGCGGTCACCGGCGCCGCGGCCGGCGAGACGAGGTAGGAGACCAGTCCGGCGACCTCCTCGGGCGTGGTGTAGCGGCCGAGCGGGATCTTGGCCTCGAACCGCTGGAGCACCTCGTCCTCGGAGATGCCCCAGTGCGCGGCGTAGCCCTGCCGGACCCGCTGTGCCATCGGGGTCTCCACGTAGCCGGGGCAGACGGCGTTGACGGTGATGCCCGTCTTGGCCAGTTCGAGGCCGAGCGCCTTGGTGAAGCCGACGACGCCGTGCTTCGACGCCGAGTACGGCGCGCCCAGCGCGACGCCCTGCTTGCCACCGGTGGACGCGATGTTGATGATCCGCCCGCTCGGCCTGCCGCGCATCCCACCCGTGGTGAGCACCGCCTTGGTCATGTGGAAGACGCTGTGCAGGTTGGTCTCCACGACGTCGAACCACAGTTCGTCGGGTATCTCGGCGGTCACCCCTCCCCCGCTGCGGCCGGCGTTGTTCACCAGCACGTCGACCGGGCCGTAGCGCGCGACGGCGGACGCCACGAAGGAGGACACCGACGCGGGCGAGCGGACGTCGCACGGCGAACCGTCCGCTTCGTACCCGCGTTCGCGCAGTTGCTCCACGGTGGCGGCGAGGGTGTCCTCGCCGCGCGAGCAGACGTAGACGGCGTAGCCGAGGCGCGCGAGCTCCTCGGTGACCGCGAACCCGATTCCCCGGGTCGCCCCGGTGACCACGGCGACCCCGCGAGCTGCTGGCACGGGTCCCTCCTCTCCCGACCGGTGTCCTTCTCCGCTGGTTCCCCGGCAGCGTCGCGACGGCGGCTCGAACCCCACTGGAGCGGCGGTGGACGGCCCGCGGTGTTCCACCGGTGTTCGAGCCCTGGTCGAGCAGTGGCGGACAGGCTCGGCCGGGCCGTGCGGACGGCCCCGACGAGCCGACCGCACCGCGTCCGCCGATCGGCCAGGAGAGGAACCCCCATGACGTCGTCCGTGTCCACCGAACCCGGCACCGCCGAGCTGTACCACCGGGTGCAGCAGTTCTACGCCCGCCAGATGCAGTTGCTCGACGACGGCGCGGTGGCCGAGTGGGCGGCCACCTTCACCGCCGACGGCTCGTTCGCCGCGAACGCCCGGCCGGAGCCGGTCGTCGGCCGCGCGGCGATCGAGGCGGGCGCCCTGGCCGCCGCGCGACAGCTCGCGAGCGAGGGGATCGTCCGCCGGCACTGGCTCGGGATGCTCTCGGTGGAGCAGTTGCCCGGCGGGCGGGTGCGGGCCCGCTGCTACGCCCTGGTGATCTCCACGCCCAAGGGCGGGCAGGCGGGCGTGCACGTCAGCACGGTCTGCGAGGACGTCCTGGTGCCCGACGGCGGGTCGTTCGCCGTGCAGGAGCGCCGGGTCACCCGCGACGACCTGTCGTGAGGGGACGCCATGACATCCGTGATACCCCTCGCCGAGAGCCCGGTGTGCGCGGCCGACCCCTACCCCCGGCTGGCGCGGCTGCGCGAGCTGGGTCCGGCGGTGCGCGTGCAGACCGCGTTCATGGGCGAGGTGTGGCTGGTCACCGGGTACGACCTCGCGCGCGAGCTGCTCGCCGACCCGCGGTTCAGCCGCCGGGGCCCGGAGGAGAACGCGGTCGCGGCCGTGGACTCGGACCCGCCCGACCACACCCGCATCCGCAAGCTGGTCGGCAAGGCGTTCACCCACCGCCGGATCCAGTCGCTGGAGCCGTGGTTGCGCGCGCTCGTCGACGACATGCTCGACGAGCTGCCGACCACCGGCGTCGTCGACCTGCTCGACCGGTTCGCCTACCCCCTGCCGATAGCGGTGATCTCCGAGCTGCTCGGCGCGCCCGCCGCCGACCGCGTGGACATCCGGCGGCGCACCGAGAAGATCCTCGCCGGCGAGGTCGCCGAGAACCGCGAGGAGGTCTACGCGCGCACGAAGGAGTACGTCGTCGGCCTGATCGCGGCCAAGCGGGCCGAGCCGGGCGACGACCTGATGAGCGCGTTGATCGCCGCGCGCGACGGCGACAGCCGGCTGTCCGAGCCGGAACTGGTGGAGCTGGGCATCGCGCTCATCGCCGCCGGTTACGCCACGACGACCAACCTCGTCGGTAACGGCGTGCACGCCCTGCTCACGCACCCGGACCAGCTGGCGCTGCTGCGGGCGCGGCCGGAGCTGATCGAACCCGCCGTCGAGGAGTTCCTCCGGTTCGAGAGCTCCTTCAGCGCCGCGGGGCAGATCGCGCGCGAGGACGTCGGCGTCGGCGACCTGACCATCCGGGCGGGCGAGGTCGTGCTGATCTCCTTCTGCGGAGCCAACCGCGACCCCCGCCGGTTCCCCGAACCGGACCGGCTCGACATCACGCGCTCACCGAACCCGCACCTGGCGTTCTCCCACGGCATCCACCACTGCCTGGGCGCGCCGCTGGCCCGGCTGGAGGCGCGGGTCGCGATCGACGCGCTCGTGCGCAGGTTCCCCGACCTGCGCCTCGCCGGGCCGGTGCGGTGGCGGGAGAACATCATGCGCGGCCTGCACGAGCTGCCGGTGGCGCTCGCCCCCGAGGGGGACCGGTGACCGGCGGGAGCACCGGGGCCGCCGGGCGGGCGGGATGAGGGTCCTCGGGACGGGGATCCCGCACGCCCACCGCATCCCGCCGCAACCGCTCGGCGACGCGCGCGGGAGGTTCCGGGAGGTGCGGCGCGGCAGCGAGCCGGTCGCGGCGCTCGGCCGCCCGTCCACCGCCGGGGTCGACCCGGACCCGGTCACCCCGTGGCTGTCCACCGAGCCGCCGCCGTGCTCGGCGGAGGGCGTCGTCGCACCCGGCCCGGCCGAGGCCGCCTCGCGCGGGCTGCCACCGGGGCCCGCCGGGTTCCCCGCCCGCCACGCGAACCCGCGCCAGGCGCAACCACTTCCCAGGGAGGTACCGTGAAACTGCTGTTCTTCAGCCTGTCGGCGGCGGCGTCCGGCGAGACGTTCATCGGGCTCTCGCTCGCCGAGCAGCTGCGCCGCGCCGGCGTGGAGAGCCACTTCGTGCACCCGCCGGTGACGTCCGGCGCGGTCGAGCACTTCGGGTTCGACCACACCGTCGTCGACTACGCGGACTGCCCGAAGGGCCCGTCCGCCCGCGCGTTCGTGGACGAGCTGGTGGCATCGGTCGCCCCGGACGCGATCGTGCTGTGCGACTACAACGTGTTCATCCGCAACGTCCGCTTCCACTTCCAGCTCGACCCGGTGTTCATCGACGACTACGGGCTGCCGGTGCTGCCGGTCGACCTCATGGAGTGGGAGGACACCGACTTCGAGATCGACCTGTGCGGCGCTCCCCCGCTGCCCGTGGACCGGGGCATCCTGGCCTACCCCGCGCACCTGCGCCCGGTTCCCCCGCTGCACCTCGACCGGGGCGGCAGCACGCGTGCGCTGCCGTACCGGGTGGTCGCGCCCGAGTCGGTCGACCCGGCGACGTCGGCGCGGATCCGCGCGGACCTCGGGCTGGGCGGGCGGGACCGGCTGGTGATGCTGCCGGTGTCGGCCTGGCAGCGCCCGCCCGGTGGGCGCGGGCTGTGGAGCGACATGATGACCACCCTGACCGACCACGTGCCGGACCTGGTGGTGCGCTACCTCGGCCGGCTGCCGGAGCACGTGCACTTCCTGGTGATCGGCCAGGCCCCGCCGGCGTTCGACCGGCTGCCCGCGGGCCGCCTGCACGTCCGGCCGCCGTGCGCGATCGACCGCTACACCGAGTACCTGGGCGCGTCCGACGCGGTGGTGCTGCTGAGCCCGCCGAGCGTCACCGGCGCCCGCGCGGTGCTGATGGACAAGCCGGTGCTGATCATGCAGAACCGGTTCCCGGTGCGGGACGGGGCCGAACTCGCCGCCGTGGCGGCCGAGGTCGACCTGACCCCGTTCGTGCGCGACTGGCTGGCCGCCACGGGACCGATCGACCGCTTCCGCATGTGGCCCAAGGGTTCCTTCCGCGCGCTCGACGCCGTGTTCACCGCGAACGACTACACCAACGCGCTGATCACGACCGAGCTGCTCGACGAGACGGGCACGGTCCGCGCCCTGCACGACCTCGTGGCCGGCCCGGACGACCCGTCCGGCGCGGCCGAGCGGCTGGCGAAGTCGCGGGCGCGGTACCTCGAAGCCGTGGCGGCGCTGCCGGACGCGGTGGAGGTGATCCGGGAGGCCGTCGGCCGAGGGCCGGCACGGCGCTGACAGCGGGCCGCCGACAGCGGGCCGGTGGCCCCGGTCGCGGGTGGTGGGGGGCCCACCCGCGACCGGGGCCACCGGCCCGTCCGCCGTCCGCCGTCCGCAGTCCGCCGGTCGTCGGTCGTCGGTCGTCGGTCGTCGGTCTCAGCGGGCCAGGATCGCGCGCAGCGCCCCGCCGAGCGCGGTGCCAGGGGCGTCGACGCCCGCCACCGCGCGCCAGCCGACGAACCCGTCCGGGCGCACGAGCAGCGCCCCGTCCGGCTTGATCCCGGCCAGCGCGGCCCACCGCTCCTCGGGGTCGACCAGGTCGCCGTCCGCGGCGACCCGGTACGCGGTCACCGGCACGCCCAGCTCGTCGGACACCTCACCGGCCGCGACCGACCACGCGCCGCCGGCCGGCCCGGCCAGCACCACGAACCCACCCGCCAGGTCGACCGTGGACACCCTGCGCCCGGACCGCTCGACCCACAGGTGGGGAACCCGGCTGCCGGGGTGGCCGTCGAGGTCGGCGGCGGCGTCGGCCGGCGACGGCAGGCCGCCGCGCGGGCCCACCACGGCCGTCGAGTCGTATTGGTAGCCCAGGGACACCACGAACGGGTCGGCCATGCCGATGCGCTCGCGCTCGGCCAGCGAGGACTTGAGGTCCCAGTGCAGCCGCGGGTTGCGCTGCACCAGCATCGCCTGCTCCACCGTGAACCTGGCCACCGGCAGCCGCTCGGCCTCGTAGGTGTCCAGCAGCGCCTGCCCGGCCCGGCCGCCCAGCACCAGCCCCAGTTTCCAGGCCAGGTTGTGCGCGTCGGCGATGCCGGTGTTGAGGCCGTACGCCCCGCTCGGCGGCATGACGTGCGCGGCGTCGCCGGCCAGGAACACCCGCCCGGCGCGCATGGCCCCGGCCACGGCGGCGGCGGGCTGCCACGGCATGACCGCGAGGATCTCGGGGTCGAGCCCCGGCAGGCCGATCGCCTTGCGCACCTGCTCGGCGCACTTCTCCGGCGGGAAGTCCTCGGGGGTGAGGCCGCTGTCCGGCGGGCAGGAGATGTAGAAGACCCAGCGGTCGGTGTTGTTGATGGCCAGCAGCAGCCCGGTGGCCTCCGGGTGGTGCACCTCGCACACCACGAACTCGTGCCCGCGCACCAGGTCGGAGAGGTCGGCGCGGAACAGCACGCTGATCATGGTGCCGCCGAGCGGTCCGGGCCCGTCGAACCCGAGCCCGAGCCGGGTCCGGATCGGGCTCGCCGCGCCGTCGGCGGCGACCACGTAGTCGGCCGCGAGCGTCGACACCCGCCCGGTCCGGGTGTCCGTCGCGGTGACGACCACGCGGTCGGGCCCGGCGTCGAGGGCGGTCGCCTCGGTGTCGAAGCGGATGTCGGCGCCGAGGGCGCGGGCCCGGTCGAGCAGCAGCGGTTCCAGCAGGTCCTGCGGGCAGATGCCGTCGGCGCCGCGGACCGGGCTCACCCGCCCGAGCGCGGCGCCGGAGCCGTCGGCCACCGGGACCATCCGACGCGCCGCGCCCAGGTCGGCGCCGGCGAGCTGCTCGACGACGACCTTGCCGCCGCTGCGCGCCATCGTGCTGCCCGCCGCGGCGACCGCCTCGTCGAGGCCGGCTTCGCGCAGCAGCTCACGGGTCCGCGGCGCGAGGCCGGTCGCCCGCGGGTACGGGGAGGTGCCGGATCGCCGTTCCAGGAGGACGGGCCGGAGGCCCTGCCGCGCCAGGAAGAGGGCGGCGGCCAGTCCGACGCTGCCGCCGCCGACGACCAGGACGGAGACTCGTTCTTGGGGCACGGTTGTCCTTTCCAGGGTCCGGTGTGGTTCGGTTCAGGCCGTTCCGGCCCGCCGGGCGGCGACGAGCGCGACGAACTCCGCCGGCCGCCGCACCCCCGCGATGTCCTCCTCGGGCAGCGCCACGCCGAACTCGCGGCCGATGGCGGCGGCGGTCTCCAGGATCGCCAGCGAGTCGTAACCGAGGTCGGCGAAGTCGGTCTCGCCGACGTCACCGCCGAGGTCGACGGCCTCGTCCTCGCCGGCGCACTCGCGCATGATCCGCAGCAGGTCGGCCATCGTGAAGTCCTTCATCGTCCTTCCCTCCCGTCCATCGGGCCGCGGAGCACCACCGCGGCGTTGAACCCGCCGTGACCGCGGGCCAGCACGAGCGCGGCGTCGCCGCGCAGCGGTCGCGGCCGGCCGGTGACCAGGTCGAGGGCGAGACCGGGCTCGGCGCCGGGCACCGCCGTCGGCGGGATCACCCCTTCCCGCAGCGCCATCAGCGCGGTGGCCACGTCCAGCGACGCGGCGCCGGAGTAGAGCCGGCCGGTCAGCGCCTTCGGCGCGGTCACCGGGACACCGCGGGGCCCGAACAGCGAGCCGATCGCCTCCGCCTCCGCGCGGTCCAGCTCCGGGGTGCCCGCCGCGTCGGCGAAGACCACCGCGATGTCCGCCGCCGACAGCCCGGCGTCGGCCAGCGCGCGCTCGACGGCCCGGACCAGCGTCGGCGGACGCCCCGACCCCGGCGGCGGGTCGAAGGTCGCGCCGTACCCGGCCACGGTCCCGTAGACCCGCGCGCCGCGCGCCCGCGCGCGTTCGGCGTCCTCCACGAGGAGGATCGCCCCGCCCTCCCCCGGCACGTGCCCGGCCGCCTCCGCCGTGAACGGCAGGTACGCCCGCGCCGGGTCGTCCGCGCGGCTCACCCGGCCGGTCGCCAGCTGCGCGGCCAGGCCGTAGGGGCACAGCGACGCGTCCATCCCGCCGGTCAGCGCCGCCACGAGGCCCTTGCGCACCTTGCGCCGCGCCTGCGCCACGGCGTCCAGGCCACCCGCCTGCTCGGTGACGAACACCCCGGTGGGCCCGCGCAGGCCGTGGCGGATGGAGAGCTGCCCCGAGTTGACGGCGTAGAACCACGCGAACGACATGTAGGCGCTCACGTGCGTCGGGCCCTTGCTCCACAGCTTCTCCAGCTCCCGCTGGCCGTACTCGAAGCCGCCGGACGCGCTGGCCGTGATGACGCCCAGCGAGAAGGGGTCCAGCTCCGCGGTGTCCAGCTCCGCGTCGGCCAGCGCCCACACCGAGGCCGCGAGCGCGAACTGGGTCATCCGGTCGGTCTGCGGCAGGAGCCGGCCCGGCACGTCCGCACCAGGGTCGAACCCCGCGACCTCCCCCGCCAGCGTGCTGGGGTACGGCGTGGGGTCGAACCGGGTGATCCGCCCGATGGCGCGGCGGCCGGCCAGCGTGGCGGCCCAGTGCGCCGCCAGACCGACCCCGGTGGGCGCCACCACGCCGATCCCGGTCACCGCGACCTCGGCGGCGCGCACGGCCGCGGTCACGCCACCGCTCCCTCGGCCCTGGTGAGCACCATCGCGCTCTGGAAACCCCCGAACCCGCTGCCCACGGTGAGGGCGACGTCGACGCGCCGCTCACGGGCGGTGAGCGGCACGTAGTCCAGGTCCAGCTCGGGGTCGGGCTCGGTCAGGTTGGCCGTCGGCGGCACCACGCCGTGCTCGACGGCGAGCGCGCACGCGGCGACCTCGATCGCGCCGATGGCGCCCAGCGAGTGGCCGATCATCGACTTGATCGAGCTGACCGGCACGTGGTGGGCGTGCTCGCCCAGGCTGCGCTTGAGCGCGCTGGTCTCGTGGCGGTCGTTCTGCTTGGTCGCGGTGCCGTGTGCGTTGACGTAGTCGACCGCGGTCGGGTCGAGCCGGGCCTCGTCGAGCGCGCCGGTGACCGCCGCGGCCAGCTCCAGGCCGTCCGGGCGCAACCCGGTCATGTGGTACGCGTTGCTGCGGTTGGCGAACCCCGCGACCTCGCCGTAGACGTGCGCGCCGCGGCGGAGCGCACCCCGGAGCTCCTCCAGCACCAGGACGGCGGCGCCCTCGCCGAGGACGAACCCGTTGCGGGTGCGGTCGAACGGCCGCGACGCGCGCGCCGGGTCGTCGTTGAGCCGCGAGGTGGCCCGGATCGCGTCGAAGCACGCCACCGTGATCGGCGAGATCGGCGCGTCGGACCCGCCGGCGACCATCACGTCCACGCTGCCCTCGCGGATCAGCTCGCACGCGTAGCCGATCGCGTCGATCCCGGACGTGCAGCCCGCCGAGAGCACCGTCGCGGGTCCCTCGGCGCCGGCGAGCCAGGCCAGCTCGGCGGCCATCGAGCTGGGCACCATGTAGTCGTAGAGGTGCGGCACGCCGTAGGTGTGGTCGACCAGCCAGTCCCGTCCGGCGTCGCTGAGGGTCACGTACTCCTCCTCTAGCCGCTGGGTGCAGCCCACGGCGCTGCCGATGCTCACCCCGACCCGGTCCGCGTGCGCGCGGTCCGGTTCCAGGCCGCTGTCGGCGAGCGCCTCCCGCGCCGCCACCACCGCGAACTGGGCGACCCGGTCCAGGCGTCGGACCTCACGCGGGGTCAGGCCCTCGCCCGCCGGGTCGAAGTCGCACTCGGCCGCCACCCTGGAGCGGAACGGCGTCGGGTCGAACGCGGTGATCAGCCTGGTCGCCGGCGTCCCCGAGGTGATCCGCTCCCAGAACGCCTTCGTGCCGACGCCGCCGGGTGCCACGACGCCGATGCCGGTTATCGCGACGCGACGCTCATGCACCACGACGGCCTCCTGTCGGCCGGGTTGCGGTTCTCATCGGCTACCCCTCGCTCTCCGCGGTGACCGCCTCGACGAGGCTGGTCGAGACGACACCGGTCCAGGCCGGCCGGATCGGGATGAACCGGGTCGCGCGCAACCCGGCCCGCGCCAGCAGGTCGCGGTACTCGGCCTCGGTCCGCTCGCGTCCCCCGATGCTGCTGAGCAGCATCATCACGTCGCTGCGCGCGGCGATGCGGTCGGCGACCGCCGGCCGCGCCGTCTCGCCGAGGACGGTTTCGACGACCAGCAGCCTCGCGCCGGGCTTCATGGCCTCGCGGACCTTGACCAGCAGGTCCACCGCCCGCTCGTCGTTCCAGTCGTGCAGGACGCTCTTGAGCAGGTAGAGGTCGGCTCCGGCGGGCACCGACCGGAAGAAGTCGCCGATGACGGTCTCGCAGCGGTCGGCCACCCCGGCCTCGGCGAGCGAGGCCCGCGCGATGTCCATGATGAACGCCTGCTCCAGCAGGGTGCCGCGCACGTCGGGGTTGGCGTCGAGGATCGCCGCCAGCAGCGCGCCCTGCCCGCCGCCGACGTCCACGACCGTGCCGACGCCGCCGAAGTCGTACGCCGCGGTGATCGCGCCGACGGTGTAGCGCGAGAAGAACGCCAGCGACTCGTGCAGCAGGGCGATGACCTCCGGCGGCGGCTCGTGGAACACCTCGGAACCCTTGTGCTCCACCACGGAGCGGCCGGTGCGGACGGCGTCGCCGAGGCTGCCCCAGCGCTCCTGGTGGCCGGGGCTGGCCATGGTCATCGCCACGGCGTGCAGCGAGTCCGGCCGGTCCCGCGCCAGGTGCTCGCCGACCGGGGTCAGCGCGAACACCTCCGGCTCGGGCTCGGTCAGCACACCGGAGCTGACCAGCAGCCGCGCCAGGCGCAGCAGCGCCGTCCGGTCGGCGCCGGTCTCGCGCGCCAGGTCGCCGACGCCGCGCGGGCCGCCCGCCAGCAGGTCGCCGAGGCCCAGCCGCGCGGCGACGTGCACCGCGCTCGACCCGTGGTGACCGGTGATCAGTTCGAACAGCCGTGCCGCCGCGGCCGGGGTGTCGCTCCCCGGCGCGTCCTCCACCAGGACCATCGCGGCCCTCCTCCCAAGCTCGGGTGCGTGTCACAGGTTCCTGGCGTTCGGCGGGTCGTACCGGTCGCCGTCGATGCCCCAGCCGATGATGCGGCGCGGCGTGACGCGGATCTTCGGCGCGTCGGTGTCGGCGTCGGCGGTCACCGCGGACCCGCGGACCTCGATGCCGCGCGGGCTCCACGGGTCGACCGAGGCGAGGTCGTCGACGACCAGCGCGGCCTCGCCGGTCGCCTCGACGTCCCGCCACTTCTTGCTGCGGCGCATCACGTCGGGGTAGCCGGTGATGTCGACCGTGCCCAGCTCGTCGTTGATCTCGAACGCGACGGGGATGACGTGCAGCCGTCCCAGGGCGTCCGCGGTGGCCAGCCGGCACAGCCGCTGGCTCGCCAGGAACTTCAGCTCCTTCTCGGTGAACATCGCCGCTCCCCGCTCAGCCGCGCCGCAGCAGGGTGGTGACCAGCTCCGTGAGCAGGGCCCGGTGGTCGGCGTGCCCGGACGGGCTGCGCCACGCGACGAAGTTGTCCGGCCGCACCAGCAGCGCCCCCGTCGGCGTGATGCCGGCCAGCGCGGCGAACGTCCCGTCGGGGTCGTCCACCTCGGCGCCCGGCCCGATCCGGTGGGCGGTGAGCGGCAGCCCCGTCGCCTCGGCGACGGCCTCGGCCGCCGCCACCCAGCCCTGCCCCTCCGCCCCGGCCAGCACGGCGAAGCCGCTGCCCGCGAGGTCCAGGGTGGACACGCGCTCGCCCTTGCGCTCCACCCAGGCGTGCGGTACCCGGCTGCCCGGCGAGCCGTCCAGGTTGGCCTCGACGTCCTCGATCGACGGCAACTCGGCCCGCGCGCCGACGATCGCGCCGTCGGTGTACTGGAAGCCGAACCCGGTCACCAGCGGCGCGGCGATCTTGAGCTGCGCCTTCTCCTTCTCGGCCTCGGGGCTGTTGTCCCAGTGCAGCTCCATGTAGCGGAACCGCAGCTTCGCCTGCTCGCAGGTGAACCGGGCGATGGGCAACCGCTCCTGCTCGTAGGTGTCGAGCAGTCCCTCGCCCGCCTGCCCGTTCAGCACCATGCCGAGCTTCCAGGCGAGGTTGTAGGCGTCCGAGATGCCGGTGCTCATGCCGAAGGCGGACACCGGCGGGATGGTGTGCGCCGCGTCGCCGCCGATGAGCACCCGGCCCTTGCGCAGGTTGTCCGCCACCAGCGAGGACATCTGCCACTGGAGCCGGCGCAGGATGCGCACCTCCAGGTCGGGTATGCCGACGGCCTTGCGGATCAGCTCCTGGCAGCGCTCGACCGGGTAGTCGGCCAACGACTCCTTCGAGTCGTCGATGGTGACGTGGAAGACCCAGCGCTTCCGGTTGTCGATGGTGAGCAGCAGCCCCTCGAAGCCGTCGCCGCGTACCTCGCAGAACGCGAACTCGTTGCCGCGCACCACGTCTTCCAGGTCGGCCTCGAACAGCATGTTGATCATCGGGTCGCCCAGCTTGGGCAGCCCGCTCATGGTGAACCCGACGGCCTCGCGCACCTTGCTGGATGCGCCGTCGGTGCCCACCAGGTACCGCGCGCGGATGGTGCGGCGCTCGCCGGTGGCGGTGTCGCGCACGACGGCGGTGACGCCGTCGGCGTCCTGTTCCAGCGACTCGAACTCCGCGTTGAAGCGGACCTCGACCCCGCGCTCGGCCGACGCGGCCACGAGCATCCGGTCGATCTGGTCCTGCGAGCACGGGCCGATGTCGGTGGGGCTGATCCGCCGCGTGGTCTCCAGCACGGCCTCGGGCGGCGTCGGGAACCGGGGCACCTCGGCCAGGTCCGCGCTCACCAGCGAGGGCGACACGTTGATCTTGCTCATGCTCGGGGCGAGGGCGCGGCTCGCTTCGCGCATCGCCTCCTCCAGGCCCATCGCCCGGAAGAACTCCCTGGCGGGCGGCTGCACGCCGGTGGCCCGCGGGTGGATCGACGGTTCGTCGCGGCGCTCGACCACCAGGGCCTGCACACCCTGCCGGGCCAGGGCGACCCCGGTCGCCAACCCGACCGTGCCACCGCCGACGATGAGGACCGGAACGTGCTCCTGCGCCATGTCAAGCCTCTCTGCGCTGGTCCGGCGCGTGCCGGGCCGGGATGGGTCGTGCCGGGGAGGGGTGCCGGTCATCGGTGGGTGGCTTCGACGATGCTGCTGCTGCGGATACCGCTCCACGCGGGCCGGATCCGCAGCACCCGGTCCAGGGTGAAGCCGGCCTTGTCCACCAGTTGCTCGAAGTCGTCCGCGCCGCGTTCGCGGGCGGCCATGTTGACCATCATGTTCACGTCGCTGCGCGCGGCGATCTTCGAGGCGAGCGAGTCGTCGAACCGGTCCGGGTACAGGGTTTCGACGATGAGCAGCTTGCCGCCGGGGCGCATCGCCGCGTGCACGTTGGACAGGATCTCCACGCCGCGCCGGTCGTCCCAGTCGTGGATGACGTTGTTGAGCAGGTAGGCGTCGCCGCCACCGGGCACCGACTGGAAGAAGTCGCCACCGACCACCTCGCACCGGTCGGCGACCGGCTCACCGGCGATCCGCCGCTTCGCGCGGTGCGCCATGTACGGCGTGTCGAACAGCACCCCGCGCAGTCGCGGGTACTCGGCGAGGATCGTCGAGAGCATGATCCCCTCGCCGCCACCGACCTCGACGAGCGTGCCGAAGCGCGAGAAGTCGTAGGACTTCGCGACCGACTCGGCGCTGTGGCTGACGAAGAAGGTCATCACCTGGCCGACGAGCTTGACGATGTGCGGCGGCAGCTGCTTGAACGGGTCGTCCAGGTGCTCCTCCTCCACCGCCGAGCGCCCGGTGCGCACGACGTCGCCCAACTGGCCCCAGCGCTGCTGGTGGCGCGGGTTCGCCATCATCAGCGCGACGGCGTTCATCGAGTCCTCGTGGTCGGTCCGCAGCAGCTGCCCCAGCTCCGTCAGCGCGAACACGCCCGCTTCCGGTTCCGCCAGCACACCGGAGCTGACCAGCAGCCGCAGCAGCCGGCGCAGTGAGGGTGCGTCGGTACCCGTCTCACGGGCCAGCCCGGTCGCGTCCCGCGGGCCGGCGGCCAGGTGGTCGGCCACGCCCAGCTGCGCCGCGACGAAGATCGCGCTCGACGTGTGGTGCGCGGTGATCAGCTCGAACAGCTCGACCGCCGTCGTGGGGGCGTCGACCCCGCCGGACACCTCTACCAAAGCCATGGAGGCACTCCTCACTTCCTGGTCGGGACGCCGCCACTGTGCGGAGCGCGACTAGACCAAGCCTCGAACCGCGCTTGAGAGCGCCCTTCGAGCCCGCGTGGATCTGGTGTCAAGGAAGCCGGGCGACAGTGCGGTGCACACCACCTCCAAGGAATCGTGCACGGGCTCTCCGCACCCGGTCGTCCAGTCTCGAAAGGCGCCAGCATGACGGAAGAACACGTACCGGTCCTCGTCGTCGGCGCGGGCACCGTCGGACTGTCCACGGCGGTCGCGCTGACCAGGCACGGGGTGCGCCCGCTCGTCGTCGAGCGGCGGGACGGCACGCTCATCCACCCGCGGGCGACCGGTCTGCACCCGCCGGCCAGGGAGTTCTTCCGGGCGGTCGGGGTGGCGGACCGGATCGCGCAGGTCTGCGCCGACCTCGCACCGAGCATGACGAAGATCAGCGTGTCGCCGAGCCTCGCCGCGGCCGATCTGTCCACTGTGGACCGCGTGCCGACGCCGCCGCTCGACGTCGTCGCCGACACCCTGCGGCTCAGCCCGACGACGGTCGGGCCGTGCGCGCAGGACCAGATCGACATCGTGCTGGCCGAGGCCGCGGTCGCCGCGGGTGCCCGGATCCGCTTCGCCGCCAAGGTGTGCGGGCTCCACCAGGACGACGACGGCGTCACCGTCCGGCTCGTCGACCCGACGACCGGGCGCGGCGACACCGTGCGCGCGCGGTACGTCGTGGGCGCCGACGGCGCGTCCAGCCGGGTGCGCCGCGAGCTGGGCGTCCGGATGCCCCTTGAGGACGACCTGGCCAACCCGATGATCCACATCCTGTTCCGCGCGGACCTGGCGGACCTGGTGCGCGGCCACGAGTTCAACTTCTGCGAGGTGTGGCACCCCGACCACGAAGGGCTGCTGCTGTCCATCGACAACAAGACCCGCTGGGTGTTCCACCGCAGCTACGACGCCGCGCGGGAATCGCCGGAGGACTACCCCGAGCAGCGGTGCGCCGAGTTGGTGCGCGGCGCGGTGGGCATCCCGGACCTGGACGTGACCATCGAGGCGATCATGCCGTGGCGGATCTCCGGCGGCTGCGCGGAGCGCATGCGCCGGGGCCGGGTCTTCCTCGCCGGCGACTCCGCGCACGTCGTGCCGCCGGTCGGCGGGTTCGGGATGACCACGGGCATCTCGGACGCCTACAACCTCGCCTGGAAGCTCGGCATGGTGCTCGACGGGCACGCCGGTCCCGGCCTGCTCGACACCTACGAGGAGGAGCGGCTGCCGGTCGCCCGGTTCGCGTGCGAGCAGGGGCTCAACCGGCTGCGCGCGATGATGCTCACCTGGGACCCGCGCCCCGAGGAGGAGAAGGAGCGCGAACGGGCCGGGCTGCGCATCGCCGCGCCCCTGGTGACCAGCATGGGCTACGACTACCGATCCGCGGCGGTGGTCGGCGCGCGGACCGGGTCGCCGTCGATCGAGGACGTCGAGGCCAACCTGGACGGCTCACCCGGCAGCCGGGTACCGCACGCCTGGGTCGAGCGCGCCGGCGAGCGCGTGTCCACCCTGGACTTCGCGGGCACGGGGTTCGCCCTGATCGCCGGGCAGGCGGCCGGGGACTGGGCGGCGGCCTCCGAGAAGGCCGCCGCGGCCACCGGCATCCCGCTCACCGCGCACCGGGCGGGCGTCGACTTCACCGACCCCGGCGGCGCGTTCGCGACCGCCGCGGGCATCGGCCCCGCCGGCGCGCTGCTCGTGCGCCCGGACAACTTCGTCGCCTGGCGCAGCACCGGGCCGCACCCGGAACCCGACGCGCACCTGCACGACGTGCTCCACACCCTCATGCAACGCGGCTGACCCCAGCCCGGAGAGAAGGAAGCCCGCCCATGTTGCACATCCGCCTCGTCCAGCAGGGCGCCTGGGACATGCCGGTCGACTCGATGCCGCTGGCGGTCGGCTACTTGAAGGCGACCCTCGACGCGGACGACGCGCTCACCGACGAGGTGTCCACCGAGATCCGCAACTTCCGCGGCGGCCGGACGCTCCAGGAGATGGCCAAGGAGCTGTTCGGTGACCGCGTGCCCGACGTCCTGGCGTTCTCGGTGCTCGGTTGGAACTACCGCAGCTTCGGCGTGCTCGCCGAGACGTTCAAGCAGCTCAACCCCGGCGGGCTGGTGGTGTTCGGCGGCAACCACGTCGCCTACCAGTCCGAGCGGGTGTTCCGCGAGTTGCCGTGGGTGGACGTCGTCGTCAACGGCGAGGGCGAGCACACCTTCCACGAGTTGGTGCGCTACCTGCTCCTGCACCCTGGCGAGCGCGACCCGGCCGACGTCGAGGGGCTGTCCTACCGCCGTCCCGACGGCGAGCACGTCACCACGAAGGACCGCGACCGCATCAACGACCTCGACGTCATACCCTCGCCGTTCCTCACCGGCGCCATCCCGATGGCCGACGCCGCCGGCGGCTTCCGCTACGACGTCGCGCTCATGGAGACCAACCGCGGGTGCCCGTACAAGTGCTCGTTCTGCTACTGGGGCGGCGCGGTGGGGCAGAAGATGCGCTCGTTCTCCATCGGGCGCCTCGCCGAGGAGCTCGACCTGTTCGCCTTCCACCGGGCGCCGTCGCTGGTGCTGTGCGACTCGAACTTCGGGCTGCTGGAAGCCGACCAGGAGTTCGTCGAGCTGGTGATCAAGGCCAAGGAGAAGTACGGCTACCCGCAGGCGCTGATCACGAGCTGGGCGAAGAACAAGTCGCAGCGGTTCTACCACATCGTGCGCAGGCTCAAGCAGCACGGCTTGCAGAGCCTGTTCACCCTCGCCCTACAGACCCTCGACGACACCGCGCTCACCGACATGCTGCGCAAGAACATGAAGGTGAACCAGTGGGAGAGCCTGGTCGACTGGCTCACCGAGGAAGGGCTGGAGTGCTACGGCGAGCTGATCTGGGGCGCGCCGGGCGAGACGCCGGAGTCGTTCCTGCGCGGCTACGACCGGCTCGCCAAGAAGGTCTCGCGCATCGCGGTGTACCCGATGCTGCTGCTGCCCAACACCTCCTACGTGGAGAACCGCGAGGTGCACGGGTTCGTGACCGTGCGCGGCGAGGACGACGACTTCGAGTACGTGCTCGCCAACCGCACCGCCACGCTGGCGGAGAACCTGGAGATGCAGCGGTTCGTGTTCTGGGCGCGCGTGCTCGGCGAGCAGCAGTACCTGCGCCACGCCTGGAAACCGTTGTTGGACGTCGCCGGCATCACGCAGTCCCAGGCCATACTCGGGGTGAAGGAGTACTTCGAGGACCACCGCGACGACGACCCGGCCGCGGCCGCGTTCCTGGCCCGTATCCCGATGCTGGCGGAGTCGCCCGCCATCGCCGACGCGCTGCGGTCGCTGCACAGCCGGCCCGAGCTGCGCGAGTTGATCCGACGCTGGTGGCACGAGCGCGTGGTGCCCGCGTTCCCGGAGGAGTGGCGGGAGTTCGCCGAGGCGCTCTACGACTTCGAGCAGTGGTCGCGCCAGGTGTACGTCGAGCCGGGCGGCGTGCTGCCACCGGCCTGGCACGAGACCGGGGACGGCGAGTGGTACGAGAGCGAGCCGGTGACGTTCGCCTTCGACCTGCCCGCCGCGCTGGAGAACTGGTCCGACACCGTGCAGACCGGTCCCAAGCGGGAGGACACCACGTTGGTCTTCGTCGCGCGGGCGGGTTACTACGAGAACCTGGACAACTACGAGATCGCCGCGCAGCACCTGGCCACGCCGAAGCGCGCGACGTCATCGCTGGAGCGGTGATCCGCCGGGCGCGGGTCAGGCGTCGCGCCGCTCGATGCGGCGCACCGCCTCCCGCGCCCAGGCCAGCCGCGCCTCGGCGAGCAGGCGGCGGCGTTCGGTGGACAGCGCGCGGATGTCGTGGTCCGGCACCAACCCGGCCATCCGCTGGAGCAGGTGCCCGATCTGCTCCAGCTTCGAGGTGAGGAAGTCGATTTCGCGGTGGAGGACCTTCAACGCCTGGTCGCGGGGCAGCTCCAGGGTCAGGAAGTCGCGCAGCGCCGTCTCGCTGCGCAGGTTGCGGTCGGGCTCCTCGTCGACCAGCCACCGGGACAGCTCGACGCGGCCGGCCCCGGTGGCGGCGTACACCCGCCGCCCGCGCGGACCCTCCTCCACCACCTCGGCGTAGCCGTCGGCGGTGAGCTTGGCCAGCTCGGCGTAGAGCTGGTTGTTCCGGGCGAACCAGACCTCGGGCAGGGTGGTCTCGAAGTGCTTGGCCAGCTCGTAGCCGCTCGCTTCGTGGATGGCGAGCAGCCCGAGCACGGCGAACCTCAGGGACATCCACGCTCCTCGTGCCGGGCACTCGGCACCACCTCGGTCCGACCTGTCCGATGCTACCGGTCCGGTCCGTCTTGGACTCGTCGCCGCGGGCGTCGCGCCCCGTCCGCGGCGTGCGCGGGCGCGTCAGTCCGCGGCGTGCGCGAGGGCGCGCACCGGGAGCGCCGCACGCGGTCCCGCGGCCCCGCGGTGGTCGGCGGCGAGCTGGGCGGCGGCCAGCGACACCAGCGTGGGCACGCGGTAGCGGAATTCGCCGCCGTGGACCTGTTCCCGGACCAGCCGGGCGTCGACGAGCTGGTCCAGCACGGCTTCCGCGGCGGCAGGCGTGCCGCCGAGCTGGGCGGCCAGCCCGTCGGCGGTGACCGTCCGCAGTCCGCGGCTCCCGAGCAGCCGGACCGCCGTCGCGGCCGGGGCGGACAGCCGCTCGCAGGTGTGGCGCAGGCTGGTCAGCAACCGGTCGCCGCCCCAGCCGAGGGCGGCCAACCGCGCCGACGGGTCGCGCAGCCGGTCGACGAACCGGCTCAGCGGCCACTGCGGCCGCCCGGCGAGCTTGCGGGCCGCCGCGCGGATGGCCAGCGGCAGGTGGTCGCACAGCTCGACGAGGCGTTCGGCGTCCGCGCGTTCGGTGTCGACCCGGTGCCGCCCGATCTCGTCGCCCAGCAGCCGCAGTCCCTCGGCGGTGCTCAGCGGGGGCAGCTCGACCATCCCGGCCGCGGGCAGGCCGGGCAGCCGGCTGCGGCTCGTCCACACCATCGCGCAGGCCGATCCGCTCGGCTGGAGCACGCGCACCAGGGACGCGGACGGGATGTCGTCGAGCACCACGAGCACCCGGCGGTCGGCGGTCCAGGTGCGGAACATGCTGCCCAGCTCCAACTCGCGGGTGGGCAGCCGCTCCGGCGGCACGCCGCAGCCGCGCAGGAACCGCCCCAGGATCTCGGTCGTGCTCTCGCCCCCGGACTCCGTGTCACCGACCTGGGCGTAGAACTGCCCGTCCGGGTAGGAGCCCCGCAACTGGTGCGCCAGGTGCAGCGCGAAGGCCGAGTTGCCGATCCCCGGCGCGCCGCAGACCTCCACCATGCGCAGCCCGTCGCCGCCGTCCGGCCCGGCGAGCATGGCCCGCACCCGCGCCAGCTCGGCCTCCCGGCCGACGAAGTCGCGCACGTCCGGTGGGAGTTGGGCGGGCACGGCGAGCACGGTGGCCGGCGCCGGCGCCCCGACCCGGCTCAACTGCCCGGAGAGGTCGCCGTCGTCGCTGAGGATCAACTGGTGCAGCCTGCGCATGTCACCCGAGGGCTCCAGGCCCAGTTCGGCGACGAGCGCCGCGCGCGAGCGCTGGTAGACCTCCAGCGCGTCGGTGCGCCGCCCGGCCCGCACGAGCGCGAGCATCAGCTTCGCCGCGAACCCCTCGTGCGTCGGCTCACCGCCGACCAGCGAGGTGAGCTCGCTGATCACCTCCAGGTGGTGGCCGGTCTGGAGGTCGATCTCCAGGCGCAGCTCCAGCGCGGCCTTGCGGCTCTCCTCCAGGCGGGTCGCCTCCGCGTCGAGCAGCGGCCCGCGGTCGATGTCGGCCAGCGGCGGGCCGGACCACAGGTCGAGCGCGGAGCGCAGCACCGCGGCGGCGTCCTCGAGCAGCCCCTCGCCGTGCAACGTGCGGGCCTTGGCGAGCAGTCGCTCGAAGTCGTGGACGTCCAGCTCGTCACCCTCGCCCAGGCGGAACTGGTAGCCGCCGAGCCTCGTGAGCAGCGCGCCGCCCCGTTCGGCCCCTCTCGGGCAGGGGATCGGCTCACGGGCGCCGAGGAGCTTGCGCAGCTGGTAGACGTAGGTCTGCAGGGTGGTACGCGCGCTCAGCGGCGGGCGGTCGCCCCACAACTCCTCCACCAGCCGGCCGACCAGGACGACGCTGTCGCTCTGGAGCAGCAGCAGCGCGAGCACCCGTCGCTGCATGGGCGCCGTGAGCGTGACGACCTCGCCATCGGCCTCGACGGTGAGCGGACCGAGCAGCCGGAAACGGATCACTTCTCTCAACCCCCCACGTTTGGTTCGATGGAGCCCGGCGTTTTCCTGCACACCCTTCCCGAGACCCCCAAACGTTCGTACCGTAAGATCGAACACCCCCTGCGGCCAACCCCTACCCGCCCCAGTCGGCATTGTGCGTCGACTTGCGGAGAGCCGGCGGGAACGCTTTCCAGCGCGTTGTGCCGTCGCTACCATCGACAGCGAAAACTCGCCTAGCAGGTGCCACTAGCTGCGGCGATACCAGGTCAAGCGGAGGAAAGATGGCTGACGAAGACACCCGGACCGACCTCGTGGAGCGATTGTTGAATTTCACGAGGAACGACCTCCTCGGCGATCGCGAAATCGAAGACCTCACCGCGCGGACACCCCTGCTCGAATGGGGTGTGCTCAATTCGATGCAGACCGCCAGGCTGGTCGCCTGGATTCGCGAGGAACTGGGCGTGCGCATTCCGCCCGCGCGGATCGTGAGCCGCAACTTCCGCACCCTGGAGACCGTGGCCGACCTCGTGCTGTCCCTGCGGGAGGGGGCGGCCTGACCGCCGGGGGCGCCGCGATCCCGAGCGGGGCCGCGGCGCCCGGCCGGATCAGGACGTGCCCGGCGGGACCAGCGCGTCGATCGAGCGCGGCACCCACGCCGGCACGCCGCCCTCGTCGTTGCGCCCCTTCTCCAGGAACGCGATGTTGTGGTAGACGTGCAGCCCGGTCAGCGCCCCCCGGATCGCGGGGGCGACATCGGGCTCGCCCGAGGCCGGTGGCCGCTCCTCGTCCTGCAACGCGTCCACGAGCGACTTGAGCAGCCCGAGGCTCGTCCCCTGGTGGCGGGCCGGGTCCTCGGCGCCGCCGAAACCGGGGCAGAACGCCGTCCACAGGTCCTCGATGACGTAGCGCCCGCCGGGGCGCACGAACGGGAACAGCGTGCGGAACGAGGTGCGGATGTGCTCGTTGACGTGGCTGCCGTCGTCGATGACGACGTCGAACGGCCCGTGCCGCCGCGCGATCCCGACCAGCTGCTCCGGGTCGCTCTGGTCACCGCGCAGCGTGGTGATCCGCTGCTCGTCCAGGTGGGACTTGTCGAAGATGTCCAAACCGAACACGTGCCCGCGCGGGAAGTAGTGCTTCCACATCTTCAACGAGCCGCCGCCCGCCTCGGGGTGGCCGTAACCGCCGATGCCGATCTCCAGCACGCGCACCTCGGCACCGCGCAGCGCGCGGAAGTGCCGGTCGTAGTGCGGGGTGAACCAGTGCAGCCCGCCCCACTTGTCGGAGAAGTGCTTGACGGCCAGCCGCTCCAGGTCCGGAGGCCGGGACGCGCAGCCGGACAGCACGACCTCGGTCGCCTGGAACACCGAGTGCAGGAACACCGGGTACGGCACCTCGGCGGCGAAGAACTCCAGCAACGCGGGCACCCCGCCGTCCTGGGGCGCGTAGGGGAACATCCGGGTGCCGCGCACCCCCGACTGCCTGTCCCGCGGTGGGCCGAACAGCTCGCGCGCCAGATCGGTGAGCCGGTACTCCACGCGCATCACGGCCTGGTCCGGCGGCTCGTCCGACGGGGTGGGCGGCTGGTCCGCGGCCACCCTCAGCACGTGGCTCGACCGCTGCCCGTCGTGCTCGACGACCAGCTCCACCAGTGACGGCACCCGCACCGGCGCCGGGTCGGCGCGGAACAGCACCTCCGACAGCAGGACCGGCACCAGCCCGCCGAGACCCAGTTCGCCGGCCAGCGCGGTCAGCTCGGCCTCGTGACCGCCCGCCGCGCGGATGACCCGGCTGGTCACGGCGTCGGTGTTCGCGGGCTTCCGCGTCGTCTCTCCCACGGTGCTCCCTTCAGGCGAGGTTCTGCATGAACTGCAGGAGGGTCGGTTCCGAGTCACCGGTGCGCCACGCGTGCCGCAGGCCGGGGATGACCACCGAGTCACCCGCCTCCAGCGCCACCGAGCGGTCGTCGAGCAGCAGCTCGATCCGGCCGGAGAGCACGTGGATCAGGTCGAGGGTCTCGGTGGTGTGGAAGCCCGACTCGACGTCGCGCCCCCAGCGGGTGAACCGCCAGGTGAACCCGGTGCCGGGTAGGACGCTGCGGAACGTCTCCAGCCCGGCGGTCAGGTCGGGCGCGGTCCGCTCGGCGGGCGCGTGCGCGGTCGCCCACAGCTCGGCGACGGCGGTCTGCCGCGGGGGCAGCCGGTCCGGCACGTCCGGCAGCGCTTCGATGACGAGGTGGTCGGCGTCCTCGCCGGAGATGTGGAACACCGCCCGCGGCGGCCCGTCCTCCACCACCGTGGAGCGGCCGTTCTCGTCGAGCCCGGTCACGACCCTGCGCATGGTCCACCCGCTTTCCTCGATCAGGCCGGGTCGGCTCCCGCGAGCTGGAGGCTCGCGGGCAGCTCGGACCGGCGGTGGACGCCGAGCTTGCGGTAGACCCGCGTGAGGTGCTGCTCGACGGTGCTGACGGTGATGTAGAGCTTGCGTGCGATGTCCCGGTTGCTGTAGCCGAGCGTGGCCAGCCCGCCGACCCGGCGCTCGGCCTCGCTCAGCGCACGGGGGTCGGCGGTGTCGCCACCCGCCGCGCCGACACCCGCGGTCGGCCCCAGCGCCTCCAGCAGCGGCTCGGCCCCGCATTCGAGGGCGGTCCGCCAAGCCCTCCGGGCCACCAACCGGGCGCGGTTGGACTCGCCGAGCGCGTGCAGCGCGTGGCTGAGGTCGCCGAGCGCGCGGGCCAGCTCGTACCGGTCGCCGACGGCCTGCAACAGCTCGACCGCCTCGTGCAGGTGCGCCAGCCGCACCGCGGGCTCCGCGGTCGCGGCGGCTTGGCGCAGCGCGAGGCCGCGGGCCCGCGGCAGCCGGTCACCGGCGATGCCGAGCTGCGCGTGCGCCAGGTCGGCGGCCCGGTCCGGGTCGCCCAGTCGCAGCTCGGTCTCCGCGAGGTCGCTGCGCCAGGGCACCAGCGCGGGCGCGTCGATACCCCAGTCCCCCATCAGCTCGCCGCACCAGACGAAGTCCCGCCGCGCCGCCTCCAGGGCCCCGGTGGCGAGGTAGAAGTGCCCGCGGGCGTGGATGTACTGCACCGCGTACCGGCTGTCGAACATCGCCTCCGGCATCTGCTGCCCGAGCAGCCGGGCGGCCTCGTCGTAGCGGCCGCGCGCGGTGGTCGCGCGCACCAGCAGGGACTGCGGCAGGCCGACACCGATCCCCCAGCCGGTCGAGGGCAGGTGCTCCAGCGCGGCGAGCGCCGCGCCCTCGGCCGCCGCGAGGTCACCCGTGCGCAGGGCGATCAGGGCGCGGACGGCGGAGAGCTTCCCGCGCGCCGCGGGGGTGCCGCGCTCCTCCGCCTGCCGCGCGTACTCCGCGATGAACGGCTCGGCGCGGTGCACCCGGTCGCCGTAGACCAGCACGAGCAGGGACCACACCACGGGTTCGAGGCCGACGCAGATCAGCCGGGTGCTGCGCAGCACCTGCTCGGCCCGCGCCACCACGCCCTCGTCCGACATCCCGCTGAGCACCGCCGAGAGCGCGGAGATCGCCTCCACGCGCTCGCCGGTCACGGCGTGCGCCGCTCGCGGGTGGCCGGTGGGCTCCGCCGCGGGCTCGGCGGCCAGCGCCGGATAGGTGCAGCGCAGCCACGCACGGGTCACCGAGAGGTCGCCTGCCCCCGGCGGGCGCTCCGTGCCGAGCACCTCGGCCGCCTCGGCGGCGCGCCCGTTCCACAGCAGGAGGCGGACCAGCCGGCCGGTGTGGCGCCGGGCCAGCGCGCCGGACCTGGCGGCCTCGGTGAGCGCGTCGAGGTGGTCGGCGGCGGCGATCGGGTTGACGTCCCAGAGCACCGACGCCAGCGCCATCCGCAGCTCGACGTTGCGACGCGGGTCGCGGCACCCGGCGCGGGCCAGCTCCAGGCACCGCACGGCGAGCGCGGTGTCCCCGCCGGCGACGGCGGCGCTCGCGGCGTCCTCCAGCACGTCGACGGCCCAGGGCTCGGGCGGGAGGGCAGCGGCCAGCAGGTGCCCGGTGACCACGGCCACCGGCGCGCTGTGGCGGTGGCGCAGCCGGGCCGCCAGGGCGTGCAGCCGGGACAGCGCGCTCGGCGCGATCCCGCCGAGCACGCCGTCCCGCGCGGCGGGGAGCCGGAACCGGCCGCCGTCCAGCAGTCCCGTGCGGTCGAGCTGGTGCAGCGCGGCGGGCACGGCGGCCGGGTCGACGGCGGCCAGCGCGGCCACCACCTCCGCCTCGACGGGCTCGCCCAGCACGGCGCAGGCCCGCGCGACGGCGAGCAGCTCCGGCGGCAACCGGTGCACCACCGAGGCGACCGCCAGGTCGAACGCCTCACCGGGCACCACACCCCCGCCGCGCTGGGCCGGCACGGCCCGGTCCTCGTGGTCGTCGAGCAGCGCCCGCACCAGTAGCGGGTTGCCGCCGGTCGCCCCGTGCAGCCGGGACGCGGTCGGGCCGCCCCGGCGGCGCCCCAGCAGCTCGGCGACGCCCGACGGCGAGAGCGGTGCCAGCCGGACGCGCCCGCAGTGGGGGTGCCGCAGCAGCTCGGCGTGGAGCAGCGGGTGCCACGTGCGCGGGTACGCGCTCTCGGACAGCACCAGCATGATGCGCGCCGCGGTGAGCCGGCGGACGACGTGCAGCAGGCACTGCAAGGACGGCCCGTCGGCGTGGTGGACGTCGTCGACGGTGATGAGCACCGGTTCCCCGGCGGCCAGGTCGAGCAGGGCCGCGCCGAGCTGTGACACGACGACGGCCTCGGCGGCGGTGTCGCCGGCGGCCGAAGCGTGGCGGGTGGCGGGACCGGCGGGCCCGTCGCCCCGCGGGGACGCCTGGCGCAGGAGCTGGTCCACCACGGCCAGCGGCAGCCCGCGCTCGTCCTCGGCGCACGCGGCGGCGAGCACCCGCGCGCCGGTTCCGGCGACGTGCTCGGCGAAGGTGTGGAGGAGTTCGGTCTTGCCGCTGGCCACGGGCCCGCTCACGACCACCAGGCGCCCGCGGCCCCGCCGGCAGTCGGCGAACCGCCGTCGCAGCAGGTCGAGTTCGTCGGCCCGTTCGACGAGAAGCATGCTGAGTCGATCCCCTTCCCCCGGACACGACCGTCCGCGGGCAGGGCATCGACACGACGTTGACCCCTGTGGCCGCGTGACCGGTCCAGTGAACGTTGACGTACGCGCACCACGCCCGTATCGCGGCGGTGCCAATTCACGCCCGTCGAAGCGCCCCCATGACAGGGGGATTCATCCCCAGTATTTCAGTCGAATATGCCATCCGACCTTCTCAACGTACTCCGACGGCGCACAATGTGTCAACAGAGAACGATCGACACCACCGGGCCGCAACGCGTCACCCTTTTGTCGGATATGGTTGCGCCCGCGTCACCCTTTTGACGTATGGCGGTCGTGACACCACCCCTTTCGACGGGTGCGACCGAGAAAGGGCATGACATCCGTGCGATTCGCCGCAATTCGGACGCGTGCGGCGGGATCGACCCCCGGAGGGTGCGCCCGTCAGCCGAGCCCGTCGCGCAGCGGCTCACGAGCCCACCTGGGCCAACCGTTCTCACCATTGGTTCCTTTGGTGACGAAAACGATGTTGTGATAGAATGTCAGGCTCGTCACGTGGCGTGCGGCGTACGATGAGGAATGCTCGGGATCATTCGCCCACTCGCGGTGGTTCAGCTCGTCGACGAGGCTCTTGAAGAATCCCGCTGCGGTCGACGGCGAGGCGCGGTCGACGGGATCGCCGCCGTAAGCGGGCCAGTACGAGGTTTGCAGATCCTCGACCACGTAGAGCCCCTCCTCGCGGACGTGCGGGAACAGTGCACCGAATGAGGTGAGCACGTGCTCGTTGCGGTGGCTGCCGTCGTCGATGACGATGTCGAACGGCCCGTGCTCGGCGGCGATCGCGGCGAGGGTGGCGGCATCGCCCTGATCTCCGCGCAGCGTCCGGACGCGCGCGGTGTCCAGACCGCGCTTGTCGTGGACGTCCAAGCCGAATACCAGACCCCGCCGGAAGTACTGCTCCCACATGCGCAGCGAGGCCCCGCCCGAGTCCGGGTCCGCATAGCCGCCGATGCCGATCTCCAGCACGCGCACCGGCTGCTCGCGGAACGGCCGGAAGTGGCGGTCGTAGTGCCGGGCGTACCAGTGGTGGTGCCCCCACTTGTCGGAGCCGAACCGGACGGCCAGGTCCTCCAGCGACGTGCCGGTGGGCGCGACCGCGGCGCGCAGGGCGTGCGCCGCGGCGGCCACCGCGCGGACCCGCGCGTCGAAGTCCCCGGCCACCGCCGCGGCGGGCAGCTCGCCGGCGCGGACGCGGTCCACCCCGGCCCTGACCTCGTCGACCCAGCGCGGGTCGAAGTCCCAGCCGTGGGCGGCCCGCGGGTCCAGGTTGCCGTACAGCAGGGCGGCCAGCTCGACGACGTCCCAGGCCACCTCGGCGTCGGCGACCTCGGCCGCCGGACCGGGCCGCACGCCCGCCGGGCCGAACCGCAGCACCTCCCCGACCCGCTCCTCGCCGTGGTGCAGCGACACGCGCAGGCGGGTCCCGTCGGCGGGCGGGGTGACGCGGCGCAGCCGGTCGCGGATCTCACCGAGCAGCACCTCCGCGCAGGCACGGGCGCCGCGGGTCCGCAGGACGCCGTCGAGCGCGCGACCGCCCGCGGCCGCGGCCGCGATCAGCTCCTCGGCGAGGGCCCAGCGCCCGACCGCGTCCCCCGTGGTGCGATCACCGATGTCGTCGCTGGCTCCGGTCATCCGCGCGCTCCGTCCGGTCGGTGTGCCGCCGCCGCCCGACCCTAGGCGCGTTCGCTCGAAGCTCGTTCGAGCCGCTCAGGCCAGCGCCCCGGCGAGGTAGCGGGCCAGCGCCGCCGGCGTCGGGTGGTCGAACACGACGCCTGCCGACAGCTCCAGCCCGGTGATCGTGGCGATGCGGTTGCGGAACTCCACCGCGGCCAACGAGTCGAACCCCAGCTCGGTGAAGTCGCGGTCCATGTCCACCGCCGCGGCGTCGCCGTGGCCCAGCGCCTCGGCGAGCTGGGCGCGCACCACGTCCGCCCAGCGCGGGTCCCGCCGGTCGGGCGGCTCCTGGACCCGCGCCCCGTCCCGCGTCGCCCGTCCCCCCGAATCGTCCGGTCGCCCCGGAACGGGATCGTCGGGCCAGAACCGGCGGCGGCGGAACGCGTAGGTCGGCAGGGCGACCCGCCCGCCGCCACCGCAGGCTCCCGCCCAGTCGACGTCGACGCCGGCGGCGTGCAACCGCGCGAGGGCGGCGAAGGCGCTGTCCGCCTCGTCCCGGTCCGGCCGGCACAGCGGGACGAGCAGGGCGTCGGCACCCGCGCTCGCCGCGGCGAGCGCGCTCAACGTCGCGTCCGGGCCGACCTCCACGAACCGCGTCACCCCGGCGGCCCGCGCGGCGTCCACCGCGTCGGCGAACCGCACCGGCTCGCGCACCTGGCGCGCCCAGTGCTCCGGTCCGAGCTCCCCGGCCCCGGCGACCGCCGACACGACCGGCAGCAGCGGCTCCCGGTGCACGGCCTTCCGCGCCTCGGCGGCGAGGCCGTCGAGCACGGGTGCCATCATCCGCGAGTGGAAGGCGTGCGCGACCCGCAGCCACCGGGTCCGCACCCCGCCTTCGCGCAGCCGGTCCGCCAGCGCTTCGACACCCGGTCGCGGGCCCGAGACGACCACCGAGGCCGGACCGTTGACGGCCGCGAGGTCGACGTCGGGGGTGAGCCACCCGCGGACCTCGGCCTCGCCGGCCCGGACGGCGAGCATGGCGCCCGGACCGGGCGCCGCGGCCATGAGCGCTCCCCTGGCCGCGACCAGCGCGCAGGCGTCGGGCAGCGAGAGCACCCCGGCCACGTGCGCGGCGGTGAGCTCGCCGAGCGAGTGCCCGAGGACCACGTCCGGCAGCACGCCCCAGGAGGCGAGCAGCCGGACCATCGCGACCTCGACGGCGAACAGCGCGGGCTGGGCGTACCGCGTGTCGGCCAGCGCTTCGGCGTCGTCGAGCACGGCAGTCAGCGGGCGATCCAGCTCGAAGGTGGACGCCACCTCGGCGAGCGCGTCGGCGAAGACGCCGAACCGGGCGGCGAGCCCCCGGCCCATCCGCGCGCGCTGGGCGCCCTGGCCGGCGAACAGGAACGCGATCCGGCCCTCACCCGCGGTCCCGGACACGACGTTCGCGGCGGCTTCGCCCTCGGCCACCGCCGCCAGGCCGTCGAGCAGCGCGCCCCGGTCACGGCCGAGCACGACCGCCCGCGAGCCCCAGTGGGTGCGCGCGGTGGCGAGGGTGAACCCGACGTCCGCGGGCGCGAGGCCGGGCCGGGCGTCGAGGTGGTCGAGCAGGAGCCCGGCCTGGGCGCGCAGCGCGCCGGCGTCGGGTCCGGACACCGGCCACGCGAACGGCGGCGGCGCGAGGGGCGGCGGGGCGGTCGCGGCCGGGGCGGGCGCCTGCTCCAGGACGACGTGGGCGTTGGTCCCGCCGATCCCGAAGGACGAGACGCCCGCCCGGCGCGGCCGACCGGTGTCCGGCCACGGCCGCGCCTCGCGCAGCACGTCCACCGCACCCCGGTCCCAGTCCACCCCGGTCGACCGGGCGGCGGCGTGCAGGGTCTTCGGCAGCAGGCCGTGGCGCATCGCCTGCACCGCCTTGATCACCCCGGCGACACCGGCCGCCGCCTGGGTGTGGCCGAGGTTCGACTTGACCGAGCCGAGCCACAGCGGTTCCCCCGGCCGGTCGCGGCCGTAGGTCTCCATCAGCGCGCCGATCTCGATCGGGTCGCCGAGCGCGGTGCCCGTGCCGTGGCCCTCGACCACGTCGACGTCGCGGGCGGACAGCCCGGCGTCGGCGAGCGCCTCGCGGATCACCCGCTGCTGCGCCGGGCCGCTGGGCGCGGTGAGGCCGTTCGACGCGCCGTCGGAGTTCACCGCGCTGCCGCGCACCACCGCCAGCACCTCGTGGCCGAGGCGGCGCGCGTCGGAGAGGCGTTCGACCAGGACCAGTCCCACGCCCTCGGCCCAGCCGGTGCCGTCCGCGCCCGCGCCGAAGGACTTGCAGCGGCCGTCCGCCGCCAGGCCGCCCTGGCGGGCGAACTCGGTGAACGTGCCCGGCGTGGCCATCACCGTCACCCCGCCCGCCAACGCCAGCGAGCACTCGCCCGACCGCACCGACCGCACGGCCCAGTGCAGGGCGACCAGCGACGACGAGCAGGCCGTGTCGAGCGTGACCGCGGGGCCCTCGAAGCCGAGCGCGTAGGCGACCCGACCGGAGGCGACGCTGCCCGCGGTGCCGGTGGCGACCAGGCCGTCGAGCCCTGGCACCGCGGCCAAGCGGGGCGCGTAGTCGTGGTACATGACCCCGAGGAAGACACCGGTGGCGCTGCCGCGCAGCGCGCGCGGCGGGATCCCGGCGTTCTCCAGGGTCTCCCAGGCGGTTTCGAGCACGAGCCGCTGTTGCGGGTCCATGGCGAGCGCCTCGTGCGCGCCGATGCCGAAGAAGGCGGCATCGAACAGGGCCGCGTCGGCGAGGAAGCCGCCGGCGCGGGCGTGATCGGCCGGCCAGCCGCGATCCGCGGGCGGTGGGCCGATCGCGTCGCGCCCCTCGGCGACGAAGTCCCACAGCGCCTCCGGTCCGGTGACGCCGCCGGGGTACCGGCAGCCCATGCCGACGATGACGACCGGGTCCTCCTCCGCCGCGCACGCCGCCCGCGCGTCGGGCGCGGGGACACCGGGGGCTGCGGGCGCGGGGACATCGGGCACGGGGGCCGCATGCACCGGGGCGGCCGGCGCAGGGCCATCGGACGCGGGGGCGGCGGGCACAGGGGCGGCGGGCACCGGGGCGGCGGGGGCGGCGCCGGCGGTGAGCCGGTCCGCCAGGGCCCTCGGCGTCGGGTGGTCGAACACGAGCGTCGAGGGGAGCCGCACGCCGGTCGCGGCGACGAGCCGGTTGCGCAGCTCGACACCGGTCAACGAGTCGAACCCGAGGTCGGCGAAGGCGGCATCGGGTCCGATCGCGACCGCCGAGGCGTGCCCCAGCACGGCCGCCGCGTGCTCGCGGACCAGGGCCAAGGCCGCGTCGGGGCCCGTCCGTCCGGTGGGCGGGGCGGTCGGCGCGGGTCCGGGCAGGCGCGGTGTTCCCCGGACCGGCACGACGACCGGGTCCGGGAGACCGAGCGCGCCGTCGAAGGCGGCGAGACCGGTGGCCGCGGTGAACGGCAGCATCCCGGCGCGTGCGAACCGGCGGCGGTCGGCCGCGCCGAGCGCGGTCGTCATCCCGACCTCCCACGGGCCCCAGCACAGGGAGAGCGCGGGCAGGCGGAGGGCGTGCCGGTGCTCGGCGAGGCCGTCGAGGAAGGCGTTGGCGGCCGCGTAGGCGCCTTGGCCGGGCGCGCCGAGCACGCTGGCGGCCGAGGAGAACAGCACGAACGCCTCGACGTCCGGCAGCAGCTCGTGCAGGTGCAGCGCGCCGAGCGCCTTGGCCGCGAACACCTCCCGGACCCGCCGGGGCGTGAGCGCCTCCAGCAGGTCGTCGCCCGCGGCGCCGGCGGCGTGGACGACCGAGCGGACCTCCCGACCCCGCAGGGCCGCGGCGAGCGCGTCGCGGTCGCCGACGTCGCAGGCGAGGGCCTCGGCGCGCGCGCCGGCGGCGGTCAGCTCGGCCACCAGCGCGGTCGCGGCGGCCGGGCCGCGACGGCTGAGCAGCAGGAGGTCGCGGACGCCGTGGCGGTGCACGAGGTGCCGGGCCACCAGCGCGCCGAGGCCGCCGGTCCCGCCCGTGATCAGGACCGGTCCCCGCAGCACCGCGGCCGGGCCGGGCGCGGCGCGCACCAGCCCCGGTACCGCGAGGCGGCCCTCGCGGACCGCGGCCTCGGGCGCGCCGGACGCCGCCAGCGCCGGCAGCACGTCCGCGACCTCGGCGTCGCCGGGGTCGAGCAGCGCGAACCGGCCGGGGTGCTCGGCCTGCGCCGACCGCACGAGCCCGCGGACCGCGGCGGACGACGGCGTGCCGTCGGTGACCACGACGAGCTTGGCGTGCCCGGTGCGCTCGTCGGCGAGCCAGCCGCGCAGCACCTCGACCACCCCGGTGGTCACGGCCTCGGGCTCGCCCGGCGGCACGCGGTGCACGACCCAGTCCGGCGCCGCGCCGGTGTCTGGCAGGCGGTCGGCCCAGCGCACCGGGTGCGCCTCGGCCGGCGCGACCGGGGTCCAGCGGACGCGGCTCAGCGACGTCGCGACCGGTGGCCGCAGCACGAGCGAGCCCACCTCCAGCAGCGGGCGGCCGGCGGCGTCCTCGGCCCGCAGCGACACGGCGTCCCCGGCGCGGCGGGTGACGCGGATGCGCGCCGAGCCGGGCGACCCACCGGCCCAGCGCACGTCGGAGAAGCTGAACGGCAGCAGTGGCCCGTCGCCGAGACCGGCCAGCGCGGCGGCCTGGGCCATCGCGTCGAGCAGCACGGGGTGCACCGCGACCGGCCCGACGTCCGGGAGCGCGACCTCGGCGAAGACCTCGCCGTCGCGCCGCCGGACCGCGGTCAGGGCGCGGAAGGCGGGGCCGTGCGCGAAGCCGAGCCCGGCGAGGCGGTCGTAGACGTGCCCGGTGTCCACCGGCTCCGCGTCCTCCGGCCAGGGCGTCCCGCCGGTCGGCTCGGCGGGACCCGCGAGGACGGTGCCGGTGGCGTGCTCGGTCCAGCCGTCGTCGCCGCGCGAGCGCACGACCACCGAGCGGGCGCCGTCCTCGCCCGGACCCGACAGCACGACCTGCACCGCCGCGCCGGACTCCGGCAGGACCAGCGGCGCGTGCAGGGTCAGCTCGCCGATCGGCCCCGCGCCGGCCGCGTGCGCGACCAGGTCGACGACCGCGGCGCCCGGCACGACGGTCTCCCCGCCGACCACGTGGTCGGCCAGCCACGGCTGCTCGGCGACGTCCAGCCGGCCGGCGAGCAGCCGGCCGCCACCCGGCAACCCGGTCGCCGCGCGGAGCACGGCGTGCCCGGCGCCGGTGAGCCCGGCCGCGACGGGGTCGGCGCGCCGGGGTGCGGGCAGCCAGTGGCGCACCCGCTCGAACGGGTAGGTCGGCAGCTCGACCGGCGCGCCGGCCGGGACGACTCGCGGCCAGTCGACGGCGGCGCCGCTCGCGAACAGCTCGCCGACACCGCGCAGCAGCGCGGCGTCCTCGTCGTCCGCGCGGCCCAGGGCGACCGCCGCGACGTGCCCACCGACCGCGTCCACGACCAGCGGGGTCAGCACCGCGCCGGGGCCCACCTCGGCGAAGCGGGTCGCGCCCGCGCGGTGGGCCGTCGCGACCGCGTCGGCGAACCGGACCGGCTCGCGCACCTGGCGGACCCAGTACGCCGCGCCGAAGTCCTCGTCCAGCTCGCCCGTCACCGCGGAGACGAGCGGGACCGCCGGCTCCGCGTAGGTGAGCGCGGCGGCGACCTCGGCGAACTCGGCGAGCACCGGTTCCACGAGCCGGGAGTGGAAGGCGTGCGCGACCGGCAGCCGCTTGGTGCGGGCGCCCCGCGCCGCCAGCGCCGCCTCCGCCTCGGCGAGGTCGTCGAGCGGTCCGGACAGCACGACGGAGGTCGGGCCGTTGACCGCGGCCAGGTCCAGGCCCAGGTCACCCGACAGGCCGCGGACCTCGTGCTCGGCGGCGGCGACCGCGAGCATCCCGCCGCCCGCCGGCAGCGCGGCCATGAGCCGCCCGCGGGCCGCGACGAGCGCCGCCGCGTCGGCCAGCGACAGCACCCCGGCGACGTGCGCGGCGGCGAGCTCACCGACCGAGTGCCCGATCAGGAACCCCGGTCGCACGCCCCAGGACTCCAGCAGCCGGGCGAGCGCGACCTCGACGGCGAACAAGCCGGCCTGGACCGCGTCCGTGCCCCCGCCGGCGACGTGCCGGTACCGCTCGCTCCCGCCGAGCGCCGCGCGCGCCTCGTCGAAGGCCCGCGCGAACACCGGGAACGCCCGGTGCAGCACCTGCCCCATGCCGGCGCGCTCCGCGCCCTGCCCGGGGAACACGAACGCCAGGTCACCCGGCGCGGCCTCCGACGGGGCGATCCCGCCCTCGGCCACCGCGCGCAGGTCGCGCAGGAGGCGGTCGCGGTCCGCGCCGAGCAGGACCACCCGGTGCGGCAGCGGCGCGCGGCGCGCGAGCGCGGCGCCGACGTCCGCGGCGGAGACCTCCGGCCGGGCCTCCACCGCGGCGAGGACCCGCCGGGCGTGGACCCGCACGGCGGTCGGGGTCTTCGCCGAGAGCACCCACGGCACGGGCCCGGCGGCCCGCGCCGGTGGCGCGTCCGGTTCGGGTGCCTGCTCCAGCACGACGTGGGCGTTGGTGCCCGAGATCCCGAACGACGACACCGCGGCGCGGCGCGGTCGCCCGGCGCCCGGCCACGGCACGGCCTCGGTGGCGAGGGTGACCGCGCCCGCGTCCCAGTCGACGTGGGGCGAGCGCTCGGCGGCGTGCAGCGTGCGCGGCACGACGCCGTGCCGCAGCGCCTGCACCAGCTTGATCACGCCGCCGATGCCGGCCGCGGCCTGGGCGTGGCCCAGGTTGGACTTGAGCGAACCCAGCCACAGCGGCCGGTCCCGGCCCTGGCCGTAGGTCGCCTGGAGGGCCGCGGCCTCGACGGGGTCGCCCAGCACCGTGCCGGTGCCGTGCCCCTCGACGACGTCGACGTCGCCCGCCGACAGCCCCGCGTCGGCCAGCGCGGCGCGGATCACGCGCTGCTGCGCCAGGCCGTTGGGCGCGGTCAGGCCGTTGGACGCGCCGTCGGAGTTGACCGCGCTGCCGCGGACCAGCGCCAGCACCCGGTGGCCGTGGCGCAGCGCGTCGGAGAGCCGTTCCAGGACGACCAGCCCGACGCCCTCGGCCCAGCCGGTGCCGTCCGCGCCCGCGCCGAAGGACTTGCAGCGGCCGTCCGGGGACAGCCCGCCCTGGCGGGCGAACTCGGTGAACATGCCGGGGTTGGCCATCACCGCCGCGCCCCCGGCGAGCGCGAGCGCGCACTCCCGGCGGCGCAGCGACGCCGCGGCCCAGTGCAGGGCGACCAGGGACGACGAGCAGGCCGTGTCGACAGTGACGGCCGGGCCCTCGAACCCGAAGGTGTAGGCGATCCGCCCGGAGGCCACGCTCGTCGTCGTCCCGGTGAGCACGTGCCCGGACGTGCCGGGGCCCGCCTCGTCGAGCCGCGGCCCGTACCCCTGGGCGGCGACGCCCGCGAACACCCCGGTGGGGGAGCCCTTGAGCGCGGGCATGGCGAGGCCGGCGTGCTCGACCGCCTCCCAGGCGACCTCCAGCAGCAGCCGCTGCTGCGGGTCCATCGCGACCGCCTCGCGCGGGCTGATGCCGAAGAACGCGGCGTCGAACACGGCCGCGTCGGCGAGGAACCCGCCGCGCACCGGCGGCAGGCCGGCCACGTCCCAGCCGCGGTCCGCCGGCGCGGGCCCCACCGCGTCACGGCCCTCGGCGACGAGGTCCCACAGCGCGTCCGGGCCGTGCGCGCCGCCGGGGAAGCGGCACCCCATCCCGATGACCGCGATCGGCTCGCGCTCCCGCGCCGCGCGCAGCAGCCGCCGGGTCTCGCGCAGCTCCGCCGTCGCCCGCCGCAGGTACTCCCGCAGCTCGTCTTCGGTCGCCATGCGTCTGCCTCCCGCGGCGCTCAGGAACCGTCGAACTCGGCGTCGAGGACGTCGAACAGCTCTTCGTCGGTGGCCGCCGCGAGGTCGGCGTCCGGGTCCACGCTGCCGCGCCCGGCTCGAACAGCGGTCCACCGGCGCACCAGCCCGGCCAGCCGGGCGGCGACCTCGTCGTGGGCCTCGGCGCCACCGGCCTCGGCGAGGAGGCGTTCCACGCGGTCGAGCTCGGCCAGCAGCGACGGGCCGGTCGCGCCGCCCGCCTCGGCGAGCAGGTGCGCGGCCAGGGCGGACGCGGTGGGGTGGTCGTAGATCGCGGTGACCGGCAGACGCAGCCCGGTGGCGGCGGCCAGCCGGTTGCGCAGCTCGACCGCGGTGAGCGAGTCGAGGCCGAGTTCCCGGAGCGGGGTCGAGGGGTCGAGGGAGGCGGGGTCGGCGTGGCCCAGCGCGGCGGCGAGGTGGGCGCGGACGACGTCGAGCACGGCGCTTTCCCGCCGTGCCGGTGGCAGGCCGGCGAGGCGGTCGGCGAGGGAGCCGGCGGGCGCCGGCGCGGAGGTGCGGGCGGGTGCCACGAGGTCGTGCCAGATCGGCGGGGTGGCCGGGGCGCGCAGCGCGGCGCGGTCCAGCCGGGCGAGGACGGTGTGCGGTCGGTCGTGGCGCAGCGCGGCGTCGAACAGCTCCAGCCCCTGCTCCACCGTCAACGGCACCATCCCCGCCTGCCGCATCCGCCCCAGATCCCGACCACCCAACCCCGCCGCCATCCCCCCACCCGACCACGGACCCCACGACAACGACGTCCCCACCAACCCCCGCGACCGACGAAACTCCGCCAACCCGTCCAAAAACCCATTAGCCGCCGCATACACACCCTGCCCCGCCGACCCCACCACACCCGCCGCCGACGAAAACAACACAAACGCATCCAAATCCACACCCTCGGTCAAACAATGCAAATTCCACGCACCACCCACCTTCGCCCGGAACACCCGATCCACCACCCCCTCCGACACACCACCCACCACCCCGTCCTCCAACACACCCGCCGCATGCACCACACCCCGCACCACACGACCCTCCAACACCCCCGCCAACGCACCCCGATCCCCCACATCACACGACACCACCACCACCCGCGCCCCCAACCCCCGCAACTCCTCCGCACACCCCACAACACCCGAACGCGACACCAACACCAACGACCGCACCCCATGCACCACAACCAAATGACGAGCCACCGCCGAACCCAACGCACCCGACGCACCCGTCACCACCACCCACCCCACCCCCGACCACGGCGAACCCACCCGCAACACCACCTTGCCGGTGTGCCTGCCCTCGGCGAGGTGGCGGAACGCCTCCCGGACCCGGCCCAGCCCCCAGGAGCGGGTCGGCAGCGGGCGGTACACGCCGTTCTCGACGGCGGCGACGACCTCGGAGATCAGCTCGCGCAACCGCTCGGTCCCGAGGTCGCCGATGTCGCGGACGCGGTAGTCCACCCCCGGGTACCGCGCCGCGACCTCCGCCGGATCACGCACATCACGCTTGCCCAACTCCACGAACCGACCACCCGGACGCACCAACCGCAACGACGCATCCACCAAACCACCCGACAACGAATTCACCACCACATCCACACCCCCCGAAAACACCCCCTCAAAACCCCCATCCCGCGACGACGCCACCCGCACCACACCCAAACCCCGCGCCACACCCCACTTCCCCCGCGACGCCGTACCCCACACCACACCCCCACCACCCCGCACCACCTGCACCACAGCCATCCCCACACCACCCGTCACCCCATGCACCACCACCACCTCCCCCACACCCACACCACCCACCGCCACCAACGCCGTCACAAACACCACCAACACACCCGCACCCACCACAAAGGACCACCCCGCCGGCAAGGGGTGCACCAGGGCGCGGTCCGCGACCGACGCCGGTCCCACACCGCCCTCGAACAACCCGAGGACGCGGTCGCCCGGCTCCAGGTCGGTGACGCCGGGCCCGACCTCGACCACGACCCCGGCGCCTTCGGCGCCGGGCAGCCCGGCGTCGGCGGGCACCAGGCCCAGGGCGACGAGGACATCGCGGAAGTTGATCCCCGCGGCGCGGACGTCCACGCGCACCTGACCCTCCCGCAGGGGGGTGATCTCCTCGGGCACCAGGGCCAGGCCGTCGAACGTCTCGTCGCCGCCCACCCTGGACCGCAGCCGCCACGCGCCCTCGCCGGGCGGGACGACCACGTCGGCCGAGGCGTCGTGGAGCCGGGGCACGCACAGGGTTTCGCCGTCCAGGGCCAGCTGCGGTTCGCCGGTCGCCACGGCCTCCGCCACCACACCCCCCGCATCCACCCCCACCGCCAAGTCCAACAACACGAACCGACCCGGATGCTCCACCTGCGCCGAACGCACCAGACCCCACACCGCCGCACCCGCCGGGTCGTCGCCGGTACGCACCCCGCGCGTCACGACGACGAGGCGGGCCTCGGGCCGCGGGTCGGCGAGCCGCTCCCGCAGGGCGGCGAGCACGCCCACGACCGCGGTCCGCGCGTCCGGGTCGGTCACCTCGTGGACGTCGGGTACCGGGGAGCCGCCCGCCGCGGCACGGGGGATCGCGCGCCAGGCGACGGCGAGGACGCTCCCCGCCGGGCCGAGCCGCCCGGCCGCGACCGGCCGCAGCACCAGGGAGTCCACCGCGAGCACCGGGCGTCCCGCGGAGTCCGCGGCGACCAGCGCGACGGTGTCCGGGCCGAGCCGGGTGACCCGCACGCGGGCCGCGGTGACGCCCACCGCCCACAACGAGACCCCGCTCCAGGCGAAGGGCAGCCACAGCCCCTCGCCGAACCCGAGCGCGGCGGCGGCGTGCACGACCGCGTCGAGCAGCGCCGGGTGGACGGCGAACCCGCCTGCCCCGCCGGCGGCCGACGGCAGCACGACCTCGCCGACGACCTCGTCGCCGCGGCGGGTGGCCGACGCCAGCCCGCGGAAGGCCGGGCCGTACCGGTAGCCGCGCGCGGCCAGTTCCGCGTAGACCTCCTCGGCGCCGGCGGGGTCGCCGGGAGCCGCGGGCGCGGGCTGCTCCGCCGGCGTCGCGGTCGCCGGGGTGGCGGTGCCCGTGGCGTGCGTGCGCCACGGCTCGTCCCGTTCGGTCCGCGCCCGCACGGTCACCGCGCGGGCGCCGCCGTCGCCCGGCGCGCCGAGCAGCACCTGCACGTCGTTCGCCGCGCCGGGCCGGATGCCCAGCGGCTCGGTCAGCGTCAACTCGGCGACGTGCCCGCAGCCGCTCGCCGCGCCGGCGTGCAGGATGAGCTCGACGATCCCGGCGCCGGGGTAGAGCGGCGCGCCGCCGACGACGTGGTCGGCCGGCCAGCCGTCGGCCGGGAGGCGGCCCGTGAAGACCAGCTCGCCGCCGGGCAGCTCGATCCCGCCGCCGAGGACGGGGTGCTCACCCGGTCCCGCGTCGGTCAGCCAGAACCGGTCACCGGCGAACGGGTAGGTCGGGAGGTCCGCGGGCGGGCGGCGCCGGCCGAAGACGGTCGTCCAGTCCACCGCGACGCCGTGCACGTGCGCCTCGGCCAGCGCCGCCGGGAACCGGTACCCCTCGTCGCGCCTGAGCGTGCCGAGCGCGACCGCGTCGGCGCCCGCCTCGTCGAACGACTCGCGCAGGCCGGGCACCAGCACCGGGTGCGGGCTCACCTCCAGGAAGCACCGCGGGCGTCCGTCGAGCAGGCTCCGGGTGGCCGCGGCGAACTCGACGGGCTCGCGCAGGTTCCGGTACCAGTACCGGGCGTCCAGCTCCGTGGTGTCCAGCGCCGCGCCGGACACCGTGGACACGAACGGCACCGCGGCGGCCCGCGGCGTGATCGGCGCGAGTCCGGCCAGCAGCTCGTCGCGAACCGCCGCCACCTGCGGCGAGTGGGAGGCGTAGTCGACCGCGACGAGCCGGGACCGCACGTCGCGCGCGGTCAGCTCGGCGTGCAGCGCGCCCAGGGCGGCCGGGTCACCGGAGAACACGACCGACCGCGGCCCGTTGACGGCGGCGACCGAGATCCGCTCGTCCGCGTGCCGGCGGGCCTCCTCGACCGGCAGTGCCGCGGACAGCATCGCGCCACCGCCGGCGAGCGCCGTCAGCAGCCGCGACCGCAGGGCGACCACCCTGGCCGCGTCGTCGAGGGACAGCGCCCCGGCGACGCACGCGGCGGCGATCTCGCCCTGGCTGTGGCCGACGACGGCGGCCGGTTCGACGCCGTGCGCGCGCCACACCGCCGCCAGCGACACCATCACGGCGAACAGCACCGGCTGCACCACGTCCACGCGCTCGGCCGCCGGCGCACCGGGTTCGCCGCGCAGGACCGCGGTGAGCGACCACCCGGTGTGCGGCACGAGGGCGCGTTCGCAGTCCCGGACGCGCTCGGCGAAGACCCGGCTGGCCGCCAGCAGGTCCAGCGCCATCCCCCGCCACTGCGCGCCCTGGCCGGGGAAGACGAAGACCACCTCGCGGGCGCGCGGGGCGTGCCCGGTGAGCACCTCCGCCGCGGGCGTGCCCTCGGCCAGCGCGGCCAGGCCCCGGAGCACGCCGGCGCGGTCGATCGCGACGACGGCGGCCCGGTGCGGGAACGCCGTCCGGGCGGTGGCCAGGGTGCGGCCGACGGCGGCGAGGTCGGGACCGGGGCGCAGCCGCTCCGCGAGCCGGGCGGCTTGGGCGCGCAGGTCCTCGGGGTTCCGGGCGGAGAGCAGGACCGGCGGGACCGCCGGTCCCGGTTCGGGGCCGTCGGCTTCCTCCTCCGGGGCCGCCTCCAGCACGACGTGCGCATTGGTGCCGCTGATGCCGAAGGAGGAGACCGCGACGCGGCGCGGGCGGCCGGTGTCCGGCCACGGCGTGCGCCGGGTGAGCAGCTCGACCGCGCCGGCCGACCAGTCGACGCGGGACGACGGCGCGTCCACGTGCAGCGTCCTGGGCAGGACACCGGCCCGGAGGGCGAGCACCGCCTTGAGCACGCCCGCCACCCCCGCCGCGCCCTGGGTGTGGCCGAGGTTCGACTTCAGCGAGCCGAGCCTGAGCGGTTCGACCCGGTCCCGGCCGTAGGTGGCCAGCAGGGCCTGCGCCTCGATCGGGTCGCCCAGCGTGGTGCCGGTGCCGTGCGCCTCGACCGCGTCGACGTCCGCGGGCGACAGCCCGGCGTCGGCGAGGGCGGCCCGGATCACGCGTTGCTGCGAGGGCCCGTTGGGCGCGGTCAGGCCGTTGGACGCGCCGTCGGAGTTGACCGCGCTGCCGCGGACCAGCGCCAGCACGGGGTGCCCGCGGCGGCGGGCGTCGGCGAGGCGTTCGAGGAGCACCAGCGCGACCCCCTCCGCCCAACCGGTGCCGTCGGCCGCGTCGGCGAACGCCTTGCAGCGGCCGTCCGGGGACAGCCCGCCCTGGCGCGCGAACTCCCGCAGGGTGCCGGGCGTGCCCATCACGGTCACGCCGCCGGCGAGGGCGAGCCCGCACTCCCCCGCGCGCAGCGACCGCACCGCGGTGTGCAGGGCGACCAGCGACGACGAGCACGCGGTGTCGACGGTGATCGCCGGCCCCTCGAAACCGAACGCGTAGGCGACGCGGCCGGAGACGACGCTGGTGGTCGTGCCGGTGAGCACGTGGCCGGCCACCTCGTCGGGCGCGCGGTGCTGGCACGGGCCGTAGTGCTGGTGGGTGGCCCCGATGAAGACGCCGGTGCGGGAACCCTTCAGCGCGCCGGGCACGATCCCCGCCCGCTCCAGGGTTTCCCAGGCGACCTCCAGGGTGAGGCGCTGCTGCGGGTCGGCGGCGAGGGCCTCGCGCGGGCTCAGGCCGAAGAAGGCGGCGTCGAAGCGGGCGGCGTCGTGCAGGAACCCGCCGGCGCGCACGGGCAGGTCGTCGGTGCGCCAGCCGCGGTCCCCCGGCAGCGGCGTGATGGCGTCGCGCTCCTCGACGAGCAGTCGCCACAGGCCGTCGGGGTCGGTGACGCCGCCGGGCAGCCGACAACCCATCGCCACGACGGCGATCGGCTCGCGGTCGGCGGCCCCGCCGGCGGCGAGGCGGGCGTTCTCGTCGCGCAGCCGGGCGTTCTCCTTGGCCGACGTGCGCAGTGCCTCCAGCAGTTCGGCGGTGGTGACCACGGGTTGTTCCCTCCCTGCGCTGTCCGCTGCGCCCGCTCAGCCGGCGTGTCGGTTGACCAGGCGGATGAGTTCCTCGGCGGCCATGTCGTCGATACCCGCCTCCGCCGCACCGCCGAGCAGGGTGCGCAGGTGCGCGGCCAGCTCCGCCGGGGTGGGGAAGTCGAAGACGAGCGTGGCGGGCAGGGTCAGGCCGGTGGCCGCGGCCAGGTGGTTGCGCAGCTCGACACCCGACAGCGAGTCGAAGCCGAGGTCCTTGAACGTGCGGTCCGGGTCGATCGCGGCGGCGTCGCCGTGGCCGAGGACGACGGCCGAGTGGTGGAGGACGGCCGAGGTGAGCGCACCGGTCCGCTGCTCCGGGTCGAGCCCGGCGAGGGCGGAGGGGGCGGGTGCGGGTGCGGTGCGGCGTGCCGGCTCGTCGGTGAACGCCGCCGGGACGGTGTGCGGTCGGTCGTGGCGCAGCGCGGCGTCGAACAGCTCCAGCCCCTGCTCCACCGTCAACGGCACCATCCCCGCCTGCCGCATCCGCCCCAGATCCCGACCACCCAACCCCGCCGCCATCCCCCCACCCGACCACGGACCCCACGACAACGACGTCCCCACCAACCCCCGCGACCGACGAAACTCCGCCAACCCGTCCAAAAACCCATTAGCCGCCGCATACACACCCTGCCCCGCCGACCCCACCACACCCGCCGCCGACGAAAACAACACAAACGCATCCAAATCCACACCCTCGGTCAAACAATGCAAATTCCACGCACCACCCACCTTCGCCCGGAACACCCGATCCACCACCCCCTCCGACACACCACCCACCACCCCGTCCTCCAACACACCCGCCGCATGCACCACACCCCGCACCACACGACCCTCCAACACCCCCGCCAACGCACCCCGATCCCCCACATCACACGACACCACCACCACCCGCGCCCCCAACCCCCGCAACTCCTCCGCACACCCCACAACACCCGAACGCGACACCAACACCAACGACCGCACCCCATGCACCACAACCAAATGACGAGCCACCGCCGAACCCAACGCACCCGACGCACCCGTCACCACCACCCACCCCACCCCCGACCACGGCGAACCCACCCGCAACACCACCTTGCCGGTGTAAGCGCCGTCAGCCATGCGGCGAAAGACCTCGCGGGCGGAGTCGAGGCCGTGCGAGGTGACCGGCAGCGGGCGGAACCGACCCGCCGTGAAACCGTCCACGACCTCGCCGATCAAACGGCCGAGACCGTCGACACCCAGGTCGAGTATGTCGTGGGCCCGGTAATGCACCCCCGGGTACCGCGCCGCCACCTCCGCCGGATCACGCACATCACGCTTGCCCAACTCCACGAACCGACCACCCGGACGCACCAACCGCAACGACGCATCCACCAAACCACCCGACAACGAATTCACCACCACATCCACACCCCCCGAAAACACCCCCTCAAAACCCCCATCCCGCGACGACGCCACCCGCACCACACCCAAACCCCGCGCCACACCCCACTTCCCCCGCGACGCCGTACCCCACACCACACCCCCACCACCCCGCACCACCTGCACCACAGCCATCCCCACACCACCCGTCACCCCATGCACCACCACCACCTCCCCCACACCCACACCACCCACCGCCACCAACGCCGTCACAAACACCACCAACACACCCGCACCCACCACAAAGGACCACCCCGCCGGCAAGGGGGCGAGCAAGCGCTGGTCGGTGACGGCGGTGTCGCCGAAGGCGCCGAAGAAGATGCCGAACACGCGGTCGCCCGGCCGGAAGCGCGTCACGCCGGGTCCGGTCGCGGTGACCACCCCGGCGGCCTCGCCGCCCAGCGGCGGCGCGTCGCCGGGGTACGAGCCGAGCGCGATGAGGACGTCGCGGAAGTTGAGCCCGGCCGCGCGGACCTCCACGCGCACCTCGCCCTCCCGCAGCGGCCGGGTGGCCGCCGGGTCGGGTGCCAACCGCAGCCCGTCGAGGGTCCCCTCCTCCGCGCGGACGAGCCGCCAGTGGTCCGCGCCCGGCGGCGGGGTCAGCCCGTCGCGGCACGCGTCCACGAGCCGGGGCCGGTACAGCGCGTCCCCGCGCCGGGCCAGCTGCGGTTCGCCGGTCGCCACGGCCTCCGCCACCACACCCCCCGCATCCACCCCCACCGCCAAGTCCAACAACACGAACCGACCCGGATGCTCCACCTGCGCCGAACGCACCAGACCCCACACCGCCGCACCCGCCAGGTCGCGGACCGGCTCGTCGGCCACCCGGACCGCCTCGCGGGTCACGACCACCAGCCGCGCGGTCGCGGCGCGGCTGGTGTCGGCGGCCCACTCCTGGAGCGCGGCCAAGACCCGCGTGACCGCCGCCCGCGGCTCCTCGTCGGGCACCGGCAGGACCACCGCGTCGCCCTCCGGCGGCGTGGTCGGCGTCGGGACGGCGGTCCACTCCAGGCGCTTCAGCCCCGGTTTCCCGTCGTGGCGCGCGGCGGGCCGCAGGCTCAGCGAGCCGACCGCCAGCACCCGTTGCCCCGCCTCGTCGAAGACCTCGACCGACACCTCGTCCGCGCCCGTGCGGACGATGCGCGCCAGCAGCGCCGTCGTGGCCGGCGCGGAGGTGGTTGGCGCGGAGGTGGTGACCGCGCGCCAGGAGAACGGGAGCCCGGTCCGCTCGCCCGGCCAGGCCAGCGGGATGGCGTGCAGCACCGAGTCGACCAGCGCGACGGGCAGGCTCGCCGGTGCGGCGTCGGGCAGGGCGCAGTGGACGACCGCGGTGTCGCCCGCGACGGCGAACCCCCGGAGCCCGCGGAACGCCGGGCCGTAGTCGTAGCCGAGTTCCGCCAGCCTCGGGTAGGCGTCCTCGGTGGCGGGCGGCGCGGCGGGGCACTCCCCCGCGACCCCCTCGCCCGCGGGGCTTTCCCCGGAGGGCGTCGCGAACCCGCCCGCGTTGTGCCGCCACGGGTGGGACTCCTCCTCGCGGGTGTGCACGTCGAGCGCGCACCGCCCGTCGGGCCCCGGTGGCCCCACGACGACCTGGAGGAGCAGTTCCCCGCCGTCGGGTACGGGTACCGGGCGGTGCAGGGTCAGCTCGCCGATCCGCGCGCGGCCCGACGACGCGGCCGCGTGCCGTGCGAGGTCGAGCAGCAGCACACCGGGCAGGACGGGTTCCCCGAGCACGCGGTGGTCGGCCAGCCACGGGTGCGCGGCGGTCCGGATGCGACCGCCGAACACGCGACCGCCGACGCCTGCCAGGTCCACCCCGTCGTCCAGGAAGGGGTGCCCGCCCCCGGTGCCCGGCACCGGGTTGTCGAGCCAGAACCTGCGGCGGGCGAACGGGTAGGTGGGCAGCGGCACCCGGCGGCCGCCGGCGAGCAACGCGGTCCAGTCGACCGGGACGCCGCGCACGTGCAGCGCCGCCAGCCCGGCGAGCAGCACGGCGGCTTCGTCCTGCCCGGCCCCGCCCAGGGTTACCGCGGCATCGCCGATCAGGGCGGTGAGCGACCCGTCGGGCCCGAGTTCGGCGAAGTGGGTGGTGCCCATCGCCCGCGCACGGGCCACCGCGTCGGCGAACCGCACCGGCCCCGTCACCTGCCGCACCCAGTACTCCACGCCCAAATCCACCACAGGCTCACCGGTCAGCGAAGACACCACCGGAATCCCCGGCTCACGAAAGGACAACCCCGCGATCTCCTCCCGGAACCGATCCAACACCGACTCCGAACCAGGACCACCCAGCCCCGCCGTCACCCTTTCCCGCGCCGCCACCAACACGCACGCGTCCTCCAACGACACAACCCCCGCCACACACGCAGCCGCAACCTCACCCACCGACCGACCCACCACACAACCCGGCCGCACACCCCACGACTCCAACAACCGGAACAACGCCACCCCGAACCCGAACAACCCCCCATCCACACCCAACCGCCCAACCACACCATCGAAAACCTCCGCGAACACCGGGAAAACCCGCAACCCCGCGCCCACACGCCGCGAACCCCGCCCCGGAAACACCAAACCCAACCCACCCGACACCGCCACACCCCGCACCACCGACGAGGACGACCCACCCCCCGCCAACACCCGCAAACCCCGGACCAACTCAGCCCGATCCGACCCCAGCACCACCGCCCGGTGATCCAGGCGCGCACGGGCGGCCAGCGAGAAGGCGATGTCGCCCACGGGGTGGTCCGCGGCGGGCAGGAGCCGTTCCGCGACGACGGGCAGGTCGTCCGGGCGTCGGGCCGAGACGACCCAGACACCCGGTGCCCGGCCGGTTTCCCCTGGCTCCTCGGGTGCTTGTTCGAGGATGACGTGCGCGTTGGTGCCGCTGATCCCGAACGACGACACCCCGATCCGACGGGGACGACCCGCCTCCGGCCAGGGCATGGCCTCCGTCAGCAGACGCACCGCACCCGAACCCCAATCCACATGGGACGAAGGCTCATCCACATGCAGCGTCCTCGGCAGAAAGCCCTGCCGCAACGCCGACACCGACTTGACGACCCCGGCCACACCGGCTGCGGCTTGCGTGTGCCCCAGGTTCGACTTCAACGACCCCAACCACAACGGGACGTCACGATCCCGCCCGTAAGTCGCCAACAACGCCTGCACCTCGACCGGGTCACCCAGCACCGTCCCCGTCCCGTGACCCTCCACCGCATCGACGTCCATAGTGGACAGACCAGCATCCGCCAACGCCGCACGGATCACCCGCTGCTGAGCCACCCCATTCGGCGCGGTGAGCCTGCTGCCGGCGCCATCGGAGTTCACGGCGCTGCCGCGCACCACCGCCAACACCTCATGACCACGACGACGCGCATCCGACAACCGCTCCACCAACACCAACCCGACACCCTCCGACCACCCCGTACCATCCGCAGCAGCCGAATACGACTTGCACCGCCCATCCGACGCCAAACCACCCTGACGCGCGAACTCGTGGAACGTCCCCGGCGTCGCCATCACCGTCACCCCACCCGCCAACGCCAACGAACACTCACCCGACCGCAACGAACGCACCGCCAAGTGCAACGCCACCAACGACGACGAACACGCCGTGTCCACCGACACCGCAGGCCCTCGGAAGCCGAAGGTGTAGGTGATCCGACCGGTGAGCACGCTGCCCAGGCCCGCCGTGCGCAGGTTCCCCTCGACCTCGGGCGGCGCGTCCACGAACCGGGCCGTGTAGTCCTGGTACATCACGCCGGCGAACACCCCGACGTCCGCGCCCCGGTAAGCCCCGGGGTCGATGCCGGCGCGCTCGAACGTCTCCCACGCCACCTCCAGCAGGAGGCGGTGCTGGGGGTCCATGGCCAGCGCCTCGCGCGGGCTGATGCCGAAGAAGTCCGCGTCGAACTCGGCCGCGCCGGCCAGGAAACCGCCGCGCCAGGCGGGCAGCCGACCGAGCGGCCAGCCGCGGTCGACGGGCAGCGGCCCGATCGCCTCGTCCCCTCGGGCGAGCAGGTCCCACAGGTCTTCGGGACTGCCGATGCCACCGGGGAGGCGGACGCCCGCGCCGACGATCGCGATCGGGTCGCCGTCCCGGTCGGACAGCTCGGCCAGGCGCCGCTTCGCCTCGTGCAGCTCGACGGTCGCGCGCCGCAGGTAGTCGCGCAACTGCTCTTCAGTGGCCACCGTGGGCTCCTCTCGGGGGAAGGCCGAGCTCGCGGTCCAGGAACCCGAACAGCTCCTCGTCCCCGGCGTCGGCCAGCCGTGCGGCCAACGACGGCTCGACCGGCTCGGCCGGGTCGCCGAGCAGCTCGGCGAGGTGCGCGGCCAGCGCGTCCGGTGTCGGGTGGTCGAACACGAGCGTCGTGGGCAGGGACAGGCCGGTGTCGCGAGCCAGCCGGTTGCGCAGCTCGACACCGGTGAGCGAGTCGAGCCCGAGGTCCAGCAGGCCGCGGCCGGGGTCGACGGCGTGCGGGCGCGCGTGCCCGAGGACCGCGGCGACGTGGCCACGCACCAAGTCGGCGAGCGCGCGGGCGCGTTCGGGCGCGGTCAGCCCGGCGAACCCCGCTGGCCGAGCGCCGCCGTCCCCTCCGGGCTGGCGCGGCGCGAGTTCCGCGAGCAGCGGCGGGACGTCCTCGCCGGGGTGGTCGAAGCGCGCGGGCACGAGCACCGGGCCGGACCGGCCGAGGGCCGCGTCGAACAACGCGAGCCCTTCCGCCTCGGCAAGGGGCGTCAGCCCGGTGCGGCCGAGGCGGCGGCGGTCGGTCTCCGCCAGCCCGGCCGCCATCCCGGTGGTCCACGGCCCCCACGCCAGCGAGAGCGCGGGCAGCCCGTCGGCGTGCCGTCGGCGTGCCAGGGCGTCCAGCGCGGCGTTCGCCGCGGCGTAGGCGGCCTGGCCCGGCGTGCCGAGCACGCCCGCGACCGACGAGAACAGCACGAACGCGTCGAGGTCGTGACCGGCGGTCAGCTCGTGCAGGTGCCGCGCGCCCAGCACCTTCGGCGCGAGTACCGCGCGCAGGCGCTCACCGGTCAGCCGCTCCACCACGCCGTCGTCCAGGACGCCCGCCGCGTGCACGACCGCCCCGAGCGGTCGCGCGAGGACTTCGGCCAGGGCGGCGCGGTCGGTGACGTCGCAGGCGACGACCTCCACCCGGGCGCCCAGCGCGACGAGGTCGGCGCGGACCTCGGCGGCGCCCGCCGCGGCGGGCCCACGACGACCGAGCAGGACCAGCGAGCGCACCCCGTGCGCCGTGACCAGGTGCCGCGCCACCAGCGCGCCGAGTCCGCCGAGCCCACCGGTGACGAGCACCGGCCCGGACAGCTCCACCGGCCTCTCCTCGCCGGACGCCCGCACCAGTCGCGGCACCCGCAGCCCGCCGCCGCGCACCGAGACCTCGGGTTCGCCGACGGCCAGCGCGGCGGGCAGGACCGCGGTGACGTCCGTGCCCACCTCCGCGTCGAGCAGGACGAACCGTCCGGGGTGCTCGGCCTGCGCCGAGCGCACCAGCCCTCGCGCGCCCCCGACGCCGGGGTCCGCGTCGTCGCGGGTCACCACGACGAGCGGGTGCGGCCGGTCGGCGTCGAGCCAGGACCTGATCCGGGCGAGCACAGCGGGGACGACCTCCTCCGGTGGCCCGCCGGCGACTTCGAGGACTTCGCCGGTCCCGCCGCCCGGCGGCGGTTCCACCGGGCGCCACGCGGTTTCCAGCAGTGCGCGCGGCGCACCCGCGCGGCGCAGCACGAGGGCCGCCGCGGTGAGCACCACCCGCCCGGCCGGATCGGTCGCGACCAGCGACACCGTGTCCGGGCCGGTCCCGGTGAGGCGGACCCGCAGCGCCGACCCGGCCCGCGCGTGGCGGCGGACGCCGCGCCAGGCGAAGGGCACCCGGACCGGTCCGCCGGGCGTGGCGGCGGGCAGGGCGTGCAGCACGGCGTCGAGCAGCAGGGGGTCGGGTCCCGCCCAGCCGGTCCGCACCGGGAGGTCGACCTCGGCGAACAGGTCGTCACCGCGGCGGCGGAGCCTGCTCAGGCCGCGCAGCTCGGGCGCGTACTCGTACCCCTGCCCGGCCAGCCGCTCGTAGACGCCGTCGAGCGCGACCTCCTCGGCGTCGGCCGGCCAGGGCGGCGCGGTGGCGGGACCGCTCGCCGGGACCACGGCCCCGGTGGCGTGCCGGGACCACGGCCCGCCGTCGCGCCGCGCGTGGACGTCCACGCTCCGCCCGCCTGCCTCGTCGGGTGCGCCGAGCACCACCTGGACCTCGACGTCGGCGTCCAGCACCACGGGTTCGAGCAGCGTCAGTTCGGCGACCTCGTCGCAGCCGCACGTCTCACCGGCTCGCGCGGCCAGTTCCAGCAGCACCGTCCCCGGCAGGAGCGGGACACCGCCGATGACGTGCCCGGCGAACGGGCCGTCCGCCGCGATCCGGCCGGGTACCAGCCACGTGCCCGAGCCCGCCGGCTCCACGCCCTGGCCGAGGAGCGGGTGACCGCCGGCCGGTGCGACGGGGGTGAGCCAGTACCGCTCGCGCTCGAAGGGGTAGGGGGGCAGCGGAATCCTCCGCCCGCCACCGGCGGCGCGGGCCCAGTCGACGGGCACGCCTCGGACGTGCAGCCGGGCGAGCCCGGTGAAGATCGCGGTGACCTCGTCCTGGTCCTCGTCCCCGGGGGCCAGCGGCACCACGTCGGCCACCGTCGAGTCGGCTCCCGTCAGGTCTGCCGAGGTGCCGGTAGGGCCGAGTTCGGCGAAGTGGGTGGTGCCCATCGCCCGCGCACGGACGATCGCGTCGGCGAACCGCACCGGCCCCGTCGCCTGCCGCACCCAGTACTCCACGCCCAGATCCACCACAGGCTCACCGGTCAGCGAAGACACCACCGGAATCCCCGGCTCACGAAAGGACAACCCCGCGATCTCCTCCCGGAACCGATCCAACACCGACTCCGAACCAGGACCACCCAGCCCCGCTGCCACCCTTTCCCGCGCCGCCACCAACACGCACGCGTCCTCCAACGACACAACCCCCGCCACACACGCAGCCGCAACCTCACCCACCGACCGACCCACCACACAACCCGGCCGCACACCCCACGACTCCAACAACCGGAACAACGCCACCCCGAACCCGAACAACCCCCCATCCACACCCAACCGCCCAACCACACCATCAAAAACCTCCGCGAACACCGGGAAAACCCGCAACCCCGCGCCCACACGCCGCGAACCCCGCCCCGGAAACACCAAACCCAACCCACCCGACACCGCCACACCCCGCACCACCGACGAGGACGACCCACCCCCCGCCAACACCCGCAGGGCATCCCGATCACCGCCCAGCACCACCGCCCGGTGATCCAGACGCGGACGCGAAGCCAAAGCACGACCCAGATCACGCTCATCAGCGTCCACAAGGGACAGCGAGTGCGCCACAGCCCTGAGGCCGGACTCGGTGGCCGCTGACAGGACCCACGGCACGGGAGGTGTTCCACCGGACGGGGTTGCGACGGTTTCAGGCGCTTGTTCGAGGATGACGTGCGCGTTGGTGCCGCTGATCCCGAACGACGACACCCCCGCCCGACGAGGACGACCCACCTCCGGCCAGGGCATGGCCTTCGTCAGCAGACGCACCGCACCCGAACCCCAATCCACAAGGGACGAAGGCTCACCCACATGCAACGTCCTCGGCAAAACCCCATGCCGCAACGCCAACACCGACTTGATCACACCACCGACACCCGCCGCCGCCTGCGCATGACCGAGATTCGACTTCAACGACCCCAACCACAACGGAACCCCACGATCCCGCCCGTAAGTCGCCAACAACGCCTGCACCTCGACCGGATCACCCAGCACCGTCCCCGTCCCGTGACCCTCCACCACATCGACATCCACACTGGACAGACCCGCATCCGCCAACGCCGCACGGATCACCCGCCGCTGAGCCACCCCACTCGGAGCCGTCAAACCATTCGACGCACCATCGGAATTCACCGCACTGCCCCGCACCACCGCCAACACCTCATGACCACGGCGACGCGCATCCGACAACCGCTCCACCAACACCAACCCGACACCCTCCGACCACCCCGTACCATCCGCAGCAGCCGAATACGACTTGCACCGCCCATCCGACGCCAAACCACCCTGACGCGCGAACTCGTGGAACGTCCCCGGCGTCGCCATCACCGTCACCCCACCCGCCAACGCCAACGAACACTCACCCGACCGCAACGAACGCACCGCCAAGTGCAACGCCACCAACGACGACGAACACGCCGTGTCCACCGTCAACGACGGCCCCTCGAAACCGAACACGTACGACACCCGACCCGACAGCACGCTCCCGGTGTTGCCGGTGAGCAGGTATCCCTCGACGTCCTCGGCCGCACGGGTCATGCTGCCCGCGTAGTCGTGGTACATCAGGCCCGCGAACACCCCGACCGGTTCACCGCGCACCGCGGCCGGGTCGATGCCCGCGCGGTCGAAGGCATCCCAGGCGACCTCCAGGAACTGCCGCTGCTGGGGGTCCATGGCCAGCGCTTCCCGCGGGCTGATGCCGAAGAAGCCCGCGTCGAACAGCGCCGCGTCCCGCAGGAACCCGCCACGGCCCACCGGCACCGCCGAGCGGTCCCAGCCCCGGTCGTCCGGCAGGTCCGACACGGCGTCCCGGCCCGCCGCCACGAGGTCCCACAGGCTGTCGGCGTCGGTCACGCCGCCGGGGTACCGGCACGCCATGCCGACGATCACCACCGGGTCGTCCGCGACCTCGACGCGGGCGGGCACCGGTTCCGGCGCGGACGCCGGACCGGAGAGCAGCCCGGTGAGGTGCTCGGCGAGCCGGGCCGGGCTCGGGTGGTCGAACAACACCGTGGCGGGCAGCCGGACGCCGGTCGCACCGGCGAGCCGGTTGCGCAGGTCGAGCGCGGTCAGCGAGTCGAACCCGAGGTCGCGGAAGGCGGTGCGCACGTCGATCGCGGCGGCGGTCCCGTGCCCCAGCACGGCGGCGGTTTCCGCGCGCACCACCTCCAGCAGCGGCCGGTCCGCCACGCGGGCCGGCGCGGGCGCGGCGGGGAGCAGGCCGCGCAGCAGGGCCGGTGGCGCCTGCACGGCCGCGAGGTCGAACCGGGCGGGCACGACGACGGGCTCCGGTGCCTCGACGGCCGCGTCGAGCAGTTCGAGCGCACGGGCCGGGTCGAGCGGCGCGAGGCCGAGCCGCCCGAGCCGGCGCAGGTCCGTTCCGGTGAGCGCCGCCGCCATGCCGGCCGAGCCCGCCCACGGGCCCCAGGCCAGCGACACCGCGGGCAGCCCGGCCGCGCGCCGCTGCCGGGCCAGCTCGTCCAGCGCGGCGTTCGCCGCGGCGTAGGCGGCCTGGCCCGGCGTGCCGAGCACGCCCGCGACCGACGAGAACAGCACGAACGCGTCGAGGTCGTGACCGGCGGTCAGCTCGTGCAGCACCCGCGCGCCCTCGACCTTGGGGTGGAGCACGGCGGCCAGGCGCTCCGGGGTGAGGGCGTCGACGAGCCCGTCGTCCAGCACGCCCGCGGCGTGGACGACGGCCTTCGGCGGCCGAGCGGCGAGCGCGCCCGCGACGGCGTCCCGGTCGGCCGCGTCGGCCGCGACGACCTCGACGTCGGCACCGGCACCGGCCAGCTCGCGGACGAGCTGCGCCGCGCCGTCGGCGACCGGACCGCGGCGGCTCAGCAGGACCAGTTCGCGGACACCGTGCCGGGTGACCAGGTGGCGGGCCACCAGCGCGCCGAGCCCGCCGGTGCCGCCGGTGACGAGCACCGGCCCGGCCCAGCGGCGACCGGGTCGGGCAGCGGTGCGCGCCAGGCGCGGCACACCCGCGACCCCCGCCCGGATGCGGACGTGCGGCTCGCCGGTGGCGACGGCGGCGGGCAGCGCGGCGGCCGACGCGGGGTCGTCGTCGACGTCGACGAGCACGAACCGGCCGGGGTGCTCGGCCTGCGCCGACCGGACGAGCCCGCGCACCGCGGCCGCCGCCGGGTCGCCCTCGCGGGTGCGCACGACCAGGACCCGGTCCGCGGCCCCGTCGTCGAGCCGGTCCCGCACCAGCGCCAGCGCGGCCGTCGCGGCTGCGAGCGGGTCGTCGCCACGCGGGTCGGCCACCGCGAAGTCCGGGCGGGAACCCTGGATGACGGGGAGCGGGAGGGGTTCCCACACCACGGAGTGGAGGTGCCCGCCCGCGGGCCGCCGCAGGTCCCGCCAGGCCAGGGTCGCCGCGGTGAGGACCGGCCTGCCACGCTCGTCGCGGACGTCGAGCGACACCGCGTCCGGCCCGGCCGGGGTGATCCGGACGCGCAGCGCGGCCGTCGTCGCGGAGTTCCCGTGCGCCGTCACGCCGCGCCACGCGAACGGCACCCGCAGCCGGTCAGCGGACAGCAGGACGTGCAGGGCGGCGTCCAGCGCGATCGGGTGGACGACCGCCCCGTCCAACCCCGGCTCGACGCGGACCTCGGCGAACAGCTCCCGGCCGCGCCGCCGGACCTCGTCGAGGACGCGGAACGCGGGGCCGTAGGTGTAGCCGGCCTCTTCGAGGGCGTCGTAATCGGGCAGCGGCGCGGGCTCGGACCCGGCGGGTGGCCAGTCGGCGGCGTCCCCGGCGCCGGTCGCGGTCGCGGTCGCGGTCGCGGTCGCGGTCGCGGACAGGAGCGTGCCCTCCGCGTGTTCGCGCCAACCGGCGTCGCCCTCCGCGTGCACGGTGACCGACCGGGACTCGTCGGCGTCGGGCGGGCCGATGCGCACCTGCACGCGGGTGGGGCCGGCGCCGCCCGGTGCCAGGGGTTCGCTCAGGGTCAACTCCTCGACCACCGGGCACCCGGCGGCCGCACCGGCGCGCAGGACGAGGTCGAGCAAGGCGGTCCCTGGCAGCACGGGGTTCCCCGTGATCGCGTGGTCGGCGAGCCAGGGCTGCACGGCCGGCGCGAGCCTGCCGGTGGCGAGGTGGCCGCCGTCCGGCAACGGGATCACGGTGTCGAGCAGCGGGTGGCGCACGGGGTCGAGCCCGAGGGCAGCAGCGGTGCCGGAGCCAGTGCCTGTGCCGGTGTCGGAGCCGGTGCCGGTGCCGGTGCCGGTGCCGGCGGGGAGCCAGTAGCGGGTACGCCGGAACGGGTAGCCGGGCAGGGTCGCCCGCCTGCCGTGCCCGAGCACGCGCGCCCAGTCGACGTCGACCCCGTGCGCGAAGCACCGCGCCACCGCCTCGACCAGGCTCTCCGCTTCACCTCTAGGCCGGCAGGCGGCGACGGCGAGGGCGTCGGGCGCGCAGTCCGGGATGAGCGGCGTCAGGGTGCCGGTGGGGCCGAGTTCGGCGAAGCGGGTGGTGCCCATCGCCCGCGCACGGGCGATCGCGTCGGCGAACCGCACCGGCTCCCGCATCTGCCGCACCCAGTACTCCACGCCCAGGTCCACCACAGGCTCACCGGTCAGCGTGGACACCACCGGGATCTCCGGCTCCCGGAAAGTCAACCCCGCGATCTCCTCGCGGAACCGATCCAACACCGGCTCCACCGACCGCGAATGAAAAGCGTGCGACACCGCCAACCGCCGCGCCCGCACCCCGCGCTCCCGCAACACCGCTTCGAGCGGGACCAGATCCTCCTCCCCGCCCGACACCACCACCGACCCCGGACCGTTCACCGCCGCGATCTCCACACCTCCCAACAGATCGCGCAGCGCCCCTTCACCCGCACTCACCGCCAACATCCCGCCACCCGCCGGCAGCCCCGCCATCAACCTCCCCCGCGCCGCCACCAGCACGCACGCGTCCTCCAAGGACAAGACCCCCGCCACGCACGCAGCCGCCACCTCGCCCACCGAATGACCCACAACACAACCTGGCCGCACATCCCACGACTCCATCAACCGGAACAACGCCACCCCGAACGCGAACAACCCCGCCTGCGCATGATCCGTACGCCCCAACAACCCCCAATCCACACCCAACCGCCGGCACACACCGTCGAAAACCTCCGCGAACACCGGGAAGACCCGCAGCCCCTCACCCATGCCCACACGCTGCGAACCCTGCCCTGGGAACACGAAACCCAACCCACCCGACACCGCCACACCCCGCACCACCGACGAGGACGACCCACCCCCCGCCAACACCCGCAGGGCATCCCGATCACCGCCCAGCACCACCGCCCGGTGATCCAGACGCGGACGCGAAGCCAAAGCACGACCCAGATCACACCCATCAGCGTCCACAGAGGACATCTGTCGGGCCAGCACGGGGAGATCGGTGGCACGCCGCGCCGACAGCACCCACACGACCGGGCCCTCGGCGGTCGCGCTCGTGGGTGATTCGCCGTCGGGGGCTTGTTCGAGGATGACGTGCGCGTTGGTGCCGCTGATCCCGAACGACGACACCCCCGCCCGACGAGGACGACCCACCTCCGGCCAGGGCATGGCCTCCGTCAACAAACGCACCGCGCCCGAATCCCAATCCACAAGGGACGAAGGCTCACCCACATGCAACGTCCTCGGCAAAACCCCATGCCGCAACGCCAACACCGACTTGATCACACCACCGACACCCGCCGCCGCCTGCGCATGACCGAGATTCGACTTCAACGACCCCAACCACAACGGGACGTCACGATTCCGCCCGTAAGTCGCCAACAACGCCTGCACCTCGACCGGGTCACCCAGCACCGTCCCCGTCCCGTGACCCTCCACCACATCGACGTCCACACTGGACAGACCAGCATCCGCCAACGCCGCACGGATCACCCGCCGCTGAGCCACCCCACTCGGAGCCGTCAAACCATTCGACGCACCATCGGAATTCACCGCACTGCCCCGCACCACCGCCAACACCTCATGACCACGGCGACGCGCATCCGACAACCGCTCCACCAACACCAACCCGACACCCTCCGACCACCCCGTACCATCCGCAGCAGCCGAATACGACTTGCACCGCCCATCCGACGCCAAACCACCCTGACGCGCGAAGTCCACGAAGATCCCCGGTGACGTCAGCACGGTCACCCCGCCCGCCAACGCCAGCGAGCACTCACCCGACCGCACGGAACGCACCGCCAAGTGCAACGCCACCAACGACGACGAACACGCCGTGTCCACCGTCAACGACGGCCCCTCGAAACCGAACACGTACGACACCCGACCCGACAGGACGCTCGGGCTCGTGCCGGTGAGGCCGTAACCCCTGGCGTCATCGGGGAGTTCGGCCAGGCGGGGGCCGTACTCCTGGGCCATCGCGCCGAGGTAGACCCCGGTCGCGCTGCCGCGCAGGGTGGCCGGGTCGACGCCCGCGCGGTCCAGCAGTTCCCACGCCGTTTCCAGGACGAGCCGCTGCTGCGGGTCCATGATCAGCGCTTCCCGCGGGCTGATGCCGAAGAACTCCGCGTCGAACGAGGCCACGTCGTCGAGGAACCCGCCGCGCCGCACGGGCAGCTCCGCGACCGCCCAGCCGCGGTCGCCCGGCAACCCCGAGATCGCGTCCCGGCCTTCGACGAGCAGGTCCCACAGCCGTTCCGGGTCGGTCGCGCCGCCCGGGTACCGGCACGCCATGCCGACGATCACCACCGGGTCGTCCGCGTCCCGGTCGGGAGCGGGCGCGGGCACCGCCTCCTCCCCGCCCCCGTCGGCGAGGTGGCGGGCGAGGGCGGCCGGGGTGGGGTGGTCGAACAGCAGTGACGGCGGCAGCCGTTCGCCGGTGGCCTCGGCGAGCCGCTCGGTCAGCTCGGTCACCATGAACGAGTCGAAGCCCAGGTCCCGGAACGAGCGGTCGACCGCCAAGGTGTCGGCGGGGCCGTGGCCGAGCACGGCGGCCACGAGCGAGCGGACGAGCCCGAGCGGGTCTCGCGGCCCCACACCGGCCGCGGGCCGCGGCGCGGGCTCGGGCGGTGCCTCGCCGAGCCAGTGCCGCCTGCGCTGGAAGGGGTACGTGGGCAGGGGCACCCGACGTCCGCGCCCGGCGGTGAAGGCCCGCCAGTCCACGTCGACGCCGTCCACGTGCAGGCGGGCGAGGGCACGGGCGACGGTGTCCGGCTCGGGGCGGCCGGCCCGCAGCAGCGGCACCACGAGCGCGTCCGGCTCGGCGCTCTCCCGCACCGGGGCGGACAGCGCCGCGCCGGGGCCCAGCTCGACGAACCGCGTCACGCCACGGGCGGTCAGGAACCGCACCGCGTCGAGGAAGCGCACCGGCCGGCGGACCTGCCGCACCCAGTGCTCCGGTGCGCGCAGGTCGGCGAGGTCGCCGGTGAGCGTGGACACGACCGGGACGCGGGGGTCGGCGAACCGCAGGCTCACCAGCACCGCGCGGAAGTCCGCGAGCACCGCCTCCACCCGCGCCGAGTGGAACGCCCGGCCCACCCGCAGCCGCCGGGCGCCGGGGAACCGCGCGGCGACGGCGAGGACCGCTTCCTCGTCACCGCTGAGCACCACCGAGGACGGCCCGTTCACCGCCGCCACCTCGACGCCGGGCGCGAGCAGCGGGACGACGTCGGCCTCCGCCGCGCGCACCGCCACCATCGCACCGCCCGGTGGCAGCGCGGCCATGAGCGCGCCGCGCGCGGCGACCAGCGTGCAGGCGTCGGGCAGCGACAGCACCCCGGCGAGGTGCGCGGCCACGACCTCGCCGACCGAGTGCCCGGCGAGGAAGTCCGGGACGACGCCCCAGGACTCCAGCAACCGGAACAGCGCGACCTCGAAGGCGAACAGCGCCGCCTGGGCGCAGGCGGTGTCGTCGAGGGCGGACGGCTCGGTCACGACCTCGCCCAGCGGCCGCCCGAGGAGGGGGTCGAGGCGAGCGCACACCGCGTCCCACGCGTCGGCGAACGCCGGGTGGGTCGCGCGCAGCTCGACGCCCATGCCGGCCCGTTGGCTGCCCTGCCCGGCGGCGAGCACCGCCAGCCCGCCGCTCCGGGCGACCCCGCGCAGCACGTCCGCCGGGAGCGGCTCGCCGCCGGCGAGCGCGGCCAGCCCGGCGGCCGGGTGCGCGCCGACGACCACCGCGCGGTGCTCGAAGGTCGCGCGCGTGGTGGCCAGGGACACGGCGACGTCCGCCGGCGCGGCGTCGAGCGCGGCCAGGCGGGCGGCCTGCTCGCGCAGGGCGCCTTCGTCGCGGGCGGAGACCACCCAGGCCAGCGGGCCGCCCGCGGCGGGCGGGCGGGGCACGGGCACGGGCGGCGGCGCTTCGGCCAGCACGAGGTGGCAGTTGACGCCGCCCATGCCGAAGGAGCTGACGCCCGCGACCACCGGTCCCCGGGGCCACGCGGTCTCTCCGGTGACCACCCGCAGGTTCAGCTCGGCGAGCGGGGTGTCCGAGCGCGGCCGGGTGAAGTGCAGGCTCGGCGGGATCCGCCGGTGCCGCACCGCCAGCACCGCCTTGAGCAGGCCGGCCGCCCCGGCTGCTCCTTCGAGGTGCCCGATGTTGGTCTTCACGGAGCCCACCGGCAACGGCCCGGTCCGGCGTGCCGCGCCGAGCACCGCGCCGAGGGCGGCGGCTTCGACCGGGTCGCCCACCGGTGTCCCGGTGCCGTGCAGCTCCACGTACCCGACGTCGGCCGGGTCGACGCCGGCGCGCTCGCAGGCCAGGCGCAGCACCTCCTCCTGCCCCGCGCGGCTGGGCACGGCGAGGTCCTCGGCGGCGCCGTCGCCGGTGACCGCGCCGCCGCGGATCACGCAGTGCACGGGATCGCCGTCGGCGAGCGCGGCGGCCAGCGGCTTGAGCACGAACAGCGCGCCGCCCTCGCCCCGGACGTAGCCGTCGGCGCCTTCGTCGAACGTCCGGCACCGGCCACGGGGCGACAGCGCACCGAAGTCGGTCAGCGCCGCGCCGGTCTCCGGGGCCAGCATCAGGTGCACCCCGCCGGCCAGCGCGGTGGCGCACTCGCCGGAACGCAGGCTCTCGCAGGCCAGGTGCACGGCGACGAGGCCCGACGACTGGGCGGTGTCCACGGCCAGGCTGGGGCCGCGGAGGTCGAGGTGGCGCGACAGCCGGTTCGCGAGCAGGCCGCGGCTCAACCCGGTGACGCCGTGCCGGTCGGTGATGCCGCGGGACTGGGCGAGCCGGGCGTAGTCGTCGGCCGTGGCGCCCACGAACACGCCCGTGCGGGTGCCGGCCAGCCGCGCCGGGACGATGCCCGCGTCCTCCACCGCTTCCCAACCGAGTTCGAGCACGAGCCGCTGCTGGGGGTCGAGCAGCGCCGCCGCGCGCGGGGCGATCCCGAAGAACCCGGCGTCGAACCCGTCCACCGCGTCGAGGAACCCGCCGTGCGCCGGCCCCGCGCCGGGCGCCCAGCGGTCCGGCGGCACCCCGGTGACCGCGTCGCGGCCGGCGCGCAGCAGGTCCCAGAACGCCGCCGGGCCACCGGCGCCCGGCAGCCGGCACGCCACCCCGACGACCGCGATGTCGTGTGCCTCGTCCATCCCACGCCTCGCGATCTCCGTCGAGAAACCGGTACGAGGTCGCGCGGAACCTCTTCCCGATTTCCGCGCGCCGACCGACGACGCTACCGATCAGCCTTTCGGGCACCCAACTCCTGAAGAACCCTTACCGACCCCTGTCCACTTCGGGGCGAACCCCGCCCGATTGACACGGAACGCGCCGCCGAGTACGCATGGGATAACCCGCACCAACCTTCCGACGTGCTGTTTCACCAGCACTTGGGCTTCGTGGAAAAGCAGGCAGAGACGACGGAGAGCGGCATGTCGACCCCGTATGGATCACTGTGGGAAAGCTACTGGAAAGAACTACCGGCCGGCTTCGGCGAAGCGTTCTGGGACGCGTCCCCGGAAGTCGGCGCGGCGCGGCACCTGCGATTGTTCGGGCCCCATTTCGACCGGGCGCTCCCGCTGGTGGACCTCGGGTGCGGCAACGGCACGCAGACGCCGTTCCTCGCCCGCCACTACGCCCGCGTCGTCGGCGTCGACATCTCGGCGTCGGCGGTGGCGCAGGCCCGGGTCGAGAACCCGGCGCCCAACGTCGAGTACGACGTCCTCGACGTGCTGGACACCGCCGGGGTGGACGCGCTGAGGGAGCGGATCGGACCCGCCAACGTCTACATGCGCGCGGTGATCCACCAGCTGTCGCCGACCGACCGGCTGCTGTGCGCGCGCAACCTCGCCCGGCTCGCCGGGCCGGGCGGGTGCGTGTTCGACCAGGAGCTCGTCCGCGAGAGCTACGAGGTCTTCGAGCGCCTCCTCGCCGAGTCGCCCGACCCGCTGCCCCGGCTGACCCGGCTGGCCGGGCACTTCCAGGTGGGGCTCAAGACGACCGCGGCGGGCGCGGAGCACCTCGACCGGATCTTCGCGGAGGCCGGGTACGAGGTGCTGGCCACCGACCGGCTGGAGCTGCCGACCTCGGAGCGCTTCGCCGACGGGAGCGTGCTCCGCATGCCCGCGCAGTACGTCATCGCCCGACCGGCCGCCTGACCCGCCCGCCGGTCCGGCGGGCACTTCGGCCGCCGGGTCCCGACCACGCCCCCGATCCGTCGAGCGCCCCCGGCCACCGGGTCCCGACCACGCCCCCCGATCCCGGGTGCGTCGCTCACACCGCCTCGGCGTAGGCACCGACGTACTTGTCCAGCACCGCCTCGAAGTACCGTGGCCCGAACGCCATGCCCGACGCCGCGGGCACGAGCGCCCGCAGCTTCGCGGTGCACACCGGCTGCCCCCGCGTCCCCGGCTCGTACGCCCACGTCGCCCGGAGGCCCAGCCGCGCCTGCACCCCCTCGACGATCCGCTCCACCGGCACCGGGAACCCCGACGCCACGTTCACCACCTCGCGGTTCACCCCGGTGGCGAGCAGGTGCCCCACCACCGCGACGACGTCGGCGACGTCGATCAGGTCGCGGTCCGCGCCGCGGAAGACCCGCACCGCGCCCGTGCGCACCTGCGCCACCAGCGCGGGCAGCAGTTGGTGGCGGGCCTGGCCGGGGCCGACCACGTGCGACAGCCGCAGCACCAGGTGGTCGACGCCGGACGCGGCGAGCACGGCTTCCATCGCCAGCTTGTGCCTGCCGTACACCGTCGCCGGGTACACCGGGCCGTCCTCGCGGGCGGGCGGCGCGCCCGGCACGGCGTACATCCCGGCCGCCGCGGTGGAGAAGTACACCAGCCGCTCGCCGGTCGCACCGCACCGCCGGATCACGTCGTAGAGCAGCCGCGCCTCGCGGTCGAAGCCCTCGGGCTGCGTGTGCGCCGCCGCGGACACGCCCGCCGCGAACACGACGGCGCCCTCGTGCGCGCCGACCAGGGGCGCCAGGTGCCGGGCGAGGAAGCCATTCCCGACGATGTCCACGGTTCCCTCCCGGACGGCCGTCAGAGCCGCAGGTCCCGTTCGTGGTCGGCCGCCTCGACCCGCACGGGCGCCGTCGGCCCGCCCCGGACGCCGATGAGGTAGTCGCCGCGGAGCAGGTCGTCGAAGCGGTACTCACCGGTCGGTCCGCTGACCACCGTCCTGGTCACGCCGGACGCGTCGGTCAGGACGACCTTGGCGTGCCCGACGGGGCGACCGGCGCGGTCGAGCACCGCGCCCCGGACGCACCTCGCGTCGACCAGCTCGGCGTCCAGCGCCGCCGTCTCGCCCTGGGCGACCGCGACGTCGAGGGCCAGCGGGTGGTGGCCGGGGTGGTCCACGGCCACGACGTACCGCCCGGCCGGGACGTCCTCGAAGGCGTAGTAGCCGGTCGGGTCGGTGACCCGCGCGCCGAGCAGCCGCCCGGACCCGGCGGCGAGGACGACCACCGCGTCGGCGATCGGCGCCTGGTCGTGCTCGTCGCGGACGAACCCGCCGACCGCGCCACCGCCCGGCAGGACGAGGGTGAACTCCGGGGTGTCGAGCCGCCGCGCCAGGGGTCTCCGCCCGGGGCACGCCGCGATCAGGGTGTACCGGCCGGGCCGCGGCACGGCGAACTCGCACGTCCCGTCCTCGCCGGTGGCGGTCGAGCCCACCTCGACGCCCGCCGGGTCGGTCAGCGTCAGCACGACACCGGCGGCGGGTGCGCCGTCGGGCGCCACGACGCGGCCGCGCACCGTCGCGGGCGGGGCGGGCCGGCCGACGGGCGCCGGCGCCGCGCGCATCGCCGCCGCGCCCAGCAGACCACCGACGACCAGCGCGAAGAGGACGACCCCGGCACGACCCCGCGCGACGACCCCGATGCCCATGCCCCGACCCCTTCCTGGCACGGTGCCGCTGCCACCGGCCCCGTCGGCGGTCCGCGCCTCACGTATGCTTGATACTAACCGGCCGTCAAGCAAGCACATGACCAGGGACACCCCATGCCTCCTCGCCGCCGCGACACCCGCGAGCGCATCCAGGACGTCGCCCTCACGCTGTTCAGCGAGCAGGGTTACGAGAGGGCCTCGCTGCGGGAGATCGCCGAGCGGCTCGACGTCACCAAGGCCGCGCTCTACTACCACTTCAAGACCAAGGAGGACATCCTCACCAGCGTCGTCGAGGAGGTCGCCGCCGCGCTGGACGACGTGGTCGCGTGGGCCCGCGAGCAGCCCCCGGTCACCGAGACCCGCCGCGGGATCGTGCGCCGCATCGCGCGGCTCATCCGGGAGGGCCGGGTGTACCACATCATGCGGTTCTTCAACGAGAACCAGACCGCGATGCGCGACCTGTCCGCGGGCGAGGAGATCAGCGACCGCATCCGGGCGATCTGGGCGCTGCTCAACATCCCCGGCGGCGACCTCACCGCGCAGCTGCGCTCGCGCCTGGCCGTGACCACGTTGATGCTCAGCCACGTCACCACCCTGGACCTCGACGGCACCGACGACGAGCGCGCCGAGGCCGCCCTCGCGCTGGCGCTCGACCTGGTCACGGCGGACGACTAGGTCGCGCCCGCGGCCACCGCCGCCGCCACCGCCGCGCGGTCGAGCTTGCCGTTGGCGGTGCGGGGCAGTTCCCGCACGTGGGACACCGAGTCCACGACCATGTAGCCGGGCAGTCGCTCCGCCAGGTGCGCTTTGAGCGCGAGCAGCCCCGGCCGCGCGCCGTCGCGCGGCACGACCGCGGCGTGCAGCCGGGCGTCGAGCCCGGCGCCCACCACCACGACCGCGGCGCCGGCGACCGCCGGGTGCGCGGCCAGCGCCGCCTCGACCTCCCCCGGCTCCACGCGGTGCCCGCGCACCTTGACCATCGCGTCGCGCCGGCCCGCGTAGCAGAGCCGGCCGGCTTCGTCGTACCGGCCGAGGTCCCCGGTGCGGTAAGGCCCGCGGTGCGGTGCGGCGCCCCAGTACCCGAGCATCACCGTCGGCCCCGACACGACGATCTCCCCGTCGGGGTCGAGCCACACGTCGTCGCCCGCGCACGGCGAGCCGATCGGCGGCGGCGCGTCACGCGCCACGTCGGCGTCGGTGACCTCGTGCGAGGTGCACACGTTCGTCTCCGTCGGGCCGTACCAGTTGAACAGCCGCACCCCCGGCCAGGCCGCCCGCAGCGCCCGCAGGTCCGGCGGCGGGAAGGGCTCCCCGGCGAACGCGCACACGCGCAGCGCGGGCGGGCGGCCGCGGTCGAGCAGTCCGCCGCGGCGCGCCATGAGCGTGAGCGCCGAGGGCACCGAGTACCACACGGAGATCCCGCGCCCGTGCAGGAAGTCCACCAGCTCGTCCGGCGCGTAGGCCAGGCCCGGCGGCACCAGGTCGACCGCCGCGCCGGCGTGGAAGGCGCCGTAGAGGTCGAAGACGGACAGGTCGAAGTTGAACGGCGCGTGGTTCGCCAGCCGGTCCCGTGGCGTCAGCCCCGTCTCGCCCGCCGCCCACGCGACGAACGCCGAGGCGTTGCGGTGGCTGAGCACCACGCCCTTGGGTTCCCCGGTCGACCCGGAGGTGTAGAGGATGTAGGCGGGGTCGTCCGGTGCGCGGTCGGCGGCGGGCGGGTACGGCGCCGGACCCGACAGCTCGTCCACCGCGGCCGTCGGCACCCCACCGCAGGACCCGGCGTCGGTGACGACGAGCGCCGCGCCGCAACCGCGCGCGATCCGCTCGACCCGCGTCACCGGGTTCGCCCGCGCGACCGGCGCGTAGACCGCGCCCAACCGCAGGACCGCCTGCAACACCGCGACCGCGTCGGCGCTCTTGTCCAGCCACACCACCACCCGGTCGCCGCGGCCGACGCCGCGGGCGGCCAGGCCCGCGGCGCGGCGGTCGGCGAGGGCGTCCAGTTCGCCGTACGTCAGCGTGCGGTCACCGTCGTGCACCGCAGGCGCGCCGGGGGTGCGCCGGGCGGCCCTCGCGACCAGCTCGTGCAGCCCGCTCACAGGCCCAGCTCCATCGCCACGAGCTGCCGCTGGACGTCCGAGGTGCCGGAGAAGGTCACGCCGCCCACCGCGTCCCGCAGGGCCGCCTCGATCCCGTGCCCGGCGAGGTACCCGCCCGCGCCGAAGAGGCGGACCGCGTCGGTCGCCGAGGCCAGCGCCGACTCCGAGACCGCGAGCTTGGCCAGCGCCGTCGTCGACGCCGCGGGGCGCCCCTCGTCCAGCTCCCAGCAGGCCCGGTACAGCAGCAGCCGCGAACCCTCCAGCCGCAGCTTCATCTCGGCGATCCGGTGGGACACGGCCTGGAACTCCGCCAGCCGCCTGCCGAACTGCCTGCGCTGCCGCACGTGCGCCACGCAGCGCTCGACCAGGGCGTCCTGCACGCCGAGGAAGAGCGCGAACAGGCACGAGCGCTCCCAGGCCATCGAGTGCTGGAAGACCGCACCGCCCTGACCGGGCTCGCCGAGCAGCGCGCCCGCCGGGACCGAACAGCCGTCGAACACCACCGGGCCCGCCTCGCAGCCCGCCATGCCGAGCTTGTCGAACGCCGCTCCCGCGCGCACGCCGGGTGTTCCGGCCGCGACGGCGAAGGCGCTCGTGCCCAGGTGCCCGGCGGTCGGGTCGGTGACCGCGTAGGTGACGTAGACGTCGGCGACCGGGCCGTTGCTGACGAAGCTCTTCGTGCCGGACAACGTGTAGCCGCCCTCCGCCGGCACCGCCGTCGTGGCCAGGGCGGACACGTCGGAGCCCGCGCCGGGTTCGGTCATCGCGTTGCCCCCGACCAGTTCGCCCGAGCACATGCCCGGCAGCAGGCCCTCCCGCAGGGCGGGTGCGCCGAACCCGGCGATCGGCACGGCGCAGGCGAACAGGTGCGCCGCGGCCGCGAACACCACGCCCGTGGCCGTCGTGGCGCGGCCCGCCGCCTCGAACACCAGCGCCGTGTCCAGCGCGCCGAGGCCGCGCCCGCCGTACGCCTCGGGGACGCACGCGCCCAGCAGCCCGATCTCACCCAGTCGACGCCAGGCCGCGCGGCTGAACCTCGGCTCGTCCGGCCCGGGGAAGGCCGCAGCGACCGCTTCGGCCGTCTCCCGGTACCGCCGCTCCTGCGCGGGCGTCCAGCTGAACTCCATCACCGCACCCCTCCCGCTCACGCCGACCACGGCGGGGTGGCGGTGATCTCCAGCACCGCCGCCGCGATCGTCACGCCCGGCCCGAGGCCGACCAGCAGCACCCGGTCGCCCGCGCCCAGCTCGCCCGCGGTGAGCAGGTGGTCGAGCGACATGAGCTGGTCGCCGGCGCCCAGGTGGCCGACGCCGCGGCCGAAGGCCCAGTTCGACCGCTCCAACGGCAACCCGAGCATGCCGAGCAGGCCGTTCTCGACGTACTCGCGCGAGCCGTGGTTGTAGAGCACCCTGGCGAGGTCGGGCACCTCCACACCGGCCTCCGCCAGCACGCGGTCCAGCAGTTCGCCGCGCGCCTTCACCACGGCGAGCCCCGCGTCCGCCATGCCGCCGCGCGCGGCGAACGCCGCGAACCGGGCCGCGAAGTCCAGCGGCCGGCCGAGCGCGGCGCCCGGCGGGTGCAGCGGCTCGTCGCCGCGGTGCAGGCCCTCCAGCCCGGTCACCGTCACCGACCCGACCGAGAGCAGCCGGGCGAACCCCGGCGCCCGCGTCAACAGCACGGCGGTCGCGCCGTCGCCGAGGATGAAGTCGGGCCGCAGGCACTGCCAGCGGTCCACCAGCGGTGAGGTCATGTTGTCCGCGGCGGTGATCAGCGCGGAGGCGCCCCGGCCCGCCGCGCCGAGGTAGGCCGCGGCCAGTTCCAGCGCGCCGAACACGCCGTTGCAGCCCTGCCGCACGCCGGCGGCGAGCGCCTCGCCGCCGACCAGGTTGGCCTGGAGGTAGGCGTGCGGGAACCACCCCTCGGGGCCGGCCTGGAACGCGTCCGCGTAGAGGAGCAGCCCGACCGCGGCCGGGTCGTGGCCGGTGCGCTCGAACAGCCGGCGGGCGGCGGTCAGCGCCATGTCCGGCGCGGGCACCTCGCCGGCCACCGCGGCGCCGGTCAGCCCCGTGCGCTCGGCGGCTTCGGCGGAGTAGGCGCCCTGCGCCACCGCGACCCCGATCGGCACGACCTCGGGCAGGTAGGAGCCCAGGCCGGCGAGGTGGACGTCGGTTACCTTCACGTGCCCTCCCGGTTCAGTGTCCGGCCAGGTCCCGCAGCCGCGCCGCGGTGGCCGCGGGCGACGGGTGGCCGAGGATCCCGGCGCGCAGGCCGTCGGCGGCGTGCGCGGCGTCGTCGGACAGCAGCCGGTGCACGGCGGCGCGGATCCCGTCCGGCTCCGCCCCGCCGACCGGCAGCGCGGCCCCGGCACCGGCGGCGGTCAGCCGGGCCGCGTTGAACTCCTGGTCGCCCACCGTGCCGCCGACCAGTTGCGGCACGCCGTGGTACGCGGCGGTCATCACCGTGCCCGAGCCGCCCTGGTGCACGATCGCCCGGCAGCTCGGCAGCAGGGTGTGCAGCGGCAGCGGCCCCGCGACCCTGGCGTTCGGTGGCGGGTCGCCGACGAGCGCCGCGTCGGACTCCTTGGCGGCGACCACGACTTCCACGTCCTCCGTGGCCAGCGCGGCGAGGATCGCGGGCACCGGGTAGGCGTCGCTGCCCAGCGCCCTGGTGGAGGCGGTGCCCCAGGTCACGCAGACCCGGGGCCTCGTCGGCTCGTCGAGGAGCCAGCGCGGCGCCAGGCCGGGCCCGTTGTAGGGGGTGTACCGCAGCGGCACGCGGTTGCGGGCGCCGGGCACCTGGAGCGCCGCCGGGCAGGTGTCCAGGGTCAGGTCGGCGAGGTCGTCCCGCGGTTCGGCGCCGTGCCGCCGGAAGAACGCCGCCAGGTCGGCGGGCCACGCCGGCACGTCCGCCGGGTCCTCGGCGCCCATGCCGGGCCAGCGCAGCAGCCGGGTCACGTCGGGGCCCCACGTGTGCCGGACCGACAGCGCACCGCAGCGCTGGGCCGCCAGGGGGCCGGCGAACATCGCGGGGTCCCACACGACGACGTCGGGTCGCCAGCGGGTCGCGAAGTCGGTCAGGTCGTCGACGACGGTCTCCGCGAGCCTGAGGTAGCGGGTCACGGGCGTGGCGCGCAGCAGGTCGGTGACCGCTTCGCCGGGGCCCCGCCACCTGAGCGGCCCGCGGCTGGCCGCACCGAAGTCGGCCATGAAGTCGAAGCCGCGCCCGACCGGCACGCCGACCATGCCGGAGGACAGCACGGCCTCCACGACGCCCGCGTCGGCCGCGACGCGCACCTCGTCGCCCTGCAGCCGGCAGGCCCAGGCCAGCCCCACCATGGCGAAGTGGTGCGTCGGCCACGGCAGCGGGACGAACAGCACCCGCATGTTCGGCACCCCCCTTGTCCTCCTCAGGCGGCCGGGGCCGCTCCGGTCATCCCTTCGCGGCCTCGGCCCGCCGGGGGTCCGCGGTGATCATCAACCAGGCCAGCGCCACCGCGGCGAGCACGATGCCGCCCGCCCAAGCCGCTGCCCGGGTGTAGCCGTGGACCGTGCCGACGACCGCGGGCACGTCCGGGTGCGCGGCGGCGAACGACGCGGTGGCGCTCGTCGCGATCGTGTTGAGCGTCGCGACGCCGAGCGAGGCGGCGATCTGCTGCGTCGTGCTGAGGAACGCCGACGCGACGCCGACGTCGGCGGGGTCGACCCCGCTGGTGGCGGTGTGCAGGCACGGGGTGGACACCAGGCCCATGCCCAACCCGAGCAGCAGCTCGGCGGGCAGCACCCCGACGGCGAACGAGCTGTCCGGCCTCAGCCCGACCAGCCACAGCACACCCGCGGCGGCCAGCGCGAGGCCGGGCGCGACGAGCAGGCGCGGCGCGGTGCGGGGCAGCCACCGGCGGGCGAGCTGCGTCGACGACACGATGATCGCGACCGTGAGCGGCAGCACGGCCAGGCCGGTCTCCACCGGCGAGTACCCCATGACCACTTGCAGCTGGTAGGTCAGGAACAGCGACGTGCCGAACAGCGCGAACATCGCCAGGCCGATCGACAGCGCCGCGCCCGCGCGGTTGCGGTCGAGCACCACGCGCAGCGGCAGCAGCGGGTGTTCGCGCCGCGCCTGCACCAGGACGAACACCGCCAGCAGCACGAGCCCGGCGGCGAGCGGGCCGAGCACCGCCGGGGACGCCCAGCCCAGCCCGCCCGCCGCGCCGAGGCCGTACACCAGCGCGACGACCCCGGCGCAGCCGAGCACCGCGCCGGGGACGTCGATCGGCCCGCCGCGGTGGGCGGGTACCTCGGGCAGCAGCAGCGCACCGCCGATCGCCCCGAGCACCGCCAGCGGGACGTTGATGTAGAGGCACCAGCGCCAGTCGAGGTAGCCGGCGAGCAGGCCGCCGGCCAGCAGCCCGAGCACGCCGCCGCCGCTGGCGACCGCGCTGAACACGCTGATCGCCTTCGCGCGGTCCGCGGGCTCGGTGAACACCGCGACGAGCAGCGAGAGCGTGGAGGGCGCGAGGATCGACGCGAACACGCCCTGCAGGGCCCGCGCGAGCACGAGCACCCAGCCCTCCGCCGCCGCGCCGCCGAGGGCGGAGGCGGCGGCGAACCCGAGCACGCCGAGCAGCACCGCCCGCTTGCGGCCCACCCGGTCGGCGACCCGGCCGGCCGGCAGCAGCAGGCCGCCGAAGGCCAGGGTGTAGGCGCTCACCACCCACTGGCGGTCCACATCGGACAGACCGAGGTCGCGCTGCGCCGAGGGCAGCGCGATGTTCACGATCGTGGCGTCCACCCCGACGATGAGCGCCACCAGGCAGATCACCACGAGGGCCCACCAGCGGCTGCGCACCGCCCGCGTCCCGGCCGTCGAGACCCCGCTCGCCATCACTCGCGCCCCTCTCCCGTGTCGGCTCCCGGCGGGACCGGAGGCCCTCTCGCCGGCGGAACTTACTTGCTGACAGGTTAGTAACACCTAGCCCGTCGTCAAGTAAGTTCGGCGTCCCACGCCACCGGCAGCGCGCGCACGCCCTGCACGTCGGCCGCGGGCTTGAGCACCAGGTCCGCCACGGGCGCCGCGAGCCGCAGCCCCGGCGGCCGCCGCAGCAGCGCGGCGAAGGCGATCTCCAGCTCGGTCCGGCCCAGGTGCTGCCCCACGCACAGGTGGATGCCGTGCCCGAAGGCCAGGTGCCGCGGCCCGTCGCGGCGGACGTCCAGGCGGTCGGGGTCGGGGAACACCGCCGGGTCCCGGTTCGCCGCGGCGGTCGCGACCAGCACCGCCTCCCCCGCGCGGATCGCCCGCCCGGCCAGTTCGAGGTCGGCCAGCGCGACCCGGCGGGTGACGACGTCGGTCACCGACAGGAAGCGCAGCAACTCGTCCACCGCCCGCGGCACCAGCCCCGGTTCGGCCCGGAGGGCGGCCAGCTGGTCCGGGTGCTCCAGCAGCGCCAGCACGCCGAGCGCGATGGTGTTCGCCGTGGTCTCGTGGCCGGCGGTGAGCAGCAGCAGCGCCATCCCGACCAGGTCGTCGCGGTCCAGTTCCCCGGCCGCCAGCGGACCGGCGGCCAGCTCGCTGATCAGGTCGTCGCCGGGATCGGCGACCTTGTCCCGCACCACGCGGTCGAGGAAGCCCAGCAGGTCCCGGACCGCCCGCCCGGCCACCTCCGGGTCGTCGGCCAGCCGCTGGCCGGTGCGGTCCTGGAAGAACCCGTGCTCGGCGTACGGCACGCCCAGCAGCTCGCAGATCACCGACGACGACACCGGCAGCGCGAACCCCGCGACCAGGTCGCCCGGCGACCCCGCCGCCAGCAGGGCGTCCAGCACGCCGTCGACCGCACGCCGGATGGCCGGGCGCATCCCCCGCACGCGGCGGACGGTGAACCGCGGCAACACCATCCGGCGGTGGACCATGTGCTCCGGGTCGTCCATCCCAGCGAACATCCGGAACCGCGGCCCGCCGGTGAAACCCGGCGCCAGGGCGGGGAAGTCGGGACGCGCGCGGTCGACCGACAGGCGTTGGTCGGCGAGCGCGGCGCAGGCGGCGTGGTAGCCGGTGACCAGCCACGCGGGCCGGCCGTCGAACAGGGTCACCCGCGACACCGGTCCGCCCTCCAGCTCCCGGTAACCGGGGGGCGGGTGGTACGGGCAGGCGCGGGGCATGGGGTAGGCGGGCGCGGTGGCCGGGTGGTCCATCGTCACGCCCCCGGTCCCGAGGCGGCCAGGCCGTGCAGGCAGGCGGTGAGGGTGCGCGCCTGGACGTTGACGTAGTAGCTGTGCCGGATCAGCCCGACGAGCTGGTGCAGGGTCATCCACCGGAAGCCGGCGGGCGCGTCCAAGCGCGCGGCGGCGGGCAGCTCGACCACGAGGTAGCGGTTGCGGGCGTGGAAGAACCGGCCGCCCTCCTCCGACAGCACGGTGTCGAAGCGGATGCGCTCCGGCGGCGCGTCGAGCACGTCGTCCAGGAACGGCGGGCGGGCCGAGGGCGGCAGCCGCGCGTAGTTCTCCGGCGTGCACTGCACCGTCGGCGCCAGCTCGACCTCGTCGAGGTAGCCGGGTTCGACGCGGGCGGCGACGAGCACGTGCAGCACGCCCGCGACCCGCTTGACCAGGAACGCCACCACGCCCAGCCCGCACGGGCGGATCAGCGGCTGGGTCCACGTCGCGACCTCGCGGTTGCCGATCCGCGCCTCGACGGCCACGACGTCGAAGAAGATCCCGTCGTCGTGGGTGATCGCGTCGGCGGTGACCCGCCAGCCCCGCACCCGCCGCAGCGGTATCGGCGTGGTCCGCACGCGGTCCGCCGAACGCGCGTCGGTGATCCAGCTCAGCAGTTCGGTCGTGGTGTGCAGGCCGCCCTCGTCCTCGCTCATCGAGCGCGCCACCGACGCGGTGAACCCGTCGGCCGCGGCGGGGAACAGCCCGGTGAGCCCGGTCCCGGCGAACGGCAGGCAGGACAGCACGGTGCGCGCGTCCATGTTGACCAGGTCCTCCTCGGCGAGCAGGCGGTGCAACTGCCCGACGGTGAGCCAGCAGAACCCTTCGCGCACCTCCACGTCCTCGTCCGGGCCGACCTCGACCACGACGTTGCGGTTGCGCTTGCGGTAGAACCAGGACCCCTGCTCGGACTGGAGGACGTCGGCGATCACGTGCCGCGCGCCGGGGTCGCGGAAGTACTCCAGGTACGGCACCGACCGGCCGCCGTGCACCTGGGTGTAGTTGCTGCGGGTCGCCTGCACCGTCGGTGACAGCTGGACGCCGTTGCAGTTGCCCGGCTCGACCTTCGCCTGCACCAGGCAGTGCAGGACGCCGTGGAACTCCTTGACCAGGAAGCCCAGCACACCGATCTCGGGTTGGTTGAAGATCGGCTGCGACCACTCGCGCACCGGGCCCGCCTCCGAGCTGACGCGCAGCCCCTCCACGGTGAAGAACCGGCCGCTGTCGTGCACGAGGTTCCCGGTGCCCGCCTCGAAGTGCCAGCTCCTCAGCGCGGCGAACGGGATCGGCCGCGCCGACCACGGCGCCTGCTCCCGGCACCGGTCGAGCCAGCGCGCGAACGCGGCGGCGTCGGTCACCCGGCCGTCGGTGGCCAGGGCCGAGGCCACCAGCCGCGGCGACGTCGTGGCGTCGACCGTGCGCAGCACCGGTGTGGCGCCGGTGGCTTCGACGACCATGCCTGCCTCCTCGGGGTGTGGTCCGGGTCCGCGGCTCAGCGCAGGCGCTCGGCGAGCGCGGCCGGGGTCGGGTGGGCGAACAGATCGGCCAGCGACAACTCGACGCCCAGCTCCTCCTCGACCCGCTGGAGCAGCCGGGCGCCGAGCAGCGAGTGGCCGCCGTGGGCGAAGAAGTTCGTCGACGCGGTGACGTCGTCCCGGTCCAGGGCCTCGCGCCAGAACCCGAGCAGGCGGGCCACCACCGGGTCGGCGGGCGCGGGTTCGACCGCCGGACCCGCGTGCCCGGCGCGCCCCTCCGCGAGCAGCGCGTCGAGCGCGCGGTAGTCGACCTTGCCGTTGGGGTTCACCGGCAACGCGGCGACCCGCCGGAACTCGGCGGGCACCGCGGCGGGCGGCAGCTCGGCCGAGGCGTGGCGCCACAGGGCCTCGGCCGGGTCGGCCTCGGATTCGGTCTCCACGAACGCGACCAGCACGCCGTCCGCGCCCGGGTCGCCCGCGGGCACCACGGCCGCGGCACGCACGTCGGGGTGGGCGGCCAGGACGGCCTCGACCTCGCCGGGCTCGACGCGCACCCCGCGCAGCTTCAGCTGGCGGTCGGCGCGCCCGCGCAGTTCCAGCGTGCCGTCGGGACGCCAGCGCCCGAGGTCGCTGGTCCGGTAGAAGCGGCCGAACCCCGGCCGGCGGCCGAAGCGCTCGGCGGTGAGCCGGGGCCGGTCGTGGTAGCCGAGCGCGACGCCGTCGCCCGCGATGCACAGCTCACCCGTCACGCCGACCGGCAGCGGGCGGCCGGCCGGGTCGGCGACGAACACGCGCGTGTTCGCGATCGGGCGGCCGATGTCGACGTCGCCGTCCGCGCCGATCCGGCGGCAGGTCGAGTAGATGGTGGTCTCGCTGGGCGCGTAGGCGTTGCGGACCTCGGCGCCTGCCCGGACCAGGCGCGCGGCCAGCGCCGGCGGGAGCGGCTCGCCGCCGCTGAGCAGCCGGCGACCGGCCAGTTCGCCCCGCAGGTCGGCGGCGACGACCCGCCAGGTGGTCGGGGTGGCCTGGATGACGCCCACGCGCCGGCGCACCACGACGTCGAGCAGGTCCGCGGCGCGGACCCGTGCCCGGTCGGGTGCGACGACGAGCCGGCCGCCGGTGGTGAGCGGGAGGAACAGCTCCAGGCTGGAGATGTCGAAGGTGAACGTGGTCAGCCACAGCGTGCCCTCGCCGGGCCGCGCCCCCAGCTCGTCGGCGAAGTGCGCGACGACGTTGGCCAGCCCCCGGTGGGTCAGCAGGCTCGCCTTCGGCTTCCCGGTCGACCCGGAGGTGTAGACCAGGAACGCGCACGAGCCCGGCTCGGGCGGGTGTTCCGACCCGGCTCCGGCGGCGTGCGCGGGCGGCTCCGGCACGGTGAGCGCGGTGACCGCGTCCGGCACGGCCACCGCGCCCGCGGTGAGCACCGCGCGGGCGCGGGAGTCCTCCAACTGGTACCGCAGGCGGGCCGGCGGGTGGTCCGGGTCGAGCGGGAGGTACGTCGCGCCCGCGCGCAGGACGCCGAGCGCGGCGGCGGCCAGCGCCGCGCCGCGGGGCGCGGCGAGGGCCACGACGTCCCCCGGCCGGACACCGGCGGCCCTGAGCAGGTCGCGCGTCCCGGTCGCCGCGTGCCAGAGGCCGGCGTAACTGGTGGTCCGGTCGCCCTCCTCGACGGCGACGGCGTCCGGCGTCGCGGCGACGCGCGCGGCGACCGCCTCGACGACGGTGGCCGGCTCGACCGGCCGGGCGGTGTCGTTGGCCGCGCCGATCACCGCGTGGTCGGCGGGCGACCACGCGGTGACCTCGCCCAGCGGCCGGTCCGGGTCGGCGGCGAGCGCGACCAGCAGGGCCTCGAACCGCGCCAGCAGCCGGTCGACGTCCTCCGCGTCGAGGGCGTCGGCGCGGTGCACGGCCCGCACGCGCAGGCGGTCGTCCGCGCTCGTCACGAAGAACTCCAGGTCGTAGCGGCTGCACCCGTTCTCCACGAGCACCGGCCGGGCGGGCATCCCGGCCAGGTCGAACTCCGCGAACCCGAGACCGGGCAGGTAGTTGAACAGGTGGCGGACCAGCGGGGCGCGCCACGGGTCGCGGTCGCGGGGCAGCTCGGCCGCCATCCGCTCGGCGGGCACGTCGGTGTGCGCGAGCGCTTCGAGGAACGTGTCCCGGCAGCGGCGGGCGAACGCGCGGAACCCGTCGGCCGGTTCGGCCGCGACCCGCACGGGCAGGACGTTGACGTAGTAGCCGACGACGCCGGCGCACCCCGGCGGTCGCACCCCGGCCGGGGTGCCGATGACCTGGTCGTCGCCCGCGCCGTGCGCGGCGAGCAGCACGTGGTAGGCGGCGAGCAGGACGGCCGCCTCGGGCGTGCGCAGCAGCGCGGTCAGCTCCCGGACCGCCCGGACCGCCGCCGCGGACAGCTCGCGGGTCCGCGCGCCGCCGTCCGCCGTCGGCACGGGCCCCGGCGCTCGGCCGCACCACAAACCGGACTCCGGCGGGCGGAACCCGGCGAGCAGGCCCCGCCAGAACGCCAGCCCCGCCTCGGAGGGCTCCCGCGGCGCAGGGGCGGGCACCTCGCCGGCGGCGGGCGCCTCGCCGGCGGCGAACGCCTGGTAGGCGGCGGCCAGCTCGCCGAGCACCACGTCACCGGACACGGTGTCGAACACCAGGTGGTGGACCACCAGGCAGAACACGTCGCCGTCGGCGCGGCTCAGCACCCCCGCGCGGACGAGCGGCCGTCCGTCCAGGGTGAACGGGCGCGCCACGAACGCGGCCAGCGCGTCCGGCACCGGCCCGTCGTGCGCGGGCAGCGATCGCGGGTGCAGCTCGACCAGGTCGGCGGGCAGCACCTGGCGTTCGAGCCGGCCGGGGCCCGCCACGAAGACGGTGCGCAACGCCGGGTGCCTGCGCAGCAGGTGGTTCACCGCCGCCGTCAGCGCGACCCGGTCGAGCCGCCCGTCCACGGCGAACACCACGGCGAGGTTGTTGACGCCACGCCCGGGCAAAAGCTGCTCCAGCAGCCACAGCGCCTCCTCGCGGGCGGTCGCCGCCGTGATCGTCGCGTCCACGGCGCTCACCCCTCGCCCAGCAGGCCGGCCACCGTCTCGGCGACGGCGGGGTCCCGCAACAGCTCGGTGTGCCCGCTGTCGAAGCGGAACCGCGCGGCGGAGGCGACCGGGTCGTCCGCGTCGGCGGAGCTGATCGTGACCGCGGACGACCACGCCGCGTCCGGGTCGAGCGTCGCCGCCGCGCCCAGGTACCCGACGAACGCCTCGAAGGTCGCGACGAGTTCGGCGCCGCGCCGGGCGGTGAGGCCGGCCCGCGCGAACGCGACCTCACCGGTGCGGCGGAAGATCGCGACCAGCGCCGAGCCGAACCCGGCGAGGTCCGGGCACGCGGCCCTGGCCTCCTGGGCCTCCTGTTGCGCAGCGGCGCGCTCCTCGGCCGACAGGACGGCGGCGAAGCTGTCGACCACCCGGTGGAACTGCCAGTACAACGCCGGTGCGGCGGGCTTCTCGGGATCGAGGAGGATCAGCTTGGGTGGGTCCTGCCACCGCTTGAGCCCGTCCGCGAGCGCGGCGGCGAACACGGCGCCGGCGCAGAACCCCAGCACGGCGCGGACATCCGTCCCGCGCTCCCGAGGCTCGGCGAGCCAGTGCGCGGTGTAGCCCGCCCCGTCGGGTGGGCAGGCGCCCGGCGCGGGCGGCAGGGTCTCCCACAGCGCGGCGCGCCCGCCCAGGCCGGCGGCGAGGTCGCCGAACCCGGCCTCTGGACGCCCGGTCACCGGGAAGTCCGCGGCCAGCACGACCTCCGGGCGATCGGCGCCCAGCACCCGCCACGCACGCAGCTCGACCATGGTTCTCCCCGACCGTCCGGACCATTTACCGCACCATCAACATATTTTCCGAGCCGGGTTCCGATCATCCCCTAACCGCCCCCTGGGGACCCCTGTCCGACCACGGGCCTTGACAACTCGGATAACCCGTCAGAAAACTGCACGCGCAGCACATCCTCAGTTTCGCCGGAATGGAGAGCGCCATCATGCGCGTGTTGTTCGCCGCCGTTCCCGCGGTCGGCCACCTGTTCCCGCTCGTCCCGCTCGCGTGGGCGTGCCGGGCCGCGGGCCACGAGGTGCTGGTGGCTTCCCTCGACGGGGCGGAGATCATCACCGGAGCCGGGTTGCCGCTGGTGAACGTCCACCCCGGACTGGCGATGTACGACGAGGTGCTCGGCCGGGCGGGCGGCGCGCGGCCCGACCTGCTGGCGCGCACGCGGGCGAGCGCGGGCGCGGACCGGGACGCCTTCGCGCGCCTTTTCGCGATGTTCAACGCGCGCGTCGCCGACGATTTTTCGGCACTCGCCGAGGAGTGGCGGCCGGATTTGGTGGTGCACGAGTACCTGTGCCCGGCCGCCGCCGTGGCGGCCGGGCGGACGGGCACCCCGGCGGTGCAGCTCGGCATCGGTTTCAGCCCGTTCCCGGCATTGCGCGCGGCGATGGCGGAGGAGCTTTCCGGGCTGCTGCCCGACGGCCCGTTCGCCGCGCTGCACACCGTTCCGCCGAGCATGGCGGGCCCCGGCGCGGCGGGAGAGGCGGTGCGACCGGTGCCCTACGACGGCGGCCGGGCGTTGCCGGGGTGGCTGCGGCGGCGGCCGGCCCACCCCAGGGTCGCGGTCACGCTGGGCACGGTCTCCCCGGTGATGAGCGGCCTGGACCGGGTTCGCCGCGTCGTCGCGGCGGTGGCCGGTCTCGACGTCGAGGTCGTCCTGGCGACCGGCGACACCGACCTGGGCCCGCTGGGCACCCTGCCGCCGAACGTGGTCGCGCCGGGCTGGGTGCCGTGGTCGGCGCTGCTGTCGACGTCCGACGCGGCGATCCACCACGGCGGCTCCGGCACGACGCTGGCCGCCCTCGCGGCCGGGGTACCGCAGTTGCTGCTGCCCGACGGCTCGGACCGGCACCTCAACGCCGACGCGGTGGTCGCGCGCGGGGCGGGGTGCCGGGCCGCGGCGGACGAGATCACGCCGGGGCTCATCACCGCCCTGCTCGCCGACGAGGACGTCCACGTGGCCGCGGGCGAGGTCGCCCGCGAGATCGCCGCGATGCCGAGCCCGGCCGGGTTCGCGGCGGGGCTGGACCGGCGGACCTGATGTCCGGGTCCACGCGGTCGGTGCCGGTCAAGGCGCAAGCCGCCTGAGGACACCCCGACCAGCACCCGTCCGCTCCCGCCCGGCGCGCCCGCTCCCGGCCGCGCGCCGCGCAGACCGATGGCCTCGTGTCCTCCCCGTACGGCCTGGGCGCAGCCCAACCGCGCTTGGTCGGTCGGGTCAAGCACGCTTTTCGCTTGACGCGACCGACCAAGGGTGGTTGCCTCCGGCAGGCCGTGCGGGGAGGACACGACCGCCTTTCCTCCTTGGTGGCCTCCCGGCCGCTTTTTCTCTTCGACCAACAGCGCGCAGTGGGACAAGTCGCCATCTTGACGACCCCGGCCCCAAACGCAGGTCATTCGTCAAAAAGAAAAGAACAGCGTCCTCGCCGGACCGGCAGGCCGCCAAGGAGGAGGAAAAGCGGTCGGCAGCGGCGCGGCTGAAGGCGGGTTGTCGCCACCGGAAATGCGGTGGGGTACCACGCGGTTGGTGCCTGCCAGGTGGGACCGGTCGGTCGCTGTGCGTCCGTGGCGAGGAATTCGCGCGTCGCGGGCGACCGGTGGCGCGCACGTCCACCGGCCTCAGGTCCCGAACCACCGCTCCAAAGCCGCGCGCGGCCCGTCGGAGCGCCCGTCGGTGGCGGCCCACGCGACGTACCCGTCCGGCCGGACCAGCAGCGCCGCCGCCGGCGGTGCGTCCGCGCGGGCCACGCGCACCTGGACGCGCGGCTCCCAGGGCCGTGCCGTCTCGGCGTGCGCGCCGCTCTGCGTGAAGTCCACCAGTACCCCGGTGCCCGCGCGCAGCAACTCGACCAGGGTCGTGTGGCCATCGGCCGATTCGAGCCGCAGGTCGGTCGCGAGCGCGCCGACCAGCGGGTGCGCGCCCTCCTCGCCGAGGTCCAGCCGCAGCGCCACCCCGGTGACCAGTTCCGCGAGGAACCTGTTGACCTCGGGGAACTCCAGCAGCCGCTGCACCAGTCCGCGCAGCGCGGTGACGTTGCGGTGCGGGTGCAGCAGCGCCAGCTGGGTGCGGCTGTAGTCGAGCACGCCCTCGGCGACCGGGTACCGCTCGGCCTGGTAGGTGTCGAGCAGGCCGGCGGGCGCGTGCCCGGCCACCTCGGCGGCGAGCTTCCACCCCAGGTTCACCGCGTCCTGGAGGCCGAGGTTCAGCCCGAGCCCGCCGTACGGGAAGTGGACGTGCGCGGCGTCCCCCGCCAGGAGCACCCGGCCCGCGCGGTAGCGATCGGCCTGCCGGCAGGTGTCGCCGAAGCGCGTGAACCAGGTCGGCTCCTCGATGCGCAGCTCGCGGCCCAGCACCCGGGTCACGGCCGCCGCGAACTCGGGCAGCGCCACCGGTGCGTCCCGGTCGGCGTGCGGTCGGTCGAACTCGGTGACCACGACCCGGACCTGGCCGTTGGGCCGCGGGTTGAGGTTCACGGTCCCGCGCCCGGTCCGCGTGATGCCCCGCCGCTCCTGCCGCATGGTCGGCAGCGTGCAGTCGCACAACATCCCCGCCACCGTGGCGTCGCTGCCGGGGAACCCGATGCCCGCGAGCTTGCGGACCGCGCTGCGCCCGCCGTCGCACCCGACCAGGAAGCGCCCGCGCACGCGGTAGGCGCCGCCGGGGCCGGCGACCTCGACGTCGACGCCGTCGTCGTGCTGGGCCAGCCCGGTCACCTCGTGCCCGCGCCGCACCTCCGCGCCCACTCGGGCCGCTCGCGCCGCCAGCACCTCCTCGACCCTGGTCTGCGGGACGTTGACCAGGTACGGGTGGTCGCAGTCGCGCATGGCCGAGAGGTCCAGCAGCGGCCACATCCCGGCGAAGGGCATCTTCGGCCAGGTGGCGCGCTCGTGCAGCAACCCGGCGAGCAGGCCGCGCCGGTCGAGGGTCTCCGCGGTCCGCGGGTGCAGGCCCCACGCCCGCGAGTGCTCGTCGCGCTCGGCCGCGCGTTCCAGCACGAGCGCGCCCACCCCGGCGAGCCCCAGCTCCCCGGCGAGCATCAGGCCGACCGGCCCGCCGCCCGCGATCACGACGTCGACGTCGCTCACGGCCGCTCCCCGGTGATCACGCGCAGCGGGAACCCCGGCCGCTCGTGCGCCTCGGTGGCGCCCAACCCGGCCGTGGCGAGCATCTTCCGGTACGCCGTCGGCGAGTGCATCTCCCCGCCCGCGGTCCAGCCGAGCATGAGCAGCCCGAGCAGGTGCGCGTGGTGGTCCTCGGCGGGCGGCCGGTCGCCGGTGGTGAAGCTGACGATCACCACCCGCCCGCCTGGCTTGAGCACGCCGGCCAGCCGGCGCAGCAGCTCCGTGGCCCGCCGCTGCGAGAACTGGAACAGCACGTTGCCGAGCAGGACCACGTCGTACGGCCCGCCGAGCGGCGCCTCGAAGGCGTCGCCGGGCAGGTGCGCCACGCGGTCGGCGACACCGAGTCGGTCGGCGTGGCGTGCCGCGACCTCCAGCACGTTCGGCCAGTCGAGGCACCACCCGCGCGCACCGGGGTGCCGCCCGAGCAGGGTGAACCCGAACAGGCCGTGCCCGCAGCCGACGTCGAGGACGGTCAGCCCCTCCCTCCCGCCCGCCCACGGGCCGAGCAGCTCGGCGACCCACTCGGCGCCCGGCTTGGTGGCGAACGTGAGGTGCTCGGCGAAGTCCACCCAGTAGTCGAAGCCCGGCGCCTCGGCTCCCGTCCCCAGCAGCGTGCCGCCTCGGCGCACCACCTCGGCCAGGTCGCGCATCGCATCCCACTCGTGGTCGCTCGCGGCGACCTTGACCACGCCGCCGCCGTAACCGGGGCTCGTGGTGACCAGCAACTCCGCCGCGCCGGGCGCGAGGGTGAACTGCTCGCCGGACACCTCCAGCAGTCCCGTCGCGGCCAGCGCGCGCAGCAGCACCCGCGTGGCGCGCGGGTCCGTCCTGAGGATCGCCGCCACGTCGTCCGGGTCGCACGGCCCGTTCGCGAGCGCGTCGAACACCTTCAGCTCGATGGCCGCGCGCAGCAGGTAGGTGGACTTGTAGGCGGTCATCATCTCCAGCAGCCGCTCGCGGGTGACCGCGTTGTCTCGGCTCGGCATACGGACTCCTTCGCGTAAGGCGCCTGCACAGCACGGCGCAGCCTGTCGAGCACCGCTCGAACCCGGTTCGACGGGGACTCGACGCGGGCCCTCGAGCGGAGGCCGAACGCCGGTCGAGCGGGCGGGCCGAGCCTGGGCCCGTCCCCACCCCCTCCCGGAGGAGCCCGATGGACGCGCCCCCGCCGCCCACACCGCCCGTCGCCCTGCTGCTGCCGGGGCAGGGCGCGCAGCAACAGCGGATGGGCGCCGGCCTCTACGGCGCCGACCCCGCGTTCACCGCCGCCATGGACGAGGTGTTCAGCGCGTTCGGCGACTTCGGCGTCGCGTTGCGCGCCGACTGGCTGGCCGAGGACCCGATGGAGCCCGTCGACGTGCCCACGCGCTCGCAGCCGCTGCTGTTCGCCCTCGGCTACGCGCTCGGCCGCATGGTGCTGTCGTGGGGCGTGCGCCCGGCGGCGCTGCTCGGGCACAGCATCGGCGAGGTCGCCGCGGCGGCGCTGGCCGGCGTGTTCGACCCGGCCGACGCGGCGGCGCTGCTGCGGCTGCGGCTGGACCAGCTCGCCGACGCGCCGGAGGGCGGCATGTTCGCGGTCGCGGCGGGCGAGGAGGACGTGCGGCCGTTCCTCGGCGGCGGCGTGGTCGTCGGCGCGGTCAACGGTCGGCGGCAGGTCGTGCTCGCGGGCCCGGCCGCGCCCTTGGCGCTGGCCGTGGAGCGGCTGCGCGCGGCCGGTCTCACCGGCACGCCGGTCCCGTCGACCCTCCCGTTCCACTCGCCCGCCCTGGCCTACAGCGTGCCCGGCTTCACCGAGGCCGCGCGGCGCGTCCGGCTGCGCCCGCCGCGGTTGACCGTGTACTCCGGCTACACCGCCGCGCCGCTCGGCGTCGAGGCGACCGACCCGGCGTTCTGGGCGTCGCACCCGGTGGCGCCGGTGCGGTTCTGGCCCGCGCTGGACGCGCTGCTCGCGACCGGCGACCACCTGCTCGTCGAGGCGGGGCCGGGGCTCGGCCTCGTCACCCTGGCCCGGCGGCACCGGTCGGTGCGCCCCGGCGGCAGCGCCGTGGCCGCGCTGCTGCCCGCGCGCGCGGGCGACCCGGCCGCCGACCGCGCCGCCGCCCGCGCGGTGGCCGACCTCGTCACCGCGGGCCGAGCCCGCGTCCCGTCCCTCCGGAGGAACTCGCGATGACCCGAACCGATCCCGACATCGACGTCCTGGTGGCGGGCGCCGGCCCGACCGGCCTGGTGCTCGCCCACGAGCTGCTGCGCCGCGGGGTGCGGGTGCGGGTGGTCGACGCCAAGGACGCCCCGGCCACCACCAGCCGCGCCGTCGCCACGCACCCGCGGACGCTGGAGGTCTACGAGCAGATGGGCGTCGTCGACGCGATCCTGGAGCGCGGGCAGCAGGTCCGGGCGTTCACGCTGTTCCAGGACGGCGGGCTGCTCACCCGGCTCGACGCGGACTACCGCCGGATGCCCACCCGGTACCCGTTCACCGTCTGCATCGACCAGGTGCTCACCGAGGAGGTGCTGCGGGACGCCGTGCGCCGGCTCGGTGTCGAGGTGGAGTGGGGTGTGCGGCTGGAGGACCTGGCGCAGGACGCCACGGGGGTGGCGGTCGGCCTCCGCGGTCCGTCGGGGAGGACCGCGACGACCCGGGTGCCGTGGCTGGTCGGCTGCGACGGCGGGCGCAGCACGGTCCGCAAGCGGCTCGGGTTCCCGCTGGTCGGCGAGACCAGCGAGACGTGGCTGATCGCCGACGCGGACCTCGACGTCGACCTGCCGCGCAACAGCATCTACTGGGTCCGCAACCGCGGGCTCGCGTTGATGATGGCGCCGATGAGCGGGCAGCGGCGGTGGCGGCTGCTCGACACCGCCGCCGCCGACCTCGGCGCGGACCCGGAGGAGGTGGCGCGGCGGTTCGCCCGCGAGCTGTCCGCGGGCCTGGGCCGCCCGGTCGGGGTGGGCACCCCGAGCTGGGTGTCGGTGTTCACCTTCCAGCAGCGGATGATCCGCCGGATGCGCGACCACCGCTGCCTGGTCGCGGGTGACGCCGCCCACGTCCACAGCCCGGCCTCGGGCCAGGGCATGAACACCGGGGTGCAGGAGGCGTACAACCTCGCCTGGAAGCTCGCGATGGTCGTGCGCGGCCAGGCGCACGAGGCCGTGCTGGACACCTACTCCGCCGAGCGCGTCCCGGTCGGCGAGGCGCTGCTGCGCTCGACGAGGACGGCCACCGGCCTGATCCAGCTGAAGAACGCGGCGGCCTCGCGGCTGCTGCCGGTCGTGTTCGCCGTGGTGCGGCGGGTGGCGCCGCTGCGCGGCCGGATCCAGCGCAAGGTGCTCGGCGGGGTGTCGGGCCTGAACCTGCGCTACGCGCCCGGCCCGCTGGTGCGCGCCGGCGGCGAGGGCCGCGGTCCGCGCCCCGGCGAGCGCGTCACGAACGTCCCGGACGCGGTCACCGGCGGTCCCGCCTGGGCGGCGCTCGCCGCGCGGCTGCGGGAGCCCGGCTGGGTGCTGCTGCTCGGCCCCGCGGCGACGCCTCCCGGCGCGCTCACGCCGGACTGGCTCACCGCGTGGACGGTCGGCCCGGACGGCGCCGGTGCGATCGCGGACCCCGGCGGGACCCTGGCCGGCGGGCTGGGCCTGGGACCGCGGGCGTGGCTGCTGGTCCGCCCGGACGGCTACGTGTGCGCCAGGGGCGACCGGTTCGAGGCGGTCGCGCTGGACCGGATGCTCCGGGACGCCGGGCTGGTCACCACCGCGCCCGCCACCCGCTGACGTCCGCCCACCGCGCACGGGCCGCTCCCGGCGCGGTGGCGCCCGTGCCGTCCCGCCAGGGGGAGCGCCCGGCTCCCGCGTCGCGGGGGCCGGGCGCTCCCCCGAGGCAGGGGACCCGGGCGAACCGGTTGGGGGATGCCGGTCGCCCGGGTCCGGGGCAGGTGGGCCCGTGCGGCGTCAGGAGCCGGGAGGTTCCTCGGTCGCCCGCACCGCCTCGATCTCCAGGTGCACCGCGACGTCGGTGCCCACCAGGACTCCACCCGAACCGAGCGGGACGTTGAAGTCCAAGCCGAAGTCCCGCCGGTCCAACGTCACGTCGGCGACGAAACCGATCCGCTGCGCCCCCCAGGGGTCGATGCCCAGGCCGGTGTGCTCGACGGTCAGCTCGACGGGTCGGGTCCGGTCCCGCACGGTCAGCTCGCCCGCCACCACGGCCGAGGACGGTCCGGTGAGCCGGACGCCGGTGGAGGCGAACCTGATCGCGGGGAAGTTCACGACGTCGAAGAACCCGCTGCCGCGCAGGTGCTCGTCCCGTGCGGGGTTGCGGGTGTCGAGCGTCGTCGTGTCGATCTCGGCCACGACCGACGACGCGGCGGGGTCCTCGGCGACCGTGATGGCGCCGGTGAACGCGGAGAACCCGCCGCGGATGCGCGCCATCATCATGTGCCGCACGCTGAACGACACGTCGGAGTGCCCCGCGTCGATGCTCCACACGCCGGTGAGGAGCCCGGCGGGGGTGGTCTCGGTGGTCATGCGCTGTGTCCCTCCGGTCTAGTGCTCTTGCCGCGCCGCTTCGGGCCGCGGCGCGGTTCCGCCGACGCCTCCCGCCGGACCGGCGGTCGACGCGGGCGCGTCGGCGGGGTGCGTCGACCCGGACGACGGGGGTCCGGTGCGGGCGGGCGGGGGCTTGGGCGGGCCGACGCGCAGCGGGATGTCCTCCATGACGGCCAGCGCCGCGAAGGCGAGGACGCCGCTCACCAGGCCCAGGACGGCGATGGTGCTCCCGATCGTGCTCGACATCAGTTCCGGGTCGGCGACGCCCGGCGCGCCGGCCCCGGTGAGGCGCTGGGCGAACAGCGTCTGACCCGCGGCCAGGCCGATGGTGCCGCCGAGCTGCCCCAGCAGCACGAACCCGCCCGTGGCGCTGCCGACGTCGGCGCGGTCGACCGAGCTCTGCGCGACCATCGAGATGCCGCCCATCGACGGACCGAGGCCCAGCCCGACCAGCACCAGGAACGCCGAGGTGGTCCACAGCGAGGTGTCCGCGTCCAGCAGGGCGAACAACCCGGTCACGACGGTGAGCAGCCCGGCCGCGGCGACGAGCACGGCCTTGGCCCGCCCGCGCCTGACCACGACCAGCGAGGTCAGCCGGTTGCTCGCCACCAGGCCCGCCATCACCGGCAGCAGCAGCAGGCCCGAGGTGGTGGCGTCGTGCCCGCGGACCTGCTGGAAGTACAGCGGCATGAACAGCACCGTCGGGAACATCGCGACCCGGAAGAACAGCCCGGCCACCGTCGCCGACAGGAACGTCCGGTTGCGCAGCATGTGCAGCGGGAGCACCGGGGCGCCCGCGCGCCGCTCCACCCGCACCAGCACGACCAGCAGCACCAGGCCGAGCGCGAGCAGCCCCGCCACCTGCGGGCTCCACCACGGCAGGAGCGTGCCGTCGACGACCGACGCCTTGTTGCTCAGCCCGAGCAGCACCAGCGACACACCGGAGATGAGCAGCACGACGCCGGGGACGTCGAACCGGCCGGTGCGGTGCTCCACCTTCTGGTGCGGCAGCAGGACCGCGAGCACGCCGACGATCACCACGCCGATCGGCAGGTTGATGAAGAACGCCCAGCGCCAGGTGGCGTGGTCGGTGAGGAAGCCGCCGATGAGCGGGCCGCCGAGGAAGCTCAGCACGAGGTTCGCCGCGAGCAGGCCCTGCAGACGGACCACGGTGTGCGGCGGGTAGAAGTCGCGCAGCAGGGTCGCGCCGAGGGTCAGCAGCGCGCCCGCGCCGATGCCCTGCACGGCGCGGAAGAAGATCAGCGCGACCATCGACGTGGCGAGGCCGGACAGCAGCGATCCGACGAGGAAGATGGTCAGCCCGGTCAGCAGCAGGGGTTTCCGGCCGTAGAGGTCGGAGAACCGGCCGTACAGCGGCACGGTGACCGTGGACGTCAGCAGGTAGGTGGTGACGATCCAGGTGTACATCGCCTCCGTGCCGTGCAGGTCGGCGACCACCTGCGGCATCGCGGTGCCGATGACGGTCTGGTCCAACATGCTCAGCGCGATCCCGGCCAGCACGCTCAACGTGATCGCCCAGCGCGAGCGGCTGCCGAGCGCGGCGAACCGCTGCTCGACCACCGCGGAGACGCCGCCGGTGTCCGCGGGTTTGCCCGTGGTCATCGCCCTTCCCTCCTCGTTCCCGCTCGACACGCGTGACGTGCCGGCTCTCATCGACCTCGGTCGTCCGTTCGACCCGGCCGGCGTCGGCGTTCTTCCGACGCCGACGCCGACGGCGGCTCCCGGCGCACGACGTCCCAGGCCAGCAGGTTGGCCGGCAACCCGCCGCCGCGCCGCTTGCCCTCGGCGACCAGCTCGAACCGCCGCCGCGCGGGCGTGCGCGTGACCCCGAGGGCGCTCGCCAGGTCCTCCCACGACCCCGGTCCGCCGCCGTCGCGCTCGTGGGCGACGCGCACGGCGTGGAGCAGTTCGTCCTGCACCCCGGACAGCCACCTCATCAGCTCGGTCAGCGCGACCAGCTCCCCCAGCGGGTCCCGGCCGGCCACCGCGCCGGGGTCCGCGCCGGTGCCCGCGACCGCCGGGTCGCGCCGGGCGGCGTAGACCCGCGCCGCGACGTCGAAGGCCACCTGGAGCGCGACCGCGTGCCGGCCGCCGTCGTGCAGCACCGCCGGCCAGGTCACCTCCCGGCTCTCCGCCGCCCGATCACCCCGGTCCGCCGGTCCGCCCCGGCGGGGCGGCATCGCGGGGGAGCTGCGCGGGCGGGGTGCCGGCGGGACCGCCCCCGGCTCGCGGGCGCCCACGCCGTCAGCCCTTCCGCCGGGCGTCGACGACCCCCGGACCGGCCTCGGACCCCGGCCCGGTGTCGGCCTCGTCGACGTAGGCCGACGCCTGGAGGGTGAACAGCTCGGCGTACCCGCCGTCGAGGTCCATCAGCTCGCGGTGGGTGCCCTCCTCGACCAGCCTGCCGTCGTCGAGCAGCAGGATCCGGTCCGCTTGGCGCACGGTGGAGAACCGGTGCGAGATGTAGAGCGCGGTCCGCCCGCTGGCCAGCGTGCGCAGCCGGGCGAACAGGTCGTGCTCGGCCTCCGCGTCCAGCGCCGACGTCGGCTCGTCCAGCAGCAGGATCGACGCCCGGCGCAGGAAGGCCCGACCGAGCGCGACCTTCTGCCACTCGCCGCCGGAGAGGTTGACGCCCTGGTCGAACCAGCGGCCCAGCGGCGAGTCGTAGCCCCGCGGCATCCGCTCGATGACCGCGTCGGCCCCGGCCTGGCGCGCGGCCTCCTCGATGCGCGGCCGGTCCTCCAGGTGCGCGATGTCGCCGAGGCCGATGTTCTCGGCCGCGGTCGCCTGGTAGGTCACGAAGTCCTGGAACACCGCGGACATCCGCGACCGCAGCTCGTCGGGGTCGACGTCGCGGATGTCGACACCGTCCACCAGGACCCGCCCCCCGGTCGGCTCGTACAGCCGGCACAGCAGCTTGAGCAACGTCGACTTGCCCGCGCCGTTGCGCCCGACCACCGCCACCGTCTGCCCCGGCCGGATCTCGAAGCTCACGTTCCGCAGCGCGGGCCGGTCCGCGCCCGGGTAGGTGAAGGACACGTCGTCGAACACCACGTGGCCGCGCAGCGGTTCGGGCAGCGGCACCGGGCGCTCCGGCGCCTTGATCTTCACCGGGGTGTTCAGCAGCGCGTACATCCGGTCCAGGTAGAGGTTGTTCTCGTACATCTCCGAGAAGTTCGAGAACAGGCCCTGGATGGAGGTCTGCACCGAGTTCGCCGCCTGCGTGTACAGCGTCAGGTCGCCGAGCGTGAGCCGGCCGACCACCGCCTGCGCGGCGACGTAGAGGTAGGTCAGCGAACCGGTCAGCGTGGTCAGCGACGTCCACACCGCGCCGACGGCGTTGCGCCGCACGGTGACCGCGCGGACGCGCTCGTACCACGTGCGCGCCAGCAGCCGGAAGCGCTCGACGAAGTAGTCGCCGAGACCGAAGACCTTGACCTCCTTGGCGTAGGTGTCGGTGGTGACGAGCGTGGACAGGTAGTGCATCCGCCGCTTGACCGGCGAGCCCCACAGCGCCACCACGAACGCGCGCCCGCTGTAGCGCGCCTGGGAGATGAAGGCGGGCACCGGCGCCAGGACCGCGACCAGCGCCAGCCACGGGTTCATCTGCGCCAGCAGGACGATCATGCTGGCGAACGTGACCGACGTCTGGACGAGGCTGAACGCGCCGTTGACCATGAACAGCGGGCGCGTGGGCGCCTCCTCCTGCGCCTGCCGCAGCAGGTCGTACGACTCGGAGCCCTCGTAGAAGGACAGGTCCAGCCGCGCGGAGTGCTCCATCACCTTGATCTGGATGACCTGGGAGAGCCGTTCCTGCAACAGCTGCTGGCAGCCCTGCCGCAGCGCGCCGAGCGCGGTGTTGCCCAGGTACAGCAGGAACTGCACCGCGACCAGCGCGACGATCTTCTGCATCGACGTCAGGTGCGGGTCCGGGAAGAACGGCACGTCGAACGTGACGTCGTCGGGGCGGCCGGCGCTGTGGATCTGCACCGCCGCGACGACGGTGTCCAGGGTCAGCTTCACCAGGTACGCGGTCGCGGCGGGCAGCGCTCCGGTGGCCACCGAGGCGACGCCGAGCCCGATGGTCAGCCCCGGCCCGGCCTGCCAGGCCAACGAGAACACCCGCGGCAACGCGGCGAACGTCCCGGCGGCCGTGCGCCGCCACCGCGCCACCCGCTCGCGGAAGGCCACCTTCCGCTCCGCGCCGATCTCGTCCGGGATCGTCGCCGGGCCGGTGAGCCCGCTGTCCGGGACGTTCGACGCCCCCTCTTCGAACGGCATCCGCCTCAACCGCATCGGTCCTCCGCCAACGCCCGCGCGCACCCAACCAGTAAACTATGACATATAAGATTTGACCTGTCACATCACCTCGCCACGGCCGCCGTCACCCGCGCCACGGGGCGCCCGCCGGCGCTCACCAGCAGCTCCACCACGCGCCTGCCGTCCGGCTCCACCGAGGTGACCGCGCCCTCGACGGTCAACTCGGCGGGCACCGCCACCGGCCGCGTGAACCTCGCCGAGACCTCGCGCACCACCCCGGCGCCCGCCCCGTCCGCGACCGCGCGCAGCACGTGCGCCAGCACCAGCAGCCCGTGCGCCACCACGCCGGGCAGCCCGGCCGCCGCGGCGGCGGTCGGTTCCCGGTGGATCGGGTTGTGGTCGCCGGACGCGGCGGCGTAGCGGGCCACGTCGTCGTGGTCGAGGCGGACGACGAAGGTGGGCAGGGCGTCGCCCCGCGACATCGCGGTCACCGGGCCAGCACCAGCGTGGTCACCGTTCGGCACACCGGCTCGCCCGCGGCGGTGGACACCTGCCCGCGCGCCAGCACGACGGTGCGGCGCGCGACTTCCTTCACCGACTCCAGGCGCACCGAGACCGCGAGCCGGTCCCCCGCCCGGATCGGGCGCTCGCAGGCGAACTCCTGCTCGCGGTGGACCACCCCGGACGCGCCGAGCCCGGTGGCGGGGTCGGCGAGGAGCCGCTGGAGCACGCCGAGGACCAGGGCGGCGGCGAAGGTCGGCGGCGCGACCGGTCCCGGCTCCGCTCCGACGGCCGCGGCGAACGCGTCGACCTCGGCGCGGTCGGCCTCGTGCGCCTCGTGGCGCTCAGCGGGCACCGGGGCCTCCGGGCAGCATCGCGACCTGCCCGGCGTAGTTCAGCCCGGCGCCGAAGCCGAACAGCAGCGCGGGCCCGTCGACGGCGGCGCCCGAGCGCACCAGGCGCTCCATCGCCAGCGGGATGGACGCCGCGGAGGTGTTGCCCGCGGACACCACGTCCCGCGCCACCACGACGTGCCCCGGCAGGCCGAGCCGGTCGGCGAGCACGTCGATCATCCTGGTGTTGGCCTGGTGCGGGATGAAGGCGGCGAGGTCGCCCACGGAGAGCCCGGCGGCCTCCACGGCCTTGAGCGCCGCCGGAGCGACGTTCTCCACCACCCACCGGAACACCCGCCGCCCGTCCATCCTCATGGCGGGCGGTTCGCGGGACGGGTCGGCGCGGAACTCGTCCCACGTGGTGTTCATGCGGAGCGCGTCCCGCTCGCCGCCGTCGGCCCACCGCACGACCGGGCCGATCGCGGGCACCGGCGACGGGCCGACGACGACCGCGCCCGCCCCGTCGGCGAACATGAAGGCCACCGAGCGGTCGGCGGGGTCGATGATGTCGGTCATCCGCTCGGCACCGACCACGAGCACGTGCCGGGCGCTGCCCGCGCGCACCATGTCACCGGCCACCGCGAGCGCGTGGCAGAAGCCGGCGCACGCCGCCGAGAGGTCGAACCCGGCCGCCGCGGACGCGCCGAGCCCGGCGGCCACGAGCACGGCGCGCGGCGGGGTCTGCACCAGCACCGACATGCTGGCGACGACCACGCAGTCGAGCTGCCCCGGCGCGACCCCGGCGTCGTCGAGCGCCGCCCGCCCGGCCGCGACGGCCATCGCGCACAGCGTCTCGTCGTCGCCGGCGAACCGCCGGGTCCGGATGCCCGAGCGGGTCTCGACCCACTCGGGGGTCGAGTCCATCCGGGCGCACACCTCTTCGTTGGTCACGACGCGCCGGGGCCGGTACGCCCCGACGCCGAGTATCCGCGCGTGCTCCGGCCGGGGTACGGCGAGCTGCTCGATCACACCAGGTCCTTTCGCCGCGACCACCCTGGGCCGCGCGGCTCGAACCCGGGCGGAGAACCGCTGGAACCCGCCTCCGGACCCCCTCGACCGCGCTTCGAGCCCCACCTCGAAGGCTGGGCGGCCACCGCGCCTGAAGGGACACCACCATGATCACGCTGACCATCACCGACTTCGGCCGCATCGTCGAGTCCTGCGTCGGCACCGGCAACGTCGCCGCCCTCGACACCGCCGCGCTCGACACCGAGTTCGCCGACCTGGGCATCGACTCGCTGGCGGTCTACGAGATCGTCACCCGGCTCCAGGACGAACTGGGCGTGCGGATCAGCGACGACGAGATCGAGCGGCTCACCACTCCCCGGGCGTTGATCGCCTTCGTCAACGAGGGCCTGGCGGCGGACGTCTGACCACACGCGACGGACTTGTCCGGCCGCGTCGAACGGAAGGCCGCATTCCACATCACGTGAACTCCGACACCACGCCGTCCGCGAGCGGGCCGGGGTCCGGGAACGCCCTCTTGTTCCGGGGCCGGCGGATTTCGGCTCGCCGCCGTTCCAGGTACCCTTTTGTGAACTGGACCGACACCGACCTACACGGCGCCCGTCATGTGCTCGCGCTGTCCGCTCGGCACACGTGATCAATGGACGGGGTTGACGGATGGACGATCGGGAGGATCCCGCGACACGGTTGCGGGTGCTGGAGGCGGTCACCGACGGCGCGCTCCGGGAACTCGACCTGGACAAGGTCTTCGACGTGCTGCTGATGCAGGTGCGCGACCTGTTCGCGGTGGACACCGTCACCGTCCTGCTGACCGACGTGGACGGCGGGCACCTGGTGGCCAGGGCGGCCTCCGGCCTGGAGGAAGAGGTCTTCCAAGGTGTCCGGATACCGGTGGGCGTCGGCTTCGCCGGGCAGGTCGCGCAGCGCCGGGAACCGGTGCAGATCTCCCACGTCGACGCATCCACCGTGGTCAACCCCCTGCTGTGGCAGCGGGGCCTGCGGACCCTGCTGGGCGTGCCGATGGTGGTCCACGGCGACCTGGTCGGGGTGCTGCACGTCGGCAGCACGACGCCCCGCCGGTTCACCGACGCGGAGGTCGAGCTGCTGCAACTGGTCGCCGACCGGCTGGCCACGGCCGCGCACGTGCACCGGTCGCGCTCCGAGCGGGCCGCCGCCGCGATGCTGCAGGAGAGCCTCCTGCCCGCGCACCTGCCCGCCACCGAGGGCTGGGAGATGGCCGCCCGCTACGTCCCCGGCACCGACAGCGGCGTCGGCGGCGACTGGTACGACGTGTTCCCGCTCCCCGACCGGCGCATCGGCCTGGTGATCGGCGACGTGGTGGGCAGCGGGCTGGCCGCCGCGGTGGTCATGGGACGGCTGCGCAGCGCGCTGCGCGCCTACGCCCTGGAGTTCCCCTCCCCCGCCGACGTGCTCGGCAAGCTCGACCGCAAGGCCAGCCACTTCGAGGCCAACACCATGGCCACGGTCGCCTACGCGGTCATCGACCTGCCCACCTCGCGCGTGGAACTCGCCCTGGCCGGCCACCTGCCGCCCGCGCTCGCCGTGCCGGGACGGCCGACCGCCTTCGTCGACGCCCCGCTCGGCCCGCCGATCGGCTACCACCTGGGCGTGGAGGGCCGCCGCGCCACGGGCGTCGACCTGCCACCCGGCGCACTGGCCGTCCTGTTCACCGACGGCCTGGTGGAACGCCGGGGGCAGGACCTGGACGACCGGTTGGACGCACTGCGCCAGGCCGTGTCCCCGGCCGCACCGGAAACCGCCTGCACCCACATCATGACCACCCTGGTGGGCGACCGACCAGCCACCGACGACATCGCCCTGCTGGCGATCCGGCACAGCCCCACACCCGACCGGCCCTGATCACCCGAGCACGTCTTTCGGGCACACGATCCGCCACCACGCCGGCGGCCGAACCCGCGACACGGTCGAACACCTGGTTCCACACGCTCGCCGCACCGACGAGAGGCCGACCGAGCCGAGGTTTCAGGCGTCGGCCGGCGCACCGCCTCCGGGCAAGCACAGCTGTCGTCACGGAGCCGACTCTTCACTTTGTCCAAAGTGGACAGGATCTCGGCCGCCGGCTTCTCCGGCGTCGGCGCGTCCAACCCGCGCACCCGGTCGGTGACGACCTCCGCCGGCAACTCCAAGCCCCGGTGGCGCACCAGGTCCGCGACCTCGTCCACGTCCGGGAGCCACAGCCGCGCGGTCCGGTCCCAGGAGCCGGCGGCCGGCACGCCGTCGCCGAGCGGCACCGCCGACACCGGGCCGCCTCTTCCCGAGCGACGGCGCCTACACTGCGGCAGGGCTGGTCGGCATCGCCGCGATGGCGATCACGACCCTGATCAGCCTCACCCTCGCCCGCCGCTCGCCCGCGACCGATCCGGTGGCGGAACACGAATCACGAGTCGGTGCCCGACGGCACTCGACTTGAGGCCGGCGACGTCCGAAATCCGATACGCCCTGCGAACACCGGAGATTCCATGCCCAAGGGCTACTGGGTCAGTTCCTACCGCACCATTTCAGACCCGGAGAAGCTGGCCGCCTACAACGAACTGGCCGGTCCGGCCGTCCGGGCCGGGGGCGGGCGGCCCCTCGTCCTGGGCGGCCGGGTCGTCGCACACGACGCCGGGATCGCCGAGCGCACCGTCCTGATCGAGTTCGACAGCTTCCAACAGGCCCTCACGACACACGAGAGCGCGGCCTACCAGGAGGCGCCGGCCGCCCTCTCCGACGGCGTCGAGCGCGACTTCCGCATCGTCGAAGGCATCGACTGACAGTCGGCGACCCGCCCGGCGTCCGGCTCCGACGCGCACCGCGACGGAGGAGGAGCACCACACCGCCGGGCGGGCAGGCCGTCCGCGCCGCCGCACGGCGGGTTCGGTCGGCCACAATGGGGCGCATGGCCGAACACCACAACCACGTCCAGGGTCCGGTGTTCGAGCCCGTCGTGCAGGCGCGTGACATCCACGGCGACGTGCACGTCGACACCCCGTCCCGCCCGCGGTCGCGCTACCTGGAGCAGGTGCGGCAGATCGCGCCCGAGGAGCTGGTGGGCCGCGAGGCGGAACTGGCCGCGCTGGCGGCGTTCTGCGCCGGTGACGAGGGCGACCACCTGTGGTGGCGCGCGCCGAAGTGGGCGGGCAAGTCGGCGTTGCTGTCGTGGTTCGCGCTGCACCCGCCGGAGGGGCTGCGGGTGGTGCCGTTCTTCGTCACGGCCCGGCTGGCGGGCCAGGACGACCGGGGCGCGTTCGTGGACGTGGTGCTGGAGCAGCTCGCCGACCTGCTCGGGCAGCCGATGCCGGCGTTCCTGACCGAGGCGACGAGGGAAGCGCACTTCGCCGGCATGCTCGCCGACGCGGCGCGGCGGTGCCGCGACCGAGGCGAACGGCTGGTGCTCGTGGTCGACGGCCTGGACGAGGACCGGGGCGCGGCGGTCGGCGGCACCAGCATCGCCGCGCTGCTGCCCGCCCGCCCGGCCGCGGGCATGAAGGTGGTCGTGGCCAGCCGCCCCAACCCCCCGCCACCGGCCGACCTCGACGCGCGCCACCCCCTGCGCTCCCCGTCCGCGGTCCGCGAGCTGACGCCCTCGCCGCGGGCGTCGGTGCAGCGCGACGACATGGAACTGGAGCTGCACCGCCTGCTGCGCGGCAGCCCGGTGGAACAGGACCTGCTGGGCCTGCTCACCGCCGCGGCGGGCGGGTTGACCGACACGGACCTGGCGGACCTGACCGGCTGCCCGACCGCCGGTATCCGCGTCCACCTGCGCACGGCGGCCACCCGCAGCTTCGACGTCCGGCCCGGCCACTACCGCCCGGACACCCGGATCTACCTGCTGGGCCACGAGGAGCTGCGCGCGACCGCCGAGGAGCACCTGGGCCCGGCGCGCCTGGCCGGCTACCGCGACCGCCTGCACGCGTGGGCCGACGCCCACCGCGCCCGTGGTTGGCCCGAGGACACGCCGGAGTACCTGCTGCGCGGCTACTTCCGGGTGCTGACCGCGACCGGCGAGGTGGCGCGCGTCGTCGCGTGCGGCACGGACCCCGCGCGCCACGACCGGATGCGGGCGCTGTCCGGTGGCGACGCCGACGCCCTCGCCGAGGTCACGGCGGCGTTCGACGCGGTGGCGTCGGCACGACGCCCCGACCTGGCCGCCCTCGCGCGCCTGGCCGTGCACCGCGACCGGTTGATCGCCCGCAACTCCGCCCTGCCCGTCCTCCTGCCCGCGCTGTGGGCGCACCTCGGCGAGCACGCCCGCGCGGAGGCGTTGGCCGACCCCCGGCGGACGCCGGCCGCCGCGGCGCACCTCGCGGGCGCCCTCGCCGAGGCGGGCGAGTTCCACCGGGCGCTGGACCTGGCTACGGCGATCACCGACCTGGGGCACCGCGACCGGGCGTTCGGGGCGATCGCGCGTGCGCCGGGCGTGCCGGCGGAGGTGTCGCGCGCACTGGCGGAACGCCGGTCCCCGCTGGACGCCCGCGCCCCGGACGCGGGGTCGACGCCGGACCTCGCCGCGCTGGCCGCCGAACTGCGGCGACCGGGGGGCCGGACGACCTTCGACCGCCTGCGCGCGCTCGTCGCGGACACGTCGGTCGGACGGGCCGCGGCGGGGCGCGGGACGTGGGAGCCGCCGGCGGAATTCGCCGGGCTGCTGCCGGCGGACCCGGTCGACGCGGTGGTGCTGCTCGGGTTGGCGGCGGTGCGGGCCGGGGAGCCGACCGCCGCGCGTGAGGCCGCCCTGCGCGCCGAGGAGCTGATGCGCTCGGCGCCCGACTCGGGGCGGCACGACAAGGTGCGGCGCGCGTTGATGGACGCCCACGCCCGCGCCGGCAACGCGGTGGCCCGTGACCTGGCCGACGGCTCGACCGACCACCGGGCCGTCCTGCGCGCCATGTCGTGGTTGGGCGACCTGGACGCGGCGGAGGCCGCCGCGCGGGCCATCGCCGACCCGGGGCAGGCGGCGGACGCGACCGCGGAACTCGTCGGCCACGCCGCCGCGCGCCGCGACCCCGACCGCGTCGAACGCCTCGTCCGATCACAGGCACCGGGCGACCGGATCACCACCCTCCTGGACGTCGTCTCCTCCCTGGCCGACCACCCCGCCGCGGTGGACCGGCTGATCGGTTCCCTGCCCCACCCCGGGGTCCGCGTCCGGCTGCTCAGCGCCTTGGCGCGCGTCTCGGCCGCGCCCGAGGAGGCGGTGGACCGCGCCGACGCCGTCATCCGCCGGATGGCGAACCCGTACGCGCGGGTCCGGGCGCTGGTCCGGGTGGCGGGCGTGTCCGGGCGCAGGCGCGACTTCCTGCGCCGGGCGGTCGCGGAAACCGACGCGATCACCACGCCGGCGCACCGGGCCAGGGCGAAGGTCGCGGTGGCGGCGGCGATCGCGGCCACCGGCGACCACGACCAGGCGCTGGCCGTGGCGGCGACCATCGGCGACGACGCCCACCGGGACGTCGCGCACACCGCCGTGGTGAAGGCGTTGGCCGCCGCCGAGGAGTTCGACCGCGCCGAACAGCTCGCCGCCCGCCTGACCACCCCGCGCCGCGTGGTCGAGGCGCGGGTGTTCCTGGTCAAGGCCGTCGCGACGGCGGGCGACCTGGCGCGGGCCGTCCGGATGACCGGCGACCTCCCGGCGCGCCGCCGCGACGAGGTCCTGTTCGGGCTGGCCCGCGTCGGCTCGTGCCCGGAACTGGTGGCCTGCCTGTCCACCGCCGCGCGGTCGACCGACCGGGCCCGCCAAGCCGCCGCCGTGGACGCCCTCGTGACCCTGGCCCTGGCCGACGACGACACCGACCGCGCGGAGCACCTGGTCGGGACGATCGCGGACCCGGCGGGGCGGGCACGCGCGTGGACGCGCCTGCTGGCCGTGGAGGAGCTGCGCGCCACCGGTCGACCCGCCGCGCGGCTGCTGCACCTGCTGGACTGGACCGACGCGCTCGACGCGCTGGTCACGGCGCACCCGGAGGTGCTCGCCGCGGTGGATGACGAGGTGCGCGGGCGGTGGCCGGTCGAGGAGCGGTGGGGGTGAGCGGGTTCGCCGGCGACGAGACCGCCGGCTCGCCGAAGCGCACGGGCCCGTCGACGGACGTGACGGGACGTGGCACCGCCTCGTCCGGGTCGAGACCCGCTCCACCGCCCCGGAGCCCTCGGACGTCCCGCCCGGCGAGCCCACCGGGGGTGGTCCACGGCGGCCGTCGGGACCCGCGGATCCGGCGTACCGCGGCGATACCGTGGAACATGCGCTTCGACGGCAACCCTTCCTGGTCGATCAACCATGACTCGTTCGGCGAGATCGCCTTCGCCCTCTACGTGCGCGACGCCCTCGGCATCACCTCCCCGACCGCCGATTCGATCCCACCACTCGAACCCGCCGCACCCGCACGAAGCCATCCCGACCCACCGGGCCTGGCCGGGCATTGGGACGACTGGTGGACCCGCATCACCGGCGCCCGCCCCGCAGCGGGCCACGAGGCACCCGCACCCGCAGGCCCACCCGAGGCACTGGACGACCTCCTCCCGCGGTTGCGGCGGGACCACTCGCGGTGGGCGGCCGGCCTCCGCGCGGAACAAGCCCGGACCGGACAGCCCCACACCCGGGACGTCATCCCGTTCCACGACCTGGTCGACGAGGTCCGGCGTGAGCTGGGGCGGGACGGACTCGACTTCACCCTGTCCATCCACGAGGTGCCCGTCGCAGGCCCCTACTGGCTCCGAATCGGCACCGACACCGTGCTGGCATCGTCGGACCTGCTGCGCTCCCCGGACGCCGTCGCGCCGCTGCGGTCGGTGATCCGTGACCTGGCCGCCTGAACACCGCCGCGACCGCCCCACGTCGGTCGCGGCGGCGGGGCGAGCGGTCACCGGTCGGTCCGGTGGGCCCAGGCCGTGCGGAAGCGGAGGAAGCCGGCGATCAGCGCGGCGGAGAGGAGCAGCGCCCCGCCGTCGGTGATCAGGGTAGGGAGCAGGCCCGCCACGCCGTGGGTGTCGACGGCCGCCCGGTAGACCACCGGCGGGATCATGCCCATCGGTCCGGCCGCCTGGGTGACGTTGACCAGCAGCGCCAGCCAGAAGGTCCACGGCCGGCCGCGCAGGGCGAGCACGCCGAGCGCGTTGCCGATGACGTACAGGACCGCGACGGCCCGGAACGCCACCAGGAAACCCGGCGCCTCCGCCGCCGCCTGCTCGGCCGTCCTGCCGCTCAACCGCATCATCGCTTCGAGCGTCTCGGGGGTGATCACAAGCCACCCGTGCAGCACGGTACCGGTGGTGAACACCACCGAGCACACGGCGGTGAGCACCTGGAGCCGCCTGGTCCACGGGGTCGGGGTGCGCGTCACGTGCCTTCCGATCGTCATGGCCGAAGCCTGTCGCGCCGCGGCCGCCGGGTCGTCGTCCCGACGCGGGTGTTCGCGGCTGCTCCGGCGGGTGGCGCGGTCGGGCCGGAAGCGGCACGCCTACCGCGTCGGGAGTACGTGCCGGACCCGTCCGGAGGAGGATGGCCTGCCCTCGGCACCCGGTTACCGTGTCCGGGTGGTCGAGTCGAGGGCGGACGTCGCCGCCGCTGCCGCGACGGGGCTCGGGATGGTCCTGGGCACCCTGCTGGTGCCGCGTACCGGCGTGCAGACCGCGCTGGACGCGGTCGGGTACGCGCTGCTGGTGGCCGGGGCCGTGCCGCTGGCGTGGCGACGCCGGTTCCCCCTGGCGGTGGTGTGGGCGACCGCCGCGACGTGCGTGGCCTACTACGGCCTGCGGTACCCGGGCATCTTCGCCTCCGCGCCGGTGCTGCCGGCCGTCTACACCCTGGTCGCCGCCGGTCGCCGGTGGCAGGGCGTCACCGCGGCGCTGGCGTTCCTCGCCGCCCTGTACCTGGTCGTGGCCATCCCGCTCGGCACCGCGCGCCCGCACGGCGGTGTGGCGTGGAACGCCGGGTTCCTGGCCGCCGCGGTGGTGATCGGCACGATGGTGGCCGGCCACCGCGCCTACCTGCGGGTCGTGGAGCAGCGCGCGGTCGAGGCCGAGCGCACCCGTGAGGAGGCGGCGTTGCGCCGGGCCGGTGAGGAGCGGCTGTGGATCGCCCAGGAGCTGCACGACACGATCACCCACAGCATGTCGGTGATCAACGTCCACGCCGGTGTGGCCGCGCACCTGCTGGACCGCGACCCGGACCGGGCCCGCGCAGGTCTCGTGGCGATCAAGGAGGCCAGCCGCGACGTGCTGCGCGAGCTGCGGGCCACCCTCGGCGTCCTGCGCCGGGCCGACGACGGCGTGCCCGGCATGGACGGGTTGCCGGTGCTGGTGGCGAGGGCGCGACGGGCGGGTCTGGCCGCCGAGCTGCACGTGCGCGGCGTCCCGCGCCCGGTGCCCGACGCGATCGGCCTCGCCGCCCACCGCATCGTCCAGGAGGCGTTGACCAACGTGCTGCGCCACTCCGGCGCGTCCGCGGTCACCGTGTCCGTGGCGCACCGGCCCGACGCGATCCGGCTCCGCGTCCGCGACGACGGCACGCCGCCCGGCACCACCGCGACCCACGGCACGGGCCTGATCGGCATGCGCGAACGGGCCCTCGCCCTCGGCGGCTCGTTCTCCGCGGGCGCGGCTCCCGGCGGCGGCTTCCTGGTGGAGGCGCTGCTGCCCGTCCCGACGGGGCCGCACCGGTGATCCGCCTCCTGCTCGCCGACGACCAGCCGCTGATCAGGGCGGCGTTCACGGCGCTGCTGGACTCCGAGCCGGACCTCACCGTCGTGGCCGCCGCCAGGGACGGCGCGGAAGCCGTCGACCTGGCCCGCGCCCACCGGCCCGACGTCGCCCTGCTCGACATCAGGATGCCGGGGCTGGATGGCATCGCCGCGACCCGCCGCATCGCCGACGACCCCGACCTCGCCGCGGTGCACCTGGTCATCCTGACCAACCACGCCCTCGACGAGTACGTCTTCTCGGCCCTGCGCGCGGGTGCAGCCGGCTTCCTGGTCAAGGACGTCGAGCCGGGCGAACTGCTGCACGCCGTGCGCGTCGTGGCACGCGGCGACGCGCTCCTCGCGCCCGCGGTGACCAGGCGGCTGATCGAGCAGTTCGTCGCCACCCCGCCCGGCCGGACGCGCCCGCCGGAGCTGGACGTGCTGACCGACCGGGAACGCGAGGTGCTCGCGCTCGTCGCGGCCGGCATGTCCAACGACGAGATCGCCCGCCACCTGACCATCAGCCACCTCACCGCCAAGACCCACGTCAGCCGGGCCATGACGAAGCTCCACGCCCGCGACCGGGCGCAACTGGTGGTCCTGGCCTACGAGACGGGCCTGGTCGTCCCCCGGTCGCGGCACGGGTCTCCACGCGGCCACCGGACCGGCGCGGTCGACGACCACCCGGACCGCACCGCCTGACGGGTGTCGCGCGTTCGCCCGTCCAACCGCCGATATGACGTCGACACCACCGACGGCCGCATGTCGGGCCGCCGTCCGCACAGCTGCCCGCGTACCGCTCGACGAGCCCGAGGGAGGAGCCGGTTCGTCGTACCATCGCGGCACGCAGCTCTTCGCTCAACCACCTACCGGTCGTGAGAATGCGGGGCCGTCATGACGACGCGTGTGCTGTACGTCCCGGACAACCGCGAGTTGGACCTCTCCCGCCTCTCCGAGAGCGACTACCGGATGGTCGCCTCGCTGCGGGGCAAGATCGGGCGCGGCGACCGCGTGCTGCTCTGCATGGAACCGGCCGTGCCGGGCCACGACGAGATGTTCGTCCGCGTGCGTGACGGCAAGTACTACGCGAGCCACTTCGCGGGCGGCGGTCATGGCGCGCATGCGATCGCACGGGAGAGCGACGAGCACAAGCGGCAGAAGGAGTACTGGCACCGAGCCGGCGACGACGCCGGCTTCCGCAGCGACACCGAGTTCACGACGAGCACCGGGAACGTCCTGGACGTCGCGATCCACGGTCCCACCCCTACCGGTGTGGAGGTCCAGCTCTCCCGCATCAACCTGTCGACAGCGAGTGGGCGCACCGCTCGATCACACCGAGCCGGTTGGTTGTCGCTGTGGTTCACCGCGGCGGAGCGCGTACCGAAGTGGTTCCACCGCGTGCCGTCGGTGGGCTGCAACCACCTCCCGTGGGACGACCTGCCTCCCAGGGGCTCGGCCGTGGCCACCGGGCTGCGCCGAGTCGAGGCCGCCAAGTGCACCCTGCACAACTTCGGGACATGCCCGGACAACCACCGCCACTGCGGCGGCGATCACCCGAAGCTCAGACCGTGGGCGGGTCTGACGCTGGACAAGGTGGCGGCCCTGGTCCCCGCCGGCCGGGCGGTGCCGCTCATGACCAGCAGCCGGACCGTGTACCTGGTCCCGCCGAACGACCTTCGACTCTACGAGTCGCTGACCGGCGGCCCCGCCCGCTACACGCCGGAAAGGCCGGCCGGCACCGACCGCGCCTCGGCGGATCCCGCCGATTGCCGCAACGCGTCGCACGTCGCCGCCGACTCGAACGTGGAGTGCGAGCGGTGCAACGAACGACTCCTGTGGATGCGCCCGGGCCGAACCCGCTGCGAACGTTGTGACCCGATCATGCGCCTACCGACGAGTCCCTACCCGATCTGAGCGCCGGCGCCGCCGGGATGTCGACGGGCCGACGACCGCACGGGCCGCACCGGCGGACAGGCGCCACACGCCCCGCACCGGCTGACGGGCGCCACACGCCCCGATCGCCACGTCCGCCGACGAGCGCGCGTCTCGCACCGGGACGAACCCGAGGTGGACCGGCGTCCCCGAGGCTGGTGGGGGCTCACACCATCACGTGTCCGGGCCGGTTTCCCAGACCGACACGTGCTTGGTGCTCTCGGCCGTGAACTCCGAGCGGTCCCAGTCCGACCAGCGGTGCTTCAGGCTCATCCCGGCCAGGCGCGCCATCAGGTCCAGCTCGGCGGGCCAGGCGTACCGGAAGGGGATGCTGCGGAACCGCCCCGTCCCGTCCGGTGACACGGTGACGTGGTTCGACGTGAACCGCTGCGTCACGACGTCGTACCGGTCGAACCCGACGTAGCCGCCGCCGTCCGCGCCGGGCGTCGTCGCGAACGGGACGGTGTCCTGGCCCGGAGGCAGGCGGCGCAGGGCCGGCACGCCCACCTCGACGAGGAACAGCCCGCCCGGCCGCAGGTGCGCGGCGGCGTTGCGGAAGACGGCGACCTGCCCGTCCTGGGTGGTCACGTTGTCGATCGTGTTGAACACCAGGTAGACCAGCGAGAACCGACCGGGCACCCGCGTCGTCGTCATGTCGCCGATCGTGACCTCGACCGCGTCGCCGCCCGGCTTGCCCGCGACCCGCGCCGCCATCGCCCGGCTCGACTCGACGCCGCTCACCGGCACGCCGCGAGCGGCCAGCGGCGCGGCGATCCGCCCGGTGCCGACGGCGAACTCGAGGACCGGGCCGTCGGCCAGGTCTTCGAGCAGGTCCACCGCGGGCGTCACCACCTCGGGCGCGTTCGCGCCGCCGGGCGCGTCGTAGCGCACGGCCACGCTCTCGGGGAACCAGCCGTCCGCCGGGTCGTCTCCCGCGTTCACCGCAGTGGTCACGACCGCCGACGCTACGCCTGCCACCGCCCGCTCCCCACACCATTTTCCGGAGCCCCGCAAGGGCGCCCGGCCGTGGCCGTCGCGGTCGAACCCCGGATGCCGGGTCCACCACGTCCGCGCACGGAAGGCCGAGCAGCAGGCCGGCTCCACCCACGGCCTGCTGCTTGCGCGTTCCCGGTCAATCGCCGAGGCGGTGCAGCCACTGCGCGATGATCGGGCGGCCCGCGGGTGTGGCGTGCACCCATGCCTGGCCTCGGTTGTCGACGTAGCGGACGACCAGCCAGCGGCCGTCCGGGCAGTCGAGCGTGGTGACGAACGACGTCGAGCGCCGGCGTCGCCCGTACCGGTCGCGCTTGGCCGCGAAGAGCTTCGCGACGCCGGTGCGCGGGCGCTGCATCAGCTCGACCAGTGCCCGCGACCCCTGCGCCTCCTCGGCGCGGGCGTTGATCGACGAGCCCCGGCCGGGCGGCACCTCCGGCAGGCACGCCGCGAGCGCGACGGAGGGGTCGCCGTGCAGCGCGTCGATCCGCACGTGGCCGTTGTCCCGCAACGCGAAGACGCCGTGCCGACCGGCGGTGGCGACGACGACCGGCAGCGTGACCTCGCGGTCGTACGCGATCCAGCCGAAGCACTCGAAGTCCGCGAAGGCGAGCACCCGCAACGCCTCCAGCGCCTCGTCGACCCGCACGCCCTCGCGGTGCAGCGCGTTCTCCACCTCCAGGGTGTTGGCGTCGGCGGGCGGCACGTGCAGGACGGTGTGGTGCTCGCCGAGGTCGTCGTGGTGCCACAGCACGTCGAACTCGGTGTCGGACAAGACGACCGGTGCGCGCAACATCAGTCCTCCCCGATCACTGGCGCCACGCTGTCGGGCATCGGGCCGACGAGCGCGTCGGAGTCGTCCTTGAGGTACACGGTGCGCTGGTGCTGCTCGTCCTCGTCCGCACGCGCGTACGGGGCGTGCGGGACGAAGCCGCCCATGCCGCCCATGCCCGCCATCGCCGCCCTGCCGGTCGCACCGCGGGCGCCGGGCGCGGCGGGGACGGCGTCGGTCGGCGTCCGGCCGAGGACGGCGGAGCGGTCGCCCGCGCCGAGGGTGGCGGAACGGTCCCCCGAACCCCGGGTGCCCCGCTGCCCCCTGGTGCCGGTCGGGTCGCCGACGCCCATCCCACCCGGCAGCATCGGGGCGCCACCGGCCAGGTGGTCGCCCTTCGGCACGCTCGACGTGCGCGCGGTGTCCCTGGCCGACGCCGGGCGCGCCGCGATCGGCACGCCGCCCGGCGCACCGGTGGACAGGTCGGCGATCGCCGTCCGCTCACCCGGCAGCCTCGGCGGGGCGGGCACGTGCGCGGCGGGCGCGCGACCGGCGAGGTCGCCCTTGTTGCTGACCGAGGTCCTGCCGCCACCCCTCAACGACGGCGGAGCCGAGGCGTGGCCACCGCCGGCCGAACCCGACGGTGACGTTCCGGAGGACTGGTCGCCGCCCGACCCGGTCGACGGCGGTGCGGAAGCCTTGCCCCCACCGGCCGAGCCGGCCGACGACGGCGCGGTGGCGCCCCCCTCGCCGGCCGCCCGCGGTGGCGCGGACGTCGCGGACTGCACGGTCGACGCGCTCGCGGTCTGCACGGCGGTGTCCGCGCCCGCTCCGCCGCCGCCGGACGCCGGGGCCATCTGCGGCAGCACCGCCTGGTTCTGCTCCGTCGCCGCGGCGTAGTCCGCGTAGACGCGGCGGTTGTGCGCGTCGGCCTCGAACCACTGCTTGCGCGCGATCTCGTTGTCGGTGTCCCACGGCGTGATCTCGTCGAAGAGGGTCAGCTCCGGCGGCTCCGGCGTCGCCACCGGCATCACCTGGTTCTTGAACTGGTCGCAGCTCTGCGCCTGGGTCCGCAACGAGGTGTCGACCTTCTCCAGCGTCTCCTGCGCGGTCTGGAGGCCCTGCTCGATCGGCTGCGCGGCCCGCGCCGCCCGCTCCGACGCCTTGCCCTGCCACGCGGCCTCCAGCTCGGCGGTGAGCCGGCGCAGCTCGTCGCCGAGGTTCTGGATGCGCGTGCGCGCGTCCTTGGCCACGTCCGCCGCCTGGTTCAGCCCGTCGGCGCCTTCGGCCTCGGACACCATCCGGTAGATCTCGTACCCGTTGAGCCCTGCCATCAGTCGTTCACCCCCAGCGTTCCTTGTTGGTCTGCTCGGAATCCGCGTACTGGTCGATCGACGCCTTCAGCTCCTCGATCCGCGTCTGCAGGTCCTGCTCGACCTTCGCGGCCGAGTCGAGGTGCCCCTGGCCGGCCTGGCAGGCCGCGGTCGTGAAGGCGGTGGTCGCCGGGTCCGGTATCGGGGGCTGGACCTGCGCGAGCACCTGGGTCTGCTGGTTGGTGGCGGAGAGTTCGTCGTGCACGACGCGGTGCCGGTCGACGAGCCCGTTGAGGGTGTCGAGGGTGACTTGGATGTCGCTCATGCCTGCAGGGTGGCGGAGGCCGTCCGGGACCCGTCCCCGCCGGTGAACGGGCGATCGGGTGGAATTCCCGACCGGTGACGAGGTGGCTGCCTACCATCCCCTCATGGCGGGACGGGTCCCGAGGCGATCGGGCGACACTGCCCGGCGACACGAGGAGGCCGGATGAACACCGAAAGCCTGGCGCGCGACGTGCCGCGCGCCGCTCCCGGAGCAGTCGTCGCGCTGGCGCTGAGCGGGAAGATCAGCGCCAACCCCGTGGAGGGGCGCAGCGTCCGCTTCGGCCGCAACCGCCCGGACGTCGACCTGTGCGTCGGCGAGACCGACCTGCGGGTGAGCCGCCGGCACGGCCTCCTGACCCGCCGCGCCGGCCGCTGGTGGGTCACCAACACCGGACGGCTGCCCATCCGCCTGCCCAGGACCCGGTGGCTGTTCCGCGACGAGGAGCCGGTGCCGCTGGACAACGGCTACACGCCGCTGTTCATCCGCGGCTCCCACGACCGCGAGCACCTGCTGGAGCTGTACGTCGCCGGCGAGGACGGCGGCCACCCGTCGGCCCACCACGCCACCGCGACGCAGCCGCCCAAGCGGTGGCGGCTCACCCCGGACGAGCACCTGCTGCTGGTCGTGCTGGGGCAGCGGTACCTGCTGCACGAGGCGAACCCGCAGCCGGTGTCGCGCCAGCACGTCGCCGAGGTCCTGAACGAGCTCCAGCCGCACGCGGGCTGGGGCGTCAAGCGGGTCGAGCACATGGTCGCCGACGTGCGGGCCAGGCTGTCCGCGGCGGGCGTCCACGGCCTGCTGCGCGAGGAGGTCGGCGAGCCCGTCGGCAACGCGCTCAACGACAACCTGCTGCGCGAACTCGTCCTGTCGACCACCCTCGTGCCACCGGACCTGGCGCTGCTGGACCCCCTGCCCTGACCGGGCGCGGCGCGGGCGTCCCGCGGAAATCGATCACCGGATCGGTTTCACCGACACCCCTTTCGCGGGCATGCCCCGAGTCGACCGCGACAATTGACCGCCGGAAATGCGAGCAATGGTCAAGTGACCGCCCATCGGGTGAAAGTGCGGCGCATCCGACCAGTTCACGACGGATCCACCGGACGAAATCCGGACGCACGCGAACGTGGTCACTACACTACGCGCCGTGCGCACCGGTGATGTCGTGGGCGGGCGGTACGAGTTGGAGGACGCCCGTGGCTCCGGATCGGGTGGCGTGGTCTGGGGCGCGTTCGACCGGAAGCTGAAACGGCGGGTGGCGCTCAAGCACCCCCACACGGCGGCGGACCACACCGACCGGACGCGGTTCCGCCGCGAGGCCGAGACCGCCGCGCAGGTGCACCACCCGAACGCCGTGTCGGTCTTCGACACCGTCGACGGCGACGACTGCTGGCTCGTCATGGAGTACGTGCCGGCGAAGAGCCTCGACCAGGTGCTGGCGGCCGAGGGGCCGCTGCCGCCCGAGCGGGTCGCGAGGATCGGTGCGCAGATCGCCGGTGCGCTGGCCGCCGTGCACGCGAAGAACATCGTGCACCGCGACGTGAAGCCGGGCAACATCCTGATCACCGACGACGGCGTGGCCAAGCTGACCGACTTCGGCGTCTCCATCTGGCGGGAGGTGACCCGGACCGACGACGGCAGGGTCACCGGCACACCCGCGTTCACCTCGCCCGAGGTGGCCGGCGGGTACCCGGCGGGTCGCGCCTCGGACGTCTTCTCGCTCGGCGCGACGCTGTTCGCGGCGGTCGAGGGCACGCCGCCGTTCGGCACCGGCGAGCCGCACGAGGTGCTGGAGCGAGTCCGGCGCGGCGAGGCGCTGCCGATGCGCCAGGCGGGTCCCCTCACCCCGCTGCTGGGCGAGATGCTGCGGCCGCGTCCCGACGCGAGGCCGACCGCCGACGAGGTCCGCTCGCGCATCGGGGAGGTCGTCGGCGACCGGGAGCCGCCACCGCCACCGGCGCCGGCCCGACGCCCCGCCCGCGCCCCGGTGTGGCGTCGTGGCGCGTTCAAGGTCGCCGTCGCGGCCGTGTTCGTCGCGGCCGTCGGCGCGGTGGTGCTCACCTGGCGGCACCAGGCGCCCGCGGCGCAGCGGGCCGGCGGTCTCGTCGGCGACGAGCGCACCGCCGACCCCTGCGCGCTGATCGACGAGGGCGAGCTGCGCCGGTTCGGCCCGACGCGGCTGTTCACCACCTACGGCAACTTCAACCGGTGCGACAGCCTGGTCGACGTCGGCTCGAAAGCGCCGGTGGACGTCGAGGTCCAGCTCATCACCCGCGCGTCGCGCGCGGTGCAGGGACAGCCGTTCGAGGTCGTCGAAGGCGCTCAGGACGCCGGCGAGTGCGACCGCACCGTGGTGGTGGACGACAAGTACGCCGTCCGGGTGTCGGCGAAGCTGAAGAACCCGCCGCTGGACCTCTGCACGGTGGCCGGTGTCGCGACGGACACCGTGGTGGAGGTGCTCCGCAGCGGTCCCATCCCCCGGCGGGGCACGCCGTTCCCCGCCGGCTCGCTCGCCCACGTCGACGCCTGCGCGCTGCTGGACGACGAGGCGCTCGCCACGCTGGCCGCGATCGACGGCGACTCGGCCGTGAACGTGTTCGGGAACTGGGCGTGCAAGTGGTTCAGCACCATCGGCGGCCCCGGTATCAACCTGCGCTACGACCAGCACCCGGCGACGGAGGTGGTCGCGGGCGAACTGGTGGACCTGGACGGGCGCCCGGGGTACGTCGAGCTGGACAAGGGGTCGGGCACGAGCTGCACCGTCAACGTCCCGCACCGGCCGCCGAACCTGCCGCAGCGGGCGCAGATCGACGTGGTGGTCCTGACCGTGACGGGCGATCGGCCGGGCGCGGAGTACTGCGCCAGGGCCAAGCGCCTGGCGGCGGTGGCCGCCGCGAAGCTGCCGTCCTGACCGCACCGGAACCGCGTCCTGACCGCACCGGAACCGCCGTCCTGACCGCGCCGGGAACCGCCGTCCTGACCGCGCCGGGAACCGGCGGGCGTCGTCGCACCCGCCGGCTCCCGGTGGCGGACGTGGCCGTGGAGGTGGTCCCGGACGTGGGCCGGGCGAGCCGTCCTACCGCGCGTCCGGGCCGACGTCGGTCGCGCGGAGCGGCTTCCGGACCACCGCGGCGGTCGACCGCTCGTCCGCGCCGACGTCGGGGACGCCGGCCCGCGGCTGGCCGTCCATGTCGTCGGTGACGAACGGGTAGCGGCCGGTGCCGGTGTCGACGGCCGGGCTGCCCGCGCCGATCCGGTGCACCGGTCCCTCGCGGCGCAGCAGCGGGTCGACCACGCGGACGGCGTCGGCGGGCCGGGTGACGCCGACGGTCGCGGACCCGGTCGGCCACGCGACGTTCCCGGCGTACGTGGGGTTCACCGGCGCTTTCAGCTCGTTGAACAGCTTGCCGCGGGCCCCGGTCACCACGTTGTCGGCGATGGTGGAGTCGACCGGCGGGTAGGTGTAGTTGGCCCCGATCTCGATGTTCGACCTGTTGTCCACGAAGGTGTTGTGCACGACGGTCGCCCGGTAGACGCGCCAGTGCGCGGTCAGCGCCCCCGAGGTGTCCACGTCGCCACCGTCGAGCTGGAGCGCGGCGTCGTAGCCGGAACCCGTCAGGCCCTCGAAGTGGTTGTTGTAGACCTTGTGGTCCCGGCCGTAGATCCGGATGCCGCCGGTCTTCTCCTTGCCCTCGCCGAGGAAGAAGTTGCCGTGGAAGGAGCCCCGGTCGCCGTGGCGGTGCGACAGCGTCCCCTGCGAGGACCGGAAGGTGTTGTAGCGGACGGTGTTGTCGTTGCTCTTCACCGAGACGATCTCCGGGTCGCCGTCGCAGTCCTCGAACAGGTTGGCCTCGACGACGGTGAACCCGCTGGAGCGGGAGATCGTGCTGCGGCCGACCCGGATGGCCTCCATCTCGTTGACCGCGCGCGGGCCGATGTTCCGGAAGTGGTTGTGGTCGATGCGGTCGTGCCGCGACTGCTCCGTCTCCGACCCCTCGACGGTGACGAAGTTGCCCAGCTGGTGCTTCTCCTCGAACAGGTTGTGGTCGATCCGGTTGTGGTGGCTGTCCTCGCCCCGGACGAGCACCCAGGTCAGCGACGACTCCTCGGTGAGCCGGAAGTGGTTGCGGGTCAACCGCACGTGGTGCGAGCCGGTGATCCGCAGGGTCGACCGGTTGGTCCACCGCAAACCCTCGAACGTCACGTGCGAGGAGTCCGCCACCTCCAGCTGCCCGTCGTCCACCACCGCACGGCCGCGGTGGGCCGCCACGACGGTGATGGGCTTGGCCGCGGTGCCCTTGCGCCCGGTCATCGCGCCGATCGTGTACCGGCCGTCGGCCACCACGATCCGGTCGCCGGCCTTGGCGTTGGCGAGGGCGTCCTGGAGCCGGGCGGAGTCCTTGACGGTGACGGTGCGCTCGACGCCGGGGGCGGCGGGCCACCGGTCGGCGGGGTCCGGTGTCGGCGGGGCCGCCCACGACGTGGTCGGCCAGGACGCGGTGACGCCCGTTGCGAGCGACACCACCAGGAGCACAGCAGGGGCCCGTGTCATCGGGTTCCTCGTTCTCGACCGGGGACGCGACATCCCTCCAGCTTCTCCCATCGGCGATGGGACCAGTCCCGGTGACCGGGATTCGACCTGCCCACCCAGGGCCGCCGGGCCGCCACCGCGTTCTTCACCAGTCGGTCGAGTTCGGGGTTCGGCCCGCCGGGGCACACCCTCGCCGCCGACGCGCCGGACTTCGACTTCGACGCGATGCGCGCCAGGGCGTCCGCCGCCTGGGAGCGGAGCCTGGGCAAGGTCTCCGTCGCCGGCGGCCGCTACCTCGGCTACGACGACCGGGTGCACCGGGCCGACGGCCGGACCCGGTACGCGAACTTCTCCGGGTGGGACGTCCACCGCGCGGGGGCCGCGCTGATCTCGGTGGTCGAGCCCGCCGTGGCACGCGACGTGGTGACGAGCCTGGTCGTCGCCGGCGAGCAGTGCGGCGCGATGCCGAAGTGGGGCGTGGCCACCGCCCACGCGTTCGGGGTCCGCGACTTCGACACCCGGTCCGCCCTGGCGCTGATGCTCGACAGCGCGCTGCGGCCCGGCACGAAGTGCAACGAGTACCTGATCAGACCGGGACTGGCCGCACAGCGGTCCCTGGGCTACGTCCCGGTCGGCGACACCGACCCCGTGTCGGTGCCGGTGGCGAGCTTGGACGGCGTCGCGTCCCGCACGCTGGAGCACGCGATCGCGGACGCGGCGATCGCCGGGTACGCCGCCGCGCTCGGCGACACCGCGCACGCCGCCGTGCTGGCGAAGCACGCGCAGGACTGGCAGAACCTGGTCAACCCGACCACCGGGTTCGTCCAGCCGCGCAACGCGGACGGCACCTTCGCGGCGGACTTCGACCCCACGTCCGGCCGGGACTTCAAGGAGGGCAACGCCTACACCTACACCTGGGCGGTGCCGCAGAACCTCGCCGGCCTGGTCGCGGCGCTGGGCGGCAGGTCGGTGGCCGCCGCCCGGCTGGACGCCCACCTCGCCGAGGTCGACGGCGCGGCGGACAGCCCGAACGCGGTGCCGGGCAACGAGCCCGGCCTCGGCGTCACCGCGCTGCACAACTGGGTCGGCCGACCGGCCGAGGCGCAGGCGGCGTCGCGCCGCGCCCTGGCGCTCTACCGCGACTCCCCCGACGGCCTGCCCGGCAACGACGACCTGGGCGCCCTGTCCGCCTGGTACGTGTGGAACGCCATCGGGCTCTACCCGCGGGTCCCCGGCGTCGGCGGGCTCACGGTCACCAGCCCGCTGTTCCGCCACGTCCGGATCGCGCTCGCGAACGGCCGCGCCATCGACATCTCCGCGCCGCACGCGTCCACCGCGACGCCGTACGTCCGATCCGCCCGGCTGGACCACCGACCGCTGCACCGCACCTGGTTGACCTGGGACGAGCTGAAGGGCGGTGCCGCGCTCCGCTTCGACCTCGGCCGGGAGCCCGGCGACTGGGCCGAGGGGCACACCCCGCCGTCGCTGTCGGCCGGTCAGGCGCCGGGCATCGGGTACGTCAGCAGCGGCGCGGTCGGCGTCGGAACCGGTGAGCGGCCCGGCCCCCTCGGCGGCGGCGCGACGTTCGCGGTGGGCGTCCGGAACATCACTGGTTCGGACCTCGACGTCACCGTCACCACCACCGGCCTGCCCGACGGCGTGACGCTCAGCCCGGCCACCGGCGCCCTGCACGTCCCGGCCGGGCAGCACCGGGAGCTGACGCTGCGGGTGGGCACGACCGCCCGAGCGGCGACCGGCACCAGCGTGGTGAGGCCGGTCGTCACCGCCTCGGACGGGACGCGCATTCCCACGGCGAGCGTCAAGGTCACCGTCACGACATGACCGCGAGGGGCCTGCGTCGGATCGGGTATCCCCCTGTCGGTCGGAAGCTCGCCCACGTCGCCTAACAACGGTGACATCGCAGGTCTTTCGGGCTCTACCGTGGAGGCATGGAGCAAGTGCTGTTCGGGGAGGGCTACTGGGACAACGCCGACGAGGTGCACGCGCGGTTGCGAGACCGGCTCGGTTCCCCGTGGGTGGTCAACGTGATGCTTCCGGGCCTGTGCCCGGTGTGGGTGCTGGGAGGCAGCTGGGAGTCCGTGCGCTCCGCTCTCGCCGACCGACGCCTGGCCAAGGACGTGGGGCTGGTCGGGGCCACCATCGTGCGCAAGAGGGCGGAAGCGGGACTGCCGCCCCTGGACGGGCCGCTGCCGGCGATGTTCCGGCAGACCGCGCTCTTCAGCGACGGCGACCTGCACGTCCGACAGCGGAGGCTGCTGGGCGAGAACCTCACCGCCGACCGGGTGCAGCGGATGGTGCCCCGCATCGAGCACATCACCGACGCGCTGCTCGCCGGGCTGGACCTCACCGGGCCCGTCGACCTCGTCCGGGAGTTCGCCTTCCCCCTGCCGCTGACGGTGATCTGCGAGCTGCTGGGCATCCCGGAGGTCGACCGGGACGGATTCCGCGCCATGACCGCCGCCCTGATGCAGGACGACCCGCTGGTCGCCCGACCCGCGTCCCAGGCGATGCAGCGGTTCTTCGCCGACCTCGTCGCCGCCAAGCGCGCACGTCCCGGACCGGACCTCACCTCCTCGCTGCTCGACGCCGGCGACCAGGAGGTCATCGACCACTTGATCCTGCTGTTCGTGGCGGGCCACGAGACCACGACCAACCTGATCGCCAACGCGATCGAGGCGCTGGCGGGCACCGGCGCCTGGGACGACCTCGCGGCCGACCCCGGCCTGATCCCCCGCGCCGTCGACGAGGTCCTGCGCCACACCAGCCCCGTGCGGCACGCGACCCACCGCGTCACCGTCGAGCCGCTCGCCTACGGCGACGTCACCATCCCGGCGGGCGAGCTGGTCATGGTGTCGCTGGCGTCGGCCAACCGCGACCCGGACAAGTTCGACCGACCCGACGAGATGAGGCCGCACCGCGACGCGCGCGGCCACGTGGCCTTCGGCCACGGACCGCACTTCTGCTGGGGAGCCCTGCTCGGACGCCGGGAGGCCGAGGTCGCGCTGCACCGGCTGGTGACGGGCTACCGGGCGGCCCGGCCGCCGGGACCGGTGCGCTGCGCCCGCTCGGCGATCATGAGGGGCCCCGAGCGGCTCCTGGTGACCCTGACGCCCCGGTGACCGGTCCGACGCGGTCGTTCGGCCCGGCCGACGTGAGCGCGTGGCCGTTGTCGATCGCGGTGGAGTCCGGGGAGGGGCCTGCGGCGGAGCGGATCACCGCCGCGCCCGGTTGCGACGCGGCCGTGACCGCCGCCGACCGGCGTGCCCGCGTGCGGTCGCGGGAGCTGCGTCCGCCGCGCGACCGGCTCGGTGTTCGTTAACCGTCTGTAAAAATTCGGCCACAGAGTGTGTTCCAGCGCCCTTGGCATGGCCGTTGCCGTGATCCTTCTCGGTGGGTGGACGACCACCCCGGCCGGGTCTTCGACCGACGAGCGTGTGGAGGTGCGCCCGTGCCACTGGTGATCCCCGGCGAGGCGGAACGCCTGGTCCTCGCCCTGTACCCCGAACTCCGGCACCTGCTGGACCTGCGCGGCGCGGGCTGGCGGTTCCTGCCGCCCGAACGGGGCCGGGCGCAGGTGGACGGGTTCCGCCGATGGGGCGGAGGCTGGACCGACTGCGTGCGCATCCGCAGCGCCGACGACGCGCTCGGCTTGCGCATGGACCGCGACCAGCGGATCACCTGGGAGCTGTCGGGCAGCCTCGCCCAGGTCGTGCCGGAGCTGCTGGTGCTGCCGCACCCGGACCACCGCACCGCGCCCCGCCTGGCCCGGGGCCGGGGGCCGCGGTTGGGGTGACCGGGCCGGTACGGCCGAGCTGTCGTCCGTGTCCGACCTCGCCGACGAGCCGAGGCCGCACGGCGACACGGGCGCTCCGACCCCGGTCCGGCGGCACGGGCGCACACCGCGTGGGTCGCGTTCGCCGGGGCCGGGCGCGCCGGGTGGGCTCAGGGAGCGGCGGCGTACACGTCCTCCACGTACCTCCCCTCCACCATGAGCCGCTGGAGCCAGTTCTCGCCGTGGGTGGATGCACGCCTCGGCGCCGCCGGCGACGACCACGTCCGCCGCACCCGACTTGATCATCCGGAACGGCCGGGCCGGCGCCTCCGCGCCGGAGGCGCAGGCGGACACCGGCGCGTGCACGCCCGCCCTGGCCTCCAGCTCCAGGCCGACGTACGCGGCGGGGCCGTTGGGCATCAGCATCGGGATGGTGAGCGGCGAGACCTTGCGCGCTCCACCCGCCTCCAGCAGGTCGTCCTGGCCCAGCAAGGAGATCGAGCCGCCGTTGCCGGTGCCGACAGCCCCGCCTTGCCGGCCGCCTAGCTGGTCTGCCCGGCGATGCCCATGAGCGCGGCGACGGAGGACACGTAGACGATGCGGCCGTACCGCCGGCGGGTCATCACCTTGAGCGCGTGCTTGGTGATGAGGAAGCCGCCGCCGAGTGCCGCGTGACGGACGTGGTGGGGTAGGCGAACCGCAGGCCGCGCCCGTTCCGGTCGTCCACCAGCAACTTCGGCAGCGCTGCGCGAAGCGGGCCGGCTCGGGGACCACCACTTCGGCGCCTACGTCCTCCCCTGCCTCGGCTACGACCTGAGCCGGCACGGCGAAGCGCGGGACGCGGGTCGGGCACGGCACCGGTTCGAGGCGCTGGCGAAGGGCTTCGCCGAGCACGACGCGGTGGCCGCGCACGAGGCGGGTGACCGCATCCGGCAGTGCCTGTCCGACCACCGGCGCAGCCACGGGGTCGTTTGAGCGCGCGGGAGCGACCCCGTGACCCCTGGGCGGCGGCGGATCAGGTCCCGGCGTGCGGCCGTCCGGGGCGCTCCGGTGCGAGCAGGTAGGCGAGCGCCAGCTCGGTCGTCTCGGCGGCCCAGGTGCTCCAGTCGGCGTCGTCGGGCCAGTACCGGCAGGTGGCGGCGCGGTGCACGCAGGAGCCGATGATGGTCCGGCAGGCCATCCGGACGGCCAGCGCGCGGTCCGGTCGCCGGACCTCCCCGAGGCAGGGCTGGACGGCTTCGACGAAGGCGTGCTGGATCGCGGCCAGCGCCTGGAGCCCGCGGTCGCGGCCCTCGGCGCGCTGACCGTCGAGCAGCTCGGGGAAGATCCGGTTGTGGCGCGTGAAGGTGCGCGCCAGCGCCCTGGTGAACGCGCCGACGATCCCGCTCAGCCCGGGCGCCGGCGCGCGCAGCGCTTCGTGGACACCGGTCTCCAGCAGGCCGAGCAGCTGGTCCTTCACGGCGTGCAGCAGCTGGTCCTTGCCGGAGAACCGGCGGTAGATCGCGCCCACCGACATGCCCGCCTGCTCGGCGACCGCCGCGACGGTGAACTCCTCGATGCCCCGGTGGGCCAGCACGTGCTCCGCGGCGGCCAGGACCTTGTGCAGGGACTCCCGGCTCCGCGCCTGCTGCGGCGGGCGAAAGCCCAGGGCGTCGGATCGTTCACGCACCGATCGCACGTTACCTCCCACCGGTGTGCGCCCGGGCCCGGCCCTCCGACCGGTGGGCGTCGCGACCCGTCAAACGAGAATGATAACTTCCGTTCGCATCTGACAGGGTCGATCAGGAGGACAGTGCGGCATGGCGAACATCGAGGTGCGGGGCGCCTACGTCGATTTCCCGCTCTTCGACGCCAAGAGCCGGTCGCTGAAGAAGCAGGTGCTCGGCAAGGTCGGCGGCAAGATCGGCACCGACGCGAAGGTGCCGGTGATCGAGGCCCTGCGGGACATCACCCTGTCCCTGCGCGAGGGCGATCGGGTCGCCCTGGTCGGGCACAACGGCGCCGGCAAGTCCACCCTGCTGCGCCTGCTGTCCGGCATCTACGAGCCGACCAGGGGCAGCGCGCGGATCGTCGGCAAGGTCTCGCCCGTGTTCGACCTCGGCGTGGGACTGGACCCCGAGGTCTCGGGCTACGAGAACGTCATGATCCGGGGCCTGTTCCTCGGCATGACCCGCAAGGAGATGCGGAAGCGGGTCGACGACATCGCGGAGTTCACCGAGCTCGGCGACTACCTCGACCTGCCCCTGCGGACCTACTCCGCCGGCATGCGGGTGAGGCTCGCGATCGGCGTGGTGACCACCATCGACCCCGAGATCCTCATCCTGGACGAGGGCTCGGCGCGGTCGACGCGACGTTCATCGCCAAGGCGCGCCGTCGGCTGGTCGACCTCGCCCGGCGCTCCGGGCTGCTGGTGTTCGCCTCGCACGTCGACGACCTGCTGCGGGAGCTGTGCACCACCGCCATCTGGATGGACGAGGGCCGGATGCTCATGCACGGCCCGCTGGAGGAGGTCCTCGCGGCTTACAAGGGCGAGTCCTCGCCCGGCGGCACCAGGGCGACCGCCGACGCGGCGGTCTGGGGCACCGCCTGAGCACACCCGCACCCAGTGCAACTGCCGGGGCCATGCGGTTGAAACCGCGGGCCGCCCGAGCCACCCGGACGGCGCCTCGCGGTGCTCGTCGAGGCCCGCGACGAGTCCCGGCGCGGCGATCGCGCGGATGACCCGGTGGCGCCTTCCGCCGTGCCCACGACCACGCGATCCCCCGACAGACGACCCGGCAGGGGAAGACCCATGACCCACCCCTCGGTGACGACGCGTGCCCGGGGAGGTGCGGGACGCGGCACGGCGGGTCCGAGGACGACCGCGCCCTGGCTGACGCTCGCCGTGCTGTCGCTGACCACGACCTCGGTGGCGATCCAGCAGACGCTGGTGCTACCCCTGCTCGCCCAGCTTCAGGCGGCCTTCCACACCTCGCCGGCGTCGGCGACCTGGGCGTTCACCGCCACCCTGCTGCCCGGCGCGGTGTCGACGCCGCCGGCGGGGCGCTTCGGCGACCTGCACGGCGAGCGGCGGGTCCCGGTGGTGTGCCTGGTCGTGCTGGTGATCGGGTGCGCCGTCGCGGCGTCGGCCGGTTCGATGGGTACGTCCTGTACTTCCTGATCGCCGGGGCGGGTTGCGTGGTGGCCGCGGCGCGCTCCGCGCGGGCGGTCAACCACCGAGCAGCCGGCCGTCGTCCGCGTCGTAGAACAGCAGCCTGCCGGGTGCGGCGTCGACGGTGAGGGCGGTGCCGAGCGCCGGTTCCTCCTGCTCCGGCACGGTGAGGCTGATCGGCGTGCCGTCCGGGCAGTCGAGGGTCACCAGGGACGACACGCCCAGGTTCTCCACCGCGACCACCCGGCCGGTGATGCCCTCGTCGGCGGGCGCCAGGTACTCGGGTCGCACGCCCACCACGACGCGCGTGCCGTCGGCCAGGTCCGGCGGGCCCGGCAGCGCCGCCCCCGCGCACTCGACGCGACCGCCGCGCACCTCGGCCTCGACCAGGTTCATCGGGGTGGAGCCGATGAAGTTCGCGACGAAGGTGTCGGCGGGCCGCTGGAACACCTCGCGCGGTGTGCCCGACTGGCGGATCCGGCCCGCCTCCATCACCGCGATCCGGTCGGCCAGCGCCAACGCCTCGGCTTGGTCGTGCGTCACGAAGACGGTCGTGAGCGCCAGGTCGTGTTGCAGCCGCTTGAGGAACGCCCTGGCCTCCAGCCGCAACCGTGCGTCCAAATTGGATAGCGGCTCGTCCAGCAGCAGCACGTCGGCGCTCGCGGCGACGGCCCGGCCCAGCGCCGCGCGCTGCTGCTGACCGCCGGACAGCTGTCCGGGCCTGCGGTCGAGCAGGGCGGACAGGCCCAGGCCCGCGGCCACCTCGGCCGCCGCCTCCCGCTGCCGCGCCTTGGAGGCCCGGCGCACCCGCAGCGGGTAGGCGATGTTCTCCGCCACCGTCATGTGCGGGAACAGCGCGTAGTCCTGGAACACCATCGCCACCCCGCGCCGGCCGGGCGGCAGCCGCGTCACGTCGCGCGCCCCGATCGTGATGACGCCCGCCGACGGCTGCTCCAGGCCCGCGATCGTGCGCAGCAGCGTGGTCTTGCCGCAGCCGGACGGGCCGAGCAACGCGAACAGCTCGCCGTCCGCCACGCGCAGGTCCAACCCATCCACCGCGCGCACCCCGTTCGGGTACGCGGTGGACACCCCGGTGATGTCGATGCCCGCCATCAGCTCTTGATGCCCCCGTGGAATCGGAACCCGTAACGCCGGTCGACCACCAGGTACAGCAGCACCACCGGGATCGAGTACAGCAGCGAGAACACCGGGATCACGGTCAGGTTGGCGCTGCCGCCCTCGTCCTGCAACGTCCGCATCAGCACCGCCGCCGGCTGCTTGCCGACGTCGCGCAGGAGCAGGAACGGCAGGAGGAAGTTGCCCCAGGCGTTGACGAACGACCACACCAGGACCACCGCGAGACCCGGCCTGGCGACCGGCAGCACCACGTGCCCGAGCACCTGCCCCGGCGAGGCGCCGAACACCCGCGCGGACTCCTCGTACGAGCGCGGCACCGAGTCCATGAAGTCCTTCAGCACGAAGATGGCCGCGGGCAGCATGCCGCCCGCGATCACCAGCGCCGTGCCGAAGCGCGAGTCGACGAGCCCGAGCTGGAGCATCAGCACGAACAGCGGCACCATCGCCGCGGTGCCGGTCACGACGCTGGACAGCAGCAGCAGCACGTACAGGAGGACGTCCCGGCCGGGGATGCGCACGCGGGACAGCGCGTAGGCGGCCAAGGCGGCGAACGCCGTCGTCACCGCGGTCGCGACCACGCACAGCACCAGCGAGTTGACCAGCGACCGCACCGCGTACGGGTGGCGGAACGTGGCGACCACGTTCGCCGAGGTCCACTCGGGCCAGCGGACGCCGAAACCCGGCCGCGCGTCGAACGGCGCGCCGGCCAACCACAGCATCGGCACCGCGAAGAACGCCAGCACCACCGCGATCAGCACGTAGCGGCCGATCCGGCGCACCACCCACGCCGGTGTCACGCGCGCCTGCGCAGCAGCCGCAGGTACACCAGCGCCACCACCAGGTTGCCGACCAGCAGCAGCGTCGACATCGCCGACGCGTACCCGAGCCGGCCGCTGTCCAACGCCTGCCGGTAGATCAGCACGGGCAGCACCTCGGACTCGTGGTTCGGGCCGCCGGCGGTGAGCAGGAACGGCGTGAAGTCGTTGGCCGTCCACAGGCTGATCAGCAGCGTGTTGGTCAGCACGTGCCCGCGGATGTGCGGGAACACCACGTCGCGCACCGTCCGCCAACCGCCCGCGCCTGCCAGCCTGGCGGTCTCCAGTTGCGACGGCGGCACGGCGGCCAGCGCGGAGGTGTACAGCAGCATGGAGAACGCCGTGCCGCGCCAGGTGTTGAACACGACCAGGCTCGCCATCGGGTACTCGACCAGCCACGCCGTCCCCGGCCGGCCGAGGAGCAGGTCGAGCGTGCCGCCGTCCCGGCTCAGTACGGCGAACCACAGGTAGGCGACGACCGGGCCGGGCAGCACCCACGCCAGCAGCACGACACCCTCGACGGCGCGGCGGAGCACCGGCCGCACCCCGCGCAGGAGCCAGGCGAGCGCGAAGCCGAGCGCGTTCTGCCCGACGACCGCGGAGCCGAGCACGAACAACGCGGTGAGCCGGAGCGAGTTGGCGAACAGCGCGTCGTCCAGGGCAGTGGCGAAGTTGTCCAGGCCGACCACCCTCGGTTCGGCCGCGGCCGGTCCGGTCAGCTGGTAGTCGGTGATCCCGATGTAGAGCGCCCACAGCGCCGGGAACGCCAGGAACAGGCCGATCAGCAGCAGCGCGGGCGCGACGAGCCCGATCGCCCGCGGCGTGCCGAGCCCCGCCGGGTCGCGGTCGCCGGCGGACACGTCAGCCGCCCGCGACGGCGTCCGCGCCGACCGCCGCGACCAGCGCGTCGTGGTAGGACCGGGCGGCGTCGTCCGGGCTGCGGCCGGCCACCACGTCGGCGGTCGCCTGCCGCAGCGCGGCCGACACCTTCGGGTAATCCGCCAGACCGGGCCGGTACCGGGTGATCGGCAGCACCCGGTCGGCGATGAAGCCCAGCATCGGGTCGCCCGCCAGCACCTCGTCGTTCACGTCCGCGCGCTGGGTGACCTGCGCGGCGCCCGCCAGCGCCGACTTGACCGCCTCGGCCGAGTTCAGGAACTTCATCAGCTCCCACGCCTGCCTCGGGTACCGCGTGTTCGGGTTGATCACCCGCACGCCGCCGCCGGACGTGCTGACGAAGTCCTGGCCGCCGACCCCGGCCCCCGGCGCGCGTGCGGGGATCAGCGCCCACCCGACGGCCGTGTCCCGGTCCGCCATCCTGGCGACGCCGGCGCGCGGCTCGACCACGGAGCGCCAGAAGTAGTCGCTCTCCAGCAGGATGCCGATCCGGTGCTCGGCGAACAGCGCGAACGACCGGTCGCGCCCCTTCGCCTCCTGCTGGAGGACGGGGTCGCCGAGCCCGTCCCGGTAGACGCGCCGGTAGAGCGAGAGGACGTCCCTGACGCCCGGCGTCGCGCCCTGCCACTTGCCGTTCTCGTGCACGGCCGTCCCGGTGCCCAGCAGCGCGGGCAGCACGCCCTGCATCGTGGTGGCCTCGCCCATCGCGGTGCCCGCGTTGAGCTGGAGCGGCCAGACGCCCGGCAGCGCCTTGAGCTTCGCGGCGGTGTCGAGGACGTCGTCCCAGCCGCGCGGCTGCCAGTCGATGGGCAGTCCCGCCCGCGCGAACAACTCCTTGTTGTAGAACAGCACCCGGCCATCGGTGCCCATCGGCACGCCGTAGCGCCTGCCGCCGAACTCGCCGAGGTCCTGCACGGCGTCCGGGATCTGCCGCCAGCCGTCCCACGCGTCGACCTCGCCCGCGCCGACGATGTCGTCCAGCGGCTCGACCTGCCCGGCCTGGGCGAACTCGCCGAGCCAGATGCCGTCCAGCTCGACGACGTCACCACCGCCGCCGGTCTTGAAGTCCAGCGCGACCTTCGTCTTGAAGTCCTCGTCGCCCGCGCCGTTCTGCTCGAAGCGGACCGTGGCGCGGACGCCCTTGGCCCGCTGCGCCTCGGTGAACCTCGGGATGACCCAGTTCGCGATCCAGTCCGCGCCGCGCGCGTTCTTCCCGCCCGCCACGGCGTTGGCCGTGATCGTCAGCGTGACGTCGGTGGCGTCGGCGTTGCGCGTCGGGTCCGCGTCCCGGACCTGGCCGAGGCACCCCGCGAGCAGGCCGGCCACCGACAGCAGGACGACCGTTGTCCGCCGCATCGCGCTCCCCCCGCCAGAGTGCACGCCACCTCGCCGCCTCCCAACATGGCACCGCGGTCGCCCGGACGCAGCACCACGGGTCCCGGCATCACCCGTTTGACGGCCGGACGTCGTGGCTCGCGGACGTGATCGCGTCGAGCGTGCCCGGCCGGGGCGGCTCCAGGTCGGCGAACAGCTCGCCCGCGTAGAAGTCCGCGCTGGTGCTGAGGGTTCGGCCGGTGCCCGTGGTGGTGCCGATCGCGACGTGGTCGGAGCCGAGGCGGTCGGTCGGGAGCAGGCCCATCGGCGTCATCGAGGCCGTTCCGGGCCGGCGCTGGACATGGCCGTCGTGCGCGGCGAGCACGATCCGGTCCTCCCTGCGCAGCACCCGTTCGACGGTGTCGGCGATCGCCGCCTCGCGGATCAGCGGGTGGCGGTGTCCGCGGGTGCGGTGTCCGCGAACCGCGGACCCAGCGTGGACCGGCGAGCGGACAGGGTGGGCGGCAGCAGCAGCGACTCGCCGCCCGGTCTGCCCTCGACCAGTGCGATCAGCATCTGCGCAGCGCGCGTGCCCATCTCGCGCATCGGTGAGCGCACCGAGGTCAGCGCGACCGGCAGTTCCGCGGCCGGCGGCACGTCGTTGTAGCCGACGACCGCGACGTCCTCGCCGACCCGGAGCCCGGCGTCGCGCACCGCGCCCATCGCGCCGATCGCGGCGAAGTCGTTGACCGCGAACAACGCCGTCGGCCGGGGCGAGAGGCGCAGCAGGGACTCCGCCGCCGCCCGCCCGCCCGCCACGTCGAACCGGGAGGGCAGCACCGCTTCCGCCGGGACCCCGACACCGGCGGCGGCGCAGGCGTCGAGGAAACCCCGCGTGCGCTCGACGCCGGTGGAGGCGTACGGCTCGCCGGCGATCACACCCAGCCGGGTGTGCCCCAGGCCGAGCAGGTGCTCGGCGGCCAGCCGGCCGCCGAGCAGGTCGTCGCAGGTCACCGAGAGCACGCCGGGCAGCCTGCGCGAGGTGAGCACGAGCTTCGTGCCCCGCTCCACCAGCTCGTCGACCAGGGTGGCGTCGGTGCGGGCGTCACCCAGGATCAACCCGGCCACCCGCGCGCCGAGCAGGGTGGCCACCCGGCTCCGCTGCGTCTCGGGCCGGTCCTGGCTGTTGGCCACCACCGCGTGGTACCCGGCCTCCGCCGCGCCGTGCTCGATGCCCTCGTAGATGGTGGCGAGCACGATGTCGGTCAGCGACGGCACCACGACGCCGAGCATCCGGGAGCGCCCGGTGCGCAGGCTGGCCGCGACGGGGTGGGGCAGGTAGCCGAGCCGGGTGGCCACCTCGCGGATCCGCTCGGCCGTCGCGCTGCCGACGCCCTCGCCGCCGCGGAGCGCGCGGGAGACGGTCGTGGGGTGGACCCCGGCCGCCGCCGCGACGTCGGCCAGCTTCACGGGCTCGGCTCCCACGGCACTGCCCGGTTCGCCCCAGTCGCCACTCACCGTGTCAAGCCCTTCGCTCGTTGTCGGTAATCCTGGCGGCTCCTGCGGCCAGTTGCCCACCAGGCTGCCAGAGTCACCGGTAGGTGACGTTCGGGATCAGCCCTTGACCTCGGACGAGCTAGCTCACATGATGCTACGAAATCGATTGCGCAATCGTTAGCGGAGGACTTGTGGCGCATCTCGTCCTGTTGGGCACCGGCGGAACCATCGCCACCCGGGCGACCGGCGGCGGTCGCGCCGTCCAGGTGGGTGCGGCGGAACTGCTGCGGGCCGCCGACGCGGTCTGGCCCCGGCCGGGGGTGCGCGTCGAGCCGCGCGACGTGGCCGGGAGGGCCAGCTTCGCGGCCCGGCTCACCGACGTGCTCGACCTGGCCGCCCGCATCGCCTCCGCCGCCGGGACGGCCGACGGGGTGGTGGTCGCCCACGGCACCGACACCCTGGAGGAAAGCGCCTTCCTGGTGTCGTTGGCGCACTCCTCGCCGACGCCGGTGGTGTTCACCGGCGCGCAGCGGCCGTTCGACGACCCCGCCCCGGACGGTCCGCGCAACCTCGCCGCCGCCCTGCGCTGGGCGGCGTCACCGCGGTCGCGCGGCACCGGGGTGACCCTGGCCTTCGCCGACCAGGTCCTGCCCGTGGTCGGCGCGCGCAAGACCCACACCCTCGCCCTGCGCGCGTTCGCCGCTCCCGGCCGCGGCCCGGTGGGGCACGTGGACGAGGCCGGTGTCCGCGCCCTCGCCACCGTGCGGCCCGCCCCGCTGCTGCCACCGGGCGTGCGCGACCTGCCCCGCGTGGAGGTCGTCGCCCAGTACCTCGGCTCGGACGCCGCGGCCTTCGCCGACGCCCGGTCCAGGGGCGTGCGCGGGGTGGTCGTCGCCGGGTTCGGCTCCGGCAACACCACGCCGGACGCGACCAGCGCCTGCCTGGACCTGCTCGCCGCCGGCATCCCGGTGGTGATCACCAGCCGGGTGGGCGAGGGACCCGTGGTCGGCCTCTACGCCGGGGGCGGCGCCGACCTCGCCGCCGCGGGCGCCGTCTTCGCCGGCGACCTCTCGCCGTGGCAGGCCCGGCTGCTGCTGGCCGCCGTGCTCGCCGGCACCGAGCCCGGCGACCTCGACGCGGTCCGCGACCGCTGCCTCGCTTGGCTCCGCGAGACCGGGGCCGTCTCGTGCCCGGACCCCACCTCACCACCCAGGAAGGACCCAACACGATGACCAAGGAAATTCTGGTGGCCTACGGCGTCGACGTGGACGCGGTCGGCGGCTGGCTCGGCTCCTACGGCGGCGAGGACTCGCCGTGCGACATCTCGCGCGGCCTCTTCGCCGGCGAGGTCGGCGTGCCGCGCATGCTGGAACTGTTCCGCCGCAAGGGCATCCCGAGCACCTGGTTCTGGCCCGGCCACTCGATCGAGACCTTCCCCGAGCAGTTCGACGCCTGCGTCGGCGCGGGGCACGAGATCGGCGTCCACGGCTACAGCCACGAGAACCCCATCGCGATGAGCCGGGACCAGGAGTCCGCGATCCTGGACCACTGCATCGACCTGATCCGGACCCGGACCGGCCGCCGCCCCACCGGTTACGTCGCGCCGTGGTGGGAGTTCTCCCCCGTCACCAACGAACTGCTGCTGGAGCGCGGGATCAAGTACGACCACTCCCTGATGCACCGCGACTTCGAGCCGTACTACGTGCGCGTCGGCGACACCTGGACGAAGATCGACTACGACCGCCCCGCGCAGACGTGGATGAAGCCGCTGGAGCGGGGCGAGGAGACCGACCTCATCGAGATCCCCGCCTCCTGGTACCTCGACGACCTGCCGCCGATGATGTTCGTCAAGGCCAGCCCGAACAGCCACGGCTTCGTCAGCCCGCGCGAGCTGGAGCAGATGTGGCGGGACCAGTTCGACTGGGTCTACCGGGAGTCCGAGTACGCCGTGTTCACCATGACGGTGCACCCCGACGTCTCCGGCCGGCCGCAGAACCTGCTGATGCACGAGCGCCTGATCGACTACATCTCCGGCCACGAGGGCGTCCGCTGGGTCCAGTTCGACCAGATCGCCGACGACTTCGCCGCCCGGCGGCCGCGTCGTTGACGCGGCCTACCCCGGCCCGATCCCCTGCCCGGTCCCCGGCCCGGTCCTCCGCCCGGTCCCCCGCCCGGCACCCCGCCCGATCCCCCGCTCGGTTCCTCGCCCGAGCCACTCCGAAAGTTCCCGCCATGTCCGAGAAACCCCGCGGCGTCCTCCCACCGGGTGGCGCTCCGCTCGCACCGCGCATGGTGCGCCGCGTGTCCCTCGTCTGCTTCCTCGCCTGGGTCTTCAGCGTCTTCGACCACACCCTCTTCGGCACCCTGCTCCCGCAGATCGCGGCGGACTTCGGCTGGAGCGCGACGGAGAGCACGGCGGTCGCGACCTGGGTGACGGCGGGGACCTTCGTGGTCTCCCTCGCCGTCGGCCCCATGCTGGACCGCTTCGGCCGCAAGCCGGCGCTGATGATCACCACCGCCGGCGCCGCGCTGACCTCCGGCCTCAGCTCGCTGGCCGGCGGCAAGCTCTCGATCATCCTGGTGCGCTCGTTCTCCGGCCTCGGCTACTCCGAGGAGGTGGTCAACAGCGTCTACCTCAACGAGGTGTACGGCCGCAACGGCAAGCGCGGCTTCATGTACAGCTTCGTGCAGAGCGGGTGGCCGGTCGGCGCGCTGCTCGGCGCGCTGCTCACCGCGCTGCTGCTGCCCAGCATCGGCTGGCGCGGCGTCTTCCTGTTCGCCACCTTCCCGGCGCTGGTGATCGTGCTGCTGGCCTGGCGGCTGCCGGAGTCCCCGGTGTTCGTCAACCTGCGGCACCTGCGTCGGCTGCGGGCGGCCGGGCGGGACGAGGAAGCCGCCGAGGTGGCCGCGGCGGCGGGCATCGAGGACGAGCGCGGCGGCAGCCTGCGCGAGCTGTTCGCGCCCGGCCTGCGGCGGCACACCCTCAGCCTCTCCGCGGCCTGGCTGCTGAACTGGATGGCGATCCAGGTGTTCTCCGTGCTCGGCACCACGGTGTTGGTCGAGGCCAAGGGGGTGAGCTTCGACAGCGCGCTGGTGGTGCTGATCCTGGCCAACGCCGCCGGCTTCGGCGGCTACCTCTTCCACGGCTACCTCGGCGACCGGATCGGCCGTCGCCGCACCATCATCCTCGGCTGGTCGATCGGCAGCGCGGCGATGACCGCGATGCTGCTCGGCCCGGCCGACGCGCCGTTCGTCATCGGCATGTACGCGCTCGGCCTGTTCTTCCTCACCGGCCCGTACGCGGCGCTGCTGTTCTACATGGGCGAGTCCTTCCCCGCCCACCTGCGCGGCATCGGGCCGAACACCGCGCACATCATGGGCCCGATCGGCGCCATCCTCGGCTCCGCCGTGCTCTCGCTGCTCGTCAGCGCCGGGGTGTCGATGACGGTCGCCGCCCTGTGCGCGGGCTCGCTCGGCCTGGCCGGCTCGGCGGTCGCGATGCTCGGCACCCGCCGGGTCGACCAGTCCGACGCCGGGTCACCGGCCGACCACACCCCGTCCGTCCGAACCACCGTGTAGGGAGAAGTCCTTGAGCACCGACGAAACCACGCCGCGCGACGACGGGCTGCCGGGGAAGGTCGCCGTCATCAGCGGGGGCGTCAGCGGGATCGGCCTGGCGCTGGCGCTGGCGTACGCCCGGGCCGGGGTCGCCACCGTGCTGGGCTACCACCCCGGCGACCCCCACGACCCCGAGGCGGCGGTGCGCGCCGTCCGGGAGCAGGGCGGCCGGGTGCTGGCCGTGCCCGCGGACGTGCGCGACCGCGCGGCGGTCGACCAGCTCGCCGACACCGCCGTGCGCGAGTTCGGCCGGCTCGACATCGCCGTGGCCAACGCGGGCATCCTGCGCCAGGCCGCGCTGGCGGAGCTGTCCGACGAGGACTGGCACGCGATGCTGGACGTCGACCTGACCGGCGTGCTCCGCCTGCTGCGCGCGGCGCACACCCGGATGACCTCCGGCGGTGCGATGGTCGCGGTGTCCTCGATCGCGGGCGGCGTCTACGGCTGGGCCGACCACGCCCACTACGCGGCGGCGAAGGCCGGTGTGCTCGGGCTGGTGCGCTCGCTCGGCGTGGAGCTGGCTCCCCGCGGCATCCGCGTGAACGCGGTGATCCCCGGTCTCATCGAGACACCGCAGTCGCTGGACGCGCGGAACTCGCTCGGCCCGGAGGGGCTGCGCGCCGCGGGGGCGGGCATCCCCGCGGGCCGCGTGGGCCGTGCCGACGAGGTCGCCAGGGTGATCCGGTTCCTCACCTCCGACGACGCCGCCTACGTCACCGCGCAGCACGTCGTCGTCGACGGCGGGCTCACCGCGCGGTTCCCGGACTGAGGAGGAGAGGGCATGGGAAGGAGTGACGAGGTGGACGGCACCCGAGGGGCGCTGGCCGGACGCCGGTGCCTGATCACCGGCGCGGCCAGCGGGATCGGCGCGGCGATCGCGGTGGCCTACGCCCGCGAGGGCGCGGTCGTCGCGCTGGCCGACCTGGACGAGCCGGGGCTCGCCCGGACCCTGGCCGCGCTGGGCGACGCCGGTGGGCACACCCGGCACGTGGTCGACCTGACCGACCCGGCGGCGGTCACGGCCGCCGTCGAGGCGGTGGCCGAGGCGCACGGCGGGATCGACGTGCTGGTGAACTGCGCGGGCATCCTCGACGAGACGCCCCTGGTCGAGATGGACCTCGACACCTGGCAGCGCATGATCGACGTCGACCTCACCAGCGTGTTCCTGATCTGCCGCGCGGTGGTGCCGCGGATGCTCGCGGCGGGCGGCGGCCGGGTGGTCAACGTCGCCTCGCAGCTCGCGCAGAAGGGCGGCGCGGGGCTGACCCACTACTGCGCGGCCAAGGCGGGCGTCATCGGCTTCACCAAGGCGCTCGCCAGGGAGGTCTCGGGCCGGGGCGTGCTGGTGAACGCGATCGCGCCCGGACCGATCAGCACCCCGCTGATCGACGGCCTGAGCGAGCAGTGGCGGCGGGACAAGGAGGCCGAGCTGCCGCTGGGCCGGTTCGGGCTGCCCGAGGAGGTCGCGCCCACGGCCGTCCTGCTCGCCTCGGACCCCGGCGGGAACCTCTACACCGGGCAGACGCTCGGCCCCAACAGCGGCGACGTGATGGCCTGAGCGGTGTGCGGAGCGTGCGGCGCGCCGACGACCTCCTGGACCGAGCGGATCTCCCCGCTCGGTCCGGGCGCGGCGCGCCGACGAGCCCGTGCCCTGACCACCGCGCTGGAGCTGGCCGGCACGCCACCGCACCGCGTCCGGGTCGTGCCCTGGCACGGCGGCGGGCTGTCCCTGCGCACCCCGACCGGCCTGCACTACGCGCCCTCGCTGGTGCTCGCCGCCCGGTGGCTCGGCGCGCGGTTCGGACCGCTGGTGCCCGCCGCCGGGGACGACCCCACCACCCGCGCGCCCCTGCCGGAACACCGCGAGGCCGACGGCGTGGCGGTGTGGTGCGCCCTGGTGGCCGCATGCGGGCGCGGACCGGTCGTGCTCACCCTGCCCGGCCTGCGGGTGCGGCTGGCCGACGAAGTCCTCGTGGCACCACGCCACGAGGCGGAAGCAGGGGACTCGGCGCTGCACGCCCCGGCCGGCGCGCACCGCCTGCTCGCGCACCTGCGAGCCGTGGCCCCGCCGTGCCGGGACCCCGGCTGAACGGGGTGCCGGCCCCAGGGCCGGGGTGCACGATGCCCGGCCGTCGGGTCGCGCGTCATGGCGACGTGGATGTCGTCGTGCCCCGGGGGGCGGCGTGGATGATCCCGGCCGGGTCGACGACCGGCACCGAGTCGAACTCCGGCCCCTCGGCCTGGAGGGGCGTCGGCACGACGACGGGATCGGTGATCGTGGCCGGTGCGGCGAGGCGCAGGGACCGTCGGAGCCGGGCCGCCCGTCGGTGCTGCCACGTCGCTGGCGGGTGTCCGCGCCGCACCGCGTGGCCTCAGCCGACCGGCAGGGCTCAGCCGACCGGCAGGGCCTCTGCCGTCGCCGGCGCGGCCTTGGCGCGGCGGTCGAGCGACGCGGCCAGGAACGACAGCAGCAGCGCGGCACCGGTCAGCAGGGCGCCGACCCAGTTGGGCGAGGTGTAGCCGAGGCCGCCCGCGATGGTCAGGCCGCCGAGCCACGCCGCGAGCGCGTTGCCCAGGTTGAAGGCGCCGATGTTCGCCGCCGAGGCCAGCGTGGGCGCGGCGGCGGCCTGGTCGAGCACCCACTTCTGCAACGGCGGGACGCTCGCGAAGCCCAGTGCGCCGGTCAGGGTCAGCGTGATCGCCGCGAGCACCTTGTCGTGCGCGGTGAAGGTGAACAGCAGCAGGACGAGCGCGAGCGCGCTCAGCGAGACGAACAGCAGCGGCATGAGCGCGCGGTCGGCGTACCGGCCGCCCAGCAGGTTGCCCGCGAACGTGCCGACCCCGAACAGGACGAGCAGCCAGGTGACCGCGCCGGCGGAGTACCCGGCGACCTCGGTCATCATCGGCGCGATGTAGGTGATGGCGGCGAAGACGCCACCGAAGCCGAGGACCGTCATCGCCATCGCGAGCCACACCTGGACGTTGCGGAAGGCGGCGAACTCGGTCCGGACGGTGACGCCCTCGGGCCGGCCCGTCTCCGGCACCAGCCTGGCCACGCCGAGCAGGCCCAGCACGCCGAGCCCGGCCACGATCGCGAAGGTGACCCGCCAGCCGGCGGACTGGCCGATCATCGTGCCACCGGGGACGCCGACGATCGTCGCGACGGTGAGCCCGGTGAACATCAGGGAGATGGCGGACGCCTTGCGCTCCGGCGCGACGAGGCCGGCCGCGACCACCGAGCCGACGCCGAAGAACGCGCCGTGCGCCAGCGAGGCGACGATCCGACCGACCAGCATGACGGCGTAGACCGGCGCGACGGCGGAGAGCGCGTTGCCGGCGATGAACAGCCCCATGAGGAGCATCAGCACCTTCTTCCGGGACGCCCTCGCGCCCAGGACGGTCAGCAGCGGCGCGCCCACGAGCACGCCGAGGGCGTAGCCGGTGACGAGCCAGCCGGCGGCGGGGATGGACACCCCGAACTCGACGGCGACCTCGGGCAGCAGGCCCACGATCACGAACTCGGTGGTGCCGATCCCGAAGGCGCCGATGGCCAGGGCCAGGAGCGCGAGCGGCATGGAGTCCCCCTCGAAGAACTTGCGTCAGACTGTTACGAGCGCCGACAATAGTTGCACGCGCGGGCTAAGCGCAAACGCGGGTTGTGCTACCGTGAGCTAGGCTTCGGTGCGCACCCGTGAGGAGGCCGTGATGACCGCCACCGCTCCCGCCATGACGGCGCTGGCCAACGGCTGGTGCGCGCTGTCGGTCCTGCACGGCCGCATCGAGGCGCGCGTGGAGCACGCGCTCCAGGCCGAGCACGACCTGAGCGTGCGGGAGTACTCCCTGCTGGAGGTGCTCAGCCGCCAGCACGACGGCGAGGGCGGCCGCCTCCAGATGCGCCAGGTCGCGGACGCCGTCGTGCTGAGCCAGAGCGCCACCACGCGGCTGGTGACCAGGCTGGAGGACCGCGGCCTGCTGTCGCGCTACCTGTGCCCGACCGACCGGCGCGGCATCTACACCGACGTCACCGACGCCGGTCTGGCCCTCCTGGCGGCCGCCCGGCCCACCCACGGCCGCGCGCTCCGGGAGGCCCTGGACGAGGCCCGGCGCGACGAGGCCCTGTGCCCGCTGGTCGAGGCCGTCGAAGCGCTCGGCGCGGCCAGGGCGTAGCGGTCGGCCTGCCCCCGGTGCCCGGTGCCGGCGTTCGAGCCGTGCGTCGGGTGGCGGGCGTCAGGTGGCCGGCGTCGAGCCGGGGGTGTGCCCGAAGGTGCGGCGGAAGACGCTGATGAAGGTGCTGGCGGACGACCAGCCGCAGCGGTGGGCGACCGCGGTGACGGGGGTGTCGTCGGCCAGGAGCACCAACGCGTGGTGCAGCCGGATCTGGGTGCGCCACTGCGGGTAGGTGAGGCCGAGGTCGTCGCGCAGGCGCCGGGACAGCGTGCGCGCGCCGGCGCCGAGCTGCCTGCCGAGTTCGTCGAGCGAGCGGTTGTCCGCCGGGTCGGCGCGCAGGACGTCGTGCAACTCCCGCAGCAGGGCGCTGGTGGGCGTGGGCAGGCGCAGCGGCTGCTCGGGGGCCGCGGTGAGCTGGTCGAGCAGGACGGCGCGCAGGCGCAGGCGGGCCGCGCCGCCGTCCTCGGGGGTGCGCGTGTAGGCGACGACGAGTTCGCGCAGGAGGGGGCTGACGGCGAGGACGGCCGGCCGGTCGAGGCCGAGCGGGTTCACCGCCGCGGGCAGGCCGACCAGGTGGAGGTCGAGTTCGCCGTGCGCCTGGTGGCGGTGGGCGGTGCCCGCCGGGATCCACAGCGCGCGGGTGGCGGGCGCGACCCAGGAGCCGACGTCGGTGGTGACCGCGATGGTGCCCCGGCCGGCGTAGACGATCTGGTGGTCGTCATGGCGGTGCGCCTCGATCCGGTCACCGGAGGAGAGCCGCCGGGTCGAGGTCGGCGCGACGGGCTGGTGGCGGATTTCCTGCATTGCTTGGCATTCTATCGAAAGCGGGACACCGGTCGCGTCGCCCAGCATGGGTCCGGTGCGAAGGAACACCTCGATCTCCCTGCTGGCCGCGGGACACGCCTGCGTCGACCTCTACCAGGGCGCGGTCGCCGCGCTGGTCCCGTTCTTCGTGGCCGAGCGCGACTACGGCTACGCCCTCGCGTCCGGCATCGTGCTGGCGGTGTCGCTGCTGTCGTCGGTCGCCCAGCCGGTCTTCGGCATGCTCACCGACCGGTGGGCGATGCCGTGGCTGCTGCCGGTCGGCACCGTGCTGGGCGGCGTCGGCGTCGCGTTGAGCGGGCTGGGCGACTCGTACGGGCTGACGTTGGCGTTCGTCGCGATCTCGGGGATCGGCGTGGCCGCCTACCACCCCGAGTCCGCCCGCGTGGCCCGGCTCGCCGGCCGGGGCAGCCACAGCGCCATGAGCTGGTTCTCGCTGGGCGGCAACGTCGGCTTCGCCGTCGCGCCCCTGCTGGTCTCGCTCGTGGTCGGTCAGGGCTCGCTGCGCTGGACCCCGCTGTTGGTGCTGCCCGCGCTCGTCGGCGCGGCCCTGTGCGTGCCGGTGCTCCGGGCGCTCGGCAGGCGGGCGGGCGGCGCGGCCACGACGCCGTCCGCCGGGGGCGACGACGACGTGGCCTCGTTCGTGAAGCTGTCCCTGGCGGTCGTCTGCCGCTCCGTCGTCTTCATCGGCCTGAGCACCTTCATCTCGCTGTACGTGCGGCAGCGCGTGGACGGCGGGGACACCGCCGGCACCGCGGCCCTGTTCCTGCTGTTCCTGGGCGGGGCGGTCGGCTCGGTGCTGGGCGGCTCCCTGGCCGACCGGTACGACCGGGTGCGCGTGTCGCGCTGGTCCTACCTGGTCTCGGTCGTGGCCGTCGCCGGAGTGGTCCACGTGCCCGGCCCGGCCGTGTTCTTCTTCGTGGCCCTCACCTCGGTCGCCCTGTACGTCCCCTTCTCGCTCCAGGTCACCCTCGGCCAGGACTACCTGCCGTCCAGGGTCGGCACCGCCAGTGGCGTCACCCTCGGCCTCACCGTCAGCGTCGGCGGCCTGGCCGGCCCCCTGCTGGGACGCCTGGCCGACGTCACCTCGCTGCGGACGGCCCTGACGCCCCTGATCGCCATGCCGGTCCTGAGCTGGCTCCTGTTCCGCCTCCTGCCCGAACCCGCGGTCGACCGGCCCGCCACACCGGCACGACAGGGCGCCTGAGGGCGGTCACGCGACCCGGTGGTCGATCCGGCCGGGATGACCTGGTGGCGCAGGTGATCCCGTCGTCCCCGGTCAAAGCGGATCGCCCCGCCCACGGGCTTGCCGCCAAGGCGGTTCCGCGCGGACCGCGCCCGGCATGATCACGCCGATCATGCCGGGCGCGGTGACACCGCCCACCGCCTGCCGACCCTCCTCCACGGACGACGGCCGGACGAACACCTCCGGACGACGAGCCACCACCTCCCGCACGCGATCCACGGGACCTGCCCGCCCGTCGGCACACCACACCGGTTACCGGGCCGACGTTCCGAGATGCGCGCTAGATGACGGAATGACCGACGTTGGCGGCGGCACGCGCCAGTGGGGGATCGGCCGACTCTTGCGCGGGAAGCGTCGACCCGGACGAGAACCCGTCGCCGCGAATCGCGATCGCGTGCTGCCGGTCGATGCCGGCGGACAGGTTGTAGCCGCACTGACCGGTACACGTGTACGCGCCGAGAGTCCCGCAACCCGGCTGGGCGTCGCATTCGTACTGACCGGTGTTCCTGCACGACGTGCCGCCGGTACACCAATCGTCCCTGATCGAGCACGTGCAGAGGGGCTTCTTCTCATCGGCCGGCTCAGCCGCCGGCGAGACCTGTTCGGGAGGGCCGAGCGTTGCGACGATCGACCGGGCCTCGTCGCGGCCGAATTCCCGTACGGCCGCGTTCTTCAGGCTGTCGAGCTCCCGGCTGACGTCGGCTCCGGGGGTGGGAGCCGCGTACAGGTCCTCCCGGTCCAGCAGCGACAGGGCGTGGTCGAGGACGGCGTGCTGACCTGTCGACAGCTCGGGCCGGTCCTGGCGGTACTGCCGCAGGTGGTTCCGCCAGAACTGCGCCTTCGACTCGGCCGGGAGCGCGGCGAAGATGGCCCTGCGGTAGACCATGGAATGTTCGACGATGCTGTCGTAATCCGTCGGGAGGCGTTCCTTGTTGGCCTGCACCCAAGCCTGCGCCGCACCGCACGTCGGCTCGCCTTCGGGAATTCGGGACGGTCGATCGGCGACCGGCGAGGCACCGGTCGACGCAGGTGGAACGATAGCGGCAGCAGCACCGGAGATCATGCTCGCCGAGAGCACGGCGGCGGCCAGGACCGCCTTGGAGAATCGTTGGGGAAATCTCATCGCCATTCCTTGTCAGATCGGGGACCAAGGTATCCGGGACAGGACGGTTCCCGCCGACGCATTCGCTGCACCGGTCCGGGAAACGTTCAGGTGGTCGTTCCCTTTCCGAGTCCCAGCGTCGCATGGGCAACGGTCACGGAGCACCACCTGGAGGTGGACGCGCTACCCGCCACCCGGTGCTTGACATGACCGCCGTCCTGGCTGCGGAGGGCGGGCTGCGGTCGTGGGGTTCGCGGCGGGGCGTGATCACGCCGGTTGCCCCGATCCGTCGCGGTCAGCCGCCCGCCCGCACGCGGTCGGCCCGCAGGGCCTCCTCGACCGCCTCCGCGATCTTCCGCTCGGTGCCGGCCCGGCGCGCGCGTGCCCGCAGGCGGATCGCCACGACCAGCCCGACGGCCACGGCCAGCAGGGCGAGCTGGCTCCACGGCACCGCCCAGGTGCTCGCGGTGGCGGTCACCTCGGCCGGGTGGTGCCCGGTGGCGTCGCCCTCGACCCGTGGCACGAGCCGGACCGACGCCTCCAGCCGCAGCAGGGGCGCCACGTCGGCCACCGGCACGGAGAAGTCCAGATGCGCGCCGGGCAGCAGTTCCGGCACGGTGACCACCTGTTCCCGGCCGCCGAGCCCGAACAGGCCCCGCAGCGCGACGGTCTGCTCGGCGCTCACGCGCAGGTTCCCGGTGTTGGTGACGCGGAAGCCGACCGTGGCCGAGCCGAGGCCGAACGGGTTGGCCGTGCCGCGGTAGTCGACCGCCAGGTCGCCGATCGCGAGGGCGGGTGCGGCCTCGCCGGTCACCCGCAGGTGGACGCGGCTGCCGAGCCTGCGGTCCACGGTCACCCCGGCCGACTGCCCGGCGGTGGCCAGCGAGGTGACGATGCCGCCGCTGTGGTCGCCCGGTTCGGCGTCGGCGGGCACCGCGATGGTGAACGGGACCTCCACGGACCCCTTGGCCGGGACCTCGACCTGCGACCGGGCCGTGCTCACCCACGCGCCCAGGCCGGTGGACCGCTCGCCGCGCGGCAGCAGGTCGAGCTGGCCGCTCGCGGTGGTGAACCCGTCGGCGGCGTAGACCAGCAGCGTGATCGGCCGGTCGCCGTGGTTGGCGATGGCGACGGAGTCGCGGACGGTGCCGCCCGGTTCGACCGCGTAGCTGTAGTTGGGCCGGTTGTCGCCGTGGCCGGTGCCTGCGGCCGGGCGCACGCCCCAGGTCACCGGGTCCTGCGCCTGGGCGACGCCGGGCGCGGCGGCCCACGCGAGCGCGATCCCGGCGAGCAGCGCGGTGACGAGGACGAGCAGCGGGCGGGCGGGGCGGTGCATCGGTCGTCTCCAGGGAACGCGGGGGTGGTGGGGCGGCGTGCCGCGCCGCCCCACCGGGGAAGTGGACTGCTCAGCCCAGCGCGGTCAGGGTGAGGGTGCCGTGGTAGGTGCCGTCGGCCACCGTGACCGGCAGCCGCAGGTCGAGGTCGGCCCGCAGGACCGACGAACCCTCCGCGTGGCCGACCGGGGCGCTGCCCAGGGTGGCCGACTCCGCCAGGCCGTTGCCGGACAGGAAGCCGGAGGCGACCGCCGCGCCCGCGACGGCGTCGCCGCCGTTCTCGCCGACGAACGGCGACCAGCCCAGGTACTTGCCGCTGAAGGTCTTGCCGGCCGAGGTGAAGTCGCCGACCCGGCCGGACAGCGACCACCGCGGCGCGTCGACGCGGGTGTCGGTGACCCGCACCGGGTTCAGCGAGCCGGTGGCGGCGTAGTGGTCGCCGGACCGCTTCGCCGTGCCGAGGTCGACCACGCCGTTGCCGCCGTCGATGCTCCACACCAGCTCGCCCGGCGCGCGCTCGGGCACGGTCACCTTGATGCGCTGCTCGTCGTCGGCCGAGGGCGGTTCGACGCCGGCCTCGGTGACGTGCTTGACGCCGCCGCGCTTGGTGATGGTGAAGGAGTCGAACAGGTCGCCGACCTGCTCGGGCTCGGGCGAGTCGGCCTTCTTCTCGGCCACGTAGGACCGGTAGGTGACGGTGTCGCCGTTCACCGAGACCACCTGGTAGGTGGTCACGCCCTGGCCGCGCTTGACCTGGGTCGCGCCGTTGCGGGTCCACACGTTGTCGCCGGCCGGCGCCAGGGTGTAGTGCTTGGCCCCGGAGTTGCTGACCGCGTACACCGGGCCGTTGGTGGTGCCGGGCGCGTCGGTGGCGTTGGTGTTGTTGTAGCCGCGGGCGTAGGTGTGGTCGTGGCCCATCAGCACCAGGTCGACGTTGTGCTTCTGGAACACCGGGACCCAGTTGGCGCGCAGCACCGGCTCGTCACGGCCCGTCGAGGTGCTGTAGACCGGCTGGTGGAACGTGACCACGGACCACTTGTTCGGGTTCGCGGTCAGGACGTGGTCCAGCCACGCCGCCTGGAACTCGACCCACAGCGGGCCGGGGCTCGGGCAGTCGACCGCGCAGGACGGCAGCGTCGGCGGGCGCAGGTAGCCGGTGTTCTGGGTGGCGTTGAGCGTGATGAAGCGGACGTCCTGGAAGTCGCTGTAGTACACCGTTTCCTTGGCGACGTTCTCCCAGTGCGCGAAGTAGGCCGCGGTCTGGCGGGCGGCGTCGGTGTCGCCCTTGGCGCGCTCGGCCAGCGCGCCGATGGTGGCGGGGCCGGGGTGGTTGGCCGGGTACTCGAAGTTCATCTTCCAGTTCCGCAGCGCGCCGTCGCCGGTGTACTCGTGGTTGCCGGGCGCGGCGAGCACCTGCGTGGTGGCCGCGCTCTCGCCCATGCCGTTGAACCAGCTCGTCCACTGGACCTGGTTGCTGGAGTCGATCAGGTCGCCCGCGTGGACGCTGCCCGCGGAGCGGGGGGCCTTGGCGTTCGCGGCGGCGACGACGGCGGGCCAGGTGGAGTCCAGGCCGATCTGGGCGTCGCCGTAGTAGAGGAACTCGAAGGGCTTGGCGCCCTTGGCGGCCGAGCGGAACGGCCGCCAGCGGCTCCACCGCTCGCCGCCGCCGACGCGGTACTCGTAGGCGGTGTCGGCGGTGAGGCCGGTGGCGGTGGCCGAGTAGTGGACGTAGTCGACGCCGGCGAGGTTGCTGGTGTCCACGGCGGTGGCCGCGACGTCCACCGGCGCGCCGCCGACGGGGCGGACCTGGACGGTGCCGCCGCCCGCGGTGGTGCTGCGCCAGGTGAAGCTCTGCGAGTCGGCCGGCGTCGCGGTCGGGGTGAGGATGAGCCGGCTGACGTCCGGGGTGTCGGCGTCGGCCGAGGCCGTGCCGGGCAGCGCGAGCACGCCGGCCACGACCGAGCCGAGGACGGCGGCGGCCAGTGCGGTGCGCGGGCGTCTGCGGGCACCGCGTCTCGGTTGCTGGGAAGACATGCTGCGGAGTGCTCCTTCGCTCGGGGTCGTGCGGCGCAGACGCTCGCACAGCGACCTCGATACGCGAGTAACACTCGGCGAACTGGAGGTTGCCATCCCCGGACCGGCGGACGCACTACCGTCCGCGACGGAACGGTTCCACCACGCGCCGTGCAGGTCGCCGCGCCCGCCGCGCCGGGAACACCGGCCCCGCACCGCCTCCCGGTCCCGACGGCCGCGGGTTGGCCGGCGCGGCGATCCGACCGACGCCGGAACGCTCGACCGGCTCGCGTTCGTCGCCGGCGGCCGGCTCGCGACAGCCGGGGCATCGCGTCCGATCGGCTACCCGGCCGTGGTCTCGGACCACCTCCGGCGGCAGTCGCCGCCGTTGCGGTCCCGCGGGTACACCGAGCCGGGCCCTGCCCGCGGCTCCGGCCCGTCGTCGCGCCCACGCCTCACTGCTCCAGGCAGAACTCCTCGATCGGGTAGCCGACGTGCCGGTCCGCCCGCGGCAGGTGGCCGAGCACGACGTCGCCGGGCGACAGCTCGGTGCTGTTGAGCACGACGCCGCCGGGACCGAGGACCCGCACGTGCCAGTCGTCCTGGAGCACGAGGTTCACCGCGCGACCGTCCGGCGACGCGGCGTCGATCGAGATCAGCGGCCGGGACTCGATCTTCACCCGGCCGACCGTGACGACCCTCGTCCGGCCCTTGGTGTCGACCGCGAGCACCTTGCTCCCCGTCCTCAGCTCGCTGAGGTAGTTCGTCCGGGAACCCGTGGACAGCGTGTAGGAGTGGATCGCGCCGGCGTTGACGCGGAACGGCCGGGTGGGCATGTAGGGCAGCGGGTGGGTCTCGCTGACGCACAGGATCATGCCCTTGGAGTGCGAGCCGACCAGCATGCCCTCGTCCTCGCGGAGGTACGTGCACGTGTCCACGCACGCCCGCTCGCCCATGCCGACGTGCGCCGTCGCCGTCACGGTCAGCTCCACGAGTTCGAGGTCGGGGCTCGCGCCGCCGGCCGCGGCCTTGAGCGCGGTGGCGTCGCCGACGGCACGGGGCGCCATCAGCACGCCGTCGGAGCCCAGCTCCAGCACGCCGAAGATGATTTCGGCCTCCTCGACGTCCGCCGCGACCGTCACGATGGCGCCGGGCGCGCCCGCGGCGGCGGCGATCACGATCTCCAGCGGGATCTTGGTCGGGTCGCGGAACAGCAGCAGGCTCCACTTGTCGGTGCGCGCGGACCGGCAGGCCGCCTCCAGCGTCGGCGCGTCGACGACCTCCACGAACCGCCCCACCTCGACGTCGGGGTGCCGCGCCGCCAGTTCCGCCGGGTGGCCGTGCACCGCCGGGTCGGCGATCAGGACGTCGGTCGCACCCAACTCGTCCGGCAGCGGCCGTTGTCCGGTGAACAGCACCTTCCGCAGGGTGGGCGGCAGCCCGGCGAAGTCGTCCGGGTCGTCGGAGAGCACGCCGTCGAGTCGGTGGTGGATCGCCTCCTGCAGGATCGCGCCCTTCGCGTCCTGCGCGATCCGGCGGATGTCCAGCCAGCACAGCTTCATGTGTCCTCGTCCCTCCCGGTCGCTTCCCGGCCCGGTCTCACCGGCCGCGGCCGGCGGTCAGCAGCGCCTGCTCGTGCGGCGACGGCGCGGCGCGGTGCACCACCTCGGCGACGGCGCGCGCCCTCGCGCCCGGCTCCGCCGCCTGGAACACGTTGCGCCCCATCGCCACCCCGGCCGCGCCCGCCGACAGCGCGTCCTCCACGAACGCCACGACGGACGCGGTGTCGCCCCGCGCCGAGCCGCCGGCGACGATCACGGGCACCGGGCAGCTCCCGACCACGTCGGCCATGGCCCCCGGCGAGCCGGCGTACACGGACTTGACGACGTCGGCCCCGAGGTCGGCCGCCACCGTGGCGGCGTGGGCGATCAGCGCCGGGTCGAGCGGGTCGGCGATCCGCGGCCCCCGCGGGTACATCATGGCCAGCAGGGGCATGTTCCACCGGTCGCACGCCTCGGCGACCGCGCCCAGGGCGGAGATCTGCGCGCGCTCGCCGTCCGAACCGAGGTTCACGTGGACGCTCACCGCGTCCGCGCCGAGCCTGAGCGCCTCCTCGACGGTCGCCACCGGGTACTTGTCGTCGGGGTCGCTCGCGTGCACGGTGCCCGCGCTCAGGTGCACGATCAGCGACGTGCCGAGGAACACCTCCGGGTCGAGGTGCCGCGCGCTCCCCTTGTGCACCACCACCGCGTCCGTGCCGCCCGCGGCCAGCTCGCACACCAGCCGGGAGAGCCCGCCGGGCCCGCCGGTGATCGGCCCGTCCGTGAGCGAGTGGTCCAGCGGCACCACGAACAGCCGGTCGGGTACGCGCCGGAACAGCCGGCGCAGCCGCAGGTCGCGGCCTGACGAACGACGAGTCGTCACCTCGGTGTCCTTTCGCGTCAAGCGGTGGGCGTGGCCGGTGACCCGTCGCGGTCCAACCCGAACCGCCGGTGCAGCGCCCGCACGCCCTCGGCGAGCCGGTCGACCGGGACGAGCACCGACGAGCGCAGTTGCGTGGTGGCGAGCCAGATCGGCGTGATGCCCAGCTCCCCCAGCACCCGCACCATCAGCGCCGTGTGCTCCGGGCGGTTGAGCAGGCCGGTCCCGACGACGGACAGCTTGCCGACCCGCCCGGTCAGCTCGACCGCGCAGCGGTGCCGGTCGACCACTCCCGCGAGCGCGGCCTCCGCCACCTCCAGCCGGCTGCCGTGCAGCGCGAACCCCAGCACCGGGCAGTGCTGCCCGGAGCCCGTCCAGGACACCATGTCCACCGCGACCCGGTGGCCCGCGAGGGCGGAGAGCACCGAGGCCGGCACGTCGTGGTCGGCCGCCCGGACGCGCGCCAGGACCACCTGGTCGTCCTGCGCGACGGCGGTCACGAACCCCCGGGTCTCGTCGAGCATGCGCTGGTCGCTCCGCCCCAGGACGGTGGTTCCGGGTGACCGGCCGGACGCGTCGCGCACGACCAGGCGCACCCCGGCGCTCGCGGCCAGCTCGGCGGCGCGCGAGTGCAGCACCCGCGCGCCGGCGAACGCCAGCTCCGTCATCACGTCGGCCCCGACCGCCGGCAGCAGGCGGGCTCCGGGCACGACCCTCGGGTCGGCCGTGTGGACGCCGTCGACGTCGGTGCGGATCTCGCAGTCGCGCACGCCGAGGGCGGCGGCCACCGCGACGGCCGTGGTGTCCGACGCGCCGCGCCCGAGCGTCACCGTGTCGCCCTTGCCGTCGCAGCCCTGGAAGCCGGAGATCACCACGACCTCGCCCGCCGCGAGGTGACGGCGCATCCGGGTCGGGTCGACGTCCTCGATCATGGCCGAGCCGTGCTCGCCGGTCGCCGCGATGCCCGCCTGCGCGCCCGTGAGCGACACGGCCGGGACGCCCAGGGCGGTCACCGCGAGGGCCAGCTGGGCGGCCGAGGCGATCTCGCCCGTGGCGAGCAGCTGGTCGACCTCGCGCGGCGCGGGTGAGGGCGTGATGAGCGCCGCGGTGCGCAGCAGCTCGTCGGTCGTCTTCCCGCGGGCGGACACCACGACGACCATCGCCTGGTCGCGCGCCCCGGCGGCGACGGCCCCGGCCACCGCGCGGAGATCGTCGAGGGTGGCCAACGAACTGCCACCGTACTTCCGGACGACTGTCTTCATGTGCCCCTCGCGGTTCCTCACCGATTCGGTCGAATCCTGTATACCGAAGGACGGAGCGCCGATAATCCCGCGAACACGGGATAATGCTCTACCAGACAAGTCCACAAAGGACTGAATCGCGGACGCACCGGTGCGCACACGGCCGTGCGGCGCGGAAGCGCCGCCACCCCGGCGCGACACGCCGCCTAGGCACGGGTCGCGACGACGACGCTGGTGGGCGAGGGGGTGTTCCGGGTCTCCACGTGCCGCAGCCCGGCCCGCTCGAACAGCGCGCGGAGTTCGGCCTCGGTGCGCACCTGCCCGGTCAGCAGGCACATCATCACGACGTCCTCGAACTTGCCGAAGTGCCGCGCGTCGCCTTCCGGTATCACCTCGTCGATGACGAGGAGCCGGCCGCGCTCCCCCATCGCCTCGCGGATGTTCCGCAGGATGGTCACCGCGTCCTCGTCGTCCCAGTCGTGGATGGTCCAGGACAGCACGTACGCGTCCCCGCCCTCCGGCACCTCGCGCAGGAAGTCCCCGCCCACGCACCGCGCCCGGTCGGCGAACCCGGCGGCGTCGAGCTGCGCCCTCGCCTCGGGCACGACCCTCGGCAGGTCGAACACCACCGCGCGCATACCCGGGTAGCGGTCCAGCAGCATGGCCGCCAGGGTGCCCCTGCCGCCGCCCACGTCCACCAGCAGTTCCACATCGGACAGGTCGCAGCTGTCGAGCGCCGCGCCGTTGACCATGCGGGCCATGCTCGACATGGCGCTGTTGAACAGGGTGGCCAGTTCCGGGCGCGCGGCGAAGAAGCTCCACCAGTCCTGGCCGTGCACGTGGTCGAACGACGGCTTGCCGGTGCGCAGGCTTTGGGCCAGTGCCCCGAACGCGCGCTGCCGCTCCGGCAGGCCGACGTACCGCGCGAGGTCGCGCATCGAGCCGGGCCGGTCCGCGCGCAGCGTCTCGGCCAGCGGCGTCAGCGCGAAGCGCCGGGGCGAGGTCTCGGTGAACACCCCGACGCTCGCCAGCGCGCGCAGGGCCCGGTACAGCGAGCGCGGGTCGCTGCCGGTGGCCTCCGCCAGCTCGTCCACGTGGCGCGTCCCGTCACCCACGGCGTCCGCCACGCCCAGGTCGGCCACCGCGATGATCAGCTGGCTCACCAGGGAGCTGTAGAGCAGCTCGTACATCCGGACCGCGGGTGGCTTCCCGTCGCCGCCCGTGCCGGTGATGTCGGAGGAGTCGTCAGTCATGGTCGCCCTTCTCGAACGTGCCCGCGCGTGCCACGTCGGGACCTGTCGGCGTCACGTCGTCCGGCACGAGGACGTCGGCGAACCGCTCGCGCAGCGCTCGCTTGAGGACCTTGCCGGTGGCGCCGGTGGGGAAGTCGGCGGCGTCCCGCGCCGCCACCGCGCCGCGCACCTCGTCCAGCCCCCGTCGCCGCAACGCGGCGTTGAGCAACGCGGGCAGGTCGTCCGGGACGGCGACGCCGCGCCGCAGCTTGACCGTCGCGAACGGGACGTGGCCCCCTTCGGGCCCCGGCGACCGCACGGCGACCACCGCGCAGTCGACGACGTCCGGGCACCCCGCCAGGATCGCCTCCTCCAGCGGCAGGCTGTAGACCGGGCCGCGGGCGGTGTGGATGACGTCGGGAACCCGGTCCAGGTGGTAGAACCGGCCCTTGGCGTCGCGCTGGACCACGTCGCCGGTCAGCCAGTACCCCGAGAACGACGACCTGGTGGTCAACCCCGAGTCGTTCCAGTAACCGGGGGTCCGGGTCGGTGACCGGACACCGAGCCGGCCGGGCCGTCCGGGGCCGAGTTCGCGGCCGTCGTCGTCCAGCACCGCGGCCCGCTCGACCACGCCGATCGGCGCGCCGACGCACCGGTCGTAGTCGTCCCGCCCCGGCTCGCTCACCTTGCGGAACAGGGCCATGCCCATCTCCGACGAGCCGAGGCCGTCGATGAACCGCGACCCCGGCGTGCCGCCACCACGACCGGGTCGGCGACCGTGCCGGATCAACGCCTTGATGTGCGCCTCGTGCGCGGCGTCCCCGGTGTTGATCCAGCTGTGCACCTCGGCCGTCGCGGCGGGGTCGAGGTCCATCGCGGCGAGTTCGGCGTAGGTCTGCGGGAAGGCGACCACGATGGTCGGGGCGAACCGGCGCATCGCGGCGTGCACGGCCGCGCCGGAACTCGACGCCATGACCAGGGTGGGCAGCCCGAGCAGGGTGGCGGTCATCAGGTAGCTGATCCCCGCCGAGTGCGACTGCGGCAGCGCCGTCAACATGCGGTTGCGCGTCGCGGGCGGGAAGCTCCACAGCCGGTGCCGCTTGCCCAGGAAGAACTGCCGGTGGGCGAAGATCGCCGACTTGGGCGGTCCGGTGGTGCCCGAGGTGTGGCAGAGCATGACGGGGTCGTCGTCCCCGTGCGGGTACGGGTAGACCGCGGGCAGCACGTGCGCGCCGCCCGCGTCGCGGGGCAGCTCCGCCGCGGGCTGCCGGAAGCCGACGGTCCCCGGCAGCGCGCCGCTGCCGGTCAACGCGGCCAGCCCGGCGGGGTCGGCCACCACGCCGACCGCGCCGACCCGGCCGAGGTAGTCGGCCGCGACCGCCGGGTCCATCCGCCCGTTGACCAGCGCCGGTATCGCGCCGAGCGAGCTGATGGCGAGGAAGTGCAGGAAGGGTTCGACGCCCTCGCCGAGGTACACGCCGACCGGATCGCCCTTGCGCACACCGCGGGCGTGGTACCAGCCCGCGTACGCGGTGCGGATCGCGACGAGCCGGTCGAGGCTCATCGGTTCGACCACCTCCCCACCCGCGGCGTCGCGTCGCTGGGCGAACAGGAAGGGCTCGTCCCGCCGGGGGCTGACCCGCCGGGCGCGGTCGAGGAAGTTGCCGAAGCCGAGCCGGCGGTCGCGCAGCAACCGCAACCGGGCCGGCCAGGGCATCGCCGCGACGGGCTGGAAACCGGACGGGATCGGGTGGGCCGGACGCGGGGAGGCCGCACTGGCGCTCTCGGGCATGTGCCTGTCTCCGGTTCAGCGGTGCGGGTGGACCACGTGGGTGGTCCCGGCACGCCGCGGGTTCCGACGGCGTGCCGGGACGGTGCGGGCGCTCAGCCCTCGTAGACGGTCAGCTCGTAGCCGTCGGGGTCGCGGAACTGGAACTCCCGGCCGCAGAACCCGTCGCACGGCGGCTTGGTGATGGTGACGTCGGCCGCCGCCAACTTCGCCGCGAGCCCGTCCGGGTCCTCGGCCTTGATCCACAGCACCACGCCCCAGCCGAGCCGGGGCACGGCGTCCAGGTCGATCCCGGCCCTGCGCAGCGCGACCTTGATCGGCCGGGTCTCCAGCACGACGGCGTCGGGGTTCTTGGACGACTCCGCCGCCGGGAACCCCACCAGTTCGGTGTAGAAGCGGACGGACCTCTCCACGTCGCGGACCTGGAGGGTCAGGAAGTTCGGGCCGATCGCGTTGTCGGGCACAGCATTCCCTTTGTTCGCCACGGGTCGGTTGGACGGTTCCAGCCTGGTGCCCGGCGGGTGGTCCGGGCATCCCGTGAACGCGCGATCCTGGCCGACGCCCGGCCACGCGCCCTCCCCGCGCGGTCGACGCCGCACCGGCGCGAGGCGCTCAGAAGTGCTGTTCCGCTTGGCGCGTCAGGGAATCCGCCGCGCCGGGTGGGGACGGCGCCGCGCCGGGCCCGTCGTCGTGGGCGATCACCAGCCGCGTCAGGTCCACCCGGCTGGTGATGCCGAGCTTGACGAAGCTGTGCCGCAGGTGGCTGTCGACCGTGTGGGGCGACAGGTGCAGCTTCGCCGCCACCTCGCGGTTGGTCAGGCCCTGCGCCACCAGGCGCGCCACCCGCAGCTCCGACTGGGTGAGGCTGGACCAGCCGAGGTCACCGCCGCCCGGCTCCGCGGCGCACCGCCGCGGCGCGCCCAGCCGGCGCAGCACCTTCTGCACGGCGGCGAGGTCGCGCTTCGCGCCGCACTCGGCGTAGTGCCGCGCCGCCTCCTCCAACGCCGCCACCGCGCCACCGCGCCGTCCGGAGGCCAGCTCGGCGGTGCCCAGGTCGACCAGCGCGGCGGCCAGCGCGAGCGGCCTGGACGCGCGCCGGAAGCCCGCCACCGCCTGCTGGAACAGCTTCAGGTCGCCGACGCGCAGCGCCCGCGCCTGGTCGGCGGCGGCGCGCAGGGACGCGGCGTCCGGGTTCCGCTCGGCGAGGCCGCGCAGCGCGTCGGCGACCGCGCCGGCCACGTGCGGCACGTCGGCGGCCAGCGCCAGGCGGATCAGCCACGGTCCGGCGGCCGGTTCCCGCGTCAGCAGCAGGACGCGCGCCGGCAGCCGCTCGACCACCGGCGCCACCGCGGCCAGCGCCGCCGCCGGTTGCCCGAGCGACGCCCGCAGCACGGCCTTGGCGAACGGCAGGTCCTCCGGGTGGGCGGTGAGGCCGGGGCCGACCAGGTCGTCGGCCCGGCGGAGGTAGCCGCGGGCGGGCGCGAGGTCGTCGCGCCGCACCGCGATCCGCGCCGACAGGGCGAGCAGCGGCAGGCCCAGCGGTGCGACGCCGAGCCGCTCGCAGGCCAGGAACCCGGTCTCGGCCTCGGCCGCCGCGTCGTCCAGGCGGCCCTGGGCGTACCGCAGGTCCGCCCGCTCGCGGTGCCACAGCGGCTGCGGCCACCACGTGCCCTCCGGGTCCGCGTCGCCGGTGACGCGCGCCAGTTCCCGCTCGGCCGCGGCGAAGTCGTCCACCGCCGCGTGCGCGGCGGCGCGCCACAGCCTCGGCAGGCGCGCCGGCGGGTGCTCGCCGGTGCGTTCTGACGCCTCGACGGCCGAAGCCGCGTGGTCGAGCGCCGCGGTGAGGTTCCCGGTGACGCGCGCGGCCGTGCTCCGGGCCACCGCCGCCACCGCGACCGCCGCGTGGTCGCCGGTGAGGACGCCCGCCTCGACCGCCGAGGCGGCGACGGCGTCGGCGTTGACGACGTCGCCGGAGCCGAGCAGGGCGTGCGCGTGCGTGGCCAGCAGGCCGGCGTTGGCCGGGGCGCCGCGCGGGCCGGCGGCGGACGGGCACGCCGGGTGCGCGGGCGGGCGCGCGGTCCCGCCGACCGCCGACAGCGCGACGGCGAGCCCCAGCAGCCGGTCGACCCCGGAGTCCGCGTCGAGGCCGGCGGGTGCGCCCGGCCGCGCCGGGACCGGCACCGCGCCGGCTCGCTCGGCGAGCGCGGTCGACCGGCCCGCCGTCCCGCCCGCCGCACCGCCGGCGCGCGGTCCCGGCGCGTGCCGCGGCGCGTCCGGGTCGGCGCGGGGCACCGGGACGCCCCGGTCCGAGCGGGGCGGCGGCGCGGCGGGCGGCGCGCTCCGGATGACGTGTTCGAGCACCTCGGTCGGCGTCGCGCCCTCCGCCCGCACGACGCACGCGGCCTCCCGGTGCAGCGCGTGGCGGACCGGGCCGGGCAGCCGGTGGTACAGCGCCTCGCGGACGAGGTCGTGCCGGAAGCGCAACACGTCCTGCCCGGCGACCAGGATCGCCGCGCCGATGGCCTCGTTGACGGCCCGCACCACCGTCGGCACGGACCGGCCGACCAGCCGGGAGACCTCGTGCACGGTGAACGGCTTGCCCAGCACCGCCGCCGCGTCCAGCACCTGCCGCGCCTCGTCGGACAGGTCGCGCAGCCGGTGGTGGACGGCGCTGAGGAAGGTGTCCCCGAGCCGGTCGCCGGTCAGCGTCGCCACCCCGTCCTCGACGGTGACCTGCCCGGTGTCCAGCAGGGTGCCGAGCAGCTCGTCGAGGAGGAAGGGGTTGCCGCCGGTGCGGGCGGCCAGGGCGAGCAGGGAGGCGTCCGGCTCGGCGTCCAGGACGCGCCGGCACAGCGTGCGCACCCCCTGCTCGGACAGCGGTTCCAGGCTCAGCCGCAGCGCGCCCTCCCGGAGCAGCCAGTCCGCGGTGTCCTGGGCGTGGCCGCGCGCGAAGGCCGGCCGGCGGGCGAGCAGCCACATCACCGGCGACGAGTCGACCGCCGGGATGAGCACGCGCATGACCAGCGCGGACAGCTCGTCGGCCCAGTGCGTGTCGTCGAGCACGATCAACAGCGGCCGGCGCGCCGCGCTCCGGTCGATCAGGTCGCCGAGCCGGTCGACCAGCCGCAGCGGGTTCCCCGCCGACTCCGGACCGCTGACCGCCTGGTGCGACAGCGAGCCCAGCGCCGCGCGCAGCGAGGCCAGCGGCACCCCGCTGTCCAATTCGGTCGCCCGGCCCTCCAGCACGGTCAGGTCGAGCGCGGCGGCCTCCTCCGCCGCGGCTCGGAGCAGGCTGGTCTTGCCGATGCCCGCCGGGCCCTCCACCACCGAGCAGCAACCGCTGCCCGCGGCCGTGGACCGGAGCGACCGCCGCAATTCGGATAACGCCGGTTCGCGCTCGACCAGCAAAGTTTTGACCGTCCGCATGAATTCCCCCATCAGAGGATGGTTCACGTGGGCCGCCGACCGGCCGGCCCACGCGGGGATCGAGGAGCGAATTGCCCCCTACTACCTCGATCGCCTCTGCCCCAGGATGTCGACAGTGATGTCGCCACGATACCGCTCCCCCGACCGACGGAGTCGGCCGAAACCAGTATAGGCACAGAACTACCGGACCGGCGACGCCGATGACGCCCGCACGGTGCGGCGATCCGCGACCGGAACGGAATTCCACGCGACTCGGACTGCCTGCGAGTCCTTTTCGAATCCCACCTGGGGCGACGGTGGAGTGCACGGACGGTGTCGAAGAGATCGGCGGCCCGGATGACGGGGCGGAATTTCTTCACCGTCGAAGTTGTGGCCGAATACCGGCGGCGCGCCGGACGGCGGGGACCTTTCCCCGCTCGGTTTCCGCGCACGCGCCGGACAGGCCGGGATCACGCCGCGCGGGCGGACACGCGGAATCGGTCGGGGCACCCTGCGCGGTGCCCCGACCGAGGGAAAGCGGGATTACGCGTTGGCCCCGCCGTCGACGGTGAACATGGCCCCGGTGATGTTCGCACCCCCCGGACCGACCAGGTGGGCCACGGTGGCGGCGATGTCGTCCGGGCTGCCGTAGCGGCCCAGCGCGGTCAGCGCGCGCTCGTCGTCCGCGGTGGGGCCGTCCTCGGGGTTCATCTCGGTGTTGGTGGAGCCGGGGTGCACCAGGTTGACGGTGATGCCGCGCTCGCCGACGTCGCGCGCCAACCCGCGGGTGAAGCCGATCAGCGCGGACTTGCTCATCGCGTACAGCGCGACACCGGGGTACGGGACCCGCTCCGCGAGCGTGCTGCCGATGCTGACGATCCGCCCGCCGGACGTCATGTGCCGCAGCGCGGCCTGGCTGGCCACGTACACGGCGCGGGTGTGGACCGCCAGCGTCCGGTCGACCTCCTCCAGGGTGACCTCGTCGATCACGCCGTAGGGGAAGATGCCCGCGTTGTTGACGAGCACGTCCAGCCGGCCGAACTCGGCGGCCGTCCGGTCCACGGCGCCGACGACCGCGTCGGCGTCGGCGTTGTCGGCGTTCACGGCGAGCCCCCGTCGACCGAGGGCCTTGACGCCCTCCGCGACGTCCTCCGCGCGGTCCTTCGCGGAGGCGTAGGTGAGAGCGACGTCGGCGCCGAGGCTCGCGAGCTTGCGGACGATCGCGGCGCCGATGCCCCGGCTGCCCCCGGTGACCAGCGCGACCTTGCCGGAGAGTTCGGACATGAGCCCTCATTCAATTCCGTGTCGATCGATACATAAATGACTATCGGGTGCCGGGGGCGTCCTGTCAAGGCTTTCTTTACCGACCGCTACAGAAAATCCCGCGCGCCGCCGCCCCGTCCGACGGCCAGATCCCGCGCACCGGCCGCCAACCGAGCGCCTGCCGGGCGGCGGCGCTGCACACCCGGTGGGACACCGCGTCGGCGCGCAGGCCCGGCGAGAGCACCGGTCCCGGCACGCCGTCCAAGGCGGCCAGGCGGGCGAGGTACGCCCCGTTGCGCACCGGCTCGTCGGACACGTTCAGCACCAGTCCCCGCGCCGGCCGCTCGACGGCCGCCACGACCGCGTCGGCGAAGTCGGCCACGTGCACCATCGACACGAACTCCCGCCCGTTCCCGGCAACCCGCACCGTGCCCGCGCGCAGGTCCGCGCGCTGCCGGTCCTGCACGGTGCCCGGCCCGACGAACCGCGCCGCGCGCAGGACCGTCCAGGCCACCCGCTCGACCGGCAGCGCGCGCACGGTCGCCTCCAGGTCCGCCACGGGAGCCGCGATGGCGGCCCTGGCGGCGCAGGCGTCCAGGGGCTCGGTCTCGCGGAGCAGGCGCTCACCGCCGTCGGGGTAGGCCATCGTGACGCTCAGCTGGACGAGGGCGGGCACCCCGGCGGCCGACACGGCCCCGGCGACGACCCTGGTCCCCTCCACCCGGACGCGGCTGTTCTCCGCCCAGGCGTCCTTGGCGGCGAAGTCACGGGGTATCGCGGTGGCGGTGTTCACGACGACGTCGAAGCCCCGCACCCGCGCGGCGAGCAGTTCGCCGGCGTCCGGGTCGAGCAGGCTGCCGCGCACCCGGTCCACCCCGGGCGGCAGGGCCGCCTGCCTGCCGCCCGGCGACATCACCGCGACCTGGTGGCCGCGCGCCACCAGCCGGGGCACCAGCTCCCGGCCCAGCACACCGGTGGCCCCGATCGCGAACACGCGCACGCTTCCGTCCTTCCCCGGCGCGGGCGGGTCACACCGGCGTCCGGCCGAGCAGTTCGCCGACGACGGAGGTCAGCGCCCGCGCCGGCCTGCCGACCACGTCCTCGACGGTGGTGGTCACCAGGGCCGCCTCGCCCGCCCGGTAGGTGGCGTAGAGCCCGAGCCTGGCCTCGGCCGCCCACGGCGGCATCCCCGCGCCGGTCATGGCGTCGAAGGCCGCCTCCGGCGACACGTCGACGAACCGGACCTCCCGACCGAGTTCGCGGGAGAAGTACCCGGCCACGGTGGGGTAGTCGAGCGCCCGCGGGCCGGTCACCTCCAGCACCGCGCCGTCCAGCGCGGGATCGGTGAGCGCCACCGCCGCCACCGCGGCCACGTCGCGCACGTCGACCCAGCTCACCTCCGCGTCGCCGACGGGCAGCGCGATGGCGCCGCGGGCGGTGATGCCCGGCAGCCACTGCCGCAGGTTCTGCGCGAACCCGTTGGGCCGCACCAAGGTGTGGCGCAGACCCGACTCCGCCAGCGCCTCCTCGACCAGCCCGTGCTGGCGGTGGATCGAGCACCGCGCGGCGGGGTCCGCGCCGAGCGCGGACACCTTCACCACGCGTTCGACGCCCGCCTCCTTCGCCACCTCGACGATCGCGCGCTGCAAGGAGTCCTGCGCCGGGTGCAGCGGCGTCAGCAGGAGCAGCGTCCGGGCGCCGGTGAGCGCGGGCAGCAGGCTCTCCGGTCGCGTCAGATCGCCTTCGACCACGTCGGCGACGTCGCGCGACGGGCCGCCCGACCCGGGGCGCACCACGGCCAACGGCCGCACCCCGCGGGCGGCCAGGTCGACCAGCAGCGCGGAGCCGACGGCGCCCGTGGCCCCGAGCACGGCGACCGGTCCGATGCGGTCGGCCACGTCACGCCACCCCCATCGCCGCGTCGCCGATCTCCCGCAGGGTCGCGGGCAGCTCGTCGGACTGCGCCGTGTCGGCCAGCAGCTCGCCCAGCACGGGCGCGAGCTTGAACAGGTTGTGCCCCGCGACCGCGCTGACGCCGGGCGCGTGCCAGACCCGGAACCCGTCGCTGCCGACGGGCAGCTTGGTCATCACGCAGACCCGGATGCCGACCGGCTCCGGGGCCAGGCCGGGCATCGCCTTCCGCGCGTACGACCGCAGCCGCTCGACCCGGGTGTCCATCGTGGACCCCGGCGGCAGCGCGCCGCGCGCGTCGAAGGGCACGTCGACGTCCGGGCCGATCAGGCCGAGCACGTAGCTCCCCGTGGACCCGATGGGCGAGCCGTACACCCACTCGCCGAACTCGCCGGACCGGTCGACCCAGCAGGGCAGCGGCCCGCCGCGGCACTCCTCCCGGACGCGGAAGTGCGGTCGCGCGTGCAGGGCCTGCCGCAGCGGGATCTCGAACCCGGCCCCGGACGCGAGCCGCGGCACCGCGGTACCCGCGCAGAGCACGACGTGCCTCGCCCGGTAGATCGCCTCGGTGGTCTGGATCTCCACCCCGCCGCCGGACGGCACCGTGACGCTGTGGACGTCCGCCGGGACGACGCGGTCGCCGACCCAGCCGGCGAGCGCGTCGATCACGCGGCGGGCGCGGATCGCGCCGCCGCCGGGGTCGACGAGCAGCCGGCCGGAGACCGGCGCCAGCACCCCGAACAGCTCCCGGTGGCGCGCGGCGTCGGCGAAGTGGTGCGCGACCCCGTTGGCGCGCAGCCCCGCGGTGTCCGCCTCTCCCATCCCCGCGTACACCGCGCCCTCGTCACCGACCAGCCTGCGCCCGAGGCGCCGCTCCCACTCGCGGTAACCGGCGCGGCCGGCGACGGCGAGCCGCACCACCCGCGGGTCGTCGTGGCGGTTGCGGAACGTCCGGGTGAGACCGCCGGAGAGCCCGCTCCCCGGTGGACGCCCGTCGAAGCAGGTGACGTCCGCGCCGCGCCGGACGAGGGCGTCGGTCGTGGCGAGGCCCAGCACGCCCGCGCCGACCACCGCTATGTCCAGTTCGCGGCGGTACCCGCCGCGGCTCCCGTCGACGAACCGACCGCCAACCACCGGCATCGCCCCTCCTCGTGCCGCGCGCGCCCCTCCGCCGTGGGCGCCCCACGCCGGCTCCAGCATGGCCGGGCGCCCGCCGGCGGCTCATCCCGCGTTCTCGTGATTGAGCGCGCCGACACCGCGCCCCTCATGCGGGCAGGCGGATCGACTGCGCGTGGCGGAACACGTCCCGAGGGTCCCACCGCGCCTTGACCGCTTGTAATCGCGGGTAGTTGTCCTTGAAGTACAAGGTGCTCCAGGGGACGCCGGAGGTGTTCCACCGCGGGTCGCCGAGGTCGACGTCGGCGTAGTTGACGAAGCACCCGTCCGTGCGGTCGTTCGGGACCGGCACACCGCCGGTGTCCGCGTGCACCGCCCGGTAGAACTCGCGGTGCCAGCGGAGGTTGCGCTCGTCGTCCGCCGCCTCCGACCAGCTCGTGCCCCACAGCAGCTTCAGCACCGAGTCGCGGTGCGGCTGCGCCGTGGCGTCCGGCGCGACGGTGTTGACCTTCCCGCCGTACGAGGCGATGGAGACGGCGAACCCGACGTGCCGGTGGTCGGTCTCGCTCAGCGACCGGTGGAACGCGCCGATCTGGTGCTCGCTGAAGCCCTTGCGCTGGTAGCTGGACTTCTGCTTGGCGCGCTCGGTCGGGTTGCTCACCCACAGCCCCGGCCAGCCCGTCGACTGGAGCCACGGGAGCAGCCTGCGGTCGGTCGTCTCGCGCGGGCCGACGCCCGCGCCGACCTCCGCGACGAAGTCGTCCATGAGCCGCTCGGCGTCGGGCGCGCCGGCGTCGACCTGGACGACCAGGTAGAGCGGGCCGGTGGGCCGGGTGGTCAGCTCCAGCCGGGCGAACAGGCCGGCGCACGGGCCGCCGGCGTCGCTGTTGCGCTCGTGCCACGCGCCGTAGTTGCGCAGCAGCGCGGCGAACCGCTGCTCGGTGATCCCCTCCCACGGCCACTGCACCCGGTGGGTCCACATCGCGGCCGGCGGCGCGGGCAGCAGCCGTGCCGGGTCGCCGCCGACGGCGTCCGGCGAGCGGAACCAGTACCGGGTGACGACGCCGAAGCTCCCGCCGCCGCCACCGGTGTGCGCCCACCACAGGTCGCGGTTCGGGTCGTGGGCGTCGCGGGTGGCCACCACCGCGCGGGCCCGGCCGTGCCCGTCGACGACCACGACCTCGACCGCGTGCAGGTGGTCGACGATCACGCCGTGGCGGCGGCTGAGCTGGCCGTAGCCCGCGCCCGCGACGTGCCCGCCGACGCCGACCGGGTGGCAGGAGCCGCCCGGCAGCGTCACGCCCCAGCGCTTGTAGAGCGCCCCGTACACCTCGCCGAGCGTCGCGCCCACCTCGACCATCACCGCGTTGTGCCGGTGGTCGTACTCGATCGCGGCCATCCCGGACATGTCGATGATCACCTGGGTGCCGGGGTGGTCCACGAAGCCCTCGTAGCAGTGACCGCCGCTGCGCACCGCCAGGCGCTTGCCGTCGGCGACGGCGGCCTGCACCGCGTCGACGACCTGCCGCGTCGAGCGGGGCAGTGCGATCCGCTCCGGGTTGCTCACCCAGCGCTGGTTCTGCCCCCTGGACAGGCTGGCGTGGCGCGGGTCGCCCCGGAGGACCTCGGGCGCGGGTTCGGCCGAGGGGTCCGGGTGGCCGCCTGCCGCGCCCTGGCGCGCGGCGGGCGCGACCAGCGTCGCGCCGCCGAGCAGCGCGCCGCGGGTCAGGATCGTTCTGCGGGACAACGGGCTCATCCGGGCGGACCTCCGGGTCGACGTGACGGGCAGAGGTCGACAGGATTCAGCGCGCACCGGTTCCGCACATCCCGCGTTCACGCCATGCGCGGCGCCGGGAGGGCGGTCGTCAACCGCCGATGAGGTGGAGCCCGACGATGCCGATCGTGATGAGCGAGAGGAACAGCACCCGGAGCGGCGAGGTCCCCTCGCCCAACAGCACGATGCCCACGACCGCGGTGCCGACCGCGCCGATACCCGCCCAGACCGCGTACGCGGTGGCCACCGGCAGGCTCTTGAGGGCGAAGGTGAGCAGGATGAAGCTGGTCCAGGCGGTCACCAGCCCGATGACGGTGGGCCACAGGCGGGTGAAGCCCTCCGAGTGCTTCATCGAGATCGCCCAGATGATCTCCAGGAACCCCGCACCGACCAGAATGACCCAGGCCACGGTCATCGCCTTCGCCTTCGCTCGTGCCTCGTCCAGGACGTCGTGCTCACGCACCGGCCGACCTCCCACGCGTCACCCGAACCGGTCCACCGCGGTCACCGGCGCGCCCTGGTCGCGGGCGCGGGCGGACCGCCCGCCACGAGCCGCCCGCATATTCTGTATCGTTCGCTACAGTAAAGCTAGCTGGACAGGACCGGTCCGTCAAGGCCAATATGTACTGGTCGATACAGAAGGATGGCCCGATGGCGAAACGCGGACGACCGCGCGCGTTCGAGCGGACCGAAGCGCTGCGCGCGGCCATGAACCTGTTCTGGGAGCAGGGCTACGAGGGCACGTCGATCAGCGAGCTGGCCGCGGGCATGGGCATCAACTCGCCCAGCCTCTACGCCGCCTTCGGGTCGAAGGAAGCCCTCTTCCGCGAGGCGGTGGCCCTCTACGACGCGACCGAGAGCGACGCCACGGCGTCGGCGCTGGCCGAGCCCACCGCACGGCGGTCGATGGAGGCGCTGCTCCGCAACAACCTCGTCGCCTACACCGATCCCGGCACGCCGCGCGGCTGCATGATCGTGTTGGCCGCGAACACCGGGAAGACGAGGAACGAAGAGGTCCGCGAGTACCTCGCCGAGTACCGCCGGAGCACCATCTCGGTGGTGGCCGACCGGCTGCGCCGAGGCGTGGCGGACGGCGACGTGCCGCCCACCGCCGACATCGCGGCCATCAGCGCCTTCTTCACCACCGTGCTGCACGGCCTGTCCATCCAGGCGCGCGACGGCGCTTCCAGCGCGGAGCTGCAGCAGGTGGTCGACGTGGCCATGGCGGCGTGGGACGGCATGGTCCGGCCGGCCGCGACGCCCTGACCGCGCCGTCACGTCTCGTAGTAGCGGAGCCCGTACTTCTCGTGGCCGAGGGCCACCGACCTGGCCACGTCGTCCGGGTACCGGTCGGAGGGCGGCGGCGTCGGGTGCTCCGCGGTCGGCAGGCCGACGTCCAGGAAGTACTGCTCGAAGCCCGCCGGGGCGAACAGCAGGAGCAGCTTGCCGTGCGCCTCGCCGATGTTGCGGAAGCGGTGGAACGTGCCCTTCGGCAGGTAGATGAAGCCACCCGGCTCGACGGTCAGCTCACGGTCGTTCGCGACCACCTCGAACCGGCCGTCGAGGATGTAGAACGCCTCGTCCTCGTTCTGGTGCGTGTGCAGCGGCGGGCCGCTCAGCGGCGGCACGACGACCTCGATCAAGCCCATCGCGCCGCCGGTCTCGTCCGCGCCCGCCTTGATCGTGTACTGGTCGCCGCTGAACGCCCAGACGCTCGGCCCCTCGTCGGCGGCCAGGTAGTGGGCCTGCGGCGGGTTCTTGGCGGGGATGCTCATGCACGACTCCCTTGCTCCAGGCGCGGTTCGTCCACCGGGCGTGCCGACGGTAATCACCTCCCGTGGGCCCGGACATCACGCGATCACGCGATTGCCCGCCGTCGCCGGGAGTCGCACGGCGGGCGCGGGATGGCCCGGTCACGCGATTACGCGCCACCCGCCCGCGGACCTACGGTCGGGAGCCGGGAACGCGGGCGCGAACCCCGCGGAGGACATCGGCGCAGGGAGCGGGCACAGCATGGACATCCTGGACCTCCGGCGGCGCGTCTCGGGCGAGGTCGTCCACCGGGAGGACGCCTCCTACGAGGAACTCCGCCGCTCGCTCGTCTGGAACGGGCTGAAGACGGCCCGCCGCCCCGAGGTCGTCGTCCGGGCCGCGCACGAGCCGGACGTGGTCGAGGCCGTCCGGTTCGCCCGTGCCAACGGGCTTCAGGTCGCCGTCCGGGGCGGCGGGCACAACTGGGTCGGTTTCTCGCAGCGCGACCGGGGCCTGCTGCTCGACGTCTCCGCGCTGACGGCGGTGTCCGTCGACGTGGGGTCGCGCACGGCCGCGGTCGGGCCGGGCGTGCGCAGCCAGGACCTCGACCGCCTGCTCTCCGCCGAGGGCCTCGCCTTCCCCGTCGGGCACTGCGCGACCGTCCCGATGAGCGGCTTCCTGCTCAACGGCGGCCTCGGCTGGAACACCAACGCCTGGCGGCCGGCCTGCTTCAGCGTGTCCAGCGCCCGCGTCGTCACCGCGGCCGGGACCGTCGTCGTCGCCGGCGAGGAGGACGACCGCGACCTGCTGTGGGCGGTCCGCGGCGCGGGCCCCGGGTTCTTCGGCGTCGTCACGGAATACCGCCTGCGGCTGTACCCCGAGCCGCGTCGGATCACCTCGAACACCTACTACCACCGGATGTCCGATGTGGACGGCCTGGCCACGTGGTTCGAGGAAGCGGTGCACAGGCTGCCGGAGCAGGTGGAGGTCTCCTTCTTCATGCAGCCGGCGCCGCCCGACCTCGCGGCGGCGGCCGAGCCGGACAACGGGTACGTGTGCGTGCTCGGCGCGACGGCGTTCGTCGACTCCCCGGACGAGGCCCGCTCGGTCATGTCCGTGCTCGACGAGAGCCCGGTGCTCGCCGACTGCCTCCGGGTCGAGCGCGACCAGGCGACGCCGATCGACGCGCTGCTGCGACCCAGCCTCGCCGCGTGGCCCGAGGGGCTGCGGTACCTCGCCGACACGGCGTGGTCCGACTCGCCGGCGGAGGTCGTGCGCCGCAGCCGGGACCACCACCTGCGCGCGCCTTCGCGGCGGTCGTTCGCGACGACGTGGTTCTCGACCGGTCCGCGGGGCATCGCCTCGCGGCACCCCGACGCGGCGTTCTCCCTGACCGGCCGCACGCTGACCCTCAGCTACGCGATCTGGGACGACGAGGCGCAGGACGAGGCCAACCACCTCTGGCACCGCACGATGGTCGACGACCTGCACGAGGTGTCCACCGGTCACTACATCGCGGAGGTCGACATCGTGCGCCACCCGGAGCGCCACGAGCGGTCCTTCAAGCCCGAGAACTGGAAGCGGCTGCACGAGCTGCGGCAGCGGTACGACCCGGAAAGCCTTTTCCACGGCCCGTACACCGACGGCGAGGCCGGCTGACGACGTCCCCGGCGGCACGCGAGGCCCTACGAGGCGCGCGAGGGGACCGCCGGCCGGGGTGCGGCCGGACCACCCATCACGCGCCTTCCCGCCAGGCCACGCCCGGCGGACACGAGCACCCCTCGGTGCTTCAACCCGCAATTGTGGGGATCGCGTACGAGCTTGCGCCGATCCCGCGAAGCCGGTGCGGTGATCGGCTACGGTGAGCGGGTCGACAGCTCTTCCGGAGGCGTTCTCTCATGGCGTGGCCGAGTGGCGTGCGCAGGTCGCGCGCGGTGTTATCCGACGGACGCGACTCGTGTCCGAGCAGCTCGCGGGTCGAAGCGCACTGGTCGGCCGACCACCCGGTGCGCGACGTGCTGAACCGCCGCCGGGCGAGCGGCAGCAAGCCCGGCAACCGGTCGGACGGGTTCAAGGTCGGGCTCGCCGTCGAGGGCGGCGGTCTGCGCGGGGTGGTCTCCGGCGCGATGCTCAGCGCCCTGGAGGACCTGGGGTTCGCCGACGGCTTCGACGACGTCTACACGTGCTCGTCGGGCGCGGTGAACGGGGCGTACTTCATCACGCGGCGGACCTGGTTCCCGTTGTCCATCTACTTCGACGACCTGACCACCGGGACGTTCCTGGACTTCCGGCGGGTGCTGCGCGGCGTGGGCCCGATGAACCTGGAGTACGTGTTCGAGGAAGTCCTGGCCCACCGCAAACCCCTGGACTACGCCGCCGTCATCGCGGCGCCGCAGCGCCTGCACGTCATGGTCACCGACGTCGACGGGCTGCGCACGCTGGACGTGCACGAGTTCCACTCGCCCGAAGACCTGCGGTCGGCGTTGCGCGCGAGCACGTGGTTACCGCTGGCGATCCGGGGCACCGCCGACTTCCGGGGGCAGCGCGCGATCGACGGCGGAGTGCTGCGGTTCCACCCCTTCCGCGCGGCCGTGCTGGACGGCTGCACCCACGTCCTGTCGTTGAGCACCCGGCCGATCGCGCCGTCCCACTCCGGCACGCCGCTGATCAACCGCCTCGTCGCCCGGCACCTGGAGCGCGTGCGCCCCGGCCTGGGCACGGGGTTCCTCAAGTCGATGGAGGACTACCGCCTCAAGGACCGGCCGCACCTCGCCCGCAGCCGCCGCCACCCCGGCGAGCCCGCGGTCCTCGACCTCGCGCCGCTGCCCGGCACACCCGAGATCAAGCGCCACGAGGTCGACCGGGGCAAGCTCATCGACGGCGCGCGGTCGGCGTACCGGCTGGTGCACCAGGTGCTCGAAGGCAGGGACGTCGTCGTCGTGCCCCGGATGACGGTGTACCCGCCGAGGCCCGACGCGGAAGGGCCTTCGTGACCGGCGTCGGGACCGCGGACGCCGAGGTCCTGCGCCACGTGCTGCGGCACGCCCTCCGGCTGGGCCGGCGGGAGTCGGAGGCCGAAGCCCTGCGCGCGATCCACGAGCTGTGCGGCAACGGCGCCTCGTGGCGGCAGGTCCTGGCGCGCATCCCGCTCGACAGGCTGTCGTTCCAACTGGAGGCGGGCGTCGAGCGCACGGCCGCCATCGCGGCGCTGACGAGTTGGTGCCGCGGCTTCAAGACCGGTCGCGAGGGCGGTCACCAGCGGCGCGAGTCCGAGGTGTTCGGGTACCTGTCGGTCCTGCTGATCACGCTGATCACGATGGAGCCGTCCGACGGCGACGCGGCGCGCGAGGACCACGACTGCCCGAACCTGTGCCACGCCCTGGTGCGGGACGCCTCGGTGCGGCGGGCCCTGGTCGAGCTGTACTCGCCCGCCCGCACCGCCGAGCGCCACGTCGTCGGCGAGTGGGCGACCGTGCGGCGCGCGCGGTTCGAGTTCCACCGGCACGGGACGACGTCGTTCCTGCTGCGCGGCAAACCCGAGCAGGTGACCGCGCGGCACACCGAGTTCGCGCTCAAGTGCGTGCTCTTCCCGTACGCCGACATCCCGGTGATCGCGGCGAAGACCCGTTCCTACGAGGCCGAGCACAACTCGCTCGACGCCAACGGGCGGCTGGTCGGCCACATGGTCCGCGTCTGGGCGAGCACGGACAACTGGATCCTCATGGACTTCGCGGAGGGCCGCACCCTCGCGGAGGAGATCGACGCGCTCAAGCGGGAGGCCGCCCTGCCTGCGGCCGGCCGGTTCCGGCGACGGCGGCCCTCACCGGCCGGGAACGTCCGGCTGGACCTGATCCGCCGGGTGGGGCTGCCGCTGCTGGCCGCGCTGGCCGAGCTGCACCGGTGCGGCAAGCGCCACGAGGACCTGTCGCCGACCAACATCATCGTGCACCGCCGCGTACCCGACCGCGACGGCCGGGAGTACGACCTGACCTTCGTGGACTTCGGTCGCAACTACCTCTACAGCGGCGCGCTCGCGGGCTCGCACGCGGCGCAGAGCGTCTACGTCGCGCCCGAGGTGCGCGCCAACTCGGAGGACGTGCCGAAGGCCGACCTGTACTCGCTGGGCCGTATCCTGATCGCGCTCGGCGACGTCGGCGAGAACCGCGACGACACCATCCCGGACCGCTTCTACGGCCAGGCGCCGCTGATCGCGCGGGTCGTCGAGGACCTGATCGACGTGCGGCCCGACCGCAGGCTGCTGGTCTTCCCGGTCCCGATCGACGACACCGACGTCTACCACTACCTGCGGCAGGTGCTGGAGCAGGAACTGGACGTCACCCAGGCGGCGCTGGTGAACGACCCCGAGCTGCGCCCGCTCGCCATCCCCTACGACCGGCACACCGTGGTCGAGACCGTGCGGACGCTGTTCCCCGTGTCCCGCGAACCCAAGCGGCGACGGCGCATCTACCGCATGCGCAAGCAGCAGGGCGTGCTGGGCGACGCGCGGCGGTCGATGCACGCGCGGTGGCTGCTGTTCTTCTCGGTGGTGTCGTCGCTGAGCTACTTCGTCAGCGCCACGGTCTGCGTCCTGTGGTTCCTGCGCGACCTCGGCATCGACGTCCTCGGGCCGCCGGTGCAGCTCCTCCTGCGCCCCTGGGACGTGCCACCCGACGTCATCCCGCTCGTCGACGACCTGCGCGCGCCGGATTACCGGCTGGGCAAGGAGCACGTGTGGGAGAACCTCCCGGCGCGCATCATCGGCTTGAGCTTCGCCCTGGCGTCGGTCCGCTACTACCAGAACATCCTCGGTGGCCTCACCACGCTGGTCGCCGGCTCGTCCGCGCTGCCGGGGTCGCTGCTGCGGGTCGCGACGGAGGTCGCGATCCGCCTCATGGCGCCGTGGGCGTCGTGGTTGATCCTCTGGGTGAACCTGGTCGACGTCGACCACTGGCCGCTCGGGACGGCCATCGGCTACACCGGCGTGGTGTTCTCCAACCTGCTGTGCGCGGCGTTCGCGAGCCGGTACCTGGCGCTGGCGAGGGAGGCCAGGCTCAGCACCGTGCCGCCGGAGCACCAGAAGATCATCGGCCTCGACGCGTTCCGCCAGTGGGGACCGACGGTCACGCTGTACAGCACCACGGTGTGGATCTTCGCGTACCTGATCATCAACAAGACGCTGAAGGACACGTACGTGTACGCGCTCTCGGTGGCGCTGGTCAACATCGGCCTGTTCTACGTGCTCAAGACCGGCATCAACGCGCTCGACGTCCGCACCGGCCTGAACCGCTGCTTCCTGGCGGCCGAACGCCTGCGCTACGAGGCGGAGGCGACCTACCGCCCCAAACCCCTGTCCGCGCGGAAGGAACCGGTGCTCGTCAACCCGGACTGACCCCCGCTCCGGGGTGCGACCGCGGGAACCCGACCGCGGCCGGGCATCGCGCGGTTCCCCGACCACCGTGTCCATCCCCACATCTCGGGATGTCGGGAGGCCGGGGCGAGGCGGCACGGTGGGGTCATGTCGGCAGCTACGAGGGGGAGTTCGATGAAGGTCTCGACACGTGTGGTGGCGGCGTTGGTCGCGGTGGGGGTCGGTGGTGCGACGCTCGCCTCGGTGGCCGCGGCGCAGCCGCGAGCGGAGCGGTTCGCCACGACCATCTGCCACCCGCCCGCGCGCGGGGTGAACACGATCGACTTCAACGGGGCCCCGGTGTCGGCGAGTCAGCCGGTGGCGGTGTCGATCAGTGAGGGATTCCTCCACGGCGAAGGGCTCGGTGACGCGCGGATGACCGTCGAGAACGTGACCGTCGTCGAGCGCTTGGTCAAGGTGCGGATCAACGTGCAGTGGGGTGAGCCGTTGCCGTTCTGCCTGCACTACGTGGGGTAGCCGGGGACGACCGGTCCGTCGGGCGAGGGGCCTCGACGGGCCGGGCCGGCACCCGCGGGGACACCGACAACGGCCGGACGGCCCGTCACCACCCGCCGCGGAGCAGGGCGGCGGAGAGTTCCTCGCGGCTGTTGACGCCCGTCTTGCGGTAGACCACGTCGAGGTGCTGGCGGACGGTGTGCACGGACAGCGCCAGTCGGCGCGCGATCTGCTTGGCGGGCATGCCTTCCAGGGCCTGCTCCAGCACCATGACCTCCCGCCGGGTGAGGCCGTGCCACGCGCCCGCCGCCGACAGCAGCACCCGGCCGGAGGCGGGCTGCGCGGTCACCGCCACCTCGGCGACCGCGCCGCCCGACAGCGGCTGCGCGCGCAGCTCGACGAACCCCGACGGGGTGGGCACCCGGCAGACGGTCTCGGTGGCCCGGTGGTGCGACAACGCGGCCAGGTGCCAGGCCGCTCCCCGGTGCTCGCCGGGCGTCCGCGTGGCGTGGGGCAGCAGTTGGGCGAGCCAGTCCCCCGCGGAGGGCGTCGCCCTGAGCACCGCCCCGTCGGCTCCGACGACGAACACGCCGGGTGGCGCCGCGTGGCTGCTGGGCCGCAGCGGCCGGTCGGCCACGAACCGCCGGACGCCGGCGGCCAGCACCCGGCGGAGGCGTTCCGCGCGACGCCGCTCCTCCGCGGAGAACGACCTGCGCCCCCGCTCCCGCACGACGATGAGGGTGCCCCAGACCCGACCGCCGTCGGCCAGGACGATGGTCATCTCGACGCCGACGCCCTCGGCGGCCATCACCTCGCGCAGCGCGGTCTGCCGGTCGCCCACGGCCGGATCCGGCGGTGGGCCGCCGAGGGGGCCGCCGGCGGCGTCGATCACGCACAGCCCGCCCGGTGCCGCGTCCAGCAGGAACGGGTCCACGCCCAGCAGTTCGCCCACGCCGACGCGGTGGGCGGTCGCGGCGCTGTAGCCGTGTTCCTTGGCGTAGAAGCACCCGGCCCCGCTGACCGGGTCCAGCCCGGTCAGCATGTACCCGTCGTGCGGGATCAACCGCCCGACCTGCCGGGAGAACAGCGCACCGAGTTCCTCCACGGCGAGGTTGCCCGCGGCGGCGGTGGGAATGCCGTCGCGAACCGCTTCCCACTCCGCTCGCACTTGCGGAGTATGGCAAGGGACCCGCCGGAGCGCACCGCCATATCGACGGCGGCGGCGTGCCGACCGACGCGTCGGAGGGCCGAACCCCCGGCGCACGCGGTCGGGTGGAGCGCGATGCCCGGATCGGTGCGGGCCGGCCGCGTTTCCCGCGGGTGCGCGGTGGTATGCCTCGGCGATGACGACTTCGTCGGGTTCCGGTGACGAGTTGCGGCGGCTCGCCGCGGACAAGTTCGGCTGGTCGCACCTGCGCGACGAGCAGCTCGAAGCGATGGAGCAGGTGATGGCCGGGCACGACGTGCTGGCCGTGCTGCCGACCGGTGCGGGCAAGTCCGCCATCTACCAGGTGCCCGCGCTGCTGCTGGACGGGCCGACGGTGGTGGTCTCCCCGCTCATCGCCCTGCAGAACGACCAGGTGGAGGGCATCGGGGACAGTCGCGCGCCGGACGCCGTGGTGGTGAACTCGACCCAGCGCGACGACGAGCGCCGGGACGCCTGGGACGCCGTGCGCCGGGGTTCCGCCGAGTACGTCTTCCTGTCGCCGGAGCAGCTCGCGGACGACGACCGGGTCGACGCGCTGGCCGCCATCGGGGTGTCGCTGTTCGTGGTGGACGAGGCCCACTGCGTCTCGGCGTGGGGCCACGACTTCCGGCCGGACTACCTGCGGCTCGGGCGGGTGGTCGACCGGCTCGGGCACCCGCGCGTGGTCGCGCTGACGGCCACCGCCGCGCCGCCGGTGCGCCGCGACATCGCCACCCGGCTGGGCCTGCGCGACCACCGCGAGGTGGTCGCGAGCTTCGACCGGCCCAACCTGCGCCTGGCCGTGGAGCGGTCCACCGACGACGCCGGCAAGCGGGCCGCGGTCACCGCCGCCGTCCGCGCCCGGACCGCCGACCCCGCCACGCGCCGCGGCCTGGTCTACGTGGCCAGCCGCAAGGACGCCGAGCGCTACGCGGGCGAACTGGCCGGCGTCGGAGCGCGGGTGGCGGCCTACCACGCCGGCATGAGCGCCGCCGACCGCGAGCGCGTGCACCGGGACTTCCTCGCCGACGAGGTCGACGTGGTCGTGGCCACCTCGGCGTTCGGCATGGGCATCGACAAGCCCGACGTGCGGTTCGTCCTGCACGCCTCCGTACCGGACTCGCTGGACTCCTACTACCAGCAGATCGGCCGGGCCGGGCGCGACGGCGAACCCGCCGACGCCACCCTGTTCTACCGCCCCGAGGACCTGGACCTCCAGAAGTTCCTCACCGCGCGCCGCGCGCCCGAGGACACCCTGCGCGAGGTGGCCACCGCGCTCGACCGGCAGGACCGGCCCCGTCGCCCGGCCGAACTCGCGGACGAGGTCGAGGCGTCCCCGGCCCGCCGCACCAGGGCGGTCAACCTGCTGGAGGAGGTCGGCGCCGTCACCACCGACGCGTCCGGCCGCATCGACACCGCGCCGGGCCGCACGCCCGAGCAGGCGGTCGAGCAGGCCGTGGACGCGGCGGAGGCCCAGCAGGAACTGGTCCGCTCGCGCATCGGGATGGTGCGCCGCTACGCGGAGACGACCGGGTGCCGCCGGCAGGAGCTGCTGGGCTACTTCGGCGAGCAACTGCCCGATCCGTGCGGCAACTGCGACACCTGCGACGCCGGCACCGCACGACGCCGTTCCCCGGGCACCGACGAGTTCCCCGTCGACAGCACCGTGCACCACCCCCACTGGGGCGCAGGCGTGATCATGTCGACCGAGGAAGACCGCGTAACCGTCCTCTTCGACGAGGTCGGCTACAAAACCCTGTCCCTACCCGACATCCGCGAGCACAACCTCCTGAGCCACGAGAAGCCACACCCGTAACCCGTTCCCCTCACTCACTCCCCCCGGCTCCCCTTCACTCCCCCTACGCGCTCAGTCCCGCGGAGCCGCGCCGCGAGCCGCCGGCTGAACGGCGGCCGAGCCCGCCCGGGGTCGGGCCGATCGAACACGACCAAACACACCAGTCCCAACACGACCTCAACGTTCTGCAGCGCGAACGCGACCGGCCCGTCGGCGGGGTGGGACGGCAGGAAGATCAGCCCCGGGAACGGCATGTCCCAGTTGCGCCCACCCGGCCACGCCAGCACCGACAGGTAGCCGGCGACCACCGGCACCCACGGCCACCACCGGCCCGAGGCCGCCGCCCACTGGACGCCGAGCACGAAGAACGGCACGAACCAGACCCAGTAGTGGGACCAGGCGACCGGGGCCACCAGCACCATCGTCGCACCCACGAGGGCGGTCGCCAGGTAGTCCTCACCGCGCCGCGACGCGCGACGGGCCAGCAGCAGGCCCGCGATCCCGACCACGGCCGCGACCGGGACCCAGCGCGCGGCGGCGAGGTCGGGGTCGCCCAGCAGCCGCGCGACGACGCCCCGGATCGACTGGTTCTCCGGCGCGTCCGCCGAACCGCTGCCGGTGACGCGGTCGGGATCGGTGACGCCGGCGCCCCAGAAGTACGCGGACTCCCCCGGCAGCACCAGGAAACCGAGGCCGACCGTGACCAGGAACGCGACGGCGGACGTCCCCGCCGCCCGCCACCGCCCGGTCAGCACCAGGTGCGCGATGAAGATCAGCGGGAGGAGCTTGATCCCGGCCGCCACGCCGGTCGGCACGCCCTTCCACCGGCTCCGCTCCGGCAGCGCGGTGTCCACCACCACCAACGCCATCAGCACCAGGTTGACGTTGCCCCACAACAGGTTCCACTCCACCGGCTGCATCGCCAGGCACAGCGCGCCGAGCAGGAACGCCATCGCCACCGTCGTGCGGTCGCGTCGCCTGCCCGTCATCCGCAGGCCGAGCCAGATCACCACCAGCAGCAACACGACGTTGGCGCCCAGCGCGAACACCGGGAGCGCCTGGGTCGGCAACCACGCCAACGGCACGAACACGACGGCGGAGAACGGCGGGTACTTCAGGGTGCCCGCGATGGTCGGCAGGTGGGCTTTCCCCTGCTCGTACAACGGGTCGGCGTCCAGCACGGCCTGCCCGGCGGCCACGTACACCTTGAAGTCGCCGAGATCCGCCCCCGTCCTGGCCCACACCCCGTGCCACCACAGGTAGAGCGCGCCGGCGACCAGGAACACGAGGACGGCCGCCGCGACCGGGACCATCGATCGGGTCGGATGTGGCCGCACCGGCGCGGAGTTGTCGGAAGCCGTCCCCGCCGTGAGTTTTCGGCAGGCGGTCGCGCGGACGTCCCGCTCGGGCTCGGGCATGGCGGCGACCCTAGGGCGGCCCGGTGCGACTCGCCGTCATCGGCGTCCGTTCTGCCCTTTTCGTCCTGCCCCACCCGGCCTCAACCACTCGGTCGGGTGTATCCATTGGTATGAATACCCGCAAAAGCAGGGCATCCGGCAGCACAGGGGGCCAGGCTCCCACCCCAGCCGTCACCGACCTCCCGGCCCAGGGACAGTGCCCGGTCGCCAGTGCCCGGTCGAGGTGGGCCCGCGCGGCGTCCCGGTCCCCGAGCAGGCGGTGGGCGTTGCCCGGCCCGGCCGGCGCGCGGTTCCCGCCCCGGGTGTCACCCGTCTCCCGGCAGAGGTCGGCGACCTCGCGCTGACCGGCCTTCCGGCACTCCGCCCGGTGCAGTGGGGCGCGATGAGAAGAGGTCACCCGATCGACCCGAAGCCGGCCGGGAGGGCACAGCGCACCGACGCTGCGGCACGCCGCGCCGCGCGCCGGTCGGGTCGAGCAGCGGCCCGGACGGCCGGACGACCTCCCCGACAGCCCGGCGGAATCGTCACGACGGCGATTCCCGGACTACCGGGAGAGGTCCGCGAACCACCCCGGCCAGCCCCGGACAGCCGCCCGGTCGAGCGCGACTCAGGGCAGCTTGATCCAGAGCAGCGTAACCCTCCTCTTCTTCATGGGGATGGTGACGCACGTGTAATCCGTTGCCTTTCCCTGCTGCACGTACCATTTCCCGATCTTCTTGCAGGTGCTCCTCTTCGTGAAAACACCGGCCGGGGCCCACCCGGCCGGTGCGGCCTCTTCGGGTCCGGTCGAGTGCATGGCCCGACTCTCACCGGTCGCGGTCCGCGACGGGATCCCCGCGGCGGTCGCGGCATCGGCCGCACCCAGCAGTGCCAGCACGGACACGAACGCGACCACCGGACCGCGAAGGGCCTTCTCCATCATCATCTCCATCGATCGGCACGACCGATCCGCACCGAGGTGATCACCGCCGCGACAACGGGCCTGCCTCATCACCGGCCGACCGCTCGTGATTGTTCGCGCGTCCACACCGCGACCAACGGATCGCGGCCGGCGGGACAATCAGCCCGTGTCGCGGAAGCGGTTCGCCCCGCGGTGCGCGGCGTACCGCCGGCGGGACCCGGTAAGCGATCCGTCACCGCTGCCGCACAACACGAACCGGCTTTCGGAATTGTCGTCTGCCAATTGTTTCCGTGGCCCCACGGTCGCACTTGGCGACGACCGGAGTCAACGGTCGTCCGCCGAGTTCAGGCGGTCGGGCAGCGCGCGACCACACGGGCGGGCACGCGGTCACCGTCGGCCGGTCGCAGGGCCGCCGAGCGGTCACCACGCCGAGTGCCGCACGGCTGAGCGGGTGAGGGGAAGTCACCCCGAGTGCCGACCGGGCAACGCCGCGGGCGCCTCGGAGCGGGCCGGCGCTCCGCCCTCAGCGCGGCGGGGTGTTCCAGCGGACCGGGAGCGCGGTGAGCGTGCGCATGGTCGGTGTCACGGTCCACGCCAGGTCCCGTTCCGCGCCGGCGAGCGACAGCCGAGGTGCGCGGCGGGCCAGCGCCCGCAGGGCCGCTCGGACCTCCACGCGGGCCAGGTGCGCGCCGAGGCAGTGGTGCGCGCCGTGGCCGAAGGACAGGTGTCGCGCGCCGCGGGAGCCGGGGTCGAACAGCGCCGGGCGCGCAAACGCCCGGTCGTCGCGGTTGACCGCCGGCAGCACCGCGGTGACGCGGTCACCGGGCTCGATCCGGGCGTCGGCGAGGCGGACCGCCGCGGTGGCGACCCTCGTCATGCTGAAGTTCACCGAGGGGCTGTAGCGCAGCGCCTCCTCGACCGCGGTGGCCAGGAGGTCCGGCTCGCGGCCCAGCGCGGCGAGCAGGCCCGGTCGGGACACCACGCACAGCACGGCGTTGGCGATCTGCGCCGCCGCCAGGGCGTGCCCGTCGAAGAACAGCGAGGCCGCCAGGCCGGTCAGCTCGGTCGCGCCGAGCAGTCCCCGGTCCCGGCGCGCGGAGACCAGCTCGGCGATCAGCCCGGTCGGCGGGTCGGCGGCGTCGGCCAGCATGGTCGACACCTCCTGGTGCAGCAGCAGTTCGCCCCGGTAGACCTCGACGCGCGAGGAGCCGGGCCCGCCGAGCCGCGCGGTGGCCCGCTCGCGGATGGCGGTGCGGCGGGCCGGTGGCACGCCGAGCAGTTCGGCCTGTGCGGCGAAGGTCAGCGGCGCGCAGAACTCCGCGAGCAGGTCCGCGGTGGGCGCGGCGGCGATCAGCCCGTCCAGCGCGTCCTCGGCGGCGCGCTCGACGTGGTCCCGCAGCCGCGCGGTGCGCCGCGCGGAGAAGGCGCCGCCGATCAGGGCGCGGAACCGGGTGTGCGACGGCGGGTCGAGGTCGGTGACCGACATCCGGGTCGCGGGACCGCGCGGGTGCTGGTCAGCGACGAGGAGCGCTCGGCTGAACCTGTTGTCCCGCAGGAAGTTCCGGGCCTCCGGGTAGCCGGACACCAGCCACTCGCGCCCGCCGTCGGGTGCGGCGCGGGCGGTGACGGGGCAGCCGCTCCGGAGCGGGACGCCGTCCCCGACCAGGTGCCGGTGGCCCCGCCCCGCCACGAACTCGACGCCGCCACGGCCCCTCGTGACGTCGCGCGTCACCTGGTCACCGCGCGCGGGGTGCCAGGGGCGCGGGGCAGGTGGCCGACACCGCACCGGGTGGCGTCGCCCCGGCGCCACGCGCCGGATTCCCGACGGGTACGCGATCGTCCCAAGACACCCTCCCGCGTCGAACGGCGAAGCGTCCGGTGATCCACCTCCGGAGAACCACGCCGAACCCTACTGCGGGCCCCGCCGCTTACCAGGGATCGACGGCGTGGCGGGTTCGGTGGTTCGACCTTCCGAGCCGGCCGCGCCCGCCGTGTGGCCGACGAGGCCCCACGAATAGTGCGGTCCCGGTCACGATTCCGGGCGGAGCGGACGGCACCCCTGTCGCCGGCGGCGGGACGTCGGTCATGATGCGTGGCGTGGTCGACCGGTCGATGTCCGAGGAGGAGGTGCTGAGCCGGCTGTCCTCGTTGCGGCAGCACCGGTGGCAGGGCAGGCGGTCACCGCACAAGCCCCTGCTGGTCCTGCTGGCGCTGGGGCGGTTGACGACCACCGGGACCAGCGAGGTCCCCTGGTCGATGGCCGGGAAGCTGGCCGAGCTGATCCGGGACTTCGGCCCGCCCTCCGCCACGCAGCCCGCGCAGAGCGCGGCCTACCCGTTCACCCGGCTGCGGTCGGACGGCATCTGGGTGCTCGACCACGACGTGCCGATGGACCGCGTGCAGCCGCTCGCGGCGCACGGGGTCGTCGGCCGGTTGGCGCCGCCGGTCGAGGACGCCCTGCGCGACGCGGGGATCGCCGCCGCCGCGGCCCGACGCCTCGTCGAGTCCGAGTTCCCGCCGACCGTCGCGCCCGACGTGCTGGCCGCCGTCGGCCTGGACCCCGACGCGGTCCTCGGGTCGCACGGCGGGACCGCGGTCCGGCGACGCCGCAGCGGGTCCTGGCCAGCCACCGTCCTGGAGGCGTGGGACCGGCAGTGCGCCTTCTGCGGCTTCGACGGGCAGCTCGGCGCGGCCACCGTCGGCGTCGAGGCCGCGCACGTGCGCTGGTTCACCTTCGGCGGACCCGACGACCCGGACAACGGCCTGGCGCTGTGCTCCCTGCACCACAAGCTGTTCGACCGCGGCGTCCTCGGCCTCGGCGACGACCTGCGGATCGCGGTGTCGGCGCGGTTCACCAGCCGCACCACCACCGGGCGCTCCGTCTACGACCTGCACGACCGACCGCTGCGCCCGCGCCCCGGTACCCCGGTGCCCGCCGCGGCGCACGTCGCCTGGCACACCCGCGAGGTGTTCAAGGGCCCGGCCCTGACCGCCTGACCCGCACCCCGGCTCGACGGCGACCCGACGGCGGCGACCGGGACCCGCCGGGAACGGCGAACGGGCGGGCGGTCGTGCCCGACCGCCCGCCCGTCCCCGTGGCACTCCCGGTCAGCGCACGGCGAACAGCCTCGTCATCGTCTGCTCGATCCGGTTGCCGGCCGCGTCCGCGGCCACCGCCCGGACCGACAGCGCACCGTTGGCGTGCAGCGACGCACCCGGCACCGTGGCGCGCTGCACCGCGCCGACGGCGGTCGTCGGCAGCCGCCGCCAGGTGGCCCCGTCGTCCGCGGACACCTCGAAGGCGAACTCGCGCAACGCCGGCGTCCCGCGCGACTGGAGCAGCGTCGGGCGGATGTCGAAGGTCAGCGGCCGGCCCGCGACCGCCTTGCCGTCCGCCTCCAGCTGCGGCTGGTAGTCCAGCACCAGGGCGTCGGGCTGGCTGGTGCCGCCGTCGGGGCCCGGCTCGGACGAGGTGAACGTCCAGCGACTGGCGGCGGTGTGGGACGTCGGGTAGGACGCCGGGTCGAGCCGGACGAACGCGTCGAGGGTGTACCGGGTGGTGCCCTGCTCCGCCGGGAGGAAGCCGGTGAAGTCCGGGACCTCGCCGACGAGCCGGCCGTCCCGGTACAGCTTCAGGTGCGCCTGCGCGACCGGCGACCCGTCGAGGCGGCCGACGCCCGCGCCGTCGCCGTACCGCGATTCGAGCTGGAGCAGGTCCGCGGTGCGCCCGAAGTACGGGATGTGCCGCAACGGCATCAGCCGGTTCACCGCGATCCGCTCGCCGGGCTGGTGGACCGTCGCCGGCGTGCACAGGTACGCGACCGGCGGCTCGTGCGCGGTGACGCAGTGCGTCCAGCGCACGTTCGGGCCGGCCGTGACCGCTTCCACGCGGCGTGCCGGCAGTTGCAGTTCGTGGCCGGTGTGGAAGGCGGACGGGACCACGTCGCTGTCGAAGGCGCGGGTGTCGTACGTCCGGCCCGCCTTGCCGAGCGCGCGGTAGGTGATGGTCTGCTGCGACAGCCGCGCGGCGTCGGCCGGGGTCAGCTGGTGGTGCGGCCGGTCCGGCACCCGGTCGTCGGTGAACACCAGGTCGTAGAGGTTCGGCCGGCCGGCGAGGCCGTCGGCCAGCAGCCGCCACCGCGACGTGAGGACGAAGCGGCCCGCGGTGACCGGTTTCGACGGCTGCACGAACAACCGGCCGGCCACGTCGGGGTCGCCCCCCTGCGGATCGCCCCGGAACAGGGAGTACAGCAGGATGTTGTTGTTCGGCGCGACGCGGGAGTAGTACAGGTCCTGCTGCGCGACGCGGGTCGAGGCCCCGTCGACGCCCGCGGTGGCCGCCACGGCGAGCCGCGCGTCGATGTCGACCGACGTGTCGGCGGTGACGTCGACCTGCGGGTTGCCCGCCGCCGTCAGCGATTCCGGCTCCGTGCCACTGCCGGGCGTGCGGATCTGCGCGGAGACCTGGTAGGGCCCCGGCGGGATCCGGGTGCTGCCGCGGCCGTGCTCGTCGAGGCGGACCGTGTAGTGCCGGCTGAGGCCGTCGGTGATCGGGTACACGTCCACGGCGCCGCCCGCCCAGGGCGCGCCGTTGCGGTCGACCACGCCGACCTTGAGGTCGTAGCTCTCCGCTTCCTTCTCCAGGCCCACCGGCAGCCGCACCAGGGGGCTTCGCGCGCCCTGCGGGGTCACCGACAGCACGCCGTCGTACTGACCGGGTCCGCCCGGCGCGGGGTCGAGGGTGACGGTCGCGGTGGCGGTGCCGCCGGCGGGCACGGTGACCGTGCCGGGCGAGACGGTGAGCATCCCGGCCGGTGCGGGCGTGGCGGCGGGCAGCGCGCGCAGCGACGCGGTCAGGTCGACCACGTGCGGCGCGGCGCCGTGGTTGCGCAGGGTCACGGTGCGGGTCAGGGGCCCGGTCTGCGGGTACTTCCACAGGCCGAAGTCGAGCGTGCTCGGCTCGGCGACCAGGGGCGTGGTCGTCGCACCGGCCAGGTCCAGGCTGCCCGCGCCCTGGTCGAACGCCGTCAGCCCGGCGTTCGGCAGCGGGGTGGCCGTGCCGACGAGCGCGCCCTTGAGCTGCTGTGCGCTCCACTCCGGGTGCTGCTGCGCGAGCAGCGCGGCGGCGCCGGCGACGTGCGGCGTGGCCTGGGAGGTGCCCTGCATCGTGGTGTACGGCCCCGGCTCGCCGCCGGTGCCCTCGGCGCGCGCCGCGGTGATCTCCTCGCCGGGCGCGACCAGGTCGGGCTTCAACCCGGACCGCCCGATCGCGGGTCCCCTGGAGGAGAACCAGGCGATCGCGTCCGTGCGGGTCGTCGCGCCGACGGTGAGGGCCGACTCGGCGACGCCGGGCGAGTCGATCGTGTACTGGCCCCAGCCCCGGTTGCCCGCGGCGACCACGAACAGCGCGCCGGAGGTGGCGGACAGCCGGTCGACCGCGTCGCGGAGCGGGTCCGGCCCCTCGGTCGCCCGGCCGCCCAGGCTCACGTTGACGACCTTCGCGCCGCGCGCGGTCGCCCACTCCAGGCCCGCGATGACCCAGGACGCCTGGCCCTCGCCGTTCGCGTCGAGCACCTTCGCCGAGAGCAGCCGCGCGTCGAACGCCACGCCCTTGCGCGCGCCGCCCGCCGCCGCGCCGGTGCCCGCCACGATCGACGCGACGTGCGTGCCGTGCCCGGCCTGGTCGGCCGTCGTCCCGCTGCCGGTGAAGTCCTCGCTGGTCACCTTGCCGGCGAGGTCGGGGTGCCCGGCGTCGACCCCGCTGTCCACCACGGCCACCGTGGTGCCCGCGCCGGTGAGGCCGGCCGACCACGCGCCCGGCGCGCCGACCCTGGTGAGGTTCCAGTCCAGCTCGCTCGCCCGGACCTTGCGGTCCAGCCGGATCGACGTCACGCCCGGCAGGGCCGAGCGCCTGCCGTCGGCGGTGGTCGCGCCGACGCCGCCGGCGAGCCGCGCGCCGACCCCGGCGGCCTCCGACTTCGGCAGCCGCACCGCGCTCGCCCCGATGGCGGGCAGCTCGCGCGTCGCGCGCAGCGCCGGGTCGACCGCCTCGGGCCGGATGCCGCCCGGGTGCCCGACGATCAGCGGGAGGCTGTCGGCGCGGGTGTCGTCGTAGCCCATCTCGACCAGGCCGGTGACGTCGAACAGGGCCGGGTCCAGCACGTCGGGCACCAGGTGGGCGACGTCGTCGGGCACGATCCGCACCCGATCGCCCGCGCGGTGGGTCCGGAACCCGACCGGGCGGCCGTCGCGCGGCGCGGGCAGCACCTGGAAGTCCGGCCCCGCGCCGCCGCCCACGCGCACGTCCACCCGGTCACCGGTGATCAGGGTGACCCTGGTGGTGGCCGGCGCGGGCGACGACGCCCCCGCGACTGCGGCGGACGCCCCGCTCGGGACGACCACCCCCGCCACCAGGGCGGCTGCGGCGAGCGAGGAGGGAAGTCTTCGACCTGACACGGATGTCCCCCGTCCGAAGAGTCGAAATCGCGATCACCTCGACCTTGGCACGGGGTGATCCGCGGCGGATCGGGCCGGGGGCGGCGGGATGTGTGATCCACATCGCACCACGGCGAACGCCGCGCCACCCGTCGGTCACCCGGCGGCAGGCGCTGCCCGGATCGCCGCTGTTCGTTCGGTCAGGGGTCACACGTTCGTCCACTGTGGACATAAAGGCCGTGACACGACAGTCGTCCACAAAGGACTTCGCGCGGTGGTGCGACGCCGCCCGCACCGCCGGGACACCGCGAGGCGACCTCGGCGCCCTCCTCCTCCGAAGGCGTATCGTCATGCTGCGATCTGCGACTCGCTGTGCCCGTACCGGTACTCCATGCGGTCGACGGGTCGCCGCCGGTGGTGTCGAGTGCCAGGGGTGTGGCGTGGAGATCCGTCTGCTGGGTCCGGTGGAGGTCGTGGTCGACGGTGCGGTGGTGGGGGTGGGGTCGCCTCGGCAGCGGCACGTGTTGGCGGTGTTGGTGGCGGAGCCGGGTCGGCCGGTGCGGCCGGAGGTGGTGGCGCGGCGGGTGTGGGGTGAGGGGGTCGGGCGGGTGCCGCCGTCGTTGCACACCTACATCTCGCAGTTGCGGCGGGTGTTGGGGCCGGTGGGGGTGGTGATCGCGCGGGAGGGCGGGGGGTACGTGTGCGGGGTGGAGGCGTCGGCGGTGGACGCCCACCGCTTCGCCGACCTGGTCGCACGGGCCCGTGCCGCCGACGACGCGGAGCGGGCGGTGGGGTTGTGGGAGCAGGCGTTGGGGTTGTGGCGGGGTGAGCCGGTGGCGGGGCTGGACACGCCGTGGGCCGTGCGGTGGCGGGCGCGACTGGGTGACGAGCGGGCGGCGGCGGAGTCCGACCACGTGGACGTGTTGTTGCGGGTGGGTCGGCACGGCCAGGCGCTGCCGGTGCTGGCCGCGCGGGTGCGGGAGCGGCCGTGGGACGAGCGGGTGGCCGGTCAGTACCTGACCGCGTTGTACCGGTCGGGTCGTCAGGCCGAGGCGTTGGCGCACTACGACCTGGTGCGCAGGCGGCTGGTCGAGGAGCTGGGCACCGACCCCGGCCCCGACCTGCGCGAGCTGCACCACCGCATCCTCACCGCCGACCCCGGCCTCGCCGCCCCACCGGACCCGACCACCAGACCGGACCCGACCACCGCGGCACCGCGGTCACCGGCCCCCGTCCCGCGGCAGTTGCCGCCGGCCCCGCCGTACTTCGTCGGCCGCGCCACCGAACTGGCGAACCTGACCGACACCCTCACCGAAGCCACCCGGCACGGCGGCACCGTCGTCATCTCCGCCCTCGCCGGCGCGGGCGGCATCGGCAAGACCTGGCTCGCCCTGCACTGGGCCCACCACAACCTGCATCGCTTCCCCGACGGGCAGTTGTTCATCGACCTGCGCGGCTTCAGCCCCGACAGCCTCCCCGTCGACCCCACCGTCGCCGTACGCGGATTCCTCGACGCACTGGACGTCGACCCCGGCCGCATCCCCGCCGACCCACAGGCACAGACCGCCCTCTACCGCAGCCTCCTGGCCGACAAACGGATGCTGGTGGTCCTGGACAACGCGGCGACCAGTGACCAGATCGCCCCGCTGCTGCCCGGCGGCGCGTCCTGCACCGTCGTGGTCACCAGCCGCCGCCGGCTGACCACGCTGATCAGCCGCCACGGCGCCCACCACCTGCACCTGGACCCCCTCACCGACCACGAGGCCCACGCCCTGCTGGTCCAACGCCTCGGCACCCACCGCGTCGACGCCGAACCCCACGCCGTCACCGACCTGCTCACCTACTGCCGCGGCTTCCCCCTGGCCCTGAGCCTGATCGCCGGACGCGCCCAGGCCGAACCCCACCTACCCCTGACACAGATCGTCACCGAACTCCGGGAACCGGGCCTGGCCGCCCTCGACGACGACGAACCCACCGGCAGCCTGCCCACCGTCCTGTCCTGGTCCCACCACGCCCTGACCCCCGCCCAACAACACGCCTTCGCCCTGCTCGCCATCGCACCCGGACCCGACATCGCCCTACCCGCCGCCGCCAGCCTCATCGGACAACCACCCACCCACACCCGACGCCTGCTACGCACCCTCACCGACGCCTCACTGCTCGACCACGACCCCCACGACCGCTACACCATGCACGACCTCATCCGCGCCTACGCCACCACCACCAGCCACCACCTCGACCCCACCGAACGCGACCACGCCCTACGCCGCGTGCTCGACTTCTACACCCACACCGCCGACACCGCCGACGACGTCCTGCGCCCCTTCCGCACCCCCATCCCGCTGGACCCGCCCGTGCCCGGCGTCCAACCCCACCCGGTGCCCGACACCGCCGCCGCCCTGGCGTGGTTCGCCGCCGAGCACCCCCACCTGCTCGCCGCCCAGCGCACCGCCGCCGCCCACGACTGGCACCCCACCGTCTGGCACCTGGCCTGGACCACCAGCGGCTACCACGTCGGACGCGGACACCGCCACGACGAACTCGCCGTCTGGCAGACCGCGCTGGACTCCGCGCCGCACCTGCCCGACGCCACCAACCGCATCCTCTACGCCCACCGCAACCTCGGCCGCGCCCACGCCCGGCTCGGCCGGTACGACCACGCCATCGACCACCTGCACCGCGCGCTGCGCCTCACCGAGGAGCACCACGACATCACCCAGCAGGCCCACACCCACCAGGCCATCGCCCTGATCTGGGAACACCAACAGGACTTCCGGCAGGCACTGCACCACAGCACCCGCGCCCTGGAACTGTTCCGCACCGTCGACGAACCCGTCTGGCACGCCAACGCCCTCAACTCCGTCGGCTGGTTCGCCGCCCGCCTCGGCGACCACGACACCGCCCGCGACCACTGCCGCCAGGCCCTCACCCTCCTGCGCCGACACCACTTCCCCGAAGCCGAGGCCAACGTCCTGGACAGCCTCGGCTACATCGACCACCACACCGGCCACCACCACCAGGCCGTCGAGCACTACCAGCAAGCCCTCGCCCTCTACCGCGACCTCGGCAGCACCGACCTGGCCGCCGACATGCTCGACCACCTCGGCCACCCCCACACCGCCCTCGGCCAACACCACCAGGCCCGCACCGCCTGGACCGAAGCCCTCACCCTCTACCGGCAACAAGGCCGCCACGACGACGCCGCCCGCGTCCAACGACAACTCGACGCCCTGGACCGACCGACGCCCACCGACACCGACCCCGGCACCGGCGCTGACACCGGCACTGACACCGGCACCGGCTCCTGAGCCGGCACGTCGACGGGCCCGGCTCGGCCGGCGTCCGACAGCCCCAGCACCGCGAACCCGCGAGCGGGCAGCGACACCGCGTGCGACGAGCCGGTGATGGGCGTCGCCGGACCACCGCCGAGCAGGTCGACCGGCGTCTGCGCCGCGATGCCCGACCCGGTGAGGTCGACCGTGACCCGCTGCGGCGTCGCCTGGTGGTTCAGCACGACGAGCGCCCGGTTCGAGCCGTCGCGGCTGGTGCACGCGAAGGCGTGGAACCGCTGGTCGCCGTCGGTGGGCAGGCGGACCCGCGAGCCGGAGGGGGCCGGCGCCCGACCCCCTCGGTCGTCCACCCGTCCCCCGCCGGTCTCCCCGACCCGCGGCGCGAGCGCGGCGGGGGGCGAAGCACCCGGCCGGCCGCGACCCACCTCGGCCATTCCGGTCGACGAACCCGATCACCCTCACCGCCGAACGTGGCCTCTTCCGAGCGCCGCCCGGCTCGGCGGTCCCGTGCGCGAGGCTGCCCCGACCCGGTGAACCGGCCCCGCCGGCGGGCGCGCGGGACGTGCTCCGAGTGGCGGTGGTGCGGCGGACCGGTTGGTATCTCCTGGCACGGGTACACACCGCGGGGTACGCCCGGGCACGCGAGGTGAAGGGGGTTCATGTGGCCGCGTTGGGGCTCGTGCTGGCGGAGACCTCGGGGAACCTGTTCCCGGCCCGCACGCAGATGGCGTTGTCTCTGGGCTGGCACATCGTCTTCGCCTGCTTCGGCATCGCGTTCCCGGCGATCGTGGTGTTCACCGAGTGGCGCGGGCACCGCCGGGGCGATCCCGTGCTCACCGGGTTGGCCCACACCTGGGCCAAGGCGATGGGCGTGCTGTTCGCCGCCGGCGCGGTGTCGGGGACGCTGCTGTCGTTCGAGATGGGCATCCTGTGGCCCGGCCTGATGGACCGGTTCGGCCAGGTGTTCGGCTTCCCGTTCGTGCTGGAGGGCTTCGCGTTCTTCGTCGAGGCCATCTTCGTGGGCGTGTACCTGTTCGGCTGGAACCGGCTCTCGCCGCGTGCGCACATGCTCAGCGCACTGCCGATGGTGGCGGCCGGCATCGCGGGCGCGTTCTTCGTCGTCTCCGCCAACGCCTGGATGAACAACCCCACCGGGTTCGCGCTCGACGCCGACGGCGACGTGGTCGACGCCCGGCCGTGGGCCGCGATGTTCGGGCCCTCGACGTGGCCGCAGTTCGTCCACATGTGGCTGGCGGCGTTCATGGTGACCGGTTTCCTGATCGCCTCGGTCTACGCGGTCGGGATGCTGCGCGGCCGGCGCGACCGGCATCACCGGCTCGGCCTGCTCATCCCGCTCACCGTCGCCGCGATCGCCACCCCGGTGCAGATCGGGGTGGGCGACTGGATCGCCAACGCGGTAGCGGACAACCAGCCGGCGAAGCTGGCCGCGATGGAGGGCCAGTACGAGACCACGGCGGGCGCGGGGCTGTCGTTCGGCGGCGTCTACCGCGACGACGCGCTGCACTACGCGCTGGAGATCCCCTACGGGCTGTCGCTGCTGATCCACCACGACCCGGACGGTGTGGTGCCGGGGCTGGAGGAGGTGCCCGCCGACGAACGGCCGCCGGTCAACGTCGTGCACCTGGCCTACAACGCGATGGTCGGCATCGGCACGGCGCTGTTGCTGCTCGCCGCCTGGTTCGGGCTCGTGTGGTGGCGTCGGCGGCGGCTGCCGGGCACCGACTGGTTCCTGCGGGCCGTGGCCGTCTCGGGCGTGGGCGCGGTCGTGGCGATGGAGGCCGGGTGGGTCACCACCGAGGTCGGCAGGCAGCCGTGGATCGTCTACGGGCTCATGCGCACGGCCGACGCGGTGAGCCCCGCGCCCGGCCTGGGCTGGGGCCTGGTGGCGGTGCTGGCGGTGTACGCGGTGCTGACCGCGTTCACCGTCGTCGTGCTGCGCCGGCTGGCGCGCGGGCGCGACACGCTCGCGCCGCAGGAGGGCGGTGTGTCGCGATGACGCTCGCGGAGGCGGTGCTGGGCGCCGCGTTCGTCGGCCTGGTGGCCTACGCGCTGTTCGGCGGCGCGGACTTCGGCGGCGGCGTGTGGGACCTGCTGGCCGGCGGCACCGAGCGCGGGCGGCGGACGCGGGACCGGGTGGAGCGCTCGATCGGCCCGGTGTGGGAGGCGAACCACGTCTGGTTGATCTTCGTGCTGGTGGTGCTGTGGACGGGGTTCTCCGGCGCGTTCGCCGCCGCCGTGACCACCCTGTACCTCCCGCTGACGCTCGCCGCGTTCGGGATCATCGCGCGCGGCGCGGCGTTCGCCTACCGCAAGAGCGTCGGCACGCCGGGGATGCGCCGCTTCTTCGGGGCGGCGTTCGCGCTGTCGTCGCTGCTCACGCCGTTCTTCTTCGGGGCGGTCGTCGGCGGGGTCGCCTCCGGCCGCGTGCCGCCGGGCATCGCGGGCGGCGACGTGGTGCGCGGTTGGGTGAACCCGACCTCGTTCCTCGGCGGCGCGCTCGCCGTGCTGGTGTGCGCCTACCTGGCGGCGGTGTTCCTGTGCGGCGACGCCCGCCGCGACGGCGAGCACGACCTGGCCGAGGCGTTCCGCCGCCGGGCGCTGGTGACCGCCGCCGTGACCGGCGCGGTGGGGCTGGCGGGCATCGCCGTGCTGCGCGCCGACGCGCCCCTGCTGTTCGACGGGCTGACCGGGCGCGGGCTGCCGGTGGTGCTGCTGTCGGTGGCGGCCGGGCTGACCGCGCTCGGCCTGCTGCTGGCCCGCCGCTACGCGGCGGCGCGGATCGCCTCCGCGGTCGCCGTCGCGGCGATCCTCGTCGGGTGGGCGGTGGGCCAGTACCCGTACGTGCTGCTGCCGGAGCTCACCGTGGAGGAGGCCGCGACGGGCCGGTCCACCCTGCTCGCGCTGCTCATCGCCCTGGCCGTGGGCGCGCTCGTGCTCGTGCCCGCCCTGGTCTACCTCTACGTGCTGTTCCAGCGGCCCGCGCCGACGTCCGGGCCGGAAGGCCGGGGGTGACGCGCGGGCCGGGCGCGCCCGACGGAGGAGGGCGGGTTCAGCACAGCTTCGCTATCTGCGCCGCCACCTCGGCGGGGCTCTCCAGCGGCAGCATGTGCCCGGCGTCGGCGACCACCACGGCCTCCCCGCCGACCGCGCCGGCCAGCGCCCGCGCGTCGGACTCCGGGCACAGCCGGTCCTCGTCGCCGACGATCGCGACCACCGGCCGCTCACCGGCCACGGTCAGCGCGGCCTCCCGGTCGTACCGGTCGACGGCGGGCCGGAACAGCGCGACCGTGTCCGGCCAGTGCGCCCGCACCATCTCGGCGGTCAGCTCGACGTCCTCCGGGCGCGGCTCGTCCCCGAACAGCCACCACCGCAGGCCGGCGGTCTTGGCCGGCTCGATCCTCGCCCGGATGGTCCGCACGAGCGGCCCGAACGCCCGCTCCAGCTCCCGGACCAGCTTGCCCACCGCCTTGGGCCACGCGAGCGACAGCTCGGCCGGCCCGGTGACGGCGGTCGACACGAACACCACGCCCGCCACCCGCTGCCGGTAGAGCCGGGGCCGCCGCTCCGCCATCGCCATCGCCGCCATGCCGCCCATCGAGTGGCCGGCGACCACCACCCGCCCCTCCGGCACGAGCCGTTCGACCAGCTCGCCGAGGTCGTCACCCAGCCGCTCGATGGACGCGGTGCCGGGCGTGGCCGGGTCGGACCCGCCGTGCCCCCGGTGGTCGTAGCTGATGACCCGCACGGACGCCGGCAGCTCCGCCACCACCCGGTGCCAACTGCGGTGGTCCAGCGCGTAGCCGTGCGCGAGCACCACGGTAACCCCGGCATCCGACGCGCCACCGACCCGAACGTTCAACTCGGTGCCGTCCTCCAGCCGCACCCGCTCGGTCGCCACACACGCCTCCCGTCGTCAACCCCCACCCGCTCCAACGACCAGGCAGACAAGACGTCACGGTGCCGCCCCCCACTCCCCTCTTGCCGCCCTCCCCTCTCCCTGCTCTCCCTTCCACACGCACCCCGCGAGGCCGCGTCGGGTTGTCGCGCCTCATTTCCCGCCGATCACGCTTTTGGATCGGCGGGAAATGAGGCGCGATGGCCCGACTAAAGGGCGGCCGAGCCCGCCGCGACGAAGTCGCGGCAATCCAACACAGCAGATCAGGCGCTCCGCAGGAACCGGTCCAGCACCCGGACGCCGAACTGGAGCGCGTCCACCGGCACCCGCTCGTCCACCCCGTGGAAAAGCCCGGAGAAGTCCAGGTCGGCGGGCAACTTCAGCGGCGCGAACCCGAAGTTCCGGATGCCCAGCTGCTGGAACGACTTGGCGTCCGTCCCACCGGACAGCATGTAGGGCAGCACCCGCGCGCCGGGGTCCTCGGCCGTGATCGACGCCGTCATCGCGTCCACCAGCGCGCCGTCGAACGTCGTCTCCACCGGCGGCAGCCCCAGCCACTCGCGTTCCACGTCCGGCCCGAGCAGCTCCGCCAACTCCCGGTCGAACGCCTCCTCCCGGCCGGGCAGGATGCGGCAGTCCACGGTCGCCTCGGCGACCGACGGGATGACGTTCGCCTTGTAGCCGGCGGTCAGCATGGTCGGGTTCGCGGTGTCCCGGATGGTCGCGCCGATCATCCGCGACAGCGCGCCCAGCTTGCCGATCGCGCCCTCGATGTCGTCCTCCGGGAACTCCAGCCCGGTGATCTCCGAGACACCGGCCAGGAACTCCCGCACCGACGGCGTGAGCACGACCGGGAACCGGTGCTGCCCCAGCTTGGTCACCGCCGCGGCCAGCTTCGCCACCGCGTTGTCGTGGTGGATCATCGACCCGTGCCCGGCGGTGCCGCGCACCCGCAGCTTCAGCCAGCGGATGCCCTTCTCCGCCGTCTCCACCAGGTAGGCGCGCACGTCGTCCTTCAGCGTGATGGAGAACCCGCCGACCTCGCTGATCGCCTCGGTGACGCCCTCGAACAGCTCGGGCCGGTGGTCCACGAGCCACTTGGCCCCGTACACGCCGCCCGCCTCCTCGTCGGCGAGGAACGCGAACACCAGGTCGCGCGGCGGCACCACGCCGTCGCGCTTGAAGCGACGCGCCACGGCCAGCGTCATCGCGACCATGTCCTTCATGTCGACCGCGCCGCGCCCCCACACGTAGCCGTCCTGCACCGCGCCGGAGAACGGGTGCACCGACCACTCGGACGCGTCGGCGGGCACCACGTCCAGGTGCCCGTGCACCAGCAGCGCGCCGCGCGAGGGGTCGGCCCCGGCCAGGCGGGCGACGACGTTGCCACGGCCCTTCGCACCGGACTCGACGTAGGTGGTCTCGTACCCGACCTCGGACAGCCGCTCGGCCACCCACTCGGCGGCGGCGCGCTCCCCGACCAGCGTCTCCGGGTCGCCGGTGTTGGTCGTGTCGATCCTGATCAGCTCGCTGGCGAGGGTGACGACCTCGTCCTGCGCCACCCGGAGGCCCTCTTCGACGTTGCTCACCGGGCCTTCCTACCACTGCGCGCGGCTGTGTTGGATTTGCCCTCCTTCGTCGGGCGGCTCGGCCGCCATTGAGTCGGCGGCTCGCGGGGCGGATTCCCCCGATCGAAAAGCGTGATCGTCGGAACCCGCGCCGCGAACCACCGACGCGGCTGTGTTGGATTTGCCCTCCTTCGTCGGGCGGCTCGGCCGCCATTGAGTCGGCGGCTCGCGGGGCGGATTCCGCCGATCGAAAAGCGTGATCGTCGGAACCCGCGCCGCGAACCACCGACGCGGCCTCGCGGGACTGGGCGCGAGCGGTAGCGAGCAAGGAGCGGGAGTGGGAACGGGGGTGGGTGGGTTGTTTGTGGGAGGGTGGTGGGGTGCCGGTGGGGTGGGAGTGGGACGACACGTTGTTCGCCGGGGCCGCGCCTTATTACCGGCGGGGGCGGCTGCCGTATGCGCCGGGGCTTTCCGGGTTGCTCGCTCGGGAGTTGGGGCTTGACGGTCGGGGGCGGTTGCTCGACGTGGGCTGCGGGCCCGGTGTCCTCGCGCTGGAACTGGCGCACCTGTTCGGCGAGGTGGTCGGGGTGGACCCGGACGGTGGGATGATCGCCGAGGCCGAGCGCCTGGCCGCGGGTGTGGCGGGACGGGCGCGGTGGGTGCGCACCCGTGCCGAAGACCTGCCGGCGGGGCTCGGCACGTTCACGGTCGCGACGTTCGGCCAGTCGTTCCACTGGATGGAGCGCGACGTGGTGGCGGCCACCGTCAGGGACATGCTGTGCCCGGACGGGGCGCTGGTGCACGTCTCGGACCTCAAGGCGGAACGGCGGAGCGTCGACGGGCTCCCGCACCCGGCCGTGCCCTACGCGGGGATCGGCGAGCTGGTCGCCCGCTACCTGGGGCCGGTGCGGCGGGCCGGGCGCGGCGTGCTGCCGCACGGTACGCCCGCCGGCGAGTCCGAGGTGTACCGGCGGGCGGGGTTCTCGGGGCCGCGCCGGCACGTGCTGCCCGGTGGGCAGGTCGTGGAGCGGACCTGCGACGACGTCGTGGCGTGGGTGTACTCGAACTCCTCCTCCGCGCCGCACCTGTTCGGCGCGCGGCGCGGCGGGTTCGAGGCGGACCTCGGGCGGCTGCTGCGGGCGGCCTCGCCGTCGGGTCGGTTCTCCGAGCGCCTGCCGAGCACCGAGGTCGTGGTCTGGCGCAACGCCGCCCGGTGAGCGCGCCCGCCGCCACCGGGGGGACAGCGGCAGCCGGGGTCAGCGGTAGCCGGCCAGGCCGTCGTCCCGTTCCGCGTCGTCACCGTCGAGCGCGCCGGCCAGGGCCTGCTGGAGGGCGAACGTGCCCTGGTACGCCCTGATCCGTGGCCCGACCACCGCCCGGTCGAGGCCGAGCAGCCCGATCACCCGGTCCAGCAGGGCGGGGCCGTAGCTCGCCCCGACGGCGGCGAGGTCCTCGGCCGGGTCGCCGACGACCGCGCCGTCCCAGTCGACCACGCCGACCAGCCGGGGCGGGTCCGCCTCGTCCCACAGCACGTTCTCGCCGCCGAGGTCGCCGTGCACCAGGCCGGTGGCGACGTGGTCGAGGGCGAGCACGGCCGCCAGCTCGCGCTCGGCGCGCTCCCGGCCGGCGGCGGCCATCAGCGGGAACAGTCCACTGTGGACGCCGTCGGCGAACTCCGCCCAGCGGTGCGGGTCGGCGGTGGGCACGTCGGCCGGCCGCCGGTCCGCCATGACCCGCAGCAGGCGGGCGAACCCGGCCGCCACGCCATCGACCCGCGCGGCGCCCACCCGGTCCAGCGGCGCGCCGGGCACCCGGTCCAGCTCCAGGAAGCGCTCGCCGACCGGCGCGGCGAGGTCGACGTCGGCCGACGGCACCGGCACCCGCACGCCGAGGTCGAGCGCCGCCACCGCGGCCGCCAGGGCGGCCCGCCGGGGCAGCGCGGCGGCGGCGGACGCCGTCCTCGGGAACCGGAACACGCGGTCCGCCGTGAGCAGCACGTCGTGGGACTGGCCTCGGTGCAGGGTCGCGTCGCCGAGGTCGTGGCCGGGTCGGGCGCGCCGGACCACGTCGAGGTAGTGGGCCAAGGTCATGACCGCGCATGGTGCCGTCGCGGCGGGGCGGGGGCGAGCGGGTTTCGGCCGGGCCGCGAGCCGCCGCGCGTTCCCGGTGACGGCGTGCTCGGGCGGCGCGGCCGGGTGTCCACGCGCTGGGACGGTCGCCGTCCACATCCCGGACGGCTCGGGTTATTCCCGCGACCCGGCCGCCGTCCCAGGGCGTGGCGGGTGCTGTCGGCGGGCCCGGCGCGGGCCCCACACTGCGCGTGCCCCTTCCCCGACCCGAGGAGAACCGCGATGACCGTCGAAACCCGGCTGAACGACGTCGACATCCAGGCCGTTGGCGCGCTGGTCGCCGCCGTCCAGGCCGACGAGGCCAAGGCGAGGACCACGTGGGCGGCGCACGTCCGGTGGCGGGGCGGGTTCCGGTCCGAGGCGCGGGTCCGCGGTTTCGCGCCGACGCCCTCGGACGAGCCGACCGCGCTCGGCGGCGGCGACAGCGCCGCGAACCCGGTCGAGCAGCTGCTCGGCGCGCTCGGCAACTGCCTGGCCGTGGGGTACGCCGCGAACGCCACCGTCGCGGGCATCGCGATCGACGGGCTCACCATCGACCTCAAGGGCGACGTCGACCTGCGGGTCTTCCTGGGCCTCGCGGAGGGGCACGCGGGGTTCGACTCGATCACCGCGCGGGTGCGCATCGACTCGACCGCGCCGCGCGAGGAGATCGAGGCGTTGCACGCCAAGGTGATCGGCTCCTCCCCCGTCGGCCACACGCTGGCGAGGGCGGTGCCGGTGGCGGTCGAACTGGTGTGAGCCGCCGGGCCACCACGACCACGTGCCGCCCGGTATGCCCTGTTAGTCCGAATGTCCCGAGGCAGACGATCACCGCGCAACCCGACAGTGTCGCGGTGAACGGCGCTCACCGGTACCTACCGCAAGCCCTACCTGGCAGGACCCGCGCGGTGCGACGCTTCCTTGGTTCGGCCGCGCCCCGGTGACGAGGCCGCCCTTCCTGCGGGGTGGGCCGGGCTTTCCCTGCCTTGTGAGGAGTATTCGGATGAAACGCAGAATCCTGGGTGCGGTGGTCGCCATGACGGCCCTCGCCTGGGTGACCACGGCCGCGACCCCGGCCCTGGCGGACCAGGAGCAGCCGGGTGGCACGGCGACCGTGACGTCGCTCGCGCCGCCCAACATCGACGTGGCGGCCGTGCAGGGCCACCTGGCGCAGTTCCAGTCGTTCGCGAGCAGCGGCGGCGGCCACCGCCGCGCGGGCAGCAGCGGGTACACGCAGTCGGTCGCCTACGTGAAGGCCAAGCTCCAGGCCGCCGGCTACACCGTCGCCGAGCAGCGGTGCACCTCCTGCACCTACGTGTCGAACAACCTGATCGCGGACTGGCCGGGCGGCGACGCCAACCAGACCATCATGTTCGGCGCGCACCTCGACGGCGTCTCGGCGGGACCCGGCATCAACGACAACGCCACGGGTTCGGCCACCCTGCTGGAGAACGCGCTCCAGCTCGCGGCGCGGAAGCCGACGATGGCCAAGCACGTCCGGTTCGCCTGGTGGACCGACGAGGAGCAGGGCCTGAACGGTTCGAGGTTCTACGTCGGCCAGCTGTCCTCGACCCAGCGGTCGGCCATCAAGGCGTACTACAACTTCGACATGGTGGGCTCCCGCAACGCGGGCTACTTCATCAACAACATCAACACCGCGGCGGCCGCGCCGCTGAAGGAGTACTGGAACTCGCTGGGCCTGTCCCCGGAGGAGAACACCGAGGGCGCGAACCGCTCGGACGACGCCTCCTTCCAGCGGGCGGGCATCCCGTCCTCCGGTTACGCCACCGGCGCGTCGTACCGCAAGACCAACGCCCAGGCGGCGAAGTGGGGCGGCACGGCGGGCGCGGCGTACGACTCGTGCTACCACAGCTCGTGCGACACGACGAGCAACGTCAACCCGACCGCGCTGGACCGGGCGGCGGACGGCGTCGCCTACACCATCTGGAAGCAGGCCGTCACCGACGCGCCGGTCAACGACTTCTCGCTGTCGCTGAGCCCGTCCTCGGGCTCGGTGGCGGGCGGCGGCTCGGGCACGTTCACCGTCGACACCGCGACCACGTCCGGCTCGGCGCAGAGCGTCGCGCTGACCGCGACCGGCCAGCCCAACGGGGTGTCGGTCTCGTTCAGCCCCGCGACCGTCCAGTCCGGCTCGGCGTCGACCGCGACCGTGTCGGTCGGGTCGTCGGTGGCCAACGGCACCTACCCGATCACCGTGAAGGGCACCGGTTCGGTGGCCAAGACGGCGACGTACAACCTCACCGTCACCGGTGGCGGCGGTGACGACTTCTCGCTGTCGCTGAGCCCGGCTTCAGGCTCGGTCGCCGTCGGCGGCTCGGGCACGTTCACCGTCAACACCGCGACCACGTCCGGCTCGGCGCAGGACGTGGCGCTGACGGCGACCGGCGCGCCCAGCGGGGTCACCCTGTCGTTCAACCCGGCCACCGTGCGGTCCGGCTCGGCGTCCGCGGTGACGGTCTCGGTCGCCGACTCGACCGCGAACGGCACCTACTCGATCACCGTGGTCGGCACGGGCGCGGCGACGCACAGCGCGACCTACAGCCTGACCGTCACGGGCGGCGGGGGTCCCGGCGGCTGCGACGGTGTCGAGGCGTGGAGCGCGTCGACCTCCTACGTGCCGAACGACGTGGTCTCCCACAACGGCCACAAGTGGAAGTCCACCTGGTACTCGGCCGGCGCGGAACCCGGCGAGCCGGGCTCGTGGGCGGTGTGGGAAGACCAGGGCCCCTGCTGACCCGCAGAACCCCTGACACCCCCACCGGGGCGGCTGCAACGCGATGAGCCGCAGCCGCCCCACCCCTCCCCTCGATCCCTCCCCCCGCGCTCTCCCTTCCCCGGCAGGGTGAACACCAGCCGACCAGTTCGCACGCACTTCACACCCATACCGCTCCCGCACCGCGAGGCCGCGTCGGGGTGTCGCGCCTCATTTCCCGCCGATCACGCTCTTCGATCGGCGGGAAATGAGGCGCGATGGCCCGACTTGATGGCGGCCTCGCCCGCCGTCTGCGGAGCAGCGGCCATCCAACACAGCGGGAAATCAGGCGCGATGGCCCGACTTCCAGGCGGCCTCGCCCGCCGCGACGGAGTCGCGGCAATCCAACACAGCGGCAATCAATACAGTGCAACCGTGGATCTCTTCTCGCTTTCCTGGACGGTACTGCTGGCGGCGGTCGCCGACCTGTCGGACGAGGACTTCGCGCAGCCGTCCGGCTGCACCGGCTGGTTGGTGCGGGACCTGGTGTGCCACCTGGTCATCGACGCGCAGGACGTCCTGATCACCCTGGCCACGCCCACCGACGCCGAGCCCACCCGCGACGCGGTCACCTACTGGCAGGTGACCGACACGCCGCCGACCGGCGACGACCCGCTGGACGCGCTGACCGTCCGGCTGGCCGCCGCCTACGGCGACCCCGGCCTGCTGAAGTTCCACCTCGACGACGTCGGGCAGGCCGCCGGCCGCGCCGCGCGGCTCGCCGACCCCGCCGGCCGCGTCGGCACGCGCGACGTCGTCCTCACCGCGGGCGACTTCCTCTCCGCGTACGTCCTGGAGTGGACGCTGCACCACCTCGACCTGACCGCGCACCTCGCCGACGCCGCGCCGCCGCCCGCCGAGGGCCTCGCGCGGTCCCGCGCGGTGCTGGAGCAGATCGCCGGCACCGCGTTCCCCGCGTCGTTCTCCGACCGGGACGCGCTGCTGGTCGGCACCGGGCGGCGGCGGGCCACCGACGCGGAGCGCGCCGAGCTGGGCGGGTTGGCCGCGCGGCTGCCGTTCGTCATCGGCTGAGCACCCCACCGCACGCGCGCACCCCGCGACCTCAGTCCGCGATGGACAGGTCGCGGGGTGTCAGGGTGGTCGAGCGCACCAGTTCCCGCAGCAGGTTGTCGTTGAGGGCGTTGCCGACCGGCTCGCCCACCTCCTCGCGGGTCAGGCAGGGCACGCCGCGGGCGGACAGGCGGTCGCGCACGACGCAGACCCGGTGCTCGACCTTCTTCGCCGTCCAGCCCACGTGCGGCTGGAGCTGCGCCAGGCGCAGGGCGGCCTCCTTCCACGTGAGCGGCTTGGGGTTCGGCTCGTGGAGCAGGTAGTGCCACCCGAGCACGACCAGGATCAGGCGCTCGTCGGCGCTGAGCGGGTACGGCAGGGGCGGGTCGGTGACGTCCTCGTGCCGGGAGCGGGGCTGGTCGCCGTCGGGACCGGTCACGAACACCTCCAGCAGGTGCTCGCGCTCGCGCGAGCCCGGCACGTGCACCGGGGTGTAGCCCTCGGCCAGCGGCACCGCCTCCTCGTCGGCGAACAGCCACTGCGCGCGGGGCAGCCGGATGGGCCTGCGCCCGGTGTTGCGCAGCCACCAGCGCCCCCGGCGGTGGACCAGCTCGCCCTGCCTGCGGCTGACCTGCCGGTCGTCCTCGCCGAGGCAGACGTGCACGTCCGGGCGGTTGCGCCCGAAGTAGACGGTCCGGCTCTCGCGCGGGCCGACGGCGTACCCGCCGCCGATGGCCAGGACGTGGATCGCGCCCGCGACCGCGCGCGGGACGCCGCGCGACAGGCTGTCGTGCCCCCTGGGCAGCAACAGCCCGCCCGCGTACTGCAGTTCCGGGTTCACTCCGCTCTCCTCACCTGCGGCAGACCGCACCTCGTACGCCTTTGGGGCGGCTCTCGACCACCCGGTCCCCCTTGGTGCCGCGGACCAGGAAGCAGTACTTGCGGCCCGCCTCCACCGACACCTTCTTGGCGCGGTTGCGTTCCGCCAGCAGGGTTTCGCCCTGCCCGCCCTCGACCCAGTACACGACGGCGAAGAACAGCTTGTCGTCGTTCGCGGTCCACGTGAGGGACACCGCGTCGACGAGGTCGGTGGGCTCGTCGAGCACCACCTCGACCGGCGGCGCGGAGGTCGCCGACGACGGCGGCGGCGCGGGCGACGGCGGCGGTGCCGCGCGCTCCTCGGCACGTGGCCACGCGACGAACGCCACCAGCACCGCCAGCGCCACCGCCACGGCCGCCGCCGGCCACCACCGCCGGACCCGGCGGCGTGGTGGGCCCGCCGCGGGCGGCGCCTCGTCCGCCTGGAGCGACCGCTTCGCCGGGTCGGGCGCGAGGAGGCGGCCGATGGCCGTGGACAGCCCGACCGGCACGTCGGGCCGGCTGATCGCGGGCACGGGGTCGCCGAGCACGCGCAGGACCCGCTCGGCGGTCATCTCCCCGATCCGGCTGGGGTGCGGCGACTCGCCGGTCAGCGCGAAGTGCAGCACCGCGCCGAGGCCGTACAGGTCCGTGCGCGCGTCGGCCACGCCGGTGCGCAGCGTCTCCGGCGACACCCACTCGATGCCGTGCAGCGGGTCGCGCCGGAACGCCTGCCGCACGGCGATCCCGAAGTCCGCCAGCACCGGCTCGCCCGTGCCGCGGAACAGCACGTTCGACGGGCTCACCCCGCCGTGCAGCACGTCGACCCGGCGGGCGGCGACGAGCGCCCGCGACAGCGCGCCGCCCAGCGCGGCGACCTCCTCCGGGGACAGCGGGCCCGCGCGCTCCACCCGCTTCGCCAGCGACTCGCCGCACAGCTCCATCCGCAGCGCGTGCCTGCCGTCCACCACCTCGACGCGCTCGACCGGCAGCACCGGCGCGGACAGCCTGGCGAGCCGGGCCCGGTCGCGCTCGACCGCGGCGAGCGTGCGCCGGTCGAACCTGCCGGGGAACACCTTCAGCGCGCTTCCCCCGACGGCGTAGACGTCGGCGACCGGGCCATGACCGAGCAGGTTCATCGAACCGCGAACACCGCCTTCAGCCGCGCGCCGACCGGCCGCCGCGCGAGGGCCAGGCGTACCTCCCGCACGGCCTCCCACGCGGCGGCCACGTCGCCGTCGTCCGCGCCCGCGCCCGACCACAGCGCCGCGTCCAGCCGGTGCGCCAGCCGGTGCAGGGTGTCCGCCACCGGGCCCTCGGACACCGCGGCGAGGTCGCGGGGCGTCATGCCGGGCGTGACCCGCGTGCCGTGCGCGCGCAGCCGGTCGCGCACCTCCCACCAGGCGGCGACCACGCCGCGCGGACCGGTGAGCCGCCTGCGCCGCCAGGTCCGGACCACCTTGGCCGCCGGGATCGCGACCAGGCCCAGCGCGAGCAGCGCCACCAGGCCGAGCGCGGCCCACGCCGCCAGCTCGCGGAAGTCGATGTCCGGCCCCGGCGTCGGCACCGGCTCGTCGGCGGGCAGCGGCGGGTCGGGCAGCTCGTCCTGCGGCGGCGGCAGGTCGGCCCGTGCCGCCGCGGTGACCTGCGCCAGCCCGGACCGGGCCGCCGCCGCGCCGCCCGCGCCGCCCGCCGGGTCGAGCGGGACCCAGCCGACACCGGCCACCGCGACCTCGGGCCACGCGAGCACGTCCCGGTTCCGCACGACCACCCGGCCGTCGGGGGCGGGCGTCGGCGCGCGGTACCCGACGGCCAGCCGCGCCGGGATGCCGACGATCCGGGCCAGCACCACGTACGCGGCGGCGAACTGCTCGCTGGTGCCCCGCTTGGCGTCGAACAGGAACTCGCGCAGCTGGGGCCAGCCGCTGCCGGTCGGCAGCGGCTCACCCGTCGCGACCTTGTACTCGCGGCTCAGGTACTGCTCCAGCACGAGCGCGCTGCGGAAGGTCGGGCGCGCGCCGCCGGTGGCCTCGCGCGCCAGCTCGGCGACGCGGGGCGGGACGATGCCGAGGTCGCCCGGTGCGAACTCGGCGGACACGCCCGCGTCGCGCAGCCGGTCGGGGTCGACCCGCGGCTCCCACCACCGCAGGTCGTACTCCACCCGCCCGGTGCGGCCCGGCGACAGCAGCGCACCGGTGGCCTCGTCGACCAGCGGCGCGATGCCGTCGACCGACGCGGGCATGGCCTGGCTGGGCACCCACGGCCCGTCGCCGGGGACGGTGAGCCGCGCGGAGTGCGACTCCGTCGGCACGGTCACCCCGGCCGGCGGCCCGATGCCCACGCCGAGCCTGCGGTACCGGTCGGCCGGGGTCCAGGTGACGCCGTCGAACCCGTCCAGCACCACCAGCCGCCAGCGGTCGACCGGTGCGTCGCCCGTGTAGCTGAACACCTCCGCGTCCGGGTCGGACAGCCGCGCCGCGACCTCGCCCAGCGGGCTGGTGGTGCGCGGCAGCGGCGCGTGGGCGGCCTGCGTCCGCCGGAGCGAGAACGCCGGTCCGGGGTCGACCGCCGCCACGGCCACCCCGGCGACGAGGCACAGCGCGACCGTGGGCACGACCGCCGAGCGCGCCCACGAGGCGAGCAGGCAGGCGGCCACCAGGGCGTAGCCGAACGCGACCAGCACCGCCACCGCGCCCGACACCGCGACGAACGCCTGGCTCAGCGCGAGCAGCGCGAGGCTCGGCGTGACCGCCACCGCCGGCCACCGCAGCAGCTCGACCCCCAGCACCGCGGTCAGCAGCACCAGCAGGGGCACGAACAGCAGCAGTTCGGCGTCCGGCCGCACCGGCCACGTCGACTGGAGGGTGAGCTGCCAGGAGTCGGTGACGCCCGCGGCCAGCGCGCGCAGGCTCGCCGCCGTCGGCAGGCCGTGGAACGTCGTGCGGAACAGCGACACCTCGACCAACGCCACCGCGCCCGCCACGAGCGCGAGCACGGGGCGCACCGGGAGGAGCGCGGGCACGCGGGCGCACAGCTCCACGACGGCGTAGCAGGCCACCAGCACCGCCGCGATCGGCGGCGCCAGCGCCCACAGGCCGAACACCGGCGCGAACAGCAGGCCCGCCACCGCCCCGGCGGCGAGCACGCACAGCGCCCGGCCCCTCATCACCCGCCCCCTCATCGCGCGACCACCGTCTGCCAGCGCAGCGTCGCGTCCAGCGCGTCCGTCGCGCGCAGCACCCGCACCCCCGGCACCTGCGGCGCGGCGGAGTCCAGCGCGACCACGACGACGTCCACGTACCGGGGGCGCAGCGCGGCGAGCGCGGAGCGGTCCTCCGGCGCGGCGACCGGCGAGACCACCACGAGCATCCCGCCGCCGCCGTGCGCCAGCGCGGCGGGCACGAGCGGCAACCCGGTCCGCGCGGTCCGGTCCACCACGCACAGCTCGTCCAGGAACCGCCGGACCGCGCCCGACCCCGGTGTCGCGCCGACGTCGAGACCGCCCGACGCGACCAGCCGGCACCGGTGCTCCTCCTGGGCCGCCGCGACCACCAGGGACGCGGTCAGCTCGACGGCCTCCTCGAACCCCGGTTCCGCCGGGATCTCCCGGCGGTTGTCCAGCAGCACCGTGAACTGCGGCTGGTGCGGGTCGGCGTAGTCCCGGATCATCAGCTTCCCGGTCTTCGCCGTCGCCTTCCAGTGCAGGTGGCGCACCTCGTCGCCGGGCACGTACTCGCGCACCTCGCGGACGTCCAGCGACCCGCGCGGCGAGGTCTCGGTGGCCGCGCCGTCGTGGTGGTGCAGCGGGAGGCCGCCCGCGACGGACCGCACCGGGTGCGTGCGCGGGTAGACCCACAGCGTCGTCGTGCCGCCCAGGAACAGCTCGGACCGGCTGAGCCCGAGCGCGTCGGCCCGGCGCAGGCTCAGCGGACCCACCTCGTGCTTGCCGCGCCGCCCGGTCGGCAGCTCGTTCAGGTAGGACTGCTCCGCGCCGGGCGCGAGCGAGCGGACGGCGACGGTCAGCGTGAAGTCGCCCACCCGGTCGACCGCGGTGAAACCGTGCTGCCGCCGCGCGGCCGGGTTGTGGACGCGCAGCGTGATCCCCGCCCGGCCGCCGCGCTCGACGCGGTCGCGGAACAGCTCCCGGTGGACGTCCACGCGGGGCCGCCGCGCCGCCACCAGCACCGCCGCGACGACCGCGCCCACCGCGATCGCGCCGAGCGCGAGCGGCAGCGGGTGGCCGGCCGCCAGGCCGAGCGCCACCAGCAGGGCCGCGGCCACGAGCGTGCCCGCGCCGCGCCGGGTCAGCCGCATGGTCAGCCCCCCGAGGCGCCGGCGACGGGCACCGGGATCTTGGCCAGCAGGTCCCGCACGACGTCCTCGGCCGTGCGCTGCCGCAGCTCGGCGTCGGGGGTGAGGATCAGGCGGTGGTCCAGCACCGGGTGCGCGACCTGCTTGATGTCGTCCGCCGTCACGAACTCCCGCCCGTGCGTCGCGGCGATGCCCTGCGCCGCACGGATGAGGGCGATGCTGCCGCGCGGGCTCGCGCCGTACCGGACGTCCGAGTACTGCCGGGTCGCGGAGGTGAGGGTCGCCGCGTACCGCACGAGGGCGGTGTCGATGCGGATGCCGCGCACCTGCGCCACGGCGTTCTGGAGGGTCGGGATGTCCACCACCGGCGGCAGTTCGTCCGGGTCGACCCCCGCGCGGTCGCTGATGATCACCATCACCTCGGCGTCCAGGTCCGGGTACCCCATCCGCAGCCGCATCAGGAACCGGTCGAGCTGCGCCTCCGGCAGCCGGTAGGTGCCCGCCATCTCGATCGGGTTCTGCGTGGCGATCACCAGGAACGGCGTCGGCACCTCGTGGCGCACCGCGTCGACCGTGACCCGCCGCTCGGACATCACCTCCAGCATCGCCGACTGGGTCTTCGGCGTGCCGCGGTTGATCTCGTCCGCGAGCACCACGTTGGCGAACACGCCGCCGGGGTGGAACACGAACTTCTCGTCGTTCTGGTGGTAGACCTGCACACCGGTGATGTCGCCGGGCAGCAGGTCGGGCGTGAACTGGATGCGGTTCCAGGTGCCGCCGATGCTGCGCGCCAGGCACCGGGCGAGCGTGGTCTTGCCGATGCCCGGCACGTCCTCGAACAGCAGGTGCCCCTCGCACAGCAGGGCTGCCACGGCCAGCCGCACGACCTCCGGCTTGCCGCGCACCACGCGCTGCACGTTCGCGGCGATCCGCTCGTAGACCTCGCCGGCCTGGGTCACGTGTGTGGTCAAGGCTGTCACTTCCAAGTGATTCTGTTGGACTCGATGACTTCCTGGCGCGACTCGGTCAGCACCGTGACCCAGACCCTCTCACCGGGCACGTCGTAGTTCAGCTTGTTGTAGACCGCGGCCCCGGTGGCGTCGGTCGTGAACGGCTCGGTCCGGACGTCGAGGGTGGAGTTGGAGCTGAGCCTGAGCAAGTAGGTCGTGTTGGGGTCGAGCCCCGACATCGTGGCGTTCACCCAGGCGCACGCCGGCGGGTGGCAGCGGTCCGTCTGGGACGGCCCGCCCTGCTCGATGTGGGCACTGGCGGTCTTCGGCTTCTCGTCCCGGATGGAAATGGAGGCGGCTTCGCCGTCGAGGAGCTGCCCGTCCGGCGTCCTGGTCACCGCGTGCACGGTGAACGTGTACGCGGTGGCGGCCTCCAACTGCTTGTACTTGGCCTCGGTCGCGGTCACCTGCCGCGTCCCCTGGCCGGTGGCGGCGACGACGTAGTGCACCAGCGTCCCGCCGTTGAGCGCCGGTTGGCCCCAGCTCACCGTGACGTCCCGCGTCGGCCGGTCGTCGGGGTCGTAGCTCGCCTTGAGCCCGACCGGCGGCGCGGCGGGCGAGACCGGCGCGACCGGGACCACCGGGTTGGCCGACGTGCCCGGACCCGCGCCCACCTGGTTGGTGGCGGCCACCGTGATGACGTACCGCTCGCCGTTGACCAGGCCCTCGACGACCGCCTGGCGCTGGTCGCCGCCGACCGGGAAGGACCCGCTCCCGCCACCGCCCTGCCAGGACACCAGGTAGGACGTGATCGGGGCCCGGTTGTCCGGCGCCTCGCCCCAGGTGACGGTCGCCGACCCGTTGCCGGCCTGCGCCAGGACCGACGGCGGCGCGCCCGGCCGGCCCGCCGGCACCGGGGCCGGTGGCGGCGGCGGTGTCGTCCGGTCCTGCCGGTCGGGCTCGCGCTGGTCGGTGGCGCGCTGGTCGGTGCCGCGCTGGTCGGGGTGCTGCCGGCCGGGCAGCGGGTCGCGCCGCCCGTTGCCCGGCGTGGGCACGCCGACGTCCGGCTCGGACGTGTCGTCGGGCGGCTGCGGTTGCGACTGCGGGGTGGCGGCCTGCTTCCCGGACACGTCGACGTCCCGCACCCTGCCGTCCTCGGCGACCACCAGGACCTGGGTGCCGTCGGAGTCCTCGACGTAGACCCGCCGGTCCTCGCCCTGGGACAGCCGCGGCTCGCCTTGGTCGCGCTTGACCGGCTTCTCGTCGCGCCGCGCGCCGTCCGGGCCGAAGGTGAGCACCGTGCCCTGCTTGCGTTCCACCAGGGCGACCACGTCGCCGGTCGACACCGGGCCGTCGTAGTCGCCGGCGGGCAGCGGGACCGTGACCGCCGCCGCCGCGGGCCGCGCGTCCGGGTCGACCAGGACCAGGTTGCGCCGGATCGGGTCGAGGATCGCCACCCGGCCGCCCAGGTCCCTGGCGGCGGGCCGGGAGTTCGGCGACAGCGAGACGCCCAGCGCCTTGCCCGGTCCCAGGACGCCGTTGTCGACCGTGTGCAGCGAGCCGGTGAACAGGTCGACGAACGCGGGACGCCCGCCCACGACGGTCAGCGCGCCCGCGTGGTCGGCGGGCGCGGAGACCGGGCAGCCGGACAGCTCGACGGCGGACCGCGCGATGGTGCAGATCGAGCCGACACCGGTGCGGTGCAACCACATCGTGCCGTCGTCGGTCACCACCGGGTTGCCGATGGGCCCGCCCGCGGCGATCGTCGCGGTCGGGTCGCCGAGGCGGACCACCTTGCCCGCCCCGCGGTACACCGCGTACGGGCCGCCGACCACCTCGATGCCCAACGGGTGCTCGTCGGCGGGCGCGGGGACGGAGCCCTGCGGCGACAGCGTCGCCTTGTCGAACGGCGTGATCCGGCCCTGGCCGACGACGAAGGCGCGGGTGTCGCCCTGGAGCACCTGGCTGCCCACCTCGGCGTCCACCGGCAACCGCGCGTCGACGTTCGCGGTGCCGCCGTCGATGTGGAACACCACGCCCAGCACGGAGTTGTACACCCAGTGGCCGGTCGTGGTGAACGCCGCGGCGGACAGCGGGCGGGTGGCCCCGGTCAGCGTGGCCACCAGCACCGCGGCGCAGAGCACCGCCACCAGGGCGTACGGCCCGCCCTTGCGTGACGCCGAACGCGTGATGATCACGAGAGGCAACCTATCCGTGTGGTCCGGGACCGGTCCCCGGCTCTGCTACCTGCGGGTTCAAGGGTGGAAGCGGAAGCTGTCGCGGATGCGGGCGAGCAGCGGCTGCGCGGCGCGCCACTGGTCGCGCAGGGCCGCCGCGTCGGCGGTGTAGAGCGTGAACGTGACCGTGTAGACCGTCGACTTGCGCGGGACGGCCCAGACGCGCGTGACGAACCACGGCGCGCCCGCGACCGCGCGCTGGGTGTACTCCAGGTCGGCCGACGAGCCGTCGCCGCGCAGGGAGACCTGCTCGAAGTCGACGTACTCCCGGTCCTCGCGCCGGGACTTCGCCTCGTCGGTCAGGTACGTCAGCGCCGACACGCCGGGCCTGCTGGTGTCCCGCCACACCTGCACGCTCAGGACGCCCGCCTTCGGGTCGGAGCGGCGGCTCTCCCAGCCGACCTGGTTGGCCGGGCCGTCCGGCGCGTAGCGCTGCCAGTCCGCCGGGATGCCGACCTCGAACTCCAGCTGCGGTTCGCGGTGGACCTTGAGCGGGGTCTGCTGGGCCTCGGCCGTCGACGGCCGCGACGACGTCGAGGAGGCGGACGCGGCGAGCTGCTGGTCGCCCCGCGACCGGTCGACCACGATCATCGTCGCCACCGCCGCGCCGAGCGCGAGCACGACGCCGGCCGCGATCAGGGGACCGCGCCCCCCGCGGTGCGCGCGCGGCGGGAACGGGTCGAGGGTCCGGTCGTCCGGCGCGGCGGGGCGCGGGCCCGGCGGCGGGAGCGGCGGCGGGAGCGTGCGGGTGTTGGGCGTGGTCGCGTCGACGACCGTCACCGCGCCGCCGGGGTTCTCCAGGAGGGTGGGGTACTCGATCCGCACCCTGGCCCCGTCCGGCGCGGACGCGGGCAGCGGCGTGAGGGCGGTGAGCTGGTCGATGGCCTGCCTGGCCGTCCACCGCTCGGCGGGCTTCTTGCGCAGCAGCCCCTGGATGGTCGGCCAGAACCGGCCGATGGCGGGGTGCGGGTCGGGTTCCTGGGACAGCGCCGCCGCCAGCGTGGACTGGATGTCGGGGCGCTGGAACGGCGTCCGGCCGACGAGCATCCGGTAGAGCATGATCCCCACCGACCACATGTCGGCCGCGGGCAGCGCCTCCTCGCCGAGGATGCGCTCGGGCGCGATGTACTCCGGCGCGCCGGGGACCTGGCCGGTCGCGGTGAGCACGGACGCGCCGTCGATCACGGCGATGCCGAAGTCGGTGAGGACCACCTTGTCGCCGGTGAGCATGACGTTCCCCGGCTTCACGTCCCGGTGCAGCACCCCGTGGGAGTGCGCGTAGTCCAGCGCCTCCAGCACCTGGACGCCGATGCGCGCGACCCGGTCGGCGGGCAGCGGGCCGTCGGCGTCGAGCGCCTCGCCGAGCGAGCAGCCGGACAGCAGCTGCATCACGATCCAGGGCAGGCCGCGCTCGTCGGTCACCACGTCGTGGACGGTGATCACGCCGGGGTGCTCGCTCAGCTTCGCGGCCGCCCTGGCCTCCCGCAGCGTGCGCCGCACCTCCGGGTCGGTGTCCCGGATCTCCCGGCCGCGCGGCTGGATCTCCTTGACCGCCACGTCCCGGTGCAGGTACTCGTCGTGCGCGAGCCAGACGACACCCATCCCGCCCCGACCGAGCGACCGGAGCAGGCGGTACCGCCCGACGATCAGCCGCCCCTCGACCTCAGTCACGCCGGTAATGTACCGGCCACGGTCCGTGTCCGATATGAAAGGGCCGCGATATCCCTCGCGCGAATGCGCGCCCGGCCCGGATCGCCCTTGTCGCGAATCCGCCGATGGCGGCTCGGGGAAGCGGTCCCGGTGGCGGCGGATTCGCTTCCGGAGGGGCGTCGCCGCAGGCCAGGGGACGGCTCGGGCGGCACCGCGCCGAAGTTCCCGGTGATCACGGAAATTGAGAATTGTTCGTATTCATCGAGGTGAGCCGCCGGCGCATCGCGGCGGTGTAGACGAGCGCCGGCAGCACCAGGCCCACCGGCAGCGACAAGCCGATCCCGCCCAGGGCGTCGGTCAGGAAACCGGTGTACAGCCCCGGAACGGACAGGCACGCGACCGCGACCGCGGCACCCGTGACGAGTGCGCCGACACCGGCCCAGTTGACGCCGCCCGCGTACCAGAACGGCCCGCCCCTGGTCTGGTCGGCGAGCGCGTGGCCGTCGTACCGGTTGCGCCGCAGCAGCACGTCCGCGGCGTAGATCGCCATCAACGGCGCGAGGACCGCGACCGTCAGTTGCATCAGGTCGCTCACGGCGTCGAGGAAGTCCGAGATCAGCAGGGCGTACAGGGTGAGCAGGACGCCGACGGTCCCGTCCAGGAGGACGCTGCGCGTGCGGCGGATGCGCAGGCCGATCGCCTGGAGGGCGAGACCCGCGCTGTAGACGGTCATGGCGTTGTTGGCGATCGCGCCGAGGATCACGGCGACGAAGAAGACGGGCGTGAACCAGTTCGGCAGCACCCCGGCCAGCGCGGTTTGCGGGTCGCTCATGTCGAGCGTGGTCGCGGCGAGCGCGCCGAGCGCGGTGAACAGGACGCTGGGCACGTACGCGCCGAGCGCGGTGCACCCCGCGACGGCGACCGGCTTCGCGGTCCGCGGCAGGTACCGCGCGAAGTCGGCGCTGGTGTTGTACGACAGGGCGGTCGAGGCGACGAGGGTCAGCCCGGCCGCGACGGCCGCCCACAGCTCGACGCCCCGGAGTTCGACCGCCGGCCGGTAGGACCAGTCGGTGTGGCCGAGCACGTGACCGGCCAGGACCACGAAGACGGCGGCGAGGACGAGGGTGAGCCTCGGGTACAGCCGCACGATGGTCGCGTGGCCGTAGACGCTGATCACCAGGGTCGCGGCGGCGATGCCGACGATGATCAGCACCTTCCCCGCGGTGCTCGGCTCAAGGCCGGACCGGGCGCACAGGGCGAAGGCCGTCACGGACGCCGCCGACCAGCTGAGCGCCAGGTAGCACACCGAGATCAACCAGCCGTTGACACCGATGACCACCCGGTTGCCGCGCGGGCCGTACACGGCGCGGGTGATCACCTCGCTCGGCGCTCCGGCGGCCGGGCCGCTGACGGCGACCACGCCGACCAGGACCCAGCACAGGTTGCCGACGACGATCACGGCGAGCGCCTGCCACAGGGTCAGGCCCAGGACCACGAGCGCGCCGCCGATCACCAGGTTGAGGTAGCTGACGTTGGGCGCGGCCCACACGCCCAGCAGGTCGCGCGGTCGGCCGTGCCGCTCGTCGTCGCCGATCACGTCGATGCCGTGGGCCTCGACGCGGGTGGGGCGGGCGAGCCGGTCGGGGGTCGGGTCCCGCTCGGCGGAACCCGCGTCGGGGTTGGCGGTCATGACGAGCCTCCGATCCGCCGCGCCGGCCGACGGCGACGAGTGGCGTGAGCCGCGCGGCGGGCGAGGTGGCCCGCCCGGCAGGCGGCGTGATCCCCGCCGCGGGTGACACGGCCCGCGCGACCCACGCGGCAGGCGGCACAGCCCGCCCGATGCGCACCGCGGGCGGCACAGCCCGCCCGATGCGCACCGCGGGCGGCACAGCCCGCCCGATGCGCACCGCGGGCGGCACAGCCCGCCCGATGCGCACCGCGGGCGGCACAGCCGCCGATGCGCACCGGGGCACAGCCCGCGCGTCCCGCGCGGCAGGCGGCGTGATCCGTGCGGGTGGTCGCGTCCGACCGCGTCGCGGGGTGCCGGCCACACCCGGTGGAGAGCCGCGGTCCCGATGTCCGCCGGCGTCTCACGAGTCCGCCCGGTGGGCGATCCGGCCGCCGACGACGGTCAGCGCGATCGGCAGGTCCGGCAGTTCCTCGGCCCGGCAGGCGAGGGGGTCGCCGCCGAACGCGGTGAGGTCGGCGCGGAAGCCCTCGCGGACGCGGCCGGCGACCCGCTCCTCGCCGACGCCGTAGGCCGCCCAGGTGGTGTGGCCGGCGAGCGCCTGCCACGCGGTCAGCGCCTGGTCCGCGCCGACCGGCGCGCGGTCGGGTTCGGCGGCGGGGCGGCGCAGCCGCGCGCCCGCCATGACCACGCGCGGGTCGTAGTGCGCGACGGGCCAGTCGGAGCCGAGCGCCACCCGGCCTCCCGCGCGCACGACGTCGGCACAGCGCCAGCCGTGCCCGCAGCGCGGCGCGCCGAGCCGCCGCGACCAGTTGTCGCGGTGGTCGGGCAGCGTCCAGTCCATGTGGGTCGGCTGCATGGACGCGACGACGTCGAGTTCGGCGAACCGGGCGACGTCGGCGTCGGCGAGCAGTTCGGCGTGCTCGACGCGGTGCCGCCCGTGCGCCGGGCGGCCGACCGCCTGGTAGGTGTCCAGGGCGGTGGTGACGGCGCGGTCGCCGATGGCGTGGGTGAAGCAGGGCAGGCCGAGGTCGACCACGCGCCGCACGGCGGCCCGGTACCGGCGGACGTCCAGCCACAGCGGGCGGGTGCCCTCCCCCGCGCAGTCCGCGTGGCCGAGCCAGGCCGAGCCGCCGTCGATGGTGCCGTCCAGGAAGAACTTGACCGCGCCGACGCGCCACCGCCGGGCGTCCCCCCTGCCCCGCAGGGCGCGGACGACGTCGAGGGTGTCCTCGACGCCGCTCGGGAACAGCCACGGCGCGAGCACGAGTCGCAGCGGCAGCCGGTCCTGCTCGTCGAGCGCGGTCAGCACCTCCTCGGTGCCCGCCCAGTGGTCGGGCACGTGGACGCCGGTGATGCCGCACGCGGCCTGCTCGGCGAACAGGTCGGCGGCCAGCCGGGTGATGTCGTCGGCGGAGGGCGGTGGCACGGCGGCGTGGCCGTGCAGCACGGCGGACATCTCGTGCAGCAGCCCGGTGGGCACGCCGTCGTCGTCCACCACGACCTCGGACCGGTCGCCGAACCCGATCGGCCCGGTGATGCCGGCCAGGTGCAGCCCGCGGCTGCTCATCAGGGCGTTGTGCGAGTCGGCGAGCCACAGGAAGGCGGGCCGCCCGTCGACGGCGTCGTCCAGGAACGCGCGGGGCCGCTCGGGCAGCGCGCCGTACTCGACCCCGTTGACGACCACCCAGGCGTCGGGCGCGAGCGCGCCCGCGGCGCGGCGCAGCAGGGCGCGCAACTGCTCCGGGGTGCCGAGCCCGGCGGCGTCGACGCCGCCCGCGTCGCCGAGGCCGAGCAGGGGGTGCTGGTGCGAGTCGACCAGCCCCGGCGTGATGACCAGGCCCCGCCCGTCGACCACCTCCGTCCGGGGTCCGAGGTGCTCGCGCACGTCGGGCGCGTCGCCGACGGCCACCACCAGGTCGTCGCGCACGGCGAGGGCGGTGGCGGACGGGCGGGCCGGGTCCATCGTGTGGATCACGGCGTCGAGGACCACCAGGTCGGCCGCGGTCATCGGTCGGCCCCAGCCGGTCGGGTGCCGGACAGGGCGCTGCCGGACAAGGCGCTGCCGGACAACGCGGTGCCGGACAGGGCGCTGCCGGACAAGGCGCTCCCGGACAGCTCGCTCCCGGACAGCTCGCTCCCGGACAGCTCGGTGCCGGACAGCTCGGTGCCGGCCGGGCGCGTGCCGGGCGTCCCGGTCATCGGTTCCCCCGCTCGGCGTCGGGCGCGGCGGAGGCCGGGCGGGTCGGGTCGTCGGTCACGGCTGGCCTCCAGGGGCTCGGCGGGTGAGGCGTGGATCACGTGGGGAGGGACAGTAGGTCGCGGTGTCGCGCGCCGTCGATGGACCTGTTGTTGAACTTCGCGGGCGGACGTGGACACTGCGTCCATGCCGTTGACGGTGGATGCCCTGCTCGGCCTCCGCGACCTCCGCCTGACCCTCGTCGCGGGCGAGGCCGGGCGCGACCGGGTGGTCGAGGCCGCCCACGTGTCGGAGCTGGCGCGGCCCGGCGAATGGCTGCGCGGTGGCGAACTGCTGATGACGGCCGGCCTGGTGCTGCCGACCGACCCCGACTCGTGCCGCGCCTTCGTGCGGGACGTCGTCGGCGGCGGCGCGGCGGCGCTGGCGTTCGGCGTGGGGCACGGCCAGCCGCACCGGCAGCCGCCGGCCGGGCTGGTCACCGCCGCCGAGGAGGCCGGGCTGCCGCTGCTGGTCGTGCCCGACGAGGTGCCGTTCATCGCCGTCACCAAGGCGGTGTTCGCCGCGCTGGCGGCCGAGGACCGGCGGGCCCTGGAGCACACGGTCGAGGTGCAGCGCAGGCTCACCGTCGCCGCGACCGCGGGCGGCCTGCCCGAGATCCTGGCGGTGTGGCTGGACGCGACCGGCCGGGCCGCCGTGGTGACCGACCTGCTGGGCCGGGAGCTGGCCGCCGTCGGAGCGGCCGCGCCCGCCCTGGTGGCGGCCGGCCGCACGGTGCTCGACGCCGTCGGCGCGCAGGGCCTGCTGGGCAGCGCCTCGCTGGCGGTGGACGGCCTGACCGTCGCCGTCCAGCCGATCGGCGCGCGGCGGCTGCGCGGGCACCTCCTGCTCACCCGCGCCCCGCAGCCCCGGCTCGGCACGCTGGACGCCGCGCTGGTGTCACTGCTGACCCTGGAGCTGGAGCGCCGCCTCCTCGCCGACGAGCCGCGCAGGCGGGCCGGCGCGGAGGCGGTGGCGCGGGTGGTGGCCGGCCTGCCGGAGGACCAGGTCGGACCGGTGCTCGCCGCGGCCGGGCTGTCCGCGCCGCGGGTGCGCGGCCTCGCCGTGGCGGCGCGGCCGGGTGAGGCGGCCGACCTGGCCGCCGACCTCGCGCTGGTGCTGCCCGGCGGCCTCGTCCGGTGGTCGGGCGACACCGTCGAGGCCCTGGCGGCGGGCGAGGCGGACGCGACCGCGCTGCTCGACCGGTTCGCGCCGGGGCGGGCCGCGGGCATCGGCGCGCCGCTGCGGCCGGGCGCGGCGGCGGTGTCCCTCCGCCAGGCCCGCGCGCTGCTTGCCACCAGCGCCCGCCTCGGCCGGCCCGCCGAGGCGGGCGAGCACAGCACCAGCCGGTTGCTGCTCTCCCTCGGTCCGCCCGAGCTGCTGGCCGCGTTCGCCGACACCGCGCTGGCCCCGATCGACGCCGCCGATCCCGGCGGGCAGCTCCTGGCCACGCTGCGGACGTGGCTGGACGCGAACGGCGCGTGGGACGTCACCGCCCACCGCCTCGGCGTGCACCGGCACACCGTGCGCAACCGCGTCGACCGGATCGAGCGGTTGACCGGTCGCGACCTCGCGACCGCGACCGCGCGCCACGAGCTGTGGCTCGCGCTGGAGGCGCGCGGCGCGCTCGCCCACGCCGCCGTCACCGCGTAGCGCGAGTCCCCGTGATCCGACGACGATGCTGGACACGGTGTCGAGATCGAGCCGGAAAATGGGACGCGGTGTCCATCGACCGGGTCGTCCCGGTGTCCGTACGTTGCCGGACACGGCCGCGACGGCGCGGTGCGCGGTGAAGGGAAGCGGGTGCTCGATGCAATCTGCGGAAGTCGATGTCGCGATCGTGGGCGCGGGGTTCGCCGGCCTGACGGCGGCGCGTGACCTGGGCGCGGCCGGGCGCACCGTGCGCGTGCTGGAGGCGCGCGACCGGATCGGTGGCCGCACCTGGTACCGCACCGACCTGTTCGACGGGTTCGGCCTGGAGATGGGCGGCACGTGGATCGTGCCCGAGCAGACCCACGTCACCGAGGAGGTGCGCCGGTACGGCATCGCGGTGACCGACAGCGCGCTGCCCGGCCGGATGACCTGGTCGGACCGGGGCCGGGTGCTGCCGTCGCTGCTGCCGGTGCCTGCCGAGCGGCTCGACGACCTGGAGCACGCGGTGCGGGCGCTGGTGGCCGCCGGCGCGCGGCTCGACGTGGACCGCCCGCTGTCCGAGCAGGGCCTCGCCGACCTCGACGTGCCGATCCGGCGGTGGGCCGACGACGCCGGCCTGCGCGGCAACGCGCGGGAGCTGCTGATCTCCTGGTTCTGCGGGTGCGGCAACGCGTCGGCGGACACCGGTTCGGCCCTGGACGTCCTGCGCTGGCTCGCCGCGATGGGCAACTCCGTGTGGGGCATGGTCCGGGCCAGCGTGCTCGGGCAGACCTTCGACGCGGGCACCGCCTCCCTGGCCTCGGCGATGGCGGAGGACGGCGGCGCGGACATCCGGCTGGACTCGCCCGTGTGGTCGGTGCGCCAGGAGGGCGACCACGTCCTCGTCGCCCACGACGGCGGGGTGGTGGCGGCCCGGCGCGTGCTCGTCACCGTCCCGATCGGCGTGCTGCGGCACATCGACTTCCGGCCGGGGCTGTCGGCGGGCAAGCTCGCCGTCTCGGCGGAGAACCACGCGGGGCAGGGGCAGAAGGTGTGGGCGCTGGCCCGCCACGTCCCCGAGGACCTGAGCGGGTTCGGGTGGGGCACGGCGTTCGACTACGTCGGCGCGATGCGCACCCTGCCCGAGGGCGTCGTGCTGGTGTGCTTCGCCCCCGAGCACGACCGGGTGGACGGCGACGACCGCGCGGCCGTGCAGCGCGCGGTGCGCGAGTTCGCGCCCGACGCCGAGGTGGTCGCCACCGCCACGCACCGGTGGGTGGAGGACGAGTGGTCGAGGGGCACCTGGACGACGTTCCGGGCGGGGCAGATCACCCGCTACGAGCGGGACCTCGCCGTGCCGGAGGGCCTGGTGCACTTCGCGGGCGCGCACACCGCCCACCGGTGGCCCGGTTTCATCGACGGCGCGATCGACAGCGGCAGGCGCGCCGCCGCGGAAATCCTGGCGGTGCCGTGATGGCCCACCCCCCGACCGGCCCCGTCGACCCGACCGGCCCCGTCGACGCCACCCGCGTGCCCCGCTACGCCGGCGAGGCCACCCCCGCCCACCTGCCCCGCCAGACCGAGCCGCCCCGCCAGACCGACCGGCCCCGCCAGACCGACCGGCCCCGCCCGACCGACCGGTCCCGCCGGACCACCCCGACCTGCCCAGCCCGCCCGACCCACACGGCCCGCCCAACCGGGTCGCCCCGCCGGACCCCCACGGCCCGCCGGACTCACGCAGCCCACTGGACCCGCCGGACCCCCACGGCCCGCCTGCCCCACGCCGACACCCCGATGCCGAGGGCTTTCGAAGGCACCACCGGCACCCGCCGGCCCGCCGCCACCGCACTGCCGGCGGTGTCGTGATGGCCCACCCCCCGACCGGCCCCGTCGACGCCACCCGCGTGCCCCGCTACGCCGGCGAGGCCACCTTCGCCCGCCTGCCCCGCCTGTCGGACCTGCCCGACGCCGACGCCCTGGTGTGGGGCGTGCCCTTCGACGCCGGGGTGAGCTACCGGCCGGGCGCCCGGTTCGGCCCGGCGCACGTGCGCCAGAGCTCGCGGCTGCTGCGGCCCTACAACCCGGCGCTGGACACCGAGCCGTTCGCCGCGCGCCAGGTCGCGGACGCCGGTGACGTCGGGGTGAACCCGTTCGACCTCGCCGAGGCCGTGGCCGCCGTCGAGACCGCCGCCGACGCGCTGTGCGGCACCCGCCGCAGGCTGATCACCATCGGCGGCGACCACACCATCGCGCTGCCGCTGCTGCGGGTGCAGCACCGGCGGCACGGCCCCGTCGCCGTGCTGCACTTCGACGCGCACCTGGACACCTGGGACACCTACTTCGGCGCGGCCTACACGCACGGCACGGCCTTCCGCCGGGCGGGCGAGGAGGGGCTGCTCGACCCCGGCCACTCCGTCCACGTCGGCATCCGGGGTCCGCTGTACTCGCGGCTGGACCTGGCCGAGAGCGCCCGGCTGGGCTTCACCGCCGTGCACGCCCGCGACTTCGCCCGCACCCCGCTCGACGACGTCGTCGAGCGGGTCCGGGCCCGGCTCGGCGACCGGCCCGTGTACGTGTCGGTCGACATCGACGTCCTGGACCCCGGTTTCGCGCCGGGCACGGGCACCCCCGAGGCGGGCGGGCTGTCCAGCCGCGAGCTGCTCGAAGTGCTGCGCGGCCTGGCCGGCCTCAACGTGGTGGGCGCGGACGTGGTCGAGGTCGCCCCGGCCTACGACCACGCCGAGATCACCGGCATCGCCGCCGCCCACGTGATCTACGAACTGCTGAGCGTGCTGCCCGAGGAGGAGCGGTGACCGGTTCCCAGACCGTGCGCAACGTGATCGGCGGGGTGCCCGTCGACGCGGTCGACGGCGCGACCACCGAGCTGGTCGACCCCTGCACCGGCGCGGTGGACGGCGTCGCGCCGCTGTCCACCGCCGCCGACGTGGACGCCGCCTACCGCGCGGCGACCGCCGCGTTCGAGGTGTGGCGGGACGTCACGCCCAAGGAGCGCCAGGAGGCGCTGCTGCGCTGTGCGGACGCGCTGGAGCGCCGGGCCGACGAGTTCACCGCCGCCGAGTCGCGCAACACCGGCAAGCCGCTCGCGACCACGCGCGCGGAGGAGGTGCTCGCCGCCGTCGACGTGCTGCGGTTCTTCGCCGGCGCGGCGCGGCAGCTGCCCGGCGTCGCCGCCGCCGAGTACACCGCGGGCCACACCTCTTACGTGCGGCGTGAACCGGTGGGCGTGGTCGGGCAGGTCGCACCGTGGAACTACCCGCTGCTCATGGCGGCGTGGAAGGTCGCGCCCGCGCTGGCCGCGGGCAACGCGGTCGTCCTCAAACCGGCCGACACCACCCCGGTGACCGCCGCGCTGCTCGGCGCGCTCGCGGCCGAGTTCCTGCCGCCGGGCGTGCTCAACGTCGTCTGCGGCGACCGGGACGCCGGCCGCGCGGTGGTGGCGCACCCGGCCGCCGCGATGGTGTCGATCACCGGGTCGACCAGGGCCGGGGTGGAGGTGGCGCGCACCGCGGCCGACCGCGTCGCCCGCGCCCACCTGGAACTCGGCGGCAACGCGCCCGTGCTCGTGTTCGCCGACGCCGACCTCGACGCCGCCGCGGCGGGCATCGTCGCGGCGGGGTTCTTCAACGCGGGCCAGGACTGCACCGCGGCGGCGCGGGTCCTCGTGGAGCGGCGTGTGCACGACGAGTTCACGGCGCTGCTGGCCGACCACGCCCGCGGCGTCCGCACCGGACCGCCGTCCGACCCGACCGCCGACTACGGCCCGCTCAACAACGCCGACCAGTTCGCCCGCGTCCGCGCGGTCCTGGCCGGACTGCCCGACCACGCGCGGGTCGTCACCGGGGGCGAGGTCGTCGGCGACCGCGGGTACTTCCTCGCGCCGACGGTCGTCGCCGGGGTGCGCCAGGAGGACGCCGTGGTCCGGGACGAGAACTTCGCGCCGCTGCTGACGGTGCAGCCGTTCGCCGACGAGGCCGAGGCGCTGCGCCTGGCGTGCGGCGTCGAGCAGGGCCTGGCGGCGAGCGTCTGGACCGGCGACCACGGCCGCGCCCTGCGCGCGGCGGCCCGGCTGGACTTCGGGTGCGTCTGGGTCAACACGCACATGGTGCTGGTGCCCGAGATGCCGCACGGCGGGTTCAAGAAGTCCGGCTACGGCAAGGACCTCTCCCAGTACGGCCTGGAGGACTACACCCGCCTCAAGCACGTGATGCACAAGCACTGACCTCCGTCGAAGCCCACCCGTGCCCGAAGAAAGGTGCCGGCCATGACCGTGCCGACCAGTTCCACCGGCGCCGCGCTCGCGGCCCGCCGCGCCGCCGCGGTCGCCGCCGGCGTCACCAGCCTGCTACCAGGGCACTTCGCGACCGGGGCCGAACCCGGCGTCCTCATCGACCAGGACGGCGCCAGGCTGATCGACCTCGGCGCGGGCATCGGCGTCACCACGGTCGGCAACGCCGCGCCCGCCGTGGTCGAGGCGGTGCGCCGCCAGGCCGCCGAGTTCACCCACGCCTGCTTCATGATCAACCCCTACGAGGGCTACGTCGCGGTGTGCGAGCAGCTCAACGCGCTGACGCCCGGCGCGCACGAGAAGCGCTCGGCGCTGTTCAACTCGGGCGCGGAGGCCGTGGAGAACGCCGTCAAGATCGCCCGGCACGCGACCGGCAGGCCGGCCGTGGCGGTGTTCGACCACGCCTACCACGGCCGCACCAACCTCACGCTCGCGCTGACCGCCAAGAACATGCCCTACAAGCACCGGTTCGGGCCGTTCGCCGGCGAGGTCTACCGCGCGCCCACGTCCTACCCGCTGCGCGACCCGGCCGGCCTGACCGGTCCGGACGCGGCGCGGCGCGCGATCGCCCACCTCGACGCCCAGGTCGGCGCGACCAACCTCGCCGCCGTGCTGATCGAGCCGATCCAGGGCGAGGGCGGCTACATCGTGCCCGCGCCCGGTTTCCTGCCCGCGCTGGCCGACTGGTGCCGGGCCAACGGCATCGCGTTCATCGCCGACGAGGTGCAGACCGGGTTCTGCCGCACCGGCTCCTGGTTCGCCTGCGACCACGAGGGCGTCACGCCCGACCTGGTCGCCACGGCCAAGGGCATCGCGGGCGGGCTGCCGCTCGCGGGCGTCACCGGCCGCGCCGACCTGATGGACGCGGTGCACCCCGGAGGGCTCGGCGGCACCTTCGGCGGCAACCCGCTGGCCTGCGCCGCGGCCCTGGCCACCATCGACACCATGCGCGCGGAACGCCTGGCGGAGGCCGCCGACCGCATCGGCGCGACGATCGCCGCGCGCCTCGGCCCCCTGGTCGCCGAACACCCCGCGCTCGCCGAGGTCCGGGGACGCGGCGCGATGGTCGGCCTGGAGTTCGTCGGGCCGGACGGCGCGCCCGCGCCCGAGGTCGCCCGGCGCGTCGCGGCGCGCTGCCACCGGGCGGGCGTCATCGTGCTCACCTGCGGCACCTACGGCAACGTGATCCGCCTGGTCCCGCCGCTGGTCATCCCCGCCGACGTCCTCGACGAGGGCCTGCGCGTCCTGGCCGACGCCATCCGGTCCTGCTGAGGCACGCGCGCCGCACCCGCCGATGCCGCCGGCGGGTGCGGCGGCGGTGCGGTGTGCCCACCCGCGCCGACACGGGTCGGACGGCCTGCCAAGCCCGGCGTGCGCGTTGCCGAACCCACCGATCCGGCCGCGCGGGGCAATGTGAGCATCCTACCGAAACCGCGGCGCGATGGTCGGCGCGAAACGAGATGCATCGGGCGCCGAAGGGCCCGCGATCAGCGCGGAAGGCGCCGCGGAGCGGGATTCCGCAGTACACGTTCGGCCGATCACCCTCCCTTATCGAACCGACCGATCGGCGACAAGGTGATCAGCGCCACTGTTTGAACCCGGCCCAACCGGAATCGTCTGTTTGGCGGCCATTTCGCCGAAAAACCCGCTGCTAACGTTCGAACAGCGGCGCTCCGGGGTTCGGGCGCAGTCCGCCTCCGGATTGTTCGCGTCGCATTCACCGAACAGACGGGTGAGACGAACATGCACGTCCAAAAGCATGCGGAAGACCGTGTCGTCGGCCGGCGGAGATTCCTCGTCGGCGGTCTGGTCGGCGGCGGTGTCGCCATCGCCGCGGGGGTCGGCCTGCTCGGCGGCGCGCACGCGCACGCGGTGGAACTGGAGGAATTCGACGAGGTCTACCAGGGGCGGCACATCCGGGGTTGGGCCGTCAAGGAGGGCGAGAACCCGCGCAGCGAGGCGTTCGTGGACGACGACCCGCTGCACGTCATGCGCAACGGCGACGGCACCTTCACGACGTCGGTGAACCACTACGAGTCCTTCGACACCCTCCGGGCCGCCACCCGACGCGCGGTGGAGACGCTCGGCGACCTGCGGCCGGAATTGCCGCCGACCCACCACGGCCACTGAGTCGGGTCGCGGACAGGGGGAGCATCATGGGTATCCGCAAGAATCAGGCGAGCCTGAGCCCGACCGAGCGGTCGAATTTGGTCAACGCCATTCTCGCGCTCAAGCGGAGTGGCCGTTACGACCTCTTCGTGCGAACGCACATCGACCGGGCGAACGGGGACAGCGACTGGTCGACGCGCATCGGGCACCGGGCGCCGTCGTTCCTGCCGTGGCACCGCAAATACCTGATCGATTTCGAGCTGGCGCTCCAGGAGGTCGACCCGTCGGTCACCCTCCCCTACTGGGACTGGACCACCGCCGGCAGTTCCTCCACGCTCTGGGCGAACGACTTCATGGGTCCCAACGGGACCGCCGCGAGCAACTGGCGGGTCAACGCGGGCCCGTTCGCCCGGTCGACAGGTGCGTGGACGCTGAGCGTGCGCAGCGACTCGGCCGACTTCCTGCGCCGCAGCTTCGCGCCGGGTGGGATGCAACTGCCCACGGCGGCCGATGTGTCGTCGTTGCTCGGGATCACGACCTATGACACCTCCCCCTGGAACAGCACCTCGCTCAACAGCTTCCGCAACCACCTGGAGGGCTTTCGCGGTCCGGGCCTGCACAACCGGGTGCACAACTGGGTCAGCGGCACGATGGCGGGCGCGGGCTCGCCGAACGACCCGGTGTTCTGGCTGCACCACTGCAACGTCGACCGCCTGTGGTCGCAGTGGCAGGCCAGGCACCCCGGCTCGACCTACCTGCCCACCGCCGGGACGGCGGACGTGGTGGACATCGACGAGCCGATGCACCCCTGGTCCACCACGCCGCGCGACATGCTCGACCACAGCGCCGTCTACCAGTACCAGTGACCGCGGCGCACCGGCCCGGCGACCGCCCGAGGGCGCGCCCGCCGGGCCGGTGCGCCCGGTGGCGGTGCGCCAGGGTGCGGGGCCGGGGCGGGGTGGACCGGGCGGCGTCGCCCCCGCGACCGGAGCCGGTCGCGGGGGCGACGCCGCCCGCTCAGCGCCCGAACAGGCCGACCAGCGTGCCGGCGGCCAGCACGTGGCCCTCGGTCGCGGAGCGCAGGTCCTCCGCCGTGACGCCCTCGCCGAGCCCGAGCGGGCGGTCGACGGCGAGCACGCGGAAGAGGTAGCGGTGCGGCTCGTCGCCCACCGGCGGTCGGGGCCCGCCCCAGCCGGGCTCGCCGTAGTCGTTGCGGCCGACGACCGCGCCGGCGGGGGTCGCGCCCTCCTCGACGGAGGTCACGTCGGCCGGGATGCCGGACACCACCCAGTGCGCGAACGTCCCGCCGGGCGCGTCCGGGTCCTCGCACAGCAGCGCCAGTTCCGCCGTGCCCGGCGGCACGTCGGACCACTGGAGCGGCGGCGAGGTGTTCCCGCCGTCGCGCGAGTACCGGTCCGGGATGAGCGTGTTCCCGCTGAACGCGGCGCTGCGCAGGGCCAGGCCGCCGTCGGCCGCCGCGCCGCCGCCACCGCCGGCCGGCCCCGAGGCCCGCTCGCCCACCGGTCGCGGCGGGTGGTCGCGCTGGAGCCGCTCGTTCGCCGCCGCGTCGGCGTGCCGGTCGGGCACGCCCCGGTCGTCCAGCTCGGCGCGGAGGCGCGTGCGCCGGACGTCGTACGCGTGGCTACCAGGATCAGGCATGTCCGCTTCCTCTCCGTTCGGTCGCGCCGGCGGGCCGTGCGGCCGGCCCGCCGCGGGCGCTCCTGTCGCCCGGCACCGGTTCCCCGGCGGCGGCGCCTCGCCCGACGACCGGGCCGCCGGGTCGTGCGCGACGACCGGGCGGTCCCCGCCGGGCGACACCGGTCGGGTACCCGGCGCGGGCGGTGTGATTCGGCACCGCGGTCGTCACCGGGTCGCGCCCGCGGCGGGGCGCCCCGGCCGCCCGGCTACCCCGTCAGCCCGGTCTCGGTCACGCCGCGCACCAGGTAGCGCTGCAGCAGCACGAACACCAGCACGATCGGCAGGATGGACACCGCCGCCGCGGCGAACAGCAGGGTGATCTTCGGGTTCTGGGCGGTGAGCAGGCTGGACATCGCGACCTGCACCGTCCAGCTGGTCGAGTCCTGCGCGATGACCAGCGGCCACAGGAACTGGTTCCAGCTGCCGATGAAGTCGATGACCGCGATCGCGGCGAAGAACGCCGTGGAGTTCGGCACGACCACCCGCCGGAACACGCCCCACCGGGACAGGCCGTCCAGCCTGCCCGCCTCCTCCAGCGCCACCGGGAAGTCCAGGAAGTACTGCCGGAACAGGAACACGTTGAGCGCGCTGAACAGTCCGGGCACCACCAGCCCGCGCAGGTCGGACAGCCAGCCCAGGCTCGACACCACGACGAAGCTCGGCACGAACGTGACCGCGGTCGGCACCATCAGCGTCGCCACGATCGCGTACAGGACCACGGGCGCGTGCCGGTAGGGCACGCGCGCCAGCCCGTACCCCGCGAGCGAGCACACCAGCAGCTGGCCCGCGGTCTGGAGCACGGCCACCACGGTGGAGTTCAGCAGGCTGCGCGCGAACGGGACCTCGTCGCCGGAGAACACCTCGGCCACCGTGGACCACCCGGTGGCCACCCCGTCCCGGACCAGCACGGCGAACGGCAGCAGGAACAGCGCCGCCGCGACCACGAGCGCCACCCAGCGCGCGACCGCGCCCACGCGCCCGGCCGGGGTGTGCCGGTACCCCACGGGTCGCATCAGCCCACCCTCCGCAAGACCCGGCCCGACAGCAGCGTCACCAGCGCGATCACCAGCGCGAGGACGACCGCGCCCGCGCTGCCGCGCCCGAGGTCCTGCCCGCCGGAGCCGAGCGAGGTGTAGTACAGGTAGACCAGGGGCGGTCGCGCGAACGGCGGGTAGCCCCGCGAGTCGCCCAGGATGTTGTAGAACTCGTCGAACGCCTGGTAGGCGTTGATCAGGTTCAGGGTGAGCACGGCGACCAGCGCGCCGCGCAGGCCGGGCAGCGTGACGTGCCGGAAGGTCTGCCAGCCGGGCGACGCGCCGTCGGTCCACGCCGCCTCGTACAGGTGCGCCGGGATCCGCTGCAACGCGGCGATGAACAGGATCATGTAGAAGCCGAGCTGCAACCACAGCCGGGTGGTCACGAGCACGACCCAGTACAGCGGCGGGTCCACGGTGCCGGTCCACGCCTGCGGCTCGCCGCCGAACCAGCCGAGCACCGTGTTCGCCACGCCGCTGTCCACCCCGGAGAACAGCGCCATCTTCCACACCAGCGCGGCGACCACGTAGGAGCAGGCGAACGGCAGGAAGAACACCGACCGGAAGAACGCGCGCGCGACCGGGACGCGGTCGACCAGCAGGGCGAGCGCCAGCGCCGCCACCACCGTGGCGGGGATGACGAACGCGGCGAACACCGTGAACGTGCCGATGCTGTCCAGGAACGCGCGGTCGGTCAGCACGCCCGCGTAGTTGTCGAACCCGACGAAGTCGGTCGGCGTCACGGTGTTGCGCGCGTCGAAGAAGCTGAGGTAGGCGCTCCAGCCGATCGGCACGTAGGTGAACAGCAGCAGCCCGGCGGCGAACGGGCCGACGAACAGCCAGAAGGCGAGCGCGGCGCGCCGCCCGCTCACCGGTCGAGCCGCGCGATCTCGTCCCGCGCCACGCCCAGCGCCGCGCGGAGTTCGCCCGTCGCGTCGGCGCCCTCCCGCGCGATCCGCGCGACCGCGTCCGCCAGCGCCGTGTTGGCGCGGGCCGACCAGCGGGCGGGGCTCGCGATGCGGCCGCTCGCGGTGACGAACCCGACGACGTCCTTGCCCGGTCCGGCGCGCAGCGGCTCCGCCTTGGCGGCCAGGCTGTGCCGGGCGGGCAGGTGCGCGCCGAACCCGGTGGCGAACTCCGCCTGGTGGTCCACCTGGTCGACCCACAGCCACTTGACGTACGCCTTGGCCGCGTCGACGTCGGCGCTGCGCGCGTTCACCATCGCGCTGTACGCGCCCACCGGCACCGACTCCGCCCCGGCGGCGTCCAGGCGCGGGAACGGGAGCACCCCGACGTCGTCGCCGTGCGCCGCGGTGATCTTCGGCAGGTTCCACAGGCCGGTCCACTGCATGGCCACGAGCCCGTCGACGAACGCGCCGGGGTCGGCCCAGTCGGTCGGCGCGCCGAGCAGCAGGCCGCCGCCCTGGTGCAGCTCGCGGAGCTTGCCGAACGCCGCGGCCGCGCGGGGGTCGTCGAAACCGGGCTCCCGGCCGTCCGCGGACAGCAGGTCCAGCCCCGCCGACCACAGCAGCGGCGCGGTGAGGACGGCGACGCCGCCGTCGTTGCCGGCGAACAGGCCGCGCACGCCGCCGGCGGTGAGCCGCCGCGTGGCGTCGACCAGCTCGTCGACGGTCCGGGGCGGTGCGACGCCCGCCCGTTCGAGCAGGCTCGGCCGGTAGTACAGCACCTGGGTGTCGACCGCCTGCGGGATGCCGTAGAGCCTGCCGTCCACGGTCTGGGAGTCCAGCAGCGTCTTGAGGAAGTCGTCCCGCGCGTCACCGAGCAGGTCGTCCAGCGGCGCCACCTGGTGCTGCCGCACCCACTCGACCTTGACCTGCGCCTCGAACACGTCGGGCACCGCGCTGTTCTGCAACGCCGTCACGATCTTGGAGTCGTAGTCGCCGGGGTTCCACTGCACCTCGACCTTCGCGCCCTGGTAGGCGGCGGCGTAGCGGCGCACCGCGTCCTGCACGCCGTCCTCGCCGTAGGCGTGGTACCAGTGCCGCAGCGTGCCGGCGGCGGACCCCTCACGGCCGGTGTTGGACCCGCACGCGGTGAGCCCCAGCAACCCCGCCACCGCGAGGAACGACCGACGGCTCAGTTCGGCGACCACGCGACCACCTCCCCCTGTTCGACCCCCGACGATTATCGGAACCCGGTGATCATCTGTCGAGCCGTCCCACCGGTGGGGACGGACCGCCGGGCGGGCGACCACCGCGAGCGGACCGGCGCGGGAGCCGCCGCCGGTCGCCCGAAGCCTCCCAGCGCCGACCTTCCCCGGTCGCACCGGCCCCGCGGCACCGCCGCGACGCCACCGATCGGGCGGGCGGGGGCGTCCCCGACCGGCGGCCCGGCCGGGATGCGTGCGGCGGCCGGCGGTGTGAGCATGGGACCGAGGAGGTCGACGTGGGACCGAGGCGGTGGCTGGAGCTGTGGCCGGTGTACCGGCAGCTCACCGGCCGCGACCCGCTCGGCCGGGGCGAGGCCGCCCGGTCGGGGCGCTCCGCCGGGCTGACCGCCCGCACCGCGCACGCCGACCACGTCGCCAAGTCCGTCTGCCCGTACTGCGCCGTGGGCTGCGGCCAGCGGGTCTACGTCGCGGACGACCGGGTGATCCAGGTCGAGGGCGACCCGGACAGCCCCATCTCGCGCGGCCGGCTGTGCCCGAAGGGCTCGGCGAGCACCCAGCTCGTGAACGGCCCGCAGCGCGTCGACAAGGTCCTCTACCGCGAGCCCTACGGCGCCGAGTGGCGGGAACTGGACCTGGACACGGCGATGGACATGGTCGTCGACCGGGTGCTCGACGCGCGGGCCAAGGGCTGGCAGGACGTCGACGAGCACGGCGCCCGCGTCCGCCGCACCCTGGGCCTGGCCGCCCTGGGCGGCGCGACGCTGGACAACGAGGAGAACTACCTCATCAAGAAGCTGTTCACCGCGCTGGGCGCGCTCCAGATCGAGAACCAGGCCCGCATTTGACACTCCGCCACGGTTCCCGGTCTGGGAGCCTCCTTCGGTCGCGGCGGCGCGACGGACTACCAGCAGGACCTGGTCAACTCCGACCTCGTGGTCATCATGGGCTCCAACATGGCGGAGGCCCACCCGGTGGGTTTCCAGTGGGTCATGGAGGCCAAGGAGCGCGGCGCGCGGGTGCTGCACGTCGACCCGCGGTTCACCCGCACCAGCGCGCACGCCGACCTGCACGTGCCGCTGCGCGCGGGCACCGACATCGCGTTCCTCGGCGGCGTGGTGAACCACATCCTGAGCAACGAGCTGGACTTCCGCGAGTACGTGGTGGCCTACACCAACGCCTCGTTCCTGCTGCGCGAGGACTTCCGGGACACCGAGGACCTCGACGGGCTGTTCAGCGGCTACGACCCGGCGACCGCCTCGTACGACCCGACGTCGTGGCAGTACGAGTCCGCCGGGCAGGGCTCGGCCGACGAGCAGGCGGGCACGGCGAAGGAGGAGTCGACGCCCTACCAGCATGGCTCGGGCGGGCCGAAGGTCGAGGGCGGCAGCGACGGGATCGCCGCGGACCCGACGCTGCGCCACCCCCGGTGCGTCTACCAGGTGCTGAAGCGGCACTTCTCCCGCTACACGCCGGAGCTGGTCGCCCGCGTCTGCGGCGTGCCCGAGGAGGCGTTCCGCGCGGTGTGCGAGGCGTGGACGGCGAACTCCGGGCGCGAGCACACCGCCGCGCTGGTCTACAGCGTCGGCTGGACCCAGCACACCACGGGCGCGCAGTGCATCCGCGCGGGCGCGATCATCCAGTTGCTGCTGGGCAACATCGGCCGGCCCGGCGGCGGCGTGTTCGCGCTGCGCGGCCACGCCAGCATCCAGGGCTCCACCGACATCCCGACGCTGTTCAACCTGCTGCCCGGCTACCTGCCGATGCCGACGCCGGGGCACACCGACCTGGCCGCCTACGTCGACGCCATCCGCGCCGACCACCAGAAGGGCTTCTGGCGCGCCGCCGACGCCTACGCGGTGTCGTTGCTCAAGGAGTACTGGGGCGACCGCGCCACCGCCGAGAACGACTACCTCTTCGACCACCTGCCGCGCATCACCGGCGACCACGGCACCTACCGCACGGTGATGGACATGGTCGACGGCAAGGTGTTCGGCTACTTCCTGCTCGGCCAGAACCCCGCCGTCGGCTCGGCGCACGGCAGGCTCCAGCGGCTGGGCATGGCCAACCTGGACTGGCTGGTGGTGCGCGACCTGACCATGATCGAGTCGGCGACCTTCTGGAAGGACTCGCCCGAGGTCGAGACCGGCGAGATCGCGCCGGAGCGCTGCCGCACCGAGGTGTTCTTCTTCCCCGCCGCGTCCCACGTGGAGAAGGAGGGCACGTTCACCCAGACCCAGCGGATGCTCCAGTGGCGCGAGAAGGCCGTCGAGCCGCGCGGCGACCGGCGCTCCGACCTGTGGTTCACCTACCACCTCGGCCGCCGGCTGCGGGAGCGGCTGGCCGGCTCCACCGACGAGCGCGACCGCCCGCTGCTCGACCTGTGGTGGGACTACGCGGTGGTCGGCGACGAGCCGCAGGCGGAGGACGTCCTGCGGCGCATCAACGGCGTCGACCTGACCACCGGCCGCGCGGTCGGCGGCTACACCGAGCTGAGGGCCGACGGGACCACCGCCGCGGGCTGCTGGATCTACAGCGGGGTCTACGCCGACGAGGTCAACCAGGCCGCGCGCCGCAAACCCGGCCGCGAGCAGAACCTGTACGCCACCGAGTGGGGCTGGGCGTGGCCGATGAACCGCCGGGTGCTCTACAACCGCGCGTCGGCCGACCCGGAGGGCAGGCCGTGGAGCGAGCGCAAGGCGCTGGTCTGGTGGGACGCCGACCGCGGCGAGTGGGTCGGCCACGACGTGCCGGACTTCGAGCGGACCAAGCCGCCGGGCCACGTGCCGCCGGCGGGCGCGGTGGGCCCGGAGGCGCTGCGCGGCGACGACCCGTTCATCATGCAGGCCGACGGCAAGGGGTGGCTGTTCGCGCCGAGCGGGCTGCACGACGGGCCGCTGCCGACGCACTACGAGCCGCACGAGTCGCCGGTGCGCAACCTCTTCTACGGCCAGCAGGGCAACCCGTGCCGCAAGGTCTACGGCCGGCCGGACAACCCGTCCAACCCCGCGCCGCCCGAGCCGCGCGGCGAGGTGTTCCCGTACGTGCTCACCACCTCGCGGCTCACCGAGCACCACACGGCGGGCGGCATGAGCCGGACCCTGCCGCGCCTGGCGGAGTTGCAGCCGGAGCTGTTCGTGGAGGTCTCGCCGCGGCTCGCGCACGAGCGCGGCCTGGAGCACCTGGGCTGGGCGCACCTGGTCACCAGCCGGGCGGCGGTGGAGGCGCGGGTGGTCGTCACCGACCGGGTGCCGCCGCTGCGGGTGGACGACCGCGTCGTGCACCAGGTGTGGCTGCCCTACCACTGGGGCGCGACCGGGCTGGTCCGCGGCGATTCGGCGAACGACCTGTTCGGGGTGGTGGTCGACCCGAACGTGTTCATCCAGGAGACCAAGGTCGCGACGTGCGACGTGCGGCCCGGCCGCCGACCGCGCGGGCGGGCGCTGCTCGACTACCTGGCGGAGTACCGCCGGCGGGCCGGGATCACCGCCGACACCGGCACGCACGTCCTCACCGCGGCTCAAGGGACGGCGGGTGCCCCGAGCACGAGCGCGCGGAGCAGGGATGCGCGGAGCACCGGCACGCGGGGCGTCGACGAGCGGGGCACGGGTGCCGACACGGGTCCGGCGCACACGGAGGAGGAGTCGTGACCGAGAACAGCCTGTACGGGCGGCTGGACGACGTGGCGGGCGAGGCCGGGTACGACGACCACCCGCCGCGCGTGGGCTTCTTCACCGACACGTCGGTGTGCATCGGGTGCAAGGCGTGCGAAGTGGCCTGCAAGGAGTGGAACGGCGTCCCGGCGGCGGACTTCGACCTGCTGGGCATGTCGTTCGACAACACCGGGCACCTCGGCGCGAACGCGTGGCGGCACGTGGCGTTCGTCGAGCAGCCCGCGCCGCCGGAGCCGCAGGACCTCGGCATGCCCTCGTTCGACCGGCCGGGCGACGCGGCGGGACCGGAGGCCCGCACCGACTTCCGCTGGCTGATGGCGTCGGACGTGTGCAAGCACTGCACCCACGCCGGGTGCCTGGACGTGTGCCCGACCGGCGCGCTGTTCCGCACCGAGTTCGGCACGGTCGTCGTGCAGCAGGACATCTGCAACGGCTGCGGGTACTGCGTGTCGGGCTGCCCGTACGGGGTGATCGAGCGGCGGGAGGGCGACGGTCGGGCGCAGAAGTGCACGCTGTGCTACGACCGGCTCCGGGCCGGCGAGGAGCCCGCGTGCGCGAAGGCGTGCCCGACCGACTCCATCCAGTTCGGCGAGCTGGACGAGCTGCGCGACCGCGCCGCCGCGCGGGTGGCGACGCTGCGGGAGCGCGGGGAGGTCGGCGCGCGGCTGTACGGCGCGGACCCGGACGACGGCGTCGGCGGCAACGGCGCGTTCTTCCTGCTGCTGGACGAGCCGGAGGTCTACGGCCTGCCGCCGGACCCGGTGGTGCCGACCCGCGACCTGCCCGCCATGTGGAAGCGGGCGGGGCTCGCGGCGGTCGCGTTCGCGGCGGCGGCCGTGGCGGCGTTCGCGGGTGGCCGCTGATGCGCGACGACCCCGCGCCGCGGTTCCGCTCGTACTACGACCGACCGGTGCTGCAACGGCCGGCGTGGCGGTGGCCCGTGCCCGCCTACCTGTTCGCGGGTGGTCTGTCGGCCGGCTCGACGTTGCTCGCCGTGGGCGCGGACCTGACCGGGCGGCCCGCGCTGCGGCGAGCCGGGCGGCTGGGCGCGCTGGCGTCGCTGGGCGCGGGCACGGTGTTCCTGGTGGCGGACCTGGGCAGGCCGGAGCGGTTCCTGCACATGCTGCGGGTGGCCAAGCCGACCTCGCCGATGAGCGTGGGCACGTGGTTCCTGGTCGCCTACGGGCCGGGCGTCGGCGCGGCGGCGGCGGCCGAGGTGCTGCCCGCGCGGTGGCGGGCGGGCCGGCTGCTGCGGTGGCTGGCGCGGCCGGCGGGGCTGTCGTCGGCGGTCTTCGCGCCCGCCGTCGCCTCCTACACCGCCGTGCTGCTGTCGCAGACGGCCGTGCCCGCGTGGCACGAGGCGCACCCGGACCTGCCGTTCGTGTTCACCGGGTCGGCGGCGGCGTCGGCGGGTGGGCTGGGCATGGTGTGCGCGCCGGTGTCGCAGGCCGGTCCGGCGCGGGTGTTCGCCGTCGCGGGCGCGGTCGCGGAACTCGTGTCGTCGCGCGTGCTGGAGTCCCGGCTGGGGCTGGTGCGCGAGGCTTACGCGACCGGGCGGGCGGGTCGGCTGCGGCGCTGGGCGGAGCTGCTCACCGCCGGTGGGGCGGTGGGCGCGGCGCTGGCCGGGCGGAGCCGGTGCGCGGCGGTGCTGTCCGGGTTGGCGCTGCTCGCGGGCAGCGGGTTGCAGCGGTTCGGCGTGTTCGAGGCCGGGGTGGCGTCCACGGAGGACCCGAAGTACGTGGTGGTGCCGCAACGCGAACGGGTGCGGTCGTCGGAGGCCGGGACGCGCGCGACGAGGTCGCAGGGCACCGCGTCACGGGACGCCGCACCACCGGAGGTCTGATCGCGGAACACCGCGTCGCGCGGCACCGCGTCGCCGACCTGGGCACGGGGCGGGAGCCGGGCGGAGCCGGGTCACGGGATGACGCGGGTGTCGCCGGGCAGCCGCCTCGTCAGGCCGAGCGAGTCGAGCAGTTCCAGCAGCGGCACCGCGACCCGCCGCGTGGTGCCCAGCGCCGCCTTGGCCTCGCCCACCGTGAACGGTCCGGGCAACCCGGCCAGCACCCGCGCGGCCCGCTGGGGCGCGTCGGGTGCGAGCACCACGCCGTCGGTCACGCGGATCAGCCTGCCGACCCGCACGGCCGCCGCGAGTTCCCGAGTCCGCAGCCCGAGTTCCGCCAGCCGGTCCGCGTCCGGCGCGCGGAACGGCGACCGCGCCAGGTCGGCCTCCACGGCCGCGACCGCGCGGTCCACCGCGGCGGGCAGCGCGGGCGGCGCGGGCACGTGCCCGTCGACCACGCGCAGCCCCGCCCGCCCGGCCACCTGCCCGACGACGTCGCGCGGCACCCCGAGGCGGTCGCCGAGGGCGTCCACCGGCATCCCGGCGGCCAGCGGGTGCCCGCCCCGCCAGTCGGCGACCGCCTCGGCCGCCCGCCGGGCCAGCCCGGCCCAGTGGTCCGGGTCGAACCGCCACCGCCCCACCGGCACGCCGACGTCGCCGAAGCCGAGCGACCGCAGCTCGCCTGCCTCGACCAGGCCGCGCGAGCGCAGGTGGGCGACCGCCGGGTCGCCCGCCAGGTCCGCGCCGCGCCGCCGCGCCGCGCCCCGGCGGGTCAGCGCGGGCGGGCGCGGGTCGAGCACCAGGACGCCGGCGGCGATCCGGCGGCGGCCGGGGTCGCGCAGCAGGCCCCGGTCCCCCGCGCGCAGCGGCAGCGGGCGGGCCGGCACCAGCCGGGCGGTGTCCGCGCCCAGCGGCCGGACGTGCACGGGGACCGCCGCCGAACCGACGTGCAGCACGAGCCGGGTGGGCAGGTCCGCGGCGGTCACCCGGACGTCCAGCTCGCCGGTCGACCGCCACGCGCCGACGGTGAGCAGCGCGTCGCCGCGCCGGACCAGCTCGCGCGGCACGCCGCGCAGGTTGACCGCGACGCGCGCGACGCCGGTGACCCGGCGCGCCGGCTCGCCGAGGGCCTGCAACCCGCGCACCGGCACGCGCCTGCCCGCCACCTCCAGCTCGTCACCGACCTCGATGGTCCCCGCGCCGAGCGTGCCGGTGACGACCGTGCCCGCGCCGGCCACGGTGAACGACCGGTCCACCCACAGCCGCACGTCGGCCGCCGGGTCGGGCTCGGGCAGCGAGCGCGCCACCGCGTCCAGCCCAGCGCGCAACGCGTCCAGGCCCTCGCCGGTGCGCCCGCTGACCACCAGCGCCGGCGCGCCGCGCAGCGACGTGGCGGCCAGCCGCGCGCGGGCCTCGGCCAGCGCGGGCGCGGCGTCGGCGAGGTCGGCCCGCGTCACCACGAGCAGGCCGTGCCGCACGCCGAGGCCGTCCAGGGCGGCCAGGTGCTCGGTGGACTGCGGCATCCAGCCCTCGTCGGCCGCGACCACGAACAGCACGGCGGGCACCGGTCCGACGCCCGCCAGCATGGTGGTGGTGAAGCGCTCGTGGCCGGGCACGTCGACGAACGCCACCGGTCCGCCGGGCAGCGTCGTCCAGGCGAAACCCAGGTCGATGGTCAGGCCGCGGGCGCGCTCCTCGGCCAGGCGGTCCGGCTCCATCCCGGTCAGCCGCCGGATCAGGGTGGACTTGCCGTGGTCGACGTGGCCGGCGGTGGCGATCACCCGCATCGCAGGACGGCCTCCCGCAGCGGGCCGTCGTCCGCCGGGTCCACGGTGCGCAGGTCGAGCAGGCAGCGCCCGCGCTCGACCCGGCCCACGACCGGCGGACGCCCGGCGCGCAGGGCGGACGCCCACCGCTCGGGCAGGCTGACCGCCGCGCTGGGCAGCTCCACGCCGGGCGCGCCACCACCGCCGACCGCCGCCGCGCTCGGCACGGCGACGGCGTCGACGCCGGCGGCGACCAGCCGCCCGGCCAGTTCCCCGGCACGAGCGCGCAGGTCGGCCACGTCGGCGGCCAGCGCACGCGCCACGGGCGGCGGCGGGCCGAGCAGGGTGGCCTCCAGGGCGGCGAGGGTCAGCTTGTCGACGCGCAGCGCGCGGGCCGCCGGGTGGCGGCGCAGCCGGTGCACCAGCTCGGCGGCACCGAGCAGCAGCCCGGCCTGCGGTCCGCCGAGCAGCTTGTCGCCGCTGGCCGTGACCACGGCGGCCCCGGCGCGCAGGGCGCTCGTCGCGTCCGGCTCGTCGGGCAGCAGCGGGTGGGGCGCGAGCAGCCCGGACCCGACGTCGACCACGAGCGGCACGCCGAGGCCGGCCAGCTCGGCGTCGTCCGGCGTGCCGGCGAAGCCGGTGACGCGGAAGTTCGACGGGTGCACGCGCAGCACGAACCCGGTCTCCGGGCCGATCGCCTCGGCGTAGTCGCGCGGGTGGGTGCGGTTGGTCGTGCCCACCTCGCGCAGCCGCGAGCCCGCCGAGGTCAGCAGGTCGGGTATGCGGAACCCGTCGCCGATCTCCACCAGCTCGCCCCGGCTGATCACGATCTCGCGGCCGGGCGCCAGCACCAGCGCGCACAGCAGGAGCGCGGCGGCGTTGTTGTTGACCACGTGCACGTCGCCCGCGGCCGGCACCGCGGCGGCCAGGGCGGTCAGCGCGCCGCGCCCGCGCCGGGCCCGCTTGCCGGTGCGCAGGTCGAACTCGACGTCCGTCCAGCCGGTGGCGTCCGCGACGGCCGCCGCGGCGGCCTCCGACAGGGGCGCGCGGCCGAGGTTGGTGTGCACGACGACCCCGGTCGCGTTGATCACCGGCCGCAGCGAGGACGCCCGCGCCGGCAGCGCGGCGAGCACGGCGTCCACCACGCCGGCGGGCGCGACGAGCCCCTCCCGCGCCCGCTGCTGCGCCCGGACGACGACGTCCTTGACCAGGGACCGGCCCAGCGCCGCCACGGCAGGCGCGAGCCTCGGGTCGGCCAGCACCAGGTCGGTGCGGGGTATCGCGCGCCGGGCGTCGGTCACCGGGCGCCGCCGTGGCGGAGGCGGACGGGAATCGAACCCGCCAGCGACAGGTGCTGCCGCTCAACGGTGTTGAAGACCGCGCCGGCCACCAGGCCGGGTACGCCTCCTCGCGCCATCGGCCCATCGTGCCGGCCCGCGCGCCGCCGTGCTCGGCGCGAACCGCCCCGCTTGACCCGGCGTGGCGCCCCGCACACGATCGAGTTCCACGCCGCCCACGGCCGGCCCGCCCCTCCCCGGCCGCTTCCCGAGCGTCCCACCGTGCGCGCGGTCGCCCTACCCGCCACGCTGGTCCGGGTGACGACCCTCGCCGGACACCGGTTGACCCAGCACGCCCGCGGCGGCGGCTGCGCCTGCAAGATCCCTCCCGGCGAGCTGGAGGAGGTGGTGCGCGGCCTGACCGCCGCGCCGCCGCCGGACCCGCTCGGCGAGCTGGTCGTCGGCCTCGACGCGGGCGACGACGCGGCCGTGGTGCGCGTGCGCGGCGGCCTCGCGCTGATCGCCACCACCGACTTCTTCACGCCCGTCGTGGACGACCCGTTCGACTGGGGTCGCATCGCGGCGGCCAACGCCCTGTCCGACGTCTACGCGATGGGCGGCGAGCCCGTGGTGGCGGTGAACCTGCTCGCGTGGCCGCGCGGGGTGCTGCCGCTCGAACTGGCGACCGAGGTGCTGCGCGGCGGGCAGGCGGTGTGCGCGGAAGCGGGCGCGCACCTCGCCGGCGGGCACAGCGTCGACGACGCCGAGCCCAAGTACGGGCTGGCCGTGACCGGCGTGGGCGACCCGGACCGCCTGCTGCGCAACGACGCCGGCCGGGCGGGCACGCCGTTGTCGCTGACCAAGCCGCTGGGCGTGGGCGTGCTCAACAGCAGGCACAAGGCGACCGGCGAGGTGTTCCCGGCGGCGGTGGCGACGATGACCGCGCTCAACCGGGACGCGTCGCGCGCGGCGCTCGCGGCGGCTGCCTCGTGCGCGACCGACGTGACCGGTTTCGGGCTGCTCGGGCACCTGTACAAGCTGGCGCGGGCGAGCGGCGTGACGGCGGTCGTGGACGCCGCGGCGGTGCCGTACCTGGACGGGGCGCGGGAGGCGCTGCGGGACGGCTACGTCAGCGGCGGGACGCGGCGCAACCTCGACTGGGTGCGCCCGCACAGCGACCTCGCGGCGGTGCCGGAGGACGAGGCGCTGCTGCTGGCCGACGCCCAGACCTCGGGCGGGCTGCTCGTGGCGGGCGAGGTCCCCGGCGCACCGGTGATCGGCGAACTGGTGCCGCGCGGCGAGCACACCCTCGTCGTGCGCTGACACCGCGCCCCACCACCGACACTGGACCGCTCCGGTACCGGACGGCCGCCACGACCAGGGGAAGTCCGGCCCGGCGGCCGGGCGTCGAGGGGCAGGGAGCGGGTTCGTGGCCCAGCATGGTGGGGCACAACCGCGGAGGAGGACGCGTGCTGGAGGTCGTCGCCGTCTCGGTCCTGGCGCTCGTGGTCATCGCCGCCGCCGCGGCGCTCGCGCCGAAGGCGGGTCTCCCCGCCCCGCTCGTCCTCGTGCTGGTGGGCATCACCGTCGCGGTGGCCCCGGTGCTCGAGGACGTCGAGGTCGACCCGGAGTGGATCCTCCAGGGCCTGCTGCCGCCGCTGCTCTACGCCTCCGCGGTGTCCATGCCCGCCATGAACTTCCGCCGCGAGTTCCGCGCCATCAGCGGCCTGTCCGTCCTGCTGGTCGTGGCGAGCGCGCTCGTGCTGGGCGCGCTGTTCTCGTGGCTCGCGCCCGGCGTCGGGTTCGTCTGGGGCGTCGCGCTCGGGGCGATCGTCAGCCCCACCGACGCGGTCGCGACCTCGATCATCAAGCGCACGGGCATCCCGCACCGCGCCCTGGTGATCCTCGACGGCGAGAGCCTGCTCAACGACGCCACCGCCCTGGTGCTGCTGCGCACCGCGGTCGTCGCCACGGCGGCCGGGTTCTCCTTCTGGGGCGCGGTGGGCACCTTCGCGTACGCGATCGTGGTCGCGGTCGTCGTCGGCGGCGTCGTCGGGTGGGCGAACCTGGCGGTCCGCCGCCGCGTGCCGGACGCGACGGTGAACACGATCCTGTCGTTCACCGTGCCGTTCGTGGCGGCGGTCCCGGCCGAGCTGCTGGGCAGCTCCGGCCTCGTCGCCGCCGTCGTGGCGGGGCTGATCACCGGTTCGCGCGCGCCACGCGTGCTGCCGCCGCGACACCGGATGTCGGACGCGCAGAACTGGGCGAGCGTCGAACTGGTCCTGGAAGGCGTGGTGTTCCTCGCGATGGGGCTCCAGCTGTCCACCATCCTGAGCGAGGTGCAGCGCGAGCGCACCGGCCTCGGCACGGCGATCTGGATCGCGGTGGGCGCGCTCGTGGTGGTGCTGCTGGTGCGCGCGGCCTACGTGGCGCCCCTGCTGTGGGCGCTGCGACGGCGCGCGGCGCGCGGGCAGGCGCTCCAGCCGCGCATCGCCGCCGTGGGCAGACGCCTGGAAGCCGGTGAACCGGTACTGCGCCGGCACACCCACGCCACCCCGCGCGACCTGCAACGGTTCGCCACGCGGGTGCGCCGCTCCCTCGCCGACATCGACTACCTGCTGCGCCAGCCGCTGGGCGTCCGGGAGGGTGTGGTGGTGGTGTGGGCGGGGATGCGCGGCGCGGTCACCGTCGCCGCCGCGCAGACCCTGCCGGAGGACACGCCGCACCGCCCCCTGCTCGTCTTCGTGGCGTTCACCGTGGCCACCGCGTCGTTGCTGGTGCAGGGCGGCACGGTCGGTTTCCTGGTCGAACGGCTGTTCCCGCCAGGTCCGCCCGACGAGACCGACCGCGCCGAACAGGACGCCGAACGGCGACAGATCCGGGCACTGCTCGACGAGGCGGCCCGCACCACCCCACGCCGAGCGGGCTCGTCCGACGACGAGCACCACCTAGCGGTACTCAACGCACAACGCGCGGCACTCCTGGACACCCGCGACGAGGGAACGTTCGACGCGGAAACCCTATCCGCCGCACTACGCGACCTGGACGCCCGACAAATAACCCTGGAACTACGCGCCACCCCCACCACATAACCCTCCGCCCCACCCACTCCGCCTCACCCCATCCCGTGGCCCGTACTCCGTGCCCCACCCCCGCCCACGCCCCACTCCCACCCCCGCCCACGCCCCACTCCCACCCCCGCCCACTCGCACCCTTGCCCCGTCCCTCACCCCGCTCCCGCTCCCACCCCCACGCCGCGAGGCCGCCGTCGGGTTGTCGCGCCTCATTTTCCGTCGATCACGCTTTTCGATCGACGGGAAATCAGGCGCGACGGCCCGACCACAGGGCGGCCGAGCCGCCGCGACGAAGTCGCGGCCAATCCAACACAGCACGCCCCCAGCCACATCACCGCGGTGAGCCCGAGCCCGTCGACCACCAGGCCGCCCCCGAACGCGCCCAGCGCGATCGCCCCGTTGAACACCCCCGAGAACAGCGCGGAGGCCGGCTCGTGGGCGTGCGGCGCGGCGTTGAGCAGCCAGGTCTGCGTGCTCACCGAGACCGCGCCGTAGGCCAGTCCCCACACCACCAGCAGCACCGACGCGACCGGTACCGACGTGCCCACCAGCGGCACCAGCGCCATCGCCGCCGCGAGCACGCCGCTGACCACCAGGAGCGTCGCCCGGGGTGAGCGGGCCGCACCCGCGCCGCCGGCGAAGTTGCCCACGACACCCGCCACCCCGTAGGCGAGCAGCAGCGCCGCGATGGTGCCCGGCGTGGCGCCGGACACCTCCTCCAGCACCGGCCGCACGTAGGTGTAGGCGGCGAAGTGCCCGACGACCAGCAGGACCACCACGACGAGCCCGGCCCGCACCGGCGGGTGGCCCACCAGCCGGAACGTGTCGCCCAGCCGCAGCCGCCCGCCCGCGGGCAGCCGGGGCAGCGCGAACACCAGCGCGACCAGCACGGCCAGCGCCAACCCGCCCGCGAGCGCGAACGACGCCCGCCACCCCACGACCTCACCGAGGTGGGTGCCCGTCGGCACGCCCAGCACGGACGCCACGGCGACACCGCTGAACACCAGCGACGTCGCCGGCCCCACCGCGCCCGGCGGCGCGAGGCGCGCGGCCAGTCCCCCGGCGAGGGACCACACCCCGCCCACGCCCAGCCCGACCAGCACCCGCGCGACCACCAGCACGGCGAACGAGGGCGACCACGCCGCCAGCGCGTTGCCCAGCGCGAGGACCGCCATCAGCGCGGCCAGCACCGCCCGCCGGTCGGTCGCGCCGAACAGCGGCACCAGCAGCGGCGCCGACACCGCCGCGACGAGACCGGTCACCGTGAGGCTCAGCCCGGCGGCGCCCTCCGTCACGTCCAGGGCTCCGGCGATGGGGGTCAACAGGCCCACGGGCAGCATCTCGGAGGTGACCACGGTGAAGGTCGCCAACGCCAGCGCCGCCAGGGCGGACCACGCGCGCACGCCGTGCCGTTCGTCGATCTTGTGCATGTGGTCCACACAACCGGCGGGCGGGAGCGGGAACAACGGCCGATCACTCACGCTTGCATGAGCGTGACTACTCGATCGCACCGGGAGGGCGGACGTGAGCGGTCTGGAGCTGCGGGAGCTGGAGGCGTTCCTCGCGCTCGCCGAGGAGCTGCACTTCGGGCGGGCGGGTCGGCGGCTGTACGTGTCGCAGAGCCGCGTCAGCCAACTGCTGCGGTCGCTGGAGCACCGCGTCGGCGCGCCGCTGGTCGAGCGGACCAGCCGCCGCGTCCGGCTGACCCCGCTCGGTGAGCGCTTCCTCGCCGACCTCGGACCCGCCTACGCGGCGCTGCACCGGGCGGTGGACGAGGTCCGCGCGGCGGCGCGCGGTGTCGGCGGGTCGCTGCGGGTCGGGTTCCAGGGCGCGGTCGACGGCCACCTCGCGGACGCGCTCACGCTGTTCGGCGACCGGCACCCGGACTGCGCCGTCGACCTGGTGGAGATCCCGCTGTCCGACCCGTTCGGCGCGCTGCGCAGGCGGGAGGTGGACACGGCGGTCGTGCTGCTGCCGGTGCGGGAGCCGGACCTGGTGGTGGGCCCGGTGTTCTCGCGGCACGACCACACCCTGGCGGTGGCGGCCCGACACCCGTTCGCCGCGCGGGAGTCGGTGAACGCCGAGGAGCTCGCCGAGTGCAGGGTCATCGGCATCCACCAGGACGCGCCCCGGTACTGGCGCGCCGTGCACGCGCCGACCCGCACGCCCGCCGGCCGTCCGGTGCCGGCCGGACCCGCCGTGCACACCCTCCAGGAGGGCCTGAGCCTCGTCGCGGCGGACCGGGGCGCGATGCTGCTGTGCCGGGCGACGGCCGCGCACCACCGGCACCGCAGCTCGGTGGCGTTCGTGCCGGTCACCGGCCTGCCGGTGTCGGAACTCGGCCTCGTCCGCCACCGCGACGACACCCGGCCCCCGGTCCGGGCCTTCGCGCGGGCCGTGGTGGAGACGCTGCCCGAGGAGACCGACAACGCGCTGACCGGGTGACCCCGCGGGCACTCGCGGCTCGCCTTACCAGGTGGCCGCGATGCTGGTGCAGAACGACGATGAACCGAATGTGGAGCCGATGATCACCCAGTAACACGCCTGGTCGAGAAGTGTCCTCCCCGCGCGAGCGGGGGTGGTCCGTGCGCCGCCGCCTCACGGCCTGCGGCGTTGATGTCCTCCCCGCGCGAGCGGGGGTGGTCCGGACCTTCGACAGGCCGCCGTCACCGCCCGCCGCAGTGCTCGCGCCAGTGCTCGAACCGCGCGAACAGCTCCCGCGCCGTCGCCCGGAGCCCCACGAGCCCCTGAGGCAGCCGGTGGTGGACGTCGGTGTGCTGTTCGAGGTCGTCGAGCATCGCGAGCAGCCGGGTGAACTCCGCCCGCACCGCCGCGGTGTCCGGTTCCGCCGCCTGGTGGGCCTCCCGCCACAGCCGCGTGACGAGCGTGAGCTGCGCGGTGACCCCGCTGACGTCGTGGTGACCCAACGCCGCGCGCTCGGCCCGGATGACGTCGCGGTGCCGGTCGAGGGTCGACGGGTCGCGCTCCAGGCACGAGTCGATCCAGCTCAGGTCGAACCGGCACGCCAGCGTCAGCGGGTGGGAAGGGCCGAGGTGGGCGGCGCAGTCGTCGGCCAGCGCCGCGATCCCCGCGCGGCGGCGCGCCGTGTCCTCCGGCGTCGCGGTGGTCCAGCCCAGCCAGGCCAGGTCGCGCCGCACGGTCAGCACGTCCGGGTGGTGCTCGTCCAGGTGCCTCCTGCGCACGTCGAGCACCCGGCCGAACAGGGTGCGGGCGCGGGCGTGCGCGCCGGTCAGGTGCGCGAGCAGCGCCACGGCCCGCGTGAGCCTGGTGGCGAACAGCTCCCACCGGGGCGGCAGGCCGCCGTGGCGGGTGACGTGGTCGACGACGTGCTCGCAGTGCGGCGCCAGCGCGGCCCAGCGGGACAGGTGGTCGGGATCGGTGGTGGACAGGTGGGTGGTGGTGCCGTCCAGGACGGCGGTGCACAGCGCGAGGTAGGGGTGCGGCGCGGCGAGCAGGTCGGGCTGGTGGCGGTTGGCCTCCCGGATCAACGGGTGCAGCAGCAAGCAGCGGGTGGTCGCGGTGGAGGCGCGGGGGTCGTGGAAGGTGACCTCGTCCACCAGGCCGAAGTCGGTGAGGGCGGTGAGGGTGCGGGCGACGTCGATGCCGGTGATGCCCTGGAACAGCGGCGAGTGGGCGAGGATGTCGGCGTCGACGACCGTGTACGGCAGCGGGGCCTGCGCGAAGCACGCCAGCCAGCGCAGCAGCGGGCGCGCCCTGGGCAGGCCGAGGTCGGCGAGCAGGTCCAGGCTCAGCTCCCACGTGCGGGTCAGCAGCGCGCGGTCGGCCAGCCCGCCGCCCAGGAGGTGCAGCCGGTCGACGCGGGGGAACTGCTCGCGCAGCACGCGCCGGTAGTGCTCGAAGTCGACGGGGAGGTCCAGCCCCGGCACGGGCGGGAGGTCCGCCGCGGCCCGCAGGTAGCGCCCGGCCAGGTGCAGGGCCAGCGGCAGCCCGCCCAGGGTGCGGGCCAGGCCCAGCGCCTGCTCGCGCGTGCCCGCGCGCGGCGCGAGGGCGAGCAGCAGGTCCGCGGCGTGCCCGGCGGCGAGCGGGCCGACCGGGTGCAGCCGGGTGTCCGGCGGCCAGGTGTCGGTGTTGCCGTCGCGGCTGGTGATGACGACGGCCCCGGTGCGCTGGCGCAGGGCGGGCAGCCAGGGGCGGTGGGTGCGCGTGTCGTCGGCGTTGTCGATGACGACCAGCCACGGCCCGGTCGCGGCGGCCAGCGCGTCGGCGAGGACGCCGATCGGGGACCGGGTGCCGGTCCACGCGGCGACGACGTGGTCGACCGGCGCGCCGGCGTTGAGCGCGACCTCGCGGAAGCCGGCCGACAGGGACGGGTCGGTGGACGCGTCGATCCACCACACCCTGGTCCGGGGGTGCCGCCGGAGCACGTGGTCGGCCAGGGCGAGGGCCACGGCGGTCTTGCCGCTGCCGCCCGCGCCGTGCAGGACGACAGTGGCGCCGTCCTGGCGCAGGGTGAGGTCGGCGAGGGCGTCGAGGAGCCGGTCGCGGCCGTGCAGGTCGATGGTGAGCCGGTCGATCGGCGGCACCACCGACACCAGCCCGGTGACGACCGCGGGCTGGTGTCCACTGTGGATGGAGACGGCCCCGTGGACCGAGCCGACCTGGATCACGACCGCGTGGTGGTCGCCCGTGACGCGGTTGTGCACGTCTCCGGGTGTTGTCGGCCCTGCTGGCGGTGTGCGCACCATGTGCGGCCTTCCGGGGGTGTGCGGGCAGGGGGGCGAGCGGGCAGGGGGCGTGCGGGCAGGGGGCGTGCGGGCAGGGGGTGAAGCGGGCGGGACGCGGCGGGAGCGCCACCGCGACGCCGTCGCGCCGCGGTGGCCGTCCATCCACAGAGGACCGTCAAACGGCGATGACGCCGCCCAGGAGGTCCTGGATCTTCTGCGGCGCAAGGGGTCCGCCGAAGAACAACCCCTGCCCCAACTTCGCGGACAGCCGGCGCGCGTTGTCGCGCTGCGCCGCGGTGGTGATGCCCTTGACGGTGACCTCGTGGGTCAGCTCGTTGCCGATCCGGATGAGGTTCGCGGCCACCGCCTGCCGGCACTGCTCCTGGGACGAACCGTCCAGCGAGGCGGTCAGCTGCGGCGGGATCACCACCGTCTGGAGGGTGAGCTTGGGCAGCGTGTCGTAGCGGGAGAACTCGGTGCCCAGGCCGTCCAGCGCGAGGGGCACGCTCAGCCCGCCCAGGTCCAGGAGGTGGCTGCGCGGGTCACCGTGCTCGTCGACCACGGCGGACTCGGGCATCGACAGCATCAGCTGGGACGCGGGCAGCACGGCCTCCTCCAGCGCGGCGCGGACGTGGACGACCAGGTCGCCGTTCCGGGCGAACCGGCGCGGGACGTTGACGGTGACGCGCGGCGCGGCCTTGCCCAGCGCCTTGCGCCACCGGGCCGCCTGCCGGACCACCGTGCGCAGCATCCACGGCACCCACGGCAGGGTCAGGCCGATCTCGTCGGCCAGCGCCACCAGGTCGTCGGCCGGCCGGACCCGGCCGTCCGGGTGGTGCCACTGCGCCGACGCCTCCGCGCCCACCACGACGCCGTCGCGCAGGCGCACGATGGGCGTGTAGGCGATGGTGATCTCGCCGTCCTCCAGCGCGCGGGGCAGCGCGGCGAGCAGGCGCACGCGGTCCTCGTCCGGGTCGCCGTGCGCCCGGCGCGGGAGCACCGCCTGCCACGGGGTGCCGCGGTCGCCGCCGACGTGCAGCGAGAACCCGGCTCGCGCCAGCAGTTCGACCGCGTCGGTGTCGCCGCGCGCCTCCGCGACGCCCACCGCCGGTGCCAGGGCCAGCTCCTGGCCGTCGATGCACATCGGCTCCGACAGCCAGTCCACCAAGCGCCGCAGCGTCCCGGTGACGCCGTGCCAGCTGTGCGGGTCGGTGAGCAGGACGCCGAAGGTGTCGCGGTCGAGCCGCCCCACGGTGGTGGCGGGCATTTCGGCGACCGCGGCGACGACGCGGGCGGCCAGCGTGGTGACCACCTTGTTGCGCACGCCCGGTCCCAGGGCGCGGGTGATGGTGTTGAGGTCGCGGAACCGCAGGGCGCACAGCCCGATCGTGGTGCCGGGCCGCGCGTCGTCCAGGTGGGACTGCACGCGGTGCAGGAAGTTCCGCTGGTCGGGCAGCATGGTCACCTCGTCGTGGTCGTTGCCCGGCAGCAGCGCCCGCTGCCACGCGCGCAGGACCGTGGTGTCGTGCAGCAGCACGAGGAACCGGCCGGCGGGGCCGTCGGCGCGCCACTCCACCGCCGCGGACACCCTGGCGACGGGCGCGCCGGCGGCGCCCACGAGGGCGAGTTCGACGCCCGCGGCGGGTTCCTCGCCGGTGCTCGCCTCCGCCAGCGCGGCGGCCAGCGCCGCGCGATCGCCCTCCGCCACGACGTGGTCGCCGAGGTGGGTGCCCACGAGCGCGTCGGCGGGTCTGCCCAGCAGCGCGCACAGGGCCGGGTTGGCGTGGGTCACCGTGCCGTCCGCCGCCAGCGCGCACCCCGGCTGCGGCGACCGGTCGAGCACCGCCTCGTCCAGCCGCGCGCCCGGCGGCGGCAGCGGCGGTCGGCGCGCCGCCGCCCACGCCGCGCTGGTGATCCGCAGCTGCTCGTCCAGGACCCGGTCCCGCGCGCCGTCGGCGAAGCCGCCGGCCAGGGCCGCGATCACCTTCGACCGCCTGCCCGCGGTCGCGCCGCGCCTGGTCTCCAGCCACGGGATGATCAGCTCCAGGACGTCCTGGAAGGACTGCGGCGTCAACCGCAGCCGCAGCGCCAGCTCCCGCCCGATCCGCTGGGCGGGCCACTCGCCGGGCCCGCGGCCGGACACCTCGCGCGCCAAGGCGTCCGCGAACCGCGTGAGTTCGTCTTCCAGCTCGTCGCTGGTCATCGCCAGGTAGCTGTTGGCGGACATGGTGCGCGCCCACTCGGCCACGGTGTCCGCGAAGCCGACGGTGTCCGCGATGCCAGTGGTGGTGTCCACCAGGCCAACGCCGTTCACGGTGCCGATGGCGTCCACGGTGCCAACGCTGTGCTCCACGGTGCCCACGCTGTGCACGGTGTCGGCGGTGTCGATGGTGCCGGCGGTTCCGGCGGTGTCGATGGCGTCGGCGGCCTCCACCGCGTCCACCGCCCGGACGACCTCGCCGCCGGGCGGTGGCGTCGCGCCTGCCTCGTCGTCGCCGGGCACGCCGGCCGGCGCATGGGCGGCGTCCCCGCCGGCGAAGATCCACGCCAGCACCGCGTCCTGCTCCGCGACGCTGGTCCGGGCCGGCCGCGCCGCCGCCAGCAGCGCCAGCTTCTCCGCCGCGGCGCGCCGGCGCGCGAACGCCGCCGTGCCGGGTACCCACTGCACGATCCGCTGCCACATCACGCGTCACCCCTGTCCTGTTGTCCCCCGTGGCCTCCCCGCCGGGGGTCACCACGCCCCGGACCGCCACGCCGAGCCGTCCGGCCGTTCGTCTCGCCCAACCGCTGCCGGGCCTCCCACAGGTAGTTCGACACGGTGTGGGGTCGGCAGCCCAGCATCTCGGCGATCTCCCCCGCGGCGAACCCGGCCACGTTGAGCCGCAACGCCTCCCGCAGGTGCACCGGTAATCGGTCGACGTCCGCGAGCACCTCCCGCAGCAGGCAGCTCGCCTCCGGGGTCCACCCCGGCGCGATCACCGCCCGGTGCCAGTCCTCCGGCTCGATCGGGGACGCCTGCCGCCGCCGGTTCCGCGCGCCGTCCCGGATGCCGTTGAGGGCCACCGCGTACAGGTAGCTCCACCGCTCGCCGTCGAGGTCCCGCCAGTGCGCCCACAGCTGGTGGAACGCTTCGTTCGCGATCGCCTCGGCGTCCAGGTACGGCGCTTTGAGGTGGATCAGGTTGCGCAACTTGTCGTAGTGGGCACGGAAGAACCGCGTGAACTCCTCCGCGACGTCGTCGTCGCGGTCGTGCGGGGGAATGTGGATCACGGACTGTCGCCCCGACCCGTCCTCGCGGCGAGAACCGTTCGCAGTGCCGTCCGTCGCGCGTCACCGGCGGCGCGGCGCGCCGCCGGTTCCCGTCCTCTCCCGGCGCACGCGACCACGACCGACCGGTGCACCGCGCGGCAAACCCGCCGACCGGGCCACCGGCCCGCCGACCCGGCCGCGCCCGGACGTCCGGGCGCGTCCACCGCGATCTCCTCGTGGGGCAGCAACACACAACCCTTCGAACTCGAACGGCCAAGGCAGCACGTCCCGTCGCGGACGTACACCCCTCAGCACTCCGCCGGACCGCCGATATCCGTGCCGCACTCGCGATGTTCACTCGAAGGGCCCATGCCCCGTGCGGCGCGGACCGGTGAGACCACTCGAATGGCGACCCGCGCCACGGGCAGGGTGGACCGAGGGCCGCCCCCGCCGCGGCAGCCGGGTGACGACGTCCACACCACTTCCCACCCCTTGGGCCTCCCGCAGAAGTGCGGACCGGCTCTATGATCATCTTCAGCGGAAGGAGCTGCCGTGCCCGACCACCCGGACCGCCACGCGCCAGCCGACTTCGACAGACCCAGCACCGCCCGCGTCCACGACTGGCTGCTCGGCGGCACGCTCAACACCCCCATCGACCGGGATGCCGCCGCGCCCGCCCTCGCCGCGCTCCCGGACCTGCCGGGCATCGTCCGCCGCAACCGGGCGTTCCGGAACCGGGCGGTGCGCCACCTGGCCGCCTCGGGCATCCGGCAGTTCCTCGACCTCGGCGCGGGCCTGCCGACGATGACGCCCACCCACCGCGTCGCCCACCAGCACGACGGCGACATCGCCGTCGTCTACGTCGACCGCGACCCGACCACCGTCGCGCACTCGCGGCACCTGCTGGACGGGGTCGCGCGGGTCACCGCGGTCCGGGCCGACCTCCGGCGGGCCGACCAGGTGCTGCGCCACCCGGAGGCGCGCGGGCTGCTCGACCTCGACCGACCGGTGGGCGTCCTGGCGGTGGACGTCCTCGACACCCTCACCGACGACGACCGGCCCGGCCACGTCCTCGACGCCTACCTCGACGCGGTGGCGCCCGGCAGCGCGCTGGTCCTCACGCACCTCGCGACGGCGGCCGGGACCTCGGAGGAGCGTGGCACGGACCTCCTGCCCCGCGTCGCGCGGCCGCCGCGCGCCATCGCGGCCTGGCTGGCGCGCCTCACCCTCGTGGAGCCCGGCCTCACCGCGCCGGAGGCGTGGGGCGCGGGCGTCCCGGCGCCGGCGCCGCCCCACACCGTCGTGTGCGCGGTCGGCCGGCTGCCGTGAGGCGTCGGCGGGCGGACGGGTAAGGCGGCACGGGCCGGGCGCACACGGCCGAGCGGACGGAGCAGGACGAGCAGAACCGGTCGGACGCAGCCGAGCACAGGGCAACGAAGCGCACACGGCCGAGCGGACGCAGTCGACGCACGCAGTCGACGCACGCGGCCGGGCGGTCGCAGACGAGCGGGCACGGCCGAGCGCACGCGGCCGGACGGGTGCCACCGATGCCCGCGCGGACCGCGCCGCCGGCCCGGCTCAGCCGACCGCCGCGAGCTTGCCGGGGTTCATCATCCAGAAGATCCGGTCGACGCCCTCCTCCGACGCCGCCACCGTCAGCACCGCGAACGCCACGCCGTCCCGGCGCAGCACCGCCGCGCCACCGCCGTTCACCGTCGCCCAGGACACCTCGGCACCCGCCCAGAAGCGCCCGGCGAACGCGCGGACGTACCGGGCCACCCTGCCCGCGCCGCACACCGGGATGCGCGACGCCCGCACCACGCCGCCGCCGTCGGCGTAGCTCACCACGTCGGCGGCGAGCAGCTCCTCCAGCGCCGCCAGGTCGCCCTCCCGCGCGGCGGCCACGAACGCCGCCAGCAGCCGCCGCTGCTCGGCACCGCCGACCGGCGCGCGGCGCTCGTCGGCGAGGTGGCGGCGCGCACGGCTGACCAGTTGGCGCGCCGCGGCCTCCGTCACCTGGACGATCTCGGCGATCTCGCGGTAGGAGTAGTCGAACGCCTCGCGGAGCACGTACGCCGCGCGCTGGGTCGGCGTCAGCTTCTCCAGCAGCAGCAGCACGGCGACTTCCAGCGCGGCGTCCCGCTCCGCGCCCAGCTGCGGGTCGGCCGAGGTGTCGACGGGCTCGGGCAGCCAGGGGCCGACGTAGACCTCGTGGCGCGCCCGCGCGGTGCGGCCGGCGTTGATCGCCAGCCGGGTGGTCGTGGTGGCCAGGTACGCGGCCGGGTTCCGCACCTCCGACCGGTCGCGGGACTGCCAGCGCAGCCACACCTCCTGCAGGAGGTCCTCGGCGTCGGCGGCGCTGCCCAGCATCCGGTAGGCGATGCCGAACAGCCTCGGCCGCACCTCGGCGAACACGTCGACCGCCCGGACCGGCTCCGCGCCGACGCCTTCCGCCATGATCGGCACGTCCTCTCCCCTGCCGCGCCAGGACTTCCGCGATCGTACCCGGCGCCCTCCGCCGATGATCACCTCCTCGGCGGCGTCACCGCCCGGCGCCGGACCACCGCACGCGACCGTCGGCCGCCCGGTCGGGTGATCCCGGCCACCGGCGGCGGCCGCGCTGTCACGATCCGGCGCTCCCCGCTGTCCTGGCTGGTGCGGGGCGTCCCGGACCGACCGGGGCGTCGACGAGAGGAGGCACCCATGAAGGTCGTCGTCATCGGCGGCACCGGGCTGGTCGGGTCGACCGTCGTGGCCCGGCTGGGCGAGCACGGGCACGAGGCGGTGGCGGCGGCGCCCTCGACCGGGATCGACGCCATCACCGGCAAGGGGCTGGCGGAGGCGCTGCGGGGCGCGGACGCGCTGGTCGACGTGTCGAGGTCGCCGTCGTTCACCGAGGAGGACGTGTCGGCGTTCTTCCGGACCGCCACCGCCAACCTGGTCCGGGCCGCTCAGGACGCCGGGGTCGGGCACTACGTCGCGCTGTCCGTGGTCGGGGCCGACCGCGCGCGGGAATCGGGCTACCTGCGCGCGAAGGTCGTGCAGGAGGGCCTGGTCCGCGCGTCCGGGCTGCGCCACACGGTGGTGCGCGCCACGCAGTTCTTCGAGTTCGGTGGCACCATCGCGGACTCGGCGACCGCGGACGGCGTCGTGACCCTGCCGGACGGTGGCGCGCAGCCGGTGGCCGCCGCCGACGTGGCCGCGGCGGTGGCCCGCATCGCGGTCGGCGCGCCGCACGACGGCCTGGTGGAGGTCGGCGGTCCCGAGGTGTTCACCGTGGCCGACTGGGTCCGGACCGTCCTGGCGGCGCGGCACGACCCCCGCACGGTGGTCGCCGACCCGCGCGCCCGCTACTTCGGCGCGCTGCTGGACGCGAAGACCCTGGTGCCCGGCCCCGACGCGCTGATCGGCGAGGTCCGGCTGGCGGACTGGCTGTCCCGCTGACCCCGCGCCCGCGCCGGGCACCCGCCACCCGGCGCGGGCGCACCACCCCGACGAGCGCCGCACCCGCACCACCCTGACGAGCGCCGCACCCGCACTATCCCGACGAGCGCCGCGACCCGCACGGCTGCCCCACGGGCACCGACGGTGCGCGGGTGCGGCCGACGAGCGCGCACCCGCCACACGCCTACACCGCGGAGTCGAGGACGTCGGGCACCTCCAGCGTCGCGGCCACGAGGCCCCGCGTGTAGGGGTGCACCGGCGTGGTGAGCACCGCGTCGGTGTCGCCCGACTCGACCACGCGCCCCCCGTTCAGCACGACGACGCGGTCCGCGATGCTGCGCACCACCGCCAGGTCGTGGGTCACGAAGACCATCGACAAGCCGTCCGCCAGCAGTGAGCGCAGCAGCTCCACCACGGCCGCCTGCACCGACACGTCGAGGGCGGAGGTCACCTCGTCGCAGAGGAGCACCTCGGGCTCGCACACCAGGGCGCGGGCGATCGCCACGCGCTGGCGCTGCCCGCCGGACAGCTCGGCCGGGCGGCGGTCGGCGAGCCGCGCCGGGATCTCCACGCGCTCCAGGGCTTCCCGCACCCGCCGCCTGCTGTCACGCGCGCTGACGCCGAAGTAGTGCCGCAGCGGCACGACCAGGCTGCCCTCCACGCTGCGATGCGGGTTGAGCGAGCCGTAGGGGTTCTGGAACACGTACTGCAACCCGCGCCGGGTGTCCTCGTCGCGGGCCCGCGCCGCCGCCGGGATCGGTCGGCCCCGGAACGCCAGCGCCCCTTCCTGCTCCTCGTGCAGCCCCACGAGGCAACGCGACATCGTGGTCTTGCCGCTGCCCGACTCGCCGACGACGGCCAGGCACTCGCCCCGCCCGAGGCCGAACGACACGTCGAAGAGGACCTGCCTGCCGCCGTGCCCGGCGTGCAGCCCGGACACCGACAGCACTTCCGGCTCCGCGTCGGATGCCACGCGCCGCTCGGCCGCGCGCGCCGGCACCCTCGGCGCCCGCACGACCTCGTCCGCGCGCGGGCACCGCGTCAGCGTCCCCGAGGGGCCGGGGACGAGCGCGGGCCGGGTCGCGCGGCACTCGGCCACGGCGTGGTCGCACCGCGGGGCGAAGACGCAGCCGCGCCGGTACCCGCCGACGCCGGGCGCGCGACCGGGTATCGGGACCAGGCGGTGCCTGCGGGTCGCGGACGGGACGGCGGCCAGCAGCGCCCGCGTGTACGGGTGGGCGGCACGGGTGAGCACGTCGCGGTCCGCGCCGCTCTCGACCACCTCGCCGCCGTACACGACGGTGACGCGGTCGGCGACCTCGGCCACCACGGCGAGGTCGTGGGAGACGTAGATCGCCGCCATGTCGTGCTCGCGGCACAGTTCCCGCACCATCCGGAGCACGCGTGCCTGCGTGACGACGTCGAGCCCGGTCGTCGGCTCGTCCAGGACGAGCAGTCGCGGCCCGGCCGCCACCGCCATCGCGATGGCGACGCGCTGCTGCTGGCCGCCGGAGAGGCGGCGGGGGTGGCGCTTGAGGAACGCGTCGTCGGCAGGCAGGTCCACGGCCTCCAGCAACCGCCGGACGCGCGCCGACGCCTCCCGCCGGGGCAGGCGCAGCCCCTCCGTCAGCTGGGTCGCCAGGCTCAGGCTCGGGTTCAACGCGGTCGCCGGGTCCTGCGGCACGTAGGCGACGCGGCTGCCCCGCGCGCGGCGCAGCTCCCCCGGCGGCAGGGAGAGCAGGTCCAGCCCGTCGACCACCACCCGCCCGGCGGTGATCGTCGCGCCCCTGCGCGCGAAACCCAGCAGGGCGAGCGCGAGGGTGCTCTTGCCCGAGCCCGACTCGCCGACCACGCCCATGACCTCACCCCGGTCGAGCCCGAAGGAGACGTCGCGGACGATGTCGTGCCCAGTGGCGTCGACGGTCACGGTGACGCCGGAGACCTCCACTGCCGTGGTCACGTCAGCCCTCCCCTTCCGCGCGGATCGTCCCGACCCGCTCCTGTCCGACCCGCCGCTTCCCGGTGCGCGTCCTTTCTGGGCGCGTCTTCCCGGTGCGGCCGACCGCCCTGGCGACCGACTCGGCCACCAGGTTCCCGCCGAGCGCCATCATGAGGATCAACGCGATCGGGGCCAGCACCGGGAGCGGGGCGATCGACAGTCCGTCCTGGTTCTCGCCGACCATCAGCCCCCAGTCCGCCGCCGGCGGCGCGACGCCGAACCCGAGGTAGTTCAGCGAGGCGATCGCGGACACCGCCCACACCAGCCGCATCCCGGTCTCCACCAGGAGCGGCGAGGTCACGCCCGGCAGCACCTCCCGCAGCAGGACGCGCGTCGCGGGCAACCCGTTCGCCCGCGCCCAGAGCACGTGCTCGCTGCCGACCACGGGCAGCGCCGCCCCGCGCATCACGCGGGAGACGCCGGGCGCGAACGCCACACCGACGAGCACCGCGGTCAACAGCGTGCCGCGCCCGAGCACGGACACGAACAGCAGCACGAAGATGATCTCGGGGAAGCTCAGCAGGACGTCCGTGCCGCGCATGAGCAGCGTGTCGACGGCCCCGCCCCGGTAGGCCGCGGTGAGCCCGACGAGGCAGCCGAGGACCACGCCGAGGCCCGCCGCGAGGACCGCCATCCACGTGAGGCCGAGACCGCCGTGCAGCAGGCGGCTCAGGACGTCGCGGCCGAGGATGTCGGTGCCCAGCGGGAAGGTCCCGTCCGGTCCCGCCAGGGGCGGTCCGACGATCGCGTCCGGCGCGTGCGGCGCGACCAGGGGCCCGAACACGACCGGCAGGCCGACCAGCGCGAGGAGCACGAGCCCGAACCGCGCCTGCCCGGTGCGGACCGCGCGGCCGAGCGCGGAGGGCCCACCGGCGCCCGACGGCGGCGCATCGACGGGCGCGGAGGGCCCGTCGGCGTCCGGCGGCACCACGTCGAGGAGTGCGGGGGACCCGTCGGCGTCCGACGGCGGCGCGCCGGCGGCCGGTGCGGGTCCGGGTGTCCGTTCCGTTGCCACGGCTCGCTCCTTCATCGCGCCCCGCCCAGTGCCGCGAGGACGTCCGCCAGGAGGTTGAACAGGTAGTACGCGGTCGCGAGGATGAGGATGGACGCCTGGAGCACGGGCAGGTCGTGCGAGTTCACCGCGCCGACGACCGCCGACCCGAGGCCGGGGTAGGAGTAGACGTGCTCGACCACGACGACGCCCGTGATGGTGACCGCCGCGACGAGACCGGCCGCCGGCAGGCTCGCCGCGACCGCGTTGGGCAGCGCGTGCCGGAACAGGACGCGCCGACCGCTGAGCCCCTTCAAGACCGCCGTCTGGACGTACTCGCTGTTCATCGCGTCGATGAACGAGGCGCGGACCAGCCGCCCCAGGTACATGACGCCCATCAGCGTGAGGGTGGTGACCGGCAGGACGAGTTCCGCCGGGTACCACCAGGGCAGGTCGCCCGGCGGGATGTCCGACACCCCCGGCAGCACGTCGAGGACGGACGTGGCGAAGAACGCGATCAGCAGCATCCCCACGACGAACGCGGGCAGCGCGGTGAAGAGCGACGACACCGCCACGAAAGCCTTGTCCAGCGCGCTGTCGCGCCGATGGGCGCTCACCACGCCCACGACCACGGCGAGCGGGAGGATCAGGGCCAGCGACGTGACGCCCAGCGCGAACGAGTTGAACGCCCGCGGCCCGATGACGTCCGCCACGGGTTCGCCGCTCTCCAGCGACGTGCCCATGTTCCCGCTGAGCACGCCCGAGAGCCACTGCCAGTACTGCGCGACGAGCGACCGGTCGAGCCCGAGCTGCCCGCGCAGCGCCGCGACCTGCTCGGCCGTCGCGTCCTTGCCGAGGATGATCCGCGCCACGTCGCCCGGCAGCGCCTGCGTCACGAGGAACAGCAGGACCGAGACGAGGAGCAGCACGAGCACGCCGAGCAGGAGCCGGCGGACCAGCCACCGGGTCGTCGCGCCACCCGGACCCGGTGGCGCGCTTCGCGCGGGGACGGACGCCCGCGTCGTCAGTCGAGGCATGTCAACCTCCGCCGTTCGCGTGTGGTGGGTCGGTGCGGTGGGGCCTGCCCGAGCCGGCTCGGGCAGGCCCTTCCGGGTCGGGTCAGCGCCCGACCGTCACGTTCGTCAGGAAGGAGAGCGGGCGGCCGTTCACGTCCGGCACCAGCCCGCGGACGTCGGCGCGGTGGGGCATCAGCACGTTGACGAACGCCGGGGTGATCATCGCGCCCTGCTCGTGCTCGATGCGGTGCATCCGGTTCATGATCGGGCACCGCTCGCCCTCGGGTGCCACGAACAGCCGGTCGGCGAGCGCGACGAACTCGGGGTCGTCCCAGTGGGTGGCGTTGCCGACGCGGCCCGGCAGCAGGCCGCCCAGCACGGTCGGCAGGTACGGGATCGGGTTGAAGTCGATGAACGCTGGCCACTGGCCCCACTTCGACAGCAGCTCCGGCACCGTGACGACGTTGACCTCGACCCGAACGCCCGCCTTCGCGGCGTTCTCGGAGAACACCTGGGCCAGTTCCCGCATGCCGGGCAGGAGCCCGTCGGTCGTGATCGCGAACGACAGGTCGCCGTGGCCCGCCTCGGCCAGGAGCTGCTTCGCCCGCTCGACGTCCTGCTCGCGCTGGGACAGGTCCGGCGCGCCGCACCTCGGCGTGCCGCCCTCGTGGTCGTTGGCCACCCGCGCGTACCCGCCGAAGGCGTTGGACACCACCTGCTCCCGGTCGACCAGCAGGCGCAGCGCCTGCCGCACCCGCACGTCGTCGAACGGCGCCACCGTCGTGTTGAGACCGATCCGCAGCGTGAAGTCGCCCTTGCTGTCGAGCAGTTCGACGTCGTCGCGGCCCGCGAGGGACTTCGCGATGGTGGGTGTCGCGCCCGACGCGATGTCGACCTGGTTCGACAGCAGGGCGTTCGCCTGCGCCTGCTGGCTCGGGTACTCGGTGATCTCGACCGCGCCGAGCTTGGGCCGGTCGCCCCAGTAGCCGTCGAACCGCTCCAGTGTGGACTGCCGGCCGGCGGCGAAGCCCTTGACGGCGAACGGCCCGGTGCCGATCGGCCGCTCCGGCACCGAGCCGGCCTTGGTCATGGGCAGCAGGACGTTGGCCCAGATGTCCTTGAAGGGCGCGAAGGGCTCGCTCAGGCCGACCCGGACGGTCAGCTCGTCCACCGCCGCCACGGCGGCCGGGTCGATCATCTCGATGAACGCCAGCCCCTGCACGGCGTTGGCGGGGTCGCGGAGGTGCTTGATGCTCGCGACCACGTCGGCGGAGGTGAAGCGGCTGCCGTCGGTGAACAGCACGCCGGGGCGGAGCTTGATCGTCCACGCGCGGAAGCCGTCGTCCGGCGTCATGTCGGTGGCCAGCCGCCACTCGACCTCGCCCTCGGGGCTCAGGCGGGTGAGGCCCTCGTACACCAGCGCGCTGCGGAGCTGCTGGGTGGGGCTCTGGTTGCTCGCGTAGGGGTTCAGGGTCTCGCCCGCGTCGGTGGCGGCGGCGATGCGGAGGGTGCCGCCCGCGCCCGCGCCCGCCCGCTCGGGCGGCGAGCAGCCCGCCAGGGTCGCCGTGACGAGCACGACGCCGGTCACCGCGCCGAGCAGCCGGGACGACGGGCGTCCGAACGGCGTGCCCGACCCGGCGACCGGCCGGGCGCGTGGGGGTCTGCGCAGCACTGGGCACCTCCGGTTCCGCGTGGCGGATGGTCCTGGATCTAAGCCGTTAGACCGGGCTCCCCCTGCTCGGTCCGGGATGAACTGCGCCACACAGTACGTCGACTCCGTGCGGCGCGGAAGAGGCAGCGCAGGTCTATCTAATCGTTTAGAACGTTGCTAGCCTCGGCGCCGACCGCCAGGGGGAACCACCCGGAGAAGAGGGACGATGACCAGTCCGTACGAGCACCTGTTCGTGAGGAAGATGCCGAACTGCATCGACGACCTCGTCAACGAAGGCGCCGCCGCCGGCGTCGTCGAACCGGACAACGTGGGCCCGGCGCTCGCCCTGATGCGCTCGAAGGACGTGCCCGCCAGCAAGATCCACCTGACCTACACGTGGATCAGGGAGTGCTCCGAGCCGGTGCAGTGGGTGAAGGAGCACGAGCACGACTACGACGAAGTCCTGATCTGGCACGGCAACGACCCCGACGACCCGGACGACCTCGGCGCGGAGATCTACCTCGACATCGAGGGCGTCCGGCACACCATCACCACGAGCGGTTCCGTGTACCTCCCGGCGGGCGTCCGCCACTGCCCGCTCGGCTTCACCCGCGTCGACCGGCCGTTCCGCTTCAGCGCCTTGTCGTTGAGCCCGAACTACGAGTCCGACGAGCACGAGCCCGCGTCGTAAGGCGCGCCGGAGGACGTCGGTCCCGTCACGCGCTCGCGCGGCGGGGCCGGCGCGTCGTCAGCCGCCCACGTGCTCGCGGGAGCCGCACCCGTGACCGGGCGCGTCAACCTCCTGCGGTGGCAACGGGTTCGCACCCGCACGTCACACCGATGCTGAGCGTGCCGTCCAGCACCACCGTCGCACCCGGACCGCCGCCCCCGTAGAAGGTCTCGTCCAGGGCGTCGAAAGCGCGGACGGCCAGTTCCTCGAACGGCAGGCGGACGGTGGTGAGCGGGAAGCTGCCGAGCCTCGCCTCGCGGACGCCGTCGAACCCCACCACCGCGAGGTCGTCGGGGACGCGCAGCCCCAGGCTCGTCGCCGTGCGGATCGTCACGAGCGCCTGCTCGTCGGTCGTGGCGTAGATCGCGCGGGGCCGGTCGTCGCCCTCCAGGACCCGCCGCACCGCCCGCTCCGCCTCGACCCGGTCGAAGAACGCCCGGACCAGCCTGCCCTCGGTGGGCAGCCCCGCGTCCTCCATCGCCCGCCGCCAGCCGCCCTCGCGGCCGATCGCCGGTCCCGCCTCGATCTCGCCGGCCACGCAGGCGATGTCGCCGTAGCCGTGCCCGATCAGGTGCTCGACGACGAGCCGCGCGCCCCCGAAGTCGTCGAACGTCACGCTCGGCGAGGTGGGGTCGGGCGCGGCCCACTGCACGTACACGCGAGGGGTCTCGTCCTCGTGCCGAGGCTGCTGGCCGGTCGTGACGAAGATGCCGCGCGGGCGCAGCTCCGAGAACGCCTCGCCGTACTCGTCGCCGAGCGACGAGTGGTAGCCGGTGTTGCCGAGCAGCGTCAGCAGGCCGCGCCGCCGCCCCTCGGCCTCGACGCAGCGCGACAGCTCGCCGAAGAAGGCGTTCGCGGTGTCGGGCACCAGCAGGCCGACGAGGTTGGACCGGCCGCCGCTCAACGCGCCCGCGAGCGGGTTGCGCCGGTAGCCGAGCATCCGGATGGCTTCCTCGACCTTGATCCGGGTCTTGTCCGACACGGGTCGGGGCCCGCCGTTGAGCACGTAGCTGACGACGGCCGTCGAGGTGCCCGCCAGCCGCCCGACGTCGTGGAGGGTGGGCCTGCGCGCGGAACCCGGCGTGCTCCTGGCTCCCACGCTGCCGCTCCCTGTCACGTCCTCCGCCACCGGCCGGGGTCGGACACCGTCCGCGCCGTGGCCGCCCCTCCACTCTAGAGCACGGCGACGCCCGGCACACCGGACGGCGCACGGCGGGCCGGGTGGCGGCGTGGCGACGACGTCGCCGGGGGCAGCGGCGGTGCGGGCGCGGCACCGCGGAGTCCGGGTCACCCGACGGCGACCTCCTCCTCCACCACCTCCCGCCGGGTGGCGTCGAGCCGGGCGACGAACTCCCGCTGGATCGGCGCGACGGGCTCGGCCTCGGTGGGGCGCAACAGGAACGAGCACCCCTGCCCGACGTCGGACGCGACCTGCTCGGCCGCGTGCGGCACGCCCGTGTACCCGGCGATCGCCGCGGCGATGACGTCGCCGGAGAACAGGCACAGGTCCGTCGTGCCGGTCCTGCGCACGTCGTCGGCGACCCGCTGGATGGCGCAGAAGCAGTTCTCCCGCGCGGTCCGGACGAGCAAACCCCCCTCGACGACCCGGTAGTCCTGCACGACGGCGCACACGTCCAGCCGCTGGCCGGACGCCTTCAGCGCCGCGCTGTGCTCGACCAGCCGCCGGGCGGCCTCCGCCGGCGTCACCGGCCCGTCCGCGCGCCGGGTGCTGCCCTCGACCGCGTACCGCGGCCACAGCGCCATCGCCTGCGTGCCGATCCAGGTCCAGTACAGCTGTTCCGAGGTCAGCTCGCCGTTGCCGAACGCGAAGTTGAACTGGTCGAACAGCGCGGGCTCGGTCAGCGGGTCGATCAGCCCCTCGGCCAGGCAGGTCCGGTAGTCCGGCGAACCGGGGATCGGGTAGAACGGGTTGGTGTAGAACCGCACCTCCCGCACCGCGCAGTTCACCGAGTCCTGCACGATCTCGGTCAGCGTCTGGCCGGGCAGCCCGGCGATCAGCGAGCCGTTGACGCTCAGCCCGTACTTCTCGAACAACGACGCGCCCTCGGCGACCTTGGGCAGCGAGGTGAACCCCTTGCGCATCTTGCGCAGCCGCTTCACGTCGGTGGTCTCCAGGCCGAAGAACAGGCTCTCGAACCCGGCCGACACCATCTTGCCGACCAGGTCCTCGGTCAGCTTGACCACGGTGATGCCGTTCGGCAGCCGCAACCGGACGTCGAGCCCGCGCGCCAGGATCTCGTCGCAGATCGCGTGCACCCGGTCGACGTCGAAGGTGAAGTTGTCGTCCTCGATGAGGAACCGGCGCACGCCGAGCCGCTCGACGCAGTGCTCGATCTCGTCCACCACGTGCTTCGGCGACCGGGCGCGGAACTCCCGCCCGACCGTGGCGTGCACCGTGCAGAAGGTGCACGAGAACGGGCAACCGCGACTGGTGATCAACGTGGTCGTGTGGTCGTAGCGGGCGAAGTCCAGCTGGTCGACGGCGGGCATCGGCAGCGCGTCGAGGTCCGGCACGAACGGCGCGCGCGGCCGGACGTGCGGTGGCCCCGGCGTCCCGCACGCGCAGCGACCCGCGCCGCAGCGGAACGCCACGCCCGCCAACCCGTCGAACGGCCGGCCCTCCTCGATCGCCGCGACCAGCGGGACGACCGTCGACTCGGCTTCACCGAGCACCACGGCGTCGATCTCGGGAACCTGCAAGGTGTGGTGGAAGAACACGGTCCCGTGCTGCCCGCCGAGCAGGATGGCCGCCTCGGGCAGCAACGACCTGGTCAGCCGCGCGAGGTCGTAGGCGGACTCGTAGAACGGCGTGAACATGCAGGAGATGCCGACGACGTCGGCCCGGCTCGCGGCGACGGCTTCGGCGATGCGCTCCCACCGGGCGCCCCAGTGCACGACGTGCCGCCACCGCGGGTGCGTCGCCAGCTTGAGCCGCTCGACACCGGTCAGCTCGTCGTCCGGGACCACGTGGTTGTCCTCGACGTGCGCGAGCGCGTCGAACACCACCGTCTCGTGACCGGCGGCGCGGAGGGTCGCGGAGAGGTACGCGAGCCCGATCGGTACGTGCCTGCCCACTTCCACCATGCACGCCCGAATCGGTGGTTTGACCAGAAGAATACGCATTGCGTCCCCATTCGCCTCGATTTCCCCTTCGCTCGCCAAAGTACTCGCGGCCACCACCGGTCGTCGCGCGCGAGCACAGGTCGGCCGGTCGGTGGGAATACCCGGTGAATTGGAATCGCGGAACACGGGCGGACCGCCTGGTATGTTCGCGGTCGGCCGATGATCGAGGGGCGGGGACCACCGTTGACAGCGCAAACCTCCGTTTCCTCGGGATTGACCACCGGCCTGTACCTGTTCGCCGCGTTGAACGATTTCGTCCCGGTCGTGCCGGTGGTCGTCCTGCTGTTCACCGACGCGGGGCTCGGCCCGGTCGAGGTGTCGTCGCTGTTCGCGATCCTGGCCTTCGCCGCGCTCGCGCTGGAGGTGCCGTCGGGCGCGTGGGCCGACGTCACGTCGCGCCGCCGGCTGCTGGCGCTCGGCGCGTCGGCGCGGGCGCTGTGCTTCGCGCTGTGGGTGCTGTTCCCCTCGTACCCGGCCTTCGTGCTCGGGGCGGTGCTGTGGGGCGCGTGCCACGCGTTGACCTCCGGCACGTTGGAGGCGCTGGTGTACGACCACCTGCGGGCCACCGGCGACACGGCCCGCTACCCGCGCCTGATGGGCCGGTCGCGGGTGGCCGCGCTGACCGCGAACGTGGCGGCCACGGCGCTGGCCGCGCCGCTGCTCGCCCTGGGGTCGTACGTCCTGGTGGAGGTCGTCAGCGGCGCGGTGTGCCTGGTGACCGCCGCGGTGGCGCTGTGCCTGCCGGAGGGCGCGGGGGCCCGGCGCCCGGAGCGCGGGCACCGGCTCACGGCCTACCTCGGGATGCTCGCGACGGGGCTGTCCGAGGTGCGCCGCGACGTCGTGGTGCGCCGGGCCGCGCTGCTCGCGGCGGTCCTGCCCGCCGTGCTGGTGCTCGACGAGTACCTGCCGCTGCTGGCGCGCTCGACCGGGGTGCCGACCGCGACCGTGCCGCTGATGGTGATCCTCGCCGTGGCCGGGAAGGCGGCGGGCGGTTGGCTGGCGGGCAGGCTGGCCGCGCTGCGCCCCACCGCGCTGGCGCCGGCGCTGGGCGCGGCGGCGGTGCTGCTCGCGGTGGGCGCGTCGAGCGGGCACCCGCTGGGCGTCGTGCCGGTCGCCGCGGGGCTCGGCGTGGTGCAGTTGAGCATCGTGCTGGCCCAGGCGCGGCTCCAGGACGTGGTGCGCGGCACGGCGCGCGCGACCGTCACGTCGGTGGCGGGCCTGGGCACCGACGCGGTGGCGATCGCGTTCTACGGCTGGTACGCGGTCGGGTCGGGCTGGTTCGGGATCGCGGCGCTGTTCGCCGGTTTCGCGGTGGTGCCGCTGCTGGTCGCCACCGCGATGCCGCGCTGGCTGCCCGGACCGGGCGCGCGGTGAGCGCGGGGCGGGGAGCCCTGCTCGGGCTCCCCGCGGACCGGGTCAGGACACCGTCCAGGTGTTGTGCGGCTGCTCGGCGCACTGCCAGAGGTCGATGCCCGCCCGCGGCGGTCCGCTGGTCTCCACGACGTTCAGGCAGAGCCCGGCGGTCTGGATCGCGACGAACTGGTGGCCACCGGACACGGCCTGGACGCGCCACCCCTGCCCTTCCCGGTCGCACCGCTCCACCCAGACCGGCTTGGGGTAGCCGCCGGGGTGGTAGGTCAGGCACTTGCCGGACTTCTGGTTGCGCAGCCGGAACTCGTACGAGGGCCGGTCGAGGATGGACAGCTGGTCGAAGAGCTGGTGCGGCTGGTCGGGGTCGCCTTCCCAGCGGCAGTCCCAGAGCTGGACGTTGGAGCGCGGCTTGTTCAGGGTCCGGGCGTCGACGTCGAGGCAGCGGTGGGGCGCGATCCGGGACACCAGGTGGGCGGCGGGGAACGCCGACACGCCGGTTCCCGGCGCGGTCAGGCCGGTGCCCGGCGCCGGCGCGCCGTGCGCGGCGGTGGCGCCGGCGGCGAGCAGGAGGACGGCGGAGGCGGCGGCCGCCGACAGCCGGGCCAGGCGTGCGAGGGATCTCATGGAACCTCCAGGTGAGAGTGTGGTTCGCCTCAGGGGAAATCGACCACCCCCGCCCCGACCGGATCAGGTTATCGTTCGGCGCGGTCGGGGCAATACGGCGAACAGCGTTGCCGCGATCAGCGGAAAGCCATATGGGACGCGGCATTCGCGCGGCCCCGGTACGCCGGTCGTATTCACCCGCCACCGGATCGACCCACAGTGGACCGACGAGTCGGGGCGAAGCACGCGCGGGTCGGTGACAAACGTCCTTCGCAGTGGAGGATCGCCCGCTTTCGCAAAAGTGGCGCGCGCTGTCCTCATCGCCCCGGTGTGATCACGCCGGTTTCATAGGCGACTATGACCAGTTGTGCGCGGTCCCGCACGTCGAGTTTGGCCAGCAGGCGGCTGACGTGCGTTTTGACGGTGCCCGTGCTGAGCCGCAGGTGCGCCGCGATCTCGGCATTGGACAGTCCTCGCGCCACCAGGACGAACACCTCCAGCTCCCGCGCGGTCAGCGCGTCCAGCTCGCCGGTGGCCGGCGGCGCGGGCGCCGGGCGGCTGAACGCGGCGATGAGCCTGCGGGTCACCGAAGGAGCCAGCAGCGCCTCGCCGGCCGCGATGGTCCTGATCGCGGCGAGCAGGTCGGCCGGTGGCGTGTCCTTGAGCAGGAAGCCGCTGGCTCCCGCGTGCAGCGCGGCGTGCACGTAGGAGTCCAGGTCGAACATGGTCAGGACGAGCACCCGCGCCTGCCCGGTCCCGCGGGAGTCGCAGATCCGGCGGGTGGCCTCGATGCCGTCCATCTCCGGCATGCGCACGTCCATCAGCACCACGTCCGGCCGGTGGACCGCGGCGAGTTCGACCGCTTGCGCCCCCGTCGCCGCCTCACCGACGGTGACCAGGTCCGGTGCGGTCTGGAGCAGGGCGCGGAAGCTGCCGCGCAGCAGGGCCTGGTCGTCCGCGATCAGGACGCGGATCGGCGCCGCGTCGACGCCGTTCACCCGTTCCGCCCGGACGTCGTGACCGCCGACGTGAGGGGCAGTCGCACGGATACCGCGAACCCGCCGCCCCGCCTCGGTCCCGCGGTGAACCCGCCCTGGTACATCAGCACCCGTTCCTGGATGCCGATCAGCCCCTTGCCGCCCTCGGACCCGCGGCGGGCAGCCCCGCCACCGCGACCGGTTCCGCCGTCGACGACGTCGATCCGCAGGTCGCCCGCGCCCGCTCGGACCGTCACCTCGCAGCGCGTGGGCGCGGCGTGCTTCACCACGTTGGTCAACGCCTCCTGCACGATCCGGTAGGCCGTCAGCTCCAGGCCCGGCGTCAACGGCGGCGTGTCCCGCACGTCCAGTTCGACCGCTACCCCGGCCTTCTCGGCCATCCCGGCGAGATCGGCGAGGTCGGCGAGCCCCGGCTGCGGGCGCAACCGCCCGTCCTCGGCGTGTTCCCGGTCCGGGCGCAGCACACCGAGCATCCGGCGCATCTCGGCGAGCGCGGTGCGGCCGGCCGTCTCGATGTCCGCGAGCGCTGCCCGCACCTCGGGGTCGGCGTCGGGCCGGGAGCGCAGGGCGTGGTGGGCGACGCCGGCCCTGACCGCGATGAGGCCGACGCCGTGCGTGACGACGTCGTGCAGCTCGCGGGCGATCCGCAGGCGTTCCCCGGTGACGGCCTGCTCGGCGACCCGCCGCGCCGCCGCCGCGGCGTGGGTCCGTCGTTCCCGGACCACCTGGCCGAGGGTCCACGCGAGGCCGAGCGCGATCGCGCCGACCGGGAACAGGCTCGCGCTGCCCGGCTCGGGAGCGGGGTACAGGCCGAGCAGGGGGAGGACGACGGCGCCGACCACGCCGGCGACCAGGATCGCCCTGGTGGTCACCCGGACGCGTCCCGGACTGGTGAGCGCGACGGTGTAGAGCGCGAAGGCGGCGGCGAAGAACGGCTCGCCGACCAGGTCGAGGCTCACCGCCAGGACGGACAGCGCGGTGACCGTGCCGAAGACCGCACGAGGCCGGACCCGGCGCACCGACAGCGGCAGCGCGATACCGGCGGCGAGCAGGCACTCCGGCCAACCGCCCTGCCTGGCCAGGACGGTCGCCACCAGGACGACGGCGTACTCGAGCGCCAGCAGGCCGTCGAGCGCGATCAGGTGCTTGCGGCCGAGCCTGGCGAACGGCGACACCTCGTCGGACTCATGCACGGCACAACGCTATCGGCGCCGATCACCGCGGACATCCATCCTCGGGATGTCGGTCCAGGGACAGAGGCGGCACCGGTTCCGGGGACCGGGGTGCGTCCCCGGACGGATCCCGGAGATCAACCTCCGCGCAGACGCGCGCGGCCATCAGCGCCCGGAACGATCGGGACATGGCCAATCGACATCTCCGACGACTCATCACCCTGGTGGCGGTCGTCGCACTCGCACCGCTCACGGTCGCCCCGGCGATCGCGGAACCAGCGCCCGCCTCGCGCCTGGACTGGGCGCCGTGCCCGGACGGGGGCGGCAGGTCCGGGGTCGAATGCGCCACGCTCGACGTCCCCGTGGACTGGTCCGAGCCACGCGGTCGGACCGTGACCCTCGTGCTCGGCCGGTTGAAGGCCGAGGGGCGTGCCCGAGGCAGCGTGCTGGTCGGCTTCGGTGGCCCCTCCGGCGGCTACGTGCGAGCGCTGGGCGACCTCTTCGGTGAGGCTTACGGCGGGCTGCGCCGCCGAATGGACGTCGTCACCTGGGACATCCGCGGCGGCCCCGGCAACCTCGGCATGAGCACCCCGCGCCTGCGATGTGACTGGCGGATGGCCGTGGTCCCCCGGTATCCGCGCGACGAGGCCGAATACGAGCAGCTCACCGCGACGAACCGGGCCGACGCGGAGAAGTGCCGCAGCACCGATCCGGAGCTGTTCGACAACATGGACTCGGCGAGCAACGCCAGGGACATGGAGGCGATCCGGCGCGCGCTCGGTGAGCCGAAGCTGAACTTCTACGGCGCTTCCTACGCGGGCTTCTTCGGCCAGGCATATGCCCGGCTGTTCCCCCACCGGGTGCGTACGCTGGTGCTGGACGGCACCTGGAGCCACAGCAACGAGAACTGGCAGTCCGAGCTCGCCGCCCTCGCCCAGGACCACGAGCGGACCCTACGACGGTTCTTCGACTGGTGCGCCGCGGACACGTCCTGCGCGCTGCACGGCGGCGACGCATCCCGCCACTGGCGCGAGGTGACCGCGAGAGCGGACCGCGAGCCGATTCCCGCGCCTTCGGTGGACGCCGACTACAGCGGGAGGGATTTGCGCGCCCTCGGGCTCCTCGCCGCGCTGCGCGGGCCCGAGCGGTGGGGCAGGCTCGCCGAGGCGATCCGGGACGCCGAGCGCGGCGACGCTTCGGGGTTCGCGCCGGCCGGCGCCCGCCTCCCCTACCCGGCCGTCCCGGCTCCCGGCGCGGTGGAGTGCCTCGACTGGCCACGCGCGCACGGCTACCAGCGCCTGTCCGCCATGACGGACCAGCTCCACCGAACCGCCCCGCACGTCGGCGCCTCGGCCCCGCTGCCGATGAACCTGCTGCGGTGCGAGGGGTGGCCGACTCCGGTGACCAACCCACCCCAGCCGCTGCCCCGGCACCTGCCGCCGCTGCTCGGCGCGGGGGCGTGGAACGAGATCGACGCGGTCGGCAGGGTCGTCGCCCAAGTGCCGGGCAGCAGGACGATCCGGCACGAAGCGGCCGGTCACACGCTGTACCTCGACAACCCGTGCGCGCGGGCGCACATCGATCGCTACCTCACCAGCCGGATCATGCCGGAACCGGGAACCGAGTGCTGACGCCGTTGGCGGCCCGGCCGGGGGCTGGGTCGGCGTGAAGGACGCCGCCACGTGGCAGAACGCCTGCACCACCGGGCGGTGGTCGGTCCGGCGGCGGGCGACCGCCGCCTGGCTCGCGCCGGCCTCCACCAGGTCGATGAGGCGCAACGGGTACCGGGCAGCGGGTGCCGGCGGCGCGCCACGTCCGCGCACGTCGCCGGCACGCCCAGGTTGCGCAACAAGGTCTCGGCCACCTCCCGCACCGACCTGGACCCACAACGGGGGCAACCACCAGCGGTGGCACATCGTGTTCCAGCCGCGCGAACGCGCTTCGACCGGTCGCGGCGGCCCGCGCGACCGGTCGCGGCGGCGGCCCGCGCGCGGGTCACTGCGCGGGGACGCCCTCGACGATCGACAGGCGCGTCCCGGTCGGGATCACGCGGGTCAGCTGGAGGTCCGCCGCCGCGAACAGGGCCTCGAACTCGGCGCGCGTGCGCTCCCGCCCGGTCAGCGAACTCATCATCAGCAGGTCGATGACCTTGCCGGGATCGGGCTCGTTGCCCGGCGGGACCACCGCGTCGACCACCAGGACGCGACCCCCCTCGGACACGGCCCGCCGGCAGTGCCGCAGGATGCGCGCGCACTGCTCGTCGTCCCAGTCGTGCAGGATCCGCTTGATCAGGAACACGTCGCCGGGCGGCGCTTCGGTGAAGAAGTCGCCGGCGACCAGGTCCCAGCGGTGGTCCGCGCCGAGTTCGCCGAGCCGGTGCCCGGCCAGCACGTGCTCCCGGTCGAACAGCACGCCCCGCGCGTCGGGGTGGTCGCGCAGCACGGCCAGCAGCAGGCCGCCGTGACCACCACCGAGGTCCACCACCACCGGCGACGGCGGCAGGTCGCAGGCCCGCGCGATGAGCGGGTTCTCCGGGTCGGACATGGCCGCCATGCCGACGTGGAAGACGGCCGCGGTGTCGGCGTCGCGCGCGAAGTGGTCGAAGAACGGCATCCCGAACAGCTCCTCGAACGCCGACGCGCCGGTGCGCACGGTCGTCGCCAGTTCGCCGGCGGGCCGCCAGAACGTCCGGTCGGTCAGCATCAGGACCGCCGGGCGGAACGACGACGCCACGTCCGCGCGCAGCAGCTCCGCCGCCGGGGTGAGCGCGAACCGACCGGCGTCGTCCTCGGTGAAGATGCCCCGCGTGGCCAGCAGCCGCAGCGTCCGGTACAGGTTGAGCGGGTCGGCACCGACCGCCTCGGCGAGTTCCGCGACCGGACGCGGCCCGCCGGTCAGGTGGTCGGCCACGCCCAGCACCGCGGCGGCCCGCAGGGCGGCCGGGAACAGGTAGCTCATGGCGAGGTCCATCAGGGCGAACCGGGGATCGGTCTCGCCCGGCCGCCCGGCGGGGTCGGGTGGGTTCTCCGCAGCCGTCACGCGACGGACACTACCGCTCACCGCAAGTGACAGCCGGCTTCCCGATCAGGAGTTCCGGGCTCGCGGCGCGGGGGCCCAGGCCGTCGCGAACGCCGCCCACACCACCGGCGAGCACGCCGGGTCGCCGGTCCGCTCCCAGCGGGTGGCCTGCTCGCGCTGCCAGGCGCCGAGCGCGGCGACCGGGTCCGCGGCGGACTGCGCCCGGTCCACCGCCGACACCGCGCGGCCCAGCACCGGCGTGGGCGGGAAGCCCGGCACGAGCGCGGTCAGGCCCGCGTCGGTCGGCAGGGTCCACCGCGTCGACAGCACGTACTCCGCTCCACCGTGCACCATCGCCGTCACCAGGCCGGACGGCTCGGCGAACCGGACGTCGCCGCCGCTCTCGCACGCCACCAGCGCCACCCGGTTGGGCATCCGCCACGGGCGGGGCGGTCCGGGTCGGTGGCCCAGCACGAGGTCGGCCGCCGTGAGCGGCCGGTGCGCGCCGACGGGCGCGGCCCGGCCCGTGGTGGTGTCGGCGCGGCACGACAGGTGCAGCCGCGCGGCCAGGCCGTGCCCGCCGGTCGTCACGTGGCCGACGTAGAGCAGGCGCGCCGCGTCGGCCAGCGCCCGCTCCAGGAAATCCCGGTCGACGTCGTCGCGCCGCACGCCGCCGGGCACCTGCCCCGCCGCCAGCGCGCGCAGCTCCGGGCCGACGTCGCCGAGCACGGAACCGAGCCCGGACGCGTCGCCGAAGCCCGGCACCCTCGGGTCGAGCACCCCGACGACCGGGCCGCGGAACGGCGACACCCGGCGGCCGACCGCGTTGCGCACGGTCGCGGGCGGGAGGACCGAGACGTCCGTCGTGTGCACGATCCGCTCGGCCTCGTCGACCCGCAGCGCCTCCCACGGCACCAGCGCCGTCGACGGTGACGGGCTGATCCGCAGGTGCGGCCGGACACCCCGCTCCAGCAACGAATTCAGCTCGGCCGCCAACCGGTGGGGCACGAGGGCCCGCGCCAGTCGCGTGGCCAGGTCGACCTCCCGGTCGCGGTCCACCAGCGGGCCGCGGGTGAGCGACCGGGCCAGCGCCTCGTCCGCGCTCTCACCCGGCAGCGGCGAGGGCACGGCGCGGGCCAGGTCGTCCAACGCCTCCCGGACCAGGTCGCGCGGCACGCGGATCACCCTGGGCTCGTCCGGCCGGTCCTCCCACCGCCACGACGCGTAGAGGTCGCCCGCGTCCACGAGCTTCAGCTGCACGGCTACCACGACGCCACCACCTCCGCCGACCGCACCGGGAAGCCGTAACGGCGCTCGGCGACCTCGATCCAAGCATCCAAAGTGGACGGTACGGCCGGGTCGAGCCGCACGCGCGGCGGCAGGGCGAAACCCGCCGCCGGGAACGCCGGGTCGTCGCCGACGCCGTCCAGGTACGCGGCCGCGTAAGGGAGATGGCCTTCCTCCGCGCTCGGCGGCGGTGGCAGCGCCACCAGTTCGTCACGTGCGAGCGGCGGTGCCCCAAGGGGGTCCACCGACACCCCGTCCGGACCCGACGACGCGCCCGCCGAACCCGGTGGCACACCCGCCGAACCCGACACCCCGTCCGGACCGGACCGCTCCCCGGCCGGAGCCGACCACCCGGCCGGGCTCAACGACACCGCGCCGGCGAGGTGGTCCACGTACTCGGCGGCCAGCCCGACGTCACCCACCGACGACAGCGCCGCGAACGCCGACCGGATCGCGGGCGCGGCGGCCAGCGCCACCCAGCGCTCGCGCAGCGGGCCGTGGGCGAACCGCTGCCGCACCGCCTCGGCCGCCAGCGCGGCGGGCAGCGCGTGGTCCAGCGCACGCCCGCACAGCGCGCGCCGCTCCTCACCGTCCACCGTGGACGCCCAGCGGAGCAGCGCGTCCGCACGCCACCACGCGATGCCCAGCGCCACGTGCCACAGCCCCGCCCGCCCGGCGGTCCGCTCCGCCGCGCCGTACCGCCCGTCCGCCGCCGCGTACTCGCCCGACGCCTCCAGGGCGGCGCCGCGCACCTGGTCGACCGCGATCCGCTCGACCGGCGTCGCGCCGTCGCCCAGTCCCGCCACCGCCCGGTCGAGCAGGTCCAGCGCCGCGCGCGGCCGACCCGCGCCGACCTCGACGGCCGCCCGCCCGAGCAGGCACACCACCAGGCCGTGCCGGTCGCCCGTCGCGCGCACCAACCCCTCGGCCTCGTCGTACAGCGCTGCCGCGCGCTCGTTGGCCGACTCCAGGTACGCCAGCCGGGCGAGGCTGAGCACGGCGGTCGCCTCCGCCGCCGCGTCACCGGTCGCCCGCGCCAGGTCGCGGGCCAGGCCGAGGTGTTCCGCGCCGCCCGCCCGGTCGCCGGTCGCGCCCGCGATCCCGGCCAGCGTCGTGTGCACGAACGGCGCCAGTTCCGGCGCGGAGCCGTAGGCGAGGTCCAGCGCCGCGCGCGCCGCGTCCGCCGCCTCGGCGAACCGCCCGCAGGCGGCCAGCACGGACGCCCGGACGGCCGCGATCGACGGCTCACCGCCCGCGAGCGCCGCCGCCTCGTCCAGGTCCGCCAGCGCTTCCGCGTGCCGGGCCGCGTGCCGCAGGTTCCCGGCGCGGGCGAGCAGGGCGTTGACGAGGACGCCGACCGTGCCGTACTCGTCGCCGACGCGGGCGACGACGGTCCGGGCGCAGGTCACCGCCTCGGTGTTCCAGCGCAGCGCCGCCGCGCCGTCGCCGAGCGCACCGGCCGCCCCGGCCCGGTTGCCCGCGACGGCCGCGCGGCAGACCAGCGCCTCGGTGTCGTCGGACCCGAGCGTGGCGGCGTGGGCGGCGGCGAACGCCGACTCGGCGGCCTCGACCCGACCCGCCGCCGCGAGCGCCGCGCCCTCCGCGTTGCGCCGGACGCACTCGTGCCACCGGGCGTCGACCGGGCGCACGCCACAGGGCCGTTCCGCCAGGTCCCGGAACTCCGCCGCGCGGGCCTCGTCACCGCCCGCCTCGGCGATCCGCGCCAGGTTCGCGTACGCGTGCGGGACGACCTCGGGCGCGTTCGCCGCGGCGAGGTCCACCGTGGCGAGCGCTTCCGCCTCCGCCTCCGCGAGCCTGCCCGCGACCATCAGCAGGCCGGTCCGGGCGTTGCGCAGCACGGCCTGCCCGCGCGCGTCGGCGTCGGCCAGACCGCGCGTCAGGTCCTGCCACGCCTCGTCCCAGCGATCCAGCCGCGCGAGGACTTCCCCGCGCGAGGCCACGACGACCGCGCGCGACACCGGGTCGGCCAGGTCGACCGCCTCGGTGAGCAGGTCCAGGGCCTCGGCGGGCGCGCCGGACAGGTCCTCGGCGGCGGCCAGGTTGACCAGGGCGGCCACCCGTTCGTCGCCGACGGCCACAGCGAGCGCGGCGCGCAGCGCCGAGCGGCCCTCGGCGACGTCGCCGTGCTGGAGCAGCCGCACGCCCTCGTCGTTCAGCTCGGCCCACCGGCTCACCGGCGACCCGCCGTCCGCTCGGTCCACGTCGCCGACGGCGCGCCCGACCGGGACCGGGCGTAGTCGAGGAGCGCCGCCCGGCGCGCGGGGGCGTCGGGGTCGGGTTCCGGCGTCGGCGCGGCGAAGTCCGGGGCGTACACGGTGAGCCGCCGCCGGTCCGGCGGCAGCAGGAGCACCGTCGGCGGCACCGGCACGCGGCCGACGTGCCTGCCGAGGCCGTCGACCCGGTCCAACGGCACGTCCACCCGGTCGAACCGCGCCGCCAGCCGGACCTCCGGCCGGGGGCCGGCGGCCACCGCGACGTCGAGGGAGGTCTCACCGCCGCGCCGGACGACCGCCCAGCGCGCCTCGGCCGCCGCGTCCACCGCGCCCGCGGGCACCAGCGCCCAGTCGACCGCGTCCGATCCACTGTGGACGGTCACGCCGTCGACCCGGTCCGCGTCGCCCGCCGCGAGGGCGTACTCGGCGCGGCCGGCCCGGACCGCCGGCGGCACCACGACGCCGTAGTCCTCGGCGAGCGCGGCGAGCCGCGCCGAGAGGCCCTCCACCCCGGGGTCGGCGGTGACCGCGCGCAGTGCCCGCGCGGTGGCGTCCTCGTCGTCCAGCAGGTGTTCCACGACGGCGGTCGCCACCGCGCGCTCGGCGCGCAGCACGGCGGGGTCGAGCGCGGGCACGCCCGCGATCGCGGAGGCGGGCCACCACGCCTCCGCCCAGTCCAGGTGGGCGACGGTGCGCGCCGCGTCGAGCGTCGCGGCTCCCGGGCCGCCGGCCGCCGGCCCGTCGGGGGGACCGCCCGTGCCGACCGCCACGGTGCCCGCGTCGCCGAGGATGCCGTCCGCCGCCTCGGGTCCGTACACCTCCCAGAGCCAGTCGGCCGCGCGGGCGGTGTCGTGGACGCGCGCCGCCGGCGCCGCGCCGCCGGTCAGGACGTCCCACGCGAGCAGCGCGCCACGCGCCTCCAGCACCGCCGCCCGCTCGGGGTGCGGCGGCCAGTCGCCGACCGCCACCCCGTCACCGGTCCGCACCACGCGCGCGCTCATCCCGCCGCCCGCCGTTCCAGCGCGGACCGCAGGCGGTCGCGCTGGTCGAGGATCACCGACCGCAGCACGCCGTCGAGCACGTCCCAGAGCCCGTCCACCGGCACGGGTTCGCGCCGCAGCTCGCGGCCGTGCGTGCGGACCCACAGCCGGCGCAGGTACGCCTGCCGCACGTCGAGCACGTCCGCCCGGACCCCGTCCGGCACGGCGGACGGCATCCGCCGCACGCGCCGCACGTACGCCTCGCGATCCCAGCGCGCCCGCAACCGCGCCGCCGCGTCGCTCGTCGCGCCGGCGTCCGACAGGCCGGCGGCGACCGCGCCGACGTCCACCGGTCCGGCGCCCGTCGGCGCGGCACCCGTCAGCTCGGCACCCACCGGTCCGGCACCCGTCGGCGCGGCGCCCGTCGGCGCGGCGTCCGACAGGCCGGCGGAGGCTGCCCGACCCAGCACCATCACCACGCGGCCGACCTCCTCGGCGAGCTGCCACGGCCCGGCCGACCGCGCGATCTCCTGCCGCACCAACGACGGCACGTCGGCCAGGGCGTCCCGATGGGCGTTGGTCAGCGGGACGAACAGGCGTTCCACGATCGACCGGTCGAAGGGCTTGGGCAGGTTCCGCGTGGCCGCCGTCGCACCCAGCTCCGGCCGGACCGGGCGGTCGCGGTCGGACAGGCCGTGCGCCCGCGCCTGCCCCGGTTCCGCCAACCCGACCGCACCCCTGGCGCCCACCCGGTCGGCGACCAGGGCGGCGAACAGGTCCGGGTCCGGGGCGGTCGCGCAGGTGGCGAGGAAGTCCTCCGGCCGCGCCGCCGGGTCCGGTCGCGCGCCGCCGGCACCGCCGTGGCCGGCGTCGGGGCGGCCTGACCGCCCCTGGCCGGCGACGTCGCGCCCCCGCCGGCCCCGATCGGCGACGTCGTGGTCGAGCCAGCCCCGATCGGCACCATCGCCCGGCCGCCCCGCACCGACACCATCGCCCGGCCGCCCCGCACCGACACCGGTGCGGTCCGGTCCGCCACCCCACGCCTCGTCGAGCAGGCGGGTCAGCTCGGCCGCCTGGCCGGGGTCGGTCACGAACCGGCGCAGGCCGGCCGCCGTCGGCCCGCCCTGCCCGTGCACCTCGGCCAGCACGTCGGCGGCCCGCCCGGCGGCGGCCGGGTCGAGCCTCGGGTCGCCGTGCGCGGTCGCCAGTTCGTAGCAGCGCTGGAAGTACAGGTCCTGCGGGTTGCCGTCGGTGATGCCCGCGCGCCTGCGCTCCTTCTTGAGCACCAGGAACCACGCCGCGGTCGCGGCGAGCACCGGACCGGCCCGGACGACCCGCTCCCGCAACGCGTCGGCGTGCTCGGCGGCGACCGGGCCCGCCGCGAACTCCGGGTGCAGCACCGGGCGCAGCACCAGCGGGTCGAGGATCAGCTTCACCGTGCGGGCCAGCGGCCGACCGGCTTCGTTGCTCAGCGGCGCGACCGACTCGCCCAGCGCGGACCACGCCTGGTCGAGCAGCAGCCCCCTCGGTGTCGACGCCGTCGCGACGGCCCGCGCGGTGCTCACCCGGACGAGCCTAGCCGGTCCGGCGTCCGCGCTGGTGGGGAGCCGTGCGCGGGGCGTTCCTGTGATCGGTAGGCGGCACCCGCGCCGGAAGCTCTGCGGCATGACGACGAAGGGCCCGGACGGGATGTACCCGCCGTACCAGACACCGCAGCCGTACCAGGTGCCGTCGCTGCACCAGCCGGTCGCGCCCTACGAGACGCCGCGCGTGCGCCGGCGCGCCCCGCTGCTCCTGCTGCTCCCGACGCTGCTGTTCGCCGTGCTGTTCTTCGGCGGCTCCTACCTGCTCGCGCCCGAGGCCGATGTCCGGGTCCAGCCCGACCCCGGCGTCGCCTCGGTGGACGGGCGCGACGTGCTGCTCGTGCCCTACGAGCGGCACGGCGCGCGCGGCATGTTCCAGCTGATGGCCCGCGACATGTTCCAGGTGCGGCTGGCCGCGCTGGACGCCGCGTCGGGTGACGTGCGGTGGGACACCCAGCTCTCCGACGAGCTGGTCTGGCAGGCGTCCGTGCTCGCCTCCGGGCAGCGCTACACCTACCTCGCCACCGACGGCGGCCTGGTGGTGCTGGACCTCGCCGACGGGTCGACGGTCGCCGAGGGCGACGGCGTCGAGGGCCTGGGCGACGCCTTCGTCGCCGCCCGCTGGGCCTACCGGTACGACCCGGACAACCGCCGCGTGGTCGTGATGAACGGCCACGGCGGCGTGCTGACCATCGCCCTGGACACCGCGGCGGCGACGCCCGCCGACCCGCGGACCGCGGCGACGTGGGCCGGGGTCCTGTCCGAGCGTGCGCTGCCCACCACCCCGCCCGGACCCGTGACCGCGGCGGACGTGCCGGACGGGCGGGTCGAGCTGCGACCCCGACCCGGCGGCGCGCCGGGCCACGTGCTGGTCCGCACCGGACCCGGCGGCGGGCCCGAGCCGGTCGGCGACGTCGTGTTCCACGGCGCGGGCCTGGTCGTGGACGGCACGGCGGCGGCCGGGTTCCCGACGGGCCACGTGCTGGTCGTGCACAGCCGCGACCTGAACGACCGGGAGCGGTCGATCAGCGCGGTGTCCCTCGCCACCGGGCGGGTCACCGGCTCGGTGCCGATCGACTCCACGACGTTCAGCCGCGCGACGGCCCGCGGCGACGGGACGGCGGCGGTCGGCGTCGGGTCCGCGGTCGTCCTGCTCACGCCCGACGGCCGGCTCACCGCGCGACCCGTCGGCACGACCGACCTGTTCGGCAACGCCTCCTGAGCACCGGCTCCCCGCACCCGACCCCCGCACCCGACCGCCCCGCACCCGGTCACCCCGCGCCGGGGGCGCGGACCGCCGCAGCGGGCCGGTCGGCCAACGCGGGCCGGCGGAGTGCCCGGTCCCGGACGGACGCACCGGGACCGGGCACCTCTCACGCGGTCACCCCGACGCCGGGCGACCGGCGTACGGCGCGAGCAGTTCGTCCACAGTGGACACCCGGCCGTTCTTCACCACGGAGCGGACGTTCGCCAGGGCCGCCACGTCGCGGCTCGGGTCACCCTCGACGAACAGCAGGTCGGCCAGCTTGCCCTCCTCCACGCTGCCGAGGTCGTCCTCGACGCCCAGGTGCCGCGCGGGCACGAGGGTCGTGCTCTGCAACACCTGGAACGGCGTGACGCCGTACTTGCCCATCGCCCGCAGGTTGAGGTGCAGGCTCACCGCCATCGTGTCCAGCGGCGCGTCGGTGCCCGCCAGCACGGTGCCGCCGGCCGCCAGCAGCCGCTTGACGATGTCGACCTGGCGTCGCGCCTGCTCGGGCGAGCCGTCCAGGAAGCCGCACGGCCCCTTGCCCTGCGCGCACAGCAGCTTCGCGTTCAGGACCTGCCGCTCCTGGTCGGTGTAGAGCGTGCGCACCCGCCGGTCCTCGACCACCGCCGGGTCGTCGGCGAGCAGCGAGCTGGAGCTGAACAGCGTCGTGCTGACCGCCATCCCGCTGCGGGCCGCGAGCTGGATCACGTCCTTGTACGGGCCGTTGCCCGACGAGTCGCGGGCGAACGCGAAGCCCCACTTGGTCGGGCCGGTGAGGTGTTCCTTGCCGTCCACGCCGTGCGCCACACCGGGGTACAGGTAGTGCGACGTGGTCGGGATGCCCAACCGGTGCGCGAAGTCGGTCACCCGCGCCTGCCAGTCGAACGGGAAGCGCTCGTAGGTCTTCACCAGGTCGTAGTCCAGCTCGCGCGCCCTGGACAGCTCCAGCGCCAACTGCTGCTCGCCGCGCACCGGGCGGGCGAACTCCCACCCGACCCGCGAACCCTCCAGCATCTCGCCGGTCATGAAGAACCGGGGCCCGGTCCGCGCGCCGGCGTCCAGCGACTCGCGGTCCTCCAGCGCCCGGTACGCCGGGTCGCCGGTGGAGCGGGTGGTGGTGATGCCGTAGGACAGCAGCAGCCGGCCCAGCCGGTCGCCGACGAACTTCGACCGCATCTCCTGGTGCACGTGCATGTCCACCAGACCGGGTGTGACGGTCAGCTTGCCGGCGTCGACGAACCGCCAGCCCGCGCCGACCCGGTCCGGGCGGTGCGGCTCGATCTTCTGGATCCGGTTGCCCACCACCAGGATGTCGACGTCGGTGCGCGGCGCGGCGTTGCGGCCGTCCCACAGGCGGCCGGCGTGGATCACCAGGCGCGTGTCCGGCTGGTCCCGCGCGTAGCCCAGGTCGACCGGCACGTCCTGCGTCTTCGCACCGTCCACGCTGGTCAGCCGCAGCCTGCCGTTGTTCAGGTACAGCAGGGTCTTGGCGTCACCCCAGCTCGGGGCGTCGCTCGCCTCGCGGGTGACCTGCCGCGGCGGTCCGCTCGGCCCGCCGTTGGCGATCGGCAGCACCCAGATCGTGCTGTCCATCGAGAAGGCCAGCAGGCTGCCGTCCGGCGACCACAGCGGGCCGTCGTCGCCGCGGGTGGACACCGAGCCGAACGGCACGGGCTCGAACGTCCTCGTCCGGCCGGAGGCGACGTCGGCCAGCAGGATCTGGTTGCGCTCGGCGACGTTCACGGTGAGCGCCAGCGTCCGGCCGTCCGGCGACCACGACGGCCGACCGGGCGCGTTCTGCGGTCCCAGCACGCGGGTGGGCGTGCCGCCGGCCAGGTCCACCGTGAACGTCTGGGCGTTCTGGTCCTGGAACGCCAGCGCGCGGCCGTCCGGCGACCACGTGGGCGCGACCTCCGCGCCGGGCAGCGACGTGACCCGCTGCTCCTTGCCGGTGGCCACCTCGACGGCGTACAGGTCCTCGGTGCCCGCCTTGTCCGAGGCGTAGGCGATCCTCGCGCCGTCCCGCGACCACACCGGGTCGGTCTCGTGGAACTGGTCGCGGGTCAACCGCTTCGGCGGGCCGCCGACCGGCATCAGCCACAGGTCGTTCAGCGCCTTGAACACGACCGTCCGGTTGTCCGGTGACAGGGCGGGCGAGACGATGCCCCGCACCCGCTGCTCCCGGCGGCTGTCGAAGTCGTAGTCCTTGCGCTGGTAGGGCCGCCGGTCGAGGGAGAACGTCGCCTTGAACGGCACGACGCGCGTGGACGCGCTGCCGACGTGGGTGACCACGACGCGGCCGTTCGCGCCGTAGATCACCTCGTCGGCGGACAGCCAGCGCGGCGGGAACTGGAACACGTCGTCGAAGGTGCCGACCTGGCGCACCGCACCGGATTCCGCGACGGCGAGCGTCCGACCGGCGGGACCGCCGCGGACGAACGCGAGCCGCCGGCCGTCCGGCGACCACGACGGCGCGGCCACCGCGCCCTGCCCGGCCGGGACGACCGTGCGCACCGCGCCGGTCGCGAGGTCGACGCTCTCCACCGAGTTGCCCTGGACGTAGGCGATGCTGCGGCCGTCGGGCGCCCACGTCGGCTGGATCTCGCGGGTCCGGGCCGAGGTGATCCGCTTCAGCTCGCCGGAGGCCACGTCGACGGTCCAGATGTCCTCGGTGCCCTGGCGGTCCGAGGTGAACGCGATGTGCTTGCCGTCCGGCGACCACGCGGGGTACAGGTCGTCGTACTCGCCGCGGGTCAGCTGCCGGGGGTCGCGGCCGTCCGCGTCCACCGTGCGGATGTGGAACATGCCCTCGACGAACGACTGGAGGGCGATGCGGCCGCCGTCCGGCGAGAACACCGGCCAGAACGGGTCGAGGAAGTCGTCGCCGATCGCGGTCGCCGCGCCACCCGCGCGCGGCATCGAGAACAGCTGCCCCTGGAGGTCGAAGACGATCCGGCCGTCGCGGGGCGACACCGCCACCGCGAGGTTCGTGCCCTCCTCGACGGTGACCGTGGTCGGGCCGCCGCGGCCGGGTTCGGCCTCGGCGGCGGTGGCCGACGACACGGCGAGGAGGCACACCAGCGCCACCCCGCCGAAGCGGCGTGTTTTCGCAGTACGCATGAGAGAGACTCCTTGCGTTGCGCGGACGCGCTGCCGCACCGGCGGCGACGGGTGCGGTGCGGCAGCGGTGAACATCAGAGTCCGAACGCGAGCAGGACGTTGCCGTGGTCGCTCGGGTAGGACGGCCAGTACCCGGACTGGACGTAGAGCATCCCGTTGGCCACGACCGCGCCGCCGTTGCCGGAGATCGAACTGCCGTGCCCGGTGAGCCCGTTCACCCCCTCGAACTCGCGGATGGTGTCGAATTCCCAGCGGACCTTGCCCGTGCCGGCGTCGTAGATCCGCATCTTGCCGTCGTCGCTGCCCTCGTAGACCAGGCCGGGACTGGTGGTCACGGCCGGGGTGTGGGCGAGCACGCACACCTTCGGGTGCTTGGCCGCGCCGCCGGTGGTGCAGCCGTCGGCCGGGTTCGGCGTCTCCCACAGCACGTCGCCGTCGACCGGGTCGAGCGCGAACACCGTGCCGGGGTTGCCGTAGTTCGTCGCCGTGTACAGGCGCTTGCCGTCGTAGCTGCTGCCCCACTGGATGCCGCTGAGGCCGCCGCCCGGCATGGGCTTGGACAGCTGCCGCCGCCACGACACCTCGCCGGTGCGCGCGTCGAACACGTGGAAGACGCCGCTCTTCTGCCCGATGCCGACCATCGTCCGCCCGTTGGCGCGGAACAGCGTCGGCGTCGCGCCGAGGTCGTAGTCCAGCGCGGTCCCGTCCTTCTGGCCGGGGCAGTACCCCTCCGCGTCCGGGAAGCCGCACAGCAGCCGCCAGGTGTCGGCCTTGGTCACCTGCTGCTTCCAGCGCACGCCGCCGGTCCGGGCGTCCAGGGCGAGCAGGCTGTCGAAGTCGCCCGTGGTGCCGGAGTACAGGTTGCCGGTGCCGACGTAGAGGGTGTTGGTGCGCTCGTCGACGACCGGCGAGCTCCACACGCCCGCGCCGGACGGCTCGTAGCGGGTCGCGCCGCTGGGCCAGGTGCCGACCGCCTGCGGCTCGGGCGTGGTGAAGTAGCGCCACGCCAGCTCGCCCGTCTCGGCGTCGAACGAGTCGACGTGGCCCCGGAACGTGCAGCACGGGTAGTTCCGGTCGGGGTTGATGTTCTCGCCGCTGGACGCGCCGACGTAGATCCGGCCGTCGTGGTACAGCGGCGAGCTGGTGTGCATCCCGGCGACGTGGGGCTCGGTGTCCTTCGCCCACACGACCTTGCCGGTCCGCTGCTCCAGCGCGTACAGGAAGCCGCTGTTGTCGCCGAAGTACACCTTGCCGCGCGCCACCGCCGGCCCGTCGATCACGACCGCCCTCGGGTTGACCGGGGCCAGGTCGAACGTCCACCGGTTGGCGCCGGTCCGGGCGTCCAGCGCGTGGAATTTGCCGTCCGGGCTGCCGAAGTAGACGACGCCGTCCACCACGGCGGGCTGGCTCTTCGCCGGAAATCCGTTCTTCGGATAGGCGAATGCCCACTTCAGCTTGAGTTTTCCGACCGACCACGGCGCGATCCGGCGTTCCGCCGCGTTGAATCGCGAACCGGACTTGTCGCCCTGCCAGGTCGGCCAATCGCCGGACCGGTGCCCACTCGGCTCGCCGTGGGCGGAGGCCGCGCCGCCGACCAGCAGCGCGACCGCCGCGAGCACTGCCGAGACGCGGTGTTTCCCTTTGCGGACAGGCACGTCCACTCCTTTCGGGCGGGCGGCCTGTCCTCAACGTACTGGGCGGCTGCTCGGTTGCCTTGCGCCAAGCGAACCAAACTGCGAAACGAGACGAGTTATCCGCGTTCGGACAGATAGCGGGCACCCGTCGCCCGCAAGCGGGAATGCACCCCGTCAAATACCACGACGCCCGGCAGGACGCCCTTCGGCAATTTCGCGAGCATGGTGTAGTGGGTGTCCACCACGTTGCCCGCCGGCGCGAGCCCCGCCTGGCTCACGAGCTGGTAGGCGTCCAGGGCGTCGAGCCCGACCAGGTCCGCGGTCCAGCCGACCAGGTCGTGCTGGCTGATCCGGAACGCGTCCTCCAGCGGGCGCGCCGAGCCGGTCGACATCAGGAAGTCGTCGTCCTCCAGCCGGGGCCACGCCGGCGCACCGCCCTTGACCAGGTCGACCACGATCACGGTGGACATGGCCGCCTCGACCGCCGTGCCGCACACCTCGCCCTCGCCCTGGCGGCAGTGGCCGTCGCCGATGGAGATCAGCGCGCCGGGCACGTTGACGCCGAAGTACGCGGTCGTGCCCGCGCGCAGCTCCGGGGTGTCCATGTTGCCGCCGTGCGCGCCGGGCGTGATGCTCATGATCACCTCGTCGGCGGCGGGCGCGACGCCGACGGTCCCGTGCATGGGGTCCAGCGGCAGCTCGACCGAGAAGTCGCTCCGCCGCGCGTTGAACCGGCACACGCCCCTGGCCACGTCCACGTCGTAGAGCCAGACCCGCTCCGGCAGCGCCTCGTGCAGCATCGCCGTGGTGTGCGTGGCGGTCAGCGCGCCGAAGTGCGGGAAGGTCGTGGACACCGCCCAGTCCCTGGTCGGCCGGATGTCGACGAAGTGCACGGCCACCGTGTCGCCCGGCTCCGCGCCCTCCACCGCGATCGGGCCGGTCACCGGGTTCAGGTAGGGGAACTCGCACACCCGGCTCGGCAGGTCGTCGACACCCCGCACCGCGCCGCCGAAGCAGTCCTCGGTGGTCAGCTCCACCACGGTGCCCGGCTTGACGGTCAGCAGCGGCTCCCGCCCGCCGAACGCGTAGGCCAGGTCGGCCCGGTCCGGGTGCAGCCGCACGACCTCGATGCTCACTCGTCCTCCTCGTTCCCGCTGATACCGGCCAGTTCCGGCCGGCGGCCCGCCACGAGCAGACCGATCAGGACCACCACGCCGACGCCGAGCCAGACGAAGCCCACCGCCTGCGCCGCCACCTTCGCGTTGACCACCACGTAGGCCAGGATCGCGAACCCCACGACCGGCGCGACCAGGTGGGCCCACCAGTTCCGGCTGCGGCGGCGGATCACGTAGTGCGCGACCACGGACACGTGCAGCACCAGGAACGCGGTCATCGCGCCGAAGTTCACCAGCGAGCTGAGCAGCGCGATCCCGTCCTCGCGGGACTGCACGTACAGGCCGAGCACCAGGGACACGCCGGCGACCAGCAGCGTGGCGTTGACCGGGACGCGCCGCGTCGGGTGCACCTTCGCCAGGAACTTCGGCAGTTGCCGGTCCCGCGCCATCGCGAACAGCAGCCGGGACGTGGCGGCCTGCGCCACCAAGGAGTTCGCGAACCCCCACGACACGGCGGTGGCCGCCGCCGTCAGGGTGGCCAGCCAGCCGCCGCCCGCCGCCCGCGCCGCGTCGTAGAACGCCGTGCCGCCGCTGTCGCCGTTCGCGATCAGGCCCTCCGGGTCGGGCACCAGCAGCGCGGCCACCCAGGTCTGCACGATGAACAGCAGGCCGGTGACCAGCAGCGCCAGCACCATCGACCGGCCGATGGCGCGGGCGGGGCCGCGGTTCTCCTCGGCGAGCGTGGAGATGGCGTCGAACCCGAGGAAGCTGAGCACCGCGATGGACACCGCGCCGAACACCAGCGGCCAGGAGAACGCGGCGCTGTCGAACAGCGGCGCGAACGAGAAGCCCCGGCCCCTGCCCTGCGCCAGCGCGACGACCCCGATCACCAGGAAGCCCGCGAGGATGACCAGCTGCGCGACCAGCATGACGCGGTTGACCCTGGCGGTCGTCTCGATGCCGAGGTAGTTGACGGCGGTGTTGAGCAGCACGAAGGCGATCAGCCACAACCACACCGGCACGGCGGGCAGCAGCGAGTTCATCGCCACGCCCGCGATCAGGTAGAGCAGGCCGGGCACGAGCACGTAGTCGAGCAGGACCATCCAGCCGGCCAGGAACCCGACCGGCGCGGCGATGCCGCGCCCGGCGTAGGTGTAGACCGAGCCCGCGATCGGGAACGCCTTGGACATCTGGGCGTACGAGTTGGCGGTGAACAGCATGGCGAGCATCCCGATGGCGTAGGCCAGCGCGACCATGCCGCCGGAGCCCTGGAACACGCTGCCGAAGATGCCGAACGGCGCGATCGGCACCATGATGATCAGGCCGTAGACGAGCAGGTCCTTGAAGCCGAGGGACCGCCGCAGTTCCTGGGTGTAGCCGTAGCGCTCCAGGCCCGTGTCCTGCGCCATGCCGTCCTCCTGCCGTGCGGTGGTGCGGGAAGCCTAGACACAGTCCTTCCGGTTGGAAAGGTTCCGGGCGGAAGCATTTCGCGGGGCGGTCGGCCGATCACGGCGCGTCGAACCGGACGACCGCGAGCCGGCCCGGACGACTCCGCACCGGGCGGTCGCGGACCGGACGGTCGCGGATCGGACGACAGCGGGGGCGGGTCCGACCGCACCCGGTCCGACGGCGGGGCGGCGGGTCCGGCAGCGGGTCCGTTGGCGGGGCGGCGGGTCCGGTGGCGACAGGGGTGTCGTGGCGACGCGGGCGGGTGCCGCGCTCAGAGCCGGGCGATCACCCTGAGGTCCAGCCCGTCCGCGCGGGCGAGGAAACCACCCGACCTCGGCGGGCCCAGCGGCGCGCCGGACCAGGCGTCCCGCTCCGCGCGGTGCAGCAGCGCCGCCGCGCCGGCCTGCGCCCGCCCCGCCGTCAGCCCGCCCGACCTGGCCAGCGCGGCGACCAGGTGCACACCGTCGTAACAACCCTCGGCGTAGGCGTCGAGCACCGGGGCCCGCCCGCCGAACAGCGACCGGTGCCGCTCGGCCAGCGCGATCCGCCGCTCGTCGCCCTGCCCGGCGAACGACCGCATCGCCGCGTACAGCTCGCCGGTGTCGTCACCGCCCGCCGCGAGCAGCGCGTTCTCCTCCAGCGACCCCGACAGCCGCACCACCCGCCCGGCCAGCGGCGACGCCGAGAACACCCGGTTGACCAGCGCCAGGTCCCGGCCGACCAGGCTGAGCAGCACCGCGTCCACCCGCGCCCGCGCCAGCCGGGCGACGATCTCCTCCGCGTCGACGCCCGGTCCGGGGAAGGGCACCAGCCTGGTCGTCACGACCTCCGCGCCGAGCGCACGCACCAGGTCCGCGACCACCCGGTGCACGGCGCGCGGCCAGATGTAGTCGCTGCCCACCAGCGCCCACCGCCGCACCCCGCGCCGGTCCACCAGCCAGCGCACGGCGGGCGCGAGCTGCCTGCCCGGCGAGTCGCCCAGCAGCACCACGCCCGGCAATCGGGCGCCACCCTCGTGCGGCGGCGTGAAGACGTACGGCGCACGTCCGGTCAACGCCGCCTCCAGCGCCCGGTGGACGTCGCTGGTGTGGAACCCGACGAACGCGTCCACCAGCCCGACCAGGCCGACCGCCGACCGCGCCACCTCGTGCGGCAGCCGGCCGGCGTCCACCGGCACCAGCTGCACCCGCCGCCCGGCCACACCGCCCGCCGCGTTCAGCTCCGTCGCCGCCAGCGCCGCCGCGAGCAGCCCGGACGGCCCCGTCAGCCCGAGCGCGCCGGACAGCGGCAGCAGCAGCCCGAGCCGCAGCGCACCGGGGTCGGGTCCGTCGACCGCCACCCGCAGGTGGTCGCGCACCACGGCGTTCACGACCGCCGAGGAGTCCATGGGCGGACAGTATGCTCGCCGACGAGTTCCCCGGTGAAAGGCTCGCCATGTCCGACCGACCCCGACACCGCCTCGCCCGCGCGGACCTGGTGGACCTGCTCACCCGCACCCAGCGCGCCCTGGTCCGCGACCTCGGCGGCGTGCTGGAGGAGGAGGGCGTCACCGTCGACCAGTGGCGGGTGCTGCGCGCCCTGGCGGACGAGGAGCGCTCGATGGGCGAGCTGGCCGGCGCGCTGGAGATGCCGCACGCCACGCTGACCCGCATCGTCGACACCCTGGTCGACTCGGCGTTCCTCTACCGCTCGCAGTCCGGCGAGGACCGGCGCAAGGTCTCGGTGCACGTGTCCGACCCCGGCCACGCCAAGCTGGACCGCCTGGAATCCCTCGCCGCGGCCCACGAGCGCGCCCTCGCCGACCGCCTCGGCCCGGACACCGTGGCCGACCTGTCCACCCTGCTGCGCGGCCTGGCGTGACCGCGCGGGCGCGCACCCCACCGGGTGCGGTCAGTCGGCCGCGTCGGCCTCCGGGGCGGTCTCGTCCGCCACCGGCAGCGGGGTGGTGGCCGCCTCGGCGGCGGCTTCCGCGTCGACGACCAGCTCCGGTCCGCCCCACTGGCGGTCCGTCGCGCCCATGCTGTGCTTGCCCATCGTGGTGCTCCCCTCGACTTCCGCACGCTGGTACCCGGTCGACGCGCGGCCCACACCTCGGCGACGCCGGGACACCGCGAGCCGGCCTGCGAAAAGCCCTGCTTATGACGGAGATCACCGGGCGGGCGCGCCGCGCCGCCCACACCGGACGGCACCGCCCGGCGCGCCCGCGCGTCCACACGGCACACGCGGGCCCCTCCGGCGTGCCCGCACGTCCGCCCCGCACACCCCCGCACCCGCCCAGCGTGCCCGCGCGCCCGGTCACGCGCACCTCAATTCCCGCCCGGCGCGCCCGCGCGTCCACCCGCGACCCCGTCTTCCGACAGGGTGGGCGCGAGCCGCGCGGCAGGGGTGCCGCGCCGCCGCTCCCCGGACCTGACCGAGCGGTTTGCGGAAGCCCGCGGCGGCTTGTCAGGCTACGGATCATGGCGGATTGGCAGGTGCTGTTGGTGGGTGGCGCGTCGGGCAGCGGCAAGAGCGCGCTGTCCTACCCGGTGGCCCGCGCGCGGGGCGCGGCGCTGGTGGAGGTCGACGACCTGGTGGTCGCGCTCCAGAGCCTCACCACGGCGGAGGCGCAACCCGAGCTGCACCACTGGCTCCGGCACTCCGACGAGGGCATGTCGGCCGACGACGTGCTCGACGCGCAGGTGGCGCTGGCGCGGGCGTTGACCCCGGCGCTGGACGCGGTCGTCGCCAACCACCTGGAGACCGCCCTCCCGCTGGTGCTGGAGGGCGACTACCTGCTGCCCGAGTTCTGCGCGAAGTGGACCGGCGCGGTGGTGCGGTCGGTGTTCGTGCACGAGCCCGACGCGGACCAGTTGGAGCGGAACTACCTGCGCCGCGAGCCCGACGCGGGCGCGCAGCGCAAGCGGGCGCTGGACTGCGCGCACTACGGCGACTGGCTCGCCGCCGAGGCCGCGCGCCACGGCCTGCCGGTGCTCTCCGCCCGACCGTGGTCGGACGCGCCGGCACGGCTGGCGGCGGCGCTCGACGCGGCCTGACCACCCGACGCGCTCCGGACCACCCACCCGTCCCGATCGGACGCGACCGACACGCGGCCGGCACCCCGATCCCGCACGGGACGGCGGACCCGTCGGGGCACCGGCGGTCCACCCGTCCGAACGGGACGTCCGATCATCACAGGACCGCTCGGGAACTCCTCGGCCCCACCACGCGACTACCCGAGCGTGAGTGTCACCTACTTGGGGGTGTGACGTGGTGGAAGTTCATGGGCGTCGGCAGGTCCTGCGGGCCGCGGCGGTCACCGGCGTGGCCGCCGCGGTCGGCGGCACGGCGGCCCTGGCCGGTCCGGTCGCCGCGGCGGCCGGCGAGGACACGGCCGCCGCCGGCGGGCGCAAGCGCCGGATCGGCGTCCTCGTGTACGACCGGATGACCCTGCTGGACGCGATCGGCCCCGCCGAGGTGCTGTCGCGGCTGCCGGGCCACTCGGTCAGCCTGATCGGCCGGCGGCGCGGCGACGTGCGCGGGGACACCCGCCACGGCGCGGTGGTGGCCGACTACCGGATCGACGAGGTCGACCACCTCGACATCCTGCTCGTGCCCGGCGGCAGCGGGCGGGGCGCCACGGCCGTGGTCGAGCACGAGCCCACCATGCGGTGGATCCGCCACATCGACGCCAGGAGCACGTGGACCACCTCGGTGTGCACCGGGTCGCTGATCCTGGCCTACGCCGGGCTGTTGCAGGGGCACCGGGCCACCACCTACTGGTCGGCCAAGGACGAGCTGAACGCCAAGGGCGCGGTGTACGTGCCCGAGCGCTTCGTCCGGTCCGGCAAGTACGTGACGGCCGCCGGCGTGTCGGCGGGCATCGACATGGGCCTCTACCTGTCCGCGCTGCTGGCCGACGACACGACCGCCAAGGCGGTCCAGCTCGCGCTGGAGTACGACCCGCAGCCCCCGTTCGACACCGGCAGCCCGGACAAGGCCGGTCCGGAGCTCCAGCAGCTCGCGATGCGGTTGCTGCTCCAGTCCCAGCACTGAGACCGGCCCCCGGTGACGCCGGGCCCTCGGCCCACCGTCACCGGGGCCGCGTGCCCCGCGCTCCCGTCGAGCGCGGGGCACGCCCCGGTTCAGGCCCACGCCGCGAGCGAGCCCGCGGCCGCCGCCAGGGCCAGGCACAGCGGCGAGTAGACCCGCAGGTCGAGGCGCGCGAACTCGGTGCCCTTCCCCGGCGACGAGACCAGCCCGCGCACGCCGCGCAGCAGCAGGACCGCGGCGAGCCCGGCCGTCCCGACCACCGGCAGCCAAGCGGGCCCCGGCACCGGCAGCAGGCCGGCGCGACCCAGGACCAGGTACGCGGCCACCCCGAGCAGCACCACCACCACGGCCGTCAACGCGGGCGGGGGCAGCCGGTCGCCCTCCACCCCCACCACGCGCCGCGCGAACTCCTCGCGCGAGCGCAGCGGCCACGGCGAGAACATCCACACCACGTGCAACGCTCCGACGGCCGCCAACACCAGGGCCGTGAGCAGGGCCAACACCGTCACCAGGGCCACCTCCCCCATGTCCGTACGGCACCGTACGGAGCTGTCCGTACGGTAGCGCACGGAACCTGAGGGTCACCCGGTGGCGGCGATCCGGGCCAGCACCCGCGCGAACACGCGCCCGAGCACGTCGACCTCCTCGTCGGTCAGCGCGTCGAACAGGTACCGCCGCACCGCCTCGACGTGCGCGGGCGCGGCCGACTCGATCGCCGCCCGGCCCGCCGGTGTCAGCCGCACCATCGAGCCGCGCGCGTCCTCGGGGCACTCCTCGCGCACCACCAGCCCGCGCTTCTCCATGCGCGCGACCTGGTGGGACAGCCGACTGCGCTCCCAGCCGACCAGCGCGCCCAGCTCGCGCGCCCGCACCAGCCCGTCCGGCGCCTCGGACAGCGGCGCCAGCAGCGCGTAGTCGGCGTTGGACAGGCCCGCCTCGCGGACCAGGCCGCGCTCCAGGACCGCCGGCAGCTCGCGGTTCAGGTCGAGGTACGCGCGCCACACGCGCGCCTCCCGGTCGTCCAGCCATCGCGGTTCGCCCACCCGCGCCAGGCTAGCGGGTCGTTGACGCGTCATCAATCTATTGTTGACGCGTCATCATCCTGGGTCTACATTGCCGTCGTGCGCACCGACAAGATGGAACTCGGCCTGCTGAGCTTCGCCGACCGCCACCCCGACCCGATCACCGGCGAGCAGGTCACGGTGGCCGACGCGCTGGCGAACCAGTTGGAGCGCATCAAGCTCGCCGACGAGCTGGGCCTGGGCTTCTACGGGCTGGGCGAGCACCACCTGGAGAACTACGCGATCTCCAACCCCGGCACGGTCCTCGCCGCCGCCGCGAGCATCACCAGCCGCATCACCCTCGGCAGCGCCGTCACCGTGCTCAGCACCGAGGACCCGGTCCGCGTCTACCAGCAGTTCACGACGCTCGACCAGCTCAGCCGCGGCCGGGCGGAGCTGCTCGCGGGGCGCGGGTCGTTCACCGAGTCGTTCCCGCTGTTCGGCGCGGCGCTGGAGGACTACGACGAGCTGTTCGAGGAGAAGCTCGCCCTGCTGCTCAAGCTGGACCGCGAGCAGCCGATCACGTGGTCGGGCCGGTTCCGCCCGCCGCTGGAGGACGCGCACGTCTACCCGCGCCCGTACGGGGAGCGGCTGCGCATCTCGATCGGCACGGGCGGCAACCCGGAGTCGTCGGTGCGGGCGGGCCTGCTCGGGCTGCCGATCGTGTACGCCGTCATCGGCGGCATGCCGGAGCGGTTCGGGCCGCTGGTCGACCTGTACCGGCAGGCGGGCGAGGCGGGCGGGCACGCGCCGGCCGACCTGCACGTGACCATGAGCGCGATCGGCCTGATCGCCCGCAACTCGCAGGACGCCAAGGACGCTTACCACCCGTACTGGCTGGAGACCATGAAGTACGGGTCACGGGCGCGCGGCTGGCCGGTGCCGTCGCGCGCCGAGTACGACGAGTGGACGCGGGGCGCGCGGTCGATCTTCGCGGGGAGCCCGCAGGAGGTCGCCGAGCGCCTGATCGCGGTAGGCCGCCTGACCGGCGCGAACCGGTACGCGATGCACATGGACTGGTCCGGCGTGCCGCACCGGCTGGTGATGGAGGCCATCGAGCTGCTGGGCACCGAGGTCATGCCCTTGGTGCACAAGGAACTGGCGGCCTGACCACCCCACCACCGCCGGCCGCCGACGCCACCCACCCGCCAGGGGCCGGGGCTGGACCGAACGCCCCAGCCACCCGACGCCTCAGCTGCCGAACGCCCGGACGACCGCCGCCATGTCGTCCGTCCCACCGTGGTCCGCCGCCACGCGGTACTGCTCGTGCAGGGCGCGCATCAGCCGATCGTCGGTGCCCGCCTCGCGCATCGCCGCCAGGATCAGGTCGGCGTCCTTCACCGCGCCCTCGACGCCGAACGACGGCGTGAAGTCCTCCGCGATCATCGCCCGCCCCTTCACCTGGGCGTAGCCGCTGTCCACCGCGCCACCGGAGATGGCGTCCAGGAACGCCGCGGGCTCCAACCCCAGACCTCGCGTCAGGGCGACGGCCTGCGCCGTGGCGGCGGTGATCGACAGCACCCACGAGTTGGCCGCCAGCTTGAGCCGCTGGCCGTCGCCGGGCCGCTCCCCCGCCCACACCGTCCGCGCGCCGATCGCGTCGAACACCGGCGCGACGCGGTCGCGCACGTCGCGCGGACCGGCGGCCAGCACGGTCAGCTTGCCCTCCTCGGCGGGCTTGCGGGTGCCGAGGACGGGCGCGTCGACGAACGGTGTCCCACCGGCCAACTCGACCAGGCGTTCGGTGCCCTCCAGCCCGACCGTGCCGCTCTGGACCCACACCGCGCCGTCGGCGAGCGCCAGGCCGCGCATCACCTCGGCGGTCGAGTCGGCGTCGAACAGCACGGTCAGCACGACGTCCGCGCCCGCCACCGCCTCCGCCGGGCTGCCTGCCACCGTCGCGCCGTCGCCGGCCAGCGGGCGGGCCTTCTCCGCGCTGCGGTTCCACACCGTCACGGCCAGCCCCGCGCGCAGCAGGCTCCGCGCCATGCCCGCGCCCATCATCCCGGTGCCCAACACCGCAACCGACTTCGCCACTGTGGGTTTCCCTTCCTCCCGACGCCTTCCGACGTCCTTCGCCGAACCGCAAATCTGCCACCGCGGCACCGGCGCCGCATCTTTCGTCTTCACTGGGACGGAGCAATTCCGCTTGCGCCCGAGCGGATCGCCGCCGTTGCCCCGGCCGCCGGCCCTACGGTGGTCCGGACGCACGCGTTCGGGGGGCGGTATGGACGGCAGCACGGGCTCACCCCGCACCCCGCCACGGCCGCGCGGCATCGCGCTGGTCCTCGGCGGCCGGTTGATCTCGTTGCTGGGACTGGGTTCCGCGCCGGTCCTGCTCTGGCAGGCCGGGGCGGGCCGGCCCGGCCTCGCCCTGATCCCGCTGCTGGTCGGCGGCGGCGCGGTCGTCCTCTGCGGCGAGCGGCTGCGGGCGCACGGGCGGCGACGCCTGGTGCGCGACGTGCCACCACCCGGACCGGGCGAGCTGTTCGTCCTGTACGTCAGAGCCTGGCGGCCCGCGCTCCGCGCCGAGGCCGCGCCACCCCGCCCGCTCCCCGCCGCGCGCACGGCCGAGGAGCACCTGTTCGACGCCCTCCGCGACCTGGGCCGCGTGGTCGCGGTCGGCCCGGCGGACGAGGAGCCGCCGCCCGCCGGCGCGCACCGGCTCGTGCTGCCGCACGACGACCGGCGGCGCGCGGTGCTCGACCTGATGGCGCGGGCGCGGCTGGTCGTGATCAGCGCGGACACCGACGCCGGCACCCGGTGGGAGTTCGCGGACGCGCTGCGGGTCGTGCCACCGGAACGGCTGCTGCTCGTGATCACCCCCCGGCGCGGGGCGGCGCACCGGACCGGCACGGGATGCCGCGCCGTCGCCGCGCCGCGGACCGATGTGGACGGTGCGCTGCGGGCCAGGGCCGCCGAGCTGCACCAGGAGACCGGCCGCGCGTGGCGCCCGCCACCGCTCCCCGCGCACCCGACGCCGCCCGGCGGGGTGCTCGGGGTCGTCTCCTTCAGGGCCGGCTGGGAGCCGACGTGCCACGTGCCCGCGTCCCCGGGGCTCCGCCGCGCCGCCGCGCTCCGCCGCGCCCTCGCACCGGCCTACGGGCGGCTGACCGCGTACGAGGACGGGCTGACCGCCGACCCGGTGGTGGCGCGGCGGAGGCGGCGCGGCGAGCTGATCCGCGTGCTGGGCCTCGGCCTGGTGCTGTTCGCCGTGGTCCGGCTGGCCGTCGCGGCGTGGCGGCTGATGCGCCGCGACTGGGACCTCGGCCCCGGCGGGTGCTCGCTGTACGTGGTCGTGGCGACGCTGGTCGTGCTGCTGTGCGGGTGGGGCTCGGCGCGCCTCGGGCGGCGGATAGCCCTGCGGGCCGCGGCCCCGCCGAAGACGACACCCGCCCCGGTCTGAGTCGCACACCACACCGACCCGAGAACGGGCCGGCCCCGGGATCCGCCCGAGCGAGCCGGTCCCGGCGGCCCTCCGCGGCCCGACCCAGCGGGCCGGCCGCAGGAGGGCCTAGCAGCTCGCGGCGGGTCAGCGCGCGACGGTGAACCGACGGCGCTCGTGCGACGGCGTCTCGATCTCGTCCACCAGGGCGACCGCGTAGTCCTCGGCGCTGATCCAGCTCACACCGTCGGCGTCGGTGACCAGGTCCTCCTCGCCGATCCGGTACTCGCCGGTGCGCTCGCCGGGCTCGATGGTCGCCGCCGGGCTGAGCGCGGTCCAGTTCACGTCCTCCACGCCGCGCAGGTAGTCCAGCGCGTCGCCGTGCGCGTGCATGATCTGGAGCAGCCAGTCGGGCAGGCCGGGCTTGTCCCAGACCCGCGAGCCGTCGGCGGTGCGGAGGCTGCCCGCGCCGTTCACCACGATCAGCCGCGGCGAGCCGTCGACCGCGCGCAGCGCGCCGACCAGGGCCTTGGCCGCCGGCGCGATGGTGGCCTGGTGACCGGGGCCGTCACCGCCGCCGACCGCGCTGACCACCACGTCGTGCCCCGCGAGCAGGCCGGGCAGCGCGGCCTCGTCCAGCACGTCGCCCGCCTTGACGGTGACGTCGGTACGGTCGAGCTTGGCCGGGTCCCGGACGATGGCCGTGACGGTGTGGCCACGGCGCAGCGCCTCGTCGAGGATTCGCGAGCCGATGGTGCCGTTGGCACCGATGAGTGCGATGTGAGCCATGACTGAACGACTTCTCCAAAGTGGACAATGGGCGCGGTTCGCCGCCCGTGGTGCCATCCAAACCGAGGACCGTCGACCCGGCGAGGTCAGAGGGGGACACGTCATGGTGAAAAAGCGACACATCCCGGATGTGTCGTACCACAACCCGGCGGTCGCCGAACTCGGCGTCGAGGTGCTGTCGCTGGGCGTGCTGCGGCAGCGCGCCGGCGCCGGGCACGACCTGACGCGCCCGCAGCGGCCGGGGTTCCACCTCCTGATGCTGGTCACCTCCGGCACGGGAACGCACACGGTCGACTTCACGCCGTACCGGCTGCGGCCGGGCAGCGTGCTGTGGGTCCGGCCGGGTCAGGTGCAGCAGTTCCAGCCGCGGTCCCGCGTGGACGGTCCGCTGCTGCTCTTCCAGCCGGACTTCCCGCCGCCGGACGTCGCGAGCCCGTTCGGTCCAACGCACTGGCAGCTGGGCGCGCGGGACCAGCGGCTGGCCGCGACCGCCGCCGAGCACCTGGCGCGGGAGTACGCCGCGCTCACCCACGAGCCCGTCGCCGTGGCCGGCCGGCTGCTGGCACACCTGCTGGCGGCCCTCCTGCACCGACTCTCCTTGGCCGCGGGCGGGCAGTCACCCGCCTACAACGAGACCTTCCTGCGGTTCCGCGAGGCCGTGGAGCGGCACTTCACCACCACCCACCGGATCACCGACTACGCCCGCGCGCTCGGCTACTCCCCCCGCACCCTGGCCCGCGCCACGCAGGACGCCGTGAGCATGAACCCCAAGGAATTCCTGGACCGCCGCATCATCCTGGAGGCGAGGCGCCTGCTGGCCCACACCGACCTGCCGGCCGCCACCATCGGCACCCACCTGGGCTTCCCGGCCGCCACCACCTTCGCGAAGTACTTCCGCCACCGAACAGGCACCACCCCAGGCGACTTCCGAGCCACCACCCAGTCCCCCACCTGACCCCCGCCCCCGCGAGGCCGCGTCGGCCTGTCGCGGCTCATTCGCCGCCGATCACGCTTCACGATCGGCGGCGAATCAGCCGCGACGGCCCGACCACCAAGCGGCCGAGCCGCCGCCTGCGAAGCAGCGGCCACAAGCACGGCCGCGTCGGCCTGTCGCGGCTCATTCGCCGCCGATCACGCTTCACGATCGGCGGCGAATCAGCCGCGACGGGCCGACCACCAAGCGGCCGAGCCGCCGCCTGCGGAGCAGCGGCCACAAGCACGGCCGCGTCGGGGTGTCGCGCCTCATTTCCTGTCGATCACGCTTTTCGATCGACAGGAAATCAGGCGCGACGGCCCGACCACAGGGCGGCCGAGCCCGCCGTCTGCGGAGCAGCGGCAATCAAACACAGTTCACCGCACGCCAAGACCGATCCGCCGCGCGCGCCGAATACTCGGGGCATGACCCACAGCCCACACCCGCTCGACCCGTTCACCGCGGCGGAGATCACCCAGGTCAGGGACGCACTGGTGGCCGCGGGCAAGGTCGGCGAGACCACCCGGTTCCCCAGCGTGCTGCCCGTCGAGCCGCCCAAGGAGGTCGTGCGCGCGCACCGGCCGGGCGACCCGGTGACCAAGCGGGCGCGGGTGGTGCTGCTGGACACCGCGACCGGGGTCTCCGCCGAGGCCGTGGTGGACGCGACCGCGGGCGTGGTGGAGTCCTACCGCGAGCTGGAACCGGCCAAGGACGGCCAGCCGGCGATCCTGTTCGAGGAGTACGACCGCAGCGCCGAGCTGGTGCGGGCCGACCCCCGCTGGCAGGCGGCGATGCGCAGGCGGGGCGTCGAGGACTGGTCGCTGGCGTTCGTCGCGCCGCTGTCGCCGGGCTTCTTCGACGAGCCGCTGCTGCGCGACCGGCGCGTGCTGCGCGCGTTGACGTTCCTGCGCGACCACGTGGACGACAGCCCGTGGGCCCACCCGGTCGAGGGCCTGCTCTGCGAGGTGGACCTCATCGCGAACGAGGTCATCGCGGTCACCGACGAGGGCGACGTCCCGACGCCCGCCGAGCACGGCAACTACTCGGGCGCTACACCGCGCACGACGCTGAAGCCGATCTCGATCACCCAGCCCGAGGGCGTCAGCTTCACCGTCGAGGGCAACGAGGTCTCCTGGGAGGGCTGGCGGTTCCGGGTCGGCTTCAACGCCCGCGAGGGCCTGACGCTGCACCGGATCGGGTTCGGCGGCGACCCGGTGCTGTACCGGGCGTCGATGGCCGAGATGGTGGTGCCCTACGGCGACCCCGCGCCGTGGCGCAACTGGATCAGCTACTTCGACGCGGGCGAGTACCTGCTCGGCAAGAACGCCAACTCGCTGCGGCTGGGCTGCGACTGCCTGGGCGTGATCCACTACTTCGACGCCGTGCTCGCCGACGACCACGGGCAGCCGGTCGCCATCCCGCAGGCGATCTGCATGCACGAGGAGGACTACGGCGTGCAGTGGAAGCACACCAACGTCCTCACCGGCGCGTCGGACGTGCGGCGGTCGCGGCGGCTGGTGGTGTCGTCGTTCAGCACCATCGGCAACTACGACTACGGATTCTTCTGGTACTTCTACCTCGACGGCACGATCGAGCTGGAGGCCAAGGCGACCGGCGTCGTGTTCTGCGGCGCGGGCGGCGACTCGCCCTACGGCGCGGAGATCGCGCCCGGCCTGGCGGCGCCGGTGCACCAGCACCTGTTCTGCGCCCGCCTGGACACCGAGGTGGCGAGCGAGGCGAACACCGTCGACGAGATCGACTTCGTCGGCGTGCCGACCGGGCCGGACAACCCGCGCGGCAACGCGTTCACGACGACCACCACCGTGCTGGACCGCGAGTCGACGGCGGCGCGCCTGGCCGACCCGCTGCGCGGTCGGACGTGGGTGGTGCGCAGCGCCGACCGCGTGAACCGGCTGGGCAAGCCGCGCGCCTACCAGCTGGTGCCGAAGCCGGGCCCGACGCTGCTGGCGCAGCCCGACGCGACGGTCGCCGCGCGGGCCGCGTTCGCCACCAGGCACCTGTGGGTGACCCGGTTCCACGAGGACGAGCGCTACCCGGCGGGCGAGTACCCGGACCAGCACCCCGGCGGCGCGGGGCTGCCGCGGTGGGCCGCGCAGGACCGCCCGCTGGTGGACGCCGACCTGGTCCTGTGGCACGTTTTCGGGCCCACCCACCTGCCCCGGCCGGAGGACTGGCCGGTGATGCCGGTGGACTACAGCGGATTCCTGTTCAAGCCGCTCGGATTCCACGACCGCAATCCCACGCTGGACCTGCCCGATTACTCGGCCTGCCGGCACTGCCCGCCCGGTGAATGCCACTGCGCCCATTGAGACCCGCCGAGGCCCGCTGTGCGGCCCATCGAGGCCGACCGGGAACACCCGCCGACCGGTCGGTGAACCGGCCCCGAAGCGCCCGTCGCCCCGCGCCGGCGGCGGGCGCCGAGGGCTGCCCGAACGCCGTCGACGGTGCATATGCACGCGCAGCACCGGGAGGTGACCGCAGCGTTACCGAATCGTGTACACCGGGGGCGCGCGACCATTGCGCGGGCACTTTCCCGTGAATCGTCCACATGATCGGCCCTGACCGGCCGAAAAGCGCCTCCGCGGCGCGCCGGCGACACGCCGCGCGGGCGGTGCCGGAACACCGCTCATCTTTTCTGAACAGGTACTTCAGTATTTTTACGGACCGGTGAACCACCCGGTCGGTACCACTCTTGCCCAACCACCCCGGAAGTGTCGACAGGACGGTGGAACCGGTGAGCGTGCTGTCCGTTGAGGACGTGTCGGTGGACAGGTCCGGACTGCCCATCGTGCGCGGCGTGTCGCTGCGGGTCGACGAGGGTTCGGTGACCGCCCTGCTCGGCGCGAACGGCGCGGGCAAGACCACCCTGCTGGAGGGCGTCTCCGGCGCCCTGCCGGTGTCCTCGGGCGCGATCACGCTCGCCGGCGAGCGGGTCGAGCGGCTGCGGGCCTGGCGGCGAGCGCGGGCCGGCCTCGCGCACGTCGAGCAGAACCGGACCGTCTTCCGGGAGATGTCCACGCTGGACAACCTGCGCGCCGCCTGCCGGCGCGGTGACACGCCCGACCGCGTGTTCGAGCTGTTCCCCGAGCTGCGCAAGCAGGTGGCCGCGCCCGCCGGGCTGCTCTCCGGCGGCGAGCAGCAGATGCTCGTGGTGGGCCGCGCCCTGCTCGGCAGGCCGAAGGTGCTGCTCATCGACGAGATGTCGCTGGGCCTCGCGCCGATCGTGGTGGCCCGGCTGGCCGCCGCCGTGCGGGCCCTCGCCGACGACGGCGTGGGCGTGCTGCTGGTCGAGCAGTTCGCCACCCTGGCCCTCGGCCTCGCCGACCGGGCCTACGTCATGGCCCGCGGCCGGATCGTGTTCTCCGGCGACGGCGGCGGGCTGCGCGGCGACGAGGACCTGCTCCGGTCGCTCTACCTGGGCGACACGCCCTCCGAGACCGGAGTCTGAAGTGGACATCCTGCGTCGCGGGCCGCACCCGGTGGTGCTCGGCCTCCTGCTCGCCGCCGCCGTCGCCGCCCTGGTCGCCGGGTTCGCGAACAGCAACTACACCTTCATGCTCACCGGCGCGGCCGTCAGCACGGTGTTCATGCAGAGCTACGGCCTCATCACCGGCCGGGCGGGCGTGATCTCCCTGTGCCAGCTCAGCTTCGCCGGCATCGGGGCGTGGGTGGTCGGCTGGGCCAACGTGGCCGGCGTGCCCGGCGGGTTCACCGCGTGGCTGCTGCTCGGCGGCCTGGCCGCCACGGTCGCCGGCGTGCTGGTCGGCCTGCCCGCGCTGCGGCTGCGCGGGGTCAACCTGGCGGTCGCGACGTTCGCCTTCGCCATCGCGCTCGACGTGGTGCTCACCGGCATCCCGTTCCCCGGCCAGGGCAACTACCGGCTGGTCGAGCGGCCGGCGGGCTTCACCACCGACAGCGGGTACTTCGTGTTCACCGTCGTCGTCGTCACGGTGATCTTCCTCGGCCTGCGGCACCTGGACCGCACGCGGGCCGGTGGCGCGCTGGTCGAGATCCGCCACTCCGAGCGGGCCGCCGCCGCGCACGGTATCAGCGTGGCGCGGGGCAAGCTGACCGCGTTCGCGCTCAGCGCGTTCGTCGCGGGTGTCGGCGGCGGGCTGATGGCGGGCCAGCTCGGCGTCGTCACGGCGGGCAACTTCGCGGCCTTCGCGTCCGTGTCGCTCTTCGCGATCGCCCTGTTCGTCGGCACCAACAACGTCGAGGGCGCGATCGCGGGCGGCCTGATGGGCGCGGTCTTCCCCTCGGTCCTGGACGCCCTGGGCGTGCCGCAGGACCTCGCCGCGCTGTTCTTCGCCGTCGGCGCGGTGCAGGTGCTGCGCCTGGGCGGCAGCCAGACCGACCTGCTGCGGTCGCGGCGCAGGCGGCGGAAGGCCGCCGAGCGGGGCTCGCTGCCGATACCGCACGCCAACCCCAAGCCGCTCGTGCCGATCCGGCTGCGCGCGCCGCGCGACACCGCCGACGCCACGCCCGCCCTGGAGGTGCGCGACCTGACGGTGCGGTTCGGCGCGCTGACCGCCAACGACGGCGTCTCGCTGGTCGTGCCCAAGGGCCACGTGGTCGGCCTGGTCGGCCCGAACGGCGCGGGCAAGTCCACCCTGATCAACACCGTCACCGGGTTCACCGACCACTACACCGGCCGGGTGCTGCTCAACGGCGAGCCGGTGGACGGCCTGCCCGCGCACCGCCGCGCCCGGCTTGGCCTGCGCCGCAGCTTCCAGCAGCTGCGGGTGCCCGAGCAGCTCACCGTCGGCATGTTCCTCCAGGTCGCGGCGGGCCGGACGCTGCCGGCCGAGGAGGTCGACGAGCAGCTCGCGCTGTTCGAGTGCCCGGCCGCGGACGTGCCGATCGACACCGTCGACGTCGCCACCCGCCGCCTGCTGGAGGTCGCGGGCCTGGTCGCCGGCCGCCCGCCGGTGCTGCTGCTCGACGAGCCCGCCGCGGGCCACTCCGGCGCGGAGACCGAGCTGCTGCAACGACGGCTGTCGGAGGTCCCCGAGCGGTTCGACACCGCCGTCCTGCTGGTGGAGCACGACATCGAGCTGGTCCGCTCCACGTGCGACTCCGTCGTCGTCCTCGACTTCGGGCGCGTCATCGCCGCCGGCCCACCCGACGAGGTGCTGGCCGACCCGGCGGTGATCGCCGCCTACCTGGGTTCCGCAGCCCACTGAAACACCCCATCCCCCGAAGGGACGCATTGTGATCAGGAAGCACCTCAGGGCGGGCGCCGCGCTCGCCGCCGCCGCGCTCACGGCCTCCGCCGTCGTGGGCTGCGGCAGCGGCGGCGACGACACCATCAAGATCGGTGCCGTGGCCGGTCTCACCGGCCAGTTCATCACCGCCGAGGTGGCCAAGACCGCCCAACGCGTGTTCGACGACGCCAACGAGGCGGGCGGCGTCAACGGCAAGAAGATCGAGTACATCGTCAAGGACGACGCGGGCAACCCGCAGCGCACCGCCCAGGTCGCCCGCGAGCTGGCGGACGCGGGCGTGGTCGCGATGGCGGGCTCCGCCAGCTTCACCGACTGCGACGTCAACGACGCGTTCTACCGGCAGCAGAAGATCAGCTCGGTGATGGCGGTCGCCGCCACCCCGAAGTGCTTCCAGAGCCCCAGCATCGCACCGGTCAACGTCGGGCCGTTCACGCTGATGACCGCCGTGCTGCTGCACGCGACGCAGAAGCTGAACGACAAGAACGTCTGCAACTTCAGCTCCCTGCTGCCCGGCAACGAGGAGGCGGTCAAGGAGGCGCTGGCGCGCTGGGAGCGGCTCAGCGGCCAGAAGCTCAAGGTCAACGACCTGACCGTGCCGCAGAGCGGCGACCTCACGCCGTACCTGCTCAAGGCCAAGCAGGCGGGCTGCGACGCCATCCTGTTCAACCCGGCCGAGTCGCTGGTCGTGCCGTGGCTACAGGCCGCGAAGACCCAGGGCATGGACGACGTGGACTTCCTGCTGCTCGCGCCCGCCTACACCGACAGCGTGGCGAAGGCCGTCGGCGGTCTCGGCCTGAACGTCTACGCGGGCAGCGAGTTCGAGCCGTTCACCGCGGAGAGCCTGGCCAACAAGGGCTGGCGCGACACCGTGTCCCGCGCGGGCGCGCAGGCCACCGCGTTCTCCCAGGGCGGCTACCTGTCCGCGAAGTTCCTGGTCGAGGTGCTCAAGACCATCGACGGCGACGTCACCCGCGACTCGGTCAACGCCGCGCTCCGGGACATGACGCCGATCGAGGACCCGATGCTGGGCACGCCGTGGGAGTTCGGCCCCGGCCAGACCCACGCGCCGAACCAGGGCTCCAAGATCGTCCGGCTCACCGGCCTGCGGTGGGTCGTGGTCGACGACACCTTCGTCACCGTGCCCGACGCCTGACCGGAGGCCGCTGTGCTGCAACTGTCCGCGGCCATCGCGGGACTGGTCACCGGCGGGGCCTACGCCCTGATGGGGCTGTCCACCCTGCTCACCTACCGGCTCGTCGCGGTCGTCAACTTCGCGCAGGCCGCCGTCGGCGCGTTCGGCGCGTTCGCGATGGTCGTGCTGCACGACGCGGGCCTGCCGCTGTTCCCGGCCGTCCTGTGCGGCCTGGTCGTGGGCGCCGGGGTGCACATGGGGCTCGGTGCGGTGATGGTGCGCTGGTTCGCGGAGGCGAGCGAGGGCGTGAAGGCCGCGGTGACCATCGCGGCCTTCACCGGGCTCGTCGCCGTGGGGTTGCGGCTGTTCGGGGCACAGCACCCGCACCGGTTCCCCAGCCCGTTCGACAGCCCGGCCGTCACGGTGGGCGGCGTCGTGGTGACCTGGACCGCGGTGGTCACGATGGCCCTCGCGGTGCTGTTCGCGGTGTTGCCCACCATGCTGCTCAAGCGGACCCGCGTCGGCCTGCTGCTGCGTGCGCTGGCGGAGCGGCCGACCACCGCCGAGCTGATCGGCGTGCGGGTGCCGCGACTGTCGCTGGTCGTGTGGGGCACGGCCGGCGCGGCCAGCGCCCTGGCGATCATGATCGTCGCGCCGCAGCTGGCCGGCGACTTCGGCTCGCAGGCCCTGCTGATCACGCCGGCGCTGGCCGCCGCGCTGGTCGGCGGGTTCCGCAGCTTCGCCTGGACGTTCGTCGGCGGTGTCGCCCTCGGGGTGCTCCAGGGGCTCGCCAGCACCGTCGTCGCGCTCCAGCAGTACCGCGGTGTCCTGCCGTTCCTGGTGATCCTCGTCGTCCTGCTGTGGACGCGCCGCCGGGACCGCTGGGACTCGATGGCCTGATCGGATATCGCAAAGGGGATGCCCACCATGTGCCACGCTCGGGACTCGCGCCCGCCGGCGCCGTCGGCCACCACCGGCGGAGCCGCCGGAGGGGTCGCGCCGAGGCCGACCCGCTCCTCCGGGCCCCGTACCCACCGGACGGGGTGCCGGGCCCACCCGGCCGGCCGCTCCGGGTCGTGCGCCGACCCGGCCCGCCCGACCCGGTCCCGCACCCGCCCGACCGGCCCGACCGGGCTCCGCGCCCACTCGACCGGCTCCACCGGGCTCCGCGCCAACCCGGCCGACGTCGACGCCGGCCTGCACGACCGGGGGGCGTAGATGCGCCCCACCGTGCCGCGCCCCACCGCGACGCACCCCGCCGTGACCCGCGCGGCGGTGCTGCGGGACTTCAACGCGCCGCTGGAGCTGACCGAGGTGCCGCTGCCGCGCGAGCTGCCGCCCGGCTCGGCGATCGTGCGGATCACCAGCACGACGCTGTGCGGCACCGACGCGCACCTGTGGCGGGGCGTGCTGCCGTTCGTCCGGACCCCGATCATCCTCGGCCACGAGATGGCGGGCGAGGTGGTGGCGCTGGGCGCGCTCTCCGGGCGGGACGCGTTCGGCAAGCCGGTGGAGATCGGCAGCCGCGTCGTGTGGTCGGAGTCGGTGTGCGGGCACTGCCAGGGCTGCACGGTGCTCCGCGAGCCCGTGCTGTGCGACCACCGGGGCTACGGGTTCGGCCAGCGGGCCGACCGCTGGCCCTTCGCCATCGGCGGCCTGTCCGAGTACGCCTACCTGCCGCCGGGCGCGGACCGCATCGTGCTGGACCCCGAGATGCCGGACACGTGGGCGGCGGCGGCCGGCTGCGCGGTGAAGACCGTGGTGCGGGCGTTCGCCAACGCGGGCGGCGTCGAGCCGGGCTCCACGGTGGCCGTGCAGGGCTCCGGGCCGCTGGGCCTGGTGGCCACCGCGATGGCGCGCGCGGCGGGCGCGGGCCGGGTGATCACCCTGGGCGGTCCGCCGAACCGGCTCGCGCTGGCCGCGAAGTACGGCGCGGACGCGACGATCGACGTCACCGACGTGACCGACCCGGACGAGCGGGTCGCGCAGGTCGAGGAGTTGACCGGCGCGCGCGGCGCGGACCTGGTGCTGGACTTCGCGGGCGCCCCGACGGCGAACCGCGAGGGTGTGTTGATGTGCGGCAAGCGCGGCACGCACGTCGTGGTGGGGCTGGCCGGTCCGCAGGCCGCGCCGGTCCCGATGGACGTCGTGATGGGCCGCGAGATCACCGTCGTCGGGTCGCTCAACGGCGACGTGGGCGACCTGGCGCGGGCACTGCGCTTCCTGTCGGCGTTCGCCGGCCGTTTCGAATGGGACGCCCTGTTCTCACCGCCCGTGGGGCTGGCGGGCGCGGAGCAGGCGATCCGTGACATGGCGTCGATGGCCGCCGTCAAGGCGGTCGTCGACCCCGGACTTGACTAGGAGAACACCCGATGACCGACCCCACTCCGCTGGTGGCCGTCACGACCGGATTCGAGGCCACCGAGCAGTTACCGACCGCCGACGGCGGGCTCGGCGTGTTCGCGGCGCTGGGCCTCGGCCCGGCGACCGTGCTGGAGCTCGCCGAGCGCGCGGAGCTGCCGGAGCGCTCCGCCCGCGTCCTCGCCGACGCGTTGGTGGGCCTGGGGCTGCTGGAGCACGTCGACGGCAGGTACCGCAACACACCGGTGTCGGAGGCGTGCCTCGCCCGGCCCGTCCCGCGCACCTGCCGGACGCCGTCCGATGCGCCGGACCACCCGCGCCGCGCGGACGCCGCCCGGCGCGGGCCGACCGTGCCGGACGGGTCCCGCGCGACCGGTGGCCGTGACCGGGCGGCGGGCGGGCAGCCCGCGCGGGCCCTCCCGCCGACCGGCGCCGGCCTGCCGTGCCCGGCGGCCGGACCGCTCGCCGGCGGGCCGCGCCTCGTGATCGCGGAGGCCGTGTGATGGTGGCGCTGGTTACCGGAGGGGCGGGTGGCATCGGCGGCGCGATCGCCGTGGCGCTGGCCGGGCGCGGCCACCGGGTCGCGATCGCGGACGTGGACCCGGTCGGCCTGGCGCGCAACGCCGAGGAGTTCGGCGGGCTCGCCGTGCACATGGACGTGCGCGACCCGGAGTCGGTGCGCACGGGCGTGGCCAAGGCGATCGCCGAGCTGGGCCCGCTCGACGTGCTCGTGCACGCGGCGGGCGTGGTCGGCGGCGCGGCGCCGCTGATGTCGCTGCCGGTGGAGGCGATGGACGCGGTGCTCGCGGTGAACGTGCGCGGCACGTTCCTGGTCACCCAGGCCGTCGGCGAGGCGATGGTCGCCGCCCGGCGCGGCGGCTCGATCGTGCACATCAGCTCGGCGGGCTCGTTGCAGCCGACCGTCGGCCTCGGGCACTACGAGGCGACCAAGGCGGCCATGAACGCGCTGACCCGCTCGGCGGCGCTGGAACTGGCACCGCACGGCATCCGCGTCAACGCGGTCGCGCCCGGCCCGGTGGAAACGCCGCTGACGGCCTCCGCGATGGCCGACCCGGCCGCCCGCGCGCCCTGGGTCGAGCGCATCCCGCTCGGCCGGCTGGCCAACACCGACGACCTGGTGCCGACCGTGCTGCTGCTGGCGTCGCTGGAGGCGCGGCACATCACCGGGACCGTGCTGCCCATCGACGGCGGTCAGCTGCTGAGAGGATGAGATGGCGCCCGTCGACCACACCCGCGCACCCGTCGTGGGCTACACCGACCGGCTCACCGCCCGGCCCGGCGAGCGGATCTCCGTGCACGCCGGCGCGTCCACCCCGGACGCGCGGGTGCGGCTGCTGCGCGTCGACCACGACGGGACCGCGCCCGTGCGCACCCCGGTCGACGTCGCCCTGCCGGACCGGGTCCGCGTGCCGCACCAGGAGTTCCGGCGCGGCTCGTACGGGCTGGTGCCGCGACCGCCGGTGCTGGGCGAGGCGGTGTCGTTCGCGGTGTGGGTGTGGCCGACGGCGCTGCCCGCCGCGCCGGCCGGGTTGGTCAGCCAGGGCGACGCGACGTGCGGTCCGCACGCGGAGCTGGTGCTGCGGCCCGACGGCGCGCCGGAGTTCGCCGCGCGCACCGCGCACGGGTGCGTCCGGGTGGCCGGCCCGCGGCTGCGACTGCGGCGCTGGTACTTCGTGGTCGGCGGGTACAGCCCGGAGTGCGGTGCGCGACTGGAGGTCCGGGCGCGCGACCGCCTCGCCGACGAGGCCGACGTCGTCACCACCGCGCCACCGGCGGGGCGGCTGGTCACCGGCGGCGCGCCGATGCTGTTCGCCGCGCGCCGGGTCGGCGGCGAGGTGGGCGGGCACTTCGACGGCAAGCTGGACGGGCCCACGGTGTTCACCGAGCTGCGCACGCAGCTGGACTGGCTGGTCGCCGACACGCGGTCCGCCTGGCACCTGGGCGCGCGGGCGCACTGGGAGCTGTCGCACGACATCGGCGGCGACGCCCTGCTGGAGCTGGTCGACGGGCGGCACGGCACGCTGCACAACCACCCGCTGCGCGGCGTCACCGGGCACGACTGGACCGGCGACGTGCCGGACCACCGGTTCGCCGACCGGGGCTACGCGGCCGTGCACTTCCACTCCGACGACCTCGCCGACTGCGGCTGGCCGCCGGTGCTGGAGGTCGCGCTGCCCGAGGACCTGCCCAGCGGTTGCTACGCGGTGGAGCTGCGCACCGCGGAGGGCGTGGACCGGCTGCCGTTCTTCGTGCGACCGCGTGCGCCGTCGGCCCGGCTGGCGTTCCTGGTCCCGACGCTGAGCTACCTGGTCCACGCGCTCGAACACGTGCGCCTGCCGCACCGGCCGGAGGACCCGGCGGAGGTCGCCGCGCCGTTCGCCCGCGACAACCTGCTGCACAGCCCGTGCGACCGGCACACCGACGGCAGCGGCGTGGCCACCGCGTCGCTGCGCCGCCCGCTGCTGGGCCTGCGGGACGACCACGTGCTCCGCCACACCGGCGCGCCGCACCAGTACAGCGCGGACCTCCACCTCGTGGGCTGGTTGCGGCGGCAGGGCTTCGCGTTCGACGTGGTCACCGACCACGACCTGCACGCCGACGGCCTCGCCGCGCTGGAGGGCTACCGGGCCGTCGTGACGGGCAGCCGCCCCGAGTGCTGGACGGGCGCGATGCTCGACGCCGCCACCGCGTACCTGCACGGCGGCGGCAGGCTCGGCCACCTCGGCGGCAACGGGGGGTACTGGGTCACCGCCGTGCACCCCCGGCAGCCGCACCTGGTCGAGCTGCGGCGCGGCGGTCCGGGCGCGTGGCCGTGGGAGGCCGAGCCGGGCGAGCTGGTGCTGGCGGCCACCGGCGAACCGGGCGGCCGGTGGCAGGACCGCGGTCGCCCGCCGCACCGGCTGTTCGGCGTCGGCACGACCGCGGCCCGCCGCCCGCACGAGGTGGTCGGCGGCCACCCGGTGCCCGATGGCATCCCGCGCACCCGGCCGCTGGGCGACTTCGGCGCGGGACTCGACGGCGCGGTGCTCGGCGGCGCGGGACTCGACGGCGCGGCGCTCGGCGACGCGGCCTCGTCGGCGACCGACGCCGCCGACCCGACGCTGTTCGCCACCGTCGGCGGTGGCGCGGTGTTCGCGACCGGCTCCACCGGGTGGTGCGGCGCGCTGTCGCACGACGAGGACGACAACGACGTCTCGCGCCTGACCGCCGCCGTCCTGCGGTGGTTCGGCGTGGGACCGGACACGGAGGACACCCCCGATGCCGCTGCACCCTGAAGCCAAGGCGGTGATCGACGCCAGCGACGCCCGCGGCGGGCTGGTGCCGTTCGGCGAGGACTCGCCCGCCCGGATGCGCGCCGCGTTCGCCGAGTCGTGGCAACCGTCGCCGCACCCCGAACCGGTCGACTCGGTCGTCGACCGCACCATCCCCGGACCGGCGGGCGAGATCCCGGTGCGGATCTACACCCCGCACGGCGACGGCCCGTTCCCCGCGCTGGTGTGGTACCACGGCGGCGGCTGGGTGATCGGGTCGTTGGACGAGAACGACACCACCTGCCGGGCGCTGTGCAACGCGGTCGGCACGATCGTGGTGTCGGTGGACTACCGGCTCGCGCCCGAGCACCGCTACCCGGCCGCCGCCGAGGACGCCTACGCCGCCCTCACGTGGGTCGCGTCGCACGGCGGGGAGATCGGCGCGGACGGCCGGATCGCGGTCGGGGGCGAGACCGCGGGCGGCAACCTGGCCGCCGTGGTCTCGCTGATGGCCCGCGACCACGACGGCCCGCCGATCTCGCTGCAACTGCTGGCGACGCCGGTGACCGCGCCGCCGAGCGACCGCCCGTCCTACGTGGACTACGGCCGCGGCCACTTCCTGGACCGCGCGAGCATGGAGTGGTTCTTCGAGCAGTACCCGCGCGACCCGTCGGACCTGGACGACCCCTACCTCGCGCCGCTGGCGGCGTCCCACCTCGGCGGGCTGCCGCCCGCGCTGGTGCTCACCGCCGAGTTCGACCCGCTGCGCGACGAGGGCGAGGAGTACGCGCACCGGCTGCTGGACGCGGGCGTGCCGGTGACGCTGCTCCGCTACGAGGGCCAGATCAACGGGTTCTTCGCGCTGCTGGTCGACCGGCTCAGCATCTCGGCGGAGGCCCACGCGCGGGCGGCGGCGGCCCTGCGGGCGGCGTTCGCGCAGGAGGCGATCCGGTGACCTGCCGCCGGGCGCCGATGCGCTGACACCGAACCGGAGCCTGCGGTCGCGGTCGCGGCACTGCCGGACGCCACGGCACCGGACGCGACAGCACCGGACGCGACAGCACCGGACGCGGCGGCACCGGACGCGGCGATGCCCGGCGCGGCGGGATCGAGCGTGGCGGCTCGGGAAGGTCGCGGGACCAGGCGCGACGCCGCCCGGAACGGCGGGGCCGGGCGCGGCGGCTCGGGGCGCGGCGATTCCAGGCGTGGCGTGATGGTGGTTCGAAGGGTGCGCGGGTAGCGCGATCCCGAACGGGCGCACGCGTTCCGGGTGCGAACGGGTGAGATCGGGATCACCGGCCGGGCCGTCGGACGCGAAGCCGCCGGACCCCGGCCGCCGGCAGGTGTCCGCCGGCCGCCGGTCCGAGCCTGCGGCCGGCCCGCGGACCGGTGGGAGCCCCGCCGATTGGCGACCGCGGCACACGCCTTGACCGGCGGCGCACCCCGGTGTTGGCGGCGGATTTCCTCTATTGCCCGCGTCACGTCACACGCCGTAGGTTGTGCGCCTACCTAGGAGGCGCGATGGACACCACGAAAGTGGCTTCAGCGGTGCGCATCGGCTCCGCCCTGGGCAGCGGTGCCGCCGTGGAGTGGGGCGAGGTCTTCGCCGCCCTGCGGATGGCGCTGCCGGAGATGTGCGCCGTGCAGGTCACCGGGTACGACCCCGTGTCGCGGGGCTTCGTGGTGATGGCCGAGGACGGCTACAACCACTCGATCAGCCAGGAGCTGGCGCACGAGCTGCCGCGCACCCGCTGGGGCGGTCAGCTGTTCGACTCCGCCGTGCCGCTGCTCATGGACGACATGCCGCACAACTTCCGCGACTCGCCGCACTACCAGGAGCGCCTGCGGCCCGCCGGCTTCGAGGACGGGCTGTCGGCGGTGCTGCGCATGGGCGGTCGCGAGCAGGTGGTGGGCGTCTTACACGCCAACGCCTCGGTCCGGGCGGCCTTCGACGAGGAGGCGCGGCGGTTCGTCGGCGAGCTGGGCTCGGTGCTGGCCCGTCGCGTGGACCCGTTGCACTGCCCGTCGTTCGACACGTGGTTCGGTCCGGAGTGGACGGCGAGCTGGCTGGTGCCCGCCGTCGGCCCGGTGGCCGGCCGCTCGCCCGCCGCGCTCGCCGACGACCCGGCCCTGCGGGCGGTGGCGGAGTCCTTCTCGACGCTCGGCGTGCGCACGGTGCCGTTCCTGTGGCCCGCCAAGGACGGTTGGTACCGCGTGCGCCTGCTGCGGGTGGTCGACGGGCCGCGCAACGGCGTCGTGGCGGCCTGCGCGCCGTTCGAGAACCCGTCCGGGCTCACGGCGCGCGAACTGGACATCGCGACCGGCCTGGTGGCCGGCCTGTCCAACCAGGCGATCGCGGAGAGCCTCGTGGTCAGCAGGCGCACCGTCGAGACCTACGTCGAGCGCCTGCTCACCAAGCTCGACTGCCAGTCGCGCGGCGAGGCCGCGGGCATCGCCGCGCGAGCCGGTTTCGTGCGGCCCTCGTCGGACCCCCGCGGCGTCGGCTCCCTGCTCCGCCTGACCCGCGGCGCCGACCCGTACTGGATCTGACCCGCACCGGACCTGACCCGTACCGGACCTCTCCTGCACCGGACCTCTTCTGGGAGCCACCCCACCGCACCGGACGCGCTCAGGTCCCGGTCGCGACCACCACGACCTGCCCGGACCGCTCGTCGAGGAAGGCCGACGCCGTCCACCGCTCGTGCGTGAACGCCCGGTCGAACGCCTCGCCGGTCAGGAACGGACCGGCGGGCACCCGCTCCCGCAGCCCGGCGACCACCTCCGGCGACCTGCCTTGCGCGGTCGGGCCGTGCGCGGCGACCAGCCGCCGCACCTCGTCGGCGGGCAGCGTCACCACGGCGTCGATCCAGTAGGTCGAGGGTCCGGGCGCGTCGCCCCGGCCGTAGGTGCCCGACATCCACCGCGCACCCGTCGCACCCGCCAACGGCGGGAACCGCTTCCGCAGCGGCTCCAGGTCCTCGCGCACCTCGTCCACCCCGGTCTTGGCCGCTCCGACGCCCCCCATCGGCTCCGCTCCCCTCGTCACCAGGCGGTAACCCGCCACGGCGACGAGCACCGCCACCGCCAGCGAGACCGCCGCCGCCACCCCGACCACCCACGGCCGAACCCCGGTCGAACCGCCCACTAGCGCCGCTCCCTCGGGTTGTCCGGCGTCGACCCGCGCTCGCGCTCCCGGCCGCGCGCGTCCACGTCCTGGCCCGGCACGCCCTCGGGCGGGTGCCCCAGCTCCCAGCTGACGGTCCTCGTCAGCGAGCCGTGCGTGTCGAACGGCTTCGCCCAGCCGACCTCGGTGAACCGGCCGTTCTCGTCGTCGCCCACCTCGGTCGCGATGTCGTGCTGGCCGCGGTTGAAGTTGTACCGGTCCTCGGCCTCCACGGTCACCGTCATGGTGACCCGGTTCCCGTCGACCCGCACGTCGCCGTGGCTCCACACCTGGTAGCCGCCGACCGCCTTCTGCCAGTTCTCCGTCCTCGGGTACGGCTCGGCGGTGGACGGCTGACCGGTCATCGGGAAGTCCGTGCGGCCGGATCGGATCAGCTCCTCGGCGGCGTGGGCGGCCCGCGTGATCTCCGCGTCGACGCCCGCGCGGATGCCCGAGTCCTCCCGGTACGCCTTCTCGTAGTCGAACCCGCGTGGCTCGCCGGTGTTCCCCCAGTAGTGCTCGTACATCCGCGTCGCGTCCGGCAACTGGCCCAGCGCCTGCGCCCCGCGCAATTTCGCGAGCCATTCCACCTTGCTCAGGTGGTCTGCCGCCGTCGATTCCGCCGAACCGTAGGAGAAATCCTCGTCGAAACGCACGTGCGGTTCCTCCGGCGGCCCCACCCGGAATCCGCCGTCGGCGGTGCGGGCGCTCGGGTCGGCCGCCGCGAGTCCGGTCGCGCCACCGTCGGACACCTGCGCCGCTTCGGCCTTGGCCAGCGCGGCGGTCAGGCCCCGGTCGATCTCCCGCGCCTCGTCCAGGACGCGGCGCACGCCGTCGGCGAGTTCGGCGGCGACCCGCGCCCGGCCCTCGGCGTCGGGGTCGTCGGGCGCCTCGTCCCGCACGGCGCCGGCCGCGTCGATGCCGAACCGGTTCGCGCGCGCGGTCGACTCGGTGTCCTCCACCAGCCGGATCAGCGCCGACACGGCGTCGGCCGCCTCGTACAGCGCGCGCTGCACCGAACCCGCCTCGGCCACCAGGTGCTCGGCCCGGTCCTTGACCGCGGCGAGCGCGCCACGCGCGGCCGTGGCGCTCCCGCCGTGCCACAGCAGCGGCCCGAACGCGCCGTCCAGCTCGTCCTGGAGCCCGATGAGCTGGTCCTTCCGGCTCCGGATGACCTCGGCCGCGTCCTCCAGCGCCTCGGCGTCCCACCGGCGGACCTCGTCGTAGGACGCCGTCACCCGGCACCGCCGAAGAACCCGCCCAGCAGGGAGAAGTCCCGCGCCGCCGCCGCCTCGTCGGTGGCGTACCGGTCGGCGGAGGCGGACAGGCCCGCGGCGAACGCGGCGACCTCGGCCGACCAGGCGGCCAGCCGCCGGTCCCACGCGTCCGCGAGCTTCGGCGCGGTCGCGGCGGCCTCCGAACCGGGCAGCGCGCCGGGCACGCCCCGCGGTGCGTCGCCCAGCCCGATCCGCCCGGCCTGCTCACCGGCGGACGCCGCCGCCGCGGCGGCCTTCCGCAAGCCCGCCAGGTCGACCTCGTAACCGCCCACAGCCCCTCCGCCACCCCGTCGGGAATTCGGAGAATAACCGGCCGCCGGGCAACGGAAACCGCCAATCCGGCGGAGACCACTCGAATGGCTGGATATTCCATCCAGCCACGCCATTCCGGATTTGTCGGAATACGCGCCGTGGACGCCACGGGTAACGGAATCGGCGGAAGCGCATATCCCGACCGGCGCCGAACGCCGTCGTCGACGAACACCTCGCCGGGCATGATGACGCACCCGAGGACGAGGACGACCGGCTGGAAGACCCACGACAAGGTCCGACCGACCCCGCTCCCGGCCGGGTCGAGCGAAGCCGGCGCCGCCAAGCACAGGTCGATGACGACCCCGTCACCGCGTCCGGCCAAGACCTCGAAACCGGTCTCCGGACGATCCTCGACGGCCTTCAGGCCCAACTGCCCGCTCGACCGCAGGTTCGGGCTCCTCCGCCGCGAACCCGTCCCGCCACCCGACGGCGACGGGACGGATTCGCGTACGGCGTCCCGGCACCGGCCGGGACGCGCGCGTCGGACGGCTCAGCCGTGGTGCATCCAGACACCCTTGATCTCGGTGTACGCGTCGATCGCGTACGGGCCCATCTCGCGGCCCCAGCCGCTGGACCGGAAACCGCCCCACGGCGCGGCGGCGTCCGGCACGCACGGCATGTTCACGAACACCGCGCCGGCCCGGATGCCGTCCGCCAGGCGGTGCGCCGTGCGGAGGTCGTTGCTCCACACCGACGCCGCCAGGCCGTACGGCGAGTCGTTGACGCGGCTCAGCAGCTCGTCCTCGTCGTCGTAGTCCAGCACCGCCAGCACCGGCCCGAAGACCTCTTCCCGCGCGATGGTCATGCGGTCCTGGACGGCGCCGAACACGGTCGGCCGGTAGAAGTGGCCGGGGCCGTCGGCGGGCGCGCCGCCGGTCAGCAGGTCCGCGCCCTCGGCGACCGCGCCGCGCACGAAGCCGTCCACGCGCTCGCGGTGCTCGGCGCTCACCAGCGGGCCGAGGTCGGTGTCCGGGTGCAGGCCCGCGCCCAGGCGCAGCCCGGAGACGGCGGTGGACAGCTTGGTGGCGAACTCGTCCTGCCGCGCCTTGTCGACGTACAGCCGGGCGTAGGCCGCGCACACCTGGCCGCTGTTGAGCAGGCCGCCCGCGACGGTGCCCTGCACGGCCGCGTCGATGTCGGCGTCCCGCGCGATGACGGTCGGCGTCTTGCCGCCCAGCTCCAGCGTCACCCGCTTGAGGTCCGCCGCCGACGCCGCCACGATGTCGCGGCCCACCGACGTCGAGCCCGTGAACGACACCTTGTCCACGCCGGGGTGGCGGACCAGGGCCTTGCCGGTCTCCGGGCCGCCGGTCACCAGGTTGACCACGCCGGGCGGGAAACCCGCCTCGACGCACAGCTCGACCAGGCGCACGGTGGTCAGCGGCGTCTGCTCGGCGGGCTTGATGACCGTGGTGTTGCCGCACGCCAGGGCGGGCGCCAGCTTCCACGCCATGATCATGAGCGGGAAGTTCCACGGCGCGATGAGCGCGCACACGCCGACCGGCACGCGCCGGTCGAACTGGAGCGTGTTCGGGAACGACACCGAGCGCACCGCGCCGTCCAGCTTGGTGGCCCACCCGGCGAAGTACCGGAAGTGCTCCGCCGTGCCGGTCACGGTGACCGCCCGCGCCACGCCCAGCGGCTGGCCCTGGTCGCGCGTCTCCAGCTCGGCGAGCTTCTCGGCGTCGGCCTCGATCAGGTCGGCCAGCCGCCACAGCAGCGCCGCGCGCTCGGTGGCCGGGGTCGCCGCCCAGCCCGGCAGGGCCTCGCGGGCGGCGGTCACGGCGGCGTCCACGTCGGACGCGCTCGCGTCGGCGCACACCGCGAGCGGCTCGTCCGTGGCGGGGTCGGTGGTGGTGAACTCCCCGGCTCCGGCGGTCCACTGTCCGCCGATGTAAAGATTTGTCGCGCGCATGTCGACTCCCTCCACTGACTGATCGCGGGTCAGTGTGGGCCGCCGGACGACCCGGAAGCTTGGCTGCGGGCGCACGGCGTTTGACCGTCAGCGCGTCCGCTGCGCCGCTGTCAACCCGCCCGGCGCACGGTCGAACCCACCCGGCGCGCGGCTCAACCCGCCCGGTGCTGGACGCTGCGCCGCCGGTACTCCGACGGGGACAGGCCGTACTCCGTCTTGAACGCCCGGCTCAGGTAGGAGGCGTCGACCAGGCCCCACCGCGCGCCGATGACGCCGATCGCGAGCTGGTTCTTGCCGGGGTCGGCGAGGTCCTGCCCGCAGCGCTCCAGCCTGCGGTGCCTGATCCAGCCGGACACCGTCGTCCCCGCCTCGCTGAACAGCTTGTGCAGGTACCGCGTGGAGATGTGGTGCGCCGCCGCGATGTCGCCGGGTGACAGCTCCGGGTCCTCCAGGTGCGCCTCGACGTACGACTTGATCTTCACCAGCATCGCCGCGCGGGACGTCTCGGCGGGCACGTCGGTGTAGTCCACCTGGTCGGCCAGCGCGGTGCCGAGCAGGTCGACCACGTTGCGCGCCAACCGGACGCTGCCGTGCACCTGCGGGTCGTCGATGTTGCGCGCGAGCTGCACGAGCGTCGTGCTGACGATCCCGCTCACGCCCTGCCCGCCCGCGAACCGGACCGCGGTCAGCTGCTCGACCTGCCCGGACGGCAGGCACAGCATGGACCGGGGGAACATCAGCACCAGGGTGGACGACACGTCGTCGAAGGCCAGCGCGTACGGCCGGGTGGTGTCGTAGATGGCGAAGTCGCCGGGGCGCAGCGCCGCCTGCCTGCCGTCCTGGCTGAGCTTGGCGGAGCCGTGCAGCTGGAGCGAGAGCTTGTAGTAGTCCGGCGCGGCGCGGGAGATCGCGCGCGCCGTCCGTCGCACGGTGTGCGCGTCCGCCGACGCCTCGTACACGGAGATGCTGCCGAGGTTCTGACCGCGCAACCGGCCGCGGAACGCCGAGTGCTCGCCGGTGGTGGCCTCCAGGGGCACGAAGGTCTGCGACACGGCCGACTGCCAGAGGTCGAACTGCTGCGTCGCGGGCACACCGGCGGTGGTCAGCACGTAGGACATCGTCGCCCTCCTGGACCTGCGCTGGGACGGTGGTCGGGTTCACACCGTGGCTCGGGTAACACTGGGTGACAGGGACAGTCGTCCGCCATCGCCCGTTCGTCAAGAGTTCGTTGCAGAGTCGTGAATGGGGTCACCAGCCGGTGCGCGCGGAGTCAAAGGGCGTGCGTCTTGGGTCAACATCACCACCCGGCCGTCCTGTTACACCTGGATAGCGGTCACGACAGCGTGCGCCGCGAACGGATCGTATTCGATCCGCTACACGATCCCCGATGTGGAGGTGTTCATGGGTGAGGTCGTGCTGGCAGCGAAGATCACGCATGTGCCGTCGATCTGGCTGTCCATCCAAACCGGCAAGCACCACGGCATCCGCAGGCACGCCGAGGTCGGGCTGGCCGAGGTGGGGCGACGGGCGCGGGAGCGCGGCGCGGACACCTTCGTGGTGGCCGACTCGCACTGGATGAACAGCATGAGCTTCCACATCAACGGGAAGGCTCGGCACCAGGGCAGCTACGCGTCGCACGAGCTGCCGCACTTCATCCACGACCTGGAGTACGACTACCCCGGCGGGCCCGACCTCGCGCGGCTGATCGGCGAGGAGATCAACGCCGGCGGCCAGAAGTCGATGGTCCACGACGTCAAGGACCTCGGCCTGGAGTACGCGACGCTGGTGCCGATGCACTTCATGAACCGCGAGGAGGACCCGCTCGCGGTGGTGCCGGTGGGCTGCAACATCTACTCCACGATCGACGAGAACCGCCGGGTCGGCGAGGCGATCGCGCGGGCCGTGCTGCGCAGCGACCGCAAGGTGGCGTTCCTGGCCAGCGGCTCGCTGTCGCACCAGTTCCCGCCGAACGAGGTCTCCTCGGAGTACCTGGACAAGATCAGCAACCCGATCAACGAGCAGGCCGACCGCCTGGTGCTCGACCAGTGGCGCAACGGCCACATCGCGGAGTTCCTGGCCGCGCTGCCCGCCTACAACGAGCGGTTCACCGGCGAGGCCGCGATGGCCGACACGGCGATGCTGTTCGGCATCCTCGGCTGGGACCGCTACACCGGCCACGGCGAGCAGCTGTGCGACTACTTCCCGAGCAGCGGCACCGGTCAGGTCATCGTCGACTTCCCCATCCCGGACGGGCTCAAGGCATGACGCACCCCCTGGGCCTCGCGCCCACCAAGATCATCGCCGTGCACCTCAACTTCCGCAGCCGCGCGGCCGAGCGGGGCCGGTTCCCGGACGAGCCGTCGTACTTCCTCAAGCCGCCGTCGTCGCTGTCCTGGACGGGCCGCGACCTCGTGCGGCCCGAGGGCACCGAGCTGTCGGCCTTCGAGGGCGAGATCGCGCTCGTCATCGGCAAGCGCGCGTCGCGGGTGCCCCGCGACGCGGCGGCCGACTACATCGGCGGCATCACCGCGGCCAACGACTTCGGCGTGCACGACCTGCGCTACGCCGACCGCGGCTCCAACCTGCGCTCCAAGGGCGCGGACGGCTACACGCCGGTCGGCCCGGTGCTGCTGGACCCGCGCGAGGTCGACCTGCGCGACCTGCGGCTGCGGACGTGGGTCAACGGCGAGCTGGTGCAGGACGACAACACCGGCGACCTGCTGTTCGACTTCGCCTACCTGATCGCCGACCTGAGCCGGAACGTGACGCTGGAGCCCGGCGACATCATCCTCACCGGCACCCCGACCGGCGCGACCGTCGTCGCGCCCGGTGACGTGGTCGAGGTGGCGGTCAACGACACCGAGCGGCTGCGCAACACGGTCCGCGAGGTCGAGCCGCTGGCCAAGCCCGGCGCGCGGCCCAGGGTCACCCGCGAGGACCGGGCGGCGGCCGTCGGCGGCGCCGTGCCGGCGATCAAGCCGGAGACCGAGGCGGCGCTGCGCTCGGTGTCCACGGCGACGCTGTCCAGCCAGCTCCGCAAGCGCGGGCTGCACCACACGTTCCTCACCGGCCTGCGGCCCGCGCGGCCCGACCTGCGCATGGTCGGCACCGCGCACACGCTCCGGTTCCTCCCGCTGCGCGAGGACCAGTTCGCCGAGCGCGGCGGCGGCATGAACGCCCAGAAGCGCGCGGTCGAGTCCATCGGGCCCGGCCAGGTGCTGGTCATCGACGCCCGCGAGGACCACGGCGCGGGCACGCTCGGCGACATCCTCGCGCTGCGCGCGGTCAAGCGCGGCGCGGCGGGCGTGGTCACCGACGGGTGCCTGCGGGACAGCCCGGCGTTCGAGGGCCTCGACCTGCCCGCCTACAGCGCGGGCGCGCACGCGGCCGTCCTGGGTCGTCGGCACGTGCCGTGGGAGGTCGGCGTGGACGTGGCCTGCGCGGGCGTGCTGGTGCGGCCGGGCGACGTGCTGGTGGGCGACGCCGAGGGCGTCATCCTGATCCCGCCCGCGCTGGTGGACGAGGTCGCCGCCGACGCCGTGGCGATGGAGCGCGAGGAGCGGTTCATCCTGGAGCGCGTCGCCGACGGCGAGCCGATCGACGGCCTGTACCCGCTCGGCGCGGCCAAGCGCGCCGAGTACGAGCGGTGGTCGGAGTGACCGCGATCGTCGGCTCGAAGACCCAGTACGCGTACGAGACGCTGCGCGACCGGATCGTCGAGGGGCGCTACGGCCCCGGCGCGCGGCTGGTGTTCGACCGGATCGCGCGGGAGCTGGGCGTCAGCCCGGTCCCGGTGCGGGAGGCCGTGCGCCGGCTCCAGGCCGAGGGCTGGGTGGTGTTCGAGCCGAACGTCGGCGCGCAGGTCGCCGACATCGACCCGGACGCCTACCGGCACACGATGGAGACCCTCGCGCTCCTGGAGGGCCACGCGGTGGCGCACGCCCGGCTGTCCGCGGCGCAGCTCGACCGCGCCGCGCACCTCAACGACCTGATGGCCGCGTCCCTGGTGGAGTTCGACCCGCTCGGCTTCACCCGGCTCAACCGCGAGTTCCACCTGCTGCTGTGCGACGGCTCGCCCAACCCCCGGCTGCGCGAGCTGATCGGCAAGGAGTGGGCGCGGCTGGACATGAGCAGGCGCACCACGTTCAGCCTCGTGCCCGGCCGCGCCCGCGAGTCGGTCGCCGAGCACGCCGAACTCCTGCGCCTCCTGCGCGCCGAGGCACCCGCCGAGGACGTGGAGCGCTTCGCCCGCGAGCACAAGCTCAACACCCTCCGGGCCGTGGACGAGAGGTCCCCGGCCCCGCTCTCAGTGGAGTTCCCGACATGAGGTTCCGTTCCGACCCGGCGTCGATCCGCGGCTCCATCGCGCCCGTCGTCACGCCGTTCACCGCCGAGGGCGAACTGGACACCGACAGCCTGCGCGCGCTGGTGCGCTGGCAGAAGGAGTCCGGTTCGCACGGCGTGTCCATCGGCGGCTCGACCGGCGAGCCCAGCGCGCAGTCGCTGGAGGAGCGCGTCACCGCGATGCGCGTGGTGGCCGAGGAGCTCGGCGACGCCATCCCGTTCCTGCCCGGCACCGGCGCGGTCACGCTCAAGCACACGCTGGAGCTGACCGACGAGGCGCGCAAGCTGGGCGCGGACCTCGCGCTGGTCATCACCCCGTACTACAGCAGGCCGACCCAGGAGGGCCTGTTCGCGTGGTACGACGCGGTGGCGCGGGAGTTCCCCGACCTGCCGATCGTGATCTACAACGTGCCGTCCCGCACGGCCGTGGACATCGCGCCGGACACCGTGGCCAAGCTGCGGCACGCCCACGACAACATCGTGGGCATCAAGGAGACCACCAAGGACTTCGAGCACTTCTCGCACGTGCTGCACAAGTGCGGGCGCGACTTCCTGATGTGGTCGGGCATCGAGCTGCTGTGCCTGCCGCTGCTGGCCATCGGCGGTCGCGGGTTCGTCAGCGCGCTGGCCAACCTCGCGCCCGCCGCCGTGGCGCGGATGTACGAGCTGTACGTCGAGGGCGACCACGAGGGCGCGATCGACCTGCACTACCGGCTGCACCCGCTGGTGGAGCTGCTGTTCGTGGAGACCAACCCGGCGCCCGCCAAGCACGTCCTGGCCGACCTGGGCCGCATCTCCAGCGCCCACGTCCGCCCGCCGCTGGTCCAGCCGACCCCGGCCGGGCTGGAGAAGATCAACGCGCTGCGCGCGCAGGCCGCCGACCTGCTCGTCCCGTCTGGAGTGAACGCATGAGCACCGTGAAGAAGCCGGACAACCTGCCCACCGAGCTGCTGCACCACATCGACGGCAAGGACGTCCCGTCGGTCGACGGCGCGACGTTCGCCGTCGCCGACCCGGTGACCGACACCGAGTACGGCCGCGTGGCCGCCGGTGGCCCCGCCGACGTCGACGCCGCCGTGGCCGCCGCGCGCCGCGCGTTCACCGAGGGCCCGTGGCCCCGGCTGTCCGACCGCGAGCGCGCCAAGGTGCTCAACCGGATCGCGGACGCCATCGAGTCCCGCGCCGACCGGCTGGCGGAGCTGGAGACGTTCGACACCGGCCTGCCGGTGACCCAGGCCAAGGGCCAGGCGCACCGCGCGGCGGAGAACTTCCGCTACTTCGCCGACGTGATCGTGGCGCAGCACGAGGACGCCTACCTCGTGGGCGAGAAGCAGGTCAACTACGCGATCCGGCAGCCGGCCGGCGTCGCGGGCCTGATCACGCCGTGGAACACGCCGTTCATGCTGGAGACCTGGAAGCTCGCGCCGTCGCTGGCGTCGGGCTGCACGGTGGTCCTCAAGCCCGCCGAGTGGTCGCCGCTGTCGGCGAGCCTGCTGCCCGGCATCATGGCCGAGGCGGGCGTGCCGGAGGGCGTGTTCAACCTGGTGCACGGCATCGGCGAGTCGGCGGGCGCGGCCCTGGTGGCGCACCCGGACGTGCCGCGCCTGTCGTTCACCGGCGAGAGCGGCACCGGGCAGATCATCATGCGCACGGCCGCCGAGCACCTCAAGGAGGTGTCGATGGAGCTGGGCGGCAAGTCGCCGTGCGTGGTCTTTGCCGACGCCGACTTCGACCGGGCGGTGGACGCCGCCGTGTTCGGCGTGTTCTCGCTCAACGGCGAGCGCTGCACGGCGTCCTCGCGGGTGCTGGTGCAGCGGGAGATCTACGACCGGTTCGTGGAGGCCCTGGCGGCCCGCGCGTCGGCCGTGCGGGTCGGCCTGCCGTCGGACCCGGCGACCGAGGTGGGCGCGCTGATCCACCCCGAGCACTACGCGCGGGTGCTGGAGTACGTGGAGATCGGCAAGCAGGAGGCCCGCCTGGTGGCCGGCGGCTCGCGACCCGAGCACCTGCCGTCGGGCAACTTCCTGTCGCCCACGGTGTTCGCCGACGTGCCGGCGGACGCGCGGGTGTTCCAGGAGGAGATCTTCGGCCCGGTGGTGTGCGTGACGCCGTTCGACACCGAGGAGGAGGCCGTCGCGCTGGCCAACGCCACCAAGTACGGCCTGGCGGGCTACGTGTGGACGTCGGACCTCCAGCGCGGCCACCGCGTGGCGCGGGCCGTGCAGTCCGGGATGGTGTGGGTCAACTCGCACAACGTGCGGGACCTGCGCACCCCGTTCGGCGGCATCAAGGCCAGCGGCGTCGGCCGGGAGGGCGGTGCGCACAGCATCGACTTCTACAGCGACCTGCGCGCCGTCCACGTGGCGGTGGGCGACCTGACCGGACCCCGCTTCGGAGTTGCCCGACCGTGAACACCCGTTGACCTCGGGCGCACCCGCATCCGCCGGCTATGGGGAACGCGGGTGCCCCGAGGTTAACGTCCGATCATGGGCATGGAGGGCAAGGTCGCGCTGGTGACCGGAGCCGGCTCCGGGATCGGCGCGGCGGTGGCGCGCAGGCTCGACGCCGCCGGTGCGCGGGTGGCCGCGCTGGACGCGGACTCGTCGGCGGTCGAGATCGTGGGCGGCGGGCTGTGGAGCGGGATGGCGGTGTGCGCCGAGGCCGCCGACCCGGCCCAGGCGGAATCGGCGGTGACGGCGGTGGTCGGGCACTTCGGCCGGATCGACCTGCTGGTCACCACCGCGCCCGCGCTGCCTTGCCCGCGCGGGCGCGGCGCACCGCGGGCGGCCGACCCGGCCACCGGCGGGTTCGCGGCGCGGACGCCCGCCGGCGGGCCCGCCGCGGCCGGCGACGGGTCCGCGGCACGACAGGCCGACCCCGACGGCCCGGCGACGCTCGCGGTCGACGACGAGACCTGGCACCTCGTGCTCGGCACCCAGCTCGACGCCGCCTTCTACACCACCCGTGCGGTGCTGCGGGCGATGGGCGGCGACGGCGGCGTGATCGTCGCCGTCGCCGTCACCTGCCCGCACCTGCCACCCCAGTCCGCCGCCGCGGGCGGCATCCGCGGCCTGGTCCGCGCCGTCGCCAGGGACGCCGAGCCGTTGGGCGTGCTGGTCCGCTCGGTCACCGCCCGCTGCACCCCCGATCCCGTCGAGGTCGCCGACACCGTCGCCGGCCTCGCCGTCACCACTGGAGGACCTACATGGGCTCTCGATTCACCGGCCGGGTCGCCCTGATCACCGGCGCGGGCACCGGCATCGGCGCGGCCACCGCCCGGCAGATCGTCGCGGAGGGCGGGCGGGCGGTGCTCACCGGCCGCCGACCCGCGCCGCTGGAGGAGGTCGCCGGCCCGCTGGGCGACGCCGCGCTCGCGCTGCCCGCGGACGCCGCCGACAGCGCGGCGATGGAGGCCGTCGTCGCGCGGGCGACCGAGCGGTTCGGCCGGGTCGACGTCGTGGTGGCCAACGCGGGCGGCCACGGGCTCGGCACCGCGGGCGAGACCACCGACGAGGGGTGGCGGCTGGCCCTCGACGCGAACCTGACCAGCGCGTTCGTCACCATCCGGGCCGCGCTGCCCGGCCTGGTCGACGGCGGCGGCTCGGTCGTCCTGGTGTCCTCGCTGGCGGGCCTGTTCGCCGGGCCGGGCGTCGCGGGCTACACCGCCACCAAGCACGCCCTGGTCGGCCTGACCAGGTCCATCGCCCGCGACTACGGCAAGCACGGCGTGCGGGCGAACGTGGTGTGCCCCGGCTGGGTGCGCACCACGATGGCGGACGAGCAGATGGACCGGTTCGGCGCGACCCGCGGCCTCGGCCGCGACGAGGCGTACGCCCTGGTCACCGAGAACACCCCGCTGGGCAGGCCCGCCGAGGCGGAGGAGGTGGCCTCGGTGATCGCGTTCCTCGCCTCGTCGGACGCCTCCGTCGTCAGCGGCGCGGTGGTCACCGCGGACGCCGGCGCGAGCGCCGTCGACCTGCCCACGATCGAACTGGCGTGAGAGGACACCACCCGATGTCGGATTGGAAGACCGTCGACGACTTCGCCAAGGGCATCGACGGGAACCGGCTGCCCCGCAGCGGCGCCCTCGTCGGCCTGCGCTGGACCGTGCGGCACGACGACGGCGGCCAGGTCGAGCTGTCGTTCACCGACGAGTCCACCGTGGAGTGGTCCACCGGTGACGCGAAGGGCACCGACTGGTACGAGGCGGTGGAGGGCGCGCCCGGCACCTTCTTCGTCTCGCTCCTCTTCGCCGCCACCCCGCGCGAGTCGGCGGTGCTCGTCGCGGACCTGGACAGCAGGCGGACGCTGACCGTCGAGTCGACCATCGCGGAGACCAGGACCGAGGGCGTGCCGCAGGTGTCGCAGGTGTTCCGCCCCGGCGTGCTCGACACCGGCGACGGCGTCGGGCCCAGGGGTGAGGCGCCCGCGCCGTCGCGCGACCTGATCGGCTGGCGCGCCCTCTACCGGTACAGCCCCAACCACCTCTACGAGCACGTGTACCTCAGCTCGGAGCGCTACGCCTGGCAGTGCCTGGTCGGCGAGCAGCGCGGGCACGGCGACGTGGACCTGGCGACGGCGTACCGGATCGCCGAGAACCGGTACGTGTTCACCTTCCGCGAGTTCCGCATCCCCGTGGCCACCACGTGGCTGTACGACCTGGACGCGATGCGCACCACGGGCACCTTCTTCGGCCTCAACGGCGAAGGCGAGATCCGCAACGCGCCCGGCGGCGCGCACATCACGTCGCTCGGCCGCGTGTCCTACCCCGAAGACCAGCCTGTCTGAAGGAAGACCATGACCGCACTGGAAGTCGTCCGCGCCCACTACGCCGCCTCCGACCGGGGTGACCTGGACGGGATGCTCGCGCCGCTCGCACCCGACGCCACCTGGACCGAAGCCGCCGGTTCCACCTACGGCGGCACCTACATCGGCCCGGATGCCATCCGCGCCAACGTGTTCCACCGGATCGGCGCGGACTGGGCGTCGTTCACCGTGACCGTGGCGGACCTGTTCGACGCGGGTGACGTGGTGGTGGCGCTGGGCAACTACACGGGCGTGCACCGCGCCACGGGCAAGGGCATGACCGCCCGCTTCACGCACATCTGGCGCGTCGCGGACGGTCGGGTCGCCAGTTTCGAGCAGGTGGCCGACACCGCGCTGATCCTCGCCGCGGAGTCCTGAGCCGGCGGCCCGGCAGCCCTCCGCCGGGCCGCCCCACGGCCGGAGCGGGCCGCCCGGAGCCGGGCGGTCCGCTCCTTCCACACCACGACGACGGGCCCATCCCGATGCGCATCGGGATGGGCCCGTCGTCGTGCGGAGTCGCCGGTGCGGCGGGGCGGGGCGGTCAGGCCGTCAGGCCCAGGAGGAGCAGCGCTTCTCGACGCACACGCGGGTCACGAAGTCCTTGACGCCGCTCCGGTTGCCCGAGACGCGGAGGGTGCTCACCTTGCCGTCGAACCGGCCCTGGGGTACGACGTTCGCGGTGGAGCGGGTGACCTCCCAGGTGACGTAGTAGTAGCCGCCGCCCGTGGGCGTCCAGGTGCGGCAGATCTCGGCGCCGCGCCCGTCGACGGTGTGCGCGTTGCAGGTGCTGTGCGTGGCTGCGGCGTCGACACCGCGCGGCGCGGCGGTCGCGGCGGTCGCGCCGCCGAGCAGGAGGGCGGCGGTGACGCCGGCGGTGGCCAGCGCGGAGGTCGTCCTGGTGTTCAGCGCGGAGGGCACTGTGTCCTCTTTCATGTCGGCGGGTTCCGGGCGTGGTGTTTGGATCACCGGGTGGGCACGATGCCCGGCCGATCGTGAGGAAACCGTGCGAGAAACCTGGAACGCGCTGGTCACCGGGTGCGCCGACACCGGGCCGGTGCTCCGGTTCCGGCTGCTGGGCGGGGTCGAGGGGCACCTCGGCGGCGCGCGGGTCGACCTGGGGCACCCGCGGCAGCGCGGTGTGCTGGCCGTGCTGCTGGTGGAGGCCAACCGCCCGGTGCCCGCCGCGCGGCTGCTCGACCGCGTGTGGGGCGAGCGGCCACCGGCGCGCGGCCGGGACACGCTGTACAACTACCTGTCGCGGCTGCGCGCGGCCCTGTCCGGCGTCGAGGGCGTGGCGCTGGCCCGCCGGTCCGGCGGCTACCTGCTGACCGTCGACGAGCAGGGCGTCGACCTGCACCGGTTCCGCCGGCTGCTCGCCCTGGCCAGGTCCGCCGGCGACGACCGGCGCGCGGCGGAGCTGTTCGACCTGGCGCTGGGGCTCTGGCGCGGCGAGCCGGTGCCGGACCTGGACACGCCGTGGGCGTGCGACCTGCGGGCCGCCCTGGGCGCGGAGCTGCTGGCCGCCGAGTCGGACCACGCGGACCTCGCGCTGCGCCGCGGGCGGCACGGCGCGCTGCTGCCCGCGCTGTCGGCCCGCGCCGCCCGGCACCCGCTGGACGAGCGCGTCGCCGGGCAGCTGATGCTGGCCCTCTACCGCGACGGCCGCCAGGCCGACGCCCTGGAGCACTACCGGCGCGTCCGCACCCGCTTGGCCGACGACCTGGGCGCGGACCCCGGACCGGCGCTGCAACGGCTGCACCGGCAGATCCTCACCGCCGACCCCGCGCTGCACCCGCCGACACCGCACCCAACCGCCGACACCGCGCCGCACGCACCGACCCCGCACACGCCGGCCGACACCACGCCGCGCACGCAGGCGCCGCACACATCTCCCGACACCACGCCGCACACGCCGACACCGCGCACGCCGGCCGACACCACGCCGCACACGCCGGCCGACAGCGCGCGGCCGGCCACGCCCGTGCCGCGCCAGCTGCCCGCCGCGCCGCCGTGGTTCACCGGCCGCGCCGACGAGCTGGCGGCGCTGACCGCGGCCCTGGGCACCGCGCCGACCGGTGACGCGGGCACGGTGCCGATCACGGCGATCGGCGGCGCGGGCGGCATCGGGAAGACCGCCCTCGCCCTGCACTGGGCGCACCGCAACGCCCACCGCTTCCCCGACGGCCACCTGTTCGTCGACCTGCACGGCTTCAGCCCCACCCACCGCCCGGTGCCGCCCGACGACGCGCTGCGCGGCTTCCTCGCCGCCCTCGGCGTCGCACCCGACCGGGTGCCCGACGACCCGGCCGCCAAGGCCGCGCTGTACCGCAGCCTGGTGGCCGGTAAGCGGGTGCTGGTGGTGCTGGACAACGCGGCGGGCGTCGACCAGGTCGAGCCGCTGCTGCCCGGCTCGCCCACCTGCGCCGTGCTGGTCACCGGCCGCCACCGGCTCGCGGCGCTGATCGACCGCTACGCCGCGCGCCACCTGCGGCTCGACGTGCTCACGCGGGCCGAGGCGCACGCCCTGCTCGCCGCGCGGGTGGGCGCGGCGCGCGTGGCCGCCGAACCCGACGCCGCCGCCGAGCTGGTCGACCGGTGCGGACGCCACCCGCTCGCGCTGTCGATCACGGCCCGCCACGCCTCCACCCGGCCGGGCGCACCGCTGGCCGAGCCGGCCGCCGAGCTGCGCCTGCTGGGCCTGCACCTGCTCGACCACGACGACCCGACCGCCAGCCTGCCCACCGTGCTGTCCTGGTCGCTGCGCCGCCTGACCCCCGAGCAGCGGCGGGTGTTCGCGCTGCTGGGCATCGCGCCCGGCCCCGACACCGGCCTGCCCGCCGCGATCGCCCTCACCGGCCTGCCGCCCGCGCGGGCGCACCGGGCGCTCACCACCCTGGAGGACGCCTCCCTGATCGACCGGCACGCCGGCGGGCGGCACACCATGCACGACCTGATCCGCGACTACGCGACCACCCTGGCCGACGACCTGGACCCCGCGGCGCGCGTGGCGGCGCTGCGCCGGGCGGTGGACTTCTACCTGCACACCGCCCACGCCGCCCAGCAGCTGCTCGACCCGCACACCGAGCCCCTCGCGCTCGACCCGCCCGCGCCCGGCGTCCACCCGCAGCGGCTGCCCGACGCGCCGGCCGCGCTGGCCTGGCTGGACAGCGAGTACCCGCACCTGTCCGCCGCCCAGCACACGGCGTTCACCCACCGGTGGCACCGGCAGGTGTGGCAGCTGGCCCGGACGCTGAGCACCTTCCACGCGCGCCGCGGGCACCGCCCCGACGAGCAGGCCCTGTGGGAGGCCGCGCTGGACGCCGCGACCCACCTGCCCGACCCGGCCACCCGCATCCACGCCCACCGGTCCCTCGGCCGCGCCCACATCCGGCGCGGGCGGCCGGCGGAGGCGATCGGGCACCTGGACCGGTCCCTCGCCCTGGCCCGCGCCCACGACGCGCGCGCCGACCAGGCCCTCACGCACCGCGTCCTCGCCGAGGCCCGGTCGCGCGGCGGTGACAACCGGCGGGCGCTGCACCACGCCCGGCGGGCGCTGGACATCTGCCGCGCGTTGGGCGACCCGGTCGGCCAAGCCGCCGCGCACGCCGACGCGGGCTGGGTCGCCGCCCTGCTGGGCGACCACGGCACCGCGCGCGAGCACTGCCGCAGCGCGCTGGCCCTCAACCGGGACCACCGCGACGACCCCGAGGTGGAGGCGCACGTCCTCGACACCCTCGGCTACGTCGACCACCACACCGGGCGGCACGCGCAGGCCGTCGACCACTACCGGCAGGCGCTCACCCTGTACCGGCCGCTGGGCAGCACGTACTACGCCGCCGACACCCTCGACCGCCTCGGGCACCCGCACCTCGCGCTCGGCCGGCGCCACGAGGCCCGCGCGGTGTGGCGGCAGGCGCTGGAGCTGTACCGCAGGCAGGGCCGGGAAGCCGACGCCGACCGGGTGCTCCGGCAGCTCCGCGACCTGGGCGACACCGCCTCCACCACCGACCCGGACGGCGCCACGCGCTGAAACCCCGCGCGGGGCGGCCGGGACACACCTCCCGGACGCCCCGCGCGGACCTCGCCTACAGCACCGACAGGTCGACGGCCTCGGCCATCGCGCGGTACCCCGCGTCACTGGGGTGCAGCCGGTCACCGCTGTCGTACGCGGGCAGCAGCGCGTCCGGGTCCGCCGGGTCGGCCGTGGCGCGGTCGAAGTCCACCACCGCGTCGAACTCGCCGGACGTGCGGATCCACGCGTTCACCTCGTCCCGCACCGCCTCGCCGCGCTCCGTGTGGTAGCCCGCGCCCTTGAACGGCAGCAGGGTCGCGCCGACGACCCGCACACCGGCGCGGTGCGCCTGCCCGATCAGGTCCCGGTAGCCCGCGATCAGCTGTGCGGCGGTGACCTCCGGGTTCGGCTTGGCGCAGTCGATCGGGAAGTTGCTGAAGCCGATGTCGTTGATGCCCTCCAACAGGATCACCGTGCGCACGTCCGGCTGGGCGAGCACGTCGCGGCCGAACCGCTCGGTGGCCTTCTCGCCGAAGCAGGACGAGTCGTTGAGCACCCGGTTCCCGCCGATGCCCGCGTTCACCACGGCCTTGCGCCCGCGCAGCCGTTCGGCCAGCTCGTCGGGGTACCGGTTGTCACCGTCCACGGTGGACCCGGTGCCGTCGGTGATCGAGTCGCCGAAGGCCACCACGACGTCGCGGCGCGGCGTCCGGTCGACCACTTCGACGGCGGTGACGTAGAACCAGGACGTCGAGGTCTCGCCGAACGCGTCGGCCGCCACGTCCGCCCGGTGGTCGCCCGCGGCCCGGTAGCTGGTCGCGGAGGCGAAGGTGTGCCCGGTCGCCGGACCGGTCCGGCCGGCGAAGTACAGCGTCACCGTCAACCGCTGCAACGGCTCGACCGGCAGGAGCGCCACGTCGCTGACGAGGTCGCCGCCGGGTCGGACCGTCGCCGAGCGGTGGCCGCCGAACGTCAGGTGCCGCACCGAGCGCGGCTGCACGGCCGCGCCCTCGGCAGCCCGCGCCACGGTCGCGCCCGTGATCTCCAGCGGCGCGTCGCCGTAGGCGTTGGACAGGCGGATGCGGACGGCCGGGCCGCCCGAGCTGATCCGCAGCACCTGCCGCACGGTCTGGTCGTCGAACCCCTCCGTGCCCCAGTTCGGGCCGAAGACGTCGGACGGCTCGTGCGGCGACGCCGTCCAGGTGGCCGCCCAGCCGGGCCGCGCGGACGCGGGCGGCGCGAACACCAGCCCCAGGACGGCGGCGAGCAGCACCAAGGCGAACTTCTTCATCGAACCAACCCCCGTAGTCGATCTCGTCGGGCACAACCCGCCCGGCGGCGCGCTTGTTCCCCGATGCCACGCGAGAACCGAAGCACTTCGGGCCCGGCTCACGCGCGCCCCGCCCCGGCACACCGCTCACCCGCGACCACCACGATCCTCACTCACGCCGGACCTGGTGCGGCACCGGCGGCACGGCGCGCGTCGCGTCCGACGGCGACCGCCGCTCCGGGATGACCCGCGGCCTCCGCTTGCCGGTCGCCAGGCCGTTCGCGATGTGGTGCAGCGCTTCCCGCTCCGTCCAGCCGTCCACGCCGACGTGCCGCGCGGCGGCGTCGAGCAGCACCTCGGCCGCCGCGCGGTCGTCCAGCCAGCCCGCGCCGACCAGTTCGCCGAGCCGGCACGCCGCCGTGAACAGCACGTGCGCGCGGGTGCCCGGCCGGGCCGACCGGACCCGGTCCACCTCGCCGCCCACCACGGCCTCCCGGTAGGCGCGGACCCGGCGCGGCGCGGGCGGGTCGGCCGGCGCGGCCCGCTGCTCGGGCTCCGGCGGGCGCAGGGCGGCGACCAGCCAGTCCGGCGCGGGCGCGACGGGCACGTCCCGCACCACCTTGTACAGGCGCGGCCCGCTGGTCGTGCGCCGGATCGAGCCCTGCGCCGCGACGTACCCGCCCGCCGACCGGGTGTCGACGTGCCGGCCGAGCCTGCCGACCGTGTTCGGCGGCGGGACGTCGGGCGCGCGGAAGTAGCGGTGCTCTCCCCCGCCGGGCGTGGCCACCGTGTACGTGTCGCGCGGGTCGTCCGCGCCGTGCCGGCGCGCGAGTTCGGCGAGCACGTCCCGCCCGTGCGGCACGCCCTGGTCGAGGTCGACCACCAGCAGCCCGGCGGCGCGGCAGGAGATGCCGACGTTGTAGGGCTTGTGCCCCCACCAGGCGCGCACCCGGTCGGGGTCCAGGGTCGCCCGGCGGTCCCAGTCCTTGACCGCGGGCACCTTCCCCCACGGCCGCAACGGGATCACGGGCCAGCCCCGCTCGACCGCCGCGAGCGCGGCCGCGAGCCGTGCCCGGAATTCGCTCATGCTCCACCCCCGGTGCCGTCCGGCGTCGGGGGAAGCGCGCCACCTCCCAGTGTGCGGCCCGGCGGCGGCGCGGTACAGGTGCGTCCGGACGATCCCGCCCGGGGCCGCCGGGAGGACGCCGACAGGCCGCCTGCCGCATCTCACCGGCAGCCGCCCGACAGCCGCCCGACACCGCCGCCCACCCGGCGACACCGCACCACCACCCGCGCCAGACAGCCACCGGTGCGCCCGCGCGGCGCGACACACCACACCAACGCCCGCCCGACAACCGCCAACACCCGCCCGCGCGGCGCGACACACCACAGCCTCGCCCGCCCGGCAGCCACCAACACCCGCCCGCGCGGCGACGCCGACGTCGGCCGACCGTCGCCGCGATCACCCGACCGGCGCGGCGACCCGGCACGGCGGCATTCCCGTGTGCGGGGTCCGCGGCGCGTGCGGACCCCGCACCGGGGTCAGCGGCCGACTTCCCGCGACGCCCAGGAAGCCACCGCCGCGTAGTACCGGCCCGCCTCCCGAGCCAGGTTGATCGAGTGCCCGTGCCCCGGCACCACGTGCGCCTCCAGCGGCGCGGTGAAGTACGGCGCCTCGTCCTCCCGCAACGCCTCCGCCGACGAGCAGTCCGTCGCCAACGGCCCGCACACGGCGGAGTCGTGGCTGCCCACCACGGACAGCACCGGCACGTCGACCAGCCTGCTGTAGGGCAGCACCACGGCCACGCCGAGCGCGTCGGCGGTCTCGACCGGCGAGAAGACGTCCTTGGTGGCCTCCTCCAGCTCGCGCGCCGCGCGCGACAGCTCGCCCGGCGCGTGGAAGTTCCCGTAACGCGTGCCCGGCGCGGTGGTCAGGTAGCCGGGCGGGAACAGCGCGCCGAACCTGCGGTCGAGGTTGGCCGGGACGAAGGTCGCGAACACCGCCGTCACCCCGGCCGGGTTGACGCGGTGGGTCATGCCGGTCAGCAGGACGCCGTCCACGTCGTGGTGCGTGCCCGCCTCGACGACGGCGATGGCCGCGCCCAGCGAGTGGCCGCCGATGACCACGCGCGGGAACGACCGGCCGTACGCGCCCGACCGCAGCCCCCGCACGACCTGGTGCATCGCCTCCGCCTGCGCCAGGGCGGTCAGGGTCGCGGCGGGCGGCCGGGAGCTGCCGCCCGTGCCCAGGCGGTCGACGGCCAGGGTCGCGAAGCCGGCCGCGTTCTGCGCCGCCCGGAACGAGTGCGCGCCGGGGTAGTCCCAGTACGCGCTGTTGTAGGTCGCGCCGGGGATCAGCAGCTGGACGGTCGAGCCGCCACCGGCCGGCGTGCACAGCGTCCCGTGCACGACCTCCCGGTGGCCGAGCACGGTGACCGGCGCGTGGACGTCGCGGCACGCCGGCGCGGCGGTGGCCGGTGACGCGGCGGTGAGGGTCGACGCGGCGAGCAGCGCCACCGCGCCGGCGGCGAGTGAGTACCGCAAGTGGGGAGAACCTCCATCGGTGTCGACTGGACAGGACGGTCATGGGCGGCCGGTTCGGGTGCATCAGGCCGACCACCCCGGGGCGCACGGGTTTCCCCGACGCGGGCACCAGGCGCCATCGGGCCGCCACGGTGGCGGCGACGATGGCGATCCCGATGGACGCAGGCGTGGCCGGGGCACTGGTGCAGCCCGCCCGCGAACGGCACGTACGCGCCCCCGGGCACCGACGCCGCGCGCAGGGGCAGCCACCGGTCGGGGTCGAACACCTCCGGCGCGTCGCAGGACAGCGGGTCGTGGTGCAGCGCGTGCGGGCTGAAGCCGACCTCCGCGCCCGCCGGCAGGCGCACGCCGCCCAGCGTCACGTCGGTGGCGGCGCGGCGCATCATCAGCCACCGCGGGCACTTGCGGAGCACTTCCTTGATCACGCGCTGCGTGTAGACCAGCGACGGCACGCCGGCGAAGGTCGTCGCGCGGCGGCCGAGCACCGCGTCCACGACGCCGTGCACGCCGGCGACCGCGCGGTCGAACCGCCGCCGCACCGGCCGGGCGAGCGGCGCGGGCAGCAGCACGCCGAGCCGGACCATCGTGGGCGTGTGCCGCCGGATCTCCGCCGAGGCGCGCGGCCCGAAGTCGGCGGAGAACAGCGTGCGGCCCACCACGGAGATCGCGAAGTCCCGCGCGAGCCGGTCGACGGCCACCCGCTGCCCGTGGCGCCAGGAATCGACCGATTCGACGGCGGATTCGGTCGTCTTTTCCGCGTGCCGCGCCGGCGCAGCGCCGCGCAGGGCAGGCTGGATCAGCCGGTGCCGGCGGCGGCGGAAATCGCCGCCGGTGCTGACCAGGCCGTTTCCGAACGCGCTGCGGAGTTTGTCCACCAGGACGCCCTTGGTGAACTCGCCGGGCCGCCCGGAAAGCACCTGGTGGGCCAATTCCGGAGTGGTCGCGAAGTACACCGGCGGCGAACCGAGGTGCACCCGGACGAGATCGCCGCAAGACCGCAACCCAGCGGTGAAGGCGAGCCGTCCGCGCACCATCGCGAGGGTGTGGCCGAGCAGCGGCAACCGGCCCGGCACGGTCGGTACCTGCGGTTTCGCGGTGTCGGCGGTCATCGCCTCGCCTTCGGAGCCGGATCGGTGCACTCTATGCGCCGTTCGGACCTCGCGGGATCGCGCATTCGAGTTAAGTTGTTGGATCTGCTGGTGCCCGAACGCCGGACCGGGTTGGATGTCACCGTTCACCCACCGACTGGAGTGCGCCGTGACCGAGCTCGACTGGGTGCCCGACGGCATCGACGTCAGCGTCCCCAGCGTGGCCCGCACTTACGACTACCTGCTGGGCGGTGCGCACAACCTCGCGGTCGACCGCGCGATGGGCGATCGAATGCTCGAAGTGCTGCCCGGCGCGCGCGACCTGGTCCGCATGAACCGCGCGTTCCTCCGCCGCGCCGTCACCCACCTGGTCGATTCCGGGATCACCCAGTTCCTCGACATCGGGTCGGGCATCCCGACGGTCGGCAACGTGCACGAGATCGCGCCGCGGGCGAAGGTCGTCTACGTCGACAAGGACCCGGTCGCCGTGGCGCACGGCCGGTTGCTGCTGACGGGCGTCGAGCGCGCCGCGGCGGTGCGGGCGGACCTGCGCGAGCCGGAGGACGTGCTGTCCCGGCCCGAGGTCGTCGGCCTGCTCGACTTCGACCGGCCGATCGCCCTGCTGGCGCTGCTGGTGGTGCACTTCTCGCCGGACTCCGAGGACCCGGTCGGCTACCTCGGGCGCTACCGGGACCGGCTCGCGCCGGGCAGCCGCCTGGTGATCTCGCACGCCACCGCCGACCGCCGCGTCGACACCATGCGGGCGGCGGCGGCGACCGTGCGGCGCAGCAACTCGCGCGACCAGCTCGTCTACCGCTCGCACGCCGAGGTCACCGCCCTGTTCGCCGGGTTCGAGCTGGAGGAGCCGGGCGTGACGGGCTGCGCGCTGTGGCGGCCGGACGGCGTCGGCGCGGTGTCCGACGACCCGGACGACAACACCCAGGTCTACGTGGGCGTCGGCCGCAAGCCGTCCGCCGGGGGCAGGTGAGATGACCGCCGCGCTTCCCCAGGACGCGGACGGCCTCCGCGCCCGCGCGAAGCTCGCGAAGAAGTGGACCTACCTGCTGAGCGCCCGGACGTTCGTGCCGCTGGCCAACCCCGAGCTGGAGGGCCGCCTGCTCGACCTGGTGGGGCGGCTGTGCGCGGGCGTGGCCGACGAGGCGCTGACCCAGCGGGCCGGGCGCGAGGTGGGCGCGGCGCTGGTGGACCTCAACTGCACCACCGCGGACGGCCTCCAGTGCTCGGTGGAGGTGGTGGGCAAGGGCCTCCTCGGCATGGCGGACCTGGTGCGGCCGGAGAAGCTGCGCGACCGCGTGGTGGACGTGGTCGCCGCCCTGGCCGCCGGTTTCGCCGACCGCGTCAAGGCCACCACCCTGGAGCAGCAGGAGCAGCTGGGCCGCTCGCTGTACCGGGCGATGCGGCAGGCCCAGCTCGACCTGGAGGTCGCCACCGCGCGCTGCGACTCGGTGGAGGGCTGCACGGCCACCGGGATCGCGACCACCGACCCGGCGGGGAAGCTGTTGCGCGCCAACGCCGCGCTGGCCCGGATCGTCGACCGGCCCGGTGCGCGGCTGGCGGGCACGTCGCTGTTCGACCTGGCGCACCCCGCCGAGCGGGCCGGCCTGCGCACCGACTACGCGCAGCTGACCAGGGGCGGCACCACGTCGATCACCCAGCCGCGCCGGCTGGTGCGCGCGGACGGCGAGACGGCGTGGGTGACGCTGACCCTGTCCCCGCTGCGCCGCCACGAGGGCGGCGACCAGGTGGTCGTGCTCGCCGAGGACGCCACCGACGTGAATCTGCTCCAGGGCCAGCTCAACCACCAGTCGCTGCACGACGTGCTGACCCGGCTGCCCAACCGCCAGTACTTCACCAGCAGGCTGGAGCAGGCGCTGCGCACCGCCGACCCGGCGACCGGCGTCACCGTGTTCCACCTCGACCTGGACGGCTTCTCGGCGGTCGCCGGCGGCCTGGGCCGCCGCGTCGGCGACCACGTGCTGAAGGTGGTCGCCACCCGGCTGGAGGAGGCGCTGGCCGGGGAGACCGCGATGGTGGCGCGGTTCGGGTTCGACGAGTTCGCGGTCCTGGTGGAGAACACCGACGCCACCCCGGACGTGGTGACCCTGGTGCGCCGCATCAACGACAAGCTCGCCGAGCCGGTCGACGCGGACGGCCACCGGCTCGCGTGCTCGGCGACGATCGGCGTGGTGCACCGGCCGCCGCGCGACGCGTCGCCCGAGGACCTGCTCGACTCGGCGGACCTGACGCTGCGCCGCGCCAAGGGCAGCGGGCGGCGGCAGTGGGAGCTGGCCGACCCGGCCCGCGACGCGCTGGACCGGAGGGTGCTCGGCCTGGCCGCGACGCTGCCCGGCGCGTGGGCGAAGGGCGAGCTGGGCGTCGAGTACCGGCCGCTGGTGGCGCTCGCGGACGAGCGGGTGGTCGCGGCGGAGGTGTCGCTGCGCTGGGCGCACCCGAGGCTCGGCGGCGTGCCGCACGAGCAGTGCCTCGCGCTGGCCGAGGACACCGGGCTGGACGTGCCGCTGGGCGCGCGGGTGCTGCGGGAGGCGTGCGGGCAGGCGCGGGCTTGGCGGCGCGACCTCGGGCGGGACGTGCCGGTGCGGGTGTCGCTGACGCGCGGCCAGGCGGTGGACCCCGGTCTGGCGGGCGCGGTGCGGGAGGCGTTGGCGGACGCCGGGCTGCCCGCCGGGTCGCTGTGGCTGGGCGTGCCCGCCGACGTGGTGCTGGGAGAGGGCGAACCGGCGGACGGCCTGCGCGCCCTGGCCGGCGAGGGCGTCGGCGTGGAGGTGGACGGGTTCACGGCCGCGCCCGCCGACCTGGCGCGGGTGGTGGGCGCGCCGGTGCGGGCGGTGCGGATGTGCCGCCCGCTGACCGACCGGCCGTCGCCGCTGGTGGCGCGGCTGCTGGCGGACCTGCTGGCGGTCGTGCGCGACGCGGGGATCGGGGTGTCGGTGACCGACGTGACGACGCCGGCGCAGGCGCGGTGGTGGCGGGAGGCGGGCGCGGACACGGCGTCCGGTCCGCTGTTCGCGCCCGCCGGACCGCCGGAGGCGATCCGCTGACCGCGGTGCGGCGCCCGCCCGCCGCACCGGGCACGCCCACCGGCCGGGGCACCTCCCCACCGTGCGTGGACGCCGACTGCGGGCGAGCCACCGGCCGGACCCGCCGCCGACCGGTGCCGCCGCCGACCGGTGCCGCCGCCGGACGAGCGCCGAGCCGGCGCGGGGACCGTCCTGCCCGGACGGTCGCGGCGGTGTCACCCGGATCGGCGCACCGTTCGAACAGGTGACCGAATTCGTGGCCGCGAAACGCCCCTTTTCCCCCGGATCGGCCACTCGGATGGGCTAGGTTCTGGGTCGTCATGCGACTCATCGGACGGGACCATCCAAGCGGGGTGCTGCGCGCCGAGATCGACCGCGCGGCGCGCAGCCACGGCGGGCTGGTGCTGGTGGCGGGTGAACCGGGCATCGGCAAGACCACCCTGGTGACCGGCGCCGCCGAGGAGGCCCGCCGGCGGGGCGCGCTGGTGCTCGGCGGCTCGTGCTGGGACTCCGACACCGCGCCCGGCTACTGGCCGTGGGTGCAGGTGGTGCGGGCGCTGCGCCGGGCCGCCACCCCGGACGAGTGGGCGTCGGTCGACCACGAGCGGCTGGCCGTGCTGCTCGGCGAGGCGCCCGCCAACCACGCGCCGGAGAGCTTCCCGCTCTACGACGCGGTGACCTCGGCGCTGGTCGCGGCGTCCCAGCACCGGCCGGTCGTCGTGGTGCTGGAGGACCTGCACTGGGCCGACCTCGCCTCGCTGCGGCTGCTGGAGTTCGCCGCGCGGCACACGTGGTTCGAGCGGGTGCTGCTGCTGGGCACCTACCGCGACGCCGAGGTGGACGCCGACGGCCACCCGCTGCGCCCCCTGATGGCCCCGCTGCTCGGCCGCGCGACCTCGGTGACGCTCACCGGGCTGTCCGCCGCGGAGGTCGGCGAGCTGATGGCGAGCACGGCGGGCCGCGCGCCGGACGCCGACCTGGCCGCCGCCGTGCACCGGTGGACCGGCGGCAACCCGTTCTTCGTCGAGCAGACCGCCCGGCTGTGGCAGAGCGGCGCACCGGTGCCCGCCATCGCGCCCGGCGTGCGGGACGCGTTGCAGCGCAGGCTGTCGCTGCTGTCCGAACCGGTCGGCGCGCTGCTCACCACCGCGTCCGTGCTCGGCCGCGAGTTCCACCGCCGGGTGCTGGCCGCGACCGCCGCGCTGCCCGTGCCGCACGTGGACCGACTGCTCGACCAGGCCGCGCAGGCCCGGCTGGTGCGGGCGCTGGGCGCGGGCCGGTTCTCGTTCGCGCACGACCTCGTCCGGGAGACGCTGTACGGCTCGCTGGAGGACGTGGCCGCCCGGCACGCGGCCGTCGTGGAGGCGCTGTCCGGCGACCTGGCCGACCAGGCGATGCCCGGCGACCTCGCCCGGCACGCCCACCTCGCGGGCGAGCGGCTGCCCGAGGACCGCGCCGTGGACCTCATGGTCGCCGCCGCGCGGGACGCGAGCACCCGCACGGCGGTGGAGGAGGCCACCGGGCACTACCGCCGGGCGCTGGACCGCGCCACCGACCCGCACCGGCGGCTCCGGCTGGAGCTGGCCCTGGCGCGCGAGCTGTTCCACTGCGGCTCCCCCGGCGACGCCGCCGGCCACTTCGACGCCGCCGTCGCCCTCGTCCGCTCGCTGGGCGACCCGCAGGCGCTGGCCCGCGTCGCGCTGACGCGCTACCGCTTCGCCGACCCCGACGACACCGGGCTCGCGCTGCTGCGCGACGCCCACGCCGCCCTGGTCGGCCCGCCGCCGGAGGAACCGCCCGAGGTGCTGGCGCGCCGGCTCAGCGTCCGGGTGGCGGAGCTGGCGCGGGTCGGGCAGGACGACGACGCGCTCGCCGACGGCCTGTGGGCCGCGCACGACACGGCGTGGGGCCTCGGCACGGCGGCGCAGCGGCTCGCGCTGACCGACGAGCTGACCGCGGTGGCCCGCCGCACCTCCGACCGCGGTTCGCTGCACTTCGCGGCGTCGCTGCGCTGGGTGGCGCTGGTCGAGCTGGGCGATCCCCGCTACCTGGACCAGGTGCGGGCGTTCGTGGCGGAGTCGGAGCGGGCGGCGCTGCCGCGGTTCGAGTTCGCGGCGTTGGTCGACCAGGCCATCATCGCGGCGTTCGGCGGCCGGTTCACCGAGGCGGAGTCCCTGCTGGCGCGGGCGGACGCGCTCGGCGCGGAGGAGAACACCGGCTTCCGCATGATGCACGTGCACCTGTGGTGGGCGCTGTACGCGTTGCAGGGCAAGTTCGCCGAGCTGGACCGGCTGGACCTCACCGGCTACCCGTACCCGGACCTGCTGCGGGGCTTGGGCGCGCTGGGCCGGGGCGACGTGGCGGCGGCCCGCGTGCACCTGGCGTCGCACGACCCGGCCGACGACCGCTTCCAGCGGATGTTCGAGCCGCTGTGGCAGCGGTTCCGGGCGCACTTCGCGCACGCCGCCGGCGACCGGGCGCTGGCGGCCGAGGTGCGCGCCGAGCTCGCGCCGCACCGGGGCCAGTGGCTGGTCTCGCTCTACGGCTGCGACCTCAGCGGGCCGGTGGACCTGTGGCTGGGCCTGGTGGACCTCGCGCTGGGCCGCCACGACGACGCGGTGGCGGAGCTGACCGCCGCGCTGCGCTCGGCGGAGCTGATGCGGGCCCGCCCGTGGGCGGTCGAGGCGCGCCGGCACCTGGTGACGGCGTTGCGCGCCACCGGTTCCCCGGTCGACGCGCTCGGCGCCGAGGTGGCCCGCGAGGCGGCGGCGCTGGGCATGCGGCACCTGGCCGACCGCGGACCGGCCGACGAGTTCCACCGCGACGGCGACGTGTGGTCGCTGTCCTACGCCGGCGCGACGGCGCGGATGCCCGACTCGAAGGGGCTGCGCGACCTGCACGTGCTGCTGGGCAGGCCGGGCACACCGGTGTCGGCGGTGGACCTGCTCGACCCGGAGGCCGTGCCGTCGGCGCGGTCGGGCGGTGACCCGGTGCTGGACGAGGAGGCCAAGGCCGCCTACCGCCGCCGCCTCGCGCGGCTGGACGAGGAGATCGACCAGGCGCACGACGACGACCGGGCGGCGGCGCTGGACCGCGAGCGCGCGGCCCTGCTGGCGGAGCTGCGCTCGGCCGCCGGTCTCGCGGGCCGCACCCGCCGGCTCGGCGACCAGGCCGAGCGGGCCCGCAAGACGGTGACCGCGCGCATCCGCGACGCGCTGCGGAAGATGGACGAACGCCACCCCGCTCTGGCCGCGCACCTGCGGGAGCACCTGTCGACCGGCTCGACGTGCGTCTACTCCGGACAGGTCCACTTCAGACTGTAGCGACCGGTGCGGCGGATCGCGGGGAGGCCCCCGCACCGCCGTTCCCCTTCGGGGTGGCGGTGCGGGGGCCCCGTCCGAGTGGTGCGACGACCGGCGTCAGGACGCCGGGGTGGGCAGCTCCAGGAGCGTGGTCTCCGAGCAGTCGGCCGCCGGACGCTGATCGGTCGACTCCTGCACACTCATAGTCATCAACGCCATCCAATAAAGAAAGTAACGGTCCTGCTGCGCGCCCTCGGGAGGCAGGTTGTCGTCCTTGCAGGCGGCGAGCTTACCTTTGGCCGGGTTGGCCGGGTCGAGGTCGTTGTAGGTCTTGGGGCCGAAATTCTCGTCCCGCACGGCCATCCCGCCCGCAGTGGTCCCCCCGCCCGTGGCCGAGCCGCTCGGGGTGTCGGCGAACCGGGTGGGCACGGACTTGATGCGGGCGGTCGCGCAGTTGCCGGTCGGCGGGGTCTGGTCCTTCGTCGTCACGGTGACGGTGGCGCTGAACTTGCGCTTCACCGGGTCGACCTTGCTGACACAACCCGTGATCGCCAGGCTGGTGATCGTCTCGGCCTTGTCCGCGTGGTAGAGCTTCTCCCACTTGGCGTCGTCGGTCGGGTGTGCTTCGCCGGCGGTGGCGGCGGTGGCGGTGGTGGTCAGGGCCAGCGCCACGGCGACGGCCACACTCGGAAGACTGGTCTTACGCATTACTCGCCTCGATCGTCGTAGGGACATCGCGGCATCCGGATACACGCGACCAGCATTCCCGCCGCCATGCGCGCCCAAGCCCCACCCGCACAACAACCCACCATCCGGCGACACACCCCCACCACACCTCACCCACGTGACAACACCACCCGGCGCAAAGGTCACCGCTCACTTGCGTTGAGGGCCCCGCACCGCCGTTCCCCTTCGGGGTGACGGTGCGGGGTCCCGTCCGCGTGAGTGCGACGACCGATGTCAGGACGCCGGAGTGGGCAGCTTCAGCGGCGTGGTCTCCGAGCAGTCGGCCGACGGCCGCTGGTCGGTCGGCTCCTGCGCCTGGCCCCTGTTCCTCATCAGCAACCAGGCGAAGAAGTCCCCGAACCGCGCGCCGCCGGGAGGCGGGTTGTCGCCCTTGCAGGCGGCCAGCGCACCCTCGGGCGGGTTGGCCGGGTCCAGGTCGTCGTAGGTCTTGGGGCTGAAGTTCTCGTCCGCGGCGACCGCGTCCCCGGTGATCCCGCTCCTCGACGTGAAGCCGACCGGGGTGTCGGCGTTCGCCGTGGGCACCGACTTGATGCGGGCGGTGACGCAGTTGCCGGTGGGCGGGGTCTGGTCCTTCGTCGTCACGGTGACGGTGGCGCTGAACTTGCGCTTCACCGGGTCGACCTTGCTGACACAACCCGTGATCGCCAAGCTGGTGATCGTCTCGGCCTTCTCGGCGCGGTAAAGCTTCTCCCACCCGGGGTCGTCGGTCGGGTGCGCCTCGTCGGCGGTGGCGGCGGTGGTGCTGGCGGTGAGGGCCAGCGCCACGGCGACGGCCACGCTCGGAAGACTCGTCTTACGCATACTCGCCTCGATCGTCGTAGGGACATCGCGGCATCCGGATACACCCGACCAGCATTCCCACCGCCATGCGCGCCCAAGCCCCGGCCGGCACGACAACCCACCATCCGGCGACACCGCCACCGCACGTCACCCCACGTGACAACACCACCCGACGCACGGGCCACCACTCACTTGCGTTGAGGACCCCGCACCGCCGTTCCCCTTCGGGGTGGCCGTGCGGGGTCCCGCCCGAGTGGTGCGACGACCGGTGTCAGGACGCCGGAGTGGGCAGCTTCAGGGGCGTGATCTCCGAGCAGTCGGCCGACAGCCGCTGATCGGTCGACTCCTGCGCTTGGACCTTCTTCCCCGCCAACCACAAAATGAGGTTGACGGGTATGGGATAGTCGGACCGCCGGCCGTCGGGAGGCAGTTTGCCGTCCTTGCAGGCGGCGAGCTTGCCCTCGGGCGGGTCGGCCGGGTCCAGGTCGTCGTAGGTCTTGGGGCTGAAGTTCTCGTCCGCGGCGACCCCGCCCGCGGTGTTCCCCCCGCCCGTGGCCGAGCCGCTCGGGATGTCGGCGAACCCGGTGGGCACGGACTTGATGCGGGCGGTCACGCAGTTGCCGGTCGGCGGGGTCTGGTCCTTCGTCGTCACGGTGACAGTGGCGCTGAACTTGCGCTTCACCGGATCGACCTTGCTGACACAACCCGTGATCGCCAGGCTGGTGATCGTCTCGCCCTTCTCGGCGCGGTAAAGCTTCTCCCACTTGGCGTCGTCGGTCGGGTGCGCTTCGCCGGCGGTGACGGCGGTGGCGGTGGAGGTGAGGGCCAGCGCCACGGCGACGGCCACACTCGGAAGACTCGTCTTACGCATTACTCGCCTCGATCGTCGTAGGGACATCGCGGCATCCGGATACACGTGACCAGGATTCCCGCCGCCATGCGCACCCAAGCCCCACCCGCACAACAACCCACCATCCGGCGACACAACGCCACCGCGCGTCACCCCGCGTGACAACACCACCCGGCGCGCAGACCACCGCTCACTTGCGTTGGGGCCCCGCACCACCGTTCCCGTTCGAGGTGGTGGTGCGGGGCTCCGTCCGAGTGGTGTGACGACCGGCGTCAGGACTCCGGGGTGGGCAGCTTCAGGGGCGTGATCTCCGAGCAGTCGGCCGCCGGCCGCTGATCGGTCGGCTCCTGCGCCTGGAGCATGTGCCGCTTCGCAAGCCAGACGAAGGCAGCCATCTGTCGCGCGCCGTCGGGAGGCGGGTTGTCACCCTTGCAGGCGGACAGCACAGCCTCGGGTGGGTTGGCCGGGTCCAGGTCGTCGTAGGTCTTGGGGCCGTAGTTCTCGTCCCGCACGGCAACCCCCGCCCGCGGCGTTCCCCCACCCGTGGCCGAACCGCTCGGGATGCTCGCGAACCCCGTGGGCACGGACTTGATGCGGGCGGTCGCGCAGTTGCCGGTGGGCGGGGTCTGGTCCTTCGTCGTCACGGTGACGGTGGCGCTGAACTTGCGCTTCACCGGGTCGACCTTGCTGACACAAGCCGTGAAGGCGAGGCTGGTGATGGTCTCGGCCTTGTCGGCGCGGTAAAGCTTCTCCCACGGGAGGCCGTCGGTCGGCTGCGCCTCACCGGCGGAGGCAACGGAGGCAACGGAGGCAACGGAGGCAGCGGTGGAGGTGAGGGCCAGCGCCACGGCGACGGCCACGCTCGGAAGACTCGTCTTACGCATTACTCGCCTCGATCGTCGTAGGGACATCGCGGCATCCGGACACACCCGACCAGCATTCCCACCACCATGCGCACCCAAGCCCTGCCGACGCGTTCTCCCACCATCCGGCGACACACCACCACCACACCTCACCCCACGTGACAACACCACCCGACGCGCGGACCACCGCTCACTTGCGGTTGTAGAGCCGCATCGTCAACGAGCCGCACACGACCGTGAACACCACGCCGTAGGCCAGCGTCCACGCCATCGCCTGCCCGTCGAACCCGCCCGCCATCAACGCCCGCACCGCCGCCACCAGCTTGGTGATCGGGTTGACGTCCACGAAGGCCCGCAACCAACCCGGCATCGTCTCCGGGTTGACGTACACATTGGACAGGAACGTCAGCGGGAACAGCACCAGCATGCTGACGCCCATCACGGACTTCTCGCTGCGCAGCAGCAACCCGAACATGGTCCAGATCCACGAGAACGCGAACGAGAACGCCACCAGCACCGCCACGCCCAGCAGCACGCCGGTGAACCCGCCCTCGGGCCGGAAGCCGAGGATCAGCCCCACGACCATGATGGTGGTGGACGCGAGCACGTACCGCAGCAGGTCGCCCAGGATGTAGCCGACCATCGGCGCGGGCCGCCAGATCGGCAGCGTCCGGAACCGGTCGAAGACGCCCTTCTCGATGTCGCTGTTCACCGCGACGCCCGTGTACATCGTGATCATCACGACGCTGGTCACGGTGATGCCGGGCAGCAGGTACTGGAGGTACTCCCCCGGCGAGCCGGCCAGCGCGCCGCCGAACAGGTAGGTGAACATCAGGATCATCATCACCGGGAACGCGGTGACGTCGAACAGCTGCTCCGGCACGTGCTTGATCTTCAGCACCGCGCGCCACCCGAAGGTCAGCGACGCGGACAGCGCGCTCGGCCGCCGGGGCGGGTGCGCCTCCAGCAGCACGGCGGCCAGGTCCGCCCGATCGGGCGCGGGCAGCAGCTCGGGTTCCTTGGTGACGGTCATGCCGCCGCCTCCTTCTTGTCGGTCAGGGCAAGGAAGACCTCGTCCAGGCTGGGCTGGCCGAGGGAGAAGTTGTCGACGGTGATGCCCTCGCGCGCCAGCTGCGCCAGCGCCTCGGCGGCCTGCTCGGTGGCCCGCCCGGACAGGCGGGCGGTCAGCGCCACCGGGTCCGCGTCGAGCAGCACCTCCGCGTCGAGCACCCGCGCCAGCACCGCGCGGGCGTCGGGGCGGCGGTCGGCGTCCCGCAGCCTCAGGTGCACCGAGCCGACGCCGACGGACGCCTTCAGCTCGCCCTTGGTGCCCTCGGCGATGACGCGGCCGTGGTCGATCACCGCGATGCGGGAGGCGAGCTGGTCGGCCTCGTCGAGGTACTGGGTGGTCAGCAGGACGGTCGTGCCGTGCGCGACGACGGCGCGGACGATGTCCCACACCTGGTTGCGGCTGCGCGGGTCCAGGCCCGTGGTCGGCTCGTCCAGGAACAGCAGGCGCGGCGTGTTCAGGATGCTGGCCGCGATGTCGAGCCGCCGCCGCATGCCGCCCGAGTAGTGCTTGACCTGCTTGGCGGCGGCGTCGGTCAGGCCGAACGCCGCCAGCAGCTGAGCGGCGCGGTCCCTGGCGCGGGCGCGGGGGTGGCCGGTGAGCCTGCCCAGCAGGACCAGGTTCTCCGCGCCGGTCAGGTCCTCGTCGACCGAGGCGTACTGGCCGGTGAGGCTCACCAGCCGGCGGACCGACTCGGGGTCGGCGCGCACGTCGTGGCCGAACACCCGCGCCTCGCCGTCGTCGGGTCGCAGCAGGGTGGCGAGCATCTTGACCGTGGTGGTCTTGCCCGCGCCGTTGGGGCCGAGCAGCCCGTACACGGTGCCGGCGGGCACGGTCAGGTCGACGCCGTCCACCGCGCGGGTGCCGCCGAAGACCTTCACCAACCCGGAGGTTTCGATCGCGTTCACTTCGTGTCCTTCCTCAGGAGACATAGGGGTGGGCGCGCCGGGCGGCGCGCAGCGCGGCGGCCCACCAGATCAGCTGGTCGAGCATCGCGGTGGCCGCCTGCCGGTGGTGCTCGGACTCCAGCGGGCCGTCGTCGAGCAGGTTGATCGCCACGCCGTCGCGCGTGGTCATGACGTGCAGCTCGGTGAACACCGTCCGGAGCTGCTCGACGGCGATCACCCCCGCCGACCGGTAGCCGTAGGAGACGAACGCGGCGGCCTTGGCGTGCCACTCGTCGTAGGCGTAGTCGATCGCCTGCTTGAGGGAGGCCGGGAAGCTGCGGTTGTACTCGGGCGTGACGACGACGAACCCGTCGGCCCAGGCGACGTGGGCGGCGAACCGGCGCATCGCCGGCGTCGGCTGCTCCGGGTAGGACGGTGGGAACTCGAAGTCGACGAGGTCGACCAGCCGGACCTCGACCGCCTGCCGCCGCCCGACCACCTCGGCGGCCCAGCGCCCGATCCCGTCCCCGACCCGGCCTCGGCGCGTGCTGCCGACGACCACGGCGATCCGCAACGGCTCCATCCCGACACCTCCCCACACCCCACAGGCGCGAGACGCCCGCCGGCCGCCCGCCAGATCGGATCTGGCGGCGTGGCCCCGGCGCGCCTCGCGGGCCGCCGGCGAACCGCCGCACGACCCGACGCCGAACGGCTACGCCGCGCACGACCCCGCGCCGCACCGCCTCCCACGGCCCGGCACCGCGCACGACCCCGCGCCGCACCGCCTCCCACGGCCCGGCACCGCGACCCGCGCGCACGAAAAAGGGGCGGTTCGCCCGAGGTCGTCCCCGGTCGAACCGCCCCGACGGCGGAGGAGGTCAGATGCGGCAGGTGTCCAGTGAGCTCACCAGGATCGCCCGCGCGCCCACCCGCCACAGCTCGTCCATGATGAACGGCGCGTCGTCGCGCGGCACCAGCGAGCGCACCGCCACCCAGCCCTCGCGCGCCAGCGGCGACACGGTGGGCGACTCGATGCCCGGCACGAGCTTGAACGCCTCTTCCTGGGCGGTCACCGGGCAGTCGAAGTCGAGGATCACGTACCGCCGCGCGATCAGGACGCCTTGCAGCCGCCGGTGCAGGATCTCGACCGACCGGGCGGCCGCCGGGACCTCCTCGACCGTGTCGCCCTGGATCAGCACGGCCTCGGACTTCAGGATGGGCTTGCCGAACGTCTCCAGGCCGGACGTCTTCAGCGTGATGCCGGTCTCGACGACGTCGGCGATGGCGTCCGCCACGCCCAGCTCGACGGCCGTCTCCACGGCGCCGTCCAGCCGCACCAGCTTGGCCTCGATGCCGTGGGCGGACAGGTGGTTCTCCACCAGGTTCGGGTAGCTGGTCGCGATGCGCTTGCCCGCCAGCCCGGCCGAGTCGGAAATGCCGCCGGGCTTGGAGGCGAAGTAGAACGACGCTCGCCCGAACCCGAGCGGGAGGATTTCCTTCGCGGACACGGTGGAATCCAGCAGCAGGTCCCGGCCGGTGATGCCGACGTCCAGCGACCCCTCGCCGACGTACACCGCGATGTCGCGCGGCCGGAGGAAAAAGAACTGCACGTCATTCGCCGGATCGGCCACGATCAGCTCGCGCCCGGACCGATGGACCCGGTACCCCGCTTCGACCAGCATTTGCGCCGCGGGAGCACTCAATGAGCCCTTGTTGGGCAGGGCGAAGCGAAGAGGAGCCATGCCGCGCAGTCTCCCACACCGCCGCGGTTCGCCCTGACCAGGGGCCGACGTCCTGTCCCACGGTGTGGAACCCGGCCGCCGGGCGGTGGCGGACCGCGCCGCGCCGAGCGATCCGGTGGACACCCCGAGCCGACCGGCCTCTCACTCGACCCGGTGAATTCGGACATCACGTGAACAACTGTCGCAGCGCTTCCGGGCACCGCCGCGGGAACGCCGCCGGTGCGCCGGGGGAATGCTTTCTACCGGTTTCCGAACCACCACGTCGCAAACGAGGCGGTCTCGAATCCCAGTGACGCGTAGAGCGGTGCGCCCGCGTCCGTGGCGGTGAGCGTCATGGGCTTGTCGACTCCGTTGAGGGCCGCGTGCGCCAATGCCCGCCCGATGCCGCGCGACCGGTGCTCGGGCAGGGTCGTCACCCAGTACAGCCCGGCCGCCGAGTCGCCCTCGACGGTCAGGCAGGCGCCCGCCACGACGCCGGCGCGGCGGACGAGGTGGAACCGCAGGGCGGTCTCGTCCAGCAGGGCGGGCGGGAACGCCTCGCCCGGTCGGAGGCCCCGCAGCGGGAAGCCGTCGAGCACCGTCCGCTCGACGGCCGACAGCTCCTCGGCGGTCGTCGCGGTGGTCACGTCGAGCGCGGGCGCGGGCAGCGGCGACGGGGGCCGCACCATCATGGGCAACCGGCTGGGGGCGAGCCGCCACGGCGCGGCGTCGACCGTGCCGAACGGGTCCTCGACGGTGACCCGGCCCGGCGCGTCCGCGACGAGCCGGGCGAGCGCGGCGAGGTCGTCGGCGTCCGGGTCCGGCGCGAGGACCAGCGCGCGGAGCAGCGCCGGGCCGTTCAGGGCCACGAAACCGGGCCGCCGCACGAGGTCGTGGCCCCGCGCGCGGGCCAGGGTGGTCAGGAGCACCTCGCCGTTGCGCGTCGCGAGGTGCACGGGGGCGGCGGTCATGATCCGGACCCTATTCGCGGTGCGGGGGATTCGACCAGTGAGTTTCGTCGCTACCCGGTCGGCGGCGCGCCGCCGACCGGGGGCCTGCCGCGCGCCGCGGCACCCGGCTCAGTCCGGTCGCCCGGCCTTGCCCAGCAACTGCTCGAACGGCACCACGGCGGCGAACCGGTCGACGGGCCGGGCCGGGGCCCGGCCCTCCAGCAGGCCGGCCAGCTCGCCCGCCGCCCGCTCGATCCGCTCGGACAGCCCCTGCGGCGCGCCCCAGTCCGCCGACGCCGCGTACACGGCGGTCGGCACGACGTTCGCCCGCAGGTAGGCGAACAACGGCCGCAGCGCGTAGTCGAGCACCAGCGAGTGCCGCTCCGTGCCGCCGGTCGCGCCGACGAGGACCGGCTTGCCCGCCAACGACTCCGGCTCCAGCACGTCCACGAACGACTTGAACAGCCCGCTGTAGGACGCGTTGAACGTCGGCGTGACCGCGATCAGCGCGTCCGCGCCGACGACGTCGTCCACGACGGCCTTCAACCGCGCGCTCGGGAACCCGGTGACGAGGTTGTCCGCCACGTCGCGCGCGACGTCGCGCAGGTGCACCACCGTCGTGTCGACCGGCAGCAGCGCGCCGACCGCGGCGGCGAGCCGGTCGGCCAGCAGGTGGCTGGACGACGGCTCGCCGAGCCCGGCCGACACCACGGTGAGCGCGGTCATCGGACCGCCGCCGTCCGCAGCGACGCGTGCGTGGGCGCGTCCGGCACGTCCGCCGGGCGGCCGGCCGCGAACTCGCGCCGCAGCACCGGCACGATCTCGCCGAGCAGGTCCAACTGCTCCAGCACCGTCTTCAGCGGCAGCCCGGCGTGGTCCACGAGGAACAACTGCCGCTGGTAGTCGCCGAAGTGCTCGCGGAACGTCAGGGTCTTCTCGACGACCTCCTGCGGGCTGCCCACGGTGAGCGGGGTCTGGGCGGTGAAGTCCTCAAGGGACGGACCGTGGCCGTACACCGGGGCGTTGTCGAAGTAGGGGCGGAACTCGCGCACCGCGTCCTGCGAGTTGCGGCGCATGAAGACCTGCCCGCCGAGCCCGACGATGGCCTGGTGCGCCGCGCCGTGCCCGTAGTGCTCGTAGCGCTCCCGGTAGAGGTTGATCAGCCGGATGAAGTGCTCCTTGGGCCAGAAGATGTTGTTGGCGAAGAAGCCGTCGCCGTAGTACGCCGCCTGCTCGGCGATCTCCGGGCTCCGGATCGAGCCGTGCCACACGAACGGCGGCACGCCGTCCAGCGGCCGGGGCGTCGCGGTGAAGGACTGCAACGGGGTCCGGTGCTTGCCCTCCCAGTCCACGACGTCCTCGCGCCACAACCGGTGCAGCAGGTGGTAGTTCTCGATCGCCAGGTCGATGCCGTCGCGGATGTCACGACCGAACCACGGGTACACGGGTCCCGTGTTGCCGCGCCCCATCATCAGGTCCACCCGGCCGTCGGCCAGGTGCTGGAGCATCGCGAAGTCCTCGGCGATCTTCACCGGGTCGTTCGTGGTGATCAGGGTGGTCGCGGTGGACAGGATGAGCCGCTCGGTGCGGGCGGCGACGTAGCCGAGCATCGTGGTGGGCGAGGACGGCACGAACGGCGGGTTGTGGTGCTCGCCGGTCGCGAAGACGTCCAGGCCGACCTCCTCGGCCTTCAACGCGATCGCGACCATCGCCTTGATGCGCTCGGCCTCGGTCGGCGTCCGCCCCGTGGTCGGGTCGGGCGTCACGTCGCCGACGGTGAAGATCCCGAACTGCATAGCCGCTCCTCGCGTAGTTAGTTGCGCTTTCAACTACTTGGAACGGTACCCCGCCCCCGCCTATTCCGCCGCCACCGGGTGGCGCGAACCACGCCCGGCACGTGTCCCGGACCACCCGCGCGCCCGACGGGGTCCGCTTGTTTGATGAACATGGGATTCATTAGCATGTGACCGGTGACCGTCACCCACGACGCGCCCGCGCGCGACTTCAGCCGCTACCTCACCGCCCGCCTGCTGTCCGTCGCGGGCACGCTGGTGTCGGTGGTCGCGCTGCCGGTGCTCGTCTACCGGCTCACCGGCTCCGCCGGGTGGACGTCGGCCGTCGCGATGGCGGAAGCCCTGCCCTACCTCGTCTTCGGCCTGCTCGCGGGCGCGGTGGCGGACCGGGTCGACCGGCGGCGGCTCATGGTGGCGATGGACGTCGTGGTGGCGTGCGGGCTGGTGACCGTCCCGCTCGCGTGGTGGGCGGGCGTGCTGACCGCGTTGCACGTGGTGCTGGTGGCGTTCCTCGCGCAGACGGCGTTCGTGTTCTTCGACGCGGCCAACTTCGGCGCGCTGCCCTCGTTGGTGGGCAAGGACAAGCTCACCGCCGCGTACGCCAGGCTGTTCGGCCGGTCGACCGTCGTCGAGCTGGTCGTGCCGGCCGTGGCCGGGCTGCTCGTGGCCACCGCGGCGCCGGCCGACCTGCTCGCGGTCAACGCGGTCACCGCCGCCGGTTCGGCCATGCTGATCCGGTCGATCCACGGCGCACTGTCCACACCGCGCGCCGACGCGACCACGCTGGTCGGCGACATCGGCTCCGGGCTGCGGTTCCTCTGGCGGCAGCCCATCGTCCGCACCCTGACGCTGGTCGGCGCGACGCACTCGGCGGCGGCGGGCGCGTGGGTCGCCATGCTGGTGCCGTGGGCGGACGGCGTGCTCGGCGTCGCGCCGTCCGGCGACGCGCGGCTGGCGGCCCTGTTCAGCTGCTGGGGCGTCGGCGCGCTGCTCGCGTCGCGCCTGCTGCCCGCGCTGACCGGGCGGTGGGGCGGCGCGCGGCTGGCGCTGGGCGCGCTGCCGGTGTGCCTGCTGTGCGGCGTCGGCGCGCTGCTGAGCACCCACTGGGTGCTCGCGTGCGCCGCCGCGATCGCCTGGGGCGCCGCGCACTCGACCGTGGTGCTGAACGCGATCACCTACCGCCAGCGGATCTGCCCGCAGGAACTCCAGTCGCGGGTCAACACCACGGCCCGGATGCTGTCGTGGGGCCTCGGGCAGCCCGCGGGCGCGGCGCTGGCCGGCGCGGCGGCCGTGCTCGCCGGACCTCGGGCCGGGCTCGCCGCGGGTGTGGCCGTGCTGCTGGCCGGGGTCGTCCTGGCCTGGGCGACCCCGACGCTGCGCCGCGCCGCGCGGTCCGCTACCGCGGATTAGGCCAGTTCCAGCGGAACCCGTAGCTGCCCGGTCCGAAGTCGAGCGCCACGCCCAGCAGCGAGCCGCCCGCGTCCACCTCCACCGGGTGGGCGACCTCCGTGCCGCCGACCTGCCGGTACTGCACGCAGTCGACGGGGCGCGCCAGCGGGTCGAACGCGATCTCCAGCACGTACTCCCGCACCGGCAGCCGGAACTTGCGCCCGCAGGCCAGCGCGGGCGGGTACGGCGGGCGGCTCACCAGCTCGTGCTCGATGACGATGCTGTCGCCCTGGCGCAGCGCCCGGTCGAACAGCAGCTCCGCCACCACCAGGCCGGCGGCGGGGTGCGTGACCAGCCGGCCGAGCGAGCAGTGCCGCAGCGGTGCCAGTACCGGCAGGTGCCGAGCCGGCTCGTCGACGTGCGCGAGGACCACCCAGCGGTCCGCGCCGTCGGCGTCCGCCCGCAGCACGTGCCTGGACCGGATGCTGCGCTCGCCCCGCTCGGGCCCCACGGTGACGAAGTCGTGCTGGCTCAGGCGGGTCAGCCGCTCGTCGCTGCTGGTGTCGACCTGCCGGAACGCCCACTCGACCTGGTCCGGGTCCGACCACAGCGCGCTGATCGGCACCGTCCGGTCCGGAGCGCGCTTGAGCCACCGGCCGCGCGGCCGGGGCGGCCCGAGCAGGCCGACCAGGTACCCGGTGGGCAGCGCCAGGATCTCCTCCAGGTGGCCGATCGCGGCCAGGGACGAGCGTCGCTCCGGTCGGCTGCGGCCCGACTGCCAGTAGCTCAGGGTCGCCAGGCTGACCTTCACGCCCTGCTGCGCCAGGTGTTCGCGGATGCGTTCCAGGCCCAGCCCGCGCTCGGCGATGGCGGCGCGCAACGCCCCGGCGAAGGTGTCCGTCCTCGCTGTGTCCATGTGGCAACTCCCCCTTGCTGCGCGGGACAACGGTATTGCGCGGACGGGGCCGGGGGGAATGGCCTGCCGCCTACTTTTCGGGTGCGGGCACCGGTCTCGGCGTGCCGCCGACGACGAACAACGCGAGCGGCACGTCCTCTTCCCCGCCCCTGACAAGGGCTTTCACCGCGTCGTCCGCGAAACCGGCGACCGCGCAGCAGCGCAGGCCGACCGCGGTGGCCACGAGGTAGAGGTTCTGCACCGCGACGCCCGCGTCCAGGTGGACGGTGCGGTAATGCCGGGGACCGTATTTCGCGAGCCCCGGCCCCATCCGTCCGGTCAGGACGACCGCGGCGCGGGCGCGCTCGGCGAACCCGTCCTGCGCGAACACGCCCGCCAGGTCGGCGGTCCCGGTGCGGCACAGGGCGTGCGGCTCGCGCAGGTACTCGAAGACCTCGCCGTCCACGACGACGTGGACGGCCAGCGACGGCAGGCCGCCCGCCGTCGGGTTCATGCCGAGCACGTGCGGCGGGACGTGCCGCTGCACGCCCACCGCCAGGCCGAGCAGGGTGCCGAGGTCCTGCCGGCTCAGCGGCCCGTAGGAGTAGCGCGACCGGCGGGACCGCAGCGCGGCCACGAGCGTCGTCGCCGGTTCCGCCGGCGGCGGCAGCGGGATCACAGGAACGGCGGCGGGTCGAGGAGCAGCGAGCCGGTGTCGCCCCAGCGGGGCAGCCCGAGGTAGCGGAACGCGGCGGGCGCGTTGGGCACCAACCCCGTCGCGCACACCCGCACCACCCGCAGGCCCGCCTCCGCGACGTCGTCGGTGGTGAGGTCGACGGTCGCGATCCGGTTGCCCGCCAGGCTCTCCCGCAGGGCGGCGGGATTCCCTCCCGCGTGGACTGTCGCGGTGCGCTCCGGTCTGGTGAAGCGGTGCAGCAGCTCCGCCTGCACGCGCGGGTCGAGCCAGACCTGGACCTGCGCGCCGAGGTCGCGCACGCGCGCGTAGCCCGCGCCCGCGTCGTCGCGGTACCGGCGGTCGGCGCGGTGCGGCAGGTAGAGCCCCTCGGCGAGGACGCCCGCCTCGACGGCGCGGAACACCCAGCCGTCCGGGTCCAGCAGCCCCTGCGTGAAGATCCAGGTGTGGACGGCCTCCAGCACGGCCTTCGTGCACGCCTCCACCGGGTCGAACCGCGCCGCTCCCCCGCCCGCGACGATGCCGGTGGCGCGGTCCACCACGACCGCCGCCACGCAGGCGACCGGGTGCTCGGTGGGCAGCTCGACCAGGTGGACGTCCAGCGGGCACCCGGCCAGCTCGGCGGCCAGGCCGGGCACGTCCTCCACCGGGATGCCGGTGGTCGGCGCGCCCAGGTGCCACCAGCGCTCCAGCGCGTCGCGCTCCACCAGTTCCAGCAGCGCGCGGGTGAACGCGTCCTCGGCGTCGACGCCGGTGGCGATGCCCGCGTAGTTGAGGTGGTGCAGCCGCGGTTCGGTCCGGCGGCGGCCCGAGTGGTAGTTGAGGTAGACCCACGAGGCGGGCAGGAGGCACGGTTCGCCCGCCTCCTCGCCCTCCACCCACGCGATCGTCAGGTCTTCGGTGAACGGCCGGTACGGGAACCCCTCGGCGGCGTACTGCCAGGGCGCGAAGAACGGCAGGTCCGCCGGCCCGAAGTGGCGGACGCCCTCGGCGACCAGCTCGGCGGCGGTGGCGGTGCGCAGGCCGGGCGGGACGCGGTTGCCGCAGTAGCGCTCCACCGCCTCGCCGACGGCGGCGGCGCGGGCCGCGTCGACGTCGCCGAACGTCGTGCCCAGGCTGACCCGGTCGGCCGGCCACGCGCCGAGCCGCCGGGCGTCGGCCACCTCGGCGGTGACGGCGCGGTAGCGGCGCGGCACGCCGGGCACCGGCGCGACGTCGACGAGCCTGCGCACGATCCCGGTCAGCGGGTCCACCAGCAGCGGCGCGATCACGATGCGTTCTCCTCGGGTAGGGCGGCGGGCGGTCGCCCGCTGTGCCGGGGGATGCGGGTGTGGGCGCGGTTGGCGCGGAGGTGGTTGGCGCGGAGGTGGACGCGGAAGTAGTTGGCGCGGAAGTGGTGGGCGCGGAAGTGGTGGGCGCGGAAGTGGTGGGCGCGGAAGTGGTGGGCGTGTCGGTGGCCGGGACGCGATGGCCGGGCCCGAACCGGGGCCTCCCCGGTGCGCGGCTCTCGCACGCGGCGCGGCCGGCGGCCATCGGCGAACCCGACGCGCCGGCTGCCACCGGCAGCCCTGACACCCTGGCGGCGACCGGCGGCCCTGGCACCCCGGCGGCCCTGACACCTCGGCGGCCCTGGCACCCCGGCGGCCCCGGCGCGCGGCCGCGCGGTCACGACGCGACCTCCTCGGGCAGCGCGGCGGCGGGCAGCGCGCCCGATCCCGCGACGTGCCAGGGGATGCGGGCCAGCGCGCGGTGGACCTCCCGGCGACTGGGGCGCAGCTCCCGCGCCCGGACCGGGTCCTCCCCCGTGTGCGGGTTGCGGGCGTGGCGCGGCCAGTGGTGGCCGGCGACCTCGACGCGCAATCGTGCGCCCTCCGCGACGGGCACGCCGATCGGCGGCAGCTCCACCGTGACGGTCCCCGGCTCGCCCGGCCGGTGCGACCGGCGGGTGACGCCGTGCGCGAGGTGGACCCCGTCGAGCGACAGGCGCACGACCCAGTCCGCGTCCGGCGCGTCGGCCGAGGCGTGCAACGTCACCGTCGTCCCGCCGCGCAGCTCGCCCGCCGGCAGGGGCGGTGTGCGCAGGACGGCGCAGGGGCCGCCGGTGACGGGCGCGCCCACCGGCACCGATCGGAAGGGGTGCTCCGGGTCGGCGTGGAACCCGCCCTCGACGACCTCCAGCTCGACGGCTCCCGGCTCGACGGTTCCGGGCTCGACGGCTCCCGGCTCGACGTGCGTGCCGCTCGCCGCGTGGCGGCGCCAGCCGCCGGCGACGTGGAACGCCCGGTCGCCGCGGAGGCGTCCGAGCGCGCGGGCCCAGGCGGTGTAGAGCGCGCCGACGCGGCGGCCGGCCAGCGCGGCTCCGGGCGCGCGGGCGTCCAGCTCGTGCGCCCACGGTCCCAGGACGAGCCTGGTCGGCCCGCCCCAGTGGCGGGCGAGGCGCTCGGTGTCGGCGGCGAACGGGTCGCGCAGGCCGCCGACGGCGAGCAGCGGCATGGTGAGCCGGGGCAGCGCCCGCCACAGCTCCTCGGTGCGCTCCGGCGCGCGCCACAGGTCGTCCCAGCCGCGCACGAGGTCGACCACCGGCGTGCGGGTGAGGTCGGTGGACACGGCGGTCGCCGCGTGCTCGCCCCACCAGCCGACGCGGCACGCGAGCCGGGCCGCGCCGCCGGGTTCGCGGGCGGTCTCGCCCAGGCCCAGCGCGGGCACGGCCGCCAGCACGCCGACCACCGCGTCCGGCCGGGCGATGGCGGCGGTCACCGCGCAGTGCGCGGCGTAGGAGGAACCCGCCGCGATGATCCGGTCGAAGCCGAGCCGCCGCAGCGCGTCCACCACGGCGGCCCCGTCGTCGCCCTCGCGCCGGTAGGGCCGGAAGACGCCGGTCGAGCCGTGCCTGCCGCGCACGTCGCCCACCGCGCAGGAAAACCCGCGCCGGGCCCAGCCCTCGGCCTCGGCGAGGTGGTGGTGGCGGCCGTAGGGGGTGCGGATCAGCACCAGCGGCGCGTCGCGGTCGGCCGTGACGAGGGTGTGCGCGAGCCCCGCCACGGTGAAGTCACGGCGCACTGGCGGGCACCGGCAGCACCGGGTGGTCGGCGAGCGCGCCGGTGTCGAGGTCGAGCACGCGCAGCCGGCGGTGGGCCGGGACGGCGGCGGGGGTGAGCGAGTTGGCGGTCGCGGTCGCGCCGGTGGCCCAGCGCGCGAGGTCCTTGGCCGCGAGCGCCGCGACCAGGAGCAGCTCGGCCGGGTCGGGCGCCTCGTCGCCGAGCACCGCGTCGCGGCCCGCCCAGTACGCCCGCAGGTGCCGGTGCCCGGAGCCGGCGGCGGCGAGCCGGCGGGCGCGCACGTCCCGGTGGGACACGCCGGTCGGCTCCAGCACCACGTGCCTGCCCTCGCGGCTGACGCGCTGCCAGCCGACGCCGTGGTCGGCGAGGGCGTCGAGCGCCAGCCACCGCTCGGGCGCGGGTCCGTCGTGCCACGCGCACACCGCCGCCGGCCGCGCGGCCAGCACGGTGTCGAGGTCGGCGTCGGGCGCCAGCGCGACGGGGTCCGCGCCCGCCCGGCGCAGCGCGTCGGCGAACTCGCCGCCGCGGTCGGCCAGCACCGCGACCGCGCGTCGGTCGGCGGGCCAGCGGGCGCGCCCGCCGAGGTGGCCGGCGTGCTCGAACGCGGCCAGTTCGGGCGGGGTCGGCGCGCCGGTCGCGGTGAGCGCCGCGCGGACGCCGCCGAGGGCCGCGTCGGGCAGGGCGACGGTGAACAGCTCGCCCGCCGCGTCCCGCAGCGCCGCGCCGGCCGGTCCGGTGAACAGCGCCGTTCCGGGCTTCAGGGTCTCCACGCGCGCCTCCTGGTCGGGGTTCGGGGTTCCGGCGAGGGGTCCGGGGCCGCCGGTGCGGCGGCCCCGGACCGGGTCACTCGTCGTCGCCGTCGAACGGGTTCTCCACCAGCGCGTTGCTGTGGCTGGCGGAGTTGTGCGGCAGTTCGCGCTCGGCCTCGACGTTCACGAAGACCTGGTCCACGGGACGTCTCCTCTCTGGTTGTGCGGCGTCGGTCGGATCGACCACCACCAACCTAATCTGGAACGACAACCATTTTCAATACCCCGTTGGTAGTGATCCACAGCACCTGGCCCGCCACCCCGTAGACGTCGCGCAGCAGCGCGGCGTCCACCACGTCGGCCGGCGGGCCGTCGGCGTGCACCACCCCGTCGCGCAGCGCCACGACGCGGTCCGAGTAGCGCGCGGCCTGGCTCAGGTCGTGCAGCACCGACACCACGGTCAGCCCCCGGTCCCGTTGCAGCGCCCGCACCAGGTCGAGCACGTCGAACTGGTGGCGGATGTCCAGGTAGGTGGTGGGTTCGTCGAGCAGGAGCACCGGCGCGTCCTGCGCGAGCGCCAGGGCCAGCCGGACGCGCTGCCGCTGACCGCCGGAGAGCCGTTCCACCGGCGTGTCCGCCCACTCGGCGACCCCGGTGTCGCGCAACGCGTCGCGCACCGGCGCGTCGTCGGTGTCGCCGAGCATCCCCAGCGGGCCCCGTGCGGCGTACCGGCCCTGGCGCACGAACTGGCGGACGGTCAGGCCCTGCACGTACGGCGTCGCCTGCGGCAGCAGCGCGATCCGGCGCGCGATCCGGCGGCGCGGCAGGCCCGCCATCGGCACGCCGTCCAGCCGGACGCCGCCCTCCGCCGGCCGCAGCAGGCCGGCCAGCACGCGCAGCAGCGTCGTCTTGCCGCTGCCGTTCTGCCCGAGCAGGCTCACCCACTCCCCCGCCCGCACCGCCAGGTCGACGCCGTCGAGGACGGTGCGCCCGCCGAACCGCACGCGCACCCCTTCGGCGCGCAGTGGTGTCATCCGATGCGGTGTCATTCCTTGGGGTGTCATCCCATGCGGTGTCATCCCATCCCCCCGGTTCTCCTCGCCACCAGCACCAGCACGCCCGCGCCCAGCAGCGCGGTGATGGCGCCGGCGGGCACGTGGACGAGCTGCCCGACCGCGTCCGCCGCCGCGACGGCCGCGGCCCCGGTCAGCGCGGCGGCCGGCACCGCGTGCCGGTGCGCCACGCCGACCAGGCGACGCGCGAGGTGCGGCGCGAGCAGGCCGACGAACGCCGTCGCGCCCACCGCCGCGACCGCCCCGGACGTGGCCAGCGCCGCCAGCAGCAGCACCGCGCTGCGCCACGGCACGACCGCCAGGCCGACGGCGTGGGCGTGGTCGTCGTCCACCGCCAGCACGTCGAGCACGCCGCCGAGCAGCGTCGCGGCCACCACCGCCAGCAGCGCGACCGGCCACAGCGGCGCCAGGTGCTCCCAGGTGCGGCCGACCAGCGAGCCGAGCAGCCACCGCGACACCGCGCCCGCCAGCTGCGGACGCGCCGTGAGCAGCACGAGCGTGGTGCCCACCAGCACCGCCGACACGACCACGCCGCGCACCGCCACGTCGCCGGAGACGCCCGCGAGCAGCCACAGCACCCCACCGCCCAGCACGCCGCCGACCAGCGCCGCGCCGGCCATCGGCAGCGGCTGCGCGGCCACGCCGCCGACGACGGACGCGACCACCGCGCCCAGCACCGCGCCCGAGCCGACCCCGGTGATCTCCGGCGACGCGAGCTGGTTGCGGATCGCGGACTGGAGCAGCGCGCCGGCCACCCCCAGGCACGCGCCCGCGCACAGGCCGACCAGCACGCGCGGCGCACGCAGCTCCAGCACCACCGTCCGCGCGTGGGCGTCGTCGCCGAACAACGCGCCCAGCGTCGCACCGGTCGAACCGACGCTGACCTGCGCCGCCGCGCACAGCAGGACCAGCAGCGCCAACGCGCACAGCCGCCACCCCGCCCTCACGCGCGCCTCCGCACCAGCAAGCCGACCGCGACCGCCGCCAACGCCGTCAACCCGCCGACCGGCAGCTCCACCGGGTACAGCGCGGTGCGCGCCACCAGGTCCGCGACCACGACGACCAGCGCGCCCAGCAGCGCGGTCGTCCCCGCCGAGGGCCGCCCGATCCGCGCCGCCAGCCGGGGCGCGAAGAAGCCGACCCACGCCACCGGACCCGCCGGCCCGACCACGACGGCCACCAGCAGCGACGCCACGCCGAGCACGGCCAGCCGCACCCGCGCCGGCCGCAGCCCCGCCGACAGCGCCTCGTCGTCGCCCAGCCGCAGCACCCGCACCCGCGGCAGCACGAGCACCACCGCGGGCACCGCCAGCAGCACGCCGACGCCGACCGGGACGAGCGTCTCCCACGTCGTGCCGGTCAACGAGCCCAGCAGGTAGCGCACCAGCACGCCCTGCTCCCGCGAGTCCGTCACCGCCGTGGCCGCGAGCAGCACCGCCTGGCAGGCCGAGCCGACGGCCGCGCCGATCAGCAGCACCGCCGCCGGCCCGGTCGCGCCGCGCACCGCGAGCAGGGTCAGCGCGCCGCCCGCCGCCGCGCCGAGCAGCGCGGGCGTGAGCGGCGCGCCGGGCAGCGCGACCCCGGACGCGACGCACACGCCCACCGCGGCGGACGCGCCGCTGGACACGCCGAGCAGCTCGGGCACGGCCAGCGGGTTGCGCAGCGACTCCTGCAGCAGCAGGCCCGCCGTGCCCAGGCACGCGCCGGCGACCGCGCCCAGCAGCAGCCGGGGCGCGCGCAGCTGCCACACCACGACCTGTTCGAGTTCCGTGCCCGTGAACAGCACGACCGGCTCGCCGAGCAGCAACGACCCGAGCACCGCCGCCACGGCGGCGGCGGCGAGCAGCCTCAAGCGGGCACCTTCGCCACGGCCTCGTCCACGACCGCCGTCAGGCTGCGCAGACCGCGGCCCGAGCCCCACAGCTTGGCGTGCATCTCGTGCACGCGCTGCTGCTGCACGGCCGGGATCTGCCGCCACACCGGGTTGTCCGCGAGCCGGCTGCTCAACGTCCGGTCCTCGGCGGCGAACAGCAGCGAGTACACGAAGATGACGTCCGGCTGCTTGGCGAGCAGCTCCTCGACGCTGTAGTTGTTGGCCGTGTCGACGTCGGAACCCTTGGCGGGGAACGGGTAGCCGAACAGCTGCCCCAGCAGGTGGCCCTTGAGCGAGGCCGTCGTGTCGACGCCGATGGAGTCCACGCTGCCGTACATCAACAGCACCTTGCGCGCCGACTGGCCGTTGGCGTGGGTCTTCCCGACCGCGTCGGCCAGGTGCGCGCGGAACCTCTCCTCCGCCCGCACCGCCTGGTCGGTGCGTCCGGTCAGCGCGCCGAGCGCGCGCAGGTAGCCGACGGACTCCTCCCACGTGGCGGGCTCGGCCGTCCACAGCGGGGCGAACTTCTCGATGGCGGGCCGCAGCGCGTCGTGCACGCCCGGCAGCCCGATGACCAGGTCGGGCCGGAAGCCGGCGATGGCCTCCACGTCCTCGCCGCCGAACGTGCCCGGCACGACCGGCACGGCCTCGCCCGCCGCGCCGAGCAGGGCGGGGTGCGTGATCAGGGCGGCGTTGCTGGTGCCCACCGGGGTCAGGCCCAGGTCGGCCACCAGGTCGTCGCACAGGCCGTTGAGGCAGACGATCCGCTCGGCGGGCTCGGGGAGGGTGATCCGCGCGCCGCGCGGGTCGGTGACGCTCAGCGCCGGCTCCAGCGGGGCGGCGGTGCGCACGATCGGCGTGGCCGAGGGCGTCTCCTCGGCGGGGGCGGTGTTGCAGGCCGCGGCGCAGGCGGCGACAGCGGCGGCGGCGACCAGCGCGAGCGTCCTCATCGGGCGTCCTCCAGCCAGGTCAGCAGGGTGGCGGCGTCGCGGCGGAACGCCTCGGGCGAGTCGTCGGGCACGAACTCCAGCAGCACCTGGCGGTCCCGCCCGTCCCCGGCGAGCAGGGCCAGCAGCGGTCGCCACAGGTCTTCGCGCGCGTCGAGCGGCAGCCGCTCGGTGAAGCCGTCCGCGCCCCAGGAGAACGCGTGCACGGCGGCCAGCCTCGGCAGCAGGGCGGTGACCTCGGCGACGCACTCCCGGACGTCCGGCGACTCGCGCGGCTGCCAGTGCGCTACCAGGTCGACCTCGTCGAGCAGCCGCACGGCCGACGCCAGGTCGTCGGTGAGCGACGAGACGTGGTGCTCGGCGGTGACCGCGATGCCGCGCCCGGCGGCCAGGTCGGCGCAGCGCCGCAGGTCGCCGGTGATCGCGGCGCGCTCGGCCGGCCCGACCTCGGCCGAGCCGCGCACGCCCGCCCACACCCGGACGCGGGGCGCGCCCAGGGCTTCCGCCGTGTCCAGGACGGGCGCGAAGTCGGCCGGGTCGCTGTCGCCGGGCTTGTAGTACGAGCCGTACGTGCCGACGGCCAGGCCGCGGTCGTGGCACAGCCGGGCGGCGCGGGCCGCGCCGGCCAGGTCGCCCGGCGGCACGTGGCGGTCACCGCCCCACTCGACCACCCCCAGCCCGGCGTCGGCGGCCAGCCCGACGACCTGTTCGACCGGGGCGTCCCGGAAGGTGACCGAGGCCAATCCTGCGGTGATCATGTGTGCCCTTCACTCGTGCGGGTGAAGTGACATACTTACTGAATATGACTGTCGTTATCAAGCCCCAATCCGGGCGACCACCACCGCGCACGCACCCCGCCGCCACACCACCTCGACCGAGCGGAAACCGGCCTCCCGCAACGCTTCCGCGTGCCGGGGGACGGGCGGGCAGAAGTCGGCGGACTCGTCCGCGCGCGGGTTCAGGCGGCGTGTTGCGGCGGCGTGTTGCGGCGGCGTTCGACGAGTTCGCGAAGGGCGGGCACCGGTGGGAGCGGCAGCGCGGGGGCGGCCGCTGTCCTGAACGGGTTGGTGAACGGCGGTTGGCCGGGACGGCGGGTGAGCGTGGTTTCTCGGCGGTGATGAGTGGTCCTGGCGGACTCGGTGCGCGACGCGATCAGCGGCGTCCGGGCCCACACGGACCCCGAGCAGCACAGACGCGAGCAGCACGACCGGAACAGCACGGACCCGAGCAGCGCAGAGCCGAGCAGCACAGAGCGGAAGAGCACGGGCCGGAACAGCACGGACCGGAACAGCACGGACCGGAACAGCACGGGCCCGGCGCGGCCGAGCCCCGCGCCGGGCAGTCCCGCGCTGCCGTCAGCCCCGTTCGACGAGGTGCCCCACCACGTCCGGGCCGGGGTGGGCGTGGCCCGAGCCGTCGCGGCGCTGGTCGACCGCGGGCAGTTCCACCGGCGCGCCGTTGTCCGCCGCACCCGCCGGCCGCGGACCCACCCACGCCAGCGCCAGACCGCTCTCGCCCTTCAGGAAGCGGTGCGCCCGCACGCCGCCGGTCGCCCGGCCCTTCGCCGGGTACTCCGCGAACGGCGTCACCTTCACGCTTTGCCCCGTCGAGGTGACCACCATCGGCGCACCGTGCTCGTCGTCGTCGGTGCGCACCGCGCCGAAGAACACCACCCGTGCGCCGGCGGGCAGGTTGATCCCCGCCATGCCACCGCCCCGCAGGCCCTGCGGGCGCACCAGCCCGGCGCTGTAGCGCAGCAGCGAAGCCTCGGACGACACGAACACCAGCGTCTCCTCCGCGCTGCCCAGCCACGTCGCGCCGACGACCTCGTCACCCTCCTTGAGGGAGATCACCTCGAACTCGTCCGACCGCACCGGCCACTCCGGCGCGCACACCTTCACCACGCCCTGCCGGGTGCCCAGCGCCAGGCCGGGCGAGCCGGTGTCGGACAGCGGCGCGATGCCGACCACCCGCTCGCCCGGCGCGAGGTCCACCAGCTCGCCGGCCGCCATGCCGCCGCTGAGCGACACCGTGCCGCTCTGCTCGGGCAGCACCGGCAGCGGCAGCACGTCGGTCTTGACCGCCCGCCCCCGGTTCGTCACCAGCAGCACCTGCCCGCGCGCCGTGGTGTGCACGACCGCCGCCACCGCGTCGTGCTTGGCCCGGCCGTTGCGCCGCCGCGCCTCGGACGCCTCCTCCGACTCCGCCGCCGTCCGCGCCACCAACCCGGTCGCCGACAGCACCACCTGGCACGGGTCGTCGGCGACCTCCAGCGGCCCGGCGGGCCTCGACGCGGCCAGCACCTCCTTCAGGTCGCCGTCGAGCAGCACGGTCCGGCGTTCCTGGCCGAGGTCCTTGGCGACCTTCGCCAGCTCGCCCGACACGACCTTCCGCAGCTCGCGCTCGTCGTCGAGGATCTTCGACAGCTCCGCGATCTCCTTGCGCAGCTTGTCCTGCTCGGCCTCCAGCTCGATCGCGTCGTAGCGGGTGAGGCGGCGCAGCGGCGTGTCCAGGATGTAGGCGGCCTGGACGGCGGAGAGCCCGAACTTCGCCATCAGGCCCTCCTTGGCGGCCTGCGCGTGCTCGCTGCCCCGGATCAGCTTGATCACCTTGTCGATGTCCAGCAGTGCCTTCAGCAGGCCCTCGACCAGGTGCAGCCGGTCCTCGCGCTTGCGGCGGCGGTACCGGGTGCGCCGGGTGACCACCTCGTACCGGTGCGCCAGGAACACCTCCAGCAGCGCCTTGAGCCCCAGCGTCCGCGGCTGCCCCTCGACCAGCACCAGGTTGTTGATGCCGAACGACTGCTCCATCGGCGTCAACCGGTACAGGTCGGCCAGCAGCGCCTGCGGGTTCACCCCGACCTTGCACTCGATCACGACCCGCGTGCCGTTCTCGCGGTCGGTGAGGTCCTTGACGTCGGCGATGCCGGTCAGCCGCTTGGACTTGGTCACCTCGTCGGTGATCTTCTCGATGATCTTCTCCGGCCCGACGCCGTAGGGCAGCTCGGTCACCGTGATCGCCTGGCGGCCCCGGCTGCCCTCCAGCGGCCCGGTCGTCACCTTGGCCCGCATCCGCACCACGCCGCGCCCGGTCTCGTACGCCTTGCGCACCTCGTCCAGGCCCAGCAGCACGCCGCCGGTCGGCAGGTCGGGGCCGGGGATGAACTCCATCAGCTTGTCCAGCGACGCGTCCGGGTGGTTCACCAGCCAGCGCGCGGCGGCCACGACCTCGCCCAGGTTGTGCGGGATCATGTTCGTCGCCATGCCGACCGCGATCCCCGACGTGCCGTTGACCAGCAGGTTCGGGAACGCCGCCGGCAGCACCGACGGCTCCTGGAGCGAACCGTCGTAGTTGGGGCGGAAGTCGACGGTCTCCTCGTCCAGCTCGCCGACCAGCAGCATGGCGGCGGGCGACATGCGGGCTTCCGTGTACCGCGACGCGGCCGGGCCGTCGTCCGGGGAACCGAAGTTGCCGTGCCCGTCGACCAGCGGGGTGTTCAGCGAGAAGTCCTGCGCCAGGCGGACCATCGCGTCGTAGATCGCCGTGTCGCCGTGCGGGTGGTACTTGCCCATGCAGTTGTGCACGACCCGGCCCGCGACCACGAACGCGTGTTCCTCGGTGCCGACCTGGATGTCGTAGGTCGTGTCCGGCGCGGCCGGCTCGACCGCGACCACCTCGCACCGGGACGGCCCGTCGGGCGCCCCGTCGGCGCGCGCGCCGCGGATGACGTCGACCAGCTCGTCGTGGCCGGTCTTCGTCCAGCGCAGCAGGGCTGCGGCGAGGGCCGCCGCGTGGCGACCGGCGACCCGCAGGCCGTCGGGCGCCCGCTCGGCGCGGATGCCCGCGTCGGCGAGCATCGCGTACAGCGCGTCGCCGGTGTCGGCGAACCCGATCGACCGGCCCTCGCGCACGTGCCCGGCGGCGTCGAACAGGCCGGCCAGGAACGGCGCCCAGCGGGCGCGCTCGGCCAGCACGGACGGCGGCGTGCCGAGGAGCGCGGCGCCCAGGTCGGCGTGCGGCGCGAACGCGAGCACGTGGCGGTCCACGCCGTCCTCGCCCTCGTGCTTGTCGCGCTCGACCGCCACGTCCCGCGCGATGGCCCAGCCGTGCGCGGTGTCCACCGGGTCGGTGGCCGCCAGCTCCAGGCGGACCCGGCCGGCCACCTCCTCACCGACCGCCGAGACCAGGCCCAGGACGTACGCGGCCACGTCGCCGCCGTCCGCGACCAGGGTCGCGTGCCGGTCCGCGCCGAAGCCGACGGTGCGGCGGCCGACGAGGTCGCGGGCGTCGGTCCACGCGCCGTCGTCGGTGCGGAACCGCTGGCCGGGCGTGACGAGCATGGTGTCGCCGTCCGCCCACGTGACGCGGACCAGCTCGGAGACCGGGTTCTCGTACGCCTGCACGACCCGGACCGGCCGGCCGGAGCCGTCCAGCACGCGGTCGCCGACCTCGATCGCCTCGATCGGGCGCAGGCCCTCGGGCGTGGACACCAGCGCGCCGCGCACGAAGCAGTCGCCGACCACGCGGGAGGACTTGACGTACGGGCTGGTCGGCCGGTGGCCCTGCTCGTTCATCGAGAACAGGATGCGGCGGTGCACCGGCTTGAGGCCGTCGCGCGCGTCGGGCAGCGCGCGCGAGTGGATGACCGAGTAGGCGTACTCCAGGTACGAGTCCTCGATCTCCGTGGTCAGCGAGTTGTCGAACACCTGCGCGCCCGCGCGGTCGAAGGCGGACGGGTCGACCCTGGTCGTGGGGGTCTTGCGGCGAGCCACTGTTTCTCCTGCGTCAGACGTCGATCGCGGACTGGTCGACCCGGACGGCCGACTCGACGAGCCACGCCCGGCGCGGCTCCACCTTCTCACCCATCAGCAGCTCCAACGCGGCCTCCGCGGCCTCCGCGTCGGTCATGGTGATGCGCCGGACGGACCGGGTCGCGGGGTTCATCGTGGTCTCCCACAACTCGTCCGCGTCCATCTCGCCGAGCCCCTTGAACCGGGGCACCGGCTTGACGACCGTCCTGCCCGCCTTCTCCAGCCGCGCGACGGTCTGCTCCATCTGCCGCTGCGTGAACGTGAAGTGGGTCTCGGCGTTGCGGCCCTTGGTCACGACCTTGTGCAGCGGCGGCATCGCGGCGTACAGCCGGCCGTCCTCGATCACCGGCCGCATGTACTTGGCGAACAGCGTGATCAGCAGCGTGCGGATGTGCGAGCCGTCGACGTCCGCGTCCGCCATGAGGATCACCCGGCCGTAGCGCATGGCGGCGAGGTCGAACGTGCGCCCGGTGCCCGCGCCCAGCACCTGCACGATGGACGCGATCTCGGCGTTGCGCAGGGTGTCGGCGAGGCTCGCCTTCTGCACGTTCAGGATCTTGCCGCGCAGCGGGAGCAGCGCCTGGTACTCGGAGACGCGCGCCATGCGGGCCGAGCCCAGCGCGCTGTCGCCCTCCACCAGGAACAGCTCGCTGCGCGCCACGCCGGTCGTGCGGCAGTCGACCAGCTTCGCGGGCATCGCCGCGCCCTCCAGCGCCGTCTTCCGGCGGGCGGCGTCCTTCTGCTGCTTCTGGGTCAGGCGGACGCGGGAGGCGTCCACGACCTTCTGCAGCACCACCTTCGCCTCGGCCTTGGTGCGGCGGTCCTCGGTCCAGGACCGCACCTGCTTCTCGACGATGCCGAGGACGACCCTGGTGATGCCGGCGGTGGACAGCTCGTCCTTCGTCTGGGACGTGAACTGCGGCTCGGGGATGCGCACGTGCACCACCGCCGTCATGCCCTCCAGCACGTCCTCCAGCGTCGGCGGGTCCTCCTTGGGCTTGAGCAGGCCGCGGGTCCGGCCGATGGCCTCCTGCACCGCCTTGAGGACGGCCCGCTCGAAACCGCGGCGGTGCGTGCCGCCGTGGACGTTGCGGATCGTGTTCGTGAAGCACTCGACGACGCGCTCGTAACCGGTGCCCCAGCGCAGCGCGATCTCGACCTCGGCGTGGCGCTCGACCTTGGACCGCATGACGCCGTTCTCGTCGGCCGCGTTCTCGTGGTAGACGCCCGTGCCGTTGATCAGCAGCGTGCCGGAGACGGGCTTCTCGCCGGACGGCGCGAGGAAGTCGACCATGTCGGACAGGCCGCCGGGGTAGTGGAACGTCTCCTCCGTCGGCGCCTCGCCGGTCGCGTCGCGCAGCACGTAGGTGACGCCGGGCACCAGGAACGCCGTGTTGCGCAGCTTCGCGCGGACCGCCTCGACGTCGAGCGCGGCGCCGTTCTCGAAGTAGCGGGCGTCGTGCCAGTAGCGGATCGAGGTGCCGGTGCGCTTGGTGCGGCCGGTGACGCGCAGGCCGGACTCGCGGGTGAACGCCGCGTTCGGGCCCGGCCCGTCGAACGTGCCGGGCACGCCGTGCGCGAACGACATCTCGTGCTTGCGGCCCTCGCGCATCACCACCACGTCGAACCGGTGGGACAGGGCGTTGACGGCGGACGCGCCGACGCCGTGCAGGCCGCCGGACGTCTTGTACCCGGAGCCGCCGAACTTGCCGCCCGCGTGCAGCCGGGTCAGCACCAGCTCGACACCGGACAAGCCGGACTTGGCGTGGACGCCCGTGGGGATGCCCCGGCCGTCGTCGTCGACCTGGACGCTGCCGTCGGCGTGCAGGGTCACCACGATCTTCGTGGCGTGCCCGGCCACGCCCTCGTCGGTGGAGTTGTCGACCACCTCCGTGAACAGGTGGTTGATCCCCCGGCTGTCGGTGGACCCGATGTACATGCCGGGGCGCTTGCGAACCGCTTCCAGACCTTCGAGGTGGGTCAGGTCGTCGGCCCCGTACAGGATCTCAGCGGTCACCGGGTCGTTCTCCCCCAGGCTTGATGTGCGAGGTGGTGCTGTGCGTCGAGCGGCTCACGGTAGACGAGGGTAACTGCCGGGTCCGAGGTGTTTGATTGCCGCTGCTCCGCAGACGGCGGGCTCGGCCGCCTGAAGTCGGGCCATCGCGCCTGATTTCCCGCTGTGTTGGATGGCCGCTGCTTCGCAGACGGCGGGCTCGGCCGCCCTGTGGTCGGGCCATCGCGCCTGATTTCCCGTCGATCGAAAAGCATGATCGACGGGAAATGAGGCGCGACAACCCGACGGCGGCCTCGCGGCGCGGGAGCGGTAGCGAGGTGAGAGCAGACGCGGCCTCGCGGCGCGGGGGTAGCGGGGCGTGAGAGCCCGACTTGGCCTCGCGGGAGCGGTAGCGGGGTGTGGGAGGCGGGCTCGCGGTGTGGGGGTGGGTCACCCCTCCAGTTGGCGCCACAGGTGGTGGGAGGCTGTTGACTCTGTGTGGCGGCCCAGTTGGTCCAGTGCCCAGGCCCGGTGGAAGGCCGCCCGTGCCACGCCTGCCCCGCCCAGTGCGACGCCCCGGTCGAACGCGTGCACCGCCTCCTCCAGGCGGCCCGCCGCCAGCAGCGCGTCGCCCCGGAGCGCCCACGTCCGGTGGTCGTTCGGGTCGAGCGCCACCAGCTCGTCGGTCGCCGCCACCGCCTCGGCAGGCGCGCCGGTCCTCAGGTGGGTGCGGGCGATGGTCTCGTGCAGGGGGTAGGCGTAGTCGTCGTGCGCGAGGCGTTCCAGCGCGGTGCGCGGCCGGGCGGCGCGCTGGCTCGCCGCGGCCCGGTCCAGCAGGTCCCACGTCGCGGCGAGGTCGCCCCGCAGGAACGGCACGAACGCCAGCGCCCGGTAGTGCGCCTGCGCGGCCAGCGGCTCGTCCGGCGGGAACCGCGCGACCAGGGCGGCGGCCTCGTCCAGCACCGCCGTGGCCGCGCCGCGCCGACCGTTGCGGACCAGCACGAACAGCGCCAGCGCGTGCCGGTCGCCCGCCGGGAGCCCCTCGTCGCGGGCGCCGGCCAGCGCCAGGCCCTCCACCTCGGCGGACGACGGGCGCGACCAGTGCAGCACCGCGAGCTGCCGGACCGCGAGGCCGGGGGTGAACCCCCGGAACGGGGACGTGCCCAGCACCTCCGCCGCGTGCCGCTGGTAGCCCAGGCGCAGCAGCAGGTCGGCCGCGACCGACCGCTCGGCAGGCGCCGGCCCGCCGCGGACGCGGTCGAGCACCCGCCACCACAGCGGCGACGCGAGGTCGCGCGGGAACGCCGCCATGTCGGGCCCGATCGCGTCGAGCCTGCCGCGGCTCGCCGCCGCGTACACCCGCGTCAGCGGCGACGGGCTGGTGTTGAAGCGCGGCAGCGCGGCGGCCTCGCCGTCCGCGAAGTGCCGCGCGACGGCGTGCGTCACCTCCGCCGGCCGCGACGACCACGGCCCCGGGTCGGCCAGCCCCGGCCAGACGCCGCACCGCGCCGGGACACCCGCCGACGCCAGCGCGACGAGCCTGCGCGCGAGCGCCCGGAGCCCCGGGTCGGGCTCGTAGCGCGGTGGCACGACGGCCTCGCCGAGGTCGCCCACCCCCTCATGGTGCACCGCGCGCGCCCGCCGTGCGAGCGCCGACCGCCGGCCACGGCGTCACCCGGCGCACCGGCCGGGCGACGACGCGGGAAGTCCGACAAGGGCCCACCCCGTCCGGGCAGGCCCCCGCCGCCGCGAGAGGTCAGACGTTGCGCCGGTACTGGCCGCCGACCTCGAAGAACGCCTCCGTCACCTGCCCCAGCGTGCACACCCGAGCCGCGTCCATCAGCACCTCGAACACGTTCTCCCCGGACTGCGCGGCCTCCTTCAACCGCCGCAGCGCCGGCTCCGCCTCCGCCGCGTGCGCCGCCGCGAACGCCTGCGTCCGCTCCACCTGCGACCGCTTCTCCTCCTCGGTCGCCCGCGCCAGCTCGATCGTCACGTGCTCCCGCTCACCGCTGTCCGGCAGGAACGTGTTCACGCCGATCAACGGCAGCGAACCGTCGTGCTTGCGCTGCTCGTAGAGCATCGACTCGTCCTGGATGCGACCGCGCTGGTAACCGGTCTCCATCGCGCCCAGCACGCCGCCGCGCTCGGACAACCGGTCGAACTCCATCAGCACGGCCTCTTCGACCAGGTCCGTCAGCTCGTCGATGATGAACGAGCCCTGCAACGGGTTCTCGTTCGCCGACAGGCCCCACTCCTTGTTGATGATCAGCTGGATCGCCATCGCCCGCCGCACCGACGACTCCGTGGGCGTCGTGATCGCCTCGTCGTAGGCGTTGGTGTGGAGCGAGTTGCAGTTGTCGTACAGCGCGCACAGCGCCTGGAGCGTCGTGCGGATGTCGTTGAAGTCCATCTCCTGCGCGTGCAGCGACCGACCGGAGGTCTGCACGTGGTACTTGAACTTCTGCGACCGCTCGTTCGCGCCGTAGCGCTCCCGCATCGCCACCGCCCAGATCCGCCGCGCCACCCGGCCGATCACGCTGTACTCGGCGTCCATGCCGTTGGAGAAGAAGAACGACAGGTTCGGCGCGAAGTCGTCCACGTGCATCCCGCGCGCCAGGTACGACTCGACGTAGGTGAACCCGTTGGCCAGCGTGAACGCCAACTGGCTGATCGGGTTCGCACCCGCCTCCGCGATGTGGTAGCCGGAGATCGACACCGAGTAGAAGTTGCGCACCTTCCGCCGGATGAACCACTCCTGGATGTCGGCCATCATCCGCAGCGAGAACTCGGTGGAGAAGATGCAGGTGTTCTGCCCCTGGTCCTCCTTGAGGATGTCGGCCTGCACCGTGCCGCGCACGTTCGCCAGCGCCCACGCCCGCAGCTCCTCGGCCTCGGCCTCGGTCGGCTCCCGGCCCTCGGCCGCGCGGAACGCGTCGATCCGCTGGTCGACCACCGTGTTGAGGAAGAACGCCAGGATCGTCGGCGCGGGCCCGTTGATCGTCATCGACACCGACGTGGTCGGCGCGGTCAGGTCGAAGCCGTCGTAGAGCGCCTTCATGTCGTCCAGCGTCGCGATGGACACCCCGGACGTGCCGATCTTGCCGTAGACGTCCGGCGGCGTGTCCGGGTCCCGCCCGTACAGCGTCACCGAGTCGAACGCCGTCGACAGCCGGGTCGCCTCCGACCCCTTCGACAGGTACTTGAAGCGCCGGTTGGTGCGGAACGCGTCACCCTCGCCCGCGAACATGCGGGCCGGGTCCTCACCGTCCCGCTTGAACGGGAACACCCCCGCCGTGTACGGGAAGTGACCGGGCAGGTTCTCCTTGCGCAGGAACCGCAGCAGCGTCCCCTCGTCGTCGAACCTCGGCAGCGCCACCCTCGGCACCTTGTTCCCCGACAACGTCTCCCGCGTCAACCGGGTGTGGATCTCCTTGTCCCGCACCCGCACCACCAGCTCGTCACCGGTGTAGTCCTCCACCACGCCCGGCCACGCCGCCAGCAGCTCCGCCGACCCGGCGTCCACGCGCCGCTCCGCCGCCGCCAGCAGCTCCGCGACCGCGGCCGTGTCGTGCCCGGCCGCCGCCAGCTCGTCCCGCGCCGCGCGCAGGTGCGCCACCCGGCGCACCGCGTCGACGTGCGTCTCCGTCGCCCGGTGGTAGCCGCGCACCGTCTCCGCGATCTCCGCCAGGTACCGCGCCCTGGCCGCGGGCACGACCGTCGACGCCGACGTCGACACCTTGCCCGCCACCGGCGCCAGCGCGCCCGGCGACAGCTCCAGCCCCCGCCGCGCCAGCTCGCCGCGCAGGTGCTGGTACAGCGCCGTCACGCCGTCGTCGTTGAACGTCGCCGCGCTCGTGCCGAAGACCGGCATGTCCTCCCACGCCACGCCGAACGCCTCGCGGTTGCGCACCAGCTGGCGCGCCACGTCCCGGCGGGCGTCCTCCGCGCCGCGGCGCTCGAACTTGTTGATCGCCACCGCGTCCGCGAAGTCCAGCATGTCGATCTTCTCCAGCTGCGACGCCGCGCCGAACTCCGGCGTCATGACGTACAGCGAGAGGTCGACGAACGGCACGATCGCCGCGTCGCCCTGGCCGATGCCGGGCGTCTCCACCACGATCAGGTCGAACCCGGCCGCCTTGCACGCCAGGATCGCGTCGCCCAGCCCCTCCGGCACCTCGCTGCCCGCGCGGCGGGTGGCCAGCGACCGGAAGAACACCCGGTCGCCGTCCAGGCAGTTCATCCGGATGCGGTCGCCCAGCAGCGCGCCGCCGCCGCGCCGCCGGGTCGGGTCCACGGCCAGCACCGCGATGCGGAGCTTGTCCTCCTGGTCCAGCCGGAAGCGGCGGACCAGCTCGTCGGTCAGCGACGACTTGCCCGAGCCGCCGGTGCCGGTGATGCCCAGCACGGGCACCGGGCGCGCGGCCCGGACGACCCGCTCGCGCACGTCGGCGGGCAGCCGCCCGGCCTCGATCGCCGTGATCGCGCGCGCCAGCACGTCGTCCGCCCCGGTGAAGAGCCCGTCCCAGGACGACGGCGCGACCGCCGCCAGGTCCCGGTCGCAGGACTCCACCATGAAGTTGATCATCCGCGCGAGGCCCAGCTCCTGCCCGTCGGCGGGCGAGAAGATCCGGGCCACCCCGCGCGAGTGCAGCAGCTCGATCTCCTCCGGCACGATGACGCCGCCACCGCCGCCGAAGACCTTGACGTGCCCCGCGCCGCGCTCGGCCAGCAGCTCCACCAGGTAGCTGAAGTACTCGACGTGGCCGCCCTGGTAGGCGCTGATCGCGATGCCCTGCACGTCCTCCTGCACGGCCGCGGCGACGACCTCGCGCACCGACCGGTTGTGACCGAGGTGGACGACCTCCGCGCCCTGCGACTGGAGGATGCGGCGCATGATGTTGATGGCCGCGTCGTGGCCGTCGAACAGGCTGGCCGCGGTGACGAACCGGACGGGGTGCTCGGGCACGTGCAGCGGGCTGGCGTCGGACACGACGACTCCTTCGGCATCGCGGAACTGCCCCCAGAATACTAGGACATCCGTCTATCGGAAGTAATACGGAACTGTGCGTCGGGTCACCACGACCGCGACCCCGGCCCACCGCAGGTCTACCACCCCGCGCGCCCGCCGGTCACTCCGGAGGTGCGCGCGATCACCGCGTGTCCAGGGGCGACGGGTAGGCTTCGATCATGGGACCACGGCGTGCGCGGAGCGGCGACCGCCCGGCCACGCGCACCCCGGACGCGGTCGGCGAGCGGTTCGCGGACCCGGCCACCGGTCGCGCCGCCACCCGCGTACCCGCCGCCACCGGGCCGCCGACCACCGGGCCGCCGCCGCGCCCGGCACCGCCCGCACCGGCGGTCGACGTGCGCGCACCCGACCGCCGAGCGGTTCCGGGCGAGCGGCGGACCCGTGGCCGCGCCGGGTGCCGCGCGCTCCCGTTCGCGCAGGTCACGGCCGCGCCGGCCCGTTCGCCGACCCTGATCGCCCACCCGCCGCACGCGCGTGTAGCTTTCGCATGAAAGGGGTAGGAGTCCGCCCATGAGCAGCACACCGATCTACGACGAGCTGGCCGCCATCCTGCTCGTCGACCAGCCGACGAAGGCCGAGCCCGGCAGGCCGGTCGCGCCGGAGCCCGTCGAGCAGCCGCCCAAGCAGGTCCGCACCGGCGGCCGACGGCGCAAGCCCGAGCCCGACGCCTGATCTTTAGTCCACACTGAAGGAATAATGATCATTGCGGTCGAACAGGCGTTCGACCTGAGCTAGGCTCCGCACCCATGCAGGTGTCGCTGTTCGACGACGGCGCGGAGCCACCCGGCCTGCGCCCGCTCACCGGCGTCCGCCGCACCGTGCTGGGCGACGGCGCGTGGATCGACGTGCTCCCCGGCTGGCTCACGGGCGCGGACGAGCTGTTCCGGCGGCTGGCGGCGGACGTGCCGTGGCGCGCCGAGCGCCGGCAGATGTACGAGCGCGTGGTGACCGTGCCGCGCCTGCTGTGCTTCTACGGCGAGGACGCCGCGCTGCCCGACCCCGTGCTGGCCGAGGCCCGCGCCGCCCTCAGCGACCGGTACGCCGACGAGCTGGGCGAGCCGTTCCGGACCGCCGGGCTGTGCTACTACCGCGACGGCCGCGACAGCGTGGCCTGGCACGGCGACACCATCGGCCGCGGCGGCGCCGAGGACACGATGGTCGCGATCGTGTCGGTCGGCACGCCCCGCGCCCTCGTGCTGCGCCCGCGCGGCGGCGGCGCGACCGTCCGGTACGCGCTGGGCCACGGCGACCTGGTCGTGATGGGCGGGTCGTGCCAGCGGACGTGGGAGCACGCCGTGCCCAAGACCGCGAAGTCCGTCGGGCCGCGCATCAGCATCCAGTTCCGGCCGCGCGGGGTGCGCTGACGGTCCACCCGCTCGCCGGGTGACGCGCGCCACCCGACGGCCATACCATACCGTATGGTACGGTCGGGGCGTGGTGAGCAGGCGGGACTGGTTGGACGTCGGGTTGCGGGTGCTGGCCGAGGACGGCGCGCCCGCGCTGACCGTCGAGCGGCTGAGCGGGCGGCTCGGCGTCACGAAGGGCTCGTTCTACCACCACTTCAAGGGGATGGGCGGGTTCAAGCAGGACCTGCTCGCACATTTCGAGGCCGAGTGCACCACCGGCTACATCGAGCGCGCCGAGCAGGGCGGCGGCACCGCCCGCGACCGGGTCGAGCGCTTGATGCGGCTGGTGCTGGCCGACGGGGAGGACCGGCCGCCGCTGGAGCCCGCCATGCGCGCGTGGGCGTTGCAGGACGCCGACGTCCGGGCCGCGCAGGAGCGGGTCGACCGCGAGCGGATCGCCTACCTGGCGGGGCTGTGGGCGGCGATCGGGCCGGCGGAGGACGCGCTGCCGACGGCCCGGCTGCTCTACCTCGTGCTGGTCGGCGCGGACCACGTGCTGCCGCCGGTGGGCGCGGCCGACCTGCGGGAGGTCTACGCACTCGCCCTGCGACTGGTCGACCGGGGGACGACATGAGACCGCACTGGGTGCCGAGGTTGCTCGTCTTCACCGCGGTGATGCACTTCCTGTGGGCGTTCGCGCAGCCCAACGCGTGGTCCGCGATCGCGCGCGACGGGTTCTTCCGCGCGGTGGTGGACGAGGGCGCGGCGGACTTCTGGTCGCGCGAGGCGACCGTCTGGTTCATGGTGGGCGGCGTCGCGCTGCTCGCGCTGGGCACGTTGACGCGGAAGGCGGTGCGCGACAACGGGCGGCTGCCCGCGCAGCTCGGCTGGTACCTGCTCGCCATGGGCGTGCCGCTGGTCGTGCTGTACTTCCCCGCCACGGGCGGCTGGGCGCTGGTCGTCATCGGCGTCCTGGCGCTGACCGCGCGCGAGGGGGCGAGGGCGGCGTGACGGCGTTGCGGGTCGTGCTGGTGCTGCTGGGGCTGTTCGTCGTCGGCACCGGCCTGGCGGACGTCGTGGTGGGCCCCGCCGTGCTGCCGGGCAGCCCGTCGGCCACGCCGACGCTGGACAGCCACTACCGGTTCTTCGCGACCATGTGGCTGGCGCTGGGCGTGGTGCTGCTGTGGGTCGCGCCGCGGGTCGACCGGGCGACCGCGGCGCTGCGCGGCGCGTGCGCGGCGGTGTTCGCGGGTGGCGTCGCCCGGATCGTGTCGCTGCTCGCGGTGGGCCCGCCGCACGGGCTGCTGGTGTTCTTCATCGGGGTCGAACTCGTCCTGCCGCCCGCGCTGGTGTGGTGGCAGCGGGCCGTGTCGGCGCGGGCGGGCGCGGCCGGGTCCTGACGGCGGCGGGCCGGGCGCCGACCCGCCGCGGACCCGTCAGCCGCGCAGGGCGGGGAAGTCCTCTTCCCGGTACTCCCCCGCCCTCCGCTCACCCGTCTCCCGGCCGCGCAGCTCGACCCGGCGGATCTTGCCCGAGACCGTCTTCGGCAGCTCCGCGAACTCCAGCCGGCGAACCCTCCGGTACGGCGCGAGGTGCTCCCGCGCGTGCCGCAGGATCTCGAACGCCGTCCGCTCGTCGGCCGCGAAACCGTCGGCGAGCACGACGTACGCCTTCGGCACGGCCAGCCGGACCGGGTCCGGCGACGGCACGACCGCCGCCTCCGCCACCGCCTCGTGCTCCAGCAGCACGCTCTCCAGCTCGAACGGCGAGATGCGGTAGTCCGACGCCTTGAACACGTCGTCGGCGCGCCCGACGTAGGTCAGGTACCCGTCCTCGTCCACCGAGCCGATGTCGCCCGTGTGGTAGTAGCCGTCGCGCATCACCTCGGCGGTGCGCTCGGCGTCGCCGTGGTAGCCCGTCATCAGGCCCAGCGGGCGGTCCGACAGGTCCAGGCAGATTTCGCCCTCCGCGCCCGGCCGCCCGGTCACCGGGTCGACCAGCACCACCGGGAAACCGGGCGCGGGGCGGCCCATCGAGCCGGGCTTCACCGGCTGGCCGGGCGTGTTCGCGACCTGCACGGTGGTCTCGGTCTGGCCGAAACCGTCCCGGATGGTCACGCCCCACGCCGCGCGGACCCGCTCGATCACCTCCGGGTTGAGCGGCTCGCCCGCGCCGACCACCTTGCGCGGCGGCGTGCGCAGCACCGTCAGGTCGGCCTGGATCAGCATCCGCCACACCGTCGGCGGCGCGCAGAAGCTCGTCACGCCGCAACGGTCCATCTCGGCCATCAGCCGCGCCGCGTCGAACCTCGCGTAGTTGACGACGAACACGGTCGCCTCGGCGTTCCAGGGCGCGAAGACGTTGCTCCAGGCGTGCTTCGCCCACCCCGGCGACGAGATGTTGAGGTGCACGTCGCCCGGTTCCAGCCCGATCCAGTACATCGTGGACAGGTGGCCGATCGGGTAGGAGGCGTGCGTGTGCTCGACCAGCTTGGGCCGGGCGGTCGTGCCCGAGGTGAAGTACAGCAGCAGCGCGTCCGACGCCCGCGTGACGCCGTCGGGGGCGAAGTCGGCGTCGGCGTCCCGCGACCGGGCGTAGTCGAGCCAGCCCGGCACGGGCGGGCCGACCGCGATGCGCGTGTACCCGCCGGGCACGTCGGCGAACTTCCCGGTGTCGGCCGCGCCCGCCACCACGTGCCGCGCCGCGCCGCGCTCGACGCGGTCCACCAGTTCGGCCGGCCCGAGCAGGGTGGTCGCCGGGATGACCACCGCGCCGAGCTTCATCGCCGCCAGCAGCACCTCCCACAGCTCGACCCGGTTGCCCAGCATCAGCACGACCCGGTCGCCGCGCCGCACCCCGTTGTCGCGCAGCCAGTTCGCCACCTGGTTCGACCGGCGGGACAGCTCGGCGAACGACCAGCGCCCCTCGCGGCCGTCCTCCTCCACGATCCACAGCGCGGTCCGGTCCTCGCCCCGCGCGACCTCGTCGAACCAGTCCAGCGCCCAGTTGAACTCGACGGGGTCGGGCCAGCGGAAGCCGGCACGGGCGGTGGCGTAGTCGGTCGCGTGGCGCAGCAGGAAGTCACGGGCGTCGCGGAAGTCCATCGGTCGAGCGTCGGCCGTCGGGAGCCGGCGCGCCACCCCCGTTCGGAGGTGTCGTCGCGGCGCTCGGCGGACCCGCGCGCGATGAGCGGGCGCGGGCATGCGCGGCGCAGCGGGCGCGGGCGGCGTGGCGTGACGTGGCGCAGCGCGGTGTGATGGGGCGCGGCCCGGTGTGGTGCGGCGGGCGGGTGTGCGGGCGGCGCGGCGCGGTGAGCGGGCGGCGCGGCGTCCCCCGTGGACGGGCGCGGCGGGGAGCTAGAAGTCGCCGAGCTCCGCGCGGACCCGCGCGCACTCCGTCCGCAGGCCGCCGTCCACCGCCTGGCTGATCTCGTGCAGCGACCGCAGCTGCTCGGGCGTCAGCACGTCGAACAGGTGCTCGCGCACGGCCGTCACGTGGCCGGGCGCGGCGGCGTCCAGGGCGGCGAACCCGCGCTCGGTGAGCTGGGCGATGGAGCCGCGCCGGTCCGACGCGCACGCCCGCCGCTCGACCAGCCCCTCCTTCTCCAGCTTGGCCACGGCGTGGGAGAGCCGGCTGCGCGACGAGTGGCAGTTGACCGCCAGCTCGCTCATCCGCAGCGCACGGCCGGGCGCCTCCGAGAGCGCGACCAGGATCTCGTAGTACGCCATCGGCATCCCGGAGTCGCGCTGCATCTGCCGGTCGAGGTGTTCGGTGAACTTCGTCACGGCGGCCATGAAGCCGCGCCATATCCGCTGTTCATCGGCGCTCAGCCACCGCACGTCGCTCATGCCCCCATCATACGGTTCTGTTGAACCTTCAACCAGGATGCGCTATGTTCAGTTGAGAGTTCAACCAGACCGAAACCAGAAGGACACCATGACCACGCAGACTGAGCAGATCCCCGGCTACCTCGCGGGCACGTGGGCGATCGACCCGGTGCACTCGGACGTTTCCTTCGTGGTCCGCCACCTCGGCGTCTCCAAGGTCCGCGGCCACTTCGACACCTTCGAGGGCACGATCGTCACGGCGGAGAACCCGCTGGAGTCGACGGTCACCGCGAAGATCGCGACCGCGTCGATCAACACCAAGAACGCCCAGCGCGACGCCCACGTCAAGAACGAGGACTTCCTCGACGTGGAGAACCACCCCGAGCTGACCTTCACCTCGACCGGCGTGCGCGCCCACGGCGAGGGCTACCTCGTCGACGGCCAGCTGACCCTGCGCGGCGTCACCAAGCCGGTGACGCTGGAGCTGGAGCTGAACGGCTTCGGCGACGGCATGGCCGAGGGCTCCAAGGTCGCGGGCTTCTCGGCCAGCACCGAGATCAGCCGCAAGGACTTCGGCGTGACCGGCGGCCCGGCGGGCGCGGCCGTCGGCGACAAGATCACCATCCTGCTGGAGATCGAGGCCACCCTCCAGTCCTGAGCGACACCGTCGAAGGGGCTTGTCGGCGACGCGCCGGCGGGCCCCTTTCGCGCGTCCGGGACCACGAACGCGCCACCCGGCCCGCCCTCGCCACGGCACGCGCGACCGGCAGCACGCGCCGTGGCGTGGTTCACCGGATCGTGCACCCCGATATTCCCTCTCGTGCCGCATTTCGGTAAGTTTTCGATCACCGCCGTGACCGCCCGTGAACCATGAGCCCCTATCCCCCGTATCAGGATCCGGGACCGCAGTCCCCCGGTACGCCTGAAGCAGCGGAACTCGATCCGGACACGGTCCGCTCTCGGGGTGTAGACCACGTGGGTGACAGGGGTTGTACTCATGGCACCATCTGGCGCAGCACGCGCCGGACGCAGGCGAGGGAGGACCGGTGTGAACGCCCAGACCGAACAGGTCGACGACCTTCGACTCGTCGCGCTGCCCACCGCGGTCAACGTCGCGGACTTGTTCGTGCGCTTCTCCCTGGGCGAGTGGCGGCTGCGCTCCATGCAGGACGAGGCCGCGCAGACCGCGCGCCGCCTGGTCGGCGCGGCCGTCGACGTGGCCGACCGCCGCCTGCCCCACCTCCTGCTGGTCCGGCTGCGGCTCAGCGGCAGCCACCTGGTGGTCGAGGTCGAGGGCAACCGCGTCGCGCTGCCGCCGGAGCTGGCCGGCGGCCGGGCCGGGCTGGTCGACCTCACCGCGGGGGGCCGCCTCGCCTGGTGCGAGCTGACCCTGCCGTCGGGCATGAACGCCTCCGCCGTCCCCCTGCCGCGCCGCGAGCCGCGCCGCTCGCCCGCCGCCGAGCAGCTGGGCGACGAGCCGGACGTCGACCCCGAGCTGATCCAGCGCATCCTCTACGGCCTGGGCGGCGCGGCCGAGCGGCGTCGCGACTGAGGCGACGCCGCCCGCGCCCGGCTCACCGCGCGAGCGCCGCCAGGGCGACCGCCAGCACGCCCATACCGCACCACGACACGAGCGGCAGCCGCTCGTGCAGCACCACCACCCCGAGCACCGCCGCCACGGCCGGCTCCGCGAGCGTCAACGTGGTCGCCGCGGCGGCGGACGTGTGCCGCAGGCCCCGGCCGAACAGCAGGTAGGCCACGAACGTGGTGAACACCGACAGGTGCGCCACCACCGCGACGCCCGCCCCGGTGCCCAGCCACCCGACGCCGAGCACGAGCAGCACCGGCAGGGTGAGCGCGGACGCCCCGCCGAACACCGTGCCGACCACCGCCCGCGATGGCAGGCCCTGGCCGATCAGGTGCGCGCAGATCACCGAGTACGCGGCGTAGGACAGGCCCGCGACCAGCGCCGCCGCCACGCCGACCAGGTCGACGCGCGCCTCGCCGCCGCCCAGCACGAGCAGCGCGCACCCCGCCACGGCGGTCAGCGTGACCAGCGGCCGGGCCCGGACGCCCAGCACGACCGGCGCGGTGGCCAGCGCCACGGTGGTGGCGACCGCCACCCCGGTGCGCGCCACGGCCGGGTAGAACGCCAGCGCGTACCCGGCGACGGCGACCGCGCCCAGCGCGAGCAGCCGCCGGTCGGCGGTGCGGACCACTTCGCGCGTGCCGCGCGCGGTCAGCAGCAGCAGGCAGCCGCCGACCACCAGGCCGGCCGCGCCGACCGCCGCGGCGGGCGCGGACTCGGGTGCCAGGGAGCTGACGGTGCCGGTGGTGCCCCACAGGACGCACGCCGCCAGGATGGGCAGCGGGCCGTGGAGGAAACGTGGACGTGCTCGTACTCCGACAGATGACACGGGTTCTCCGTTCGCGGGGGTTTTCCGGGGATCGCGAACGGGCGCACACGGCGGTGCCGGCGTGCGTGGGAGGAGCCGCGGGTGCGCCCGTCAGGCGACCGGCGGCGGCAGAACGACGTGCCAGTGGGTGTCCACGGTCGGATTCTAACCGCATGGGTACGCTGGGATCATGGACATCGGCGTCGCGGATGACCTGCTGCGGCGGTCCCTCGTGGTCTACAAGTTCGCGGTCGAGGAGCTCATGACCAAGCTCCGCATCCTCAGCGAGGAGTTCGACCTCGTGCACAGCCACGACCCCATCGAGCACGTCACGCAGCGCGTGAAGCGGCCGGACGCCATCCTGGACAAGCTGCGCCGCAAGGGGCTGGCCCCCGACCTCGCGCTCGCCGCCGAGCACCTCGACGACGTGGCGGGCGTGCGCGTGGTGTGCCCCTTCGTGTCCGACGTGTACCGGGTGCGCGACATGCTGGCGCGGCAGAGCGACGTGGAGATCCTCAAGACCAAGGACTACATCGCCGCGCCGAAGCCCAACGGCTACCGCAGCCTGCACCTGATCGTGCGCATCCCGGTCTTCCTGTCCGACCGGGTGGAGCACGTCAAGGTGGAGGTGCAGCTGCGCACCATCGCGATGGACTTCTGGGCGACGCTGGAGCACAAGCTGTTCTACAAGTACGACGACCAGGTGCCCGCCGGTTTCGTGGACGAGCTGACCAGCACGGCGGCCATCGCCGCCGAGCTGGACGCGCGCATGGAGTCCCTGCACCAGAAGGTGCAGCGGGACTGACGCCGCGCCGGACGGCGGGCGGGGCCGGTGCGACGCCGGACGGCTCACGCCAGTGGCAGCTCGCCCTCGTCGTCCGGGTCGATGCGCCGCTCGGCGGCGGTGATCGGGACGTCGTCGATGCTCGCCTCGCGCCGCCGCATCAGCCCGTCGGGCGCGAACTCCCAGTTCTCGTTGCCGTGGCTGCGCCACCACCGGCCCTCGTCGTCGTGCCACTCGTACTGGAACCGCACGGCGATCCGGTCGCCCGCCCACGCCCACAGCGACTTGCGCAGCACGTACCGGTGCTCGCGCGCCCACTTGCGGGTGAGGAAGGCGATGATCTCGTCGCGGCCGGTGATGAACTCGGACCTGTTGCGCCACACCGAATCCGGCGTGTAGGCCGCCGCCACGCGCAGCGGGTCGCGCGTGTTCCAGGCGTCCTGCGCGGCCCGGACCTTGCGGCGGGCGGACTCCTCGTCGAACGGCGGCACGAGGGCGGCCGGCCCCGGACCCGGTGTCGCGACACCCAAGGGGATCACCTCTTCTAACGGTTGGTCGACGCCCTTGACGTTAGAAGAACGGTCTAACGGATGCAAGCCCGTGTTAGCGTTAGACCGTGTCGTCCGACGAGCCGCGGCCCGTCCGCCTGATGAACACGGTCCGCGCGGACCGCTCGGGCGTGCGCGACCACCTCACCACCGCCGCGGAGCTGACCGCGTGGCTCGGCGCGCCGGCCGACGCCCGTGACCTGGCCGCGTTCCGCGTGCTCCGCCGGGCCCTGCGCGACCTGGCCGCCGAGCTGACCGGCGACACCCGGCCCGTCGCCGCCGACCGAGACCCGCACCGGGCCGTCGGGCACGTCAACGACGCGGTCGGGCGCGCCGACAGCCGGCCGCGACTGGCCCTGGTCGACGGCGAGCCGCGCCGACGCCCCGCCGGCGACGCGTCGCCCGCCGCCCGCGCCCTCGCCGGGATCGCCGCCGAGGCCGTCGAGCTGTTCACCGGTCCCGACCGCGCGCTGCTGCGCGCCTGCCACGCGCCGGGCTGCGTGCTCTACTTCGTCCGGGACCACCCCCGCCGGGAATGGTGCTCGCCCGCGTGCGGCAACCGCGCCCGCGCCGCCCGGCACTACCGGCGGGTCGCCTCGCGGCGGACGCCCGGCTAACCGGCAAACGACGCCGACGGCTCGGGGTTACGGCCGCCGGCGGTGATTCTTCGAAATTTCTTCGCACTCGCCAAAAATGGACCTCCGACCGCGGCGGCCGGCCGCATTACCGGTTGACAGTTTTCCCGCCACGCCTCCCTAAAAAGGCTCGCAAACATCGGTGATATTACGGAACCGACCAGTCCAAACCAGTCCGTTCGAGTGAACCCGGAAGATCGTCCCGAGAACGTGCGGTTACGCCGGGACAAACCAGGGAATCTCTATTCGACAAATGCTCCGTTTGGCGGTCGCGATGATCCCGGAACGGCCGTCAACGTTGGTTCGCAGCCGATCGGCTCATTCTTCCTAAGGACCTGTGATGGACACCGAACGCATCGCGAGACGATTAGCGGGGCTCGCGCGCGACCACCTGGTGCCCGGCGCGCAACTCGCCGTGCACCGCCCCGGCGCCGAGTTGTGGACGACCGAGGTCGGCCTGCCCGCCGACGCGGCCGTCCCGATCGGCTCGATCACCAAGACGTTCACCGCCACCGTCGCGATGGCCCTGGTCTCCGACGGCGACCTCGACCTCGACGCGCCGCTGCCGGACGTGGACCACCCGCTGACGCTGCGCCACCTGCTCAGCCACACCGGCGGCCTGCCCTCCGACCCGGACGACGTCCGCACCACCTCGCTGCGCCGCCACGCCCTGGAGGCGAGCCGGAACCTGGCGCCGCTGCACCGGCCGGGCGCGGGCTTCTCCTACTCCAACATCGGCTACGTCCTCGTCGGCCACCTCATCGAGGTGGCCACCGGCATGTCCTGGTGGGAGGCGGTGGACGCGGTGCTGCTGCGGCCCCTGGGGCTGCGCCCGCACTTCACCGTCGGCCCCGACACCGACCGCGACGCGGTGCCCGGCCACGCCGTCAACCCGGCGCTGCGCCGCGTCGTCCCGGTGCGGCAGTCGCTGGCCCTCGTGGACGCGCCCGCGGGCGCGCTGGCCGCCAGCGCGACCGACCTGGTGACCTTCGGCCGGATGCTGGCGGGCGCGCCGCCGCACCTCGTGACCGCCGCCGACCTCGCCCTGATGCGCGCGCCGGTGCGGCACGCCGAGCCGTTCGGGATGGCCGACGGGTGGGGGCTGGGGCTCGCGCTGTACGAGCGCGACGGCGTCACCTGGGTCGGCCACGACGGCACCGCCGACGGCACGTCGTGCCACCTGCGGATCAACCCCGCCGACGGCTCCGCGGTGGCGCTGACCACCAACGGCAGCAGCGGCTTCGCGCTCTGGCGGGACCTCGTGCCGGAATTGGCCGCGGCCGGGCTGCCGGTGGGCGATTACGACGGGGTGCGCGACCTGCGCGACCCGATCCCGCCGCCGCCGGACTGCGCGGGCGACTTCCTCAACGGCGACACCGAATACTCGGTGCGGCCCGCCGGCCGGGAGGTGCTCAAGCTCACGGTGGACGGCGAGCCGTTCGCGGACCTCTCGTTGTTCGACGGGCTGGTGTTCGCGATGCGGGATTCCGACACCGGCGACACGAGCCAGACGGGCCGTTTCCTGCGCAACCCCCGCGGTGGCGGGATCGAGTGGATACAGATCGGTGGCCGGCTCGCTCGGCGGCACGTCACGCAAATGGTCTGAGAAATCACGTTTGAACCGTCCCTGTTGCGGGTAGTAACCGCCGCCCGCCTGTTCCGGAGAAAGGTTCTGCTCGCGATGACGTCTGCCCGAAACCTGCCGAGAATGGTGGACGCGCAGGTCGACCGGACACCCGACGCGCCCGCGATCGTGTCCGCCGACGGCGTGGTCCCCTACCGCGAGCTGGCGGCACGGGCCAACCGGCTCGCGCACCGCCTGATCGCCCGCGGCGCCCGCGCGGAACGCGTGGTGGCGATCGCCCTGCCCCGCTCGGTGGACAACGTCGTCGCGCGGCTGGCGGTGCTCAAGACCGGCGCCGCCTACCTGCCGGTGGACCCCGCCTACCCGGCGGAGCGGATCGCGTTCATGCTCGCCGACGCCGACCCGCTGCTCGTGCTGGACGGCCCCCTCGACGACGCCGCCGGCCCGGACGCGCCGGACACCGACCCCGGTGTGCCGATCCACCCGGACTCCCCGGCGTACGTGATCTACACGTCCGGCTCGACCGGACGGCCGAAGGGCGTGGTGGTGACCCACCGCGGGCTGCCCGCGTTCTCCGACGCCGAGGTGGCGCACTTCGACGTGCGGCCGGGCGACCGGGTGCTCCAGTTCTCCTCGCCCAGCTTCGACGCCTCGGTGCTGGAGCTGTGCATGGCGCTCCCGGTCGGCGCGGCGCTGGTCGTGCCGCCGGAGGGTCCGCTGCTGGGCGACCAGCTCGCGGACGTGCTCCGGGACTTCGGCGTGACGCACGCGCTGATCCCGCCGGTCGCGCTGGCCACCGTGCCGCACCGGCCGCTGCCCGCGTTCCGCACGCTCGTCGTCGGCGGCGACGCGTGCCCGCCCGACCTGGTCGAGCGGTGGTCGCCGGGGCGGCGCATGGTCAACGCCTACGGCCCGACCGAGTCGACGGTCGTCACGAGCTGGAGCGGTCCGCTGACGCCGGGCGGGCCGCCGCCGATCGGCAGGCCCGTCCCCGGCACCGGGGTCCGGGTCCTGGACGAGGAGCTGGCCGAGTGCGCCGAGGGCGAGCTGTACGTCACCGGCGTCGGCCTGGCGCGCGGCTACCTCGGCCGGCCGGGGCTGACCGCGACCAGGTTCGTCGCCGACCCGTTCGGGCCGCCGGGCGCGCGGATGTACCGGACGGGCGACGTGGTGCGGGTGCGCGCCGACGGCGAGCTGGAGTTCGTGGGCCGCGCCGACCACCAGGTGAAGATCCGCGGCTTCCGGGTGGAGCCCGGCGAGGTCGAGGCGCTGCTGCGGGAGCACCCCGCGGTGCGCCAGGCCGTCGTGGTGGCGCGGGGCGAGCCCAAGCGGCTGGTCGCCTACGTGGTGGGCGGTACGGCGGGGCTGCGGGAGCACCTGGCGGCGACGCTGCCCGACTACCTGGTGCCGTCGGCGTTCGTCGCGCTGGACGCGCTGCCGCTGAGCCCCAACGGGAAGCTGGACCGGGCCGCGCTGCCCGCGCCGGTCGTCGGCGACGTGCCGGCGGGCTTCGTCGCGCCCCGCACCGGGGACGAGCGTCGGGTCGCGGCGGTGTGGAAGGACGTGCTGGGCGTGGCGCACGTTGGCGCGCACGACGACTTCTTCGCGCTGGGCGGCGACTCGGTCCTGGCCGTGCGGGCGCTGGCCAGGCTGGGCGGGCTGCCGGTGCGGGCGATGTTCGAGCACCGCACGGTCGAGGCGCTGGCGCGGGCGCTGCCGACGCGCTCACCGATACCCCGCGTGCCGCGCGGCCGCCCGCTGCCGCTGTCGACGGCGCAGCGGCGGCTGTTCTCGCTGGACGGCACCGCCGAGCAGAACACGGCCGCCGCGCTGCGGCTGACCGGCCCGCTGGACGTGCCCCGGTTGGCGCGGGCGCTCGACGCCCTGGCGCGGCGGCACGACGCGCTGCGCACCACGTTCGACGTCGTCGACGGCGAACCGGTCCAGGTCGTCGCGGAGAGCGGCGCGATCCCGCTGGTCGAGGGCGACGAGCGGGACCTGGCGACGCCGTTCGACCTGCGGCGCGGCCCGCTGGCGCGGGCGGTGCTGCGCCGCCTCGGCCCCGACGACCACGTGCTCGCGCTGGTGCAGCACCACATCGTCACCGACGGCTGGTCGGTCGGCGTGCTGCTGGCCGAGCTGGCCGACCTCTACGCCGGCGTCGAGCCGCCGCCGCCGACCGCCCAGTACCCGGACTTCGCGGCGTGGGACGCGTCGCGGCCGGAGGGCGACGTGGCGTACTGGCGCGACCGGCTGGTCGGCATCGAGGCGCTGGACCTGCCCACCGACCGGCCGCGCCCACCGCTGCGCACGACGTCCGGCGCGGTGCTGCGCCGCCCGCTGCCCGCCGACCTCGTGCGGCGGCTGGCCGACGTCGGGCGGGCGCACGACGCGACCCTGTTCATGACGCTCACCGCCGCCGTGCAGGTGCTGCTGTCGTCCCGCAGCCGGCAGCGGGACGTCGCGCTGGGCACGGTGACCTCCGGCCGGGACCACGCGGACCTGGAGCGGGCGGTCGGGTTCTTCGTGCGCACGCTGGTCCTGCGCTCGTGGGTCGACCCGGAGCTGCCGTTCACCGGTTTCCTCGACCACGTCCGGGACACCGTGCTGGAGGCGTTCGCGCACGACGACGTGCCGTTCGACCGGGTGGTGGCCGCGGTCGGGGCGGACCCGGACCCGAGCCGCACGCCGCTGGTGCAGGCCGTGGTCGCGCTGCACCCGCCGCTGGTGGAGCGCGCGGACTTCGGCGGGCTCACGGCGACCGAGCACGACCTGCCGCGCCCGAACGCCCGGTTCGACCTCGTGGTGGAGTTCTGGCCGAGGGACGACTCCCTGACGCTGACCGTGGAGCACAACACCGACCTGTTCGACGCCGCGACCGTCGAGCGGCTGGCCGAGGACCTGGAGGCGCTGCTGCGCCAGGTGGTCGACGACCCGGACCGGCCGCTGCGCGGGCTGGTCGAGCTGGACTTCCCGCCCGACGACACGGTCCGCGTCCGGGGGATGCGGGTCGACGTCGCGGCCGTGGAGGAGGTGCTGCGGCGGCACCACGAGGTGTCCGACGCGGTGGTGGTGGCCACCGAACGGCGGCTGGTCGCGTACGTGACCCCGCCGGTGAGCCCGGCCGCGCTGGAGGGTTTCGCGGCCCAGGTGCTGCCCGCGCACAGCGTGCCGACGACGTTCGTCGGGCTCGACCGGCTGGACCGCGACGACCTGCCCGCGCCGCCCGACGAGCCGCGCGCCTACGTCGCGCCCCGCACGCCCGTGGAGGCCGTGCTGGCGCGGGTGTTCGCGGAGGTGCTGGGCGCGGCGCGGGTCGGGGTGCGGGACAACTTCTTCGCGCTGGGCGGCGACTCCATCCTCGGCATCCAGGTCGTCACCCGCGCCCGCCAGGCCGGGCTGGTGCTGACCTCGCGGGACATCTTCGCGCACCAGACGATCGCCGCGCTCGCGCCGCACGTGACGCGCGACCTGCCGCCCGCCACCGACCAGGGCGAGGTGACCGGCGAGGCGCCGACGACGCCGATCCAGCGCTGGTTCCTCGGCACCGGCTCGACGCTGTTCGAGCAGTCCCTGGTGGTGGACCTCGACACCGACCTGGACGAGGCGGCGCTGCGCGTCGCGGTGGACGCGCTGGTCGCGCACCACGACGCGCTGCGGATGCGGTTCGAGGGCGACCGGCAGGTCGGCGAGCCCGTCGGGCGCGGTGAGCCGCTGCTGCGCGCCGAGGCGCTGGGCGCGCGGTCCGTGCGGCTGACCGCGCACCACCTCGTGGTGGACGGGGTGTCGTGGCGCATCCTGGCGGAGGACCTGGTGACCGCCCACCGGCAGGCCGCGGCGGGCGGGGCCGTCCACCTCGGGCGGAAGACGACGTCGTTCCGCGACTGGGCGCGGCGGCTGCGCGACCACGCGGTCGCCGGCGGGTTCGACGCCGAGCTGCCGCACTGGGAGGCGGTGTCCGGGGAGGGCGTCCCGACCGACCGCGACGGGCCCAACACCTTCGCCACCGCGCGGGCGGTGACCGTGCGGCTCACCGGCGACGAGACGGCGGCGCTGCTGCGCGACGTGCCGGACGTGTACCGCACGCAGGTCAACGACGTGCTGCTGACCGCGCTGGGCCGGGTGCTGGCCGACTGGACGGGCCGCGACCGGGTCTTGGTCGACCTGGAGGGACACGGCCGCGAGGAGCTGTTCGACGACGTCGACCTGTCCCGCACGGTCGGCTGGTTCACCACGGTCTTCCCGGTGGCGCTGGACGTGCCGCGCGGGTGGGGCGAGGCGTTGAAGGCGGTGAAGGAGCGCTTGCGCGCGGTCCCGAACCGGGGCATCGGCTACGGCGCGCTGCGCCACTTCGCGGGCGGGCCGGTGTGCGACCCGGCGGTGAGCTTCAACTACCTGGGTCGGTTCACCGCCGACCAGCGGGACCTCGACCTCGCCGCCGACCCGGACATGCCGCGACCGCACCTGATCGACGTCGTCGGCCGGGTGCAGGCCGACCGGCTGGAGTTCACCTGGCACTACAGCGCGGCCGTCCACGACGAGGCGACCGTCGCGCGGCTCGCCGACGAATTCGCCGGGGCGCTGCGGGCGATCGTCGCGCACTGCCGGGAACCGGGCGCGGGCGGGCGCACCCCGTCGGACTTCCCGCTGGCGCGGCTCACCCAGGACGAGGTGGACCGGATCACCGGCGAGGACGCGTACCCGCTGACGCCGATGCAGGCGGGCATGGTGTTCCACGGCCTCGGTGAGCAGGGCGCGTACTTCCAGCAGACGACGTTCGTGGTGGACGGCGTGCCGGACTCCGCCGCGCTCGCCCGGTCCTGGCAGCGCGTCGTGGACCGGACCCCGGTGCTGCGCAGCTCGGTGTTGTGGGAGGGCGTCCGCGAGCCGTTGCAGGTGGTGCACGAGCACGCCGAGGTGCCGTTCACCTTCCTGGACTGGAGCGACCTGGACGAGGCGGCGCGGGCCGAGCGGCTGTCGGCGCTGCTGGCCGCCGACCGGTCGGTGGGCATCGACCTCGCGACGCCGCCGCTGATGCGGGTCGCGATCATCCGGCTCGCGCCGGCGACCGTGCGGGTGCTGTGGACGTTCCACCACGTCCTGCTCGACGGGTGGAGCGTGTTCCAGGTGCTGTCCGACGTGCTGGGCGAACCGGCCGAGCGGCCACCGTTCCGGGACTACGTGGCGTGGCTCGCGGACCAGGACGGCCAGGCCGCCGAGCGGCACTGGCGGCAGGTGCTCGGCACGTTCGACGCGCCGACGCCGCTGCCCGCCGACCGGCCCGCCCTCGGGCCCGCGACGTCCTCCGCCCGGCACTCGGTCGAGCTGACCGAGGCCGAGTCGGCGCGGCTGTACGAGTTCGCCCGCGAGCACCGGCTGACGCCGAGCGCGATCGTGCAGGGGGCGTGGGCGCTGCTGCTGGCCAGGTCGTCGGGGCGGCGGGACGTGTGCTTCGGCGCGACGGTGTCGGGTCGGCCCGCGGACCTGCCGGGCGTGGACGCGATCACCGGCATCTTCATCAACACCCTGCCGGTGCGGGTCCGGGTGGACGGCGCCCGGCCGGTCGCGGAGTGGCTGCGCGACCTCCAGGCGGCGCAGGCGGAGTCCCGCCGGTTCGAGCACGTGCCGCTGACCGCGTTGCGGGCGTGGAGCGGGGTCGAGGCGGGCGCCGCCCTGTTCGACAGCGCGGTGGTCTTCGAGAACTACCCGGTCGACCTCGCCGACGGGATGGGGCTGCGCGAGCTGGAGGCCGTCGAGACGACGAGCTTCCCGCTCAGCGCCACGGTCTACCCGGCGCGCCGGCTGGGCGTGCTGCTCGGCTACGAGCCCGCGATGTTCGACGCAGGCACCGTGGCCCGGCTCGGCGAACGGCTGACGGCGCTGCTGGTGGGCCTCACCGCCGACCCCGACCGGCCGGTGGCGCGGGTGCCTTGGCTGTCGGAGGACGAGCGCCGCCGGGTGCTGGTCGAGTGGAACGGCCGCGGCCACAGCGCGCCGCGCACGACCATCCCGGCGCGGTTCGCCGAGCAGGCCGCCCGCACGCCCGACCGCGTCGCCGTGGCACTGGCCGACGACCGGCTGACCTACCGCGAGCTGGACGAGCGGGCGAACCGGTTGGCGCACCACCTGATCGGCCTCGGCGCGAGTCCGGAACGCCTGGTGGCGCTGCTGCTGCCCCGCTCGGTCGACCTGGTCGTGGCGGTGCTGGGCGTGCTGAAGTCGGGCGCGGCCTACCTGCCGATCGACCCCGCCTACCCGGCCGACCGGATCGCGGGCGTCCTCGCCGACGCCGACCCCGCCGTCGTGCTGGACGCGGTGCCGGACCTGACCGGGTACCCGGCCACCGCACCGGACGTGCGGTTGACGCCGGACAACGCGGCGTACGTGATCTACACGTCGGGCTCGACCGGGCGGCCCAAGGGCGTGGTGATCCCGCACGGCAACGTCATCCGCCTGTTCTCCGCCACCAACCACTGGTTCCACTTCGACCACACCGACGTCTGGACACTGTTCCACAGCTACGCCTTCGACTTCTCCGTCTGGGAACTGTGGGGACCCCTCCTGCACGGCGGACGCTTGGTGGTCGTGCCGCACGACACCTCGCGAACACCGCGCGACTTCGCCCGCCTGTTACGCGAAGAGGGCGTCACGGTGCTCAACCAGACACCCTCGGCGTTCTACCAACTCATCCCCGAACAACCCGACGCCCGCTACATCATCTTCGGCGGAGAAGCCCTCGACCAGCACAAACTCCACAACTGGCACGGCACCGGCCAACTGGTCAACATGTACGGCATCACCGAAACCACCGTCCACGTCACTCACACCCACGCCGACGGCACCATCGGTGAACCGATACCCGACCTGCGCGTCTACGTCCTGGACGACGATCTCCAACCCACTCCACCCGGCATCACCGGCGAAATGCACATCGCCGGACCCGGACTCGCCCGCGGCTACCTCAACCGACCCGGCCTCACCGCACAACGCTTCATCGCCAACCCCTACGGCCCACCCGGCACCCGCCTCTACCGCACCGGCGACCTCGCCCGATGGCACAACGGCAAACTCCACTACCACGGCCGCACCGACCACCAACTCAAGATCCGCGGCTTCCGCATCGAACCCGGCGAAGTCGAAGTGGTCCTCGGCGCGCATCCTGCGGTCGCCCAGGTCGTTGTGCTGGAGCAGGACCAGCGTCTGGTGGCGTACTACGTGCCGAACGGGCCCGTGCAGGTTTCGGAACTGCGCGGTCACGCCTCGGCCGTGCTGCCGGAGCACATGGTCCCGTCGGCGTTCGTGGCACTGGACCGACTGCCGCTCAACGCCAACGGCAAGTTGGACCGCGTCGCGCTCCCCGCGCCCGAGCGCGACGCGGTCACCTCCACCGACTACGTCGCGCCGCGCACCGGCACCGAAGAGGCGATCGCGGCCATCTGGGCCGACGAGCTGGACGTCGACCGGGTCGGCGTGGAGGACAGCTTCTTCGCGCTGGGCGGCGACTCGATCCGCAGCCTGCGCATCACGTCCCGGACCAAGGCGGCGTTCGGCGTCGACCTCTCGCCGCGCGACGTGCTCACCGCGCGCACGGTGTCCTCGCTGGCCGACCTGGTGGAAGACCTGGTCCTGGCCGACCTCGAAGCCCTCGCCGACCGGGAAGCGTGAACCATGACCACGTCCAAGGAAAGCCGCATCTCCGCGCTGCCCGCACACCTGCGGGAGCGCCTGCGCGACCGGCTGGCCGGCAAGGGCGCGCCGGTCGCGACCGAGCCCGCCATCCCGACCGCGCCGCGCACGGGTCCGCTGCCGCTGTCGCCCGGCCAGCGGCGGCTGTGGTTCCTCGACCAGTTCCAGCCCGGCGACACCGAGTACAACAGCGCCTTCGCGCTGCGGCTGCGCGGGCCGCTCGACGTGCCGCGCCTCACCGGGGCGGTGCGCGGGCTGGTGCGGCGGCACGAGTCGCTGCGCACCGCGTTCGACCAGGTCGACGGGCAGCCGGTGCAGGTCATCCACGCCGACCCGGTGCTCGACGTGCCGCTGGTGGACGCGCCCGACCCGGACGCCGCGCTGCGCGCCGAGGTGGAGCGGCCGTTCGACCTGGCGCGCGGTCCGCTGTTCCGGGCGGTCGTGCTGCGGGTCGCGCCCGAGGACCACGTGCTGCTGCTGACGTCCCACCACATCGTCGTGGACGGCTGGTCGCTCGGCGTGCTGGTGGAGGAGCTGGGCGCGCTGTACCGGGGCGAGGCGCTGCCGCCGCCCGCGCTCCAGTACGCGGACTACGCGGTGTGGCAGCGGGACCGGCCGGTGCGCGTCGACTACTGGCGCGAGCGGCTGGCCGGCGTGCAGCCGCTGGAGCTGCCGACCGACCGGCCCCGGCCCGCCGAGCGGACCTCGGCGGGCGCGACCCGCGGGTTCACCGTGCCGGCCGCGCTCACCGCGCGGCTCGCGGAGCTGGCCCGCGCCAACGAGACCACCCTGTTCACCGTCCTGCTCACCGCGTGCCAGGTGCTGCTGGCCCGCTACACCGGGCAGGACGACATCGCGGTCGGCACGGTGACCAGCGGTCGCGGCCGACCGGAGTTGCAGCGGCTGGTGGGCTTCCTCGTCGGCACCGTCGTCATCCGGTCCACTGTGGACACGTCGCGCACGTTCGAGGAGCTGCTGCGCGAGACCGGGGCGGTCGCCCTCGACGCGTTCGCGCACGACGACGTGCCGTTCGACCGGGTGGTGGAGGCGGTCGCGGCGCGCCGCGACCCGAGCCGCACGCCGCTGTTCGACGTGATGGTGTCGATGCAGAACGTGGGTGGCTCGCTGCCCCGGTTACCCGGCCTGGAGGTGGCCGAGCAGCCGCTGACCCGGCGCAAGGCGATCTTCGACCTCGGCATCGACTTCACCGCCGCCGACGACGGCGTCCACTGCCTGGTCGAGTACAACACCGACCTGTTCGACGCGGCCACCGTGGACCGGATGTGCCGCCACCTGCACGTCCTGCTGGCGCGCTGCGCGGCCGAGCCGCGCCGCCGGCTCGCCGACGTGCCGCTGCTGCTGGGCGACGAGCCGGACCCGCGCGGCGCGGCGATGGCGGTGCCGGCCACGACGTTCCCCGCGCTGGTCACGGCGCAGGCCGCCCGCACGCCCGACGCCACCGCCGTGGTGTGCGGAGAGGTCCGGCTGACCTTCGCCGAGCTGGAGGCGCGGTCGAACCGGCTGGCCCACCGCCTGGTCGCGGACGGGGTGCGGCCCGAGCAGGTCGTCGCGCTGTCGGCGCCGCGCGGCGCGGACGCCGTCGTGGCGGTGCTGGGCATCCTGAAGGCCGGTGCGGCGTACCTGCCGGTGGACCCGTCGCTGCCGGAGCGCCGCCGGGCGTACCTGACGGGCGATTCCGGCGCGGTGCGGGTGATCGACGGCCCGGTCGACACGGCGGGGATGCCCGACACGCCGCCTCCGGTCCGCCTGCGCCCGGACCACGCGGCGTACGTCATCTACACCTCCGGCTCCACCGGCCGGCCCAAGGGCGTGGTCGTCGAGCACCGGAACCTGGTGAACCTGCTGCACAACCACCGGGAGGAGTTCGGCCCGGAGCGCCTGCGGATCGGGCTGACCGCCGTGTTCTCGTTCGACACGTCGTGGGACGGCCTGGCGCGGCTGGCCGACGGACACGAGGTGCACGTCCTGACCGACGACGTCCGCCTCGAACCCGCCGCGCTGGTCGACTACGTCCGCGAGCACCGCATCGACTTCCTCGACCTCACACCCTCCTACGTCCAACAGCTCCTCCCCGCCGGACTCCTCGACGGCGACCACACGCCCAAGATCCTCATGCTCGGCGGCGAAGCCCTGCCCACGTCCCTGTGGCGGGAACTCCTCGACGCACCGACGCGGGCCTACAACTTCTACGGCCCCACCGAGACCACCGTCGACGCCGTCTCGACGCCCGTGACGGGCGACCGGCCGGTCATCGGCCGCCCGCTGCGCAACCTCACGGCCTACGTGCTCGACGCGAACCTCCAGCCGCAACCCGAGGGCGTGCCCGGCGAGTTGTTCATCGCGGGCGCACAGGTCGCGCGCGGCTACCTCAACCGACCCAGCCTCACCGCACAGCGGTTCCTGCCCGACCCCTTCGGACCACCCGGCACCCGCATGTACCGCACCGGCGACCGCGTCCGCTGGACCGACGACCGACTCGAATACCTCGGCCGCACCGACGACCAGGTCAAGATCCGCGGCTACCGCATCGAACCGGGCGAAGTCGAAACCGCACTGCTCAGCCACCCCGACGTCGGCGAGGCGGCGGTCGTCGCGCGCACCGACCACGGGCACACCCGGCTCGTCGCCTACGTCGTCACCACCGCGCCGGTCGACCTGCGCGCCCACCTCAAGCCGCTGCTGCCGGACTACCAGGTCCCGGCGGCGTTCGTGGAGCTGGACCGCATCCCGTTGACGCCCAACGGGAAGCTCGACCGGGCGGCGCTGCCCGCGCCGCGGGTGGCCGGCGACGACCACGTCGCGCCGACGACGCCCGAGGAGGCCGAGCTGGCGCGCATCTGGGCCGACGTGCTGGGCGTGGAGCGGGTCGGCGCGCACGACAACTTCTTCACCCTCGGCGGCGACTCGATCCTGTCGATCCAGCTCGTGTCGCGCGCCCGGCGGGCCGGGTTCCGGCTCACCTCGCGGGACGTGTTCCGCCACCAGACCGTGGCGGAGCTGGCGCGGGCCGCGACGGCGGCGGCCGAGCCCGCGCCGCGGCGCGTGTTCACCGGCCCCGCGCCGCTGACGCCGATCCAGCGCTGGTTCTTCGCCGAGCACGGGCCGCTGGCGCACTTCACGATGACGCTGCTGGTGGAGCTGGAGCCGTCGGTGGACGAGGAGGCGCTGCGGAGCGCCGTGCGGGCCGTCGTCCGGCACCACGACGCGCTGCGCCTGCGGTTCCGGCGGGTGGACGGCCGGTGGGCGCAGGAGGTGGCCGACGGCGACGACGACGTGTTCCGCGTCGAGGCCGGAGTGGACACCGACGCCGACACCGAGGCCCGCGTCCGGGCGGCCCGGCAGGACCTGGACCTCTCCGACGGACCGCTGCTGCGGGCCGTGCTGCTCCGCGGCGCGCGGCCGGCGTTGCTGTTGACCGCGCACCACCTGGTGGTGGACGGCGTGTCGTGGCGAATCCTGTTGGCGGACCTGGAGAAGGCGTACCGGGGCGAGGCCCTGGAGCCGGTCGGGACGTCGTTCACCCAGTGGGCGCACCGCCTCGCCGAGCACGTGCGGTCGGGCGCGCTGGACGACGCGCTGCCGCACTGGCGCTCCATGCCCGAGCCGGTCGCCCTGCCGGTGGACCGGGACGGCCCCAACACGGCGGGCTCCGCGCGCGTGGTGTCGGTGCGGCTGGACCGCGAGACGACCGACGCGCTGCTGCACCGCGTGCCGCCCGTGTACCGGACGCAGGTCAACGACGTGCTGCTGAGCGCGCTGGGGCGCGTGCTGGCCGAGTGGACCGGCCGGGACTCGGTGGCGGTGGCGCTGGAGGGCCACGGCCGCGAGGAGCTGTTCGACGACGTCGACCTCTCCCGCACCGTCGGCTGGTTCACCACGCAGTTCCCGGTGGTGCTGGACACGTGCGACGACTGGGGCCGCACCCTCAAGGCCGTCAAGGAGAACCTGCGCGCCGTGCCGCACCGGGGGCTGAGCTTCGAGGCGCTCGGCGTCGGTACGCCGCTGCCGGCGGTCTCGTTCAACTACCACGGCCGGTTCGAGGTCGCCGACGGCGGCTTCTACCGCGCCCGCCGCGACGCCGCGGGCGAGGACGTCGCGCCGGACCGGCCGCGCGGCCACCTGCTGGAGGTCACCGGGCTGGTCGAGCACGGCGAGCTGGCGCTGCGCTGGGAGTACTCGGACCACGCGCACGACCGCGCGACCGTGCGGCGGCTGGCCGACCGGATGCTCGACGCGCTGCGGGAGGTCGTGGCGCACTGCGCGACGCCGGGCGCGGGCGGCTGGACCCCGTCGGACTTCCCGCTGGCCCGGCTCACGCAGGAGCAGGTCGACCGGATCGCCGGGCCGGACGTGGAGGACGTCTACCGGCTGACGCCGTTGCAGGCGGGCATGGTGTTCCACAGCCTGGTCGAGCCCGGCGCGTACGTGGACCGGGTGCGGCTGGTGCTGGACGGCGTCACCGACCCGGCGGCGCTGGCCGAGGCGTGGCAGCGGGTCGTGGACCGCACGCCCGTGTTGCGCAGCAGCGTGGTGTGGGACGGGGTCGACGAGCCCGTGCAGGTGGTGCACCGGCACGTGACCGTGCCCGCCGACGGCGAGCTGGACCTCGGTGTCGCGCCGCTGCTGCGGGTCCGGGTCACGCCGCTGTCCGACGAGCGCGTGGAGCTGGTGTGGTCGTCGCACCACGTGATCCTGGACGGGTGGAGCACCGGCCAGGTGTTCGCGGAGGTGCTGGAGCACTACCGCGCCATCACCGGGGGGCGGCCCGCGCGGCTGCCCGCGCGCCGCCCGTTCCGCGACTACCTCCGCCGGCTGGCCGACCTGGGCGACGCCGAGCGGGACGCCGCCGAGGCGTACTGGCGGTCGGCGCTGTCCGAGGTGGACGTGCCGACGCCGCTGCCCTACGACCGGCCGCCCGCCGAGGCGCACCGGGCGGCGGCGACGGCGTCCGTGCGCGTCGAGGTGGACCTCGGCGGCGCGCCGCAGCGGGCCGGGCTGACCGTCAACACCGTCGTGCAGGGCGCGTGGGCGCTGCTGCTGGCGCAGGTGTCCGGCGAGCACGACGTGGTGTTCGGCAGCACGGTGTCCGGCCGCCCGGCCGAGCTGCCCGGCGTCGAGACCATGATCGGCATGTTGATCAACACGGTGCCGACGCGGGTGACCGTCGACCCGGCCGCCCGCGTCGGCGCGTGGCTGCGGGAGTTGCAGGCCGCGCAGGGCGAGGCGCGCCGGTACGACCACACGGCGCTGGCCGACATCCAGTCGTGGGTGGGCGCGCGGCTGTTCGACAGCGTGGTGGTGTTCGAGAACTACCCGTTCGACCGGGACGGCGACGGGCCGCGGGTGGTCGAGGTCGACGCGGTGGACGACACGACGCTGCCGCTGGCCCTCACCGCGTCCGGGACCGACCGGCTCGCCCTGGAGCTGGCCTACGACCCCGACCTGTTCGACGTCGCCACCGCCGACCGGCTCGCGGGCCGGCTGCGCGACCTCGTCGCGGCGATCGCGCGGGACGTCGACGCGCCGGTCGCCGACCTGTCGCGGCTGTCGCCCGAGGACGAGCGGCGCGTGCTGGTCGAGTGGAACCGGACCGCGCTCGACACGCCGGCCGCGCTGTACCCGGAGGTGTTCGCGGCGCAGGCCGCCCGGACGCCGGACGACACGGCGCTGGTGTTCCGCGACGCGCGCTGGACGTTCGCCGAGCTGGACGCGCGGGCGAACCGCCTGGCGCACCACCTGGTCGCGCGGGGCGCGGGACCGGAGCGGGTGGTGGCGGTGCGGCTGCCGCGCTCGGCCGACGTGGTCGTGGCCGTGCTGGCGGTGCTCAAGGCGGGCGCGGTGTACCTGCCGGTCGACGTCGGCCTGCCCGCCGAGCGCGTGGACTTCCTGCTGGCCGACGCGCGGCCGGCGCTCGTGCTGGACGAGCTGCCCGACACGTCCGGGCTGCCCGGCACCGCTCCCCCGGTGCCGCTGCGCCCGGACCACGCCGCCTACGTGATCTACACGTCGGGCTCGACGGGGCGGCCCAAGGGCGTCGTGGTCGAGCACGGGCAGCTCGCGAACCTGTTCCACGCCAACCGGCACGACCTGATGGGCGAGCGGACGTCCTTCGCCCTCACCGCGACGTTCTCGTTCGACACGTCGTGGGAGGGCCTGCTGTTCCTCGCCGGCGGCGGCGAGCTGCACGTCATCGACGAGGAGCTGCGCCTGGACCCGGCCGCCCTGGTCGACTACGTCCGGACGCGCGGCATCGGCACCGTCGACCTCACGCCGTCCTACGCGCACCGCCTGGTCGAGGCCGGCCTGCTGGACTCCGGTGTCCGCCGCGTCCTGCTCGGCGGCGAGGCGGTCGACGCGGCGCTGTGGCGGGCGATCGCCGCCTCCGCCGTCGAGGGCTTCAACTACTACGGGCCGACCGAGACCGCGGTCGACGCGGTGTCGACCGCCATCACCGGTGACCGGCCGGTGATCGGCCGGCCGCTGCACAACCTCGCCGCCTACGTGCTCGACCGCGACCTGCGGCCGGTGCCGCCGGGTGTGGTGGGCGAGCTGTTCGTGGCGGGCGCGCAGGTCTCGCGCGGCTACCTCGGGCAGCCCGGCCTGACCGCGCGGCGCTTCCCGCCCGACCCGTTCGGCCGGCCGGGCGCGCGGATGTACCGGACCGGCGACCGCGTGCGGTGGCTGCCCGACGGTCGGCTGGAGTACCTGGGCCGGGCCGACGACCAGGTCAAGATCCGGGGGTTCCGGGTCGAGCCGGGCGAGGTGGCCGCCGCGCTGCGCGCGGTGCCGGGCGTGCGCGACGCCGTCGTGGTCGTCCGGGACGGCCGGCTCGTCGGGTACGTCACCGGCGTGCCCGAGCGCGACGCGCGGGCGGCGCTGGCCGCGTCGCTGCCGGATCACCTGGTGCCGTCGGCCGTGGTGGTCCTGGACAGCTTCCCGCTGGCGCCCAGCGGGAAGGTCGACCGGCGGGCGCTGCCGGAGCCGGCGTTCACCGGCGGTCGCGTCGAGCCGGCCACCGACGCCGAGCGGACCGTCGCCGCGATCTGGGCCGACGTCCTGGGCCTGGCGCGGGTCGGCGCGGAGGACGACTTCTTCGCGCTGGGCGGCGACTCGATCCTCAGCATCGGCGTGACGTCGCGGCTGCGCGCCGCCTTCGGCGTGCAGCTCTCGCCGCGCGCGGTGTTCGAGCACCGCACGGTGCGCGCGCTCGCTTTTGTGCTCGCGGGCGCCGCCGCCGCGGACGCCATCCCGGTGCTGCCGCGCGGTGGCCCGCACCCGCAGTCGCCCGCGCAGCGGCGGCTGTGGTTCCTGGACCAGTTCGAGCCCGGCGGTGTCGAGTACGTGACGCCGACCGCGTGGCGGCTGCGCGGCCCGCTCGACGTCGGCGCGCTGCGGCGCGCGGTGAACGGGCTCGTCGCCCGGCACGAGTCGCTGCGCACGACGTTCGACGACGCGGGGCAGGTCGTGCGCGAGCCGTTCGACGTGCCGCTGACCGTGGAGGGCCGCCCGTGGGAGCAGGTGGTGCGGCAGGAGGCCACGACGCCGTTCGACCTGCGGGAGGGCCCGCTGGTGCGGGCGCGGCTGGTGCGGGTGGCCGACGACGACCACGTGTTCGTGCTGACCCTGCACCACATCGTCACCGACGGCTGGTCCACCGGTGTGCTGGCCCGCGACCTCGGCGCGCTGTACGCCGGCGACGAGCTGCCGCCGCTGCCCGTGCAGTACGTGGACTTCACGGCGTGGCAGGAGGCGCCGCCGGTCGACTACTGGGCGCGGCGGCTGGCCGGCGTCCCGCCGCTGGAGCTGCCCACCGACCGGCCCCGGCCGGCGGTGCGCACGGGCGCGGGCGCGATGCGCTCGTTCACCGTGCCGGCGGAGGTCGCGGCGGCGGTGAAGGAGCTGGCGCGGCGGCACGGCGACACGGTGTTCACCACGCTCGTCGCGGCCTGCCAGGCGCTGCTGGCCCGGTACACCGGGCAGGACGACATCGCGGTCGGCACGGCGGTGTCGGGCCGGGGTCGCGCCGAGCTGGACGACGTGGTCGGCCTGTTCGTCAACACCGTCGTCCTGCGGTCCACAGTGGACACGAGGCGGAGCTTCACCGAGCTGTTGACCGGGGTGCGGTCCGCGGTGCTCGACGGGTTCGCGCACCAGGACGTGCCGTTCGAGCGGGTCGTGGAGGCCGTGCGCCCGGACCGCGACCCGAGCCGCAACGCCCTGTTCGACGTCATGGTGCTGGTGCAGAACACCGGTGACGCGGCGCCCGTGCTGCCGGGCGTGGTCGCGACCGAGCTGCCGCTGCCGCTGACCACCGCCACCTGCGACCTGACGTTCGAGTTCGGCGAGTCCGACGGCGCGCTGCTGGGCGCGGTCGAGTACAGCACCGACCTGTTCGACGCCGCCACCGTCGACCGCATGGCGCGGCACCTGGTCGCGCTGCTGGCCGGGGTCGCCGCCGCGCCCGACCGGCCGCTGTCGGCGATCCCGCTGCTGTCGGGCGACGAGCCCGACCCGCGCGGCAGGGTCACCGACGTGCCGCACACGACGTTCCCCGCGCTGTTCGAGGCCCAAGCCGCGCGCACGCCGCACGCGACCGCCGTGGTGTGCGGCGACACGCGCCTGACCTACGCCGAGGTGGACGAGCGCGCGAACCGGCTGGCCCACCACCTGATCGCGCGGGGCGCGTCGCCCGAGCGCGTGGTCGCCGTGCTGCTGCCCCGGTCCGCCGACGTCGTGGTGGCGATCCTGGCCGTGCACAAGGCGGGCGCGGTGTACCTGCCGGTCGACCGGGACCTGCCGCGCGAGCGGGTCGACTTCCTGCTGCGGGACGCCGACCCGGCGCTGGTGCTCGACTCGTGGCCGGACCTCGCCGGGTGCCCGGCGCACCGGCCGGGCGTGCCGGTGCGGCCGGACCACGCGGCGTACGTCATCCACACCTCCGGCTCCACCGGCACGCCGAAGGGCGTCGTGGTGGAGCACCGCCACCTGGTCAACCTGCTGCACAACCACCGCGCCGACTTCGCGGCCGAGCCGCTGCGGGTGGCCTTGTCGGCGGTGTTCTCGTTCGACACGTCCTGGGAGGGCCCGCTGCTCATGGCCGACGGCCACGAGCTGCACGTCCTGACCGACGACGTCCGCCTCGAACCCGCCGCGCTGGTCGACTACGTCCGCCAGCACCGCATCGACTTCCTCGACCTCACACCCTCCTACGTCCAACAGCTCCTCCCCGCCGGACTCCTCGACGGCGACCACACGCCCAAGATCCTCATGCTCGGCGGCGAAGCCCTGCCCGCCACGCTGTGGCGCGAGCTGGCGGCTTCACCGACGCGGGCCTACAACTTCTACGGCCCCACCGAGACCACCGTCGACGCCGTCTCGACGCCCGTGACGGGCGACCGGCCGGTCATCGGCCGCCCCCTGGACAACCTGGTCGCGCACGTGCTCGACGCCGACCTCCGACCGACACCGACCGGGGTGCCCGGCGAGCTGTACATCGCGGGCGCACAGGTCGCGCGCGGCTACCTCAACCGACCCGGCCTCACCGCACAGCGGTTCCTGCCCGACCCGTACGGACCACCCGGCACCCGCATGTACCGCACCGGCGACCGCGTCCGCTGGACCGACGACCGACTCGAATACCTCGGCCGCACCGACGACCAGGTCAAGATCCGCGGCTACCGCATCGAACCGGGCGAAGTCGAAACCGCACTGCTCAGCCACCCCGACGTCACGCAGGCCGTGGTCGTGGCGCGGGAGCACAACGGGCACCAGCGGCTCGTCGCCTACACCGTGGGCGCGCCGGCGGACCCGGCCGGGTGGCTCAAGGACCGGCTGCCCGACCACCTGGTGCCGTCGGCCTTCGTGGCGCTGGACGCCGTGCCGATGACGCCGAGCGGCAAGGTCGACCGCCGCGCGCTGCCCGCGCCGACGTTCACCGACGCCGGGTACGTGCCGCCCGCGCCCGGTGTCGCGGCGGAGCTGGCCGCGATCTGGGCCGACGTGCTCGGGGTGGAGCGGGTCGGCGCGCGGGACAACTTCTTCGCGCTGGGCGGCGACTCGATCCTGAGCATGCAGGTGGTGTCGCGCGCCCGGCAGGCCGGGATGCGGTTGACGGCCAAGGAGGTCTTCCTGCGGCAGACCGTGGCCGAGCTGGCGCTCGCGGTCACCGCCGACACCGGCGGCGCGCACGAGGTCGTGACCGGCCCGGCCCCGCTGACCCCGATCCAGCGCTGGTTCTTCGCCGAGCACGGGCCGCTGGCGCACTTCACCATGTCCGTCCTCACCGACCTCGGCGACGACGTGGACGTGCCCGCGCTGCGGTCCGCGCTGCACGCGGTCGTCGCGCGCCACGACGCCCTGCGCACGCGGTTCACGCGGGTGGACGGGCAGTGGCGGCAGGAGGTCGCGGGCACTGGGGAGGACGTGCTGCGCCTGGCGTCCACAGTGGACCACCCGGCGGAGGCCGACGCGGCGCGGAGGAGCCTGGACCTGGAGCGCGGCCCGCTGTTCCGGGCGGTGCTGTTCCCCGACGGCAAGCTGTTCCTCACCGCGCACCACCTCGTCGTGGACGCGGTGTCGTGGCGGATCGTCCTGTCCGACCTGCGGACCGCCTACGCGGGCGGCGACCTCGCGCCGGTGGGCACCCCGTTCGCCGGCTGGGCGCACCGGCTGGACGCCCACGTGCGGTCCGGCGGGTTCGACGGGGCGCTCGCGCACTGGGCGGCCGTGCCCGTGGAGGAGCCGACGCCCACGACGGCGGGCACCGCGCGCGGCGTGTCGGTGCGGTTGGGGCGCGCCGACACCGACGCCCTGCTGCACCGGGTGCCCGAGGCGTACCGGACGCGGGTCGACGACGTGCTGCTGACCGCGCTGGCCGCGGCGTTCGGTGGCCGCGCGCTGGTCGCGCTGGAGGGACACGGCCGCGAGGAGCTGTTCGACGGCGTCGACCTGTCCCGCACCGTCGGCTGGTTCACCGCGCAGTTCCCGGTGGCGCTGGAGGTGCCCGCCGGCGACTGGGGACGCGCGCTCAAGGCGGTGAAGGAGCGGCTGCGGGCGGTGCCGGACCGGGGGCTGAGCTACGAGGCGCTGCGCTACGCCGATCGCGGGCTGACCGGCGCGCTGCCGCGCGTGTGCTTCAACTACCTGGGCCGGTTCGAGTCCGACGCGTTCGGCGAGGCCGAGCACGGCCGCGAGGTGCCCGACGACCTCGTGCGACCGCACCTGCTCGACATCACCGCCGCCGTGACCGACGGCGAACTCGCGCTGGAGTGGGAGTACTCCACGCAGGCGCACGACGAGGCCGAGGTGCGGGCGCTGGCCGACCGGATGGTGGACGCCCTGCGCGGCATCGTCGCGCACTGCGCGTCACCCGAGGCGTGGGGCCGCACGCCGTCGGACTTCCCGTTGGCGCGGCTCACGCAGGAGCAGGTCGACCGGATCGCCCGGCCCGACGTGGAGGACGTCTACCCGCTCACGCCGTTGCAGGCGGGGATGCTGTTCCACGACCTGGTGGACGACGGCACGGCCTACTTCAACCAGCTCCGCGTCCGACTGTCCGGTGTGGACTCGCCCGAGCGCCTCGCCCGCGCGTGGCAGCGCGTGGTCGACCGCACCCCGACCCTGCGCACCGCCGTGGTGTGGGAGGGCGTGGACGAGCCGGTGCAGGTGGTGCGCCGCGACGTGGTGCTGCCGGTGGAGTTCGCGCCGGTGACCGACGAGCTGGTGGCGCGCGACGCCCGGCGGGGGCTGGACCTCACCCGCGCGCCGTTGATGCGGCTGGTGGTCGGGCGCGTCTCCGACCACGAGGTCGACCTGCTGTGGACCTCGCACCACCTGCTGCTGGACGGCTGGAGCACCGCGCAGGTGTTCGGCGAGGTGCTCGCCGAGTACGCGGGTGCGGACCCGGTCGCGCGGCGGCCGTTCCGCGACTACCTGGCGTGGCTGGCCGCGCAGGACCCGGCCGCGGCCGAGGAGCACTGGCGGGGCGTGCTCGCCGGGTTCACCGCGCCCACTCCCCTGCCCTACGACCGGCCGCCGACCGACGCGCACCGCGCCGAGTCGTCGGCCCGCGTGGTGCTGGACCTGCCGGTGGACCGGGCGGCCGAGGTGGCGCGGGCCAACGGCCTGACCGTCAACACGATCGTGCAGGGCGCGTGGGCGCTGCTGCTGTCCAGGGTGTCCGGCGAGCGCGACGTCGTGTTCGGCACCACGGTGTCCGGGCGGCCGGCGGAGCTGCCCGGTGTCGAGGACGTGGTGGGCATGTTCATCAACACCGTGCCCACGCGCGTCGTCGTGGACCCGCGCGCCGGGGTCGTGCCGTGGCTGCGCCGGCTCCAGGAGGCCCAGACCGAGTCGCGGCGGTTCGACTTCGCGTCCCTCGCGCAGGTGCGGTCGTGGGCCGGCGGTCCGCTGTTCGACAGCCTGCTGGCGTTCGAGAACTACCCGGTCGAGGCGCCCGCCGGCGACGCGCCGCGAGTGGTCGGCGAGGTCGACGGCCTGGACACCACCACGTTCCCGCTGACCGTGCGGGCGCACGCCGACGACTCGCTGCACGTCGAGCTGACCTACGACCCGCGCCTGTTCGACGCCGCCACGGTCGAGCGGCTCGGCGGGTGGCTGTCGCGCCTCATCGGCGCGATCGGCGACGACGCCGGGCGCGCGGTGGGCGAGCTGCCGTGGCTGTCCGACGACGAGCGCCGGCAGGTCCTGCACGACTGGCAGGGCTCCGGGTCCGACGGGCCGACCGGCACCATCCCGGAGCGGTTCGCCGCGCAGGCGGCGCGGACGCCGGACGCCGTCGCGGTGACCTGGCAGGGCGTCGGGCTGACCTACCGCGAGCTGGACGAGCGGGCGAACCGGTTGGCGCACCACCTGATCGGCCTGGGCGCGGGCCCGGAGCGGTTCGTGGGCCTGCTGCTGCCGCGATCGCTCGACCTGGTGGTGGCGGTGCTGGGCGTGCTGAAGTCGGGCGCGGCCTACCTGCCGATCGACCCCGCCTACCCGGCCGACCGGATCGCCGGGATGATCGCCGACGCCGAGCCGGTCGTCGTCCTGGACGGCATCCCGAATCTCGACGGGTGTCCCGACGTGGCGCCGGAAGTGGCGTTGCGGCCCGAGCACCCGGCGTACGTGATCTACACGTCGGGCTCGACCGGGCGGCCCAAGGGCGTGGTGATCCCGCACGGCAACGTCATCCGCCTGTTCTCCGCCACCGACCACTGGTTCCACTTCGACCACACCGACGTCTGGACGCTGTTCCACAGCTACGCCTTCGACTTCTCCGTCTGGGAACTGTGGGGACCCCTCCTGCACGGCGGACGCCTCGTCGTCGTACCCCACGACACCTCGCGAACACCGCGCGACTTCGCCCGCCTGTTACGCGAAGAAGGCGTCACGGTGCTCAACCAGACACCCTCGGCGTTCTACCAACTCATCCCCGAACAACCCGACGCCCGCTACATCATCTTCGGCGGAGAAGCCCTCGACCAGCACAAACTCCACAACTGGCACGGCACCGCCCAACTGGTCAACATGTACGGCATCACCGAAACCACCGTCCACGTCACCTATACGGAAGCCGACGGCACCATCGGTCAACCGATACCCGACCTCCGCGTCTACGTCCTGGACGACGATCTCCAACCCGTCCCACCCGGCATCACCGGCGAAATGTACGTCGCCGGACCCGGACTCGCCCGCGGCTACCTCAACCGACCCGGCCTCACCGCACAACGCTTCATCGCCAACCCCTACGGCCCACCCGGCACCCGCCTCTACCGCACCGGCGACCTCGCCCGATGGCACAACGGCAAACTCCACTACCACGGCCGCACCGACCACCAACTCAAGATCCGCGGCTTCCGCATCGAACCCGGCGAGATCGAGGCGGTGCTGGCGTCCCACCCGTCGGTGCGGCAGGTGTCCGTGGTGGTGCGGGACGAGCGGCTGGTCGCGTACGCGGTCGCGGACGGCGAGGTCGCGGTGCCGGCGCTGCGCGACCACGCGGCGCGGTCGCTGCCCGAGCACATGGTGCCGAGCGCGTACGTCCTGCTGGACCGGTTGCCGCTCAACGCCAACGGCAAGCTCGACCGGGCCGCGCTGCCCGCGCCGGGGCGGGACGCGTCGGTGGCCGACGGGTTCGTCGCGCCGAGGACGGAGGCCGAACGGCTGGTGGCCGGCGTCTGGGCCGACGTGCTGGGCGTGGAGCGGGTCGGCGCGGAGGACAACTTCTTCGCGCTGGGCGGCGACTCGATCCTCAGCATCCGGGTGGCGTCCCGGCTGCGCGAGACGTTCGACCTGTCGCCGCGCGCGGTGTTCGACCACCCGACGGTGGCGCGCCTCGCGGCGGCGCTGACCGGTGACGCGCCGACGCCGATCCCGCGCGCGGAGGGCGAGTTCGCGCTGTCGTTCGCGCAGCAGCGGCTGTGGTTCCTGGACCAGTTCTCGCCGGGCGGCACGGAGTACGTGACGCCGTTCGCGGTGCGGCTGCGCGGCGAGCTGGACGTGGCGCGGCTGCGGCGGGCCCTGTCGGCGCTGGTGGCGCGGCACGAGTCGCTGCGCACCACGTTCCCGGCCGTCGACGGGCTGCCGACGCAGGTCGTGCACCCGCCGCACGAGGTGGCGCTGCCGGTGGTGGACGAGCTGCCGCCGGTCGAGCCGTTCGACCTCGGCGCGGGCCCCCTGTTCCGGCCGGCGCTGGTGCGGGTCGGGCCGGACGAGCACGTGCTGGCGCTGACCATGCACCACATCGTCACCGACGGCTGGTCCGGCGGCGTGCTGGTGTCCGACCTGGCCGCGCTGTACGCCGGCGAGGACCTGCCGGAGCTCCCGGTCCGGTACGTCGACTTCGCCGCGTGGCAGCGGTCCCAGCCGCTGGACGGGCAGCTGGAGTACTGGCGGGAGCGGCTGGCGGGCGTGCCGGCGCTGGAGCTGCCCACCGACCGGCCGCGGCCCGCCGTGCACACGACGTCCGGCGCGCAGTGCGAGTTCGCCGTGCCCGCCGGGGTCGCCGACGCGCTGCGCGACATCGCGCGGCGCACCGACAGCACGCTGTTCATGACGCTGGTCGCGGCGTGCCAGGTGCTGTTCCACCGCTGGTCCGGGCAGGAGGACTTCGCCCTGGGCACGGTCGCCGCCGGGCGCGACCGGCCCGAGGTCGAGCGGGTGGTGGGGCTGTTCGTCAACACCCTGGCGCTGCGGGCCGCGGTCGACCCGCTCGGGACGTTCCCCGAGCTGCTGGCGCGGGTGCGGACGACGGTGCTGGAGGCGTTCGCCCACCAGGACGTGCCGTTCGAGCGGGTGGTCGACGCCGTGCAGCCGGACCGCGACACCAGCCGCACACCGCTGTTCCAGGCGGTGGTGGCGCTGCAGAACGCGCCGCGGGCGGCCGGGTTCGCCGGGCTGGACGCCTCCGACGTCGCCCGACCCGTGGTGTCGACCGGGTTCGACGTGACGGTGGAGTTCACCGAGGAGGACGGCGGCGGGCTCGCCGGGTCGATCGAGTACAACACCGACCTGTTCGACGCGGTCACCGCGCGCCGGCTGGCCGACCACCTCGGCGTGCTGCTGGCGGGCCTCGCGACGGACCACGACCGTCCAGTGTGGACGCTGCCGGTGCTGCCGCCCGACGAGCTGGCGGCGGTGGAGCGGTTCGGGCGCGGCCCGCGCGGCGTGCGGTTCGCCCCGCTCGCCCGCCTGGTCGAGCGGCAGGCCGGGCGCACGCCCGACGCGCTCGCGCTGACCGGCGCGGCCGAGCTGACCTTCGCCCAGCTCGACCGGGCCGCCAACCGGTTGGCGCACCACCTGATCGCGCGAGGCGCGGGTCCGGAGCGGCTCGTCGCCGTGCGGCTGCCCCGCTCGGCCGACCTGGTGATCGCCGAGCTGGCGGTGCTGAAGGCGGGCGCGGCGTTCCTGCCGGTGGACCCGTCCTACCCGGCGGAGCGGATCGCGCTCATGCTCGACGACGCCCGGCCGCTGCTGGTGCTGGACGGCCCGGTCGACGTGTCGGGCCTGCCGGGCACCGCGCCGGACGTGGCGGTGCGGCCCGAGCACCCGGCGTACGTCATCTACACGTCCGGGTCGACCGGGCGACCGAAGGGCGTCGTGGTGACCCACGCGGGCATCGCCACGTTCTCGGCGGCCGAGATCGCGCACCTGGACGTGCGGCCCGGCGACCGGGTGCTGGAGTTCTCCTCGCCGAGCTTCGACGCCTCGGTGCTGGAGCTGTGCCTGTCGCTGCCCGCCGGCGCGGCGCTGGTCGTGCCGCCGGAGGGGCCGCTGCTGGGCGACCGGCTCGCCGAGGTGCTGACCGCGCACCGGGTGACGCACGCGCTGATCCCGCCGGTCGCGCTGGCGACGCTGCCCGACGTCGCCCTGCCGGCGTTCCGGTCGCTGGTGGTCGGCGGCGACGCGTGCCCGCCGGACCTGGTGGACCGCTGGGCGCCCGGACGGCGCATGGTCAACGCCTACGGGCCCACCGAGTCGACCGTCGTCGCCACGTGGAGCGCTCCCCTGACGCCCGGCGGCACGCCGCCGATCGGGCGGCCGATCCCCGGCACCGAGGTCCACGTGCTGGACCCGGCCCTGCGGCCGGTGCCGATCGGCGTGCCGGGCGAGCTGTACGTGTCGGGCGCGGGCCTCGCGCGCGGCTACCTGGACCGGCCGGGGTTGACCGCGTCGCGGTTCGTCGCGAACCCGTTCGGCGCGCCCGGTTCCCGCATGTACCGCACGGGCGACGTGGTGCGGTGGCGGCGCGACGGCCGGCTGGAGTTCGTCGGCCGGGCCGACGAGCAGGTGAAGATCCGCGGTTTCCGGGTCGAGCTGGGCGAGGTGGAGGCCGCGTTGCTGCGGCACCCCGACGTGCGGGAGGCCGTGGTGGTCGCGCGGGCCGACGGCGCGGGCCACAAGCGGCTCGTCGCCTACGTCGTCGGCGCGGTGGCGGACCTGCGGGACTTCCTCGCCGAGTCGCTGCCCGACCACCTGGTGCCGTCGCTGTTCGTGCCGATCGACGCCATGCCGGTGAGCCCCAACGGGAAGGTCGACCGCGCGCGGCTGCCCGCGCCGGACTTCTCGGCGCTGTCCACGGCCGGGCACGTGCCGCCGTCCGGACCGGTGGAGGAGGCGCTGGCCGCCGTGTGGGCGGACGTCCTCGGCGTGCCCGCGGTGGGCGCGGAGGACAACTTCTTCACGCTGGGCGGCGACTCGATCCTGAGCATGCAGGTGGTGGCGCGGGCTCGGCAGGCCGGCCTGCGGTTCACCACCAGGGACCTGTTCGTGCACCAGACGGTCGCGCGGCTCGCGCCCGCGGTGCGGCTGGAGGAGGGCGGCGGCGAGCGGTCCGCCGTGGTCGGCGAGGTGCCGCTGACCCCGATCCAGCACTGGTTCCTGCACTCCGGCCGGCGCAACCCGCACCACTTCAACCAGTCGCACCTGGTGGAGCTGGACCCGGAGGTGGACGTGGCCGCGCTGCGGGGCGCGCTGCGGGCGCTGCTCGCGCAGCACGACGCGCTGCGGACCCGGTTCCGCCACGAGGACGGGCGGTGGCGGCAGGAGGTCCCGCCGGTGTCGGACGTGGACGTGCTGACGGTCGCGTCCGGGGTGGAGGACCTGGAGGCGTTCGCGGACGAGGTGCACGCGGGGTTCGACCTCGGCACGGGTCCGCTGTTGCGCGCGGTGCTGTTCCGGGAGCCCGACCGGTCGTCGCTGCTGCTGGTGGCGCACCACCTGGTCGTGGACGGTGTCTCGTGGCGGATCCTGCTGGACGACCTGGAGACCGCCTACCGGGGCGGCGACCTGGGCGCCAAGACGACCTCGTTCCAGGAGTGGGCGCGGCGGCTGCGCGACCACGTGGCCGCGGGCGGGTTCGACGCCGAGGTCGACCACTGGGCCAAGCCCCTCCCGGTGCTGCCGCGGGCGACCACGCCCGCCGAGGTCGTCACGCTGGAGCTGGACGAGGACGACACCGCGGCGCTGCTGCGCGGCGCGCCCGCCGCCTACCGCACCCGGATCAACGACGTGCTGCTCGCGGCGCTGGCGTGGGCGCTGTCCCGGTGGACGGGCTCGGAGACGGTGTCGGTCGACCTGGAGGGCCACGGCCGCGAGGACCTGTTCGACGGGGTCGACCTGTCCCGGACCGTCGGGTGGTTCACCACCGTGTTCCCGGTGGAGCTGACGGTGCCCGAGGGCGACTGGCGGACGCGGGTCAAGGCGGTGCGGCGGCAGCTCCGGTCCGTGCCGGGCAACGGCATCGGCTACGGCGCGCTGCGGCAGCACGGCCGCCTGCCCGCCGGCGGCGTGCCGCTGGTCGCGTTCAACTACCTGGGGCAGTTCGACCCCGGCTCGGCCGAGGCCGAGGGCCTGTACCGGGCAGTGCTGCCGTCCATCGGCCGGGAGCACGACCCGGCCGACCACGGCGAGCACCTGATCGACGTCGTCGGCGAGGCGGGCGGCGGCCGGCTCGGGTTCTCCTGGTACCACCACCCCGACGCGCACCCGGCGGACGTGGTGCGCGGCGTGGTGGCGGACTTCGCGGCGGCGCTGCGGGCCATCGCCGAGGACTGCCGGGGTGCGGTGTGACCACCTCGTTGGCGCGCAACCGGAACTACACGCTGCTGTGGGGCGGGCAGGCGCTGGCCGAGGTCGGGTTCTCGGCCTCGCTGATCGCGTTCCCGCTGCTGGTGCTGGCGATCACGGGGTCGCCCGCGGCGTCCGGCCTGGTCCTCGCGGTCGACGCCACCGCGCAACTGCTGGCGGGCCTGCCCGCCGGCGCGCTGGTCGACCGGTGGGACCGCAGGCGGATCATGCTGGCGTGCGAGGCGGCGCAGGCGCTGGCGCTGGGCTCGCTGGTGCTCGCGCTGCTCGGCGACGCGGCGTCGGTGCCGCACATGGTCGCCGTGGCCGCGGTCCTGGGCGTGTGCCGGGCGTTGTTCGAGCCGGCCGAGGACGCCTGCCTGCCCCGGCTCGTGCCGGACGCGCAGCTCGCGACCGCCGTGGCGATGAACGCGGCGCGGTCGTCGTTGGGCCAGATGTCGGGCACCGCGCTGGGCGGCGCGCTGTTCGCGGTGGCGCGCTGGGCGCCGTTCCTGCTCGACCTGGTGACGCACTGCCTCGCGTTCGTGGCGCTGCTGTTCCTGCGCGTGCCGCCGCGCGAACCGGTCGCGGTCGCCGAGCGGCACCTCCTGCGGGAGATCGGCGACGGCCTGCGCTGGGTGTGGCGGCGGCGCGAGATCCGCGTGACGGCGCTGTGCGCGGTGGTGCTGAACCTGTTCTTCACCGCGTTCTACCTCGTGGTCATCGTACTGGCGGAGGCGCGCGGTGTGTCGTCCGCCGCGATCGGCGTGATGGCCGCGATGCTCGGCGTCGGTGGCGTGGTGGGCGCGCTGATCGCGCCGTGGCTGCACCGCGTGCTCGGGCCGTACGTGTCGATCGCGGCCGTGTTCTGGGTGTTGACGCTGTTGACGCCCGTGGCCTACTTCGTGTCCGACGGGTTCGTGATGGGCGGGTTGTTCGCGCTCATGACGTTGTTGGCCCCCACCGCGAACACGACGATCTCCACCCACCAGCTGCTGCTCACGCCGGACGCGATGCGCGGGCGGCTCAGCGGCGTGGTGTCGGTGGTGCTGGGGGCGGCGGGTGCGCTCGGGCCCGCGTTGGGCGGCCTGCTCACCGAGTTCCTCTCCGCCGACCGCGCCGTGCTGGTGTGCGCGGTCGGCATCGCCCTGGTTACCGCGTTCGTGACGATCAGCCCGACGTTGCGGCGCTATTCCGCTGAACAGGAAGGTGTTCCGAATGAGGTCTGACATCGCCTACCAGGTGCTGGTCAACGACGAGGGCCAGTACTCGCTGTGGCCCGCGCACCAGCCCGTGCCGGCGGGGTGGGTCGCCGACGGCAAGACCGGCACCGTGGACGAGTGCTCCGCCCACGTCGACTCGGTGTGGACCGACATGCGGCCGAAGTCGTTGCGGGACGCCATGTCCGACTGACCGCCCCGGCGGTCCGGTGGCACCCGGCCCGCGCCCGCTCGTCACGGCGGGCGCGAGCCGGCGCACCGTCGGCCAGTCCATAATGGACTTCCGTGCGGCGCGGCCGGTCAGGCGTCGCGCAGGACGACGTCGGCGTCCGTCCGGGCCGACTCGACCAACGCCCGCCCCACGCGGGCGGTGCGCGCCGAGTCGGCCAGGGACACCAGCGGGGTGTCGCCCGTGCGCACGGCCCGGTGGAACTCGGCGGCCTGGTGCTCGTACGGGTCGGCGGCCGGCACCACCTCCCGCCGGACGCCCCGCCCGGTCACGACGGTGATCACGCCGTCCTCGCGGCCCAGCGCCCAGGCGTTGTCGACCGCGATCGAGCCGTCGACGCCCTGGAGCTCGTAGCGCGACCGGGGACCGTAGTCGAACCCGTAGTCGAGCAGGGCCGCGCGACCGCCGCCGAAGTCCAGCACGGCCACGGCGCTCGTGTCGACCGCCGCGCCGCCCTCGGCGTGGAACCGGGCGCGGACCCGCTCCGGCGGCCGGCCGAACGCCCACAGCGCCACGTCGAACGCGTAGCAGCCGACGTCCCAGGTCGCGCCGCCGCCCAGCGCGGGGTCGTACCGGGTGCCGTCCGCCGCGGTCGTCCGCCCCGCGAACGCGGCCCGCACCACGCGGAGGTCGCCGATCACGCCCGAGGCCAGCAGCTCCGCCACGCGCCGCTGCTGCGGGTGGCAGCGGTACATGTACGCCTCCATGACCGTGCGGTCGCCGGCCGCCCGCCCGATCCGCGCGACGTCCTCTTCGGACAACGCCAACGGCTTCTCGCACAGCACGTGCTTCCCCGCCGCCAGCGCCCGCAGCGTCCACGGCACGTGCTCCGAGTTCGGCAGCGCGATGTAGACGGCGTCGACCCCGTCGTCCGCCAGCAGGGCGTCGAAACCGTCGTGCGCGGTCGCGCCGAACGGCTCGGCGAACCGGGCCGACGCGGCGAGCCTGCCGGGCCGCGCGGCGACCGCCGTGACCGCGTTGCCGGGCGTGCGGTGGATCGCCGGCGCGACGCTGCCGCTGATGCGGGCCGTCGCGCCCAGCACGCCCCAGCGCAGTTCCAGGTCGGTCACGTGCCCTCCTCGTCGCGGCACAGCCTAACCGCGGGCCGGGGCGCGGACGACCGGGTCCGCGAGCCGCGCACCGACCCGGCACCCGGCGGCGGCCGACCACCCGATCCGGCGACCCACCGGAACGCGGGCCCGACGCCGGCCGGGACCACCGCGCCGATATCACGAGCGGGCGCGCGGCGGCAACGCGCCCGCGCACCCCCCTCACCGAGCGGTTCACGGGCGATCAGCGAGACTTGACACCATGACCGCCGATGCTCCCGACGACGACAGGACCAGCTTCGCAGACCTCGGGCTGCGCCCCGAACTGCTGCGGGCGCTCTCCGGACTCGGCTACGAAGAGCCCACCCCCATCCAGCGGGAGGCCATCCCGCCGCTGGCCGCCGGCCGGGACCTGCTCGGGCAGGCCGCCACCGGCACCGGCAAGACGGCGGCGTTCGCGCTGCCCGTGCTGGAGCGGATGGGCGAGGGGGGCCGGGCCGAGCGCGCGCCGTTCGCCCTGGTGCTGGTGCCCACGCGGGAACTGGCCGTGCAGGTGTCGGAGGCCGTGCACCGGTACGGGCGGGAACTCGGCGCGCGGGTGCTGCCGATCTACGGCGGTCAGCCCATCGGGCGACAGCTGCGGGTGCTGGAGCAGGGCGTGGACGTCGTCGTCGCCACGCCCGGCCGCGCGGTCGACCACCTCAACCGGGGCACCCTGAACCTGGACCAGCTCCAGGTCGTCGTGCTGGACGAGGCCGACGAGATGCTCGACATGGGCTTCGCGGAGGACCTGGACGCCATCCTCGCGGAAGCGCCGGCCGAGCGGCAGACCGTGCTGTTCTCCGCCACCATGCCGCCGCGCATCGACCGGCTGGCCCGCCGGCACCTCACCGACCCGGCGCGGATCACCATCGGCCGCGAGCAGACCGAGCCCGGCGAGGCGCCGCGCGTGCGGCAGAGCGCCTACGTCGTGCCCCGCGCGCACAAGCCCGCCGCGCTGGGCCGGGTGCTCGACGTGGAGGCGCCGACCGCCGCCATCGTGTTCTGCCGCACCCGCGACGAGGTGGACCAGCTCACCGAGACGCTGAACGGGCGCGGCTACCGCGCGGAGTCGCTGCACGGCGGCATCAGCCAGGAGCAGCGCGACCGGGTCATGGGCCGGTTGCGCAACGGCACCGCCGACCTGCTGGTGGCCACCGACGTGGCGGCCCGCGGCCTGGACGTGGAGCAGCTCACGCACGTCGTCAACTACAACGTGCCGTCCGCGCCGGAGTCCTACGTGCACCGCATCGGGCGGGTCGGGCGCGCGGGCCGCGAGGGCGTGGCCATCACGCTGGCCGAGCCCCGCGAGCACGGGATGCTCAAGACCATCGAGCGGGTCACCAAGCAGCGCATCCAGGTGGAGAAGGTGCCCACCATCGCGGACCTGCGGGCCCGCCGGCTCGAGCTGACCCGCGCGGCGCTGCACGAGAGCCTGCTGGAGGACGACCTGGAGGGCTTCCGGGTCGTCGTCGAGACGCTGGCCGACGAGTTCGACGTGATGGAGGTCGCGCTGGCGGCGGTGAAGCTCGCCCACGAGGCGAGCGGTGCGGCGGCCGACGAGGAGGAGATCCCCGAGGTCGTGCCGCGCGGCGACCGCCGCGGCGGCGAGCCGCGCCGGGAGCGCAAGCCCCGCCGGCCGACGGCGGGCATGACGCGGCTGTTCGTCGGCGCGGGCCGCAGCGCGGGCATCCGCCCGCAGGACCTGGTCGGCGCGATCGCGGGCGAGGCGCGGCTGCCCGGCCGGGAGATCGGCGCGATCGAGATCGCCGACCGGTTCTCGCTGGTGGAGGTGCCGGACGGGTCGGCGCAACAGGTGATCACGGCGCTGCGCGGCGCGACCATCAAGGGCCGCAAGGTGACCGTGCGCCGGGAGCGCGACGACCCGCGCTGACCCGACCAGCGCCGCCCCCTGCCCGCGCCGACCCCGGCCGCCGCATCCGGGCCACGCCGGCACCGGGCCGCGCGAATGCCGGCCGCGCGGACGCGCGTCACGGGCGCGGGTGCGGGGCCGCGCCGGCCGGCGTGCCGAACGCGAAGGGCACGTCGCCCGCGTGCCAGGCGGGCGGCCGGGTGAACCTGGCCGGCCGCGCGCCGTGCCGCTCGGCCGGCCTCGTGGTGGGCTCGGCCAGCACGTGGTCGCCGAGCAGCCGCACGTGGGCGTCGGCGACGGTCGGGAACAGCGCCCGGTAGCCGGCCGGGACGTGCGGCGGCAGCCCGGTCGCGCGGCCGAACCGCGCGTACTCGTCGGCGGCGCGCACGGGCCTCAGCGCGCCGACCCGCTCGAACAGCCGGTGCTCGTCGGCGGTGTGGCACAGCAGAGCGCGTCGACGCCGTCCGGCAGGGCGGGCAGCCGGTCCGCGACCGGGCCGAACAGCACCGGGTCGTAGGCGAGCGGGCCGCTGGTCTGCGCCCTGGCCGGCGCGTCGGCCGAGGCGACCGCCGAGGCGGGGCCGGTGGTGTCGACCCACCGCGCGACGCGGCGCGCGAAGCCCTCGGTGTAGCAGCGGTTCGGGACGCTGTGGGCGATCACCCGGCGCACCGCGCCCGGCGCGGCGGCGGCGAGGAACAGCGCCGAACCCGCGCCCGCCGACTGGCCCGCGACGGTGATCCGGTCCGGGTCGCCGCCGAACACGGCGATCTCGTCGCGCACCCAGTGCAGCGCGGCGAGCTGGTCGAGCAGCCCCCGGTTGCGCGGCCGTCCCCCGACGTGCCCGAACCCCTCGAACCCGAGCCGGTGGTTGCAGGTGACGACGACCAGCCCGGCGCGGGCCAGGGCCGTGCCGTCGTAGTCCGGTCGGGCGGACGAGCCGAACGCGTACGCCCCGCCGTGCAGGAAGAGCAGCACCGGGAGGCCGTCCGCCGCCGACGGCGCCCAGACGTCGAGGCTCAGCACGTCCTCGTCGCCCGGTCGCCAGACCGGCGCGCCGGGCAGTTCGGCGGACCGCGGCGCGACCGGTCCGAAGTCGAGGCAGTCGCCGACGTGGTCGACCCGCGTCAGCGCGTGGAGCCGGCGCGGGCCGAACGGCGGTTCCGCGTACCGGATGCCGAGGAACGCGTCGACACCGCCGGCCGTGGCCCTGCCCCGGAAACGCCCACGTCGTGCCATCGCCGACTACTCTGCCACGATGGGTGACCCGTTGATCTCACGTGACGACGCCGCCGAGGCGCTGGGGATGGTGGCGCGGGCGGCCGGCCCGTACCTGGACGCGTTGCCGCACCTGCCGGTGCGGGACCCCGCGCACGAGCACCTGTTGGAGCAGCTCGACGGTCCGCTGCCGGAGGACGGCGACGGGACGATCACGGCCGTGGCCGACCTGCTGCGCATCGGGACCAAGGCCGCCACGCACTCGTCGGGGCCGAGGTTCTTCCACTTCGTCGTGGGCGGCGCGACGCCTGCCGCGCAGGCGGGCGACTGGATCACGTCGCTGCTGGACCAGGCCGCCGGCCTGTGGCTGACGTCACCGCTGGCGGCGCGCGCCGAGACGGTGGTGCTGCGGTGGCTCAAGGAGATGTTCGGGCTGCCGGCGTCCTACGGCGGCGTGCTGACGCCGAGCGCGACGTTCGCGAACCTCACCGGGCTGGCGTGCGCGCGGCACTGGTGGGCGGCGGAGCACGGCGCGGACGTGACGGCGGACGGCCTGGCCGGGCTGCCCCGGATGCCGGTGTTCTCCAGCGGCTACGTGCACGCCAGCAGCCGGAAGGCGTTGCAGCTGCTGGGGTTGGGGCGCGACGGCGTCCGCACGCCCACTCGGGACGACGCGGGCAGGCTCGACCTGGACGCGCTGGACCGCGAGCTGGCGCGGTCCGGGCCTGCGGTGCTGATCGCGAACGCGGGCGAGGTCAACGGCGGGGACTTCGACCCCGTGGCCGAGATGGCGGACCTGGCGCGGCGGCACGGCGCGTGGCTGCACGTCGACGGCGCGTTCGGGTTGTTCGCCGCGCTGTCGCCGCGCACGGCGCACCTGGTGCGCGGGATCGAGCGGGCCGACTCGGTGGCCGCCGACGGGCACAAGTGGCTGAACGTGCCGTACGAGAGCGGGTTCGCGTTCGTGCGGGACGCGTCGGTGCTGGGGCGGGCGTTCGGGTCGTGGAACGCCGCCTACCTGCCGGCGCCGGACGAGGAGTTCGTGAACTACAACAACCTCGGCCCGGAGTCCTCGCGGCGGGCGCGGGCGCTGCCGATCTGGGCGACGCTGCGCGCGTACGGCCGGGACGGTCACCGGGCGATGGTGGAGCGGCACCGGAACCTGGCCGTCCACCTGGGACGGATCGTCGAGCGGTCGGCGAACCTCGAACTGCTCGCGCCGGTGACCCTGTTCGTCGTCTGCTTCCGCTACCGGCCGCCGGGCGTGCCGGAGGCGGAGTTGGACGGGTTGAACCGGCGGCTGGGCGAGGAGCTGGTGGCCGACGGCCGGGTCTACGCGGGCACCACCGTGTACCGGGGCGTGGTGGCGCTGCGGCCCGCGATCGTGAACTGGCGCACCACGACCGAGGACGTCGACCTGCTGGCGTCGGTGGTGGAGGAGATCGGCGCGCGGCTGACGGGCCGGTAGCATCCGGGACGTGCGCAACGCCGTCACCGACGTGACCGGGGTGCGGGTGGGGCACGCGACCCGCGTCGGCGGCGGCGCGCTCACCGGCACCACCGCCGTGCTGTTCCCACCGGGCACGCTGTCCACTGTGGACGTTCGGGGCGGTGGCCCGGCGACCCGCGACACCGCCGCGCTCGACCCCCGCTACGGCGGGCGCGTGGTGGCGGGCGTGGTGCTGACCGGCGGCAGCGCGTACGGGCTGGCGGCGGCCGACGGCGCGGCGCTCGAACTGGGTTCGCCGGTGCCCGCCGCCGCCCTGTTCGACCTGGGGCGGGGAGGCGCGTTCCACGCCCACCCGACGCCGGAGCTGGGCGTCGAGGCGGTGCGGGCGGCCGGGGTGGCGGTGGGCGAGGGCAACGTCGGCGCGGGCACGGGCGCGCTCAACGCCGGGCTGAAGGGCGGCATCGGCACCGCGAGCGCCGCGCTGGGCGGCGGTGTGGTGGTCGGCGCGATCGCGGCGCTCAACGCCGTGGGGCCGTCGGTCGACCCGGCGACCGGGCTGCCGATGGCGGCGTGGACGGGGTGGCCGGGCGAGTTCCCGGAGGCGGGCGGCGACGACCTCGGCGCTCCTCCGCGACCGTTCCGGGACCCGCCGGCCGGCCCGCCGGCCACGCCGCTCCGCGACCCGTCCGGCAAGCCGTTCGACGGGCCCGCCGGTGATCCGTTCAGCGCCGGTGGCCCGTTCGACGGCCCCGGTGGCGGCCAGTTCAACACGGTGATCGGCGTGGTCGTGACCAACGCGCGGGTGCCGCGACTGTTCGCGGTGGCCAACGCCGCCCACGACGGGTTGGCGCTGGCCGTGCGGCCCGCGCACGGGATGTACGACGGCGACGCGGTGTTCGCGGCCTCCACCGGGACGCACGAGGCGCCCGTGGAGGCCGTGCTGGACGCCGCGACGCGGGTCTTCGCGCGGGCGCTGGTGCACGGGCTCCTGGCCGCCGAGTCCGTGACGACACCGCGGGGCCACCTCACGGCCTACCGCGACCGATACCCGCGCACCGCCGCCCACTACCGGAAACCACTCGCGCCACCCGGCGACTGACGGCGCGCCGGACTCCCGCCTCGCACCCACCGGACCACCCGCGCCCACCGCGCCGCCTACTCCACCGCACCGGCCCACACCACCCGGACCGCTCCCGCCGCCCGTCAGGGGTGCCGAGGCCGCGAGCCGTGGCGGACGCGGTCGGCGACCGGCACCGAGATGTACCCCGACAGGTCCAGCACGCCTCCGGTGGTGCGGTCCAGCTCCTTGGCGAACCCCACGATCGCGGCGTCCACGCGGTCCATCAGCCAGGCCAGCAACACCACCACGACGTCCGCCAGCACCCCGACCGGGAACGGCATGTCGTCCCGCTGCCCGGCCGTCACGGCGTGCGCGAAGTCGGTCATGCCGCGCTCGGTCAGCTCGCGCGGCCCGGTCTCGATGGCGCGCTTCATCGAGTCGACCACCAGCGGCACCACGGACGCCCACGTCGCGCGGGGAGCGGTCTCGCAGATCAGCCCACCGCACAGCGCGGTCGTCCACAGCGCCTCCGGGTCGCGCGCCCGCACCGCGCCCACCGCGAGGTTCGGCAGCAGCACCGCGCCCTGCTCCCACTCCCCCTTGGCGACCAGCAGCTCGACCGCGTGCCGGTAGTGCTCCAGCGCCGCCGCGTGCTCGCCGCACGCGGTGAGCACGCGGCCCAGGTCGTCGTGGCAGCGCGCCAGCTCCACCGGCGACCCGAGCCGCTCCGCCAGCGCCACGCCGACCGTCGCGCAGTGCCGCGCGCCCGCCAGGTCGCCGAGGTCCCGGTGGCACGCGCCGAGTTCGCGCAGCGCCGCCAGCTCCGACCGGTCGTCGTGCCCGTCCCGGAACAGCTCCACCGCACGCACACCGGCCTCGACGGCGGCGGCCAGGTCGCCCGCCGCGCGGTGCCGCGCGCACTCGGCCAGCTCGGACGCGGCCTGCCGGGTCCGGTCCACCGGCTCGGCCGCGTCGTCATGGCCCTCCGCGTGGTCCTCCGCGGCGTACCGCGCCGCGGTCGCGTGGTCGTCACCGCTCAGCTCACCCAGCACGCCGATCGCCTCCATCAGCCGCGCCCGGCCACCACCGGCCCGCAGCGCGTCCCGTGCCTCCGGCGCGGCCTGCCGCGCCTCCTCCGGTCCGCCTCGGCGGGCCGACAGCCGCACCGTCCCCGGCCGCACGTCCGCCCGGTCCCGGCACGCGTCACCCCACCCCGCACACCCTGCGAAGTCCGCGAGCGCGGCGTCGTATTCCCCGCGCTCCCCGTGCCGCCGCCCGGTGGTCGCGCAGCGCCGCGCCCAGCGCCCACCCACCTCGGCGTCGGACGTGACATCCGGCGCGCCACCGCGCAACGCCCGCCACGCGGCGGCGGTCAGGTCGGTGCTCCGGGACAACCGCACCGCGGTCATCCCGTCGAACAGGCGTCCGCCGCCACAGCCGAGATCGGTGGGAGCCGGGTCGAGGGCTGCGGGACCGGGGGCGGCGAAAACGGACGCGGGCGTGCCCTCGGAGGGCCCGAACCTGTTTCCGGGTGGTGCACCGAGGCCCACCGACTCACACCCCTCGCGACGACGACTCCACCGGATGATGGTGGCGCGCAGAAACTACGCCACCGACTCCGCTCGACGGCACGACATCCCGCAGGTGGACGAGGTTGTTATCCGGTCGCCGCGCCCCGGCGCCGACGGACGCCGCCACGGACACCGACCGACACCGACACGACACGGACCGACACCGGCACCGGCATCGGCACTCGACAGCGCGCACGTGCACCGCGTGCCTAGGAGCAACTCCGATTCCCAGTGATGTCAGTGACTGACATCAGTCGGAAAAGCACACCCGGTCATGCACTAGGTGCCGGGGTGCTCGGAGCGCGCGGCGGGCAACCAGCGGTTCCGGCGGTGGCCGCCCGCCACCCGCACCTGGTCACGCCCCTGGCGCTTCGCCTCGTAGAGGGCCGCGTCCGCGGCGGCCAGCAGACCCTCCAGGGTGTCCTCCGCCACGTCCGGCCACACGGCGATGCCGATGCTGACGGTCAGGCCGCCCACCGTGCCGCCCTCGCCGTCGTCGGCCACCACCTCGTGCACCTGCCGCCGCATCCGCTCGGCGATGGCCAGCGCCTCGGCCCGCTCGACGGACGGCAGCAGCACCGCGAACTCCTCGCCGCCGAACCGGCCCAGCGCGTCACCCCGCCGCACCACCCCGCCCAGCGCGACGGCGATGCGGCGCAGCACCGCGTCGCCGATCTGGTGGCCGTGCGTGTCGTTGATGTCCTTGAAGTGGTCGACGTCGACCATGAACAGGCCGACGGTCGCGCCGGGCGGCTGCCGCCGGGTGCGGTCGAGTTCCACCCTCGCCTGGAGGTGCCACGCCTCCGCGTTGAGCAGCCCGGTCTTGGCGTCGGTGCGGGCGGCCAGTTCGAGCTGGTGGATCAGCACGGTGCGGTGCAGGGCGACGGCGGCGACGACCATCGGCACCGCGAAGCCCGGCCACGACGCGACCGCGAGCGCCACGAACGCGCCGAGCGCGAGCTGGCCCGCCTCCAGCAGGTTGTCCGAGGGGCTGCCGGCCGCGTCCTTCAGCGAGCGGGGCCGCACGGTGAGCAGGATGACCGCGCCGACCAGGGCGGTGTTCACCAGCCACTGGGCGGTGCCCGCGCCGACCAGGCCGACCAGGTCCAGCCAACCCTCCGGGCGGTGCGCGCCGAGGCGGTCGCGCAGGCCCGTGACGCCCGCCACGGCGCTCGCGGCCAGTGCCGCCAGCACCATCATCGACGTGGTGAACACGTTCCGGTGCGGTGGTCGGGACGCGTCCCAGCGGCCCACGACCCACCACCGGTGCGCGTAGATCGACACCACCAGCGCCACCGCGAGCGACGGCGGCAGGACGATCGCGCCCGCCACGATCCAGATGCTGCACAGGTCGACGTGCGGCAGGTGGCTGTGGTCGCGGCGGATGCGCTCGATCCAGCGGGAGCAGTGCAGGTGCAGGGCGGCGCACCCGGCCAGGACGGCGAACGGCGTCCACGCGTCGGCGGGCACCGGCCACGCGGCGGACGCGACGACCGCGACCACCGCCAGCAGGTCCACCGACAGCACGTACACCAGGGCCCGCCTCGGCAGGGACCATAGTGTCCAGCGTCGGTCACCCGACGACGCCGACCTCGCTCCGCCCATGCTTCTCCACGACTGTCTGATCCGGACTGTGAACGCGCCCGAACGGACCGTCACAGTAATTGTGACCTGCGCGGATGTCAGCCGCTAGCGGGGTGACGCGACACACAGGAGGTGCCGCCGTGCGCGACAAGATCTGGTGAACCCGACCGTACCCCCGGAACCCGCCGGAGACGAGGGAGGTGGCGGACGTGCGCGACAAGATCTGGTGACCGGCGAGCCCGACGCACGCGGACGACCGACGAGCCGGCGCGACCGGCCACGCGCGGAGGGGAGGTGCGCCGCCATGCGCGACAAGATCTGGTGATCTCCCGATCGGGACGGCGCGGTGGCCGCGACGAGCACGCGGCCCCGCGGCCCCGGCCGACCACCCCGGCGAGCGACGCGGTCCCGGCAACAGCGCCCCACCACCGCACCCGGCCACGCCGCCACCGCACCCGGCCACGCCGCCGCCCGCCCGGTCCACGCCGCCGCCCGCCCGGTCCGCGCACCGTCACCCGCCGGCCAACCCGCCACCACGCGGCCGGGTCACCACGCGGCCGGGTCAGCCCTCGCACCGGCACCACACCCGGCCGAGCCATCACCCCTGCCCCGCCACCGCACCGGCCACACCGTCACCCCGCCGAGACAGCCGCCGACACCCGCGACCAGGCGATCGCCACCACCACCGCCAGCAGCACGCCGGCCAGGCCCGACACCGCGATCGCCGCCGTCGCCGAACCGGTGGCCCCGGCCAGCAGCCCTCCCCCGGCGACACCGACGCCCTGCGCCGCCACCAGGCCGCTGCGCGCGAACCCGAGCGCCTGCCCGCGTTGGGCGTCGGGCACGAGGCGCACGAACGTCGCCCCCGCCGTGACCTGGTAGGCGCTGAACGCACCGCTCGACGCCAGCAGCGCCACCGCGCCCACCAGGTCGGGCGCGAGCAGGTAGCCCACCAGCGGCACGGCCGTCGCCACCGCCAGCAGCCCCAGCAGGCGGACCCGGCGCGTGGCGGGCAGGAACCGCAGCAGGACGGTCCCCAGCACCATCCCGGCCGGGTCGGCCGCGAGCAGCACGCCGACCCCCGCCGCGCCCGCGCCCGCCTCCGCCGAGAACGGCGCGGCCAGCCCTTCCGGCACCACGGTGAACAGCGCGAGCCACCCCAGCGCGACGAGCAGCCGCAGCCGCCGGTCGCGCCACACGAGCGCCGCGCCCTCCCGGATGCGCACGCGGGCCCGTTTCACCTCGCCGGGCGCGGGGCGGTGGCGCAGGCCGAACCGCAGCAGCAGCGCGGACGCCGCGAACGTCGCCGCGTCGACCGCCAGCGCGCCGGACGTGCCCAACCACGCCACGACCAGCCCGCCGCCCGCGAACCCGAGCAGCAGACCCGCCTGGTGGGTGATCAGGTGCACCGACTGGCCCGCCTCGTACCGGTCGCCGAGCACGGTCGGCAGCAGCGCGCCCTGGGCGGCGGCGAACGGCGGCTCCGCCAGCTGCGCGGCCACCAGCAGCGCCGCGAGCAGCGGCAACGGCACGCCGGGCACCGCCATGACGGCCAGCAGCGCGGCACGCAGCAGGTCGGCGGCGACCATGACCGCCCGCCGGGGGTACCGGTCGGCGAGCCCGGTCAGCAGGACGCCCGACACGAGGGCCGGGAGCATGGTCAACGCGTAGGTGAGCGCGGTCCACGCGGCCGAGCCGGTGCGCTGGAACACCAGCACCGACAGCGCCACGCGGGCGAGCTGGTCGCCCACGGTCGACAGGGCCGCCGCCGCCCACAGCACCCGGAACTCGGGCACGGTGAACGCGGCCCGGAAACCCGTGCCCACGGCACCTCCGGTGATCTCCGCGAGTGGCGCGGCGTGCGGTCAGGCACGTCACCGTACAAGCCGCGGGGGTGCGCCGAGCGGGCGGCGGTCGCCTTCACCCGGCAGGCCCATCGACCAGGCACACGCTCCCACAGGACCCGACACGGTCCGACACACGACGACACGACACCACACGGCCCGATCCGCACCGGCTCGACACACGCACCGCCCCACCCCGGCGCGGCACCGCCCCGCACACCCCGGCGCGGCATTCCGCACCACCCGACGAAGGCGTCGGCACGGCATCCCGCACCACCCCGCCAGGCGCACCGGCACGGCGCGCGGACCGCCGTGCCGGTGCCGTCCGCTCAGGTCGCGGAACCCGACAGCAGCGACCGCGCCAGCGTCACCAACTCGCCCGGAGCCGTCTCGGGCGACCCGGCGTCGTACGGCGGTCGCGGGTCGTACTCGATGCCGAGCTGGGTGAACATCGCCCGGTCGTCACCCCAGATCAGCCCCACCAGGGTGAGCGCCATGTCGATGCCCGCGGACACGCCCGCGCCGGTGACGACCGACCCGTCCCGCACCACCCGGTCGGTGCTGACCACGGCGCCCAGCTCGGCCAGCCGGTCGCGCACCGCCCAGTGGGTGGTGGCCGGTCGGCCGTCGAGGATGCCCGCCGCCGCCAGCAGCGTCGAGCCGGTGCACACCGACGTGGTCCAGGTGGCGGTCGGGTGCACCTTGCGCAGCCACGCCGCGACCGCCCCGTCCGCCAGCGCGGCCTCCCACACCCCGCTGCCGGGCACCACGATGATGTCGGCGCGGTCCAGCTCGTCGAACGTCACCGTCGGCGTGATCACCAGCCCCGCGTCGCACGTCACCGGGTCCGGCGTCGCCGCGACGAAGTGCGCCGTCACGCCCTCCTGGTGCCCCAGGACCTCGTAGGGGCCGATCAGGTCCAGCGCCGTCATCTTCGGGTAGAGCACGAAAGCCAGGTCCATCGGTGCCTCGCTCCTTCGGTACGGGGCGCGGACCTCACGCCGCGCCCGTGGTGCGGAACCTGTTGCGGTAGCCGCCCGGTGTCACGCCGAGCACCCGGCCGAACGCCCTGCGCAGGGTCTCCGCCGAGCCGAACCCGCTGCGGCGCGCCACGACGTCCAGCCCCTCGTCACCGGTCTCCAGCAGCGCCGCCGCCGCCTCCACCCGCGCCCGCTCCACGTACCGGGCGGGCGGCAGCCCGACCCGGCGCGGGAACACGCGGGCGAAGTGCCGCGTGCTCATCGCCGCGCAGCGGGCCATCTCCTCGACGGTCCACCGCGCGGCCGGGTTGTCGGCGATGGCGTCCAGCACGGCCCGCAGCCCCGGTTCGCGGACCGCGGGCACGCGCGAGCGGACGCTGAACTGCGACTGCCCGCCCGGCCGCTGCAGGAACACCACCAGCCAGCGGGCCACCAGCCTGGCCAGCGCCGCGTCGTGGTCGGTCTCCAGCAGCGCCAGCGCGAGGTCGATGCCCGCCGTGACGCCCGCCGAGGTGGCCAGCCGCCCGTCGCACACGAAGATCGCGTCCCGCACGACCCGCACCGACGGGTGCAGCGCGGCCAGCTCGTCGCAGTACGCCCAGTGCGTGGTGGCCCGCGCGCCGTCCAGCAGACCCGCCGCGGCCACCACGAACGCCCCCGTGCACACGGCGGCGACGCGGCGCGAGACCCCGGCCACCCGGCGCAGCTCCGCCAGCAGCTCGCGGTCGCGCGCCGCCTCCTCGAACCCGGCGCCGCCGACCACGACCACCGTGTCCACCGGACCGGTGACCGCACGCAGATCGTCGGCGCCCAGCGGGATCCCCGAAGCCGTGAACCCACCGCCCACGGCGGCCACCCGCACCCGGTACCCGCCGCGCAGGAGGGCCGCGGCCCGGAACACCTCGACGGGTCCGGCGATGTCCAGCAACGTCGCGTCGTGGTACCCGACGACGACCACTTCACGTTCCACACCGTCCACCTTTTCCACGGCGGGTGAGGGCGGCAACGACCCGTGACCCTCGATTCCCGCCACGCTACGGTCGGGGCGTGCTGAGGATGGAGATCGACGGCGGCACCGCGACCGCCGAGCAGCTCGCGCCCGCCCTGCTCGCCAATTACGGCCACTTCACGGCGATGCAGGTCCGCGACCGCCGCGTGCGCGGCCTCGACCTGCACCTGCGCCGGCTGGACGCGGCCCACCGCGAGCTGTACGGCACCGGCCTGGCCGGCGAGCGGGTCCGCGCGCTGGTCTCGCACGCGTTGGCCGACGACGTCCGCGACGCGGCGGTGCGGGTCGTCGCGTTCGGCCCCGCCGACCCGTCGGTGCTGGTGGCGGTGCGCCCGCCGGCCGCGCCGCCGACCCGGCCGCAGCGGCTGATGACCGTGTCGTACCAGCGGCCCCTGCCGCACGTGAAGCACCTGGGCGGGTTCGGGCAGTCGCACCACCGCAACCGCGCGCAGGCCGCCGGGTACGACGACGCGCTGCTGACCACCCCCGACGGCGTGGTCGTCGAGGGCGCGATCGCCAACATCGGCTTCCTGGACGACGCGGGGATCGTGTGGGCGGAGGCGGACTGGCTGCACGGCACGGCCATGCAACTGCTCGAACGGCGGATCCCGGCGCGGCGGGCCGTCGTGCGCCGGTCGGACCTGCGCTCCTACCGGGGCGCGTTCCTGGCCAACTCGATCGGCGTCGTGCCCGTGTCGGGCATCGACGACGTCGACTTCGCCGTGGACGACGCCGAGATGGCCCGCATCCGGGCCGCCTACGACGCCGGGCCGTGGGACGCGTTCGAGTAGAAACCCCGATGCCCGGCAGGCGGCGGGCGGGAGATCGTGTGCGGGTGATCGACAACCCGAGGGGGGCGCTCCCGGTCGTCCTCCAACTCGCCGCCGTGTGGCTGGTCGCCGTGCTGAGCTTCGCGACCGTCGGCTTCCTGGTGCTGCTGGGGTTCTGGGCGCGCGCCCTGCCGCTGGTCGGGCTCGGCATGGCCACGCCGTTCGTGCTGTTCCTGCTGGTCGGCGCGCTCACCAGGGCCGCGAGCCCGCTCACCGGGACCGCGTGGTGGCGGTCGCTGTGGGCGCTGCTGGTGACCGCGCTCGGGCTGTGCGGCGCGGTGTACTACGCCTGCGTGCTGGAGGCGTTCGGACCGGCCCACAAGCCGTCGCAGGTGCTCCTGCTCGCCGGGATCGGGCTGCCGTTCGCGCTGGTCGCGGGCATTCTGGCGCGCGGGCTGGTGCTGCCACTTGCCTCGGCCGCCGCGACGGTGGCTCTCATCGCGGTGGGCGCCACCGCGCCCAACGCCCTGTCGTCGGACACCCCGGCGGCGCGCGTCGCGCACGCCGGGCTGCCGGGCGGGAAGCTGCTCGTCGCCCGCCCCGCGGGCTACCACCCGCCCACCCTCGCCGTCGCGGACGGGCAGGCCGTCCTGGAGTACGCGGCGACCGGCCCGGACGCGCCGCTGACCGCCGAGGCCAGGCTCATCACCCGCGCCACCCTCGGCGAGGGCCCGCACCTGGCCTACCGCGAGGACCCGGCGCACCACGTCTGGGTCCGGCGCTTCGGCCGGATGGAGGTGATCGCCGTCGCGCGCAAGGAGGCGGACAAGGACGCCGTGCGCGAGTTCGCGCTGTCCGCCGACGAGGCCACCGACGCCGAGGTGATGCGGCTGCTGCCGCCCGCACCGCGGCGCGAGGTCGACGTCGTGGACCGCTTCACCCGCCTCATCGGCTGGTTGTTCCCCTGATCCCCGGCCGGCGGCGAAGGCACGGCCCGTCACGGCGGCGCGCGCACCCCGCGCGCCGACCGCACCCGGTGCGCCCGGTGCCGAACAGCGGCGGGCCGGGCGCGGGCCGACGCGTCAGACGGCGGGCGGACGGTCCTCGTACGGCGTCGACAGCACCACGGTGGTCCGGGTGGACACGTTCGCCACCTCCCGGATCTGCCGCAGCAGCTCCTCCAGCGCCGTCGGCGACGCCACCCGGACGCGGAGTACGTAGGAGGCGTCCCCCGCGACCGAGTAGCACGCTTCGATCTGCGGCAGGTGCTCCAACCGCTTGGGGTAGTCGTCCGGAGCCGACGGGTCGATCGGGGTGAGCGAGATGAACGCGGTCAGCGGCAGGCCGATCTCGTCGCCGTCCAGCCGCGCGGCGTACCCGCGCACCACACCGCGCTGCTCCAGCCGCCGCACCCGCTGGTGCACGGCCGACACGCTCAGGCCCACGCGCTCGGCGAGGTCGGTGAAGCTGCACCGGCCGTCGGCCGCCAGCTCGCGCAGGATCGCCCGGTCGATCGGCTCCAGGTTGGTCACGCCGGCAGCACCACCAGATCGTGGGGCCGGTGGTTGACGCTCTCGACGCCGTCCGCGGTCGCGACCACGATGTCCTCGATCCGCGCGCCCCAGCGGCCGGGCAGGTAGATTCCGGGCTCGACGCTGAACGCCATGCCCGCCTCCAGCGGCAGGTCGTTCCCGCGGACGATGTAGGGCTCCTCGTGCACGTCCAGCCCGATGCCGTGGCCGGTGCGGTGCACGAAGTACTCGCCGAACCCGGCGTCCGCGATGACCTCCCGCGCGGTGGCGTCCACGGCCTCGCACGTGACGCCCGGCCGGACCGCCTCCACGGCCGCCCGCTGCGCGGCCTGGAGCACCGCGTAGGTGTCCCACACGTCCTTGTCGCGCGGCTCGCCCAGCACGTAGCTCCGGGTGGAGTCCGAGTTGTAGCCCTCTGCGACGGGACCGCCGATGTCGACGACGACCACGTCACCGGCCTCGATGACCCGGTCGGACAGGCTGTGGTGCGGCGACGCGCCGTTCGGGCCGGACCCGACGATCACGAACTCGGCCAGCTCGTGCCCCTCGGCGACGATCGCGGCGGCGATGTCCGCGCCCACCTCGGCCTCCGTGCGGCCGGGCCGCAGCCACTCCTCCATCCGCTCGTGCACGCGGTCGATGGCCGCGCCCGCCTTGCGCAGCGCGGCGATCTCCGCCTCGTCCTTGCGCATCCGCAGCTCGCGCAGGACCGGACCGGCCAGCACCTGCTCGCCGCCGATCACCTCGCGCAGCCGCAGGGTGTGCAGCGCGGGCATCATGTCCGCGACCGCCACCCGGCCGGTGCCCTTCAACGCGCCCTTGACCAGGGCGTACGGGTCCTGGTCGTCCACCCACGTGGCGACCTCGACGCCCAGCTCGTCGGTCGGGACGGCCGCGTAGCCAGGCTGCTCCAGCTTCGGCACGACCAGCACCGGCGGACCGCCGACGGGCAGCACCAGGCAGGTCAGCCGCTCGAACGACGAGCCACCCGCGCCGATCAGGTACCGCAGGTCCGAACCGGGCGAGATCAGCAGGGCGTCCACTCCGGCGACGGTCGCCGCGGTGGCGGCCCGGTCCAGTCGCGCGCGGAGGGCTTCCACGTCAATGGGTCCAACATGGGTCGACATGTCTCGGCAGCCTAGTCCTGTCCCCCGGTCCTGTCCCCGTCGCGGCATGCGGGGCAGCCTGATCGACACGGCGGTCGGCGCCGTCTGGCAAGCTGTCCGGGGTGAGTAGCCCGCTCGTCCTCCTGGACGCCGCCAGCCTGTACTTCCGGGCCTTCTACGCGCTGCCCGAGTCGATGACCGCACCGGACGGCACACCGGTCAACGCGGTGCGCGGGTTCGTCGACACCATCACCAAGGTCGTCAACGAGCGCAAGGCGGGCCGGTTGATCGCCTGCCTGGACGCGGACTGGCGGCCGGCGTTCCGCGTCGCCGCGCTGCCCTCGTACAAGGCGCACCGGGTCGCCGCCGGCGGGGCCGACGGCGAGGAGGACGTGCCCGACACCCTCACGCCGCAGGTGCCGATCATCCTGGACGTGCTCGACGCGGTGGGCATCGCGACCGCCGAGGCGGTCGGCTACGAGGCGGACGACGTGATCGGCACCCTCGCGGCCCGCGAGCGGACCGACCCCGTCGAGGTGATCACCGGCGACCGCGACCTGTTCCAGGTCGTGCGCGACGAGCCGACCCCCGTCCGGGTGCTCTACCTGGGCCGGGGCTGGGCGAAGGCGGAGCTGATCGGACCGGCGGAGCTGGCCGCGAAGTACGCCCTGCCGGTCCGGGACGCCGGCCGCGCCTACGCCGGGATGGCGGTCCTGCGCGGCGACCCGTCCGACGGCCTGCCCGGCGTGGCCGGCATCGGCGAGAAGACGGCGGCCAAGCTGATCAGCGAGTTCGGCTCGCTGGACGCGGTGCTGGCCGCGGTGCACGACGGCCGGGACCGCAAGCTGACCACCCGCGCGCGGACCGCGCTGCTCAACGCGCAGGACTACCTGGCCGCGGCGCCGACGGTGGTCGACGTGGCGACCGACGCGGACCTCCTGATCGACCGCCCCGACCCGGTGCCCTCGGCGCCGGCCGACCCGGACCGGGTGACCGAACTCACCCGCCGGTGGGGCCTGGGCAGCTCCCTACCCAGGCTGGAGACCGCGCTGCGGAACCGCCACCCCTGACCCACACCCGACAGGCCCCGGCCCGCCCCCGCAGTGCCCTACACCGCCGTCCCTTCGCCCCCACGATCCGCGGTGTGGCCGCGCCGCGACGGAGTCGCGGCAATCAGAAAAAAGTCCCGCACCAAGGCGCCTGGTCCACCGCGAAGAGGGCGTCCGCTCGGGCCACCGCCTCGGGTGAGCCCGCGGCGAACCGGCCGGCCGCCGCCAGCGCGCCGAACGCCACGTCGCCCAGGTACGCCGCGCCGAGCACGTCGACGTCGACCACGAAGTCCGGCTCCCCCGTCGTCCGGGACGCGCCCGACGAGGTGATCAGGTAGGAGCCCTCGTTCTCCGGCAGGAACCGGTCGCGGACGCCGATCACGACCGACCCGCCGGGGCGGTAGGCGCGCGCGGACAGCGCCGCCTCCACGTCGACCAGCCGCAGCCACGTCTCGTCCATCACGTCCACGACGCGCAGCGCGCGCCGGTCGACCAGCAGCCACTCCAGCGGCTCGTCGACGGGCCGCCCCTCCGCGCCCACCTCGTCCACCAGGTCGATGCCCAGCAGGAACACCCACAGGTCGGCCCACGCGCGCGGCGTCGCCGCCCAGAGGTCCAGCACCGTCAGCACGGCCGGCTTCTCGACGCCGTTCTCGTACGAGTAGGCCGTGACCTTGTAGACCACGTACCCGTCGTCCCCGTCCGGGCCGGAGGCGATCGCGTACCGCTGGTGCGCGCCCTCCTCGTGCAGGACGTTCAGGTTCCACCACCCCTGCCACCGCGCGATGGTGCCCGCCCGACCGGGCGACACGCGCTCGAACAGCGACCCGACCAGGTCACCGGCCGCCGCGGGCTCCACCAGCCGCACCCGGCCCGCGATCGGCTGCCGCGACCGGGCGGTGGCGCGCTTGACGCGGACCTCCCGGACCCGCGTCGCCACCCCGTACCCGAACCGCTCGTAGATCGCGCCCTCCGACGCCCGCAGCGACGCCGCCACGTCGCCGGACTCCCGCATCGCCCGCAGTTGCGCCCGCTGCAACGCGGTGAGCACGCCGCGCCGCGTCCAGTCGGCCCGCACGCCGACCCGGCTGACGGCGGCCATCGGCACGACCGCGCCGCCGGGCACCGCCAGCCGGGACGGGAACGACTGCACCGTGCCGACCAGCTCGTCGCCCGCGAACGCGCCGAACGCGCGACCGGGGTCGTAGGACGTCCGCGCGATCTCCCACCGGTCGTCCGGTGCGGGCGGGTGGTGCAGGGCACCCCGGAACAGGGTGTGGGCAGCGCGGTAGTGGGCGTCGTCGAGAACACGGATGTCCAGATCGGTCACGCCCTCGATGCTCCCCCGCCGCCGACCCGCGCCGCCAGCGAGTTTCCCCTCGGCGCACCCGGCCTGACGGGCGCGCGTTCACCGCGGCGCGCACCGTCACCGCACCCGGACCGGGCACCGACGCCGCGCACGACGGGACCGCGACACGACGCGGCCACGACAGGACGCAGGCACGACACGACGCAGCCGTGACACGACGAGGCCACCCCATGCTCGGGGTGGCCTCGTCGGAGGTGTGCGCGGCGCGCGGTCAGCCCGTGGGCTGCCCGACCTCGTACTCGCCGTCCGCGGTCTTCACCGTGATCTTCACGTCCTTCTCCTTGCCGCCGACCTTCACCTTGCAGGTGAAGGTGCGGTTCGGTTCGACCGGGTGCTCCCCGGTGCAGGTCGCGCCCTCCACGTCGGAGATCTTGTAGTCGTCCTTGAGGATCTGCACGATGCCCGACTGCACGGACCCGTTGTCGAAGATCTTCTTCTTGAAGAAGCCGGGCGTCACGAACCCGGTGATGCCGACCGCCGCGACCACCAGCACGACCAGCGCCACGACGACCCACAGCACCGCGCCGGACTTCTTCGCGGGCGGCTGCTGCGGCCCGAAACCGGGCTGCCCGTAGGGGTTCGGCTGCTGGCCGTAGCCGGGCTGCCCGTACTGACCAGGCTGCTGGCCCCACTGCTGCTGCGCCGGGTCCGGCTGGCCGTAGGGGTTCTGCTGCTGTTGCTGGCTCGGGTCGTACCCGCCGGGGTACTGCTGCGGGTACTGCTGCTGCCCCGGCTGCTGCCCCCACTGCTGCTGTTGCTGCTGCTGCTGCGACGGGTCCGGCTGCCCATAACCGGGCTGCTGAGCGGGGAAACCACCCGACGGCGTGCCGGGGTACCCACCACCGTAGGGCTGCTGGCCCCACTGCTGCTGCGGGTCGTTCCCTCCGGACGGTCCGTACGGACTGGTCATGCTCGGCCTCCGACGGTCGGTCTGGGAAACAGGGTGCAAGGCTTGCGGGCGCGATCAAACCACAGGAGCGGGGGACGCACCCAGCCACCCCGCAAACCTTTCTCAGACCGTGGCCATCGCCACCACCCCGCGGCGCAGCGCGTCGACCGCCTTGCGGGCCGTCGCGCCCACCTGGTCGCCGCCGCCGACCACGTCCCTGATCTGGTCCAGGAAGTCGATCACCTGCCGGCACCAGCGCACGAAGTCGCCCGCGCCCAGCTCCGTGCCGCTCGCCTCCGCCGAGCTGAGCACCTTCTCCAGCGACTCGCCCCGCGCCCACCGGTACACCGGCCACGCGAAACCGGGGTCGGGCTGCCGCGTGCGGTCCAGCCGGTGCCGCCGCTCGTCGTCCTCCAGCTCGGCCCACAGCCGCGCGGTCGCCGTCATCGCGTCGGCGACCTTCCCCGGCGGCAGCCTGGTCTCCAGCGGGCCGTCCCGCCGCGCCTCGTACACCAGCGACGACACGACCGCCGCCAGCTCCGCCGGTTCGAGCCCGCGCCACACCCCGTGCCGCAGGCACTCCGCCGCCAGCAGGTCCGACTCGGAGTACAGGCGGGTCAGCCGCTTGCCGTGCTCGGTCACCTCCTCGCCCGGCCCGCTCTCCTCCTCGTGCAGGTAGCCGCGCTCCCGCAGCAGGCCCCGGATGCGGTCGAACTCCCGCGCCAGCGAGTGCGTCGTCGCCGCGACCTTCCGCTCCAGCTGCTCGGTCTCGGCCAGCAGCCGGTGGTACCGCTCACCCCACCGGGCGTGGTCCTCCCGCTTCTCGCAGCCGTGGCACGGGTGCGCGCGCAGCGCCCGGCGCAGCGTCGCCAGCTCCGCGTCGTCGTCGGCGTTCGACCGGCGCTTGCGCAGCGACGGCGCGACGATCCCCGTGTCGCGCAACGTCGACGCCAGGTCGCGCCGCGACTTCGGCGACCGCGTGTCGACCTGGCGCGGCAGCCGCACGCGGCCGAGCACCTCCACCGGCGCCGGGAAGTCCGCCGCGGACAGCCGGCCCGACCACCGGTCCTCCGTCACGACCAGCGGGCGCGCCTCGCCCAGCGGCTCCAGGCCGGGGTCGACCACCACCGCCAGCCCCGACCGGCGGCCCGACGGCACCGCGATCACGTCGCCCTTGCGCAGCCGCTCCAGCGACGCCGCCGCCTCCGCGCGCCGCGCCGACGAGTTCTGCCGCGCCAGCGCCTTCTCCCGCTCGACCACCCGGCGGCGCAGCGACGCGTACTCGGCGAAGTCGCCGAGGTGGCACGTCATCGCCTCGGAGTACCCGGCCAGCGCCTCCCGGTTGCGCTCGATCCGCCGCGCCAGGCCCACCACCGACCGGTCGGCCTGGAACTGCGCGAACGACTGCTCCAGGATCTCCCGCGCCGCCGCCGCGCCGAGCTGGTGCACCAGGTTGACCGCCATGTTGTAGCCGGGCCGGAACGACGACCGCAGCGGGTAGGTCCGCGTGGACGCCAGGCCCGCGACCGCCTTCGGGTCCACCCCCGGCTGCCACACGACGACCGCGTGGCCCTCCACGTCGATACCGCGCCGCCCCGCGCGCCCGGTGAGCTGCGTGTACTCGCCCGGCGTCAGGTCGACGTGCGCCTCGCCGTTGTACTTGACCAGCTTCTCCAGCACGACCGTCCGCGCCGGCATGTTGATGCCCAGCGCCAGCGTCTCGGTCGCGAACACCACCTTGACCAGGCCGCGGACGAACAGCTCCTCCACGGTCTCCTTGAACGCGGGCAGCAGCCCCGCGTGGTGGCTCGCGATGCCCCGTTCCAGCGCCTCGCGCCACTCCCAGTAGCCCAGCACCATCAGGTCGCCCTGCGGCAGGTCGCGCGTCTTCTCCTCGATGACGTCGCGGATCTCCTCGACCTCCGCCTCGGAGTTCAGCCGCAGCCCGGCCCGCACGCACTGGCCCACCGCCGCGTCGCAGCCCGCCCGGCTGAACACGAAGTCGATCGCGGGCAGCAGGCCCGCCGCGTCGAGCCGCTGCACCACGTCGACCCGCGACGGCGGCTTGAAACCCGACCCGCGCGGCGGGCGGCCCTTGTTGTTCCGGTTCCGGCTCCACGGCACGTGGAACCGCGCCAGGTCCTCGGTGTGGCGCAGCAGCTGCGGGTTGATCCGGGCGTGCCCGTCCGGCGTCTCGCCCGCGAACAGGTCGAGCATCCGGCCGCCGGCCAGCATGTGCTGCCACAGCGGCACCGGCCGGTGCTCGTCCACCACCACCGTGGTGTCGCCGCGCACCTCCACCAGCCACTCGCCGAACTCCTCCGCGTTGCTGACCGTGGCGGACAGGCCCACCAGCCGCACCGACTCCGGCAGGTGGAGGATGACCTCCTCCCACACCGGGCCGCGGAACCGGTCGGCCAGGTAATGCACCTCGTCCATCACCACGTAGGCGAGGCTGCCCAGCGTGGACGAGCCCGCGTAGAGCATGTTGCGCAGCACCTCGGTGGTCATGACGACCACGGGCGCGTCGCCGTTGACGGAGGTGTCGCCGGTCAGCAGGCCGACCTTGCCGGGGCCGTAGCGGGCGACCAGGTCGGCGTACTTCTGGTTCGACAGCGCCTTGATCGGCGTCGTGTAGAAGCACTTGCGGCCCTCGGACAGGGCCAGGTGGACGGCGAACTCGCCGACGACGGTCTTGCCCGCGCCGGTCGGCGCGCACACCAGCACGCCGTGCCCGTCCTCCAGCGCCTCGCAGGCGCGCTGCTGGAACGGGTCCAGCTCGAAGGAGAGCACCGAGAGGAAGTCGGCCAGCTGGGGCCGGGTGGAGCGGCGGCGGAAGTCCGCGTACTGGTCGGCCGGGGACCGCGAAGCTCGTGACACCCCACCAGGCTGTCACAGACCCCCGACAAAAGCGCTCCAGATCCCGGCCGGGCCCGCCGGCGGCGCGCCCGCCCTACGCCCGCGGCGCGGTGACCGCGGTGAGCGCGCCCGACCTGCTCTCCACCTCCACCGGCAGGCCGTGCACCCGCTCGCCGTCGGCGTAGGCGACCCAGGCCGGTCCGGACAGCCGCGCTGACTTGGCCCGCAGGGTGCGCACGGCCGGGTGGTCGACGTGCCGGCCGGTGCGCAGCGTGGGCAGCACCCGCAGCAGGGTCCGGCGCGGCGCGGCCGACACCACGGTGAGGTCGAACAGCCCGTCGGCCGCGTCCGCGTCCGGGCACACCGGGATGCCGCCGCCGTAGCTGGTGGTGTTGCCGACCGCGACCAGCAGGGCGTCCAGCTCCAACCGCTCGACCTCGGTCTCCACGGTCAGCCGCGCGGGCCGCAGCGAGGCCAGCTCGGCCAGGACGGCCAAGTCGTAGCGGCGGGGTCCGGCGGGCCACCGCAGCGCGTTCGCCCGCTCGTTCACCGCCGAGTCGAACCCGGCGCACAGCACCGTGGCGAACCACGTGCCGCCGGCGGTGCGGCCCAGGTCCAGCGACCGCGTCGACCCGGCGCACAGGCCGGCCACCACGTCGTCCACGGACGTGGTGCCCAGCGCGGTGGCGAGGTCGTTGCCGGTGCCCGCGGCCACCACGGCCAGCGCCGTGGGCGTCTCCGCGCACGCCTGGACCGCCAGGTGCGCGCCGCCGTCGCCGCCGAGCACGACCAGCACGTCGACGCCGGCGTCCACGGCCCGGCGCGCCGCCGCGGCCGTGCCCTCGGCCGAGGAGGCGACGTGCAGGTCCAGCGCGTCCACCGCGGTGCGCAGCCGGGCGGCCACCGTGCCCGCCACCCGCGCGGCACGCCCCTTGCCCGCGGCGGGGCAGACCAGCAGCGCGGCGCTCGTCACGTCGCGTCGTCGTAGCGGACCCGGTGCGGCTCCTTCGGCGCGACCGAGCCGGGCGCGGTCTCGGGCTCCTCCACCGCGGACGGCGTGTAGTCGAACGGCGCGGCCTCGTCGTCGGACAGGTCGTCCAGGCCCTGCGCCCTGCGCCGGCGCGCCTCCCGCCGGTCGTGCACCCTGGCGATCTGGATCGCCAGCTCGAACAGCAGGGTCAGCGCGATGGCCAGCGCGACCATCGAGATCGGGTCGGCGCCCGGCGTGGCGAACGCGGCGAAGACGAACAGCGCGAACACGATGCCGCGCCGCCACTTGCGCAGCTTGTCGTAGCTCACCACGCCGACCTGGTTGAGCATCACGACGATCAGCGGCAGCTCGAAGCTGACCCCGAAGATCAGCAGCAGGGCCAGCACGAAGTCGATGTAGTCACCACCGGACAACGCGGTCAGGAACTGGCTGTCGCCGAACCCGACCAGCACCACCAGGCCCTGCGGGACCACGTAGAACGCCAGGGCCGCGCCGATCGCGAACAGCACCGACGCGCAACCCACGAAGACCAGCGCGAACCTGCGCTCCTTGGCGTACAGGCCGGGCGCGATGAACCGCCACACCTGGAACAGCCACAGCGGCGCCGTGATCGCCATGCCCGCGGCGGCGCCCACCTTGAGCTGGATCATGAACGCTTCGAACGGCTTGGTCTGCAACAGCTGGCAGGAGCCCTGGTTGAACCGGTCGCTCTCCGGGATGCCGCAGTAGGGCGCGATGACGATGTCGCCCAGGCTCGGCAGGCCGAAGAGGTGCCACCCCCACCAGAAGAAGCCGAAGACCGCACCGACGGCGATGAACAGCATCGCCAGACCGAGGCGGTGCCGGAGTTCGTACAGGTGGTCCTTGAGCGACATGGTGCCGTCGGGGTTGCTCCGACGGCTCGTCAGCTTGCGGCGCTCCTGGCGCTGCGACCACCACCGGACGGGACTTGCCCCCACGGTGCGGACCGTCCTTCTGGTCTAGTTCTGCTTGTTCTGGAGGTTCTGCGCGGACTGCTCGATCGGCTGCGCCACCTGCGGCCGGGGCGCGGCCTGCGGCTGCTGGACGGCCTGCGGCTGCGCCACCTGCGGCTGCGCCACCTGCGGTTGGGCGGGCGGCAGCGGCTGCGGCGCGGGCTGCTGGGCGGCGGCGTTCTGCTGCGCGGCGGGCGACTGGTCGTCGTCGTCGCGCAGGCCCTTGGTCTCGGCCTTGAGGATCTTGGCCGAACGGCCGAGCGAGCGCGCCATGTCGGGCAGCTTCTTCGCCCCGAACAGCAGGATGATCACCACGGCGATGATGATCAGCTCAGTAGCTCCGAGGTTACCCACGGTAGTCCTCCTTCATCCCCCGGTCCGTCGATGGTACGCGGGGTCCGCCCTGTCGGGCCTGGTCCGGACGCCGTTCGGCGAAGGCCACCCCGAGCGCGGCGATCCGCGCCCGCAGCAAACCGACGCCGTCGCCGACCCTGTCGCCTACCAGAGTGCTTGCGGCGCGGAAACGACGCAAGGCTCCGATGACCTTGACCAGGACGACGATCGAAAACACCATCCCGACCAGCAACAACACCAGGCTCGGCAAGTACGGCACGGCATCACCGTAGCGGGCTCAGGTTGCCGGGAGGTGATCCGCCCGGCGCAACGCCGCCTCCGCCTGCCGGGCGACCGCGGACACCAGCTCGGCAGGCTGCTCCACGTGCGCCTCTCCGCCCAACCCGAGCAGCAGCCGGACCATCCAGGCGGTGTCGGCGTAGCGCATCAGGACCCGCGCGCGGCCCTCGTCCAGCTCGGTGACCGCGTCCACGGGGTAGTACTCGGCCACCCAGCGGGCGTCCGGCTCCAGCACCAGGACGGCGGTGCGCTGGGACGGGTCCGGGCGGAACAACCCCTCCGAGGTGTCCGTCGGTTCGGCGTGCGGCGGCGGGTTCGCCGGCTCCTCCAGCACGTCCACGGCGTCTATCCGGTCGAGCCGGAACAGCCGAACGCCGTCGGCGACCCGGCACCACGCCTCCAGGTAGCTTCGGCCTTCCACCAGCAGCAGCCGCATCGGGTCGACCACCCGGTCGGTGACCTCGTCCCGCGAGGGCGTGTAGTAGCGCAGGTGCAGCGCCCGGCCGCGCCGCACGCCGTCGGACACCGCGTCGCGCACCAGCGCCGTCTCCGGCGCCTCCCGCATGGCGAGCCCGACGGCGACCCCGGCGGGCCGCGCCTGGCCGACGGCGGCCTCGATCTTCGCCACGGCCCGGCGCACGGCGGCCTTGTCCGCCACGCCGGGCGTCTCGGCCAGCGCGCGCAGCGCGACCAGCAGGGCCGTCGCCTCGGCCGCGGTCAGCCGCAGCGGGCGGCTCATGCCCGCGTCGAAGGTGACCGTGACCGTGTCGCCCTCGAACGACAGGTCGATCAGGTCGCCCGGCCCGTAGCCGGGCAGGCCGCACATCCACAGCAGCTCCAGGTCGCGCCGCAGCTGCCGGGGCGTGACCTCGAAGTCGGCGGCGGCCTCCTCGATGGGGATGCCGGGCCGCGCCAGCAGGTACGGCACCAGGGCGAGCAGCCGGGGCAGCCGGTCGGCGGAGCCGTTCACGCGCGCACCCCCGCCCCGCGCAGCGCGCCGACGAGCTTCTCCCGCACCGTCTTGGCCAGCACCTCGGGCTCCAGCACCAGCACGTCCGCGCCGAAACCGGCGAGCCAGCTCGCCGCCGAGTCCGGGAAGCGCAGGTCGATCTCCAGCAGGTCGCCCGGCACGCCGTCGACCTCCTGCCGCCCCACCGGCCTGGCCCGCCGCCGCACGCCCTGCGCCCGGCCCTCGGCCACCCACACCCGCGCCACCGCCACGGGCTGCGCGGACGGCTCGCTGCGGGCGACGAAGCTGAGCAGGTCGACGTCGTCCGGCCGCTGCACGACGCCCGCCCGGCCCTGCGGCCGGACGTCGCCGACGATCCGCGACAGCCGGAAGCAGCGCGGCGCGCGCCGATCGCGGTCGTGGCCCACGAGGTACCAGCGCCCGCGCCAGGCCACCACGCCCCACGGCTCGACGGTGCGCGTGCGCACCTCGACCGGCACCGGGCGGCGGTAGTCGAACTCGACCACGCGGCCCTCCTGCACGGCCGCCAGCAGCGGCGGGAACGCGGGCTCGCTGGTGCGCACCTTGGGCTCGACCGCCACGTGCACGTCCTGGTCGACGTCCACGCCCGCCGCGCGCAGCTTGATCAGCGCGCCGTGCGCGGCCCCGGTGAGCTGCGGCGAGTCCCACAGGCGGGCGGCCAGCGCGACGGCCGCCGCCTCGTCGGGCTCCAGGTCGATGTCACCCAGCTCGTAGTCGCGCCGGGCGATGCGGTACCCGTCCGGGCCCTCGACGCCCGGGTTGCGGCCGATCTCCAGCGGCACGCCGAGATCGCGCAGCTCCGTCTTGTCGCGTTCGAACATGCGGGAGAACGCCTCGTCCGTCGCGGCGTCGGAATAGCCGGGGACGATGGCGCGGATGCGCTCGGCGCTCAGGTACTGCCGGGTGGAGAGCAGACACAGCACCAGGTTGACGAGCCGTTCGGCACGTGCGATGGCCACCCCGGAACCCTAACCCCGAGCGGGCCCGCCGCGGCGGGCATCCCCACCCCGGTCCGACCGGGTGGTCCACTCAGCCGCCACCGGCCAGGAACTCCCGGATCTCGGCGGCCAGCTCGTCGGGGGCGTCCTCGGCGAGGTGGTGGCCCGACGCCAGGCCGCGACCGCGCGGCTCGGGCGTCCAGTCCCGCCACACGTCGAGCACGTCGCCGTAGAGCGCGGGCAGGTCGTCGCCCTCGGCCCACAGCACGAGCACGGGGCAGCCGATCCGCACGCCCGCCGCGAGGTCGGCGTCGTCGTGCGCGCGGTCGACGCCCAGGCCGGCGCGGTAGTCCTCGACCATCGCGTGGACGGTGTCCGGGTCGTGCATCGCCTTGAGCGTGTCGTCGTCCACCGGCCGCTCCGCCGTGTGGTACCAGGCGTCGGGGTCGGCGTTGATCACGCGTTCGGGCACGTCCGGCTGGGCGAGGAAGAACCAGTGCCACCAGCTGCGCGCGAACTCCGGCCCGCACCGGGCCAGGGCGGACCCGATCGGCACCACGTCCAGCGCGACCAGGTGCGTGACGCGGTCCGGGTGGTCGAGCGCGAGCCGGGTGGCGACGTAGCCGCCGCGGTCGTGCCCGACCACCGCGAACCGCTCGTGGCCGAGTTCGCGCATGAGGGCGGCGAGGTGGCGCGCCATCGCCCGCTTCGAGTGCGGCGCGTGGTCGGGCGCGGTGGGCGGCTTGCCGGACTCGCCGTAGCCGGGCAGGTCGGGGCACACGACGGTGTGGTCGCGGGCGAGCAGCGGCGCGACGTGCCGCCAGGTGGTGTGCGTGCGCGGGTGGCCGTGCAGCAGCAGCACGGCCGGCCCGGAGCCACCGGACCGGACCCGCAGCTCGACCCCGTCGGCGTCGACCCTGGTCAGTGCGAAGTCGGAGAACGCGAATTCGGAGGGCACACCGTCTGCTACCCCGCCCGGCCGCGGGGGAAACGATCAGGGCGGCCGGCCTCTCCCGCGCCACGCGTCCCCCGACCGCTCCCCCTCCCCCCCGGTCCCCGTGGTCCCCCGGTCCTGCGGGTCCACGGCCCGGCCCCGCTTCGACCACCGCTCGGCCGGGCCCGCCCCCGCTCGGCCGCCTCAGTGGCCCGTGAGCATCTCCTCGGGCAGGCCCGGCACCTCCGGCTGGAGCCAGATCGGCCGCCAGTCCGGCACCTCGTGGTAGCGCCGCAGCTCCGCGACGCCGGACAACCAGCCCAGCCACGCGGCGTACGCGGCGTGCCCGTCGACGAACCCGCTCTGCACGAACGTCAGCCGCGTGCGGCCGGCGGACTCGGCCAGCTCCCAGCTCGTCACGACCCCGTCGCCCCAGTCGACGCCCATCCGCTCGCCCTCGACGAGGTCGAGCACCCTGCCCGGCCGCGGGTTCGCGTCGAACCCGCCCATCGCGACCCGGCCGCCGACCCACGGCTCGATGTCGATCTTCGCGCCGAACCACTCCGCGTACACCTCGGAGTCCACCAGCGAGGTGTAGACGGCCTGCCGCGGGGCGGCGATCTCGACCGACGCCCGCTGCTCCGCCGCCGTGAAGTCGCACTTCGGCGTCAGCTCGCGGCCTTCGAGGTGCTCGGCCAGGTTGGCCAGCGCGAGCGCCCAGAACGTGTATAGCGAGCCGAGCACGCCCTGCTCCGCCACGGCCGACGCCCAGCCGGGGAAGTGGCTCTGCGACACCGACACGACGGTGCCGTCGCCGTCGGGGGCGAGCGCGAACTCGACGGTGGTGTCCTCCCCGCCGACGTGCCAGGTGAACCGCAGGGTGGTGTCGTCCAGGTGGTCGAGCCGCTGGCGCGGCGCGTCGCCCTCCGGGGTGTGCCTGCCCCAGAACTCGTACCGGTGCGGCAGCTCGACGGCGGCGTGCTCGGCCAGCCAGGTCGCCAGCTCGTCCGCCGAGGTCAGCGCCTGGCGCACGCGGGGAAGGGGCGCGGCGACGCGCGCGCGGACGGTCACGGTCTCACTCATGGTCTTCTTCCTCCGGTCGGGTCGGGTAGCAGGCCACCGCCAGCCGGAAGGCGTCGCCCTCGGCTCCCCCGTAGCGGCTGAACAGGTCCTGCAGCGCGGTCTTGAGGTCGGTGAAGAACTGCTGCCGCTGCTCGGGGCGCAGCCGGATGTCGCCGGACACGCCCAGCGAGGGCAGCTCGGGACGGGTGCGGTCGAGCGCGGCGATGTCGGACTGGACCTGCTCCACCAGGTCCAGCAGGTAGCCCAGGCTCAGCTCGTCCTGCGCGCGCCGCAGCCCGAGCCGCCCCACCAGGCGTGGCGAGAGCCAGTAGGCGCGGGCGGTCGCCTGGTACACGCCCTCGTGGACGCCGCGCACCCGGCGCTCGGCCACCTGCGCGACCAGACCGGCCTCGACCAGGCGTTTCACGTGGTAGTAGACCCGCTGCGGGGTCTGGTCGAGCGCCGCCGCCACCTCGGTGCACGAGTGCGGCTCGGCCAGCCGCCGCAGCACCTCGATGCGCTGCGGCTTGAGCAGTGCCTCGGCCTGCTCGATCTGCTCCAGGTACAGGACGTCTCTCATCGCAAAAACAAGTTTGAACGTACAAAACCATTTTGTCAATGGGCCGTGCGACGGCCGCACACCACCCGCTCGCGTGGCGCTACCGCCCGGTCAGCACCCCGACCCGGCCCCGCTCACCGGCCGCCCAGCAGGTCGCCGTCCCGGCCGGGCAGTCCACGGTGTCGAACCCGGTCGCGTCGAACCGGCGCCAGTGCCGCCCGCCGTCCCGGCTCACGTCGCTGCCGGTCGGGCCGACCGCCACGACCGACGACCCGCGCCACGCCACGCCCGACCGGTAACCCTCCGGCGGTCGCGCCGCCGACGCCCAGGACCGGCCGCCGTCGCGGCTGAGCGCCAGGTTCGCCACCGGGCCGGCCGGGTTCGCGTGGTCGCCGCCGACCGCGACACCGCGGCGCGGCGTCCGGAACGCCACCGCGAACACGCCCGCCGACGCGGAGCTGAGCAGCGGCGTGTCGGCGACCGCCCAGTGCCGCCCGCCGTCCGCCGAGTGCAGCACCCGCGCGGTCGCGCCGCCACCGGTGGCGATCCAGGCGTCCTCCGGGCCCGCGGTGGCCACGCACTGGCCGCTCGCGGCGAACCCCGCCTCACCCGGCAGCGCGGGCGGGAAGTTCTCCGGCGGCACCGGTCGCCACGACCGGCCGCCGTCCCGCGTGGCGAGCACCCGGAACCGCCCGTCCACCGGGTCGCTCATCGCCAGGCCCCGGAACCGGTCGAAGAACGCCACGCAGTCGTAGAACGCCTTCGGGTCGGTGTTGCGGAACGACTCGACCCAGGTCCGGCCGCCGTCGGAGGTCCGGTAGACCCGCGACGACTCCCCCGGACCGATCGACAGCACCACGGCGGTGCGGGCGTCGAACGCCTCGACGTCCCGGAAGTCCAGCCCGGCGGCGCCCGGCGGCGACACGGAGGCCCAGGTCCGGCCGCCGTCGACGGTCCGCAGCACGACGCCGCCGCTGCCGCCGGCCCACGCCACGCGGGCGTCCACCGCCGACAGGCCGCGCAGCCGGGCGTCCACCCCGGTCGGGCGCGGCTCCCAGGCGGGTCCGCGCGCGTCGGCGGCGGGTGGGGCCACGAGCAGGGACGCCGTCGTGGCCGCGACGAGGAGAAGGCTCTTCACGGGGTGTGAGCCTCACGAAGGGCCTTCCGCCGCCGCTACCGCTAGAGGGAGGAGATCAGCCGCTCCACGCGCTCGTCCACCGCGCGGAACGGGTCCTTGCACAGCACGGTGCGCTGCGCCTGGTCGTTAAGCTTGAGGTGGACCCAGTCGACGGTGAAGTCGCGCCCGGCGGCCTGCGCGGCGGCGATGAAGTCGCCGCGCAGCTTGGCGCGCGTGGTCTGCGGCGGGGTGTCCTTGGCGGCCTCGATCTCGCCGTCGTCGGTCACCCGGTCCACCTGGCCCTTGCGCTGGAGCAGGTCGAAGACGCCCCGGCCCCGGCGGATGTCGTGGTAGGCGAGGTCGAGCTGCGCGATCCGCGGGTTGGACAGGTCCATGTCGTGCTTGGCCTGGTAGCGCTCCATCAGCCGGTACTTGATGGCCCAGTCGATCTCGCGGTCGATCTTGGACAGGTCCTCGGCCTCGACCGCGTCCAGCGTGCGGCCCCACAGCTCCAGCACCCGCTCCGCCATCGGGTCCGGCGCGCGCTTGCCCACGTGCTCCACGGCCCGCTCGTAGTACTCGCGCTGGATGTCCAGCGCCGACGCCTCCTTGCCGCCCGCCAGCCGGACCGTGCGCCGCCCGGTCAGGTCGTGGCTGATCTCGCGGATCGCGCGGATCGGGTTGTCCAGGCTGAAGTCGCGGAACTGGACGCCCTGCTCGATCATCTCCAGCACCAGGTTGGCGCTGCCCACCTTGAGCAGCGTCGTCACCTCGGACATGTTCGAGTCGCCGACGATCACGTGCAGCCTGCGGTAGCGCTCGGCGTCGGCGTGCGGCTCGTCGCGGGTGTTGATGATCGGGCGCGACCGGGTGGTGGCGCTCGACACGCCCTCCCAGATGTGCTCGGCCCGCTGGGACAGGCAGTACACCGCGCCGCGCGGCGTCTGGAGCACCTTGCCCGCGCCGCAGATCAGCTGCCTGGTCACCAGGAACGGCAGCAGCACGTCGGCGATGCGGGAGAACTCGCCCGCCCGCGCGACCAGGTAGTTCTCGTGGCAGCCGTAGGAGTTGCCCGCCGAGTCGGTGTTGTTCTTGAACAGGAAGATGTCACCCCCGATGCCCTCGTCGGCGAGCCTGCGCTCGGCGTCGACGAGCAGGTCCTCGAGGATGCGCTCGCCCGCCTTGTCGTGCGTCACGAGCTGGGCGAGGTCGTCGCACTCCGCGGTCGCGTACTCGGGGTGCGACCCCACGTCCAGGTAGAGCCGAGAGCCGTTGCGCAGGAACACGTTCGAGGAACGGCCCCACGAGACGACCCGGCGGAACAGATACCGCGCGACCTCATCCGGGGACAGCCTGCGCTGCCCGTGGAAGGTGCAGGTCACCCCGAACTCAGTCTCAATGCCGAAGATCCGCCGCTGCATCCCTCAACAGTAGGCGCATCCGGCGCTTTCCTCAGTGATCCAATCGGGCGGCACGCGGTTTTCGCGGATAACGTTCCAGTGTGCTCCGACGAGTGAACCGCCTGGACGAGGCCCTGATGAGGCGGTGCGGGCGGCTGCCCGCGACCCCTCTCGACCAGGGCCTGAAAAACCTTTCGAAAGCCGCCAACCACAGCGTGTTGTGGCTGGCCGCCGCCGGTGTGCTGGCCCTGCGCCGGGGCAGGCCCCGCCGGGGTGCGCTGCGCGGCGTGGCGGCCATCGCGGGCGCCAGCGCCAGCGCCAGCCTGGTCGCGAAGCGCCTGTTCCCGCGCCGCCGGCCGGCCGCCGAGCTGCTGGCGGTGCCGCGCCGGCTGACCAGGCGGCCCACGTCGTCGTCGTTCCCGTCCGGTCACGCGGCGTCGGCGGCGGCGTTCACCACGGCCGTGGCGATGGAGTCGCCCGCCCTGGCCGCCGCGGTCGCCCCGGTCGCCGCCGCGGTGGCGTACTCGCGGGTGCACACCGGCGTGCACTGGCCCTCGGACGTGGCGGCGGGCGCGCTGATCGGCGTCGGCGCGGGCCTGCTGACCAGGCGCTGGTGGCCGGTCGGCCGCGAGGACGCGGCGAGCGCCCGCGAGCACCGGCACCTGGAGGCCCTGCCGGACGGCGAGGGCCTGGTGGTCGTGGTGAACACCGGCTCGGGCCTGGGCGGCGACCCGTCCGAGGAGATCGCCCGCGCGTGGCCCAAGGCGCGGATCGTGTCGATCGACGACCTGGACACGGTGGTCGCCGACCACCAGCCGCGCGCGCTGGGCGTGGCGGGCGGCGACGGCTCGGTGGCGGCCGTCGCGGCGCTCGCGGCGGCCAACCGGCTGCCGCTGGTGCTGGTGCCGGCCGGGACGCTGAACCACTTCGCGCGCGACGTGGGCGTGAGCGGGCTGGCGGACGCGGCTCGGGCGGTCGAGGCCGGTGACGGCGCGCTGGTGGACCTGGCCGCGGTGACGGTGGACGGCGAGGGACCGCGCTGGTTCGTCAACACGGCGTCGCTGGGCGGCTACCCGGACATGGTGCGGCTGCGCGAGAAGCTCCAGGACCGGTGGGGCAAGTGGCCGGCGGCGGCGCTGGCGATGGCGCGGGTGCTGCGCACGTCCCGCCCGCTGCGCGTGGAGCTGAACGGCGAGCCGCACCTGGTGTGGATGCTGTTCGTCGGCAACGGGCCGTACCGGCCGAAGGGCTTCGCGCCGACCATGCGCCCGGCGCTGGACGCGGGCCTGCTGGACGTCCGGTACATCCGCGCCGACACCCGGTTCTCCCGCGCCCGGTTCTTCCTCTCGGCGGTGCTGGGCTCCCTGCACCGCAGCCGGACCTACCGGCACCTGGAGACGCGCCGGCTGGACGTGACGGTGCGCGACGCGGCGGTGGCGATCGCGACGGACGGCGAGGTCGGACCGACGGGCACGGCGTTCGAGTTCCGGTCGCGCCCGGCGGCGCTGGCGATCTACCGGCCCTGACGCCGTCATGATCGGCTACTGTTGACCGAGTCAATGATTCTGTTGAAAGGGTCAACCATGACGGTCGCGGAGGTCCGCGCGTTCAACCGCTTCTACACCGGCGTGATCGGCGTGCTCGACAACGCCTACCTCAGCTCGCCGTACTCGCTGACCGAGGTCAGGGTGCTGTTCGAGCTGGTCTCGGGCACGGTCGACGTCAAGGGCGCGCTCGGGCTGGACGCGGGCTACCTCAGCCGCATCCTGGGCCGGTTCGAGCGGGACGGGCTGATCACGCGCACGCCGTCGCCCACCGACGCGCGGCGGCACGTCGTGGCGGTGACCGACGCGGGCCGCGAGGTGTTCGCCGACCTGGACCGTCGGTCCACCGCCGAGGTGGCCGCGCTGCTCGACCGGGTGCCCGAGTCCGACCGGGAGGCGCTGGTCGCGGCGATGGGCCGGGTCCGCCGCATCCTCGGCGGCCTGCCGCGCGCGTACCTCCTGCGGCCCCTCCGACCCGGCGACCTCGGCTGGGTCGTGCACCGGCACGGCGTCCGCTACGCCGAGGAGTACGGCTACGACGACACGTTCGAGGCGCTGGTCGCGCGGGTGGTGGCCGACTACGTCGAGCGGCACGACCCGGCGCGCGAGGCGGCGTGGATCGCGGAGGTCGACGGCGAGCCGGTCGGGTCGGTGTTCTGCGTCCGCGCCGACGAGCACACCGCGCAACTGCGCCTGCTGCTGGTCGAGCCCGCCGCGCGCGGCCTGGGCATCGGGAAGCGCCTGGTCGAGGAGTGCGTCCGGTTCGCGACCCGCGCGGGGTACCGGCGGATGGCGCTGGAGACGGTGTCCGAGGTCGAGGCGGCCAGGGGCATCTACCGGCGGGCCGGGTTCGAGCCGGTGGCGAGCGCGCCGACGCGCAAGTGGGGCAGGGACCTCGTGGAGGAGACCTGGGCGATGGCGCTGGGGTCGACCCGGTCGGACGACCGCGTGCCGGCGTGACGCGGGAGCCGAGCGGGGTGCGCCCGGACGTCCTCCACCCCCGCTGCCCGTGGGTGCTCCCGGACGAGCGCGTGCCACGAGCCGAAGTCGGATGGCGTGAGGTCCGGGTCGAGCAGCTGCGTCACCTGGTCGAGTTGGCCGCGAGGGACACCGTCCGGCACGCTCCCGCCCCGCGCCCGGCACCGATCCGAGCCGGCAGAGGCTCCGGCGCGACGAGGACCCCGTCCTCGGCGAAGGCCCCCGGAACGACGAAGGCTCCCGGAACGACGAAGGCCCCCGGCCGGGCAGCCGGGGGCCGATCGCTCGTCGCGCGCTACTTCTCGTCGTCGTTCGGCGGCAGGTCCACGTCCACCGTCGGCTTCTTCCGCCCGCCCTTCGCGGACGGCTCGGCCGGGGCGCCGCTCTCGGCCGGGGTGTCGCCCTCGGCCGGGGTGTCGCCCTCGGCAGGCGTCGCCAGCAGCGGCGTCAGCGCGGCGCCCGTGATGCGGCGGAACGCCCGGAGGGGCCGCGCCCGCTCCAGCACCGCCACCTCCAGCTTGCCCTGGTCGAGCAGTTCCGGCTTGCCGTTGCCGGTGCTGGTGCTGCCTGCGCTCAACGCCTGCACCGCGACCCGCACGGCGTCGGCCAGCGGCAGGTTCTCGGCGAACGCGTCCTTCAGGGCGTTGCCGGTCGCCTCGGCCTGCCCGCCCATCACCACGTACTGCGGCTCCTCCACGATGGAGCCGTCGTAGGTCAGGCGGTACAGGGTGTCCTGCTCGGGCTCGCGCCCGACCTCCGCGACGCAGATCTCGACCTCCAACGGCTTGATCTGCTCGCTGAACACCGAGCCGAGCGTCTGCGCGTAGACGTTGGCCAGCGACCGGCCCGTCACGTCGCGCGGGTCGTTCTGGTAGCCCCGGATGTCGGCGAACCGGATGCCGGCCTGCCGCAGGTTCTCGAACTCGCTGTAGCGGCCGACGGCGGCGAACCCGATGCGGTCGTAGATCTCCGAGACCTTGTGCAGCGTCGCGGAGGGGTTTTCCGCCACGAACAGCACGCCGTCGGCGTAGCGCAGCACGACGACGCTGCGGCCTCGGGCGATGCCCTTCCTGGCGTACTCCGAACGGTCCCGGAGGATCTGCTCGGGTGAGGCGTACAACGGCATCGTCACTGGTGCGGCTCCTGGAGTCGGCGGGTGGGGGAGGAGGGGTCAGCCGGTGGGGCTGGTCCGGCGGGCTTCGACGACGGCCTCGGCCAGCGCGGCGGTCCGCTCTTCGGGCACGTGCACCGCGCCCTCGGCGGCCGTGATGGTCACGACGACGGGGTAGATCCGCCGGGCGATGTCCGGCCCGCCGGTGCCCGTGTCGTCGTCCGCGGCGTCGTAGAGCGCCTCGATCGCCGCGCGGGTGGCCGCCTCGGCGTCCGCGTCCGGGTCGTAGAGCTTCTTCAGCGCCGACTTGGCGAACAGGGAGCCCGAGCCGACGGCCTGGTAGCCCAGCGACTCCTCGTACCGGCCGCCCGTGACGTCGTAGGAGACGATGCGCCCGGCGCGGTCCGGGTCGGGCGCGTCGGTGTCGAACCCGGCGAACAGCGGCACCACGGCGAGGCCGGACAGCGCGGCGTCCAGGTTGCCCTTGATCATCGCCGACAGCCGGTTCGCCTTGCCGTCCAACGACAGCGAGACGCCCTCGATCTTCTCGTAGTGGCGCAGGTCGACGGCGAACAGCCGGACGATCTCGATCGCGATCCCCGCCGTGCCCGCGATGCCCACCGCCGAGTAGTCGTCGGTGATGAAGACCTTCTTCATGTCGCGCTGGGCGATGACGTTGCCCATCGTGGCCCGCCGGTCGCCCGCGATCACCACGCCGCCCTTGAACGTCAGCGCCACGACCGTGGTGCCGTGGGGCGCCTGCACGACCGAGCCCTCGGGGTACCGCCGGGCCGACGGCAGGAGCTCCGGCGCCTGGGCGCGGAGGAAATCGGTGAACGACGACGACCCCGGCCGCAGGTAGGCCGGGGGCAGCGACGCGGCCGGGTAGTACCCGGTCGAGCTGTGGTCCATGGGTGAGCTTTCTCCTACTCCGCCGGTGGCAGCGTGCTACTCGCCGCCCTTTTGGACGTACGCGCGGACGAAGTCCTCGGCGTTCTCCTCCAGCACGTCGTCGATCTCGTCGAGGATCGCGTCGACGTCCTCGCCGAGCTTCTCCCGGCGCTCCTGACCCGCGCCGGCCGCGCCGTCGCCGTTCTCGTCGCCGTCACCGCCGCCCTGCCGCTGGACCTGTTCCTGGGACATGTCGACCTCCCGCTTCTCCGGTCCTCGCGTTCAACATTACCCATCGGGACCGACATTTGGCGTCGGCCACCCGTCCGGGTCGATCAACCCCTGGTCAGCGCCTCGACCAGTTGCTCGGCCGTGTCCGACGCCTCCAGCAGCGCGCCCACGTGGGCCTTCGTGCCGCGCAGCGGCTCCAGCGTCGGGATGCGGACCAGCGACTCGCGGCCCAGGTCGAAGATCACCGAGTCCCACGACGCCGCCGCCACCGAGGCGGGGTAGCGCTCCAGGCACCGGCCGCGGAAGTAGGCGCGGGTGTCCTCCGGCGGCGCGAGGACCGCCGCCCGCACCTCGTCCTCGCCGACCAGCCGCTTCATCGAGCCGCGCGCCACCAGCCGGTTGTACAGGCCCTTGTCCAGCCGCACGTCGGCGTACTGGAGGTCGACCAGGTGCAGCCGGGGCGAGCCCCAGGCGAGGCCGTCGCGCGCCCGGTAGCCCTCCAGCAGGCGCAGCTTGGCGGGCCAGTCGAGCCGGTCCGCGCACTCCTGCGGGTCGCGCGCCAGCGCGTCGAGCACCTCGCCCCACACCCGCAGCACCTCGCGGTCGCCGACGCCCTCCTGCTCCACGAACTCGGACGCCCGCTCGAAGTAGGCGTGCTGGATGTCCAGGCCGGTGAACTTGCGCCCGCCGGCCAGCTCCACCCTGGTCTTGAGGGTCGGGTCGTGGCTGATCTGGTGCACGGCGCGCACCGGGTCGAGCAGCCGCAGGTCGTCGAACCGGCGGCCCGCCTCGATCATGTCCAGCACCAGCGAGGTGGTGCCGACCTTCAGGTACGTCGAGTACTCGGCGAGGTTCGCGTCGCCGATGATCACGTGCAGCCTGCGGTACTTGTCGGCGTCGGCGTGCGGCTCGTCGCGGGTGTTGATGATGCCCCGCTTGAGCGTGGTCTCCAGCCCGACCTCGACCTCGATGTAGTCCGAGCGCTGGGACAGCTGGAAGCCCGCCTCCTCGCCGGACGCGCCGATGCCGACCCGGCCGGAGCCCACCACGACCTGCCGCGAGGCGAAGAACGGCGTGAGGCCCGCGATCACCGCCGTGAACGGGGTGCTCCGCTGCATCAGGTAGTTCTCGTGGGTGCCGTAGCTGGCGCCCTTGCCGTCGACGTTGTTCTTGTAGAGCTGCAGGCGCGGCTGGCCCGGCACGGTGGCGGCGCGCATGGCCGCCTCCTCCATCACCCGCTCGCCCGCCTTGTCCCAGATCACCGCGTCGCGGGCGTTGGTGACCTCGGGCGCGGAGTACTCGGGGTGCGCGTGGTCGACGTACAGGCGGGCGCCGTTGGTGAGGATGACGTTGGCCGCGCCCAGGTCCTCCACGTCGCCGTCGCCGGGGTGGCCGCCGGGCGCGCCGAGGTCGAACCCCCGCGCGTCGCGCAGGGGCGATTCGACCTCGTAGTCCCAGCGGGCGCGCCGGGCGCGCGGCACGTCGGCGGCGGCCGCGTACGCGAGCACCACCTGTGTCGAGGTGAGCACCGGGTTGGCCGTGGCGTCACCCGGCACCGCGATCCCGTACTCGACTTCGGTTCCCATGATCCGCCGCATACGTCGCAGCCTACGGCGTGCCACCGACGTTCCGGGGAAAGCCGGGCCACGTTTCACCCGGCGGCCAGTCCGGCGGCGGGCCGGATGCGGGCCGCGCCGCGCGCCGGTACGAACGCCGCGAGCACCGCCAGGACGACCACGCCCGCCCCGCCGAGCAGCAGCGAGAGCAGCGACGCGGTGGGCAGGGCGTACACGCCGACCGCCAGCAGCGTCAGCTCCGCGTACACCAGGCCGAACACCCCGCCGCCGAGCACGCCGACCAGCGCGAGCAGCACCGCCTCGGCCACCACGCCGCCCTGGATGCCGCCCCTGGTCACGCCCAGCGCGCGGCGCAGCGCCAGCTCCTTGCGGCGCTCCTGCACCGAGATGGCCAGCGCGGTGCCGATGCCGGTCACCGCGACCGCGACGGACAGGCCCAGCAGCACCGTCAACAGCAGGATGCCCAGGTCGAGGTAGTGCTGGTTCCGCGCCGCCTCCTCGTTCCTGGTGCCCACCAGCACGGTCGGCGCGGAGGCCAGCGAGGCCCGCACGGCCTCCTGGAACGCGGCCGGGTCCGCGCCCGGTTCGAGCGACACCAGGACCTTGGTCGCCGGCGCGAGCGACTCGTCGGCGAGGACCGCGTCGGCGTACCCGACCAGGGTGGGCGGCACGGTGCCGACGAACGTCGCCGTGCGCGCGCCGCCGGGCAGGCCCTCCAGGGTGACCGGCTGCCCGACGACGGCGTCGAAGGACTGCGCGGTGTACTCGGACAACAGCACCGTGCCGGGTCGGAAGTCCGGCCGGTCGACGTCCCGCGAGGCGAGCCAGGTCCGCATCCGGTCGGCGTCGACGCCCTCGACGGTGGTCGGGCCGGTACCGCCGGTCGACAGGGCGCGCGTGCCCCGCGCGGTGTGCAGGACGACGCTGGAGGTCACCTCGGGCCGGTCGAGGGCCGCCGGCACGTCCGGGGGGAGCGCCCGGCCACCCGCGTCGGAGACGACGGCGTCCGGGCGCGGCTCGTTGCCGACCTCGTCCTCCAGCCGCTGGGCGGACCCGACGGTCGCCGTGAAGTAGGTGACCATCGCGGCGGCCAGCAGCAGCGGCATGGCCACGGACGCGGACCGCTGCGGCACCCGGCGCACCTCGGCGGCGGCGAGCTTCCACTGCGCGCCGCCGAAGCGGGCGGCGACCGAGCCGAAGACCCGGCCCAGCGCGGGCACCACGACCGGGCCGAGCACGCCGAACAGGCCGGCGACGGCGGCGATGCCGGAGAACAGGACCAGGAAGATCGCCACGACGGCGCCCTGCGCGAGCACGCCGAGCGCCGCCAGCCCGGCCGCCGCGACGACCAGGAGCAGGCCGAGGACGCGGCGGCGTCGGCGCACGGCGGCGTCCGGCGTCGCGCCTTCGGAGGTGCGCAGCGCCGCGAGCGGCGAGATGCGCGCGGCGGCCAGCGACGGGCGCACGGCGGCGAACGCGCTGAGCACCGCGGCCACGCCCACGCCGAGCGCCACGTGCCAGGCGGAGGGCAGCAGCGGCGGGTCGAGTTCGACCGCGCCCAGCAGCGCCGACAGCCCGGTGGCGTCGAACAGCCGGGACAGCAGCCACGCCAGCGGTCCGCCGAGCGCCGCGCCCACGAGGCCCGCGACCGCGCCGGACACCAGCGCCTCCAGCAGGTTCGCCCACACCAGCGGCCCGCGGTGCGCGCCGAGGCACCGCAGCAGCGCGGTGTGCCGCTGCCGCTGCGCGTACACGGCGCGGAACGTCGCCGACGCCACGAACACCGACGTGGCCAGCGCGAGGATGCTGAACGGCAGCAGCACCACCAGCAGGTCGCCGCTCCTCGGCTCGGCCCGCACCGCCGACGCCGTGTCGACGCGCAGGCCCGCGCCCGCCGCCTGCGCGACGGCCGCCGCGTCGCCGCCCATGACGTGCAGCGCGACGACTTGGGGTTCGCCGCCGAGCTTGGCGGCGAGCCCCTCGCCGACCACGATCGAGGGTTCCTCGCCCCGCCCGCCCCGCTTGGTGATCCCCCGGACCACGACGTCGAGCGGCTCGCCCCGCGCGTCGGCCACCCGGACCGGGGAGCCGGGCGCGAGCCGGTGCTGGAAGGCGGTCACCCGGTCGACGGCGATCTCGCCGTCGCGGCCCGGCGAGCGGCCCTCCAGGATCGGCACGCGGCGCAGCCCGTCGCGGTCGACCTCGACGTCGGCGCTCGCCCGGCGCTCGCCCGCCCGGCCGTCGGCGAGCAGGAGGTCGGCCTCCACCACGCGGGCGGGCGCGACCTCGCGCACGCCGTCGACCGCCGCGACCCGGTCGACCACCGCCTGGTCCAGGACGGCGTCGGAGAGCGGGACCAGGCGGACCACGAGGTCCGCGTCGGACGGCACGACCGGCGCGCCCTCGCTGGTCGCGCGGTGCATGGCGTCGCTCATCACCAGGGCCGCCAGCAGGCAGGCGACGCCGACGACGAGCGCGACTCCGGGCAGCACGGCGCGGCCAGGCCGGTTGCGGAACTCGGCCAGGGCCAGCCGCAGGGATGTGGGCACGACTCCTCCTCGTGACGCGAACGCCACGACGCTAGGGAGGGTGCTCGTCGGCGGGCGTCGGTCCGGGGTATCACGGACGGGTACGACCCGAGGAGGATCATGTGGAACACGTGCAGGTGGTGACGCCCGACGGCACGCCGGTCGGGTCGGCGACGCGGGAGCGGATGCGGGCCGAGGGCCTGTGGCACGCGTGCGCGGCGATCGTCGTGCGGTCCGCGGACGGCGGCCGGCTGTTCGTGCACCGCCGCACCGACACCAAGGACGTCTACCCCGGCCTGTACGACCCGACGTGCGGCGGCGTGGTCGCGGCGGGCGAGACGCCGGACGAGTGCGCGGCGCGGGAACTGGCCGAGGAGCTGGGCGTGCGGGCCGTGCCGGAATTCCGCTTCCGGACGCCGTTCGTCGACGGAACCATCCGCTACATCGCCCACGTTTACGAGGTGCGCGACGACGGTCCGTTCACCCTGCAACCGGAGGAGGTCGCCTGGGGCGGGTGGGTGGACCTGGCCGAGGTGCGCGCGAAGGTGGACGATTCCGGGTGGCCGGCGGTGCCGGACGGTCGGGCGCTGATCCGGGAGTGGTTCTCGTGGGCGTGATGTTCGCGATGTCGATACCCGGCCTCGCCGTGCTGCTGTTCGGGCTGGCCGCGGGCGAGCGGGTCTGGCGGTGGGCGCGCCGGCGCAAGGGCCACGCGGTGGTGAGCCAGGCCGGCCTGGACGAGTTCACCCTCATCCTCTACGGCACCAAGATGGCGGAGCTGGACCAGCGGCGCACCGAGCTGATGCTGCGCGACGAGGAGGCGGACGGCGGCCCGCCGCGCGGACCGGTCGACCTGGACTCGGGCACGGTGCGGCTCAGTCCCAGGCCAGCGACGAACGGGTAGCCCAGTACCGGTCGGGCTCCTCGGCGAGGTCGAACGCGTCGGGCGGGAGGTCGACGTCGCGCGCCCGCAGGTTCGCGCGCAGCTGGTCGGCGCTCGCCGCGCCGGACAGCACGACGTCCGCCCACGGCTGCGCCCCGGCGGCGGCCAGCGCGATCGCGTCCGGTCCGACGCCGTGCGCCGCCGCCCGCGCGCGGACCTCCGGCGGCGGGTCGACGGCGAGGCGGCCGTTGGCCAGGGCCTCCTTCACGAACACCTCCGCGCCGGACTCGCGCGCCCACGCGAGCGCCGGTCCGACGGAGGTCTCCAGGACGTTCCAGGTGGACTGCACGGCGTCGAACAGCCGCCGTCCCCCGACCTCCAGCTCCAGCGCGCGCCGCACGGTCCGGGCCTGGCGCGGCCCGGAGGTGGAGAAGCCCAGCCGCACGCCCGAGTCGCGCAGCTCGCCGAGCGCGGCGAGCAGCTCCGGGTCGCCGAACAGCGGGCTGTCGTCGGTCAGGGAGTGCACCTGGTACAGCTCGACCGCGGTCCCGAGCAGCCCGCGGGTTTCGCCCCACTGCCGGGTGAACCGGGCCAGGGAGTGCTCCTTGACCTCGTGGGTGCCCGCGTCGCGCCGCCAGCCGCCCACGTACGCGTAGCCCCACTTGCTGGAGACGCGCACGTCGCGGTGGCCCCGGTCGGCCAGCCAGCCCGCGAGGAACTCCTCGGCCCGGCCGTAGGAGCGGGCCGCGTCGACGCGCCGCACGCCCGCCGCGTAGGCCGCGTCGAGCACGGCGTGGCACGCCGCGCGCATGGCGTCGACGTCGCGGTGGGCGGGCAGCGCGCCGGCGCGGCCCAGGTTGAGGTAGGCGGGCCGGCCGAGCGCGGCGAGGCCGAGGGCGAAGTCGGGCACGCCGACACGGTAACCGGCGGCCCGTGGTGGCCGCCGGTCACGCGTCGCGCGGTCAGCTCGTCGGGAAGTCGTCCGCGGTGCGGATGCGGTCGCGGACCCAGACACCGGCGGGCTTGAGCTTGCCGGTGCCGCTGAACGAGGTTCCGGAGCAGGTGCCGGTCTTGAACACCGCGCCGGAGCGGTGGTCGTCGGAGAAGTTCCAGTTCACCCAGCTGATCTTCTTGGCGTTCATCAGGTCGATGTACTTCTGCGCCTGCTTGAAGTCGTTCGGCCCGTCACCGGACGCCTCCTGGGTGCCGAACTCGGTGACGAACACCGGCACCTGGTCGGAGACCTTCGACAGCACGCCGAGGTAGTCGCTGCCGTGGTCCGCCGCGTAGAAGTGGAAGGTGTACATGATGTTCTGCGCGGACACCGGGTTCTTGACGACTTCCTGCGGGTCCTTGCCGTCGGAGTAGCCGAACGTGGACCAGCCGTGCGTGCCGACCAGCACCAGGCTGTCGGAGTCCTCGGCGCGGATGACCGGGATGACCTTCTCGGCGTAGGACTTCACGCGCGACCAGGACACCTCGTTGGGCTCGTTGGCGATGTCGTAGATGATGTTGGTCTTGTCCTTGTGCCGCCGGGCGATCTCCTTGAAGAACGTCTTGGCGTGCGACAGGTTGTGGTTGGGGTCGCCGGGGTCGAGCTGGTGCCAGTCGACCAGCGCGTACATGCCGCGCTTGGTGGCCTCCTCGATGTAGCTGTGCACCAGGTCGGTGAACTTGCGCGGGTCTTCCTCGTAGCCGTCGTCCTGGATGTACATCGAGATGCGCAGCACGTCGGCCTTCCAGTCCTCGGCCAACGCGTCCAACGACTGGCTCTTGACGCACTTCGCGTACCACTGGATGCCGTGGGTGCTCATGCCGCGAAGCTGGATCGGCTTGCCGTGCTTGTTGCACAGCTTCACGCCGCACACCCTGAGCTGACCGTTGACCTCGGCGGGCGAGCCGGCCGGCAGCGCGGCGGCGGTCGTCTCCGGTGCGGGCGCGGCCTGGGCGGGCGACGCGCCCACCAGGACACCGGGTAGCACGAGCGTGGCCGCCAAGGCCAGCGCGGTGCGGAGCTTTGCCATGCGGCGCTCTCCTCTCATCGAGGCGGCGGAATTAGGCAGGAAACTTTCCTTACTACTGCGCCCGGACCATAACGACCACGCTCCGCGCCCGTCAAGGCACTCAGGAGTCACGACCTGGCGAACACCCGGCACCGGGCCGGGGTCGGTCACACCGGGCAGTCGACGGTGACCGTCGGTCGCGGATGGACGGTCGCGAGAGGAGCGCCACGACCGCGACCGCCCCGACGGTTCTCAGCTTCGGCGCGCCGAAATGTCGGCACCTCGTGGGACAATCGAACCGGGGGCAGGAGGCCACGCCCGAAGCCCCGCCACGGCCTCCTGCGCGCGACTGCCCGGCACGTCATCCCGCACGTGCCTCCCCACACCGCGCTCCCCCTCGCGAGCCCGCCCCCGCCGCCGCGCCACCCCGACGCGCGGCACCACCCCGACGCGCGGCACACCCCGCGCGGCACACCCCCGCGTAGCACCACCGCGTAGCACCACCCCGCGTAGCACCACCGCGCCACCTCACGCACCAGCCGCAGCCCGAACGAACCCGGCCCCGACCCGAAAACCCCCGGAACGAGCCGGAGCCCGCCCACACCGCGTGTGGACGGGCTCCCGGCGACGGGGACCGGTCAGAGGTACTGGCCGGTGTTGGTCGCGGTGTCTATGGCGCGACCCGACTCCTGGTTCTTGCCGGTCACCAGGGTCCGGATGTAGACGATCCGCTCGCCCTTCTTGCCGGAGATGCGCGCCCAGTCGTCCGGGTTCGTCGTGTTCGGCAGGTCCTCGTTCTCCGCGAACTCGTCCACGATCGCGTCGAGCAGGTGCCGCACCGACAGACCCGGCTGCTTGGTGTCCAGCAGGCTCTTGATCGCCGCCTTCTTGGCCCGGTCCACGATGTTCTGGATCATCGCGCCCGAGTTGAAGTCCCGGAAGTACAGGACCTCCTTGTCACCGTTGGCGTAGGTGACCTCCAGGAAGCGGTTCTCCTCCGACTCCTCGTACATGCGCTCGACGGTGTGCTGCACCATGCCGTCGATGCACGCCGCCGGGTCGCCGCCGAACTCCGCCAGGTCGTCGGCGTGGATCGGCAGGTCCGGGGTCAGGTACTTGTTGAAGATGTCCTTCGCGCCCTCGGCGTCCGGGCGCTCGATCTTGATCTTCACGTCCAGCCGGCCGGGGCGCAGGATCGCCGGGTCGATCATGTCCTCGCGGTTGGACGCGCCGATCACGATCACGTTCTCCAGGCCCTCGACGCCGTCGATCTCGCTGAGGAGCTGCGGGACGATCGTGGTCTCCACGTCCGACGAGACGCCGCTGCCGCGGGTGCGGAAGATCGAGTCCATCTCGTCGAAGAACACGATCACCGGGGTGCCCTCGGACGCCTTCTCGCGGGCCCGCTGGAAGATCAGCCGGATGTGCCGCTCGGTCTCGCCGACGAACTTGTTGAGCAGCTCCGGGCCCTTGATGTTGAGGAAGTAGCTCTTCGCCTCGCGGTGGTCGTCACCGCGCGCGGCGGCGACCTGCTTGGCCAACGAGTTCGCCACCGCCTTCGCGATGAGCGTCTTGCCGCAGCCGGGAGGGCCGTAGAGCAGCACGCCCTTGGGCGGGCGCAGCTTGTACTCGCGGAACAGGTCGGCGTGCAGGAACGGCAGCTCCACGGCGTCGCGGATCTGCTCGATCTGCCTGCCCAGGCCGCCGATGTCGCCGTACCTGACGTCCGGCACCTCCTCCAGCACGAGGTCCTCGACCTCGGCCTTCGGCACCCGCTCGTAGGCGAACCCGGCCTTCGAGTCCACCAGCAGCGAGTCGCCCGCCTTCAGCGGGGCGTCCAGCAGCGGCTGCGCCAACCACACGACGCGCTCCTCGTCGGCGTGGCCGACCACCAGCGCGCGGCCGATCGCGGCGTCCTCCTCGGACTCCAGGATCTCGCGCAGCGTGCACACCTCGCCGGTCCGCTCGAAGGCGCCGCCCTCGACGACCGTCAGCGCCTCGTTGAGCCGCACGGACTGGCCCAGGACCAGCGACGCCGTCTCGACCGCCGGTGACACCGAGACCCGCATCCGACGGCCGGAGGTGAACACGTCCACCGTGCCGTCCTCGAACCGCGCCAGGAACACGCCGTACCCGCTGGGTGGCTGGGCCAGGCGGTCCACCTCCTCGCGCAGCGCGAGGAGCTGGCTCCGTGCCTCTCGAAGGGTGTCGATGAGCTTCGTGTTGCGCTCGGTCAGCTGGCTGACGCGCTCCGTCGCCTCCGCCAACCTCTGCTCCAGCAGGCGGACGTGTCGTGGGGATTCCGTCAACTTGCGGCGCAGCAACGCGATCTCGTCCTCCAGGAACCTGATCTGCGCTGCCAGCTCACCAGAGTTGTTGCCCTTGTTCAGCTCGCCGCCCTCGTCGGGCTGGCTGCCGGGATGACCGTGCTGCATGTCGGCACCCTCCTCCCGTGTTCGTACGACAACGGTACCGGCGATCACCGACAAAAGCGGCCACCCGCCGGGTTCCCGAGGGTCGCGTGATCACACATTCCCCCCGGTCGGCGGGTCCAACTGCTCCATCTCGGTGTCTGGCGAGACCTCCCACCCGCTACCGTGCGTCCCAGTACGGAGTACCACTCGCGTGTTTCGGGCAGTGTCCACTGCCACCAGCGGAAAGTTCTAGGAGAACGTGATGTCCGTCCCGCCGCAGCAGCCGGACCCCTACGGGCAGCAGCCGGGCCAACCTGGCGAACAACCAGGTCGATTCGGCGGGCAGCCGGGGTACGGCCGGCAGCCCGGCGGATTCCCGCCGCCGCCCCAGGATTTCCCACAGGGTGGGCAGCAGCAACCGGGGTACGGCCCGCCCTCGGGCGGTTTCCCGCCGCCCGGACAGCCGGGTCAGCCCTACGGCCAACCGCAGCCGGGCCAGCCCTACGGCCAGCCCGGTCCCGGTCAGCCCTACGGCCAGCCGGGCCCCGGCCAGCCCTACGGCCAGCCCGGCCAGTTCAGCCAGCAGTTCAACCAGCCCGGTCACGGCCAGCCGGGCCCTTACGGTCCGCAGCCGGGCGGCTACGGCGACCCCTACGGCGCGCCCCGCCGGAAGAGCCCCCTGCCCTGGCTGCTCGCGGGTGGCGGTGTGCTCGTCATCGGCCTCGTCGTCGTGCTGGTGCTCACGCTCGGTGGCGGCTCCAACGGCACGCCCAAGGACGCGGCGGACAGCTTCGCGGCGGCCATGTCGAGCAAGGACTACGACAAGCTGCGGTCGCTGACCTGCGCCGAGGACAAGAAGGAGATCGACGACCTGAAGAAGGCGTTCGACCCCGACTCGATCAGCAGCGAGATCGGCAAGAACCTCGACAACATGCCGCCGGAGCTGCGGGACAAGGCCAAGCGGATGCAGGAGGCGGCGAAGAACGTCAAGATCGTCGCCACCGTCAAGGGCGTCGAGGAGAAGGACGCCACGCACGCCGAGGCCGACATCTCGATCAAGCTGGAGGGCCTGCCCGAGGAGCTGAAGGAACTGGTCAACGGCGACACGAGCAACAAGATCCCGTTCATCAAGACCGACGACGGCTGGGTCGCCTGCGAGAAGAAGTGACCCGGCCCCGGCGCAACGGCCCGTGTCGCACCGCGGCACGGGCCGCTTCCGCTGGTCAGCCCTTCGACGGGCGGCGCTGGGGCCGCGGCGGGACGACACCGTCGGCGAGGCGGCGGGTGGTCAGCAGGAACGCCGTGTGACCGATCATCCGGTGCTCCGGCCGCACCGCGAGGCCCACGACGTGCCACGGGCGCACGAGCGTCTCCCACGCGTGCGGCTCGGTCCAGTGCTGCTGCTCGCGGATCGCCTCGGTGACCCTCGACAGCTGCGTGGTGGTCGCCACGTACACCACGAGCACGCCGCCGGGGACGAGGTTGCGCGCCACGGCGGGCAGCACGTCCCACGGCGCGAGCATGTCCAGGACGACCCGGTCGACCTCACCCTCGTGGTCGACCACGTCACCGACGGTGAGCGACCAGTTGCCGGGGCGTTCGCCGAAGAACTGCTCGACGTTGCGGATCGCGTGGTCGGCGTGGTCCTGGCGGACCTCGTACGACGTCACGCTGCCCTTCTCGCCAACGGCTCGCAGCAGCGAACACGTCAGCGCGCCCGAACCCGCGCCCGCCTCCAGCACCCGCGCGCCGGGGAACACGTCGCCGTACATCACGATCTGCGCCGCGTCCTTGGGGTAGATGACCTGCGCGCCGCGCGGCATCGACAGCACGTAGTCCGACAGCAGGGGCCGCAGCGCCAGGAACGACGTGCCGCCGACCGACGTGACCACGGAGCCCTCGGGCTGCCCGATGAGCTTGTCGTGCGGCAGCGCGCCGCGGTGGGTGTGGTACTCCTTGCCCGGTTCGAGCACGATCGTGTAGTGCCGTCCCTTCGGGTCGGTCAACTGCACCCGGTCTCCGGGCTGGAACGGACCACTGGCGGTGCTCACCGCGGGGAACCTCCTGTGCGAACCTGCGTACAACGGCGCACGATGGTCGCAGAAGGCCCCGCGGCCCAGCTCAGCGGCCTCGCCGCACGCGCACGCCGGACACCGTCAGCAGCGTGCCCAGGGCGACGAACGCGAGCGCGGCGGGCAGCTGCGCCCACGCCGGCAGGTGCATCGCGACGAACCAGCTCCTGGCGTCGACGTCCAGCCCCATCAGCACCAGCGGGACCAACCCCTGCGGGACCAGCAGGATGATCCCCAGCACCTCACGCATCACGCTCCCCCTTCCCGGCGAGCACCCCACCGGCTTCCTTGACCGAGTAGTAGACGGGCCACCCCACCAGCCAGATCGCGCCCACCACCGACATCGTCCCCATCTGCCCCCAGAGGACCTGCGTGCGCTCCGGGGTGGCCACCACGTACATCAGCAGCAGCATCACCGCGCAGGCGATGCCCCAGGCGAGCAGGAACTTGAACCACTCGCGCCACTCGTGGCGCACTCGTGCGACCCCGTGCTTGGGCGGCTTGACCGGCGGCGGACCGCCGGCGAACCGGTGGGCGAACCGCTGGTCGGCCCAGCGCAGCATGCTGTGCCCGAACGCGACGCTGACGCCCAGGTAGATCGCCGCGAGCCCGTGCGCGGTCTTCGCCTCACCCCCCGACCGCAAGTCGAAGACCGTCGCCACCAGCAGCACCACGTCCACCAGCGGCGTGCACACCAGGAGCGCCGTGCCGACCTTCGGCAGGCGCAGCACGTACCGTGCGAGCAGGCCCGCGCCGAGCACCACCCAGAAACCGATCTCACACGCCACGATGAGTACGACCAGCGGTTCAGTCACGAGGGGAATACTGCTGCTCGGAGGGGGCCCGACGCGTCGGTGGTCGGGCCGACGACGGGTCATCACTTCGTATGACGCCGGGCGCGCCGACCGTGTGCTGTGATGCGGGGGTGTGGACCCGCCCGAGGAACCGCGAGCTGCTGGTCGCGGCCGGCTTGTTCGCCATCGGTGTGCTGATCTACGGGCTTGAGCTGGACCTGGTGTTCGGCGACGAGCAGCCGACGACCACCACGGCACGCCTGGCTGTCCTGGCGGTGGCGTGCCTCGGTACGGCGCTGCGCCGCGCCGCGCCGGTGGTCGCGCTGGTGATCGCCACGGCGGCGGCGCTGGTGGACCTGACGCGGGGGCTCAGCCTGCCGGTGATCATGGCGTTCGTCGACGTGCTGTTCGTGGTGTCGCTGGACGGGCCGCGGCGCCTGCACCGGGTGCTGATCGGCGTAGTCGCGGTCGCCACGCTCGGGCTGACGCTGACCGTGGCGGTGCTGGGCGACTGGCGGGAGTCCTTCTACGCCGGGTTGCAGGTGTTCTCGCTGGTGTGCGTGCCGGTGTGGTGGGCGACGAACATCCGCCAGCACCGGGAGAACGCCGAGCAGGTGGCCCGCATCGCGGAGCTGGACCGGCGGGCGGCGGTCGCCTCGGAACGCACGCGGATGGCCCGCGACCTGCACGACGTCATCGCGGGGCACCTGTCGGCGATCGCGATCCAGTCCGAGGCGGTGCTGTCCATGCAGGCCGACTCGGAGACCGTGCGGACGGTGCTGAAGTCGGTGCGGGAGAACAGCGTGCGGTCGCTGGCGGAGATGCGCACCATGATCGACGTGCTGCGGGCGGACGACCCGGTGGACGAGCCGGCCATCGCGCGGCTCGCCGACGCCGACCTGCTGGTCGACTCGGCGCGGGCGGGCGGGCTGGCGGTGGAGTGCGCGCTGGACGACGTGGACGGGCTGCCCGCCGCGGTGGACCTCGCGGCGTACCGCATCCTCCAGGAGGCGCTGACGAACGCGTTGAAGCACGGCTCGTCGGCCTCGGTGCGGGTGGAACGGCAGGTCAGGCGGTTGGTGGTGGTCGTGCGCAACACGGCGCGCGACACGGCGGCGGAAGGGTCGGGGACGGGATTGGTGAGCATGGCGGAACGCGCGCACGCGGTCGGCGGGACGTTCTCCGCGGGCCGGGACGGCCGCGACTGGCTGGTCCGGGCGGAGCTGCCGCTGTGACGACGGTGCTGGTGGCCGACGACCACGCCGCGATCCGCGCGGGCCTGGTGATGATCCTGGGCGGCGCCGAGGGCATCGAGGTGGTGGGCGAGGCGGCGGACGGCGCGACGGCCGTGCGGCTGGCCGACGAGCTGCGGCCGGACGTGGTGCTGATGGACATCCGGATGCCCGGCGTGGACGGCATCGAGGCGACCCGGCGGCTCGCCGGCGTGTGCGAGGTGCTGGTGCTGACCACGTTCGACCTGGACGAGTACGTGCACGGGGCGTTGCGGGCGGGCGCGGCGGGCTTCCTGCTCAAGTCGGTGGAGGCGCCCGCGCTGGTGGAGGCCGTGCGGCAGGTCGCGGCGGGTGACGGCGTGCTCGCGCCGAGCGTGACGCGGCGGCTGATGCGCGAGTTCGCCTCGGCCGCGCCCCGCGGCCGCCCGCCGGCGCTCGACGCGCTGACCGACCGCGAGGTCGAGGTGCTGCGGTGCCTCGGCGAAGGTCTGTCGAATCACCAGATCGGGCGAAAGCTGCACATCGGCGAGACGACCGTGAAGACGCACGTGTCCCGCGTGCTGACCAAGCTGGACCTGCGGTCGCGCGTGCAGGCGGCGATCCTGGCGCAGGACGCCGGGCTGCTCAGCGACGGTCCAAAGCGGCTTTGAGGTCCTCCCGCCGCAGCACGCCGGCGGGCCGTCCCTCCAGGTCGACCACCAGGTACTCCCAGGCGGCGGTGCCGTGGACGCGTTCGACGACCTCGTCGCCGTGCTCGTTCTCCAGCAGCACGGTCTCCGGCCGGATCGGCACGGCGGCCTGCTCGGCGGGCGCGTGCGGCGACGTGGCCGCGAGCCGCCGCGCCAAGTCCCGGTCCAGCAGGCCGGCCGCGACGCCGTCCGCGCGCACCAGCACCACACCGCGGCCCGCCGACGCCGTCAACGCGCCCGACACGGGGCTCTCCGCGGGCAGTTGCAGCACCGGGCGCACCAGCTCGCCCAGGGTCAGGCCGTCGGGCCAGGCGCGGTGGCGCTCGGCGGCCGACTCGCCGCGCGCGCCCGCCACCACGAACCACGCGGTGAGCAGGCACACGCCGAACCGGAGCCAGCGGTCCTCGCTGCCCTCCAGCACGCCCCAGACGGCCCACACGACCAGCAGCGCGGCCACGACCCCGCCGCCGACCACGGCGGCCCTGGTGCCCGCCGCGCGCCGCCCCGTGGCCGCCCACACGCCGGCGCGGAGGATGCGACCGCCGTCCAGTGGCAGGCCGGGCAGCAGGTTGAACACCGCCACGGCGATGTTCGCGAACGCCGTCTGCGCGACCAGCAGCCACACGGCGTCGTGGTGCGGCATCGCCAGCGCGCCCAGCGCGAACGCGCCCGCCAGCACGATCGACACGACCGGCCCGGCCGCCGCGATCAGCCCTTCGTGGGCGGGTTTGGCGGGGGTGCGCATCACCTCGGACACGCCGCCGAGCAGGAACAGCCGCAGCCGCCGCACCGGCAGCCCCAGGCGCAGCGCCACCAGGCTGTGGCCGAGCTCGTGGGCGAGCACCGACAACCCGAGGAAGACCGCGAACGTGGCCGCGAGCACCACCCCGGCGAGACCACCGGTCCCCGGCGCGATCCGCTCGACCAACGGGGCGTAAAGCACCACGATCGCAGCCGAACCAAGCCACCACGAGGGCGCGAGCAACACCGGAATCCCGGCAGCGCGAAACAGGGGCAACCCCCCATCCCGCCCAACCCGCCGCCGCCAACTCTGCCCCGTCACCACGCCCGAAGCCTAGGCCCCACCACGTATCACCGCTGTGACCCAACTCCCCCACCCCAACTCCCTTGCCCCTCCTCCCCCTCCCCTTCCCCTCCCCTCGATGTCGCGCAGCGACGAGCCCCGCCCCGCGAGGCCGCGTCGGCTTGTCGCGCCTCATTTCCCGCCGATCACGCTTTTCGATCGGCGGGAAATCAGGCGCGATGAGCCGACCACAAGGCGGCCGAGCCGCCGCGACGAAGTCGCGGCCATCCAACACTGTCGGTCCCCTGCCCTATCGTTCTGACCATGGCAGTGCCGACGATCACCGACCGCCCTGTTCGCAGGCCAGCGCTGTCGCCCTCCCGCGCGGGCGACTTCAAGCAGTGCCCGCTGCTGTACCGCTTCCGCGCGGTCGACCGGCTGCCGGAAAAGCCGACGAGAGCGCAGGTCAGGGGCACGGTCGTCCACGCCGTCCTGGAGGACCTGTTCGGCCTGCCCGCCGCCGAGCGCCTGCCCGAGCGCGCCCGCGAGCTGGTGGGCCCGGCGTGGGAGCGGGTCCGCGCCGAGCGGCCCGAGTTCGCGGACCTGTTCGAGGGCGCCGAGGAGGGCGAGCAGGCGGAGTGGCTGGCGTCGGCCGAGAGCCTGCTGGACGGCTACTTCGGGTTGGAGGACCCGCGCCGCTTCGACGCGGACGCCCGTGAGCTGCTGGTCGAGTGGGAGCTGCCGTCGGGCGTGCTGCTGCGCGGCTTCGTCGACCGCGTGGACGTGGCCCCGACCGGCGAGATCCGGGTGGTGGACTACAAGACGGGCGCCGCGCCGCGCGAGGTCGGCGAGGCGAAGGCGCTGTTCCAGATGAAGTTCTACGCGCTGGTGCTGTGGCGGTTGCGCGGTGTGGTGCCGCGCCAGCTGCGGCTGATGTACCTGGCCGACCGGCAGGCGTTGGCGTACACCCCGGACGAGGCGGAGCTGAGCCGGTTCGAGCGGACGCTGGAGGCGATCTGGGACGCGATCCTGCGCGCGGCGAAGTCGGGCGACTTCCGGCCGAACCCGAGCAGGCTGTGCGACTACTGCGACCACAAGGCGCGGTGCCCGGCGTTCGACGGCACGCCGCCGCCGTACCCGGGTTGGCCGGAGCCGGACGCGAGCGAGTCGGTGTTGGACCGGGCGGACTGACGGAGGCTCCCACGGACCGGCGTCGGCGCGGCGATGCGCCGTGACCACCGCGCGACGCACTCCCCGCCGGTTCGCCGTCCCGGCGAGGAACCGGCGCACCCGCCCCGGCGGGGTGCCTGGCGAACCCGACCCGGCGGGAAGCCCGACGACCGCTTCCCTCGCACGGTCGCCTTAGTGCGTGCGCGCCGAGGCGGGGCCACCATGAGGTCGTGAGGTTCGAGGACCGGGCGGAGGCCGGCCGGGCGCTCGCGCAGGCGCTGCGGCGGGCAGGCTCGTGGTCCGACCCGCTGGTCCTGGGCCTGACGCGCGGCGGCGTCCCGGTGGCCCACGAGGTCGCGGTGGCGCTGGGCGCGGAGCTGGACGTGGCGGTGGCGCGCAAGATCGGCGCGCCGGGCCGGCCGGAGTTCGGCGTCGGCGCCGTCACGGCGGGCGGCGAGCCGATCTTCGACCCGGCCACGCTCCGGGCGCTGGGCCTGACGCCGCGCGACCTGGCCGTGTCCTGCGCGGCGGAGCAGCAGGAGGCCCGGCGTCGGCTCGACGCGTACCGGTCGGGCCGCGCCGTCCGGGTGGCCGGCCGGGACGTGCTGGTGGTGGACGACGGCCTGGCGACCGGGGTCACCGCCCGCGCGGCGCTGCGGGAGGTCCGGGCGGCCGGTCCGGCGCGGCTGGTGCTGGCCGTCCCGGTGGGCGCGACGCAGTCGGTCCGCGCGCTGCGCGCCGAGGCCGACCTGGTGGTGTGCCCGCACGAGCGGCACGACTTCCGGTCGGTGGGCCGGTTCTACCGGCGGTTCGACCAGACCACGGACGCCGAGGTGCTCACGCTGCTGGAGCAGCACCACCGCGAGTGACACGGCCGCCACCGACAGCCCACTCCGGAAGCCGGGCATTCGAGCGGCGAACCCCGCACAGGCTCACACCGATCGTGCTCACCACGAACGTCGCTATCACAAAAGTGAGCACCCCGCGCATCGACACGGGGCGGCACCCGACGGGGTGTGAGCACCCGGACCGGCACCAGCCGAGCGCCCCGCCACGGGTCACAGGCGCTTGTAGACGTCTTCGAGGGTGAGGCCGCGGCCGAGCATGAGCACCTGCACGCGGTACAGCAGTTGGGAGACCTCTTCGGCCAGTCGCTCGTCGGACTCGTGCTCCGCGGCGATCCAGACCTCGCCCGCCTCCTCCAACACCTTCTTGCCCTGCGCATGGACCCCCGCCTCCAGGGCCGCTGCGGTGGCGGAGCCCTCGGGGCGGGTGCGGGCGCGTTCGCTCAGCTCGGCGAACAGCTCGTCGAAGGTCTTCACGGGTCCTGATCCTCGCATCCCCCGGACGGGCGCCGGCACCCGCCCCGAAAGTGCGTGCCCCGAAAACTTGCGGGAACCGCACTTTTCCAGTACCTTGATCGCATGGACGACCGAATGGGCTTGCGCGAGCGCAAGAAGCTGGAGACCCGCCAGGCGTTGAGCTGGGCGGCCCTCCGGCTGGCGGTCGAGCGCGGCCTGGAGAACGTCCTGGTGGAGGACATCGCCGCCGCGGCGGGCGTGTCACCACGCACCTTCAACAACTACTTCTCCAGCAAGGCCGAGGCGATCGCCTCCCGCCACGTCGACCGAGGGCGGGAGCTGGCGGAGCACGTCCGCCGGCGTCCCCGCACGGAGTCGTTGTGGGAGTCGATCCTGGAGGCGGCGCTGGCCCAGTACGACCAGGGCAGCCAGGTCCCGGACCCGGACTGGACCGCCGGCGTCCGGCTCATGACGAGCGAGCCCGCGCTGATCGGCGAGTTCCTCCGGGCCAGTTCGATGATGGAGGACGAGCTGGCCAGGGTGATCGCCGAGCGCACGGGCACCGACGTCACCACCGACATCTACCCGAAGCTGGTCGCGGCCTCCGTCGGCGCGGCCATCGGGGTGGCCACCGACCGCTGGCTCGCGGCCGACCCACCGGTCCCCCTCGGCCCCCTGGTGCAGGACGCGCTGACCCGCGTGGCCGCCGGGCTGCCGGAGCCATCGAGAGCCTGACCACCGACCGCACCCGCCACAGCACCACCGACCCGCCCGGCACGACCGGCCTGACACACCGGCCCTGATCCACGGCCCCGACACACCCAGCTCCCCACCCACCCAGCTCTCGACACACCAGATCCCGACACACCCGGCCCCGAACACAGGGGCTTGTTCGGCCGCGCCCGAAATCGATCCATTCCGGCACCGCACACGCGGGGCCTATTCGGTCACGCCCCGAGCACCACCCGCCCGTCCGCACGGGCTCGGGCGTGCCCACCCACCAGTCCCACCCACGACCGCCCCGCCACCGGGGCTGGTTCCGCCATGCCCGAGGAGGATTCATGGACACCGACGTCGTCATCGTCGGAGCAGGGCCGAACGGCCTGATGCTCGCCAACGAGCTGCTGCTCGCGGGCGTCCGCCCGACCGTGCTGGAAGCCCTGCCGGAACGCCACCCGCTCCCGAAGGCCAACGGCCTCGTCGGCAGAGTCGTCCAGGCGCTGGACTACCGGGGGCTGCACGACACCATCACCGGCAGTCCGGCGCCACCGCGCCCCGTGCCGTTCTTCCAGTTCGGCGCGCTCCCGCTGGAGATGTCCGGCCTGACCGACCACGCCCTGTTCACCCTGCCGGTGCCCCAGCGCCGGCTGGAGGAGGTGCTGGAGCAGCACGGCGGCGTCGAGGTCCGGCGCGGCCACGAGGTGCGGGACGTCGTCCAGGACGACGACCACGTGACCCTCGACGTGTCCGGCCCCGACGGCGAGTACCGGCTCACCGCCCGCTACGTCGTGGGCGCGGACGGCGGCCACAGCGTGATCCGCAAACGCGCCGGCATCGGGTTCCCCGGCGTCACCGACGACGGCTTCACCCACCGCACCGGCCAGGTGGTGATCCACGAGCCGGTCGCCGACCACGCCACGGGCCGGCTCGACGTGCCCGGCCTGGGCGTCCTGTGGCCCGGCACCTTCCACCGCACCGAGCGCGGCGTCTTCGCGTTCGCCATGTTCCAGCCGGGCATCTACCGCATCGCCATGATCGAGCGGGGCGGCACCGGCCTGACCAACACCGACGAGATGCCGCTGGACGAGCTGCGCGCGGCCGCGCGGCGGGTGCTGGGTGTCGAGCTGCCGATGAGCGAACCGCGCGGCGGCCACCCGTCGGCGCTCAACCGCCGGGCCGAGGGCACGAACTCCCGCCTGGCCGACCGCTACCGCGTGGGCCGGGTGCTCCTGGTGGGCGACTCGGCCCACGTCCACTCCGGGGTCGGCGGCCCCGGTCTCAACCTGGGCCTCCAGGACGCGCTCAACCTGGGGTGGAAACTGGCGGCCGAGATCGACGGCTGGGCGCCGCCGGGCCTGCTCGACACCTACGAGTCGGAGCGCAGGCCGGTGGGCCAACGCGTCATCACCCACAGCCGGGCCCAGATGGCCCTGCTCGCGGAAGGCCCGAACATCACCGCGCTGCGCGACGTCCTCACCGAACTCCTCCAGGACGAGCCCGCGATCCGCCGCCTCTCCGACCTGATGTCGGGCGCGGACACCGTCTACGACATGGGCACGTCGACGCACCCGCTGATCGGGCGCTGGATGCCCGACCTCCCGCTGTCCGGCACCACGCGCGTCGCGCACGTGTGCCGAACGGGCCGCCCGCTGCTCTTCGACTTCGCCGATCGCGCCGACCTGCGTGCGCGAGCCACCCCGTGGACGGACCGCGTGGACGTCGTCACCACCACGACACCCGCGCCACCCGCCGAGGCGGTGCTCGTCAGACCGGACGGCTACGTGGCCTGGGCGGGCGGAGACCCCGAGGAGCTGGTCAAGGCCCTGGGGAGGTGGTTCGGCGACCCGCGCGAGGTTCCCGCGCCGTCGTACGGGTGAGCGCTCAGAGCCCGAACCGGGGTCGGGTGAAAGGCCAGTCGCGCGCGATCCACCGCGGGACGAAGGCGTCCAGCGCCCGTTCGAGGTCGGTGCCGACGTACTCGTCCACGACCCACCACGCGATGAGCGCGTCCTCCACCAACCCAACCCCCGCCGAACCACTGCCTGCCGAACCGCTACCCACCGAACCACTGCTGCCCACCGACCCGCTCCCCGGCGGGTCGAGGTAGACACAGCCGAGCAGGGCCGTCTCGTCGTTGTCGAACAGGGCGTAGTTGAACGACTGGTGCGCCTCGGCTTCCCGCTCGTGGCGGGCGAGGTCGGCGCGGTCCTGCTCGTAGGTCATCGTCGCGGGCGGCCAGTGCCACTGCTCGCCGAACAACGACCACAACCGCTCCCTCGACCCCATGACGGCCGGGTAGTCGAGGTCCACATCGGACTCCCGGATCGGCCTGAGGTGGTGGCCCGTGCCGAGGTCGACGCGGGTGGGGTGGGTGTAGTCGGACGGCAGCCAGGACATGGGCGGGATTCTGCGTCAGCCGTGTCCGAGCCACCAAACGAGTTCGCCGCCGGCCCGTCTCCCGACAGGCCGGCGGCGATGTCCACCGAAAACCAGTGGCACGACGAAAGGAGGACCTCGACACTGCACCGATGACCCTGTCCGATGGACTGGTGCTGCGCACCGCGGAGCCACGTGACCTCGACCAGATCGGCGCGCTGCTGACCGAGCGCGGCGAGCCGGCCGACGCGGTGGACCACCGGCTCGTCGTCGAGGACCCGGACGCCGGGTGGGAGGCGTGCGCGGTCGTCGTGGACGGTGACCGCGTGGTGTCCACCGCCACCCTCCTGGACGAGACGCTCGTCCTGGGCGGTGTGGAGATCCCGGCCGGGCAGGTCGAACTGGTCGCCACCCACCGCGACTACGAGGGGCGCGGGCTGGTCCGGGCGTTGATGGGGTGGGCGCACGAGCGTTCGGCGGCGCGCGGGCAGTTGGTGAACGTGATGCTCGGCATCCCGTACTTCTACCGGCAGTTCGGCTACACCTACGCGATCCCGATCGCGCCGGAACGGCCGGTGGTCGGCGCACCGCCGCCCTCACCCGCCGCGACGGGGAAGGCCGCGCCCGACACGGAACGGGAAACCGCCCGCGGCGCGGCACAGGACGACGCGGCACAGGACGGCGCTGCACAGGGCACGACATCCGACACGATGCGGGCAGCCGCCCCGCGTGACACCGTGCGGGAGGCCACAGCGGACGACATCCCCGCGATGGCGCGGCTCCAAGCCGCCGAGCAGGCACGCGCCGACCTGTGGATGCCGCACTCGGCTCCGTTGTGGCGCTGGCTCGTGGCCCGTGACGGCAGCACGCAGTGGCTCGTGGAGCGCGACGGCGTGCCGGTCGGCACCGCTCGGTCGACGCCTCCGCACGAGGGCGTGCGGCTGTGCGACGTGGCTGCGGTGGACGCCGCTGCCGTGCACGCGCTGCTCGCGCACACCGGGGCGACGAGTGCGAACGAGCGTCCCGGCACGGTGGGTGGGGACGCGTTGGAGCCGTTCCTCGGGCCGGCGCCGGAAGACGCGCAGTCGTACTACGTGCGCGTCGCCGATCCGGTGGCGCTGCTGGAACACCTGCGCCCGGTGTTCGGGCGGAGGTTGGCCGGGTCGCCGTTCGCCGACGCGGAGGGCGAGGCGGTCGTGTCGTTCTACCGCTCCCACGTCCGCCTGCCCTACCGGGCCGGCGAGGTGGGTCCGGTCGTCGCCGGCGGCACCATGCAGGCCCCCGGCGCGGCGGGTGGCGCGGGCGTGGCCCCGGACCTCCTGCCGTCGCTGCTGTTCGGCCCGCACGGGCTGCGCGGTCTGACGGCGAGGTTCGCCGACGTCTACCCCGGCCCGAACGCGGACCTGATGCACACCCTCTTCCCACCCGTGCGCAGCGACCTGCTGACCTTCTACATGCCGTGACCGGGAGCCGCGCGCTCCGATTACAGACCCATGCCACACGCGGACAACCCGGCGTCCGGTGCGGCACCACACCACCCCGCGCAGTCGGTGCCACTCGCCCGCGCCGGTTCGTTCCGCGCCGGTTCGGTCCGCGCCGGTTCGGTCGCCGCCGGTTCGCTCCACACCGGCTCACCGGCTCCTCACGCACCGATTCGCCCTGTGCGCGTGCACGCCGCCCGAATGAAGGGTCCGCCCCGCCCCTCGCAGGCCCACGGCGGCAGACTGGCCACGTGACCGACTACGCCTCCGTGCTGTCCACCCTGCGCCAGGTCCGCGGCCTCAGCCCGTTCTTCGCCCTGGACGTCGGTCGGCCACCCGGGACCGGTCCAGGCGGTGATGGTTGGCTGCCCGGCGACGCGTTGCTCGACGGGTCGGCGTTGCCGCGCACGGTGGAGGCCATCGCCGAGCGGTACCGGACCGGGGAGGACCGGGTCGCCGCGTCGTTGTTCTTCCTCAGCTTCACGGCTCGGCTGCTGTGCCCGACGGTGGCCGCCCACGCCGTCGGCGGGGTGGCCCCGGACATCCGGCCCGGCAACCTGTGGTGGCGCTACGGGCCGGACGGGCTGCGCGTGCGGATCGCGGAGCCGGTCGCCGGCGTGGGTGTCGTCGAGTCGTTGGAGCCGGTGGTGGCGGCGATCCGCGAGGTCGTGCCGGTCGCCCGCGGGTTGTTGTGGGGCAACGCGGCGTCCTCCATCGCCGGCGCGTTGCGGACGGTCGGGCGCAGCGGTGTCGCGTCGGTCGAGGACTGCCTCGCTTTGGGTGCCCGGCTGTTGGGCGATCCGCCGTTGCGCGGTTCGGGCGAGTTCATCCCGTTCCCCGGCGAGGTCGTGTTCCGGCGGCGCAGCTGCTGCCTCTACTACCGCGTCGACGGCGGTGGGACGTGCGGCGACTGCCCTCTGCCCGCGCGGTGAGCCCGACGAGGTAGGGAACGTCGCCCGGTTCCGGCGAGGCCGGGAGCGGCACTCGGTTTCCGCTGGGGTCGGGAGCGCGCTCGGTTGCCGGCCGGTGTGTTCCGGTCGGGGCTTCAGCGCAGTGCTCCGGGCACTGGACACCGGCGTCGATCCCACTGGGGTCCCGAGCCGCGCCGACGGTGGGCCGAGACACCCTCGAACGCACTGCCGCGCGCCCCCGAACGCGGTGCCGGGCGCGGTGCCGCGCGTCCTCGAACGCGGTACCGGGCGCGGTTGCCCGCGCGCCCCTAACGCGGTGCCGGGTGCGCTGTCGGGTGCCCTCGAACTCGGTGCCGGGCGCGGGTGTCCGGCTCGTTTTCCGAGGCAGGTTCGCCTGCGGGTGGTAGTCGGGGCCGGGTGGATGACAACTCGTCTGGCCGGTTGTGCCGGACGGTCGCGGGCACTTACGGTTCCAGCGCCGCGGTGGACGGGAAGCCGGTGGGAATCCGGCGCGGTCCTCGCCACTGTGACCGGGAAGCCAACTCGCCGAGCACGTCACTGGCCGCGCCTGCGGCTGGGAAGACGCGGGGACGGTGTCGATCCGGGAGTCAGGAGACCGGCCGCGGCGCGCGTTGTTGTTGACCTTCCACGAGGTATGGAGGAGGCCGTCATGACGAGCCCCGCACATCCCCTTCGCTTACCCCGGTGGGCCTACGCCGTCGCGCTGGTCGCACTGGTCGTCACCTGGCTGGTCCTCCAGGAGAACGGCCTGGCGCTCGGCCACTCCGCCGAGGCGCTGCACGAGTTCTTCCACGACGGGCGGCACGCGCTCGGCGTCCCGTGCCACTAGGGCCTGCCGTGAACAGCCACGTGGACGACTATCGGAGCGTGTTGCTGCGCGGCATCGGCGCGGGTGGTGTCGCCGGTCTGCTCGCGGGCCTGGTCGGACTCGTCGTCGTGGAGGTGCCGATCCGCGCGGCGCTGGCGGTCGAGGAGGCCCGTGCCGCGGCCGAACCGGCCGGGTCGGGCGGGCACGACCACGGTGAACTGGTCGGTCGGGGCGCGCAGCTCGTCGGTGGCGTCCTGGCGGCGGTGATCGTCGGGTTGGCGGTGGGCGCGCTGTTCGCCACCGCGTACGCCGGGTCCCGCCGGTGGTTCGCCGGTCGGCCGCCGTTCAGCCGCAGCGTGTCCCTGGCGGCGGCGGTGTTCGGGGCGGCGGCGCTGCTGCCGGCGGTCAAGTACCCGGCCAACCCGCCAGCGGTGGGCGACCCGGCGACGGTCGGGTACCGGACGGTGCTCTACCTGGGGCTGATCGCGGCCGGTCTGCTGGTGGTGGCCGGGGCGAGCCTGCTGGCGTCCCGGTTGGGCCACCTGAGCGGGCCGGTGCGGTCGACGGTGGTGGCGCTGGCGGTGGTCGCGGCGGGCACGCTGCTCCTGCTGGTGTTCCCCGCGCCGCCGGACGCGATACCGGCGGACATGCCGAGCGCCGTCCTGTGGGAGTTCCGGCTCGCGTCGCTCGCCGAGACGGCCACGCTGTGGCTCGGGCTGGGCGTGGTGTTCGGGTTGCTGGTCGACCCGGCGGTGCGCGCGGACAAGGTGCGGGAGGGCGCTGTCCCGGCCTGACCGGGACGCGCGCCGGGCTGGTCTTGCCCTGGACCGGACGCGCGCCAGGCTCGTCGTGCCCTGGGCGGGATCGCACCCGCCGGGGCACGACAACGCCTTCCGGCACGACGACACCATTCCGCCGCCCAAGGCAGGCCGGCGCGGCGGCACGGCAACACCTCGGCACGGCAACACCTCGGCACGGCAACACCTCGGCACGGCACGGCACGCCTCGCGGCACCCGCTCCGGGGCCGGCATCGGGCCACGGGCGTGCCGGGGTCAGGCGCGCAGCGCGGTCAGCACGTCGAGGTCGACCCCGACCAGGGACTCGCGGAAGACCCGCCGCTCCCCCGACGGCACCGGCACGTCGCACGGCACGACCAGGACGGTGCACCCGGCCGCGACCGCCGACGCGACACCGGTCGGCGAGTCCTCGACCGCCACGCACGCCGAGGCGTCCACCCCCAGCAGCCGCGCCGCCTTGAGGTACGGGTCGGGCAGGGGCTTGTTGCGGCCCTCCACCTCGTCACCGCACACGGTCACGTCGAACAGGTCCCGCCCGATGGTGTCCAGGGCGACCTCGGTCAGCCCCCGCTCGGTGGACGTCACCAGCGCCATCGGCACGCCCGACGCGCGGACGGCCCGCAGTGCGTCCCGCGCGCCCGGCCGCCACGGCAGCCCCTCGCGGAACACCTCCTCGGTGCGGCGCATGATCCAGGCCGCGCCGTCCGCCGTCTCCTCCTCGGTCGGCGTGACGCCCACCTCGGCGAACAGCAGCGCCATCGTGGTCGGCACGTTCGACCCGACCATCGCCTGCCGCGTCGCCAACGACAGCGTGCCGCCCAGCTTCTCCGCGAACTCGTAGAGCGGGATGTCCCACAGCTTCTCCGAGTCCAGCAGCGTGCCGTCCATGTCCCACAGCACCGCTTCGACGTTCACCGCGCACCTCTCCACGTCCACCACCCGTACTTGCCGGTCGATCCGCGCGGCGCACGCCCGGTCACCCCGCCGCGAGGGCGGGGCCGGGCGTGCGCGGTCACGCGTTGAAGTACTTCGCCTCGGGGTGGTGCGCCACGAAGGCGTCGGTGGACTGCTCGGGGTGCAGCTGCAACTCCTCCGACAGCCGCACGCCGATCCGCTCCGGCTCCAGCAGCTCCACGACCTTGACCCGGTCCTCCATGTCCGGGCACGCGCCGTAGCCCAGCGAGTAGCGGGCGCCCCGGTAACCGAGCTTGAAGAACTCCTCGACGTCGTCCGGGTCCTCGCTCGCCACCGGCGAGCCGTCGGACCAGCGCAGCTCCTCGCGGATGCGCCGGTGCCAGTACTCGGCCAGCGCCTCGGTCAGCTGCACGCCGAGTCCGTGCACCTCCAGGTACTCCCGGTAGGCGTCCTTGGCGAACAGCTCGTTGGCGTGGTCGGCGATCGCCTGCCCCATCGTGACCAGGTGGAACGCGACGACGTCCACCTCGCCGGACTCGCGCGGCCGCCAGAAGTCGGCCAGGCACAGCCTGCGGTCGCGCTTCTGGCGGGGGAAGGTGAACCGCAGCCGCTCGGGCGCGTCGGGCCTCGGTTCGGTCAGCACCACCAGCGAGTCGCCCTCGGAGACGCACGGGAAGTACCCGTAGACGACCGCCGCGTGCGCCAGCACGCCCTCGGTGGCCAGCCGGTCCAGCCAGTACCGCAGGCGGGGCCTGCCCTCGGTCTCGACCAGCTCCTCGTAGGTGGGTCCGCCGCCGCGCGAGCCCTTGAGCCCCCACTGGCCCATGAACGTGGCCCGCTCGTCGAGCATCGCCGAGTAGTCGGCCAGCGGCACGCCCTTGACCACGCGGGTGCCCCAGAAGGGCGGCGTCGGGATCGGCACGTCCACGGCCACGTCCGAGCGCCCCACCTCGGGCGGCTCCTCCCGCGCGGCCTTGCGCTCGGCGGCGATGCGCAGCGACCGGGCGCGCCGCGCCTTGCGCTCGGCGGCCTTGCGCTCGGCCTCGGGGTCGGGCGCGGGCGACTCGCCGCGCTTGGCGGCCATGATCGCGTCCATCAGCCGCAGGCCCTCGAACGCGTCCCGCGCGTAGCGCACCTCGCCCAGGTACAGGTCGGTCAGGTCGTTCTCGACGTACGCCCTGGTCAGCGCCGCGCCGCCGAGCAGGACCGGCCACCGCGCGGAGACGCCGCGCGAGTTCATCTCCTCCAGGTTCTCCTTCATGATCACCGTGGACTTGACCAGCAGGCCGGACATGCCGATGGCGTCGGCGCGGTGCTCCTCGGCGGCGTCGAGGATCGCGTTGATGGGCTGCTTGATGCCGATGTTGACGACTTCGTAGCCGTTGTTGGACAGGATGATGTCCACCAGGTTCTTGCCGATGTCGTGCACGTCGCCCTTGACCGTGGCGAGCACGATGCGGCCCTTGCCGCCGTCGTCGGACCGCTCCATGTGCGGTTCCAGGTAGGCGACGGCGGACTTCATGACCTCGGCGGACTGGAGCACGAACGGCAGCTGCATCTGGCCGGAGCCGAACAGCTCGCCGACCGTCTTCATGCCCGACAGCAGGGTGTCGTTGATGATCTGCAGCGCCGGGCGCTCCCGGAGCGCCTCCTCCAGGTCGGCTTCCAGGCCGTTGCGCTCGCCGTCGACGATCCGGCGCTCCAGCCGCGCGAACAGCGGCAGGGCCGCCAGCTCCTCGGCCCGCGACGCCCGGCTGGAGGACGTGCTGACGCCCTCGAACAGGCTCATCAGCTTCTGCAGCGGGTCGTAGCCCTCGCGGCGGCGGTCGTAGACGAGGTCCAGCGCCACCGCGCGCTGCTCGTCGGGGATGCGCGCCATCGGGATGATCTTCGACGCGTGCACGATGGCCGTGTCCAGGCCCGCCTGCACGCACTCGTGCAGGAACACCGAGTTCAGCACCTGCCGGGCGGCCGGGTTCAGGCCGAACGACACGTTCGAGATGCCCAGCGTCGTCTGCACCTCGGGGTAGCGGCGCTTGAGCTCGCGGATGGCCTCGATCGTCTCCAGGGCGTCCCTGCGCACCTCCTCCTGACCGGTGGAGATGGGGAAGGTGAGCGTGTCGATGACGATGTCGCCGGTGCGCACGCCCCAGTTGCGCGTCAGGTCCTCGATCAGGCGGACGGCGACGCGCACCTTCCACTCGGCGGTGCGGGCCTGGCCCTCCTCGTCGATGCACAGGCCGACGACGGCCGCGCCGTGCTCGGACACCAGCCGCATGATCCGCTGGAACCGGGAGTCGGGGCCGTCGCCGTCCTCGTAGTTGACCGAGTTGACGGCGCAGCGCCCGCCCAGGCACTCCAGGCCGGCGCGCAGCACCTCGGGCTCGGTCGAGTCGAGCATGATCGGCAGCGTGGACGCGGTGGCGAGCCTGCTCGCGAGCTGCCGCATGTCGTCGGCGCCGTCGCGGCCCACGTAGTCGACGTTGAGGTCGAGCAGGTGCGCGCCGTCGCGGGTCTGGTCGCGGGCGATCTCCAGGCAGTCGTCGAACCGGCCGGCGAGCATCGCCTCGCGGAACGCCTTGGAGCCGTTGGCGTTGGTGCGCTCGCCGATCATCAGCACGGACGCGTCCTGGCGGAACGGGACGGCCTGGTAGAGCGACGACACGCCGGGTTCGGGGCGCGGGCGGCGGGCGGCGGGCCGGAGGTCGCGCACGGCGTCGACGACCTGGCGGACGTGCTCGGTGGTGGTGCCGCAGCAGCCGCCGACCAGCCGCGCGCCGAACTCGGTGACGAACCCGGTCAGCGCCGCCGCCAGCTCCTCGGGCGTGAGCGGGTAGACCGCGCCGCGCGGGCCCAGCTCGGGCAGGCCCGCGTTGGGCATCACCGACAGCGGGACGCGGGCGTGCTTGGCGAGCTGGCGCAGGTGCTCGCTCATCTCGGCGGGACCCGTGGCGCAGTTCAGGCCGATCAGGTCGATGCCGAGCGGTTCCAGCGCGGTCAGCGCGGCCCCGATCTCCGAGCCGAGCAGCATCGTCCCGGTGGTCTCGACGGTGACCTGGGCGATGATCGGCACCCGGACGCCCTCGGCGGCCATCGCGCGCTTGGCGCCGACGACGGCCGCCTTGGTCTGGAGCAGGTCCTGGGAGGTCTCGACGATCACCGCGTCGACGCCGCCGAGCAGCAGGCCGCGCACCTGCTCGACGTAGGCGTCGCGGAGCGTGGCGTAGGGTGCGTGGCCGAGGGTGGGCAGCTTGGTGCCGGGGCCGACGGAACCGAGCACGAACCGGGGCCTGCCCGGTTCGGCGAACTCGTCGGCGACCTCGCGGGCCAGGGCCGCGCCGCGCCGCGAGAGGTCGAAGATCCGGTCCTGGATGCCGTACTCGGCGAGGTTGGCGAGGTTCGCGCCGAAGGTGTTGGTCTCCACGGCGTCCGCGCCTACCGACAGGTAGCCGCGGTGCACCTGCCGGACGACGTCGGGCCGGGTGACGTTCAGGATCTCGTTGCAGCCCTCGTGACCTGCGAAATCGTCGAGGCTCAGATCCACTGCCTGGAGCATGGTGCCCATCGCGCCGTCCGCCACGACGACACGGTCGGCGAGGGCGTCCAACAGGGGTGAGGAGACACGATCCGGCATGGGCCAAGCCTACGGCGTCGGGTGTGCGGCGGTGGTCGTAGTCTGACCCGGTGACCGATCCGGACCAGGCCGCCAAGACCCCCTTCGACCCCAGCAAACCGCTCACCAACCCGATCATGGTGGCGGCGTTCGAGGGGTGGAACGACGCTGGAGACGCTGCCAGCACGGCGATCGAGCACCTGCAACTGACCTGGGACGCCACGCCGCTGGCGGAGATCGATCCGGACGACTACTACGACTTCCAGGTGACGCGCCCCACAGTCCGCATGGTGGACGGGATCACGCGGCGGGTGGAGTTCCCCACGACGCGCCTGGCGGTCTGCCGCCCGCCCGGCTCGTCGACCGACGTCGTCCTCGTGCACGGCATCGAGCCGAACATGCGGTGGCGGAAGTTCGCCGGCGAACTGCTCGGCCACATCGAGGACCTGGGCATCACCACCGTGGTCACGCTCGGCGCGCTGCTCATGGACACCCCGCACACCCGGCCGGTGCCGGTGACGGGCACGGCCTACGACGCCGCCGCGGCCTCGAAGTTCGGCCTGGAGCGGTCGCGCTACGAGGGCCCGACGGGCATCGTCGGCGTGTTCCAGGACCTGTGCGTGCAGGCGGGGGTGCCCGCGATCTCGTTCTGGGCGGCCGTGCCGCACTACGTGTCGCAGCCCCCGTCGCCCAAGGCGACGCTGGCGCTCCTGCACCGGGTGGAGGAGGTGCTGGACGTGGAGGTGCCGCTGGGCGCGCTGCCCGAGCAGGCCGAGGAGTGGGAGCGCACGGTCAGCGAGATGGCCGACGAGGACGAGGACGTCCGCAACTACGTCCGGGCGCTGGAGGAGCGCGGCGACGCGGAGATCCAGATCACCGAGGCCAGCGGTGACGCCATCGCGGCGGAGTTCGAGCGCTACCTGCGGCGGCGCGGGCGCGGTCCCGGCCGCGGTCCGGCGGGGATCTGACCGGGCTGACCGGGGCACCGCCGCGCGGCGGCGGTGGCACGCGCCCGGACGGGGTTCACCGGGGAGCGCGGGTGTTCACCGGGTAGCGCGGGGCCGGGGCGGCGCGCGGGTGGGGGAGGTGCGGATGGGCGGGCGAAGGCTGTCGGTGCTCGCCCTGTACGCCGGCGGCTTCCTGGGGCCCTTCGGCGGGGCGGTGACCTCGTCGGTGCTGCCCGAGATCGGGGCGGACTTCCGGGTGTCGGCCGGGACGGCGGCGGTCACGCTCACCGGGTACCTCCTGCCGTTCGCCGCGTTCATGCTGTTCTCCGGGACGCTGGGCGAGCGCTGGGGCGCGCGGCGGACGGTGCGCACGGCGTACGTCGTCTACGTGGCCGCGTCGGCGCTGTGCGCCGTGTCGTGGTCGTTCCCGGTGCTGATCGGCGGCCGGGCGGTCCAGGGCGCGGCCAACGCGTTCACCACCCCCCTGCTGCTGGCGGCCGTGGCCGCCGCGACGCCGCGGGAGCGGCTGGGCCGCGCGCTGGGCGTGTTCGCCTCGATGCAGGCCGCCGGGCAGACCTCCGCGCCGCTGGTCGGCGGGCTGGCGGCGGAGGCGTCGTGGCGGTGGGCGTTCGTCGGCGCGGCCGTCGTGGCGGGGCTGCTCGCGGTCGGCGGGCTGCCCGCCGACCCGCCGAAGGCGGAGCGGCCACCCCGGCTGCGCAGCGCGTGGCGGCCGAGGACCCTGCGGCTCGCGGCCGTCGGGTTCGTCGGCTGGGGCTGCCTGGGCGGGATGTCGTTCCTGGTGGCGCTGCGGCTCGGCGACGACTTCGGGCTCGGCTCGGGCGAGCGGGGGCTGGTGCTGACCGGGTTCGGCGTGGTCGGCATCGGCACGGCGCGGCTGACCGGGTGGCTGATCGACCGCTTCGGCCCGCGCCGGTGCGTGCTGCTCGGCACGACGGTCGGCGCGGTGGTGTTCGCCCTGGTCGGGGTGCTGCCGAGCCTGGTCGCGGCGGGTGTGCTGTGGTCGCTGGCGGGCGCGTTGTCCCAGGCGGTGCTGGTCGGCCTGAACGCCCTGGTGCTGCGCGACGACGGCGGCAACCGGGGCGGGTCGGTGTCGGTGTTGCAGTCGTTCCGGTTCCTCGGCGGCGCGCTGTCGCCGATGGCGTTCGTGCCGCTGTACCACCTGCACCCGGTGACGGCGTTCCTGACGCCCGCCGCCCTGGTGCTGCTCCTGCCGCCGGGTCTGCTGTGGCGGGCGGCGGGGCGGCGCGGGGACGGCGGGCCGGCGGGCTAGGGCAGGCCCGGCGCCACCCAGTCGTCGAAGCCGGCCGTGCCGCCGGCGGCCCGCTGGCGGCGGACCAGGAGCCCGCCGCGGTCGTCCAGCGCGAACAGCACCACGCGGCCGGCCGGGTCGGTCAGCGCCGCCGGCTGGCCGACGAGGAAGCCGCCCAGGTCGGCCCACCGCGTGCCGTACGAGGCGTTGGGCGCGACCTGCCGGGTGGTGCTGACCCCGCCGCCCCGGTTGGTGGTGAACACGACGACGCGGGAGTCGGCGACCCCCTCGGGCGCGTCGACGACGGCGGGCGCGCCGACGCCGCCCTGGCTGGAGATGTCCTCGCGGGCGGAGGTCCAGGTGCCGTCGGGCAGCTGCCAGGTGTGGCCGACCCGCGCGGCCCGGTCGCCCGCCAGCCGGTAGAACACGTCCTGCCTGCCGTCCTCGTTCAGCGCCACCGACGGCGGGCCGGACGGCTCGAACCCGGCCAGGTCGGGGCGGAGGGCGAACGCGCCGCCGGGCCCGGCCGACCAGTGCCTGACGCGGCCGACGCCGTCCACCACGGCGAACCCGAACACGTCCGTGCCGCCGGCGCGGTCGACGCCCACCGCCAGGCCGTCCTGGAGGCCGGTGCCGCCCGCGTCCTGCCACCCGTCCGGGGTGCGCACGCTCAGCCCGCCGCCGCCGTTCTTGACGAACACCCGGAGCACGCCGTCGGCACCGCGCTTGGCGACCGGTGTGCCGACCTGCGCGGCCGCCGCCCCGGTGTTGGGCGAGCCCAGGCCGCGCCAGTCGCCGAAGCCGGCGTCGGGCGCCTGCTGCGCGAGGGTGATGACCTCGTGGGTGTCCAGCCGCCGGGCGAACACGTGCAGCCTGCCGTCCCGGTCCTGCTCGACCGACACGCCGGGCGCGAGCGGGCCCGGCGTCGCGAGCGTCGTGGACGACCAGCCGCCGGCGCTCTGCCACCAGGTGGCGAGCCGCCCACCCTGCACGGCGAACGCCTGGAGCCTGCCGTCGCGGTTGCGGCCGGCCCACGTGGTGCCGGTGGTGTGCCGGTGGATCATGCGCTGCGGCCACGTGGCGTAGCCACCGGTGTCGTCGGAGTGGGCGTCCCACAGGTCGTAGGCCGCGTAGTCGGCGGCCTTCTCGGCGCGTTGGCCCGCGTCGAGGTTCACCGGCGACGTGGCGATGTTGTAGTTGCGGTGCGACACGATCCGCACGGCGGCCCGCCCGCCCGGCCCGGCGTAGCCGCGTGCCGCCTCGTGCGCGAACCGCGCGCCGATGACGTGGTCGCTGTGGTCGTGCAGCCACGCGGGGTCCTGGTAGCGCGGGTCGGGGTCCGGGTCCTGGGTGCGGATCACCGTGGGCTGGTACCGCTCGTAGAGGGCGCGCAGCACCGCGACCAGGAAGGCCCGGTCGGGAAGGGCGTTGCGCACGTCGTCACGCCACAGCACGGTGCCGCTGGGCACCATCGAGCAGGTGCCGCGCTGGTCGAACCACAGGTGGTACAGGCTCGCGCCGTGCAGGCGGGGCGTGCCCGCGCACGGGCGGGCGGCGTCGTCGCTGCCGTCGCCCCACTCCGGGATGTTCAGGAACACCAGCCGCAGCTCCGGCCGGGCGGTCAGCGCGTGCACCTCCAGCCAGTACCGGCCGGCCGGGGTGTCCACGGCGGACTTGGCCTGGGTCCACGCGTCGGCGACGCCGGCCATCCGCGCGTACGCCGCCCGCGCGCCGAGCTGGCGGCAGCGGGCGTAGTCCTCGCGGTCCAGCGTCAGGTCGTCACGGCACGCCGCCAGGGGCGGGTCGCCCGGCCGGCCGGGCCCGACCTGGCGGAACGCCTCGCCCGCGGTCAGGAACACCGTGGTGTTGGGTCGCCGGGCGGCGATGGAGTTGCGCACGTCCGGGTTCATGAACAGGACGTCGTCGTCCTGGTGCGCGACGACGTTGAGGTAGGCCGCGGCCGGCGCGGCGGCGACGGCGGGTGGCGACAGCGCACCCAGCAGCAAGGTCACGACGGACAACGCCACACCGATTCGCATCGATCCCCCTGAGAACGCGTTCGGCAACTCCCCGTAGCACTACCACCCCCCGGAAGGATGGTCAGCCACCGGAAGGGCATGAAGAATCCGGAGGAGTGGCCCGTGCCTGGTGGGGCGACGGGCGACACGGTCGCCTGACCCACCACTCGCACGGGTGACGCAATCATCGCCGCGCAGGCAATTTACACGAACTTCACAAACTCGTGAAGTTAAGGAAGCGTATAAACTCCCCCCGTGCCGAGGGCCGAAGGGGATGATGCGGCGGTGACCCAGGTGACGGAGCGGGACGAGCACGCGGTGCTGCGGTTCATCGAACGCGTCGCCTCGGCCTTCACGGAGTCCGGGATGCCGCGGATGCCGTCGCGGGTGTTCGTGGCGCTGCTGGCCGAGGACACCGGCACCATGACCGCCGCCGAGCTGGCCGACCTGCTTCAGGTCTCCCCCGCCGCGATCTCCGGTGCGATCCGGTACCTCACCCAGGTCAGCATGGTCAGCCGCGAGCGCGAGACCGGCTCCCGCCGCGACGTGTACCGGGTGTACGACGACGTCTGGTACGAGGCCGTCTTCCGCCGCGAGCGGCTGATGTCCCGCTGGGACGGCCCGCTCCGCGAGGGCATCGCCGTGCTGGGGCCCGACACGCCCGCCGGGCGGCGCATCGCCGAGACCCTGGCGTTCTTCGAGTTCATCCACCGCGAGCTGCCCAACCTGCTGGAGCGGTGGCGGGAGTACCGGGACGAGCGCTTTAACTCCTGACTGAATCGCCCGTGACCTGCGGTCGCGGTACCCGGATCGTGACCGGCGCCACCTGATTACGCCCAACGGCCCTACTCGCCGCCGGGTTTTGTCCGGACTATGCAGAGGACCAGGTCGGCACCACCCGTTCGCGCGAACGTCCCCATCCCTGCACGCTCACCCGTCCGGCGCACGCGCCGGGTACGGGCGGGCGACCCTGCCTTCGAGGGAGTTACCCCGTCATGGGACACGTCCGCTTCATCAGAAGGACGGCCGTACTCGGCCTGGCCGCGGTGTCCGCGGCAGGCTTGGCGTTCACCAACGTCGGAGTGGCCGCGGCCGAGGGACAGGTGCTCAGCGCCGACAGCGCCGACGCCGTGCCCGGCTCCTACATCGTCGCCCTGCGCGACTCGGCCTCGCCCAGAGCGCTGTCGGCGTCGGCCGCCGACTCGCTGGTCGGCAAGTACGGCGGCGCGGTCCGCACGACCTGGCAGCACGCGCTCAACGGCTTCCACGCCTCGCTCTCGCCCACCCAGGCCCGCCGCATGGCCGCCGACCCGCGGGTCGACTTCGTGCAGGCCGACCTGCGCGTGCAGGTGGAAGGCGTGCAGCCCAACCCGCCGTCGTGGGGCCTGGACCGCATCGACCAGCCGAACCTGCCGCTGGACAACAGCTACACCTACCCCAACGGGGCGAGCGACGTCCGGGCCTACGTCATCGACACCGGCATCCGGACCACCCACTCCGACTTCGGCGGGCGCGCCAGCTGGGGCACCAACACGGTCGACAGCAACAACACCGACTGCCACGGCCACGGCACGCACGTCGCGGGCACGGTCGGCGGCACCCGGCACGGCGTGGCCAAGGAGGTCAAGCTGGTCGCGGTGAAGGTCCTGAACTGCCAGGGCCAGGGCACCTCGGCGGGCGTCGTCAACGGCGTCAACTGGGTCGCCCGCAACGCCGTCAAGCCGGCCGTGGCGAACATGAGCCTCGGCGGCAGCGCGGACACCGCCACCGACACCGCGGTGCGCAACCTGGTCGCGGCGGGCGTCACCACGGCGGTGGCGTCGGGCAACGACAACCAGAACGCGTGCAACTACTCGCCGGCCCGCGTGCGCGAGGCGATCAGCACCAACGCCTCCACCCGGTCCGACGGCCGCGCCTCGTTCTCCAACTACGGCACCTGCACCGACCTGTTCGCGCCCGGCCAGGACATCACCTCGGCCTGGCACACCAGCGACAGCGCCACCAACACCATCAGCGGAACCTCGATGGCGTCACCGCACGTGGCGGGCGCGGCGGCGATGTACGTCTCGGCCAACCCGACGGCCACCCCGGCCCAGGTCGAGTCGGCGCTGGTGGCCGCGGCCACCTCGGGCAAGATCACCAACCCCGGCGCCGGCTCGGCCAACAAGCTGCTGTTCGTCGGCGGCGCCACCCCGGACAACCCGGTCGTGAAGAACCCCGGCGACCAGGCCGGCACCGCGGGCACTCCGGTCAACCTCCAGGTCACGGCCACCGGCGGCACCGCGCCGTACACGTTCTCGTTCACCGGCCTGCCGACCGGCGTGAACGGCAGCTCCGCCGGCCAGGTCACCGGCACGCCCACCGCTGCGGGCACCTACACGGTGACCGTGACGGTGACCGACGCGAACAGCCGCACCGGCACCGCGACGTTCAAGTGGACGATCCGCGAGCGCGGCGACGGCTGTGACCCGGTGACCAACGACACCGACGTGGCGATCGGCGACAACAGCGACGTCAACAGCACGATCGAGCTGACGTGCCAGGGCACCGCCTCGGCCACCGCGCAGGTCACCGTCAACATCGTCCACTCCTACATCGGCGACCTGGTCGTCGACCTGGTGGCCCCGGACGGCTCGGTCTACAACCTGCACAACCGGGCGGGCGGCAGCGCGGACAACCTCAACCGCACGTTCACCGTGAACACGTCCTCGGAGACGGCCGCCGGCACGTGGAAGCTGCGCGTCCGCGACCTGGCGACGGTCGACACGGGCCGGATCGACAGCTGGACGCTCGACGCGTGACCCGGACCGGCCGCTGACCGGACCGGCCACTGACCGGATCGGCGACTGAGGCGAGCCTTCCCGAGTGGGGCCACCCGTTCGCGGGTGGCCCCACCGCCATTGCGGCACGGGGCGGTGCGACCGAACGACGCGCGGGGCCCGCGGCGGGCCGGCCGGTCCGCCGCGCCGAACGACGGCGGACCGGCGGCGGTCTCAGAGCTCGACGCCCAGCAGGGCGTCCACGGCGTCGCGGAAGAGCTTCGGCGCGGCGGCGTCCCGGCCGCCGGTCGACAGCGCCTCGGCCGCCCACGCGTCCAGGGCCGCCAGCGCGCCAGGGGTGTCGAGGTCGTCGCCCAGGTGGTCGCGCAGCCTGGCCACGGTGTCCGCCGCGGCCGGACCGGTCTCCAGGGCGGCGGCCCGCCGCCACCTCGCCAGCCGGTCCAGCGCCTCCGCCAGCAGGGCGTCGGTCCACGGCCGGTCCGCGCGGTAGTGGCCGGCGAGCAGGGCCAGGCGCACCGCGTTCGGGTCGACCTTCTGGGCCCGCAGCTTCGACACGAAGACCAGGTTGCCCCGCGACTTCGACATCTTCTCGCCGTCCAGGCCGATCATGCCCGCGTGCACGTAGTGCCGGGCGAACGGGTGCTCGCCGGTCAGCGCCTCGGCGTGCGCCGCGCTGAACTCGTGGTGCGGGAACACCAGGTCGGAGCCGCCGCCCTGGACGTCGAAACCCGAGCCGAGGCGGTTGAGGGCGATGGCGCTGCACTCGATGTGCCAGCCGGGGCGGCCCTCGCCCAGCTCCGACGGCCACGCCGGCTCGCCGGGCCGGGCCATCCGCCACAGCAGGGCGTCCAGCGGGTGGCGCTTGCCCGCGCGGTCCGGGTCGCCGCCCCGCTCGCCGAAGTAGCGGGTCATGGTGGCCTCGTCGTAGTGCGACTCGTACCCGAAGCGGCCGGTGGCGGTGTGGTCGAAGTACACGTCCGGGTACTCGGGGTCGTCCACCCGGTACGCGGCGCCGTCGGCCAGCAGCTTCGCCACGGCCTCCACCACCTCCGGGATGGCCTCCACCGCGCCCACGTACTGGCGCGGCGGCAGGACGCGCAGCGCGACCATGTCCTCCCGGAACAGGGCGGTCTCGCGCATGGCGAGGACCTCCCAGTCGTCCTGGTCGCGTTCGGCGCGCTCCAGCAGCGGGTCGTCCACGTCGGTCACGTTCTGGACGTAGTGGACCTCGTGACCGTTGTCCAACCACACCCGGTGCACCAGGTCGAACGCCAGGTAGGTCGCGGCGTGCCCGAGGTGGGTGGCGTCGTAGGGCGTGATGCCGCAGACGTACAGCCTGGCGGTGTCGCCGGGGGCCGTGGGTCGCACCTCGCCGGTGGACGTGTCGAACAGCCGCAACGGCCGGGGCTCGCCCGCTACCCGCGGGACTGGGATGGATGACCAGGTCTGCATGAAACCGACCCTAACTCGCGAGTACAAGGGTCGGTCCGCCTGGCGGGACGCCGGGGTGCGGACTCGCGCCGGCGATGAGGCACAGGTCATGGCACCGGGGGCGGTGTCGTGGTGGTTCGGGCGGGCACCGCGAACGGACTGATGTCAGTCACTGACATCAGCGGGAATCGTCTCCGAGCCGCCATCGACCGCGGCGCGCACGCCCGCGACCGTCGCGCCCGGCCGACGACGTCGAAGGCGATTACGACCGCGGCGCGACGGCCGCTACCGCGACCACCGCTCTGGCGACCACGCGGACGAGTTCGAGCGGGGCCGGGACTCGTCCCCGCTGCTCCCGGCAGGGCCGCCGGGAGTTCCCCCAACGGGCGATCCGACAGCTCCGCCGCAGGTCAACGCCCTGGACCGGGGAACCGTCGACCCCGGTCCGCGATCCGTGCGATTGCCGCCACCCGCCAGTGGGTAGACGATGTGATCGTTGCCACGTCGTCAGGACGAGGGAGGCGGTCATGACCGCGCTCAAGCCGGAACCCGTGATCACCCATCCGGGTGCGGCCCGGCGACGGCCGAAGGGCGCCGTGCTGCTCGGCCTGCTGAAGACCACCGATCCCAAGCAGATCGGCATGCTCTACCTCACCTCGTCGTTCGTGTTCTTCATGATCGGCGGCCTGATGGCGCTGCTGATCCGCGGCGAGCTGGCCCGACCGGGGCTCCAGTTCCTGTCGAACGAGCAGTACAACCAGCTGTTCACCATGCACGGCACGATCATGTTGCTGCTGTACGCGACGCCGATCCTGTTCGGGTTCGCGAACTACGTCCTGCCGCTCCAGATCGGCGCGCCGGACGTGGCGTTCCCCCGGCTCAACGCGTTCTCGTACTGGCTGTACCTGTTCGGCGGCCTCACGGTGGTCGCGAGCTTCCTGACGCCCGGCGGCGCGGCCGACTTCGGCTGGACCGCCTACACGCCGCTGTCGAGCGCCGTGCACGCGCCCGGCGTCGGGCCCGACCTCTGGATCATGGGCCTGGCGGTCAGCGGCCTGGGCACCATCCTCGGCGGCGTCAACATGGTGACGACGGTGTGCTGCCTGCGCGCGCCCGGCATGACGATGTTCCGGATGCCGATCTTCACCTGGAACATCTTCGTCACCAGCCTGCTGATCCTGATCGCGTTCCCGATCCTGACCGCCGCGCTGATGGGCCTGGCGGCGGACCGGCACCTGGGCGCGCACGTGTTCGACCCCGCCAACGGCGGCGTGATCCTGTGGCAGCACCTGTTCTGGTTCTTCGGGCACCCCGAGGTCTACATCGTGGCGCTGCCGTTCTTCGGCATCGTCAGCGAGATCTTCCCGGTGTTCAGCCGGAAGCCGCTGTTCGGGTACAAGGGCCTGGTCTTCGCGACGTTCGCGATCGCGGCGCTGTCGGTGGCGGTGTGGGCGCACCACATGTTCGCCACGGGCGCGGTGCTGCTGCCGTTCTTCTCGCTGATGACGTTCCTGATCGCGGTGCCGACGGGCATCAAGTTCTTCAACTGGATCGGCACGATGTGGCGCGGCTCGATCACGATGGAGACGCCGATGCTGTTCAGCATCGGCTTCCTGATCACGTTCCTGCTGGGCGGCCTGACGGGCATCATCCTCGCGTCGCCGCCGCTGGACTTCCACGTCCACGACACGTACTTCGTGGTGGCGCACTTCCACTACGTGCTGTTCGGGACGATCGTGTTCGCCACCTACGCCGGCATCTACTTCTGGTTCCCCAAGATGACCGGGCGGATGCTGAACGAGCCGCTGGGGAAGCTGCACTTCTGGACGACGTTCCTGGGCTTCCACCTGACGTTCCTGATCCAGCACTGGCTGGGCAACGAGGGCTTCCCGCGCCGGTACGCGGACTACCTGCCCTCCGACGGCTTCACCACGCTGAACACCATCTCGACGATCGGGGCGTTCCTGCTCGGCGCGTCGGTGCTGCCGTTCGTGTGGAACGTGTTCCGCAGCTACCGGTTCGGCGACCCGGCCGAGCGGGACGACCCCTGGGGCTTCGGGAACTCGCTGGAGTGGGCGACGTCCAGCCCGCCGCCCCGGCACAACTTCACCGAGCTGCCCCGCATCCGGTCGGAGCGCCCGGCGTTCGAGCTGCACTACCCGCACATGGTGGAGCGGATGCGCGAGGAGTCGAACTTCTCGCTCACCAAGCCGGGTAAGCGGGTGGACCCGGACAGCGCGACGGAGAGCGCGCTGGCGTCGACCAACCGGGACACCAGGACGACCGACCGGGGCGAGGAGAGCGCCGGCTCGGAGGACACCGGGTCGAAGGGCACCGGCCGGGACGACGAGTAGCCGCGCCGGGCGGGCGGGCCTCGTCGGCGGTGCAGGAGTCCACGTAGCCGCGCCGGGCGGGCCTCCTCGGCGGTGCCGGTGTCGGCGCGCCGCCCAGCGTCAACGCGGATGACGCCCTCGCCGCACCGCCCGGCTCCCCCGGCGCCTCAGCGCCGGCGGCGGGCCCGCAGGTAGTCGCTCACCACCGCCGCGCCCAGGCCGTCCTCGTCGGGCGCGACCACGCGCCCACCGCCCCGCCGGGCCACCAGGTCGACGAACTGCGCCAGCCTCGGGTCGTCGCCCAGCCGGAACACGGTGATCGCCGCGCCCAGCCTGGCCAGCCCGTCCACCTCGACGATGGTCTTCGCGATCGTGCGCGGCAGCGGCGGGTAGTTGAACTCGGCCGTCCCGTCGGCCTCCAGGTGCGCGGTCGGCTCGCCGTCGGTCACCACCAGCACCACCGGCTGGGCGTCGGGGTGGCGGCGCACGTGCCGCCCGGCCAGCAGCAGGGCGTGGTGCAGGTTCGTCCCCTGCTCCCACACCCCCTCCAACGCCGTGAGCTGCCCGATGTCGACCGCCTCGGCGTGCCGGCCGAACGTGATGAGCTCCAGCGAGTCCGTCCGGAACCGGGTGCGCACCAGGTGGTGCAGGGCCAGCGCGGTGCGCTTCATCGGCACCCAGCGGCCGTCCTGCACCATCGACCACGACGTGTCCACGCACAGCGCGACGGCCGCGCGCGACCGGTGCTCGGTCTCGCTGACCTCCACGTCCGACACGTCCAGCCGGATCTCCCCGGTGCCGCCCCGCAGCACGGCGTTGGCGACCGTCCGCGGCACGTTCCACGGCTCCGTGTCGCCGAACCGCCACGGCCGGGTGCTGCCGACCAGCTCGCCCGCCGCGCCCGCCCGCGTGTCCTCCCGCCTGCCCTGCGCCCGGACGCTGTCCAGCACGCCGCGCAGCGCCGCCTCGCCCAGCCGCCGCAACGCCTTCGGCGTCAGCCGCAGCGAGCCGTCCGGCGCGCGTTCGAGCAGGTTCTGGGCCCGCAGCTCGCGTTCCAGCTCGGCCAGCCTGCGCGCGTCGACGCCCGCCTCGGCGCCGAGCTGGCGCACCAGGGCCTCCACGTCGACGTCCTCCAGGCGCGCACCGGGGTAGGACTGGGCGAGCTGCTCGGCCAGCGCGTCCAGTTCCGCGAGGTCCGCCATCGCCTGCGCGCCCTCGCCGAGCCCCAGCGGCTGGTCGCCCCGGAAGCGCGCCGAGCCGTCCCAGTCCTCGCCCGGCCGCAGCCCCTGGAGCAGCGAGTCGAGCGCGGCCAGCCGCGCGCCGACACCCGAGTCGCCGAACGCCTGCCGGGACAGCGCGGCCAGCTCCTCGCGCTGCTCGTCGGTCAGCGAGTTCATCATCCGGCGCGCCGCCGCCGACCGGGCCGCCAGCGCGTCGACCAGTTCGTCGACGGTCGTCGGGCGCTCCGGGAAGAACTCGCCGTGCTCGCGCATGAAGTCCCGGAACGCCTGCCCGGTGTCCTCGCCCCGCGCGTGGGCGGCGAGCAGCGCGTTCAGGTCGTCCAGCATCCGCCGGATGCGCCGCACGTCCTCCTGGTCGACGTCGCGCATCGCCTGCTTCATGCCCTGGAACCGCTGGTCGAGCAGCTCCTGCCCGAGCAGGGTGCGGATGCGCTCGTAGGACTCGCGGGCCCGGTCCGAGCGCCAGTCGTACGCGGCCAGTTCGCGGACCGCCGCCGCGGTGCCCGCGGGCAGGGCGTCGAGCAGCGCCTCGCGGAACCGCGCCGCGTCGTCCGGGTCGGGGAACAGCGCCGCCCGCTCGGCCTCCAGCGCCTCGTCCAGCAGCCGGCGGACCTCCTGGAGCGTCCCGTCGAGCCGGTGCCGCCGCTGGATCGCCGACCGCCGCCGCCACAGCCGCGACGTCAGGTCGTCCAGGCCGGGTGTGCCCGGCAGGCCGCGGCGCAGCAGCTCGCGCAGCGCGGACGCGGGCGACGCGCCCTCCATGACCTCGCGCCCCAGCTCGTCCATCGCCGCCCGCAGGTCCGCGGGCGGCGCGAGCGGGTCGGGCCCGTCGACGTACCGGCCGTAGCGGTAGGTGCTCATCCGTAGACCGTCCGATCCTCGTCGGCGTCCTTGGACAGCTGCCGGGTCAGGTAGAGCGACTCCAGCGCCAGCTCCACGATCGACGCGATGCGCCCCACCGGGTCCTTCGGTCCCGCGCCGGCCCGCTGCGCGACCTCGTGCAGCACCGGCATCTCGGGCAGCGCGGCGAGCAGGTCGCCCGCGTGCACCCGTTCGCCGGTCGCGACCGGGTGCCCGTCGGAGACCAGCTCCGCCAGCGGGCGCAGGTTCAGCCCGGCGAACGCGGACCGGGCGGTGTCGGCCACCGCGCGGCGCAGCAGGTGGGTCAGGACCTCCTGCTCGCGCCCCTCCTCGCCCGCCTCGAACTCCAGCTTGCCGCGCAGGACCGCGGGCACCGAGTCCAGGTCGACCGGGCGGGCGATCGGCGGGTGCTCGCCGATCAGCGCGCCGCGCCGCAGCGCCGACGCGGCCACCGTCTCGGCCGCCGCCACCGCGAACCGCGCCGACACGCCCGACCGCTGGTCGATGGCGGACGACTCGCGCAGGTGCCGCACGAACCGGGCGATGACCTCCAGCAGGTGGTCGCCCACCTCGGCGACCAGGTCGGCCTCCTGCCGGACCAGGGCCACCTCGGCGGCCACCTCCAGCGGGTAGTGCGTGCGGATCTCCGCGCCGAACCGGTCCTTGAGCGGCGTGATGATCCGGCCGCGGTTGGTGTAGTCCTCGGGGTTGGCGGTCGCGACCAGCAGCACGTCCAGCGGCAGGCGGAGGGTGTAGCCGCGGATCTGGATGTCGCGCTCCTCCATCACGTTCAGCAGCGACACCTGGATGCGCTCGGCGAGGTCGGGCAGCTCGTTGACGGCGATGATGCCGCGGTGCGAGCGCGGCAGCAGGCCGTAGTGGATGGTCTCGGGGTCGCCGAGGCTGCGGCCCTGGGCGACCTTCACCGGGTCCACGTCGCCGACCAGGTCGCCGACGCTGGTGTCCGGCGTGGCGAGCTTCTCGGCGAACCGCTCGTCGCGGTGCTTCCAGGCCACCGGCAGGTCGTCGCCCAGCTCGGCGGCCCGCCGCTTCGACTCGGGCGTGATCGGGTCGAGCGGGTGCTCGTTCAGCTCGGCGCCCGCGATCACCGGCGTCCACTCGTCGAGCAGGCCGACCAGGGTCCGCAGCAGCCGCGTCTTGCCCTGGCCGCGCTCGCCGAGCAGCACGACGTCGTGGCCCGCCAGGATGGCCCGCTCCAGCTGCGGCAGCACCGTCCGGTCGAACCCGACGATGCCCGGCCACGGGTCGCGCTTCTCGCGCAGCGCGGCGAGCAGGTTGTCCCGCAGCTCGGCCTTGACGCCACGCGGGGTGTGCCCGGCGGCCCGCAGCCCGCCGACGGTGGTGGGGAGTCCAGAGGTCACCTACTCGAAGTTACGCATCTCGCGGCGTCCGGTCGACGTGGAGCGGTCCCAACCCTGCGCGACCGGGCACGGGTGCCTGCGTGGCCGCGTGCCGCTCCGACGGCGGTTTCACGGCGTCGGCGGCGCGGGAACCTCTTCCGCCGCGTCCGACCCGATGGCGGTGACGCGGACCGCCAACTGCTCGTTGTCGGCGGTGAAGCACAGGTACTCGAAGGCGACGTCGTGGCGGGCCACGAACTCCCGCCACGCCCGGTGCTCGTGGGCCTCCCAGCCGGGGTAGTTGAAGTACTCGTCGAACAGCACGACGCTACCGGGCCGCAGCCGGGGTCCGGCGTGCTCCAGGGCCGTGACGGTGGACGAGTACAGGTCCGCGTCGAGGTGCAGGAACGCCACGTCGCCGGGGTGCTCGGCGAAGAAGCCCGGCAGCGTCTCGTCGAACCAGCCGGGCACGATCCCCGCGCCGGGCACCTCGGGCACCAGGTCCGCCCGGAAGTACCCGGCGGGCCGGTTCGGGCGCCAGTCCTCCGGCAGGCCCTCGAAGGAGTCGAAGCCGTGGACGTCGCCACCGCGCTCCTCGACGATGATCTTCAACGTGGTGCCCCGGAAGACGCCGAACTCCAGCGCCATGCCGTGCTCGGGGGCGTGCGCCAGGGCGTGGCGCAGGGTGTCGAACCGGTTCGGGAACGCGGGCGCGGTCAGCAGGTTGTCCCGCACGAACCGCTCGGTCGTGCGCAGCGCGTACCGGTCGGCCTCGGCGTGGACGTCGCGCCGCGCCCGGTGCTCGACCTCCCGCACGACGGCGATGATCCGGTCCGCCTCCTCACGGGCGACCTCCTCGAACTCGCGGCGCAACCGCCGGACGAGATCGTCGCGCTCCGCCGCGGCGCGCTGGGCGCGGGTAGGTGGGAGGCGCAACGCCTGGCGCAGTCTGGGCAACACGGGCCCTCCTCTCGGGCGGCCCCCGTTCCCTACCCCACGCACACCGGCGTTGGGAAGGCGCCACACCCGAATGCCCGGCACCCCAAGGCGACGCCCCTCCCCCGTCCGGCCGAAATCCGCCTCCCGGCAACCGCCCCCACGAGCCACCGACTCAACGCCAGCCGAGCCACCCGACGGAGTCGGGCAAATCCAACCCCGCGAGGCCGCGTCGGCGGTTCACGGCGCGGGTTTCGCCGATCACGCTCTTCGATCGGCGCAACCCGCCCCGCGAGCCGCCGACTCAACGGCGGCCGAGCCGCCCGACGGAGTCGGGCCATCCAACACAGCGAGGCCGCGTCGGCGGTTCACGGCGCGCTTCTTGTCGATCACGCTTTTCGATCGACAAGAAACGCCCCGCGAGCCGCCGACTAACAGGCGGCCGAGCCGCCCGACGAAGGAGGGCAAATCCAACACAGCCCAAAAATCACACCCGTCCCGCCCCCTGGTCCGACAGCACCCGCACGGCCTCGTCCACGGCGGCGACGCGGGCCCGCCGCACCGCCTCCGACAGCGGGCGCAGCGCCTCGTCCCGTGCCGCCTGCGCCGAGGCCGACACCGCTCCACCCGGCGCGTCCGACGCGGCCACGGTGAGGATCGCCGCCACCTCCGCGGCCCGCTGGAGCACCCGCAGCGCGCGCGGCGGCATCCCGGCGGGCCAGGTCAGCTTGGTGTGCTCCGCGGCCAGCTCCGCGATCTCGGCGCGCACGTTCGGCCGGTGCCGCGCCACGTCCAGCGTCACCAGCGCGGTCGCGGCCTCGCGCATCGCCGACGCCAGGCCGTGCTCGGCCTCGCCGATCGGCACGTGCTCCACCGCCGTCACCGTCGGCAGGTCGAACACCGTCCACCGCAGCACGCCGTCCGCCACCAGCCGGGGCACCAGGCCGACACCGACGTCGGGCAGCACCGCGGCCTGCCCGACGCGCAGCGCGCACTGGCTCAGCGGGCCGCGCCCGCCCAGGCCGCGGACGTCACCGGGCACCGGCAGCACCAGCCGCGCGGTGGACGCCGACGCCCGCCGCAGCGCGGCCAGCAGCAGCGCCGAACCCACCGCCCGCTCGTCGGGGCCCGGCAGGTCGAGCGCGGTGGCGGTGCCGTCGTCGTCGGCCACCACCTCGTGCAGCTCGGCCCAGGACCCCAGGGCGTCGAGGACGTCGTCGGCCGCGGCCGAACCATGCAGCCAGGCGGACGTCCACACGACCAGCGTCGCACTCGCACAGGACACGATGCCCAAGGTTACGCGTGCTCCGGAACGGCTCAGGCGGCCGGACCGACGTGCGCCACCAGCAGGGAGCGGAACCGCTCGACGTCCTCCGCCCCGGCGAACGCCCGGTGCGGCACGGCGAACATCGCGGCCGTCCCGGTGCGCAGCACGAACACCCGCGACGTCTCCGACCAGCCCGGCAGCTCCGCCCAGGCCAGCTCGCTGCGCGCCGCGTCGCCGACCGACATCCGCAGCGAGTGCGCGTCCGCCGACCCGGTCACGGGCTTGGCCGCGAGCGGGTGGTTGTGGAAGTTCACGGCGGTGCCGACGGGCACGAGTGCGACGATGATCACAGCGAGCGCGATCCCGAACACCCCGGCCCACGTCATGCCGAGGAACAGCACGACCACCCCGAGCGCGCCCAGCACCGCGCCGAACCACGGCGCCCACCGGTAGAGCGGCACGGCCGTCCGCAACGCGTCCCGCCAGTCACCCGGCCGGGGCGACCAGCTGAAATCGACACTCACCGCGCGGGCCTCCTCGTGGTCTCGTCGCCGGTGCGGCACCTGCTCCCACCGCCGGTCGCGCGATCGGGACCGCGACCGGTGGAGCGGCGGATGCCACGCAGCGGTGCTCGGATCACCGCCCGGACTCCCCCGCCCGCTCGCGGCACACCACCGACGTCACCGCGCGGGTCGTTTCGCGGGCTCGCAGCACAGCGGGGCGCACGGCGCGCCGTTCACGGTGCACCCCGCGGCGGGGAACTCCGACAGCTTGCGCACCGGCGCGCCGGACAGGTGCTCGGCGACGAGTTCGGCGACCAGCCGCGCGAACCGGGGATCGCCGTTGGGCGTGGCGGCGCGGGCGAAGCCCATGCCCAGCTCGGCGGCCCGGTCCCTGGCCTCCGTGTCCAGGTCCCACACCACCTCCAGGTGGTCGCTGACGAACCCGATCGGGCACACCACGACGTTGGCCACCCCCCACTCGCGCAGGGCCTCGACGTGGTCCACGACGTCCGGCTCCAGCCACGGGATCTCCGGCGGCCCGGACCGCGACTGCCACACCACGTCGTACTCGGCCGCGCCGACCTCCCGCGCCACCAGCCGGGACGCCTCCGCCACCTGCCGGGAGTAGCGGTGGCCGCCCTCCTCCGGCGGCCCGGCGGCCCGGTCGGCGGACAGCGGCACCGAGTGGGCGGTGAACACCAGGCGGTAGTCGGCGAAGTCGGCCGCCGCGGTGCGCACCGCGTCGGCGAAGGACTCGACGAACAGCGGGTGGTCGAAGAACTGCCGCAGCTTGACCAGCTCGGGCGCGTCCGGCACGGCGGCGCGGGCGCGCAGCACGTCCTCGTCGTACTGGCGGCACGCGGAGTACCCGCCGTAGGCGCTGGTCGGGAACACCAGGGCGCGCCGGACGCCGTCGGCCTTCATCCGGGCCACGGTGTCCTCGACCATCGGGTGCCAGTTGCGGTTGCCGAAGTAGACCGGCAGGTCGACCAGCTCCTCGACGGCGGCGATCGCGGCGCGGTTGAGCGCGTTGATCGGCGACACGCCGCCGAAGTGCCGGTAGTGCTGCTCGACCTCGTCGAGGCGTTCGGGCGGCACACCCCGGCCCCGGGTCACGTTCTCCAGGAACGGGCGGACGTCGTCGGGTCCCTCCGGTCCCCCGAAGGACAACCAGAGCAGCGCGTCGTAACTCACCCGGACATCCTCGCGCCGCCCCTCCGGCGGCGCACAACCGGGTCGGCGTGATCGGCGGCACGCCGACCCGGCGGGCGGCTCACAGGCCCAGGAAGTGCACACCGCCGTCGACGAACACCATCGAGCCGGTGGTCGCCGGGAACCAGTCGGACAGCAGGCCGCACACCGACTTCGCCACCGGCGCGGGGTCGTTCACGTCCCAGCCCAGCGGCGCCTTGTCGCCCCACATGGACTCCAGCTCCGCGAAGCCGGGGATCGACTTGGCGGCCATCGTGCGCACCGGGCCGGCCGAGACCAGGTTCACCCGGATGCCCTGCGGCCCGAGGTCGCGCGCCAGGTAGCGGTTGATCGACTCGAAGGCCGCCTTCGCCGCGCCCATCCAGTTGTAGGCGGGCCACGCCTGGCGCGCGTCGAAGTCCAGGCCGACGACCGACGCGCCCCGGTCCATCAGCGGCAGCGTCGCCCGCACCAGCGCCTTGTACGAGTACGCGGAGACGTGCATCGCCGTGGCCACGTCCTCCCACGGCGCGTCCATGAACGGCGCGCCCAGGCACGACGGCGGCGCGTAGCCGATGGCGTGCACCACGCCGTCGAGGCCGTCGACGTGCTCGCGCACGCGGTCCGCGAGCGTGTCCAGGTGCTCCTGGTTCTGCACGTCCAGCTCCACCACGGGTGCGGGCCGCGGCAGCCGCTTGGCGATCCGCTCCACGAGGCTCAGCCGGCCGAACCCGGTGAGCACCACCCGGGCGCCCTGCTCCTGGGCGACCTTGGCCACGTGGAAGGCGATCGACGCGTCCGTGATCACCCCGGTGATCAACAGTCGCTTGCCCTCGAGCAGACCCGTCACGTGTGTTCCCTCCGAGAGTTGTGGGTGGGGTTCCGGCAACCCGTCGTCCGGGCTGCCCCGGGCGCGCGGTGGCGGCCGGTGTCCCGGCCGCCGGGTGTGGTGGTGGCTCCGCCTCGGCGGCCCGTCCAGCGGCCGTTCAGCGGCTCGTTCAGCTTCCGGGGCCCGTTCAGGGGCCCGTTCAGCTCCAGGGGCCCGTTCAGTGGCCCATGCCGAGGCCGCCGTCGACCGGCAGCACCGCGCCGGTGATGTAGGCGGCGGCGTCGGAGGCGAGGAACGTCACGGCCGCGGCGATCTCCTCGGTGGTGCCGTACCGGCCGGCGGGCACCTGGGCGAGGATCTGCTTGCGGCGCTCCTCGGGCAGCGCGTCGGTCATGTCGGTGGTGATGAAGCCGGGCGCGACGACGTTCGCGGTGATGTTGCGCGTGCCCAGCTCGCGGGCGATGGACCGGGCGACGCCCACCATGCCCGCCTTGCTGGCGGCGTAGTTGACCTGCCCCGCGCCGCCGGCCAGGCCGACCACGGAGGAGATGAACACGATCCGGCCGTACCGCTTGCGCAGCATCCCCTTGGACGCGCGCTGCGCGACCCGGAACGCGCCGGTCAGGTTCGCGTCCAGCACGCGGGAGAACTGCTCGTCGGTCATGCGCAGCAGCAGGGTGTCGTCGGTGATGCCGGCGTTGGCGACCAGCACCTCCACCGGCCCCTGCGCGGCCTCGACCTCGGCGAACGCCGCGTCGACGGCGGCGGGGTCGGTGACGTCGCACTCGACGCCCAGCAGGCCGTCGGGCGCGCCCGAGCCGCGGTGGGTCACGGCCACCCGGTCGCCCTGGGCGGCGAACGCCCGCGCGATCGCCAGACCGATACCCCGGTTGCCGCCCGTGACCAGTACGGACCTCGACACGCCCTGCTCCCATCGCCACTGGTTGATGCGGGCCGAGGCTATCCCCTGCGCCCTCGTGCGCCACCACGGGCCGGTGGTGGATCACAATGGGCCGGGTGACCGGATTCGTCGATCAGCTGCGCGCCGCCGTGGACGGCGACGTGCTCGCCGACCCCGCGAGCCGCGCCCTGTACTCCGCGGACGCCTCGAACTACCGGCACGTGCCGCTGGTCGTCGTGCGGCCCCGGTCGACGGACGCGGTGGTGTCGGCCGTGCAGGTGGCGGCGGCGTTCGACGTGCCGGTGACGAGCCGGGGCGCGGGCACGAGCGTGGCGGGCAACGCGGCGGGGCCGGGTCTCGTGATCGACTACGCCCGGTACCTCGACCGGGTGATCTCGATCGACCCGGTCGAGCGGATCGCGGTCGTGCAGCCCGGCGTGGTGCTGGACCGGCTCAACGACGCCGCCCGCCCGCACGGCCTGCTGTTCGGGCCCGACCCGTCGACGCACTCGCGGTGCACGGTCGGCGGCATGGTCGGCAACGACGCGTGCGGCGCGCACTCCGTCGCGTGGGGCAAGACCAGCGACAACGTGGCGGCGCTCGACGTGCTGCTGCCGGACGGCAGGCGGTTCGACACGCGCACGCCGCCGCCGCTGCCGCTGCCCGACGTGGACCCGGCGTGGTTCCCGGCGCTGGACCGCCGGGTCTCGGGGTACCGGCTGGACGCGCTGCCGGACCTGACGCGGGCGCTGGTCGGCACCGAGGGCACGTGCGTGGCCGTGCTGGGCGCGGCGCTGCGGCTGGTGGCCGCGCCCGAGCGGCGCGTGCTGGCCGTGCTGGGCTTCCCCGGGCGGTACGACGCCGCCGACCACGCCGCGGCGCTGCGGGAGCTGGACGTGCTGGCGGTCGAGGGCGTCGACGCGGCGCTGGCCGACACCGCCGGCGCGCGGCACCTGCTGCCGCCCGGCCTGAGCTGGCTGTTCGTCGAGACCGCCGAGGAGTCGGTGGCGCGCGCGGCCGCGTCGGTCGCGCCGCGCTCGGTGGTGGTGACCGACCCGGCGCGGCAGCGGGCGCTGTGGCGGGTGCGGGAGGACGGCGCCGGGTTGGCGACGCGGATGGCCGACGGCGGCGAGGCGTGGTCGGGGTGGGAGGACGCGGCCGTGCCGCCGGAGCGGCTGGGCGCGTACCTGCGGGAGTTCGACGCGCTGCTGGCCGGGCACGGGCGGCGCGGGGTGACCTACGGGCACTTCGGCGAGGGCTGCCTGCACGTGCGGATCGACTTCGACCTGCGGTCCGGCTACCGGGAGTTCCTCCAGGACGCCGCGGACCTGGTGGTGGCGCACGGCGGTTCGCTGTCGGGCGAGCACGGCGACGGGCAGGCGCGGTCGGAGCTGCTGCCCCGGATGTACCCGCCGGCGGCGCTCGCCGCGTTCCGGCGGTTCAAGGCCGCGTTCGACCCCGGCAACCGGATGAACCCCGGCCGGATCGTGGACCCGCTGCCGCTGGACGCGGACCTGCGCGTCGTGGTCGCGCCGCCGGTGATCCCGACCAGGGCGGCGCTGGCGCTGCGCGCCGACGGCGGCGACCTGGCGGCGGCGACCCGGCGGTGCGTGGGCGTCGGGAAGTGCCTGAACACGTCCGGCGGCGTGATGTGCCCGAGCTACCGGGTGACGCGCGAGGAGCAGCACTCGACGCGGGGCCGGGCGCGGCTGCTGTTCGAGATGCTCAACGGGCAGGTGGTGCGCGGCGGGTGGCGGTCCACCGAGGTGCGCGACGCGCTGGACCTGTGCCTGGCGTGCAAGGGCTGCAAGCGGGACTGCCCGGTGGACGTCGACATGGCCGCCTACAAGGCGGAGTTCCTGCACCACCACTACCGGCGGCGGCTGCGCCCGCCCGCGCACTACTCGATGGGCTGGCTGCCGCTGTGGTTGCGGCTGCGGCTGGTGAACCGGGTGACGGCCCGGTTCGCGCGGTTCGCCGGGGTGGCGGCGGAACGGCCGCTGCCGACGCCCGCGCCGAGGACGTTCCAGCGGGTGTTCGCCGGCGGTGGCGAGGGCGATCGGGTGCTGCTGTTCCCCGACACCTTCACCAACCACTTCGAGCCGGGGGTCGGCGAGGACGCGGCGGCGGTGCTCGCCGCCACCGGGCACCGGGTCGAGGTGCCGGGCGACGCCGTCTGCTGCGGGCTGACGTGGTTCTCCACCGGGCAGCTCGGCGTGGCGCGGCGGGTGGTCCGGCGGACGGCGCGGCGGCTGCGGCCGTGGACGTCGGCCGGGGTGCCCGTGGTGGGGCTGGAGCCGAGCTGCGCGGCGTTCCTGCGTTCGGACGCGCTGGAGGTGGCGGGCGACGACCCGGACGTGGCGCGGCTCGCCGGGTCGGTGCGGACCTTCGCCGAGCAGGTGGCGCCGCGGCTGCCGCAACTGCCGCCCGGCGGTTCGGCGGTCGTGCAGCCGCACTGCCACCAGTACGCCGAGGGCGGCACGGACGCCGACCGCGCGCTGCTGGAGCGGGCCGGGGTGACGGCGTCGGTGCTGGCGGGCTGCTGCGGGCTGGCGGGGAACTTCGGGTTCGAGAAGGGCCACCACGCCGTGTCGATGGCGGTGGCGGAGCAGTCGCTGCTGCCCGCCGTGCGCGGCGCGGCGCCGGGCACGGCGGTGGTCGCGGACGGGTTCAGCTGCCGGACCCAGGTGCGGCACGGGTCGTCCGCCGCGCCCGTGCACACGGCGACGCTGGTCGCGCGTGCGCTCGGCCTGGGTTCGGGCGCGGCCGGGGGCGACCGGCGGACCGGCACGGCCGGACGCGGTGACCCGGGGCGGACGCACGCGGACCCGCCCGAACGGTGAGAACGGCCGGCTCCGCCGGACCGGCGGCGCACCGGCCGGGCAGGGCCGCTGAGTCCGGTAGGGCTTCGGGGCCCCTGCCGCAGGGTCCGGACCCTGCGGGATCCGGGCTGCGAGGTCCGGGCCCTGCGGGATCCGGGCGCTGCGAGGTCCGGCCGCTGCGGGCGGGGTGGGGCTACGGGGTCCGGTGCGGCGGGGTCGGGCGGGTCTCCTCCGTGAGCCACGCCAGGTAGTCCGGGTTGCCGCCGAGCACCGGCAGGACCAGCACCTCGGGCGTGTCGTAGGAGTGCCGGGCGGTGAGGAAGTCGGTCAGCTCGGCCGCGCGGTCGTAGGCGGTCTTGATCCAGAGCTGCCACTCCCGGTCGTCCCGGACCTCGCCGTCCCAGCGGTAGACGCTCCGCACCGGGGCCCCGACCTGCACGCACGCCGCCAGGCGCGCCTCGACGACGGCGCGGGCCAGCTCGCCTGCCGCCTCCTCGCTGTCGGTGGTCGTGATCACCACGACGTGGTTGTCGCTCACGCGCGCAGCGTACGCACCGGCGGTCGCGCTGCGCCGACGAAGCGGTGTTCCTATCCTGGACCCGTGGACACCGACGACGCCGTGGCGCTGCTGACCGACGAGGCCGCCCCGCCGGACGCCCGCTACCAGGCGCACGCCGACCTGGTGGCCGCGGCGGCGGCCGGTGACGCGGCCGCCGAGGCGGCCCTGCGGTGGCTGCGCTGGAACCGCTCGGGCCGCTCGGCCTGTGACGCCGGGTGACGGCCTGCCCCTGCGGCTCGGGCGAGCCGTACGAGACCTGCTGCGGCGTGTTCCACTCCGGGGCGCGCGTCGCGCCGACGGCGGAGGCGGTGATGCGGTCGCGGTACGCGGCGTACGCCCTGTCCGACGAGGCGTACCTGCTGACGACGTGGCACCCGGCGACCCGGCCCCGGCGCGTCGACTTCGACCCCGACCACCGGTGGGTGCGCCTGGAGGTGCTCGACCGCACCGGCGGCGGCCTGCTCCAGACCACGGGCACGGTCGAGTTCCGCGCGCACTACCGGTGGCGCGGCCGGCGTGACGTGCTGCACGAGAACAGCCTCTTCCAGCGCGAGGACGGCCGCTGGCTCTACGTCGAGCCGGTCGAGTCCGTCGCACCGGGCCGACCGCCCACGCGTGCCTGATCCGCGTGCTCAGGGTCTGCGCGCCCAGGATCTGGGCGCCTAGGGTCTGCGCACCGAGTCGAGCAGGTTGCGCGCGACCACCCGCAGCTTGGTGTTGTGCGTCTGCGACTCGTCCACCAGCCGCTGGAACGCCTCGTCGGCGCTGATCCCGTGGGCCGCCATGAGCACGCCCTTCGCCTGGTCGATCTCCGCCCGCGACCCCAGCGCCGCCTCCAGGTGCGCGACCAGCGACCGGGACCGCTCGTAGCGCTGGAACCCGGTGATCGAGGCGGACGCGGCCGTGGTGAACAGCCGCAGCAGCGCCTCGTCGAACGGGTCGAACGCCGACTCGACGCCGCTGTAGAGGTTCAGCGCGCCCAGCACCGAGCCCTCGACCACGAGCGGCGCGGACAGGTACGCCCGCACGCCCGCACGCTGCGCCGCGGCCGTGAACTCCGGCCACTTCGCCCGCGCGCCCTCGACCGTCACCCGGACCGGGCGCTGCGTGCGCGACGCCTCCAGGCACGGCCCCTGGCCGGCGGCGTACTGCTCGGCGTCGATCGAGACCACCTTCCGGTCGGTCGACGCGGCGGTCGACGCGCCGTCCGGGCCGACGACGGTGACCGACACGTTCTCCGCGTCCGGGATGACCCGCGAGGCCGACTCGGCGAGTTGCTGCAGCACCTCGTCCAGCGACTGCTCGTCGGCCAGCACGCCGGCCAGTTCCTCCAGCGCCTCGCTGGCCTCGTCCAGTTGGGAGGCGGGCACGCGGTCTTCGATGCTCACCTGCACTGTCTACACCGCGCACGCCATAATCGCCGCTACCGGAAGGGAGGCGGCCCGTGCGCGTGCTGCTGGTCGAGGACGACGACGGTGTCGCCGATGCCCTGGTGGAGGCGCTCGGCGCCAACGGCCACCGCCCACACCGGGTCGCGCGCGGCGCGGACGCCCTGCGCCAACACCGGGACTACGACCTGCTGTTATTGGACTTGAAGCTGCCCGACGCGCACGGGCTGGAGGTGCTGCGCAAGATCCGCCGGGTGGCGCGGACCCCGGTGCTGGTGCTGACCGCGAGCGGCGACGAGCGCTCCCTCGTCCGCGGGCTGCGGCTGGGCGCGGACGACTACCTGGTCAAGCCGGTGCGGCTGGCCGAGCTGCTGGCCCGGATGGACGCGGTCGCCCGGCGCGCCACGCGGGTCGACCGCGCCGACCGCACCGTCCGGGTCCGCGACGTGGTGGTCGACCTGGAGGGGCGGCGGGTGACCGCCGGCGGCGTCGAGGTGCCGCTGACCACCACGGAGTTCGACGTGCTCGCGGCGCTGGCGAGCCGGCCGGGCACCGCGGTCAGCCGCCAGCAGCTGATGGACGAGGTGTGGGGCGACGCCTACCTGGCGGTGTCGCGGGCGCTGGACGTGCACCTGGCGGGGCTGCGGGCCAAGCTCGCCCGGCCGGGCCTGGTGACCACCATCCGCGGGTTCGGCTACCGGCTGGACACCGGCGACGAGACCGGGGCGTGAATGCGTCGCCGCCTGCTGCTGGTGCTGCTGCTGTTCTCCGCCGCCGCGGTGGCGGCGTTCGCCGTGCCGCTGCTGTCGGCCACCGCCGCCGAGCGCACCCAGCGGTTCGCGCTCGGCCGCACCGGTGACCTGGACCGGTTCGCGGCGCTCGCGCAGCAGGCGGCGAGCACGGGCGACGACACCGCGCTGGTGACGGAGGTGGCGGCCTACGCCGAGCTGTACGGCGAGGCGGTCGTCGTGGTGGACGCGCGGCGGCGGGCGGTGGCGCGGGCCGGGCTGGCCGCCGACGACCCGGCGCTGGCCGGCGTGCTGGACGCGGCGCTGCGCGACCAGCCCGCGCCGCCCGTGCCGACGGTCACGCCGTGGTCGTCGGGGACGGTGGTGTTCGCCCGGCCGGTCGGCACCGGCACGCGGGTGGCGGGCGCGGTGGTGCTGCGGGCGTCGGTGGACCGGGCGGCGGCGGACGTGGCGCTGCGGTGGCTGTGGGTGCTCGGCGGCGCGCTGGCGGCCGGGCTCGGCTCGGTGCTGCTGGTGCTGGCCGTCGCGCGGTGGCTGCTCAGGCCGCTGGCGGAGCTCGCGGCGGGCGTGCGGGCGGTGGCGGCGGGCGAGCGGCGGGCGCACGTGCCCGAGCGCAGCGGCCCGCCCGAGGTGCGCGAGCTGTCGGAGCAGTTCAACCGGATGTCCGACGCGGTGACCGAGGCCGCCGACCAGCAGCGGCGGCTGGTCGCGGACGCGTCGCACCAGCTGCGCAACCCGATGGCGGCGCTGCGGCTGCGCCTGGACACCCTGGGCGGCCACGTGGCGCCCGGTGGCGCGCGGTCCTACGCCGCGGCGGTGGCGGAGGTCGAGCGGCTGGAGTCGCTGCTGGACGGGCTGTTGGCGCTCGCGTCGGCGGAGAGCACGGCGACGGAGGTCGCGGCGGGCGGCCGGGAGCCCGGCCTGGCCGACGCGGGCGCGGTGGCGGTGGACCGGGCCGACTTCTGGCAGGTGCCGTCACCGGTCGTGCCCGCGCTGCCGGTGCTGGTGCGGTGCCCGGAGTCGGAGCTGTCGCAGGTGCTGGACGTGGTGCTGGACAACGCCGTCAAGTACGGCGGCGGGCGCGTGGAGGTGTCCGTGGGCGCGGACCGGGCGGCGGGCGTGGGCTGGGTGCGGGTGGCCGACGACGGCCCCGGCCTGACCGACGCCGAGCTGGCCCTGGCCACCGACCGGTTCTGGCGGGGCCGGTCCGACCGGCCGGGCACCGGGCTCGGGCTGGCCATCGCGGACCGGCTCGTCCGGGCGCACGGCGGCGCGCTGGAGCTGTCCTCGACGGGCGGGCTGGTGGCGCGGGTCGTGCTGCCGCTGGAGCCGGCGCTGTGAACCGCCGGGTGTTCCTGCTGGGGCTGCTGGCCGCCGGGTGCACGTCCGGCGGGCCGTCCGACGAGCTGCTCATCGCCTCGGGCGAGCGTGGCGGCATGTACTACGACTTCGCCGCCCTGCTCGCGGCGCAGCTCGAACCCGGCCTGCGCGGCCGGGCCGTCGAGACGCAGGGCAGCCTGGAGAACCTGGAGCGGCTGCGGTCCGGGTCGGTGCGGGTGGCGCTGAGCCTCGCCGACGCGGCCCACGTCGCCGATCCCGCGCTGGAGCTGCGCGCCCTGGGTCGGGTGTACGAGAACTACCTGCAACTCGTCGTGCGCGCCGACGACCCGGCGCGGCGCGTCGCGGACCTGGCCGGCCGGGTGGTCTCGCTGGGCGCGGCGGGTTCGGGCGCGTCGCTGTCGGGCGAGCGGATGCTGGCGGCGGCCGGGCTGGGCGGCTCGGTGCGGGTGACGCACCTGCGGCTGGCGGAGGCCGCGCGGGCGTTGGCGGACCGCCGGGTCGACGCGCTGCTGTGGTCGGGCGGGGTGCCGACGCCGGTGCTGGAGGGGCTGCCCGGTATCCGGCTGCTGCCGCTGGCGGACCTGCTCGCCGGGCTGCGGGTGGCGCACGGCTCGGTGTACGAGCAGGTCTCGGTGCCCGTCGGGGTGTACGGGTCGACGCGCGAGGTCGCCACCATCGGCGTGGCGAACCTGCTGGTGTGCCGGGCGGAGCTGCCGGACGAGCCGGCCGCGTCGATCGCCCGGACGCTGGTGTCGAGGGCGGCGGCGCTCGTGCCCGACCAGGCGCTGGGCACCCAGTTCCTGGACGTCCGCAGCCTCATCGGCACCGCGCGGCTGCCGCTGCACCCCGGTGCCGCGGCGGTCTACCGCGACCTGCACGGCTAGCGGTTGCCGGTGTAGGCGTCCCGCAGCCAGGACAGCGTCTCGCCGTCGATGGCGTCGGCGCTGGTGAGGGCGATCCGGACGGTGATCGCGCCGTTCCCGAGGGACGGCGCGGCCTCCAGCCGCCCGCCCGGCGCGCGTCCCGCCAGGCGCAGGCCGAGGTCGACGCGCGTGCGGGTGCCCGCCTTGACGACGGCGAAGGTGCGGCGCGGCGACACCAGGGCCACGTGGGTCTTGCGGGCCCGCACGCGCATCGGGCCCAGCAGCGCGGCTTCGGCGAGGACGCGGTCGAGGATGGGCCGCAGCTCGGCCCGGTCGGCGTACTGCCGGTCCACGAGGTCGCCGGCACCGGCCAGGGGGTCGTCGGGACCGGCCCACACGAAGTCGGGGTAGCCGAACCGCTCCATCAGCAGCAGCAGCTGCGGGTACCCGGTGACCGCGCGCTCGTCGAGCCACGCGCGCAGCTCGCGCTCGCCGTCGATGCCGGACGCCAGCACCCGCCGGTTCCACTCCGGCACGCCCTCCCCGGTGGTGCGCCGGAGCAGGCACGCCGACCAGTCGACCATCTCGCGCCAGTGCTCCGCCGGGGGCATGGGGTCATCCTGCCGCGTCGCGACGCCGGCCGCGCGGGCAGCGCCGGGCCCGCCGGGGCGGGGTCGCGGCACGGACGGGTCGGTCGAAGCGCTGCGCCGGCACCGTGGGCGCGGAGGCTGTACCGCCGGCACGAGCCGGGCACCCCAGGACAGGGCACTGCGCACACGGCCCACCGGCTCCGTCACGGTCTGCCCGAGCGGCGCCCGCCTCGTGGGGCATGAGGGCGTTCCCTAGTACTCCAGTTCGAAGTCGCGGTGGTCGTCGGGGTCGACCACCGCGACGAGCTTGTTCCCCGGCTTCAGGCCGGGGCCGTACCTGGTGTCGTGGTCGATCAGGAACTCGGGCACGTCCGGGCCCTTGATCAGGAGCCGGACGCGGACCGTGGCGTCCTCGCTGATCGGCTCCACGGACAGCACCACGGCGGTCGCGGGCAGACCCACCTCGTCCAGGCGCAGCAGCCGCCGCTTGGCGCGCGCGATACCGCGCCACACGGCGATGCCCAGCGGTAGCAGCAGCGCGGTGAGCACGATGCCGAGGGTGCCGCCGTCGTTGGCCGCGTAGACGATCGGTCCGGTGACCATCAACGCCGCGGCGAACAGGTGCAGGACCACGTTGTTGCCCCGGTTGGCCCCGTGTACTTCGACGAACCCGTCCTCCGCCATTCCGGCACTTTAAGCAGGTCGTGGGGTGCCGTGGGCCGAGTTGCGCGAATGCGGCCGGACGGCGGCCGCTCACCGGGACGCGATGAGGGCCTGGGGCGCGGCCTGCTTGATGCGGGTGCGGAGCCAGGTCAGCAGGCGGGCCGTGTCCTGCTCGCAGGAGGTGACGACGTCGAGCAGTTCGCGGTCGCGCAGCCCTTGGGCGGCCTGGCCGACGACGGTCCAGGTGATGTCGGTCAGGGTGGCCAGGGTGTACAGGTCCTGGAGGTCGCGGAGCAGCCCGACCGGTCCGCCGCGGGTGGTCTCCAGGCCGGCGGCGTGCAGCCGCTCGGGTTCGTCCTCGCGCTGCTCGCCGTAGCGCTCCACCACCGGCGCCAGGGCCTCGGCCTGGCGATCGGTCCTGGCGGCGAGGACCTGGCAGGTGTGCCGCACGTCGGGCTCCTCGCCGTGTCCCCGGCCGACCTCGCGGAAGGCGTCGGCGAGCGTGGTCAGGGAGGTGTGCAGCAGTCCCAGGTAGGTGGCCAGGTGCATGGTTCAGCCCTTCGGCGGGGTGTGCGGGCGGACGTTCGGCGTGCGGTCGGGGGTCGGGGGCGGCGGGGGCGGGTCGGTGGTCGCCACGTCCTCGTGCACGTCGTCCTCGCCCTCCGTCGCCGGGACGCCCGCCGGGTCGTGCGGCGCGGACGCCGCGGTGGTGGGCGCGGGTGCCGGGCCGTCGGCCTCGGCCTGCTTGCCCACCCGCGCGGTGCCGATCTTGAACAGCGGCTGCTTGGACACCGGGTCCCACTCGGTGGGGGTCAGCTCGTTGGCCGCCCGCACGTGCCGGTCGTCCTCGGTGTCCCAGTAGCCGTAGTGGAAGGGCACGAACACCACGCCGTCGCGGCCCCGGCCGATCCTGGCCCGCGCCTCGACCCGGCCGCGCGGCGACTCCACCCGGACCAGGTCCCCCTCGGACACGCCCAGCGCGGCGGCGTCACGGGCAGACAGCTCCACCCACGGCTCGGGGGCGGCGCGGCGGAGCTGCCGGGAGCGGCCGGTCTTGGTGCGGGTGTGGAAGTGGTAGGCGGTGCGGCCGGTCGTCACCACGAACGGGTGGTCCTCGCTCGGTTGCTCCGGCGGCGGCGAGTACTCGGCGGCCTTGAGGAACGCGCGGCCGTCCGGGCGTTGTGCCCGGTACTGCTCGGGCGAGGTGGTGCCGCCGGTGAGCAGGTCGTGTCCGTAGTCCTCGCACACGTCCGGGTGAGTCGGGAACACACCGTCGGCGTAGAGCCGGTCGCAGCCGTCGGGGTGCTCGTCGGTGCACGGCCAGGGGATGCCGCTGCCGCCGCGCAGCCGGTCGTAGGACAGGCCGGTGTAGTCGCACAGCCGGCCCCGGCTGCACTCCTGCCACGCGCGGAACGCGCCCTCCGGGTCGGACCACTTGACCAGGGGCGCGCCGTCGCGGTCGCGGAAGTCCATGCGGCGGGCGTAGTCGAGGAAGACGTCCAGGTCCGAGCGCGCCTCGCCGGGCGGCTCGACCGCCCGGTCCGACAGGTGCACGGTGCGGTTGGCGTTGGTGAACGTGCCCTGCTTCTCGCCCCACAACGCCGCCGGGAGCACCACGTCGGCGTACTCGGCGGTCTCGGTGCGGAACCCGTCCTGCACCACCACGAACAGGTCGTCCTTGGCGAGGACGTCCCGGACGCGCCGCAGCTCGGGCAGCGACACGGCGGGGTTCGTCGCCGAGATCCACAGGAACCGGATCGAGCCCTGCTCGGCGTAGCGCCAGATCTGCATGGCGTGCGTGGGCGGCGCCCAGTGCGGGATGGTCAGCGGGTCGACGTTCCACAGCTCCGCCAACTGCTCGACGTGCCGGGGGTTGTCCCAGTTGCGGAAGCCCGGCAGGTCGCCGTCCGCGCCGGTCTCGCGGGTGTTCTGCGCGGTGGGCTGACCGTTCATCTGGAGGATGCCGCAGCCCGGCCTGCCGATCAGGCCGCGCAGCAGGTGCAGGTTGTTGACCTGGCAGGAGGCCGCCGTGGCCTGGTGGGACTGGTAGAAGCCCTGCAACACCGTGGACAGCACCCGCTCGGCGGTGCCGAAGATCCGGGCGGCCCGGCGCAGGTCGTCCGGATCGATCCGGCAGATGCCCGCGACGTGCTCGGGCGTGTACGGCTCCACCGTGGCCGCGAGGTCGTCGTAGCCGAGGGTGTGCGCGGCGACCCAGTCGTGGTCCACCCGGTCGTTGGTGATCAGCTCGCGGACCAGGCCGTTCATCAGCGCCTGGTTGGTGCCGGGCAGCGGGGCCAGGTGCACTCCCCCGGACCCCACCGCAGCCTCGGCCACCTTCGTGCGCCGCGGGTCCACCGCGACCACCACGGGCCGGTCGGGGCCGTGCAGCCGGTCCAGCACCCGCGCCCACAGCACGGTCTGCGTCTCGGCCATGTTGTGGCCGAACAGGAACAGCGCGTCGCAGGAGTCGATGTCGGTGTAGCTGCCGGGCTGGCCGTCGGAGCCGAAGCTCTCCTTCATCGCGGCCGCCGCCGTCGCCGTGCACAGCCGGGTGTTGCCGTCCATGTGCGGCGTGCCCACACCGGCCTTGCCGATCACGCCGAGCGTGTAGTACTCCTCCAGGAACAGCTGCCCGCTGGTGTAGAAGCCGTGCGACAGCGGCCCCACCTCCGCCAGCAGCTCCTTCGACCGCCGCACGACCAGGCCCATCGCGGTGTCCCAGTCGGACTCCACCAGCACGCCGCCGCGCCGCACCAGTGGACGGGTCAGCCGGTCGCGGCCGTTCCACTGCCACGAGCCGTACAGGCCCTTCGGCCCCAACCGCCCGTGGTTGACCACGTCGCCGGCCCGGCCCCGGACGCCGACCATCCGGCCGTCCTTGACCGCGATGTCGCAGCCGCAGCCGTTGCTGCACAGCACGCACGCCGACGGCACCCACCGGTCCACGTCCGACTCCGCCACGCCCGCCGCCAGGTGCAGGTCCACCCGCACCGGCCACGGCGCGTCTTTCGCGTGCGGCGTCCGCGTGCCCCAGATGTCCGCGATCCGGTCCGCCATGCGCCCTCCACCGATCGATCAGGGGACCACCGTGTCGGCTACCCGCCACGACGACCGCCAACCGCGTCGTCCGAATGGAGCCCGGCGCGTGGGGTGCCGGCCGGACGACGCGGTGGCCGGGTGGCCCGGCGGCCGGGGTGGGTGGTCCGGGTCCGGTCGGGTCGGCGGGGCGAGGTCCGTGCCGAGCGGTGCGCGACGCGGCCCCTCCGGCGGCGTTTCGCCCTCCACCTCGCGGGAAGCCGTCGTCAGGACGACGAATCGGAGGAGGCGGCATGAAGGCTGTGGTGCGGCACGGGACCGGGGACGTCCCCGTGGACGAGGTGCCCGACCCGAGGAACCTGGAGCCGGGTGACGCGATCGTGCGCGGCACGCGCGGCGGCGTTCGCGGTGCCGGCCTCCGCCCGGTGCGCGGCGTGGTGGAGGGCGCCGTCCTCGCCCACGAGGGCGGCGGCACCGGGGGCGTCGGCGTCCACCCGCGCCCCGACAGGCCCGAGACCGTCCTGGACGCCGCATGAGCGGCACCGTCGCGGACGCGCTCGTCCGACGCCTGCGGACGTGGGGCGTGCCCAGGGTGTTCGGCTACGCGGGCGACGGGATCGACCCGGTCCTCGCCGCCCTGCACCGGGCCGGTGGCGACCCGGGGTTCGTGCCGGTGCGGCACGAGGAGATGTCCGCGTTCATGGCGTCGGGCCACGCCAAGTACACCGGCGAGGTCGGCGTGTGCCTGGCCACGCAGGGCCCTGGCGCGATCCACCTGCTCAACGGGCTGTACGACGCGAAGCTCGACCGCCGCCCGGTGGTGGCGATCGTGGGGCAGGTCGTGTCGACCGCGCTGGGCACCGGCTACCTGCAGGAGGTGGACCTGCACGCGTTGTTCAAGGACGTGTGCGGCCAGTACCTCCAGACGGTGTTCGCGCCCGAGCAGCTACCGGTGCTGTTGGACAACGCGATGCGCACCGCGATCTCCGAGCGGGTACCGACGTGCTTGATCGTGCCGCACGACGTGCAGCGCGCCGACGCCGCGGAGGAGTTGCCGCACACCCACGGCGTCGTGCCCTCCTCCGCGGTCGTGGCCCGGCCACGCGTGCTGCCGCCCGCCGACGACCTGCACCGCGCCGCCGACGTGCTCAACGCGGGTCGGCAGGTCGCGCTGCTGGTCGGGCGCGGCGCGGCCGGCGCGGAGCGCTGGATCGCCCAGGCGGTCGAGGCGCTGGGCGCGGGCGTGACCGCGTCGCTGGTGGGCAAGCCGGTGATCCCCGAGGACGCCCCGTGGCACACCGGCGTCATGGGCCACCTGGGCACCACCGCCTCGGCCGAGCTGATGGCGGGGTGCGACACGCTGCTCATCGTCGGCAGCAACGACCCGTGGACCGAGTTCTACCCCGAACCGGGGCAGGCGCGGGCCGTGCAGATCGACATCGAGGCCCGCGTGGTCGGCAGCAAGTACCCCGTCGAGGTCCCGCTGGTGGGGGACACCACCGAGACGCTGCGGGCACTGCTGCCGCTGCTGCGCCGCAACCCCGACCGCCGGTGGGAGCAGCGGGTGTTCACCTCGGTGGCCCGGTGGCGGCGGATCGCCGGTGAACGCGCCCGCACCCCGGCCGACCCGCTCAACCCGGAGCTGGTGGTGCACGAGCTGTCCGGCCACCTGCCACCCGACGTGCGGGTCGCGGTGGACGTCGGCTCGGCCACCTACTGGTACGCCCGCCACCTGGCCCTGCCGGTCGGCGCGCCCGCGCACACCTCCGGCTACCTGGCGTCGATGGGCTGCGCGCTGCCCTACGGCCTGGCCGCCAAGCTGGACGCCCCGGACCGGCCGGTCGTCGCCCTGGTGGGTGACGGCGCGATGCAGATGAACGGCCTGCTGGAGCTGATCACCGTCGCGGACCGGTGGCGCGGCTGGGCCGACCCGCGGTTCGTCGTGCTGGTGCTGCACAACCGCGACCTCAACGAGGTCACCTGGGAGCAGCGCGAGATGGAGGGCGACCCGCGCTTCCCCACCTCGCAGCGCGTCCCGGACTTCCCCTACGCCGCCTACGCCGAGCTGCTCGGGCTGCGCGGCATCCGCGTCGACTCACCCGACCGGGTGAGCGGGGCGTGGCACGAGGCGTTCCACGCCGACCGGCCGGTGCTCGTCGAGGCGGTCGTGGACCCGGCCGTGCCGCTGCTGCCCCCGCACCTGCCCGACGAGAAGATGGACATGATCCGCCAAGGCTTGGACCAAGAGCCCGACGGCGACGCGGAACGGGAACACCTGCGGCGGCAACGCGCCGAAGAAGGACACCGGTAGCGGTGGCGGTCGGGCACCCGGCCCGCCACCGCCCCACCGGAACCCCGGACGGTGCCCGCCCGCGGTCCCGCCCGCGGTGCCGGGTGCCGCACCTCGCCGACCGGCCCGCCCTCGCGAACGCGTCGGCCCGCCCTACGGCAGGCGCTGACCCAGCGCCAGCGCGCCCGCCACCGCGATCAGCGCGGTCAGCGTGCCCAGCAGCACCCAGGGCCGGCTGGCGTCGGCCTGCTTCTTCTCGTAGCCGATCTGCTCGCCCAGCGTGTCGTACACCCGCCGCAGCTCCTCGGCGCTGGCCGCCTTGAAGAACTCGCCGCCGGACAGCTTCGCGATCTCCTTCATCGAGTCGTCGTCCACCGGCACCTCCTGCCGGCGGCCCTCGATCTCGACCACGCCGTCCTCCGTGCCGAAGGAGATCGTGGAGATCGGGATGCCCGACTTCTTGGCGTCCTCCGCCGCGTCGAACGCCCGCCGCGTCCCGACCGTCTCCTTGCCGTCGGTCATCAGCACGACCCGCGCGGGCGGTGGGCCGTCCGCGCCGCCGACGACCTTGCCGAACGAGTCGATCGCCGCCAGGGCCGCCACGATCGCGTCACCGGTCGCGGTCGACTGCGCCAGCTTCAGGCCGTCGATGTTCTGCGTCACGGCCGCCCGGTCGGTCGTCGGCGCGACCAGCACCGTCGCCGAGCCCGCGAACGAGATCAGGCCCAGGTTGATGCCCGGCGTCAGGCCGTCCGCGAACGACTTCGCCGCGACCTGCGCCGCCTCCAGCCGGGACGGCCGCACGTCGGTCGCCTTCATCGACAGCGACGTGTCGATCACCAGCATCACGGTCGCCCGGTTGCGCGGCACCTTCTGCTCGGCCGTCGGACCGGCCAGCGCCACCGTCAGCACGATGAACGCCACCAGCAGCAGCGCAGGTGGCGCGTGCCGCCACCACCGCTGCCGCTTCGGCGCGACCTTCTCCAGCATGGACAGGTTCGCGAACCGCAACATCCGCTTGCGCAGGGCGCGCTGGACCAGCACGTAGAACACCGCGACCGCCGCCACGGCGATCAGCAGCAGGAACCACCACGGCGCGGTGAAACCCGACAGGCTCATCAGGCCACCCCTCCCGACCAGCGGCGCTTGCGGGCGACCACGAACCGGACGGTGTCGGCGATCCAGTCCGAGTCGGTGCGCAGCACCAAGTGCCCCGCGCCGGCCCGGCGCAGCCCGGCCGCCACCGCCGCCCGGTGCCCGGCCGCCGCCGCCGCGAACTCGCGGCGCAGCAGCGGGGACGCCGTCACCTCGCGCTGCCGCCCGGTCTCCGGGTCGGCCAGCACGACCGTCCCGATCTCCGGCAGGTCGATGTCGCGCGGGTCGACGACCTCGACCGCCACCAGGTCGTGCCGGGCCGCCAGGGCGCGCAGCGGGCGCTGCCAGTCGGTCTCGCCGAGGAAGTCGGACAGCACCACGACCAGGCCGCGGCGGCGCGGCGGGCGGCGCAGCTGCTCGACCAGCCCGGCCAGCGAGCCGCGGGTGCCCTCCGGCGCGCGGGGCGTCTCGGCGACCTTGCGGATCAGGCCGCGCGCGTGGGCGAGGCCGCCGCGCGCGGGCACCCGGACCACCTGCTCGCCGGTGGACACCAGCGCGCCGATCCGGTTGCCGCCGCCACCGGTCAGGTGCGCGACGGCGGCCGTCGCGGCGACCACGAGGTCGCGCTTCTCGCACGCCGCCGTGCCGAAGTCCAGCGACGGCGACAGGTCGATCGCCAGCCACGTCTCCAGCTCGCGGTCCGCGACGGTCTCCCGGATGTGCGGGACGGTGGTGCGCGCGGTGACCGCCCAGTCCATCCGGCGCACGTCGTCGCCCGGCTGGTAGGGCCGCGCCTCGCCCGGCTCGGAGCCCGGTCCGGGCACCAGCCCGAGGTGGTTGCCCTGGAGCAGGCCGTCCAGCCGGCGGCGGACCTCCAGCTCCAGCGTGCGCAGCGCGGCCTCCAGCCGGCCGCCGTGCAGCTCCGGTGGCGCCCAGTGCGGACGCCCGGTGGGTCGTTCGGCGGTCACGGCCTGCCCGCGGGCTGCGGCTGCGGGACCTGGGGACGCGCGGAGACCTGCGGCAGCGGCACGGTCTGGAGCACGCGCGTGATGATGTGGTCCAGCGGCACGCCGTCGGCCAGCGCGTCGTAGGACAGCACCAGCCGGTGCCGCAGCACGTCCGGCACCACGTCCACGATGTCCTGCGGCAGCACGTAGTCGCGGCCCCGGACCAGGGCCAGCGCCCGCGCGGCGGCGATGATGCCGAGGCTCGCGCGCGGCGACGCGCCGTAGGCGACCCAGCCGGCGACGTCGGTGAGCTGGTGCTCCTTGGGCGCGCGGGTCGCGATGACCAGCCGCACCACGTAGTCGACCAGCGCGTGGTGCACGAACACCTTCGACGCCACGCCCTGGAGGCGGACCAGCTCCTCGGGGCTGAGCACCTGGCTCGGCACGGGCGCCTCGACGCCCATCCGGTAGACGATCTCCCGCTCCTCCTCGGCCGACGGGTACTCGACCTGGATCTTGAACAGGAAGCGGTCGCGCTGGGCCTCCGGCAGCGGGTAGACGCCCTCGTTCTCGATCGGGTTCTGGGTGGCCAGCACCAGGAACGGGTCGGGCATCGGGAAGGTCCGGCCGCCGATCGACACGTGCCGCTCGGCCATGACCTCCAGCATCGCGCTCTGCACCTTGGCGGGCGCGCGGTTGATCTCGTCGGCCAGCACGAAGTTCGCCACGACGGGGCCGAGTTCCACGTCGAAGGACTCGGTGGCCTGCCGGTAGATCCGGGTGCCGAGGATGTCCGCGGGCACCAGGTCGGGCGTGAACTGCACGCGCGAGAACGAGCCGCCGACGACGGTCGCGAACGTCTCGACGGCCAGGGTCTTCGCCACACCGGGCACGCCTTCGAGCAGCAGGTGCCCCTTGGCCAGCAGACCGACGAGCATCCGCTCGACCAGCCGGTCCTGGCCCACGATCACCCGCTTGACCTCGAACACCGTGCGTTCGAGCAACTGGGCGTCACGAGCCGGCGTGTTGGGAGCCTCGGCGGCGGGCTCGGACAACGGTCCTCCTACGGCAGGGTTGTGCGACGGTGCCCAAGTCTTCCCTGTCACCGGTGTGGCTCTTGTGAAGGGGTCCACCGGAGGTCCGACGGGGTGTCGACGTCCCGCGCCTCGCCGGGCAGGGCGGGCACCGCGACGGGGTCGAGGGGCCCCAGCACCGACCGCAGGGCGACGCCGCGCGGCTCGGCGGGCAGCGCGGACCGCAGCGCGCCGGTCGGCCACAGCCCGGCCAGCCACTGGCGGTGGCCGCCGTCGTCGACCAGCACGGCGGGCGCGCCGGTCGCGAGCAGCCGCCCGACCGTGGCGCGGGTCACGCCGGGCTGGTCGACCGCGAGCACCACCACGAGCCCGGCCGCCACGTGCGCCAGGCCGGCCGCCAGCCCCGCGACCGGTCCGCCGCCGGGCGGCTCCTCGCGCGCCCACGCGACGCCGGGGACGTCCTTGGCCGGGCCCACGACGACGACCCGCCCGGCGTCGCGCACCGCGCCCAGCGCGTGGTCCAGCAGGGTGCGGCCGGCGATCTCGACGGCGGCCTTGTCGACGCCGCCCAGCCTGCTGCCGCGACCGCCGGCGAGGATGACGGCGTCCCAGTCACGGTGTTCCACGCGACCAGGGTGCTCCACGCGACCGCGGTGCCCCACTCGACCCGCCCCGGCCACGGGTTCGGCCCGGTCCGCCGGCACGGTGACGCCCTGCCCGGTACGACCGCGGTCGGCGCGGGACCCGCCGGGCCGCCCCAGCGCCTTGGCGAGGTCGAGGTGTCCCGCGCCGGCGGTGTCGCACAGCGCGAGGGCGTCGTCCAGGCGGCCCTGGCGCTGGTGGACCACCACGAGGTCGCCCGTCGCGAGGGACGCCTCCGCGAGGTCGCCGGCGGCGACGGTCTCGGCGAGCAGCCCGCGCAGCAGCTCCTCCGCCCGGTCCAGGTCGACGGTGCGCGGCGCGTGGGCGCAGGCGCGAACGGCGCGGGGGCGGGCGACAGCGGGTCTGACCGGCGCAGTCCAGCGCCTCCGGCCGCAGCACGCCCGCATGTCGCGGCCGGCCGACGGACCGCTACCGCCCGCGCGGGGACGCGCGCCGCCCGGTCACGCCGACGGGACCCCGGCCGGCGCGGGACCACCCGCACCAGCCGACCACGCCCGAACCGCTCGCGGGACCCGCCGCGCCGAACCGCGCCGCGACGCGCGACCACGCGGCGCCGCTGGCGGGACCCGCCGCGCCGAACCTCCGACCCACCGGGCCACTCGCGGGTGCGCGGCGTCGTCAAGAGGCGATGTTCGCGGGGGTGTTCCGGGGACGGTGTTCCCCCGGGGCGGCGTTCCCCAGGGGGAGCGTCCTCCGAGTGGGCGGCGTCGTCGGGAGCTGCGGACGCTCCCGACGACGCCCCTCGACCCCCCGAGGTGACGCGATCGCGCGGCATCCCCACCCCCCGCGGATGCCCCGCGATGCCGCCGCCCCGCTTCCCCGCGGCGGCGACCGCAGGGACGAGGATGCCCGGCGAGGGCGACGCGTTTGTTGACTGATTCTTGAATCCCCTGGTCAAGGGGATCTTCACCGGGCCGCCACGCGGGCGCGCCGGGCACCGCGGCGGCGGTCAGAGCAGGCGCGTGGCGTACGGCATGATCCCGCCGTACCGGACGGGCGCGATGCGGACCGACGAGCCCGAGTACGGCGCCTCGATCATCATCCCGCCGCCGAGGTAGAGCGCGACGTGCGTGCCGCCGCCGGGTCCCCAGAACAGCATGTCGCCGCGCCGGGCCTCCCCGAGCGGCACCTTGCGGCCCGCGTTGTACTGGTAGCCGCTGTAGTGCGGCAGGAAGATCCCGACGCCCGCGAACGCGTGCATCATCAGGCCCGAGCAGTCGAACCCGACGCTGTAGTAGTCCCCGAACGAGTCGGCCACGCCGCCGTCGGGGATGCCGACCGTCGGCCCGTCGTAGTTCCCGCCGCCCCACGAGTAGCGCACACCGAGGTGCTGCATCGCGCGGGCGACGACGGTCTCCACGCCGCCGTCGCCGACGACGACGGCGGGCGGGGCCGCGACCGGGCGGTCCGGGGCGGGCGCGGGCGCGGCGCTCAACGCGGCCTGCCGGGCGGCCTCCTCGTCCTCGCGGCGCTTGTCGTCCAGCCACCGCCGGTACTGGGCGCGCTGGCCCTCCAGCCCCTCGACGGCCTCCAGCGCCCGCGCCAGCTCGCCCTCGACCCCGGTCTTCTCGTCCCGGATCGCCGCCGCCTGCCCGGCCTGCTCGGACCGCGCCCGCGCGGCCGCCGCGCGGGCCGCCTCGGCGTCGGCCTCGGCCTGCTCGGCCGCGTCCTCCTCGCGGTCGGCGAGGTCCAGCGCGGCGCGGGCGGCGGAGTCGGTGTTGGCCTGCTCCGCCCTGGCGCGCTCCACCTCGTCGAGCACGTCCAGGCCCGCGCCGCCGACCGCGGCCAGCAGCTGCGCGCGGGCCAGCAGGTCCTCCGGGCCGGTCGCGCCGAAGTACGCCGACAGCGACCCGATGGTGCTGCCCTGCTCGAAGCTCGCGGCGGCGAACCGGTCCAGCGCCTGGCGCGCCTCCTCCACCGCGCGGCCGGCGGCGTCGGCCGCGGCGCGCGTCGCGTCGGCGTCCCGCCTGGCCCGCGCGGCCACGTCGCGCGCCGCCTCCAGGTCCACGCGGGCCTTGTTCGCGAGTTCCAGCTTGAACGCCACGTCGTCGTCGAGGCGCCGCAACCGGGCCTCCGCCTCGGTGAGCCGCCCGGTCAGCTCGCCGACCAGCGCGGCCTTCGCGTCGACCTGCTCCCGACCCGCCTCGATCGCGTCGTCACCGGGGTTGGGCGGCGGTGGCGGCACCGCCGCGGCCGCGCCGGGGAGCAGCAGTGCCGCCGCGACCACCATGATCACCCAACGAGCCACGAACACCCGCCTCCCCACCCGCTCGGCCCATCCCGGATTGCACCGAATGGCGTCATCCGATCACGTTCCGCACTGTGCCACTCGTGCACCAGGGTTTCCAATTGACCCTGCAAGAACTTCAGCCACATGGGTCACAGGGGAGGTTTCAAACCCACTCTTAGTTGACTTTCCGCGCCCGTCCCGACCAGTAGGGCTCGCGCAGCCGGAACTTCTGGACCTTGCCCGTGGCGGTGCGCGGGATGGCGTCGCGGAACTCGACCGACGTGGGCGCCTTGAAGCCGGCCAGCCGGGCCTTGCAGTGGGCCACCAGCTCGGCCTCCCCGGCCGCCGCGCCGTCGGCGAGCACGACCAGCGCCTTGACCGTCTCGCCCCACCGGTCGTGCGGCACGCCGATCACCGCCGCCTCGGCCACGGCGGGGTGGGCGCACAGGACGTCCTCCACCTCGATCGACGAGACGTTCTCGCCGCCGGTGATGATCACGTCCTTGCGGCGGTCGGAGATCGTGAGGTGCCCCTCGTCGTCGAGCGCGCCGCCGTCGCCGGTGTGGAACCAGCCGTCCCGGACCGCCGCGGCGGTGGCCTCCGGGTCGTCCCAGTAGCCGGCCATGACGACGTTCGAGCGGGCCAGCACCTCGCCGTCGGCGTCGACCCGCAGCCGCACGCCGAGACCGGGCGCGCCCGCGCGCGACAGCTTGCGCGCCCGCTCCTCCGGGGGCAGGTCGTCGTCGCCCGGCCGGGTCCGGTTGAAGGTGAGCAGCGGCGACGTCTCGGTCAGCCCGTAGAGCTGGGTGAACTCCCAGCCCAGTTCGGCGGTCACGCGGGCGATGGTGCGGCTGGGCGGCGGCGCGCCCGCGCACACGACCCGCACCCGGCCGCGGCCGGGGATCTCGCCGTCCCAGGTCCGCGCGGCGTCGAGCACGGCGTTCCACACGGCGGGCGCGCCGCACAGCAGCGTGACGCCGTGGTCGCGGACCCGGCGCAGGATCTCCGCGCCGTCGACCTTGCGCAGCACCACCTGGGGCGCGCCGACACCGGCCAGCGCGAACGGCATCCCCCAGCCGTTGCAGTGGAACATGGGCAGCACGTGCAGGTAGACGTCGCGCTCCCAGGCGCGGGTGTGCATGGCGAAGGTGACGGCGTTGAGCCAGAGGTTGCGGTGCGTCAGCCGGACGCCCTTGGGCCGCGCCGTCGTGCCGGACGTGTAGTTGACGGTGGCGGTGGCGTCCTCGTCCGGCGCGGACCACGGCCGGGGCTCGGTGTCGAACCGCAGCAGCCCGTCGCTCTCCGCGCCGAGCGTGAAGCGGTGGCGGGCGGTGACGCCGTCGAGGTCCAGCCCCGGATCGACCAGCAGGACCGACGCGCCGCTGTGCTCGACGATGTAGGACACCTCGTCGGGCCGCAGGCGGAAGTTCACCGGCACGCAGATCCGCCCCGACGCGGGGACGGCGTGCAGGAGTTCGAGCAGCCGCGCCGAGTTGGGGCTGACGACGGCGACCCGTTCGCCCTCGCCGACGCCCAGCGCGTCGAGCCCGGCCTGCCACGCGCGGACGCGGTCGGCGAGCTGCCCGTAGGTGGTGGTGGGCACCGGGACGGCGGGCTGGTCCGGCTCGTCCACGGTGGCGGTGGTGTCGGCGAAGACCTGCGCGGCGCGGTCGAGGAAGTCGGCGACGGTGAGGGGTACCCGCATGCGCGTCGACGTTATCGACCGAAGCCGACCTCGGCTACTCACCGCGACCCGACGACTCCGAACAGGTCACCTCGCGGCGGCGGGGTCCACCCCGATCACCCCACCGGTCATCGGATGTCCGGCGGGATCTCCGGGTCGTCCGCTGGTCGCCGGGTACCCAACGTGCCCCTCGTGCGCGTCGGGTCACCAGGTGCTGGGGTCGCCCCACGTGCGCACCGGCCCGGACGCGACCACCGGCACCGCCACCAGTTCCGGCAGCGACTCGCCCACCGGGCCGCGCACGACCGCCGTCGCCACCCCGTCGTACGGCGTGGGCTCCCGGTTGCAGATCACCACGGCCGCGCCCGCCCGCGCCGCCAGCCCGACCAGGCCCGCCGCCGGTTCCACCAGCAGCGACGTCCCGGCCACCAGCATCAGGTCGCAGTCCACCGCCGCCGACCGCGCCGACCGCACCACGCCGGGGTCCAACTCCTGCCCGAACGCGACCGTCGTCGCGCACAGCACCCCGCCGCACACCGGGCAGGCCGGGTCGTCCTCGCCCGCGCGCACGCGGTCCAGCGCCGCGCTCATCGCGCCCGGCGCGCCGCAGTCCGCGCACACCGTCCCGGCCAGCGACCCGTGCAGCTCGACCACGGGCGACGAGCCGGCCCGCTGGTGCAGCCCGTCCACGTTCTGCGTCAGCAGCGCCCGCACGCGCCCGGCGCGCTGGAGGTCCACCAGGGCGAAGTGCGCGGCGTTCGGCTCGGCCGTCCACATCGGGTGCCGCAGCCTCGCCCGCCACACCACCCGCCGCACGGCCGCGTCGGTCAGGTAGTCGGCCACCGCGAACTCCCGCCCGAGCGACGTCCGCGGGCCCTCGGGCCCCCGGAAGTCCGGGATGCCCGACTCCGTCGACACGCCCGCGCCGGTGAGCACCGTGACGCGCCGCGCGCCCGCCATCGCCTCCCGCGCGTCCATGCACCCACCATCGCACGGCGCCCGTTTGCGAGCATGGCCGCGTGCGCAGGACATGGGGTGCCGGGATCGGCGTTGTCGGCTTGATCACAGCGGTGGTGGGCGCGTTCCTGCCGTGGCTGCGTTCCGGATCGGTCACGAGGGACAGTTACGAGGTGCTCGCGCTGCGTGGTTTCGCGGGGTTGGACGGGCTGTCCGGCGAGGTGGTGCGGGGTGTCTGGGTCGCGCTCACCCCGTTGGCCGTGTGCTGCGTGGTGCTGTGGCTGGTGCGACTTCCGCGGATCGCCTCCTGCGCCGCGCTCCTCTTTGGCACGATTGCGGGAACGGTGGCGGCCCTTGCCGCCGTCCAAGGGGGCAACGAGGGGTCGCTCGTCGGGATCAACCCGACCGGGCCGGTGGTAACCCTCGGTGGTGCCGTGCTGGGGATCGCGGGTGCGATCACCGTGCTCACCGCGAAACCCGCACCGTGATCAGTCCAGGAGGAGCACCGTGAGTCACCCAGGTGGCGGCGGAGGCGAATGGCCGCCGCAGCACAACCCGTACGGTCAGCCCCAGCAGGGCGGGCCCCAGCAGGGCTTCCCGCAGCAGGGCTACCCGCAGACCGGCCCGCAGCCCCAGCAGGGCCACCCGCAGACCGGCCCGCAGGGGTTCCCGCAGACCGGCGGGCAGCCCCAGCAGGGCTTCCCGCAGACGGGGCCGCAGGGCTTCCAGCAGCAGGGCCAGCAGTTCGGCGGCCAGCAGTTCGGCGGCCAGCCGCCGTTCGGCCAGCCGCCCTACGGCTACGCGGGCGGCGAGCCGCCCAAGAAGAAGCGCACCGGCCTGGTGATCACGGCGATCGTGGCCGTCCTCGTGCTGGCGGCGGGCACGTTCTTCACCGTGCGCGCGCTGCGCAGCTCCGACTCGGTCGCGGCCGGCTCGGACACCCCGCAGACCGCGGCGAACAACCTGCTCAGCGCGTTGGGCAGCGGTGACGTCCTCGGCATCATGAACGGCCTGGCGCCCGCCGAGGCGAAGCTGAGCAAGGACTACACCGAGGCCACCGTCAACGAGGCCAAGCGGCTGGAGATCCTGAAGAAGGACGCCGACCCGCAGAAGATCAGCGGCGTCCAGATCAAGAGCGAGGGCATCAAGTTCGACGAGGCCGCCGCCGAGAAGGTCAACGACCGCCTCACCATCAACAAGGTGGTCGAGGGCAGGATCACGGTCACCTCCGACGTCAAGCAGATCCCGCTGACCGACAAGCTGGTCAAGGCGCTGGGCGCGAAGCTGGACCAGGCGCCGGAGACCGAGACGCTGGACTTCGCCAAGGAGAAGGACAAGCGCAAGGGCAAGCCGATCGGCATCGCGACGATCAAGATCGGCGACGAGTGGTACCCGTCGCTGTTCTACACGCTCGCGCACGCCGCGTTGGAGGAAGAGGACCTCAAGTGGCCCGCGCAGGGCATCGCGCCGGCCGGCGCGGACTCGCCGGAGGCCGCGGCCAAGGGCCTCGTGGACAAGGCGCTCTCCGGTGACCTCAAGGGCGTCATCGCCCTGCTGCCGCCGGACGAGATGGGCGTGCTCCAGGACGTCGGCCCGGTGATCCTCGACCAGGTCGGCCGGGTGCCCGCGACCGGCGCGAAGGTGCTGGAGCTGGCGACCGACACCAAGGACGTGCAGGGCGGCAAGCAGCTCACCATCCGCAAGCTGGTCCTGGAGGTCCAGGGCGACAAGGTCGAGCTCGGCCGCGACGGCGACTGCTACAACGTCAAGGTCCAGGGCGGCTCGCAGCGGCTGTGCGCGGACGAGATCGCGCAGCTGGCGGAGCAGCAGGGCGGCCGGGCCGTCCCGCCCGCCGCCGTGGACGTGATCGGCCGGATCGGCGCGCAGGTGCTCAAGGACGGCATCGGCGTCGTCGCCACCGAGGTGGACGGCAAGTGGTACGTGAGCCCGATCCGCAGCTACAGCGAGATCTTCCTGACGCTGCTGCGCGGTCTCCAGCCGAAGGACATCGACGAGCTGCTCAAGCTCGCGAAGTAGGTCGCGCCGGAACTCCTCCACCGTGACCACCGAACCCCGCCGGACTCCTTCCGGCGGGGTTCGGCGCAGGTCGGTCACCGACACCACCTGGAAATCGGGATGCCGGACACGACCGACGCGGTCGACCCGGCACGGTGTCGGGGGCACACCGGGCGGCAAGCGGCACCCCGCCCCCTCATGGCACCGCACGCCCCGCACGGTGCCGCACTACGGCGGGGATCGCCGGTCAGTTCCGCCGGGCCCCGACGACCCGCGCCACCAGCGTCGCGCCCACCACCAGCACGACCGCGCAGACGCCGGACACCACCAGGTCGCCGCCGAGACCGGTGTCGTGGCCGAGCGCGCCCAGCACGTTGCCGATCGGCGGCGTCCGGCCGAACAGGTACGCGGGCAGCAGCAGCGCCGCGGCGGCGGGCACGGACCAGCCCGGCCGGGTGACGACGGGTCGGCCGCACAGCACGCCCACACCCACCCCGACGAGCCCGCAGACCAGCAGCGCGGCGAACCCGAGCGCGACCACGGCCGGCGGGTGCGGCCGGGACTGGGTCAGCACGGGCACGAAGGTCGCCATCAGCGCCACGGCGGTCACCACCAGGCAGGACAGCGCGGTCACCGCCGCCTGCGCCGGGCCCCAGCCGCCCGCCGCCACGACGGTGACCTCCCGCCGCACCGGGTCCTCGGCGGTCGTGACGACGATGGTCAGCCACGCCGCCACCGGGCAGAGGAACGCGCACGACCCGGCGTAGGAGGACGGCGGCGGACCGGCGTCGCCCGCGTTGAACAGGGCCAACACCACCGCGTACACCAGCAGCGGGGGCAGGTGGCGCTGGGTGCGCAGCAGGTCGGCCAGCAGGTACCGCACCAGCGCCGTCACGACCGCACGCTCCGCACCGAGCAGCCCAGCCGCAGCGCCTCGGCCAGCACCAGGTCGCTGAACGCCGGCTCGACCTCCACCCGCGCGCCGCCGCCGACGGCCCGCGCCGCGAGCACGCCGTCCAGCGAGCGCACGTCGTCGAACCGCCCGCCCACCCGGTCCAGCTCGATCACCACACCGCCGCGCGCCGCGCCGAGCGGGAACTCGCGCGCGCCGGGCAGGTCGTGGCCGTGGTGGTCGGTGAGCAGCGCGGCCACCCCGCCCGCGGTGACCAGGTCGGCGAGCACCGCGCCCGCGGCGGCGTCGAGGCCGGACCACGGCTCGTCGAGCACCAGCAGGTCCCGCGCCGCCAGCGCCTGCGCCAGCGCGACCTTCTGCGTGTTGCCCTTGGACAGGGTCGTCATCGGCGCGTCCGGGTCGCCGACGAAGCCCAGCGCCTCGACCAGGTCCCACCGCGCGGGGACGCCGCGCACGGCCGCCAGGTGGCGCAGGTAGCCGCGCGCCGACAGCCGGACGTCCGGCGGGAACCGCTCGGGCACGTAGCCGACGGACGCCGGCCGGTCGACCCGCCCGGACGTGGGTCGGGTCAACCCGGCCGCGATGCGCAGCAGGGTGGACTTCCCCGCCCCGTTGCCGCCGCTCGCCACCACGACCTCGCCGGGCGCGACGGTCAGCGAGACGTCCCTCAGCACCCACGGACCGCGGCCGTACCGCTTGCCGATTCGATCAAGTCGCACCACGGGTGTGATGATGCCCGGTACCCGGTGGGGCCGGGTTGAAGCGGAATACAGGACACGCGTACTGTTTAGGTCGAGAGGGCGCCGCACCGCAGGGTGCGGAAGACTCACCAGCAGTTCCCAACCGACTCTGCGCGTCACCAGATGGAGTTTCACGTGACTGGACCAGGGATGCCCGTGCCTGCCGGCACCGGAGGCACCAGCAAGGACAGCTTCGGCGCCCGCGGCACGCTCACCGTGGGGGACGCCTCGTACGAGGTGTTCCGCCTGGGCGCCGTCGAGGGCGCCGAGCGTCTGCCGTACAGCTTGAAGATCCTGCTGGAGAACCTGCTGCGCACCGAGGACGGCGTGAACATCACCGCCGACCACGTGCGCGCGCTGGGCGGCTGGAACCCGTCCGCCGAGCCGGACACGGAGATCCAGTTCACGCCCGGCCGCGTCGTGATGCAGGACTTCACCGGCGTGCCCTGCGTGGTCGACCTGGCCACCATGCGCGAAGCCGTCACCCAGCTGGGCGGCGACCCGACGAAGGTCAACCCGCTCGCGCCCGCCGAGCTGGTCATCGACCACTCCGTGATCGCCGACATCTTCGGCCGCCCGGACGCGTTCGAGCTGAACGTCGACCTGGAGTACGAGCGCAACAAGGAGCGCTACCAGTTCCTGCGCTGGGGCCAGACCGCGTTCGACGAGTTCAAGGTCGTCCCGCCGGGCACCGGCATCGTGCACCAGGTGAACATCGAGCACCTGGCGCGGGTCGTGATGGTCCGCAACGGCCAGGCGTACCCGGACACGCTGGTCGGCACCGACTCGCACACCACCATGGTCAACGGCATCGGCGTCCTGGGCTGGGGCGTCGGCGGCATCGAGGCCGAGGCCGCCATGCTCGGCCAGCCGGTGTCCATGCTGATCCCGCGCGTCGTCGGCTTCAAGCTGCACGGCGAGCTGCCCGCCGGCGCGACCGCCACCGACCTCGTGCTGACCATCACCGAGATGCTGCGGCAGCACGGCGTGGTCGGCAAGTTCGTCGAGTTCTACGGCTCCGGCGTGGGCGCGGTGCCGCTGGCCAACCGCGCCACCATCGGCAACATGAGCCCCGAGTTCGGCTCCACCTGCGCGATCTTCCCGATCGACGCCGAGACCATCGACTACCTGAAGCTGACCGGCCGCTCCGCCGACCAGCTCGCGCTGGTCGAGGCGTACGCCAAGGAGCAGGGCCTCTGGCACGACCCGGCGCGCGAGCCGGCCTACTCGGAGACGCTGGAGCTGGACCTGTCGACGGTCGTGCCGTCGATCGCCGGCCCCAAGCGCCCCCAGGACCGCATCGAGCTGACCGCGGCCAAGGCCGCGTTCCGCCAGGCGCTGGGCGCGTACGTGTCGCACACCGAGGACAGCACCAAGTCCAACGTGGACAAGGCCGTCGAGGAGACCTTCCCGGCCAGCGACCCGGTGTCGGTGGCCGACGGCGACGCGGGCGGCGCGCCGCGCGTCTTCCACTCCGCCGCCGAGGGCGCGGAGGGCCGCCCGTCCAACCCGGTGAAGGTCACCGTGGACGGCGCGGAGTTCGAGCTGGACCACGGCGCGGTCGCGATCGCGGCGATCACCTCGTGCACCAACACGTCCAACCCGTCGGTGATGATCGGCGCGGCGCTGCTGGCGAAGAAGGCCGTGGAGAAGGGCCTGGAGCGCAAGCCGTGGGTGAAGACCACCCTCGCGCCGGGCTCCAAGGTCGTCATGGACTACTACGAGCGCGCGGGCCTGCTGCCGTACCTGGAGAAGCTGGGCTTCCACCTGGTCGGCTACGGCTGCACCACGTGCATCGGCAACTCCGGTCCGCTCCAGGACGAGATCTCGGCGGGCATCGCCCAGGGCGACCTCGCCGCGGTGTCCGTGCTGTCGGGCAACCGGAACTTCGAGGGCCGGATCAACCCGGACATCAAGATGAACTACCTGGCGTCGCCGCCGCTGGTGGTGGCCTACGCGCTGGCCGGTTCGATGGACAAGGACATCACCACCGAGCCGCTGGGCACCGACCAGGACGGCAAGCCGGTGTACCTGTCCGACATCTGGCCGTCGCCGCAGGAGATCTCCGAGGTCGTCGCGTCGGCGATCTCGCCGGAGGGCTTCACCAAGGGCTACGCGGACGTGTTCGCGGGCGACCAGCGCTGGCAGTCGCTGCCCACCCCGACCGGCAAGACCTTCGAGTGGGACGCGCAGTCCACCTACGTGCGCAAGCCCCCGTACTTCGAGGGCATGGAGATGGAGCCCAAGCCGGTCACCGAGATCTCCGGCGCGCGCGTGCTGGCCCTGCTGGGCGACTCGGTCACCACCGACCACATCTCGCCGGCCGGCGCGATCAAGGTCGACTCGCCCGCGGGCAAGTACCTCACCGAGCACGGCGTGGAGCGCAAGGACTTCAACTCCTACGGCTCGCGGCGCGGCAACCACGAGGTGATGATCCGCGGCACGTTCGCGAACATCCGCCTGCGCAACCTGCTCCTGGCCGACGAGAACAACGGCCAGGGCGTGCAGGGCGGCTACACGCGCAACTTCCTGGCCGGCGGCGAGCAGACGACCATCTACGACGCGTCGGTCGCCTACGCCGAGGCGGGCGTGCCGCTGGTCGTGCTGGCGGGCAAGGAGTACGGCTCGGGCTCGTCGCGCGACTGGGCGGCCAAGGGCACGTCGCTGTTGGGCGTGCGGGCCGTGATCGCCGAGTCGTTCGAGCGCATCCACCGCTCCAACCTGATCGGCATGGGCGTCCTGCCGCTCCAGTTCCCCGCCGGCTCCTCGGCGGCGGACCTCGGCCTGGACGGCACGGAGACGTTCGACTTCACCGGCATCACCGCGCTGAACGACGGCGAGACGCCGCGCACGGTGCACGTGGTGGCCACGAAGGAGGACGGCTCGAAGGTGGAGTTCGACGCGGTCGTCCGCATCGACACCCCCGGTGAGGCGGACTACTACCGCAACGGCGGCATCATGCAGTACGTGCTGCGGAAGATGGTGAACGGTGTTTGATTGCCGCTGCTTCGCAGACGGCGGGCTCGGCCGCCCTGTGGTCGGGCCATCGCGCCTGATTTCCCGCCGATCGAAAAGCGTGATCGGCGGGAAATGAGGCGCGACACCCCGACGGCGGCCTCGCGGCGCGGGGGTCGGGGGTGAGAGGGACCGGAGGCCGGAGGTCGAGAGGCCGTCGTCCGGGGGGCGACCGGGTGTAGGGCGGGGGTGCGGCGGGTTGTGGGTGCCCGCCGCACCTGCGGTCAGAACGGTTGGGTGTTGGGCTGGAAGACCTGGCCGTTGGCCGGCGCCTTGAGGTTCACCAGGTAGTCGGTCACGGCGGTGTCGACGCCGGCGCTGTCGCCCAGGATGCAGTGCCCGAACGCGTCCACGGTGAGCAGTCGCGCGTTGCCCAGTTGGCGGGCCATGCGCTGGGAGAACTTGTACTGCGTCGCCGGGTCGTAGTAGTTGCCCACCACCAGGACCGGGTTCGGCGTGTGCCGGTGCCACGGGCCCGCGTACCGGTCCGGGTGCCGCACCGGCCACGACGCGCAGGTCAGCAGGTCGGCCGCCGCCTGCTGCCGACCGAACGTGGGCGACTCCCGCTCCCACTTCGCCGCCAGCGCCGGGAACAGCTCCGGCACCCGCACGAACGGCTTGTCGGTGCAGTTCACGCCGTAGTACGAGTCGTCGGCCAGGTACTCGGCGTCACCCGCGACGCCCGCCCGGACGTCGGCCAGGCCGTGCTTGTTCGCCAGCGGCGGCGTCGGCGCCGGCACCTCCTGCGCGGACAGCGCGGCCGACGGGTGCAGCACGCCGTAGATCGCCTGCAACCAGGCGGCCAGCGCCTTGAACCGCGCCGGCGCGTACAGGTCGCTGGTCACCCGGCCGACGTAGCCCGCGTGCGTGACGACCTCGCCGGACGGCAGGGTGATCGGCCCCTTGCGCAGCGCGTCGCGCACCTCGTCGAACTTGGCGCGCGGGTCGCCGTCGCTGTAGGCGCACTTGTCGCCCTCGGCGTCGCACCGCTTCAGGAACGCGTCGAGCGCGAGTTCGAAGCCCTGCGCGCGCTGCCGGTCGTACTCCGCGCCGTTGGAGGTGCGCAGCGCCGGGTCGACGTTGCCGTCCAGCACCAGCGCCCGCGACCGGTGCGGGAACACGTTGGCGTAGGTCGCGCCGAGCAGCGTGCCGTAGGAGAAGCCGACGTAGTTCAGCGTCCGGTCGCCGACGCCCTGGCGCAGCAGGTCGAGGTCGCGCGCCACGTCCTCGGTGGACATGTGCGCCAGCAGCGGTCCGGCGGTGCGCCGGCACGCGTCGGTGTAGTCCTCGGTGGCGCGCATGGTGTCGCGGATCTCGGCGCGCGTGACGGGGATGGACGACATGCGGCCGAAGACCGCGTCGGCCTCCTCCTGGGTCTCGAAGCAGCGCAGCGGCGAGCTGCGGCCCACGCCGCGCGGGTCGAACCCGATCAGGTCGAACCGCGCCATGACCTCCGGCTGGAAGAACGAGCTGCCGTACGCGGCGTACCGCAGTCCCGCGCCGCCGGGGCCGCCCGGGTTGAGGAACAACGAGCCGATGCGGTTGGCCTGGTCGGTGGCCGGCGACTTCATCAGCGCGAGCGTGATCCGCTCGCCGCGCGGCTTGCGGTGGTCCAGCGGCACGGGGTGCTGGGCGCAGCTCACCCGCGCGCGCTGCGGCTCGGGTATCGACGCCAGCACGTCGTCCGCGCACTTCGTCCACCGCACCGGTGCGGCGCCCTGCGCGTCCAGGGCGATCGCGGTGCCGGTCGCCGCGAGGCCGGACACGGCGGTGCCCAGGACCATCGCGACGACCAGCGCTCTGCTGCCAAGCTTCACGGTGTGTGCTCCTCACGTCCGCGACGCCGCCCCTCGTCGTACCACGGCGTCGTCGCGCGAGGCTCCCATCCCGCGCCGCGCCGGAACACCCGCAGAACGGAGGGTTTCCGCGCGTCCGTTCAGCCCACGACGCGCGCGAGGGACAGCGCGAACCGCTCCCCGGGGTCGGTCCACCAGCGGTGGAGCTCGAACCCGGCGGCGGTCAGCTCGCGGGCCACTCCCTCGCGCCGGAACTTCGCCGACACCTCGGTGCGCAGCTCCTCCCCCTCGGCGAACTCGACGTCCAGCCCGAGCGCGGCGACGTGCGCCCGCACGGGGCGGGACGCCCGCAGCCGCATCTCGATCCACTCCTGCTCCGGGTTCCACAGCGCCACGTGCCGGAACGCCAGCTCGTCGAAGTCCGCGCCCAGCTCCCGGTTGAGCACCCGGAGCACGTTGCGGTTGAACTCGGCCGTGACGCCGCGCGCGTCGTCGTAGGCCCGCACCAGCACCTCGGGGTCCTTGACCAGGTCGGTGCCCAGCAGCAGCCACTCACCCGGCTCCAGCACGTCCCGCACGGAGGTGAGGAACTTCTCCCGCTCCTCGGGGATGAGGTTGCCGATGGTGCCGCCGAGGAACGCCACCAGCCGGGGCGGCGCGCCCGGCAGCAGCCCGAGGTGCTCGGTGAAGTCGCCGACCACGCCGTGCACCCGCAGGCCGGGGTAGGCGGCCGTGACCCGCCGGGCCGCGTCGGTCAGGGCGGCGGCCGAGACGTCCAGCGGCACGAACTCGCGCAGCGTGCCGTGGGCGCGCAGCGCGTCCAGCAGCAGCCGCGTCTTCTCCGACGACCCGGAGCCCAGCTCCACCAGCGCGTGCGCGCCGGTGGTGCGGGCGATCTCGTCCGCCCGCGCGACCAGGATCTCCCGCTCAACGCGGGTCGGGTAGTACTCGGGCAGGCGCGTGATCTCCTCGAACAGCCCGCTGCCCACCGCGTCGTAGAACCACTTCGGGGAGACCCACTTGCGCGGCGCGGTGAGCCCCGCCCTGGCCTCCGCCCGGAGCGCGCTCGCCGCGTCCTCCGGGGTCAGGTGCACGTCCAGCACTGGCTCGGTCATGGTCTCCCCATCGGTCGGACGTCCACGGTGATGGTCTGCCCCGGCGCGGGTCCGGCCGTCACGACGTGCCGGTCGGGCACCTCCCGCCACAGCGGGTCGTCGTCCAGCGGCTCGGAGGACACCGTCACCGCGTCGGCGGTGGCGCGCACCCACAGCGAGTGCGTCCAGGTGGTGCCGACGAGCACGGTCCCGTCGGTGAGCAGGAGGTTGAGCCGCGATCCCGGCGCGGCGGCGGCCACGTCGCGCACCACCGACGCGACGGCCTCGGTCGGCGGCGCGGTGGCCAGGCGCGCCCGGACCAGCGCCCACAGCAGCGCCGCGTCGGTGGGCGCGTCCAGGGTGAGCAGGTCGGTGACCGGCAGGGACTTCGCCAGGTCGGCCACCGAGCCGGGCCAGTCGGCGACCCGGCCGTTGTGGCTGAACAGCCACCGCCCGTCGGTGAACGGCGCGCACGCGGTCTCCACCACCGGCATGCCGGCGGTGGCGGACCGGACGGCGGCGAGCACCGCGCCGGAGACGAGGACCCGGCTCAGCGCGGCCAGGTTCCCGTCCGACCAGAGGGTCCCGGTCCGGCGGTAGCGCACCGCCGGACCGCCCGGCGCGGGGTACCAGCCCACGCCGTAGCCGTCCACGTTGACCGTGCCGCCGCCGCGCATGTCCCGCGGTCGGTACGACTGCCGCAGCAGCGAGTGCGGCGGGTCGTGCAGCAGCGCCGCGACGGGCACGGCGGGGCCGAGGTAACCCAAGTGACGGCACACGTCAGGCGCTCTCCCCCGGCTCCGCGTCCCGCGCGCACCGGAACCCGGCGAAGATCTGCCGCCGGATCGGGTAGTCCCAGTTGCGGAACGTCGACCGCGCCACCGCCTCGTCGGTGCCGAACGACCCGCCGCGCAGCACCTTGTAGTCGGGGCCGAAGAACACCTGCGAGTACTCGGCGTACGGGAACACCTCGAACCCGACGTAGCCGCGGAAGTCGGAGCTGGTCCACTCCCACACGTCGCCGATCAGCTGGTGCACGCCCAGCGGCGACGCGCCCGCCGGGTACGCGCCGACCGGCGCCGGCGACAGGTGCCGCTGCCCCAGGTTGGCGTGCAGGCCGGTCGGCTCCTCGTCGCCCCACGGGTAGCGCCGGGACCGGCCGGTGGCCGGGTCGAACCGGGCCGCCTTCTCCCACTCGACCTCGGTCGGGAGCCGCTTGCCCGCCCACTTCGCGTACGCCTCGGCCTCGTGGTAGCAGACGTGCACGACCGGCTGGTCCGGCACGACCGGCGCGGTGACGCCGAACGCGGTGCGGAACCACCGGTCGCCCTCGCGCGCCCAGAACCGCGGCGCGACGAGGGACGCCGCGCGCACGTGCGCCCAGCCCGCCTCGGACCACCAGCGCGGGTCGCGGTAGCCGCCGTCGGCGATGAACTCGGCGTAGGCGGCGTTGGTCACCGGGGTGGTGTCGATGTGGAACGCCCCGGTGGACGCCCGGTGCGCGGGCCGCTCGTTGTCCAGCGCCCACGCCTCGGTGGAGGTGCCCATCGTGAACGGGCCGGCGGGCACCAGCACCTCGGCCGGGCCGACCGGGCCGCCGCGCGGCGGTGGCGGCGCGTCCAGCACCGGCGGACCGACGCGGAGCTGGTGGGTGGCCAGCATGGTCTCGTCGTGCTGCTGCTCGTGCTGCACGATCATCCCGAACGCGAACCCGCGGTCGAGCAGCCGGCGGCCCTCCAGCGGGCTGGCCGCCAGCACGTCGAGCACCTTGTCCCGCACCTCGCCCACGTACCCGCGGGCCTCGGCCGGGCCGAGCAGCGGCAGTTCCGGCCGGGCCGCGCGGGCGTGCTTGAAGGCGTCGTACAGCTCGTCGATGTCCTGCCGCACCGGTTCGCGCCCGCCGACGTCGCGGACCAGCCAGAGCTCCTCCTGGTTGCCGATGTGGGCGAGGTCCCACACCAGCGGGGACATCAGCTCCGAGTGCTGGCGCACCAGGTCGTGGTCGTCCACCGCCCCGGTGAGCGCGGTGCTGCGCCGCCGGGCCCTGGTGAGCTGGGCGGCGAGGTGGTCGCGGAGGTCCTCCACCGCGGTGTCGTGGTCGATGCCGGTCATGGACGGGACCCTCCGGTCTGCTCGGCGAGCGTGCGGTGCAGTTCCTCGGCGATGGCGTCGGTCTGGCCGACCGACAGGTCGGTGGCGCGCAGCGCCGCGCAGCCCAGCTCGACCACGTCGCGCGCCGCGCGGGCGAGCACCGGGTCGCGCAGGCCGTAGCGGGCCGCCGCCAGCCAGCGGTTCGCCGCGGCGCGGGTGGCCGCCAGCACCGCGTCGACCAGGGACCGGTCGCTGAACAGCGCGGCCAGCAGCACGACCGGCGCGACCCAGCCGCCGTGGCGCGGCGTGTCGAGGTACCGGACCTCCAGGTACCCGCGCGGGCGGACCGGCGGGAACTGGAGCGTCAGGTGGTAGTCGAGGTCGTCGCTGGTCGGCCCGGTGCCCAGCGCGCCGTCGATCCACTCGGCGAACGTGAACCGGTGCCGCGGCAGCCAGTCCGAGCCCGGCCTGCGCACCACGATCACCGGCGAGTCGACGATGCGGCGCGCCCACGCCGCCGCCGGGTCGGCGCACACCGCCCCCGGCCGGGTCCGGACGGGGTCGGTGGCGTACAGGGCGCGCATCCGGGCGGTGGCCCAGTCCGTGCGCCTGCCGCCGACGCCGGGCGAGTTCGCGAACAGCGCGGTGAGGACGGGCCCGAGCGCGTGGACGGCGGCCCAGCGGGCGGCGAGGTCCTCGCGGTGGCCGAGGTCGAGGCAGACCTGGAGCCCGGCGGTGCTGCACATCATCGTGATGCCCTCGGGCCCGAGCGGCGCGAAGGCGTGCTCCATCGCCGCGTAGCGGGGTACGCGGAGCAGTCTGCGCGGTGGGCGGTGCGGGTCGGCGCCCCGGTGCCCGAGGACGAGTCCGGCGGGTTCGAGGAGGCCGGTGAGGTGGTCGACGTCCGCCGCGACGGTCTTGAGCAGGTCGGTCAACGAGCCGCTGGGCGGGGTGGAGATCTCGACCTGGCCGCCTGGTTCGACGGTGAGGGGCGTGCCCCCCGGCAGCGGCTGCTGGGGGCTGTCGGGGACGAGCGTGGGTGGCGCGTGCCTGCCCAGTGCCGCGGCGAGCGCGTCGCGGTCGAGGGGTTTCGCCGGGTCTTCGCGGTGGTGGACGGTCCATTCGAGTTCGACGCCGAGCAGCCGGGGCGGTCCGTGCTTGAAGCAGACGGACGCGACGTATGCCTCGGCCTCCGCGCGGTCGCGGAAGACCGCCGGGGTGGGCCCCGGCGGCGGGGTGTTACGGACAGCAGTCATGACGTACTCCCCGTGATCATCCTGGTCGAATCGACGCTACACGGGGGTACCGACAGAAGCACGCCGCCAAAACCCTTGGGGATCAAGGGATGCGAGCCCGCGTCGGAAGTCGCCGGCGGGCCGGGCGGGCGGGTCGGCCGGGGGTGGTGGCGTCGGCGCGGTCCGCCGGTGACCGGGTCGGGTGACCCCGCCGGCCGGGCGGGTGCGTGCTCGTCGCGCCACCCGGACGCGGCGCGACCTGCGGCGCACCCGGAGGGGTTCACTCGTTCGAGTGACATCGGTGAGGGGCGGTTCCGCCGTTCGCCGGCGGACCGCCGCGGCAACCCTGGTGAGCGCGGCGCGGCCCGCGCGACGGACCCCGCCGCGCGGGCCGCGCACGGCGGGGAAGCCGTGCGCCACCGGATCGTCATGCCGCGGCAACCGGCAAGTCCATTGTGGACCGATCGAGCCGACGGCGCGGGACGGCCGGGCGGTCCACTCGGAACCGATGCGGCGCGCGGCGATCCGGGGCGTCCCCCGCTCGCGCGGCCCCTCGGCGCGCGAGCGGGGACGCCGGTCACCGTGCCGCGGCGGGCTTCCCGCGCGGCGAGGTGTCCGCCGTGCCGCCGTCCCCGGTGGGACCGCCGGGACAGGGCGCGGGGTGTCGCGGCGCGCCCGACCCGCCGGCCGTCGCCGCTCCGCGCCCCGGCGCCCCGGAACCAGCGCACGCGTGCGTCGCCGGGATGGCCCCGTCGCCGGCGGACGCCGGGCCGGATTCGCCCGGGTGCACCAGGTCCACGCGCAGCACGCGGTCGTTGCCCGCGGTGCCGTCCTTGTCGGTCGTCGTGGTCAACCACAGGTCGCCCGCGCGGTCCACCTCCACCGTCCGCAGCCGCCCGTAAGTGCCCTGGAAGTAGGACTTCTGCTCCACGAGGTTCGCCGACGCGTCGATGCGCAACCGGTACAGGCGCTGCCCCACCGTCGTGGCCACGAACAGGTGGTCGTCGACGATGGCCAGGCCGCTGGGCGACGCGGTGGACGTCGACCAGGTCTTCTTCGGCGCGACGGTGCCCGCGCAGGACGAGCCGGTGGTCCCCTCGCAGCCCGGCCAGCCGAAGTTGCCGCCCTTCTCGATCAGGTTGACCTCGTCCTGCTTCGAGTCGCCGAACTCCGACGCCCACAGCCTGCCCCGCGAGTCGAAGGCCAGGCCCTGCACGTTGCGGTGCCCGTAGCTCCAGACCGCCTTGCCCGGAAACGGGTTGTCCGCCGGGATCGAGCCGTCGGGGTGGATGCGGAGGATCTTGCCCGCGTTGGTGTTCAGGTTCTGCGCGTGGTCGTCGTTCTGCGCGTCGCCCGTGGAGACGAACAGGTGCCTGCCGTCCGGGCTGAACCGCAGCCGGCCCCCGTTGTGGTAGCGGCTCTTCGGCACGCCCGACAGCAGCGTCTTCCACCCCGTCAGCCGGTCGCCCTCCAGCTTGGCGCGCACGAGCTGGTTGCCGCCGGCGGCCGTGTGGTAGACGAACACGTGGCCGTCGGAGGCGAACGTCGGCGACACCTCGATGCCGAGCACGCCGCCCTCGCCGCCGGTGCCCTGCGCGCCAGGCACCTTGCCCAGGGTGGTCCGCGCGCCGGACGGGGCCAGGCGCTGGACGGTGAACTTCTCCCGCTCGGTGACCAGCGCCGAGCCGTCGGGCAGGAACGCCAGGCCCCACGGCACGTCGACGCCGCTCGCGACGGTGGCGACCGCGCCGGGCTCGGGCACGCCGCCGGGACCGGAGCCGCCGGGCGTCGCGGTGACGGCGGCGCTGAACGGCGACAGGTTGCCCGCCGCGTCCCTGGCCCGCACGGTGAAGCGGTAGGACGTGCCGGTGGTCAGGCCGCCGACGGTGGTCGTGGTGCCGTCCGCCGTGCCGGCCCGTGCGCCGTCGCGGAACACCTCGTAGCCGGTGACGCCCACGTCGTCGGTCGACGCGGTCCACGCCAGGTCCACCGACGTCGCCGTGCGGCCGGTGACGCGCAGCCCGGACGGCGCGGTCGGCGCCACGGCGTCCGGCGGGGCCTGGTCGGTGCGCACCACGACGTTGTTGCTGGCCGGCGAGACGTTCGGGGCGGCGTCGCGCGCGAACACCGTCCAGTCGTACTCGGTGTCGGGCGTGAGGCCGGTGACCGTGGCGGACAGGGTCGTGCCGTCCACCTTCCGCATCAACTGGCCGTGCTGGTAGATGTCGTAGCCGACCACGCCGACGTCGTCGGTGGCCGCGTCCCACGCGAGCGCCACGCTGGTGGCGGTCTTCCCGGTGGAGCGGAGGTTGCCCGGCGCGGACGGTGCGCGCGTGTCGGCCGGTCCCGCGTGGGCGACGGTCAGGCGGTCGGCGTTCGGGCCGCCGTCCGCGCCGGTGGCGGTGGCGCGGACCCGGTTCCGGCCCGCCTTGAGGGTGGCGGTGGCGGTGACCTCGCGCCACGTCGTCCACGCGCCGGTGCCGGGGAACGACAGGGCGGTGCCCGGCCCGCCGTCCACGGAGATCGACAGGGGTCGGTCGTCCGCCGACCCGTTGGCGTAGCGGAAGACCAGGGTGTGCGCGCCCGCCCGCGCGGCGTCGACGGCGTACTCGACGTAACCGCCCGCGGTGTTGTCGTAGTCGACGAACCCCGTGCCGGTGAAGCCCGCGTGGTCGGACTCGACCGCGCCCCGGACGATCGTGGCCGCCTCCGACTGGTGCTCGGTCACGGCGGCGGCCTGCTCGACCTCCAGGTAGTCGACGTTGGGGCCGCCGGTGGCGGCGGCGGAGGTGAGCCTGACCCGGTTCCGGCCCGCCTTGAGCACGACCTGCTCGGTGGCGGACCACCACGAGGTCCACGCGCCGGTCGCCGGGAACGGCCGGTCGTCGACCGCGAGCACGCCGTCGACCGCGACGTCCATCGGGCGGTCGTCGGCCGAGCCGTTGGCGTAGCGGACGGTCAGCGTCGCCGGGCCGGCCCGGTCGGCGGTGACGGTGAACTCGGCAGAGCTGCCGGTGGTGTTGTCGAAGTCCACGAACCCCGTGCCGGAGAAGCCGGCGTGGTTCGACTCGACCGCGGCCCGCGTGAGGGCGGCGCCCTCGGCCTCGTGGCGGGTGGGTGCGGCGCTCGCCGCGCCCGGCGGGCCGAGCAGGGCGAACGCGGTCGCCGCGGCGACCGCGACGAGCGGGTATCTCGGTGCCACTGGGTGATGCCTCCACGTCGTCGGGGATCACGAGCGGCGGCGGCTACAGTTAGGAAAGTTTCCTTACTGTCAGCACGGATCACACCACCGGCGTCCGACGACTGTCAAGGCGTGCGGAGAACGTTTACCGCACGTACTCCGCGCGGCCGGCGAAGGCGGCGCGGGAGTCCTCCGCCGTGAGCGCGCACCGGCGCAGCACGGCCACCGCGTCCTGGTAGCGGGCCACCACGTCGACCCGCTCGGACAGCGACTCGGTGTGCACGGCCGGCCCGCCGACGGCGAACCCGAGCAGGGTGAACGAGTGGCGGAACTCGGGCCGGTTGCCCGCCGTGAACGGCACCAGCCGCACGCCGCCGTGCTCCGCCAGCTCGCGCAGCTGCCCGCGGAACACCTCCGGGTCGTCCGACCACGCGTGCAGCGCCGTCTCGTGCACGAAGAACTCGCACGCGGGCGGCACGTGGCGGCGCAGGACCTCCCGCCGGTCCAGGTCCGTGCCCAGCACGCGCGCGTACCCGGGCGTCTGGAGCAGCGCCGGGACGGTCAGCGTGTCGTACGACACGATCTCCGTCGCCCGCCGCTCGGCGGCGCGCAGCGCGTCCGGGCCCTCCGGGTCGACGTGGTCGTAGTGCGCGAGCCGGACCAGGTCGATCAGGTCGATGCCCCGCCGCACGCCGTCCACCTGCGAGAGCCGCCCCAGCCGGATGTCCTTCACGGTGCGCCACCGTAGTGCGGCGGACCCGGTGGTTCGAGCCGGTCGCGGCGGAACCACTCCAAAGTGGAACGCTTCAATCCGTACGTACTGATTGGATTTCCGGGGCCCGCCCTGGCAACATCGACCGGTGCCCAGGGTGAGCCAGGACCACCTCGACGCCCGCCGCCGCCAGATCCTGGACGGCGCGCGTGCGTGTTTCGCGCGCTACGGCTACGAGGGAGCCACCGTGCGCCGCCTGGAAGAGGCTACCGGCCTGTCCAGGGGTGCGATCTTCCACCACTTCCGCGACAAGGAGTCGCTGTTCCTCGCGCTCGCGGAGGACGACGCGCTCCGGATGGCGGAGGTCGTGGCCGAGCAGGGCCTCGTGCAGGTCATGCGCGACCTGCTGGCCGCGCCCGAGCCCGACGCCGAGCACCCGGCCGACTGGCTGGGCACGCGGCTGGAGGTGTCCCGCAGGCTGCGCACCGACCACGAGTTCCGCGGCCGGTGGGCGGAGCGGTCGCGGCAGCTCACCGACGCCACGCGGCAGCGGCTCGTGCGGCAGCGCGACGCCGGGAAGCTGCGCGACGACGTGGACATCGACGTGCTGACGTCGTTCCTGGAGCTGGTGCTGGAGGGGCTGGTGTCGCACCTGGCGATGGGCCTGCCCGCCGACGATCTCGAACCCGTCCTCGACCTGGTGGAGGAGTCGGTCCGCCGGCACCGCCGGTCGGGCTGAACCGGCGTCGGCGGCCCGCGTGGCGGTGATCTGCGCGTCGGTGATCTGCGTGTCGGTGGCCGGGCGTCTGAGGCTCGGCGTCTGAGGCTGGGCGTCTGGGACCTACGTGTCGTTGCGGACGGTGGTCGGCGGTGCGTCCGACCCCCGTTCGGGCGGTGCGGACGGGTGGTTGCCACGCTCGGAGTAATCCCGTCCACGCCATCGGACACCGCCTGGGTGAACCCATAGGATCACCGACATGGCTGACCCGCGACCTGCCCACGTGCACCGGGTGCGGGTGCGCCCGGTCGACTGCGACCGCCAGGGGGTCGTGCACGCCTCCCGCTACCCGGTGTTCTTCGAGGCGGCGATGGTCGAGACGCTGCGCTCGCTGCTCGGCTCGTACCGGGAGCTGGAGAAGCACGGCATCGACTTCGTGATGGCCGAGACGTCGATCCGGTACCTGAGCCCGGCGCGGTTCGACGACCTGCTGCGGATCACCGTGCGGGTGCGCACGCTCGGCACCACGACGCTGACCGTGGGCTTCGACGCGGACGTGGACCGCACCGCCGTGGCCACCGGCTGGAACCGCTACGTGTCGTTCGGGACGCCGGAACTGCGCAGCACGCCCATCCCGGAGGACTTCCGCCGCCTGTTCCAGCCCCGCCGCCCGGTCAAGCGCTAGCCGTGCCGACCCGGCGGGGCGTCACCAGGGCCTTCGCCGTCCGCGTGTCCTCCCGGACGCGCCGACCCGCCGGTATCCGGGCGGTCCGGTGCTTGAGTCCGCACCGCGTCCGCGTCACCGTGGTCACATGTCGTCCACCGTGAGAACCGCCGCGCTGCTGTTCCTGGGCCGCGCCGTCGTCCGCACCCAAGCCCTGCTCGGAGACCCCGCCGCGCGGTTGTTCGGGACCACTCCCACGCGCGACCCCTACCCGACGTACGAATCCGTGCGGTCGAGCGGAGCGCTCGTGAAGAGCCGGATGGGCCTGTACCTCACCGCCTCGCACGAGCTGTGCGACGCGGTGCTGCGCGACCCGGCGTACGGGGTGGTGCCGGCGGGCGACCTGTCGCCGATCGACTCCTCCGGGTACGTCGACGGGCGGCGGCTGGTGAACCCCGTCGAGGAGTCGTTCCTGGTGCGCAACCCGCCCGACCACACGCGGCTGCGGCGGCTGGTCGCGCCCTGGTTCACGCCGCGCGGGCTGCGGGCGCAGGCGGCCACCGTCGAGCGGGTCGTGGCGGAGTACCTGGACGAGGTCGGCGACCGGCCGACGTTCGACCTGGTCGGCGACTTCGCGGCGCGCGTGCCGGTCCGGGTGATCGCCGAGCTGCTCGGCGTGCCGGGCGCGGACCAGGCCGCGTTCGCCCGGTGGGGCAAGGCGCTGGTCAACGCGCTGGACGGCGTGCGCGACCTGCGGGAGCTGCGTGCGCTGCACGAGGGCCTGCGCGAGTTCGAGGCGTTCCTGGACGACCTGGTCGCGCACCGCCGCGCGCGGCCCGGCGACGACATCGTCAGCGCCCTGGTCGCGCACGACGACCTCACCCGCGAGGACCTGGTCGCGACCACCGAGCTGCTGCTGGTGGCCGGGTTCGAGACGACGGTCAACCTGATCGGCAACGCGGCCCTCGCGGTCCTCGCGCACCCCGAGGTGCGGGCACGCCTGCTGGACGACCCCGCCTGCGCGGAGGCGGTGGTCGAGGAGACGCTGCGCCTGGACCCGCCCGTGCAGTACACGGTGCGGATGCCGTTCGAGGCGACGCACCTCGCCGGTGCGCGGGTGCCCAGGCGCACGCCGGTCGTGCTGCTGCTGGCCGGCGCCAACCGCGACCCGGCGGTGTTCACCGACCCCCACCGCTTCGACCCGGACCGGCCGGACGTCCGCGCGCACCTGGCGTTCTCGTCGGGCATCCACTACTGCCTGGGCGCGGGCCTGGCCCGGATGGAGGCCGCGGCGGCGCTGCGCGGACTCTTCGGTCGCTACCCGAACCTACGAGCGGCAGGCCGCATACGCCGCCGCCCGTCCCGCCTGATCCGAGGCGCGGCCCACTTCCCGGTAACCACAGGCGCACCCCAACGCCGCCCAATGGCACCAGCCACCACCTGACCGCGCCCCTCGCCAGCGCCCTCCCCTCCCCCGCCCGCTCCCTTCCGCACGCGGCCCCCGCGAGGCCGCCGTCGGGGTGTCGCGCCTCATTTCCCGCCGATCACGCTTTTCGATCGGCGGGAAATCAGGCGCGATGGCCCGACCACAGGGCGGCCGAGCCCGCCGCGACGGAGTCGCGGCAATCAAACTCAGTCCACCCCGTGCATCAGCTTCCGGATGCTGTTCGTGCCGAGCACGAGCAGCACGCCGAGCAGGATCGACACCCCGCCCAGCACGCCGAAGTACGCCACGGCGTTCTCGTCGCTGTAGAAGCGGACCACGAACGCGCCCACGCCCTGACCGGCGGCGGAGGCGAGGAACCACAGGCCCATCGTCTGCGACGCGAACGCGCGCGGTGCGAGCTTGGTGGTCACCGACAGGCCCACCGGCGACAGCATCAGCTCACCGGAGGTCATCACCGCGTACATGGCGATGATCCACAGGAAGCTCGCGCGCACCGCCGGGTCGCCCTGGCTCGCGATCATCATCAGCACGTACGACAGGCCGACCAGCAGCAGCGAGAAGCCGAACTTGCGCGGCGTCGCGGGCTGGCGCTTGCCGAGCTTCACCCACAGCAGGGCGAACAGCGGCGCGAACACGATGATCATGACCGGGTTGATGGACTGGATGAACGACGGCGGGATGTCCAGGCCGAGGAAGTGCCGGTCCAGCCGGGTGTCGGCGAACGCCGCGATCACGGTCGCGCTCTGCTCGAACAGCAGCCAGAACATGGCGGCGGCGATGAACAGCGGGATGTAGGCGGTCAGCCGCGACCGCTCCACCTTCGTGGTCTTCGGGCTGCGCATCATCACCACGAAGTACCCGATGGGCAGCACCACGGACGCGATGCTGATCAGGTTGATGACGCCTTCCGCGCCGAGCACGCCGGTGACGACGAGGACCGCCACGACGGCGACCAGGCCGAGCGACACGCCGAGGATGCGGGTCAGCACGCCGAGGCGCTCCTCGGCGGGCAGCGGGTTCGGCGGCTCGGCGGCCGACGTCCCCAGGTTGCGCCGCCCGAACCGGTAGGCGACCAGGCCCAGCGCCATGCCCACGGCCGCCGCGCCGAACCCGAGGTGCCAGTCGACCTTCTCCCCGAGGGTGCCGCAGACCAGCGGCGCGAGGAAGCCGCCGAGGTTGATGCCCATGTAGAAGATCGTGAAGCCGGAGTCCCGGCGCGCGTCGTCCGGCGCGTAGAGGCCGCCGACGACGGTGGAGATGTTCGGCTTGAGCAGGCCCGTGCCGAGCACGATCAGGATCAGGCCGGTGTAGACCCCGGCGACGCCGATCGGCAGCGCGAGCGCGATGTGGCCGAACATGATCAGCACGCCGCCGTAGAAGACGGACCGCTGACCGCCGAGGACGCGGTCGGCCAGCCAGCCGCCCGCGACACCGGACATGTACACCGACGCGCCGTAGATGGCGACGAGGCTGAGGGCGAAGCTCTTGTCCAGGCCCAGTGCGCCTTCCGCCGTGGAGCGGTAGAGGTAGTAGGCGAGGATGGCCTTCATGCCGTAGTAGGAGAAGCGCTCCCACAGTTCGGCGAAGAAGAGCGTGGACAGTCCTCGGGGGTGCCCGAAGAAGCCCTTCTGCGGGGCGGAAACCGCGCTCGTGGCGCTCACTGGTTCCTCCTGGTGTCAACGATGTCACCCACGGCGTTCCGGGTCACGTTACGCCGTACGTTCGTACTGCATGAAATCGACCCACCTCTCCCGCCGCGGCACACACGTTCAGGGTGCGCCTCCCGGCAACCTTTGGTGCACTCGAAGGGTGGATCTGATCGAGGCTCACGGACGCGCGATGACGGAGTTCGACTCGCGGGTGCGCCGGGTGCGCCCCGACCAGTGGCAACTGGGCACGCCGTGCCAGGGGTGGTCGGTCCGAGACCTGGTCAACCACCTGGTCTACGAGCAGCTGTGGGCGCCCGAACTGCTGGCCGGCTGCACCGTCGAGCAGGTCGGCGACCGGTTCGAGGGCGACCAGCTCGGCGGCGACCCGCTGCACGCCTGGGTGCTGGCCGCCGCGGCGGCGCGGGAGGCGTGGATCTCGCCCAAGGCGCTCCAGCGGCCCGTGCACCTGAGTTCGGGCAGGTCGACCGCGGTCGAGTACGGCTGGCAGATGACGCTGGACCTCGGGGTGCACGCCTGGGACCTGGCCCGCGCGATCGGCGACTCGGAGCAGCTCGACCCCGCACTGGCCCGGACGCTGCTGGAGTACGCGACCGAGCACGCGGAGGAGTTCCGGGGCAGCGGGCTGTTCGGAGCGCCCGTGCCGGTGCCGGAGGACGCGCCGGCGCAGGACCGGCTGGTCGCCCTGCTGGGCCGCAAACCCTGAGGTCGCACACCCCGGATCGCGCGTTCCGGGGCCGCGCACTGCGGAGTCGCACCCCGGAGTCGCACCCTGAGGTCGCGCTTCCCGGAATCGCGGGCCCTGCGCGAGGTCGGGACCTCCCTTGTCGTTCGCGGTGCGGGCGCAGTCGTGGGGGAACCCGTCCGGGGCTCCCCCACGACCTCATCCCTTGGCCCGAGCGGGGCTCTCGGGGCCAAGTCGGGTTCCCGCCGCCGAGCCCGACCAGTGCACGTCCCGCTCCGCGCGCCTCCCCTGCCGCGCGGAGCGGGACGCGCTCCCCCTTGTGATGTGTGAACGCCCCCGACGTCGTCACACCCCACTGTCATAGTCGCCGGGTGTTGTCAGGTGTCGGGCGCCACACACATGACAACGATCGCCGGACAACCGCGCCGGGTGGCGGACGGACCGGCGGGTCGACGTCCGTTCCGGGGGTGCGGTGCGGTGACGCCCCTGCTCAGGGGCCGTTGTGACCGGGCACCCAGCTCTCCGGCCCGCCGCTCTCGGTCAGCACCAGCTGCCAGTCCGCGAACCCCTCGGGCGCGCCCGGCTGCCACGGCCAGTGGCCGTCGGCCGTGGGCAGGATGATCTGGACGGCCGCGAAGTCGCCCTTCCCGTAGAGGAGGAAGGCGCTGCCGAGGAACTCCGGGTAGAAGCCCTTGAAGACCCGTTCGAAGGTGACCGGCACGCCGTCGAAGAAGTCGTGGTAGAGCTTGCCGGGCACGAACCGCTCGCCCTGGCTCGCCCTGGACACGTAGGCCCGGATGAGCACCTCCGCCATCTCGGGCGGCAGGCCGATGACGACGGCTTCCGCGACGCCGAACCTGCGCCAGGCGCCCACGGAGAAGGCGTACTGCGCGCCTTCCGCGTCCTCCGGGACGGTGACGACGGCGTGGCCGTAGCGCTCGGCCTGGTCGAACAGCCAGTCTCGGAGTTGCGTTTCGCGGGGGTTCAGAGCGGGACTCGACACGACCGCCATTGTGCCTGCTTCCGGGAGGCGGAGGGGCGGGCGGTGCGGTGGGCGCGGGGTCCGGGACGGGATGGGGCGGGCGGTGCGGCGCGGGGTCCGGGCCACGGAGTGAAAAGCGTCCTCGCCGGACGGGCTGGCCACCGAGGATGACCTCCGGGTGTGACCTCGGTGCGGCGCGGTGCGGGAAAAGCGGGCGTGTCATCCCCGTATGGCCTGGTCTGAAGACCACCACCCGTGTTCGGCCAGGTCAAGCGGAAAGCGTGCTTGACCTGGCCGAACACGGGTGGTTCCCTGCGGGCAGGCCATACGGGGATGACACGCCGGCAGGGGTCTGTGCTGGGTGTGCCGGGGCGTGGCGCTCGCTCGTGGAGGTCAGGCGTCCACTTCTGCCATGACCTGTTCGGAGACGTCGAAGTTCGCGTAGACGTTCTGCACGTCGTCGCAGTCCTCCAGGGCGTCGATGAGCTTGAAGATCTTCCGCGCCCCCTCCGCTTCGAGCTGGACCGTCACCGACGGCAGGAAGTTGGCCTCCGCGCTCTCGTAGTCGTAGCCCGCGTCCTGGAGGGCGGTGCGCACCGCCACCAGGTCGCCTGCCTCGCTGACCACCTCGTAGCTCTCACCGAGGTCGTTGACCTCCTCCGCGCCCGCGTCCAGGACGGCCATCAGGACGTCGTCCTCGGACAGCTCGCCCTTGGGCACGATCACGACGCCCTTGCGCGCGAACATGTAGGACACCGAGCCGGGGTCGGCCATGCTGCCGCCGTTGCGGGTCATCGCCGTGCGGACCTCGGACGCCGCGCGGTTGCGGTTGTCGGTCAGGCACTCGACCAGGACCGCCACGCCGTTGGGGCCGTAGCCCTCGTACATGATGGTCTGCCAGTCGGCGCCGCCCGCCTCCTCGCCGCCGCCGCGCTTGCGCGCGCGCTCGATGTTGTCCAGCGGCACGGAGTTCTTGCGGGCCTTCAGGATGGCGTCGTACAGCGTCGGGTTGCCGTCCGGGTCGCTGCCGCCGGTGCGGGCCGCCACCTCGATGTTCTTGATGAGCCGCGCGAAGAGCTTGCCCCGCTTGGCGTCGATCGCGGCCTTCTTGTGCTTGGTGGTCGCCCACTTTGAGTGGCCGCTCATTCGTCCTCCGTCTGATACTCAGCCCGCGGCACGGACCATGTCCACGAAAAGGCGGTGCACGCGCCCGTCGCCGGTCAGTTCCGGGTGGAACGAGGTGGCGAGCACGTGTCCCTGCCGAACCGCGACGATCCTACCGGCGGCGTCGCCCGCCTCGGCGGAATCCGGGACTCGGGCGAGTACCTCCACGCCGTCGCCCGCCTTCTCCACCCACGGGGCGCGGATGAACACCGCGTGGACCTCGCCCACCCCGGTCAAGTCCACATCCGCCTCGAACGAGTCGACCTGCCTCCCGAAGGCGTTGCGGCGCACCACGATGTCCAGCCCGCCCAGCTGGTGCTGGTCGGCCCGGCCGTCGAGCACCTCGTCGGCGAGGAGGATCATGCCGGCGCACGAGCCGTAGGCGGGCATCCCCTCCTTGATCCGCGCGCGCAACGGCTCCAGCAGGTCGAACGTGGCCAGCAGCCGGCTGATGGCCGTCGACTCCCCGCCGGGCAGCACGACCCCGTCGACCTCGGCCAGCTCCTCGGGCCGGCGGATGGGGCGGGCCAGGACATCGGCCTCGGCCAGGGCGACGAGGTGTTCGTGGACATCGCCCTGGAGGGCGAGGACACCGACGACGGACACGGCTGGTTTCCTCCTTGGTGGAACTCCCACCAGCGTAGGTGACCGGGCCGGACGGGGTGCCCGTGGCACCCGTCCGGCCCGGTCGACGGCGGTGGGGTCAGTCGCCGACCACCACCCGTCCCGCCTTCGACCGGCGGGCCTGGACGGCGCGCCAGCCGAGGAACAGCACGACGGCGAGCACGGGGATGGACCAGAACGCGATGCGCTCGGCGGTGCCCGCGAAGGCCATCAGCACGATGACCAGCGCGAGGAAGCCGAGGGTCGCGTAGCCGGTGTAGGGCGCGCCGGGCATCCGGTAGGTCGGCCTGGTCAGCTCGCCGCGCAGCGCGGCCTTCCGCAGCCGGAGCTGGCAGATGATGAGGGTGGCCCAGGTCGCGACCACGCCGAGCGAGGCGATCGCGATGGCGATGTCGAACGCCTCCTTGGGCACGATGTAGTTGAGCACCACACCGGCCAGGTAGGCGACGGAGGTGAACAGGATGCCGCCGTAGGGCACGTGCCGGGCGTTCATCCTCCCCGTGAACGCGGGCGCCTCGCCCTTCTGCGCCAGCGACCGCAGGATGCGGCCGGTGGAGTACAGGCCCGAGTTGCACGACGACAGGGCCGCGGTCAGCACGACGGCGTTCATCACGTCGCCCACGCCGGCGATGCCGAGCGCGGAGAAGACGGTGACGAACGGGCTCTCCGCGCCGCTGTAGAGGTTCCACGGCAGCAGCATGGCGAGCAGCAGCACGGAGCCGACGTAGAAGACGCCGATGCGGTAGACCACGCCGTTGATGGCCTTGGGCAGCACTTCGCGCGGGTTGGCGGTCTCGCCGGCCGCGATGCCGACCAGTTCGATCGCCGAGTAGGCGAAGATGACCGCCTGGAGCGTCATGAGCGCGACGCCCACCCCGGCGGGGAACATGCCGCCGTTGCCGAACAGGTTGTGCACGCCCGCCTCGTGGCCGCCGACGTCGGCGTTGCCGATCACCAGGGCCGCGCCGGTGAACAGGAACACGACGATCGCGGTGACCTTGACGACGGAGAACCAGAACTCCAGCTCGCCGAACAGCTTGACCGAGAGCAGGTTGATGGCGACCAGCGCGGCCAGCGCGATCAGCGCCGTCACCCACTGCGGCAGGTCGGGCAGCCAGCGGTGGACGTAGATGGCCACGGCGGTGATCTCGGCGATGCCGGTCATCGCCCAGTTCACCCAGTACATCCAGCCGGAGGTGAAGCCGGCCCAGGGCCCGATGAACTCGCGCGCGTACTCGACGAAGCTGCCCGCGGTCGGTCGGTGCAGCACCAGTTCGCCCAGCGCGCGCATCACGAAGAACGCCGCGATGCCGCAGGCCGCGTAGGCGAAGACGAGTGCCGGGCCGGCCTGGGCGAGCCTGCCGCCCGCGCCCAGGAACAGGCCGACGCCGATGGCGCCGCCGATCGCGATCATCTGCACCTGGCGCTTGCTCAGCGCTTTGGTGTACCCGTCGGCGTCCGGCTCCATCGCCCTCTGCTCTTTCATGGTCGCGGGACGTTAGCGGCTGTTCACCGGCGCGCGCGGGCGGCTTGAGGAAGATTTGATGTAATCACCGCCACGTTTACCCGAAAGGGCGTGGTCGAGGCGGCGTCGGGGCAGTGGGGCGGTTCTTCGGCCGTCTCGTTTCGAGTGATGTCAGTCGCTGACATCACCGCGGTTCGGGTCTCGTGGATGGTCGTGGTGGTCGCGGCGTGGTGTGCGGGTGTGCCGGTCGTGACGGGTGGCGATTGCCCGGCGGCGGCTCGCGCGGTGTGTTAGGCAATGGCCATGTCCGACGCACTGCGCGATCTGCTGGACGGCCGCTGGGCGACGCTGCGCCGCGAGGCGGTCGAGCTGCTGGCCAAGCTGGAGCCGACGCCCGCCGACCTGGACCGCGAGCAGTACCGGGCGTGGGTGCTGGAGCAGCTGCACGTCCTGGCCGCGGGCGGGCACTCGCTGGTCGCGTTCCCCGCCGAGCACGGCGGGCGGGACGACGTCGGCGGGTCCGTCGTGGCGTTCGAGGTGCTCGGGTTCGGCGACCTGTCGCTGATGGTCAAGGCGGGCGTGCAGTGGGGGCTGTTCGGCGGCGCGGTGCAGGCGCTCGGCACGCGGGCGCACCACGACGAGCTCCTGCCGGCGATCATGGGCCTGGAGCTGCCCGGCTGCTTCGCCATGACGGAGTCCGGGCACGGCTCGGACGTGCAGCGCCTGCGCACCACCGCCACCTACGACCCGGCGACGCAGGAGTTCGTCGTGCACACGCCGGACCGGTCGGCGCGCAAGGACTACATCGGCAACGCCGCGCGGGACGGTCGGCTGGCCGTGGTGTTCGCGCAGCTGGTGACGGGTGGCGGTGCGCACGGCGTGCACGCGCTGCTGGTGCCGATCCGGGACGCGTCCGGCGCACCGATGCCCGGCGTGTCCATCGAGGACTGCGGGCGTAAGGCCGGGCTGAACGGCGTCGACAACGGGCGCCTGGCGTTCGACCACGTGCGGGTGCCGCGGGCCGCCCTGCTGGACCGGTACGGCGCGGTGTCCCCCGAGGGCGTCTACACCAGCCCGGTCGAGGGCGACGGGCGGCGGTTCTTCACCATGCTGGGCACCCTGGTCCGCGGGCGGATCAGCGTCGCGGGCGGCGCGGGGAGCGCGACGAAGAGGGCGTTGACGATCGCCGTGCGGTACGGCCTGGCGCGGCGGCAGTTCACCCGACCGGACAGCGGCGAGGAGGTCGTCGTGCTCGACTACCTCGCCCACCAGCGGCGGCTGCTGCCCGCGCTGGCCACCACCTACGCGCTGCACTTCGCGCAGGAGGAGCTGGTGTCGGCGCTGCACGACGTGGCCGACGACCGCGGGCAGCGCGAGCTGGAGTCGCGCGCGGCGGGGTTGAAGGCGGTGGCGACCTGGCACGCCACGGCGACCATCCAGACGTGCCGGGAGGCGTGCGGCGGCGCGGGCTACCTGGCGGAGAACCTGCTCGCGGACCTGAAGGCGGACACCGACGTGTTCACCACGTTCGAGGGCGACAACACGGTGCTGCTGCAACTGGTCGCGAAGGGCCTGCTGACCAGCTACCGCGACCACGTCGGCGACCTGGACCCGTGGGGCCTGGCGCGGTTCGCGGCCGACCAGTTCGTGGGCGTGGTCATCGAGCGCACGGCGGCGCGGGCGATCGTGGACCGGCTGGTGAAGGGCGGTTCGGACGCCCTGCTCGACCGGGGCTGGCAGTTGCGGCAGTTCGAGGACCGCGAGCGGCACGTGGTCGAGGGGCTGGCGCGGCGGTTGCGGCGGGCCACGGCGGACGACGCGTTCGACGTGTTCAACGCCGCGCAGGACCACCTGCTGCACGCCGCGCGGGTGCACGTGGACCGGGTGGTGCTGGAGGCGTTCGTCGCGGCGGTGGACCGGTGCCGCGACGAGGCGACGGCGGCGCTGCTGGGCCGCGTGTGCGACCTGTACGCGTTGAGCACCATCGAGGCGGACCGCGCGTGGTTCCTCGAACACGGCAGGCTCACCCCGGCGCGGGCCAAGGCGGTGACGCAGGCGGTGAACGGGTTGTGCGGCGCGCTGCGGCCCCACGCGCGGCGGTTGGTGGACGCGTTCGGCGTCCCCGAGAGCAGGCTGACGGCGCCCATTTTGGGCTGACGGGTCCAGAATGGGCGGTATGGACGAGCTGACCGTAGGACTGGCCGGGTACGTGCGGGCCGTCGCCGAGCAGGTCGGCGTGCCGCCGGAGGGCACGGAGTACGAGGTCAGCGACACCGCGACCGCGTACCTGGCGCTCGCCGAGGGGCGCGGCCGCGACCTCATGCTGCTGTGGAGCGAGAAGCACGGCTGGTCGGTCGCGGTGGAGACCGCGCCCGCCGAGTCGCCCGTCGTGCTGGCCCACCTCGACGGGCCGCTGGTGCCGCCGCCGCGGGCGGTGGCGCGGTTCGTGGCGGACGTGCTGGCGGGCAAGCGCGACGACGCGCGCCCCACCGTCGACCGCGACCGGCAGGCGTTGACGGCGCGGCTGCGGCCCTACGCGTTCGACCCGTTCTGAGCGGCGGGCGGCCGGGCCGGTGGAGGCCGGTCAGAGGCCGACGAGCCGGAGCCCGGCCGTGGTGAGCGCGGCGAGGAGCACCACGACCACGAACGGCGCCCTCCGCCACGCGGCCAGGCCGCCGACCAGCACGCCGATCGGCAGCGCCCACCCGGCGAAGCCCTGCCCCTTGGTCAGCGACGACGTCGCGACCAGCGCGACCAGCATGACGGTGGCCGACCTCGTCAGCAGGTCGTCCGCCCCGGCCGGCAGCCGCACGCGGTCGCGCAGCAGCGGGCCGGCGAGCCGGAACAGGTAGGTGCCCGCGGCCAGCACCAGGACGGCGGTCAGCGTCACGCCGCGACCTCCCGCCCGCCGACCGCGACCACCAGGCCGACCAGGGCCAGCAGCACCGGCACGCCGGCGGGCAGGAACGGCGTCGTGGCCAGCGCGACCGCCGAGCCGAGCAGCGCCGCGCGCCGCGTCCGGCGGTCGGTCAGGGCGGGCAGGGTCAGCGCGAGCAGCGCGGCGGGGAACGCGGCGTCGAGCCCGAACGCCGCCGGGTCGCCGATCGCCTGCCCCACCAGCACGCCCGCGACGACGCCGGCGTTCCACGCGCCGAACAACGCGACGCCGCAGGACCAGTAGGCCGCGCGGGCCCTGGCGGGTTCGCGCTGGGCGAGCGCGAAGGCGACCGTCTCGTCGACCAGCAGGTGGCTGCCGAGCAGGCGGGCCACCGGACCGCGCCCCGGCACGTCCCCGATCGCGAGCCCGAAGGGCAGGTGGCGGGCGTTGAGCACGAGCCCGGCCAGCACGGCGGCGGCCGGGCTGCCGCCCGCCGCGACGATCCCGACCGCCATGAACTGCGACCCGCCGGCGAAGACGAGCAGCGACATGACGACCGGCAGCCACCAGGGCAGGCCGGTCGCGACGGAGATCGCGCCGAAGGAGGCGCCGCTGACCGCCGCGCCCGCGGCGACCGCGGCGACGTCGCGCAGCAGTCGGGTGTCTGGGGTTCGCCATGTCGAACGCATCGTCTTCTACGATGAACAGCAAAGAACCTGTTCGTCAAGGCGAACGATTGGACTGTCATGCCGAACACAGGTGCGCCGCTGGAGGTCATCGCCGCGTCGCTGCGCCGCGAGCGCGAACGGGTCGGGCTGTCGCTGAGCGAACTCGCCAAGCGCGCCGGGATCGCGAAGTCGACCCTGTCGCAACTGGAGGCGGGCAGCGGGAACCCGAGCGTCGAGACCCTGTGGGCGCTGGGTGTCGCCCTGGGCGTGCCGTTCAGCCGGCTGGTCGACCCGCCGGTGGCGCGGGTGCGCGTGATCCGGGCCGGCGAAGGCCCTGCGGTGTACTCGGAGCGGGCGCACTACACGGCGACGCTGCTGGCGTCCTGCCCGCCCGGCGCGCGGCGCGACATCTACGTGCTGGACCTGGAGCCGGGCAACCCGCGCGAGTCCCAGCCGCACATGGCGGGGACGGTCGAGCACCTGGTCGTCAGCCGGGGCCGGGTGCTGGCCGGCCCGCTCGCCGAGCCGCTCGAACTGGGACCGGGCGACTACCTGCTCTACCCCGGCGACCAGCCCCACACGTGCGCCGCCCTGGAGCCGGGCACGTCGGTGGTGCTGGTGATGGAACACGTCTAGCTCACCTGTTCGAGGGATATCGATCAAACGGTGAATATCCCGATGGATCACACATGAGAACAGCGACCGCACCACCTACGCTCGACGACATGGGCGACGAGCCGAAAACCGAGTCGATCCAGATCCCCGACGTGCCCGCCGAGGTCGTCACCGCGCTCCAGGCACGAGCCGACGCGTATGACATGCCCCTGACCGCCTACCTCCATGAGCTACTCGACAAGACAACGCGCAAACCCATGATGGCCGAATGGGTCGAGTCGGCCACCGACCGCGATTGGGGCGTCGATCGGGAGACGATCGTCCAGGCGCTGCGCGACGAACGTGAGGCAGCGGACGCCCAGTGAACTTCACGGTTGTGGTTGATTCGTCCGCCCTCGTCGAGATCGTTGCGGACAAGGCTCCGGACCGCGCGCTCCTGCACAGGCTTTCCACCGCCGTCGCGGTAGCGCCGGAACTCCTCGATGTGGAAGCCCTGAGCGTGCTGCGCCGATTGGAGTCGGTCAAGGCGCTGTCCGAAGCGCAGGCGTCGACCGCCTTGGCGAAGGTCCGCGCCGCGCCCGTCAGCAGGGTTTCCCACCGCCCGCTGATCAGTCGTGCCTGGCGCTTGCGGCCGTCGATCCGCGTGGCCGACGCGTTCTACGTCGCACTCGCGGAAGAGTTGGGCATCCCGCTCGTCACCTGCGACGCACGGCTGGCCCGCTCGAACGGTCACCAGGCGGTCATCGAGGTGTACCCGGTGTCCTGAACCAGCGGAACGGCCCCGTGGGCGGGTGCCCGCGGGGCCGTTCTCGCGGCGGGTGTCACCGGGCGGGTGTCACCAGCCGCGTTCCGCCAGCCGGTGCGGCTGCGGGATCTCGTCGACGTTGATGCCGACCATCGCCTCGCCCAGCCCGCGCGACACCTTCGCCAGCACGTCCGGGTCGTCGTAGAACGTCGTCGCCTTCACGATGGCCTCCGCGCGCTGCGCCGGGTTGCCGGACTTGAAGATGCCCGAGCCCACGAACACGCCCTCCGCGCCGAGCTGCATCATCATCGCCGCGTCGGCCGGGGTCGCGATGCCGCCCGCGGTGAACAGCACGACGGGCAGCTTGCCCGCCTCCGCGACCTCGCGCACCAGCTCGTACGGGGCCTGGAGCTCCTTCGCCGCCACGTACAGCTCGTCGGCGGGCAGGTTCTGGAGGCGCCGGATCTCGGCGCGGATCTTCCGCATGTGGGTGGTGGCGTTGGAGACGTCGCCGGTGCCCGCCTCGCCCTTCGAGCGGATCATCGCCGCGCCCTCGGTGATGCGGCGCAGCGCCTCGCCGAGGTTGGTCGCGCCGCACACGAACGGCACGGTGAACTGCCACTTGTCGATGTGGTTGGCGTAGTCGGCCGGCGTCAGGACCTCGGACTCGTCGACGTAGTCCACGCCCAGCGCCTGGAGCACCTGCGCCTCGACGAAGTGCCCGATGCGCGCCTTCGCCATGACCGGGATGGACACCGCCGAGATGATGCCGTCGATCATGTCCGGGTCGCTCATGCGCGACACGCCGCCCTGGGCGCGGATGTCGGCGGGCACGCGCTCCAGCGCCATGACCGCCACCGCGCCCGCGTCCTCGGCGATCTTGGCCTGCTCGGGGGTGACCACGTCCATGATCACGCCGCCCTTGAGCATCTCCGCCATGCCGCGCTTGACGCGGGCGGTGCCGGTGACGTGCGTACCGGAGTCGGATGAAGTGGTCACGGCCAACCTTTCGGGTGAGGGGAAGACTGACCTCATCGTACGTCGCACGTGGACCGCCCAAGCAGGCCAATCCGGCACGTTCTCGGCAGGCCACTCGCCGCACAACCGCAGGTAGTGGCCTACGCCACCTCCGACGTGCCGCCGCGCGGCGGAGCCGCCGGTCCGCCGGGGCCGGCGACCCGTGGTGCCACGCGCGGGCGACGCGAGAGGCCGCCGGCGGTCACGGGCGGCGACACGGGCAGCTTCACGGGCGGGGTGGCACCGGTGCAGCCGGCACCGGGGCGGCCTGCACCGGGCGGGCGGCACGAGCGGGCGTGTCCGCGCGGCGGGTCTACCGCGGGCGTGGCACGGCGTCGCCGTAGGTCCGGAACAGCGCGGGCAGGCCGGTCGCGCGCTCGGCCAGCGCCGCCCAGCAGCGGGCGACCAGGGCCCGCGCCCGCGTGCCTGCCCACGGCTGCGGCAGCAGCACCGGCGGCAGCAGCGGGTCGGGCTCGACCGCGCGGGTGAACTCGGCGGCCAGTTCCACGGCGATCCGCAGCAGGTCGACGTGCGACGCGCCCTCCGTCAGCCGCCGCAACCGCACCCGCGCCACCTCGGCCAGCCGCTCGTGGCGGGCGGCGACCTCGTCCAGCGGCCACAGCCGCGCGGCCAGCGCCGCCGGTGACCGCTCCCGCCCGACCCGCAGGTCGGTACTGGTCAGGAAGGTCACGGCGGGCAGCACGCCGAGCCGCGCGGCCTCGCCCTCGACCAGTTCCTCCCAGTCGTGCGGTGAGACGTAGAGCCCGCTGTGCAGCGCCGCGCCGCCCAGCCGCACGATGGCGTCGCGCAGGGCGTCGCGCGCCGGCCGCCGCGACTCGGGCACGGCGAACGCCACGAGGTGCCACACCTCGTCCCACCGGGCCTCCCCCGCGTCCTGCCGGTACATGAACCGCACGAACTCGACGTCCGGCTCCGCGGCGCGGAGCGCCTGCGGCGTCATCCGCAGCACGGCCCGCCGCCCGCGTCCCTCCACGGTGAACTTGCCCTCGTCGACCAGCCGCTTCACGCACAGCCGCACCTGCTGGTCGCTCATCCCGAGCGCGTCGGCCACCTCGTACAGCTCACCCGCCTCGACCACGCCGTCCTCGCTCACCAGCGCCTCGACCAGGGTCCGGGTGGGCACCTCCACGTCCATGTGCTCAAATCTACAACGTTCGTATCGGGAACGATAGTTTGGGGTGACCAGGTGAAGAAGTGGCTGCTCGGCCTGCTCGCGCTGGCCCTCGCGTGCGGTGGCTGGGTCGTCCACCAGCACTCGTACGACCTCCGCGAGCAGCGCGTGGAGATCGGCGACCTGCGCGCGGTGCTCGCCCTGCCCGAGCACGGCGACCGGCACGGGCTGGTGGTGTTCGTGCACGGCGACGGGCCGATCGACGCGACCCACGACACCTTCTACCGGCCGATGTGGGAGTCCTTCGCCCGCGCCGGGTACGCGTCGCTGTCGTGGGACAAGCCCGGCGTCGCCGGCGCGCCGGGCAACTGGCTCCACCAGAGCATGGCCGACCGCACCCGCGAGGTGCTGGACGCGGTCGCGTGGGCGCGGTCCCGCCCGGACGTCGATCCCGACCGGATCGGCCTGTGGGGCGCCAGCCAGGCCGGGTGGGTGCTGCCGGCGGCGGCGCGGCACCCGGACGTGAAGTTCGCGATCGCCGTCTCCCCCGCCGTGAACTGGCACCGGCAGGGCCGGTTCAACCTGCTCGCGGAACTCGCGGACCGCGGCGCGTCCGCCGAGGAGACCGCCGCCGCGCTGGCCGCGCGGGAGCGGACGCTGGACCACCTGCGCCGCCGGTCGACGTTCGAGGAGTACCGGGCGGCGGGGGGCGACCCGGAGATCACGCCCGACCGGTGGCGGTTCATCCTGGCCAACCACGAGTCCGACGCGTCGGCCGACCTGGCGCGGGTCGACGTGCCGGTGCTGCTGGTCCTCGGCGGGCACGACCGCAACGTCGACGTCGCCGACACCGAGACCCACTACCGCCGACTGGTCCGCCGGCTGCGGGTCGCGCACCACCCGGACGGCACGCACGGCATGACGCGCGCCGACCTCGGCCCGTTCGCCACCACCGTCGTGGCGATCGCGGCTCCCCGCTCGGTGTTCGCGCCCGGCTACCTGGAGGAGCAACGCAGGTTCCTGGAAGACCTCCGGTGACGGCCGCCCCGGCGCACGCCACCCGCGCCACGGCCCGCGTCGCCCCGCCGGGTCGTGACGCTGCGTGCACCCCGACGGGAACTCCGTACGGGTTCCTCCTCGCGGGTTGGGTCCACCGGCTTGGGGTTGTCCCATCGGCCCGCCGGGTGTGAGATCGAGCACTAAACACTTGTGGAGGGTGGTCCTCATGGGAACCAAAAGCTCCGACAACGGCCACTCGGCAGGCGCGGTCGCTGTAGACGACCCGGCCAAGGTCCGCAATGTCGTCCTCGTCGGCCCGTCCGGCGCGGGCAAGACGACGCTCACCGAGGCCCTGCTTGCCTCTACCGGCGTGCTCACGAGGGCCGGCTCGGTCACCGAGGGCAACACCGTCTGCGACCACGACCCGGCCGCCGTCCGGCAGCAGCGGTCCGTGGGGCTCGCGGTCGCGCCGGTGCGGCACGGCGACGTGAAGATCAACTTCATCGACACGCCCGGCTACGCGGACTTCGTCGGCGAGCTGCGGGCCGGGCTGCGCGCCGCCGACGCCGCGCTGTTCGTCGTCAGCGCCGCCGAGGGCGTGGACGCCGCGACGGTGGCGCTGTGGGAGGAGTGCGCGGCGGTCGGGATGCCGCGCGCCGTCGTCCTGTCCCGGACCGACCACCACCGGGCCGACGTGACGACCGGCATCGCGGCGTGCCAGGCGGCGTTCGGCGCGGGCGTCGTCCCGCTCTACCTGCCCGGCGACGACGGCCTGGTCGGCCTGCTGACCACCGACGACCCGCGCTACGCGGAGCAGCGAAACGCGCTGATCGAGGGCATCATCGCCGAGAGCGAGGACGAGACCCTCATGGACCGCTACCTCGGCGGCGAGGACATCGACCAGGCCACGCTCATCGCCGACCTGGAGACCGCCGTCGCGCGCGGCTCGTTCCACCCGGTGCTGCCGGTGTGCGCGGTCACCGGGCTGGGCCTCGCCGAGCTGCTCGACGGCGTGGCGCGGGCGTTCCCGTCCCCGCTGGAGCACCCGCTGCCCGAGGTCACCGGCGTGGACGGCATCCCGCACCCCCGGCTGGCGCCCGACCCGGACGGCCCGCTGGTCGCCGAGGTCGTGCGGACCGCCGTCGACTCCTACGTCGGGCGCGTGTCGCTGGTCCGGGTGTTCTCCGGGACGCTGCGCCCGGAACGCCCGGTGCACGTGTCCGGCCACGGCATGGCCGACCGCGGGCACGAGGACCACGACGCGGACGAGCGGGTGGCGCACGTCTACTCGCCGCTGGGCGCGAACCTGCGCGAGGTGCCCTACTGCGTGGCGGGCGACCTGTGCGCGCTGACCAAGCTCGGGTCCGCCGAGACCGGCGACACGGTGTCCGCGCCGGACAAGCCGCTGCTGATGACACCGTGGCGGATGCCGGAGCCGCTGCTGCCGGTCGCCGTGGTGCCGCGCAGCCGCAGCGACGAGGACAACCTCGCCCGCAACATCGGCAGGCTGGTCGCGGGCGACCCGACGCTGCGGCTGGAGCGCAACGCCGAGACCCACCAGCTCGTGCTGTGGTGCATGGGCGAGGCGCACGCCGACGTCGTGCTGGCCCGGCTGCGCGCCGGCGGCGCGGAGGTCGACACCGAGCCGGTGCGGGTGGCGCTGCGGGAGACGTTCGTCGCGCAGTCCAAGGGCCACGGCAGGCACGTGAAGCAGTCCGGCGGGCACGGCCAGTACGCCGTGTGCGACATCGTCGTGGACCCGCTGCCGCGCGGCGGCGGGTTCGAGTTCGTGGACCGGGTCGTCGGCGGCGCGGTGCCGCACCAGTTCATCCCCAGCGTCGAGAAGGGCGTGCGCGCGCAGCTGGCGCGCGGGCTCCAGGCCGGGCACCCGGTGGTCGACGTGCGCGTGACCCTGGTGGACGGCAAGGCGCACTCGGTGGACTCGTCGGACGCCGCGTTCCAGACCGCGGGCGCGCTGGCGCTGAAGGAGGCGGCGGCGGCCGGCCGGACCGCGCTGCTCGAACCGGTGGACGAGGTCGCGATCCGGCTGCCCGACGACCACCTGGGCACCGTCCTGGGCGACCTGTCGGGACGGCGCGGCCGGGTCCTCGGCACCGAGGCCGACACACCCGGCTACACCGTGATCCGGGCTGAGGTGCCCGCCACGGAGCTGCTCCGGTACGCGATCGAGCTGCGCTCCCTGACCTCCGGCACCGGCACCTACACCCGCCGCTTCTGCCGCTACGACCCGCTGCCGCAGTCGCTGGCCGCGCGGACGTCGTGACCCGTGCCGGGCCCGCGACCCCCCGACGGTCGCGGGCCCGGCACGGCGGCTCAGGTGTTGCGCGGGAAGCCGAGGTTGACGCCGCCGTGCGACGGGTCGAGCCAGCGGCCGGTGACGACCTTGGTGCGGGTGAAGAAGTGCACGCCCTCCGGGCCGTAGGCGTGCGAGTCGCCGAACAGCGAGTCCTTCCAGCCGCCGAACGAGTAGTACGCCACGGGCACCGGGATCGGCACGTTGACCCCGACCATGCCGACCTCGACCTCGTGCTGGAACCGCCTGGCCGCGCCGCCGTCGTTGGTGAAGATCGCCGTGCCGTTGCCGTACCGGTTGGCGTTGACCAGCGCCACCGCGTCGTCGTAGGTCGGGACCCGCAGCACCGACAGCACCGGGCCGAAGATCTCGTCGCGGTAGACCGACATGTCGACGCCGACGCGGTCGAACAGCGTCGGCCCCAGCCAGAAGCCGTCCGCCTCGCCGTCGACCGGGTGGGTCCGGCCGTCGACCACCAGCTCGGCGCCCTCCGCGACACCGGCGTCCACGTAGGACAGCACCTTGTCGCGGTGCGCCCCGGTCACCAGCGGACCCATCTCGGAACCGGGCCGGCGGCCGTCGCCGACCCGCAGCGCGGCGATGCGCTCGACGATCTTCGCGACCAGCTCGTCGGCCACCGGGTCCACGGCGACCACGGCCGAGATCGCCATGCACCGCTCACCCGCCGAGCCGAAACCGGCGGAGACCGCCGCGTCGGCCGCCAGGTCGAGGTCCGCGTCGGGCAGCACCACCATGTGGTTCTTGGCGCCGCCCAACGCCTGTACGCGCTTGCCGTGCCGCGTGCCCGACTCGTAGACGTAGCGGGCGATCGGCGTGGAACCGACGAACGACACCGCCTTCACGTCGGGGTGCTCCAGGATGCGGTCCACGGCCTCCTTGTCGCCGTGCACCACGTTCAGCACGCCGTCGGGCAACCCCGCCTCGGCGAACAGCTCCGCGATGAACACCGACGCCGACGGGTCCTTCTCCGACGGCTTGAGCACCACGGTGTTGCCGCACGCGATCGCGTTCGGCACGAACCACAGCGGCACCATCGCCGGGAAGTTGAACGGCGAGACCACGCCGACCACGCCCAGCGGCTGGAGGATGGAGTACACGTCGACCCTGGTGGAGGCGTTCTCGCTGAACCCGCCCTTGAGCAGGTGCGGTATGCCGCAGGCGAACTCCACGCACTCCAACGCGCGCTGCACCTCGCCCGCCGCGTCGGACAGCACCTTGCCGTGCTCGGCGGTCACGATCGCCGCCAACTCGTCCTTGCGGGCGTTGAGCAGCTCGCGGAAGGCGAACAGCACGGTCGCCCGCCGCGCGAGGGACGCCTCGCGCCAGCCCGCGAACGCCTCCCGCGCCACCGCGACCGCTTCGTCCACAGTGGACGCCGACGCGAAGTCGACGCGCGCCGAGACCCGTCCCGTGGCCGGGTCGTAGACGTCGCCGCCGCGCTCCGCGACGCCGTCCCAGGGCTTTCCGCCGATCCGGTGGGTGATCCTCACAGCACGGCCCCCAGGATGCCCAACGCTTCCTCCACCTCGTCCTCCGTCACGGTCATCGGCGGCGCGAGCCGGATGACGTTGCCGTACAAGCCGCCCTTGCCGACCAGCAGCCCGCGTTCCCGCGCGCCCTCCAGCGCCGCCGTCGCGGCCGCGGGGTCCGGCGCGCCGTCGGGCCCGACCAGCTCGATGCCGACCATCAGGCCCTTGCCGCGCACGTCGCCCACCGCCGGCCGCTCCTCGGCGATGGCGCGCAGCCCGGTCAGCAGCCGCTCGCCCCGCTTGGCGGCGTTGGCCTGGAGGTCGTGGTCCAGCAGGTAGTCCAGCGTCGCCAGCGCGCCCGCCGTGGACACCGGGTTGCCGCCGAACGTGGAGATCGAGTTGGCCGTCAGGCAGTCCATCAGGTCGCCGCGCGCGACGACACCGCCGATCGCCAGGCCGTTGCCCAGGCCCTTGGCGAAGGTCATCGCGTCCGGCGTCACGCCGTGCGCCTGGATGCCCCAGAAGTGCTCGCCCGTGCGACCCCAGCCGGTCTGCACCTCGTCGGAGACGAACAGGATGCCGTACTCGTCGAGGACTTCCTTGAACGCGCCGAACAACCCGTCCGGCGGGGTGGCGAAGCCGCCGACGCCCTGGATCGGCTCGGCCAGCAGGCACGCCACGTCGCCCGCCGTGGTCGTCTCGATCACCTCGCGCAGGTCCGCCACGCACGCCTTGACGTAGTCGGCGTCCGAGTAGTCCTTGAACGGGCTGCGGTACCGGTAGCCGCCGTGCACCCAGCTGACCTTCACCGGGCTCAGCGAGGACGCCGACCAGCCGCGGTTGCCGGTGACGGCCATGCTCGCGAACGACCGGCCGTGGTAGGAGTTGCGCAGCGCGAGGACCTGGTCGCTGCGGCGGTAGGAGGTGGCCAGCACGAGCGCGGTCTCGTTGGCCTCGGTGCCGGAGTTGGTGAAGAACACCTTGGCGTCCGGGATGCCGGACAGCGCGGCGATCCGCTCGGCCAGCTCGACCTGCGAGCGGATCAGGTAGAGCGTCGAGCTGTGCAGCACGCCGGTGTCGACCTGGGACCGGATCGCGTCGCTGATCTCCGCCACGTCGTAGCCGATCGCGTTGGTCAGGATGCCGGCGAAGAAGTCCAGGTAGGTGCGCCCCTCGCGGTCGGTCACCCGCCGGCCGGCGGCGCTGGCCAGCTCGATCGGCTGCTCGTAGTAGAGCGCCAGCCAGTCCGGCAGCACCGCGCGGTGCCGGGCCAGCAGCTCGGCGTGCCCACCGGCGGTCCGCCCGCCGCCCGCATCGACCATCGAGTCCTCCTCCACCGGGTGTCCCTGGTGCGGAAGTGTGGCCCGGCCGCGCGGACCACCGCCATGCACAACCTGTACCGCTTTTCGGCGGATCGCATTACGTTGTGTCCATGTACCCCACGCTTGCGGAAGCCCTCGCCTTACCGGTGATCCGCCGGGCCGAGCCACACGTCGTCGCGGGCGCGGCCGGGTTGCAGCGCCGGGTGCGCTGGGTGCACGCGGCGGAGATCGCCGACATCGCGCACCTGCTGCGCGGCGGCGAACTCGTGCTGACCACCGGTATCGCCCTGCCCGACGACGCGGCCGGCCTCGCGGGCTACGTCGCCGACCTGGCCGCCGTCGGCGCGTCCGGGCTGGTCGTGGAGCTGGTGCGGCGGTGGGCCGACCGGGTGCCCGGCGCGCTGGTGGCGGCGGCCGAGGAGCACGGGCTGCCGCTGGTGACGCTGGCCCGCGAGACCCGGTTCGTGGCCGTGACCGAGGCGGTGGTGGCGCTGATCGTGGACGCGCAGCTCGCCGAGCTGCGGGCGGCCGAGGTGGTGCACGAGACGTTCACGGCGCTGACCGTGGCCGGCGCGGAACCGGCCGAGGTGCTGCGCGAGGTCGCCCGGACCTCCGGCCTGCCGGTCGTGCTGGAGACGCTGGGGCACGAGGTGCTGGCCTACGACGCGGCCGGGCAGGACCCGAGGGCGCTGCTGGCCGACTGGGTCGCGCGGTCGCAGGCGGTGACCGTGCCCGAGCGCACGGCGTACCACGAAGGGGCGGGGTGGCTGGTCACCGTCGTCGGCGCGCGCGGCGCGGACTGGGGCCGGCTGGTGCTGCTGTCGCCCGAACCGCCGCCGCACCGGCACGTCGTGGTCGCCGAGCGGGCGGCGTCGGCGCTGGCCGTGCACCGGCTCGTGGCGCGGGACCGGGAGTCGCTGGAGCGCCAGACCCACCGCACCCTGCTGACCCAGCTGCTCGGCAGCCCGCCGCAGGACCTCACCGCGCGGGCGGCGGCGCTGGGCGTGCCGCTCGACCGCAGGCAGCTCGTCGGCGTCGCGATCCGACCCGGCGCGGCCACCGCGCCCGCGCAGGCGCTCGCGACCCAGGAGGTGCTGCGCGACCTGGCGGAGGCGACGGCGCTGGCGACCCGCCGCGTGACCGTGCCCGCGCTGGTCGGGGTCGTGGACGACACGAGCGTGCGGGCGCTGCTGTCGCTGCCGCCCGCCGCCGGCCTCGACGGCGTGCTCCGCCGACTGGCCCGCGAGGTGCACCGGACGGCCGCCGCGACGCAGCACGCGCTGCCGGTCGTGATCGCCGTGGGCACCACCGTGACGGCGCTGCCCGACGTCCGGCGCAGCCTCGGCGAGGCCGCGCACATCGCGGCGGCGGCCCTGCGCTCGTCGGCGGGCAGGCTCTACCACCGGCTGGACGACGTGCGGCTGCGCGGGCTGCTGCACCTGCTGCGCGAGGACGAGCGCGTGCGGGCGTTCGCGGACCGCGAGCTGGGACCACTGCTCGCGCGCGACGACGCGCAGGGCAGCCGGCTCGTGGAACTGCTGCGGTGCTACTGCGAGCACGGCGGCAACAAGTCGGCCGCCGCCGCGGCGGCGCACCTGTCCCGGACCGCCTACTACCAGCAGTTGGCCAGGATCGAGCAGGTGCTGGGCGTGTCGCTGGAGGACCCGGAGTCCGTGCTGTCGCTCCACGTGGCGCTGCTGGTGCGGGACATGGGCGAGCACTGACCCGGACGTGCACTGACGTCGTCGGACCGCCGGCCTTCACCGGCGACGTGACCGCGCGGGGGTGACGGCCCCGCAGGGCCGTCCGCGGTCGGCACGAACCGGGCGCGGGAGCGGCGGTGGTGCGCGGGTGACGGACACGGGCCTGCCGTCCGCGGTCGGGCGCGGGACGACGGTGCACGTGGCCGCCGGCGGTCCGACGACGTCGGCCGGTCAGCCCAGCGGGGGCAGGGTGACCGGCGGGATCGGGAGGGCGGGCAACTGCTCGGCGGGCGGTGCGAGCGCCGGCACGTCGAGCGCCGACCGCGACTGGGCGGGAGCCCGCACCGGCAGGTCGCGCACCTCCGGCGCGGCCACCGCGACCGAGCGCGCGGGCGGCTCGGGCGCGACGGGCAGCGGCGACGGGATGGGCAGCTTGACGGCCTCGCGGACGACCGGCTCACCACCGAGCAGGTCACGGCCGAGCGGGTCCGGCGCGGGCCGGGCGACGCGGACGTCCGGTGCGGTCGCGCCACCGACCTCGGGCGCGGCGCGCAGCGTGCCGTCCACGACGTCCAACGGGTGCTGCGCCGCCGAGGCCGCGCCGAAGAGCAGCGGCGACGCCCCGGCGGCGAGCAGGGCGGCGGCACGGACGAGTGCGCGGGTGCGGTGTGCGGGCACGGTGTTCCTCACCTGGGTCGGGGACCGAACGATCGACAACTCCGACATCGGCACCGTTCCCGCCGAACCAAACCCGCTCGATAGGGTGACTGACCCTCCGTGTCGCCCACCACTCGATCAGGGGGCACCACCCCCGCCGCACGGCACGGACCCCCGCCTCCGCACCGCGCCGCACCGACGGCACGCCCAGAGTCATCCTCGGTGGCCGGCCGTCCGGCGAGGACGCTTTCAGCTTCGACTCAAACCCCGCACCGCACCAACCCGCACCCCCACGCCCTTCACAACACCGCCCCCGACCACACCACGCCCTTCACAACACCACGCCCTTCACGACACCGCAGCCTGGTACGACACCGCCCCGTACTCCGGATGCGACGCCAACCACGCCGTATAGCGGGGATTGCGCTCAGCCGTCTCCCGGTACGCCTCACCCGCGTACCGCAGCACCTGCGGCGCGAACGCCGCCGCGGGCGCCTCCGGGTCCCACCCGAGGAGGTGCCGCCAGCGCAGCGGCGCGCCCGCGATCGGCATCGCCACCAGGCCGGGCGCGCGGCGGAAGGTGGGCTGGCACAACGCGACCGCGTCCCCGGACTGCGCGAGGTCGATGCAGCTGTTGATGTCCACCTCGTACATCGTGCGCGGGGTGAAGCCGGCCCGGCTGCACGCGGCGACGAAGCACTCGCCGAAGCAGCCGTCCCCCGGCACGACCGCCCACTGCATGTCCTTGAGGGCGGCCAACTCCACCTCGTCCCGCAGGGTGAACGGGTGGTCCTCGGGCACCAGCACGAACACCGGGTCGAGCGCGACCACGCTCCAGGTGAGCCCGTACTCCGACGGCGGCGGCGCGTCGCCGCAGACACCGGCCAGCACGTAGTCCAACCTGCCCTGGGCGACGGCGGCCGACAGCTCGTCGTTCGACCACGACGCCTGCGTGCTGACGTGCGCGCCCGGGTGCGCTTCGGTGATGCGGTGCACGACGCCGCCCAGCATCGGGCCGTTCACCGCGCCGACTCTGTAGCGCTCGTTCGGCAGCGTGTCGTCGACCAACCTCAACGCGTCCTCCTGGAGCCGGGAGAACGCGGGCAGCAGCACGCGGGCGCGTTCCAGCACCAGGTCGCCGAGCATGGTCGGCCGCGCGCCCTTGTGGTCGCGCTCGAACAGCTTGCCGCCGAGCAGTCCCTCGATCCGGTGCAGTTGAGCGGTGAGCGCGGGTTGCGCGAGGCCCAGCAGGGAGGACGCTTTCGACAGGCTGCCCGCGTCGGCGATGGCGCAGACCACCCGCAAGTGGCGCAGTTCGAGCTTCATCCAACCGACGGTAAATGACTGTGAACGGACAGTCGAGGGCTCTAACGCGAAGCAGAGGGGGTATTCCTTATGGCCCCCACCAGAGGGGCCGATGGCAATGGACAGGGTGTGCTCGATTCACGGCAAGCGTGGACACTCCGACACTGCCCGCGGCACGCGGGGCGATCCGAGGATGCCGGGATGGGAATCGCGCCGGACAACCCGCCCGAGGGAGCCTCACGAGCCTGACAGGGGAGTGACCGATGGCCCTCGACCCCGCGGCACAGGCCGTCTCCGGTCCCGACGGTCGGGTGGAGCTGCGCGACCACTCCGCGATCGCGTCCAGCCCCCACTACAACGCCGAACTGGCCCCGGTGCCGCTGGCGCGGCGCACGTGGGGCACGTACAACTTCTTCGCGCTGTGGATGGGCATGGCGCACAACATCCCCAGCTACACGTTGGCCGCGTCGCTGGTGGCGCTGGGGATGGACTGGCTCCAGGCGCTGCTGACCATCACCCTGGGCAACCTGATCGTGCTGGTGCCGATGTTGCTCAACAGCCACGCGGGCACGAAGTACGGCATCCCCTTCCCGGTGTTCGCCCGCGCGTTCTACGGGGTGCGCGGCGCGAACCTGGTGGCGCTGCTGCGGGCGTTCGTCGCGTGCGCGTGGTTCGGCATCCAGACGTGGGTCGGCGGCGGGGCGCTGCACGTGGTCGTGGGCAGGCTCGCCGGCGACGGCTGGACGCGCGCACCGGAGGTGCTGGGCCGGGCGTGGACGCTGTGGCTGTGCTTCCTGGTCTTCTGGGTGGTGCAGATGCTGGTGGTCTGGCGGGGCATGGAGGCGATCCGCCGGTTCGAGAACTGGACCGCGCCGCTGGTCTCGGTGGGCTTCCTGGTGCTGCTGGCGTACGTCGCGGTGGAGGCGGGCGGGTTCGGCCCGATCCTGGCGGAGCCGTCGCGGCTGGGCTGGGGCCCGGACTTCTGGTCGGTGTTCTTCCCCGCGCTGATGGGCATGATCGCGTTCTGGTCGACGCTGTCGCTGAACATGCCCGACTTCACCCGGTTCGGCGGCAGCCAGCGGGAGCAGGCGCTCGGCCAGGTCCTCGGCCTGCCCACCACCATGTCGTTCATCGCGGTCGTGGCCATCCTGACCACGTCCGGCGCGGTCGCCCGGTACGGCGAGGCGATCTGGGACCCGGCGGAACTGGCGAGCCGGTTCGACAGCACCGCCGTGGTGCTGGTCGCCCTGGTGGCGCTGGTGGCGGCCACCGTCTCGGCGAACCTGGCGGCGAACGTGGTCAGCCCGGCCTACGACTTCTCCAACGCGTTCCCGAAGCGGATCACGTTCGCGGCGGGCGGCCTGCTCACCGGGCTCATCGGCGTCGCGATCCAGCCGTGGCGGCTGATCTCGGACCCGAGCGGCTACGTCTTCGCGTGGCTGGGCTTCTACGGCGGCCTGCTGGGTTCCGTGGCGGGCGTCCTGGTGGCCGGCTACTGGGTGCTGGCGCGCACCCGGCTGGCGCTGCCCGACCTCTACCTGGCCGGCCGCGGCGCGTACTGGTTCCGGGCGGGCTGGAACTGGCGGGCGGTCGCCGCGACCGCGCTCGGCTCGCTGCTCGCGGTGGGCGGCGCGCACGGCGGGCCGTTCCCGGCCGACGGCCTGCTCCCACCGCTCGCACCGCTCTACGACTACAACTGGGTCGTCGGCATGGTGGTCGGCTTGGTCGGCCACCTCGCGCTGGCGCCGCGGAGGGAGAACGCGTGACCGACACCGTCCGAGCGGGCCTGGTCCAGCAGCGGTGGACCGGCGACAAGGATTCCATGATCGACAACGCGGTGGCGGCGATCCGCGACGCCGCCGCGCGGGGCGCGCAGGTGGTGTGCCTCCAGGAGCTGTTCTACGGCCCCTACTTCTGCCAGGTGCAGGACGCGGACTACTACTCCTACACCGAGCGCGTGCCGGACGGCCCCACCACCGAGCTGATGCGGCAGGTGGCCGAGCGGCACGGCGTCGTGCTCGTCGTGCCGGTGTACGAGCAGGAGCAGCCCGGCGTGTACTTCAACACCGCGGCCGTGATCGACGCGGACGGCACCTACCTGGGCAAGCACCGCAAGAACCACATACCACAGGTGAAGGGGTTCTGGGAGAAGTTCTACTTCCGGCCCGGCAACCTCGGGTACCCGGTGTTCGACACGGCGGTCGGCCGGATCGGCGTCTACATCTGCTACGAGCGGCACTTCCCCGAGGGCTGGCGGGCGCTGGGGCTCGGCGGCGCGCGGATCGTGTTCAACCCGTCGGCGACGTCGCGCGGCCTCTCGGAGTACCTGTGGCGGCTGGAGCAGCCCGCCGCCGCCGTGGCCAACGAGTACTACGTCGGCACGATCAACCGGGTCGGGGTGGAACCGCTGGGCGACAACGAGTTCTACGGCCAGTCGTACTTCGTCGACCCGCGCGGCCAGTTGGTCGGCGAGGCGGCGTCGGACACCGAGGAGGAGGTCGTGGTGCGCGACCTCGACATGGACCGGCTGGCCGAGGTGCGCGACCTGTGGGCGTTCTACCGCGACCGCAGGCCGGACTCCTACGACTCCCTGGTGACGCCGTGAGCACGCTGGTGAAGGGCGGCCTGGTGGTCAACGCCACGGGGGCCGTCGCGGCCGACGTGCTGGTGGCGGGAGAGCGGATCGCCGCGCTGCTCGTGCCGGGGTTCCCGGTCGAGGCCGACGAGGTCGTCGACGCCACCGGCAAGTACGTGATCCCCGGCGGCATCGACGCCCACACGCACATGGAGATGCCGTTCGGCGGCACGTCGTCCTCCGACACGTTCGCCACCGGCACCACGGCGGCGGCGTGGGGCGGCACCACCACCATCATCGACTTCGCCGTGCAGGCCAAGGGCACGTCGCTGTTGTCCACCTTGGACAAGTGGCACGCGAAGGCCGACGGGAACTGCGCGATCGACTACGGGTTCCACATGATCGTGTCCGACGTGGACGACAGCTCGCTGAAGGAGATGGCCTCCTGCGCCGACGCGGGCGTCAACACGTTCAAGATGTTCATGGCCTACCCCGGCGTCTTCTACGCCACCGACGGCGAGATCCTGCGCGCCATGCGGCGGGCGCGCGAGATCGGCGCGACGATCATGATGCACGCCGAGAACGGCATCGCGATCGACCAGCTCGTCGCGCAGGCCCTCGCCGAGGGGCGCACCGACCCGGTGGAGCACGGCCTCACCCGGCCGCCCGAGCTGGAGGGCGAGGCGACGTCGCGGGCGATCACCCTCGCGCGGGTGACCGGCGCGCCGCTCTACGTCGTGCACCTGTCCGCCGCGCAGGCGCTCGACGCCGTCACCCGTGCCCGCGACACGGGGCAGAACGTGTTCGCCGAGACGTGCCCGCAGTACCTGTACCTGTCGTTGGAGGACCTGGGCAGGCCGGGGTTCGAGGGCGCCAAGTTCGTCGCCTCTCCCCCGCTGCGGCCCGCGGCGCACCAGGCGGAGCTGTGGCGCGGCCTGCGCACCAACGACCTGTCGGTGGTCTCCACCGACCACTGCCCGTTCTGCTTCAAGGAGCAGAAGGAGCTGGGGCGCGGCGACTTCACCAAGATCCCCAACGGGATACCGGGCGTGGAGCACCGGATCGACCTGCTGCACCAGGGTGTCGTGCGTGGTGAGATCAGCCTGGAGCGGTGGGTGGAGATCTGCTCCACCACGCCCGCGCGGATGTTCGGCCTGCACCCGCGCAAGGGGGTCGTCGCACCCGGCGCGGACGCCGACCTCGTGGTGTACGACCCGCGGGCGCGGCAGACCGTCTCGGCCGCGACGCACCACATGAACGTGGACTACTCGGCGTACGAGGGCATGGAGCTGACCGGGCGGGTCGAGGTGGTGCTGTCGCGCGGTGAGGTCGTCGTGGACGGCGGTGGCTTCCGCGGGTCCGTCGGGCACGGGCGGTTCCTGACCCGCGAGCTGAACCAGTACCTGCGGTAGGGGGCGCGGTGGACTTCGGTGTGGTGCTCCAGGCGGACCCGCCCGCGCGGGACGTGGTCGCGACGATGAAAGCCGCCGAGGACAGCGGTTTCCGCTACGGGTGGACGTTCGACTCCACCGTGCTGTGGCAGGAGCCGTTCGTCATCTACTCGCAGGTGCTGGCCGCGACCTCCGACCTGGTCGTCGGGCCGATGGTGACCAACCCCGTCACGCGGGACTGGTCGGTGCTCGCGTCGCTGTTCGCGACCCTGAACGACATGTTCGGCAACCGCACGGTGTGCGGCATCGGGCGGGGCGACTCGGCGCGGCGGGTGATCGGGCGGGCCCCGGCGTCGCTGGCCACGCTGCGCGAGGCGATGGCCGTGGTGAAGGGGCTCGCGGAGGGCCGCGAGGTCGTGCACCACGGCACGCCCGTGCGCATACCGTGGGTGCGCGACGGGAAGCTGGAGATGTGGATGGCGGCGTACGGGCCGCGGGCGCTGAAGCTGGTCGGCGAGCGGGCGGACGGGTTCATCCTCCAGACCGCCGACCCCGACATCGCGCGGTGGACCATCGGGTCGGTGCGCGCGGCGGCCGTGGCGGCGGGCCGCGACCCGGCGGCCATCACGATGTGCGTGGCCGCGCCCGCCTACGTCGGCGACGACCTCGCGCACCAGCGGGACCAGTTGCGCTGGTTCGGCGGCATGGTGGGCAACCACGTGGCCGACCTGGTCGCCCGCTACGGCGAGTCGGGCGCGGTGCCCAAGGCGCTGACCGACTACATCCGGGACCGGCGGGGCTACGACTACGCCCACCACGGTCGGGCGGGCAACCGGTCGGCGGACTTCGTGCCGGACTCCGTCGTGGACCGGTTCTGCCTGACGGGCCCGGCGGCGGCGCACGTGGAGCGGTTGCGGGAGCTGCGGGAGATCGGCGTGGACAACTTCGCGCTCTACCTGATGCACGACGACAAGGAGCGGACGTTGGCGGCGTACGGCAGCGAGGTCGTGCCGCACGTGTGATCGCGGGCGCCGTCACACGGGTGGCGGGTCGCAACTGGCGGCGCCGTGCCGGCCGCCCCCTCGGCCGACCTGTTCCGGCTCGCGCGCCGACCCCGTGCGCCCGCCTCCGGTGCTACCGTCGGAGAGGTGATCGACTTCGAGAAAGCGTCCGTGTTCAAGCTCGCGCCGTGCCGGCCGGAGGACATCGCGCCGCAGGTGTCGCCGATCATGATCCAGGGCGAGCAGATCGTGTCCTGCTTCAAGACCGTGCGCGACTTCGTCGTGTTCACGAACAAGCGGGTCATCGCGGTCAACGTCCAGGGCATGACGGGGCGCAAGAAGGACTTCACGTCCCTGCCCTACAGCCGCGTCCAGGCGTTCTCCATCGAGACGGCGGGCACGTTCGACATGGACGCCGAGCTGGACCTGTGGTTCTCGGGCCTGGGCCAGGTGCGGCTGGAGTTCCGGGGGCACGCCGACGTCCGCCTGCTGGGCCAGATGATCGCGACCTTCATCCTGTAGCCGCCCGACCGGGCGGGGGTGTCAGCGCACCAGGCGGGTCTCGCCGTCCCAGCCGGCCAGGGCGTCCGGCAGCACCTCCGCAAGCTGCACGGGGTACACGGTGTCGTCCGCCGCGCGCAGCTCCTCCACCGTCCACCACCGGTGGCGGCGGATGGTCCGCCGCTCCAGCTCGTTGAACCGCGACGTGTCCACGACGGCGCCGGGCGCACGGCACACGAAGAACCACTCCTCGGCCGCGTAGCTCAGCCCGTCGAAGCTGAACACCGCCCGCCGCCGCCACACCGGTCCGACCAGGTCCTCCGGCGGCAGCCGCAGCCCGGTCTCCTCGTACGCCTCGCGCACCGCCGCCGCCCGCAGGTCCTCCGAGGGCTCCACGCCGCCGCCGACGGTGAACCAGAACAGCTCCTCCGGGCGCGCCGGGTCGAACCCCTCGAACAGCAGGACCCGCCCGTCGCCGTCGACGAGCACCACCCGCGCGGACACGCGCTGGGTCGGCACGTCGGCGGGCGGCTCGGCGATCTCGAAGTACGACGGGGTCGGCGCGGTGCCCGCCAGGCGCAGCCTGCGCACCAGCCGCCACCGCCGCAGCGCCAGCGTGTCGCGCACCGCGTCGTTGTGGACCCGCCGCGCCAGCACCACCCGCTGCTCCGCGTCCGACAGCTCGGCGGCCAGCGCGGGCGCGAGGACCGACCGGTCCAGGTTCTCCAGCCGGGCGCTCAGCTCGTTCTCCGCCGCCTCGCGGTCGGCGCGCGCCGCCCGCTCGGCCCGGTCCGCCGCCGCGCGCAGCTCCGGCTCGCCGCACACGGCCGCGACCGCCCGCGCCACCACCGCGCGCCTGGCCAGCGCCGCGTCCAGGGCCGCCCAGGCGGCGTCGGTGCGCACGTGCAGCCGGTCGAGGCGGTTCGCCGTGGCCAGCGCCCACGGTCCGATCAGCGCGACCAGCCCGAGCAGCACCAGCAACGCCAACGCCACGCCGGAACTGGTCACGCCTCACCCACCCGGCGCGGGTCGGCCGCCATCGCGCTCTCGTAGACCCGCAGCACCTGGCCGGCCACCACCGACCAGTCGAAGGTCATGACCCGCTGCCGGGCCGCGTCCACGAAGGCCGCCCGGCGGACCGGGTCGCCGAGCAGGTCGCGCAGCGCCGCCGCCAGCGCGGGGGCGTCGCCGACCGGGGTCAGCACGCCCGCCCGGCCGTCGTCCAGCACCCGGCGGAACGCGTCGAGGTCGCTCGCCACCACCGCCGTCCCGGCGGCCATCGCCTCGGTGAGGATGATGCCGAAGCTCTCCCCGCCCGTGTTGGGCGCGCAGTACACGTCCACGCTGCGCAGCGCCCGCGCCTTGGTCTCGTCGTCGACCATGCCGAGGAAGTCCACCCGCGACGCCAGGTCGGGGCCTGCGGCCTGGCGCAGCTCGTCCTCGTCGCCGCGGCCGACGACCAGCAGCCGCGCGCCGTCCAGCTCCCGGAACGCCTCCAGCAGCACCGACATCCCCTTGCGCGGTTCGGTGAACCGGCCGACGAACCCGACCGTGCCGCCGGGCGCCGGGTACCCCTCCAGCGGTTCGGCGTCGGCGAAGAACGCGACGTCCACCCCGTTCGGGATCTCCACCGCGTCGCCGCCCAGGTGCTCCACCTGCACGCGGCGGGCCAGCGCCGACACCGCGATCCGCGCGGTGATCTTCTCCAGGAACGGCTGGAGCACCACCTGGAACGCCGACAGCATCTTCGACCGCGGCGTGGACGTGTGGAACGTCGCCACGATCGGACCGTCGGCCACCATCAGCGCCAGCATGGACAGCGACGGCGCGGTGGGCTCGTGCAGGTGCAGCACGTCGAAGTCGTGCTCGGCGATCCAGCGCCGCACCCGCGTGAACGACACGGGCCCGAACGACAGCCGCGCCACCGACCCGTTGTAGGGGATGCCGACGGCCCGCCCGGCGGAGGTCACGAACTCCGGCACGGGCGTGTCGTCGTCGGCGGGCGCCAGCACCTCCACCTCGTGGCCGAGGGAGCGCAACGCGCGCGCCAGGTCGACCACGTGCGCCTGCACGCCCCCGGGCACTTCGAAGGAGTACGGGCAGACGATGCCGACCCTCACTCGGCCCCCTCCCTGCGGGCCGCCACCCGGCGCAGGACCCGCTGCCTGCGCTCCGGCAGGTCGGCCAGCCACAACTGCTGGAGCATGTGCCAGTCGGTGGGGTGCGCCGCGATGTCGGCGGCGAACACGTCGGCCAGCGACTGGGTGGCCGCGGCGACGCCGCCGACGCCCGGCACCCGGATCGGCGGGTGGAAGCGCAGCGCCCACCCGTCCTCGGTGAACCACAGGCCCACCGGCAGCAGCGCCGCGCCGGTCGTCGCCGCCAGGTGCGCGGGACCGGCGGGCATCATGGTCGGCTCGCCGAAGAAGGTCACCGGCACGCCGCCCGCGGTCAGGTCCCGGTCGGCCAGCAGGCACACGGCGCCGTTCGCGCGCAGCCGCTGGGCCAGCACCACCGCCGGGTTGCGGTCGCCGCCGGTCAGCGGCACCACCTCGAAACCCAGGCTCTCCCGGAACCCGATGAACCGCCGGTACAGCGACTCGGGTTTGAGCCGTTCCGCGACCGTGGTGAACGTGCCGACGTGCCGCACCAGCCACACGCCCGCCACGTCCCAGTTGCCGCAGTGCGGCAGCGCGAGGACCACGCCGTTGCCCTCGGCCAGCGCCGCGTCCAGGTTCTCCACCCCGGTGAAGGACCGGTCGCACGCCGCGTGGACGGCGTCGAGGTCCATCGACGGCAGCCGGAACGCCTCGCGCCAGTACCGCGCGTACGACCGCACGGACAGGCGGACCAGCTCGTCCAGCTCGGCCTCGCCCGCGCGCGGCACGACCCGCCGCAGGTTGGCCCGCAGCTGCCGCACCCCCGCGCCGCCGCGCCGCGACACCCGGTCGGCGGCCCGGTCGAACAGGGCGGTCGCCCACTTCTCCGGCAGCAGCCGCACCAGCCGCCAGCCCGCCGCGTAGCCGAGGTCGGCCAGGCGTTCCCTCATGTCGACAGCTCCTTCGCGGCGCGCCGCACGGCCAGGACCCGCTGCGCCACCGTGACCACCACGAGCGCCGCCAGCAGGTACAGCGCGAGCGGCAGGACGTAGGGCACGCCCAGCCCGTGCAGCCCGACGCCGACCAGGGCGACGATGAACCGCTCCGCCCGTTCGGCCAGGCCGCCGTCGGCGGACAGGCCCGACGCCTCCGCCCGCGCCTTCACGTACGAGATGACCTGCGCGCCCACCAGCGCCACCAGCGCGGCGGCGGCCAGGCCCTTCTCACCCGCCTCGAAGCACCACCAGGTGATGGCGGCGAACAGCGCGCCGTCGGCGACCCGGTCGCAGCTCGCGTCCAGGACCGCGCCGAAGCTCGTGCCGCCGCCCTGCGCGCGGGCCATCGCCCCGTCGATGAGGTCGAACAGCACGAACGCGGTGACGACGGCGGCGCCGGCGAACAGCTGCCCGCGCGGGATGAACCACAGCGCGGCGGCGACGCAGCCGAGGGTGCCGAGCACCGTGACGGTGTTCGGGGTGAGGCCGCGTCGGAGCAGCCACGCACCGATCGGATCGGTGACGCGCGAAACCGACGCGCGGGCGAAGATGTTCAGCATGGGGCGGCGACTGCACCTACCGGCGGGGACGACGTGGTCCCCGGCAGCCTAACGACCCAGCTCAGCCGAGCTTGCGGTGGTCCCTGGAGATCTGCTCCAGCAGGTCCTCCAGCGGCTCGCCGCGCACGGCCAGCCGCTCCAGCCTGCCGAACAGCGCGAGGTACTCCCGCACGTCGTGCGGGTCGGTGATGGTGGCGTTGCCGGTCAGCACGCTCAACGTCACGACCCGCTCGTCGTAGACCTGGAAGCCGTGCAGCGCCACCATGCTGACGTCCGCCGTCCACGGCACCACGCCGAGCTGCACGTTCGGTCTGCGCATGATCTGCGCGAGGTGGTCGATCTGCTCGCACATGAGGTCCGCCGACCCCATCCGCCACCGCAGCGCGCTCTCGGCGAGCAGGAACACGAACCGCTTGCCGACGTCATCCATCCGGGCACGGCGACTGCGCAGCGTGGCGATCGCGGTGTCCTGTTCGTGCGCCGGGGTCGCGTTCAGCACCACCCGCAGGTAGTTCTCGCTCTGCAATAAAGCCGGAACCCCGGCGTTCTGGAAAAAGCGGCTCGTGGTCGCTCGGGCCTCTATTCGCGCCACGGTCTGCTGGTGCCGGTGCGCTCCCCGGTGCAGCACCACCCGACGGGTCTCCGCCTCGGCGTGCAACTGACGCGCCAACTCGACCAGTTCGACTCGGGTCTCCCTGGTCGCGGACAGCTCCGCGACCAGGCGCTCCACGTCGGTCACGGACGGGAGGAGCATGCCGTTCTCGATCTTCGACAGCTTCGATTGGCTCATCCCGGTCGCCCGCGCGGTGGCCGTGCCGGTCATCTTGGCCTCCGTGCGCAGCCTGCGTAACTCGCGCGAGAGCCGTTCTCGGGCCAGCCGCGAACGCTCAGGTGCGGTCATGAAACGCACGTTATCGATGACCGAACGCCGTGACGATCGGCCACACAGGGAATACCGGGCGTTCAGCGGGGTCACCGTGGTGATCCATCGCACGCTCACGGTACGTATCCGGGTTGCACGACCGGGTGCACGTGCAGGTGGCCGTGCGCCGGGGGCGCCCACCCGTGGGCGGGCACCCCCGGTCAGTCCTGTTCGGCCCACGCCTCCGACAGCAGCCGGCGGGTCTCCCCGAGCAGCTGGGGCAGGACCTTGGTGTGGCCGATCACCGGCATGAAGTTCGCGTCGCCGCCCCAGCGCGGCACCACGTGCTGGTGCAGGTGCGCGGCGATGCCCGCGCCCGCCACGACGCCCTGGTTCATGCCGATGTTGAACCCGTGCGGGCTCGCCACGGCGCGGACCACCCGCATGGCGCGCTGGGTGAACCGGGCGAACTCCACCGTCTCGGCGGGCTCCAGGTCGGTGTAGTCGGGCACGTGCCGGTAGGGCAGCACCATCAGGTGGCCGGGGTTGTACGGGTACAGGTTGAGCACCGCGAACACCGACTCGCCGCGCGCCAGGATCAGACCATCGGCGTCGTCGAGCCCGATCACCCGGCAGAACGGGCAGCCCTCCGGTTCGTCGCCGTCCGCCTTGCCCTCGCCGCGCACGTACGAGAGGCGGTGCGGGGTCCACAGCCGCTGGAGCGCGTCGTGGACCCCGACCCCGTCCTGCTCCTCGTACCGCGGCGTCACCGGACGAGTTCCGCCGTGGGCGAGGCGTTCTCGCGGCGCGCGACCCAGTCGACGATCGCCTCGACCGCCCGCTCCACCGGCACGCCGTTGACCTGCGTGCCGTCGCGGAACCGGAACGACACCGCGCCCGACTCGACGTCCTTGCCGCCCGCGAGCAGCATGAACGGCACCTTCTGCGTGGTGTGGTTGCGGATCTTCTTCTGCATCCGGTCGTCGGAGGCGTCCACCTCGACGCGGATCTTGTGCTCCCGCAGCGCCGCCGCCACCTGCCGGAGGTGCGGCACGTGCTCGTCGGCGATCGGGATGCCGACCACCTGCACCGGCGCGAGCCACGCCGGGAACGCGCCCGCGTAGTGCTCGGTGAGCACGCCGAAGAACCGCTCGATGGACCCGAACAGCGCCCGGTGGATCATGATGGGCCGCTGCCGCGAGCCGTCCGGCGCGGTGTACTCCAGCTCGAACCGCCTCGGCTGGTTGAAGTCGAGCTGGATGGTCGACATCTGCCACGACCGGCCGATGGCGTCCTTGGCCTGCACCGAGATCTTCGGGCCGTAGTAGGCCGCGCCACCGGGGTCGGGGACCAGTTCCAGCCCGGAGTCCTCGGCGGCCTGCCGCAGCGTCTCGGTGGCCTCCTCCCACTCCTCCGGGTCACCGATGAACTTCGGCGAGTCGTCCCGAGTGGACAGCTCCAGGTAGAAGTCGCTCAGGCCGTAGTCGGCGAGCAGGTCGAGCACGAACTTCAGCAGCGACCGCAGCTCGCCCGGCATCTGCTCCTTGGTGCAGTAGATGTGCGAGTCGTCCATCGTCAAGCCGCGCACGCGGGTGAGGCCGTGCACCACGCCGGACTTCTCGTACCGGTAGACCGTGCCGAACTCGAACAGGCGCAGCGGCAGCTCGCGGTAGGACCGCCCGCGCGACCTGAAGATCAGGTTGTGCATCGGGCAGTTCATGGCCTTGAGGTAGTAGTCCTCGCCCTCGAACTCGATGGGCGGGAACATCGTGTCGGCGTAGTAGGGCAGGTGGCCCGACGTGTGGAACAGGCCGCTCTTGGTGATGTGCGGCGTGTTGACGAACTCGTAGTCGGACTCCTCGTGCCTGCGGCGCGAGTAGTTCTCCAGCTCCCGGCGGACGATGCCGCCCTTGGGGTGGAACACGGCCAGGCCGGAGCCCAGCTCGTCCGGGAAGCTGAACAGGTCCAGCTCGACGCCGAGCTTGCGGTGGTCGCGGCGCTCGGCCTCGGCCAGCAGCTCCAGGTGGGCGTCCAGCGCCTCCGGCGACTCCCACGCCGTGCCGTAGACGCGCTGGAGCTGCGGGTTGTTCTCGTTGCCGCGCCAGTACGCGGCGGCCACGCGGGTGAGCTTGAACGCCGGGATGTGCTTGGTCGTGGGCACGTGCGGGCCGCGGCACAGGTCGCCCCAGACGCGCTCGCCGGTGCGCGGGTCGAGGTTGTCGTAGATCGTCAGCTCGCCGGCGCCGACCTCCATCACCTCGGAGGTGTCCACGTCGGACTTGAGGTCGACGAGTTCGAGCTTGAACGGCTCGTCCGCGAGCTCGCGCTTGGCGGCGTCGACGGACTCCACCACGCGGCGGTCGAACCGCTGCGCGCCCTTGATGATCTGCTTCATGCGCTTCTCCAGCGCCTGGAGGTCCTCGGGCGTGAACGGCTTGTCGACCTGGAAGTCGTAGTAGAACCCGTCCTTGACCGGCGGGCCGATGCCCAGCTTGGCCTCGGGGAACTGCTGCTGCACGGCCTGGGCCAGCACGTGCGCGGCGGAGTGGCGGATCACGGCGCGGCCGTCCGGCGTGTCGGCGGCCACCGGCTCCACCTCGACGTCCACCGACGGGGCCCACGACAGGTCGCGCAGGTTCCCCTCCGCGTCGCGGACCACCACGACGGCGTCCGGCCCCTTGCCCGGCAGCCCCGCCTCCCGGACCGCCGTGCCCGCGGTGGTCCCGGCCGGCACCACCACGCGCGGTGGGGCGGGTGCGGCTGCGGGGCGCGGTTGGGACACGATGACTCCTCGGGTAGGTGGTACGGGTACCCGCGATGTTATCGGTGCTCATCGACCGGATATTCGGCGACACGGCCGCACCCGACCCCGTCGCGCACGTGAGAGCGCTCCCACCTGGTCGGGGTCCCGCCCGACGGCCGCCGCCCGCCCCCAGGGGCGCAATCGTGCGGAAGTGATCCATACGCGGCGGGGCGCCCACCCGGAAGCACGTCGCGAATCGCGCATTACCCACGCTTCGCGACCCATCGACCGCGAATTGGCATCCCCCGTCCAGCGGAATAACGCCGCCCGCAACCGACGGCATGATCACCACCATGACCACGGCAAAGCACGTCCGGCACCTGGCCGGCCATCAGCGTCGCCCCAACACGAACCTCGCCGGACCGGGCACCGACCACGTCATCCGGGAATCCCGGCGGGCGGCCGCAAGAGCGGTTGCGTGTTCCGCGACGGCACGGTCGAGGTGAAGCTCGACGGCACCGGATTCACCCTCGGCACGTTCACCCACGAGAACTTCCCGATCCAGGCGGTGCCCCGGTCGCAGTTCGACGTCGACCTTTCCCGCCCGGCGCGGTGCTCCAGCCGGGACAGCGCATCCGCGTCCACACCGACCAGGCCACCCGGAGTACGGCGGTCTCTCCTGCGGCAGCAAGCGCCCGGTCCGGAGCGACCGGGGCGACACCGCGAAATTGCGGGACACCAACGGCGACCTGGTATCGAAGCCCGGTTACGGGAAAGCCGCCCAGCCGACCCCCTGGGAATCGTCCGAAAAAACCGGACCGGCGTGCCGCGATGCGGCGCGCCGGTCTTCGGCGTGGCGCGAATCCCCACCGCGAATCCCCACCGGGGAATACACAGCGGGGAATTCACAGCGGGGAATTCACAGCGGTGTCACGTACGCGCCCGAGATGCCGCCGTCCACCAGGAAGTTCGACGCGGTGATGAACGACGAGTCGTCACTGGCCAGGAACGCCACCGCCGCCGCGATCTCCTCCGCCCGCGCGAACCGGCCCATCGGCACGTGCACCAGCCGCCGCGCCGCCCGTTCCGGGTCCTTCGCGAACAGCTCGCGCAGCAGCGGCGTGTCGACCGGCCCGGGTGACAGGGCGTTGACCCGCACGCCCTCCCGCGCGAACTGCACGCCCAGTTCGCGGCTCAGCGCCAGCACGCCGCCCTTCGAGGCGGTGTAGGAGATCTGCGAGGTGGCCGCGCCCATCGTGGCGACGAACGACGCCGTGTTGACCACCGAGCCCCGGCCCTGGCGCAGCATGTGCGGGATGACGTGCTTGCAGCACAGGTACACCGAGGTGAGGTTGACCCGCTGCACCCGCTCCCACGCCTCGATGCCGGTGGTGAGGATCGAGTCGTCCTCGGGCGGCGAGATGCCCGCGTTGTTGAACGCGACGTCGACCGAGCCGAAGGCGTCCACGGTCGTCCGGTACAGCTCGACGACCTGCTCCTCGTCGGTGACGTCCACGTGCGCGAACAGCCCGTCCACGGCGTCGGCCGCGGCCTTGCCCGCCACGGCGTCGACGTCGGCGACGACGACCCGCGCGCCCTCGTCCGCGAGCCGGCGCGCGGTGGCCAGGCCGATGCCGCTGCCGCCGCCGGTGACGACCGCCACCCGGCCTTCCAGTCGCTGTCCCATGTCGTTTCCCATCACCCGTGCCGGTGGATCAGTGCGCGATGAAGACGTTCTTGGTCTCGGTGAACGAGTCCGGCGCGTCCGGGCCCAGCTCGCGGCCCAGGCCGGACTGCTTGAACCCGCCGAACGGCGTCCAGTAGCGCACCGAGGAGTGCGAGTTGACCGACAGGTTCCCCGCCTCCACCGCGCGCGACACGCGCAGCGCCCGCCCCACGTCGCGGGTCCAGATCGAGCCGGACAGCCCGTACTCGCCCGCGTTGGCCAGCCGCACGGCGTCGTCCTCGTCGGTGAACGGCAGCACCACGACCACCGGGCCGAAGATCTCGTCCACGGCCGCCGGGTCGGTCGGCGACACGGGCGCGAGCACCGTCGGCGGGAACCAGAAGCCGGGACCGGGCGGCGCGGAGCCGCGGAACGCCACCGGCGCGTCGGCCGGCACGTAGGAGGAGACCTTGGCGAGGTGGGCGGCGGAGATCAGCGGACCCATCGCGGTCGCCTCGTCGCCCGGCGGTCCCACGACGACGCCCCGCACCGCCGGTTCCAGCAGCGCCATGAACCGGTCGTACACCGACGCCTGGACGAGGATGCGCGACCGGGCGCAGCAGTCCTGGCCGGCGTTGTCGAACGCGCCGTCGGGCGCGGTGGCGGCGGCGCGCTCCAGGTCGGCGTCCGCGAACACGATGTTGGCCGACTTGCCGCCCAGCTCCAGCGTGACGCGCTTGACCTGCTCCGCGCAGCCCGCCATGACCTCCTTGCCCACCCGCGTGGAGCCGGTGAACACCACCTTGCGCACCGCCGGGTGGGTCACGAACCGCCGCCCCACCACGGGTCCGGCGCCGGGCAGCACCTGGAACACGCCCTCGGGCAGGCCGGCGTCGAGGGCCAGTTCCGCGAGCCGCAGCGCGGTCAGCGGCGTCAGCTCGGCGGGCTTGAGCACCACCGCGTTGCCCGCCGCGAGCGCGGGCGCGAAGCCCCAGCCGGCGATCGGCATCGGGAAGTTCCACGGCACGATCACGCCGACCACGCCCAGCGGCTCCTGGAACGTCACGTCGAGCCCGCCAGGCACGGGTATCTGCCGCCCGAACAGGCGTTCCGGCGCGGCCGAGTAGTAGTGCAGCACGTCGCGGACGTTGCCCGCCTCCCACCGCGCGTTGCCGATGGTGTGCCCCGCGTTGAGCACCTCCAGCGCCGCCAGCTCCTCCAGCGCGCCGTCGACGGCGTCGGCGAACCGGCGCAGCAGCCGGGCCCGGTCGCCCGGCGCGACGGCCCGCCACGCCGGGAACGCGGCCCGCGCGCGGTCGATCGCCGCGTCGGTCTCCTCCAGCGAGGCGAGCGCGACGGTGCGCACCTTCTCGGCCGTCGCCGGGTCGATCACGTCGAAGGTGGTCATCGCGCCCCCTTCCGCGCCGCGGCGACGAGCGCGGCGAACAGGCGGTCCTCGCGGGCGGCCTCCGGGTGCGACTGGACGCCGAGCGCGAACCGCAGGCCCTGCGCCTCGACGGCCTCCGCGACGCCGTCCGGCGCGGTGGCGACCACCGCCAGGCCGTCGCCGAGGCGGTCCAGCGCCTGGTGGTGGTGGCACAGCACGGACAGCGACGGGCCGACGATCCCGGCGAGCGCGCTGCCCGCGCGCACCGCGACGTCCACCTTCTCGTACACCGCCGGTGTCACCTGGTGCCCCTCGACGTGCTGGCGCAGGGTGCCGCCGAGCACCACGTTGAGCACCTGCGCGCCCCGGCACACGGCCAGCAGCGGCAGGTCGAGGTCGAGCGCCGCGCGCGCCAGCGCCAGCTCCGCGTCGTCGCGCTCGGGGTTCGCCGGGCCGGTGCGCGGGTCGCGCGCCGCGCCGTACCGGGCCGGGTCGACGTCGTTGCCGCCGGTGAGCACCAGGCCGTCCAGGAAGCCGATCGCGCGGGCGTCCCACTCGCCCTGCGGCGGCAGCAGGACGGGGTTGCCGCCCGCTCGCGCCACCGCGTCGACGTAGTCGCGGTGCAGCACCGCCGCGGGCACGTCCCACACGCCGAACCTGGTGCGCTCCAGGTAGGTGCTGAGGCCGATCAGCGGCCTAGAGCCGTTCGAAACCACGGACCCGCTCCCAGTCGGTGACCACCGAGTCGTACGCGGCCAGCTCCACCCTGGCCGCGTTGAGGTAGTGGCGCACCACGTCGTCGCCGAACGCGTGGTGGGCGATCTCGCTGCGCGCGAACAGCGACGCCGCGTCGCGCAGCGTCGTCGGCACGGTGGCGCGGCCGGAGGCGTAGGCGTTGCCGACGAACTCGTCCTCCAGCCGGAGGTCGTTCTCCAGGCCGTGCAGGCCCGCCGCGATCAGCGCCGCCACCGCCAGGTACGGGTTCACGTCGCCGCCGGGCACCCGGTTCTCGAACCGCAGCGACGGCCCGTGCCCGACGACGCGCAGCGCGCACGTGCGGTTGTCCCGGCCCCACGCCACGGTCGTCGGCGCGAAGCTGCCCTCGACGAACCGCTTGTAGGAGTTGACGTTCGGCGCGAGGAAGTAGGTCAGCTCGCGCAGCCCGGCGAGCTGGCCGGCCAGGAAGGACCGCATCAGCGGCGACATGCCCGACGCCTCGGCGAACACCGGCTCGCCGTCGGCGGAGCGCAGGCTCAGGTGGATGTGGCACGAGTTGCCCTCGCGCTCGTTGTACTTCGCCATGAACGTCAGGGATTTCCCGTGCTGCGCCGCGATCTCCTTCGCGCCCGTCTTGTAGACGCTGTGGTTGTCGCACGTGACGAGCGCTTCCTTGTACCGGAACGCGATCTCGTGCTGGCCGGGGTTGCACTCGCCCTTGGCGGACTCGACCTCCAGGCCCGCGCCCGCCATGTGGTTGCGGATGTCGCGCAGCAGCGGCTCGACGCGCCCGGTGCCCAGCAACGAGTAGTCGACGTTGTACTGGTTGGCCGGGGTGAGGTCGCGGTAGCCCCGGTTCCAGGCGTCCTCGTAGGTGTTGTCGAAGACGATGAACTCCAGCTCCGTGCCGACGTGCGCCCGCAGCCCCCGCTCGGCCAGGCGGTCGAGCTGGCGGCGCAGGATCTGGCGCGGCGAGGCGGCCACCGGTTGCCCGTCCTCCCACTCGATGTCGCACATCACCAGGGCGGTGCCGGGGTGCCACGGCAGGCGGCGCAGCGTCGACAGGTCGGGCTTCATCACGAAGTCGCCGTACCCCGTGTCCCACGACGACATCGCGTAGCCGTCGACGGTGTTCATGTCCGCGTCCACCGCGAGGAGGTAGTTGCAGCCCTCGGCGGCGTGCTCCAGGACCTCGCCGAGGAAGTACCGCGCGGCGCAGCGCTTGCCCTGGAGGCGGCCCTGCATGTCGACGATCGCCACCAGGACCGTGTCGACCTCCCCGGTGTCCACCAGCTCGCGCAGCCTGTCGACGGTGAGCATCCCGCAGTGCCTCCAGAGGTCGGTCGGCGAGCCGTTGGGCGCCCGCCATCCTGACACCGCCGCGTGACCGCCGCCACCCTCTCCCGCGCCCGCACCGTCGGCGTTACGCTCGGTCGGACGGTGCGCACCGGAGGGGGACCGCGTGGCCGCGACTCGGGGAGGTTTGCCCGCGCCGAGCCTGGAGCCCAACCCGCTGGGCCACCAGGCGACGCCGATCTTCGCGCGGGCCGTGTTCCACACGGCCGTCGGCAGCGGCCTGCTCGTGGTGGTCGTGACCGTGCTGTTCGGGCTCACCGTGCCGCCGCTGTCGCTCGCCGGGCTCGGGCTGGGGAGCACCTGGGTGATGCTCGCGTGCGCGGTGGCCGCGCGGGTCGTCCGGGACCTCCTCGCCAACGGCAACAACCTGTTCGTGATCGCCGCGCCGCTGGGCTGGTCCGCCGTGCTCCTCGGCGTGCTGGGCGCGGGCTGCGTCGGGCTGGTGCTGCGCTCGGCGCTGCTGGCGCACCCGCACGAGGGGGGCGTCCTGGAGGGCCGGTTCCGCTGGGTCGACGCCGCGATGCTCGCCGTGGTGCCGGTGTGCGGGTGGTTGTTCGTGCGGGCGGGCGTGCTGTTCGCGCGGTCGAGGCGGTACCTGGTGCGCACCGTGCGGTCGCCGGACGACCTCCGCGGCACGGCGTACAGCCTGTACCTGCGGACCTTCGGCGACGACGACCGCCTGGCGAACCCACGGCCCTTCGCACCGGTGCAGCGGCTGCTGCGCGGCACGCTGGTCACCGAGCTGCCCGAGGAGGTCCACCTGGTCGACGCGCTGGCCGGGGGCGAGCACCCGATCGTGGCGGTCGGCCGGCCGGGCGAGCCGACGCCGCAGATCGGCGCGCCGCGCCTGCACCTGCCCGACGACTGGCAGCCGCCGGTCCGCGACCTGATCCGCGGCGCGCGGCACGTCGTGCTGACGCTCGGCTGGGGCCGGGGCGCGCTGTGGGAGCTGGGCGAGGCGATGCGCCTGCTCCCGCCGGAACGGCTCATCCTCGTGGTGGCCATGAGCCGCAGCGAGTACGGGCGCTTCCGGGACCGGGCGGCGGTCGCGCTCGCGGCGCACGCCCGCAGGCACCCGCGCGAGGACGGCGCGGACTGGACGCCGCCGCGGCTGCCCGCCTGGGGCGGCGCGGGCGAGCTGCGGTCCCCGATCCAGGCGCTGATCCACTTCGGGCCGGGCTGGGCGGGCGCGTACGAGCCGGTGCGCCGCTACTCCCCCGTGCACAACTCGCTGCGGGTCGCGCTCATGGTCGCCGCGCGGCCCGCGCTCCGCCGCCTCGGTCACCCGCCGCGCGGCGTGTTCCGGTTGCTGCCCGGTTGACACGCGGGCGACCGCGCGCCACTCTCGACCACCCCTCGCGCGAGCGCCGCCGACCCACCGGGAGCGCACATGGCCGAGCACGTCGACTACGAGCAGGTCGGCCGCGAGTACCTGGAGCGCAGGCAGCTCAAGCGCGGCGCGGCGGGCTGGGTGCTGCTCGCGGGGCTCGGGGTCTCGTACGTGGTCTCCGGCGAGTTCGCCGGGTGGAACTTCGGGCTCGCGCAGGGCGGCTGGGGCGGCCTGCTGGTCGCGACCGCCCTGATGGCGACCATGTACACGGGCATGGCGCTCGGCCTGGCCGAGCTGGCCGCGGCGCTGCCCGTCGCGGGCGCGGGGTACGGGTTCGCCCGCCGCGCGCTCGGCCCGCTGGGCGGGTTCGCGACCGGCGTCGCGATCCTCGTCGAGTATGCCATCGCGCCCGCCGCCATCGCCGTGTTCATCGGCGGGTACGTCGAGGCGCTCGGCCTGTTCGGGCTGACCAACTCGTGGCCGGTGCACCTGGCGTGCTTCGCCCTCTTCGTCGGCGTGCACCTGTACGGGGTGGGCGAGGCGCTGCGGCTGATGTTCGTGATCACCGCCGTTGCGGTGGCGGCGCTGGTCGCGTTCGTCGTCGGCATGATCCCGAGGTTCGACGCCGACAAGCTGTTCGACCTCGCCGGGCACGGCGGCTTCCTGCCGTTCGGCGTCGCCGGCGTGCTGGGCGCGCTGGTGTACGCGATCTGGTTCTTCCTCGCCGTGGAGGGCGTGCCGCTGGCCGCCGAGGAGGCGCGGGACCCCGCGCGCGACATGCCGCGCGGCATCCTCGGCGCGATGGCGGTGCTGCTGCTGCTCGCCGGCGCGATCGTGGTGCTCGCGCCCGGCGGTGCGGGCTCCGAGGCGTTGCGGGCGTCCGACCACCCGCTGCCCGACGCCGTGCGCGCGGCCTACGGCGGCGACACGCCGCTGGCGCTGGTCGTCAACTACGTCGGCCTGGCCGGGTTGGTGGCGAGCTTCTTCTCGATCATCTTCGCGTACTCGCGGCAGCTGTTCGCGCTGTCGCGGGCGGGGTACCTGCCGCGGGCGCTGTCGCGGACGGGTCGGCGCAGGACGCCGTACCTGGCGCTGATCGTGCCGGGCGCGATCGGGTTCGCGCTGGCGGCCGTGACGCGCGACGGGGCGCTGCTGATCAACGTCGCGGTGTTCGGCGCGGCGCTGTCGTACGTGCTGATGATGGTGTCGCACATCGTGCTGCGCGTGCGCGAGCCCGAGCTGGCGCGGCCCTACCGGACGCCGGGCGGCGTGGTGACGACCGGTGTCGCGCTGGTGCTCGCGGTGCTGGCGGTGGTGGCGACCTTCGTCGTGGACGAGCTGGCCGCGGGGATCACGGCGGGCATCGTCGTGGTGGCGCTCGCGTACTTCTGGTTCCACAGCAGGCACCACCTGGTCGCCGCCGCGCCCGAGGAGGAGTTCGCGGCCATCGCGCGGGCGGAGCGGGAACTGGGCTGAGGCCGGCCCGCTCGGCGGTGCCGGCGCGGCCGGCGGGACGCGGCGGCGCGGTCGGGCGGCTCTGCGCGTGATCGGCCGGTCAGGCGGCGCGGTCGGCCGGCAGACGGCGCGGCCGGTCGGTCGGGCGGCGCGGCCGGTCGGTCGGTCGGGCGGGCGGCGCGGCCGAGCGGCGGTCGCCGGGTGGTGGGCTCGCCGTCACCCACCGCGACCACCTCCGGCGGAGGTTGTGCCCGCGGGTGGCGGCCCTGGCAGGATCGGGGCGTGAGTGACATTCAACGTGTTGGAGTGGTGGGGTCCGGGCTGATGGGCTCCGGCATCGCCGAGGTCTGCGCGCGCGCCGGCCTGGACGTGCTGGTGGCCGAGGTCGACCTGGACGCCACCGAGGCCGCGAAGGGGCGGATCGCCTCGTCGTTGGGCAAGGGTGTGCGCAGCGGCAAGCTGACCGCCGAGGACCGGGACGCCGCACTGGAGCGCCTCCGGTTCACCACCGACCTCGCCGACTTCGCCGACCGGAACCTGGTCGTCGAGGCCGTCGCGGAGAACGAGCAGGTCAAGACGGACGTCTTCACCGCGCTGGACAAGGTCGTCGAGGACCCGCGGGCGATCTTCGCCTCGAACACCTCCTCCATCCCGATCATGAAGCTGGGCATGGCGACCGGGCGGCCGGAGCAGGTCATCGGGGTGCACTTCTTCAACCCCGTGCCGGTGCTGAAGCTGGTCGAGCTGGTGCCCTCGCTGCTGACCGGCGAGCGGACGCGGGCCCGCGCCGAGGAGTTCGTGACCGGCGTCCTGCACAAGCAGGTCATCCGGTCGCAGGACCGGGCGGGTTTCGTGGTCAACGCCCTGCTGATCCCCTACCTGCTGTCGGCGATCCGGATGCTGGAGTCCGGGTTCGCGAGCGCGGAGGACATCGACAACGGCATGGTGCTGGGCTGCGCGCACCCGATGGGCCCGCTGCGCCTGGCCGACCTGATCGGCCTGGACACCACCAAGGCGATCGCCGAGTCGATGTACGAGGAGTTCAAGGAGCCGCTGTACTCGCCGCCGCCGCTGCTGCTGCGCATGGTCGACGCGGGGCTGCTGGGCAAGAAGAGCGGTCGCGGGTTCCACGACTACTCGTCCTGACGCGGCGCGGGTCTCCGCCGTCGCACGGAGACCCGCTCCCGTCACGCGTGCGCGCCGTCCACCGGGGTGTCGTAGACGGCGAACCGGAAGTACACGCCGACGTCCGGCCGTTGGGAGGCCGTGCGGAAGCTCATCAGCTCGTGCAGCCCGGTGGTGGTTTCGAGCGGGCGCGGCGCCAGGGCCCGCGCGACGTCGAGGTACTGCCGGTGGTCGATGCCGAACCGGCGCATCACCGACGTGATGCGCGCGGCGGCGTCCGCGTCGGACTCCACCTCCCCGGCCAGTCGCAGGTAGACGTTCGCCTCCTCCGGCGCCGACCGCCCCGACCGGAACGCCAGGCACGTCATGGGCTCGTTGGCGGGCAGCGCGGGCGAGCCGTGCACGTCCCGGTAGGCGGGTCCCGCCAGCACCGGGTCGTGGGTGCGCGCCAGCGACGCCACGCGGTCCAGGTCGACCCGCCCGGTGTGCCGGAAGTAGACCTTCACCCGCGCCTCCGGGCGGTCCGCCAGGTCGAGCGCGACGAACTCGAGCTGGTGGCCCTCCGCCGCCAGGTCGCGGTACCCGGCGGCGACGACGTCCCACGCGCGCGACAGCCCCAGGCGGGCCATCGTCTCGCGCATCACCTCGGGCACCGCGCGCCGCCCGTGCGCCTGCGGGTTCAGGTAGACCTTGTAGCACGGCGGCTCACCCGCCCGGACGGCCAGCGAGTGCCACACCGTCGGCCGGAACGGCAGCGGGTCCTCCACGACGTAGAGGTCCTCGATCGCGAGGTACCGCGCCAGCGAGACGCCCGGCCGCCCGGCCAGCGAGCGGGTCAGCGCCCGGCCGGCGTCCTGCGCGGCCCGCGCCGTCGGCACCGCGCCCAGCGATTCGAACAGCACCCGCAGTTCGGGCACACCGCCGCGCCAGCTCACCGAGATCTCCAACGGGAATCCGTCGCGGGAAACGAAGGACGGGTATTCCCGGACGTCGCCGATCCGCTGATCCGCCCAGTCCCCGAGCACCGCGTCGAGTTCTCCGAGCGACGCCGCTAACCGCCCACCGGTGAAACGCAACGCGGTACCCGCGGCGAGCCATTTGTCGCGCACGAAGTCTCGATAGGTCGACTGCGCTGCGCCGAACAGGGCCTCACGACGTGAGGCCGGGGCCACAGCGGTGGAACTGGACACTAGGCACCTCCGGGCGCAAGGCTTACCCGGTGAACAGGGTGCACGCAATGGAGGATCGCGTTGGCGGCCGAGATCACACGTCCGGGTGACTGGACACGCAGCGTGACGGAATTGAGCCGAAAGGGTGGCCGTTCTTGTGGCTGAATTCCTCTCCAGTCAATACCCCGAACGTATGGTTCACGATCACACCTGCGTGATCGGCGCGGGCATCTCCGGGCTCGCGGTCGCCGGAACGCTTCGCTCGCGCAACCTCCCCGTGACCGTACTGGAGCGGTCCGACGGCGTCGGCGGGCTCTGGCGCTACCCCGATCCGCCCGTGCCCGGCCCGGCCTACCGCTCGCTGCACCTGAACACCTCGGCCCGGCTCACCGGCTACGGCGACTTCCCGATGCCCGCTGACTTCCCGCGCTACCCGCGGCACGACCAAGTGGCCGACTACCTGCGCCGTTACGCGGATCACAAGGGCGTCACCGGGCACGTCGAGCTGGGCGCCGAGGTCGAGTCGCTCGTCCGCGAGGACGACGGCACGTGGCTGGTGACCACCCGTCACCACGACGGCGCCCGACGCCGCAGGCGGTTCGGGCACGTGGTGGTCGCGAGCGGCCACCACTGGTCGCCGCGCCTGCCCTCGCTCCCGGGTGATGAGACGTTCCCCGGTCGCAGAACGCACTCGTTCGACTACTCCGATCCGGCGACGCACGCGGGCCGGAAGGTGGTCGTGATCGGGTTCGGCAACTCCGCCGCGGACCTCGCGGTCGAATTGTCGCGGGTCGCGGAAAAAACCGTGCTGGTGCAGCGCCGGGGTGTGCACGTGGTGCCCAAAACGATGCTGGGAATACCCATCGACGAGATCGCGTCCGCACCCTGGTGGGCCCGGATGACCTTCCCGGAACAGCGCCGGTTGATCGAGGCCCTGTTGCGGATCATGCGCGGCAGGCTGACCGACTACGGGCTGGCGGAACCGGACCACCGCATCTTCGGCGGACCGCTCACCATATCCGACGAACTGCTCAGCCGCATCAACCACGGCGCGCTGGAGGTGCGGCCCGCGATCGACCGGATCGTGAACTCCACCTTGCATTTCGTCGACGGGAGCACGACGGAGGCGGACGACCTGGTCTACTGCACGGGCTACCGCATCGAATTCCCGTTCCTGCCGTTCGAATGGGTGTTCGAACCCGGCGGTCAGGTGGCGCTGTACCAGCGGGTGGTGTCGCTGACCGCGCCCGACCTGTACTTCGCGGGCCTGATCCGGCCGTTCGGCGCGATCACCCGACTGGTGGAGGCCCAGGCCGAGTGGATCGCCGACCTGGTCGAGGGCGTCGCGGAGCTGCCGCCGGCGCGGGCGATGCGCCGCGAGGTCGACGCGCACCTCGCCGCGGCCAAGGCCCGCTACGGCCCTACGGCGGCCGACTCCGTCCAGGTGGACTTCGCCGCGTACCTGGCGGCGCTGCGCAGGCAACGCCGCTCGTCGGTGCTCACCACCCGCCGGGGGTGACCGCGCCCGCGGTCACCCGGCCGCGGGCGGTCACGCCATCGCGTCCAGCCGGTCCATCGTGTGCTGGATCAGGCTGACCAGGACGGACTTGGACGACTCGCGGTCCCGCGCGTCGCACAGCACGAGCGGGATCGCCTCGTCCACGTCCAAGGCGCGGCGCACCTCGGCCACCTCGTAGGTGTGCGCGCCCTCGAAGCAGTTCACCGCGATGATGAACGGTATGCCGCGCCGCTCGAAGAAGTCGATCGACGGGAAGCTGGAGTCCAGCCGGCGGGTGTCGACCAGGATCACCGCGCCGATCGCGCCGTAGGCCAGTTCGTCCCACATGAACCAGAAGCGGTTCTGGCCGGGCGTGCCGAACAGGTACAGCACCACCTCGGGGTTGATCGTGATGCGGCCGAAGTCGAGGGCGACCGTGGTGGTCTCCTTCTGCTCCAGGCCCAGCACGTCGTCCACGCCCACGCCCGCTTCCGTGAGCAGCTCCTCGGTGTGCAGCGGTGGTATCTCGCTGACCGAGTTGACCAGCGTCGTCTTGCCGGTGCCGAACCCGCCGGCGACGACGATCTTGACTGGGGTGGGGACCAGCAGTTCCCCGCCCGGCCGCTCAGATTCCACGGACACCATCCAGCACTGCCTGCAACAGGTTCCGGTCCGGCACTTGCGGGACACGGGAGGGGTCTCGGATCACGACGTCACCGCGCTGGATGAGGTCGCTCAGCAGCACCTTGACGACCACCAGGGGCACGTCCAGGTACGCGGCGACCTCGGCCACCGACAGCGGGCGCCGGCACAGCTCCATGATCTCAAGGTGCTCGACGGACAGCGCGTCCGGGTCCGCGGGCGACGGCATCGCCCGCACCTGGGTGACCAGGTGCAGCTCCGGGCGCAGCGGACGGGTCCGGCCGCGCACCATCGCGTACGGGCGGACCAGCGGACCCGCGGCCTCGTCGTACCACCAGTCCTCGCGCCCGGCCATCAGGACGACCTGCGGGCCGCGGGCAAGGCCGACGACGTGCCGCGCGGCGCGGACGACAGGTACGTGCCCACGCGCTTGACCAGCATGTTCATCTCGTACGCGATCATCCCCATGTCGGAGTCCTCTTCGCCCAGGACGGCGAGGCACGCGCCGTGGCCCGCCGCGGTGACGAAGAGGTAGGCGTGCTCCATCTCGACGATGGTCTGGCGCACCGCGCCGCCGCCGAAGTGCCGCCCGGTGCCGCGGGCGAGGCTCTGGAACGCCGACGCCATCGCCGACAGGTGGTCGGAGTCGTCCTTGGACAGTCCGGGTGAGCGACCGAGCAGCAGACCGTCCGCGGACAGCACCACCGCGTGCCGAGCACCCACCACGCGGCCGACCAGGTCCTCCAACAACCAGTTGAGTTCGTTGTGCTGGCTGGTCATGTCGTTCATCGCCGTTGCCTTTCCGGTTTCCAGTCGTCCGGCCACTGCTGGTCAGGGTTCGAGCGCGTCGTCCGAGCGGCGGGCCTCAAGGGTGCCCCGCTGGAACGCCGACAGGCCGTCGCGGACCCGGTCGGCGGACTGCTCGGCGTCGACCTCGGCGAGCGGTTCGGGCGAGGGGTGGAAATCGTTGCGCACCAACTGCGGCGCGAGGTTCTGCTGCCGCTTGCGGCGCGGCAGCTCCGGCCGGCCCGCGGTGCCGCCGGACGGCTCGTCGGCGGGCCACTCGGCGGTCCGCTTGCGCTGCGGCAGCTGGAGGTCGCCGCTGTGCTGCGGCAGGTCGGGGTCGTCGATCACTCGTCGGCCGTCCGCTGGAACGGGATGCTGGTTGGCCGCGGCCTCGGCCTGCGCCCAGAACCCCTCCAGCTCGCGGGAGGTGTCGGGAAACCTGGCGTCTCGCACTGAGTCGTCGCCCTGCTCCGGGATCACGGGGTCGTCGGGGAAGGGGCGGCGCGGCAGCTCGCGGGTCTCCGCGGGCTCCACGGCGCTGGTGGGGCCCGCGACGATAGCGGACGGGATCAACACCAAGGCGAGCGTGCCACCGTAGGGCGACTCGCGCAGCTCGACGTGGATGCCGCGCCGGGCCGCCAGCCGGGCCACCACGAACAGGCCGAGGCGGGACTCGCCGCGCAGCCGCATCGCGTCGAACTCCGGCGGGTCGGCCAGCATCGCGTTGTGCTGCTCGCGGTCGTCGGGGTTGATGCCCAGGCCGTGGTCCTCGATCTCGACCACGATGCCCTGCGGCACCTCGCTGGCGTGCACCTGGACCTGCGAGCGCGGCGAGGAGAACGCGGTCGCGTTGTCCACCAGCTCGGCCACCAGGTGGATGGTGTCGGCGACGGCCGCGCCCACCAGCGCCGTCTCCGGCACCGGGTTCACCTTGACGCGGACGTACTGCTCGGTCTCGGCGACGGCGGCGCGCAGCACGTCCAGCAGGCGCACCGGCTTCCGCCACTGCCGTCCGGGCTGCTCGCCCGCGAGGATGATCAGGTTCTCGGCGTTGCGGCGGGCGCGGGTGGCCAGGTGGTCGAGCTGGAACAGCGCGTCGAGCTGCTCGGGGTTCTCCTCCTCGCGCTCCAGCTTGTCCAGGATCTTGAGCTGGCGGTGCACGAGGCCCTGGTTGCGGTGGGCGATGTCGAGGAAGACCCGGTTCACGCCCTCGCGCGCCTGGCTCTCCTTCACCGCGGCGGCGACGGCGGTGTACTGGGCGGCGTTGAACGCGTCGGCCACCTGGCCGATCTCGTCGCTGCCGTAGTCCAGCGGCGGCACCTCCACCTCGACGTCGACGTGCTTGCCCTCGCGCAGCCGGTCGACGATGTCGGGCAGCCGCTCGTGGGCCAGCGCGAGCGAGTCCTTCCGCAGGGCCGCGAGGCGGGTGATCAGCGCGCGGTTGACCAGCCGGTTGGAGATGCGGACGGCGAACACGATGCCGCCGAGCACGACCACCAGGGCGACCAGCGCGCCGATGAGGACGGTGACGAACCGGTTGTTGCCGCGCTCCAGGCCGACGTCGGCCGCCTTCGACGCCTGGGCGGTCGCGAGGTCCACCAGGCGCTCGGACACCGGGCGCGACACCGCCTGCCACTCGTCCAGGGCGACCTCGGGGTCGGCGGCCGAGACCAGCGAGTCCTCCAGGCCGGTGAGCCTGCGCCAGTTGTCCGACTCCGTCAGGGCGCGGTGCTCGCGCCGGACCTCGTCGTAGGCGAACGGCGTGGTGGTGTTCAGCTGCGCGTGGTAGGAGCCGATCAGGTGGACGAACTCCAGCCGGTCCTCGGGGCGGGCCGTGTCGGAGGTCAGCGCGCCGGCGACGACCGAGGACGCGCGCGACATCCAGTCGGCGGCGCGGAACAGGTCGGTGGCCGTGAGACCGCCCTGCGAGGCCACCGCGTCCGGCACGACGCGCGCCTGCGTGCCGAACAGCGCCGTGCCCGCGTCGACCACGCTGTTGTAGTACTGGTAGATCCCGTTCTTGTCCACCTTGCCGGACTCGACACCGGCGCGGCGCTGCGGTAGTTCACCCAACAGGGCGTTCAACTCGCCGATCTTGGCGTTCACCTCGTCCGGCGCGCTGCCCGAGACCTCGGCGAACGCCTTCTTCATCGCGGCGGTCGTGTCGTCCACGACGCGCTGCTGCTGGTGCAGCTCGCCGAGGTCCGGTCCCTGCCTGCTCAGCGCCGTCATGGAGAGCTGGCGCTCCCGCTGGATGGCGACGAAGGCGTTGATCGCGGGGATGGAGGCGTCCTTGACGCTGACCGCCACGGCGCGGGTGTAGAAGCCGTCGAACACCGTGTAGGAGGAGAACGCCAACCACATCACCAGCAGGACCACGCTCGGCACCACCACCACGCCGGTGAGCCGTGAGCGGATCGTCTTCTGGTTCGTCTCCGCCTTGTTCTTCTGCTTCACAGCGCTCCGCAGCCTCGTGAACTAGTCCGCCTCGTCAGGCGCAGCACAAGGGGCGCTGCCTCCTCTTCACCCGACCGGCCACGGAACGGTAACACCAGATGATCATCATTACGAAGAGACAGCGATCACTTGCGCGGCGCGTCGCCGAGGTTACCCAGTCGAGTGAGGCGACCGACAGGGGGCCGATGTGAACATTGGGCTCATCGGCCCCCTCGCTTTCACCTGTTGGGAACCGCGATCACGCGGTACGGCGTAGTCGGGGTGGGCGGCGTGCCGAACCGGGCGTTGGGCAGGTAGAGCCGGTCACCGAACGCAGCGACCGTGGTGGGCACGTCGAACCGCTCGTCGGTGATCGTGGTCACCGGCTTTCCGCTGGTGCCGGCGCGGTTCAGGGCGAACACGGCCACCCTGTTCAAGGCGTTCTGGACGACGTAGAGCGTGCGCCCGCGCACCAGCAGCCCGTCACCGGCGGTGAGCGCCTGGCCTCCGAGGTCGACCGTGGCGGCCACCCCGTCGTCACCGACGCGGAACAGCTTGCCGGTGCTGCTCTGCACGACGAGCAGGGCTTTCCGATCGGGCGTCGGCGCGATGCCGTTCGAGTTGAACGAGTCGGGAACGAGAACGAAATCGCCGGTCAGCGGGATCGTCGTGGCGGTGTCGGGCAACTCGCCGCGCCGGCCGAACGCGATCTTGTAGAGGACGGCCTTGCTGGAATCCGTGAAGTAGGCGGCGTCGTCGGTCAGCGCGACGTCGTTGACGAAGGCGCCGGGCCCGCCGAATTCGTACGACTTGAGCACCGCGCCATTCCGGGCGTCCACGACGCGGGCGTTCCCGGCGTTCCCGCCCGCGACGAACAGCCGGTCGCGGCGGTCGACCTTGAGCCCGACCGAGGGCGTGCCGGGCCCCTGGCTGATCACCGCGCTCCGGCCGGTGCGCAGGTCGAGGCGCAGGATGTCGCCGTCGGCCAGCGAGCCGAGGTAGGCGGTGGGCTCGTCGCCGATGGCGATCCCCTCGGGGCGGAAGCCGTCGGGCAGCGGCAACTCGGTCGGGTACCGGTGATGCGCGCCCTCGGCGGTGGCGGGCGCGGCGGTGACGAGCGAGAGCCCGACGACCACCGCGGCCAGCGCACCGGACATGCGAGACATGACCACTCCTTACGGTTGTCCGTTTCGCGAGTCTTCCGCAGCACCCCGGCCGCGGGTAGCGCCGATCGGCACCGGCGATGCGCCCGATCCGGTCCTCGTCACCAGCCAGTCGAGACGGTCGCGCCCGCTTCGGACGCTCCTCTCGGACACCCCGCCGGCGGAGTCCCACGTCCCTGCCGCAGCGTCCGCCCGAACCTCGGCAGTGGTCCTGTGCGCCGGAGAGGTCACGGGCATCGGCGGGATTCAGGGCCCCGGGTGATAGCGCCGATGGCGACGGCGAGACGAACTGTCCGGCGACGAGGGCGAGATCCAGCGGCCCGAGGTCGGCGACATCGCCTTCCGCGCGGCAGCCCACCGGTGGGGTCGGGCAGGCACCGGCCCGACCCGGCTCAGGGATCACCGGTCCGGCGGCTCGCACCGCCGCTGCCACGACGTTCGAGCCGGCCACTTGACCGTCGCTTAATTCCTCTCGACTGGGAATTACCTGAACAGTCCGAGCCCGTTCGGGTGAAACCGATGTGCGGCACGCGTGGTGCCGTACCGTGTGCGGGCAATCTAACCATTCTTACACCGTAACAAGAGCGTGCCCGGCTCGGCGGCAACCAAGCCGGGCACTATGCGAATGGGGCGTCACCTCAACACTGGCTCAAACCAGTGTGTGCACCAGGTTGTCATCCCCATCGCATGGAATCGGAGCCCACCTCGCAATTCGCGTGGTGGGCACCAGTCGGGTCGACCGACGCGGCGGCCGCGCCGGCAGGCGTGGCCGCCCCCAAGACGACCATCACCGTGTAGACGGCCCCTACGACGGTCCGGGCAAGTGCTCGGCTCCGCCGGGCGTCGGTGCTTCCCTGTGTTCTTGGGTTACTCATAGTGACAGATCAAACAGCATGGCCTTGGTCAGCTTGCTAGCCCCCCACTACAAGTGACGGCACCGCACCGGCCAGGTGAGTGGATCACCCCTGAGTGAGAGGGCGCAAGCCGCACAATGGCGGAACACCCGGTCGCAGTAGTTCAAGAACCTCGAACAGGTGAAGAATCGCCCACGGTTCCCTCCACCCGACCGGGTGGCACTTCAGGCTCGCTGTACTCGGTCAACTGTGCGGATATTCCGAATGCACGGGAATCACCCAGCGCAGCGTACAGGTCGTGCGCGATCTCCCAGTACCGCTTGGCGTCCAGGTGGGCACCTTGGCGCCACCGGACCTGCGCCAGCACGTCGGCGGCGGACGCCTGGCGGCGTGCGTCACGGGCGGTTTCCGCCAACTCCACCGCGCGTACGGCGTAGAAGCCGGCCTTCCTCAAGTCGCCAAGATCGCGGTGCACAGCCGCCAGGGTGACGCACACCTGCGATTCCAAGCCGATCTCACGCACTTGGCGCAGTTCCAGGGAAGCGCGGTGCCCGATGCCGAGCGCACCGTAGTGATCCCCTTGCTGATGATGTGCGGCCGCCATCGACGCCAGCGTGGCAGCGGCACCGGCACGGTCACCGATCCGCTCGCGCAGCGACCACGCCAGGTTCAGTTGGGCGATCGCCTCACCCAGCCGATCGCTGAGGCGCATCGCCTCGCCCATGCGGTGCAGCACCCCGGCTTCGGTGTCCAGGTCTTTCTCGGCGCGCGCGATGGCCAACGCGCGCTCGAACATCTCGAACGCCGGTATCGTGTCACCGGTCATGGCGCGCCGCTCGGCCATGTTCCGCAGCGCGACCGCCACGCCGATGCGATCGTCGATCTCCGACGAGATCGTGTAGGCGGCGCGGTAGCAGCGGTCGGCTTCCTCGTGCTCGTTGAACCGCGACAAGGCGAACCCGAGGTTGGCCAGCGAGCCGGCCTCGCCGAACCGGTCCCCGGCCGACCTGGCCGCCTCCACCGCCGCACGCAGCCCGTGCACGACCTCGTCCCGGAAGCCCAGTCGCATCAGGACCTCCTGCGCGTTCGTCAGCCGCCACAGGTGCTCGTCGAACCCGTTCGCCGCCGCGTACTGGCAGACCGCGCTCAACTCGCCGCGCTCGCGGACACACCAGTCCATCGCGGACTCGGCGTCGTCGAACACCAGCGGCGTCACGCCGGCCGACAGCTCCAACATCGGCACGCTCTCCCGGTGCGCGTAGATCCGGCGGTCGGCGTTGTTCGACGTGTGCAGGAACCAGTCGAGCATCCGCCGCGTGGCCAGGTCGCGCCCGTCCTCCTCCTCGTCCCGGTCGACACACTCGGCGGCGAAGTCCCGCAACAGGTCGTGCAGCGCGTACCGGTCGCCCTCCCGAGCCTCCAGCAGCCTCGCCCAGACCAACGACTGCAGTTGGTCGTGCACCTCCTCCGCGCGCAGGCCCACCAACGCGGCGGCCACACCCGTCGGGATGGCGAGTCCGGGGTACAGCCCCAGCAAGCGGAACAGCCGACGCACCGCAGGATCCAACGCCCGGTACGAGCAGTCGAAGACCGCGCGCACGGAGAGCATCGCCCGCCCACCGTTGATCTCCAGGCCGAGGATCGCTCGGCTCGCGCGCAACCGGTCGACGAAGTCCCGCAGCGGCTTGTGCGGCTGGGCGGCGACGTACTCACCGATGATCCCCAGGGCCAGCGGCAGGCCGGCGGCCAAGGAGGCCAGGTGGTCCACCGCCTCAGGCTCGCGGGCGGCGCGGAGGCCCAGCCGGTCGCGCAGCCAGCCGGCGGCGAGCGAGCGGTCGAACGGCGGGACGGTGAAGCAGCGGGCGCCGTGGTGCAGGGTCAGCTCACTGAGCCGAACCCGGCTCGTCACGACGACGACCGAACTCGAGACGAGCGGGAGCAGCCCTTCGACGTGCGCCGCGTCCGCCGCGTTGTCCAGGACCAGCAGCAGTTGCCTCGTGGACAGCAGATCGCGGAGCTTGGCCCTCCTCACCTCGGTGGTGGGCAGGCTGTCGATCGACACCCGCAGCGCTTCCAGGAGGCCGGTGACCACCTCTTCCCCGGTGACCGAGGGACCGTCGCCGAACCCGTTCAAGTTGACGAACCAGAAACCGTTCGGGAACCGGTCACGCACGCGGTGCGCCCAGTGCACCGCGAGCGTTGTCTTGCCCACACCCGGCAGGCCGTCCAACGCGATGAGACGGGGCTTGGGCCGGTCGGTGAGCAATCCGTCCAGCTCGGCCAGCAGGTCGGCGTGCCCTGCGAAGTCGTCGATGTCATAGGGCAGGTGGCGTGGTGGGACAACAACGTCGCCGGTGCGCGGTGGCACCGGCTCATGTTCCGGGCCCGCGAGGAGGCTGTCGTGGAACCGGCGCAGTTCGTCGGCACGTTCCGGGTCGTCCGCGGCCTTCGCCCGCCCGTAGAAGTCGAACAGGTACTGCACCGCCTCCTCCTTGCGGCGCAACGCGTACAACGCCTGCAACCGCCGTTTGGCGAGCAGCACGTCGGTGTCGTGATCGATCTGGGCGACCTTGACGAGGCGGAGCATGTCCTCGTACTCGCCCAACTGGTACAGGCCGTATAGCAACGCGTCGTTGGCCGAAAGCCACTCGTCCCGGATGACGACCCGGCGCCAGTTCGCCGCGCGATCGGTGTCCAGGTCCGCCAGCGGGTCACCGTCCCACCACTCCAGCGCCGACGCGACCAGCTCGCAAGCGTTCTCGTGGTCGCCCGCTTTGCCGAGTCGTCGCGCGGTTCGCACCGTGCGCTGGAAGGCGTGGAAGTCGACCGCAGCCGGGTCGACTTCGAAACGGTATCCGCCGACCTCGGTCCTGAGCTGTCCGGGCAGTTCGAACCGTTTCAACGCGGCCCGTATTCGTGCGGTATAGGTGGACAATGTCGCGGCCGGGTCGCGCGGCGACTTGCCGTCGGCCCACACCCATTCCGCCAAAGTGCGGACGGGTACCGCTCGACCGATGTTCAGGAGCAGCACCGCCAGCACACCGCGATCTTTCGGCGCACCCCACACGTCGGTGAAGCCATCCGGTCTCAGCACCTGGGTGTGGCCGAGGATCTTGTAGTGTATGCCCACCAGCGCCACCCCCTCACCGATCTCGATGATGACCCGAGTGTGCCGTACGCACGGGGGCGTTATCAGCGTTTCGACATTTTCTGATATCTCGCTGTGACACCAGGTGGTCCGGTCGGCCTAACAGCGTGCTGAAGGCGCTTTGAAAGGTCGACCCGGTCACTATTCCGTCCCATCACGCAACATATCGGCGAACCCCCTGGAAAACGATCACGAACAGCCTTTCGAGCTGGGTATTCAGCACACCGTCCGGCTGCTGAACGGGAATCGACAGAAGGTCCGTCGACCCTGGAATCGGTCGCCGCGCGGGACGGGCCCGGTGCGGTGGTACGGAGGACTCGATGGACACTGCTGATGTAGTCGTGATGGGGCTGGGTTTCACCGGCCTGCCTACCGCGGTCGCGGCGGCCGGCGCCGGTTTGCGGGTCACCGGGCTGGACAGCTCGGCCCAACGGGTGCGCGAGGTGGCCGAAGCCCGGCCCGGCTGTGGCCTCGGCACAGTCTCCGAGCACGCCTTGCGGGCCGCGTTGGCTACCGGGCGATTGACGGTGCGCGACGCCGCGTCGGGGCCGCCCGTGGCGGAAGTGCATGTGCTGTGCCTGCCCACGCCAGCCGATCGGCGTGGTGGCGTCGACCTGCGGCCACTGACCACCGCCGCGCTGGCCGTGGGGTCGGTGTTGAGGCCCGATGACCTGGTGCTCGTGCAGAGCACCTGTCCGCCCGGCACCGTGGCCGAGTCGCTGGTCCCCACCCTGGAACGGAGTTCGAGACTGCGCGCGGGAGCCGATTTCCACGTCGCGTGTGCGCCGATGCGCATCGATCCCGGCAACCGGTCGCACGGGTTCGCCGCGCTGCCCCGAGTGGTCGGCGGGCACACCACCCGATGCGCGGACCGGGCCGCTCGGTTCCTGTCGGGCGTGGCGCACGAAGTCGTCGGGGTGACCAGCACGTGTGCCGCCGAGTTGGCCAAGGTCTTCGAGAACACGTTCCGACTGGTCAACATCTCCTTGGCCAACGAGTTCGCCGCGCTGTGCCGGGCGTACGGGGTGGACGTCGCCGAGGCCCTGCGCGCGGCCGGGACGAAGCCCTTCGGCTTCCTGGGCCATGAACCCAGCGCGGGAGCGGGCGGGGACTGCGTGCCGGTGTCGGCGCGGTTCTTCACCGCTGCCGCTCGTCGCCGTGGCCTGCACAGCCCCTTGGTCGACACTGCCATCACCGTCAACGACGCGATGCCCGTGCACACCGTCCACAGGTTGCGTGAAGCGGTGCACTCGACCGGCAGGTCGCTGCGTGACAGCAGGGTGCTGCTTCTCGGGGTGGCCTACAAACCGGACATCCCCAACGTGCGCCAATCGGCGGCCATCGCCGTGTTGGAGGAGTTGCACCGCGAGACCGCCGTCGAGTACCACGACCCGTACGTGCCGGAGGTCGTGCTGTCCGATGGAACACGCCTGGCGAGCAGGCAGCTGGGTGACTTCCGGAGTACGGACCTGGTGGTGGTGATGACCCCGCATCGGGTCTACCGCGGCCTGGAGATCCTGGACGTGCCGGTGTACGACTGCGCATCCGGGTACCCCGTCCGGTCCGCGACGACGTTTATGAGGGTGGCATGACCGGCCAGTGGATTCGGGGGCCGATCGGCCCCGATGCCGACCGGAGGGTTACCGTCGCCGATTGTCGGACGGTGCTGGTCATGGTGCCCCACCCGGCTGCCGGGATTCGCCTGGTGTCCGATGTCGTTCCGTTGTTGCGCAACGACTCTCGGGTACAGGTCGTGTTCTCGGTGACCGACACCGGTCGCTGGTGGCAAGGCACGGAGGAGTACGTCCAGCGGCAGGGTGGTGTCGTAGTGCCCTGGCAGCAGGCCGCTCAGCACGACTTCGACCTGGTGCTCGCCGCCGCGTACAACGACCTGGACCAGGCACGGGGCCCGGTACTGTTGCTGCCGCACGGGGCGGGCCACCTGGCGTCCCGGAAGTTCAGCCGGCACGCCGGGTCGAACGCGGTGCCGCACCGCGGGCTGAGCCGTGAGTCGCTGACCCGGCGTGGGCGGGTGCTCCCGGCGGCGATCGGCCTCACGCATGACGACGAGTGGGACGCGTTGCGCTCGTCGTGCCCAGAGGCGTCGCACACCGGTGTAGTGGTCGGCGACATCTGCCTGGACCGGATGGTGGCGAGCCTGCCGCTGCGCGGGGACTACCGCGCGGCGCTGGGGGTGCCGGACGGCGCGCGCCTGGTGACGGTGAGTTCCACGTGGGCGCCCGACTCGACGTTCGGCCGGCGGTTCTCCCTGTGCCGAACGCTGCTCGACGAGCTGCCGGACGACCGGGTCGCGCTGGTGCTCCACCCGAACGTCTGGACGGTCCACGGCCGGTGGCAGATCCAGGCTTGGTTGTACGACTGCATGGCTGCGGGGCTGCTGGTCATCCCACCCGAGGAAGGGTGGCGTGCCACCATGATCGCCAGCGACTACGTGTTGGGTGACCACGGCTCCACCACCCAGTACGCCGCAGCGGTCGGCCGGTCCGTGGCACTCGCCTCATTCCCGGAGGACAACGTCCGGGCGGGCAGCCTCGCCGACGCGGTGCGCAGCCGCTTCCCGCGACTGGACCTCGACCTGCCGATCGCACCACAGCTGCTCCCGATCCGCGCTGCGGATCGGCTGTCCGGGCTCGTGTCATCGCGCCCCGGCACAGCGGCCGCGACGCTGCGCGCCACCATGTACCGGCTCATGGACCTGTCGGAACCGGTGCACCGGGCGATCACCGCGCCGGTGCCGCCGCCGGCGCCGGTGCGCTTGGAGCAGACGTGATGGCGTTGCTGGTGGCGAACGGCTTGGGCCCGGGACTGCACCAGCTGATCATCGCCGGTTGCGCCGGCCGTGCAGAGCAGCTCGTCATCGGAGAGGTCGACCGCGCCGCACCGGATCTGCTGAGGCTGGCCGACGTGGTGATCGGCCCCGATCAGGGTTCACCGAGTGCGGCGAGCCTGGCCTTCATCGTGGTGGCCTTCGGGTTCCCCGCAGCGGCGAACAGACCGAGTGCCTGCGCGTAGTGGTTGCGTGCGACGGGGAGGTCGCCGATGCCCTCGGCGGCTTCCCCGAGCAGCGCGAGCGTCTCCGCCTCGTAGAACGGTGATCCGACCCGCCGCAGTACGTCGAGCGCGGACTCAAGATGGCTGAGCGCTTGCGCAGGTCGCTTCCGACGCAAGTGGATCACGCCCACCGACACCAGGCACCGGGCTTGGCCGACGTGGTCGCCCAAATCCGCCATCGTCTCGGCCGCGGCGGCCAACTCGGCGCCGGCCTCGTCGTCCCGACCCAGTTCGGCGAGCACTTCGCCCACGCGACGCCCACACAGTGCCTCCGCCCGACGCGGACCGATGTCCCTGCGGATCGCGCGTGCTCGTGACAGGCGTTCCAGCGCGTTCTCCAGCTCTCCCACTCCCTGCAAGACCCCGCCGAGTTCCGTGAGCGCCACCGCCATGCCCTGCCGGTCACCGTCCTGCTCGGCGATCTCCAACGCGCGAAGCCCCTCGCGCTCCGCCTCCGAGAACTGGCGCAGTCCGCTGTAGGTGTAGGCGAGTTGCGCGCGGAGCTTGGCTTCCGCCGCGCGGTTGCCCGTGCGCACCGCCGCGGGAACGCCCAACTCGTGCAGCGCGAACCAGTCGTCGTAATGGCGGGTGTGCAGGAAGTAGCCCCACATGGCCTCGCAGAACTGCCAGGTCAGGTCGTCCCACGCCTGATCGGCGGCGAGCCGGCACGCTTCGCGCACATTGACCCGTTCATCGTCCAGCCACGCCAACGCAGCACGCGGGCTTTCCAGTGGCGCGACACCGCCGTGGAACCTCGGGCCGACCCTGTGCCTCGTGGGGCGCAGGGCGAGGTCGGCACCGACCAGCCGATCCAGGTACCACTCGACGACCCGCCGGGAGGCGGCGTTGCGCTGCGCCGCGGAATCCCACTCCGCCTGCTGTCGGGCGTGTAGCCGCAAGAGGTCATGGAAGCGGAAGCGCTCATCACCCACTTCGGTGAGCAGGTTCTTCTCCACCAGGCCGGCGAGCACGGGCTCCACCTCCGACACGGGCTCACCCACCGCGGCCGCCGCCGCGTCGATCCCGAACGAGGCACCGGGGTGCAGCGCGCACAGCCGGTAAGCGCGGGCATGGCGTGGTGGCAGCTCCACATAGGACAGGTCGAACACGGCCTCCACCGAGATGCCGTCCTCCAACGTGAGGCCGGCCAAGCGTCCGCTCTGCAAGGAACCGACTTCCTTCGACAACGTCCGACGGGGGCGAGTCGACAGTCTGGCTCCGACGACGGACAGCGCGATGGGCAGTCCACCGCACAGTTCGGCGAGTTCACGGGCGGCGTCAGGTTCCGACGCGACCCTGGGACCGACGGCCCGCGCCAGGAGCTCAAGGGACGACTCCACGTCGAAGGATTCGACATCGACGAACCTCGCGCCGTCGGCCGCGAGACCGCTGAGCCGCCACCTGCTGGTCACCACGACCGCGCTCCGCGGCGACGTGGGCAGCAGGGGTCTCACCTGAGCCGCGGACACCGCGTTGTCCAGCAGCACGGACACCGAGCGCTCGGCGGTGACCGTGCGGAACATGGCCTGTCTTCGGGACAGACCCGGCGGAATGTCGGCAGCCTGGACGCCCAGCGCCAGCAGGAACCACTCCAATGCCGTTTCCGGCGTGATCGGCCCCTCGGACGAGTGTGCTCCGAGGTCGACGTACAACTGGCCATCGGGGAAGCGCGATCTCGTGGTATGCAGCCAGCGCAGCGCCAATGACGTCTTGCCCACGCCTCCAGGACCGCTCACCACCGCGACCATCGCTTCGTCGTTCGCGAGCCAGCCGTCGAGCACCGCCAACTCCCGACGCCTGCTGGTGAACAGCTTCGGCGCCGGTGGGAGTTGGTGTGGGATGACCGGCTCCGGCGTCCGCTGGTGGTAGTGCACTTCTCCGACGCTGCCCGCTTGGACCACTTGCCCGTGCACCGTTCCCGGCACCGAGTTCTCCCCGCCTCGCTCCACGCGCGCTCCTCCCGTGCACTCCCTGTGATTCGAGTTTCACAGAAAGACGCCTGCACAGGTCCGCACGAAGGAGTCAGGATCAATCGCACTATAACGAATGCGCAACGATGATATTGTGGGTCAGCCTTGGTGCCGAAGAGCGGCACTGCCGGACGGATCGGTCCATACGTGTGGCGGCTGTGTTGGATGGCCCGCCTTCGTCGGGCGGCTCGGCCGCCATTGAGTCGGCGGCTCGCGGGGCGGGTTGTGGCGATCGAGAAGCGTGATCGGCACAACCCGCGCCGTGAACCACCGACGCGGCCTCGCGGGGAGCGACTTGGGTGGCGTGGGGAGCGACTTGGGTGGTGGTTTGGCGTGGTCAGCTCACGTGCAGTGCCAGGTACAGGTCTACGCGGCACGTGAAGTCCGAAAGGTCCGCGTTCAGTAGTTCCGCCACCCGCCCGATCCGGTAGCGCAGCGTGTTGACGTGCACGTGCAGGCGGGCGGCGGCGGTTGTCCATGAGCCCGAGCAGTCCAGGAACACGCGCAGCGTGCCGACCAGGTCGGTGCCGTGCTCGGCGTCGTAGTCCAGCACCGGGCCCAGCACCCGCCGCCGCAGCGAGCCCCGCAGCTCCTCCGGCACGCCCGCGAGCAGCAGCCGGTGCAGTGCGATCTCCTCGCCCGCCACCACGCACGTCCGGCCCGCGCGCCGCTCACCCAGCCGGCGCGCGTGCGACGCCTCCTCGGCCGCGCCCCGCAGCCCGCCCACCGCCACCGGCGACGACACGCCCACCAGCACGCGCGTCGCGCCCAGCCCCGGCTCGACGGTCCGCAGGGCCGCGCGCACCTCCTCCACCCACCCCGCCCCGGCCGGCGCGACCGCGTGCACCTCGGCGCCGACCACCCCGATCAGGGCCTGCGGCGCGACCGGGGCCAGCGCCTCCGCCAGCAGCGCCGCCACCAGCTCCACCCGCCCGTCGGACGCCGAGGCCACCAGCACCCGCAGCGGCACGTCGGTGGGCCGGCCGGCGGCCACGAGCCGGGCCGCCACGTCACCCGTGCCGGACCGCACCTCGTGCAGCAGCGGCCCGGCCGCGCGGTTCTCGATCTCCCGCGCCAGCACGACCCGCGACCGCACCACGCCGACGAGGCCGGCCAGCTCCGCCGCCACCTCGTCGCGCACCCGGTCCCCCGCCACGACCAGCACCCAGCCGGCGGTCCGGTGACCGCCGCGGTCGGGCACCGGCAGCAGCGTCTCGCCCCGCGCGACCAGCGGCTGGCGGTCGGCCCGCAGGAACTCGCGCACCAGGGCCGCCGCGTCGGGCGGCGCGGCACCCGCCACGACGTGCCCGGTGGTGGACAGCACCCGGCACGGCGCGCCCAGCTCGGTCGCGCCCGCCGCGACCAGCTCGGCGAGGCCGCCGCCCTCGGCGACGACGGTCAGCAGGCGTCGGTGCCTGCCGAGCTGGGCCCCCGCGTCGCCGACCCGCTCGGCGGCCAGCTCCCGCACCACCCGCTCGATGATGATGGCGAACGACAGGTCGACCGGCACCTCCAGCAGGGGGACGCCGTGCCGCCGGCACGCCTCCACCAGCGCGTCCGGCAGCCCGCCGCCGTCGGTGGCGGCGGCCGCCAGCGCCGCCGCCCCGGACCTCGCCAGCGCCGCCACGAAGGTCTCGCAGTCGGCCGCGGTCCGGTGCCAGAGCAGGCCGGAGAGCACCAGCTCGCCGCCGGACAGGTACCGGCCCGGATCGGGTAGCTCGGTGCCGTACAGGCCGGTCACGACCCGGTCCGGCGACGGACCGCCGACCACCGGGCGCAACCGCAGCTCGGGCATGCGCAGCAGGGCGTCGACGCGCAACACGGCCGCCTCCTCCCGTGGGCCACAGCGGTCCGCTTTCGTCCGATCGTGTTCGTAGGAAAGCACAAAACACCGCGTTGCAGGAGCCTGGGATTCCGGGCGCTCCGCCGTAGCCGGGCGGCCGGCGCTCCCGGTGTACTGGTGCGCGCACCGAGGGAGGACGAGTGACGGTCAGCACCCACGTGCTCGACGCGGGACGCGGCAGGCCCGTCGCCGGGATGGCGGTGCGGCTGGAGCGCGACGGCGAGACCGTCGCCGAGGGCCGCACGGGCGTCGACGGCCGCGTCACCGGCTGGCCGTCGGACGCGCCGGGCGTCTACCGGCTGGTGTTCGACACCGGCGGGGTCGCCCCGTTCTTCCCGGAGGTCGTGCTCGCGTTCCGGGTCACCGACCCCGACGAGCACCACCACGTGCCGCTGCTGCTGTCCCCGTTCGCGTACTCCACCTACCGGGGCAGCTGATGGACTTCCTGCGGCCCGACACGGTCGCCGAGGCGCTGGCGCTCAAGGCGGAGCGGCCCGAGGCGGTGCCCATCGCGGGCGGCACGGACGTGATGGTGGAGCTGAACTTCGACCGCCGCAGGCCGGCCGCGCTGCTGGACCTGACGCGGATCGCGGAGCTGCGCGAGTGGTCGGCGGGCGACGGCGTGGTGCGCGTCGGCGCGGGCGTGCCCTACGCGCGGATCATCACCGAGCTGGGCGACCGGCTGCCGGGGCTGGCGATGGCGGCGCGCACCGTCGGCTCGCCGCAGATCCGCAACCGGGGCACGGTCGGCGGCAACCTCGGCGCGGCCTCGCCGGCCGGTGACGCGCACCCCGTGCTGCTGGCCGCGGGCGCGAGCGTGGAGGTGGCGTCCACCCGCGGCCGCCGGCTGGTCCCGGCCACCGACTTCTACCTCGGCGTGAAGCGCACCGCGCTGGCGCCCGACGAGCTGATCACGGCCGTCCACGTGCCCGAGACCGGCGCGCCGCAGCAGTTCTCCAAGGTCGGCACGCGCAACGCGATGGTGATCGCGGTGTGCTCGTTCGCCATCGCGCTGCACCCCGCGCAGGGCCGCGTCGGCGCGGCGGTGGGCAGTGCCGCGCCGACGCCGCGCCGGGCGGCCGACGCGGAGGCGTTCCTGGCCGGCGAGCTGGCGGACGGTGACCGGTGGGCGTCGCCGCGACCGCTGCCGGACCCGGTGGTGCGGCGGTTCGGCGAGCTGGTGGCGTCGGCCGCGAGCCCGATCGACGACGTGCGCGGGTCGGCCGCGTACCGCAGGCACGCCCTGTCCGTGCTGGCCCGTCGGGCGCTGGGCTGGGCGTGGCGTGACTACACCGGGGAGGTGGGCTGAGCCGTGCGCGTGCGGTTGACGGTCAACGGCGAGCAGCGCCACGCCGACGACGTCTGGGAGGGCGAGAGCCTGCTGTTCCTGCTGCGCGAGCGGCTGGGCCTGCCCGGCTCGAAGAACGCGTGCGAGCAGGGCGAGTGCGGCTCGTGCACGGTCTACCTGGACGGCCTGCCGGTGTGCGCGTGCCTGGTCGCGGCGGGCCAGGCGCAGGACCGCGAGGTGCGGACCGTGGAGGGGTTGGCCACCGGCGACCCCGCGCGCGGCGACCGGCTCGACCCCGTCCAGGAGGCGTTCCTCGCGGCGGGCGCGGTGCAGTGCGGGTTCTGCACGCCGGGCCTGGTGGTCGCGGCGCACGACCTGGTCGAGCGGGTGCCCCACCCGACCGACCGGGAGATCCGGGAGGCGCTGGCCGGCAACCTGTGCCGCTGCACGGGTTACGAGGCGATCCTGGCCGCCGTGCGGCTCGCCGCCCGGTGGAAGGCAGGCCGATGACACCCACCGTGCCGGACGGGGTCGCGGTGTCCACGGTGGACGCCGATGGCACCGAGTTCCCGTTCGGGTACGTGGTGTTCGACGGTGACCGGATCACCGCCGTCGGCCCCGGCCGGGCGCCGCGACCGACCGGGCCGCACACCCGGGTCGACGGCAGCGGCTGCCTGGTCACGCCCGGCCTGGTCAACACCCACCACCACCTCTTCCAGTGGGCCACGCGCGGCCTCGCGCAGGACGCCACCCTGTTCGAGTGGCTGACCGCGCTGTACCCCGGTGTGGCGGGGGCTGGACCCGGGTATCACGCGCGCGGCGGCGTCGGCGGGCCTGGCCCGCCTCGCGACCACCGGCTGCACGACCGCCGCCGACCACCACTACCCGTTCCCCCGCGCGGGCGGCGACCAGTTCGACGCGCTGGTGTCCGCCGGCGGGCTGCCGCCGGACGACCAGGTGGAGACCACCGACGCCGCCCTGGCGGCGACGGAGCGGGCGATCGACGCCTACCACGACCCGTCGCCCGAGGCGGTGGTGCGGGTCGCCGTCGGGCCGTGCTCGCCGTTCTCGGTGAGCCGCGAGCTGCTGACCGGCGCGGCGGAGCCGGCCCGCGCCAAGGGCGTCCGGCTGCACACCCACCTCGCCGAGATCACCGACGAGGAGGGACCGGCACCGCGCCGGGTTCGGCCGCACCCCCGTCGAGCACGCCGAGGCCACCGGCTGGCCAGCTCGCCGACCTCGCCGTGTGGCGGCTCGACGGCCCGGACCACGCGGGCATCGACGACCCGGTGGCCGCGCTGGTCCTCGGTCCGCGACCGGTGGTGGAGCTGCTGGTGGTCGGCGGCCGGACCGTGGTGGCCGGCGGCGAGCTGCGGACCGCGTCCGACACCGCGCTCGCCAGGGACCTGCGCGCGGCGAGCGCCCGCCTGAAGGAGGCCCGATGAGCCCGTCACCCACCGGACTCGCCCCGTCCGCGGTCGGCGTCGTCGGCACCGACTCGCCGCGCCCGGACGGCCACCTCAAGGTGCGCGGCGAGTTCGCCTTCGCCTCGGACCTGTGGCACGAGGACATGATCTGGGGCGCGACCCTGCGCAGCCCCCACCCGCACGCCAGGATCACGTCGGTCGACGTGGGCGACGCGCTGGCGGTGCCCGGCGTGCACGCGGTGCTGACGCACCGGGACGTGCCGGGCCGCAACCGGTACGGGCTGGAGCACAAGGACCAGCCGGTGCTGGCCGAGGACGTGGTGCGCTACCAGGGCGAGCCGGTGGCGCTGGTCGGCGCGGACCACCCGGAGACGGCGCTGCGCGCGATGAAGCGCATCCGCGTGGCGTACGAGGTGCTGCCGCCGGTCGTGGACATGGAGACCGCGCTGGACGCGCCCCCGCTGCACCCCGGCGGGAACCTGGTGCGGCACGTGCCGGTGCGGCGCGGCGACCAGGCGGCCCGCGCCGAGGTCGTCGTCACCGGCCGGTACGAGGTCGGCATGCAGGACCAGGCATTCCTGGGCCCGGAGTCGGGCCTGGCGGTGCCCGCCGAGGACGGCGGCGTCGACCTGTACGTGGCGACCCAGTGGCTGCACGTCGACCAGGCGCAGGTCGCGGTCGCGCTGGGGATGCCGCTGGAGCGGGTGCGGCTGACGCTGGCGGGTGTCGGCGGCGCGTTCGGCGGGCGCGAGGACCTGTCGATGCAGATCCACGCGTGCCTGCTGGCGCTGCACACCGGCAAGCCCACCAAGATGGTCTACAACCGCGAGGAGTCGTTCTACGGCCACGTGCACCGGCACCCGGCGGTGCTGCACTACGAGCACGGCGCGGACCGCACCGGGAAGCTGGTGTACGTCAAGGCGAGGATCGTCCTGGACGGCGGCGCGTACGCGTCCAGCACCCCGGCGGTGGTCGCGAACGCCGCGACGCTCGGCGTGGGCCCGTACGAGGTCGAGAACGTGACCGTCGACTGCTGGGGCGTCTACACCAACAACCCGCCGTGCGGCGCGATGCGCGGGTTCGGCGCGGTGCAGGCCGCGTTCGGCTACGAGTCCCAGATGGACCGGCTCGCCGAGGCGCTGGGCGTGGACCCGGTGGCGGTGCGGGTGCGCAACGCCCTGTCCGAGGGCTCGGTGATGCCGACCGGTCAGGTGGTCGACTCGCCCGCGCCGGTCGCGCGGCTGCTGGAACTGGTGCGGGACAAGCCGCTGCCGCCGCCGCCCGGCGCGCTGGACCTGCGCGACGTGCCCGGCGGCGTCGCCAACACCACCCACGGCGAGGGCGTCGTGCGCGGGATCGGCTACGCGGTCGGTGTCAAGAACATCTGCTTCTCCGAGGGTTACGACGACTACTCGACGGTGCGGCTGCGGCTCCAGGTCGTCAACGGCGAACCGGTCGTGTCGGCGCACACCGCCGCGTGCGAGGTGGGCCAAGGGCTGGTGACGGTCATCCAGCAGGTCGTGCGCACGGAGCTGGGCGTGGACAAGGTCGTGCTGCTGCCACCGGACACCTCGATCGGCAACGGCGGCTCCACCTCCGCGTCCCGGCAGACCTACGTGACCGGTGGCGCGGTGCGGGCCGCGTGCGCCGCGGTCGCCGCGCGGCTGGCCGAGCGGTCGGCCGGCCGGGACGCGGACCTCGTCGAGCTGCTGGGCGACGACGTGATCGACGAGACCGCGGAGTGGCGGCACCGGGCGACCGAGCCGCTCGACCCGGTGACCGGGCAGGGCGACGCGCACGTGCAGTACGGGTTCGCCGCGCACCGCGCCGTGGTGGACGTGGACGTGGAGCTGGGCCTGGTGAAGGTGGTGGAGCTGGCCTGCGCGCAGGACGTCGGCAAGGCGGTCAACCCGAGGGCCGTGCTGGGCCAGATCCACGGCGGCTCGGCGCAGGGCCTCGGCCTCGCGGTGATGGAGGAGATCCTCACCGACGGCGGACGGGTGCGGAACCCGTCGTTCACCGACTACTTGATCCCGACCGCGCTGGACATGCCGCCGATGACCGTGGACGTGTTGGAGCTGGCCGACCCGAACGCGCCCTACGGCCTGCGCGGCGTGGGCGAGCCGCCGACGATCTCGGCCACGCCCGCCATCGTCGCGGCCATCCGGGCGGCGACCGGTCTGCCGCTGGCCCGCGTCCCGGTCCGCCCGGAGCACCTGTGCGCGCTCCCCGGCCCGGAGGAGGGCGGGACCGGGCGGTGACGGCCGCGCCGGGCGGTGCGCGGGTCCGTGCGACTCGGTCGACGGAGGACCGCCGCGTTCCCGGCTGCCCGCGTGCCCGGCAGCCCGCGTGCCCGGCAGCCCGCGTGCCCGGCAGCCCGCGCTCGTGGGCCGCCCCCCGTGCGCGGCTGCCCGGCGCGGCCGGCCGTCACACCCCCAGCAGCCCGCGCTCGTAGGCCACCGCCACCGCCGCGGCCCGGTCCTTCACCCCGAGCTTGGCGTAGACGTGCACCAGGTGCGTCTTCACCGTCGCCTCGCTGATGAACAGCCGGGCCGCCGCCTCGCGGTTGGTGCACCCGCGCGCGATCAGCCCGAGCACCTCGACCTCCCGGTCGCTCAACGGCTCGGCCGCCGGCGTCCGCACCTGGCCCACGAGCCGCGTGGCCACCGACGGCGACAGCACCGCCTCGCCGCGGGCCGCCGACCGCACCGCGCGGAACAGCTCGTCGCGCGGCGTGTCCTTGAGCAGGTAGCCGGTCGCGCCCGCCTTGATCGCGGGCAGCACGTCGCTGTCGGTGTCGTAGGTGGTCAGCACCAGCACGCGGGCGGGCACGTCGCCCAGCCGCCCGATCGCGGTCACCCCGTCCACACCCGGCATCCGCAGGTCCATCAGCACGACGTCCGGGTTCCGCGCCCGCACCACGGACTCGGCCTCCGCGCCGTCCGCCGCCTCGCCGACCACGTCGATGTCGCCCGCCGCCGCGAGCATCCCGCGCAGCCCGTCCCGCACCACGGGGTGGTCGTCCACGATCACGACCCGGATCACCGCGCCACCTCCGCCGGGATCGCGGGCACCGACGCCGACACCGCCGTGCCGCCGCCGGGCTCCGACTCGACCGCCAGCGAACCCGCCAGCCGCGCCACCCGCTGCCGCATCCCGAGGAGGCCGTAACCGCCGGTCGGCCGCTCCGGGTCGAACCCCGCGCCGTCGTCGCGGACGTCCAGCGTCACCACGTCCTCCATGTACGACAGGGTGAGCCCGACGCGGTCCGCCGACGCGTGCTTGGCCACGTTGGACAGCGCCTCCTGCGCGGTGCGCAGCAGGGCGACCTCCACCTCGGGGTGCAGGGGCCGCGCCGCGCCCGTCGTGGACACCGCGACGGGCACGCCCGTCTGGTCGGTCCAGCCCGTCACCACCTCGACGAGGGCGTCGGGCAGGTTGGCGCCCTCCAGCGCGGGCGGGCGCAGCGCGTGCACGGAACGGCGTGCCTCGGCCAGGTTCTCCCGCGCCAGCCGCAACGCCGTCCCGACGCGGTGCGACGGCCGGTCCTCGGCCTGGAGCTGGGTGATGATGCCGGTGAGCCCCTGGGCGAGCGTGTCGTGGATCTCGCCCGCCAGGCGCTGCCGCTCGTCCAGCACGCCCGCCTCGCGCGCCTGGATGAGCAGCTGGGCGTGCAGGCCGGCGTTCTCCTCCATCATCGCCGCCAGCTCCGCGACCATCTCCTTGCGCCGCCGCGACTGCTCGGCGGTGATGTGCCCGAGGAAGGTGAAGGTGATCGCGATCGTCACGATGAACACGACGATGAGCGCGAAGACCGCGATCGCCGCCGGTTCGGCCGGCGGCAGGCCGCCGTGCAGCGCGGTGGCGGCGAGCACCGCGTTGGCGACGACGCCGGCCACCTTGCGCCACCCCGGCAGCAGCTCGATCGCGAACACGTACCCGGCGAAGGAGAAGAACCCGAACACCGGGTCGCGCAGCCCCAGCACGCCGTAGCAGACCAGCACGCCCAGGAAGAACACCGTCATCAGGCCGTCGCGCGACCGCCACCGCGGGTGCAGCGTGTACCACCACAGCATCCACAGCGCGGTCGCGGCGGCGACGGCGAGGTTGATCGCGCGGTCCCCCGCGCCGTCCGCGGTGAGCAGCGCGTACATCACCGTCGGCAGCACGAGGGCGAAGTAGGGCACGACGTGGCCCGCGACCTCCAGCCGCCGCTCCCAGACGTCCAGCCGGTCTGCCACCTGCGCACCTACTCCCAGCGGAAGGACTTCGCCGCGACGGTACCCGCCGCCAGCGCCGTCACCGCGAGGATGCCCAGGTGCACCGGGCTGGGCGCGGCGCCCAACCACGCCTCCTGGAGCGCGCCCACGCCCGGCGGCAGGTGCTCCCCCACCCGCACCAGGAAGTCCGGCATCAGGAAGCGCGGCAGGTACGCGCCGCCGAAGAACATGACCAGCATGAAGACCGCGGTGGCCCACCCACCCGCGGACCGGGCCGTCGGCGCCCACGCGGCGATCAGCAGCCCCAGCGCGGACAGCGACAGCAGCCCGAGCAGGAACGCGGCGGCGAACCCGAGCGGGTGGTGCGGCAGGTCGATGTCGAACACCGCCTTGCACACCACCATGAGCAGCCCGATCGACAGCACGCCCGCGATCAGGTTGACCACGACCTGGGCGACGAGCAGCCGGGCGGGGTGGACCGGTGTGGTGGAGAAGCGGCGCAGCACGCCCTTCTCCCGGTAGGTCGCGACGGTGGCGGGCAGCCTGTTCAGGCCGAGGAACGCCAGCGCGATGACGACCAGCGTGGACACGTAGGCGTCGATGAAGCGCTGGTCGCCGAAGTTGGGGTCGGGCGTGCGCAGCGCCGGCACCGCGCCCAGCACCAGCAGCAGCGCGGTCGGGAAGAAGACCGCGAACGCCACCATGCCCGGCTCGCGGAGGAACAGCGCCCACTCGGTCCTGACGATCCTGATCACGGTGCTCACTCCGGGAGGGTCTTGCCGGTCAGGCGGATGAAGGCGTCGTCCAGGCCGGCCTGCTCGACGCGCAGGTCGGCGGCGACCACCTGGTTGCGGGCCAGCACGGACGTGACGGCGTGCAGGAGGTTCCCCCGGCCGGTGACGACGACCTGCGGGCCGCGCCGCTCGACCGCGTCCACCTCGGGCAGCGCCGCCAGCAGCGCCACGTCCAGCGGGGTGGTCGGCCGGAACCGCACCGTCTGCCCGCCGTCGACGCGCGCCACCAGCCCGGCGGGGCTGTCCACGGCCACCAGCCTGCCCGCGTCGATCAGGGCGAGCCGGTCGCACAGGCGCTCGGCTTCCGCCATGAAGTGCGTGACGAGGACGACGGTGACGCCCGAGTCGCGTACCCGCTCCACCAGGCCCCAGGTGTCCCGGCGGGCCTGCGGGTCCAAGCCGGTGGTCAGCTCGTCCAGCACGGCGATCCGCGGCCTGCCCACCAGCGCCAGGGCGATCGACACGCGCTGCTTCTGCCCGCCGGACAGCTTGCGGTACTCGGTGCGGACCTGGTCCGCGAGCCCCAGCAGCCCCAGCAGCTCGCGCCAGTCGGCGGGCTCGCGGTAGAAGGAGGCGTACAGCGCCAGCGCCTCGCCGACGCGGATCCGGTCCGGCAGCTCGCTGCTCTGCAACTGCGCGCCGAGCCGTTCCCGCACCGCGTCCCGGTCCCGGCGGGGATCGAGCCCGTCCACCCGGATGACGCCGGAATCCGCCGCGCGCAACCCCTCGACGCACTCGACGGTCGTCGTCTTCCCCGCACCGTTCGGTCCGAGGATGCCGAAGACCTCCCCCTCGTCGACGGAGAACGACACCCCGTCCACCGCGACCTTCCGGTCGTACCTCTTGACGAGGTCGACCACCTCGATGATTGCCATGCGCCCAGCCTCGCCGCCGACCCGTGCGGCCGAATCGCTCGTCGGGTCGGACCCGGATCAACCGATCGGTTGACCTGCGGGTCGACCGGGTGGAACGGCCGGTCCGGTCACGCGCGGGGGATCGCAGGAGCCGCGGTGTGCTCGTGGAGCAACGGGACCACAGCAGGGAGGGCACGGCGGGCTTCAGGGCGGCGGTGCACGGTGGGCGCCGTTCGGCGAGTCCGTTCCACGTGGAAGGGCCCGCCCGGATCGTCCGGGCGGGCCCCTCGGTCCGGCGGGCCGGGACTACCTCGGGAACAGGTCCCGGTACTGGCCCTGGGTCTGCACGTTCAGCTCACCCACGCGGACGAGCTTCGCGGAGAGGACCCGCGGGTCGCGGATGTCGAGGACGTCCAGGCCCTTGGCCATGTCGGAGGAGTAGATGTAGCCGTTGTAGTAGTACGTGGACCACGCGCCGCCGCCCTTGCCGTCCGGCAGCGGGCCGCGCTCGAACCAGCCGATCTCCTTGGGGTTGCGGGAGTCGGTGAAGTCCCAGATCGAGATGCCGCCCTGGTACCACGCCTGCACCATGATGTCGCGGCCCTGGACGGGGATCAGCGAACCGTTGTGCGCCACGCAGTTCTCGGTGTCGCCCTGGGTCCGGGAGATCTTGTAGTACGAGCGGAACTCCAGCTTGCGGCCGTCACCGCGACCGGTGATGTCGTAGATGCCGTCCGCGCCGCGGGTCTTGCCGATGGTCTCGTTGCAGGTCGCCGCGCCGCCGCCGCCCAGCTCGTCGGTGAAGACGACCTTGGTGCCGGCGTTGTTGAACGTGGCGGAGTGCCAGAAGGCGAAGTTCACGTCGTCCTGCACCCGGCTGATCTCGCGGGGCCGCTCCCGGTCGGAGATGTCCCACAGGACGCCGTCACCCATGCACGCGCCCGCCGCGAGGTCCTTGGCCGGGTACACGGTGATGTCGTGGCAACCCGAGGTCGCCGTCACGTAGCCGTCCGGGATGGTGCCGGGCCGACCGGCGTTGCCGCCGTCGGGGAACAGCACGGTCTCGGACAGCACCGAAGCCGCCGCCGGGTTCTTCAGCGGCACCTTCACGACCGAGATCAGGTCGTGCGGCGGTTGGCAGTCCGGGAAGGCCGCGTTCGGGCTGTACGACGAGACGTACAGGTAGACGTTGCGGCCCTTCTTGTCCGGCACCAGCGTGTGGGTGTGCGAGCCGCACTTGGTCTCGACGGCGGCGATGTAGCGCGGGTTGCGCTTGTCGCTGATGTCGAAGACCTTGATGCCCTCCCAGGCGTCCTTGTTCGTGGCCGGCAGCGGAGTGCTGGCGCACGAGTTGTCGCTGCGCGAGGAGTCGGTCGACAGGAACAGCAGGTTGCCGCTCACCGAGACGTCGTTCTGCGAACCGGGGCACAGCACCGTGCTGACGATCTTCGGCCGGTGCGGGTTGCGGACGTCGTAGATGACGAACCCGTCGTAGTTGCCGTCGAACGCGTAGCCGTCCTGGAACGCGAGGTCCGTCCACGTGGAGTTCTCGGTGAACGGGGCGGGCTTGGGCAGGTTCGCGATGTGCTTCACGTTGCGGCTGTTGCGGATCTCGTCGACACCGGGAAGACCCGTTCCCGGTTGTTCCTGCGCCGCCAGCTGGGCTTCCGACAGCCCGGCCAGGTCGGCGTCGACGCCGGGGTCCGCCACCGCCTGCGGAGCCAGGGTCAGGGTCGAGAACGCGAGCGCCACCGCGCCCAGGGTCGCGACGGTTCTGCGCCGTCGCGACGAATCGCGTGCATTCACTTCAGGTCGCCCCTTCCAAACCTGTAGCAGGAATTGCAGTATTGCCCGTTCGCATCGCTAACCACCAGACCCGTTCGTCGGTAAGGTGACGCTTTCCGGCAGGTGGGAACGCCGGGTACGGTGTCGCCGAACCTAGGGGGTCGGTCGGATGAGGGTCCTGCTCGTCGCGGTCTTGGTCGCGTCCCTGGCGTCCTGCACGGCCCCGGCCGGTGACTCTCCGCCCGTCATCGTGCCCAAGGGGCCTGGTGAGCAGGCCGCGACGGTGGCGCCGGAGGACGTCGGCACCGACCGGTGGTCCGCGCCGAGCGAGGCCGACCTGAAGTACGTGGCGAGCATGATCGAGCACCACCGGCAGGCGCTGGTGATGTCCGCACTGGCACCCGAACGGGCGTCCAACGAGACGGTGAAGGGCCTGGCCTCCCGCATCCACGACACCCAGGGCCCGGAGATCGGGGCGATGGAGCAGTGGCGACGCCAGTTCGCCGAGCAGGCGCCGGCCCACGGCCACCGCGGCGAGCTGCCGCACGTCGACCACCGCTCGATGCCCGGCATGGCGACCGACGAGCAGTTGGCCGCGCTGCGGGCCGCCCGAGGCCCCGAGTTCGACCGGCTGTTCCTCCAGTTGATGATCGCCCACCACGAGGGCGCGCTGACGATGGCGAACGAGCTGCTGGCGAGTGGCTCGGACGTGCGCGTGGAGGAGATGGCCAACGACGTCGTCGCGTCGCAGTCCGACGAGATCGCGCGGATGCGGGCGATCACGATCCCGTAGCGGGTCCCGCAGCGCCGGCGGTTCAGGGTCCCGTAGCGCCGAGCACCAGGTCCTCCGACGGCTGGAACGTCTCGACGGCGTTGCCCGTGACGTGCCGCGCGATGCCGGCGTTGCGCCGGTGCGCCTCCCGGAAGGAGTCGGAGGCGACCCACGCGCGGAAGTCGTCCTCGCTGTCGAACTCGTTGACCGACACGTACGGCTGGTCCGGGCGGGTGGGGCGCAACAGCGTGCTGCGGCGCAGGCCGGGCACGCCCGGCAGGTACTCGCGCATGTTCCGCCGGAAGTGCGCCTCGAACTCCTCGGCGCGGTCGGCGGGCACGAACAGGCGGTTGGTCGCGACGAACATGCGGCACCTCCGGGTTACCGACGCTACGTAGGCAACTATCCCAACGGCGCGTCGGGAACACCAGGGCTACCATCCGGTCCGTGCCGAGGATCAGCGCCGAGACCGTCGCGCAGCACCGCGCGAACCGGCTCCGGGACCTGCTCGACGCGGGCCGGGCGATCGTCGCCGAGGAGGGCCCGGAGGCCCTGACGCTGGCGGCCCTGGCGCGCCGGGTCGGATTGTCCCGGCCCTCGCTGTACGAGTACTTCCGGTCCCGCGAGGAACTCTTCGCCGCCATCGTGACCGACGAGCTGCCCGACCGGGCGCGTCGGCTGGCGGAGGCGGTGCACGCGGCGGACGACGTGCCCGCCAAGGTCGAGGCGTACCTGCGCACCGTGCTCGCGATGGTGGTCGACGGCAGTCACGGTGCGGTCGTCGCGCTGTCCGCGCACGCGTTGCCCGAGGCGAGCAGGCGGCAGATCCGGGCCGAGCACGAGAAGCTGCTCGCGCCGCTGGCCGGCGTGCTGGTCGAGGCGGGGGTGCCGCAGGCGGGGCTGCGCGCCCTGCTGATCCACGGTGCGGTGGAGGCGGCGGCGCGAACCGTGCGGCCGGGTGACCCCGAGCAGGGCGAGGCCGTCCTCCAGGCCCTCCTGGACCAGGTGCTGCACGGGATCACTTCGGCTGGGTGACCGGGAGCCGGCCGTGAACTGCGTTGTGCTTTCGAAGCAACGGGACCACAGCAGGGGGACCACGGCGGCGAGGCGACCGGAAGCCACGCAGGTCTTGGACGGTCGTCGGGGACGCTACGCAACAGGACCACCCCATCGTTGAGACCCGATACGCCGCCGCGACCCCCATCTGTTCGGCCTGGCGCAACAGGGATGCGACTCGGTCGCTTGCGGCTCCGAGTCGAACTGATGCGGGGGCGGTGCGGCGGATTCGTACCCGATCGAGGGGGTGGTCGAGCTGCGTAGCGTTCCCCACGACCATCCAAGACTTGCCGGCCTTCCGGGCACGCTGAGTCCGTGCTCACCCTGCTGTGGTGACGCTGCGTAGAAAGCATGGCGCGCTTCAGAGCGGCGGTGTGCCGGCAGGACCGGTGCCCTCCGGCGGTGGTCCTCAGACCTCGACGACCATCAGCCGCCCTGGTGACGGGTCGAGGGCCACCGTCGTGCCCGGCGGGAAGTCGACCGCCCGGCTCGACGGCTGGTCCACCCGCACGACCTGGTCGCCGCCGTCGAGCCGGACCGACAGCCGCGTCACCGCGCCCAGGAAGCTCTGCGTCAGCACGTTCCCGACCAGCGCGCCGTTGTCCTGCCCGCTGTGCTGGGCGATCCCGATGTCCTCCGGTCGCACGAGCACCTTCACCGCCGCCCCGGCCGCAAGCCCGTCCGCCGCTGCGGTGGTCAGGCGGTACGCCCCCAGCCGCACGCCGCCTTCCTCGGCGGTGCCGAGCACCGCGTTGGTGACGCCCACGAACTGCGCCACAAACGCCGACGCGGGCTGCCGGTACACGACGGCGGGTGTGTCCAGCTGTTCCAGCCGCCCCTGGGACAGCACGCCGACGCGGTCCGAGACGGCCAGCGCCTCCTCTTGGTCGTGGGTGACGAACAGGGTCGTCATGCCCAGCTCGGTCTGGATGCGGCGGATCTCCTCCCGCAGGTTCACCCGCACCTTGGCGTCCAGCGCCGACAGCGGCTCGTCCAGCAGCAGCACGCGGGGCTGGACGGCCAGTGCCCTCGCCAGCGCCACCCGCTGCTGCTGGCCGCCGGAGAGCTGGTGCGGGTACCGCTTGCCCAGGTGCCCCAGGCCGACGAGGTCCAGCAGCTCGCCCGTCCGCCCGGCCCGGTCGCGGACCTTGCGCAGGCGCAGGCCGAACGCGATGTTCTGCGCGGCCGTCAGGTTGGGGAACAGGCTGTACGACTGGAACACCATGCCCATGTCGCGCTTGTTCGCGGGCACGCCGGTGAGGTCGCGCCCGTCGACCCGGACCACGCCCTCGTCGGCGGTCTCGAACCCGGCCACGATGCGCAGCGCGGTGGTCTTGCCGCAGCCGCTCGGCCCCAGCAGGCTCACCAGCTCGCCCCGCTCCAGCACCAGGTCCAGCCCCGCCAGCGCGGGCTGGCCGCCGAACGACTTGCGCAGCCCGCGCAACTCCAGGTAACCCATCTCAGCCTTCCTCGGCGACGGTGTCCCGCCGCCGCCCGCCGACGAACGACAGCAGGAACAGCAGCGCGAACGCGAACAGCAGGCTCAGCAGCGACACCGCGATGGACACGCCCGCGTTCCGCTTGCCCAGCAGGTTCACCCGGACCTGCAGGGTGTCGAAGTTCAGCAGCGACGCGATGGTGAACTCGCCCAGCACCAGCGCGACCGACAGCAGCGACGCGCCGATCAGCGCGGTGCGGATGTTGGGCACCACCACCCGCAGCAGCACCGCGCCCCAGGACGCGCCGAGCCCGCGCGCGGCCTCCGCCAGCGTCTTCAGGTCGATCGCCGACAGGCCCGCGTCGATCGCCCGGTAGGCGAACGGCAGCACCAGCACGGCGTAGGCGAAGGCGAGCGTGAGCGGCGAGTCGCCGAGGAAGTAGTCCACCCACGCGTACAGCGGGGCCAGGCCGACGACCAGGACGATCGCCGGGATCGTGATCGGCAGCAGGCACAGGAACTCCACCGGTCGCCGCAGCACCGGCAGCCGCAGCCGGATCCAGGTCATGGTCGGCACCAGCAGCACCAGCACGAGCAGCGAACTGGCGGCGGCGAGCTGCACGGACACCGCGATCGCCTCGACCAGGTCCGGGTCGGACACGATGCCCGACCACGACTCCAGGCCGCGCGTGCCGTTCGGGCCGCGCGTGGCGAACTCGGCCATCGCGACCAGCGGCAGCAGGAAGAACGCGCCGAGCAGCGCCAGCACCAGCCCGCGGACCACCTTCACTGCCATCGCGCGAACCTCCGGTGCAGCAGCGCGTAGAGGCTCATGGCGACCGCCACGACCACGACCATGCCCAGCCCCAGCGCCTTGCCGACGTTCTCCTGGCCGAGCAGCACCTCGCCGGTCAGCGCGCCGCGGATCTGCAACGGCACGATGGGGCTGCCCTGCGACACCAGCGCGGCGGCCGTCGCGTACGCGGAGAACGCGTTGGCGAACAACAGCAGCAGCGCGCCCAGGAACGCGGGCAGCAGGACGGGTCCGCCCACGTGCCGCCAGTAGGTCCACGCGGTGCCGCCGAGGCCGTCGACCGCTTCCCTCCACTGTGGACGGAGGCCGTCCAGCGCGGGCAGGAACACGATGACCATCAAGGGTACCTGGAAGAACGTGTAGACCAGCACGAGTCCGGGCATCTCGAACAGCCACGCGCCGCCCGCGAACAGGTCGAGGCCGAACACGTCCTTCAGCAGCCGCGTGACGAAACCCTGGAACCCCACGGTGGCCAGGAAGGCGAACGCCAGCGGCACACCGCCGAACTGGGCCAGCACACCGGACCCGGCCACCACCACGCGGCGCGGCAACCCGTCCGGCCGGCCCACCGACACCGCCCACGACAGCAGCGCGCCGAACACCGCGCCCAGCAGGGCCGTCCACGCGGACAGCTCGACGCTGCGCAGGAACGCCTGCCGGTGCACGCCCTCGCCCAGCGCGGCCAGGTTCTCCAGCGTGAACGCGCCGTCCGCGTCCTGGAAGGCGCCGGCCAGCACCACCCCGGTCGGGTAGACCAGGAAGACGCCGACGTAGACCAGGAACGGCACGACGACGAGCCAGGCGAGCCACGGCCGCGTGCCGGGGCCCCGGCCGGGGGCGGCGTCCGCGCGCGGGGCCGGGGCGGCGACGGGTGCGACCACCGGTCAGCCCACCGCCCGAGCCCACGTCTCGGACAGCGCCTTCTTCGCCTTGTCCGCCTGCTCCTGGGTCAGGAACACCGGCTCGCCCCCGGTCTCGGGCAGCTTGGCCGCGGCGGCGGCGTCGACCTTGCCGGACCTGGTCAGCGCGTCCAGCCGCACCGGGCGCGACAGCCCCTGGAGGTACAGGTTCTGGCCCTTGTCGGAGAACAGGAACTCCTGCCACAGCCGCGCGGCGGCCGGGTGCGGCGCGTCCTTGTTGACGGCCTGGTTGTAGTACGCGCCGACCTGCGCGCCCTGCGGCACGACGACCTTCCAGTCCGCCTTGCCGGCGAGCTTGGCGGTCTGCGCGGCGTTGGTGTAGTCCCAGTCGATGACGACCGGCGTCTGGCCGGACTCGATGGTCGCGGGCGACGGGTCGACCGGGAGGAAGTTGCCGGCGGCCTTGAGCTGCTTGAAGAACTCGACACCGGGCGCGATGTCGTCGGCGGAGCCGCCGTTGCCCAGCGCGGCCATCACGACGCCGGAGAACGCCGCGCCGGCCTGCGTCGGGTCGCCGTTGAGCGCGACCTTGCCCTGGTACTCGGGCTTGAGCAGGTCCTTGACGGACTTCGGCGCGGGCACCTTGGCCGCGTCGTAGCCGATGGACATGAAACCGCCGTAGTCGCCGTAGTACCGACCGTCGGGCTCCTTCAGCTCGGCGGGGATGTCGGCCCACGTCTCGACCTGGTAGGGCGCGAAGAGGTCCTTGTTGGCCAGCGCCACGTTCAGGCCGAGGTCGAACACGTCCGGCGCGCGGTCGTTGCCCTTGAGCTGCTTGGCGGCGTTGATCTCGTCCTGGCTGGACGCGTCGGGCTGCGCGGACTCGACCTCGATGCCGTACTCGGCCTCGAACGCCTTGATGATCTCGCCGTAGTTCGCCCAGTCCGGCGGCAGCGCGATGACGTTGAGCCTGCCCTCCTTCTTGGCCGCCTCGACGAGCTTGGCCAGTCCGCCGAACCCGGCGGCGGACTTGGCGGACGCGGCGTCGGCGTCGACCGCCGCGCCGTCCTTCGCGGGCGGCGCGCCGCAGGCGGCGACCAGCGCCGCGGCGGCGGCGAGGCCGACCAGCCGGAGGGCTCCGGCGAACCGCCGACCGCCGTGCGGCTCGGCCACGCCCCGCCGGGCGCGGGACCTCTCAGCGCTGTGGGTCACGGTGCGGACCTTCCTCGTGGACAAGGGATTCCGGACCGGCGATCGGTTCGGCCCAGCGGAGGATTCGCGACGCCGCGCGTGCTTGTCAAGCCGGCCGGGGCGAGTGAGACCCGTACGACCGTTCGGACGAATTCCCGGTGCTCCACGGGTGTCCGCACGGTGAACGAACGCCGTCTGCGGACGCGGCGAACGGACGCGGCGGAACGCCCGACGGGCGGGGGCGGCGGGGGCGCGCCCGGACCGCCGCACTACCCGACAGGTAGTCGTACTATGTGTAGCGTACCTACTCGTTTGGAGGCACTGTGGCACGGAAAGCGCTGGTCTGGTTGCACGTCGTCACGTCGACGGGCTGGATGTGCATGGCACTGGCCCTGTTCGTCGCCGTCACCTACGCGTTGGGCGCGTCGGGCCCGGCCCGTGCGGCGGCGTTCGACGTGGCGCTGCTCATCGACGTCGAGGTGTTGCAGTTCATGGCGACCACGTCGGCGTTCACCGGCCTGATGCTGTCCGGCCTCACGCCATGGGGCTACTTCCGCCACTGGTGGGTGCTGGCCAAGACCGTGATCACGGTCAGCCAGCTGTACGCGGGCATCTTCGTCCTGAGCCCGAACCTGCACCCCGACGGCTCGCCCGCGCTGATGCGCGTGGGTTCCCTGCTGATGGCGTCCGCCCTGGCGGTCCAGGTGTGGCTGTCGGTGGCGAAACCCTTCAAGCGCACGCCGTGGGCGCGGCCGGGCAAGCCGCCCGCCGCGCCGGCCGGTGCGTTCGCCGCCTGCCTCGCCGTGCCCGTCGCCGACTACGCGCTGGGCGAGTACCTGCTGGGGCAGTCCGTGCCCGCGCTGTCCCTGCTGGTGGTGATCTGCCACTCGATCGCGCGGGCGCGCCGCCGGCCGGAGCCGGCCCGCGTGCCGTAGGCGCCCGGCCGGGCGACCCGCCGCTCGACGGCACGGCGGCGGGCGCGGTCCACCGGCTCGCTCAGGGCCGGAGCACCAGGCGGATCGGGTCGCCCTCCTTGCGGATCAGCCGGTCCACCGCCTCCTGCGCCGCGGTCAGCGGCAGCACGTCGGTGATGGACCGGGCGAAGTCGATCCGCCCGTGCGCGACCAGGTTCACCAGCTCGGTCAGGTGCCGGGGCTCGGAGCCGTAGTGACCGCGCACCTGCTGCTGGAAGTAGCTGAACGCGGTGCCGTCGGTGATGGTGAGCGGTCGGTCGGTCAGCCCGACCAGCACCAGCCGGCCGTGTGCCGCCAGGCACGCCACGGCCTGCTCGCGCACCGCCGCCACCCCGGCGAAGTCGAACGCCGCCGCCAGGCCGCGCCCGCCGTTGGCCTGGCGCACCCGGCGCGGCAGCTCCGCGTCGGCCGGGTCGAAGGCGAAGTCCGCGCCGAACGCCAGCGCGCGGTCCCTGGCCGCGGGCAGCGGGTCGACGGCGATGATCGGGGCCGCGCCGGCCAGCCGCAGCAGCTGCACGCCGTGCGCGCCCAGCCCGCCCGCGCCCCAGACGCCGACGGCCTCGGCGGGGCGCACCTCGCCGGTCGTCGCGATCGCCGCCCACGGCGTGCTGACCGCGTCCGGCAGGATCGCCGCCTGCTCGAACGGCAGGCTGTCCGGGATGGGCACGACCGTGTCGGCGGCGGCCAGCGCGTACTGCGCCCACCCGCCGTCGTAGTCGACCCCGCGCGTGTAGACGACGCCGGCGCGCTCCTCACCGGCTTGCAGCAGGACCCGCTGCCCCTCGGCCGGCGCGGTCACGCCGGGGCCGAGCGCGTCCACGGTGCCCGACACCTCGTGACCGAGGGTGACCACGTCACCCGTGAGGAACAGCGGCGAGAGGCTGCCGTCGATCAGGTGCACGTCGGACAGGCACACGCCGGCGGCGGCCACCCGGACGCGCACCTGCCCCGGCCCCGGCTCGGGCGTGGGCACCTCCTCCACCGCCAGCGAGCGGGTCTTCACGTTCAACCGGGCAGCCAGCATGAGGACTCCTCGAACCCGACGGTGGCACCGGACAGCTCCGTTCCTACTTTCCACTGTGGACGGCCGCAACAGGAGCCCGGACGACGTGCCACCACCGGGGTGTCACGGCCGGCCGGTGAGCGCCTGCCGCCAGTGCTCGGCCGCCTTCGCCATGTCCTGCCCGATGTGCCGGAAGAACCGGCTCGTGGTGTGCAGGCGAGCGCCCGCCGGCGTCGTGCGGCCGAGGACGTCCGCTCCCCGCCCGGCGGTGGCCGCCCACATCGCCATCGAACGGGTGCTCGCCAGCCACGCCCGGTACCAGACGTCCTCGTCGATGGCGTACCGCTCGCGCCGCCCGCCGGGCTCGCGCTCGCGCTTGACCATCTCCAGCGGCTCCAGGTACTTCACCGCCTTGGACACCGACGCGGGGCTGACCTGGAGCCGCCGGACCAGCTCGGCGGCGGTGAGGCTGCCGGTGTCGCTGGTGAACAGGCAGGCCAGCACCCTCGCCATCATCGGCGGCAGGCCGGTCTGGACCATCATCCGCGCGAACATCCGCTCGAACTCCCGCACCGCCTCGAAGGCGCGGCCGGAGCGGTCGGCGGCCTGCCCGGTGGCGGCCGACCCGGCGACGCGGCCCGGTCGGCGGCGGGCGCGCCGCGCGGTCGCCTGGTGCGCGCGGTTGGCCCGGTAGTCGCGGGGCCCGCCGTTGCGCGCGACCTCGCGGCTGACGGTCGACGTCGGCCGCGCCAGGCGGCGGGCGATCTCGGCGTACCCGAGCCCCTCGGCCAGCCCCTCGGCGATGACCCTGCGGTCCTCGTGGTCGAGGCGTCCTCCCGGCATCCGTCCTCCCCTGCCAGCGGCGCGCCGCCCGGCCGTGCGGCGTCGTGCCGCCAGTGTGCGTTCGCATCCATCCCATTGCAACATTTGACTCGCCAGCGTTGCGTTCGCCGACACGCTCTTCGCAACGATTGTTCGAGATTTAGCTGCGGAGATAAAGGGAATCGACGCGACGGACATTGCCGCTACGGGTAACCGGTCGTAGCTTTTTCGACATCGTGAACACACCGGAGCGCGTCGCCCGCGTGCGACGCGCCGACCAGGAAGGAACCGACGTGACCACACCGCCGCAGGTGCCCCCGCTGCCCACCGGGCGGGCGCCCGGCCGCCCCTTCGACCCGCCCGACGGCCTCGCCGAGCTGCGCGAGCGGCAGCCGCTGAGCCGCCTCGCCTACCCGGACGGGCACGTGGGCTGGCTCGTGACCGGCCACGCCCTCCTCCGGGAGGTGCTGGCCGACCCGCGCTTCAGCGCCCGGAGCGAGCTGCGGCACGTCCCGATCCCCGGCGTCGCCGCCGCGGGCACCCCCGCGCCGCCGGGCAACTTCACCGCCACCGACCCGCCGGAGCACACCCGCTACCGCAGGCTGCTCACCGGCCAGTTCACCGTGCGCCGGATGCGGCAGCTCACCGAGGAGGTCCGCCGGATCACGGCCGAGCACCTCGACGCGATGGAGCGGCAGGGCCCCGTCGTGGACCTCGTGGAGGCGTTCGCGCAGCCCGTGCCGGCCCGGGTGATCTGCGAGCTGCTGGGCGTGCCCGACGCGGACCGCGAGCGCTTCCGGCACCACGCGACGCAGCTCGTCCGCCTGGGCGCCGCGCACGAGGAGGTGATGGCCGCCTACACCGCCGTCAACGAGATCGTCCGCGAGCTGGTGGCGGCCAAGCGCGCCGCGCCCACCGACGACCTGCTCAGCGGCCTCACCGAGAGCGACCTCACCGACGAGGAGCTGGTGAACATCGGCTTCACGCTGCTCGGCGCGGGCCTGGACACCACCGCGAACATGATCGCGCTCGGCACGTTCGCCCTGCTGTGCGCGCCCGACCAGCTCGCGGTCCTGCGCGCCGACCCGGGGTCCACCGACCAAGCGGTCGAGGAGCTGCTGCGGTACCTGAGCATCATCCCGTTCACGGTCCGCGTGGCGCTGGAGGACGTGGAGCTGGCCGGCGTGGTGATCAAGGCGGGCGAGTCGGTCACCGCGTCGATCCCGGCGGCCAACCGCGACCCCGCGCGGTTCACCGAGCCCGACGCCCTCGACCTGCGCCGCCCGTCCGGCGGGCACGTGGCGTTCGGCCACGGCGTCCACCAGTGCCTGGGCCAGCAGCTGGCGCGCGTGGAGCTGCGGGTCGCGCTGCCCGCGCTGTTCGAGCGGTTCCCGGACCTGCGCCTGGCGGTCGCCGCCGACGACGTCGCCACGCGCGGCGACATGCTCATCCACGGCGTCCACCGCCTGCCCGTCACCTGGGACCGGTGAGCCGTGACCGCCAAGGTATGCCTCGTCACCGGCGCATCGTCCGGGATCGGCCACGCCACCGCGCTCGAACTCCTGCGCGCCGGGCACGTCGTGTACGGGGTCGCGCGCCGCCTGCGGAGGATGGACCCGATCCGCGCCGCCGGCGCTCGCGCGCTGGCCGTCGACGTCACCGAGGAGGACGACCTCCGCCGCGCGGTGGACACCGTCCTGGAGGAGCAGGGCCGGATCGACGTGCTGGTGAACAACGCCGGTATCGGGCTGCACGGCGCCATCGAGGACGTGCCGCTCGACCAGGCGCGCAACCAGTTCGAGGTCAACCTCTTCGCGCCCGCCCGGCTGGTGCAGCTGGTCCTGCCGCGGATGCGCGAGCAGCGCTCCGGGCGGATCGTCAACGTGTCCTCGATCGGCGGCGAGATCGCCCTGCCGCTCGGGGCCTGGTACTACGCGTCCAAGCACGCGCTGGAGGCGTACTCCGACACGCTGCGGCAGGAGGTGCGGCCGTTCGGCGTGGACGTGGTGCTCATCCAGCCCGGCATCATCAGGACGGAGTTCGAGGACGGGACCGCGCGGGAGCTGCGCGAGATCTCCGGGCGGGGCGCGTACCGGGAGGTCGCCGAGGCGATGGCGGCCCGCGCCGAGACGCAGCTGGGCGCGGGCAGCAGGGCGTCGGACCCGTCGGTCGTCGCGCGGGCCATCGTGCGGGCCGCCGGGGCGCACCGCGTGAAGCCGCGCTACGCCGTCGGCTACCTGGCCGGGACCCTGTTGCGGCTCAACCGGTTCCTGCCGGACCGCGCGTTCGACAAGCTGGTCACGCGCGCCACGTGACCGACCCGCCGCCGGACCGCGCCGCGCGACCGGCCGCCGGACCGCGCCGCGCGACCGGCCGCGACCGGCCCGCCTGCCGCTATCATCCGGCGGGTGACCGCCTACCACGATCCCGACGCGTTCGAGCACCTGGACACCTCGACCCTGCCGCCGCGTCAGCAGCGCATCCTGGTCGCGATCCGGGACTGGGTGGTCCGGCACGGGTACTCGCCGAGCACCCGCCAGCTCGCCGACGCCGTCGGCCTGCGGTCCACGTCGGCGGTGTCGAAGCACCTGGCGAGCCTGGAGGACAAGGGGTTCCTGCGGCGCGGGTCGGCGGTGGCGCGACCGATCGACGTGCGCGCGTTCCTCGGCGAGCGACCCCGGCGGGAGCCCGAGGACGCGGTGGCCGTGCCGGTGGTCGGCGACATCGCCGCGGGCAGCCCCATCGCGGCCGAGGAGCACGTCGACGACGTCCTGTCGCTGCCCCGCCGGATCACCGGGCGCGGTGCCGTCTTCGGCCTGCGGGTGCGCGGCGACTCGATGGTCGACGCGGCGATCTGCGACGGCGACATCGTCGTGGTCCGGCAGCAGCACGAGGCGCACTCCGGTCAGATCGTCGCCGCGATGATCGACGGCGAGGCCACCGTCAAGGTGTACCGGCGGCGCGACGGCCACGTCCGGCTGGAGCCGCGCAACCCGGCCTACGACGTCATCGACGGCGACGAGGCCGTCGTCCTGGGTGTGGTCGTGTCGGTCCTGCGCAGCGTCTGACCGGTTCGCCGGCCCCTCGCGGGTCGCCGACCACCCGTCACGCTCCGGCGCGCCGGGCGCCGGACCGGCCCAGCACGCGCCCGAGGACGCGCGCGCCCTCGGGGAACCGGTCGGGGTCCGGGCCCGCGAAGTTGAGGCGGATGAAGCGCCCGCTGGGCTCGGCGGGGAACCACTCGGTGCCGGGCGCGATCACGACGCCCTCGGCCTCGCAGTCGCGGGCGAGCCGGCCGAGGTCGGTGTCGTCGGGCAGGCGGGCCCACAGGTTGAGGCCGCCGGGCGGGACGTGGTCCAGGTGCGCCTGCGGCACGTGCTCGGCGAGGCCGGCCGCGAGCAGGTCACGGCGCGCCCGAAGCTGGTGGCGCACCGCGCGGAGGTGGGTGCGCCACCCCGGCTGGGTGACGACGTCGAGCGCGGCGGCCTGGAGCAGGCCGCTGACGTACATCGACTCCGCGCCCCGGTCCGCGAGGACGCGGTCGCGCGCGGGGCCGCGGGCGACGACGGCGGCGACCCGCACGGCCGGCGACACGCTCTTGGTCAGGGACCGCAGGTAGACGACGTGGCCCGCGTCGTCGCGGGCCGCGATGGGCCGGGCGGTGGTGTCGATGCCGAGGTCGTGCGCCCAGTCGTCCTCGATCAGGAACGCGCCGCGGGCGCGGACCACGTCGAGGACCCGGTCGGCCAGGTCCGGCGACCACTGCGCGCCGGTGGGGTTGGCGTAGTTCGGCTGCGCGTAGAACACGCGCGCCCCGGTCTCGGCGAAGGCCCGCGCCAGCTCGTCGGGGTCCGGGCCCGCCGAGCCGCTCGGCACGGGCACCACCCGCACGCCGGCCTGCGCCGCGGCGAGGATCGCGCCCCAGTAGCTCGGCGACTCGATGAGCAGCGGGCGGCCGGCGCCGACCAGCGAGCGGAACAGCGTGCTCAGGCCGCTCTGGCTGCCGGGCAGGATCACCACGTCGCGCGGCGCGGGCGGGGTGACGCCGGGCGGGGTGGCCCCGGCCAGCTCGGTGGCGAACCAGGCGCGCAGCTCCGGCAGCCCGTCCGCGGCGGACCTCGCCAGCGCGGCGTCGCCCCTGGCGGCCCGCGCGAGCGCGGCGCGCACCAGCCGTTCGGGGAGCAGGTCGCGGTCGGGGTAGCCGGCGTGCAGGCCGATCGCGTCGGACGGGTTGAGCCGCAGCGGGGTGGCCAGGACGGGCGCGCGGGTGTGCGACGAGCGCAGCGCGCCGGTCTGCCAGCCGTAGTCGGGCGGTGCGACGGCGCGCGCGGCGCGGACGAACGTGCCCACGCCGGGCCGGGACTCGACCAGCCCGAGCGCGCCGAGGGTGCGCATGGCCTTCTGGACGGTGACCGGGCTCGCGCCGTACTCGGCCACCAGCGCCCGGTTGGAGGGCACCCGCGCGCCCGGTGGGGCTTGGGCGAGCCAGGTGCGGAGGCCGGCCACGATCCGGTCGGCGCTATCGTTGGACATGTCAGGACACGATAGCGTTACTCTGCAATCGCCGCGGGTGCTACCGCCGCCGGGCGCGGGCCTGGGGTGGGGGCTGCTGGGCGTGGTGGCGTTCTCCTTCACCGTCCCGTTCACCCGCGTGGCCGTCGGCGGCCTGTCCCCGCTGTTCATCGGCGCGGGGCGGGCGGTCGTGGCGGCGCTGCTCGCCGCCGCCGCGCTGGCCCTGACCAGGCAACCCCGACCGCGCGGCGGGCAGTGGGCGCGGCTGGCCGTGGTCGCCGGCGGGGTGGTCGTCGGCTTCCCGGTGCTGACCTCCTACGCGCTCACCACCGCGCCCGCCGGCCACGGCGCGGTGGTGGTCGCGCTGCTGCCCGTAGCGACCGCCGTGCTGGCCGCGGCGCGCGGCAAGGAGCGCCCGCCGGCGTCGTTCTGGGTGCTGTCCGCGGTCGGCGCGCTCGCGGCGCTGGTGTTCGCGTCGGTCCAGGGCGGCGGGTTCGGGCGGCTGCACTGGTCGGACCTGCTGCTGTTCGGGGCGGTGGTCGCGGCGGCGATCGGCTACGCGGAGGGAGGGCTGCTCGCCCGCGAACTCGGCTCGTGGCAGACCGTGTCCTGGGCCCTGGTGCTCGCCGCGCCCCTGATGACCGCGCTGACGGTCGCGTCGGCGGTGCAGCGGCCACCGTCCGGGACGGCGGCGCAGTGGGCGGCGTTCGGCTACCTGGCCGTGGTGAGCATGTTCCTGGGCTTCTTCGCCTGGTACCGGGGCCTGGCGATCGGGCCGATGGCGCGGGTCAGCCAGGTGCAGCTGGTCCAGCCGGTGATGACCATCTCGTGGGCGGCCGTGCTGCTGCACGAGGAGCTGACCTGGCCCACGGTGATCGGCGGGGCGGTGGTCATCACATCTGCGGCTGTGTTGAATTGCCCTCCTTCGTCGGGCGGGCTCGGCCGCCTCTTGGTCGGCGGCACACGGGGCGTCTCCCGCCGATCGAAAAGCATGATCGACGAAAGACGCGCCGTGAACCACCGACGCGGCCTCGCGGAACCGAGCGGGAGCACTAGCGAGCAGGGAAGTTGAATTTGCCCTCCTCCGTCGGGCGGGCTCGGCCGCCTTTTGGTCGGCGGCACACGGGGTGTCTTTCGCCGATCGAACAACGTGATCGACGAAAGACGCGCCGTGAACCACCGACGCGGCCTCGCGGAACCGAGCGGGAGCGGTAGCGAGCGAGGGGATGGTGGCGGTCGCGTCACTTGGCGCATGAGGCCGGTGGCCGGGCGCGGGTGGCCGTGGTCAGTCCGAGAAGCTGCCGGTGAGGGTTGCGGTGTTGTCGCTGCCGGGCGAGCCGCTGCCCCCGGTCCGCGTCACGAGCTGCCCGTTGGTGGTGGCCGTCGCGGACAGGGTGCCGCCGCTGTGCTTCATCGCCAGCCGCCACTCGTGGCGGCCGGTGCCGCGCGGCACCTCGACGGTCTTGTGCCAGGGCAGCGCCACCTCCTTCTCCTCGCCGGAGTTCCCGTCCAGCGTGAAGACGAGGGAGGTGAGGACTGCGGTGCCGGTCACGTCGATCTCCAGGACGTGCGCGCCCGCCGCCGGGCTCGACGTCGGCGCGGGCGCGTCCGACGAGGTGGTCGGCGGTGCGGGGGTGACCGGCGGCGGGTTACCGCAGGCGGTGAGCAGGCCGGCGGCCACCAGTGCGAGGACGGCTGTGCGCGACATGGTCGCCAGTGAACACCCGGCCGGTGGGACCGGTCCCCGGTGCGGGCCGGTCTTCCACCGGACGGGTGGCCGTCGGCGTCGGGTGCCCACCGGGCTCAGTGGCCCCGGAACGCCTCCTCCAGCCACCAGGCGCCGCGCCGGCCGGTCACCTTCGCGTCGACCACCAGCGGCCGGTCGCGCGGACCGGCCAGCCAGTCGGCCAGCCCCGCCAGGTCCTCGGCTCGCCGCACGGTCAGCCCGGCGCAGCCGAAGCCCCGGCCCAGCGCGGCGAAGTCGGTGTCCGGGAACCGCACGGCGTCCAGGGGGTGCCCCGCCGGCCCGAAGTGGTGCACCTCCGCGCCGTACGCGGCGTCGTTGTACACCACCACGACCATCGGCAGGCCGAGCCGCACGACCGTCTCCAGCTCGGCGACGCCCATCAGCGCGCCACCGTCGCCGAGCGCCGCCACGGGCAGGTGGTCGGGCCGGGCGAGGGCCGCGCCGATGGTGGTCGCCAAGCCCAGCCCGACCGACTGGAACGCCTGCGTGAAGCAGAAACCGCGCTCGTCGGGCACGGACAGGTACGCGCTCGGGTAACCCATGAAGTTGCCGGAGTCCACGCCCACCACCCGCCGCGCGGGCAGCAGGTCGTCCAGCCGGACCGACAGGGCGCGCGGGTCGATCCGCCGCCCGTCGGACTCGTCGGCGAACGGCACGTCACGCCACCGGCCCGCGCCGGCGATCCGGGCGGCGACCTCGGCCGACCGGTAGCCGGGCGCGGGTTCGACCACGTCCGCCAGCGCCTCGGCCACCGCGCGCACGTCGCCGACCACGCCGCCGTCCACCGGTCGGTGCCCGCCGATCGCCGCCGGGTCGACGTCGACCTGGGCGACCCGCGCGTCCGGGCCGATCAGCGTGCCGTGCCGCGTGGTCCACCCCGTCAGCGCGCAACCCCACGCGACGACCAGGTCCGCGGCGGCGATCAGCTCCGCCGCCAGCGGGGTGGCGAACCCGCCCGAGATGCCCAGTGACCACGGGTCGTCGCGGAACAACCCGTGCGCCACCGCCGAGGTCGCGAGCAGCGCGCCGCACCGCGCCCCCAACGCGGCCAGCGCGGGGCCGGCGTGCCGCGCGCCCCGACCGGCCACGAACACCGGCCGCCGGGCCGCCGCGAGCAGCGCCGCGAGCTGCGCGACGTCCGGTGGTGGCGCGGGCGGTGCGGGTGGCGCGGGCGGCAGCACGTCCGTGGCGGGCTCGCCCTGCACGTCCAGCGGCAGGTTGAGCAGCACCGCGCGGTTCTCCCGCGCCAGCCGGACGGCGTGGGCCGCGTCCCGGTGCGCGGACGCGGCGCGCACCCGCAGCGGCACCGCGCCGACCGCGGCGGCCAGCGCGCACTGGTCGACGGCGAAGTTCGACCGCGGCGAGGTCGCCTCGCCGGCCAGCACCAGCAGCGGCGTCCCGCTCTTGGCCGCCTCCGCGATGCCGGTCATGGCGTTGGTCAGCCCGCAGCCCTGGTGCACGGACAGCACGCCGAGCCCGCCGCCGGTGCGCGCGTAGGCGTCCGCCATCGTCGCCGCGCCGCCCTCGTGCCGCGCCGCGACGTACCGCGCGCCGGCCGCGACCAGGGCGTTGGTGACGTGGAAGTTGCCGCTGCCGACCACGCCGAAGACGTGGTCGGCCCCGAGGTCGGCGAGGACCCGGCCGACGGCCTCGGCGACGGTCACCGCTCGACCAGGGCCAGCACCCTCGTCGGGCTGCCCGACCCGCCCACGATCGGCAGCGGCGAGGCCAGCACCACCGCGCCGGTCGGCGGCAGCGCGGCGAGGTTGCGCAGCTGCGTCAGGCCGTACTTGTCCGCGCCGAGCAGCAGGGAGTGGCACGGGAACGCGGGGTCGAGGGTGGGCGCCGCGCCCGCGTCGGTGCCCACCGTCTCCACGCCGATCCCGAGGATCGAGGTCTCGTCGGCCAGCCACCGCGCGCAGTCCGGCGAGATCCCCGGCGTGTGGCCCGAGTTCAGGAACGCCTCCTCGTCCTCGCCCCGCGCGTCCCAGCCCGTGCGGTACAGCACCCAACCACCGTCCGGCAGCGGGCCGTGCTCGGCCTCCCAGGCGCGCACGTGGTCGACCTCCAGCAGGAAGTCCGGGTCCGCCGCGGCGGCGTCGGCGAAGTCCAGCACCGCGGCGGGGCCGACCAGCCGGCGCGGCGGCACCTGCGAGACGTCGTGCCCGTCGCGCCCGGTCACCCAGTGCACCGGCGCGTCGAAGTGGGTGCCGGTGTGCTCGCCGGTGTGGATGTCGTTCCAGTACCACGCGGGACCCCGGTCGTCGTAGCGGCTGATCTCGCTGAGCTGGAACGGGACCGTGTTGGCGAACGGTTCGGGCAGCCGCAACACCGGGGTGCCCGAGTGCAGCGGCGCGGTCAGGTCGACGATCTCCACCCGGCCGGAGCCGAGGGCGTCGAGGAGGTTCCGGAGAACCGACATGGGTCCACTCCTGTCTGGGGTCTGCGAAGTCGGCGGTGCCTTCGGTCATGCCACGGGTGTGTGCTGCGCGGGGCTGCCCGCCGGGGTGAACACGCCCAGCAGCCGCAGGAAGCCGGACCCCGTGTTCTCCACCCGGTGAGGCACGCCGGCGGGCAGGTGGAAGCAGCTGCCGGGCCCGAGGGCGGACACCGCGCCCTCGATCTCCACCCGACCCGAACCGCCCACCACGAACGCCATCTCGCTGTACGGGTGGTAGTGCCGCGGTGTCCGCACCGCGGGGATGTGCCCGAGGAACTGGGTCACGCCTGAGCACCCGGTCGCCGGGTCGAACAGGACCTGGTACTCGCGGTCGCTCACGGCGTCCTGCGTGGACCGGTCGGCGAGGTCCAGCACCGCGTGCGGCGGGCCGCAGGCGACCTCGGGCCGTTCGTCGGCGGAGACCGACACCAGGACGAGTTCCCCGTCCGTGCTGATCTCGCAGGGTTCCGCGCCCACGAGCAACGCCGCCGACTCCGGTCGCAGCGGGTGGCCGCCGTCCCGGCGGTGCAGGGTTCCCGTGCCGGACAGGACGTACAGCGCCTCCAGCCGGCCCGCGCCGGGCGCGCGCGGGCCCGACCGGCCCGACCGGTAGTGGTGGACCGCCTGCCGCAGGCCGGTCACGTCGTCCCGGTGCGTCGCGTAGGCGGTGAGCGCGCCCTCACGCGAAGGTGTGCCGTCGGTGTAGTGGAAGACCCCGCTCACGGCAGCTCCAGGGCAGTTTCGGGGTGGTGCGGCCGGGCGCGATCGGCCGGTTCCGCGTTCTCCCGCAGGTTCGGCACGAGCGCTCCTCAGTTTTCGGCCCGGTAGTCCGCGATCGCGGAGCACACGGCGTCCACATCGGACTCGTCGGTGTAGTAGTGGAACGACAGCCGCAGCACGGGACCGCGCGGCGCGGTGAAGATGCGCCGCCGGGACAGGTGGGCGGCCAGCCGGTCGGGGTGGTCGTCGAGCAGCGCCACCACCGGGCCGGTCGCGGTGGGCGAGGGCGGCGCCCAGATCCGCTCGCCCGCGGCCACGAGCCGGTCACGGGTCCGCGTGGCCAAATCCACGACGTGCCCGCCGATGGTCTTGGTGTCCACTTTGGACAGAAGTCGCATACCGGCGTTGGCGGCGTACACGGCGGGGATGGCCGGTGTGCCGGTCTCGAAGCGGCGGGCGCCGGCGGGGAAGTCGAGGGCGCGGGGGTCGAACCGGAACGGGTCGGTCCGCCCGAACCAGCCCGTCAACTGCGGCGGCAGGTCGTCCGCGACGCCGTCGCGTGCGTAGAGGAACGCCACACCCGGCAGGCCCAACAGGTACTTCAACGCGCCCGCGACGAGGTAGTCGCAGTCCAGCTCGCGCACGTCGACCGGGAGCACGCCGACGGCCTGGTAAGCGTCGACGAACACCTTCGCGCCCACCTCGCGCGCACGGGTCACCGCGGTGGCGACGGGCATCCGCGCGCCGTTGCGGTAGGACACCAGGGGGATCGACACCAGGCCGGTGCGCTCGTCGACGGCCGCGACGAGTTCGCCTTCGTCGACCGCCGCGCCCCGCTCGGGCACGTGGACGACCTCCGCGCCGCGTGCGCCCTGCGCCAGCCACACGTGGCCGATCGACGGGAACTCCATGTCCGTGGTGACGACCACCGGCCGCGCCGCCCAGTCCCTGGTCGACGCCACCTGGTACGCGCCCTCCGACGCCGAGGGCACCACCGCGACCTCGTGCGGGTCGGCACCCACCAGCGCGGCGAACCGGCGGCGGGCCTGGTCCACCTCGGCCATCCACAGGTCCCACGGCGCACCCTGCTCCCGCATGGCGGAGGTCATGCCGCCGAGCGCCGCCAGCAGCTCGCCGGACAACGCGCCCTGGCTGCAACTCGCCAGGTGGACGGTGTCGGCGAGCACCGGGAACTCCTCCCGGAACTGGCCACTGGTCGGTTCCGTGTGCATCGCCCCCCACGCCGAAAGGCTTCCGGTGCCGACGATCCCGATGTTAGGAGCGCGTCGAGCCCGGCGTCAACGACCCGACCGGCCGCCCACCTTCGCGACGCCGCAGGCATCTCCGCGCCCACACGACCGCGCTTCACCCACCGCGCCGTCGCACCACTCCGCACCACCGCACCACGTCGCCGACCGCATACCGGCACCCGGTCCGCGAGCCGCCTCCCACGGCCGCCACCGCAAGCCGCCGTTCGCCGGTTGACGGCACCCCTCCCCCACCGGACACTCACGAGGACGACTCGGTCCCCGTGCACCGGCTGGAGGGTCGCGTGGCGGTCCCACCTCCCACCACCGACACGCGCGGCCTGCGGCGCGCCCTCACCGGGCCCCAGCTGAGCATGATCGGCCTCGGCGGCGCGATCGGCACGGGGCTGTTCCTCGGCTCGGCGCTCGCCATCTCCCACGCCGGACCCGCGATCGTCGTCGCGTACGCGTTGTGCGCGCTCGTCGCGTTCGTCATCGCCTGGGCCCTGACCGAGATGGTCGTGGTGCACCCGGAGGCCGGGTCGTTCGGGGCCGTCGCGCACCGCTACCTCGGGCCGCTGGCGGGTTTCGTGCAGCGCTGGACGTACTGGACCATCCAGGCCATCGCGGTCGGCGGCGAGATCGTCGCGGCGGGGCTGTACGTCCGGTTCTGGTGGCCGGACCTGCCCCTGTGGCCGCTCGTGGCCGCGTTCTCGGCGGTGGTGCTCACCGCGAACGCCCTGGCGGTGCGGTTCTTCGGCGCGGTGGAGTACTGGTTCGCGATGGTCAAGGTGGTCGCCGTCGCCGTCTTCATCGCGCTGGGCCTGCTGCTGATCGCGGTGGGGTTGCCCGAGTCGCCCGCCACCGGCCTGTCCCACCTCACCGCGCACGGCGGTTTCCTGCCCAACGGCGTGTCGGGCCTGTTCCTGGCGATGGTGTTCGTGCTGTTCAGCTACCTCGGCACCGAGGTCGTCGCGGTCACCGCCGCGGAGTCGGAGAACCCCGGCCGGGACCTGCCGCGCGCCGCGCGCCGCATGGTGCTCCGGCTCGTGCTGTTCTACGTCCTGGCGATCGCCGTCATCGTCACCGTGGCGCCCTGGACGGTGACCGCGCAGGGCGGTTCCGTCGACGCCAGCCCGTTCGTCCGCGTCGTCGCGGGCGCGGGCGTGCCGGCCGCCGCGACGATCATCAACTTCGTCGTGCTCACCGCCGCGCTGTCCAGCGCCAACACCAACCTGTACCTGTCGACGCGGATGCTGCACTCGCTGGCGGCCGACGGGTACGCGCCCGCGTGGACCGCGCGGGTGAGCCGGACCGGCGTGCCGCGCAACGCGCTGGCGCTGTCCGCGCTGGGACCCGCCCTCGCCGTCGCCCTGTCCGCGACGTCCGGCAGCGCCTACCTCGCCCTGTTCGGCGTCTCCGTGTTCGGCGCGTTGCTGGTCTGGATGCTCATCCTGGCGACCCACTGGGCGTTCCGGCGCGCCGCGACCCACCGGTCGCCGGTCCGGCTGTGGGGCGCGCCCGTCACGTCCGGCCTCGCGGCGCTGTTCCTGCTCGCCGTCCTGGTGTCCACGGCCTTCATCGACGGGCTGGACACGGCGTGGCGGGTCGGCCTGCCGTTCTTCGCGGCACTGGTCGTCGTCCACACCGTGATCACCCGGCGGCGCTCGCGGTCCACGCCGTGAGCTGCCGACCGCGTCACCCATCCGTCCTCAGTAGAGTGTCCATTGAGGACAAATGGGGGACGCGCACCGATATCCGGGTGTTCAGTCGCGGGCGAACACGCGGCGTCCCGCGAACCACGTCTCCATCACGCGAGTCGTGTACAGCTCGTCCACGGCGCTCTCGAAGGGGTTGCGGTCCAGCACGACGAAGTCGGCGGACTTGCCCGGCGTCAGCGACCCGGTGACGTCGTCGACGCCCATCGCGCGAGCGCCCGAGAGGGTGAACGCCTCGACGGCCTCGGCGAGCGTGATCGCCTGCTCGGGCCACAGCGCGCCGGGGTGCGCGCCCGCCGGGTCCTGCCGGGTCACCAGGCCCTGGATGCCCTCCCAGGCGTTCGGCGACTCGCTGACCGGCCAGTCCGACCCGCCCGCGACCAGCGCGCCGCTGTCCAGCAGCGCGCGGTTGGGCTGCATCCGGGTCGCGCGCTCGGCGGGCAGCACGTTGGCGATGGCGTCGGGGATGACGCCGGGCACCCACAGGAACGGCGAGATGTCCGCCGCCACGCCCAGCTCGCCGAACCGCGCGAGGTCGTCGGGGTGCACGAACTGCCCGTGCGCGACCTGGAACTTCGTGTCGGTGTGACCCTCCGCGCGCAGCTTGGCCACGGCGTCCAGCGTGGCGCGCACCGAGGCGTCGCCGGTGCAGTGGACCTTGGCGGACAGCCCGGCCACCGCGGCGGCGCGCAGCCAGCCCTCCAGCTCGGCGGGCGGCATGGTGGGCGCGCCGTGGAAGCAGGCGCCGTGCACCTCGTCCGGCAGGTAGGGCTCCAGGAACGCGGCCGTCCGGGTCGGCGGCACGCCGTCGAGGAAGATCTTGACGAAGTCCGGCCGGTGGTGCTCGCCGCGGTAGCGACCGCCCACCGCCAGCAGTTCCGAGCCGATCGGGTCGTACCCGAAGATCGGGTCGTTGATCAGCAGCGACGTGACCACCCAGGCGGTCAGCTCGCCCGCGTCGTCGAGCGACTTGAGCGCGCGGAGGATGTCGACCGACACCCCGGCGTCCTGGAACGCGGTGATGCCGTAGGAGTGCAGGACGCCGATGGCGTGCCGCGACGCGCTCGCGTGCTGCTCCTCGGTCAGGATGCCGGTCTCCCGCACCGCCCGCTCCACCCGGACGCCCGCGGCCTCCAGCAGCACGCCGGTCGGCGCGCCGGTGACCGGGTCGCGGACGATCACGCCGCCCGCCGGGTCCGGGGTCGAGGCGGTGACGCCGGCCAGCTCCAGCGCCCGGCTGCTCACCCACCGGTTGTGCCTGCTGTCGTCGGAGAGCATGACCGGCCGGCCGCCCGCCGCCGCGTCGAGCGCGTGCCGGGCCGACTCGTGCGACAGCGTCTCCACCAGCGTCGACGCCCACGCGCCGCCGACCACCCACTCGTCGGGGCCGAGGTCGCGCGACCGGGACCGGACCGCGTCCAGGATCGCCTCGAACCCCAGGTCGCCGCCGAAGGCCAGCTCGAACAGCGCGGCGCGGCCGGCCAGCGCGTGGTGGTTGTGCACGTCCACCAGGCCGGGCATGACGAACGCGCCGCCCAGGTCGCGGACCTCGGTGTCCGGCCCGTGCTCGACGTCGTCGAGCGCGCGCACCCGGCCGCCCTCGACGGCCAGCGAGGTGGCCCACGGGCGCGCGCGGTCGACCGTGTAGACGGTGGCGTTGGTGAGGATCAGGTCGGCTGCCAAGGTGCGGTCACTCCCCGGTCGGGACGCGGGCGGCACCGCGGCGGCACCGGGCAGCCGTCAGGGCGCGCGCCGAAGGCGGATGGCGGAGTGCGGGCCCCGGCCGGCCCGAGGCGCCCGGAGCGGACGTGCGGCGCCGCACTCCCTGACCCCGGCAGTCTCGGTGGACGCGGACGCCGGTGGAACCGGCCTGCGGCGAGCCGTGCGGCGGCGGACAAGAAGGATGCGCTGACGGCCAACTGCACACCGCGCTCCCCGCTCGCGGCGGCGAACCGCCGCCGCCAGGGTGCGGGGCCGGGTCGCCGACGCCCTCGTGCGAGGGCGACCGGCGGGTGGCGCCGCCGAGCCCGCTCCCCGCCAACCCGCCGACCAGGCCGGACCCCGTGGGACCCGGCCGGGCAGGTCGCGGCCGTGCGCCGAATTGTCGGTGCTCGCGGGTAGCTTGTGGACCGTGGACGCTCAGGAACGCATCCGGGAACTCGCCGACCAGGTCGTGGTGCTGCGGGACGCCTACTACCGGGGTTCGCCGCTGGTGGCGGACGCCGAGTACGACGCGGTCGAGGACGAGCTGCGCGGGCTGATCGCCGCGCACCCGGAGTGGGCGCCCGACCCGAACCCGCTGGAGCAGGTCGGCGCGCCCGCCGTCCTGCACGCGCCGGTCCGGCACTCGCGGCCGATGCTGTCGCTGGAGAAGGCGACCCGGCCGGAGCAGGTGGCGGCGTTCCTCGACCGCTTCCCCGGCCAGCCGGTGGTGGTCATGCCCAAGCTGGACGGGCTGTCGCTGGCGCTGGTCTACGAGGACGGCAGGCTGCTCCGGGCCGTCACCCGCGGTGACGGCACGACCGGCGACGACGTGACGCTGCTGGTCCGCGCCCTGGTCGACGGGGTGCCGGAGCGGGTCGACGCGCCCGGCCGGGTCGAGGTGCGCGGCGAGGCGGTGATGCTCCGGTCGACGTTCGCCGCGTACAACGCGGCGCACCCGGACAAACCGCTGATCAACCCGCGCAACGCCGCCGCGGGCACGCTGCGCGCGAAGGACCCGGCCACGGTCGCCGAGCGCAGGCTGCGGTTCTTCGGGTTCGACCTGGACACCTCCGCCGAGGCCGCCGCCGACCTGGAGGAGGGCCTGCGCGCCCTCGGGTTCGCGGGTGCCGACATGCGGCGCTGCGCCGACGCCGAGCAGGCCCAGGCCGTGATCACCGCGATCGAGCAGGGCCGCGACGACCTCGACTACGACCTGGACGGCGCGGTGCTGCGGCTGGCCGACCGCGACGCCTACGCCGCCGCCGGTACGCGGTCGAACTCGCCGCGCGGCGCGCTGGCCTACAAGTTCGCCGCGGAGGAGAGGACGACGGTCCTGTCCGACGTGGTGTGGGACGTGGGCAAGACCGGCAAGATCGCCCCGGTCGCGTGGTTGGAGCCGGTGTTCGTGGGCGGCACGACGGTCACCCGCGCCACCCTGGCCAACCAGGAGGTGATCCGGGCGCGCGGCATCCGCATCGGCGACACGGTGCTGGTCCGCCGGGCGGGCGACGTGATCCCGTTCGTCGCGGGCGTGCTGGACGAGTCCAAGCGCACCGGCCAGGAGCGGGAGATCGTGCCGCCCGACCGGTGCCCGTCCTGCGACCAGCCGCTGACCGAGCAGGGCAACAGCCGGGAGCTGTTCTGCACCAACGTCTCGTGCCCCGCGCAGACCGTGCGCCGGCTGATCCACTGGGCCTCGCGCGCGGCGGCGGACATCGAGGCGGTCGGTCCGGTGTGGATCGAACGGCTCGCCGAGGCCGGGATGCTCGAACACCCCTCGGACTTCTACCGCCTGACCAAGGAGCAGCTGCTGGAGTTCGACCGCATCGGCGAGGTGTCGGCCACGCGGATGATCGAGTCGATCGACGCCGGCCGCCGGGTCGGGCTGCGCCGGGCGCTGATCGGGCTCGCCATCCCGATGGCGTCGGAGGGCACCGCCACCCGGTTGTGCCGAGCGGGGTTCACCTCGCTGGAGGAGGTGGCCGACGCGGGCGAGGAACGCCTCGTGGCCGTCGAGGACATCGGCCCGAAGGTCGCCGCGTCGCTGACCGAGCACCTGAACCGGCTGCGGCCCGAGCTGACCAGGCTGCGCGAGTGCGGCGTCTCGCTCGACGTGCGCGAGGAGGACCTGCCGCCGGTCGTCGCGGCCGACGCGCCGCTGGCAGGCAAGACGGTGGTGGTCACCGGCGCGATCAACGACCCGAGGTCCGGTGAGAAGGTGCCCCGCCCGGCCTTCCAGCGGCTGTGCGAGAAGGCGGGCGCGACCACCGCGTCCTCGGTGTCGGCGAGCACCGACTACCTGATCACCGGCGCGGACGTCGGCGCGAGCAAGATCGCGAAGGCCGAGAAGCTGGAGGTGGAGGTGGTCGACCAGGCGGTGATCTGGCAGCAGCTGATCGCGGCAGGCATCGCGTGAGACCTCGCGTGGGACCGTTCAGCCGTCGCGCCGCGCCCGGTGTGCCGGGGACGGGGTGGTCGGCAGCCCGGCCGTGCCGCAGGACGGGGCCGTGCACGGACCGCGCCGTACCGCAGGGCGGTTGCGCCGGGGCCGGGCGGACCGGCGGTGCTGCCGTTCTGCTGCGCGACGCGCCGCCGGCCCCGCCATGCCCGTGCGCCGACACGCCGCCTGCCGCGCACCGACACGCCGCCTGCGCTCTCACCCGACACGCCGCCTGCCGCGCACCGACACGCCGCCTGCCCGCGCACCGATGCGCCGCCTGCGCTCTCACCCGACGCGCCGCCTGCGCTCTCACCCGACGCGCCGACCGCCCTGTCAGCCGGTGAGCCCCACCAGCCGACACACCGCCCGCCCCACCAGCCGGTGAGCCGACGGCCCTGTCAGCCGGTGCGCCGACGCGTCGGTGGCCCTGCCGACATGCCACGGCGGCATGGCGGGGTCACGTCCGGGCCGGTCGCAGCAGCGAGAGCGCGGTGTCGACGACCTCCCGGCTGTCCGCCAGGAGCGCCTCCGCCGCGGTGCGCCCCGTCGCCGCCAGGTAGGCGTCGACCAGCCGGTTGCCCACGGCGTAACCGGCGCCGGTCGGCAACCCGACCGGCGGCACGCCGTACCGGGCCGCGACCTCGTCGCCGAGCACCCACGCCGTGAAGTCTCGCATCCCGGTCACCCCCAGCCCGGAGACGACCTTGTCGAACACCGCCTCGTCGCGCAGGTGCGGCACCCCGATCCGGGCGTGACCGAGTTCGTCGCCGTAGAGCTGACGGGCGAAGGCGTCGGCCAGCCCCTCCGACACCACCTGCTCACCGACCGTGACCGTCGCCGGGTCCCACACCACCGCGCCGGGCCCGTACCGCAGGTTGTGGTGCAGCTCGTGGACCGCCGTCGCCTCCACCCGCGCCAGGTTCTCCGGGAACGGCCAGAGGTTGAGGTACAGGTACCCGGTCACGCTGCCGTTCGCCGTCATGCCCAGGGTCGTGCGCAGGAAGTGCTCGTCACCCGGATCGCCGAGGACCACCAGCACAGTCAGGTCTGGCACGACGACGTCCGGGGTCGCCGCGAGCTGCACGGCCAGCGCCTCCTCCAGCGCGCGCCCCACCCGACCCCACACGTCGGCGTCGGCCATCGCGTCCAGCGCCGCCAGGCACCGCTCCTCGTCCCGGTCGAGCGGGAACCCCGACCCCATCCGGTGCAGCTCGACGAGGTCCACCTCATCCGGGAAGTACCGGTACATTCCGGCGGCGGGCGCGACCATCGCCCGCAGCAGCTCGGGCCGGTCGGCCGACGGCGCGCGCAGGATCCGCCGCATCGCCGGGCAGGTGTCCAGAACCGTGATCGTCATGGCCGGGACGCTAAACCTTGCCGTAACCGGAGAATCAAGCCCGTTCGCGCCGGACGCCCGCCCGCGGCGAGCCGGCGGCGGCTGATCGGGGCAGGCGTCGCGCGACACCGTTCCGCCGCGGGCGGCCGGTTCCGCGGCACGTGCGCGCACCGACCCGACTACTCGCCGAGCCTCGCCACCAGTTCCCGCTCGACCATCGGTGTCATGGTGGCCGCGTAGGTGGCGCTGACGTGGTTGTCGTCCAGGTACACGTGCACGTTGCCGATCACGGGCGGGCACAGGGTGTCGTCGCAGAACAGGTCGCTGAAGTCCGCGAAGGACACGTTGGGCGGCAGGTCGGGCAGCTCCGCGTACGGCGGCTCCACCGTGAGCAGTTCGGCCCTGGGCGTGCTGCACGGCTCCGCGTCCATGCCGTTGGCGACCAGGCAGGCCGACGGCGAGAACCCGAAGCGCGGGTTGTCCCGCACGGCCAGGACCGGGATGCCCGCGCGGTCCAGTGCCCGCCACTGCTCGACGAAACCGGGCGGTGTCCGCTCGGTCAGGCCGACCCGCACGTCGCGGCTGCCGTTGGTGACCACCAGGTCGGGCCGCAGCGCGCGGATCTCCTCGGCGGCGTCCGCGTTCCACTGGACGCACCCTCGGTCGCCGGGCATGGCGTCGGCGTCGACCGAGAACGGGCACGCGCCGCGCAGCATGAAGGTGACCCCCCAGTTCCGCCCCTCCGCGATCGACCAGATCACGCCGAGGTACTGCTGCATGTGCGAGTCGCCCACCACCACGATCCGCTTGGCGGGCGTCGACGTGCCCGGCGCGGTGCAGATCTCCAGCCCCTTGTTGCGCGGTGAGCGCGTGCAACGGCTCCCGGCGATGCCCGCGAAGTCGCGCGGCAGGGTCACCATCGGCGGGATGATCGTCGCCTCCTCCGAGCCCCAGTACTCGAACTCCGGGGTGCGGGCGAGCGCGCCCGGATGGTCGGGGTCGTCCACCAGCACCGCGTAGGAGGCGGCCTTGCGCAGGCTCACCACCTGCCAGCAGCCCGCCGCCACCAGCACGGGCACCAGCGCGAGGACGCCGAGCCGGTAGCCGCTCCACCGCCCGCCGCCGGACCGGCGGGCGGGCACCTCCACCAGGTGGTGGGTCGCGACGGACAGCGCCGCGGACACCGCGATGACGAACACGCCGCCGGCGAGCCCGACCTCCTCCCTGCCGCGGATCACCAGGTAGAACACCAGCACCGGCCAGTGCCACAGGTACAGCGAGTAGCCCAGGTCACCCAGGTGGCGCAGCGCGGGCGAGACGAGCACGCGGTCCACGCCGAACCGGCTGGACGTCGCGCCCGCGGCGATCACGGCGGCACCGCAGAGCGTCGGCCACAGCGCGAGCCAGCCGGGGAACACGCTGCCGACCTGGAGCACGAGCCCGCAGGCCACCAGACCGATCGCGCCGGCCCACCCCAGGGCGATCCGCGCCGGCCGGGGCGCCGCGAACCGCTCCACGCCGAGCGCGAGCAGGCCGCCGAGCGCGAACTCCCAAGCCCTGGTCAGCGAGTGGAAGTAGGCCAGGGGCTGGTCCGCCGCCGTGAGCACGACCGAGTACGCCAGCGAGCCGGCGAACACGGCGGCCAGGAGCACCGCCAGCGGTCGGCGGACACCCGTGCCCGCGCGGCGGGCCACGGCGGCGAGCGCGGCCACCAGCACCGGCCAGACGAGGTAGAACTGGCCCTGGATGGCCAGCGACCAGAAGTGCTGCACGACGCTGGCGTGGTTGTGCCGCCCGAAGTAGTCCGCGGCGTCCGCCACGAGCTGCCAGTTCTCCAGGAACAGCGCCGCGGCGACGACCTCCCGGATCGTCTGGAACCACCGGCTCTCGGGCAGCGCCACCACACCGACCGCCATGACCCCCGCCAGGACGACCGCCGCGGCGGGGACCAGCCGCCGGATCACCCGCCCCCACAGCGCGCCGAGGTCGATCCCGCCGCTCGCCGCCGCCCGCGCGAGCTGCCCGGTCAGCAGGAAGCCGGAGAGCAGGAAGAACACGTCGACGCCGCCGGAGACCCGGCCGAGCCACACGTGGTAGACGACCACCAGCACCACCGCGACCGCGCGGAGCCCCTGGAGCTCGGGCCGGTACCGCCGCGGGCCACCCGTCGGCGAGGCGGACCCGGAGGTGGGCCCGGAGGCGAGCGGCGCGCTGGTCGGCGTGGCGTTCGGCAAGATCAACTCCAGGGTCGGGACGGCCACCTCGCCGACCAGACTTCCCGGCACACCCCGGCCGACCGCGGACAGCGGCCACGCCGAGCAAGGACCATACCCGACGCCGCGTCGACCGACCCGCGGGGTCGGCGCGAAGGCCCGCGGACGAGCCGTCGGGCCACCCGCGAACCGTGCCCACCGGCCCGCACCCCACGTGCCGCCCTCGGCCCACCCGCACGGTCACGATCCGCGACCGCACCGCCACCTGTCGCACGCGGCTCCGAACCCGGACCGAGCGCCCGTCCGCCACCCCTGACCGCCGCCACCCCCGACCGCCGCCACCCCCGACCGCCGCCGCTCCCGACTGCCGCCGCTCCCGACTGCCGCCACCACCGGATACCACCGCGCCCGGACGCCGCCGCGCCCGAACCGACGTCACCGGCAGTGCGTGTCGGCCGGGTTGCTGCGCGCGTCCACCCGCACGGTCGCCGGCCGCTTGCCCTCGCGCGGCGGGCAGAGCTGGACCGCCACCGGGTCGCCGGTCCGGTTGCCGCTGTTGTCGAACTCGATCCGCCCGCCCGCCCCGAGCCGCCCGGTGCCCGCCGCGAACCCGCTGATGGCGCTGTTGAGCACACCGCGGGTCACCTCGCTGTTGGCGCTGAGCGTCCGCACCGCCTCCGACACCGTGTGCAGCGCGTCGTAGGCGTTGATCGCCCACCCGCCGTCGAGGTGCGCGGTGTCGAAGCCCGCCGCCTCGAACAGGCCCTCCAGCGTCGCGAACTCGGTGTTGCCGCCGCGCAACGAGTCCGCGTCCGCGAGCGGCGTGTACACCAGCCGCAGCGTCCCGTCGCGGAACACCGGCGACTCCAGCGCCTGCCGCCGCGCGCCCTCCAGCTCCGGGTCGTGGTCCGGCACGCGCATCCGCACCGCGTCCGACGTGCTGACCACGGTGATCGAGGTCGCCTCGCACAACCCGTTGCGGTACTGCTCGTCGACGCTGCGCAGGAACCGGCCCAGGTCGCGGCTGCGGGCGATGTAGAACGCGGACACGCTGCCCTGCCGCCCGCAGATCCGCTGCGCCGCGTAGCCCACCGTCGCCGGGTCCGTCGGGTCGAACTTCACCTCCGGGCGCTCGCCCAGCCCCCGCACGAACGGCAGGGCGGTGCAGGTGTACGGGTCGCGCTTGTCGTTCGGCGTCACGATGAAGTCGGGCGCCGCCTTCAGGAAATCGCCCAGCAGCTTGATCTGCTTGGCGTTGCGGTGCGACACGCGGTAGAAGTAGCCCTCGCCGATGCCGTTGTCGTACGTCGCGCCCTCGTCGCACGTCGAGAAGTCGGGCCGGTCGGCGGCCGAGCCGTCGGCGTCGAAACCCTCCGCGGTGATCAGGGCGCCCACCATCGGCATCGGTTGGCCCGGCCTGCCCAGCTCGTCGGCGGCGTCGGCCGACCGCTGGTCGCTCAGGCCGAGGCCGACCGCCGCGACCACGGCGGGGTCCTCGCGCACCAGCTCGGCGACGCGCCGCGCGGCCTGCTGCGCCGCGCCCAGGTGCGCGACCTTCAGCTTGATCGGGTGGATGCAGCCGACGCCGTTGGCCCTGGCCTGCGCGGCGGCGTAGCCCTCGATCTCGTGCAGGGCGCGACCGCCGCCGTTGGGCGTGGTCAGGGTGGACAGGACCGCCACCGTCACGGGCGTCGCGCCGGGCCGGCAGCCGCCCTTGCCCGCCTGGTCGTTCTGCTCGGCGATCCGGGCCAGCACCGGGCCGAACTCGGCGAGCCCGAACGCGTACGGCCCGGACGTCACGCCGACGCACTCGCCGTCCTCGGTCCAGAGGTCGTCGGACGGCAGGCCGTCGCGGCAGCCCACCCGCGCGGACAGCCAGCCCGCGGCCAGGTAGCCCGGCACCGCCGCCACGAGCACGACCGCGACGAGCACGACCCGCAGCCACTTGTCCCACCAGCTCCGGAAGAACTTGCCGCGGCGCGGGTACACCCCGAGGTGGAACCTGTCCCTCAGCTCTTCCGGTTGCATGGCAGCGGCTCCTTCCCGATCAGCACAGCCGCTCCGCGAGGCGGTGGTAGTGCTGGGCGCGCAACAGGAACGCCTCGGAGGACCCGGCCAGCGTCCGCAGGTCGTTCTCCGCCAGCAGGTACCGGCGGCACAACGCCCTGCGCTCGCTCAGCCGGGGGTCGCCGAGCGCGTGCAGGGTCGTGACGAGGCGTCCGACGACATCGCGGCCGTCCACGCCGGACGATCCCGGCGCGGTGGACAGGCGCGGTGTCGCGGTGATGCCGTCCACCAGCTCCAGCCACCGCTCGTCGCCCAGCTCCGGCAGCAGCGCGGCGAGCTCCCGCGCGACCGGCCCGGTGTGGCCGAGGGCCAGCTCGTGGTGCAGCCGGCCCTCCCGGTCGTCGTCCGCCCGCGCCTGGTCGCGCAGCATCGTGAACACGGTGGTCCAGTCGAGGCCGCCCGTGCGGGCCGCGAGGGCGCGCAGCCCCAGGTACCGGACGAACCTCGGCAGCGCGGCCTGCTCCCGCGCGCGACCGGACCAGAGGGTCGTCGACGTCATCAGGTCCAGGCCCGGCGGCTCGTCCAGCAGTTCCCGCAGCTTCCCGGCCTCGGCCCGGTGGCGGGCGGCGGACAGCGTCACCAGGTGCTCGCCCACGTCGTCACCCGGCCCCAGGCCCCGGATGATCCGGCTGAGCAGCTCCTCCTCGACGGTGCGGCTCGCGGTGGTGCCGGGGCGCGCCAGCACCTCGTCCACCCGGTCGACCAGGCCGGGCGCGCCCTCCAGGGCGCTCAGCACCAGGTCGGTGGCGGCGGCGTGCCCGCCGGTCAGCCGGTGCACGGCGTCGGCGACGCGGCGGGTGCCCAACTCCGGCGGCCAGATGTGGGCGCGGGCCAGGTCGTGCACGTCCTGCTCGGTCAGCTCGCCGAGGTCGATGGACAGCCACGGCGGGCGCGCCTCGTCCCGGCCGGGCAGGTCGCCCGCGAGCCGGCCGTCGCTGGTGGTGACCACGACGAGCGGGTCGGTCGGGGTCGACAGCGGGTCGGGCGAGCGGTTGGCGCGGCTGCGCCGCATCCGCAGCAGGGCGGTGATGAACGACCGCGCGGTGGGCGCGTCGCCCTCGTCCAGCAGCACCAGCGCGTTCCAGGGTCGCCCGGCGACCTTGGCGAGGCTCTCCCGCACGTCCGCGAGCAGGGCGGCCACCAACAGGTCGTCCACGTCGCCGCGCACGTCCGGCGTGTCGATCGCGGCCTGCCTGCTCAGCTGCACCAGGGCGGCGATCGGGTCGAAGCGCAGGCCGTTGTCCTGGTGGCCGAACCACACCAGCGCCTCGTCCCAGGTGAACCTGGCCAGCCGGGACGCCCGCCGCAGCCGGTCCACGATGCCCTGCGCCACGGCGTCGGCCACCGCGTCCGCGCCGGGCACGGTCGGCGTCACCGCGCCGAGCGAGGTCCGCAGCAGCTCGCCGACCAGCGTGATGAGCGCGTCGCGGTCGCGGTACTCGACGAGCCGCCTGCGCATGGCCTGCTTGGCCCGCTCGGGGTCGACGTCGGGCACGGGGCTCTCCATCGCGATGTGCGCGAGCACCACGCGCGGGAACTTCACCTCGTACCCGTTCACCTTCTCGCTCAGCCCCTGCATCACGGCGATCAGCAGGGGGCGCAGCGAATGGGTGTCCGGGTCGTCCACCAAACGGGCGTCCACCCACACCGTCGGCGTGTTCGCCTTCCACCGCGCCCACTGCTGGCGCAGGAATTCGGTGCGCCCGGAACCGCCGTAGCCCTCGATCACCAGCACCGGGCGGTCGCGACCGGTCGGCACCGGTGGCGAGCCGTCCACCAGCACCAACTGCTCCACCAAGGACACCAGGCCGGACCGGCCCACGAACATGCGCGCACCTCCGCGGGAGTCATCCGGCCACCAGTCATCCGGCCACCTTTCGGTCGCGCAATATTACTTGATCGCCCGGTCGCGCCGAGGCGAACGATCGAAGTCCGAATTTATTCGCGGTGAATTGGCATCGATTCGGCGCGTGATTCCCCGGAATATCGGACCGCCCTCAGGGGCCGAGCGCCAGCGAAACACCGGTCGCGGTCACGACGACCGCGACCGCGCCGTCGAGCACCCGCCACGCCGACGGGCGGGTGAACACGCCGGACAGCCACCGCGCGCCGAACCCGAGCGAGGTGAACCACAGCGCGCTGCCCGCCATCGCCCCGAGCCCGAACCACCAGCGGTGGTCGCCGAACGAGGTGGACGCGGTGCCCAGCAGCAGCACGGTGTCCAGGTACACGTGCGGGTTGAGCCAGGTCAGCGCGAGGCACGTGACGACGGCCGCCGACGCCGCACCGCCGAGCCGCAGCGCGGCCGGTCGCAGCACCCGCCGCACCGCGAGCACCCCGTAGCCGACGAGGAACGCCGCGCCGACCCAGCGGACGGCGGTGAGCACCGCGGGCCACGCGGTGAGCACCCCGCCGACACCACCCACGCCGAGGGCGATGAGCACCGCGTCGGAGGCGGCGCAGATCGCCACCACCGCGGGCACCTGTCGGCGCAGCACGCCTTGGCGGAGCACCAGCGCGTTCTGCGCGCCGATGACGACGATCAGGGACAACCCGGCACCCAGGCCGGCAAGCATCGCGTGCAGCACGCCGACACGCTAAGCAGGCCGCGATGACAAGGCCAGCTACAGTTTCTTCAGTAACATAAGCAACCGTGATGCTCGATCCGGAGGCCGTGCGGACCCTGCTGGCCGTGGTGGACGAGGGCACGCTCGACGCGGCGGCCCGGACGCTGCACATCACGCCGTCCGCGGTGAGCCAGCGCATCAAGGCGTTGGAGCAGCGCACCGGCCGCGTGCTGCTGGTGCGCGCGAAACCGGCGCGCCTCACCCCGTCCGGCGCGGTGGTCGCCCGCTACGCCAGGCAACTGGCGCTGCTCGAACAGGACGCGTTCGCCGGCCTCGGCCTGGTCGAACGCCCGACGCCGATCCAGGTGGCGGTGAACGCGGACTCGCTGTCGACCTGGTTCCGCGCCGTGGTCCGGGAACTGGCGGCCGACGACGGCCTCGTGCTGGGGGTGCTCCGCGACGACCAGGACCACACGGCGGAGGCGCTGCGGCAGGGGCTCGTCGTCGCGGCGGTCACGTCGTCGCCGCGGCCGGTGCAGGGGTGCCGCGTCCGTCCACTCGGGAGGATGCGCTACCACGCCGTGGCGAGCCGGGCGTTCGCGCGGCGGTGGTCGGACGCGCCGCTGGACGAGCTGCCGGTCGTGGTGTTCGACGAGAAGGACGACCTGCAGGACGCGTTCTGCCGCTCCGTCACGGGCCGCCCGGCCTCGGCGCACCGCCACGTCCTGCCCGACGGCCCGGTGTTCGAGGACGCCGTGGCGGCGGGCGCGGGCTGGGCGCTGCTCAGCGAGCACCAGGTCAGGCGTCACCGGCGGCTGACCCACCTCCACCCCGACCGGCCGGTCGACGTGCCCCTGCACTGGCAGCAGTGGAAGCTCGACTCACCACCGCTGCAACGGGTGGCCGACGCCGTGTTCCGCGCGGCACGGGAAGAGCTGCGCTAGCACGCGCCCTCGGAGCCGGTCATGCGCCCGGCGCGGTCAGGCGCGAAGCCCGGTCCGGTCGGTGATCCACCGGGTCAGGGTGTCGAGGTAGCCGGGTGCCAGGCGGGCGCCGCCCCCGGTCCGGACGCGGTGGTCCGCGCCGGGGAACACCTCGACGGTCAGCGTCGCCCGGCGGTCGCGGTCGCCGTGGCAGGCCGCGACCGTGAACAGGCGGATGCTCTCCGCCACCGGGACCAGCTCGTCGTCCGCACCGAAGACCACCAGGTGCGGGCAGCGCAGGCGCACCACGTCCGGGATCGGGTCGTGGTCCTGCTTGCGCTTGAGGAATCGCCACCAGCGCTCGTCCACCTCGGCCGCGTGCTCGGTGAACGCCGTCGGCGGGTCCTGGGCGAGCCGGGCCGCCTCGGCGAACTCGGCGTCGCGGCGACCGGCCTCGATCACGCGGTCGTAAGCGGCCAGCGCGGCCTCGACCTCGTCCTCGGTGATACCCCCGGCCCGTCGAAGAGCGGTGGAGAGCGCGTAGCGGTCCTGCGCGGCGGGTGTCATGCCGGGGCCGCCGTTGGTGACGACCCACGGCACGTCATCGCGCAACGCGGTGGCGCGCAGGACGACCCAGCCGCCTTCGCTGTGCCCGAACAACCCGACGGCCTCGCCGCGCACCTCCGGCCGCGCGCGCAGGAAGTCCAGCGCGGCGGCCGCGTCCGACGCCAGGTCGTCGATCGTCGCGTCGAGCCAGTCACCGGACGACTCGCCGACGCCGCGCTTGTCGTAGGACAGCACGGCGATCCCCGCGTCCACCAGGTGCCGCCGGATCTCCGGGAAGTGCGCGTCGTTGTCCCGGTCCGACGGCCCCGACCCGCCGACCATGACCACACCCGGCACCGGCGCACCGCGGTCGGGCACGGTCAGCGAACCGGCCAGCACCACGCCGGCGTTGGCGAAGGCGACGTTCTCCGACATGGCTCCCCCTGGTGTCGACGGTGATCGCAGCGTAGCCCCCGCCTCCACCCGATCCGGGGCGGTGGCTAGAGCACGTCGAACCGGATGCCCGCCCGCACCAGCCGGGAGGTCAGCGCGTCGCCCATCGCCACGGCCGTGGTCACCTGCCCGGCCGTCGTCGGCAGGTGGTCGAAGGCCAGGCACAGCGCGGACTCCGCGAGCATCTTCGCCGTCTCGCCGTAACCGGGGTCGCCGCCGGACACCTCCGTCACCACGCGCCGCCCGCCGCCCTCGCCGAAGAACCGCACCCGGAACCACGACCGCGCCCGCTGCTCGGGCGACGGGCCCTCGCCGGGCTTCTTCCGGTCCAGCAACCACTTCCGGGCCGGCGGCACCTGCGCCAGCGCCAGCAGCGCGCCCACGCCGCCCACCAGGGCCAGGGCGGTCGGCAGCCGGCGCACCGCGAGGTGGTGCGCGTAGGAGAAGTCGGGACCGTACCGGTCCAGGGCCGCCGCCGAGCGCAGCACCACCTGCGGGTCGATGGTCGGCGCGGGCAGCACCCACGCGCCGATCCTCTTGTCGTGTCCCGGTATCCCCATCCGGCCCCGGACGGTCCGCCCGACCGGCCGGCCCTCGACCCGACGCCGTGCGCGGGCCGCGGCGGCGGAGGGGCCCAGGCGCGAGAGGGCCGTCAGCGCCGAGTGGAACGTGCCACCGGAGAACGTGCCCGACGCGCTCGCGAAGCCCTCCACCGCGATCGGCACGCCTTCGGGCAGCCGCCGGACGGTGAAGTACGCGCCCAGGTCGTACGGGATCGAGTCGAACCCGCAGGCGTGCACCAGCCGCGCGCCGGATTCCACCGCCGTCGCGTGGTGGCGCAGGTAGGAGCGGTCGACGAATTCGGGTTCACCGCACAGGTCCACGTAGTCGGCACCCGCCCGCGCGCACGCCGCCACGAGGCCGTCGCCGTGGCGCACGTACGGCCCGACGGTCGTGGCGACCACGCGCGCCGACCGCGCGACCGCGTCCAGTGAGCGTTGGTCGGTCGCGTCGGCGGTGAGCAGGTCCAGGCCGGCCGCCGCCGGGTGCAGCTCCGCCAACCGCTCGCGCACCGCCGCCAGCTTGGCCGGGTCGCGCCCCGCCAACGCCCAGCGCGTGCCCTCCGGCGCGTGCTCCGCCAGGTACGCCGCGGTGAGCGCTCCGGTGAACCCTGTCGCACCGAACAGCACGAGGTCGTACATCCGCCGCCTTCCGAGACATCGTCACGAAGTCAACGACCGCGAGCACGCGGAGTCGGGGACCCGGCAACGGCGTTGGCCCGCAGTTCACCGGGCTGATCCCAGCCGATCACCCCACCGTGTCCACGCGTGCCTACCGTTCCCGTGGCCCTTGTCCGGTATATCAGGAAACGAAGGGTTTCGGCATGTCAGGTCGAAGGGCCACCATCGCGCTGCTCGCCGTAGGCGTGCTCACCGCGACCACCCTCACCGTCGTCGCCACGTCCGACCGCGCTCCCTCCGCGTCGGCCGCCACCACCACCTTCACCCCTTCAGCGGACACCTACGTCGACAACTCCGCGACCGGCACGAACCACGGCGCGTCCGGTCAGCTCGGCGTGGACAACTCCCCGATCAAGCGATCCTTCCTCAAGTTCACCGTGTCGGGGCTGTCCGGCGCGGTCAGCACGGCGAAGCTGCGCCTGCACACCGACGACGTGTCCGGGTCGCAGAGCCCGAGCGGCGGCACGTTCCGGTCGATGACCGACACCACGTGGTCGGAGACCGGTGTCACCTGGAACACCCAACCCGCCATCGACGGCGCGACGCTGGGCACGCTGGGCGCGGTGTCCCGCAACGCCTGGTACGAGGTCGACGTGACCTCCTACGTCACGGGCAACGGCACCTTCGCCATCGGCGTGACCTCGGGCAGCACCGACGGCGCGGACTACGACTCGCGCGAGAGCGGCGCGACCGCACCGCAGCTCGTCGTCACCACCGGCACGACGACCACCACGACCGCGCCGCCCGCCGGCGACCCGGTGCTGGTCGGCGCGGGCGACATCTCGAACTCCGGTTCGGGCGACAGCGCGACCGCCGCGCTGCTCGACGGCATCCCCGGCACCGTGTTCACCATCGGCGACAACGTCTACGACAGCGGCACCACCGCGGAGTTCACCACCTACTACGACCCGACGTGGGGCAGGCACAAGGCCCGCACCCGGCCGTCGCCGGGCAACCACGACTACAACACGAGCGGCGCGACCGGCTACTACGGCTACTTCGGCGCGCAGGCCGGTCCGTCCGGGCAGGGCTACTACTCCTACGACCTGGGCAACTGGCACATCGTCTCGCTGAACTCCAACATCGGCATGGCGGCGGGCTCGGCGCAGGAGCAGTGGCTGCGCAACGACCTCGCGGCCAGCACCAAGCCGTGCACGGCTGCCTACTGGCACCACCCGCTGTTCACGTCGGGCGCCAACCACGCGCCGTCGACGGCGACGCGCCCGCTGTTCCAGGCGCTGTACGACCACAACGCCGACGTCGTGCTGTTCGGCCACAACCACCAGTACGAGCGGTTCGCACCGCAGAACCCGAGCGGCGCGCTCGACACCGCTCGCGGCATCCGCACGTTCGTCGCCGGCATGGGCGGCGCGAGCCACTACAGCTTCGGCACCATCAAACCCAACAGCGAGGTGCGCAACAGCGACACCTACGGCGTGCTGAAGCTGACGCTGCACAGCAACAGCCTCGACTGGCAGTTCGTGCCCGAGGCGGGCAGGTCCTTCACCGACAGCGGCACCACCGCCTGTCACTGACGCCGACCACGGCACCACCGCGTGCCACCGACCTCGTCAGCGGCACCACCGCGTGCCACCGACCCACCGCCGCACCCGGTCCGACGGGCCGGGTGCGGCGGCTCGCCCCGAAGGAGGTCCGCCGTGTACCTGTCCACGATCGACCGCCCCCGAGCAGGCGGCTGGAAAGGCGTCAGCGCCAACGTGTTCGCGCTCGGCGCGGTCAGCCTGGTCACCGACGTCTCGTCCGAGATGGTCACCGCCGTCCTGCCGCTCTACCTCGTCGTCGGGCTCCAGCTCAGCCCCGCCGCGTACGGCGTGGTCGACGGCGTGTACACCGGGGCCACCACGCTGCTGCGGCTGGCCGGCGGCTACCTCGCCGACCGCACCACCAGGCGGAAAGCCGTGGCGGGGTTCGGTTACGCGCTCTCGGCGGTGGCCAAGCTCGGCCTGCTCGCCGCCGGCACGTCCACCGCGCTCCTCGGCGCGGTGATCACCGCCGACCGGGCGGGGAAGGGGCTGCGCACCGCGCCGCGCGACGCGTTGATCACGCTGTCCACGCCGTCCGGTGACCTGGGGCGCGCGTTCGGCGTGCACCGGGCGATGGACGGCATCGGCGCGTTCGCGGGGCCGTTGGTGGCGCTGGCGGTGCTCGCCGCCGCAGGCGAGTCGTTCGACTCGGTGTTCGTAACCAGCTCCTGCGTCGCCGCGCTGGGTGTGGTGATCCTGCTGGTGTTCGTGCGGGACCACCGCTCCGCCGTGCCGGCCACGCCCGTGCGCCCGTCGGCGGTGGTGGAGCTGTTGCGGGACAGGGACGTCCGCCGGGTCGTGCCGGCGGCGGCCGTGCTGGGGCTGGCGACCATCGGCGACGGGTTCGTGTACCTGTTGCTACAGAAGCGGGAGGGGCTCGCCATCGGCTGGTTCCCGCTGCTGGCCGTGGGCACGAGCCTGGTCTACCTGCTGCTCGCCGCGCCGATGGGCGCGCTGGCCGACCGGGTCGGGCGGCTGCCCGTGGTGCTGGGCGGTTACGCGGCGCTGGTCGCCGTGTACCTGCTGGTCTTCGGGCCGCTGGGTGGTCTGCCGTTGGTCGCGGTCGTGCTGGTGCTGTACGGGTTCTTCTACGCGGCGACGGACGGGGTGCTGATGGCGTTGGCCGGCCCGGTGCTGCCGGAGCGGTTGCGCGCCACCGGGATCGCGCTGGTGCAGAGCGGGCAGGCGGTGGCGTACCTGGGTTCGTCGGTGCTGTTCGGGCTGGCCTGGCAGTTCTGGGGTCCGGAGACCGCGACCCGCCTGGCCGCGTGCGGGGTGGTCCTCGCCCTCGCCGCCACCGCCGTGCTGATGGGGCGGCGCGCGTGAGCGGGCTCCCGGTCCGCGCCCGGTTCGCCGTCACGGCGGCCGCCGCCCTCGTGCTCGCCGGGGTCGCCGTCGGCTACACCGCGCTGTCGTCCGGGCCCGGTGGCGACGTGGTGGCGGGCGCGGTGTCCGGGCCCCGGTTGCAGGTGCTGGGCAACGGGCGGCTGTCGGTGGTGTCGCGCACCGACCCGTCCGCGCCGCGCGAGGTGACCGACCAGCGCTGCGACCGGGCGTACGCGGCGGGCGGGACGATCGCGTGCCTGCGCCCGGTCGGCCCGCTGAAGGCGGGCGGGCTGGCGGTGCTCGACTCGTCGCTGCGCGAGCTGCGGACCGTGCCGCTGACCGGGTTCCCCAACCGCGCGCGGGTGTCGGCCAGCGGCCGGATGGTGGCGTGGACGCTGTTCGTGGACGGGCATTCCTACGCGGCCAACGGGTTCTCCACCAGCACCGGCATCCTGGACACGCGGACCGGCGCGCTGGTGACCTCGCTGGAGGAGTTCACGTCCACAGTGGACGGCTCGGTGGTGACGGCGGCCGACCGGAACTACTGGGGCGTCACGTTCGCCGCCGACGACAACCGCTTCTACGCCACCATGTCCACCGGTGGTCACCGGTACCTGGTGGAGGGCGACTTCGCGGCACGGACGGTGAAGGCGCTGGCGGACGACGTCGAGTGCCCGTCGCTGTCACCGGACGGCACGCGGATCGCGTTCAAGGCGGCCGTCGGCGGCGACCCGCAGCGGGGGTGGCGGCTCTCGACGCTGGACCTGGCGACGATGGCGGTCACGCCGTCGGCCGAGGCGCGGAGCGTGGACGACCAGCCGGCGTGGCTGGACGACCGCACCATCGCCTACGGGGTGCAGCGCGGCGACGGCGTGAACGACGTGTGGGTGGTGCCGGCGGACGGCACCGGCTCGCCACGCGTGCTCGTGCCGGAGGCGAACTCCCCCGCGCCGCTGTAGGTCCCGGCCGCCCGTCCTGGGGGTCGGGCGGCCGGGGACCACCCGGACCCGGCGGCCGGCGCGCCACCGGACCCGCCCGCGGCACCCAGGGCCCGGCCCCGCGCCGAGCAGGTGCACGACCCACGCCCAGCGGGTGCACGACCCACGCCCAGCGGGTGCACGACCGGACCTGTTCGGCGGGAGCGGCTGCGGCCGGACCGCTCCGGGGCCGAGGCCGGATACGATGCGAGGTCGCGCCGAGCGGTCGTCCGGAGGTGCGCGCCGACCGCTCTGGTCCATCGTCGCAACTCTTGGAGTCGCCATGACGCGATCGGCCGGAAGCATCGACAGCGAACACCGCCGGGTCGTCCTCGCCGCCATGATCGGCACGACCATCGAGTGGTTCGACTTCTTCATCTACGCCATCTGCGCCGGGCTCGTCTTCGCCGGCCAGTACTTCGCCGCGCTCGGCGAGGGCGCGCTGATCCTGTCCTTCGCGACCGTCGGGATCAGCTTCTTCTTCCGGCCCGTCGGCGCGGTCGTCGCCGGGCACCTCGGCGACCGGATCGGCAGGCGGTCCGTGCTGATCCTGACGCTGCTGCTGATGGGCGTCTCGACCGTGCTGATCGGCCTGGTGCCCACGACGGCGACGATCGGCGTCGCCGCGCCGGTCCTGCTGGTGCTGCTGCGCATCCTGCAGGGCCTGTCGGCGGGCGGCGAGTGGGGCGGCGCGGCGCTGCTCGCCGTGGAGCACGCGCCGGCCGACCGCCGCGGGCTGTACGGCGCGTTCCCGCAGATCGGCGTCCCGATCGGGTTGCTGCTGGCGAACGGCGCCTTCGCCCTGGTCGCCGCGCTCACCACGGCCGAACAGTTCCTCGCCTGGGGCTGGCGCATCCCGTTCCTGGCCGGCGTCGCGCTGATCGCGGTCGGCCTGGTGATCCGCACGAAGGTCGTGGAGAGCCCGGTCTTCGAGGAGGTGCGCCGCGCCGAGGCCCGGTCCCGCGTCCCGGTCGTCGTGCTGCTCCGGCACCACTGGCGGCTGGTCCTCGCCGGCGCGCTGGTGTTCGCGGCGAACAACGCCGTCGGCTACATGACGACCGGCGGGTACGTGCAGTCGTACGCGGTCAAGTCGCTGCACCTGGACCGCTCGACGGTGCTCGCGGCGGTGATGGTCTCCGCGCTGGCCTGGCTCGCGAGCACCCTCGTCGGCGGCCTGCTGTCCGACCGGTACGGCCGCATCCGCGTCTACCGGATCGGGTTCGCCGTCCAGCTCGCGTGGATGTTCCCTTTCTTCGCGCTGGTCGACACCGGGGACGTCGGGCTGCTCGTCCTCGCGCTAGTCCTGTTCTCCGTCGGCCTCGGCTTCACCTACGGCCCGCAGGCCGCCCTGTACGCCGAGCTGTACCCGACCGCCGTCCGGTACAGCGGCGCGGCCCTGTCCTACGCCCTCGGCGCGGTGCTCGGCGGCGCGTTCGCCCCGACCATCGCCGAGGCGCTCCAGACGAGCACCGGGACGGTGCACTCCGTCGGGGCCTACCTGGCCGCCGTCACCGTCGTCGGCCTGGTGGCCAGCTCCTTCGTGCCGGACCGCCGCGGCAGGCCGCTCGACGCGGCGGACGACCGGCCGCACGAGCCCGGACCCGCGTCGAAGACCGCCGACCCGTAGCGCGCCGGATTCCCCGGCACACCGCCCGCGCCTGCCCGTGCCGCCGTTCGCCGTCCGAGGCCACCCGCCGCCGCACTCCCGCGGCTTCCCCTCTGCGGCTTCCCCTCCGCGGCCGGAGCAGCCGTCAGGAGTCGCCGAGCCGCCCGAGCGCCGTCAGCACCTCGCCGGGCCGCCCCAGCCCGTGCAGCACCTCTTCCTCGACCTCCCCGACCAGCTCGGCGAGCCGGCGGTGCTGGGCCCGGCCGCGCGAGCTGAGGTGCACCCGGACCCGCCTGCGGTCGTCGAGGTCCACCTCGCGGTACGCGGCGGCGGCCGTGACCAGCCGGTCCACCACCCTGGTCAGGGTGGGGCCGGTGGCGAGCGTGCGCGTGGTCAGGTCGGACATGGTCAGCCCGCCCTCGGCGGCGAGCGCGTCCATCACCAGCCACTGGTCGAACGTGACGCCGCGGGGCCGGAGCACCTGCTCCACCCGTGCGGTCACGGCGCGGGCCGCTCGGGCCAGCGAGTTGCTCAGCCGGGGAGCGGCGTCGCGGACTTCCATGCACGTGTCCTCACCCTTGCGCGAGTTCCTTCCAATTGTAAGACTTCCACCTGAAACTGACTCGGTCGACGGGGAGGCGGCGGCCCGACGTCCGTTCGGAGTCCTCATGGCAACCGGCTCGGTCACCCGCGAACCCTGGCGGGTCGCGGTGGTGATCCCGCTCCAGGGTCCGGCCGGGCTGTTCGGCCCGTCCTGCGAGGCGATCACCGAACTCGCCGTGCACGAGCTGAACAGCCGCGGCGGCGTCCTCGGCCGCGAGGTCGCGGTGGAGGTCGTGGACGGCGGCGCGCCGCCGGGGCGCGTCGCCGCGACGCTGCGCGGCCTGGTGGACGCCGGCGCGGTGGACGCCGTGACGGGCTGGCACATCTCGTCGGTGCGCAACGCCCTGGTGCCCGTGCTGGCCGACCGGGTGCCGTACGTCTACACCTCGCTGTACGAGGGCGGCGAGCGCCGACCCGGCGTGTTCTGCGCGGGCGAGACGCCGGGCTGCCAGATCGCGCCCGCGCTGCGGTGGCTGCGCGACAACGTCGGCGCGCGCAGCTGGTTCGTGGTCGGCGACGACTACGTGTGGCCGCGCGGCTCCACGGCGGCGGTGCGCCGGTACGCGGCGGACCTGGGCCTGCACATCGCCGGCGAGACGTTCGTCGGCCTCGGCACGCCGGACATGGGCCGCGCCGTCGACCTGGTGCGCGACACCCCGTGCGACGGGGTGCTGATGCTGCTCGTCGGGCAGGACGCGGTGGAGTTCAACCGGCGCTTCGCGGCGCGCGGCCTGCACGAGCGGCTGGTGCGGTTCAGCCCGCTCATGGAGGAGAACATGCTCATCGCCAGCGGCGAGGCGAGCACGCGCAACCTGTTCGTCGCGGCGGGCTACTTCCGCTCGCTGGTGTCGGCCGGCGCGATGGACCTCCTCGGCTCCTACGTGCGCCTGCACGGCCCGAGCGCGCCACCGCTCAACAACGCCGCCGAGTCGTGCTACGAAGGGCTGCACGCGCTGGACCGCCTCGTGCGGCGGGCGGGCGACGTCGACCTCCGCGCGCTCAACGCGGCGATCGACGGCCTCGCCTACGAAGGTCCACGCGGGACCGTCGAGTTCCGCGGATCGCAAGCGTCGCAACACGTCCACCTCGCCGTCGCGGACGGCTACGAGTTCGACGTCGTCACCCGGCTCTGACCCCGCCCGCCGGGAAAACCTTGACGGGCGGGGCCCGCCCACTTACTTTCATCTGAAAATAGCCCACCTGAATGCATCGTGGCACAGCGGGAGGCGTCGATGAACCACGTCGGTCTGCTCTACGTCGGGGCCGTCCTGCTGGTCAACGGGCTCGTGCTGCTCGGCCGGGTGCCCGCCCGGTCCGCCGCCGCGCTGAACCTGTTCGTCGGCGCGCTCCAGTGCGTCACGCTCACGGTCCTGATCGTGCAGGCGGGCGGCGACGCCGACGCGGTCCTCGCCGCGTCCGGGCTCTACCTGTTCGGCTTCACCTACCTCTACGTCGGCGTGGCGAACCTGGCCGGCCTGGAACCCGAGGGCATCGGCTGGTTCTCGCTGTTCGTCGCGGGCTGCGCCGTGGTGTACGCCGGGATTTCCTTCTGGCGCGACGGCGACCCGGTGTTCGGCGTCATCTGGCTCGCGTGGGCGCTGCTGTGGGCGTTGTTCTTCCTCGTGCTCGGCCTGGGGGTGCGGCGGCTCACCCGGTTCACCGGCTGGACCGCCGTCCTGCTCAGCCAGACCACCTGCACCCTGCCCGCGTTCCTCGCGCTGACCGGCGGCTACCGGTCGGACCCCGGTACCGCCCTGCTGGCCGCGGCGCTCGCCGTGGTCCTCGTCGGCGTCGCCGCCGGACTCGCGCTCCGGTCGCGCGGCGCGGCGCCCTCCCCCGCCTGACCCCACAGCCGCAAGACCCGTCAACCTGAGGAGAAGACCCATGAGGCACGGCGACATCTCCGCGAGCCCCGACACCGTCGGCGTCGCGGTGGTGAACTACAAGATGCCCCGCCTGCACACCAAGGCCGAGGTCCTGGACAACGCGCGCAAGATCGCCGAGATGGTGGTCGGCATGAAGAGCGGGCTGCCCGGCATGGACCTCGTGGTGTTCCCCGAGTACTCGACGCAGGGCATCATGTACGACCCCGCCGAGATGTACGAGACGGCGGCGACGATCCCCGGCGAGGAGACCGCGATCTTCGCCGCCGCCTGCCGGGAGGCGCGCACCTGGGGCGTCTTCTCGATCACCGGCGAACGGCACGAGGAGCACCCGGACAAGCCGCCCTACAACACCCTCGTGCTCATCAACGACCGCGGCGACATCGTCCAGAAGTACCGGAAGATCCTGCCCTGGTGCCCGATCGAGGGCTGGTACCCCGGCGACACCACCTACGTCAGCGAGGGCCCGAAGGGCATGAAGATCTCGCTGATCATCTGCGACGACGGCAACTACCCCGAGATCTGGCGCGACTGCGCGATGAAGGGCGCGGAGCTGATCGTGCGCTGCCAGGGCTACATGTACCCGGCGAAGGACCAGCAGGTGCTGATGGCCAAGGCGATGGCGTGGGCGAACAACTGCTACGTCGCCGTGGCCAACGCCGCCGGGTTCGACGGCGTCTACTCCTACTTCGGCCACTCCGCGATCATCGGGTTCGACGGGCGGACGCTCGGCGAGACCGGCGAGGAGGAGTACGGCATCCAGTACGCGCAGCTGTCGCTGTCGGCGATCCGGGACGCGCGCACGCACGACCAGTCGCAGAACCACCTGTTCAAGCTGCTGCACCGCGGCTACTCGGGCGTGCACGCGGCGGGCGACGGCGACCTCGGCGTCGCGGACTGCCCGTTCGAGTTCTACAAGCTCTGGGTGACCGACGCGCAGAAGGCGCGGGAGAACGTGGAGGCCATCACGCGCGACACGGTGGGCGTCGCGGACTGCCGCGTCGGCTCGCTGCCCGTCGAGCGGACGCACGAGGCGTGAGGGGCGGCGGCCGATGCCGTACCTGACCGACAGGTTCCACGACCAGAACCGGCTCGCGGGCAACCGGGACGACACCGCGCCGCGGGCGGTGGCGGCCCGGCTGCGCGGGCGGGTGCTCGGGCAGGACGACGCGGTGGACGCGGTCGTGCGCGCGATCGCGCTGGCCCGCGCCGGCGCGCACGACCCCGGCCGCCCGCTGGCCAACCTGCTGCTGGTCGGCCCGACGGGGGTGGGCAAGACGGAATTGGTGCGGCGGGTGGCCGCCGAGCTGAGGTCCGGGCCCGACGACCTGTGCCGGGTCGACATGAGCGCGCTCGCGCAGGAGCACTACGCCGCGTCGTTCAGCGGCGCGCCGCCGGGCTACGCGGGCAGCAAGGAGGGGTTCAGCGTCTTCGACCGGTCCACTGTGGAGGGTGATCCCTACACACCGGGCGTCGTGCTGTTCGACGAGGTGGAGAAGGCGCACCCGACCGTCCTGCGCGCCCTGCTGCACGTGCTGGACACCGGTGTGCTGCGGCTGGCCAACGGGCAGCAGACCATCTCGTTCCGGAACAGCTTCGTATTCCTCACCTCGAACCTGGGCTCGGCGGAGCTGGCGCGCCGGGCCGGCCGGTGGTGGTGGCCGACCCGCCGCCGCGACGTGGTCTCGCGCGCGCTGACGGCGTTCTTCGACCCGGAGTTCCTCAACCGCATCGACGAGGTCGTGGAGTTCCGCGCGCTCGGTCCCGAGGTCGCGCTGGACATCACGCTGCTGGAGGTCGAGGCGGTGCGCCGCCGGTTGCGCGGGCGCGGTGTCCGGCTGGAGGTCGAGGACGAGGCCGTGCGGTTGATCGCGCGGCGCGGGTTCGACCCGGTGTACGGGGCGCGGGCGCTGCGGCGCTGCCTGCGGGTGGAGCTGATCGCGGTGGTGGCGGAGGAGGTGCTGCGCGTGCGGCCCGAGGGCACCGACGCGCTGCGCGTCCACGTCCGCGTCGCGGGTGACGCGCTCCTCGCGCACGCCGAGCCGGGGTGATCACCGGTGGTCCCGGCCGGGGCGGACGCCGGCCGGGACCACCCCACCCGACCGACCGGGTCTCACTGACCAAATTTGGCTAGCTGCCACTCGCGCGGTACGGTGGTGCGGTAGTCAAATTTGGCTAGTGAGGAGGCAGTGATGACGTCCGTTACGCCCTACGTGATGGTGGACGACGCGAACGCCTACGGGGAGTTCCTCAAGGGCGCGTTCGACGCCGAGGTGTCCAACGTGCTCACCCTTCCCTCGGACGCCCGGCGGGTGATGCACGCCGAGGCGCGGATCGGGACCAGCGCGGTGTTCTTCGCCGACTCCGGCGCTCACGGCGAGCGCTGCCTCAGCTCCCCGTCGGAGCCGGCGCACGTCCAGCTGTGGACCACCGTGCCGGACGCCGACGCGGTGCACGCGCGGGCGGTCGCCGCCGGCGCGCGGTCGGCCCAGGAGATCACCGAACAGGAGGACGGCAGCCGGATGGGCGGTTTCGTCGACCCGTTCGGCACGCTGTGGTGGGTCAGCACCACCCGGCCCAGCGCGGGCTGAGCGGGTGTCGGCGGTCCGGCTGCTCGTGCTCGGCGCGGTGCGGCGGCGCGGTCGGGCGCACGGCTACCAGGTGCGGGCCGACCTGGAGAGCTGGGGCGCGCACGAGTGGTCCAACGCCACCTCGGGCTCGGTCTACCACGCCCTCAAGGCCATGACGGGGCAGGGCTTGCTGGTCGGGCACGAGACGCCCAGCGAGGCCGGCGGGCCGCCCAGGGTGGAGTACGAGGTGACCGAGGAGGGCGAGCAGGCGTACCGCGCCCTGCTCCGCGACGCGCTGTCGAGCCGCGATCCCCGGCTCGACCTGCTCGCCGCCGCGGTGGGCCTGATCGAGGACCTGCCCCGCGCGGAGGCCCTCGACCTGCTGCGGCGGCGCGCCCGGGTGATGGACGAGTGGCGGGCGAGCATCGAGGAGCACCTGCCGCCCGACGCCGACCTGGACACCTGGGGTCCGGTCGGCGACGTCATCGGGCTGTGGCTGCACACCGCGCGGAGCCGGGCGGAGTGGACGCACCGCCTGGTGCGCCGACTGGAGGGAGGCGCGTACCGCATGGCGGGCGAGGGTTAGGCGAGGGGGTGCGAAGGGGGGTGAGGGGTCAGCCCTTCACTCCCCTTCGGCCCTCGGCGGCGAACGCCACGGCCGCGCCCGCCAGGAAGACCGCCTCCGGGTGCGGGACGAACAGCGGGTCGGGGCGGAGCAGCAAGCGGTACTGGTCTTGGCTCAGGAATTGCACACCCGGATCGGACGGCGACAGGAAGGCCGCACCGCAGGCGAGGAGGAACCCGATCGCGCACGCCAGGACGACGAGACTGCGCGCTCGCCACGCCCACACCACCAGCGCCGCGACGATCAGTGCCACCAGCAGGTAACCGACCACGTCGACCAGGTCCGGGCCGGCCGGGGCCCTGTCCGTCCAGCCCATCGACCACTCCACCGCGCCACCGGCGGTCACCGCGCCGCCCGTGCGGTCCTCGAACGGGTCCTCCCGCAGCAGTTCCGCGCCGAGCACCGCGGTGTACAGGCCCACTCCGACCACCAGCAGCGGGAACCAGGTGCCGGGCCGACGCGCGTGCAGGTCGTGGGCGGCCAGCACGAGCGCGGCGGCGACCGCCACGACGGCCGGGAACGGCTGGTGGCCGAACAGCGCGGCGACCGCGACCAGGGCCGTGGCGGCGGCGAGCCGACCGCTGCGCAGGACCAGCGCCGCCACGGCCAGGACACCGACGCCGACCAGCGGGCCGTAGGCCCAGAGCGTGCCGAGCGGTCCGACCACCAGCAGGGGCGCCCAGTCCGGCGCCTTCCGGTGCGGGAACAACACCACTGCGGCGGCCACCAGCACGAGTTCGGGGTGCGCGGGCGCGCCGACGTCGTCGACCAGGAACCCGACGGCGGACCACCCGTCCCGTGCCGGCTCGGGCATCAGGTACCAGGCGCAGGTCAGGTACAGCAGCGCCACGACCACCACCGCCGGGCTGCGCGCACGCCACGCCCAGGCGCACAGGCCGAGCGCGACGACCGCCGCCACGAACAGCCGCACGACCCCGGCCCCTGACCACCCCGCGTCGAACTCCAGGACCAGCGCCGACTCGAAGGCGCGGCCCATCTCCACGCTTTCGATCGTGACGACGCTCTCCAGCGGCGCGTAGGCGAAGTAGCCACCGTCCTGGAACACGCGGTCGACGCGCGGCGGGCGCCAGTCGTACCGCGTCGCCACGAACACGCCCAGACCCGTTGCCAGCACCGGGAACCACACACCCGGCCGAACCGCGTGCAGGTCGTGCGCAGCCAGCAACAGGGCCGCCGACAACGCCACAGTCACCGCGAACACCGGCGAACCGAACCAGGCCGCCACCGCGAACACGACCGCCGCAGCGATCAGACGCGGACTCCGCAACCACCCCGCCACCACAACCAGCACGGCGCTCCCGACAAGCGACGCGCCCTCCCACAACAGGCCCAACGGCCCCACAACCACCAGCGGCAACCAGACCGGCATCTCCCGCACCCCCAGGCGCACACCTTAGAAGACACCCAACACGCCCCACACCCACCCGCGCCCCACGTCGCACCCCGCGAGGCCGCGTCGGTGGTTCGTGGCGCGTTTCTTGTCGATCACGCTTTTCGATCGACAAGAAACGCCCCGCGAGCCGCCGACTAAAAGGCGGCCGAGCCGCCCGACGGAGTCGGGCCATTCAACACAATCACCCCTCGTACACCGTCCGGCCACCGACGACCGTCAACCGCGGCACCACACCGGCCAACTCCTCCGCGGGCAGGGTGGTCGGGTCGCCGTCCAGCACCACCAGGTCCGCCAGGCGACCCACGCCCAACACCCCCTTGCGGTGCTCGGCGTGCTCGAAGTACGCGGGCGCGGCGGTCCACAGCCGGATCGCCTGCTCGCGCGTCAGGCGCAGGTCGGCGGGCAGCTCCGCGAGCGGGTGCGGCGCCGCGCCGACGAACGTCGCCAGCCCGCGCCGCCAGTCCGGGAAGCACACCGGCGCGTCCGAGCTGTCCGCGACCGGCACGCCCGCCGCCAGGAGCGCGCCGGCGGGGAACGCGCGGTCCCACCGGTCCGCGCCGACGGCCGCGCTGATCGTCGCGCCGCTGTGGGACTTCATCAGCGAGCTGGTGATCACGCCGATGCGGTGCTCGGCGAGGCGGCGCGGCGTGTCGGCGTCCAGCAGCGTGCCGTGGATCAGGGCGTGCCTGGCACCCGGCCACGGGTCGCGGCCCTGCGCCCGGACGATCGCGTCCACGGCCGCGTCGGCTGCGCGGTCGCCGGTCACGTGGACCTGCACCTGGAGCCGGTTGCGGTGCGCCGTCTCGACGAGGTCGAGCAGCGCGCGGTAGCGCTCTTCGTCGTCCGCGCCCGCCGTGACGAGCGCGCCGTGGCCGCCGCCCGGATAGGGCTGGTGCAGCCAGGCCGTGCCGTGGCTGGGCACGCCGTCCGCGAACAGCTTCACGCCGCCGACGCGCAGCCAGTCGTCGCCGAGCCCGGTGGCGACGCCGGCGTGGTCGAGCATCGTCGTCAACCGCTCCACCGACGTGGACGGCGACGGCCAGTCCCAGTGCAGCAGGGCGTTGACGCGGACGGTGAGCCGGCCCTCCTGGTGCAGCACGGCGTAGTCGCGCAGCAGCTCCGGCCACACGATCGGGTCGGTGACGCTGGTGATGCCGAGCGCGTTGAGCACCTTCATCCCGGCGACGATCGCGTCCAGCCGCTCCCGCCTGGACGGCACGGGCGCGTGCCGGGTCACCAGGATGCCCGCGGACTCCAGCAGCACCCCGGTCGGCTCGCCGTCGGCGTCGCGCACGATCACGCCGCCCACCGGGTCCGGTGTGTCGCGGTCGACGCCCGCCAGGCGCAGCGCGGCGGTGTTGACCAGCACGGAGTGCCGGGACGCGTGGTGCAGGACGGTGGGCCGCGCGCCGGTGGCCCCGTCCAGCGCCGCGCGGTGCGGTCCGGGGCCGCCCGCGCGGAACTCGGCGATGTTCGCCTCCCGCCACCCCTCCCCCACCAGCCAGTCGCCGTCGCGGCGGCGGCGCGCCTCGGCCCGCAGCGCCGCCCGCAGCGCCGCGACCGAGTCGACGCCGGTGAGGTCGGCGTTGCGCCGGGACTGCCCGAACATCGCCAGGTGCAGGTGGGCGTCGTTGACGCCGGGCAGCACGGCCCGCCCCGCCAGCTCGACCACCCGCGTGCGCGGGCCGACCAGCGCGGAGACCTCGTCGTCGCCGCCGACGGCGGTGATCCGGTCGCCGGTGACCGCCAGCGCGGACGCGACCGTGAACCGCTCGTCGACCGTCACCACCCGGCCGCCGCGCAGCACCAGGTCCGCGGTCACCGTCACCACCCCGCTTCCAGGACGCGGTCCAGCGCCGCGACCAGCTCGTCCGCGTGCGCCCTGGTGAACGTCAGCGGTGGCTTCAGCTTGAGGATGTTCCAAGCCGGTCCGGTCGGGTACACCAGCACGCCCTCCTCCTTCAGCCGCTCGCAGACGACCAGCGTCTCCGCCGCCGCGGGTTCCTTGGTGCCCCGGTCGAGGACGAACTCCACGCCGCTGTAGAAGCCCTGCCCGCGCACGTCGCCGATCAGCCCGTGCCGGTCGGCCAGCGCGGCGAGCCCGTCGCGCAGGTACCGGCCGACGGTGGCCGCGTTGTCCTGCAAGCGCTCCTCCTCCAGCACGCGCAGCAGTTCCAGGCCGACCGCGCAGGCGACGGGGTTGCCGCCGTAGGTGGAGAAGAACCGGCCGGTGCGGTCGAACGCCGCGGAGATCTCCCTGGTGGTGACGAGGGCCGAGACCGGGAACCCGTTGCCCATCGCCTTGCCCATCGTCACGAAGTCCGGCACGACGCCCTGGGTCTGGAAGCCCCAGAACGCCTCGCCGAGCCGGCCGAACCCGACCTGCACCTCGTCGGCGATGGTGAACGCGCCGTGCCGCCGCGCCTCGGCGTGGATCGGCGCGAGGTAGCCGGGCGGCAGCACGACCTGCCCGCCGCCCGCCAGCAGCCCCTCGTACAGGAACGCCGCCGGCGGCCGGCCCTCGGCCGCGAGCCGGTCGAAGGTGTCGGTGACGTGGCGGGCGTACTTCGCGCCCGCGTGCGGGTCGTCGTAGCCGTACGCGCCGCGGTAGCGGTCCGGCACCGGCGTCGGGTGCGTGGTGTCCGGCTTGCCGTAGTGCTTGTACCGGGACGGGCTCACGTCCGCGACGGTCGCGGTGTAGCCGTGGTAGGCGTCGTCGATGATCACCACGTCGTCGCGGCCGGTGACGTAGCGGGCCATGCGCAGCGCGAGGTCGTTGGCCTCGCTGCCGGAGTTGAGGAAGTACACCACGTCCAGGCCGTCCGGCAGGGTGGCGGTCAGCGCCTCGGCGTACTCGGTCAGCACGTCGTAGACGAACCTGCTGTTGGTGTTGAGCCGCCGCAACTGGCGGCCGGCCGCCTCGACCAGCCTGGGGTGGCCGTGCCCGAGCAGCGTCACGTTGTTCAGCGCGTCGAGGTAGCCGCGGCCGTGCTCGTCGTAGAACCGGCAGTCCCTGGCGCGCACCATCGTGATCGGCGCGCTGAAGTACGTCGGGTGGGTGTGCGGCAGGTGCTTCCGCCTGGCCGCCAGGGTGCGCGCGGTCGACGACCGCCACGGGGACACGGCGTCCCGCGCGCCGAGCAGCGGGGTCGGGTCGGGCAGCAGCTCCTGCCAGACCGGGGCGTCCGCGGACGGCACCTCGGCGGGCACCGCGCGCCACGCGCCGACCGGCACGGCCGACACCCGCACCAGCAGGCGCGCGTCCGGGCCGACCACGCCGATCGGCTGCGCCACCCCGACCGCGTCGCCCGGTGAGACCACTGTGGACAGTCCGGTGTAGAGGGTCCAGAAGCGGACCCCGTCGGCGGGTTCGTGCCGGAGCAGGAGGTTGACGCCCGGCGGGGGCTGCTCGGCGGTACCCGCCAGCGGCGCGGACACCCGCACGCCCGCTTCGGCGAACAGGTCGAGCCCGCTGGTGACCGCGCCGCCCTCGGCGGTGAACCGCGGCTCGCCGTACCGGCCGACGACCACCGCCGGGCGCAGCGCGTCGACCACCGCCGGGCGCAGCGCGTCGATCGCCGCCGTCGAGGCGGTGAACACGGCGGCCGGGTCGCGGGGGTCGACGTCGTCGAAGACCGCGCTGCCCGCCGTGAGGTCGACCGGGACCGGCGTCGCGTCGACCAGCGGCCCGACCGGGTTGCGGGCGAGCCAGTCGCCGACGGCCACGTGCCGGGCGGGTGCGGGCAGCCCGCAGGCGTGCCGGAAGCGGGCGACGCCGAACTCGGCAGGCGTCCCGGCCAGCACCCGCACCAGGTCGGCCGCCGCCGGCGAGCGGTGCCGCGGGTCGCCGTGGCCCCGGGCGGCGTCCAGGCGGGCGGCGGTGGCGGCGACGGTGGCCGCCCGGATCGCCAGCAGCGGGTGCAGCAGCTCCACCTCGGGCCCGGTGAGCGGGCACGCCCGGTGGTAGGCGGCGACGATCGCGGCGGCCACGCGCATCGGCTCGGGCCGGCCGCGCATGGCGGCGGCGCAGAGGATCGCGAGGTCGGCGACGCGGGCCGCGCGCTGGGCGTCACCGAAGTCGATGACCCCGACCACCCGCCGGCGCGGGCCGGGCCCGACGAGCAGGTTGAACGCGTTGAGGTCGTGGTGGACCACGCCCTGCGGCAGGTCCGCGAGCGCGGCCAGCGACGGCACGTGGTCGGCCTGGATCCGGGTGATCGCCGCGCGCAGCGCCGGGTCGGCGACGGCGGGCAGGGCGTCGGCGAGCGCGGTGGCGGCGTGCGGGAACTCCCAGTAGTGAGGCGCGGGCGGTTCCGGGTGCCGCCACGCGACGGTGGCGGCGGCCAACCGGCCCGCGACCGCGCCGACGTCGGCGAGCAGTTCCGCCGACGGCGCGCCCACCTCGGCCAGGGGTGTGCCCGGCAACCAGGTGAGCAACCGGGCGACGAGGTCCGGCGCGCCGGGCACGACGACGACGTCGTCCGGGTCCGGCGCGCGACCGCTCTCCGCGCGGGTGTCCCCCCTGCCACCGCTCCGGGGACGACCGCCTTCCGCACGGCCGTTCCCGGCGCCACCGCTTCCCGCGCGGGCGGCGACCACGCGCGGCACCGGCAGGTCCGGCGCGTGCTCGGCCAGGTGCCGCAGCAGGGCGTTCTGGAACCGCACCGCGCCCAGGTCCGCCGCCGAGCACACCTTGAACACGTACTCCGCGCCCGACGCGTCCGCCACCCACAGGTTCCGGTCCGTCTCGCCGGCCAGCGGACGACTGCCCACGACGGACACCCCGAAGCAGGCGTCCAGCACCTCGCGCAGGCGGCCGTCGTCGAGCACCGGCACGCCCGCCGTGATCCGCCGGTAGCGCTCGTCGGTGGCCGACATCAGAGCACCACCACCGAGCGCGGCGCCGAGCCCGCCCGCAGCGCCTCCAGCGCGGCAGGCACGTCGGCCAACCCGATCCGGTCGTTGATCAGGCGTTCCAACCGCAGTTCCCCGGCGCGCCACGACTCGATCACGCGCGGGAAGTCCCGGCGCACGTCGCCGGAGCCGAACACCGAGCCCACCAGCCGCCGGCCGCTCGCGTACAGCTCGCGGGCGGTGAACGGCACCACCGCGGCGGCCGGCCCGGCCGGCGGCACGGCGTCGGTCGCGCCCAGCTCCACCGCCGGCTCCCGCTTGGCCGCGACGGGGTCCACCGCCGGCACCGCCGACGCGCCGGCGGCGCGGGCGGCCTGCACGACCGCCATCCCGACGCCGCCGCACCCGATCACCACCGCGCTGGACCCCGCCGCCGGCGCCGCGGTGTTGCGGACCGCGCCGACCCCGGTGGCCACCCCGCAGCTCACCAGCGCGCCGATCCCGAACGGCACCCCGTCCGGCAGCGGCACCGGGTTGTGCCGGGTCACCACGATCTCCTCGGCGAACGCGCCGCACCCCGCCTGCGCCGCCACCGGCGCGCCGTCGACCACGAACCGCGGCCGGCGGTACTCCGGTCGCGCACCATACCCGCACAGCTCCGGCTGCCCGCGCCGGCACGCCGCGCACCCGCCGCACTGCGGCACCCACGACACCATCACCCGGTCGCCCACCTCGACACCGCCCGCCTCGACACCGCCCGCCGCCGGCCCGACCGCCGGCACCTCGCCGGCGGCCTCGTGGCCGAGCACGACCGGCGGGGTCAGCCCGAGCCGGCCGGTGGCCGCCGACAGGTCGGAGCGGCACACCCCGGCGGCCCGCACCCGAGCCCGCACCAGCACGTCCGTCACGTCCACAGTGGACACCTCGTCCCGAACCGCGATCCCGTCCACCCCGTCGCGCTGCAACACCGCCGCACGCATCAAGCACCCTCCGGTCAGCTCGTCTGCCAGGCCGTCCAGGCCCGGACGACCTCGCTGTAGTTGGCGGTCCACCAGTCCGCGTCGATGAACACCCGGTCCTCGGCGTGGTCCGCGCCGAGCACGTCGATCCGCCGCTGCACGTCGTTCAGCTCGGGCGCGGCACCCGTGTTGGCCGCGCCCGCGCCGGACAGCTCGGCGAACCGCGCGCCCGGCTCCGGCCGCGAGGCGAACCGGATCAGCTCCTGCGCGAGGTCCTTGTTCCGGCTGCCCTTGGGCACCACCAGCACGTCCCACGTCACCGGCACCTTGGTCCGCACGCGCTGCCACTGCGTGCCGCCGGCCTTGAGCGTCGAGTACGCCCGCGCGCTGACCACCAGCGCCATGTCCGCCTGGTCGTCCACCATCGCCTGCTGCTGCTGACCGTAGGTCTGCGCCAGCGTCAGGTCGTGGCGGACGCGGTCGTAGACCTTCAGCGCCCGGTCGACGTCCAGCGGGTACAGCCCGTCCGGCGGCACGCCGTCGGCGAGCAGCGCGGCCTCCAACTGGCCGATGGCCGGGTCCTTGGCGTAGATCACGCGCTTGCCGGGGAACTTCGCCGGGTCGAAGAAGTCGGCGAGCGAGGTCGGCGGGTCCGCGCCGTAGGTGTTGCCGTTGTACATCAGCATGAGCCCGAACAGCGCCGTCGGCACGCCGCAGTCCGACAGCGTGCCGGGCGGGAAGCTGCCCTCCAGGTCGCCGACGTCGATCTTCTCCAGCAGCGTGCCGCAGTGCTCGCGGGCCATGAACGCGTCGGTGTCCACGACGTCCCACGTGACCCGGCCCGCGCCCACCATCGCGCGCAGCTTGGCGTTGTCCGAAGGCCCGTCCAGCGTGACCCTGACGCCGCTCTGCTTCCGGAACGGTTCCAGGAACGCCTTTTCCTGCCCCTCCTGGTAAGCGCCCTTGCCGTAGGACACGAAGGTCAGCGACCGGACCTCGCCCCCGCCGCCGCACGACGTCAGCAGCAGGGCGACGAGGGCCGCCCCGATCCAGGGTCGACGCACGTTCACCCTCCCTCGGTGGTGGCCGGCCGGGGCACGGCGGCCTGGTGGCGCGGGTGCCAGCTCACCACGATCGACTCGCCCGGCGCGGCGGGGAGCGCGGTGCCGGCCAGGCGCATCGCCGAACCCTCCGCGCCGTCGGCGAACCGCAGCCCGATCCGGTGGTGGTTGCCCACGTAGACGACCTCGGTGATCACGGCCTTGCGCTGCCGGCGGCCGTCGGGCACCGCGCCGGGCTCGGTGTGCAGCTCCAGCCGCTCGGGGCGGACCACGACCACCTCGGCGTCGTCGGCGAACACGTTGGACTCGCCGAGGAACCGGGCCACGAACAACGTGCTGGGCCGCTCGTACAGCTCGCTCGGGGTGCCGACCTGCTCGACCCGACCGTGGTTGAACACCGCGATCCGGTCCGACAGCGTCAGCGCCTCCTCCTGGTCGTGCGTGACGAACAGGAACGTCATGCCCAGCTCGCGGTGCATCCGCGCGATCTCCCGCCGGAGCTGGTCGCGCAGCTTCTTGTCCAGCGCGCCCAGCGGCTCGTCCATCAGCAGGGCGCGCGGCTGGTACACCACCGCGCGGGCCAGCGCCACCCGCTGCTGCTGGCCGCCGGACAGCTGCCGCGGCAGGCGGTCGGCGAAGTCGGCCAGCCCGACCAGGTCCAGCGCCTCCCGCACCCTGGCCGCCGTGTCCGCTTTGGACACCTTGCGCTGCTGCAACGGGAAGGCGACGTTCGCGGCCACGGTCAGGTGCGGGAACAGCGCGTACTGCTGGAACACCACCCCGAGGTCGCGCTTGTGCGGCTTGAGCCCGCTGATGTCCTCGCCGTCGACGCGGATCGAGCCGGCGGACAGCGGCGTGAAACCGGCGATCATGGACAGCGTGGTCGTCTTGCCCGAGCCCGACGGGCCCAGGAAGGTCATGAACTCGCCGGGCGCGACGTCCAGCGAGACGTCGTCCACCGCGGGCCGGGACAGGCCGGGGAACACCTTGGACACCCCGGAGATCCGGATGCCGTGACTGGTCGACGTCGCTGCGGTCGAGGGCCTCATGGTTCACTCCGGCGTCGGCGGGCGAGTTGCGGCAGCAGCAGCGCCGCGGTGGTGACCACGACGATCAGGCTGGACGCCGCGGCGATGGTGGGGTCGATCTCCAGCGTGATCGAGTCGTACATCTGCACGGGCAGCGTGCGGGTGTCCGGGGTCTGGAGGAACAGCGCGATCACGACCTCGTCCAGCGAGGTGACGAACGCGAACACGAACCCCGACGCCACACCGGGCATCAGCAGCGGCAGCGTGACCCGGCGCAGCACCGCCCAGCCGGACGCGCCCAGGCTCGCGGCGGCCACCTCCACCGTGCGGTCGTAGCCCGCCAGGCTGGTCGCCACCGACGTGACCACGAACGGCACCGCCAGCACGGTGTGCGCCAGCACGAACCCCAGCAGCGTGCCGTTGAGGTGCCAGCGCAGGAACGCGCCGTAGATCGCCACCGCGACCACGATGCCGGGCACGACCATCGGCGCCATCATGGCCGAGCGGAGCAGCTCGCGGCCGGGGTACCGGCCCCGGTCCAGCCCGATCGCGGCGGCCACCCCGAGCAGCGTGGCCAGCACCGCCGTGAGCGCCGCCACCTGCGCCGAGGTGACCACCGACGACATCCACTGCGGCGACGAGAAGAACTCCTCGTACCAGCGCAGCGACCACTCCCGCGGCGGGAACTCGAAGGTCTCGCCCGCGCCGAGGCTCATCGGGATGACCACCAGGGTCGGCGCGAGCAGCAGCGCCGCCACCCCGGCCACCCACAACCGCAGGCCCCAGCCGAGCGCGGCCGGCCGCTTCACCGGCGCGCTAGGCACGGTCCACCGCCCGGTCCAGCGCCGCGGTGGGCCGGGCGATCCGGCTCACCGCGAACAGCACCACGAGCGTCACCACCAGCAGGACCGCGCCCAGCGCGCCCGCGCCGGGGAAGTCCAGCAGGTCGCCGACCCTGGTCTCGATCACCTGCGACACCAGCGACTGCTGCGGCGTGCCCAGCAGCGCCGGTGTCACGAAGAACCCGAGCGTCACGATGAACACCAGCGAGAACCCGGACACCACGCCGGGCAGCGACAGCGGCAGGTACACCCGCGCGAAGGACTTCGGCCGGCTCGCGCCGAGGCTGGTCGCCGCGTCCATCAGCCGCAGGTCGATGGAGCTGAGGTTGCTGTACAGCGGCAGCACCATGAACGGCAGCATCACCTGCACCATCGCCACGGTGACGCCGGTGACGCTGCCGAGCAGCACCACACCGTCGAAGCCCAGGGCCGCGAAGAACCGGTCGATCAGCCCGCCGCGCTGCTCCAGCAGGTACCAGGCGAAGTTGCGCGCCATCACCGACGTCCAGAACGGCAGCAGCACCAGCACCGTCAGCACCGCCCTGGTGCGCCGGGACACCCTGGTCATCGCGTACGCGTACGGGTAGGCGACGACCAGCGCCACCAGGGCCACGACCAGCGCGGTGCGCAGGGTTCGCAGCAGCACGGTCACCGAGACGCCGTCGGTGAACAGCGCCGCGTAGTTGCCCAGGCCGGCGGTCGGCTCGGTGAAGCTGCTCCACACGATGGTGGCCAGCGGGTAGCAGAAGAACACCAGCAGCACCGCGACCGCGGGCAGCAGGGCCCACCCGGCCGCGCCGCGCCGCACCCGCTCCGGTCCGGCCGCCGGCGCGGGCCCGGTGGTCGTCGTGGTCGTCGTGGTCGCCGTCATCGGCATCACCCGGCCGTCCAGGCGGTGAACTTCCGCGTCACCGCGTCGAAGTTCCCGGCCCACCACTTCGCGTTGCCCAGCACCACGCTGTGCCGGTGCTCCGGGGAGAACGCGTCGATGCGGCGCTGCACGTCGTCGAAGGCGGGTTTGACGCCCTCGTGCACCGGCTGCACCGAGGCCAGCTCGGAGAACCGGGCGGACTGCTCGGGCCGCCCGGTGAACGCGATGAACCGCATCGCGAGGTCCCGGTTGGCGGAGCCCTTGGGCACCACCAGGTCGTTCCAGTTGACGATCGTCTTGTCCCACACCGGTTCGAAGGGCGCGCCCGCCTTGAGCGCCTGGTGCGCCCGCGCCGTGGACACCAGCGCCAGGTCCACCTGGCCGTCCACCATCGACTGCTGGACCTGCCCGTAGGTCTTGGCGAACGTGGTGACGCCCTTGATCACGTCGAGCTTGCGCAGCGCGCGGTCGACGTCGAGCGGGTACAGCCGCTCGGCCGGCACGCCGTCGGCGAGCAGCGCGTCCTCCAGCAGGCCGGCCGCGACCTCCGGCGGCACGATCCGGCGGCCGGGGAAGCGCACCGGGTCGAAGAAGTCGGCGATCCTCGTCGGCGGGTTCGCGCCGAACTTCCTCGTGTCGTACATGAAGATGATGCTGTAGTAGTACGCGGGCACCCCGCACTCGCCGACCGTCTCCGGCGGGAAGGCGGTGCGGTCGACCACCGAGAAGTCCAGCTTCTCCAGGTAGGTGCCGCAGTACTGCTCGGCCGCGGCGGCGCTGGTGTCCACCGCGTCCCACGTGACCTTCCCGGCCTCCACCATCGTCCGCAGCTTGGCCTCGTCCACCGGGCCGTCGTTGCGGAACGCGGTGCCGGTCTCGGTCGTGAACGGTTGCTGCCACGCGGTCTTCTGGTTGTCCTGGAAGGAGCTGCCGGTGGACACGAAGGTGAGCGTGGGCGTGCCCGGTCCGCTCGCGCCGCAGGCCGCCGCGAGCGCGAGGACCGAGGCGAGACATCCGGTGGTGATACTTCGACGCACGGCGACCTCCGAGGTCGGCGTTGACAAGGGGTGCCCGACGGGCGTCTAGTTCCCGACCGCGGCCACGTGCTCGCACACGAGGCGCACGAGCGCGTCCGCCTGGTCGTCGGTGATGACCAGCGGCGGCGAAATGATGACGTTGTTGCCCGCGGCGCGGACGATCAGCCCGTCCGCCCGCGCGCCGGACTGCACGCCGGAGGCGTCGCGGTCCAGCTCGATGCCGAGCATCAGCCCGACCCCGCGCACCTCGCGCACGTGGTCCAGCTCCGCCAGCGGCGCGAGCCCGGCGGCGATGCGGTCGCCGACCGCCGAGGCCCGCGCCGGCAGGCCCTCCCGCTCCAGGATGTCCAGGTTCGCCAGCGCCACCGCCGCGCCGACGGGGTGGCCGTTGTAGGTGAAGCCGTGCGGGAACCACGCGCCGTCGACGAGGTCGAGCACCCGCCGCCCGACCAGCACCGCGCCCATCGGGATGTAGCCGCTGGTCAACCCCTTCGCGGTGACGACGATGTCCGGCTCGATGCCGTAGCGCTCGGCGGCGAACCAGTGCCCGACCCGGCCGAACGCCGTCACGATCTCGTCCACGACGAGCAGGATGTCGTTGCGGCGCAGCACTTCCTGCACCCGCGGCCAGTAGTCCGGCGGTGGCGGCACCATGCCGCCGACGCCGAGCACGGGCTCGCCGATGAACGCCGCGATCCGGTCCGCGCCCAGTTCGGCGATGCGCTGCTCCAACTCGGCGACCAGCGCGTCGGTGTCGTGGTGGAGCGCGTGCGGCCTGCCCAGGAACTCGACGTCGGGCAGCAGCGGGCCGAAGCCCTGCCGGAGCCGGTCGATGCCGGTCGCGGCCAGCGAGCCGCCGCCCATGCCGTGGTAGCCGCCGGTGCGGGCCAGGATGATCGTCCGCTCCGGTCGGCCGGCGTGGTGGTGCGCCAGCCGGGCCAGCTTGATCGCGGTCTCGTTGCCCTCGGAGCCGCCGTTGGTGAAGAACACCTTCTCCAGGCCGGGCGGCGCGAGCCGCAGCAGCCGGTCGGCCAGGCGGATGGCGGGCTCGTTGGAGTAGTCGCCGAAGGAGGAGTAGAACTCCAGCCGCCGGATCTGCTCGGCGGCGGCCTCGGCCAGCTCCGCCCGCCCGTGCCCGACCGGGCACTGCCACAGGCCGCACGTGCCGTCCAGGTAGGACTTGCCGCGCACGTCCCACAGCACCGCGCCCTCGCCGCGGGTGAAGATCACCGGCTCGTCCGGCGCGCCGATCGTGGTGTGCGGGTGGATGATCGCGCGCATGTCCAGCTCGGCGAGCCGGTCCGCCCGCTCGTCGGCGTCGGCCCGGTCGCCCGGACCGGTTTCCCCCGGGGTCGTCATGTCGGTCGTCCTCACAGCTTGATCGCGATCGCTTTGGTCTCCAGGAACGCCTCGATGCCCTCGGCGCCGCCCTCGCGCTCCTGCCCGCTGTTGCGCATCCCGCCGAAGGGCAGCTCCGGCCGGACCGGCGCGGGGTCGTTGACCCCGATCACCCCGAAGTCGAGCCGGTCCGCGGCGGTCCACAGGCGGGACAGGTCCCGGCCGAACAGGTAGGCGGCCAGGCCGTACTCGGTGGCGTTCGCCCTCGTCACGGCCTCGTCGTCGGTGTCGAAGGAGTAGACCGGCAGCACCGGGCCGAAGGTCTCCTCCCGCGTGACGAGCATGTCGTCGCCGACCTCGGTGAGCACGGTCGGCTCGTAGAACGCGCCCTTCAGCTCGGCAGGCCCGGACCAGCGGCGGCCACCGACGCGCACCCGCGCGCCGCGCTCGACCGCGTCCGCGACCTGCCGCTCCACCTTGTCGAGCGCGGCCTGGTCGATCAGCGGGCCGATGGTGGTGCCCTCGGCCGCGCCGTGGCCGACGCGCAGCGCGGCGACCTTCTCCTCGATCAGCCCGAGCAGCTCGTCGTGCACGGAGCGGTGCGCGTAGAGCCGGTTCACCGCGATGCAGCTCTGGCCGGCGTTGAAGAACTTGGCCGCCACCACGCCTGCCGCGGCGGCGGGCAGGTCGGCGTCGGCGAACACGATCGCGGGCGAGTGGCCGCCCAGCTCCAGCGAGGTGCGCCGGAGGTGGGTGTCGGTGGCGCGCAGCAGGCCGAGCCCGACCTCGGTCGAGCCGGTGAAGCTGACCTTGCGCAGCCTCGGGTCGGCCAGCAGCGCGCCGGCGACCTCGGCGGGCCGCGAGGTGGTGATCGACTGGAGCACGCCGGCGGGCAGGCCCGTGTCGTGCAGGACGCGCACCAGCTCGGTGGCGATCAGCGGGGTCTGCTCGGCGGGCTTGACGATCAGCGGCGCGCCTGCCGCCAGCGCGAGGCCGATCTTGCGGATGAGCATGCTGGCCGGGAAGTTCCACGGCGTGATCGCGAGCGCCGGCCCGACCGGCGCCTTGACCACCAGGCCGGGGCCGCTCGGCGACGGCGGCAGCACCCGGCCGCCCGCGCGGCGGGCCTCCTCGGCGCTCCACTCCAGCATCCGCGCGCTGCCCAGCAGCTCGGCCCGCGCCTCGCCGAGCGGCTTGCCGTTCTCCCTCGTCAGCAGGGCGGCCAGCACGTCGACCCGGTCCCGGATGGCGGCGGCGGCCCGGCGCAGGTGGCCGCCGCGCTCCTCGGCGCTCACCGCGCGCCACGCCTCCGCCGCCGCGCAGGCCGCGTCCAGCGCCGCCAGCGCGTCCCGCGCGGTGCCGTCCGCCGCCCGGCCGATCGGCTCCCCCGTGGCCGGGTCCACGACCTCGAAGCTCGTGGCGCCGGGACGCCACTGCCCGTCGACCAACAACGTTGCCCAGGAGTCCGTCGGCATGACCCAGCCCTTCGTCGATCTCGTGACGCGCGGTCGCGGCCCAGTGTCGGCCTGGCTGTTGTGATTGTCAACAGACGAATCGGCGGCGCGGGCACCGGCCGGTCGACGCGCACCGGACGCCCCGAACCGCCTACAGTGCACGGAATGGACACCCCTCGAAGCGCCTCGCCGGACACCGCGGCGCAGGCCCGGACCGAGACCGCGACGCCGGGGCAGCTGCCGATCCACGGCCTGCTGTCGTACCGGCTCAGCCGCGTGGCGAACGCGATGTCCCGCAGCGCCGCCCTGCGCTACCGCCGCGAGTTCGACGTGAGCCTCGGCGAGTGGCGGACCATCGCGCTGCTGGGCGCGGACGCGCCGCTGACCCTGAACCGGCTCGCCCGCCTGGCCGCGCTGGACAAGGCGCAGATGAGCCGCGTCGTGGCCAAGCTCAGCGAGCGCGGCCTGGTGCTGCGCGAGTTCGGGGCGGGCCGGACCACCCAGCTCACCCTCACCCGCAAGGGCGCCGCCCTGTACCGGGGCCTGATCACCGCGGCCAACGAGCGCGACCGGGCGTTCCTGGTCTGCCTGACCGAGCAGGAGCGGGACGCGCTGGACTCGGCGCTGGACAAGCTGGCCACGCTGGCCCGCGCGCTGGAGCGCGCCGAGGAGCGCTGACCCCAGGGCAGCCTGTTGACATTATCAACACTGCTCTGCCACGCTCGGCGCCATCGTTGTCGTCAGGAGGTGCGACCGGTGGCCGACCGCGTGACGCTGTGTGAGTGCTTCGCCCGCGACGGGCTGCAACACGAGCCGGACTTCGTGCCCACCGCCACGAAGCTGTCCACTGTGGAGGCGTTCGTGGCGGCGGGTTTCCGCCGGATCGAGGCCACCAGCTACAGCCACCCCGACCGGGTGCCCGCGTTCCGGGACGCCGGCGACGTGCTCGCGGGCGTGCCGCGCCGGGACGGCGTCGCGTACAAGGCGACCTGCCCCAACCCGCACGCGGTGCGGCGGGCGCTGGCCGACCTCGACGCCGGGCGCGGCGCGGACGAGCTGAGCCTGCTGGTGTCGGCGACCGAGTCGCACACCGCGCGCAACCTGCGCACCACCCGCGCCCGCCAGTGGGAGAACGTGGCCGGGATGGCGCGCCTGGCCGACGGCCGGTTCACGCTCGTCGGCGTGATCTCGGTGGCGCTGGGCTGCCCGTTCGAGGGCGCGGTCGACCAGGGCCGGGTGGTCGAGGACTTCGGCCGCTTCGCCGACCTCGGCGTGGCGCTGGTGACCGTGGGCGACACCACCGGGCTGGGCACGCCGGCCACGGTGCGCCGGCTGTTCACCCGCCTCGCCGCCGAGTACCCGGACGTGCCCGCCGTGGCGCACTTCCACGACACCCGGGGCACGGCGCTGGCCAACTGCGTCGCCGCGCTGGACGCCGGCTGCCGGCACTTCGACAGCGCGTTCGGCGGCGTCGGCGGCCACCCCGCCGGCATCGCCTACGGGACGGGGCTCACCGGGAACACGTGCACCGAGGACCTGGTGAACCTGCTGGAGTCGCTGGGCGTGTCGACGGGCCTGGACCTCGACCTGGTGCTGGCGGCGTCGGCCCGCTGCGAGCAGGCGCTGGGCCGCCCGCTGCGCAGCGCGGTGGCGCGGGCCGGGTACGGGCTGCCCGCCACGGCGGCGGCCGGGGCGGGGCGGTGACGGCGGCGATGGCGGGTACCACCGGGATGCGCGAGGAGACCGTTGTGCCGCGAGGCGTGTTGCTCACCGAGGACCGCGGCGCGGTCCGGGTGCTGCGGATGAACCGGCCGGCCAAGCGCAACGCGCTCGACACGGCGCTGACCGAGGCGCTGCTGGCCGCGCTGCTGGCGGCCGACGCCGACGACGCGGTGCGCGCGGTGGTGCTCACCGGCGAGGGCCCCGGGTTCTGCGCGGGCGCGGACATCACCGAGTTCGCCGACCTGACGCCGGCCGACCAGGCCGCCGTGGTGCGCCGCGCCGACCTCACCGCGCGGACCCAGCTGCTGCCGCAGCGCCTGCGCAAGCCGATCGTGTCGGTGGTGCGGGGCGCCGCGCTCGGCGGCGGGGCCGGGCTGGCCATCGGCTGCGACATGATGGTGGTCGCGACCGACGTCGTCCTCGGCTACCCGGAGCTGAAGCACTCGATCGTGCCCGCCATCGTGATGACCGGGCTCCAGCGGCAGGTCGGCCGCAAGCTGGCGTTCGAGCTGGTCAGCCACGGCCGCCTGCTCGGCGCGGAGGAGCTGCTCGCGATCGGCCTCGCCAACCGGGTGGCCGAGCCGGACCGGGTGCTCGACGTCGGGCTGGAGGTGGCGGACCGGTGGGCCGAGGCCGACCCGGTCGCGCTGGCGGCCACGAAGGAGCTGTTCTACCGGGTGGCCGACCTGCCCGTCGACGAGGCCATGCGGGCGGGGCGCGACGTCAACGCCATCATGCGCGGCTTCCGGGGATGAGCGCGGTGCGACCACTGTCCGGGATCACGGTCCTCGACTTCTCCCGCGTGCTGGCCGGGCCGATGGCCACCCAGGTGCTCGCCGAGCTGGGCGCGGACGTGATCAAGGTGGAGCGGCCGGGCGCGGGCGACGAGTCCCGCGCCATGCAGCCGGTGCTGCCCAGCGGCGAGAGCGCGTACTACTTCGCCTTCAACCGCGGCAAGCGCTCCGTGGTGCTCGACCTCAAGTCCGAGCGCGGCAGGCGGGTGGCCCGCGACCTCGCCGCGACGGCCGACGTCCTGGTGGAGAACTTCCTGCCCGGCGCGATGGACCGGCTCGGCCTCGGCTACCCGGCCCTGTCGGCGGTCAACCCCGGCCTGGTCTACGTGTCGTGCACCGGGTTCGGGCAGCAGGGGCCGTACGCGGACCGCCGGGGCTACGACACCGTGTTCCAGGCGCTGTCCGGGCTCATGGCGCTGACCGGGCACCCCGGCTCGCCGCCCGCGAAGGCGGGCGTGCCGGTGGCGGACCTGACCTCCGGGCTGTGGATCGCGATCGCCGCGCTGACCGGGCTGGTGGGCCGGGTCGGCGCGGGCCGCGGCAGCCACGTGGACCTGGCCATGATGGACGTGCAGGTCAGCCTGCTCGCGCTGGCCGCCGCCCGGCTGTTCGCGCTGGACGAGGACCCCGACCGGACGGGCACCGAGCACCCCGGCCGGGTGCCGTCGGCCGCGTTCGAGTGCGCCGACGGCGGGTGGCTGCACGTCAGCTGCAGCGACCAGCACTGGCTGCCGCTGTGCGCGGCGCTCGGGCTCGACGAGCTGGCCGACGACCCGGAGCTGGCGCGCAACGCCGGCCGGCTGGCGCAGCGCGGTCGCGTGATGGCCGCGCTCACCTCGGCGCTCGCCGCGCGGCCGCGGGCGGAGTCGGCCGCGGCGCTGCGGGCGGCCGGTGTGCCCGCCGGCGAGGTGAACAGCGTGCGGGAGGCCCTGGCCGACGAGAACACCGCGGCGCGCGGCATGGTCGACCACTTCCGGCACCCGGTCGCCGGCACGTTCCCGGCGCTGCGGACGCCGTTGCGGATGGCGGAGCCGGGCGGTGAATTCACCCCGGCCCCGGTGGGCGTGCCGCCGCGGCTCGGCGCGGACACGGACGCGGTGCTGCGGGAGCGGTTGGGGCTGGGCGACGACGAGATCGAGGCGTTGCGCGCGGAAGGGGCGATCGGGTGACGGGCGACGACGCCGGGGTGCCCGGCGGGACGGCCGACGGGGTGCCGGGCAGGGCGGGTGACGGCGTGTCCGTCGGGGTGGTCGACGGGGTCGCGAGCGTGGTGCTCGACCGGCCGCACGCCCGCAACGGGCTGGACCTCGCGATGTGCCTGGGGCTGCGCGCGGCGTTCGAGCGGTTGGACTCCGCCGCCGACGTCCGGGTGGTGCTCCTGCGGGCGAACGGGCCGGTGTTCTGCGCCGGCGCGGACCTCAAGGAACGGGTCGGCCGGGACGAGGCGTGGGTGCGGCGCAGGCGGCAGGCGTCCTTCGCCGCCTACGAGGCGATCGAGCGGTGCAGCAAGCCGGTGGTGGCGCTGGTGCAGGGGCCGGTGGTCGGCTCGGGCGGCGAGATCGCGATGAGCTGCGACTTCGTGGTCGCCTCCACGGCGGCCACGTTCCGGTTCCCCGAGCCGCACCTGGGCACCGTCGGCGCGACGCAGCGGTTGCAGCGGGTCATCGGCCGGGCGCGGGCGAAGGAGCTGCTGTTCACCGACCGGGTGATGTCGGCGGAGGAGGCGCACCGGGTGGGCCTGGTGGCGCGCCTGGTCGCACCGCACGAGCTGGCGGACGCCGGCGTGGCGGTGGCCGCCGCGATCGCCGCCGCTCCGCCGCTCGCGCTCGCGCTGACCAAGCAGGCGGTCGACCTCGGCGCGGAGACCGACCTGGACCGGGGCATCCGGATCGAGATGGCCGCGATCGAGCGCAACCTCGCCGACGGCGGGTGGCGGGCGGGCGTGGCCCGGTTCAGCGGCGCGGGCGACGACGTGCGGAACGACGACGTGCGGAACGACGCGGGCGGCACCGCGGCCCCCGGCACGGGCGGCAGCACGGCCCACGGCACGGGCGACGACGCCGACAGCAGCCTGGGCGACGACGCGGACAGCGACTCGGACGGCAGCGCGGACAACGGCCCGGAGAACAGCGGCACAACGACGTGAACAGCGTCGTGCGCGGAAGCGGCGCGCACGACGACGTGGACAGCGGTGTGGACGAGCAACCGGAGGACTGATGGACGTCGAACCGGCCGGCATCTGCCCCCTCACGACCGACGCGGCGCTGCGGCGGGCCGCCACCATCGCGCCCGACCTGGAGGCGGTGGTGACCCCGCACGACCGCGTCACCTACGCGGAGCTGGCCGCCGAGGTCGCCCGCGTCCGGTCCGCGCTGGCGGCGGCCGGGATCGGGCGCGGCGACCACGTCGGCATCTGCCTGGGCAACGGTCCCGCGTGGGTCGCGCTGTTCCTCGCGGTCGGCTCGCTCGGCGCGGTGGCGGTGCCGGTGAACACGCGCCTGCGGTCCGAGGAGTTCGCCTACGTGCTGCGGCAGGCGCGGGTGCGGGTGCTGTTCCTCGCGGACCGGCTGCTGACCGCCGACCTCACCGGGGTGCTGCGGCAGGCGTGCCCGGCGGTGGACCGCGCGCTGCCCGACCCGGCGCTGCCCGACCTGCGGCGGGTCGTGGTGGCGGGCGCGGACGTGCCGGCGGGCGCGGGTTCGTGGGCGGACTTCCTGGCCGCCGGCGGCGCGGACGTGCCGGCGGGCTGCACGCCCGACGACGTGCTGCTGGTCCAGTACACCTCCGGCACCACCTCGTACCCCAAGGGCGTGCTGCTGACGCACCGGAGCATGTGCGCCGACGCGTTCTTCTCCGGTGGCCGCCTGGGGCTGCGCACCGGCGACCGGTTCCACAGCGCGCGGCCGTTCTTCCACGTCGCGGGCACCACGCTGTCGATCCTCTCCTGCCTCCAGCACGTCGCGACGCTGGTGGCGATGGAGCGGTTCGAGGCGGGTGAGGCCCTGCGGCTGTTCGAGCGGGAGCGGTGCACGCACTTCTCGGGCAACGACACGATCGCGCTGATGCTGCTCAACCACCCGGACCGCGCGCGGCGTCGGCTGGTGCTGCGCGGCGCGTGGCTGGCCGCGTCACCGACCGTCGTGCGCCGCGTGATCGACGAGCTGGGCGCGCGGGAGTGCGTGGTCGGGTACGGGCTGTCCGAGGCGTCGCCGAACGTCGCGCAATCCGCCTGGTGGGAGCCGGAGTCGGTGCGGGCGGCGGCCCGGATGCTGCCGGAGCCGGGCGTCTCGGTGCGCGTGTGCGACCCGTCGTCCGGGGTGGACCGCCCGGTCGGGACGCCCGGCGAGATCGTGGTGCGCGGCTGGAACGTGATGCTCGGCTACTACGACCTGCCGGCGGACACGGCCGCGGTGCTGTCGCCCGACGGCTGGCTGCGCACGGGCGACCTCGGCCGGCTGGGCGAGGACGGTCGGCTGGAGTTCCTGGGCCGGCTCAAGGAGATCATCCGGGTGGGCGGCGAGAACGTGGCGCCCGCCGAGGTGGAGAACGTGCTGCACCGCCACCCCGACATCCGGCAGGCGGTGGTGGTCGGCGTGCCGGACCCCAGGCTGGTGGAGGTGCCGTTCGCCTTCGTGGTGCTCAACGAGGGCAGCGCGGCCACACCGGAGGAGCTGCTGGCGTGGCTGCGACCACACCTGGCCGGGTTCAAGGTGCCGCGCCGGGTGTGCCTGGTCGACGGGTTCGAGCGGTTCGGCGTGACCGCGAGCGCGAAGGTGCAGAAGCGGCACCTGGTGGCGCACGCGGTGCGGCTGCTGGCCGCCGAGGACGCGCGGTGAGGATCGGCACGCCGGTGACGCGGCTGCTGGGCGTGGACCTGCCGGTCGTGCAGGGTGGGATGTCCTGGGCGTCGTCGTCCGCGGCGCTGCCGCTGGCGGTGTCGCGCGCGGGCGGGCTCGGGGTGGTGGCGGCGGGGCCGATGCGGCTGCCCGACCTCGCCGCCGCGGTGGCCGGGGTGCGCCGGGGCACCGACCGGCCGTTCGCGGTGAACCTGCCACTGTACCGGCCGGGCGTGGACGAGGTGGTCGACCTGCTGGTGCGCCTGCGCCCGCCGGTGCTGATCGCGTCGCAGGGCGGGCCCCGGCGGTACCTCGCGCGGTTCCGGGACGTCGGCACGGTGTGCCTGCACGTGGTGGCCGGCGTGGAGCACGCCGTGAAGGCGGCGGAGTGCGGTGTGGACGGTCTCGTGGTGGTCGGCGGCGAGGCGGGCGGGCACCCGCCGCCGAGCCAGGTATCCACGCTGGTCCTGCTGCGGGCGGTGGCGGCGGCCGTGGACCTGCCCCTCGTGGCCTCGGGCGGGTTCGCCGACGGTCGCGGCCTGGCGGCGGCGCTGGCGCTGGGCGCGGGGGCGGCGCAGTTCGGCACCCGGTTCCTGCTCAGCGAGGAGGCCACCGTGCACCCGGCGTACCGGGAGGCGGTGCTGCGCGCGGGGGTGGCCGACACGCGCCTGGTCGGGCACGGCCTGGGGCCGGTGCGGACGGTGGCCAACGAGTTCTCCGCGCGCATGGCCGAGCTGGAGGGCGCGGGCGCGGACCTGGAGACGCGGCGGGCCGAGTTCGCCAAGGCGACGCTGCGCATGGCGGCGCAGGGCGGTGACGTGGCGCACGGCAAGGTCGAGGCCGGCCAGTCCGCCGGCCTGGTCGACCGGGTGCTGCCCGCCGGCGAGATCGTCCGCCGCCTCGCCGAGGAGTACGCCGCGGCGGTGGCCGGGCTGCCGCGCCCGGAACCGCCGGCCGGCTGACCGGCGGGTGGGTGGCCTCGCTCCGGCCCGTCGCGGTGGTCGGGGCCGTGCCGAGGACTCGACCGGGGCCGACGCGGTGCCGGGGACCCGGCCGGCTGCTCACGCGGTGCCGGGGACGCGGCCGGCGGTGACCGGGGTGCGACCGGCTCGACGGCGTCACCGGTCCGGGGCGGCTCCGGGCGCGCGTCGGCGGTGCTACGAGACCGCTTCCAGCGGCAGGTCGCCGCCGCGCCAGGTGGCCGCCAACTCCTGGACCGGCACGCCGAGCGCCTCGCCGAGGCAGACGATCGTGCCGAACCCCGGCGACGGCAGCCGCCCGGTCTCGATCTTGCGCAGGGTTTCCGGCGAGATGCCTGCCGCGTGCGCGACTTCCGCCAGGTCGCGGCCTGCCCGCGCCAGGCGCAGCCGGACGCCGAGGCGCCTGCCTGCTTCGATCTGCTCGGGTGTGAGCGGTTGGCGGACCATGCGCCCAGGGTAAGTTGGTATTACTGTACCGGCAAGTGGTAGGGTGGCGGTATAGTAATACCACCACACCCTGACGCGAGGTATGCCGTGATCGAGCTGAAGACACCCGCGGAGATCGAGCGGATGCACGTGGCCGGGCGGTTCGTCGCCGAGGTGCTCTCCGAGGTCGGCCGCCTCGCCGAGGTGGGCGTCAACCTGATGGACCTGGAGCACCACGTGCGCCGCATGATCGACCGGCGCGGTGCGGAGTCCTGCTACTGGGACTACGCGCCGTCCTTCGGGCGCGGCCCGTTCCGCAACGTGATCTGCCTGTCCGTCAACGACGCCGTGCTGCACGGCCTCCCCCACGACTACACGCTGCGCGACGGTGACGTGCTCAGCGCGGACCTCGCGGTCGGCATCGACGGCTGGGTGGCCGACTCCGCGCGCACGATCGTCGTCGGCACACCCGACGACGAGGACCTGCGGGTCATCCGCGCCACCGAGGAGGCGCTGGAGGCCGCGATCGCGGTGGCGCGGCCGGGCAACCGCCTCGGTGACATCTCGGCGGCGATCTGGGCGGTGGCCCGCGACCACGGCTACCCGGTCAACACCGAGTTCGGCGGCCACGGCATCGGTCGCACCATGCACGAGGAGCTGCACGTCTCCAACAAGGGCCGGGCGGGGCGCGGCCTGGAGCTGCGGCCGGGGCTGACCCTGGCGCTCGAACCCTGGTTCACGCGCACGACGGACCGGATCGTCTACGACGACGACGGCTGGACCATCCGGTCGGCCGACGGCTCGCGCACCGCGCACTCCGAGCACACGATCGCCATCACCGACGACGTGCCCCTGGTGCTCACCCGGCGCGAGCAGGAGGACCCCGCCCACCTCGGCTGACCGCGCCCACTTCGGCTGACAGCGCCCGCCTCGGCCGACCCGACCAGGACGGGTGCGGCGGCTCACGCCCGGTCGTTGCCGAAGAGGCCGGGCTCGACGCAGTTGTGCAGCAACGGGTCCACTTCGGACTCCCGCCGCACCCAGTCGCCGTCGCCCCAGTGGAACGCGTCGGGGCCCACCACGGGCTGGTGGCGCGCGGCCGGGCGGCCGGTGAGCCCGGCCGCCGCGCGGGCCAGCCCGGTCAGGTGGGCGAGGCGCACGCCCGTGTCCACCCCGTACAGGACCTCGAAGGCGGCGGCGGTCGCGGCGAGGTCGGCGTTGCCCGGCCCGCCGCAGTAGCCGTTCACCGACACCTCGACCACCTGTGCCCCCGCGCGGGCGGAAGCGGTGGCGCAGGCCACCGCCAGGCCGAAGGTGTCGTGCGGGTGGACGCCGACCGGGACGCCCGCCGCGGCGGTCGCGCGGACCAGGTCGGCGAACGCCTCCGGGCCGAGCGCGCCGGGCCCGTCGAACAGCGTGACCTCGTCGGCTCCCGCCAGTGCCGCCAGGGTGTCGGCGAGCACGTCACGGGTCAGGTAGGACACCATCATCAGGGCGGCGACGACCCGCAGCCCGCGGGCACGGGCCCGTGCCACGACGGCGGCGGCACGGGCGACGACCTCCGCGCGCGTCCGCACCCCGCCGCCCTCCACCGGGTCGTAGATCGCCGACGCCGGGCCGAAGCCGGGCACCGGGACCTGGACGCCGTCGTACCCGGCGCGGCGCGCCGCCTCGACCTCGTCCGCGGTGGACACGAACGGGCACAGGACCGCGCAGTCCGGGCGCTCCGCCTTGACGGCGGCCACCGCCTCGGCGGAGTCGTCCGCGCGGGGCACGACGACCTCGGGCACCCCGGACGCGACCAGCCTGCGCAGGAAACCCGACCGCGCCGCCCGCTCCAGCGGCAGCGCGCCGAGCGCGCGCATCGTCGTGTCGCGCAACCGCACCCGCGCGGGCAGCGCGCCGACCACGGCGGGGTCGCGGTTGCCCGCCGCGACCGACCACCGGCCCGGCGAGTACGCGCCCGGCACGCGCGAGCGGCCGATGTCCGCCCGGAACGCCTCGACCTCGGCGTCGTCGAAGGCGGTCACCGCGCCACCAGCTCGGCGACCACCGAGCCGAACAGCTCGCCGTGCAGGTCCACGTCGGTCTCCTCGGTCAGCGGCGAGAACAGCGCCGCGCCGTTCATGCCGCTCAGCACCACGCCCCGGTTGGCCAGGTACAGCCACAGCGCCTGGCGCACCGCCGAGCCGGCGCCGGGGCGCAGCGCGCCGGCGGCGCGCGGCGGCTCGGGCGTGAAGGCGTACGAGACCCGCCCGCCGAGCCGCCCGACGTGCCAGGGCAGGCCGTGGTGCTCGATCACCGCCGCGACGTCGCCCGCGTAGTGCGCGGCGAGGCGGTCCAGGTGGGCGTAGGTCGGTTCCGTCATGACCTCGCCGAGCACCGCGCGCATCGCCCGGACGGCGAGCGCGCCGCCCGCCAGCGTGCTGCCCAGGCCGCCGTCGCCGGACGCCGTGTACCGCGCAGCGACCGCCGCGACCGGCTCGGTCATGCCGTAGGCGCCCGCCGGGACCCCGCCGGCCAGCCACTTGCCCATCGTGACCAGGTCCGGCGACAGGCCGAGCGCGCCGGTGCAGCCGGCGGGACCGGCCGGGATGGTCTGGGTCTCGTCGACGACCAGCAGCGTGCCGGTGCGGTGCGTGAGGTCGCGCAGGGCGGCGTGGAAGCCGGGGTCCGGGTGGATCACCGCGCCGCCGTTGGTCATCACCGGCTCGGTCAGCACGGCGGCCACGTCGCGCGGCTCCAGCGCCCGTTCGAGCGCCGGGAGGTCGTTGAACTCCACCACCTTCGTGGTCTCGCGCACGTCCACGCCGTTGGGCTCCACGCCGGGCGGCGCGGCGACGCCGAACGGCGTCAGGACGGCGCAGGTCTGCTCGACGGAGCCGTGGTAGGCGCGGTGGAACACCAGCACCCGTCGCCGCCCGGTGACGACCCTGGCCAGCAGCAGGGCGAACCGGTTGGCGTCCGACGCCGACACGGTGAACTGCCAGAACGGCAGGCCGAACCGCCGGTGCAGCTCCTCGGTGACCCACACGTGGTCCTCGTGCGGCCAGAGGGTGACCGCGCCGCGGTCGAGCTGGTCGCGCAGCGCGGCGACGACGGCGGGGTGGCCGTGGCCCCACAGCGCGGCGGTGCCGGCGAGCCCGAAGTCGGCGTACTCGTGGCCGTCGGTGTCACGCAGCCGCGCGCCGTGCGCGCGGTCCACGACGAGCGGCACCGGCGGCGGGAACTGCTTGATCCAGTGCTGCGGCGTGCCGTGGAGCTGGGACGCCCGCGCCCGCTCGTGCAGCGCGCGGGCGCGCGGTCTGGCGTCGACCCACGCGGCGCGCTCGCGGGCCAGCAGGTCGGCGAGGCGGCGGTGGTCGACGCCGGGCGCCACCGGGTCCGGCCGGTCCTCGGTCATCGCGGCTCCTCGGTCATCGCGGCTCCTCGGTCGTTCCGGCCCCTCGGTCGTTCCGGCTCCTCTGGGGCAGCGCTGTCGGGCGCGTCGCTTTCGAGGGCACCGGCCTCGGCGCCATCGGCCCCGGCGGCGGTGGACCCGGCGGCATCGGACCCGGCGGACCGGTCGTCCTCCAGCGGCCGGGGATCGAGGAACCGGCGCAGCACGTTCCCGGTCACCCTGGCCACGGGGTTCGCGTACCCGGCCACGCCGAGCGCGGTGCACCAGGCGATCGAGCCGGTGGCGAACACCGCCCCACCGCGCGGGTACTCGAAGAACGCCAGGTCGGCCCGCACCCGCGGCTCGACCGTGCCGCCCTGCCGCGAGTCCGACGTCAGCACCTCCTCGACGGCGTGCTGGAAGTGGTCGTCGAAGCCGTCGGCCGTCGCGAGCACGACCGTGTGCGGCGGCGAGCCCAGCGCGTGGTCGACGCGGTCGATCTCCATGCCCGCGGCGGCACCGCTCACCAGCGCCTCCGCGTCGATCAGACCGTCCACTCCGGACAGCGCGAACGCGCCGCGCCCGCCGGCCGTCGCCACCGGTCGGTACGGGCGTCCACGACCGCGACCGCCCTGCGCCGTGAACCCCACGCCGACGTGCCGCTGCGGCGGACGGCCGCGGTGCCGCCACAGCCCGCCCGCCTCGCCCGTGGTGCTCAGGTGCGTCTCGCCCGGCGGCACCTCCCAGCCGCGCGTCCCGGTGTGCCCGCGCCGGATCTCCACGACGTGCGGCGCGGCCGGCGACACCCCGGTCACCCAGTAGTAGCCGTTGCCGCCCAGGTACATCACCCGCCCGCCGCGCGCGAGGTAGGTCTCGTGCGCGTCGAGCATCGGGCCGGTCCAGTACTCCGGGTGCGACCCGGTGAGCACCACGTCGTAGCCGGCCAGCGCCGCGACGCCCTCGGCGTGCAGGTCGTCGTCGCAGACCACGTCGTGGTCGACGCCCTCGTGGTCGAGCCAGTCGGTCAGGCACAGGTCCGCGCTGAGGTTCCACAGCCCGAACGGCCCGGTGTAGTTCGGGGTGATGGTGGTCAGCGGCCGCCGGCGCGAGGCGTAGTAGCAGCCGCTGCCGTCGCGGTGGTGGTCGTAGAGGCTGCACACCTTATGCGCGGCGGCCCAGCGGTGCTGCGGCGTCACGGGGAAGTCGGGGCCGTCCGGGCCCGCGCGCTCGATGCTGGAGTGCGAGTTGGCGTAGGCGAGGTAGGTGAACGTCGGGATCAGCACGGCGACGCGCGCGGTGGTCGTGCCGCGCGGCGGGCGCACGAAGAACGGGACCCGCACCTGCTCCGACCCGCACGCCAGGCGGAACGCGTAGACGCCGCTGCGGAGGTCTTCGGGCAGGCCCAGCGTGAGCACGGGCGACCAGCGGGCGTCCGTGAGGTCGTCGTCGTGGAAGTGCAGCGCGTCGTACTCGTCGGGCGCCAGGCGGAAGTCGATCTCGCGGCCGGTCCAGTTCGCGCCCGGCACGCCGCGGGCGGGCGTGTTGACGGCCTCGGCGTGCAGCGCGTGCGGTCCGTCGTCGGGGACGGTGGCACCGCGGGTGTCGCGGCCCGGCCTCCACCGCGCCAGCACGGGTGCTGCTGGTCCCCCAGTCACCGCCGTGTTCACAGCCGTCGCCGTGTTCGCAGCCACCGCCGCGCCCAGGGCCACGACGTCGAGCGCGCCGGCCAGGATCGTCGGGCGGTCGATCCGGCCGTTGAAGTGCGCGGCGGCGGCACCGCCCGACCACCAGGCCGCGACCTGGGGCTCGATGCCGGCCGCGCCGACGTCCACCGGCCCGCTGTGCCGCGCCGACGCGCGCCAGGACCCGACCGGCCACTCCGGGACGGGCACCTGCGCCACCCGAACGCCGGTGCGGTCGAAGGCGGCGGCCACGAACGTCCACCGGCCCACCGGCACGGGCCGGTCCGTGACGGCCAGCGGCGCGTCCCCCGCGCCCGCCCAGACCGCGAGCCGGTCGTCGGCGGTCAGCCCGAGCGCCCACCCGCGCCGACCGCCCCCGCCCTGCCCGGCCCCGCCCTGCCCCGCACCGTCCCGCGCGGCCCCGCCCTGCCCGACCCCACCCGGCGCGGCCACGCTCCGCCCGACCCCACCCGGCGCAGCCCCGCCCTGCCCGGCCGCGTCCAGCCCGGCCGCGTCCAGCCCGACCCCGCCCCGACCGCCCGCGTCACGCCGCGCGACCACGGCTCGCGGGCGGCCGGCGGCCATCGTCGGCATGATCCAGGCGGTGACCGTGAACGCGTCGACGTCGAGACCGGGGTGCGCGGGCGCGCGCAGGTAGGACCCGGACGGCAGGGGCTGCACCCGTGCGGCGTGCGACCCCAGCCGCTCGACGACCTCCTCGCGGACGCCGGGACCGCGCGCGTCGGCGGAGCCGTGCCCCAGCCGCAGCAGCGCCACGTCGTAGTCCACCGTCGCGCTGACCATCAGGCGGACCTCCTCGCCCGCCGCGACGCCGAGCGGGTCGACGTAGCCGAGCAGCGCGGCGGTCACCGCCGCGCCCCGGTCAGCGCGGCGACCACCTCGGCGCACGCGTCGAGCTGCGCCAGCCGGTCGTACACCGGGTACAGCACCAGCTCGTCCACCCCCGCCTCGACCAGTTCCCGCAGCCGCTCCGCGCAGCGGTCCGGCGGGCCGAACACGGCGACGCGGTCGGCCATCCCGGTGGAGTCGTACACCGGGTTGCCGCCGAAGGCCCGGTCGAACGCCGGCGTCAGACGCGCGCGGGCCCGCCACTCCGCGTCCTCCACCGCGAGGTACACGCACTTGGCCACCGCGAAGCCGGCCGGGTCGCGCCCGGTGTCGGCGAGTTCCCGGCGCACGACGTCGAGCTGGCGCAGGAACTCCGCCGAGGACACCGGGGCCGCGCCGAGCCAGCCGTCCGCGATCCGCGCCGCGCGCCGCAGCGCGGGCTCGGCCCGCGCGCCGAGCCAGATCGGCGGACCGGGCCGCTGCACCGGCGCGGGCTGCGACCGGACGCCCGAGAAGGAGTACAGCTCGCCGTGGTGGTCCCCGCCGCTCCACAGGGCCCGCAGGACGCCGATGCCCTCGACCAGCCGCCGCACCGGGCGACCGGTGTCGATGCCCAGCGCGGCGAGGGCGGGCCGGTGGTGGGCGTTGCCGACGCCGAGCCCGACGGTGAGCCTGCCGCCGGAGAGCCGGTCGATCGTGGCCAGCTCGCGGGCCAGCACGGCCGGGTTGCGCCGCCCGGAGTACAACACCCCGATGCCCAGCCGCACGCGCCGGGTGACCGCCGCCAGGTGGGACAGCACGTGCAGCCCGTCGAGGGAGGGGTTCGCGCCGCCCACGGTGTCCTGCGTCCACAGGCCGTCGAAGCCCAGTTCCTCGGCCCGGCGGGCGAACGGGACGAGCAGCCCCGGCTCGGTGGGCGCGCCGAGCGAGAACCGGGTCGGCGTGCGCACCGGGCTACCGGATCTCGGCGCCGAACACCGTGACCGCCGAGTCCCGGTCGGCCATCCGCCGGAACCCCTCGACCACCTCGGCCATCGCCGGTTGGGCCAGGCAGTCCTGCCAGGCGTCCCACGACTCGACCTCGATGTCCTCCACGACGTCCCACGGCGCGGCACCCGTCCGCGAGCCCTCCAGCTTGACGACGCGGAACCGGCGGACGCACTCCTGGCGGCTGGTGATCGCCTGGTCGACCGTCTTCGACCACGCCACGTACTCGTCGGCCGAGACGCCGGGCTTCAGCTTGTAGAGGCAGTAGACCTTCTGCACTGGGCTCTCCGTTCACGGTTCGCCGTCCGCGGAGGGACCGAACCGTCCACTCCGGAGCGGTTCCGAGTATCCGAGCCCTCTGTTGTCGATGTCAACACCGACGATCGGTCGACTTCTCCAGCAGCACGTGCACCCAGCCGACGCCGAACTCGCGCCGCCCGACCTCCCGGAAGCCCAGGCCCGCGTAGTACTCGCGGAGCCGCCGGTTGTGCGCGACGCAGTCCAGCCGCAGCAGCGGCGCGCCGACCTCCCGCGCGTGGTCGGCGACCCACCCCAGCAGCCTGCCGCCGAGGCCGGCGCCCGCGCACCGCCGGTCGGTGACCAGGGCGTGCACGTAGGCCGCGAAGGCGTTCCGCGACCGCCAGACCGGTTCGTCCGACCAGAGCAGCCGGAACCCGCCGCGCACCGCGCCGCCGCACCGCGCGACGTGCCACTCGCCGGCGTCGATCTGCGCGCGGACGTCGTCGGGCGACAGCCAGCCCGGTCGCCACTGGTCGATGTTCCGGCGCGCCAACCACTCCTCGGCGTCGCCACGCAGCCGCAGGAGGTCGTCCGCGTCCGCCGGCGTCGCCGGTTCGATCACCGTCTCCACGACCTGCCAGGTTACCGGAGACACGCTGTTGACAGTGACAACAGCTAAGTGCATCCTCACGGATCAACGAGGTCGGGACGGGGTGATGGCGTTGGACCGGCACTTGCCCACCGCGCGCCGCCGATGGCTGCCGCGCCGGCTGCTGTCCGGCGCGACCGTGGTGCTGCTGGTCTCCGCGCTCGTCTTCGCCGCCACGCGGGTGCTGCCCGGCGACCCGGCCCGCGCGGTGCTCGGGCACGAGGCGACGCCGGACCGGGTGGCCGCGCTGCGCGCCGAGCTGGGCCTCGACCGGCCCCTGGTCGCGCAGTACCTGACGTGGCTGGGCGACCTCCTGACCGGCGATCCGGGCCACTCCCTGGTCACCCGCGAGCCGGTCGCCGGGCTGATCGGCGACCGGGCGGTCAACTCCGCGGTGCTGGTGCTGCTCGCCGCGGTCCTCGTGGTGCCGCTCTCGGTGCTCGTCGGCGCGGTCGCCGGCCGCCACCGCGACCGCCCGTTCGACCGCGCCGTCCTGGCGACCACCCTCGGGCTCACCGCGCTGCCCGAGTTCGTCATCGCGCTCCTGCTGGTGATCCTGCTGTCCACCACGGTGTTCCCGCTGCTGCCCGCCACCGTGCTGCTCGCGCCGGGCGAGAGCCCCCTCGCGGACCCGGCGCAGCTGGTGCTGCCGGTGACCGCGCTGGTGCTGGGCGTGCTGCCGTACCTGTCCCGACTGGTGCGCGGGTCGGTGATCGACGTCTACGAGTCGGAGTACGTGCGCACCGCGCGGCTCAAGGGCGTGCCGGAGGGTGCCGTGCTGCGCCGGCACGTGCTGCCCAACGCGCTGGTGCCGGCGGTCCAGGGCACCGCGCTGGCGCTGGCCTACCTCACCGGCGGCGTCGTGGTGGTCGAGCAGGTGTTCAACTACCCCGGCCTCGGCAGCGCCCTGGTGGACGCGGTGCAGAACCGGGACTTCCCGGTGATCCAGTCGGTGTGCCTGGTGTTCGCCGCCTGCTACGTGGTGTTCAACCTGCTCGGTGACGTGGCGACGGTGTGGGTGACGCCCCGGCTGCGGACGGCCGCCCGGTGAGCCCGGCGCGCTCGCCCGGCGCGGTGCGGCGCTGCCTGCGCGAGCCCCGGACGCGGGTGGGGCTCGCGGCGACCGGGCTGGTGCTGCTGGTGGTCTTCCTCGGCCCGTTCCTCGCGCCGCACGCGCACAGCGACATCGTCGGCGCGCCGTACGCGCCGCCGTCGGCCACCGCACCGCTGGGCACCGACTACCTCGGCGAGGACGTGCTCTCCCGCGTGCTGACCGGTGGCGGCGGCATCGTGTGGATCTCGTTCGCCGGCACGCTGGCCGGTGTCGCGGTCGGCGCGGTCGTCGGCATGACGGCCGCGTACAGCGGTGGCCTGCTGGACGAGGTGCTGATGCGCGCGATGGACGTGCTGCGCGCGTTCCCGCCGCTGGTGCTCATCCTGCTGCTGGTGTCGGTGGCGCGGGCGGAGCCGGCGCTGATGCCGCTGGTCGTCGCCGTCGCGTGGGTGCCCCAGGTGGCGCGCGTGGCCTACGGCGCGGCGCGCGAGGTGGCGTCGCGCGAGTTCGTCGAGTCGGCGGAAACCCTTGGCGCGTCCCGGTTCCGCATCGTGCGCCGGGAGATCCTGCCGAACGTCGCGACGCCGCTGGCGGTGGACTTCGGCCTGCGGCTCACCTGGTCCACCGGCATCGTGGCCGCGATGAGCTTCCTCGGCGTCGGCCTCCAGCCGCCGGCGGCCGACTGGGGACTGATGATCAAGGAGAACTACCAGGGCCTGGCACTGCAGCCGTGGGGCGTCGTGGCGCCCCTGCTGTGCGTCGCGGTCTTCACCTTCGGCACGAACCTGGTGACCGAGGGCTTCGCCCGCGCGGTCGCCGGCGTCCCGCCCCGGCGGGTGGCCCCGTGAGCGCGGTGGAGGTGCGGGGCCTGCGCGTGGACCTCGACGGGCGCGGCGTGGACGTGGTCGACCTGGTGGACTTCACCATCGAGGCGGGCGAGGTGGTGGGCCTGGTCGGCGAGTCGGGTTCCGGCAAGACCACCGTCGGCGTGGCGCTGCTCGGCCACGCGCGGCGCGGCGCGGCCATCGTCGGCGGCAGCGTGGTGGTGGACGGGCAGGAAGTCGTCGGCCTGGGCCGCGACCGGCTCGCGGCGTTGCGCGGCAGCACGGTCGCGTACGTGCCGCAGGACCCGTCGATGGCCCTCAACCCCGCGCTGCGGCTGCGCCCGCAGTTGACCGAGCTGTTCGAGTTCCACCGGCCGGGGCTGTCCCGGTCCGAGCGGGCCGCCCGCGTCCGCGCCGCGCTGCGCGAAGTCGGGCTGGGCGAGGCCGGGCTGGGTGAAGTCGGGCTGGGCGACGAGGGCGACGCCTTCCTGGACCGCTTCCCGCACCAGCTCTCCGGCGGGCAGCAGCAGCGCGTCGCGCTGGCGATGGCGTTCCTGCTGCGGCCACGGGTGATCGTGCTGGACGAGCCGACCACCGGGCTGGACGTGACCACCCGGTCGCGGGTGCTGGGCACCGTGCGGGACCTGTGCGCGACCCACCGCGTCGCGGCGCTGTACGTCACCCACGACATGGCGGTGGTCGCCGGCCTGGCGCACCGCGTCCTGGTGATGTACGCGGGCCGGGTCGTGGAGAGCGGCCCCGCCGCGCGGGTCTTCGGCGCGCCCGCCCACCCCTACACCCGCGCGCTGCTGGCCGCCGTGCCGTCGGTGTCGCGGCGGCGGGACCTGGCCGCGATCCCCGGCGACCCACCGCCGCCCGGACGGCGGCCGGCCGGGTGCGCGTTCCACCCGCGCTGCGCGGACGCCGTCGCCGAGTGCGCCACCACCGCGCCGGGACCGGTCGAGGTCGGACCCGGCCACGTCGCGCGCTGCCTGCGCGCCCACCGGGCCGGGCGGGCCACGACCGCGCCGCGCCCGCCCGCGCCCCGTGCCGGACCGGGGCCGGGGGTGCTGCTGCGGGTGGCGGACCTCGACGCGTTCCACGGCGAGCGGCAGGTGCTGCACGGCGTGTCGCTGGCGCTGGCCGAGCGGGAGTGCCTGGCGCTGGTCGGCGAGTCGGGCAGTGGCAAGACCACGCTCGCCCGCAGCGTCATCGGCCTGCACCACCGGCACAGCGGCGGGATCGCGTTCCGGGGAGCCGAGCTGGCCACCCGCGCCCGCGACCGCCCGCCGGAGCTGCGCCGCGCCGTGCAGTACGTCTTCCAGAGCCCCTACAACTCGCTGAACCCGCGTCGCACGATCGGCGAGATCCTGCGGGAGCCGCTGGAGGTGCTGTACCCCAAGAACGCTTGGAAGGCGCGACGGGGCACGGCGTCGCCGATCGGTGACGCCGTGGCGGAGGCGCTGGACCGGGTGTCGCTCTCGCCGGCGGTGGCGTCGTGCCGCCCCGACCAGCTCTCCGGGGGCGAGCGCCAGCGGGTCGCGATCGCGCGGGCGCTGGTGTGCCGCCCCGAGGTGCTGATCTGCGACGAGGTCACCTCGGCGCTGGACGTGTCCGTGCAGGCGTCGATCGTGCGGCTGCTGCGCCGGCTCCAGGAGGAGGACGGGCTGGCGCTGCTGTTCGTGACGCACGACCTCGCGCTGGTCCGCGCGGTCGCGGACCGGGTCGTCGCGATGCGCGCCGGCCGGCTGGTCGAGAGCGGTCCGGTGGACGACGTGCTCGACCACCCCGGCGACCCCTTCACCAGGGCGCTCGTCGCGGCCGGCCGGGCGTTCGACGCCGCACCGACGGACCCGGCCGCCGCGCCACCAGGGTCCCCGGTCGCGCCACCGGGGTCCCCGGCCGCCCCACCGGACCCCGACGCCACCACACCGGCCTCGCCGGCCGCCCCACCGGACCCCGACACCACGCCACCGGGTGTTCCGCCCGCACCGCCGTCACGGGAGGACCGCGCATGACCACGAGGCCGGCCGAAGGCTTCACCCGGCGCGCCTTCCTGAACACCGCCGCCGCGCTCGGGCTGACCACCGCAGCACCGGCGTTGACGGCCTGCGGTGGCGACGGCGCGCGGACCGCCGGCACACCCCGGCGCGGCGGCACGCTCACGGTCGCGACCGGTGGCGCGAAGGGCTCCGACACCCTGGACCCGATGCTGCTCAACAGCATCCCGGTGAGCTTCATGGCCCGCGCCCTCCACGACCAGCTCGCCGACTTCGGCAACGACATGGGCTACCACCTCCGGATGGCCGAGCTGATCGAGCCCAACCCCGCCGGCGACGAGTGGACGATCCGCCTCCGACCGGGCATCGAGTTCCACGACGGCAAGACCCTCGACGTCGACGACCTGATCTTCACCTTCCAGCGCACCTTCTCACTGCCCGGCGCGGTGACCGTGGGCAAGTTCAAGGCGTTCGTCGACCTCGACGGGTTCACCAAGCTCGACGCGCGCACGCTGCGCATGAAGCTCCTGCGCCCCAACGCCACCTTCGCCACCGCGCTGGCGAGCCCGTTCAAGGTCGTGCCGGTCGGGTTCGACCCGCGCCGCCCGGTGGGCACCGGACCGTTCAAGCACAAGAGCTTCACCCCGAACCGCCAGTGGGTGTGCGAGCGGTTCGCCGACTACTGGGACGCCGACGGGCCCGCCCAGCCCAGCGACACGCCCGCGCCGCCCGGCCTCGGTCCCAAGCCCTACCTGGACGAGCTGGTCGTCACCGTCGTCAACGACGACTCGGCGCGGCTCAACGCGCTGGTCACCGGGCAGGTGGACGCGATCAACCTGCTCCCGTACGCGCAGCTGCCGACCATCGAGCGGCACCGGGACCTGCGGCTGCTGGAATCGCGGACCGGCGCGTGGACCGGGATCTACATGAACATGCGGCAGCCGCCGTTCGACGACGTCCGCGTGCGCCAGGCGCTGCGGCTGGCGATCGACCGCGAGCAGGCGCTGACCGCGTGCCTGTCCGGCCGGGGCGTGGTCGCCAACGACCTGCCCGAGCCGTTCGCGCCCGGCTACCCCGGCTCGCTGGTGCGCGCACGCGACCTGGACCGGGCGCGGGCGCTGCTCAAGGCGGCCGGCCACGAGGGCGTGGAGGTCGAGCTGGTCACCGGCCCGGTGTCCACCGAGGCCGTGTCGATGTGCACGGTGCTGGCCGAGAACGCCGCCGAGATCGGGATGACGGTCCGGGTGCGCCAGGTGGACACCGCCACGCTGTTCGGGCCGAACTTCCACCACTGGCCGTTCTCGGTGGACAAGTGGCCGCCGCAGGGCGACTTCCTGACCCTGCTGGCGCTCACCGACCTCAGCGACACCACGACCCTGACCCACCCCGCCGAGCCCGACCTCGGCGAGCTGCGCGGCCTGCACGAGCGCGCGCAGGCGACCACCGACGAGGCCGAGCGCGTCGCGCTCACCCGGCGGGTGTACGACATCCAGTACGAGCGCGGCGGGTGGATCATCCCGTTCTTCGCCAACGTCGAGAACGCGCACCACGTGCGGACCGGCGGCTGGCCCAACCAGGACTTCCCCGGCCGCACCTTCGGCAACGGCCGCTTCGAGCAGGTGTACCGCACCGACTAGGGGTATCCGGCCGATCGCGCCGCGCACCGCCGACCCGGCGTGCGCCGGCGCACCGCGCCGCCGACACCCGGCGTGCGCCGACACACCACACCGACGACCACGGGAACCACATGACCAACTCGCCCGACCCCGGCGGCGCGCACCGGGGACGAGTCGCCCGCCGCGCCGTCCTGGCCTCCGCGGCGGTCGCCGCGACGGCGTTCACCGCCGAGCAGGCGCTCGCCACCCCGAAGCACGCCGAGCACCGGTGCGGCCCGTACGTCCCCGAACCGGTACCGGCCCAGGCCCCCGCCGAGGAGGGCTTCCTGGACGTGCCCGGCGCACGCCTGTGGTACTGGGACACCGGCGGTGACGGCCCGGCGGTGGTGCTCGTGCACCCCGGCAGCGGCAGCGCCCTGTCGTGGCCGTACCAGCAGCCGGTGTTCGCCCGCGCCGGCTACCGGGTCGTCGCGTACTCGCGGCGCGGCCACTACAACTCGACGCCGCCGGAGCCCGGCCGCCCCGGTGTCGGCGCGGACGACCTGCACGCCCTGGTCGAGCACCTCGGCCTGCGGCGGTTCCACCTCCTCGGCGCGGCGCTGGGCGGCTACTACGCGACCGACTACGCGCTGCGGCACCCCCGGCGGCTGCTCAGCCTGGTGATCCTGAGCAGCTTCATGGGCATCTCCGACCCGGAGTACAAGCGGGTCACCGAACAGCTGCGCCCGCCCGGCTTCGACGCCATGCCGCACGACTTCCTGGAGCTGAGCCCGCACTACCGCGCCGCGAACGAGGGGGGCGCGCGGCGGTGGAAGGAGATCTCCGACCTCTCGCTGGGCGGGCACGCGGTGGAGAGCCAGGAGCTGTCCGAGCCGATCGACTGGACCCGGCTGGCGACGCTGTCCGCGCGGACGCTGATCATCACCGGCGACGCCGACCTCTACCTGCCGCCGCCGGTCCTCCGGGTGGTCGCCGCCCACCTGCCGGCCGCGGACACGCTGGTGTACCACCGGTGCGGGCACTCCGCGAACTGGGAGCGGCCGGCGGACTTCAACCGGGACGTGCTGCGGTTCTGGTCCGGCGCGCGGTTCCGCGACGAGTCCTGCCGCTGACCGCCGGTCACCCACCCGGACGACGACCGCGCGCCGTCCGGGTGGCGTGCCGCACCGCGCGTGCGCGGCGGGCGGTCCACCGCGGATCACCCCGGCCGCGGGCCCACCGGGTGCCGCCGCGCGGGTCCCTGGTCACCGTGGCCGAGCCCGATCGGGTGGTTGCCGTTCCGCCGCGCCCGCCCGTGACCGCCCCCGAGCCGAGCCGCGCCGATGCCCCCGGACGAGTTCCCTCGGCGGGCCAACGGACACCGAGCGTCATGACGGACGCGGAACTCCTCACGCTTCCGTGTGCGACGCCCGCGCCGGCCGAAACGTCCGCCGTGTCCCCTTTCGTGTGCACCTTCCCGCGAACCCGCGTGATCCGGGGTGCACTTCGGTCAAGCGTCGAAGCGAGCGGTTGTGACGACAGGGGATTCGGGGGGCGTTATGGAGCTGTCCATGTCACGCGGCGATCGGGAGGCGTTCCTCCACGAAGCGCGGGTGGGCGTGTTGGGCGTCACCGACGGGCGCGGCGACCGCGCACCGCTGCTGGTGCCGGTGTGGTACTCCTACGAGCCCGGTGGCGACGTGCTCGTCCAGACCGGGCGGTCCTCGTTGAAGGCCAAGCTGATCCGCGAGTCGGGCCGGTTCTCCCTCTGCGCGCAGCACGAGACGCCGCCCTACCGCTACGTCAGCGTCGAGGGTCCGGTCGTCGCCGTGGACGACCCGCTGGACGCCGCCGACTTCGAGGCGCTGGCCCGGCGCTACCTCGACCCGACGACCGCCGAGAAGTACCTGGCGGCCAACCGCGCGCAGCTCGCCGAGGACGTCGCCTTCCGGATGCGGCCGCAGCACTGGCGCACGGCGGACTTCGCGGCCTTCGCCGAGAACTTCGGTTGACGCCGATGGAACCGCCGGAGGCGGCGGTGGTCGCGACGGACCGCGGAGCCGCCCGGACCGCCGCGTCCGGACCCGCGACCGACACCGTGCACGGCCTGTTCGACGCCCGAGCCGCCGCCGCGCCCGACGCGACGGCCGCCACGCACGGCGGGCGGCGGCTGTCCTACGGCGAGGTGCGACGGCGCTCCGACGCCCTCGCCGCGCGCCTGTGCCGGTCGGGGGTCGTGCGGGGCGACCGCGTGGGCGTCGTCGGCGCGCGCGGCCTGGACGCGCCGGTGGCGTTCCTCGGCGTCCTCAAGGCCGGTGCGGCCTACGTGCCGCTCGACGACACCGCACCGCCCGCCCGGCAGCAGGCGATGGCCGACGACGCGGGCGTGCACACCGTGGTGACGCTGCCCGGCAGCACGTGCCGCGTCCGGCGGCTGCGGACCCGCGTCCCCGTCGACGAGGCCCGCCCGGACCCGCCGGCCGAGGCCGTGCGCCCGCCGGGGGTCACCGCCGACGACTGCGCCTACGTCATGTTCACCTCCGGCTCGACGGGCCGGCCGAAACCGGTCGCCGTGCCGCACCGGGGCGTCGTCGCGCTGGCCCGCTCGGACCTCGTGGGCCAGCGGCCCCGGCCCGGCGACCGGGTGCTGCACGGCTACGCGCTGTCGTCGGACGCGTCGACCATCGAGGTCTGGCCACCGCTGCTCAACGGCGCGTGCCTGGTGCCGGTCGACCGCGCGGACCTGCTGTCGCCCGACGCCCTGGAACGCGTGCTCCGCGCGGAGGGCGTCGCGATCGCCTACCTGACCACGGGCGTGTTCCACCACGTCGCCCGCGTCCGGCCGGCGGCGTTGCGCGCGCTGCGGTTCGTGTCGGCCGGCGGCGAGGCGATGGACCCGGAGCTGGCGCGGACCGTCCTGTCCGCGTGCCCCGGCACCGCGGTCGTCAACTTCTACGGCCCCACCGAGAACACCGTGGTGACGACGGCGTACGACGTGCGCCGGCTGCCCGCCGACGCCACCGCCGTGCCGATCGGCCGCCCGCTGGAGCACTGCTCGTGCCACGTGGTGCGCGCCGACGGCACGCCCGCCGGCGTCGGCGAGGAGGGCGACCTGCTGGTCGGCGGCGCGGGTCTCGCCCTGGGCTACCTCGGCGACCCGGCGCTCACCGGGCGGCGGTTCCGGTCGAGCCCGGTCGAGCCCGGCGCCGTGCTCTACGACACCGGCGACCGGGTGGTGCGGCTCGCCACGGGCGACCTGGAGTACCGCGGCCGGGCGGACCGGCAGGTCAAGCTGCGCGGCCACCGGATCGAGCTGGACGGCGTCGAGGCGCGCATCCGGGCGCACGCCGACGTCGGCGAGGCGGTCGTGGAGCTGTCCGGTGGCACGCTGGTCGGGTACGTCACCCCGGCCCGGCCCGGCGCGGGGGTGCGCGTCGACCTGGTCCGCCGGGACCTGGCCACCTGGCTGCCGCCGTCGGCCGTGCCGTCCCGGCTGGTCGAGCTGCCCGCGTTCCCCGTCAACGGCGCGGGCAAGGTCGACCGGGGCAGGCTCCGCGCCCTGCTCGCCGACCGGCCCGCGGCGGTGCCCGCGACCGTGCCCGCGCCGCGCGGCGACGGGCCTCGGGAGACCGTCACCGCGGTCTGGCAGGCGGTCCTGCGCGTACCGGTGGGCGAGGCGGACGACTTCTTCGCCCTCGGCGGCGACTCCCTGCTGGCGGCCGAGGTCGTCAACCGGACGCTGACCGCGTTCGGGGTCGACGCGCGGCACGGCAGCGCGCTGATCCGCGAACTGCTGGACGACCCGACGCCGGCCGGCTTCACGGCGGCCGTGCGGAGGGCGGTGGAGCGGCCCCGGACGCCGGACCGGGCGGGCCCGGCCGTCGACTTCACGGCGGAGGCGGAGCTGGGTTTCCGCCTGCCCCGCCGACAGGGGCCGCCGCCGCGCGTGCACGACCCCCGGCACGTGCTGCTCACCGGCGCGAGCGGGTTCATCGGGGCGTTCCTGCTGGACCGGCTGCTGCGGCGCACCGGCGCGGAGGTGCACTGCCCGGTCCGGGCGCGGGACCGCGGGCACGCCACCCGCCGCGTGCGGGCCAACCTCGCGCGGTACGGCCTGGGCGGCGACCACGCGGCCGACCGCGTCACCTGCTTCCCCGCCGACCTCGGCCGGCCGCTGCTCGGCCTGGACGCCCGGCACGCGGCGGACCTCGCCCGCCGCCTGGACCTGGTCGTCCACGCCGGCGCGCGGGTCAACTTCCTGTACCCGTACCGGGCGCTGCGGTCGGTCAACGTCGACGGCACGCGCGAGGTCGTCCGGCTCGCCGCGCCGCGCCGGGTGCCCGTGCACTTCCTGTCCACCATCGCGGTCGTCGCCGGGTTCGGCACGGCGGGCGTGCGGCACGTCGCCGAGGACCGGCCGCTGGACCACGCCGACCGGCTGACGATGGGCTACGCGGAGAGCAAGTGGGTCGCCGAGCGGCTGCTGCGCGACGCCGCCGACCAGGGCCTGCCGGTGGCGGTCTACCGGCCCTACGAGGTCACCGGCGACCAGGCGGGCGGCGAGTGCAACACCGAGACCGCGATCTGCTCGCTGATCAGGGTGGTGGCGGACACCGGGCTCGCGCCGGACATCCCGCTGCCGCTGGACTTCGTGCCGGTCGACCACGTCTCCGACGCGATCGTGCACATCGCGACGAGCGGCACGCCCGACCACCGGACCTACCACCTGACCAACCCGCGCCCGGCGACCTTCGCGGACCTGCTCGACCGGATGCGCGCGGCCGGGTACGACATCACGACCCTGCCCTACCCCGAGTGGGTGGGCGAACTGGTGCGGCACGTCGAGGCCGACCCGACCAGCCCCACCGCGCCCTTCGTCCCGCTGTGCGTCGACCGGGGGCACAAGGCGGACATCTCGGTGAAGGAGATGTACTTCGAGGGCACGTTCCCCGTGCTGGGCCGGTCCGCCGTGGAGGCGGCGCTGGCGGACAGCGGCCTGCGGTGCCCGCCGGTCGACGACGAGCTGCTGGACCGCTACCTCGACTACTTCTTCGCCTCCGGCTACCTGACCCGGCCCGACGGCGGCGCCGTCCGGGGCACCGCCGCCGCGGGGGACGCGGTGGGGGGAACCCGGTGAACGGCGGTCACGCGCCCGGTGGTCCCGCGCGCGACGCGCCGGCGCCTCCGGTTTCCGACCTCCCGCTGCCCGAGCCCGGCACGATGGGCCCGCCCGCCGAGTGCGCCCGGCTGCGCGCGCACACCCCGGTCGCCCCGGTGCGGCTGGGCTCCGACGGCGTCGCCTGGTACCTCACCCGCTACGAGGACGTCCGCGCCGCGCTCGCCGACCCGAGGCTGATCCGCCCCGACATCACCGCGTGGCCGCCCGGTGCGCCGCCCGGCGACGCACCGCGCCTGGTCACGATGATGGAGCTGGACGGACCCGGCCACCGCGCGCTGCGCCGAGCCGTCGCGGAGCCCTTCGGCCTGAAGGCGGTCGAGGCGCTGGCACCCCGGCTGCGCGCCCTCGCCGACCGGCTGCTCGACGACCTGGCCGCCGGGTCCGACTCCGGCGACCTCGTCACCGGGTTCGCCGAGCCGTTCCCGCTGCTGGTGATGTGCGAGCTGGTCGGCATCCCGTACGCGGAGCGCGACCTGTTCCTCGGCCCGGCGGACGCGGCGCTCGGCGCGCTGCTGACCCTGGAGGCCGGCCGGTCGGTCACCGGCTTCCTCCGCTCCTACGCGCTGGACCTGGCCGAGCGCAAGCGCCGCGAGCCCGGCCGCGACGTCCTCACCGACCTCGTGCGCCGGTGGGACGCGGGCGACCTCGCCGAGGAGGACGTCCTCGCGTTCACGCTGTCCATGCTCGTCGCGGGGTACCGGACGACGACGATGTTCCTCGCCGACGCGCTGCTGGTCCTGCTGACCCACCCCGCGCGGCTCGCCGACCTCCGGCGGCACCCGGAGATCATGCCCACCGCGGTCGAGGAGCTGCTGCGCCACCTGCCGGTGATGAACGCCAACGTCGTGCTGCTGGCGGAGGAGCAGGTCGAGATCGCCGATCGGGTCGTGCGCGCCGGTGAAGCGGTGGTGCCCTCCATCGCGTCCGCCAACCGCGACGAGCGCGTCTTCGCCGAACCCGACCGGCTGGACCTGCGGCGCGCGCCCAACCCCCACCTGGCGTTCGGGCGCGGCGTCCACAACTGCTTCGGCGCCCACCTCGCGCGGGCCGAGCTGGCGGTCGGCCTCGCGGCCGTCCTCGACCGGTTCCCGCACCTCCAGCTGACCGCCGATCCCCGGTCCCTGCCCTGGGAGGACGACTCGCCCGCCAAGTCGCCGCTCCGGTTGCCGGTCACGTGGCGGAACCCGGCGGGAGAGCCGTGCCCCGCGGGCGACGGCGTCCTGTGACGTCGTCCCGTGGGCGACGGCCTCCCGCGACGTGCCGCCCGCTCGCGCGTCAGGACGCGAAGACCTGCACCCACCACGGCCCGTTGGCCTTGTGGTTCACGCCCACACCGAGGTCGTTGAAGTCGCAGTTGACGATGTTGGCGCGGTGTTCCGCGCTGTTCATCCAGTCCCGCACCGCGTCCTCGGGGCTCGACGGTCCTTTGTGGATGTTCTCGCCCCACTTCCGCCAGCGGTAGCCCGCGGCGTCGAGGCGGTCGCCCGCGTCCGCGCCCTCCGGGCTGGTGTGGTCGTAGTAGCCGCGCGCGGCCATGTCGTCGGCGTGCGACTGCGCGGCGGACCGGGCCTTGCCCTCCGCGCGCAGCGGACCGCAACCGGCCTTGCCGCGCTCGGCGTTCACCAGGTCGACGACCCGCTGGACGGCGTCGGCCGCCTCGTCGTGCACGGCGTTGGCGGCCACCTGGGCGTGGCCCTGCCCGGCGAGCCCGGTACCGGCCAGGGCGATCACCGCGGCGCACGCCGCGACCTTGCCGGCGGCCCGTCGGACCCGTCGGCACTTGCGCTGGTTCTCGGTGCCGGCAAAGGGAATTCGCGTCGGCACGTCGTCGTGGTGCTCCATGATGACTCCCACTCGTCCGAAGTGGGTGTCGGATACCCTGGGTGTCGGCGCGGGAACGACGCGACCACACATTCACCGGGTCGGGTGTCGTCCGGGTTGGAGCGCTGTTTTCCGGGTACACCAGACCGTCGCCGTGAGCAATCGGTGCGGCGTTGCCGCGCCGGTGCCGGCGTCAGTCCGCCCGCCGGGCTTCGTGGTCCCGCCGGGACGACTCGATGTGGTCGATGTGCTCGCGGGTCCGGTCGCAGGTGCCGGTGGCCGTGTTGGCGCGCATCACATCCGGCGGCGTCCCCGGTGCGCGTCGGGCCGGCTGCGCCCGCAGGTCGGCCACCGGCCGCCGTGGACGCGCGCGGGCGAGGCGCCGGCGCTGCCGGCCGACCGCCGGTTGCGCGGCAAGGCGGTCCTGCGGGTCGCGGGCTGACGCCGGCGGGTCCCGGCACCGACCGGGGTCAGCCGGGTCCGAGCTGCCCCAGCGACTTCACCAGCTCCCTGGCCAGCTCCGTCGAACCGTCCGCCGCGCCGGCCACCAGGCCCGCCGCGAGCTGCGCCAACGTGCCCTTGATCGCGGTCAGGCCACGCCGGATCACGCCGGGGTCCGGCTCGGGGCGCACGACCTCCGCGAGCACGGCGTGCGCGTTCTCCGCCGCGTCCCGCTCGTCGGCCGCCGGCAGGCCGAGGTCGGAGAGCCTGCCCAGCACGTCCGCCACCACGCGGGCGACGTCCTCGAACCCCGGCGCGACCTGCTCGGTGTGCGCCTGGTTCTGGATCACGGTGGTGTTGTTCCAGGCGAGCTGCGCGTCCTTGACGTCGCCGTGGAAGACCGGGCCGTGGTGGTTGGTCACCGCATCCGCACCGTCGGACATGCCTACCCCCTTCTCGGACAACGGGCACAGCCTACGGTGCGGCGGCTCGGACGTGGGCGTCGGCGACCTCCGGGAAACCCGCCGCCCGCAGCACGTGGACCAGCGCCCGGCGGGTGTGCGCCGCCCGGTCCGCCGGTGGCAGCCGGGCGGGCGCGGTGACCGTCACCGCGAGCCCGTTCGGCGGCCCGCCCGCGCGGTCGCCGAGCGACGCGAGGTCGACCACGTCGGCCAGCGGCACGGCGTCCGGGCGGTCCGCGGTCAGGCTCAGCTCGACGGTCGGCGGCGCGGCCCAGCGCAGGGCACGGGGATCGGGCTCGACCAGTCCGGGCAGCACCTCGGTCGCCGTGCGCCAAGCGACCGCGAGGAACCGCGACAGCTCCGGCCACGTCAGGCGGCCCGGTGCGGCGGGTCGCTCGACGCGCAGCTCGGCGCAGGCCGCGATCGCGGGTTCGGCGGTGGTCGGCAGCGCCAGCAGCACCTCGCCGGTGAGGACGGGGCCGTCGGCGTCGGCGAGCGTGGTCGAGCAGCCGAACGCGTCGAGCGCGTTGCGGTTCGGGCCCGGTGCCCAGACCGCGTCCGGCGGGTTCGCGCCGCGCCGGCGGAGCGGTTCCCGCAGCGCCGCGGTGAGGTCGTCGCCGGGCAGTGCGGCCACGAGCAGGCGGGCGCGCTCCGCGGACACCTCCCGACCGCCGCGCATCGCCCAGGGCAGCCGGGCGAGCGCCCGCACCCGCAGGAAGGCGGGCCGCACCGGCCACGGGACCACCGCGCCCGGGGCGTCCGAGCCGACGCTCGGGAGTGGCTCCCACGTCCAGGTGTCACCGGACCGCACGAGCCGCCCGTCCCCCCAGGCGCCCCCGACCAGCGCCACCCGCCCGGTGCGGCCGTCGACCACCCGGCTCGCCACTCCGTCGGACGGCTCGTCGGCCACCGGGAGGCCCAACGCGCCCAACGGGTCCTCGACGAGCACGGCGACGTGCAGCGCTTCCCACACTGGTTCGGCCACCGCGACGGGCGGGTGGTCCGGCACCGCGCACAGCACCCAGTCGTGCCCCGGCGACGTGCCGCGGAACGACTGCGCCACACCGGGTCCGGCCCGGTGCAGCGCCGACGCGGGCCCGCCGATCCCGACGCGGTCCCGCAGCGCCGCGTGCAGCCCGCGGAACTCGGACCGCCTGCCCGGCACGCCCACGCCGACCTCGAAGGGCGAGGACTGCCGCTGCGACACGTTGTCGTTGTTCCAGGCGAGCTGCACGTCCCGCACCGGTCCGTGGAAGACGGGGCCGTAGAAGTTGTTGATCGTCGTCGGCACGTCGGACGACGGCGTCGACGGAGCCCGCTTGACCGGGAGCGCCGTGCGCACGTCGAGCTGGAACAGCCCGTTGTGCATGACGCCCACGCCGTTGGCGCCCGTGACGGAGCAGTTCACCAACTGCCCGCTGCACGTGTCCGTCAGGCCGATGCCCGCCACGGTCGCGTCGGCGAACTCGCCGTCCGTCACGTCCAAGTACGCCGAATCCCGGCCGCACAGCCCGATTTCGCCCCCGCCGACCACCTTCAGGTTCCGAACGGTCAACACCGCCTTGCCGAACGCGACGACCCCGCCGACGTCCATGTCCGACATCCGGCAGTCGTACGCCAGCAGGCGGCCCTCCTCGCCCACCCCGCACCCGACGACACCGCGTTCGCCGACCACCCGCCGCAGCGTGATCCGCGACTGCTTGATGACCGTCACGGCGGCGATGCTGAAGTCCCGGAAGCCGCTGTCGACCACCTCGGCCTTCGTGCCGCCGCCGCCGATCGCCTCCAGGCCGGTCGGGCAGCGCTCCACGTCGAGGCCGGCGAACGCGCCGGTCGCCTCGTCGAGCAGGCGCACCGCCGCGCTCGTCAGGTCGCGGATCACGACGTCGCGGAAGCGACCGCGCGCGTGGTCGACGGCGATGCCGACGTTGCCGTCGGAGATGTGGCAGCCGCGCACGTCCGGCGCGCCGCCGGTGGTGGAGAACACCGCGACGTTGCCCGCGCCGACGACGCGGCAGTCCTCGAACCGGCCCAGGCCCTGGGAGTTGGCGTTGATGCCGGTGTCGCGGCAGCCGGTGAACCGGCCGCGCCGGACGACCGGGTTCGCGCCGCTCGCCGTGACGAGGCCGTGCTCCGCGTCGACGACCTCGACGTCCTCGACCAGGCCGCGCGACTGCTCCGCGTACGAGATGCCGGCGCCGTGCACGGCGGTGATCCGGCAGCCGAGGACGGTCAGGTCGGCCGCGCCGTCCGCGGCGATGGCGGAGTTGCCGGTGCCGGTCAGCTCGCAGCCGGAGACGAGGACCCGCGACCCGCTCACCCGGACCCCGTGGATGCGGCTGTCGGCGAACCGGCTGTCCACGACCCGGACGTCCGCGCCCTCGATCGCGGCGAGCGCGTTGTCCGCGGCGTCGGTGAACCGGCACCGCTCGACCAGCCCCACCGCGCCGGCGAACAAGGCCCGCCCGTGGGCGATCGCGCTGTCCCGCAGCGTGACGGCGCTGCCGGCCCGCGCGTGCAGGCTGACGCCGTCGAACGCCTGGACGGTCGAGTGCTCGACGGTGAGCGTCCCGCCGGCGCACACCACGACGTCGCCGCCGCGGCCGGTGAACGCCAGGCCGACGACCCGCACCGCGCCGGACGCCTCCAGCGCGGGCTCGCCGGTGCGGCCGACGACCGCCGAGCCGGGTGCGCCGCGGCAGACCAGTTCGACGTCGCCCCGGACGACCAGCGCCTCCGGGTAGGAGCCCGGCTCGACCTCGATCACCGCGGCCCTGCGCGAGCCGGCGGCGGCGTGCAGGGCGGAGGTGATGGTCCGGTGGGCGCGCCGCGCGGTCGGTGACACCAGGTACCGAGCCGCCATCCCCGCCAGACCCCTCGTCCGTTCGTCGGAAGGGTCGATCGTACGCGGTGACGGGGGCCGGGTCGGGGCGTTCGGCGCGGGACGCCGAAGGCCGGGCACGTGCCGTTCGGGCCGCCGCGTTCGGGCGGCGGGCGACAGGGAGCGGCGGGCAGGCCGGGCCGGGCCGGAGGCGGGGCGTGGGCAGGGTGGGGCGTGGGCAGGGTGGGGCGGAGGTGAGCGGGTGAGGCGGGGTGGTGCGGAGGCGGAGGCGAGCGGGTGGGCGAGCGTGGCGGTGCGTTCGGCGCGTCCGCCCGGCGTGCGCCGGTGGGTGCTGCGATCATGGTGGCCACCCGGCGCCCACCGCACCGCAGGTCCACCCCGGACCCCGTTCACGGCCGCCGCCGACCCGACCGGAGGCCACGGACATGGGTGCGCGTTTCGAGGAGCTGGACTGGCGTCGCACGCCCCTGGGCGAACTGGTCCTGCGCCGCCGCTGGGACCCCACCTTCGACCGCGAGGTCCACGAGATCAAGCTCAACGACGAGTTCCTGATGTCGAGCCTGTTCACCACGTCCGAGGTGGCGCTGGCCCGGCTCGCCCTCGACGGCCTGCCCGCGCCGCTGGACGTCGTCGTCGGCGGACTCGGCCTCGGCTACACCGCACGCACCGCGCTGGAGAACCCGGACGTCCGCTCGCTGCTCGTCGTCGACGCGCTCGCCGAGGTCATCGACTGGCACCGCGGCGGCCTGCTGCCCGGTGGCGCGGAGCTGGCCGCCGACCCGCGCTGTCACCTCGTCCACGGCGACTTCTTCGCGATGGCGCGCTCCACGGGGTTCGACCCGGCGACGCCCGACCGGCGCTTCCACGCGATCGTCGTGGACATCGACCACTCGCCGCGGCACCTGCTGCACCCGTCGAACGCCGACTTCTACGAGCCCGACGGCGTGCGGCGCGTGGCCGGACGCCTCCACCCGGACGGCGTGTTCGCGCTGTGGTCCAACGAGCCGCCGGACGACGACTACACCGCGACGCTCGCCGAGCACTTCGCCCACGCCCGCGCCGAGGTCGTCCGCTTCCCCAACCCCCTCCAGGGCCGCGAGGCGACCAGCACCGTGTACCTCGCCCGGTCACCCCGCTGACGCGCCGCCCCGCGCCACCCGCCCGGACCGGCTGTGACCAGCGCCGCTCACGCCGGCCGCCCGCGTCGCCGATGGTAGTTTCGACCCAGTGCCGAACTCCTCCAGCCACCCCGCCGACAACCTCTCCGCCCGCAACCTCTCCGCCCGCGACCGCTCCACCGGCGGCCCCTCCACCGGCGGGCGGCGTGCCGTGATCGGCGTCCTGCTGGTGCTGGTGCTCGCGACGGCCGCCGCCGTCGCGCTGCACGCCACCGGCCGGGTCACGCTCGCCTACGACCGGCAGGCGGGGCGGCCGGTGGCCATCCTGGACGAGGTGCCGGGCCCGGAGACGGGACCGGCCTGCCCGATCGACCAGCGGTACGTCGACGAGCAGGCCGAGGGGCTGCGCCCGGACGTGCTGGCCGCCTGGCAGCGGCTGCGGACCGAGGCGGGCGCCCGGGGCGTCACGCTGTGCCTCAACGACGGCAAGCGGAGCGTCGGCCAGCAGCAGCGGGAGTTCGCCGACGCCGTGCAGCGGTTCGGCACCGCGGAGCTGGCCGCGCGGTACGTTTTGCCCCCGGAGAAGTCCATGCACGTGAAGGGCCTCGCGGTGGACATCCAGCCGCTGGAGTCGGCGGCCTGGGTGGAGCACAACGGCAACGCGCTCGGCTGGTGCCGCCGGTACCAGAACGAGGAGTGGCACTTCGAGTACGACCCGGCCTACGCGACGTCGGGGTGCCCGGCGATGCTGCCGAGCGCCACCAGCGGCTGAACCGCGCGCCACGCACCGGCCGGGACCACGCGCCCCCGCTGCCCACCGCTCGGCACCACGCGCTCCCGCCACACCGGTCGGAGCCACGCGCCTTGGCGCGCCGGCCGGCGCACCGGGAATGCGAAATCGGAAAGCGCGACGTGGGATGTCCCGATGAGCGGACTCGGCGAAGACGAGGGCCCGACGGTCATTCCGCGCACCCGGAACACCCGGCGCGTCAGCCACCGTGAGCCGCGCGGTCCCGCAGGAATGCGGAATGCGCCGGGCATTCGCCCGCGGACAACCGGACAAGCGTCCTGCACGCGTCCTCACCCCTCGCGATTCCGCGACCGGTGGAATACTGGCGTCACCGGCGTGTGATGTGCGTCTCCCGATCGGCGCGACCACCCCTCCACCACCCTTCGCCGGGAGGCACGGACCGACCGCCTGCGCGGTTCGACCCCGGGCGCGGGAACCCCTCCCGAGAGGTGTAGCCGGGCGGGGCGGGAACGTTACGAAAAGGGCCGTACGAAAACGTCCGGATGTCCGCGCGCCGGGAACTCCGCGCTGTTTCCGCAGGTGGTGAGCGGCGGGCCCCCGTTGGCCCGAGGGCCCGCCGCCTCCCGATGCTGTCCAGGGTCAACGGACGTGGCGTCGGGTCCGCCCCCGCCTCGCGTCTGCGGCGCGGCGGGAGGCGCACCGACACGGTAGCCCAGGGAGCACAAGCCGAGCCAGACGCCCGTCCAGCCTGGTGGGACGTCCGACCACGACGTTTTCCCAGTTCACAGTCTCAGTATGGCCGTACCGCTTTCTTCGTCCCGGACGATCCCGGACGAAATTTCGTCCGAAAGCCTGGACTTTTTCCCCTTGTCGTGATTCTTCCGCGCGCTCTTCCCCGTTCTCGCGCGGCGCGGCGGGCCGGGTGTTCGGGGTCCGCACCGGGGTCGGGGTTGTCGCTAGGATGCGCATTGGCTTTCGAGGAACCCGCCGTTCCTCCGGGTCGGGTTGGCCCCCGCTCCGGTGCACGTCGTGAACGCGGATTCCCGCCTGCCGAGTGCTGTCCAGGGTCGACGAAGAACGAGGAGCTGTCGTGTCCGTCCCCGCTTTCCGGCGGCGAGTGCCGCCGTTCCCCCGTGCCACCGGCGCGCCCGTCGCGCGCGGGGCCGCCCGCGCGCCCTGGGTCCGACCGTCCCGGCGCCATCGGGGGAGGCCAGCATGAGCGGCACGTCCCTCGTGCCGGGCCGCCGGCCCGGCCCGGCCGCCACCCTGCCGATCGGCCGGGCCCACCCCCGCCACCGGACCGCGCCCTCGCCGCCGACCACTCCCCCGGTCGCGCCGCGGACCACACCGCCGACCTCGCCCACGACCGAGCAACGGGGCGCGCCGCGCTCCGCACCCGCGATCGCGGCGGGGGCCGCTCAGCCGGCCACGCCCGCCACCGCGCCGCGGGCCGGGCAGCCGACCGCGCAGCAGGCCGCGCCGTCGGTGGCGCGCCGGTCCGGCGAGGCAGCGGTGCGGGCGGCGCGGTCCGTCCGCCGGTCCGCGCAGATCCGCGCCGCCGTGCGCGACGCCCGCGACGACGCGGCGCGGCAGCCGCTGGACCAGGCGCGCGGCGCGCTGGACTACCGGCAGTTCAACCAGGCGTTGGACCGGCTGCGCCGGTCGAAGGGCCTGTCCTTCCAGGCGTTGTCCAACAACGCGGGCCGGCACGAGTTGCCCAAGAGCACCGCCCACATGATGTGCACGCGCGACACCCTGCCCACGCGGGCGACGCAGGTCGAGGCGTTCCTGCGCGCCTGCGGTGAACCGCCCGAGCACGTCGCGGCGTGGCTCGCCGCGTGGCGACGCCTGTCCGAGCGGACCCGGCCGCCCGCCGGCCGGACCGCCGCGCGCGTCGAGCCGGTCGCCGCGCGCGATCCGGGAGCGGCCGATGCGACCGCCGACGGGGCGGCCCGCGCGACCGCCGGCGAGGCGACCGGTTGGACCGCCGGTGGAGCAGCCGCTCGGACCGCCGACGGGGCGACCGGTCACCCCCCACCGGCCACCGGCGTGCTGTGCGCGTCGACGCCGGCCGCGCACCACGACCACTGGTTCCGCGAGGTCGACCAACGGCGGCTGGTGTTCTCGGTCCTGCTGTCGCTGCTGCTGACGTGCGCGGGACTCTGGGTGGTCGGTGCGCTCACCGGGCTCGGCCTGCCCTCCGGGATGCGCACGGTCGTCGTGTCCGCGGGTGCCGCCGCCCTGTCGACCACGGGCAGCGTCTGGCTGCTGTTACGGCCGCGCACGCGGCCCTGACACCTCCGCCCCCCGCCGCGCCGGACCCGGATCCCGCGCGGCCGTCGGCTCCCCCGCCGACGCACACCACACGCGCTCCACGAGCGCGCCCCCGGATGGCCTCCCCCCGGCCGATCCCACGACGGTGCACGGCCTCCGCCCGGCACCGACGCACCCAGGAGACAGTGATGACCTCCCCCAACCCCAACGTCGTTCCCCTCTCCGGCCGCGGCGCCACCGCCACGCCCGCCACGCCGACGTGCACCATCGCGCACGTCCTGGCGACGGCCGTCGTCATCGGGTTCGCCATGTGGCTGATGACCGCCCACGGCTACGCCCTCCTGCCCGCGCTGGGCGCCTCCCTGTCCGTGCTCGCCGCCACCCTGACGATCGTCCACATCGGCAGGCTCCCCGCGTTGGTCAAGAGGCTGGTCCTGCGCATGGTCGCCGACCACGGCCCCTCGCCGGACCACGCCCAGCGCTGATCCCGGCGCACCTCCGGACGAGGGGATCGGCGAGATGGCGACCCGGTCGCCGGCACGGACACGGATCGAGGGGCACCACCCCGACGCGGCTCGACGAGGAGGCACGAGCACGATGTCGCGCAGCGAGAGCGACCGCCCGCTGGAGTGGGCACGCCGCGCGCAGGACGGGCAGCGGTTCAACCGAGCGCTGGACCGGCTGCGCCGGTCGAGGGACCTGTCCTTCCAGGCGGTGTCGAACAACGCCGGCAGGCAGCGGCTGCCCAAGAGCACGGCCCACATGATGTGCACGCGCGACACGCTGCCCACGCGGGCCGCGCAGGTCGAGGCGTTCGTGCGCGCCTGCGGTGAACCGCCCGGGGACGTCGCGGCGTGGCTCGCCGAGTGGCGGCGGATCGACGAGCGGGAGCGCCGGCTCAGGACCGAGCACCGGATCGCCGGGAAGTCCCGGCGGCACACCGCCCACCACCCGGCCGGCGCACCGATCCCGGTGGGAGCCGACGCCGGGGTCGACGCGGACGACCGGGCGGTGGCCGGCACGGCAGTCGACGCGGACGTCCAAGCGGTGGCCGGTGCGGACGTCCAAGCAATGGCGGGTGTGGCAGTCGGTGCGGCGGGTGTCACGGCGGGCGTCACGGCGGACGCGCCAGTGGGCCCCGCGGTCGACGTGGTGCACGGCGCGGCGGTCGGCCCGATGGACAGCGCGAGGGGCAGCACGGCGGAGGCCGGTGCGTCCCGGCGCGTCGCACCCGCCGTCCCCGCACCCGCCGCCGGCCCCGACGACGAGCCGCGACCAGCGGCGGCCCCACCGACCCGCCGCGCGGTCCGGGCCGTGCTGGGCGGCATCACCGCCGCCCTGGTGGTGGCCGCGGTGATCGCGGTGGGCATGGCACCGGCGGACCCGGCGGGACGGGGTCGGGCGGTGGTGGACGCCCTCGTGCCCGACCTCGCCGTGTCCCTCGCCCTGGTCGGCGTCGTCCGACCGCAGCCGGGCCGCCCCGCCGAGGGGTTCGCCCGCTGCGAGGACCCCGACGTCCCACCGGGCAGCTCCAGGTAGGTGTGCGCGGGTGCCGACGCCACGGTCGCCGGCACCCGCGCCCCGTCCGCCGCGCGAGCAGCCGCGCTCACAGCCGCCGGATCACCCGCGCCGGGTTGCCCGCCGCGAACACGCGGTCCGGCAGGTCGCGGACGACCACGCTGCCCGCGCCGATCACCGTGTCGCCGCCGACGGTCACGCCGGGGCAGACGATCACCCCACCGCCCAGCCACGCGTTGTCGCCGATCGTGATGGGGGCGGCGCGCTCCCAGCCGGCGCGACGGCGCTCGTGGTCCTCCACCGGGTGCAGGGCGGTCAGCAGCTGCGCCCGTGGCCCGATCCGGACGTCGTCGCCGACGGTGATGGCGGCGTCGTCCAGGAGGATCGCGTCGTGGTTGACGAAGCTGTTCGCGCCCAGCCGGGTCTGGTAGCCGTAGCTGCACTGGAACCGCGGCAGCACGGTCGCGCCCGGTCCGAACCCGCCGAGCAGCCCCGTCAGGATTCCCCGCCGCCCGGCCTCGTCGTCCGCGTCGGTGGCGTTGAAGCGGTCGAGCGCCCGGCGGCACCGCTGCCGATCCTCGACCAAGTCGGGCTCGTCCAGGTACCACTCACCGCGCAGCATCCGGTCCTTCTGCTCCCCCATGCGCGTCGATCATGCCAGGCGGCCCCGGCACGGCGTGCACGTCGAACGACGGGTCACGCGGTGCCGGCGGTCCGCGCGTCCCGTCCGCGCGACCCGTATGGTTCCGGTTGGCCTGTCACCCAGCGCGGATCATCGTGAGGAGTTCCCCGTGGCACAGACGGTTCAGGGCGTCATCGCACGCGCCAAAGGCGCACCGGTCGAGGTTGCGGAGGTGGTCGTGCCCGACCCCGGCCCGCAGGAGGCCGTGGTGCGGGTGCAGGCGTGCGGGGTCTGCCACACCGACCTGCACTACCGGGAGGGCGGCATCAACGACGAGTTCCCGTTCCTGCTGGGCCACGAGGCCGCCGGGGTCGTCGAGGCGGTCGGCGAGGGCGTCACCGACGTCGCGCCCGGCGACTTCGTCATCCTCAACTGGCGCGCCGTGTGCGGCACGTGCCGCGCGTGCCTGCGGGGCCGGCCGTGGTACTGCTTCGACACCCACAACGCCGCCCAGCCGATGACCCTCGCGGACGGCACGCCGCTGACGACCGCGCTCGGGATCGGCGCGTTCGCCGAGAAGACGCTCGTGCACGCCGGCCAGTGCACCAAGGTGGACCCGGACGCCTCGCCCGCGGCGGTGGGCCTCCTCGGCTGCGGTGTCATGGCCGGCCTCGGCGCCGCGATGAACACCGGCGGGGTGGGTCGCGGCGACAGCGTCGCGGTCATCGGCTGCGGCGGTGTCGGCAACGCCGCCATCGCGGGCGCGCGGCTCGCGGGCGCGACCACGATCATCGCCGTCGACATCGACGCCCGGAAGCTCGACCAGGCGGAGCGGATCGGCGCGACGCACCGCGTGGACTCCTCGGCGGAGGACGCGGTGGCCCGCGTGCGCGAGCTGACCGGCGGCTTCGGGGCGGACGTCGTGATCGACGCCGTGGGCCGGCCGGAGACGTGGCAGCAGGCGTTCTACGCGCGCGACCTCGCGGGCACCGTGGTCCTGGTCGGGGTGCCGACGCCGGACATGCGCCTGGAGATGCCGCTGATCGACTTCTTCTCGCGCGGCGGCTCGCTCAAGTCCTCCTGGTACGGCGACTGCCTGCCGTCCCGCGACTTCCCGTACCTGGTCGACCTCTACCGGCAGGGCCGCCTCGACCTGGACGCGTTCGTGACCGAGACCATCGCGCTGGACCAGGTGGAGCAGGCGTTCACGCGGATGCACGACGGCGACGTGCTGCGCTCGGTGGTGGTCTTCTGATGGCGCGGATCGACCGCGGTGTCACGTCGGGCACCTTCTCGCTGGACGGCGAGACCCACCAGGTGGACAACAACGTCTGGGTGATCGGCGACGACACCGAGTGCGTGGTGGTCGACGCTCCGCACGACGTCGACGCGATCCTGCGGGTCGTCGCCGGGCGGAGGGTGCGGGCCGTCCTCGCCACCCACGCCCACGACGACCACGTGCGCGTCGCGCCCGCCCTGGCCCGCGCCACCGGCGCGCCGGTCCTGCTGCACCCCGCCGACCTGGTGCTGTGGCGGATGACCCACCCGGACGTCGAGCCCGACGGCGAACTGGCCGACGGGCAGGCGGTCGAGGTCGCCGGCACCACCCTCCACGTCCTGCACACGCCGGGCCACTCCCCCGGCGCGTGCTGCTTCCACGCCCCGGAGCTGGGTGTCGTCTTCACCGGCGACACCCTGTTCCAGGGCGGTCCGGGCGCGACCGGCCGCTCCTTCTCCAGCCACGACCTGATCGTGGACTCCATCACCGCGAAGCTGCTCGTCCTGCCCGACGACACGATCGTCCACACCGGACACGGTCCCGACACGACGATCGGCGCGGAGGCGCCGGGCCTGCGCGGGTAGCCGCGCACGGCCCGCGTACCACCGAACCGCCGGAACGGCCACCTCGCAGCGGTCCTCGCGAGGTGGCCGCCGCGGTGCGGAGGACGGGACCGCGCACCGGCCGGGCACCGACCGCTCGGCGCGCACCACCCGACCGCGAGCCCCAGCAGGCAACCCGGCGAGCCGCCTGACGAACCACCCAGCGCCCCAGCCGTCAGCCGTCAGCCGTCAGCCGTCAGCCGTCAGCCGTCAGCCGTCAGCCGTCAGCTCAGGATGCCCCGCCGGTACGCGGATGCCCAGGCCCGGTTCCACCGCTGTTCCCGCAGCAGCCCTGCCGCTCGTCCACGGACGTCACCGCGCCATCTTCCCCGACGCGCGCCGGTAGGTCAGCCGGCGCAGCAGCACCTCCGCCGGGCCACGCCTGCCCACGCGCCGCAGCAGGTCGGCCAGCACCACCGAGACCAGCCACGTGCCCAGCGCGAGCACCCCGGTGGTGGCCGTGCCGAGCGTCGCGCCCCACCCCAGGAGGGGCGGCGTCAACAGCACCACGAACACCGCGGACTGGAACAGGTAGCAGCTCAGCGAACGCTGACCGCACGCGGCGAGCGCGCGCACGACGGGGCCGCGCCGCGCACCGACGCGGATCGCGAGCAAGCCCATCAGCGCCGCGTAACCCAGCCCGCCCGCGATGCCGGTCACCGCGTGCAGCGCCGAGACCGCCCACAGCGCGACCGTCGACCCCGGCGTCCAGAACCCGCCGACCGCGAGCCCCGCGGGCAGGCCGCCCGCCGCGGCCGTCGCCAGGCCGCCCACCGCCGTGCGGACCAGCAGGGCGCGGTGCGCGGACGGGTCGGAGAGCACCCCGCGCCGCGCCGCCCACGTGCCGACCAGGGCGGCGCTGACGACGCCGATGAGCCCCAGCGGGCTCGTCAGCCACTCCACCGGGCGCAGGAGCAGCGCCTCGACCGGGTCGGGCGTCTCGAACGACCGCAAGATCGACCGCCCGCGCTCCGACGGCAACGCGTAGGCGGCGCCCTGCACCAGCGCCACGAGGACCAGCCACGCGGCGGCGGCGACGAGCAGCGCGCGGTCCGAGACCCGCGTCAACGCCACCAGCAGGAAACCCAGCACGCCGTACAGGCCGAGCACGTCACCGGGGAACAGCACCACCGCGTGCACGAACCCGAACACGAGCAGCCAACGACTCCGCCGCCGCAGCAAGCGCTTGGCATCGACCTCCGTGCGCCCCGCTTCCCGTTGCCGTTGGTGGACCTGCACGACGCCGTACGCGAACAGCGCGGCGAACATCGGGTACGCACGCGCGTCGACCAGGGACACGTCCAGGACGCTGACGACCCGGTCGAGCAAGTCCTCCTCGACGATGTGCTGCCGCACGCCGTACGGGCGTCCGTAGAGGTAGACCACCGAATTGGCCAAGGCGATCAAGGCGAGCATCAGCCCCCGCGCGAGATCGGGGGCGAGCACCCGTTCCCGCGTGGCGACCGGCCCGGTCCCCACACCAGTCTCGTTGAGCGACACGGGTCCAAGCCTGCCGCCTTACGCGCCGCCGAGGGTCGTCGGATCGACCGAACCCGGACGTCCACCTCCTGGTGCCGGGGGGTCAACCGATCGACCGATGCGCGACCGGTTTCCCGTGCGGGCACGGGGTGTCGGCACGGTCGCGGAGCCGAGCGATCGCCGGCAGCCCGCCCGGACCACCCGGAGCCCGAACGCCCCAGGCCGGCGCCCTCGTGCCGGGTGGTGTGGCGGACGGCGGACGGGGAACCCGCTACAGGACACGGGAGGAGGGCCCATGAGCGCACCGCGGCACCGCGCCCGTCGCCGGGAGACGACCGGTGACCGGCCGCTCCCGGCCTGGCTGACCAAGGCCGTCACCGCCGTGATCGGGTGGGGCGCCGGACGTCGGCGCGCGCGCCTGTTCCACCCGCGCGGCATGGTGTTCGACGCCGTGTTCTCCGTGACCGGCACGCGGGACTGGGGCGTGCCGCTGCTCGACCGGCCGGGCGAGTACCGGGCGCTGGCGCGCTGGTCGAAGGCCGTCCCGACCCCGCGCGGCCTGCCGGACGTGCTCGGCCTGGCCATCCGGGTCGACGACGCCGGCGGTGCCGGCTCGCCGCTGGACCTGGCGCTGGCCACGACCGGCAGCCGGCCGGTGCTCCGCCACCTGCTGGTCCCGCGCCGCGACTTCGCCGTCACGTACACCTCGCTCCTGCCCTACCGCGTCGGCACGCGCCACCGCCTCCTCGCCGCCGTGCCCGCCGACCCGGCGCGGCGCGTGCCGGCCGACCTGACCGACGCCGCCGACGTGGCCGTGCCGGTGGCGTTCCGGATCGCGGTGGCCGCGCCGACCGGGCCGTGGCGGCAGGTCGCGACCCTCACCCTGGTCGCTCCCCGGCCGGACGCCGCGCGCCTCGCGTTCGACGTCACCGGCCACGCGCTGGACGGCTTCCGCCCCTGCGGCCGGCTCAACCGGCTGCGCGGACCGGCCTACCGCGCCTCCCGACGTGCCCGCGGCGCGGCGGACGACGGCTGACCGACCGCAGCGGAGTTCCCCGCGCGCCAACCGGACGAGCTACGCGGCGTCCACCGATGGTGTCGATGCGCCCGCCGGAGTCGCACCCCGCCGGGGCCCGTGCGACCGTGGGATGACCGCCCGCGCGACGGACACGGAATCGGCGGGTACGCAGGCGGACGCCGGGCCGGGTGACCACGCCCCGCCCCCGGCGGCCCCGTCCCACCACGAGGATCGCGATCATGCCGGGAGAGCCGACCACCCGCACCGAGGACGACGAAGGGTTCCCGCCGCGGGCGGACGCCCGACCCGCGGCGGGAACCCTTCGCACGGCACCGCCACCGCACGGCGACGACCGGGGCGGGCGCGCCGGGGGCCGGCCGGGCCGCCACGCCGTCGACACGGTCATCGACGACGCCGAACCCGAGCCGGGTGTGCTCGTGCTGGGTGTCACGGGAGCGGTCCGCGCGCCGCTGGCCGACGTCGCCGAGCGGTGCCTCGGCAAGTCGCCGCGCGTGCTGGTGCTCGACCTCTCGCGGGTCGCGGTGTGCGACGGCCACGGCGTCGCGCAGCTGACCGCGGTCCGCGCACGGGCGCGGTCGACCGGGGTGCCGGTCGAGCTCGTGGTGGCGACCTACGAGGTGGCCAGGGCGCTGCGGTTCAGCGACCCGGACGCGCTGCTGGGCGCGTGGCCGTCGCTGGAGCTGGTGCTGACCGCCGTCCGCGCAGATCCGGTGCGGCCGACCGACGAGGTGAATGGACGATCCCGATGACCTTCAACCCGCTCGAACACCGCGGCATACCGCTGGACCGGCAGGTCCGGAACTGGCGCGAGCTGAACGTGGACCCGATCGACCCCGACCACGCCGACCCCTACACGCGCTGCCGGATCATCACCATGAACGGCATCGAGGTGGAGGCGGTGCTGTTCAGCCACCAGTTCGCGCGCAACTGCCTCGACCTGGAGGTCAAGCGGCAGCTCGCGGAGGTGCGGTACTTGGAGCACCAGCAGCAGAAGGCGGTCAACTGGCTGCTGCCGGGCGTGTCCTCCGCCCTGGAGACCACGATCGCCTACGAGCAGGTCGCCGTGGACCTCACCGCGTGGGTCGCGCGGATGGAACCGGACCCGTACCTCAAGCAGGCGTACCAGTTCGGCGTGCTGGAGGACTTCGACCACCTCTACCGCTACGCCAACCTGTACGAGATGATCCAGCGCCGCAAGGCGGAGCGGATCGTCGACGGCCTCACCGAGGTGATACCCGGCCGGCCGACCAAGTACCACCACCGGCACCCCGCCGACAACGTCCGCGAGCCCTACGACCGCTCCACCGCGGCGCCGATCTCCAAGCTGCACGCCCTGACGATCATGTCGTCCGAGCAGCAGACCATGAACTTCTACATGAACGTCGGCCCCGAGTACATGGAGCCCATCGCACGGCAGCTCTACCAGGAGATCGGGCTCATCGAGGAGGAGCACGTCACGCACTACGAGTCCCTTGTGGACCCCGGCGAGACGTGGTGGGAACGGCTGGTCAACCACGAGTACAACGAGTGCTACCTGTACCACTCGTTCATGCAGACGGAGTCCGACCGCCGGATCAAGGCGATCTGGGAACTCCACCTCAACATGGAGCTGGAGCACCTGCGCGTCGCGTGCGACCTCATGCGCGCCCACGACGGCCGCGAGCCCGAGGAGGTCGTCGCGCCGGAACTACCCGCGCCGGTCACCTTCGAGCCCAACAAGGGCTACCTGCGCGAGCTGCTCGACACCCAGATCGACCTCACCACCCTGGGCACGGGCTACGTGCAGGAGGCCCACGAGCGGTTCGAGGCCATGCAGAACGCGCTCATGGGCGGCGAGGCCCCGCCCAGCGAGCAGGTCATCGACCTGCACCGCGAGCAGTACGGCACCGACTACCGGCTCTCGACCGAGGGTGAGCACCCCGTGGCCGCACTGCGCCAACCGCAGCACGAGGGGTCGCGATGACCACCTCGACCCGACCGGACGCGCCCGACCGCGAAGCCGACGTGGTGGAACTGCTGATCGGCCAGCACATGCAGATCCGCGACCTGTTCGCCGAGGTCCAGGCGGCGAGCGGCGCGCGACGCGACGACGCCTTCGCACGCCTCGTCCGGCTGCTCGCCGTCCACGAGACCGCCGAGGAGATGGTCGTGCACCCCGCGGCGCGCAGGGGCATCGACGGTGGCGACGCCATCGTGGCGGACCGCCTCGCCGAGGAGAACGAGGCCAAGGAGCAGCTCGCCCACCTGGAATCGCTCGGCACCGAGGACCCGGAGTTCGCCGCCGGCCTGGAACGCCTGCGCGACGCCGTGCTCCGGCACGCGCACCACGAGGAGACCTACGAGTTCCGCTACCTGCGGGAGTACTACGACGCCGACCGGCTGCACAGCATGGCCGCGATGGTCCGGGCGGCGGAGCGGACGGCGCCCACCCACCCGCACCCCGGCACCGAGTCCGCCACCGCGAACATCGTGACGGGGCCGGTGGTCTCGCTGTTCGACCGCGTCAAGGACGCGATGCGGTCCGGGCTGTCCCACGACGACGAGCGGGAGTAGCGGTCCGGTCGAGGCGCGACTTCCCGTGTGGCACGGGGTGATCCGCGCCCGGAGGCGGGCGCGGAGTCGGGACTGGGACCTCGACGTTCGTGGCGTCCCGCCCTGTCCGGCGGTACTGACGGCCCGGCCGCGTGGCCGGGCCGTCGGCTCGCCCTGGTCGCGCGGTTCGGCGGCGGGGGCGAGGGGAGGAAAGCCTTCCGCTGTCGACGATCCGGCGCGCTCCACGGCAGAGCGGGCCGGATCGGTCCCCCGACGGGTCATCATCCTCGGCGACGTGGACTAGAACCGTCAATCGCTTTTCCGACAGGGGATGGGAGCCCGGTGCGCGTCGAGCCGGCCGCGACGTCGGACGTCCGGCGGGTGCGAGTGTTCACCTGGAGTTCGCGTTGCCACCCCACCGGTGTTCGGCGTCGAGTCACGATACTGCTGCGCGGGCGTCGGCGGATCGGGGTTCTCCATGTCGCACGGGCACGAGCATCACCACCACCACGAGCCGGTCGAGGGCAGTTGGCGGGACACCGAAGACGATCGACCGCTGTCGGTCGCACGGCGGCGCTTCCTGGCGGGGCTGGGCATCGCCGCCGCGGGCTCGGCCGCGTTCACCGCCCCCGCCCACGCCCACGACCACCCGCCGGCACGCCCGTCGAACCCGTGGAGCGGCGGTCGGGACCGCTGGTACGCGGGCGATCACCACATCCACACCCAGTACTCCTCCGACGCCCAGTACGAGGTCGCCACGCAGGTCGCGAACGCCCGCGCGCACGGCCTCGACTGGCTCGTGATCACCGACCACGGCGGGGTGGCGCACGAGAAGTACTCGGTGGACCAGGTGGCCCCGGACATCGAACGGGCACGCGCGCGGCACCGCGACGTGGTCGTGTACCAGGGTCTGGAGTGGAACATCCCCGGCGCGGAGCACGCGACCGTCTTCCTACCGCCGGGGAAGTCCACAGTGGACATCCTGAAGGCGTTCGAGGCCGCCTACGACGGCGGCATCCTCGCCGCGCCCGCCTCCAGGGGCGGCAAGGGGCTGATCGCCAGGGCGACCTCCGCCGACGGCGAGCCGTACGCGCTGGCCGCGTTGCGCTACCTGGAGGCCCAGGTGCTCGCCGGACGCACGGAGATCGCGCTGATGTTCGCCAACCACCCCGCGCGCCGCGGCCTGGACAGCCCGCACGAGCTGCGCGGCTGGCGGGACGCCGCACCGGGCGTCGCGGTGGGCATGGAGGGCGCGCCCGGTCACCAGGCGGCGGGCATCCCGGTCGCCCTCGGCGGCCTTGGCTCGGCGCGCGGCTACTACGAGGCCGAGCCCAACGAGGACAGCTTCCCCGGCTACCGGCCGACCGGGTCGGAGAACCCGTACCGCACGTACGGCGGGTTCGACTGGATGACCGCGAAGGTCGGCGGCGTGTGGGACTCCCTGCTCGCCGAAGGGCGGCCGTGGTGGGTCACCGCGACCTCCGACAGCCACCAGGTGCACGGCGACACGTTCATCCCCGGCACGCAGGACCACGCCACGACGGGCAGCCGGGGCGCGCCGATCGACACCGGCGCGCCGCGGGCGTACGGCGACTTCTGGCCGGGCCACTACAGCGCGACGCTGGTCGCCGCGGCGTCGAAGTCGCCGGTGGACGTCATGCGCGGCCTGCGGGCGGGCCGGGTCGTCGCGGTGCACGGCGGGCTGGTCGACGGGCTGGACGTGCGGGTCCGCTCGGCGGAGGACCGCCGGGGCGTGACCGTCGGCGGCCGGACGTTCGTGCGGCGCGGCGGTGACGTCGAGGTGGTGGTCGACGTCCGGCTCGCGCGGCGGCCGAACGGTCGGGGCGGCCTGCCCCGGCCGGCGAAGGTCGACCTGATCGCCGGTCCGGTCACCGGTCCGGCGGCCGACCGGGACGCCTTCACCGCGCCGGGCACCGGCGTGGTCGAGACCTTCGAGGTGGGCCGTGCCGCGCGCGGCGCGGTGCGGTTCACCCACGTGTTCCGCGCCGTCGAGCGCTCCTTCTACCTCCGGCTGCGCGCCGGTGACGGCAACCGGCTCGCCCCGGACGGCGGCCCGGTGGTGGACGTGGCGGGCGACGCGGACCCGTGGTCGGACCTGTGGTGCTACGCCAACCCGGTGTTCGTCGACGTCGTGTGACGCCGGCGGCCTGCGCTGTGCCCGCGCCATCAGCCGGGCACAGCACGGGCCGGGCGAGGGCGGGGCGTGGCGGCGCGGAGTGCGGGCCGGGCGACGGCAGGGCGGGGCGCGGGCAGAGGCGGGGCGCGGGGCGTCACCCGTCACCCGAGCAGGCAGGCCGTCAGGCAGACCAGCGCGAGCACCGACAGGCCACGCCACAACCGGTAGCCGTAGCCGGTGAGGCACCGCATCAACAGGCTCCACGCCGTCACCACCGGACCCGCCCAGCCGACCGCGCGGGCGCGCTCCGCGTAGCGCAGGCGCTGCTTCTCCACCAGCACGGCGTCCGCCGCCACCTCCTGGCCGCCGGACCGCAGCACGGCGGCCAGCCGGTCGTAGGCGTCGGGCGTGAACCGGCGGCACGCGCCGCGCAGCAGCGCCAGCCGGCGGCGCACCGCCGAGACGTCCTCCGGACGCGGCTCCAGCCCCAGGTAGGCGAAACCGGCCAGCTCGACACCGCCGGCCGCGTGCCACAGGAACCTGTTGTCCCGCAACGAAGAACACCGCGCGAACCGGAGGTCGACCCGGCCCGCGGGCGCGTCCTCCACGGTCAGCCGCAGCTCGCCGGCGACGAGCCGCGCCGCGTCCAGCGCCACCACCCGGCCGGCGAGGTGCGCGCCCCGCAGGTCCACCCGTCCCCGCACGGCCGCGCCGGACAGCACGACGGCGCCCTCGGCGGCGAGGTCGGCCAGCAGCAGTCCGTCGCCGAGCCGCGCGTCCCGCAGGTCCAGCGCCACGCCGCCGTCGTCGTGCAGGGCCGCGCCCGACAGGTCGACGCGCCCGCCGGCGTCCAGCCCGACCAGCCGCACGCCGCCGTCGGCGCGGCACTGCGCCAGGTCGACGTCGCCCACGACGCGGACGCGCGCACCCGAGAGGCCGCGCAGCTCCGCCCGACCCGCGCGCAGGTCGCCGCCGACCCGCGCGTCCGCCAGCCGCACGCCGGACCTGATGAGCGCGAACGCCAGGTGCACGTCCCCGGCGACGCGGACGCGGTCGAGCGCGACCGGGTCCTCCTCGACCTCCGCCGCGCCGAGCACCAGCGAACCGCCGACGGCCGCGCCGACCAGGGCCAGCGACCGCAGCCGCGCCTCGGTCAGGTCCACGTCGCCGGTGAGCCGGGCACGGTCGGCGAGCAGGTCGGCGAGCCTCGCCTGGCGCAGCGACACCCCGCCGCCGACCCGCGCGTCGACCAGCACCACGGCCCCGGTCGCGGTGACGCCGATGCGCACGTCGTCCTCGCCGAGCACACCGCCGCCGACCCGCATCCCGCGCCCGTCCAGGGCGACGCCGTCCGCGCCGTCGAGCACCGCGCCGGCCAGGTGCAGGTCGCCGCCGACGCTGAGCCGGTGCGCCCGCAGGGTGGCGATCCGGCTGTCGCGCAGGGACACCTCGCCGCCGACGACGGCGTCACCCAGCTCCACCGCGCCGTGCACGGACGAGCCGGTCAGCACCAGGTCGCCCCGGCACCGCAGCCGGCGGGCGTCGAGGCCGGGCAGCTCGCAGTCCTCGAACTCCAGGCTGCGCACGGCGGCCTCGCGCAGCACCGGCGGGCGGTCGAACCGGCAGCGCGTGAACCGCAGGGCGCGCGGCGGCGCGTCGGGCAGCTCGAACACCCCGGTGACGTGGGCGTCGACCACCTCGACGGCCGTGCCCGCCCGCCCACCGCCCACCAGCTCGGCGGCGGGCAGTTCCCCGGTGGTCATCGCCCTCCCCCAATCGCCCCGTGCCGGCGGCTCGGGGTGTGGGCGATGCTAATGGTGCATAGTGCCCATTTCCTCCGCTCCACTGCGGGTCACCGGAGCGGGTGGGCGCCGAGCGCGCGGACCGGTCAGAGCAGCGCGACCAGGGCGCCCACCGCGCCCGCCGCGAGCAGCGCGCCGACCACGCCCCGCCGCAGCGCCAGCAGCCACAGCACGGCGGCGGCGAGCACGGCGAACTGCCACCCCTCGTGCAGCGACGCGGCCAGCGGGAGCGTGGAACCCGCGATCGCGCCGATCGCCGCCGCGCCCGCGCCGGTGAGGAACGCCTGGGCCGTCCCGTTGTGCCGCAGCCGCTCCAGCCGGGGACCGGTGAGCACGACGAGCACGAACGACGGCGCGAACGCGACCACGGCCGCCAGCAGCCCGCCGACCAGGCCCGCGGCGGCGTACCCGACGACGGCCACGGTGTGCACGACCGGTCCGGGCGTGACCTGGCCGAGCGCCACGGCGTTGAGGAACTGGCCGTCGGTCATCCACCCGTACGTGTGCACCGCGTCCTGCCGCATCAGCGGGATGATGACGAACCCGCCGCCGTAGGACAGCGCGCCGACCTTGGCCGCCACCCACGCGACGGCGAGCAGACCACCGCTCGCGGCGGGCAGCGCCAGCACCACCGGCCACGACGCACGCCTGCCCGGTGGTGCGCCGACGGCGACCTCCACGACGCCCGCGGCGATCAGCACGAGCACCAGCCACGGCCCGGTGACGGCCGCCGCGACACCGCCCGCGACCAGGTACGCCACCCACCGGACGCGCGGCGCCGTGCCCGCGCCGGCGCGTCGGCGGCTCGCCGGCAGCAGGCCCCACGCGGCGTGCAGCGCGACGGCGGGCACGGCGGCGCCCGCGCCCGCCGCCGCGCCGAGCACCCAGGCCGGCGGGTCGGTCGCCAGGAACAGCGCGGCCAGCGCCAGGATCAGCACCAGGCCGGGCACGATGAAGCAGAACCCGCCGACCAGCGCGCCGGCCGTGCCGCGCAACCGCCACGCGCACAGGATCGCCAGCTGGGTCGACGCGGGGCCGGGCAGCAGGTTGGTGGCCGCGACGCCCTCCTCGAACTCGGCCTCGCCCAGCCACTTCCGCCGCGTCACGCACAGGTCGCGCAGCAGTGAGATGTGCGCGGGCGGACCGCCGAACCCGATGCAGCCGATGCGGCCCCACTCGCGGGCGATCGTCGCGAGGCCCACCCCGTCCGTCACGGCGCGCTCGCGGTGGCCGTCGGGCGCTCGACGCGTCCGGTGAGCCGCGCCAGGCCGTCCTCGAACGCCTCGACCACCTCGGAAGTTCCCATCGGGGGGAATCCTCGCCGAGGTGTCCACCCCGGTCAACGACGACCACCGTGCGGCCACCCGGAGTTCACCGGGTGGCCGCACCGGGCCTCACCCGCCGGTCCTGACCTCTTCCTTCGGCTGGGCCAGGTCCAGGCTGGAGCGCAGCGTGATCGGCTTGAGCAGCAGCGCCGCGACCACGCCCACCACGCCGATGCACGCCGACAGCAGGAAGATGTGCCCGGTCGAGTCGCCGTACGCGGCGCGCACGACGTGCTGCACGCCCTCGGGCAGCGCGGCGACGTTCAGGCTGCCGCCACCCCCGCCCGTGCTCGGGTAGCCCGCCGCGGCGAGGCCCGAGGTGATGCGGTCCCGCACGTCTCGGGCCAGCACCGCGCCCAGCACCGAGACCCCGATGGTGCCGCCGAGCGACCGGAAGAACGCGATGGTCGCGCTCGCCGACCCGATGTCCCGCAGCGGCACGGTGTTCTGCACCGCCAGCACGAGGTTCTGCATGCTCATCCCGACGCCGACGCCGACCAGCAGCATCGCGCCGCCGACGAACACCAGCGACGTCGCGTGGTCGATCACGGCCAGCGCCGCGAACCCGACGACGAGCGTGCTCGCGCCGGCCACGATGTAGGGCTTGACCCGCCCGGTGCGGGTGATCAGCCGCCCGCTGACGATCGACGCGCCCAGCACGCCCGCCATCATCGGGATGGTCAGCAGCCCGGCCTCGGTGGGCGTGTAGCCCCGCCCGATCTGGAAGTACTGGCCCAGGAACACCGCGCCGCCGAACATCGCCATGCCGACCGCGAGGCTCGCCAGGATCGCCAGCGCGGTCGTGCGGCGCTTGACGATCTCCAGCGGCACCACCGGTTCCGCCGCCCGCGACTCCACGAGCACGGCCAGCCCCAGCAGCGCCAGCGAACCGCCGACCATCGCGCCGCTCTGCCACGACACCCACGCGAACGAGTCGTCCACGAACGAGATCCAGATCAGCAGCACGGACACGCCGGCGGCGATCAGCGTCGCGCCCAGGTAGTCGATCCGCACGTCGGGCCGCCGCTCGGCGCGCACCTTCAGGGTCGCCTGGAGCACGAACAGCGCCACCAGCGCGACCGGCACGCCGATGAAGAAGCACCACCGCCAGCCCAGCCAGGAGGTGTCCACGATCAGCCCGCCGAGCAGCGGCCCGCCGACCGTCGCCACCGCCATCACCGCGCCCAGGTACCCGTTGTACCGGCCGCGCTCGCGGGGCGGGATCATGGCCGCGATCACGACCTGCACCAGCGCCTGGAGCCCGCCGACGCCGATGCCCTGGAACGCGCGGGCCGCGATGAGCTGGCCGGCGGTCTGCGCGAACCCGCTGACGACCGAGCCCAGCGCGAAGACCACGATGGCCACCTGGACCATCGTCTTCTTGTCGAACAGGTCCGCGAGCTTGCCCCAGATCGGCGTGGACGCGGTGGCGGTGAGCAGGGTCGCCGTGACGACCCAGGTGTACTGGGTCTGCGAGCCGTCGAGCGCGCCGATGATCTGCGGCAGCGCGGTGGACACCACGGTGCTGCTGAGCATGGCGACGAACAGCACGAGCAGCAGGCCGCTGAGCGCTTCCAGGATCTGCCGGTGGCTCATCGGCGCGGCGCCGGCGGGGCCGGCGACCGGTTCGGCACTCATCGAGCGGCCTCCAAGGTGGAGCACAGGGCTCCTTCGACATCGGTGGTGAAGCGGCCGAGCGCCGAGGTCAGCGCCTCGACCTCGCCCGGCGTCCAGTGCGCGAGCGCCCGGCCGAGCAGGTCGGCGTGCCAGGCACGCGCCTCGGCCAGCACGGCGTGCCCGGCGTCGGTGACGGCGAGCACGCTGGCCCGGCCGTCGGCCGGGTCGGCCCGTCGCTCGACCAGGCCGTGCGCGACCAGGGCGGCCACCGACCGGCTGACGGTGGACGGGTCGAGCCCGGTGCGCCGCGCCAGTTCCTTGGCGTGGCACCCGGCGGTGCGGTCGATCAGCGTGAGCGTCCCGACCAGGCCGGTCGGGACGGGTGGGTACCGGTCGGTGTGCCGGTGGCGCACCATCCGCACGACCTTCAGCAGCTCGCGCATCCGCTCGACCAGTTCCGCGTGGTTCGGGTTGGCGTCCACGGCGACCCCTCCCAAGAAAGCTTGCTTACTACAAGCATCTATCAAAGTTGCTCGTTGCGCAAGTTTGCCCAATGGGAAATCACGTAGGCTGGCGTGACGATGGACACGGGACTGCGCGCGCGCAAGAAGTCGGCCACGAGCCTCGCCCTGCACGAGGCCGCCCTGCGCCTGGCCCTGGAGCACGGACCCGACCGCGTCACCGTCGAGTCGATCGCGGACGCCGCGGGCGTCTCCCGGCGCACCTTCTCCAACCACTTCGCGAACAAGGAGGAGGCGCTCTTCCACGGCGACCTGCTGCGCCTGCGCCGCCTGCTCGCCCTGGTCCGCGCCCGCCCGGCGGACGAGCCGCCGGGCACCGCCCTGGCCCGTGCCGCGACCGACCTGTTCGCCGAGGGCGACCCGCCGGACCCGGTCCGGGCGGCCCAGCGGCGGCTGCTGCGCGGCCACCCCGCGCTGCTCGCCCACCAGGTCGCCGCCTACGCCGCGGTCGAACGCGAACTGGCGGCCGAGGTGCGCACGCGCGGCGCGACCGAACTGCGGTCCCGAGTGCTCGCCGCGACGTTCCTCGCCACGCTCCGCGCCGCGACCCAGCACTGGCTGGAGCACCCCGACCGACCGCTCGCCGAGTGGGTCTCCGACGCGCTCTCCTAAAAAACCTGCACGTTGTGCAAATTTTGGTACCTTGGATACGACACCACGTGGAGCAGCGACTCCATCACTTGGAGTCGGGAAAAGGACACGCTGATGACCAGTGCCACCGTCTCCGAGAACCGCGAGGGCCACGGGGACCGCGAAGATGCCGGGCCAGGCGAAGCGCGGATGACGTTACGCCTGCCGAAGGAGTACACCGCGCGGAAACCCGGCCTGCCGTTCGACCCGGCCGCGGGGCAGGCCGAACTGGGCGCGCAGGGCCCGGTCCACCGGATCGAGCTGGCCGACGGCGAGCCCGCGTGGCTGATCACCGGTCACGCGGAGGCGCGCGCGGTGCTCGCCGACCCCCGGATGAGCTCCGACCGGTTCCGGAGCGAGCGCGCGATGAGCAAGCTGCCGCCGAAGCTGCGCAAGATGCTGACCGAGCAGGACGTGCGCGCGGGCAACTTCCTCACGATGGACCCGCCCGAGCACACCCGGTACCGCAAGCTGCTCACCGGCCAGTTCACCGTGCGGCGGATGCGGCAGCTCGAACCGCGCATCCACGAGATCGTCACCGACCACCTGGACCGGATGATCGCGGCCGGGACCAAGGCCGACCTGGTGCAGGCGTTCGCGCTGCCGGTGCCGTCCCTGGTGATCTGCGAGCTGCTCGGCGTCGAGTACGACGACCGCGACGAGTTCCAGGAGCGCTCGGCGACGCTGCTGCGGCTCGACACGCCGACCGACGACCTGGTGCGGGCGTCCGAGGAGCTGCGGGCGTTCATGCTCGACCTGGTGCGGGCCAAGCGCGCCAAGCCGACCGACGACCTGCTGTCCGGCCTGATCGAGGCGGCGCCCGACCTGACCGACGCCGAACTCGTCGGCATCTCCACGCTGCTGCTCATCGCCGGCCACGAGACCACCGCCAACATGCTCGCGCTCGGCACGTTCGCGCTGCTCGAACACCCGGCGGAGCTGGCCAAGCTACAGGCGGACCCGGCGCTGATCGACAGCGCCGTCGAGGAGCTGCTGCGGTACCTGTCGATCGTGCACATCGGTCCGGTGCGCACCACGCTGGAGGAGGTCGAGATCGCCGGCGTGACCATCCCGTTCGACTCGACGGTGCTCGTCTCCGTGCCGATGGCCAACCGCGACCCGCGCAACTTCGACGCGCCCGGCGTGCTCGACGTGGCCCGGCCGCGCCCCTCGCACCTGGCGTTCGGGCACGGCGTCCACCAGTGCCTCGGCCAGCAGCTCGCGCGCGTCGAGATGACGGTCGGCTTCGCCGAGCTGCTGCGCCGCCTGCCCGGCCTCCGCCTCGACCTGCCGCCGTCCGAGGTGCCGCTGCGCAGCGACATGCTCGTCTACGGCGTGCACCGCCTGCCGGTGGCCTGGGACGCCTGACGGGCGAACCCGGCGTCCAGTTGGTCGACCGCGGTCTCGACCAGGTCGGCCAACGGACGCCCGTCCCCCGCGTCCAGCCACCACGCCACCACGACCCGCAACGCGGTCATGACGGTGGCGGCGAGCAGGTTCGGGAACAGGTCGGAGCCGGGCTCCACCCCCATCCGCTCGGCGACCGCGCCCGCCAGGGCGCGCTCCTGGGCGTGGAACGCGGCCATCTGGTGCGGCAGCAGCGAGGGCGCGCGGCGCAGCGCCCGCAACTGCTCCGCCTGCGCCCGGTCGACGCAGTCCGCGACGATCTCCACCAGCGCCCGGCGCAGGGCCTCCAGCACCGGTTCGGCGGGCGGCCTGCCGGCGAACGCGCGGACGAGGGCCTCGGCCGTCGCCGCGTCGCCCGCGACGATGGCCTCCTCCTTGGAGGAGAAGTAGTTGAAGAACGTCCGCAGCGACACGCCCGCGTCCCGCGCCACCTGCTCGACCGTGACGGCCTCGACACCGTGCTCGACGCACAGGCGGAGCGCGGCATCGGCCAAGGCCGTGCGGGTTGCTTGCTTCTTGCGCTCACGCAGGCCGGCAGGGCGGTTCATGCAAGGGATTATGGGGGGTGAACGGACGCTGCCGCGTGGAGCGGAAGCGGGATCAGGGCGGGAGCAGGGCGGGAGAGGGAGCGCTGAGAGGGCGAGGGAGTGAGGGGAAGAGAGGGAAGAACGCAGCGGGAGCGGTGAGACAGGGGTAGAGCTGTGTTGGATTTGCCGCTCCTCCGTCGCGGCGGCTCGGCCGCCCTGTGGTCGGGCCATCGCGCCTGATTTCCCGCTGTGTTGGATGGCCGCTGCTTCGCAGACGGCGGGCTCGGCCGCCCTGTAGTCGGGCCATCGCGCCTGATTTCCCGTCGATCGAAAAGCGTGATCGACGGGAAATGAGGCGCGACAGCCCGACGGCGGCCTCGCGTGGCGTGTGCGGTGGCGAGGGGTGAAGGACCTACCCGGTCCGGTCTGGCGAGGCCGCGTCGGCTTGTCGCGGTGCCTTTCCCTCCGATCACGCTTCTCGATCGGAGGGAAACGCGCCGCGACGAGCCGACTGCCAGGCGGCCTCGCCCGCCTCGACGGAGTCGAGGCAATCCACTCAGTGGGCGGCTTCGGCGGCCAGGCGTTCGTCGCCGCTCATGGTCTTGAGCGGCTTCTCCTTGATGAAGAGCACCGCCAGCAGGGCCAGTACCGCGATCGGCGCGCCGATCAGGAACAGCTCGGCCGTCGCCGTCGCGTAGATCTCCTGCACGACGCCGCGCACCTCCGCGGGCAGCTGCGACAGGTCGGGCACCGAGCCCGAGTCGCCGCCCGGCAGCGGGCCGAACTTCTCCGTCATCAGCCCGGTCACCCGGTTGGCCAGGACCGCGCCCAGCACGCTCACGCCGATCGCGCCGCCGAGCGACCGGAAGAACGTCAGCGTCGACGTGGTCGTGCCCAGGTCCTTCGCCGGCACGTCGTTCTGCGCCACCAGCACCAGGTTCTGCATCAGCATCCCGACGCCGACGCCCAGCACCGCCATGTGCACCGACACCACGAACACGCTGGTGCCCGCGTCGATGGTGCCCAGCAGCAGCATCCCGCCGACCATCACCGCGGCGCCCGCGATCAGGAACACCTTCCAGCGACCCCACTTGGTGATGAGCTGGCCGGCCACCGTGGACGACACGAGCAGGCCGAGGATCAGCGGCAGGCTCATCAGGCCCGCCTGCGTCGGCGTCTTGCCCAGCCCGATCTGGAAGTACTGGGACAGGAACACCGTGCCGCCGAACATCGCGATGCCGACCAGCGCGCTCGCCAGCGTGGTGAGCGTGACGGTGCGGTTGGCGAAGATCGTCAGCGGCACGATCGGGTCCGCCGCGCGCGACTCCACCCAGACCGCCAGCGCCAGCAGCACCAGGCCGCCGACCACCATCAGCGCGGTCCAGCCGGACAGCCACTCGAACTGGTTGCCCGCCAGCGTCGTCCACACCAGCAGCGTCGACACACCGGCCACGATCAGCGCCGCGCCCAGGTAGTCGATCTTGACCTCGTTGCGCACCACCGGCAGCCGCAGCGTGCGCTGGAGCAGCAGGATCGCGGCGAGCGTGAACGGCACGCCGATGAAGAAGCACCAGCGCCAGCCCAGCCACGACGTGTCCACGATGACGCCGCCGATCAGCGGCCCGGCGACCGTGCCGACGCCGAACACCGCGCCGAACAGGCCGGCGTACTTGCCCATGTCGCGCGGCGGGATCATGGCCGCCATCACGATGGTGGCCAGCGCGGTCATGCCGCCCGCGCCCAGGCCCTGCACGATGCGGCTGGCGATGAGGACCTCGACGTTGGGCGAGAACCCGGCGATCAGCGAGCCGACGACGAACATGCCCAGCGAAAGCTGGATGAGCAGCTTCCGGCTGTAGAGGTCGGCGAGCTTGCCCCACAGCGGCACGGTCGCCGTCATGGCCAGCAGCTCGGTCGTGACCACCCACGTGTACACCGACTGGGACCCCTGGAGGTCGGCGATGATCCGCGGCAGGGCGTTGGACACGATGGTGGAGGCCAGGATGGCCATGAACATGCCGAGCATCAGCCCGGACATGGCTTGCACGACGTCCCGGCGCGCGGTGCCACCCGCGGTCGGTTCGGTCGTTTCGACGGACATCGGTTTTCCCCCGGTTGAGTGGTGGTGGTTACGAGCTGGGCGGCGTCGCCAGACCTGCCGACAGCAGGTCGAACGACTCCGCGAGCAGGGATTCGAACGGGCGCTCGGCGTCCTGTTCCGATCCGGCCCACCTGGCGAACGCCACGCGGGACGCGGAGCCCGCCGCGGCGGCGAGCAGCATCGGGTACAGGTCGGTCGCGGGCAGCCCCACGCGGTCGGCGATGCCGGCGACCACGTGCCGCTCGACCACCTCGCCGCCCGCGAAGAGGCGGGCGAGCAGCACGGGGTGCTGCTGCACCACGCGCATCCGCAGCAGCCACAGGTCGCGGTCGTCGGCGAGTTCCTCCGCGACCTCCGCGAGCACCGCGGCCTTCACGGCGTCGCACGGGCCGACTTCGGCGGGCTGGGCGACGATCCGGTCCCGGACGCGCGGACCGACCTCCCGCTCGCCCGGCCCGACGAGGGCCTCCTCCTTGCTGCCGAAGTAGTTGAAGAACGTCCGCGGCGACACACCCACTGTGGTGCTGATGTCCTCCACGGTGACGTTGTCCAGTCCCCGTTCGGCGGCGAGCGTCAACGCGGCCCGGCAGAGCGCGATGCGCGTCTGCTTCTTCTTGCGGTCACGAAGAGTCGTCCCCCCATTCACTCGATCAGGTTACTCGCCAAAGTGCAGTCACTGCAAGTTTGCAGTCGTCTGCAAAATTGTGATCCGGCTCTCCACCGCGTCGTAAATCGGGTGCACCGGCCGGGCGACCCTCACTACGGTCGGCCGCGTGACCGACGTGGACTGGCTGCGCCTCAACCGCGAGAACTGGGACGACCGCACCAGCGTCCACGCCGCCAGCGAGTACTACGACCTGCCCGGCTTCCGCGCCGGCCGGTCGACGCTGCGCGCGTTCGAGGTGGCCGAGGTCGGCGACGTGACCGGGAAGAGCCTGCTGCACCTCCAGTGCCACATGGGCCAGGACACCCTGTCGTGGGCCCGGCTCGGCGCGCGGGTGACCGGCCTGGACTTCTCCCCCGAGGCCGTGGGCACCGCACGCGCGCTGGCCGACGAGACCGGCCTGGACGCGCGGTTCGTGGTTTCGGACGTCTACGAGGCGCGGGCGGCGCTGGGCCGGGAGCGGTTCGACGTCGTCTACACCGGGTTCGGCGCGCTGGTGTGGCTGCCGGACGTGTGGCGCTGGGCCGAGGTCGTGGCGTCCCTCCTGGCCGACGGCGGCTTCCTGTACCTGGCGGAGTTCCACCCGTTCACCGATGTGGTCGACGAGGACGGGCGGACGCTCGCCCACGACTACTTCCACGGCGACGGCGAGGTCTACGACTACCCGCTCACCTACACCGACGGGCCGCCGCTGACCAGGACCCGCTCCGTGCAGTGGCAGCACCCGCTCGGCGACGTCGTGACGGCGCTGGTGCGGGCGGGGCTGCGCATCGACTTCCTGCACGAGCACGACGTGACCCTGTTCCAGGTCTTCGCCACCCTGCGGCGCGCGGAGGACGGCACCTACCGCTACCCCGACGGCCACCCGCGCCTGCCGCTGACCTACACGCTGCGGGCGACCAGGGCGTAGCGGTCACCGCAGCAGCGCGTCGATACCCGGATCGCCGGTCGGCGGGGTGTGGCAGGTGGGCGCGCCCGCCCCGACCAGGAGGGCCACCGTGCCGACGTAGTCGCCGTCGTCGGTCCGGTTGTGCCGCGAACCCCAGATCGCGCAGTCCAGCGGCGTCGGGCCGTGCTCGTCGAACGCCGTGTCCGCGAGGTCCGCGCCCCGCGCCACGAGCAGGCGCGCGGTGTCGAGGCGGCCGTTCAGCGCGGCCTGGTCGAGCGGGGTGAAGCCGCTCCACCCGCGCGTGTCGACGGCCATCCCGCCGTCCAGCAGGGCCGCCACCACCCCGGTCCGCCCGAGGCCGGCGAACTGGCCGAGCAGCCAGCCGCCGTCGTCGCCGTCGGGCGTTCCCCGGACCGACGGCGTCGCGCGCGGCAGCGCGGCCGACTCGCCGCGCGCCACGGCGAGCACCGCCGCGTCCACGGCGTCGAGTTCGGCGACCGCGCCGCGGGACGCCAGCAGCTCGTACGCCGCGAGGTGCCCGCAGCGCGCGGCCAGGGCGAGCGGGCGACGCCCGACGTCCCACCGGTCCCACGGCCGGTTCACGTCCGCGCCCGCGTCGAGCAGCATGGTCAGGACGCGCAGTCCGCGCCCGCGCCCGATCGCGTGGTGCAGGCAGTGGTGGGCGTTCACGTCCACACCCCGGTCGAGGAACCACCGCAGCCCGGCCGCGTCCTCGAAGTCCAGCTTGTGGTTGACCGCCCGCTCGAAACCGGGCGCGTACAGGGCGTCCAGGAACGCCGGGTCGCCCTGCTCGCACGCGTGGTAGAAGGCATCCTCGTCGGGCGCGACGCCCTCCGCCAGCAGACGCCGGACCTCCGCCAGGTCACCGTCCTCCACCGCCGCCAGCAACGCCGACACGCGCAGCACCTCCGCAGGGTCGGCTCCCATTCTAGCCCGCACTGGAGCGTCCACTGTGGACGGTGCAGGCGAGCGGCGCCGACACCGGCACGGCCGACGGGCGACGCGGCCCGCACCGGCGCGGGCCACCGCCGGTGGCGGCGGGCGCGCCGCCGCCACCGGGTGGCGCTACGCCCAACCCGGCATCGGGTAGGCGGCCATCAGTTCCGCCGCCTCCGCCGCGATGCGGTCCAGCAGCGCCTCGTCGCCGGCCGCCTGCACGGCCGCGTCGATCCACGCCGCCAGTTGCGGCATCTGGTCGGGGCCGAGGCCGCGGGTGGTGATGGCCGCCGTGCCCAGTCGCAGGCCGGACGGGTCGAACGGCTTGCGCGGGTCGTACGGCACGGTGTTGTAGTTGGCCTCGATGCCGGCCCGGTCCAGCGCCTTGGCCGCCGGCTTGCCGCCGATGCCCTTGCCGGTCAGGTCGACCAGGATCAGGTGGTTGTCGGTGCCGCCGGACACCAGGTCGAACCCGCGGTGCGCCAGGGCCGCCGCCAGCGCGCGGGCGTTCGCCACGACGTCGTGCGCGTAGGTGCGGAAACCCTCCGTGGACGCCTCGCCCAGCGCCACCGCGATGGCCGCCGTGGTGTGGTTGTGCGGCCCGCCCTGCAATCCGGGGAAGACGGCCTTGTCGACGGCCTTGGCGTGCGCGGCGTCGGCGAGGATCATCGCGCCGCGCGGGCCGCGCAGTGTCTTGTGCGTCGTGGTGGTGATCACCGGGGCGTGCCCGACCGGCGAGGGGTGCGCGCCGCCCGCGACGAGCCCCGCGATGTGCGCGATGTCGGCCACCAGCACCGCGTCCACCTCCCGCGCGATGGCGGCGAACGCCGGGAAGTCGATCGTGCGCGGGATCGCCGTGCCGCCGCAGAAGATGACCTTCGGGCGCTCGCGCAGGGCCAGGTCGCGCACCTCGTCGAGGTCGACGCGGCCGGTGTCCCGGCGCACGCCGTACTGCGCGCTGCGGAACCACTTGCCGGTCGCGGACACGTTCCAGCCGTGCGTCAGGTGCCCGCCCATCGGCAGCGCCATCCCCATCACGGTGTCGCCGGGCTCCAGGAACGCCAGGTAGACGGCCAGGTTCGCGGGCGAGCCCGAGTAGGGCTGCACGTTGGCGTGGTCGACGGCGAACAGGCGCTTCGCGCGGTCCGCGGCCAGCGTCTCGACCGGGTCGACCACCTGCTGACCCTCGTAGTAGCGGCGGCCCGCGTAGCCCTCGGAGTACTTGTTGGTCAGCACGGTGCCGGTGGCCTCCAGCACGGCCCGCGACACGTAGTTCTCCGACGCGATGAGCCGGATCTTCTCGAACTGGCGACGGGCCTCGGCCTCGACCAGCCGCGCGACCTCGGGGTCGGCGGCGGACAGCGCGGGAACCGGCGGTTGGTGCACGACAGCCTCCAGGGCGCCGTGGCACCCAGGCGCGCGGTGCAAGCCGGCTCGTCGCTCCCCGGTGGTCGTTCCCACCCTCGTCACGCCAGTCGCGAACGGCTCCACTGTAGGCCACGGGCGGGCGCGGGGGCAGACCACCGTGATGCGTCGCACGACCTCGGCCGGCGCAGTGGGAATGAAATTGTTTCGGATATTCCCCGCGCACCAGTGCGAATCGCGGGATACCTGAATAACCCATATGGATGACAATGTGCGATCTCCGACACGAATCACCGCGCGCCGACGACCATGCAGTCGACCGGGTCGACTCCGGTGAACGGGAGCGGGAATCGGATGGATTTGCTGACCGCCATCGCACTGGGTGCGGCAGGCGGAGCTCTGGTCGAGACCATCACGGTGTTCGCACTGGTGGACGCATGGCAAGAGGCCCGGCGCAGGCAGCGGCTGCGCCGGGCCGGCCCGCCGTCCTTCGGCGGGTTCGTCGACCTGCCGGCGCGGGCGGCGGCGGGCATCACCCGGATCATCCTCGGCGCGATAGCCGGAGCGGTGTTCCACGACCAGCTCGCCGGGATCGCGGCGGCCATCGCCGTCGGCGCGTCCGCGCCGGCGGTGCTCCAACAATTCGCGTCGTTCCAATCGGCGCGGCAGGCGATCGAGCACGACGGCGGGCCCGCACCCGCCGGGCAGCGGACCGACGGACCCGCGCGCCACGGGAGCACGCGCGACGGGAACTCCCACGACGAGCACGTGCCGGACGAGATCGCGCTGAACGGGGCAGCGCACCACGACCGAACCGCACACGACGACGGATCGACGACGAACGACACCGGACCGGACGAGGCCGCGCCGGTCGGCACCGCGCCGGTCGGGCCCGCGCCGGTCCGGACCGCGACCACCAGGAGGGGCGCGCGGCGCGCCCTCGCCGACGGACCGGAGGCGGCCCGGTGACCCGCAACGCCACGTTCGCCGCCCGCTACTGGGCCGCGCTGACCGGGGGCCACCCCCCCGGTCGGCGCGGGGCCGGCGGCGAACCGACCTTCGGCCGCCGGTACCTGGCGGCGTTGAGCGCCCCGCCCCCGATCGCACCGCGCGTCGGGGCGAGGGCGAACCTGTGGCGGCTCGGCTCGCTGACCACCGCGGTGGTCAGCGGGCTGACCGCCCTCTTCTCGCTGGGCGCGCACGTCGTGCCCCTCACGGCCACGTCGGGCGCGGGCACGCACCTGGAGCCCGTCCCGGCGGCCCTCGTCGCGCCCGCCGAGGTCGTCGTGCTGGTCGACCAGCCGGCCGGACCGGAGGCGCTGGCCCGCGAGCGGGAGGCGACCGCGCTGATCGCGGCGGCCGAGGTGTCCCCGTTGTCGTCGGTCACCGTGCTCGGCTACGACGGCGGGCCGGCCGTCGAGGTGGTGTGCGGCCGGACGGTGCTCGCCGGGGAGGTCGAGCGCGAGCGGCTCGCCGAGTGCGCCCGGACGATCCCCGCGCGGCAGTCGGCAGGCGACGGGCACGCCCCGGCGCTGGCGCGGGCGGTGGCCGAGTTCGAGCCCACGCCGGCGGCGCACGGGACGCGGCTGGTCTTCCTGTTGACCGGCGCGACGCCCGACCGCGGGGGCGGTCGCACCCCCGCTCCGGGGAACGCGGCGTCGGACCTCGGACGGGCGCTGGCGTCCGCGCGGGAGAAGGGGGTCCGGGTCGAGCCGATCGGGTTCGGCGGGGCCGACCGGCGGGTGCTCGACGGGTACGCCGCCGGCGCGTCGCCGTGCCCCGCCGGCGGTGCGCCGCCACGGGCGACGGTCGTGGCCGACTCGAAGGAGCTGCCCGGCGTCGTGCTGTCCGTGCTCGCCGCCCGGTGCGCGACCGGGGCGCACCCGGTGCGGAACGTCCGGCTGACGGGCCGGGACGAGGTGGTGGTGCCCGTGCACGTCCCGGCCGGCGCGAGTTCGGTGGCGATCACCGTGGCGAAGGGCGACGGCCGGGTGGCGGCGGCGTACTCCGACCCGACGGGCGTGCAGGTCCCGCGATCGGCGCGGACGACCGGCCGGCCCGCCGCCGACGGCCGGGCAGGCGGTGCGCCCGACGCGGTCGAGGTGCTCCGCGTGGCGGCCCCCCGGCCGGGGCCCTGGCACGTCCACCTGACCGCTCCGGACGACGCGGGCGACTGGACCGCGCGGGTGGGCGCGACGTGGGCGGCGGGAACCTGACGACGAACCGCGCCCAGCCGCCGCCGGTCGCCGTCAGCCGAGCAGTTCCCGCGCGTAGTCCCTCAGGGAGCGCTGGTAGCGCGGCAGGTGCGGGGCCAGCGCGCCCAGGGCCAGCGACACCGCCTCCCGCTCCCGCCCCACGTCGACCAGCGCGAGCGCCAGGAACGCCCGCACCGCGTCGTCGAGGTCGTCCGACCCGGCGTCGCGCTCGGCGGTCAGCAGGTCCACCGCGACCTCCGGCTGACCGAGGTTGCGCAGGGAGCTCGCCAGCTGGATCACGGCGCGGCGGCGGTGTTCGCCGGTCAGGCCCAGGTCCAGCGCCTCCCGGTACAGCGGGACGGCCCGGTCCGGGTGCCCGGTCGAGTCGAACGCCCCCGCCAGCTCGAAGGCGGCGACCGCGGGCGGCGCACCCTCGACCGCCGACTCCACCAGGGCGGGGAAATCTTCTTCGGGCACCTCGTCGAACCGTGCCCACACCTCGGTGACCCGCTGCTCCCACTCCATGCGGCCAGCAAAGCACAGCGGGATCACCCGAACGCGCACGGGACCGAAGCCGCGAACCCGGCGGCGCTCCCGCCGGCCGCGGACCCCGTGCCCGCGTCACCCCGGTGACCGCACCCGGCCGCGACCGGCGATCACCGGTCGGCCGCGACGCCGCGCTCGTAGGCCGCGCGTGTCACCGTGCGGGTTCGGGAGACCAGGGCGGGCAGGCCGCGCCGGTCCGCCCGGAGCCGGGCCAGCAGGCCGAGGAGCGCGGCGAGCACCAGGACCAGGCCGGTCCGGCCGGTGGCGGCCAGCAGGAGCACCGGCAGCCACCAGGCGGCGAAGCGCACGACGGTCGCGCCCCGGCTCGCGGGCCCGCCGCCCCGGCCGACCACCGCCAGGTGGAACACGACCTGGCCGGGTGTCGCGCGGTCGGCCCGCAGCAGCGGCACCAGCAGCGTGTACGCGACGAGCACCGCCGCGCCCAGGGCGACGCCGAACCAGTCGGTCGTCGTCAGCTCGCGCGGCCTGCCGCCGGTCAGGGCGAGCACCACCTGGACGGCGGACTGGGTCAGGCCGATCGTGAGCAGGTCGCCGGCGAACGCCAGCCCGCGGCGCAGCAGGCCCGGCGGCGCGAGGTCGGCGCTCGGCTCGGGCACCGCGGGCGGGAGCAGGCGGCCTGCCCACCGGGCGAGCAGCCAGCCCAGGACGCAGCCCAGGGTGTTGGTCACCAGGTCGTCCACGTCGGCCAGCCGGTACGGGCACGGGTAGAGGCCGAGGATCGCGGTGCCCTGGACCAGCTCGACGCACAGCGAGGTGAGCAGGCCCACCGCGGTCGCGGCGGGCAGGCCGCGGCCGAAGCGGTAGCGGAGCAGGAAACCCAGCGGCACGAACAGGACCACGTTCAGCAGCACCTGCGACAGGGCCGCCCGGCCTTCGCGGAGGACGTCGTCCAGGGACGCGAACGGCCGCAGCTGCCAGGTGTCGAGCAGGTGGCGGTCGAGGCAGAAGTCCGGCGTGACCGCGGGCAGCGGGAACAGCGTGAACGCGACCAGCCCGCAGCCGTAGAGCACGCCGGCCGCCGCCACGACCGCCGACCAGCCGCGCAACTGCCCGTACCTGCGGTACTGGAGGTGCACCCAGGGCAGCGCGGCCAGCGGCACCACCAGGGCGAACAGGATGAACGCGATGATCGTCTCGCTCATCCGCACCGACAACGGGCCACCTCCGCTCCCTGGTCCTTTGTGGACGCTCGTTCACCCGCATCGGCACGATAACAGGAAACATCCACTCGATCGGGTGGTGTGAGAAGATTTTCGCCGGGTAATGGTCCATCCTTTGTGGACAGGGAAGCCGTTGGCCGCTCCCGATCCCGGAACCCGCGCCCGACCACTCGCCGACCGTCCTCATCGGACAAAGGCGTGGCCGCCGCGCGGTGTCCGGGAGGCGGATCGCCTACCGGGGCGCCGACGCGGCGGCCACGGTTCGGTGGTGGTCAACGGATGTGTTCGGGTTCTTCCTCAGTGGTGCGGTGGTCGGTGGTCAACGAGCGCGAGTCGGTCCTGCTCCCGGTGGTCGGCGGCGGCCCTCGCGAGCGCGTCGTCCGACGGGTCCCTCCCCCGGTGCGGTCGATCGCGGTCCGCGGCCGCCCGTCACCGGGCCCGGTTCCTCCTCCGCCGCGCGTCCGGTGGCCATCAGCGGATCCGCTTGGTGCGCTCGGGTTCCTCCGGCGCGTCCGGCGCGGTGCGGATGCGGTGCCCGGTGATGATCAGGTCGGGGTTCGTCAGGTGCTCGGGGTTGAGGTCGACGAGCTCCTGCCACCCCCCTGCCAGCCCCTTCCCGGAGGCGATGGACCAGAGGGTGTCGCCCTCCTGGATCGTGTAGTCGCCCTCGGGGTTGTCCGTCGAGGCGGGCGAGGCGGGCGGCGCGGGCGCCACCGGCCGCGGGGCCACCCGCGGCGCCACCGGAGCGGTCTGGACCGCGCGGGTCGGGGCACGGCTCACGTCCGAGGCGGACGGGACGTGGGCGGTGCGCCGGGCGCAGTTCGGCCACGCGCCGGGGCCCTGGGTGCGGAGCACGTTCTCCGCCACGCGGATCTGCTCCTCGCGGCTGGCCTCGTGCGGCATCCCGGACCCGCCGTTGGACGACCAGGTGCCGGGGGCGAACTGCAGGCCGCCGTAGTAGCCGTTCCCGGTGTTGATGGACCAGTTGCCGCTCGACTCGCACTGGGCGACCGCGTCCCAGTCCAGCCCCGGCTCGGCGGACGCCGTGGCGTTCGCGAGGCCGAGCAGGCACGCGGTCACGACGGTCAGGAACACCGCCCGGATGACGTGGTGGTTGCCGCTGTCGGTTGTGCCTCCGTGATGACCCATGATTCGACTTGCCGCCGCACCCCGCCGTGCCGCACCGCGACCCGGTTGCCCCTGCCCGACGGCTTAGCCCCTTCCGTTCGGTGACCGTCCCGGATGGCCGGCGGACAGAGCTGGTGCCCGACCACCCGGTGTCGCTCGCGGCCGATCTCGGATCGGCCACGAGCGGACCATAGGAACGTTGGGGCGGAACGGCGCGCCGAGCGCGGTCGCGTCACCGTGAAGAGAGCGGGAAACTCCACTCGAACCGGTGACTTTCCTCAAGTCCGGCGATCATCGGGACGAGAAAGCCTTGACGGCCACCAGATCCCGCGCCCGATGTCCAGCGCCAGGGCGGGCACCAGGAGCGACCGCACGACGAGGGTGTCGAGCAGCACGCCGAACGCGACGATGAACGCGATCTGCGCCAGGAACAGGATCGGGAGCACCGCCAACGCGGAGAACGTCGCCGCGAGCACCACGCCGGCCGACGTGATCACCCCGCCGGTGATGGTCAGCCCGCGCAGCACGCCCTCCCGCGCGCCGGAACCGCGCGTCTCCTCGCGCACGCGCGTCATCAGGAAGATGTTGTAGTCGACGCCGAGCGCCACCAGGAACACGAAGCCGAACAGCGGCACCACCGGGTCCGCGCCGGGGAACCCGAGCAGCTCGTTGAACACCAGCGCGGACACGCCCAGCGTCGCGCCGAAGGACAGCACGACGGTCGCGATCAGCAGCAGCGGCGCGACGAGGGCGCGCAGCAGCAGGGCCAGCACGGCGAAGACCACCAGCAGCACGATCGGGATGATCACCAGCCGGTCGCGCTCGGAGGTGCGGCGGGTGTCGAGCTGGGTGGCGGTGGGCCCGCCGACCTTCGCGTCGGCGTCGGGCACCGCCCGCACCGCCTCCCGCAGCCGCTGCACGGTGGCGGTCGCGGCCTCCGAGTCGGCCGGGTCGTCCAGCACCACGTCGAACCGCGCCGACCCGTCCGCCTCGCCCCTGGCCTCCACAGTGGACACCCCGGTCACCTCGGCCGCGGCGGCGACCTCCGACGCCCGCGCGGCCCGCGCCAGCACGACGGTGGGCGCGCCGCTGCCGCCGGGGAAGTGCCGGGACAGCAGCTCCTGCCCCGCGACGGAGTCCACCTCGCCGAGGAACACGTCGGACTGCGCCGTGCCGGACGCCTTGAGCTGCGGCACGAACGCGACGCCGAGCAGCAGCACCAGGGCGGTCACGACCCAGGTCAGCCGGGGCCGGGCGGAGATCAGGCCGGCCACCCGCGCCCACACGCCACCCGCCTCCGGGTGCGCCGAGCCCGGCGCGGGGCGCTTCGGCCAGAACGCCGCGCGCCCGAGCAGCACCAGCACGGCGGGCAGGAACGTGGTGGCGGCGAGCAGCGCCGCGCCGATGCCGATCGCCGCGACGGGTCCGAGCCCCTTGTTGGACTTCAGGTCGCTGAACAGCAGGCACAGCACGCCGAGCACCACGGTGGCCGCGGACGCGACGACGGGTTCGACGGTCGCCCGCCACGCCGTGCGCATCGCCCGGTAGCGGTCGGCCGTGTCGCGCAACTGCTCCCGGAACCGGGACACGAGCAGCAGCGCGTAGTCCGTCGCCGCGCCGAACACGAGGATGGACAGGATGCCCTGGCTCTGGCCGTTGAGGTCGAGCACGTCGTGGTCGGCGAGCAGGTACACGGCGAGGCTCGCGACCCCGAGCGCGAACCCGCCCGACAGCAGCACGACCAGCGGCAGCAGCGGGCTCCGGTAGACCAGGACCAGGATCAGCGCGACCACCGCGCCGGCGACCACCAGCAGCAGCCCGTCGATGCCGCCGAACGCGGCCCGGAGGTCGGCTACCTGCGCGGCGGGCCCGGTGACCAGCGCGGTGAGGCCGGCGGGCGGCGTGGCGAGCGCGGCCCGCAGTTCCTCCACCGCGTCGGCCGGGTCGGCGGCGTCGACGGCCACGACCACCCGAGCGGCCTGGTCGTCCTGGCGGGACGGCAGCACGGGCGACGCCCGGCCGGGGTGGGCGATGCCCGCGAGGTAGGCGCGGTCGCCGTCGGTCAGGCCGGTGGCGCGCTCGGCCACCACGACGGCGGGGAGGCTGCGCTGGTCGTCGAACGCCTTGAGCCGCTCGGCCACCTCCGTCGCCTCGGCCGAGGCGGGCAGGAAGGCGGTGCTGTCGTTGACCGCGACCTGGCTGAGCTTGCCGGTGTACGGCCCGGCGAACGCACCGAGCACGAGCCAGGCGACGGTGATCAGGGCGGGCAGGACCCAGCGGGCGCGCACGGGGGGATGGCCTCCGGACAGCGGGTGGCTTCGGTGCTCCGAACGGTGTGATCAGCGAAGCCTAACCGGGGGTGGGGTGGTCGACAACGCGACGCGGCGGGTGTCCGTTGCAGCTCAAGGACTTCCGCACGGCGCCGACCCGACCGCGGGCCCGCCCACCCGGTGCCGCCGACCGCACGCGCGGCGGCGCGAAAAAATTCACCCGGCGACGAAAAAGTCGCTATCCTCGATGCAGTGAAGATCCTCTTCTCGAGCCTCGGCTCGCACGGACACACCTATCCACTGCTGCCGCTCGCCTCCGCCGCGCACGAGCAAGGCCACGAGGTGGTCTACGCCACCAGCACGGACTTCGTCGACACGGTGACCGGGCTCGGCATCCGGCACCGGAAGGCCGGCACGTCCATCCGACAAGCCTTCACCGACGCGTACGGCCCGACGGACCCGCGCACCGTCTCCAAGGAGCAGCTGCCCGCCCTCGCCATGAAGATATTCGGCGAGCTGCTGCCGCGCAGCGTCCACGCCGACCTGGCGCCGTTCTTCGGCGAGTGGCGGCCCGACCTGGTGGTGCACGAGGTCGGCAACCCCGGCGCCGGCCTCGCCGCGCGCGCCGCGGGCATCCCCGCGATCTGCCACGGTTTCGGCCGGGTGTGGAACGGCGAGGAGCTGTTCCGGTCCGACGGGCCGAACCCCCTGGCCGAGTTCGCCGGGGAACTCGGCGTCGAGCTGCCCGCCGAGGACCCGATGCTCCTCGGCAACCCGTACCTCGACGTCTGCCCGCCTTCGGTGCAGAACAAGCGGTTCCTGTCGGCGCACGACACGATCATCCCACTGCGGCCGGTGCCGTTCGCCGAGCCCGGCGAGCTGCCCGACTGGGTGCGGGAGCACAGCCGGCCGCTGGTGTACCTGACGCTGGGCACGGCGTTCGGCGACCCCGGCGTGCTGCGCAACGCGATCGCCGGCCTCGCCACGCTGGAGGACGCGCGCGTCCTGGTGGCGGCCGGCCCGACGGTGCCGGTCGAGGCGCTCGGCGAGGTCCCGGAGCACGTCACCGTGCTGCCGTGGGTCCCGCAGGCGGACCTGCTGCCGCACACCGACCTGGTGGTGCACCACGGCGGCAGCGGCACCACCCTGGGCACGTTCGCCGCGGGCGTGCCGCAACTGATCCTGCCGCAGGGCGCGGACCAGTTCAGCAACGCGGAGGCGGTCGTCGAGCACGGGCTGGGCGCCCAGCTCCTGGAGGAGGCCGTGACCGCGGACGCCGTCGCCGAGCAGGCACGGCGACTGCTGTCCGACACGGTGGTCGCACAGGCCGCCAAGGCCATCGCGGCCGAGGTCGCCGCCATGCCGTCACCGGCCGAGGTCGCCACGCGGCTGCCGGAGTACGCACGCTAGTCACTGGGGTTCCGCGGCTCTTGGGGTGATTCGTTCGCCGCGGATGCAAGAAGCTTCGAACGCGGGCATGACACTCAACCACTCATGCCCGCGTTCCAACCACAACGACCACCGCGACGACCACCACCATGACCATCGCGACGTGATGCGCCACCCGACTCCCCAACGCAACCCCCACCCCGAGAACCTCGCCCTCTCCCCAAGCACGCAGGGCCGGCCGCCAAGGCCACCCATCACCACGAGAAAGCACGCGGGGGTTCCGGAGCGACGGCACCACAGCAGGGTGACCACAACGGCGAGGCGACCGGACGCCACGCAGGTCTTGGACGGTCGTCGGGAACGCTGAGCAGAACGACCACCCTTTCGGCAAGGGCCGGGTTGCCGCGGGAGCGCTGCGCAGCGCGCCGGCCGGCCGCCAACCGGTCAGGGCGGGCGGGCCGGGCGCTCTTGCTCCCGTCCCGGCCCTCTTACTCCCGTCCCGGCCCTGTTGCCCTCGTCCCGGCGCTGTTCACCTTTCGGCTGGGGTCGGGCTGCGGTCTTCGCGTCGGTGGCTAGATCACGAGGTCCGCGACGAGGACCAAGGCCAGGCCGACGACCGAGATCAGGCTCTCCATGATCGACCAGGTCTTGACCGTCTGGCCGACGCTGAGCCCGAAGTAGCCCTTCACCAGCCAGAAGCCCGCGTCGTTGACGTGCGAGAAGAACAGCGAGCCCGCACCGATCGCCAGGACCAGCAGGGACGTCTCCCCCGTGCCGAGGGTCGTCACCAGGGGTGCCAGGATGCCGGACGCGGTCACCGTCGCCACGGTCGCCGAGCCGGTCGCCAAGCGGATGAGGACGGCCACCAGCCAGGCCAGCAGCAGCACCGACAGGCCGCTGCCGGACACCCACCCCGCGATCAGCTTGCCGATGCCCGTGTCGATCAGGGTCTGCTTGAAACCACCGCCGGCGGACACGATCAGCAGGATGCCCGCGATCGGCGGCAGGCCCTGCTCCACGCTCTTGGCGATGTCGCGGCCGGACATCCGCGCGCCCCGGCCCAGCGTGATCATGGCCACGATGACCGCGATCAGCAGCGCGATCACGGGCGTGCCGAGGAAGTCGAACGCCGACCGCACGGGGTTCCCCTTGGCGGCCACGATGTCCGCCAGCGCCTTGCCCATCATCAGCACCACGGGCAGCAGGACGGTGGCGAGCGTGACCGCGAACGACGGCCGCGCCTTCGCCTCGTCGCGCTCCGAGCCCTCGAACAGGTCCGGCGCGGGCACGTCGACCCAGCGGGCCGCGTAGCGGGCGAACAGCGGACCGGCGATGGCCACCGTCGGCACCGCGAAGAGCACGCCGAGGCCGAGCGTGATGCCCAGGTCGGCGTCCAGGGCGTTCACCGCCACCAGCGGGCCGGGGTGCGGCGGGACCAGGCCGTGCATCGCGGAGAGGCCGGCCAGCGCCGGGATGCCCAGGCGCACCAGCGACATCCCGGACCGCCGGGACACCAGCAGGACCACCGGCATGATCAGCACGAGGCCGATCTCGAAGAACATCGGCAGGCCGATCAGCGCGCCGACGACCGCCATCGCCCACGGCAGGGTGCGGCGGCTGGAGCGCCCGATGATGGTGTCGACCAGGGCGTCCGCGCCACCCGTGTCGGCGAGCAGCTTGCCGATCATCGCGCCGAGCGCGATCAGCGTGCCGACGCCGGCGGCGGTGTCACCGAACCCCTTCGCGAAACCGGCGACGGCCGCGTCCATCGGCAGTCCCGCGATGGCCGCCACGACCAGCGACGACACCGTCAGGCCGAGGAACGGGTTGAGCTTGAACCGGCTGATCAGCAGGACGAGGAGCGCGATGCCGACGACGGCGGCGGGCAGGAGCCGGCCGGCGGACAGGGCGTCCGTGGCGACGGTCATGACGGGTTTCCTTCCTCGGCGTTGAGGTAGGCGTCGACGAGGGCGTCGACGGGCAGGGACAGGTCGAGCACCAGGCCGGGCTCGTCCGGTTCGAGCGGTTCGAGGGCGGCGTACTGCGAGGCCACGAGCGACACCGGCATGAAGTGGCCGGACCGGGCGGCGACGCGGGCGCGCACCACCTCGGGGTCGCCGGCGAGGTGGAGGAAGCGGGCCGACGGCGCGGCGGCGCGCAGGCCGTCGCGGAACGACCGCTTGAGGGCGGAGCAGGTGACGACCCCGCCGTCGCGGTGCTCGGCGATCCACTGGCCGATCGCGCGCAGCCACGGCACGCGGTCGTCGTCGTCCAGGGGCACGCCGGCGGCCATCTTGGCGATGTTGGCGGGCGGGTGGAAGTCGTCGGCGTCGGCGAACGGCACGCCGAGCCGGCGGGCCAGCGCCGCGCCCGTGGTGGTCTTCCCCGAGCCCGACACGCCCATGACCACGATCACCTGCGGCACGGCTGCTCCCTTCGTCGTGCCGCACAGCGTGCGCCATTAATCAGGTTTTTACAACGTGTCGCACGTCAAAAACCTGCTCTTTATCGATGAGGTGCCTCTCACCAGCCCAATCGTGAGAGGATTCCGCCTCGTGGGAGCACCCGAACCGCCCAAGCCCGGCCTGCACCAGACCCTCCTGGACGACCTGGGGAAGAGGATCACCGCCGGTGCCATCCCGCCCGGCGAGGTGCTGCGCATCGACGCGCTCGCCGAGCACCACGGCGTGTCGCGGCCGGTGGTCCGCGAGGTGGTCCGGGTGCTGGAGTCGATGGGCCTGCTGACGACGCGCCGCCGGGTCGGCGTGACGGTCGCCGGGCGGTCCGGGTGGAACCTGTTCGACCCGCGCATCATCCGGTGGCGGCTGGACGGCGAGGACCGCGAGGCGCAGCTCACGTCGCTGGGCGAGCTGCGCGGCGGGCTGGAGCCGGTCGCGGCGGCGCTCGCGGCGCTGCGCGCGACCCCCGAGCAGTGCGGCGACCTGACCCGCGCCGTGATGGGCATGTCGGTCCACGGCAAGGCGGGCGACCTGGAGGCGTACCTCGACGCGGACCTGCTGTTCCACCGCACGCTGCTGGCCGCGTCCGGGAACGAGATGCTGGTCGCGCTGACCGAGGTCGTCTCCGAGGTGCTCATCGGCCGCACCCACCACGGCCTGATGCCCACCCGGCCCAACCCGCTCGCCATCCGCCTGCACGCCGACGTGGCGCAGGCGGTGCAGTCGGGCGACCCGGCGGCGGCCGAGCAGGCGATGCGGGAGATCATCAGGGAGGCGTCCGCCGCGCTGCGCGGCGAGCCGGCGGTGGACGGGTGACCGCCGCTCGGTGCCCGTCGACGCGGGCTGGGTCTCCGGTCGGGTCGGCGTCCGCCCGCCCGCCCGTGACGCGACCGGGGGCCGTTCCGCGCGGAACGGCCCCCGGCTGACCGGAGTGTCGGGCTCCGGCTCGCGACGCCCTAGAGCGTCAAGCCCCAGCTGTCGATCGTGCCCACGTCGTTGGCCGCCACGTCCCGCACGCTGAGCTTCCAGGTGCCGTCGCGCGCCTCCGCCGAGAGGTCGGTCGTGTAGGTGGTGTCGAGGTCGTCCGCGCTGTCGCCGCCGCTGGAGTCCTTCAGGCGGTAGGCGGTGCCGTCCGGCGCGACCAGGTCCACCACCAGGTCACCCCGGTAGGTGTGCTTGATGTGCACCTCGACCCTGCTGCCCGCCGCCGCGTTGCCGGTGCAGCCGGTGAAGGTCACCTCGCTGGTCACCGCCGCGCCCGCGTCCGGGATCGCCACGTCGGTGCCGTTGGTCCGCGACTCGCACGCCGCCGCCGCGACCGCCCACGTGAAGGTCGTGCTGCCCGAGCCGCCCGCCGCCGCCGTGGCGGTCGCGGTCACCGTGTAGGTGCCCGCGGTGGTCGCGGTGCCGCTGATCAGGCCCGTGGACGCGCCGAGCGACAGGCCGGGCGGCAGGGTGGGCGCCGACCAGGTGTACGGCGCGGTGCCACCGGTCGCCTTGAGCTGGAGGCTCACCTCACCGCCGACGGTCGTCGCCTGGTTGCCGGGGTTGGCCACGGTCACGGGGGTCGGCGCGGCGTTGTTCACGCGCAGCAGGCGGTTCGGCGTGTTCGCGCCGGGGTTGGTGATCTTGTTCGGCGTCGCCGCCGCCACGATCGCGCTGTGCACCTCGGCCGGCGTCCTGGTCGGGTTGTCCGCCAGGTAGAGCGCGACCGCGCCCGCCACGTGCGGCGAGGCCATCGACGTGCCGCTCATGCTCGCGGAGCCGGAGTTGTTCGAGTGCGACGCCGAGATGATGTCCTGACCGGGCGCGAACAGGTCGCTGCACCGGCCGAAGCTGGAGAACGACGCCCGCGCGTCGGTGCGGGCCGAGGCCGCGACGTTGATCGTCTCGGTCACGCGCTGCGGCGAGTACTTGCAGGAGTCGTCGTTGAAGTTGCCCGCGGCCACGACGTAGGAGATGCCCTTGGCGATCGACGCCTTCACCGCGTTGTCGAGCACGCGGCTGGGCTCGTTGGCGGTGCCCGTGTAGAGGCTCATGTTCGCCACGGCCGGGAGCACCGCGTTCGCGGTCACCCAGTCGACGCCCGCCGCCTCGGTGGACACCGAACCGGAGCCCTGGCAGTTGAGCACCCGCACGGCCTTGAGCTTGACCTCCTTGGCCACGCCGAAGGTGCTGCCGCCGACGGTGCCCGCGACGTGCGTGCCGTGGCCGTGGCAGTCCTTGCCGTTCTGGCCGTCGGAGAACGCGTCGAACCCGAACGTCGCCCGCCCGCCGAAGTTCGTGTGGTTGTAGTTGATGCCGGTGTCGATCACGTACGCGGTGACGTTCGACGCGCCGGTGGAGTAGCTGTACTTCTGGTTGAGCGGCAGGGAGTCCTGGTCGATGCGGTCCAGGCCCCACGACGGCGGGTTGTTCTGGTCGGTCAGCAGCCCCGTGGAGCGGTCCTGCTCGACGTAGGACACGGCCGGGTCGGCGGCGAGGCGCTTGGCCCGCTCGGCGGGCATGGTGACCGAGAAGCCCGTCAGGGCCGCGTGGTAGGTGAAGCCGATCCGGCCGCCGCCGTGGCGTGCGACGAGGGCCTCCGCCTCGCCGCGGACCGTCGACCGGCCGAGCCGGTCGTCCTTGAGCACGACGAGGTAGGCGTCCCGGAGCGCGTTCGGCGCGTTCTCGGCGACGATCGGGCCCTCCTGGGCGGCGGTGGCCGCGCCGGGCGGGACGACCGCGACCGCGGCGGCGGCGGCGGTGGCCGCGACGCCCAGGCCGAGGATTCGTCCGGGCGGGGTTCGGTGTCGCATCACTGCTCCTCGGTGCAGGGCGCCCGGAACGGCCGGCCCTCGACGACCACGTGTTCCGGGCGGTGAATGAGCGGTGTCCGATCGGACCAGCCGAGTATTTGCCGCGCCCGGCGCGCCCGACAAGAGACTTTCGTACGGTTCCGGCGGAATTCCCGTCGCCGCCGATGTCCGATCCCCGACAATGTCCGGGGTCGCCCGCAACCGCCACGCCACCCCTTGACGATCCCGTGGAGATCGACTTACCGTCACCGGACGTTCGCCCTGCGAGGTGTTGATGTTCCTGCTGGAGCCGGTCGGCCTTGGACAGCGGGACAACGACGTCTACCTCGCCCTGCTGGAGCTGCGCCGCGCCACCGCCGGGCAGCTCGCCGAGCACGTCGGCGAGCCGCTGCCGGAGGTCCGCGCGGCGCTGGCCGACCTGGTCGGCGCGGGCCTGGTGCACCAGCTCGGCCACGCGCCCGCCTCGTACCTCGTGGTCGCGCCGGACGAGGCGTTGGCGGCGCTGATCCAGCGGCGGCGCGGCGACCTGGCCCGGATGCAGGTCCGGGTGGAGGAGCTGGCGCGGCGGCTGCGGTCCGGCGCGCCCCGGCCCGGCTCGGCGGTGGAGCTGGTGGAGGGCGAGGACGCGGTGATCGCGTCCGTGACCCGGTTGCAGGCGCAGGCGCGGGAAGAGGTGCTCGCCGTGGACGCGCCCCCGTACCTGGGCGGGCAGTGGAACCCCAACGACTTCGAGATCACCCAGCTGGCGAGCGGTGTCGAGTACCGGTTCGTGTACTCGGCGGACTCGCTGTCGACGCCGCTGCACGTGGCGAACATGCGGCGCTGCGTGGCGGCGGGCGAGCAGGCGCGGGTCCTGCCGGACGCGTCGATGAAGATGGTCATCGTGGACCGGAGCACGGCGCTGATGCCCGCGTCCTACCGGGAGCCGGACGCGGCGGTGCGGCTGCTGGTGCGCGAGTCGGCGCTGATCGACGTGCTGGTGTGCTGCTTCGAGGCCATGTGGGCACGCGCCACCCCGGTGGCGGCGGTCGACCCGGTGGACGGCGCGCCGGAGCGGTCGCCCGGCAGGTCCGGGCTGTCCGCGCGCGACGGCGAGCTGCTGGCGCTCCTGTCCGCCGGCATGAAGGACCGCTCCATCGCGCGTGCGCTGGGGGTGACGGAGCGGACGGTGGGCAGGCGGGTCACCGAGCTGATGGCGGAGCTGGGCGCGCAGTCGCGTTTCCAGGCCGGGTTGCTGGCGGCGCGGAAAGGCTGGATCTAGCGTTCGACGCAATTCCGCGCCGGGGTGATCGGGCCTCGCGCCGAATTGTGGTTCCGGGCGATCGCGCGGCTCCGGGAGCGACCGGCGGTCGATTCACGTGGTCATCGGACGCGCATTGTCGGAAATCCACGACACCCGGCGCGCGTATTGTCCGGGGCGCGCATCGCCCTCCGGCCTCCGGTGGCGCGGGCCGTCCGTGACGCGCGAGTCGCGCGCACGGCGTCAGTCCCGCACCGCCTCCAGGAGGAACTCCTGGTCCGCCTTCCCGGAGCAGGCCGTCTGCATCAGCTCGGCCCCCGGTTCCACCTCGGCCGGCCCGCCCAGCACGCCGAGGCACTTGCCGCTGTGCACGGGGCGCAGCGCGAAGCCCCGCGGCACGGGTGTGGTCACCGGCTCCAGCAGGAACCGCTGGTGCGCCGCGCCCGTGCACTCACCCGGCGCGACCAGCACCTCGTCGTCCAGGGACGCGCCGTCCACCGACAGGCAGCCCCAGCCCTGCTCGGGGTGCCGCCACTTGATCAGGTGGACGCCGCCGCCCACGGCCTCCAGGTACGTGTCGGGCACGACCCCGGCGCACGGGCGCTGCACGGCCAGGGGCCGGTCGGTGCGCCGGTTGCGCTCCCGGCCCTCGCCGACGCACAGGTCGCGGTCGGCCACGTGCGCGGGGCGCAGCAGGTACCGGCCGTCGGCGGGCGGCTGCTCCGGCCGGTCCGGCGCGCCCGGCCGGACGACGAACGCGGTGGCGGTCGCGGCCAGCGCGAGGAGCACGGCGGCGGCCACCAGGGGCCACCGGGCCCGCCGGCGCCCGGCGGGCGGCTCTTCGCCGGGTTCGACCGGCGCGGCCGGGTCCATCGCCAGCCGGCGGCGCGCGGCGACCCAGCGCCCGGCGTCCTCCTCGTCGAGCCCGCACGCCCGCGCGTAGGCGGTGACCAGCTCCTCGCGGGGCAGCGTCGACCGGCCCAGCATCGTGGCGGTCGTGCTGGGCGGCAGGACGTGCCCGGCCGCGTGCGCCTTGCCCTCCAGCTGCCGGTAGGTCAGGCCGGACCACAGGCGCAGTCTTCTCAGCGCGGTGACGAACTCGGCTGCCGTGGTCGCGTCCTCGGGTTGCGGCGGCCCCGCCCGGTGATCTTCCACGGACCCAGCCTGCGCCAGGCGGTCGCCGCCCTCCATCGGCGGTTCGGCCCACGGCACTGGTGCGGGTGGCGTGCCCGGCGTGTCCCGGACGGCGGCCCTTCCCGTTCGGACAGCGCGCTGACCGGCGCGTACAGGCCCGAACAAGGTCGAACGGCCGCGAACGCCGCCACCACCGCTATACCGGGGTGCCGGAGGTGGTGGCATGGCGGTCGAGATCCGGTTGCTGGGCACGGTCGAGGTGTTCCTGGACGGCAGGCGGGCGGACCTGGGGCACGCCCGGCAGCGGTGCGTCCTGGCGGCGCTGGCGGTGGAGCCGAACCAGCCGGTGGGGTTCGACCAGCTCGTCGCGCGGGTGTGGGGTGACCGGCCGCCGCGCCGGCCGCGCCCCTCGCTGTACGGCTACCTGTACCGGCTGCGGCAGGCGCTGGTCGACGCCGAGGACGTCGCCCTGGTCCGCCGCACCGGCTGCTACGAGCTGGTGGTGGACCCGGACGCGGTGGACCTGCGCCGGTTCGAGTGGCTGGTGTCGGCCGCCCGCCGCGCCGGCGCGGACGCGGCGCGCCTGGCCCTGTTCGACGAGGCGCTGGCCCTGTGGCGGGGCGAGGCGTTCGCCGGCCTGGACACGCCGTGGCTGGGTGCGCTGCGGGCGGTGGCCGAGCAGCACCGGTCCCTCGCCGAGGCCGACCGCACGGACGCGGCGCTGCGCCTGGGTCGCGGCGGGGGTGAGCTGGCGCGGCTCACGGCGCGGTCCGCGGCGCACCCGCTGGACGAGCGCGTGGCCGCGCAGCTCGTGCTGGCCCTGCACCGGGCGGGCCGGACCGGCGAGGCGCTGGCCCACTACCAGCGGGTGCGCCGGCTGCTGGTGGACGAGCTGGGCATCGACCCCGGCGGCGCGCTGCGCGCCGCGCACCGCGAGGTGCTGCGGCCGGAGGGCGGACCGCTCGCGGCCGACCACCGGGCGCTCCAGGACCGGTGACGGTCTGCCCGGCCATGCCCCTCCTCCCGCTCACGCGACCCTGCCACGATCGGGCGGGCCGCTGCGCGGGAACCGGGGTGATTCTCGAAGGCGCTGCTCGGGGCGCGCTGCTCGGGGCGCGCTGCGATGCCCGGGGGCGCTGCCGGCGAGTGGGGCTCGCCCGTTCAGGTGAGTCCGCGTGGCCGGGATCGCCTGAACGGCCTAGCGTCAGCGCCGGGACGAGGAAGGGAGGCGCATGACCGGTGCCTCCCGCCGCGCCGCCGCCCACCGGCCGGACGTCGACCGGCCGGGACCGGGGTGCGACGGCCGCGCGGGAACCGCGTCCCACCCGTCGCCGGGCACGCCGTGCCCGGCCCCGCGTTCGGGGGTGCGCCCGTGGCTCGCTTAAGAACCGAGGGGGTGCGCCGGCTCCGGCGGGCGCACCCCCGGAACGCCCACCGCGCCGGCGCGGGTCCTCCCGCGACCGGCGCGGCACGTGATCAGGACCGCGTGATCGGGTCGGCCCCTACTCGAACCGGCTCGGGTCGCCCGCGCCCCGGCGCACGATCTCCGGCTCGCCGCCGGAGAAGTCGATCACGGTGGTCGGCTCGGTGCCGCACTCGCCCGAGTCGAGCACCGCGTCGAGCACGTTGTCCAGGCGGTCCTTGATCTCCCAGCCCTGCACCAGCGGTTCCTCCTGGTCGGGCAGCAGCAGCGTGCTGGACAGCAGCGGCTCGCCCAGGTCCTGGAGCAGGGCCTGGGCCACCGGGTGGTCGGGGATGCGTGCGCCCACCGTCTTCTTCTTCGGGTGCAGCAGGCGGCGCGGCACCTCGCGGGTGGCCGGGAGGATGAACGTGTAGCTGCCCGGCGTCGCCGCCTTGACCGCGCGGAACACCGCGTTGTCCACGTGCACGAACTGCCCGAGCTGCGCGAAGTCCCGGCACATGAGCGTGAAGTGGTGCCGGTCGTCGAGGTGGCGGATCTGCCGGATGCGGTCCAGCCCCTCCTTGTTGCCCAACTGGCAACCCAGCGCGTAGCAGGAGTCCGTCGGGTAGGCGATCAAACCGCCCGACCTGATCAACTCCACCGCCTGGTCGATGCTGCGGCGTTGCGGGTTGACCGGGTGCACGTCGTAGTACCTCGCCATGCGCGGAGCCTAGTGCGCCCGGATGCGCCTCGCGCGGGCCCACCCGCCCGCCGCACGACGCGCCAGGGACGCGCGAACGCCGCCGACCGACGCCGGGGTTGCGTGGACGCCGCCGACCGACGCCGGCGGGAGGGCGCGCCGCCCTCGGCACGCCCTCCCCCGTGCGGGCGCTAGCGGGGCAGGTACGCCCGGTGCGACCGGGAGAACTCGAACCCGTTGTGCTTGTCCCAGTTGACCGACCACGTCATCAGGCCGCGCAGGTTCGGGTAGGTCGCCTTGGGCTTGTACGGGCCGCAGTTCGTGCCCTTCATCAGGCAGTCCAACGCCTTGTGGGTGTCGCCCACGGACGTGAACCCGTTGCCCGCGTTGACGCTCGCGGGCAGCCCGATGGCGACCTGGTCCTGCCGCAGGCCGGGGAAGAACTTGGTCGCGTCACCGCGCACCGGGAACCCGGCGAGCACCATGTCCGCCATCGAGACGTGGAAGTCGCTGCCGCCCATGAAGTGGTACTGGTTGTCCAGGCCCATGATCGGGCCGGAGTTGTAGTGCTGGACGTGCAGCAGCGTCAGGTCGTCGCGCATGGCGTGGATGACCGGCAGGTACGCGCCCGCGCGCGGGTCCTGCCCGCTGCCGCCGCCGTAGAACTGGTAGCCGAGCTGCACGAAGAACGTCTCCGGGGCCATCGTGAGGACGAACTTGGCGCCGTAGCGGGCCTTCAGCGCCTTGAGCGCCGAGATCAGGTTGACGATCACCGGCGTGGTCGGGTTGCGGAAGTCGGTGTCGCCCGAGTTCAGGGACAGCGAGTGGCCCTCGAAGTCGACGTCGAGCCCGTCCAGGCCGTACCGGTCGATGATCGCGCCGACGCTGCGCACGAAGGCGTCGCGGGCAGCCGCCGTGGTGAGCTGGACCTGGCCGTTCTGGCCGCCGATGGAGATCAGGACCTTCTTGCCCTGCGCCTGCTTCTCGCGGATGCCGGCGATGAACTCGGCCTCGGGCTCGACGTTCGGGCACTCCGCCACCGGGCACTGCTGGAAGCGCAGGTCGCCGGAGGTGACCGAGGTCGGCTCGGCGAAGGACAGGTTGATGATGTCCCAGTCGGGCGAGACGTCCTTCATCCGGATGTAGCCGGAGCCGTTGGCGAAGCTGGCGTGCAGGTAGCCGACGAGCACCCGCTTCGGCAGCCCGGTCGGCGGTGTCGTGGTCGTCGTCGTGGTGGTGCCCGTGGTCGTGGTCGACGTCGTGGTCGTGGTCGTGGTCGACGTGGTGGTGCTCGTCGGGGAGGTCGTGGTGGTGGTCGTCGTGGTCACCGTCGGCGCGCCGGTGCACGCCGCGCCGTTGACCCGGCAGTTCGCGGGCTCGGCGGTGCCGGCGGCGTTGAACCCGAAGGTGACGGTGGCGCCGGGCGCGACCGAGCCGTTGTACTCCCGGTTGGTGAAGGTGTAGCGCCCGCTCGCGTTGGTCTGGAGGGCGTCCCAGTACGCGCCGACCGTCGTGCCCGACGGCAGGTCGAACTCGACCTTCCAGCTCGTGATCGGGGAGCTGGTCTCGTTCTTGATGGAGAACTGACCGGTGTACCCGGACGACCACGACGACGCCTTGACGAACGAGGCGGTCACGGACGACGCGTAGGCCGGGGCGAACCCCACCACCACGGCACTGGCCACCAACGCCCCCACCGCCGCCACCCTCGCCAACAGGACTCTGCGCGACATCGTCTTCCTCCCAGCGGTCGGCGGCCTCCAGGTGGGTCAGATTGGACTAGACCACAACCGGGGTGTCAAGGCTCACCCCGCCGTGCCACCCGGTCGCCCGGTGGACGTTCGTGATCATGTGGTCACTCTCGGTGGAAGACGAACCCCGACATTGGGGCAGTCCTTGCGCACGTCGGGGAAAAGCTCCCACCAGTCGGGTCTCGCCGGTTACGGTTCGCAATGTGCAGATACCGTGGAGAGCCGCGCCGCGCGCCGCGCTGTCGAGCCCGCTGACCCTGTTGGTCAGCCTGGTCACCGCGCTCCTGTCGAGCTTCGTCGTGGCCGCCGCGGTGCTGCACTCGGCCGCCTCGGGCAGCGCCGCCGTCGACTACCAGCAGAACCGGCTGTGCACCGAGTCGCTGCACCCGTCGCTGGAGGCGTCGCCGACCGCCGACGGGGTGACGCCGTTCCTGGACGCCGTGCGCGCCACCGTCGGCGACCAGCCGGTGCTGCCCGCCGCCTACACGAAGGAGGCGCGCACGGACTTCGGCGGCGAGCAGACCTACGCCAGGTTCGGTTTCCGGCCCGGCGCGACCGACCACCTGACCGTCCTGGAAGGCGGCTCCAAGGACGGGCTGTGGGTGCCCAAGCGCATCGCCGACACCACGGACCTGCAACTGGGCAAGCGCGGCATGGGCGGCAGGCTGCCACCGGTCACCGCCGTCTACGAGGACCTGCGCGACCCGCTCGACCCGTGGTGGTGCTCGGAGCGGCAGTTCGTCATCCCGAACATCCTCAGCCGCGACGACCTCGCGACCTCCGTGGTGTGGCTGCCCAGCGCCGAGTCGTTCGCCGCGCTGCCGCCGGAGCTGACCCGGACCGTCAACGTGACCGTCCGCTTCCCCTCCCCCGTGCCGCGGACCGTCGACGAGGCCGAGGAGCTGCACGCCGCGGGCACCGCCCGGCTGGAGCCGCTCGACCAACCCGGTGTCCGGGTGGTCTCGCCGCTCGTGCTGCCGGTGGAGAACGCGCACCAGACCGCGGCCAACGTCCGCTCGGCCATCCTGCCGCTGACCCTGATCAGCCTCCTGATCGGCCTCGCCGGGGTGGCGACCGTGACCGTCCAGTGGGCGCAGCGGCGGCACACCGAGCTGCGCCTGCTGTGGGTGCGCGGTTCCGGACCGGCCGCGCTGGGCGGCCGGGCGCTGCTCGAACTGGGCCTGCCGCTCGTCGTGGGCGGGCTGCTCGGGCTCGGCGCGGCGCGGCTGCTGCTCCCCGTCTACGCGCCGTCGCCCGCGCTGCCGGGCGGCACGCTGCCCGACGCCGTGCTCGCCGTGCTCGTGGTCATCGCGCTCGGCCTGGTCGTCACGTGGGCGACCGCCGCCGTCCGCGCGCACCGCGCGTTCCAGGCCGCCGGCACCGGTACCCGCCTGCGCCGCGTGCTGACCGCCGTGCCGTGGGAGCTGATCACGGCCGGGCTCGCGGTGTGGGCGTGGCACCGCGTCCAGCACAGCGGCCTGTCGACGCCGCTGAAGATCGGCGGCCTGCCCCGCATCGACGCGGCGGCGCTGGCGTTCCCGCTGCTGGTCGTGCTCACCGCCGCGCTGCTCGTGGCGCGGCTGGCGAAGTGGGCGCTCAAGGCGTCGCACCGCGCGTCGATCTGGTCGAAGCCCGCCGCGCAGCTCGCGATCCGCCGCCTGGCCGCCGCGGCCGGACCGGTGACCGGCGTGCTGCTGGTGGGCGTGCTCGCCATCGGCACGATCGCGGTCGGCTCCAGCGTCGCGGGGTCGCAGAAGACCGCGCTGGAGGTCAAGTCCGGCATGTACACGGGCGCGGAGAGCGTCGCCCAGGTCCCGGAGGACGTGGTCCTGCCCGACGTCCTGCGCGGCAACTCGACCATCGTCGGGCTCAGCGAGCGCAACGACCGCGTCGCGCTGGTGGTGGACCCGGCGACGTTCAACGACGGCGCGTTCACCGTCGAGCGCATCGACCCGGCGCTGCTGTCCCGGCCGCTGCGGGTCGGTGACGCGCCGCGCGGCGGGATCACGCTGCCCGGCCTGCCCCCCGTCGACCCCGAGGCGCACCTGCCGTCGTTCCCGAAGCTCGGCACCGCCGGCTGGGTGGTGCCGCGCGACCTGGTGGAGTCGGTCGACGACGTCGGCTCCTGGTACGTGTGGTCGGCCAAGCCGCTCCGCGAGCTGACCAAGGCGCTGTCGGACGGCGGGATCCCCTACCGCAACGTCGTGGAGAAGTCGAAGACCGTGTCGGGGCTGCCGTTCCTGACGATCCAGTGGACGTTCGCGTTCGTCGCCGCCATCGGCGCGGTGCTGGCGGTCGTCGCGGCGATCGCGCTGCTGCTCGCCATCGAGGTGCGGCGGCGGCAGAACGCGGTGTCCGGCGCGTTCAGCACCCGGATGGGCCTGCGCCCGTCCGCGCTGCTGTCCAGCCACCTGCTGGAGCTGGGCGCGCTGGCCGTCGTCGCCGTGGTCATCGGCTCGGCCGCGAGCGCCGTCAGCAGCGGGTTCGCCGTGCCCCGGCTGGACCCCGCGCCCCGCCTGACGCCGACGCCGGAGCTGCCGAACGTGGTGCCGCTGCTGGTGACGACGGTGGGCGGCAGCGCGCTGGTGGTGCTGGTGGCGGCGTGGATCGCGGTGCGCGCGGTCCGGTCGGCACGGGTCGGGGAGCTGATCCGTGGCTGAGCGGCACGAGGGAAGGGGTACGGCGGTGGTCGAGCACGTGTTGCGCCTGCGGGAGGTCGGTGTCGACTACCCGACGCCCGCCGGGTCGGTGACGGCCGTGTCGGACGTGTCGCTGGACGTGCCTGCGCGCGGGCTGACCGTGCTCGCCGGGCCGTCCGGGTCGGGCAAGTCGACGCTGCTGCGGGTGCTGAGCCTGGTGGAGCGGCCCACGCGGGGCGGCGTCGAGCTGCGCGGCGCGGGCACGACGGGGCTGTCGTCCAAGGCGCGGCGGGCGTTGCGGCGCACGGACGTCGCGCTGGTGTTCCAGAACCCGGCGGACAACCTGATCGGCCACCTGACCGTCGGCGACAACCTGCGCGCGGCGGCCCAGGCGGCGGGCCGCACCGCGCGGGTGGACGACCTGCTGGCGCGGCTGGGGTTGCCGGGCACGGCGGCGTGGCGGGTGCCCGCGCTGTCCGGCGGGCAGCAGCAGCGGCTGGCGTTCGGGTGCGCGCTGGCCCGCGGCGCGTCCGTGGTGCTGGCCGACGAGCCGACCTCGCAGCTCGACGCGGTGTCGGCCGACCTCGTGCTGGAGACGCTCGCCGACCTGGCGCGGCAGGACGTGCCGGTCGTCGTCGCGTCGCACGACCCACGCCTGGTCGCCTTGGCGGACACCAGGTTCGACCTGCGGAACGGGGCGTTGGCGGCATGACGGCGTTGCGAGCGGTGGGTGTGCGGCGGTCGTTCGCGCACGCGAGCGGGTCGGTGGACGTGCTGCGCGGCGTCGACCTGGAGGTGGCGGCGGGCGAGCTGGTGACGCTGGCCGGGCCGTCCGGGTCGGGCAAGAGCGCGCTGCTGACGGTGCTGTCCGGGTTCGACCGGGCCGACGAGGGCACGGTCGAGCTGTGCGGCGAGGTGATGACCGCGCCGCCGGCGTGGCGGCTGTGCGCGCTGCTGCCGCAGGCGCTCGGCCTCGCGGGAGAGCTGACGCTGGCGGAGAACGTGGCGCTGCCGCTCCGGCTCGGCGCGGGCGGCGACGTCGGGCGCGTGGCCGAGTTGCTGGCGGAGCTGGGCATCGGCGAGCTGGCCGACCGCTACCCGGCCGAGGTGTCCTACGGGCAGCAGCAGCGGGCGGCGCTCGCGCGGGCCGTCATCGCGTCGCCCAAGGTGCTGCTGGCCGACGAGCCGACCGCGCACCTGGACGCGGTGAGCGCGCCAGCGGCCGTGCGGGTGCTGCGGCGCGCGGCGGACGCGGGTGCGGCCGTGCTCATCGCCACCCACCACGACGAGGTGCACCGCGCGGCCGACCGGACGGTCGTGCTCTCCGCCGGCCGGGTGTCCGGGAACGCCGTCGGATGACCGTAGGATAGGCGGCGATGTCCCGCCGAGCCGTCGCCCTCGCACTGGTGCTGCCACTGGTGGCCCTCCTGCTGCTGGTGGCGGACGCGTCGCTCCCGGACCGCGTCGGACCGGGCCCGGACGCGCCGACCGCGATAGTGGCGCTGGGCGACAGCACCATGTCGGGCGAGGGCGCGGGCAGTTACGAACCCGGCACGGACGGCGAGGACGACAACTGGTGCCACCGGTCGACGAAGGCGTCCGTCCACCACACCAAGGCGCCCGTCGACAAGGTGTTCAACCTCGCCTGCTCCGGCGCGAACGCCGAGCAGGTCGGCCTCACCGACCGCGTGCGCAACACCGAGGGCTCGCAGGCGCGGCAGCTCGCCCGCATCGCGCGCGAGTACCGCGTGACCACGGTCCTGGTCGCGGTGGGCGCGAACGACGACCCCCGGTTCTCCGACGTGCTCGGCACGTGCCTCCAGGCGTGGATCCAGCGGCGGAACGACTGCTCGAAGGCGCTGACGGACGACTGGCGCGGGCGCGTCGACCGGATGTCGCCGAAGGTGGAACGCGCGCTGCGCGACATCCGCCAGGTGCTGCACGACTCGGGCTACACACCGCGCTCGTACACGCTGGTGCTCCAGTCCTACGCCGCGCCCGTCAGCCCGGACCTGCCGCTCGACCTCCAGAACCTCGCCGGCTGCCCGCTGCGGACGGCGGACCTGCGGTGGGTGCGCGACAACGCGGTGGACGAGCTGTCGGCGGGCCTGCGCAAGGCCGCTTCGGCGGTCGGGGCGCGGTTCCTGGACCTGTCGCGGGCGGGCGACGGGCACGAGGCGTGCGCCCGCGGCAAGGACGCGGACGACGAGTGGTTCACGCGGCTGACGGTCGACTTCGAGGGGCTGCGCGACGAGGCCCGCGCACGCCACGCGTTGCAGGAGTCCTTCCACCCCAACGCGCGCGGTCACGAGCAGTTCGGCCGGTGCATGACGGCTTTCCTGGCCACCCCGGCAAGATCAGCCACCTGCGTAGCGGACCAAGCAGGCAACCTGACCCCCATCCCGGAACGCGACTAGGGCGTGTCTCGGCGGGGTCCGCGCCTTCCGCGTGCTGGGTCAGGGTGCGGCAGGCGGAAGGTCCATGATGCCGGTGGCTTGCGACCAGGCACAACGCCACGTGCCGCCGGCACCGGTGTAGACGTCGGTGTGCCAGGCTTCGTGCCGCGGGATGTCCGCGCCGTCGACGGTGAGCTGGATAACGCACCGGTAGCGGAGGACGACGACGTCGGTGCCGACGATGGCGTCCACGTCGCCGGTCAGCCCGAGTTCCCGGTAGGCGACCCGCCCGGTGGTGAGGAGGTCCAGGTATTCGGCCTTCGTCCACACCGTGCCGGTCGGGTTGCACAACCGGTACTCCGCGGCGTGCAAGCGGTCGTAGGCGCCGCGATCCACGTCGAGGAGACACCGGATCCGATCCCGCTCAGCCTTGATCACTTGGCCGGCCACATCGTCGGTCATACCCGCTCCTGTCCACTCGTTCGGTCCTGATCGACGACAAGCCGCCGACCACCAGGCAGCCGAGCCGCCCAACGAAGTCGAGCAAATCCAACACCGCGAGGCCGCGTCGGTGGTTCGCGGACCCAACGGCGGCCGAGCCGCCCGACGGAGTCGGGCAAATCCAACACCGCGAGGCCGCGTCGGTGGTTCGCGGCGCGGGTTTCGCCGATCACGCTTTTCGATCGGCGAAACCCGCCCCGCGAGCCGCCGACCACCAGGCGGCCGAGCCGCCCGACGAAGGAGGGCAAATCCAACACAGCCGCCCGACGGAGTCGGGCAAATCCAACACAGCTCAAACCCAGCTCAACGCCGTGATCGGCGCTTCGACGCAGTCCGCCACGAACCGCAGGAACCCGCCCGCCGTGCCGCCGTCGCACACCCGGTGGTCGAAGGCCAGCGTCAGCTGGGCCACCTTGCGCACGGCCAACTGCCCGTCCACCGCCCACGGCCGGTCGATGATGCGGCCCAGGCCCAGGATCGCCGCCTCCGGGTGGTTGATGATCGCCGCCGAGCCGTCGACGCCGAAGACGCCGTAGTTGTTGACCGTGAACGTGCCGCCGGTCAGGGACGCGGGTGCGATCCGGCCCTCGCGCGCCGACGTGGCGAGGTCGTCGATGGCGCTCGACAGGGCGGAGGTGGTCAGCGCGTGCGCGTCGCGGACCACCGGGACCACCAGGCCGCGGTCGGTCTGCGCGGCGAATCCCAGGTGGACCTCGTCCAGCACCACGACCTCGTCGCCCTCGACCCGCGAGTTCAGCTCCGGGAACCGCTTGAGCCCCAGCACGGTGAAGCGGGCCAGCAATCCGAGCAGCGACACGGACGGCAGCGCGGCGCGGGCGGCGAGGAAGTCGGTGGCGTCCACGTCCACCCAGACCGTCGCCTCCGGGATCTCGCGGCGGGAGCGCGTCAACTTCTCCGCCACTGCGCCGCGCAGGCCGCGCAGCGGGATACGCCTGGCCGCCGCCGGTCGGCCCGAGTCCTGGTCCGGGTTCGAATCCGCCGACCGGGCCTCCGCCTGGTGCGCGGCGGCGAGTGCGCGTTCCACGTCGGTGCGGCGGATCACGCCGCCCGGACCGGTGCCGGTGATGCGGTCCAGCGCCAGGCCGTTCTCCCGCGCCATCCGCCGCACGAAGGGCGAGATCACGGCCGGCGCGGTCGTGGACGGCTCGGGGGCGCGGGGCAGGGGTGTCCGCGCCTCGACCGACGACGACGCGACCGACCACGACTCCACCGACCGCGACCCGCTCGACCGCGACCCGCTCGACCGCGACCCGCTCGACCGCGACTCCACCGACCGCGGGCCGGCGGACTCCGCGCCGGCCGGCTGCGGACCGGTGGACTGCGCACCGGCGGACTGCGGCGCGAGCACGGGCCGTGCGGCGGTGCCGCCCGGCCCCCGGCGTCCGGACCTGCGGCGACGCGGCGCCTCCGACGTCCCGTAGCCGATCAGGACGTTGCCGGAGCCGGACGACGCCCCCGCCGGCTCGTCCGCGCCCACCGACAGCAGCACCGAGCCGACGGCCAGCTTCTCGCCCGGCTCGCCGAACCGCGCGCGGACCACGCCCTCGAACGGGCACGGGACCTCCACCACGGCCTTCGCCGTCTCGACCTCCACCACGGGCTGGTCGACGGACACGTGGTCGCCCACCGACACCAGCCAGGCGACGATCTCGCCCTCGGTCAGGCCCTCGCCCAGGTCGGGCAGCCGGAAGTCAGGCACCTCGACACCCCACGACCTCGTCGTCCCACTGGAGCCGCGCGATCGCGTCCAGTATCCGGTCCACACCGGGCAGGTGGTGCTCCTCCAGCTTCGGCGGCGGGTACGGGACGTCGAACCCGGTCACCCGCAGCACCGGCGCGTGCAGGTGGTGGAAGCACCGCTCGGTCACCCGCGCCACCACCTCCGCGCCGTACCCGCCGAACCCGGACGCCTCGTGCACCACCACGGCCCGGCCGGTCCGGCGGACCGACGCGCACACCGTGGCGTCGTCGAACGGCGAGAGCGACCGCAGGTCCACGACCTCGACTTCCCAGCCCTCCTCGACGGCCGCCTCGGCGGTCTCCAGCGCGGTCGCCATCAGGGGCCCGTAGGCGATCAGCGTCACGTCGGCGCCCGGCCGCCGCACCACGGCGCGGTCCATCGGCACGGCGACGTCCGACAGCTCGCCCTTGGTCCAGTACCGCCGCTTGGGCTCCAGGAAGATCACCGGGTCGGGCGAGGCGATCGACGCGCGGAGCAGGTGGTAGGCGTCGTCGGGGGTGCCGGGCGTGACGACGGTCAGCCCCGGCGTGTGCGCGTAGTACGCCTCCGACGAGTCGCAGTGGTGCTCGACGCCGCCGATGCCGCCGCCGTACGGCACGCGGATCACGACCGGCAGCGACACCCGGCCGCGCGTGCGGTTGCGCATCTTGGCGAGGTGGCTGGTGATCTGCTCGAACGCCGGGTAGGCGAACGCGTCGAACTGCATCTCCACCACGGGCCGCAGGCCGTTCATCGCCATGCCGATCGCGGTGCCGACGATGCCGGACTCGGCCAGCGGCGTGTCGAACACGCGCGCCTCGCCGAACCGCGCCGCCAGGCCGTCGGTCACCCGGAACACGCCGCCCAGCGGGCCGACGTCCTCGCCGAACACCAGCACGGCCGGGTCGTCGGCCAGCGCGTCGGCCAGGGCACGGTTCAACGCGCCCGCCATCGAGACGGGGACACCGCTCATCGCACCTCCACCTCCTCCACCACGCCGACCGCCACCACGACACCGCTCATCGCACGCCCGCCACCACGCCGACCGCCACCCGGAGCGGCCTCGTGTCCACCACCGGGGCACCGGTCATGCCAGCTCCTCCGCCAGCGCGGCGGCCTGCTCCCGCAGCTGCGCCGTGGGCGTCGCGTAGACGTGCTCGAACAGGGCGGCGGGGTCCCGCGGCCGGTCGGCGTTCAGCTCCGCCCGCACCCGCGCGGCGAACTCCTCGGCCTCCGCCGCCACGGCGGACCGGCGCGCGGCGTCCAGCAGGCCGCGCGAGGTCAGGTACGCCTCGATCCGGTCGACGGGGTCGCGGTCCAGCCACGCGGCGACCTCGTCGGGGGTCCGGTAGCGGGTCGCGTCGTCGGCGTTGGTGTGCGCCTCGATCCGGTAGGTCCGCGCCTCGATCAGCGTCGGCCCGCCGGATTCCAGGGCCTCGCGCACCACCGCGTACACCGCGGCGACGTCGTTGCCGTCCACCAGCACGGAGGGAACGCCGTAGCCGATGCCCTTGTGCGCCAGCGACGGCGCGGCGTTCTGCTTGGACATCGGCACGCTGATCGCGTAGCCGTTGTTCTGCACCAGGAACACGACCGGCGCACGCCACACGCCGGCGAAGTTCAGCGCCTCGTGCGTGTCGCCCTCGCTGGTCGCGCCGTCGCCGAGCAGCACGAGCACCGAGGTGTCCTCGCCCTTGAGCCGCGCGGCGTGCGCGAACCCGACCGCGTGCAGCGTGTTGGTGGCCAGCGGGGTGCACTGCGGCCCGACGCGGTGCGCGCAGGGGTCGTACCCGCTGTGCCAGTCGCCCTGGAGCAGCGTCAGCGCCTCCGCCGGGTCCACACCCCTGGTCACCAGGGCGACCGTGTCGCGGTAGGTGGGGAACAGCCAGTCGGCGGGCCGCAGCGCGAGCACGGAGCCGACCTCGCACGCCTCCTGGCCGCGCGACGACGGGTACACCGCCAGCCGGCCCTGCCGGGTGAGCGCGGTGGCCTGGGTGTCGAAGCGGCGGCCGACGACCATGCGCCGGTGCAGTTCGAGCAGCACGTCGTCGTCGGGCATCACCAGCGGCGAACCGGCCACCGGCGAACCGTCCTTGTCCAGCAGCGACAGCGGTTCGTCGGTCGGCAGCAGCGTCCGCTCCCTCGTCGGCGACATGGCCCCTCCGGCGCTCGGTGGCGAGTAGGGGTATGGTCCGGCTCACACCGACCAAAGATCCAGATCGTGTGCGCAATCCTGGACGAATGGCCTTCCAGCGGGGCTAGAGTGGACCGGGTGACGCCCAGGACTGGACATTCGGCACCGCTCGACGAGACGGACCGGCGGCTGGTGCAGGAGCTGCGCGCGGACGGCAGGCTGTCCATGCGGGCGCTCGCGGAGCGGCTGCACATCTCGCGCGCGAGCGCCTACTCGCGGGTGGAGCGGCTGCACCGGGACGGCGTGATCACCGGCTACACGGCGGTGGTGGACCCGGAGCGGTACGGGTTCGGCATCTCGGCCTACGTCTACCTCAAGATCAGCCAGCACTCGTGGAAGGCGGTGCGGCAGCGGGTGCTGGAGATCCCCGAGGTGTGGCACGGGGCGCTGGTGTCCGGTGACTACGACCTCGTGCTGCTGGTGCGCACGGCGGACGCGCACAGCCTGCGCGACCTGGTGCTGTCCAAGCTCCAGACGATGCCCGACGTGACGTCCAGCCACACCGTGCTGATCCTCGACGAGCTGCCCGCCGAGCAGGACGGCCGCCCCGCTCACCAGCCGAAGTTCTGAGTCCAGTAGAGGCCGTAGGTCCCGCCGCGCGCCAGGCCGACGCCCAGCGACTTGAGCCCGCAGTTGAGGATGTTCGCGCGGTGGCCCGGCGACGCCATCCAGCCCGCGACCACGGCTTCGGGCGTGCGCTGCCCGGCGGCGATGTTCTCCGCGCCGGGCGCGGGGTGCCCGGCGGCCTCGACCCGGTCCACGAACGTGCGGCCGTCCCGCGAGCCGTGGTCGAAGTAGTTCCGCGCCGCCATGTCGGCGCTGTGGGCACGCGCGGCCACGTCCAGCCGCTCGTCGGCCACCAGCGCCGGGCACCCGTTGGCGGCGCGCTCGGCGTTGGTCAGCTCGAACACGGCGGCCTCGGCCTCGGCGTCGGTCCTGGCCGGCGGGGCGGGCTCGGGCCTCGGCCCCGGCTCGCGCGCGGGCGACGCGGTGGCGGTGCCCGGCGACCCCGTGCCGGACGGCGTCCCGGCGGTGCCGGACGGCGTCCCGGTGGCGGCGGGCGGGGTCCCTGGATGCGCCGTGGTGCGCACCGACGTGGTCGCCGTGGCGGTCACCAGACCGCTACCCCGTGGTTGGGCGCAGCCGACGAGGACCAAGCCGGCCAGCGTGGCCAGGGCCGGCAGCGCGGTGCTGGTGCGCGACACGGGAAACCTCACCGGGGTTCGACGGCGTTTCGGGTACGGCGACCGCGCGAGCGCTTTTCGCAGGGTGAGCGCGCTGCGGTCGCCGCACCGAAGGGGGAACCGGGCGGATCGGGCAGGAGGGAGAGCGCTGCGATCGGCCTCAATTCCGGAAATGACCTTAACCGCCGCGGGCGCGTTGTCAACAAGCGATTATTTAAGGAACATTTAAAGCTCGCATGAGGTGGCGGAAAGAATCGGGCGGCTAGCCTTCGTGCTCCGGCAGCAGGGTCAGCCGCAACTGGACCCTGGTGCCGCCGAGCGGCCCGCGGTCGACGACCAGCGAGCCTCCGGTGGACTCGGCCGCGCGGCGGGCGATGTCGAGTCCGAGACCGGTGGAGCCGGCGCTGCTGCTTCCACGGCGCAGCGCCGACTCCAGGTCCTCGATGCCGGGCCCGGAGTCCTCGATGACGATCACCACGTGGTCCGCCCGGTGGAACAGCGCCACGACGAACCCGACGCCCTCCGGCGTGTGCCGGAAGACGTTGCCCAGCACGACGTCCATCGCGGCGGCCAGGTCGGTCCTGGTCAGCGGCACGAACGCGCTGCGCTCCGCGCCCCGCAGGTTCCACCGCCGCCGCTGGTCGTCGGCCAGCGCCGACCAGAACACCAGGCGGTCCCGCACCACCTCCGCCGCGTCGCACCGGCCGCCGTCCGGGTCGTCCAGCTCCCGGCGCGCGGCCCGGATCAGCTCGTTCACCTCGCGCTCCAGCGCGTGGACGGCCTGCCGCACCCGGTTCGCGCCGGGGTCCTGGCCCAGGGTCTCCGAGTCCAGCCGCAGCGCGGTGAGCGGCGTGCGCAGCCGGTGCGACAGGTCGGCCAGCACCTCGCGCTCGGCGGCCATCAGCTGCCCGATCCGGTCCGCCATCCGGTTGAACGCGCCGCCCGCGTCCACCAGCTCGGGCGGCCCGGTCGGCGTCACCCGCGCCGCCAGCTCGCCCTGCTCCATGCGGCGCGCGCCGTCCGCCAGCGCCCTGGACGCCCGGACGACCCGCGCGCCGAGCCGGTCCGCGACCAGCACCGAGGCCAGCACCAGCGACACGGCGACCCCGCTGAGCGCGAGCCAGGCGGGCAGCACGTCCCGCGACAGCTCCGCCTCGGCCACGAACGCCTCCACGACCGCGACCCGGTCCTTGCCGAGCACCACCGGCTGGAGGTGGACGCGCCCGTCCGGGACGGTCCCGGTGAACGCCAGCCCGTCCTCCCGCGCCGTCCGGAGCTGGTCGGGGGTCGCCTTGACCGTGCCGACGACCCCGCCGCCCGGCAGGTGGACGGCCAGTCGACCGCCCGCGGCCGTCAGCGCCTGCTCCACCGTCGCGGGGTCGGCCGTGATGACCAGGACCGGGGTCAGCGCGGCGGCCTGGCGCTCGGCGGTGTCCAGCGCCCGCTCCTCGGCGAGGCGGCGCACGACCAGGGCGAGCGGGATCAGGAACGCCAGCGCCACCATCGACGTGACCGCAAGCGACACCAGGGCCAGGGACTTCCTCACTCGACCGCCGTCAGCTTGAACCCGACGCCGCGCACGGTGTGCAGGTAGCGCGGCCGGGCGGCCCGCTCGCCCAGCTTGCGCCGCAGCCACGAGAGGTGGACGTCCAGCGTCTGGTCGTCGTGCCGGCCGGGCAGGTTCCACAGGTTCGCCAGCAGCTCGCCGCGCGGCACGACCCGGCCCTCCCGCGCCGCGAGGTAGGCGAGCAGGTCGAACTCCTTGCGGGTCAGGCTCAGCTCGCGGTCGCCGAGCCGGGCCTCCCGCCGGTCGAGGTCGACGGTCAGCTCGCCGATCCGGATCGGTCCGGGCGCGGCGTCCTTGCGCGCGCGGCGCAGCACCGCCGACAGCCGCGCGGCGAGGTGCTCGCTGGAGAACGGCTTGACGAGGTAGTCGTCCGCGCCCGCGTTGAGCAGCCGGACGATCTCCGCCTCGTCGTCGCGGGCGGTGGCCACGATGACCGGGACGTCGCACACCCCGCGCATCATCCGCAACGCGTCCGCGCCGTCCACGTCGGGCAGGCCGAGGTCGAGCACCACGAGGTCGAACCGGGTGGCGGTGATCTCGCGCAACGCCTCCAGCGCCGTGCCGACCGGCAGGACGGCGTGGCCCAGGGCCGTCAACGCGCGCGTCACCGCCGACCGCACCACCGGGTCGTCCTCGACGAGCAGCACCGAGACCATGCCGCGCACCGTAACGCGCGGACTTCACGAACGGGTGAACGGCCTTGGCGCGCCCGCGGCGGGGTGTTTCCGGGGCGGCGTCGTGGGGCGGGCGCGACGTCGTGGGGTGGGCGCGACGTCGCGGTCGGCCACGGCGTCGCGGCCGGGCGCGGTGCCGGGGAGTGCGCGTGCCGGTGGTGCGCGGTGGCGCGGGCCGGTCGGGGTGGGGCGCAGGTCGGCGGCGCGGTCGGGAGGTCGAGGGGTCCGCCGCGGCGGTCGCGCCGGCAGGATGACCGCGTGCGCAGGGGCCTCCAGTACTTCGCGGCGTGGTCGGCGTCCACCGCCGTCGCGGTGGCGCTGTCCTGGCTCGGCATCCGGTTCGTGCTGGACGCGGGCGTCTCCGAGCGCTCGCGCGTGGTCGCCGGACCGGTCCAGCAGTCGACGGCGGTCCCGACGACCACCACGACCACCGTCGCCCCGACCACCACCACGACGACGACGGCCGCGGTCGCCCCGCCCGCCGCACCTCCCCCGGTCACGACGACCACCACCACGACCACCACCACCACGACGACAACGACCACCGCGCTCCTGCCGTCCGAGCAGGGCACGTGGGGCGAGCAGAACGGCGAACAGGTGTACCTGCGCAGCTTCGAACTCCAGGGCGGCATCGCGTCGATCAGGTTCTCCCGCGACAACATGGAACCGATCTCGGCGACACCCCGGCAGGGTTACGCGGTCAACGTCGAGCAGCCCGCTTCCGCCGTGGTGGTCGAGTTCGTGGCGCCCGACCGCCGGTCCCGGCTGGAGGCGAGCTGGATCAACGGCCCGCAGTGGCGGATCATCGAGACGCCCTGACCACCGGCCGGTGCCGAACCGCGAACCGCGCGCCACCGCGCGCCGGGTGGTTCGATGATCGACATGACGCACCCAGGCGAAGCGCACCACGAAGACCTCTCGGAACGCCTCAACTGGCTGCGCGCCGGCGTCCTCGGCGCGAACGACGGCATCGTGTCCACCGCCGGCCTCGTGGTGGGCGTGGCGGGCGCGACCACCGACCGCACCACCATCTTCGCCGCCGGCGTCGCCGGGCTGGTGGCGGGCGCGCTGTCGATGGCGGGCGGCGAGTACGTGTCGGTGAGCACCCAGCGCGACACCGAACGGGCCGCGCTGCGGTTGGAGGCGCGCGAGCTGCGCGAGATGCCCGAGGAGGAGGAACGCGAACTCGCGGACATCTACCAGGACAAGGGGTTGTCGCCGGAGCTGGCCACGCGGGTGGCGCGCGAGCTGACCGAGCAGGACGCGTTGCGGGCGCACGCCGAGGCCGAGCTCCAGATCGATCCGGACAACCTGACCAGCCCGTGGCACGCGGCGTGGGCGTCCCTGGTGTCGTTCGCGGTGGGCGCGCTGATCCCGCTGGTGGCGATCCTGGTGCCGCCGACCGGTTGGCGGGTCTGGGCGTGCGCGGTCGCCGTGCTCGTCGGGTTGGTGCTGACGGGGTGGATCAGCGCGCGGCTCGGGTCCAGCCGGGTGTGGCGGGCGGTGCGGCGGAACGTCGTGGTGGGCTCGTTGACGATGGTCGTGACGTACTACGTGGGGCTGCTGTTCGGGGTCACGGTGGGTTAGGCGGCCTGCGGGCGGTTGAGTACCAAGTGAGACGCAACGGAAGAAAGTCGGGCGTTCGAGGTGTGAGGCGGGCGAAAAGCGGGTAACCGCGTTCGACCCGACGTCGTCGAGCACGTCGGGACCGGAGCGGAGGTGCCTGCCGTGACCCATCCCCCGACCGTCGTCTTCGCCCCGCGCACCGAGAGAGCCGAGCGGCGGCTCTGGACGGTGCTCGCGGCGCTCTTCGCCCTCGTCGCCGGGGTGAACTGGGTGTTGGCGCTGAGCGAGGGCCAGTGGTGGCAGGGCGCGGTGGCCGCGCTGTTCGTCCTCGCCGGCACCGGCTGCGCCCGGATCGCCCACCGGACGCGGGCCTGACCGACCACCACATCGCGATCGCCATAGGACGAACGGACGGGAGATCGCGGCCGCGGATTCGTACACAGGCGATGGGGTGGTCGTCTTGCGCAGCGTCCCCGACGACCGTCCAAGACCTGCTGCGCTTCCGGGCACGCGCACTCCGTGCTCACCCTGCTGTGGTCCCGTTGCTTCAAAAGCACATGGGAAGAAAACGCGAACCGGGGGTCACCGAAGCGCGCCGCCCTCGCACCCACCTCATCCTCGCAGGACTGAAGCCCTTGAGGTCTTCCGAGCAACGGGACCACGGCAAGGGGACCACGGACTCCACGCGCCCGGAAGCCTCGCAAGTCTTGGATGGTCGTCGGGAACGCCACGCGGCTCGACCACCCCTCCGCCTGTGTACGAATCCGCCGCGCCGATCCCCCGTGGGTCCCGACCCCGATCCAGGGCGTCACTCCGCCGTCGCCAACCGCGCACCCGCCGACGCCGGCCACGCCGGGGACCACTCGACGGGCAAGCGGCCGATCCGCCGCCCCCGTTGCGCCAATCGGCCGTAACCCGCTGGTCGCGGGGATGTCAACGCCGCGTGGGATTCGCCACGACGCCCTGTCGGACTAGAGCCATCACGGCGAATTCACTCTATCGTCACAAGACCCCGGCAACCCCGGTGCACCGCCCCGCGTGACCACAGCGGCCCCATCCGGCCGCACGGGCACGCGCACAAGGATGTGCAGTCTCCCGCACAACGGAGTGCGGCCCCACGCCGACGATCTCCCGGCGTGGGTTCACAGCCAGCCACGCAGGCCGAGCTGCCACGCGTCAACGTCGCGCGTCGGCGTCGGCCACCTCCGTATGCCCGCACGATGCCACGGGAGGGCCCGTTGTGACCCACCACCACGAGCCACAAGGACTTTACGACCCCCAGTTCGAGCACGACGCCTGCGGTGTCGCGTTCGTCGCCGACCTGGCCGGTCGTCGCAACCACGCGATCGTCGCGCAGGCGCTGGTCGCGCTGCGCAACCTGGAGCACCGGGGCGCGCGGGGCGCGGAGCCGGAGACCGGCGACGGCGCGGGCATCCTGATCCAGGTCCCCGACGCCTTCCTCCGCGAGGTGGTCGACTTCGCGCTGCCCGAACCGGGGTGCTACGCGGTCGGCACGGCGTTCCTGCCCCGCGAGGGCGACGCCGGGGTCAGGGCGGCGGTCGAGCGCATCGCCGAGGAGGAGGGCGCGACCGTCCTCGGGTGGCGCGACCTGCCGGTGGACACCGACCACGTCGGGCCGACCGCGCGGACCACCATGCCCGCGTTCAGCCAGCTCTTCCTCGGCGGCGAGGAGGGCATGGAGCTGGAGCGCCTCGCGTTCGTGGTGCGCAAGCGCGCCGAGCACGAGACCGACGTGTACTTCCCGAGCCTGTCCGGCCGGACCATCGTCTACAAGGGGATGCTGACCGAGCCGCAGGTCGCGAGGTTCTTCCCGGACCTCACCGACGAGCGCGTGACCAGCTCGGTCGGCCTGGTGCACTCCCGGTTCTCCACCAACACGTTCCCGTCGTGGCCGCTGGCCCACCCGTACCGGTACGTGGCGCACAACGGCGAGATCAACACCCTGCGCGGCAACCGGAACTGGATGGACGCCCGCGAGTCGACGCTCGCCACCGACCTGATCCCCGGCGACCTGTCGCGCATCTTCCCGGTCATCACGCGGGGCGCGAGCGACTCCGCCTCGTTCGACGAGGTGCTGGAGCTGCTGCATCTGGGCGGGCGGTCGTTGCCGCACGCGGTCCTGATGATGATCCCCGAGGCGTGGGAGAACCACACCGGGATGGACCCGCAGCGGCGCGCGTTCTACGAGTTCCACGCCACGCTGATGGAGCCGTGGGACGGCCCGGCGCTCGTGGCGTTCACCGACGGCACGCTGATCGGCGCGGTGCTGGACCGGAACGGGCTGCGGCCCGCCCGGTACTGGGTCACGGAGGACGGCCTGGTGGTGCTGGGTTCCGAGGCCGGCGTGCTGGACCTCGACCCGACGACCATCGTCCGCAAGGGACGGCTGGAGCCGGGCCGGATGTTCCTCGTGGACACCGCCGCCGGCCGGATCGTCGACGACGAGGAGATCAAGGGCGAACTCGCCGCCGAGCACCCGTACCGCGAGTGGGTGGCCGACGGCGTGCTCCACTTGGCCGACCTGCCCGAGCGGGAGCGCGAGGTGCCGACGCACGCCTCCCTCGTGCGCCGCCAGCAGGTGTTCGGCTACACGGAGGAGGAGCTGGCGCTGCTGCTGCGGCCGATGGCCGTCACCGGCGCGGAACCGATCGGCTCGATGGGCAACGACGCACCCTTCGCGCCGCTGTCGGACCGGCCGCGGCAGCTTTTCGACTACTTCACCCAGCTGTTCGCGCAGGTGACGAACCCGCCGCTGGACGCGATCCGCGAGGAGCTGGTGACCAGCCTGCGCGCCACGCTCGGCGCCGAGCCCAACCTGCTGGACGTGGCGGGCGACTCGTGCCGCCGCATCGCGCTCCCGTTCCCGGTGCTGGACAACGACGAGCTGGCCAAGCTGGTGCACGTCGACGACGACGGCGCGCTGCCCGAGTTCCGCACCTGCACCGTGCGCGGCACCTACGACGTGCGGGGCGGCGGCGCGGCGCTGGTCGGCAGGCTGGCCGAGATCAGGGTCGAGGTGTCGGCGGCGATCCGGGACGGCGCGCGGCTCATCGTGCTGTCCGACCGGGGCGTGGACGCCGAGCACGCGCCGATCCCGTCGCTGCTGCTGACCGGCGCGGTGCACCACCACCTGGTGCGCGAGAAGACCCGGACGCAGGTCGACCTGATCGTGGAGGCGGGCGACGCCCGCGAGGTGCACCACGTCGCGCTGCTCATCGGCTACGGCGCGAAGGCGGTCAACCCGTACCTGGCGATGGCGTCGGTCGAGGAGCTGCCCGGCCTGGACGGCCGGACCGCGACCCGGAACCTGATCAAGGCGCTGGGCAAGGGCGTCCGCAAGACCATGTCGAAGATGGGCGTCTCGACCGTCGCCTCGTACACCGGCGCGCAGATCTTCGAGGCGATCGGGCTGGGCGCCGAGGTGGTCGACTCCTGCTTCACGGGGACGACCTCCCGGCTCGGCGGCATCGGGTTCGACGTCATCGCCGAGGAGGTCGCGCGGCGGCACCGGCTCGCGTTCCCCGTCGACGGCGTGCGGGCGCACCACCGCGAGCTGGAGACCGGCGGCGACTACCAGTGGCGGCGCGAGGGCGAGGCGCACCTGTTCAACCCGCGGACGGTGTTCAAGCTCCAGCACTCCACGCGGTCCGGCCGCTACGACGTGTTCAAGGAGTACACGAAGGCCGTCGACGACCAGTCCCGGCGGCTGATGACGCTGCGCGGGCTGTTCGAGTTCAAGGAGACCACGCCGATCCCGATCGAGGAGGTGGAGCCGGTGTCCGAGATCGTGAAGCGGTTCGCCACCGGCGCGATCTCCTACGGCTCGATCTCCCGCGAGATGCACGAGGTCCTCGCGATCGCGATGAACCGGCTGGGCGCGAAGTCCAACACCGGCGAGGGCGGCGAGGACGCCGAGCGGTTCACGCCCGACGCCAACGGCGACTCGCGGCGGTCGGCGATCAAGCAGGTGGCGTCCGGCCGGTTCGGCGTGACCAGCGAGTACCTGGTGAACGCCGACGACATCCAGATCAAGATGGCGCAGGGCGCGAAGCCGGGCGAGGGCGGCCAACTGCCCGGCGCGAAGGTGTACCCGTGGATCGCGAAGACGCGGCACTCCACGCCGGGTGTGGGCCTGATCTCGCCGCCGCCGCACCACGACATCTACTCCATCGAGGACCTGGCGCAGCTCGTCCACGACCTGAAGAACGCCAACCCGGCGGCCCGCGTCCACGTGAAGCTGGTCTCCGAGGTCGGCGTCGGCACGGTGGCGGCGGGCGTGTCCAAGGCGCACGCGGACGTGGTGCTGATCTCCGGCCACGACGGCGGCACCGGCGCGTCGCCGCTGTCGTCCATCAAGCACGCGGGCGGCCCGTGGGAGCTGGGCCTGGCCGAGACGCAGCAGACGCTGCTGGCCAACCGGTTGCGCGACCGGATCGTGGTGCAGACCGACGGCCAGCTCAAGACCGGCCGGGACGTCGTCATCGCGGCGCTGCTGGGCGCGGAGGAGTTCGGGTTCGCGACCGCTCCCCTGGTCGTCTCGGGCTGCGTCATGATGCGCGTCTGCCACCTGGACACGTGCCCGGTGGGCGTGGCGACGCAGAACCCCGTGCTGCGCGCCAGGTTCGCGGGCAAGGCCGAGCACGTCGTGAACTTCTTCGAGTTCGTGGCGCAGGAGGTCCGGGAACTGCTGGCACGCCTGGGCTTCCGGACGCTGGCCGACGCCGTCGGGCACGCGGAGCTGCTGGACACGCGGGAGGCCGTGGACCACTGGAAGGCGTCCGGGCTGGACCTGTCGCCGATCTTCCACGTGCCGCCGCTGCCCGAGGGCGCGGCCCGGCGGCGCACCGTCGCGCAGGACCACGGGCTGGACAAGGCGCTGGACAACACGCTGATCCAGCTCGCCGAGGGCGCGATCGCGTCCGGTGACCGGGTGCGGCTGGAACTGCCGGTGCGCAACGTCAACCGCACGGTCGGCACGATGCTCGGCTCCGCGGTGACCAGGCGGTGGGGCGGCGCGGGACTGCCGGACGACACGATCGACATCACGTTCACCGGGACCGCCGGGCAGTCGTTCGGCGCGTTCCTGCCGCGCGGCGTCACGCTGCGGCTCGTCGGCGACGCCAACGACTACGTGGCCAAGGGCTTGTCCGGCGGGCGGATCACCGTCCGGCCGGTGCCCGACGCGCAGTTCGCCGCCGAGCAGCACGTCATCGCGGGCAACGTGATCGCCTACGGCGCGACCGGCGGCGAGGTCTTCCTGCGCGGCAAGGTCGGCGAGCGGTTCTGCGTGCGCAACTCGGGCGCGCTGGCCGTCGTGGAGGGCGTGGGCGACCACGGCTGCGAGTACATGACCGGCGGCCGGGTGGTCGTGCTCGGCCCGACCGGGCGCAACTTCGCGGCGGGCATGTCGGGCGGCATCGCCTACCTGCTGGACGCGGTGGAGCGGAACGTCAACCCGGAGATGGTGGACCTCGACCCGGTGGCCGAGGCGGACCGCGAGTTCCTGCGCGCCGCGGTGGAGAAGCACTACGCGGAGACCGAGTCCGCGGTGGCGCACGGCCTGCTGGCGGACTGGGACCTCGCGGTCGACCGGTTCACCAAGGTCATGCCCAAGGACTACAAGCGGGTGCTGGCGGCACAGGCGCGGGCCGAGCAGGAGGGCCGCGACGTCGACGAGGCGATCATGGAGGCCGCACATGGCTGACCCACGCGGATTTCTCACCACGGCGCGGGAAACGCCCCGCAGCCGACCGGTGTTCCTGCGCCTGCGGGACTGGCGCGAGGTGTACGAGGAGTTCGAGCGGCCCCGGCTGGAGCGGCAGGCCGGCCGCTGCATGGACTGCGGCATCCCGTTCTGCCACCAGGGCTGCCCGCTGGGCAACCTGATCCCGGAGTGGAACGGCCTGGTGTGGCGGCAGGACTGGCGCGACGCGGCGGAGCGCCTGCACGCCACCAACAACTTCCCGGAGTTCACCGGGACGCTGTGCCCCGCGCCGTGCGAGGCGGCGTGCGTCGTCGGCATCGACGGCGACCCCGTCACGATCAAGCGGGTCGAGATCTCGATCGTCGACCGCGCCTGGGACGAGGGGTGGGTCACGCCGCAGCGGCCGCTGACCCGCACCGGCAAGCGCGTCGCCGTGGTCGGTTCGGGGCCCGCGGGGCTGGCCGCCGCGCAGCAGCTGACCCGCGCCGGGCACGACGTGGTGGTGCTGGAGCGGGCGGACGCGATCGGCGGCCTGCTGCGCTACGGCATCCCCGAGTTCAAGATGGAGAAGTGGCGGCTGGACCGGCGGCTCGACCAGCTGCGGGCCGAGGGCACGGAGTTCCGGACCAACGTCGAGGTCGGCGTGGACGTCACGGTGGCCGAGCTGCGCGCGTCCTACGACGCCGTGGTGCTGGCGGGCGGCGCGACGGCGTGGCGCGACCTGCCGGTGCCCGGCCGCGAGCTGTCCGGCGTGCACCAGGCGATGGAGTACCTGCCGTGGGCGAACCGGGTGGCGCGCGGCGAGCTGGCCGACTCGCCGATCAGCGCGGCGGGCAAGCACGTCGTGGTGATCGGCGGCGGCGACACGGGCGCGGACTGCGTCGGCACCGCCCACCGCCAGGGCGCGCTGTCGGTGACCCAGCTGGAGATCCTGCCCCGGCCGCCGGAGCGGCGGTCCGCGGCGCACCCGTGGCCGACGTACCCGGCGCTGTACCGGGTCACCTCGGCGCACGAGGAGGGCGGCGAGCGGCTGTACTCGACGTCCACGGTGGAGTTCCTGGGCGACGGGGACGGCGCGGTGCGCGCGCTGAAGCTGGTCGAGGTGGCGTCCTCCGGCGGCCGGTTCGAGCCGGTGCCGGGCACCGAGCGGGAGATCCCGGCGCAGCTGGTGGCGCTGGCCCTGGGCTTCGTCGGGCCCGAGCGGACCGGGTTGCTGGACGACCTGGGCGTGGACCTCGACGAGCGCGGCAACGTCGCCCGCGACGACCGGTTCGCGACCTCGGTGGACGGCGTGTTCGTGGCCGGTGACATGGGGCGCGGCCAGTCGCTGATCGTGTGGGCCATCGCCGAGGGCCGCTCGGCGGCGGCAGGTGTCGACGCCTACCTGACGGGCCGCGACGTGCTGCCCCGGCCGATCGAGCCGACGGACCGGCCGCTGTCCTGAGCCGGGCGTCGCGGCGGGTGCCGCGACGCCCACCGGCGAGGGGCCCGGTGGCGGACGACGACGTCCGCCACCGGGCCCCTCGCCGACCCGACCGCACAACCCCCTCGGCGCACGACCGCTCAGGGCACGACCGCTCAGGGCACGACGCTCACGGCACGGCCGTCAGCTTGAGGTCGGCCACCCGCAGCGGACGCCCCACCAGGTCGCGGGTGCTCCACGTCGGGTCCGACCCGCTCCACGACACCGAGCCGCAGCCGAGCGCCGCGACCATCTCGCCGGCGGGCAGCACGCCGGGGAAGGCCACCGTGCGCCGCACCACCGCGCCACCGCCGGGCACGTCGAGGAAGAACCGCTCCCGCAGCGCGTCGAACAGCCCGTCCAGCCGCAGCTCGACGCCGCCCTGGCCGACCAGCCGGCACGAGCCCACGACGCTGACCTTGGCCGTCGCCGAGCTCCGGTTGACCACCGAGACGGTGACCTTGGTGAAGTTCGCCGTCACGGCCACCTGCTCCACGGTCGCCACCAGCGGGCCCAGCCTGCCCGCGACGGGCGCGGCGAGCCGCTCGGCGACCACCGACTCGTGCGCCGTGAGCCGGTCGGCGGTGGCCGCGGTCCCGTACGCCGCGCCGCCGCCGATGCCCAGCAGCACGCACGCGGCCACGGCGGGCGAACCGGGTGCGGCGCCGCGCGCGCGGGCCTCCGCCGACCCGTGCAGCAGGTCCGCCACCAGCGGCACCGCGGCCAGCGCGACCGCGAGCCCGGCGGTCGCCAACGGTGCCGTCGTCGGCTGCACCGCCTTCACCACCGCGGTCGTGACGAGGGACAGCACCAGGCACAGCAGGGCGCGGCCCGGCGTGAGGAGCCTCCTGCGCCGCCGGGGCGGCGGGCCGGTGCGCCGGGCGGGCGCGCGGGCGGGCTCCCGGCGGCCGTCCCGACGCGGGTCCGGTCGCCCGTCGCGGGGCGGCTCCCGGAGGTCGCCGCCGTACGCGCCGCCGGTCGGCTCCCGCGGGGTGCCGCGGTGCGCACCGCGCGGCGGCTCCCAGAGATCGTCCAAGTAGGCGCGCGACGACCACCGGACGTCGTCGCGGTGCGCACCGCCCGGCGGCTCGCGGAGATCGTCCGGACAGGCGCGCGACGACCTGCGGGCGTCGTCGCGGTGCCTGCCCCGCGGCGGTTCCCCGGCTCCGTCCCGCACGTCCCGGCTCGACCCGCGACGACCCTCCGGAGTGGACTCCCGGCGCGCCTCCGGGTACGGCGCGCGGCGCGCGTCCCGCGGCGCGGCGCGACGCCCGGCCCGCCGTGCCCGGCCGAGCGGGTCCTGCGGGGAAGTGCTCATCGCGGCCCCCACCTCGTGTCCGCAACCCGTGGCCCCACCAGCGTGCGGTCCGGTGATCGAATCGGCCGGACCACACGCCGGGGAATCACTCGGACGAGTGGCCCCGGAAGGGGCCGGGCGGCCGCGCCCCGCCCGGCCCGGCCGGCTAGCGGCAGACCTTCCAGGCGAAGTGGTACTTCGTGTCGAACTCACCGTCGGTGGAGTCCATCGACATGAAGCTCGTCGTCGTGCTGGGGTTCGACGAGCCGGCGTTCACCCGCAGCTCGGTGTTGATGTTGAAGTTCCGGCGCTCGCCGCACGGGTGGTAGACGATCGCGTGGATCTCCGTGGTGTCGGTCGCCTGCCAGTCGTCGGTCAGGGGACCGTTGTAGGTGTGGGTCTTGTAGGCGGTCGGCGACATGCCCTGGAAGTAGTAGTTCGCCCGCTCCACCCCGGAAGCGCCCTTCTCCAGGTGGGCGAACCCCCGGTAGTCGGATTGCGCGATGCCGTAGGTGAAGCCCTGCGGCACGTTGACTCTCAGGTTCAGCTGGCAGTTCTTCCGGAAGTCGGTGGGCGACGCGCCCACCCCGACCTGGGCGAGGAAGTCGCTGTACGTGACGGTGAACGCCTTGTTGTCCGGTGAGACCGCGACCGCCGCGGTGCCCGCCGGGCAACCCGACCCGTTGACCGTCACCACGTCGATGGTGATGTGGTCGGGCGGTGGCGTCGTGCCCGGCGCCCCACCCGGAGGAAAGATGATCACCGACGTCGCCAAGGCGGCCGCGGCCGCGAAGTTCAGCATGAAAGCACCTTCCGACTAGTTCTGCGCGGCGGCGGCGAGAATTGATGCCCAGCCCGCGGCGGCGACCGTCAGGAAAGGGTCAGCACTTCTTCCACGAGAAGTGGTAGCGCGTGCTGACGTTACTGTCGGTGGAGTCCATGACCATGAAGCTGTTACCCCGCGAGTTGCCCGCCGAGACGCGCAGTTCGGTGTTCACGTTGAACAACCGGCGCTCGCCGCACGGGGCGTACACGATGGCATCCCACTGAGTGCTGTCGGTGGCCTGCCAGTTGTCACTGAGCGGCCCGTGATAAGTGTGGCTCTTGCGCGCGGTGGGCGACATACCGGAGAAGTAGTAATTGCCCTGCTCCATTCCGGAGGCACCCGCCTGGAGGTGCGCGAACCCCCGGTAGTCGGCCTGGGCGATGCCGAAGGTGAAGCCCTGCGGGTAGCTCAGCTGGACGGTGAGCTGGCAGTTCTTCCGGAAGTCCGTCGGCTCCGAGCCCGTGCCCGCCTGCGCGAGGAACTGGCTGTAGGTGACGGTGAAGGAGGTGCGGTCCTCGGAGGCGGCGACCGCCGCGGTGCCGGCCGGACAACCGGAACCGTTGACCGTCAGCACGTCGACGCGCACGTAGTCCGGCGCCGCCTGCCCGGTCACGTCGCCGGTCGGCACTAAAGCGGTCAAGGCGAGGGCAGCCGCTGCCAAAGTGGTCAGCATGGGGGGCCTTTCTGCTGCGTGGTGACGCGGCGGCGCGCTGGAAATGTAGCGCAGAATACTCGGGGCCCGTTCCGCCAACTGGGTGGCGAGAGTTTTTCAAACGTCCGACCGGGTTCGACGGGACCTCGCCACATGGTCGGATGACCACATCTCGGCGAAGATCGCTCCACGTTTCAACCACAGTTTTCCGGAATACTGTCCCTCCACTTCGGACGAGCCCGACCGGAACTGCGCGACCGGCCGGTCGAATTAATCCGGACGGGCTGCGACCACGCGGCGGATCAACTCCACCATCTGCGCGCGCTCCGCCGGGTCCAGCACCTCGAACCACCGCGCCTCGCGGGCGTTCTGGCTCGGGAAGACTCGGGACACGGCCTCCCGGCCGCCGTCGGTCAGCGCCACGAACACCACCCGCCGGTCCTGGTCGTCGCGGGTCCGCTCGACCAGCCCCGCCCGCTCCAGCGTGTTGATCAGGTTGGACATCGCCGACCGCGTGGTGCCCGACAGGTCGGCCAGCCGCGCCGGCTGGGTCGGCCCGAGCACCCACAGCTTGAACATCAGCCGGAACCCCGGCATGGTCCACCCCTGCTCGCGGTGCACCAGCGCCTCGTAGTCCGTGATCATCGCGTACGCGAGGTGGAGCACGTTGTACGACAGGCCGAACGCCTCCGCGTCGCCCCCCAGCTCCGCGATCCGGTGCCGTGCGAACCGCTCGTAGTCCTGCTCCGTCGCGACCTCGCTCGCGACGGGCGCCTCCTGCTCTGCCACCTGCGCATCCTCGCAGGGTCGGCCGGTCAGGGGAACGCGAATGCGGCACACTGACCGCGTGCTGGGGACGAGGCGGTTCGGCGTCACGGCGGCGCTCGCGCTCGGGCTGGGCACCGCGGCGTCCGTCGCGGCCGGTTTCGACGTCGTCACGGGCGCCGCCGCGGTGGCGCTGGACGACCTGGCGCAACTGGCCACCGGCCTGTTCGCGACCGGCTGCTGCTGGTGGACCGCGCGCCGCGCGCGCGGCCCGGACCGGGCGTGGCGGGTGGTGATGGGCTTCGGGATGCTCGGCTGGTCGGTCGGGCAGTGCCTGTGGACCTGGTACCAGCTCGTCGAGGAGCGGGCGGTGCCGTCGCCGTCGCCCGCCGACGCCGGGTACCTCAGCATCGTGCCGTTCGCGTTCGTGGCGCTGCTCGTGATCGGCAGCCACCGCCGCTCCGGGACGCCGGACGCGCTGCTGGACCGCCGCTCCCGGAGCGCGCGCCTGGTCCTGCTGCTGGACGGGCTGATCGTGGTCGGCTCGCTGTTCCTGCTCACCTGGACGACGTCGCTGGGCGGCCTGGTGCAGGCGGGCAACCCGAGCACGGCCGCGTTCCTGGTCGCCATCGCCTACCCGCTGACCGACCTGGTGCTGATCGTCATCGTGGTCGTGCTCTGCGCGGACCGGAAGGTCGTGCTGCGGCCCCAACTGCGGCTGCTCGGCCTGGGCCTGATCGGGCTGGCCGTGTCCGACGGCGTGTTCGCCTACCTGGTGAGCGTCCAGGCGCCGGAGGTCCCGCCGCTGGCGAACGCGGGCTTCGTCCTCGGCCCGGTGCTGATCGCGCTGGCCGCCCTGGTCCCGTCCGCGCCGCACGCGGGACCCGCCCGCACCGCCCGGTCGTGGCAGTGGGCGTACCTGCTGATGCCGTACGTGCCGCTGCTGGTGTGCGGGGTGCTGGTGCTGCGCCGGACGCAGATCGGCGACCTCGCGGCGCTGGACGGGGTGGAGATCGGCTGCGGCTTCACGGTGTTCGTCGCGGTGATCCTGCGCCAGCTCGCGACCATAGTGGACAACGCCCGGCTCGCCGTGATGCTGCGGGAGTCGGAGCAGATCCTGGCGCACCAGGCTCGGCACGACCCGCTCACCGGCCTGGCGAACCGGGCGCTGTTCGAGAGCAGGCTGGAGGAGGCGATGGCCGAGCATCACGCCGGTGTGCCGTTCGGACTGCTGTTCGTGGACCTGGACGACTTCAAGTCGATCAACGACGTGTCCGGCCACGCCCACGGGGACGCGGTGCTCGAACGCGTGGCCGAGCGGCTGCTCGCGTGCGTGCGGGACAGCGACGTGGTGGCGCGGCTGGGCGGTGACGAGTTCGGCGTGCTCGTGCGCGGGGTGGACGAGCCGGAGAAGGTGGCGTTCCGCGTGCTCGACGCGCTCGGCGACGAGATCAGCGCCAGCGTGGGTGTCGTGGTGTGCGCCGAGCCCGATCCGGAGGACACCGCGCAGTCCGTGCTGAAGCGGGCCGACCAGGCCATGTACGAGGCCAAGCGCGACGGTGGCCGGGGCCTGGTCATCCACCCCTGAGGACGTGCCGGGCCGAAGTGGTGACACGGCCCCGTTGCCCGTTGTCGGAGCTACTCGGCCGGTAGTCTGGCGCGGTGTCAACGCCCCCGCGAACCGACTTCAGCTCATCAGCCCGGCGCCACATGGACGACGCGGTTCTGCTGCACGCGCAAGCTCGACCGGTCAACGCGGACCACCTCGCGGGATTGGCTGCCGAGTGCGCGCCGAAAGCGCTGACAGCAGGTTTCCTGGGCGGGACGGTGGATCAACACGACCTCGTCGTGCACCCGGATACCGGTGCGCCGATCAAGAAGCATGTGAACACCCTGTGGCCGGAGATGGCGACCATCGTCCGGAGCAGGTCCGCAAGTGCGCTGACTCCCCTGCTCACCACGCAACCGTTCGCCAACTGAAAGGTGGACGAGCGCTACTGCGATGGAACGCGCCTGACGGCGGCAGTCGTGGCTGACCACATTTACGCCGCGCGTTCGGTGATCGGCGTCCTCGAACAGGCGCACATCGACGGGGTGCTGACGTGACCATCCGGTTCGACGAGGCTCGGGTTGGCGCGCTGGATGTCGCCAACGCGGCCGCCAAGGAACTCGACACCGACGTGACCGTCATCCGAGACCTCTTCGCGCCGAACCAGATCGTCGGTTCGCCGGACCGCCACCCCGTTGGCCATCCCGCACAGCCTGGACCTCGTCGGCCTGGACCCTCGCCGTAACAGCTCGTGGGCGAGTACCGAGTTGATCGATGCGGCATACCGGGAGTTCGTCGAAGCGGTCACGGCGATGATCGAAGAAGGTGCCCGGCCTACTGTTCGGCGGGCCACCCCGTCGTCACTGCCACACGCGTTCGAAGGCGGAAGACGCGAGTATGAGGTTCCACTTCTCGCCTGGTTCGAGGATCACCCTAGTCCCTCGGCAGCCCCTGTTGGTCCAGACCTCCACCCTGGAGTCGAGCCGGTTGTACACGGACCCAGCGGGATGATTATTGATGACCGAGCAATCGTGGTACCGGGGGTTGGGCCGCTCGTCGATCTTCTCCTTCCCATCCCACTGCCGATAGAAGCAGACAGAGCCCGAGTCGCAATCCCAGTCGGCCCGCGCACTGGAGTTGCGCACCTGTTCGCGTTCCAGTCGCACCGGGCCGGCTGCGGCGGGTGCTGCCAGACCGCAGACGGCAAGTGCGGCCACTGTGCCGACGATCAACTTGTGGACCGATTTTCGTGACGAGGACATGTGCCTCATACCTCACCTGATCGAATTGGTTTCCGATTGACGACCCGGTGGACCGTCGAGAAAACATACGACGGGAGCGCGGGAACTCACTCCTCCAAGGAATGATGATGGGCAACTGCAACCGGTGCCGGCAAGGTCACGGATGGGTTGTTGCCGCATCGGGGGAGACGATTGACACGTTGGGGTCCGATGACCTTGGTCATGCGAGGTCGTGTGACTGTCCGCTGCCACCGACACGGATGCCCTATCGCGACAAGTCATGCCGAAGTGTGGGCGAATGATGTTTGGCGCGATGGCTGATCGCCCGCGGCGAGACCGCCCCGGTGGTGTCGGAGGCCGCCTCGACAGGCTCAGCGCTTGGGCACGAACGCGTAGACGCTGGCGGGCGAGCCCGAGCCGCGGCGGTTCACCGTGCCGCCGACCAGGACGTGCGCGCCGGTCGCGGGCAGTTCCGCCAGGTTCGCCAGCACCTCCAGGCTGATCCGGCGTTCCCGGTACAGCAGCTTGGACACCGCGTAGGAGGTGTCCACCGCCCGCTCCGGGCTGAACGTGTCGGTGCCGAGCGCGCCGCGCCGGCCCAGCCGCCCGGTGCGGACCAGCCACCGCGCCGCCTCCAGCGAGAACCCCGGCTGGTGCATCTGCCCGGAGGCGTCGAAGTTGTAGAACGCGGGCGTGCCCCACCGGTCCTCCCAGCCGGTCCACAGCACGATCGCCGCCTCCTGCGGGATGCGCCCGTGCTCGCGCTCCCACCGCTGGAGGTCGGCGACGGTCACCTCGTAGTCGGCGTCGCGCCGCGCCCGCGCCCGCACGTCCACCTTGACGGCGGGCAGGAACAGGTCCTCGGCGTCCAGCTCGTCCGCGTGCCGCTCGCCCTCGTTGAAGTGCGAGGGCGCGCCCCAGTGGGTGCCGGTGTGCTCGCCCTGCCGCACGTACTGGAGGTAGAAGCCGTCCTCGGGCACGGTCGTCACCGTGGTCATGGTGAACGCCGGGTCGCCGGGGTAGACGTTGGTCCGGTCCGGGTCGTTGACGTGCGCCAGGTTCACCAACCGGTAGTCCTTGAGGCCGAGCGTGCCGGCGCTCGCCGTCCCCGCGCCCGCCACGGCCATGCCGCCCACAGTCGTCACCACGCCCGCGAGCATCGACCGTCTCCGCACCCTCGACCACTCCTCTGCCCGCCTGTCACCCGATCCGGGCAACATTAACCGCTCGGTGATCACGGCACGAGGACCTGCCGGACGGCCCGCCCAGCCGCCGTACGGGTGAAGGCGTCGTTCGGTCGACCGAGCGCCGGTCGTCCGGTCGGCGACTCGCCGGCCGCGCGCCCGCCCCCTCCCGCGGGCACGGCGCCGCGCGCTCGGTGTGCTGCCCCATCGCGGCAAGCGATCTTCCCGGATGGCCGCTTCGGGTGCGCTCTCCGTGACCGGGCGACCGCGTCCCACTCCCGGCGGACCACCCGCGACCGGACGGAGCAGCGCCCCCACCCTGCGCACCCGCCGCGGTCGTCGCACGCACACCCGGACGGTGACCACCCGGAGCAGCGCGTCCCACTTCGGCGCGGGCGTACCTGCCGATGGCTGATCTTTTGGCCGCAAAGATGCGGTATAACCACTCGAAGGATACCTCACCCACCGGTCAATGGCACTTTGCGGTGAAATCCACTGGAACGAAAGAGTTACGCATTCCAAGTGAACACGAATATGACTCCCATCGCCCCTCAAAATCACCCGTAAATACTTGCACCGGGCACGACTTGCACGGTGCGTGCGCAAAGCGGCTCCGGATAGCTCTATGGGGCGTCGCCGTATTGGCCGCTTCCCGATGCGCATTCGGCCTCACTAACGTCGGTCCGGCCCAATGAACGAAATCCGATTGGCGGTGTACTGGTGACTGTGACCGATTCGGACGTGGACACCGAACGGCCCAGGCTCAGCCTCGGCACGGCGGCGGCCAGGAACCTGGCCACGACGACCAAGTCCGTCCCGCAGATGCAGGGCATCACGTCCCGGTGGCTGCTCAAGGTGCTCCCCTGGGTGCAGGCGTCCGGCGGCGCCTACCGGGTCAACCGCAGGCTGAGCTACGCGGTCGGCGACGGCCGGCTGACGTTCACCAACATCGGCGCGGACGTCCAGGTCGTCCCGCAGGAGCTGACCGAGCTGCCGCTGCTGCGCGGTTACGAGGACGTGGAGGCGCTCGCCGCCCTCGCGGGCCGGTTCAGCCAGCACGAGTACTCGCCCGGCGACGTGATCGTGGAGCGCGGGCAGCCCCAGGACCGGGTGTTCCTCGTCGCGCACGGCAAGGTGAACAAGATCGGCCAGGGCGAGTACGGCGCCCAGACCGTGCTCGGCGTGCTGGCCGACGGCGACTACTTCGGCGACCAGGTGCTGGCCGGGCCGCAGGGCGAGTGGGACTTCACCGTCAAGGCCGTCACCCCGGTCATCGCGCTCAGCCTGACGTGGTCGGACTTCGAGGCGCTCAACGGCGACGCGGGCGGCCTCCGGGCCCACATCCAGCGCCTGTCCGCGCCCGGCGCGCAGCGGCAGAACGCGCACGGCGAGGCCGAGATCGACATCGCGTCCGGGCACGAGGGCGAACCGGACCTGCCCGGCACGTTCGTGGACTACGAACTCGCGCCGCGCGAACTCGAGCTGAGCGTCGCGCAGACCGTGCTGCGCGTGCACAGCCGCGTCGCCGACCTCTACAACCACCCGATGGACCAGGTCGAGCAGCAATTGCGGCTCACCATCGAAGCCCTGCGCGAGCGGCAGGAATACGAAATGGTGAACAACCGCGGGTTCGGCCTGCTGCACAACGCCGACCTCAAGCAGCGCATCCACACCCGCAGCGGCCCGCCCACGCCGGACGACCTGGACGAGCTGCTCTCCCTGGTGTGGAAGGAGCCGACCGCCTTCCTGGCCCACCCGAGGGTCATCGCGGCGATCGGGCGCGAGTTCACCAAGCGCGGCATCTACCCGTCGAGCGCGGACATCGGCGGCCACCAGGTCCCCGCGTGGCGCGGCGTGCCGATCCTGCCGTGCAGCAAGATCGAGATCAGCAAGACCCGCACCAGCTCGATCATGCTGCTGCGCGCGGGCGAGCAGAACCAGGGCGTCATCGGCCTGCACCAGACCGGCATCCCCGACGAGTACCAGCCGGGCCTGAACGTGCGGTTCATGGGCATCGACGAGAAGGCGATCATCTCCTACCTCGTCAGCACCTACTACTCGGCCGCGATCCTCGTGCCCGACGCGCTCGGTGTGCTCGAACACGTCGAGATCGGCCGCGAAGACTAGTCCCCCGACGAGCGAGATTGGGAACCTGACGTGACCGTGACCGACCCCGGACGCCAGGCCGAGGAGACCGAGCAGCGGCGGAGCCTCAGCACGGCGGGCGCGCGGAACCTGGCGACCACGACCAAGTCCGTCCCCCAGATGCAGGCCATCTCACCCCGGTGGCTGCTGCGCAAGCTCCCGTGGGTGCAGACCCAGGCGGGCACCTACCGGGTCAACCGCAGGCTCACCTACGCGGTGGGCGACGGGCGGGTGACCTTCGTGAGCACCGGCGCGGACATCCGGGTCATCCCGCAGGAGCTGCGGGAACTGCGCGCGCTGCGCGACTTCCCGGACGACGAGGTGCTGGTCGCGCTCGCCGACCGGTTCGAGCAGCGCGAGTTCGCCGTCGGCGACGTGGTGGTCGAGCGGGGCCGCCGCGCCGAGGAGGTCTACCTCATCGCGCACGGCAAGGTCGACGTGATCGGCGAGGGCGAGTACGGCGCGCAGACCGTGCTGGACACGCTGGCCGACGGCGCGCACTTCGGCGCCGAGGTGCTCACCGGCCAGGAGACCGAGTGGGAGTTCACCGCCAAGGCCGTCACGCCGGTGATCGCGCTGGTGCTGCCGTGGAGCTCGGTGGAGCGGCTCGACGGCCGGGTGGAGGCGTTGCGCGCGCACTTCGAGCAGGTGGCGCGCGGCCTGGCCAAGCCGCAGAACAAGCACGGCGAGGCGGCCATCGAGATCGCCTCGGGCCACGAGGGCGAGCCGGACCTGCCCGCCACGTTCGTGGACTACGAGCTGTCGCCGCGCGAGTACGAGTTGCACGTGGCGCAGACCGTGCTGCGGGTGCACAGCCGCGTCGCGGACCTCTACAACAAGCCGATGAACCAGACCGAGCAGCAGCTGCGGTTGACCGTCGAGGCCCTGCGCGAGCGGCAGGAGCACGAGATGATCAACAACCGGGAGATCGGCCTGCTGCACAACGCCGACCTCAGGCAGCGCATCCACACCCGGAGCGGCCCGCCCACCCCGGACGACCTGGACAACCTGCTGAGCAGGCGGCGCAAGACGGCGTTCATGCTGGCCCACCCGAAGGCGATCGCCGCGTTCGGCCGGGAGGCGTCCAAGCGTGGCCTGTACCCCGGCACGGCGAACGTCGACGGCACCCACGTCACCACGTGGCGCGGCGTGCCGCTGCTGCCGTCGGACAAGATCCCGATCAGCGCCGGGGGCGCCACCTCGATCCTCGCGATGCGCGTGGGCGAGCAGGACAACGGCGTGATCGGGCTGCACCAGACCGGCATCCCCGACGAGTACCAGCCGAGCCTGAACGTGCGGTTCATGGGCATCGACGAGAAGGCGATCATCTCCTACCTCGTCAGCGCCTACTACTCGGTGGCGGTCCTGGTGCCCGACGCGCTCGGTGTGCTGGAGAACGTGGAGATCGGCCACCACTAGCGGTGCCGGCGCGGGCGGCCGGGCGGTGCGCGCCCGGCCGCCCGTGCCACCCTGCGCGCGGTCGACCGGGCGCTCCCCACCGACTCAGGAGTCAGCCGATGACCAACCTGGACGTCACCCCCGCGCACCGGTCCGCGCGGGAGGTGCTGAGCTGGAGCCGCGCCCGCGTCGACCCGGCGCTGCGCACGGCGGTGGACCGGCTGCCGGAGTCGATGCGCGTGATCGCGGGCTACCACTTCGGGTGGTGGGACGAGCACGGCGAGCCCACCGGCGCGGACGCGGGCAAGGCGCTCCGGCCGGCGCTGGTGCTGCTCGGCGCGCGGGCGGTGGGCGGCACGGCGACGGCGGCGCTGCCCGCCGCCGCGGCGGTCGAGCTGGTGCACAACTTCTCGCTGCTGCACGACGACGTGATGGACCGCGACACCACCCGGCGGCACCGGCCGACGGCCTGGAGCGTGTTCGGCGTGAACGCGGCGATCCTGGCCGGTGACGCGCTGCTGACGCTGGCGCTGGACCTGCTGGCGGGCAGCGGGCACCCGACGGCGGCCGGTGCGATCCGGACGCTGTCGGAGGCGACCCAGCGGCTGCACGACGGGCAGGCGGCGGACCTGTCGTTCGAGGAGCGCGCGGACGTGCGGCTCGCCGAGTGCGTGCGGATGGCGGAGAACAAGACGGCCGGGCTGATCGGGGCGGCGTGCGCGCTGGGCGCGCTGTTCGGCGACGGCCGCGCCGACCAGGTCGACCGGCTGCGGCTGTTCGGCGAGCACGTGGGCCTCGCGTTCCAGTTCGCCGACGACGTGCTCGGCATCTGGGGCGACCCGGCGGTGACCGGCAAGCCGGTGTACTCGGACCTGCGCAACCGCAAGAAGTCCCTGCCCGTGGTGGCCGCGCTGACCTCGGGCACGCCCGCCGGGCGGGAGCTGGACGCGCTGTACCGCGGCGCGGACCCGCTGTCCGGTGCGGAGCTGGCGCACGCGGCGGAGCTGATCGACGCGGCCGGCGCGCGCGAGTGGAGCCAGGGTCGGGCCGACGACCTGCTGGAGCAGGCGCTGGCGCACCTGCGGGCGGCCGAGCCCGTCGAGCGCGCGGGGCGGGAGCTGGGCGCCCTCGCCCGGCTCGCCACCGACCGGGACCACTGAGCCGGTCGTTCCCGCTCGCCCCGTTCCTGTTGTTCCGTTGCTGCTGTTTCTCGTCCCGTGTCCCCCTGGTGGGTCGCTCCCGGTGCGACCGCCGAGTCACCCGCGACAGGAGTCCGGCATGGTGTTACCCGTAGTACTGCTCGCGTCGCCCCGAGCGTTCTGCGCCGGCGTCGAACGGGCGGTGGAGGTCGTCGAACGCCTGCTGGAGCAGCGCGGCGGCCCGATCCACGTCCGCAAGCAGATCGTCCACAACACGCACGTCGTGGCCGAGTTGGAGCGGCGTGGCGCGGTGTTCGTCGACGAGCTGGACGCCGTGCCCGACGGCGCGACCGTGGTGTTCTCCGCGCACGGCGTGTCGCCCGCCGTGCGCGCCGAGGCGGCCCGTCGGGGGCTGGACGTGGTGGACGCGACCTGCCCGCTGGTCACCAAGGTGCACGCCGAGGCGCGCCGGTTCGCCGCGCGCGGCGACACGGTGGTGCTGATCGGGCACGCCGGGCACGAGGAGGTCGACGGCACGCTCGGCGAGGCGCCCGAGCGGATCGTGCTGGTGGAGTCGGTCGCGGACGTGGCGGCGCTGGAGGTGCCCGACCCGACCAGGGTGTCGTACCTGACGCAGACGACGCTCGCGGTGGACGAGACGAGCGTGATCGTGGCGGCGTTGCGGGAGAGGTTCCCCGCCCTGCGCGGACCGGGATCGGACGACATCTGCTACGCCACGACGAACCGGCAGGAGGCGGTGCGCGAGGTCGCGCGGGAGGCGGACCTGGTGCTCGTGGTGGGTTCGGCGAACTCGTCCAACTCGCTGCGGATGGTGGAGCTGGCCCGCCGCCAGGGCACGCCCGCGCACCTGGTCGACGACGTGTCCGACCTGCGGGACGAGTGGTTGGAGGGCGTGCGGGTGATCGGGCTGAGCGCGGGCGCCTCCGCGCCGCCCCGGTTGGTGGAGGAGGTGATCGCCGCGTTGGGCGCGTGGGACGTGCAGGTGCACGAGACGGCGCGGGAGACGATCCGGTTCACCCTGCCTGCCGCGGTCAGGCCGAGCTGACCGGACGCGGGCCGGTCGCGGTGGGGCGGGGCCGGTCGCGGCCGGGCTGTCGCGCTGGGCCGACCCAGCCGATCATCCGACCCCCCTGGACACGCATGGCAGGCGACCCGACACGGACGGTGCCGGACACGCCGGGTCTTCGCCCGGATCGCGGGAAAACCGAGACAGGAGGCCCGGTCCACCGTAGGGTCTGGCGTCGTCAGCCGACCCGACACTCGGCCGCGAAGAGCCGACCGCTTGAGGAGCTGGTGGTGTCGACCTTCCGGGTGCGCCCCTATACCAGGACCGGCGGGCGGACACGCTCGACCACGACGCTCGCGATCGAGACGATCGTGACGACGAACGAGCGGGCGGCGCGCGACGCGTTGACCTCCACCGCCGAGCACCGCATCATCAGCGACCTGTGCCGGCTGCCGCACTCGGTGGCGGAGGTGGCGGCGCGCCTGCGGCTCCCGCTGGGCGTGGTCCGGGTCCTGCTCGCCGACATGTCGGACCTGGCGTTGATCGACGTGCACGAGCAGGGCGGGGCCGGCGGGGACGGCCGTCCCTCGATGGAGCTGATGGAGCGCGTGCTGTCGGGCCTGCGTCGGATCTGAAGCAGGGCCTGGGCCGGAGCTGGGGTCGGACGGGGGGCGTCTGCTGGTCAGGTCCGCTGCCGCCCGTGTTCGAGGTACAAGCTCGCGCCGGCCGTGTAGGCGTGGTGCGCTTGCACGAGTCGGCGTTCGAGCCGTGGGATCGCGTGGTCGCCGAGCCCGTCGACAGCGACCCGCTCGGCGCCGACGCGCCGGCTGGAGGGGTGTTCAGTCGGTGGGCAGGCGGACGAGGGTGGCGTTGGTCCGGGTGTCGCGCACGGAGAACTCGGCGATGTCCTGCCACCTCATGCCGACCGAGGTGTCCAGGTGTAGCGGTGGTCCGTCCGGAGTGGACGGGTCCACCAGCCATGAGCCCACCACCACCGTTTCGCCGGCTCGGGAGTTGGCCACCAGCTCGCAGCGCGTCGGGCCCTTGACGCCCTTGGCCTCCAGCGTCACGGCCGTGCCCCAGGGGTGGGACGTCGCCGTGACGCTCGCCCGCACACCGGTGGCGGAGTCGGTGCGGGTGAAGGTGCCGGCGGCCTCGGGTGCGTTCTTCGCCACCGCGGTCGGGCCCGGCACTTCCGTCGAGTCCGCTTCCGCCGGGTCTTCTTCGGTCGGGAACTCCTCCGCCGGTGCCGCTTCCGCCGACGAGGTGGTCGGGGCCGCCCGCACGTCGTCGGACGACGGCGTCAGGCTGACCGTCACGGCCGCGGTGAGCGCGACGAGCAGCACCGCCGCCACGGCCGACAACAGGGCCGTGTCGCGGCGTCGGCGCGACCGCTCTCGGGAGACGGAGTCCAGCATCGCGCGCACCGAGCGGCCGTCGGGTCGTTCGCCGGCGTTGCCGCGCAGCATCCCGTTCGCGTCGGCCTCGTCCAGCAGGTCGGGCAGCACGGCCAGGTCGCGCAGGTCCAACGCGCAGCGCCGGCACTGGGCGAGGTGGTTCTCGAAGGCGTCCACCTCGTCCTCGTCCAGGATGCCGAGCACGTACGCCGCCACGTCGACGTGGTCCGGCCGCGGAGTCACCGGTGTCAGCCCCGATCCTGCAACGCCCGCCGCAGGGCGCGGAGTGCGTAGTAGACCCTCGACTTGACGGTGCCCGCGGGCACCCCGAGCACCGCCGCCGCTTCGCCCACGGTCCGATCTCTCAGGTAGGTCTCGAGAATAGCCTCCCGGTGCTCCTCCGTCAGTCCGTTCATCGCCTCCGCCACCACGATGGCCGCGAGGGTGCGGTCCGCCTCGTCCCGCACCGGGGCCTCGTCGGACGGCGTCAACTCCGACTCCCTCGGTCGGGCGCTGCGCTTGCGGCGGTCGTCGATCACCAGTCGGCGGGCGACGGTGAACAACCACGAGCGCAGCAGGACCGGGTCGCGCTCCAGCTTCTCGGCGTTGCGCCACGCCCGCACCAGCGTCTCCTGCACGATGTCCTCTGCCCACTGCCGGTCACTGCCGGTGAGTCGCATGGCGTGCCCGAGCAGCGCGTTGCCGAACTCCTGGTAGAGCCTGCGGATCAGTTCGTCTTCCAGGCTGGTCCCCGGCCGAGATTGGTCTCTTCGGGGTTGAGTGTTGCGTCTGTGCCGCGCCACGCCGTGCATCCAAGCGCGCGGACGGGTGCGCCGTCGAGGGTTTGCCAGGAGAAAAAGAACCCGATTCGTTCGTGAACCGTCACCGCATCGTGTCCGTACTTCCCGGTATCCGCCGCTCGGCCGGATCGGGCCACCCGGTCGCTGAGCCCTTCGGCGGCACCCGCTGGCAGGAGAAAGGACCAACGATGCGAGGTCGACGCCACCACCGGTACCCGCTGCTCGTCGCGGCGCTGTCGCTGATCGGCGCGTGCGGCGCGACCGGCGGGGACGCCGCGGGCGGCCAGGACGGCGCGGACGGCGAGCCCGGCACGACGACCTTCCGGCAGGGCCCCGGATCGGGCGCGGAACCGCACCAGATGCTGTCCGCCACCGAGTCGGAGCTGGTCGGCTGGTTCGTCGCGGACGCGGGCGGCTTCGCCCTCTACCGCTCCGACCAGGACACCGCGACGCCGCCGAAGTCCACTTGCGACGGTGAGTGCGCGAAGACGTGGTTGCCGGTGCTGGTCGGCGCGCACACCATGACGTCCGGTGTGGACCCGACGCTGGTCGGGTCGGTGGCCCGCGCGGACGGCGGCAGGCAGGTCACGCTCGCCGGGTGGCCGCTGTACCGGTTCACGGGCGACCGGCAGCCCGGCGAGCCGGCCGGTCAGGGCAAGGGCGGCACCTGGTTCGCCGTGACGCCCGAGGGGCGGAAGGCCCAGGCCGAGGCGGGCGCGGCGACCGGGTCCGGCTCCTGAGGGGCTTTCCCGTGTCGGCCAAGCGCTTCCGGCGCGTCGCCGCGTTGGTGCCGGTGCTGCTGTTCGCGCTCTCCGCCCTCTCCGCGCCACCGGCCCGCGCCGACGACCCCGTCGACGCGGGCCCGGTCGAGCAGACCCCGCTCGGCCCGATCACCGCGTCGGACCGGGACCTCCTGGTCAAGGTGCGGCTCGCGGGCCTGTGGGAGATGCCGATGGGCGAGGAGGCGAAGACCCGCGCGGCCAGTCGGCGCGTGCGGGACGTCGGCGCGCGGCCGGCCGGCGACCACCGCTTCCTGGACGAACGCGTGGTGCGGCCGGCCGCGCGGCTCGGCGTGCCGCTGCCCGACGAGGCCAACGCCGACCAGCGGTCGTGGATGGCCGAGATGCGGTCGCGCACCGGCGCGGCGTTCGACGACTCGTTCGCCAACCGCCCGCGCGCGGCGCGCGGCGCGATCTTCCCGGTCATCGGCGCGGTCCGCGCGACCACGCGCAACGAGGCCATCCGCCGGTTCGCCCAGGTGTGCAACCAGATCGTGCTCAAGCACATGACCCTGCTGGAGAGCACCAACCTGGTCGGCGAGGCAGGCTTGGCCGAGCCGGTCGCGGCCGGCGCGCGACCCGTGCGCGGCGCGGTTCCCCCCGGCACCGCGCGGTCGGGCGGCGCGGGCGGTCCCGGCGCGCTGGTCGTCCTCCTGGTGTGCCTGGCGGGAGCGGCGGCGACCCTCGCGGCGCCGCGCCTGCTCCGGCCCCGGACAGCGTCGGGTGAGAGGAGGTGGTGGTCGCCGGGCACCGACACCGCGGCGATCCCGTCGCGAAACCGTCCCGCACCTCCGCCCGGTGCGGTCGTGACCTCTCCCGCACGGCCCACCGGGCGGACCCGGCGCGGCCCGCCGGCCGCGAGCCCTCCCCCGCCACCCCGGAGGTACCACCGTGTTGTCCGAGGTCCTGCTGCTGGTCGCCCAGGTGACCGGTCCCGATCAGGTCCCGCTGCCGGTCACCGGCCCGATCGGCCAGGGCGCCCCGCCGCCGGTCGCGCAGGCGACGACCGCCGACCACGATGCCGGGGTGCGCCACGTCGCGCAGCTCTCGGCGCGGCCGGCCTACGCCGCCATGTGCGCCACCCCCTGCTGGGCGTGCTGATCGCGACCGGCTGGGCCAACCGGATCACCGGCAGGCACGGCCTGCGCAGCACCCACCTGGTGCCGGCGACGCCGGCGCTGGCGCTCGCCGCGCTGCACGCGGTCGCGTTCACCCTGCTCCGGAGCGGTCCGTTCGGCTTCGCCCGGATCACCGTCCCGCTGATCGACGGCGGCCCGTTCCGGCACGCGCTGGGCGTCGTCGGGCTGGAGCTGATGCTGGTCGTCGCGATCACCGCCGGGCTGCGCAGGGACCGGGCAGGTGGTGAAGGGGGCCGAGCAGGCGGTGGCGACCGGGGAGGCGGGTTCGGCCGGGGTCGACGCCGGGCCGGCCGAGGTCGGCACCGGCTCGGGCGCGGCGGCCTCGTCCGGTGCCGCACGGCTGGACCCCGCGCGGTTCGAGCGGGCGCGGTCGGCGGACGGCGGACGGTACGAGCCGCCCCGCGGGCAGGACGCCCGCACCCTGCCGCTCCCGGCGCGCGCCCGTCGTCCGGAGCAGGTCGCACGCCCGGCCGCCGGTCCGCACCGGTCCCCGCGCGCGACCCCGCTGAGCCGCCGCCCGGCCGCCGTGTTTCCGTAATCGCGTGCACCCAGCATCCGGACCCGCGGCGAGCCGGGGTCGAGTCACCGTCGTCGGCATACCCGCCCGCGACGAGGAGAGCACGGTCGGCGCGGTGGCGCGTGCCGCCGACGCCGGCCTGCACCATGCCTTCCCGCACGGCACGAACGTGGTGGTGCTGGCCGAGAACGGCAGCACCGACGACACCGTGCGGCGGTTCGCCGACGCGCCGCTGCGCTCCCGCAAGCTCGTGATTAGCTCGGACGGCCCCGGCACCGGCAAGGGCACCAACGTGTTCGCGATCATGGACCGCGCGCTCGAACTTGACGCCGACCGCGTGCTGCTGCTGGACGCCGACGTGCGGTCCGCCGAGCCGGGGTGGGTCGGCCTGCTCGCGGACGCCGTGGCGGGCGACGAGCCGGTGCTGGCCGTGCCCGCCTACCGGCGCGACCGGTTCGAGGCGAACACCACCAACCACCTCGCGAGCCCGCTGCTCGCGGCCGTCTTCGGCGTGCACGTGCAGCAGCCGATCGGCGGCGAGTTCGCGTTCAACCGGGCGTTCCTCGACCTGGCCGCCTCGTGGCCGCGGCCGGGCAGCGCCTACCTGTACGGCATCGACGTGTGGCTGACCGCCAACGCCCTGCGCGAGCGCGTGCGCGTGGTGGAGGTGCCGCTGGGCCGCAAGCTGCACAACTCGCCGTTCCCGAAGATCCTGCGGCTGCCGCAGCAGGTGCTGGACTCGCTGTTCCACGTCGTGCTGCGCACCGACCGGGTGCGACCGCCGGGTCCGGTGGCGCCCGCGGCGCGGTCGGCGGTGGACGGCGCGGCGGTGCGGCAGGACCCGGCGGTGGTGGCGCGGGTCTCGGCGGCGGTGGCGCGGTACCTGGCGGCGCACCGGGACGGCGTGCGGCTGCTGTTCCCGTCGGCCGACGGGCTGCGCACCGCGCCGTGGGGCCTGCGGGTGACCGCGCGGGACTGGCCGGACGTCCTGGCCGACGCCCTGGTGGCGGTGTCCGGCGGCCGGTTCGCGGCGGCGCGCGACCACCTGGTGGCGCTGTACGTGAACCGCGTGCTGACGTTCTGGGACGAGATCGACGGGCTGGGCGGCGACGAGATCGACGAGCTGCTGGACCGGCAGGCGGCGCGGACCGTGCGCGCGGTCCGGTCGCGGGGTGTCGCGCTGGGCGGCGCGACCGGGCCCGACCGGTTCGACGTCGGGCACTGGGCCGGGTTCAACGACGAGCCCGTCCTGAGCGTGCCCGGTTAGCCGATCGGCCCCTGCCCGGCCGCGTCGACCGCCGGCGGGGCCGTCGCCAGGGGTGACCGGTGGGCTGCCGGGTACCCGATCGGATGGCTCCGCGTAACGACACGCCCACGCTGAGCGCTGTTCAGGGCATGAGAGCGCGGAGCACCCCACGACAGGAGCGGAGCACCCCACGACAGAAGTGGTCGAAGCCCCTGGTCGCGCTGGCCGCCGTGTTCCTGGCGGTGGCGTTGTGGAACGGCGTGCTGGCCTTGGCGGACCAGGCGCTGTGGCGGGGCGCGACGGCCGCGGGGTGCGCGGCGGCGGCGGCCGGGCTCTGGTACGCGGCCGGGCCCGAGCGCCGCCGCTGACCCGAGCGCCGGCGGTCCACCGCGGTGCGCGGCCGGTCACGTTCGCGTCGCCCGCGCGAGATCCGGTGTCCGACCAGCGGGACCCGATACCATGAGCCGTGATCTTCTTCGGCATCATGCTCGCGGCGATCGGGGTGTCGACCCTGGTGTGGCGCGATGCCGACGTGATCGGTCTGCCGCCGGTCGCGGTCGGCGTGGCGCTGCTCGTCCTGGCCGCCGCCGCGATCGCGCTCGGCGTCGCGCGGCGCAAGCGCAGGCGCGTCGCCAGGGGCGAGCCCGAGCCGGTCGGGTCCGTGCTGGACCGGGCGAAGGCGCTGCCCCGCCTGCTGCGGCAGCGCAAGGCGTACGGCCTGCCCGCGTCCCGGCTGGCGCAGTGGGGCTTCGCGCTGGTCTACCTCGTGTCGCCGATCGACATCCTGCCCGAGCTGCTGCCGGTCGTCGGCATCACCGACGACGCGGGCGTGGCGGTGTGGTTGCTCACCAGCCTGTCCACCGCCACCGGCCAGTACCTGAACTGGGAGCGTTCAAAAAAGCAGCACCGCGAGCCCTAGCGCGGCCAGCAGGTTCACCGCCGTCGAGGCCGCGAACACGCCGACCGGCCGCCACCCCGCCTGCTTGAGCGCGCCCAGGCGGAACTCCAGCCCGATGCTCACGAACGCCAGGATCAGGAACCACGTGCGGAGGTCGTTCACGACGCCGATGGCCGCCTTCCCGGAGGGCACGGCGGCGAGGTAGGCGGTCGCGACGACCGACGTGACCAGGAAGCCCAGCACGAACTTCGGGAACCGCTCCCACAGCTGCCGCCCCGCCGACACGCCGACCGGCTTGCGCTCGACCCTCAGCGCGAAGTACGCGGTCAGCGCCACCGCGACCACGCCGAGCAGCGCGTTCTGCGTCACCTTCACGATCGTGGCGATCTGGAGCGACTCCTCGCCCGCCAGCGCGCCCGCCGCCGTCACCGCCGCCGTCGTGTCGATGTTGCCGCCCAGCCACGCACCGGTGGTCCGCGCGTCCAGCCCCAGCGCGGTCGCGGCCACCGGCAGGACGAAGATCGACGGCAGCGCGAACGCGATCACCAGGGCCGCGCTGTAGGCCAGCTGCTCCCGCTTGGCCTGCACCGCGCCCGCCGCCGCGATGGCCGCGCTGACGCCGCAGATGGCGACGGCCGCCGACAGCAGGGCCCGCAGCCGGTCGTCCAGCCCGAACCGGCCGCCCAGCCACCAGGAGAACCCGAACACCACGCCGATCAGGACCACCGACTGGACGACGGCGGGCCCGGCGGCGGACACGATCACCTTCAGGTTGATCGACGCGCCGAGCAGCACCAGGCCGGTCTTGATGAAGAACTCCGTCCGGAACCCGCCGGACAGCCGCTCGCGCAGGCCGGTCGCGCCGAGCACCGCGTTCCCGAGCAGCCCCAGCGCGATCGCGTACACCGGGAACTCGACCGCCGCGCCGACGCCCGCCAGCCCGGTGCCCTCGGTGGCCTCCGGCACGGCCGTCGACAGGTACCGCGCCACCCACGACAGCGCGAGCACCACCGCGACGCCGGCCGCGGCGTGCGCCAGGGGCCGGCGGGTCCACGCCGAGGTGGCCATCACGGCACCAGCCCCGCCGGTATCGCGCCGACCAGCGCCAGCGCGAACAGCGCCAGGCCGACGACCACGGCCAGCCAGTCCTCGTCGATCCGCCGCTTCGGGCTCGGTGGTTCGGCCATCGCGCACGCTCCACGATACGGGAAGGCAAGGAGCGTCAAACGCTAGCGCCGGCAACGGAAAGCGTCACCGGTTCCCAGGGTGTGGGACGCCTCGGACGTCCTCCAGCAGCGCGGTGAGCGCGGCCATGACGCGTGCGGTGGCCACGTCGAGCACCTGCCGCGTCAGGTCCAGCCCGTACAGGTCCGACAGGTCGACCGGCGCGCCCGCCACCACGTGCACCTTCGTCCACGGCCGCGGCACGAACCGGCCGGGCGGCAGCAGCTCGCGGGTGCCCCACTGCGCCACCGGCACGACCGGCGTCCGGGTCTCCAGGGCCAGCCGCGCCACGCCGTTCCGGCCGCGCATCGGCCACCCGTCCGGGTCGGTGCTGAACGTGCCCTCGGGGTAGACGATCACGCACTCGCCCTCCTCCAGCGACGACCGCGCCGGCCCGAGCGCCTGCCCGCCCCGGACGCCGCCCCGGTCCACCGGGATGTGCCGCCCCGACGCCATCACCCACCCGATCACCGGCGCCTTCCACAGGCTCGCCTTCGCCAGGTACCGCGGCACCCGCCCGGACGCGAGCGCGAACGCCGTCAGCGTCACCGGGTCCGCGAAGGACAGGTGGTTGGACGCCAGCAGCACCGCACCCCGACGGGGGATGTTCGCCCCGCCCGCCATCCGCACCCGGACGAACAGCACGACCAACGGCCACAGCACGTCGATCGCCACCGAGTACCAGAAACCCCTGCCGCGCCTGGGCAACCGCGCGGTCATCGCCACCATCCGGGAGAAGCTCACCCCCCGATCCTCGCCCGCGCGACCCACCGCGCCCGCCGCGACCCACCGAACCCGCCCACCACCGGCGGTGATCGCCGTTCGGCTAGGGTCCTTCCCCGTGACCGGGATCAGCGGAACGCGTGCGGCGGTGGACCGCATCACCGTGCTGCTCGTCGAGGACGACGAGGGCGACGCGGTGCTGGTCGAGGCGCTGCTCGACGAGGTCGGCGCGGACATCGACCTGCTGCGGGCGCGCACGCTGCGCGAGGCGCGCCCGCTGGTGCCGAAGGTGGACTGCGTGCTGCTGGACCTCGGCCTGCCCGACACGACCGGCCTGGACGGGCTGACCAGGCTGCTCGCCGAGCACTCACCCGCCGCGATCATCGTCCTGACCGGACTCACCGACGAGCGCCAGGGCGAGCGCGCGGTGGCCGCCGGCGCGGAGGACTACCTGGTCAAGGGCCAGGTCGACGGACAGGCGCTGGTGCGCGGCATCCGGTACGCGGTCGGCCGCAAGCACGTCGAGGAGACGCAGCGGCAGCTCCGCGACGAGCAGCTGCACGCCGCGGAGAAGACGCGCTTGGAGCGCGGCCTGCTGCCGTCGCCGATCCTGCACGGCCAGGGCCTCGGCCTGGAGGTCCGCTACCAGCCGGGCGGTAGCCGGATGCTGCTGGGCGGCGACTTCTACGACGCGGTGCGCACCCCCGACGGCACCCTCCAGGTGATCGTCGGCGACGTGTGCGGCCACGGGCCGGACGAGGCGGCGCTGGGCGTGTTCCTGCGCATCGCGTGGCGGGCGCTGGTGCTGGCCGACCAGGAGCCGTCGCGGGTGCTGCGCACGCTGCACGAGATCCTGGAGCACGAGCGCCACCAGCCGGGGCTGTTCACCACGGCGTGCATGGTGACCATCTCGCCGGACCGCCGCTGGGCGCGCATCTACCTGGCGGGGCACCCCGAGCCGATGCTGCTGGTCGGCGACCGCGTCGAGGAGCTGCCGCGCGACCGGGCCGGCCTGCCGCTCGGCGTGCTGCCGGACAGCACGTGGAGCGGCCTGGACGTGCCGCTGCCGCCGGGCTGGTCGCTGCTGCTCTACACCGACGGCCTGGTCGAGGGCCGCGTCGCGGGCGACACCGAGCGGCTGGGCTCGGACCGCCTGATCGAGCTGATCGGCCGGATCACCCGGACCCGCCCGGACTGGGCGAGCCACCCCGCGGGCCTGCTCGACGAGCTGATCACCCAGGTCAAGGAACTCAACGGGGGCGAGTTGGACGACGACATGGCCGCGCTGCTCATCTCGGACCAGGGCTGATGGAGTACCGCACCCGCTGGTCGGCGAGCCGGCTGCTGATCGCCTCCGTGGCGCTCCTCATCATCGTGTGCGCGGGCGCGATCGGTGGTGTCACGGTGGCGCTGACCGGCCTCACCAAGGCCCGCGTGCTGCTGCTGGACAACGTCGGACCGGCCCGCCGCGTCGTGCTCGAACTGGACCGGGCGCTGATCGACCAGGAGAACGGGGTGCGCGGCTTCGCGCTCACCGCGGGCGACGACTTCCTCGACCCGTACCAGGAGGGGCAGCGGGCCGAGCGCGCCGCGCTGGCCACCGCCCGGTCGGCGATCGAGCCGGTGCGGCCCGACCTCGTCCAGGACCTGGACGACATCGGCAGCCTCGCCGTCGGCTGGCGCGCCGGGTACGCCGAGGTCGTCATCTCCGAGGTGCGGGCGGCGGGCGCGCCGCGGGCGGACCGGGCCGACGCCGAGCGGGGCAAGGAGCTGTTCGACAACGTCCGGCGCGCGGTCGGCGCGCTCCAGCGCGAGCTGGACGACGAGTCGGCGAAGGCCCGCACCGACCTGGACGCGGTGGCCTCGCAGGTGCTCGTCCTGGTCATCGCCCTGGGCGTGCTGCTGGTGGTCATCATCGCCGGGGTGGCGGTCGTGCTGCACCGCATCCTGATCCGGCCGCTGGCGGGGCTGACCGAGGAGGTGCGGCGGGTGTCCTCGGGTGACTTCGAGCACGCCGTGCGGACCGGCGGGCCGCGCGAGACGGTGATGCTGAGCCAGGACGTGGACGCGATGCGCACCCGCATCCTGAACGACGTGGAGGAGCTGCGCCGGTCGAACTCGGAGCTGGAGCAGTTCGCCTACGTCGCCTCGCACGACCTCCAGGAGCCGCTGCGCAAGGTGGCGAGCTTCTGCCAGCTCCTGGAGCGCCGCTACTCGGGCCAGCTCGACGACCGCGGCGAGCAGTACCTGCGGTTCGCCGTGGACGGCGCGAAGCGGATGCAGGTGCTGATCAACGACCTGCTGGCGTTCTCCCGCGTGGGCAGGCTCACCCGCGAGCACGTGCTGGTCGACCTGGACGAGACGGTCGAGCAGGTGCTGGACAGCTACTCCGAGGTGATCGAGCGGACCCGCGCGACCGTGGAGGTGGCGGAGCTGCCGACGGTGCGGGGCGAGGCGTCGCTGCTCGGCGGGGTGTTCGGCAACCTGATCAGCAACGCCCTGAAGTTCCACGGCGAGCAGCCGCCGGTGGTGCGGGTCGACGTCGAGCGGACCGGCGAGTTCTGGACCTTCACCGTCAGTGACAACGGCATCGGGATCGAGCCGGAGTACGCTGAGCGGATCTTCGTCATCTTCCAGCGGCTGCACCACAAGGACGACTACCCCGGCACGGGTATCGGGCTCGCGATGTGCCGGAAGATCATCGAATACCACGGCGGCACCATCTGGTTGGACACCGGTGAGGGCGCCGGCACCACCTTCAAGTTCACCCTGCCGGCTATCGAGGACACCGAGGGAACCGATGAATGACTCGCTGAGCGTGGTCGACGTGCTGCTGGTCGAGGACGATCCGGGCGACGCGCTGATGACGCAGGAGGCGTTCGAGCACCACAAGATCCGCAACCAGCTCCACGTGGTGCGGGACGGTGTCGAGGCGCTGGAGTTCCTGCGGCGGGAGGGCGGGCACGCCGACGCGCCCCGGCCCGGCCTGATCCTGCTCGACCTGAACCTGCCGAAGATGGACGGGCGCGAGGTGCTGGCGGAGGTCAAGGCGGACGCGAGCCTGCGCACCATCCCGGTGGTCGTGCTGACCACGTCGGAGGCGGAGGAGGACATCCTGCGCAGCTACAACCTGCACGCGAACGCCTACGTCACCAAGCCGGTCGACTTCGACCGGTTCATCGAGGTCGTGCGGCAGATCGACGACTTCTTCGTGACGGTCGTGAAGCTGCCCCGCACCTGACCGGCGGTTCGCGGGGCCGCCGCCGTCGGTGCGGCGCGGTCCGGCGGCGCTGGTCGGGCGGCGCGGTCGGGCGGCGCGCGGCCCGACCGCGTGCGCCGGTGCTAGCGGTCGGCGACCTCGGCCAGTTCGGGGTGCTTCTCCAGGTAGCCGCGCACGAACGGGCACCGCGGGACGACCACCAGGCCCCGTTCCCGCACGTCGGCCAGCGCCTGCTCGACCAGCGCGCTCGCCAGCCCCTTGCCCTCGACGGCCACCTCGGTGTGCGTGAACGTGATCCGGCCGGGTTCCAGCGCGTACTCGGCGAACCCGGCCCGCTCACCGTCCAGGAAGACCTCGAAACGCGACGCCTCGGCGTTGTCGGACACGGTCACGGCCACAGCGGCTCCTCACTCCGTTCGGGCGGTTCGACGGGAGCCCCGGCGCGGTGCCCCGGTGCGACGCCCCGGCGCGACGCCGCGGCGGGTCGACAGGCCGCCGCGGACTCCTCGACGAGGTCCACCGTAACCGCGCCGGGCAAGATGGCGCGATGGACGTCTACCTGCTGATCCTCGGCGACCACCTGCCGGAGCCGAACTCGGGCCGCGTGGTCAGCGAGGCCGAGCGCCTGCGCGCGATCGTGGAACAGGCCGTCGTCGCCGAGGAGGCGGGCTTCACCGGGGTGGCGATCGGCGAGCACCACTTCACGAGGTACATCGTCAGCGCGCCGGAACTGCTGCTGGCGACCATCGCGGAGCGCACGTCGACGCTGCGCCTCTCGACCGGCGTCACCCTGCTCGCCCACCACGACCCGGTCCGGGTGGCCGAGGAGCTGGCGATGCTCGACGTCCTGTCCGGCGGGCGGACGGAGCTGATCGTCGCCCGCGGCGTGTCGCAGCGCACCGACGTGGCCTTCGGCGTCCAGGACGACCTGCGGGCGCGGTTCGACGAGAACCTGCGCCTCCTGCTGCGCCTGCTGGAGGAGCCGCACGTGACGTGGACGGGCCGCTTCCGCAGCCCGCTGGTCGACGTCACCACGAGACCGCGACCGCTCCAGCGGCCCAGGCCGCCGGTGTGGATCGGCAGCGGCTCGGCCGTCTCGACCGACCTGGCGGTCGAGCTGGCGCTGCCCCTGATGCTGCCCAGCACGCTGCGCGACCCGAACACGCACCGGGCCGTCGTGGGGCGCTACCGCGCCGCGATGGGCGGCGGCGGTCGGGTGGCCCTGCCCAGCCACGTGTTCGTCGCGCCGACGGCGTCGGCGGCGCGGGAGACGTGGCGACCGCACCTGGCGGCGTACGCGCGCTTCGCCGACCGCTGGCGGGGTGACGGCGACGTGGACGTGGCGGCCCTGATGGAGGGCGCGGCCGTGTGCGGCGACCCGGCGGAGGTCACCGACCGGCTCAACGCGCTGGGCAAGCTCCTCGGGCTCGACGCGCAGCTGGTGATGGTCGACATCGGTGGTCTGCCGCACTCGGCCGTGCTGGACACGATCCGGCTGTTCGGGGCCGAGGTGCTGCCCGGCCTCGAACCGTGATCCCACCCGGACCGGACCGCGAACCCCGGTCCGGACCGCAGGCCGGCCGGCGCGGACCCGGTCCGGACCGTGCGGCCGGACCGGGCGCCGGGCGCCACGCGCGGCCTCAGCGCTTGAGCCGCACCACCACCAGCCGCTGCGTGGCGCGGGTGAAGGCGACGTAGCGCTCCGCCGCCGTCATCCGCTCCGGCTCCACCACGACCACGGTGTCGAACTCCAGCCCCTTCGCCTCCCGCGGCGACAGCCCGCCGTCGACGCCGATCACCGCGAACGTGCCCGACTCCGCGCACAGCCGCCACACCACCGCCAGGTCGTCCACCTCCATCTCCACCGGCGACTCGCCCCGCCGCACCGAGACGGGTTGCTCCGCCGACGGGTCGACCAGCGCCAACGACGACGCCGCGTAGTCCATGACGGCCGCGGGCGTCCGGTAGTTGACGGTCAGCCGCCGGTGGACCCACCGGTCGCCCACGTAGGGCGACAGCACCGCATCCCACGAGCGGGCGCCTGCTTCCGCCTGGCGCTGGGCCAGGTCGCCGACGACGGTCATGGAGCGGTTCGGGCTGCGGCGCATCAGCACCCGCCACTCCATCTCGGACAGCTCCTGCGCCTCGTCCACCACCACGTGCCCGTAGGTCCACTCCCGGTCCGCCGCGGCGCGCTCCGCCGTGGTCCGGTGGTCGCGGGCCTCGTGGCGGTCGGCCAGCCACTCCGCGTCGACCAGGTCCACGGCGCGCAGCTCGTCCTCGTGCAGCTCGGGGTCGGTGTCGACGACCTCCAGCACGCCGCGCGCGTACTCGACCTGCTCGGCGCGCTCGCGCTCGGCCGCCCGCTCGGCCTCGTCGGACGTGCCCAGCAGCTCGGCCGCCTCGTCCAGCAGCGGCACGTCGGAGACGGTCCACGCGCTGCCGTCCGCCCGGTACAGCTCGGGGTAGCCGACGGCGAAGCACCGGCCCTCGTACAGGTCGGCCAGCAGCCGGCGCGGGGTCAGCGGCGGCCACAGCGCGTCGACCGCCCGGCGCAGGTCGGGGCTGTCGCCCAGCTCGCGCCGCACGTCGTCGGCCAGCTCCGCCCAGTCCGGCCCGATCAGCGCGAGGGCGGGCTCGACGAGCGCGTCCGCCAGGGCGTCGTGGAACACCTGCCGGGCCTCGTTGTGCCGCAGCCCACTGGCCCGCGCCCGGTCGCGCGCGTACAGGGCCGCCGACGCGTCGACGTGCACGGTGACGTCCTCCAGTTCGACCGGGATCGGGCGTTCCGGCAGCTCCTGGCGGTCCGCGACGGCCTCGCGGAGCAGGTCCACCGCGGCCAGGCCGCCCTTGAGGCCCCGCAGTTCCAGCGTGTCCTCCCGGACGGCGCGGACGCCGGGGAACAGCTCGCCGGGTGCCGCGAACACGACGTCGGTCTCGCCCAGCGACGGCAGGACGTCCCCGATGTAGCGCAGGAAGCCCGCGTTGGGCCCGACGACGAGGACGCCCTGCCGCGCCAGGCGTTCCCGCCGCGTGTAGAGCAGGTAGGCGACGCGGTGCAGGGCGACGGCGGTCTTGCCGGTGCCGGGACCGCCCTCCACCACCAGCACGCCGCGGTGGTCGAGCCGGATCACCTCGTCCTGCTCGGCCTGGATGGTCGCGACGATGTCGCGCATCGTCCCGCCGCGCGGCGCGTCCAGCGCCTCCCGCAGCGCGGCGTCGGCCAGTCCCAGCTCGTCGTCGTGGAAGCCCTCCAGCCGCCGGCCGCGGGTGCGGAAGTGCCGCCGCCGGGTGAGCCCCTCCGGGTGCGCGCCGGTCGCCGTGTAGAACGGCCGGGCGACCGGCGCCCGCCAGTCGGTGAGCAGCGGCCGGTAGTCGTCGGCGGGGTCGGACAACCCGATCCGGCCGATGTACCGACGGCTGCCGTCGGTGTGGTCGGTGCGGCCGAAGCACAGGCCCTCCTCCGCCACCTTCAGCCTGCCGAGCTGCTCGGACCACGTCCGCACGGCCACTTCGCGGTGCACCCGCCGCTCGTGCGGGTCGCGCAGGGCGGCGTCGAGGGCCGCTTTCGCGGCGGCCCTCTCCCGATCGAGCCGGTCGTAGAGGGAAGAAATCCGCTGCTGTTCCGTGGACAATTCCCCTGTTGCCACGCTTGCCCCCTGTGATACACTGATTCGGGATATCGCCATCCGATTAAGGATGAATTAACCCTTATTTGTATCACGGGAGTCGCCCGCGCGGTACCCTGCGGGCGGACGCGGTTCAGCCGACGCGGCTCGCGGACCCCACCGCGACCCGCTGCCGCCGCAGGGGCACGACGAGCGGCGTGTCCGTCTCGGGGTCGGCGATCACCCGGCACGGCAGGCCGAACACGTCCTCGACCAGTTCCGCCGTCACGATGTCGGCGGGGCGGCCCTGCGCGACGATGCCCTCGCCCGGCTTCATGGCGATGAGGTGGGTGGCGTAGCGGCACGCCTGGTTCAGGTCGTGCAGCACCGCGACCAGCGTGTGCCCGTCCTCGTGCAGCTCGGCGCACAGGTCCAGCACCTCGATCTGGTGCGCGATGTCGAGGAACGTGGTCGGCTCGTCCAGCAGCAGGATCGACGTCTGCTGGGCGAGCACCAGGGCCAGCCACACGCGCTGCCGCTGCCCGCCGGACAGCTCGTCGACCACCCGGCCCGCGAGGTCCTGCACGTTGGTCAGGCGCATGGCCCGCGCGGTGGCCTCCTCGTCCTCCAGGGACCACTGCCGCAGCAGCCGCTGGTGCGGGTACCGGCCGCGGGCGACCAGCTCGCCGACCGTGATGCCGCCGGGCGCGATGGACGACTGGGCCAGCAGGCCGAGCCGCCGCGCGACCTCCTTGGAGCGGTAGGACGAGATCGCCTCGCCGTCGAGGTACACCGCGCCCGAGCGCGGCTTCAGCATCCGCGCCAGCGCCTTGAGCAAGGTCGACTTGCCGCACGCGTTGGGGCCCACGATGACCGTGAACGACCCGTCCGGGACCGCCACGTCCAGCCCCGCGGCGACCACCCGCTCGTCGTAGGCCAGCGTCAGGTCCTCGGCGTGCAGTCGGGTCGTCATCGCCCGCTCCCCTTTTCCACTCGTTCGGTCGGTGCGCCACGCGGCTCCGACCGCACCCGGGCGACGCCGGACGCGACCAGGCGGTCCGGGGCCGTCCGGGCCGGGACGAGGGCCGCCTCCCGCCGACGTCCCGTCCCGCGCCTCCTGTTGTTTAGGCAAGGCTAACCGAATGGATGATCGAAGTGGAGGCGGACCGCGGAACCGCCGCGCCCTCGGCCGGTCTCAGTCGCGCACGCTCAGCGGGCGCAGGTCGGTCCAGTGCTCCTCCACGTAGGCCACGGCGGCCTCGCGCGCGCCGGGGCCGAACACCGCCCGCCAGCCGGCGGGGATCTCGGCGAAGGACGGCCACAGCGAGTGCTGCCCCTCGTCGTTGACCAGCACGTGGAACCGGCCTTCGGTGTCGTCGAACGGGTTGGTCATCGGGTCCTCCGGTCGAGCGGGTCGGTCATCGGTTCTTCCGGTCGAGCGGTCCGGCCGCCGGCTTCCCGGCCGAGCGGCCCGGTCGTCGGGACTCCCGGTCGTGCCCGGCGCGCGTCGGGCGCGCCACCGAGCAGCGGTCCACTGTGGACGAGCACCCTGGCGTGCTACCCCGGGTGGGAGGCGCTGATCGCGTACGCGGGCTGCGCCGGCAACGAGGGTTCGCGCCGCCCGAGCACCGACTGGAGGATTTCGCCCACCCGCACGGAGGTGTTGGACAGCAACGACGAGGAGATGCCGTGCGTGTGCTCGGTGCCGCCCTGGAGGTAGATGCCGCCCACCACGTCGTCGTCGGTCTCCAGCCGGTAGTCGCGGCCGACGCGCAGGCGACCGCGCTCGTCGCGCGGGCACCGGGCGGACAGCTCGCCGAGCAGCGGCGTCGGATCGGCCTCGTGGTAGCCGGTGGCGTAGACGATCGCGTCCGCGTCCAGGACCGTCCGCGCGCCGGTGGCCAGCGACTCGACGGTCACCCGCACGCCGTCCGGACCGTCCGCCAGGTCCGTCACGCAGGACGTGTTGAACAGCCGGAGCCGCGTCGTGCCGAGGACCTTCTCCCGGTACACCCGCCGGTACAGCTCGGCGATGAGGTCGTTGTCCACCACCGCGTAGTTGGTGTTGCCGTGGTAGTCCATGAGCTGCCGCTTGACCGGCTCGGGCGCGGCGTAGAAGTCGTCGACCGCCTCCGGGTCGAAGATCCGGTTCGCGAACGAGCTGTCGTCGGCCGGGCTGTAGCCGTACCGCGCGAACACCGCGCACACCTCGGCGTCGCGGAACCGCTCGTGCAGGAACGCGGTCACCTCCGCGCCGCTCTGGCCCGCGCCGACGACCACCAGCCGCGCTGGGTTCTCCAGGCTTCCGACGCGCTGGAGGAAGTCGCTGTTGTGCCACACGCGGTCCGACTGCGCGACGCCGTCGGGCAGCCGGGCCCGCAGGCCCGTGGCCACGACCAGGTTGCGCGCCCGCCGCACCTCGACCTCCCCGGTGGACGCGCGCGACGACACGTCGAAGTGGGTCACCGCGTCGCCCTCGAACACCGGGCGCACGCCGACCACCTCGTGGCCGTAGGACACCAGGTCGTCGACCTGCTCGGCGGCCCACTCGAAGTAGTCGTGGAACTCCACGCGCAGCGGGAAGAGGTTCTTGTGGTTGATGAAGTCGACCAGCCGGCCCCGGCCGTGCAGGTAGTTCAGGAAGCTGAAGGTGCTGGTGGGGTTGCGCAGCGTCACCAGGTCCTTGAGGAAGGAGACCTGCATGGTGGCGTCGTCGAGCAACATGCCGCGGTGCCAGCCGAATCGGGGCTGCCGCTCCAGGAAGTGGGTGGTCACCACGTCTTCGGGGCGGGCAGCGGCGTTGTGCTCGGTGACCGCGATCGCCATCGCGAGGTTCGATGGTCCGAAGCCGACGCCGAGGAGGTCGAAGACAGGTGGCTGTGGCATGTCCGTCCCATCGGTGCGACAACAGGGCGTGATCGAACTTCGGTTACCCTAACCTAAGTACGATGCCGGCGGGAGTGATCCAGACCTCTTTCGATCCAGGCTAGCCACGGCCGGCGAGGAGAGGAAGGCGCTTGCCGCGCCGAACCGGTCATGGCCGGTCCCGCCACCGGCGGTGTCGGTCCGCGCGCCCGGCGTGCCCGTGGGAACGGGGCCCCACCAGGCCGGGACGCGGCGCGATCCGGTGCTGCGGAACGGCGAGCACCACGCCGTCCGGACGTCCGCGTCACCGGCCCGAGGCAGGCAGCCGTGGCACTTTCACCGGGTGGGTGTGGCACTGGAACCGGCTGCGGCACCGGCCTCCGCCGTGGCGCGCCTGCGTGGAAACCACTCGAACGGCGCAGCGGCGCGGGGTGGAATCGCGACCCTTCAGGCGAGGACCGCGCGGCCGGCGGGCGTCAGCTCGGCGGGCGCCCACAGGCCGTCGCCGTCGTGCCGCGCCGGTCGGAGCAGCCCGGCGTGCGCCAGGAGGCGGGCGGTCATCTGGTCGCTGCACAGCAGCCCGTCCACGCGCAGGTCCGGTTCCCGGCTGCGGGTCACCTCGGCGCGGCCGGCCGCCACCGCGCGGAGCAGGGCGCGGGCCCGGTGGGTCAACTCGTCGTCCATGATCTTCACCGTCGTTCGCGGGGTGGTACACCCGGTTCATCGCCGCGACCGGCCGAAGTCTTACCGGTGCGCGGGCGGTCGTGCCCCGATTCCCGCCGGGGAGGGAAAAGACCTGGGTAGGGTCGAGGTCATGGGCATCGTGGAGGCCGTGAGCCGGAGCGCCGAGTACACCTTCACCAAGCCGAACGCGGGCGTCGTCCGGCTCCTCGCCGGCCTCGGCGTCGAGGGCGACGCGCACGCGGGCGAACTGGTGAAGCACCGTTCGCGCGTGCGCCGCGACCCGACGCGGCCGAACCTGCGCCAGGTGCACCTGATGCACGCCGAACTGCACGACGAGCTGAACGCCCTGGGCTTCTCCGTCACCCCCGGCGGGCTCGGGGAGAACATCACCACGCGCGGCGTCGACCTGCTCGGGCTGTCGGCCGGGACCCTGCTGCGGCTGGGCGCGGAGGCGGTCGTGGAGGTGACCGGGCTGCGCAACCCGTGCCCGCAGATCGACGCCTACCAGGACGGGCTGCTCAAGCACGTCGTCGGGCGGGACGACGAGGGGAACGTGGTGCGCAGGGCCGGGATCATGTCGGTCGTGGTGGTCAGCGGCGACGTGCGGCCGGGCGACGGGATCCGGGTCGAGCCGCCCGCCGGTCCCCACGTCCCGATGGGCCCGGTGTAGCCGTGGACCTCACGGGCACCGTCGCGCTCGTGACCGGGGCGAGCGGTGGCATCGGCGCCGGTGTCGCGCGGCGGTTCGCCCGCGCCGGCGCCGCCGTGGTCGGCCACGCGTTCCGGGGCGAGGTCGAGGGCGCCGGGCTGGTGGTGCGGGGCGACCTGACCGACGAGGGCGAGTGCTCCCGAGTGGTGCGCGAGGCGGCGGCGTGGCGCGGTCGGCTGGACGCGGTGGTGAACTGCGCCGGGGTGCAGCCGGTGCGGGACCTGGCCGAGCTGACCGCCGCCGACTGGCGCGAGGTGGTGGACGCGAACGTGCTCGCCGCGTTCTCCTGCACCAGGGCCGCCGCCGAGGTGATGCGGTCGACCGGCGGTTCGGTCACGCACATCGCGTCGATCGAGGGCAGCCGGCCCGCGCACGGGCACGCGCACTACAGCGCGTCGAAGGCGGCTCTGATCATGTTCGCGCGGTCGGCGGCGCTGGAGTACGGGCGGCACGGCATCCGGGTGAACACCGTGTCACCGGGCCTGGTGGACCGGCCGGGCCTGGCGGAAGCCTGGCCGGAGGGCGTGGCGCGGTGGCGGGCCGCCGCGCCGCTGGGCAGGCTCGGCACGCCGGACGACGTGGGCGACGCGTGCGTGTTCCTGGCGTCCCCGGTGGCCTCGTGGATCACCGGCCACGACCTGGTGGTCGACGGCGGGGTGGGCGCGCACCCGACGTGGTGACGGGGCGGCGGCCTCGCCGGAACCCGATGCCGAAGACCGGCCCGGCACCCCCGCCCGCGCGGGGGTGCCGCGCGTCCGCCGGATCCGTGCGCGCACCTTGCCCGGTGCGCCGGGCACCGCCCGCTCACCCGGTCGCGTCGGGCTCCGCCAGGATCGGCTGGGCGATCGCGAACGCCCGGTTCGCCGCCGGGACACCCGCGTAGACCGCGACCTGGAGCAGCACCTCCTTGATCTCGTCCCGGCTCAGGCCGTTGCGCAGCGCGGCCCGCACGTGCATCGCCAGCTCGCCGTCGTGGCCCAGGGTCGCGAGCATCGCCAGCGTCACGCACGACCGCGTCCGCCGGTCCAGGCCGGGCCGCGTCCAGATCGAGCCCCACGCGTAGCGCGTGATCAGCTCCTGGAAGTCGGCGGTGAACCCGTCGGTCCGCGCCACGGCCCGGTCCACGTGCTCGTCGCCCAGGACCTCGCGGCGAACCCGCATGCCCTCGTCGTAACCGCTCGTCACAGGTGCCTCCGCAGGATCTCGGCCACGGTGTCGGCCGCCTCGACGTTGGCCAGGTGGGCGGCCTCGACCACGAACAGCTCGGCCTTCGGGATGGCCTCGGCGATGTCGCGCAGGCACGCGGTCGGGGTCGCCTCGTCCAGCGCGCCCGCCACCACGGCCGTCGGCGCCTCGATCGCGGGCAGCACGGACCGCAGGTCGAGGGACGACAGCGCCTCGCAGCACCCCGCGTAGCCCTCGTCGTCCACACCGGACAGCATCGCCTCGAACGCCGCGACCGTCTCCGGCGACCGCGACCGCAGGGCGGGTGTGAACCAGCGGCTCACGACCTGCGCCGCGATCGAGCCCGTGCCGGACCGCCGCACCGCCGCCGCGCGCTCCAGCCACGGCCGCCCGTCCGGGTACGCGGCGGTGGTGCAGCACAGCACGAGCCGCTCGACGCGCTCGGGCGCGTGGCCGGCCAGCCACATCCCGACCATCGCGCCCATCGACACGCCGCAGTACGACACGCGGTCGAGGCCGAGGGCGTCCAGCAGTTCCAGCACGTCGTCGCCGAGGTCGTCGATCCGGTACGGACCGGGCGCGGCCGGGCTGCCGCCGTGGCCGCGGTGGTCGTAGCGCAGCACGCGGAACCGCTGCCGCAGCTCCGCCACCTGCGGCTCCCACAGGGCCGTCGTCGTGCCCAGCGAGTTGCCGAGCACGACGACCGGCGCGCCCTCCGGTCCGCTCAACTCGTAGTGCAGCCTCACCGCCCGGCCCTCCCCCGGTGCGCCGCGAGCGCCCGGTCCACGAACTCGCCCGCGCTCCCGGTGTACCCCGCCGGGTCGAGCGCCTCGTCGATCTCCGCTTCCGACAGGTCGATCCGCAGGTCCGCCAGCAGCGCGGCGCGCAGCGGACGCCCGGACAGCGCCGCGCTCCGGCACACCTCGGCGACCAGTTCCTGCGCCTCGGCGCGGCCGACCCGCGCGGCCAGCCGGCCGGCCACGCGCTCCGCCATCAGCAGCCCGCCGGTCAGCTCCAGGTTGCGCCGCATCCGCTCCGCGTCGACCCGCAGCCGCGACAGCAGCTCGCACAGGCCGTGCGCCGCGCCGCCGACCAGCCGCAGCAGCTCGGTCACCGACTGCCACTCGCTGTGCCACGCGCCGACCGCGCGCTCGTGCTCCTGCGCCATCGCCGCCAGCACCGTCGACACCAGGCCCGGCACCCGTTTCGCGCCCGCCGCCACCAGCACCGCCCGCACCGGGTTGTGCTTGTGCGGCATGGTCGACGACGTGCCGCCCTCGCCCTCGGCGACCTCGGCCACCTCGGTCTGCGCCAGCAGCACCACGTCCTGCGCGACCTTGGCCAGCACCCCGGCCGCCGCGCCGAGCGCGCCGGCCAGCTCGGCGATCCGCGTCCGGTCGGTGTGCCACGGGACCAGCGGCGCGGCCAGCCCCAGCTCCGCGGCGAGCTGGTCGGTCAGGCCGGGGTCGGCGACCGCCGCCAGCGTGCCCACCGCGCCGCCGAACTGCACGGCGAGCCGGTCGGTCCGCACGCGCTCCAGCGCGTCCACCACCTCGTCCACCGCCACCAGCCAGCCGGCGCACTTGAGCCCGAACGTCGTCGGCAGCGCGTGCTGGCCCAGCGTCCGCCCGGTGATCAGCGTTCCCCGGTGCTGCCGCGCCAACCGCTCGCACTCGTCCGCGACACCGCGCAGCCCCGCCAGCAGCGGGCCCAGCGCGCGGTGCGCGACCAGCGACATCGCCGTGTCCAGCACGTCCTGGCTGGTGGCCCCGTTGTGCACGGCGGACCGGCCCTCGGCGGTGACGTGCGCGCCGATCGCCCGCACCAGCGGCACCACGGGGGTGCCGGAGGTGAGCGCGCCCTCGCCGAGCGCGGCCGGGTCGTAGTGGCCGACGTCGATCGCGGTCACCACCATCCGGGCCGCGTCCTCGGTGACCAGGCCGGCCCGTGCCTGGACGATCGCGAGCGCGCGTTCGAAGTCCAGCATCGCCCGCACCCACGCCTGGTCCGAGATCTCGGCTTCCACGTCGGGGTCGGTGAACAGCGGTCCGAACAGCTCAGACGTCGAAGAAGACGGTTTCATGCTCCCCTTGCAGGCAGATGTCGAAGTGGTAGCCGAACGGCGCGCTCTTGGCGACGAGCGTGCTCCGGGCGGCCGGGTCGTCGATCGAGTTCAGCACGGGGTCGTGCGCGTTGGCCTCCTCGTCGGGGAAGTACAGGCGCGTCACCAGCCGCACCAGCATCCCCCGGCAGAACACCGACACGTTGAGGTGGGGCGCCTCGAACCCGCCGTCGGGGGTCGGCAGCGAACCGGGCTTGACGGTCAGCACACCGTAGCGGCCCTCGACGTCGGTGGGGCAGCGGCCGAACCCGCGGAAGTCCTTCCAGCGCACCGCTCCGCGCGGGTCGTCCGGGTGGTCGAACCGGCCGTCGGGGTCGGCCTGCCAGGTCTCCACGACGGCGTCCGGCACCGGGTCGCCGTTGCCGTCGAGCACGTAGCCCTCGACCCGGAACGCGCCGGGGGTGTGCTCGGGCACCACGAGCGGGCCGTCCTCCCAGGGGAGGCCGATGCCGAAGAACGGGCCGACGGTCTGCGACGGCGTGGTGAGCAGCGGCGGGGTGGCGTGCGCGGCCGGGGTGGCGGTCGGCGGGGTGGCGGTCGGCTCAGTCATCGTCGTCGTCCTCGTCCTCCAGCGGCGTGGGGTTCTTGCCTCGCAGCACGATGTCCCACTGGTAGCCCAGCGTCCACTCGGGCACGGTGCTGTCCAGGTCGAACCGGGCGATCATGGCCTCGCGCGCCTTCGGGTCGCGCACCGAGTTGAAGATCGGGTCCTGGAAGAACAGCGGGTCGCCGGGGAAGTACATCTGCGTGATCAGCCGCTGCGTGAACGCGGTGCCGAACAGCGAGAAGTGGATGTGCGCGGGCCGCCACGCGTTGTCGTGGTTGCGCCACGGGTACGCGCCGGGCTGGATCGTGGTGAACGAGTACCGGCCGTCGGCGTCGGTGATGGTGCGGCCGACACCGGTGAAGTTCGGGTCCAGCGGCGCGGGGTGCCGGTCGCCGTCGTGCCGGTACCGACCGCCCGCGTTGGCCTGCCACACCTCCAGCAGCGTGCCCGCGACCGGGCGCCCGTCGCCGTCGAGCACGCGACCGGACACGATGATCCGCTGGCCCTGCGGCTCGCCGTCGTGACCTGCCGTGAGGTCGTTGTCGTGCGGCCCGACCCGGCCCTCGCCGAGCAGCGGGCCGGTGATCTCGCCGAGCCGCTGCGGGAGCAGCGTCAGCGGCCGGTGCGGGTGCCGCAGCAGGTTCGACCGGTAGTCCGGCCAGGCCAGGGGTGGCTGCGACCCCGCGTCGTCACGCCGGTACTGCGGCGTGGTGGTGTCCAGTGGCACCGCGCCCTCCTGTTCGTCCGCCGGGGGACTCGTTCCGACCGGTTGGCCCCGGACGGCACGACGGCGGCCACCGGGGTGGTGCGAACCTAGAGACGATCACCGGGCCGGACAATGACCGCTTCCACTGACTGGAAGCCCGATGTGCGGGCGGCGGTGGCCGGCCCCGGTCCCGACCGTCCGAAGTGCACGGACGGGACCGGACCGGTCGGCGGTGGCGCGTGGCGGGCGCGGCCGGTGCGATCGGCGCAGGCGCGGTGCGGCGGACTGCGGGGGCAGGGGCGGCACGTGGCCCGGAGCGGCGGGCGGGGCGGTCGGCACGGCGCTGGTCGGCACGCGGTGGCTGTGGCGGCTGTGGCGGCCGGTGGCGGTTGGAACGGCGGCGGCCGGCGGTACCCCCTCACCCGCGTGGGTGAGGTGTGCGGTGCGCCGCCCGGACCCCCGTCGACGCCCGGCCGCGCCGGCCGGGCCCTCGACCGACCACCCGGCCGCTCCAGGACTAGGGTGGGAGTCCCTGCTCGGGGTTCCCACCCGTCATGAGGTCGACGCACATGCCCGAACCGCCCAGCCGACCCGACCTGATCCGGGTGCTCCTCGTGGAGGACCACGACATGGTCGCGGAGGCGATCGGGCTGGCGCTCCAGCAGGCGGGCGGGGTGGAGGTGGTCGCCACGGTCCGCTCCGTGGCCGCCGCGCTGGCCTCGGCCGAGCGGCACCTCCCGGACGTCGTCGTGCTCGACCGGCGGCTGCCCGACGGCGACGGCATCGCCGCGATCGCCGCGCTCCGGGCACGGGGCGCGCAGGTGCTGGTGCTGACCGGGGAGGCGACGCCGGCCATCGCCGCCCGCGTGGTGGACGAGGGCGGCGCGGGGCTGGTGCTCAAGTCGTCCCGGCTGGACGAGCTGACCGCCGCGGTCCGGCGGGTCGCGGGCGGCGAGGCGGTGTTCGACGGGTCGATGCTGGCCGGCGTGCTCAACCGCCTCACCGGCCGGGTGGCCGCGACCGGCGCGGCGCTCACCGCGCGCGAGCGCGAGACGCTGACCCTGCTGGCCGACGGCGCGAGCACGGACGAGATCGGGCGACGGCTCGGCGTCGCCCGCAACACGGTCCGCAACCACGTCCAACGCGTGCTGGACAAGCTGGGCGCGCGGTCGAAGCTGGAGGCCGTCTCGATCGCCCGCCGGGAGGGTTTGGTGGATTGAGGGGTGTTGGATGTGCGAGTGTGTTGGATTGGCCCGGCTGTGTTGGATGGCCCGACTGTGTTGGATGGCCCGACTCCGTCGGGCGGCTCGGCCGCCTGGGAGTCGGCGGCTCACGGGGCGGATTTCGCCGATCGAAAAGCGTGATCGGCGAAATCCGCGCCGTGAACCGCCGACGCGGCCTCGCGGTGGCGAGTTCGAGGGGCGGGGGCAGAACACCGCCGACGCGTGGGCACACCTGCGCCGGCGACACGTCGGTGGGCCGGAATGCGTCGGTCGGGCGGGTGACCTTCGCTCACAGGTGCACCCGTCACCGAGCCACGAGTGATCGCAGGCCCTGGACTCGTGCGCGCCCCCGGCGCTCGGCGGCCGGCCCTTACCCCGAGTGGTCGGCGGCGGCGTGGTTGCGGAAGGCGATCATCCGCGCCGGCTCGATCCGTGCCCATGACAGCGCGCTCATCCAGCCGTCCCACGCCTCCCGCCCGTACACGCCGACCAGGAACGAGACCAGCGCCTCGTCCTCCGCCGGGCGCACCGGGCGGGCCGTGCCGTGCACGGTGACCTGGAGCCGCTCGCCCTCGATGACGGAGGCCGACACGGCCGGGCGGGCGAGGACGTGCCGCCACCGCAGCGAGTCCGCGCTCGATCCGAAGTGCAGGCGTCCCCGGTGGAACAGCCCGTCGACCGGCGCGACGCGCGGCTCGCCCCGCGCGGTCGTCGTGGCCAGCGCCATCACGCGCATCGCGCCCAGCTCCGCGACCACGCCCGCGGCGTCCAGGCGGCGTTCCGGGGTGATGATCGAGCGGAGGTGCGCGCCGGACGCCGCGTACGAGTCGTCGAGCACGCGCTGCAACCACGCCAGGTCGTCCGGGCTCTCGTGCACGACGCCCAGCGTGCCAGACCACCGACTGCCACGAAATCCCCATCGGGTTAGTGCACCTGCACTAGAACGGCTGACGTGACTGCGTCTCGCAATGACCGGCCCGGTACCGCACAGTGCGTGGCGTGGACGTCCCGACGGTGAACCTGGTGGCTGAGTACAGCCCTCCGGGCGGTGCGGGCAGCGCCGGTCTGGCCCGCGAGTTCACCCGCAGGACGCTGGCCGCCTGGGGCTACCTGGGCGCGCACGACGACGTCGTGCTGGCCGTCTCCGAGCTGGTCGCGAACGCGGCCAGGCACGCGGGCGGCACCTCCACCGTCCGGCTGGCGGGCGGCGCGGGCCGCGTGCGCGTGGAGGTGGCCGACGACAGCCCGGTGCGCCCGCACCTCCGCCCGCAGGGCACGGACGGCGGGTGGGGTCTGCCGCTGATCGACCGCCTGGCGCGCTGCTGGGGCGTCGTCGCCCACGGCCACGGCAAGGTCGTGTGGTGCGAACTCGCCTGACGCCGGCGACGCGACGCGCGGGCGCGCCGATCGCCGGGGACGCACGGCCCGCGTGGTGCCGCGCCGACCCATGCCCCGCGCAAGGCCGGTCTCCCGTGCGACACCCGTCCCCCGCGCGAGGCGCGGTCGGTCGGCGTGCGGCGCGCCGCCCCCGGTCACGGCCGGGGTTCGCGGCCGGCGGTGGGCCCGGTGGTCGGGTGGGTGTGACCGCGACCGGCGGGCGCGTGGTGCACAGTGGCATCATGTCGCACCCACCGCGCCGCCGACCCGACCGGATGCCCGAGTCGGCGTTCCAACTGCTGGTCGAGGGGGTGCTCGACTACGCCATCTTCATGCTCGACCCGGACGGGCACATCGTCAGCTGGAACATCGGCGCGGAGCGCATCAAGGGCTACTCGGCCGACGAGATCCTCGGCAGGCACTTCTCCGTGTTCTACCCGCCGGAGGACATCGCCACCCGCAAGCCGGACCGCGAGCTGGAGACCGCCATCGCCGACGGCCGGCTGGAGGACGAGGGCTGGCGGCTGCGCAAGGACGGCACCCGGTTCTGGGCGAACGTCGTGATCACCGCGCTGTTCGACCACACCGGCAGCCTGCGCGGGTTCGGCAAGGTCACGCGGGACATGACCGAGCGCCGCAAAACCGAGCAGGCCCTGCTCGCCCGGCGGCGGCTGGTCACGCACCTGGTGGAGGCGCAGGAGTTGGAGCGGCGGCGGATCGCCTGGGACGTGCACGACGACTCCATCCAGTCGATGGTCGCCGTGGGCATGCGGCTCCAGCTGCTGGCGACGAAGCTGCCCGCGGAGCACGCGGCGACCGTGGCCAGGCTCGACGAGACGGTGCGCGCCGCCGTCGAGCGGCTGCGGATGCTGGTGTTCCGGCTGCGCCCGCCGGAGATCGACCGGAGCGGGCTGGTGGTCGCGCTGGAGCGGTACCTGGGCGACGTCGCGCCCGCGTGGGGCCTGGACCACGCCGTCCGGGACGAGCTGCGCCGGGAACCGCTCGGCGACACGGCCGTCACCATCTTCCGCATCTGCCAGGAAGCCGTGGCCAACGTGCACAAGCACGCCCGCGCGTCGACCGTCGAGGTCCGGCTGGCCACCGTGGACGACGGGACGCTGGTCGAGATCTCGGACGACGGCGTCGGCATGACCATGACCGCCGACCACCAGGCCGGCCTGGAGCACTTCGGCATGATCGAGATGCGCGAGCGCGCCGAGACCGCGGGCGGCTGGTGGACGGTCGCCGAACGGCCCGGTGGCGGTACCGTCGTGCGCTGCTGGCTGCCCACCACGGCGCCGGACGCCTCATGATCCGAGTGCTCATCTGCGACGACGACGACCTGATCGGGGAAGCGCTGCACGAGGTGCTGTCGGCCGAGCCGGACCTGGAGGTGGTGGCGGTCGCGCGGACCGCCGGGGAGGCCGCCGAGCTGGCCGGGAAGCACGCGCCCGACGTCGTGGTGCTGGACGTGCGGATGCCCGGCGGGGGCATCCAGGTGGCGCGGGCGCTGCGCGAGCGCCACCCGCGGACGCGCGTGATGGGGTTCTCCGCGTACGCCGATCCCGCGACGATCGCCGAGATGCGCCGCGCGGGCGTGGCCGAGTACCTGGTGAAGGGCGTGTCGAACAGGGAGATCGTCGAGGCGGTCCGGCGACTGGGACGGGCGCCGACGGGGAAGTTGTAACCTTACCCGGACTACCGTAACGTCGGCCACTCAGCCAGCCGACGGCGTCGGGAGTGCCGGCATGGACCAGCCGATGATCACCGTCCGATCCTCGTGGCGGGACGACGTGCTGGTGGTGTCCGTCGCGGGCGAGGTCGACATGGACACCGCGCCACGCGCCCGCGCGGCCCTCCAGCACCCGGCGGCGGTGGTCCTGGACCTGGACGAGGTGACCTTCTTCGGCTCGGCGGGCATCCAACTCCTGGTCGACGCCCACGCCATGGTCGAGGACCTGGCCGTGGTCGCCACCCGCCGCCCCGTGCTGCGCCCGCTGGAGGTGACGGGCCTGACCGAGCACCTGGCGCTGTGCCCGTCGGTGGACGCGGCCCTGGACCGCGTCCAACGCCGCATCAGGTCCCGCGCCGGTTGTGTCTGATCGCCTTCCCCTGTCGAGCGGTTGTGTCGGATTGCCCGACGAAGGAGGGCGATCCGACACAGCTCAATCCTGCTCCAACCCCAGGTAGAACGCGATCAGTCGCAGCAGGTGCTCGGTGTCCACCGGCTTGGTCACGTAGTCCGTCGCCCCCGAGGCCAGGCTCTTCTCCCGGTCGCCCTTCATCGCCTTCGCGGTCACCGCGATCACCGGCAGGTCCGCGTACCGCGCCATCGCCCGGATCGCCGACATGGTCGCGTTGCCGTCCAGCTCGGGCATCATGATGTCCATCAGCACGAGCGACACGTCGTCGTACTGCTCCAGCGCCCGCACCCCGGTGATCCCGTTGTCGGCGTAGATGACCTCCAGCCCGTGCAGCTCCAGCACGCTGGTCAGCGCGAACACGTTGCGCAGGTCGTCGTCGACGATCAGCACCTTCTCGCCGTGGAAGCGCATCGGCGCGGGCGGCAGGTCGGTGGGCGCCGGCTGCGGCGGTCCGGGTTGTTCGGCGGGCACCGACAGCGGCTCGGGCAGTTCGGGTTCGGCGGCCACCGGCATCAGGCCCTGGTCGCTCAGCGGCAGGTACAGGGTGAACGTCGAGCCCACGCCCGGCTCGCTGCGCACGTCCAGGCGGCCGTCGAGCAGGGCCGACAGCTCGCGGCTGATGGACAGGCCCAGCCCGGTGCCGCCGTACTTGCGGGACGTGGTGCCGTCGGCCTGCTGGAACGCCTCGAAGATCACCGACAGCTTCTCCGCCGGGATGCCGATGCCGGTGTCGTGCACGTCGAACGCGACCGTGCCCTCGTTCACCCGGATGTGGAGGCGGATCTCACCGCTGTGGGTGAACTTCACCGCGTTGGACAGGAGGTTGCGCAGGATCTGCTGGAGCCGGTGCTCGTCGGTGTGCAGGGTGGACGGCACGTCCGGGTCCACCTTGACGTCGAACTCCAGCCCCTTCTCGGCCGCCAGCGGCAGCGTCAGCGCCTCCACGTACCCGACGACGTCCGCGACCCGCACCGGGTCGGTCTGCACCTGCATGTGCCCGGACTCGACCTTCGTCAGGTCCAGGATGTCGTCGATGAGCTGCAACAGGTCCGTGCCCGACGAGTGGATGGTCTTCGCGAACTCGACCTGCTTGGGGTTGAGGTTGCCGTCGAGGTTGTCCGCCAGCAGCTTGGCCAGGATCAGCAGCGAGTTCAGCGGCGTGCGCAGCTCGTGCGACATGTTCGCCATGAACTCCGACTTGTACTTCGACGCCGACGACAGCTGCCGCGCCCGCGCCTCCAGCTCCACCGAGCCGGCCCGCAGCTCCTCGGTCAGCCGCTGCGACTCGACCAGCAGGCTGTCCGTGCGGGCGTTGGCGAGCATCGTGTTGACGTTGACGCCGATGTTCTCCTTGAGCTGGTCCAGCAGGTCCAGGTGCACCTCGGTGAACTCGCCGAACGACCCCAGCTCGATCACGCCCAGCGTCTCGCCCTGGAACACCACGGGCAGGATCACCAGGTTCAGCGGCGGCGCCGCGCCCATGCCGGACCCGATCTCCAGGTACCCCGGCGGCACGTCGGTGACCAGCACCGTCTTCTTCTCCACCGCCACCTGGCCGATCAGCGACTCGCCGCGCGCGAACCGGGTCGGCCGGCCGCCGCGCGGCTGGTAGGCGTAGGTGGCGGTCAGCTCCAGGGCGTCGGAGTCGCCGTCGACCAGGAAGAACGCGCCGTGCTGCGCCGACACCAGCGGCGTCAGCTCGCTCATCACCAGTGACGCCATCGCGTGCAGGTCGCGGTGGCCCTGCATGAGGCCGGACAGGCGGGCCAGGTTGGTCTTCAGCCAGTCCTGCTCCTGGTTGGCCCGCGTCGACTCGCGCAGGTTGCCGATCATCCGGTTGACGTTGTCCTTCAGCTCGGCGACCTCGCCGGACGCGTCGACGGTGATCTGCCTGGTCAGGTCGCCCGCGGTGACGGCGGTGGCGACGACCGCGATCGCCCGCACCTGCCGGGTCAGGTTCCCGGCCAGCTCGTTGACGTTCTCGGTGAGCCGCTTCCAGGTGCCCGAGACGCCCTCCACCTCGGCCTGGCCGCCCAGCTTGCCCTCCGTGCCGACCTCGCGCGCCACGCGGGTGACCTCGTCGGCGAACGACGACAGCTGGTCGACCATCGTGTTGATGGTGGTCTTCAGCTCCAGGATCTCGCCGCGCGCGTCCACGTCGATCTTCTTCGACAGGTCGCCGCGCGCCACGGCCGTCGTGACCTGGGCGATGTTGCGCACCTGGTTGGTCAGGTTGTTCGCCATGAAGTTGACGTTCTCGGTGAGGTCCTTCCAGGTGCCCGCGACGTTCGGGACCCGCGCCTGGCCGCCGAGGATGCCCTCGGTGCCGACCTCGCGGGACACCCGCGTCACCTCGTCGGCGAACGCCCGCAGCGTGTCCACCATCCCGTTGATGGTGTCGGCCAGGGCCGCGATCTCGCCCTTGGCCTCGACGGTGATCTTCTTGGACAGGTCGCCGCCCGCCACCGCCGTCGCCACCGCCGCGATGCTGCGCACCTGCGTGGACAGGTTGTCGGCCATGACGTTGACGTTGTCGGTGAGGTCCTTCCAGGTGCCCGCGACGCCCGGCACCCGCGCCTGACCGCCCAGTCGGCCGTCCGTGCCCACCTCGCGCGCCACCCGCGTCACCTCGTCGGCGAACCCGGAGAGCTGGTCGACCATCGTGTTGATGGTCGACTTCAGCTCCAGGATCTCGCCGCGCGCGTCGACGGTGATCTTCTGGGACAGGTCGCCGCCCGCGACCGCCGTCGTCACCTGCGCGATGTTGCGCACCTGGGCGGTCAGGTTGTTGGCCATGAAGTTCACCGAGTCGGTCAGGTCGCGCCACGTGCCGCCGACGCCCGGCACCTGCGCCTGACCACCCAGCCGACCGTCGGTGCCCACCTCGCGCGCCACCCGCGTGACCTCGTCGGCGAACGACGACAACTGGTCCACCATCGTGTTGACGGTGTCCTTCAGCTCCAGGATCTCGCCGCGCGCGTTCACCGTGATCTTCTGGGACAGGTCGCCGCGCGCCACCGCCGTCGCCACCTGCGCGATGTTGCGCACCTGCGAGGTCAGGTTGCCCGCCATGAAGTTCACCGAGTCCGTCAGGTCCCGCCACGTGCCCGCGACCCCCGGCACCTGCGCCTGACCACCCAGCCGACCGTCGCTGCCGACCTCGCGCGCCACCCGCGTCACCTCGGCCGCGAACGACGACAACTGGTCCACCATCGTGTTGATCGTCGTCTTGAGCTGGAGGATCTCGCCGCGCGCGTCGACGTCGATCTTCTGCGACAGGTCGCCCTGCGCGACGGCGGTCGTGACCTGCGCGATGTTGCGCACCTGCGAGGTCAGGTTGCCCGCCATGAAGTTCACCGAGTCCGTCAGGTCCCGCCACGTGCCCGCGACCCCCGAGACCTGCGCCTGACCGCCCAGGCGGCCTTCCGTGCCCACCTCGCGCGCCACGCGGGTCACCTCGTCGGCGAACGACGACAGCTGGTCGACCATCGTGTTGATGGTGTCCTTCAGCTCCAGGATCTCGCCGCGCGCGTCCACGGTGATCTTCTGCGACAGGTCGCCCTGCGCCACCGCCGTCGCCACCTGCGCGATGTTGCGGACCTGCGAGGTCAGGTTGTTCGCCATGAAGTTGACGTTGTCGGTCAGGTCGCGCCACGTGCCGCCGACGCCCGGCACCTGCGCCTGACCACCCAGCCGACCGTCGGTGCCCACCTCGCGCGCGACCCGCGTCACCTCGTCGGCGAACGACGACAACTGGTCCACCATCGTGTTGACGGTGTCCTTCAGCTCCAGCATCTCGCCCGCCACCGTGACGGTGATCTTCTGGGACAGGTCGCCCTGCGCCACCGCCGTCGCCACCTGCGCGATGTCGCGCACCTGGGCGGTCAGGTTGTCGGACATGAAGTTGACCGAGTCGGTGAGGTCCTTCCAGGTGCCCGCGACACCCGGCACGGTCGCCTTGCCGCCCAGCCTGCCGTCCGTGCCGACCTCGCGCGCCACCCGCGTGACCTCGCCCGCGAACGTGCGCAGCGTGGCGGTCATCGAGTTGAAGCTCTCCACCAGCTTCGCGACCTCGCCGCGCCCGGTGACCTTGATCTCCTGCGACAGGTCGCCCTGCGCGACCGCCGCGAGCACGCGGCTCAGCTCGGTCGTGGGCCGGGTCAGGTCGTCGATCAGGCCGTTGACCGCCTTGGCGGCCATGTCCCAGCCCATCGGGCCCGCGCCGGGCGCGAGCCGCTCGCCCAGCCTGCCCTCCTGGCCGACCGCCTGGCGGACCCGCACGAGCTCGGCGACCAGCCACTGGTTGCGCTCCGCGATCTCGTTGAACACCTCGGCCAGCTCGCCGTGCGGGCCGCGCGGCACGACGAGGCGGCGGCGGAAGTTGCCGTCCCGCATCTCGCGCATCGCGGTCAGCAGCCTGGCCAGGGTCACGTCCGTGTCGTCCTGCGCGGTCGTCACGTGGGCCTCCAACGTCAGCGGATCTGCGCCAAGCCTGCCACTGTTGGACGCGGCGTGTCCGCTAGGTTGGTCACGACCCGACACACAGGAGCCGCAATGGCCCAGGGCTACCGGCAAGGCGCCGATGCGGGCCTCGACCTCGACGCGTGGCGCCGCCTCGTCGACGGCTTCCACGAGGCCGTCGTCGTGCTCGACGGCGACGGTGTCGTGCGCCTGGCCAACCCGCTGGCCGCCGTGCTGTTCCCCGAGGTCAGGCCGGGTCGGCCGGCGGCCGTGGAGGGTCGTTCGCAGGACCTGGGCGGCGGCTGGACCGCGTGGTACCGGACGGTGGTGGACTTCCTCGACGAGGCGTCCCGCGAGCTGGCCGGGATCACCGACCGCACCGAGGCGTTGCGCAAGGTGGTCGAACTCGCGCCGGCGCGGCACGCCGTGCTGATCGTCCCCGGTGGCCGCGGCCGGGTCGAGTGGTGGCGGCGCGGCCCGGACGGCGTGGTGCTGACGTCCCGCACGCCGCGGCAGACCGCCGGCGCGACGCCGGGCCTGCTCGCCGTCCTGGACGGGGCGACCGCGCACCGCGAGATCACCCAGCTCGGTGATGGCGGCTGGGGCGGGGCGGCCGGCCCCGGCACGGCGGTGCCGCTGGCCGGCGGCGGCGCGCTGGTGTGCTTCGGCGGTCCGCGCGACGTCGACCTGCTCACGCGCTTCGCCGAGCGGGCCGGGACGGCGCTGGCGGTGGGCAACCGGTTCAGCGAGCAGGAGCGCACGGTCGAGGTGCTGCGGGCCAACCTGCTGCCCAGCCCGCTGCCCACCGTCGCGGGCGTCCGGCTGGCGCGGGTGTACGAGCCGGCGCACCCCCGCGCCCTGGTCGGCGGCGACTTCTACGACGTGCACCCCAGGGAGGACGGCAGCGCCGCCTTCGTGCTCGGCGACGTCGCGGGCAACGGCCTGGAGGCCGCGGTGCACTCCGGGCGGGTCCGGCAGAGCCTGCACACCCTGCTGGTCGTCGAGCAGCGGCCCGCGCAGCTGCTCACCCTGCTCAACACGGCGCTGCGGGCCGCGGGCAGCAGGCTGTTCACCACGCTCGTCGTCGGCAACCTGGTCCCCGTGCAGGCGGGCGGGCTGCGCGTGTCGCTCTCCGCGGGCGGCCACCCCGCTCCCCTGGTGCTGCGCTCCGGCGGGCGCGTGGACGAGGTGGCGGTGCACGGCGGCATCGTCGGGGTGCTGCCCGAGGTGCGCTTCCACCAGACGACCGTGACACTGGGGCCGGGCGAGACGCTGCTGCTCTACAGCGACGGCGTCACCGAGGCCCGCGCCCGCGGCGACCGCCGGAACCTGTTCGGCGACGTCCGGCTCAAGACCGCGCTCGCGGAGTGCGCCGGCCTGTCCGCGAGCGCCGTGGCCGAGCACGTGCGCCGCGTGGTCTTCTCCTGGCTGGGTCCGTCCGAGCACGACGACCTGACCGTGCTGGTCGTGCAGGCGGAGCACTGAATGTCAACTCGTCGCGTCCTCCACGGACTCGTGGATGTGCATGACCTCGACCAGCTCGGTGAGCCGGAACAGCTTGTAGACCGAGGTCTGGAGCGACGCCATCCGGAACTGGCCGCCCGCGCCGTCGAGCCGCCGGTGCCAGTCGAGCATGAGCGACAGGCCGGTGGTGTCCATGAAGGGCACACCGCTCAGGTCGACCACGACCTGTCGGTTCGGTGTCTCCTCCAGCAGGTCGGACAGCACCGGTACGGTGTCCGCGTCCAGCTCGCCCGACACCGCGACGACCGTCCAGCCGCCGCGGACCTCACTGCGCACCTGCAAGTCCATCGCGTCCGCGCCTCTCCGCCCGGCGGGTGCCGTGCCGGTACAGATCGTGCAGCAAGGCTACCCCGGACGCGACCACTGGGTGGTTGAAGCGACGGGATGTGCGACGATGCGGTAACGGCCGATCAACGGGAGCGGATTGTGCGCAACGAGCCAGCGACGCCGGTGGCCGTCACGCTGCCCGCAACCGCCGGGGCGTCCGCGCAGGCCCGACGCATAGTCGGCGAGGCGGTGGCGACGTGGGGCGTGTCACCCGACGTGGCCGAGGACGCGGCCCTGGTGGTGACGGAGCTGGTGTCGAACGCGGTGGACCACGCCACGGGACCGCTGGAGCTGGCGGTCTCGCGGACGGCGCAGGGCATCCGCATCGAGGTGTCCGACCGGTCGCCGACCATGCCCGAGCCGCGACCCGTCCAGGTCGACTCGGCCCGCGGTCGCGGCCTGATCATCGTCGCCGCGCTGAGCCGCGAGTGGGGCACGTCACCCACCGCCGACGGGAAGACGGTCTGGGCGGAACTCGCCTGACGACCCGGTCCGGCGAAGGCGAGGGCGGCTCTGGTCCGGGCGCGCGGTCGGCAGGGGTACGGTGCCGGTTCGTGGGTACTCCCCCGCGTGGGAGAGACCACGACTGAGGAGGGCACGTGTCCACCACGGAAAGCGGTCAGGTGACCGGCACGAAGGACAAGGACTACAACATCATCTGGTTCGTCGAGGCGTGCCTGGCCAACGCGCTGCGCCTGGAGACCTACATCGCCGACGCGGAGCGGGACGGCGACTCGGAGCTCGCCGACTTCTTCCGCCGCGCGCAGGGCGAGAGCAGGAAGGGCGCGGAGCAGGGCAAGGAACTCCTGGCGGCCCGCCTCAAGTAGTCCTCGAACCGGGGGAAGGGTCGTCCGCGCGAGGAAGGCCCTTCCCCTCGGCGTGCGCGTGCTCACGGCCGGCCGGTGAGCCCGGTGTGCGCGTACTACGGCCGGCCGGTGAGCCGCGCCTCCACCGCGTCCGCCGCCGCGACCGCGCCGCCCGCGCCGCGCACCACCGCGCCGAGTTCCGCTGCCGCCCGCCGGCACCGCTCGGCCGACGCCACCGCCGCCCGGAGGCCCTCGACCGACAGGTCGGCGGGCACCACGCCGACACCCAGCTCCTCGGCCCGCTTCGCGACGGCCCGCTGCTCGGGGATCCGCGGCACGGCGACGAGCGGCACGTCGTGGTACAGCGCCTCCATCACCGAGTTCATCCCGGCGTGGGTGACGAACGCCCGCGCGTGCCGCAGCACGGCCACCTGGGGCACCCGCGCCGCCACCTCGACGTTCGGCGGCACCTCGCCCAGTTCCGCCGGGTCGAGCCCGCCGATCGACATCACCACCTGCCAGGGCGTGCCGCCGAACGCCTCGACGCACGTCCGGAAGAAGTCGGGCCGCCGGTTGAACACCGTGCCCAGGGAGATCAGCAGCACGGGGTCGGCGGTGCGCGGCGTCCACGCCTCCCGCTCCGGCCGGCCGCCCAGCGACGGCCCGACGAAGTGGAAGCGGCCGTCGAAGCCCTCGCCCGACGGCTGGAACTCGCGCGGGATGAAGACCACGTTGGTGGGCGCGACGTAGCCGAACATCAGGTTCGGGTCGGCGAGGAACTCGTGCCCGGAGGCGAACTCGCCCATCGCCGCGACGGCGGCCACCAGGCGCGGGTGGGCGTGGTCGAAGGACGGCGGCAGGTACACCCGCGTCGCCGAGAAGGACTCGTTCTCGGCGAACGTGGGCACCAGCGCCACCTCGGGCGCGTCGAGCAGGTTCGCGAGCATCCGGCCGGTGAAGGTGACCGAGTCGTAGCACACCACGTCCGGCCGGTCGGCCGTGAAGTGGCCGGACAGCACGGGGAACGCGGTCCGCGCGTCGGCGAGGAAGTGCTCCAGCGTCACCGCGAGCTGGTCGGCGGTGTAGTCCGCGCGGGAGTCCAGGTCGGGCGGCAGCTCGGAGGGCAGCACGACCGGGGCCGCGCCCGCCGCCACCGGGCCGTCCACCGTGGCCGGACCGGTGGCGTAGGACACCCGGTGGCCCCGCCGGACCAGCTCCTCCACCAGGGGGAGCGTCGGGTTGACGTGACCGGGCGCGGGCGCGCTGACGAACGCGATGTGGGCCATGCGGATCAGTCCTCCAGGATCACCGGCAGTGCCTTGTGGCCGTTGGTGAAGAACGATCCCAGCGGCGCGAGCCCGTCGGCGGGCACGGCGAGGCGCAGCTCCGGGAACCGCCCGAACAGCGCGGGCAGCGCCGTGGTCGCCTCCAGGCGCGCCAGCGGGCTGCCCAGGCAGAAGTGCACGCCGTGGCCGAACGCGAGGTGGTCGCGCCGCGAGGGGCGCGTCACGTCGAACCGCTCGGCGTCCGGGCCGTGCCGCGCGGGGTCGCGGCCGGCCGCGCCGAACGACACCAGGATCGCGTCGCCCCGCGCGATGCGCGTGCCGCCGACCTCGACGTCCCGCACCGCGTACCGCAGCGGCAGGTTCGGCACCGGCGCCTGCCGGCGCAGGGTCTCGTCCACCACGTCGTCCCAGGACGCGGTGCCCGCGACGACCAGGCCGAGCTGGGACGGGTGGGTGGCCAGGGCGTGGATCGCGTGGTCGAGGAGGTTGACCGTGGTCTCGAACCCGGCGCTGATGGTCAGCAGCAGCGTGTCCAGCAGCTCCTGCTCGCCCAGCCGCGCGCCGTCCTCCCGCCGGGCGGCGATCAGGTCGCTGGTCAGGTCGTCGCCGGGCCGGTCGCGCTTCGCCGCGACCAGCTCCTTGAGCACCAGGTACAGCTCGCCGGACGCCGCGTGCACGCCCTCCGGGTCGGCGTCGAGGCTGAACACGGCCTCCACCAGCCGCCGCAGCTCCCGCCCCACCTCGGCGGGCACGCCGAACAGCCCGCCGATCACCCGGATCGGCAGCGGGTGGGCGAACTCGGCGCGCAGGTCCACCACCTGCCCGGCGGGCCGCGCGGCGAGCCGCGCGACCAGCTCGGCGGTGATCGCCTCGACCCTCGGCCGGGTCGCCTCGACGCGGCGCGGGGTGAACGCCTTCGCGACCAGGCCGCGCAGCCGGGCGTGGTCGTCACCGTAGGCGGTGAACATGTTCTTCATGGCCACCCACGGGACCAGCGGCCAGTCCGGCGGGATCTCGCCGTTGCGCCACTTCGGCCAGTGCCGGTTCGCGTCCTTGGAGACGTCCGGGTGCAGCAGCAGCTCCCGGACCGCGTCGTGGCCGGTGACCGCCCAGGCGTGCACACCGCCGGGCAGCTCGACCGGCGTGACCGGGCCGCGCGCCCGCAGCCGCGCCGCCTCGCCGAAGATGTCCGCGCCGGACGGGTCGATGACGTACCGGTCCACGGGCGCGGGTCCGGGCTCGGCCGCCACGTCGAGCACGGTCGGCCGGGGGCGTGGCGGTTCGCCGACCTCCACCAGGGCGGCGGTGAACCGGGAGCCCATGCCCAGGCCCACCACCATGATCGTGTCGCCGGGGCGCAGCGAGTCGTCGTGCAGCAGGTGGTCCAGGCCCAGGAGCTGGTCGCACGGCCCGACGTGGCCGAGTTCGCGCAGGAACGACCACGTGGTGCGGTCCAGCGCGACGCCGAGCGGTTCCAGCACGACCACTTGGAGCTGGGCCAGCCCCAGGCCGGTGACGACGAACCGGGTGATGTCCGGCAGCGCGGTGTTCGCCTCCTTCGCGGCCTGCTCGACCGCGCCGACCAGCGCCTCGCTCATCAGCGTCAGGTACGGCGCGAGCCCGGTGACCTCGATCGGCGTGCGGTCGCGGTGCCCGAGCGGGTCCGGGATCGTCGGCGTGGCCAGCACCTCCATCTGCGTGGCCGAGTTGTTGGCGGTGGCGACCAGCCGCGCCCGGCCGCCCTCGCGGGTGAGCACCGCCGACGCCGCGCCGTCGGCGAGGAAGATGCCGATGGTGGGCTGCCAGCGCTCCCAGCGGGGCGGCCGGAACCGCGACGTGGCGGTGACCAGCGTGGCCGTCGCGGACCGGTCGGCGACCAGGTGCGCCGCCGCGGACTGGAGCGCGGCCGACCCGCCGTTGCTGGTCGCCTCCACCTCGTAGACCAGGGCGTGGCCCAGGCCGAGCACCCGTTGCAGGTGGCAGGACGACGCCATGTGGTCCTGCGAGTCCATCTGGGCGTAGGCGGCCATGCCGATGTCCGCGCCGGTGAGGCCCGACTCGCGCAGCGCGCCGATGGCTGCCCGCACCGCCATCGCGTGCTCGGTGACGTCTTCGGAGCTGGTGAACGACGTGAAGTCGGACAGCGCGAGCAGCCGCCGCATGGTCTCGGTGTCCGGCACGGCGTCGGTGGCCGGCGTGCGCGGCGGCAGGTAGTGGCCGGTGCCCCCGATGAACACGTCATCCCAGATCATGGCCGTCCCTTTCCCTCAGTTCGGAGAGCCCGGCGCCGTAGCCGGCGAAGTCCAGCAGCCACGTGCTGATCGCCAGCGCGGTGGACGCGGAGTGCTGTTCCAGCACGGTGAAGTGGTCGCCCGGCACGGTCAGCGCTTCCTGGGCGGTCGTGGACAGCTCGGGCCACGCGCGCTTGCGGGTGCCGACCAGGAGGACCGGCGCGCGCACCGGGCGCGGTGGCCGCGCGAGGTCGAGGTAGCGCCCGGTGGCGAGGAGCCGGTCGTCGTCGATCGGCCGCAACTGGTGCTCGGCGGCCAGCATCCCGTCGAGCACGCCCGGCAGGTCGTCCGGGAAGCCGTCGATGAGCACCACCGCCGCGAGCGGTTTCCCGTGGTCCTCCAGGTGGTGCGCCGTGGCGAGGGCGAGCCACGCGCCGATCGAGCGGCCCACCAGGACCGGGGTGTCCACGGTGGCCGCCGCCGCGGCCAGCGCGTCGACCAGGTCGGCCGCCGAGGACGGCAGCGGGTCGCCCGCGAAGCCGGGCAGCGGCAGCACGGTCACGTCGCGCGTCGCCGCCAGCGCCGCCGCGAACCGCCCGTACTCCTCCACCCCCGAGAACGCGAGCGCCGACGGCAGGCAGACCAGGGACGGCCGCAGGAAGCCCTCGGCGAGCCGCACCGGCTCGACCACCGGCGGACCGAGGCGGCCCAGTCGCGCGGCGGTCGAAAGCAGGTCGACGCCGTCCTGCGCGCGGTCGGCCGCGATCGCCTTGCGCAGCAGCGCCTCCATCGGGCCGGCGACCCGGTTGCCCGTGCCGCACAGGCGGCCGTGGAGGTGGTCGGCCAGCCGGTCCGGTGTCGGGAAGTCGAACACGACGGTCGCCGACAGGTGCAGGCCGGTGGCGGCGTTGAGGCGGTTGCGCAGGTCGATCGCGGTCAGCGAGTCCACGCCGTGGTCGCGGAACGACTGCCGCGGGTCCTCGGTGATCCGCGTGGTGTGGCCGAGGACGGCGGCGCTGTGCGCGTTGACGACCTCCAGCACCAGCGCGCGCTGCTCGGGCTCGGGCAGGGCCGCCAGGCGCCGCGCCAGGTCCGCCGGCTCCGCCCGTGCCGCCTTCGGCCGCACCAGGCCGCGCAGCAGCGCCGGCGGCGTGCCGATCGCGCCGAGGTCGAGGCGGATCGGTGTCAGGACCGGCCGGTCGGCGGCGAGGCCGAGGTCGAACAGGGCCAGCGCCTGGTCGGTGCCCAGCGGCAGCATCCCCGTCCGGGCCAGCCTCCGGTGGTCGGTCGCCGTCAGGTGGCCCGTGGTGCCGCCCGCCTCCGCCCAGTAGCCCCACGCCAGCGAGACGGCGGGCAGCCCCTCCGCGCGGCGGTGGCGCGCCAGGGCGTCGAGGAAGGCGTTGGCCGCTGCGTAGTTGGCCTGGCCCGGCGCGCCGAACGTGGCCGCCGCCGAGGAGAACAGCACGAAGGCCGCCAGGTCCCGGTCCCCGGTCGCCTCGTGCAGGTGCCACGCGGCGTCCACCTTGGGCCGCAGGACGCCGGTCAGCCGCTCCGGTGTCAGCGTGGCCACCACGGCGTCGTCCACGACGCCGGCCGCGTGCACGACCACGCTCAGGTCGGGGATGCCCGCGACCAGCGACCGCACCGCCGTCGGGTCGGTGACGTCGCACGCCACGAGGGTGACCGCCGCGCCCAGTTCGGCGCGGAGTTCGGCCGCGCCCGGCGCGCCCGGTCCCCGGCGGCTCGCCAGCACGACGTGCGGCGCGTGGTGCCGCGCGACGACGTGCCGCGCGACCAGGCCGCCCAGCGCGCCGGTGCCGCCGGTGATCAGCACCGTGCCGTCGATGGCGGGCGGTGCGCCGTCCACGGCGGACCGGACGAGCCGGGGCGCGGTGGCCCGGCCCGAGTCGAGCACGACGTGGGTTTCGCCGTCGGCGATCGCGGTCCGCACCGCGCGGTCCAGCACCCGCGCGGACGCCGCCGAGCCGTCGGTCTCGACCAGCACGATCCGGTCCGGGTGCTCGGTCTGCGCGCTGCGCAGGAAACCCCGCGCGGCGGCCGACGGCAGGTCGCCGCCGGTCACCACCACCAGCCGCGCGTCGCCGCCGTCGGACAGGAACGCCCGTGTCACGTCGAGCAGCCGCCGGGTGGCCGCGTGCGTCCCCTCGACCGGGTCGTCGCCGCCGGTGACCTCGTGCACCACGACGTCGACCGGCGGCGCGTCCCGCACGGCCAGTGGCGCCGGTTCCACCGCGAACAGCGCGTTGCGGGGCCGGGCGGTGGCGGGTCCGGGCTCCACCGGGCGCAGGACCAGCCGGTCGATCGAGGCGACGGGCGCGCCGGCGGTGTCGGTGAGCCGGACCGAGCAGGTGTCCGGCCCGGTCGGCGTGAGGACGACGCGGACCGCCGCCGCCGTGCCGGTGACCGAGACGCCGGCGAAGGAGAACGGCAGCCGCGCCGCCGCCGCGCCGGGTGCTGCGGTGCTCCCGGTGAGCAGGGTCAGCGGCTGGATGGCCGCGTCGAGCAGCGCCGGGTGGATGCCGAACCCGTCGAGCGCGACACCGGGGAACGTCACCTCGGCGTGCAGGTCGTCACCGTCCCGCCAGATCCCGGTCAGCCCCCGGAACGTCGGCCCGTAGTCGTAGCCGGCTCCGGCGAGGGTGTCGTACAGGCCGGTGATGTCCACCGGCCGCGCGTCGGCGGGCCGCGGCCGCGCCTCCCGCCGGACCGGGGGTTCCGGGCTCAGCGCGCCGGTGGCGTGCCGCGTCCAGTCGTCCGGATCGGCCGAGGTGCGGGAGTGGATCGCGAGCGGGCGGCGGCCCGCGTCGTCGGGCGCGCCCACGGTGACCTGGACGTGGACGGTGTCCGCCGCGAGCGGCAACGGCGATTCCAGCACCAGCTCCTCGACCACCGGGCACCGCGCGTGCGCGCCGGCCTGGACGGCCAGCTCCACGAAACCCGTGCCCGGCAGCAACGCCGACCCGTGCACGGTGTGCTCGCCCAGCCAGGGGTGCGCGGACTTCGCCAGCCGGCCCGTCGCCACCAGGCCCTGGTCGTCGGGCAGCCGCACCACCGAGCGCAGCAACGGGTGGTCCACCGCGTCCAAGCCGTCACCGGGCGGCGGCGGCACCAGCCAGAACCGCTCCCGCTGGAACGGGTACGCCGGCAGCTCCACGTCGTGCGCGCCCGCTCCCCCGGTGTCCGGTGCCCGGTCCGCGCCGTCCACCCACAGGCGCGCCACCGCCGCCACCAGGCGTTCGGGTTCGTCGTGGTCGCGCCGCATGACCCCGGACGGCACCAGCACCGGGTGCGGCCCGATCTCCAGGAACCGGGTGGCGCCGTTGGCGCGCAACCACTCCACGCCGTCGCCGAACCGCACCACCTCGCGGACCTGCCGCGCCCAGTAGCCGGGCGCGCCGGGGTCGATCCGCCGTCCCTCCACAGTGGACACGAAGGGGATTTCCGGCTCGCCGAAGCCGATCTTCGCGGCGACTCGCTCGATCTCCGCGATCATCGGTTCCATCCGCGCCGAGTGGAACGCGTGGCTGACCGCCAACCGCCGCGTTTCCCGGCCGCGCGCCGACCAGAGCGCGGCGACCTCCAGCACGGCGGCCTCGTCACCGGACACCACGACCGCGTCGGGCCCGTTGACCGCCGCGATGCACACCCCGTCACCCAGCGACACCGCCACTTCCGCCTCAGTGGCCCGCACCGACACCATCGCGCCGCCGGACGGAAGCTCACCCATCAACCGGCCACGCGCCGAAACCAGCGCACAGGCGTCCTCGATGCCCAGCACACCCGCGACATGCGCGGCGGCCACCTCACCCACCGAATGCCCGATCACATAGTCCGGCCGAAAACCCAGGCTCTCCACCAACCGGAACAACGCGACCTGCAACGCGAACAACGACAACTGCGTGAAACAAGTCCGGTCCAACACGCCATCCGGGTCCGTGAACAACACCTCACGAGACAGGTCCAGCAACCCGCACACCTCGTCCAACGCCCGCGCGAACACCGGAAACACCTGGTACAGGCGACGACCCATCCCCACCCACTGCGAACCCTGACCCGAGAACACGAACGCCGTCTTCCCCGGCTGCGCGACACCGGTGACGAGGTCCGGCGACTCCGTCCCGGCCACCAGCGCGTCGAGCGCACCGGTGACGCCGGCCGCGTCGCGCCCGATCAGCACCGCCCGGTGCGCGAACCGGGTCCGGGCGCTCAGCGCCCGCGCGACCGCCCGCCGGTCGAGGTCGGCCACCGCCCGCAGCCGCTCCCCCTGTGCCCGGAGCGCTTCCGGCGAGGCCGCCGAGAGCGCCCACGGCACCGGTCCGCCCGCGTCCGCGCCAGGCGGCGGCCCGACCACCGGTTCCGGGCCCTGTTCGAGGACCAGGTGCGCGTTGGTCCCGCTGATCCCGAAGGCCGACACGCCCGCCCGGCGCGGTCGGCCGGTCTCCGGCCACGGCGTGGCCTCCGCGAGCAGCCGCACGTTGCCGGTCGACCACTCGACGTGCGGTGTCGGCGCGTCGACGTGCAGGGTGCGCGGCAGCCTGCCGTGCCGCATCGCCATGATCATCTTGATGACGCCGGCGATGCCCGCCGCCGCCTGGGTGTGCCCGAGGTTCGACTTCACCGAACCCAACCACAGCGGCTCACCGCGATCCTGACCGTATGTCGCCAGCAACGCCCGCGCTTCGATCGGATCGCCTAGCGCCGTTCCGGTGCCGTGCGCCTCCACGGCGTCCACTTCGGACGCTCGCAGCCCGGCGTTCGCCAGCGCTTGCCGAATCACGCGCTCCTGCGAAGGTCCGTTCGGCGCGGTGAGGCCGTTCGACGCGCCGTCCTGGTTCACCGCCGAACCACGCACCACGGCCAGCACCCGGTGACCGTTGCGCCGCGCATCGGACAACCGCTCCAGCACCACCAGGCCGACGCCCTCACCCCAGCTCGTGCCATCGGCCGACGCGGCGAACGGCTTGGCCCGCCCGTCCTCCGCCAGTCCGCGCTGGCGCGAGAACTCGACGAAGCCGGCCGGTGTCGCCATCACCGTCACGCCGCCCGCCAACGCCAGCGAGCACTCCCCCGACCGCAACGCCTGCGCCGCCAGGTGCACCGCCACCAACGACGACGAACACGCCGTGTCGACCGACACCGCCGGCCCCTCCAACCCGAGCAGGTAGGACACCCGCCCCGACGTCACGCTCGTCGCCGTCCCGGTCGACAGGTACCCCTCGACGTCACGGGCCACCTGCTCCACCCCGCCCGCGTACCCGGAGGTGAAGATCCCGGTGAACACGCCGGTCGCGCTGCCCCGCAACGACGTCGGGTCGATCCCGGCGTGCTCCAACGCCTCCCACGCCGTCTCCAGCACGAGCCGCTGCTGCGGGTCCATCGCCAACGCCTCACGCGGCGAGATCCCGAAGAACGCCGCGTCGAAACCCGCCACGTCGTCCAGGAAGCCCCCGGCACGGGTGTACGACGTGCCCGGCCCACCGGCCGGGTCGTACAACCGATCGACATCCCAGCCCCGGTCGCTCGGGAACTCCCCGATCGCGTCGACCTCGTCCGCCACCAGCCGCCACAGGTCGTCCGCCGACGCCACCCCACCGGGATAGCGGCAGCCGATGCCCACGACGACCACCGGGTCGTCGGCCACCGCGACACCCGCCGGGGCGTCGACCCGCCGCCGCGCACCGACGACCACGTCCCGCAGGTGCTCGGCCAACCGCTCGGGCGTCGGGTGGTCGAACACCATCGTCGCCGACAACCGCGTGCCAACGGCCGCCGACAGCCGGTTCCGCAGCTCCACCGCCGTCAGCGAGTCGAACCCCAGCTCCTGGAACGGCCGGTCCAGGGGCACCGCCGCGTCGTCGGCGTGACCCAGCACCGCCGCCGTGTGGACGGCCACCAGCCGCGCCAGCGCCGCCAACCGCCCGGTCTCCGGCAGGTCGGCGAGCGCGAGCGCCGAGTCCGCCCGCCGGACCGCCGCCCGCCCGCTCGTCAACGACCGGAAGACCGGTCGATCACCCAACGCCGACGCACGCAGCCGTGCGGTCACGACCACCGGGTCGGCGGCCGACTGACCCGCGTCGAACAGCGCCAGCCCCTGCGCCGAGGACAGCGGCAGCAGCCCGGACCGCTTCAGGCGTCGGTTGTCCTCTTCGGACAGACCTGCGGTGAGGCCGGTGCGCTCGGCCCAGGGCCCCCACGCCAACGACACGGCGGGGAGCCCCTGTGACCGCCGATGCGCGGCCAACCCGTCCAGGTAGGCGTTCGCGGCGGCGTAGTTCGCCTGCCCCGGCGCGCCGAACACCCCGGCCGCGGACGAGAACAACACGAACGCCCGCAGGTCCAGCCCCTGCGTCAACTCGTGGAGGTGCTGTGCGGCCAGGGCTTTCGGTTCCCACGTGCGCGCGAGCCGTTGCGGGGTCAGCGATTCCACCACGCCGTCGTCGACCGCGCCGGCCGCGTGCACGACCCCGGTCAGCGGGTGCTCGGCGGGAACACCGGCCAGCAGCCGGGCGACCGCGTCGCGGTCCGCCACGTCGCAGGCCACCACCGAGACGTCCGCGCCCAGCTCGCGCAGCTCCGCCACGTCCGCCACGCCCGACCGCCCGGCCAGCACCAGCCGCCGGACGCCGTGCGCGACCACGAGGTGCCGCGCGACGAGTCGGCCCAGTACGCCCGTGCCGCCGGTGACGAGCACGGTGCCCCTGGGGTCGAGCGGGGCGGGCACGGTCAACACGATCTTGCCGACGTGACCGGCCTGGCTCATGTGCCGCAACGCTTCCCGCGCCCGCCGCACGTCCCACGCGCGCACCGGCAGCCCGTCCAGGTCGCCGTCGGCCAGCAGCGCGACCACCGCGCGCAGGATCTCGCCCAGCCGGTCCGGACCCGCCTCCGCCAGGTCGAACGCCCGGTAACCGGGCACGCCGTCGCGGAGGTCCGCCTTGCCCATCTCCACGAACCGGCCGCCCGGCGCGAGCGACCGCAGCGACGCGTCCACGAACGCGCCCGTCAACGAGTTGAGCACCAGGTCCACCCGGCCGAAGCGCTCGGCGAACTCGACCGTGCGGGACGACGCGATGTGGTCGTCGTCCAACCCGAGGGCGCGCAACGCGTCCCACTTGCCCGGACTGGCCGTCGCGAACACCTCCGCGCCCCACAGCCGCGCCAGCCGCACCGCCGCCATGCCGACACCACCCGCGCCGGAGTGGACCAGCACCCGGTCACCGGGCCGGAGCCGGCCCAGGTCCCGCAACGCGTACCAGGCCGTGAGGAACGCGACCGGCACCGCCGCCGCCCGCGGGAAGCCCCACCCCTCCGGGATCGGCACGAGCACGCGGTGGTCCGCCACCGCCACCGGCCCGAACGCGCCCGCCAGCAGGCCCAGCACCCGGTCGCCGGGCCGCAGCCCGGTCACCGCCGCGCCGACCTCCACGACCACGCCCGCGCCCTCGCCGCCCAGCGGCGCGCGTTCCGGGTAGACGCCCAGGGCGATCAGCACGTCGCGGAAGTTCACCCCGGCGGCCCGCACGGCGACCCGGACCTCGTGCGGCGCCAACGGCTCGTCCGGGCAGGACGTGAACGCCAGGTCCGCCAGGCTGCCGCTCCCGGCCGCCGTGAGCCGGCCACCGACCGCCTCGGCCGACGTCCGCACGAGCCTCGGGACGTAGGCCGCACCGCCTCGGACGGCGACCTGGTCCTCGTCGCCCACCGCCGACGGCAGCGGACCGTCGGTGTCCACCAGCACGAACCGACCGGGGTGCTCGGCCTGCGCCGACCGCACCAGGCCCCACACCGCCGCGCCGACCGGGTCGGCCACGCGGTCACCGGGCACGGCCGCGACCGCGCCGCCGGTCCGCACGACGAGCCGGTCGCCGTCACCGGCCAGGAAGTCCTGCACCAGCGCGAGCGCTTCCGCCACCGATCCCGGTGAGACCACCGCCGACGGCAGCGGTCCGCCCCCGGCCACCAGGGGGACCCAGTCCACGCGGAACAGCGCGTCGTCACCGCGCGCCAGGGGGCGCGTGGTGAGACCGCCGATGCTCACGACCGGTGCGCCGGTCTCGTCGGTCAGCTCCACCCGGTGCACGCCGTCGGCGGTGGTGTCGAGCCGCACGCGGGCCCTGGTGACGCCGCGGCGGTGGACGGTGATCCCGGTGAGGGAGAACGGCAACCGCGCCTCGCCGGTGTCGTCGGCCAGGCACGCCAGGGGTTGCAGCGCGGCGTCGAGCAGCGCCGGGTGCACGCCGAACCGCGCGGCGTCGTCGACCTCGACCTCGGCGAACACCTCGCCGCCGCGCCGCCAGGCCGCCCGCACGCCCCGGAACGCCGGCCCGTACTCGTACCCGGCCGCCGCCAGCGCGTCGTACAGCCCCTCGACCTGCTCCGCGCCGGCCGGGGGCCACTCGGTGGTCGCGCGCGTCACCGCCGGCTCCCCGCCCAGCGAGCCGGCAGCGTGCCGCACCCAGCCGCCGTCGCCGCGTGAGCGGATCTCCAGCGACCGCCGTCCCGTGCCGTCCGGCGCGCCGACCGCCACCTGGACCGCGACCGCGCCGTCCTCCGGCAGCACCAGCGGCGCTGCCAGGACCAGCTCCTCCACCACGTCACCGGCGTGCGCCGCGAGTTCCACGAACACCGCGGCGGGCAGCAGCACCGCTCCCTCGACCACGTGGTCGGCCAGCCAGGGGTGGGTGGTCGGGGAGAGCCGCCCGGTCCACACCGTCCCGCCGTCGCCCAGCTCGACCGCCGCGCTCACCAGCGGGTGGTCCACCGCGTCGAGCCCGGCCGCCGACACGTCGCCGACGCCGCCGGGGGTCAGCCAGAACCGCTCCCGCTGGAACGGGTAGGTGGGCAGCGACACCGCCGGCAGGTCCGGGAACGCCCACCGGACGTCGACGCCGCGCTCGAACAGCCGTCCCGCCGCCGCCAGGAAGCCCGCCGTCCCGCCCTGGTCGCGCCGCAGCGTGCCGAGCGCCACCGCGTCCTGCCCCGCCAGCGCGGGCACCAGCACCGGGTGCGGGCTGATCTCGACGAACAGGCCGTCGCCCGCCAACTCCCGCGCGGTGTCCGCGAACCGCACCGGCTCCCGCAGGTTCCGGTACCAGTAGGCGGCGTCCAGCCCGTCGCCGAGCACGCCGCCGGTCACGGTGGAGTGGAACGCGACACCGCCGGTTGCCGGGCGCACGTCGGCGAGGTCGGTGAGCAGCCGGTCGCGGATCGCCTCGACCTGCGGCGAGTGGGCCGCGTAGTCGACCGGGAGCCGCCGCGCGCGGATGCCGTCCGCCGCGCACGCCGCCAGCAGCTCGTCGAGGGCGGTGTCGTCGCCGGACACCACGACCGCGTCGGGCGCGTTGAGCACGGCGACGGTGAGCCGGTCCGCCCACCGCGTCAGGTACTCGACCGCGCGGTCCTCCGACAGCGCCACGGAAACCATGCCGCCGCGACCGGCGATACCGGTCAACGCCTTGGCGCGCAGCGCGACGACCTTCGCCGCGTCCTCCAGCGACAACAACCCCGCCACGTGCGCGGCGGCGATCTCGCCCTGCGAATGCCCGACCACCGCATCCGGCACCACACCGTGCGACCGCCACAGCTCCGCCAACCCGACCATCATCGCCCACAACGCAGGCTGCACCACGTCCACCCGGTCCAGCGAACCGCCGGTCAACGCCTCCACCAACGACCAGTCCACGTACGGCGCCAACGCTTCCGCACACGCGTCCACACTCGCCCGGAACACCGCCGACTCCGCGTACAGCTCCCGCCCCATCCCCACCCACTGCGCACCCTGACCGGGGAACACGAACACGGTCCGGCGGGGGCGTCCGACCGCCACGGGCTCGACGGAGCCCAGGCCCGCCAGCAACTCCCGGCGGTCGCGGCCCACCACCACCGCCCGGTGGTCGAACCTCGCCCGGCCCGACGCGAGCACCCGGCCCACCGCCGCCGGGTCGAGTTCCGGCCGCGCCGCGACGAAGTCGCCCAACCGCCGCGCCTGCGCCCGCACGGCGGCGTCCGTCCGACCTGACAGCACCCACGCCACCGGGCCGTCCGCGTGCCCGGCGGGCGGCTCCTCCGCCGGGGCCTGCTCGATGACCAGGTGCGCGTTGGTGCCGCTGATCCCGAACGACGACACACCCGCCCGGCGCGGCCGACCGGTCGACGGCCACGGCACCGGTTCGGTCAGCAGCCGCACGTTGCCGCTGTCCCACGCCACGTGCGGCGTCGGCTCCGCGACGTGGAGGGTGCGCGGCAGGACACCGTGCCGCATGGCCTGCACCACCTTGATGACACCCGCGACACCGGCGGCGGCCTGCGCATGCCCGATGTTCGACTTCACCGAACCCAACCACAGCGGTGCCGCCCGATCCTGCCCGTACGTCGCCAGCAGCGCCTGCGCCTCGATCGGGTCACCCAACGCCGTCCCGGTGCCATGCGCCTCCACGACGTCCACATCGGACGGTGCCAGCCCCGCATCGGCCAACGCCTGCCGGATCACGCGCTCCTGCGCGGGACCGTTCGGCGCGGCCAGGCCGTTCGACGCCCCGTCCTGGTTCACCGCCGAACCCCGCACCACCGCCAACACCCGACGACCGTTGCGCCGCGCGTCCGACAGCCGCTCCAGCAGCACCAGGCCCGCGCCCTCGGCCCAGGCCGTGCCGTCCGCCGACGACGAGAAGGACTTGCACCGGCCGTCCGCCGCGAGCCCGCGCTGCCGCGAGAACTCCGTGAAGCCGACCGGGGTGGCCATCACCGTGACGCCGCCGGCCAGCGCGAGCGAGCACTCACCGGACCGCAACGCCCGTGCCGCGAGGTGGATCGCGACCGACGACGACGAGCAGGCGGTGTCCAGCGACACCGCGACGCCCTCCAGCCCCAGCAGGTAGGCGATCCGCCCGGACGTCACGCTGGTCGCCGCGCCCGTGCCGACGTACCCCTCCACGTCACCCGACGCGCCCGCGCCGTAGCCCGACGACCAGATCCCGGTGAACACCCCGGTCGCGCTGCCCCGCAACGACGTCGGGTCGATCCCGGCGTCTTCCAGCGTCTCCCACGCCGTCTCCAGCAGCACGCGCTGCTGCGGGTCCATCGCCAACGCCTCGCGCGGGGAGATGCCGAAGAACGCGGCGTCGAACCCGGCCACGTCGTCCAGGAACCCGCCGGCGCGGGTGTAGGAGGTGCCCGGATGGTCCGGGTCGGGGTGGTACAGCCCGTCGACGGGCCAGCCCCGGTCGGTCGGGAAACCGGTGATCGCGTCGACGCCGTCGGCGACGAGCCGCCACAGGTCGTCCGGCGAGCGCACGCCGCCGGGCAGCCGGCAGCCCATGCCGACGATGACCACCGGGTCGTCCCGGACGGCGGTCGGCGCGGCGGCGGCGCTCTCGCGGCGCGTGCCGCCGATCTCCGCCAGCAGGTGCTCGGCGAGGCGGCGGGGCGTCGGGTGGTCGAACGTCACCGTCGCCGGCAGCCGCAGGCCGGTCGCGACGCCGAGCCGGTTGCGCAGCTCGACCGCCGTCAGCGAGTCGAAACCCAGGTCCTTGAACGCCGTCTCGGCGCGGACCGCGCCGGGGTCGCGGTGCCCCAGCACGATCGCGGTGTGGGTGGCCACCACCTCGACCGCCGCCGCGAGCCGTTCGGCCGGCGGCAGCGACCGCAGCCGGTCGACCACCGCGCCCGTCCGGCGGCGCGCCACCCGCCGCGCGCCGACCAGGTCGCGCAGCGCACCCGGCACCGCGCCGGCGCGCGCCACCGCGGCGAAGTCGAGCGCGACCGGCGCGAGCACCGCGCGGTCCACGGCCATCGCGGCGTCGAACAGCTCCAGCGCGTGCCCGGTGCCCAACGGCACCACGCCGGACCGGCGCAGCCGCGCGTGGTCGGTTTCCGCCAGGTGCCCGGTCATCCCGCTGGACTCGGCCCAGTGACCCCACGCCAGTGAGGTCGCGGGCAGCCCCAGCGAGCGCCGGTGCACGGCCAGGGCGTCCAGGAACGTGTTGGCCGCGCCGTAGTGCGCCTGCCCCGGACTGCCCAGCAACCCGGCGGCCGACGAGAACAGCACGAACGCCTTCAGGTCGCGGGTCAGCTCGTGCAGGTGCCAGGCCCCGCGCACCTTCGGCGCGAACACCCGCTCGACCTGGTCCGGCGTCAGGGTTTCCAGCACGCCGTCGGCCAGCACGCCCGCCGCGTGCACGACGGCGCACAGCGGCCGGTCGGCGGGGACGGAGGCGAGCAGGCCGGCCACGTCCGCTCGGTTCGCCAGGTCGCAGGACGCGACGGTGACCCGCGCGCCCATCGCCGTCAGCTCCTCGCGCAACGCCTCGGCGCCACCGCCGCGGCTCGCCAGCAGCAGGTGCCGCACGCCGTGCTCGCGCACCAGGTGGCGCGCCAGCACGCCGCCGAGCGTGCCCGTGCCGCCGGTGACCAGCACGGTCCCGTCGAGGTCGGCCGGGAGGCCGAGGACGATCTTGCCGATGTGGTTGGCCTGGCTCATGTGCCGGAACACGTCCACCGCGTCCCGGACCCCGCGCACCTCCAGCGGCAGCGGCGTGAAGCCGCCCTCCGCGAAGGCCGCCAGCACGTCGGCCAGGATCTCGCCCAGGCGCTCGGGCCCGGCGTCGGCGATGTCGAACGCCGTGTAGGTGATGTCGTCGCGCTCCACGGTGTCGCGGACGTCGGTCTTGCCCATCTCCACGAACCGGCCGCCGGGCGCGAGCAGCCGCAGCGACGCGTCCACGAACTCGTCGGCCGCCGAGTCGAGCACCACGTCCATCGGCGGGAACCGCCGCTCGAACTCCACGGTCCGCGACGACGCGATGTGGTCGTCGGCGAAACCCATGCCGCGCAGGGTGTCCCACTTCGCCGGCCCGGCGGTGGCGTACACGTCCGCGCCGAGCCGCCGGGCGAGCTGGACCGCCGCCAGGCCGACACCGCCGGTCGCCGCGTGGATCAGCACCCGGTCGCCGGGCCGGGTGCGCCCGAGGTCCACCAGGCCGTACCAGGCGGTCAGGAACGCCACCGGCACCGCCGCCGCCCGCGCGAACGACCAGCCGTCCGGGATCGCCGCCAGCAGGCGGTGGTCCGCCACCGCCACCGGACCGAACGCGCCGGGCACCAGGCCCATCACCCGGTCGCCGGGCCGGAAGGCCACGCCGGGGCCGACGTCGAGGACGACGCCCGCGCCCTCGCCGCCCAGCAACGCCGCGCCGGGGTAGACGTCCAGCGCGATCAGCACGTCGCGGAAGTTCAGCCCGGCCGCGCGCAACGCGATCCGGACTTCGCCCGGACCCGGCGGCTCGGCGAGTCCGGGCCGGGCCACCAGCGCCAGGTCGTCGATGCCGCCGGTGCCGACGTCCTCCAGCCGCCACGGCCCGTCCGGCGGGGTGAGCGGTCGCGCCACGCGCGTGAGCCGGGGCACCCGCGCCACACCCCCGCGCACCGCGAACTCCGCCTCGTCGGAGCCGGCCACCACCGGCAGCGCGCAGTCGCCCTCGGCGTCGGCGTCGACCACCGCGAAGCGGCCGGGGTGCTCGGCGACGGCGCCGCGCACCAGGCCCCACACCGCCGCGTGCGCGAGGTCCACCTCGTCACCGGCCCGCGCCACGACCGCGCCGCGCGTCACGACGACGAGCCGCTTCCCGTCCGTGCCGAGGTGCGCCCGCATCAGGTCCAGCACGTGCAGGGCGCACGTCCGCGCCGCGTCCGCCGGGTCGCCGGTCGTCACGGGGACGTGGTGCGCCACAAGGTCGCCGGTGTCGCCGATGACCGGGTCGGGCAGCGGAACCCAGTCGAGCTGGAACAGGCTGTCCGGCCGCACGTCCGCCGCGCGCACCGCCAACGACCCGATCCGCGCCACCGGGCGGCCGTCGCCGTCGGCGATCGCCAAGCGGTAGGCGTCCGGCCCTGCGGCGGTCAGCCTCACCCGCAGCAGGCGCGCCCGCGTGGCGCGCACCGACACCTCGCGGAACGCGAACGGCAGCCGTGCCGCGTCCGCCGCGCCGGTTTCCCCGCGCAGCAGGGAGACGGCGTGCAGCGCCGCGTCCAGGGCGGCCGGGTGCAGGGCGAACCGGTCACCCTCGGGCACCTCGACCTCGGCGTACACCTCGTCGCCGCGCCTGCGCGCGGCCGTCACGCCCTGGAACACCGGCCCGTACTCGTACCCCGCGGCGGAGAACGCGTCGTAGAGGTCCGTGACGTCGACGGCGTCGGCGTCGGCGTCCGGCGGCCACGTCCACTCGTCCCACACCGGTTCCCCGGCCAGCACACCGGTCGCGTGCCGCACCCATTCGTCGTCGGTCCGGGAGTGCACGGCCACGGACCGGCGGCCGTCCTCGTCCGGGCCCACCGCCACCTGGAGGTGCGCGACGCCGTCGCCCACGACGAGCGGCGCCTCCAGCACCAGCTCGTCGACCACCGGCGCGCCGACGTGGTCGCCCGCGTGGGTCACGAATTCAAGGAAGACGGTGCCGGGTAACAGGACCACGCCCTGCACGGCGTGGTCGGCGAGCCACCCGTGCGTCCCGAGCGACACATTGCCGCTCAGCACCGCGCCGCCGTCCGGCAGCGCCACGGCCCCGGTCAGGACCGGGTGGTCCCCGGACCCCGCCGCCGCCGGGCGCAACCAGAACGGCCGGCGCTGGAACGGGTACGTCGGCACGCCGTCCGCCATCGGTCCGGCCGGCATCCGCCAGTCGGCGGTGACACCGCGGACGTGCAGACCCGCCAACGCGGTCGCGAAGTCGCCGTCGCGCCGCAGCGTGCCCGACACGACCGCGTCCACCGTCCCCTCGATCGCCGACACCAGCACCGGGTGCGGGCTGACCTCCACGAACGCGCCGTGCCCCGCCTCGCGCAAGGCACGGGTCACGCGGTCGAACAGCACCGGCTCACGCAGGTTGCGGTACCAGTAGTCGGCGTCCACGAGGTCGACCGGCGCACCGGTCACCGTGCTGTGGAACGGAATCCGGGCCGGACGCGGCGCGATGTCGGCCAGCGGGCGCAGCAACCGGTCCCGGATCGGCTCGACCTCGGCGGAGTGCGCCGCGTAGTCCACCGGCAGCCGCCGCGCGCGGATGCCGTCCGCCTCGCACGCGGCGAGCAGTTCACCGAGGTCCTGGTCGTTGCCGGACACCACGACCGCGCCGGGCGCGTTGACCACGGCCACGGTCAGCCGTCCCGCCCACCGGGCGAGTCGGTCGTGCGCCTGGTCCTCCGACAGCGCCAGGGACACCATGCCGCCCCGACCCGCCAGCGCCACCAGTGCCCGGCTGCGCAGCGCGACGACCTTCGCCGCGTCCTCCAGCGACAACAACCCCGCCACGTGCGCGGCGGCGATCTCACCCTGCGAATGCCCGACCACCGCGTCCGGCACCACACCGTGCGACCGCCACAACTCCGCCAACCCGACCATCATCGCCCACAACGCAGGCTGCACCACATCCACGCGATCCAGCGAACCGCCGGTCAACGCCTCCACCAACGACCAGTCCACGTACGGCGCAAGCGCTTCCGCACACGCATCGACCACCTCGCGGAACACCGGCTCCGACCCGTACAGCTCCCGCCCCATCCCCACCCACTGCGCACCCTGACCGGGGAACACGAACACCGTCCTGCCCACGTCGGCCGCGGTACCGGTGACGAGCCCCGGCGCGTCCACGCCGTCGGCCAACGCCCGCAACGCGGCCGAATCACCCACGACGGCACGGTGTTCGTGCACCGCACGGGCCGCCAGCGCACGCCCGACCTCCGCCGAGGTCAGCTCGGGACGCGAGTCGACGAACGCGCGCAACCGGGCGGCCTGCGCGCGCAACGCCTCCGGTGTCCGCGCGGACAGCGGCCACGGCACGGGGTCCGGCGAGCCCTCCTCCCGTTCCTCCTCCGGGGCCTGCTCGATGATCACGTGCGCGTTGGTGCCGCTGATCCCGAACGACGACACACCCGCCCGGCGCGGCCGACCGGTCGACGGCCAGGGCGTCGCCTCGGTCGCCAGGAGGATGTCGCCTGCCGACCAGTCGACGTGCAGGGTGGGCGCGTCGATGTGGAGGGTGCGTGGCACGACGCCGTGCCGCATGGCCTGCACCACCTTGATGACACCCGCGACACCGGCGGCGGCCTGCGCATGCCCGATGTTCGACTTCACCGAACCCAACCACAGCGGTGCCGCCCGATCCTGCCCGTACGTCGCCAGCAGCGCCTGCGCCTCGATCGGGTCACCCAACGTCGTCCCGGTGCCATGCGCCTCTACAAAGTCCACTTCGGACGGTTCGAGCCGTGCGCCCGCGAGCGCCTGCCGGATCACGCGCTCCTGGGACGGCCCGTTGGGCGCGGCCAGGCCGTTGGACGCCCCGTCCTGGTTCACCGCCGAACCCCGCACCACCGCCAACACCCGGTGGCCGTTGCGCCGCGCGTCGGAAAGCCGTTCGAGCAACAGCAGACCGGCACCTTCGCCCCAGGCCGTGCCGTCGGCGGCCTCGGCGAACGGCTTGACCCGACCGTCCGGCGCGAGGCCGCGCTGGCGCGAGAACTCCACGAACCCCTCGGGCGTGGCCATCACCGTCACGCCGCCGGCCAGCGCCAGCGCGCACTCGCCCGCCCGCAGCGCCCGCGCGGCGAGGTGGATCGCGACCAGCGACGACGAGCACGCGGTGTCGACCGACACCGCCGGGCCCTCCAGCCCCAGCGCGTAGGACACGCGCCCGGACGTGGCGCTGGTCGCGATGCCGGTGGCCAGGAAGCCCTCCAGGTCGGGAGGTGGCTGCGCGCCGTACCCGGAGGACCACACGCCGGTGAACACGGCCGTCCGGCTGCCCTGGAGCGCCGTCGGGTCGATGCCGGCGCTCTCGAAGGTCTCCCAGGCGGTTTCCAGCAGCACGCGCTGCTGCGGGTCCATCGCCAGGGCCTCGCGCGGCGAGATGCCGAAGAACGCCGCGTCGAACCCGGCCGCGTCGGTCAGGAAACCGCCCTCGCGGACGTAGGTCGTGCCCGGCCGGTCGGCGTCCGGGTCGTAGCGCACGTCCCAGCCCCGGTCGGTCGGGAAACCGGTGATCGCGTCGACGCCGTCGGCGACGAGCCGCCACAGGTCGTCCGGCGAGCCGACGCCGCCCGGGTACCGGCAGCCCATGCCGACGATCGCGATCGGCTCGCGGGCCGCCTCCTCGACCTCGGCCAGCCGCCGGCCCATCAGCCGCAGGTCGGCGGTGGCGCGCTTGAGGTAGCTGCGGAGCTTCTGTTCGTCGGACATGGCTACTCCCCGGCGGTGCGGTAGGCGCGGGACCTGCGGTGCTCGTCGTCGAGGATGCTGAACAGCTCGTCGTCGGTGGCCTCGTCGAGCACGTCGCCGTCGTGGCCGCGTCGCGCGGTCCAGGTGGCGAGCAGCGCCGACAGGCGGTCGGCCACCGCGTCGTGGTCGACGTCCACGGCGTCGTCCAAAGTGGACTTGAGCCGGTCCAGCTCGGCGAGCAGCGGGTCCGGCGTCGTGGCGTGCAGCGCGGCGCGCAGGTGGTCGGCGAGCCGGGCGGGTGTCGGGTGGTCGAACGTCAGCGTGGCGGGCAGCCGGAGCCCGGTCGCCGCGGCCAGCTCGTTGCGCAGCTCGACCGCCGTGAGCGAGTCGAAACCGAGGTCCTTGAACGCCTGGCGCGGGCCGACCGCCGCCGTCGAGGCGTGCCCGAGGACGGCCGCGACCCGGTCGAGCACCAGGTCGAGCACGTCGGTCGGGCGCGCGGCGGATCGCCTGGCGGTGCGCACCAGGCCGCGCAGCAGCGGGTGCGGGTCGCCGGCCCGGCGCAGGGCGGGCAGGTCCAGGCTCACCGGCACGAGTGCCGGTTCGGCCGCCGTGAGCGCGAGGTCGAACGCCGCCAGCGCCGCCGCGGTCGGCATCGGCCGCACCCCGGACCGCGCCAGGCGGTGGTGGTCGGCGCGGGTGAGGTCCCGCGTCATGCCGCCCGGCTCGGCCCACTGCCCCCAGGCCAGGGACACGGCGGGCAGGCCGCGCGACCGCCGGTGCCGGGCCAGGGCGTCGAGGTAGGCGTTCGCGGCGGCGTAGTTGGCCTGGCCCGGACCGCCGAGCACGCCGGCGGCGGAGGAGAACAGCACGAACGCCTCCAGGTCGCCGGCCAGCTCGTGGAGGTGCCGCGCCGCCAGCGCCTTCGGCTCCCAGACCCGCGCGAACCCCTGCGGTGTCAGGGACCGCACCACCGCGTCGGCCAGGACGCCGGCGGCGTGGACGACCGACGTGACCGGGTGCGCGGCCAACAGCCGGGCCAGCGCGGCGCGGTCCGCCACGTCGCACGCGACGACCGCCACCGCCGCGCCCAGCCCCGTCAGCTCGGCCTCCAGCGCGGCGTTCGCCCCGGTGCGGCTGACCAGCAGGAGGTTCCGGACGCCGTGCGCGGTCACGAGGTGGCGTGCGACCGCGCCGCCGAGCGCGCCCGTGCCGCCGGTGATCAGCACGGTGCCGTCGGGGCTGAAGGTCGGCGGGGCATCGGGTCCGGGGTCGGCGCGTTCCAGGCGCGGCACGTGCACCCGGCCGTCCCGGACCGCGAGCTGCGGCTCGTCACCGGCGACCAGGACGGCGCCGTCGACCAGGGTGAAGCGTCCGGGGTGCTCGGCGGCGGCGGACCGGACCAGGCCCCAGATCGCGGCGGCGTCGGGGTCCACGTCCTCGTCCGGGCGCACCGCCACCGCGCCCTCGGTCGCGACCACCAGGTGGCCGTCGTCGCCCGCCAGGAACTCCTGGACCACCCGCAGGGTCCGGACCGGGTCCGTCGCGCGGTGGACCGCCGTGCCGGGCGCGGTCGCGGTCACCTCGGCCACCGGCCACGCCACCCGGTACACCGGCGGTGCGACGTCGGGCGGCGGTCGCAGCGCCACCGCCGCGACACCCAGCACGGGCCCGCCGTCGGCGGTCGCCAGGTCCAGCCGGTAGGTGTCCGGACCGGTGGCCGACAGCCGCGCCCGGACGGCGTCTCCCCCGCCCCACGACGACACCCCGGTGAACGAGAACGGCACCTTCGCCCGGTCGTCGGCGACCGTGACCGCCTGGAGGGCGGCGTCGAGCAGTGCCGGGTGCACCGCGAAGCCCGCTCCGGGTGCCGGTGTCAGCTCGGCGTAGAGGTCGTCGCCGCGCCGCCAGGCCGCGCGAAGCCCCTGGAACGCCGGCCCGTACTCGAACCCGGTGTCGCTCAGGGCTTCGTAGAACCCGTCCAGGTCGACGGGTTCGGCGTCCGGCGGCCGGGTCCACGACGCCGGCGGGACGGCGGGTTGCGCGCCGAGCGTGCCCGCGGCGTGCCGGACCCACTCGTCGGCGGTGCGCGCGTGCACGGCGACGGTGCGTCGGCCGGCCACGTCCGGCCCCACCGTCACCCGGACCGGGACACCGTCGGCGACCCTCAGCGGAGCCTCGACCACCAGCTCCTCCACCGCCGGGCACCCGACCTCGTCGCCGGCCCGGAGCGCCAGGTCGACGAACGCCGTGCCGGGCAACAGGACCTCGCCCCGCACGACGTGCTCGCCCGACCACGGCTGCGCGCCGACCGACAGCCGCCCGGTCAGCACCACGCCCTGGCCGTCGGCGAGTTCCACGGCCGCGCCCAGCAGCGGGTGGTCGACCGCCCCGAGCCCGACGCCGGACACGTCGGTCGCGGCGGCGGGCAGCAGCCAGAAGTGCTCGTGGCGGAACGGGTACGCGGGCAGGTCGACGTGCGCCGGCGGCAGGTCGGGGTCCGCGCCGCCCACCCAGAGCCGGCCGACCGCCGCCAACACCCGCTCGGGCTCGTCGTGGTCGCGCCGCAGGACACCGGCCGCGACCAGCGCCGGGTGCGGCCCGATCTCCAGGAAGCGCGTGACACCGTCGGCGCGCAGCCACTCCACACCGTCCGCGAACCGCACCGCGTCCCGGACCTGCCGCGCCCAGTACGCCGGGTCGGTGAGGTCGGCCGGTCCACCGGCGGTGCCCGACACCACGGGGATCACGGGATCGCGGTAGGTCAAGCCCGCCGCGACGCGGGCGAACTCCGCGATCATCGGTTCCATCCGCGCCGAGTGGAACGCGTGGCTGACCGCCAACCGCCGCGTTTCCCGGCCGCGCGCCGACCAGACCGCGGCAACCTCCAGCACGGCGGCCTCGTCACCGGACACCACGACCGCGTCGGGCCCGTTGACCGCCGCGATGCACACCCCGTCACCCAGCGACACCGCGACTTCCGCCTCAGTGGCCCGCACCGACACCATCGCGCCGCCGGACGGGAGCTCACCCATCAACCGGCCACGCGCCGAAACCAGCGCACATGCCCCCGCCAGATCCAGCACACCCGCGACATGCGCGGCGGCCACCTCACCCACCGAATGCCCGATCACGTAGTCCGGCCGAAAACCCAGGCTCTCCACCAACCGGAACAACGCGACCTGCAACGCGAACAACGACAACTGCGTGAAACAAGTCCGGTCCAACACGCCATCCGGGTCCGTGAACAGGACATCGGAGTCCAACTCCAGCAACCCGCACACCTCGTCCAACGCCCGCGCGAACACCGGAAACGCCTGGTACAACCGACGACCCATCCCCACCCACTGCGAACCCTGACCCGAGAACACGAACGCCGTCTTCCCCGGACTCGCGTCGCCCACGACGACTTCCGGGGACTGACGCCCGTCGGCCAACGCCCGCAACGCGTCACCCGGATCACCGTCGAGGACGAGCACCGCGGCGCGGTGGGCGAACCGGGCACGCCGGGCGAGCGCCCGACCGACCGCCACCGGGTCCAGGTCCGGGTTCTCCGCGACGACCCGGCTCAGCCGCCGCGCCTGGTCCGCCAGCGCCCCCGGCGTCTTCGCGGACAGCGGCCACAGGACCGGTCCGGCCGCGACCGGTTCGGCCACACGGGGTTCGGCCACATCCGGATCGGCCTCGGGCGCTTCGATGATCAGGTGCGCGTTGGTGCCGCTGATCCCGAACGACGACACGCCCGCCCGGCGCGGCCGACCGGTCGACGGCCACGGCACCGGTTCGGTCAGCAGCCGGACCGCGCCCGTCGACCAGTCGACGTGCGAGGTGGGCGCGTCGACGTGCAGGGTGCGCGGCAACTCGCCGTGCCGCATCGCCATGACCATCTTGATGACGCCGGCGATGCCCGCCGCCGCCTGCGTGTGCCCGAGGTTCGACTTCACCGAACCCAACCACAACGCCTCGCCGCGATCCTGACCGTACGCAGCCAGCAACGCCCGCGCCTCGATCGGGTCGCCCAACGTGGTGCCCGTGCCGTGCGCTTCCACCGCGTCCACCTCGGCGGGCGTCAGACCGGCGTTCGCCAACGCCTGCCGGATCACGCGTTCCTGCGAAGGTCCGTTCGGCGCGGTCAACCCGTTCGACGCGCCGTCCTGGTTCACCGCCGAACCACGCACCACCGCCAACACCCGACGACCGTTGCGCCGCGCATCGGACAACCGCTCCAGCACCACCAGGCCGACGCCCTCGCTCCACGCCGTGCCGTCGGCCGCCTCCGCGAACGACTTGATCCGCCCGTCCGGGGCCAACCCGCGCTGCCGCGAGAACTCCACGAACCCCTCGGGCGTGGCCATCACCGTCACGCCGCCGGCCAGCGCCAGCGCGCACTCCCCCGACCGCAACGCCTGCGCCGCCAGGTGCACCGCCACCAACGACGACGAACACGCCGTGTCGACCGACATCGCGGGGCCTTCCAGTCCCAGCAGGTAGGACACGCGTCCCGACGTCACGCTGGTCGCGTTGCCGGTCGACAGGTAGCCCTCCAGGTCCGCCGCGTGCGCCCCGACGCCGTACCCGGACGCCCAAATCCCCGTGAACACGCCGGTCGCGCTGCCCCGCAACGACGTCGGGTCGATCCCGGCGTGCTCCAACGCCTCCCACGCCGTCTCCAGCACGAGCCGCTGCTGCGGGTCCATCGCCAACGCCTCACGCGGCGAGATCCCGAAGAACGCCGCGTCGAAACCACCCGCGTCGTCCAGGAAACCGCCCGCACGGGTGTACGACGTGCCCGCCGCACCGGCCGGGTCGTACAACCGATCGACATCCCAGCCCCGGTCGCTCGGGAACTCCCCGATCGCGTCGCCCCCGCCCGCGACCAGCCGCCACAGGTCGTCCGCCGACGCCACCCCACCGGGATAGCGGCAGCCGATGCCCACGACGACCACCGGGTCACCCGACGCCGCGACGGCGGCCGGTGCGGCGGCGACCCGGCGCGCACCCGACAGCACGTCGTCCAGGTGGGCGGCCAGCGCGGCGGGCGTCGGGTGGTCGAACGTCACCGTCGCGGGCAGCCGCACCCCCAGCGCCGCCGCCAGCCGGTTGCGCAGCTCGACCGCCGTCAACGAGTCGAAACCCAGGTCCCGGAACGCCCGGTCCGGGTCGACGCCGGCGGCGTCGTCGTGCCCCAGCACCACCGCCGTGTGCCGACCGACCAGGTCGACCAGCCGCGCCAGGCCGGTGTGCTCCTCCAGCCGGCCCGCGCCCACCCGCCGAGGCCGTCGCGCCGGCCCGAGCCCGCGCAGCAGGGGCGCCGGCGACGACAGGTCCAGCGCCGCCGGCACCACCACCGGGTCGCTCCCGGCCAGCGCGGCGTCGAACAACGCCAGCGCCTCCGCGGTCGGCATCGGCCGGACACCGGTCCGCGCCAGGCGTCGCCGGTCCGCCTCGGTGAGGTGCCCGGTGAGCCCGCTCCCTTGCGCCCAGTGGCCCCAGGCCATCGACACCGCGGGCAGGCCGCGGGCCCGCCGGTGCGCCGCCAACCCGTCGAGGAAGGCGTTCGCCGCCGCGTAGTTGGCCTGTCCCGCGCCGCCCAGCACGCCGGCGGCCGAGGAGAACAGCACGAAGGCCCGCAGGTCGCGCGCCAGCTCGTGCAGGTGCCAGGCCCCGTCCACCTTGGGCCGCAACACCTCGCTGACCCGCTCGGGCGTCAGCGACGACAGCACGCCGTCGTCGAGCACACCGGCCGCGTGCACCACCGCCGTCAGCGGGCGCTCCGCCGGGATGGACGCCAGCAGGCCGGCGACCGCGTCGCGGTCCGCCACGTCGCAGGCGACGACCGTCACCGACGCGCCCGGCACGTCCACCGGCCGCGCGGTCCGACCGACCAGCACCAGGTGCCGGACGCCGTGCGCCGCGACGAGGTGCCGCGCGAGGAGCCGCCCCAGCGTGCCCGTGCCACCGGTGATGAGCACCGTGCCGTCCAGGGCCGGCACGCCGCCCGCCGATCCCCCTTCGGCCCGTGCCAGCCGCGCGGCGAACACCTCGCCACCGCGCACGGCGACCTGCGGCTCGTCGGCCGCGAACCGCACCTCGCCGTCGGTGTCCACCAGCACGAAGCGGTCGGGGTGCTCGGCCTGGGCCGACCGCACCAGGCCCCACACCACCGACGCGGCGACGTCGACGGCCTCGTCGCCGGGCCGCACGGCGACCGCTCGCCGCGTGACGACCGCGAGCCGCCCGTCCGGCTGGCGCAGGAAGTCCCGCACCACGCCGAGCACCTCGGCGGCGACGGCGTGCGCCGCGCGCACCGGGTCGCCCGCCGGCACCACGACCTCGTGGACGGCCGGGTCACCGACCACCGCCTCGGCCGGCACCCAGTCCGGGCGGAACAGCCGGTCCCGCCGCGCGGCGCGGAACCCGGCCGTCACCCGCCGGACGGTCAACGCGTCGACGGCGGCCACCGGCGCACCGGTGTCGTCCGCCACCACCACGCGGTAGGTGTCCGGGCCGGTCGGCGTCAACCGGACCCGCGCGGCCGTCGCCGACCGCCGCACCGACACCCCGGCGAACGAGAACGGCAGCCGACCGCCCGCGACCAGCGCCAGCGGTTGCAGCGCCGCGTCCAGCAGCGCGGGGTGCAGGTCGAACCCGTCGCCGGACTCGACCGCCACCTCCGCGAACAGCTCGTCGCCGCGCCGCCACGCGCTCCGCACGCCGGCGAACACCGGACCGTACTCGTACCCGCCGGCGGCCAGCCCGTCGTAGAAGTCGGCGAGGTCGACGGGATCGGCGGCGGGCGGCCAGGGCTCGGCCCACTCGTGGACCGGCGTTCCGGTGCCGAGCGTGCCGGTGCCGAGCGTGCCGGTGCCGAGCGTGCCGGTGGCGTGCCGGACCCAGGTGTCCCCGGTCCGCGAGTGGATGGCCACGGCGCGCCGGCTCGCCTCGTCGGGCGCTCCCACCTCGACCTGCACCGTCACCGAGCCGCGGTCCGGCACGGCCAACGGGCTCTCCAGCACGAGTTCGTCCAGCGCGTCGCACCCGAACCGCCGCCCCGCGCCCAGGGCCAGCTCCACGAACGCGGTGCCGGGCAACAGGACCTCGCCGAGCACGACGTGGTCCGCCAGCCACGCGTGGGTCGCGGTCGACAGCCGTCCGGTGAACAGCGCGCCCCTGTCGTCGGCCAACTCGACGGCCGCGCCCAGCAGGGGGTGCGCGGGCGCGGTGAGGCCCAGGGCCGCGACGTCGGTCGACGGCCGTGGTGCGAGCCAGTAGGGCCTGCGCTGGAAGGCGTACGTGGGCAGGTCGACGTCGTCCCGGCTGCCGTTGCCGCGCAGGACTTGCGCCCAGTCGACGTCGATCCCGGCGACATGCGCACGTGCCAGGGCCCTGGTGAACTCGTCCGGACCCTCGCCCCGGCGCAGGGTGCCGGTGGACACGACGTCCAGCGACGGCACGAGCACCGGGTGCGGGCTCACCTCCACGAACACCCCGTGCCCGGACGCGACCAACGCCTCCGTCGCCAGATCGAACCGCACCGGCTCCCGCAGATTCCGGTACCAGTACGCCGCATCCACCGACCCCACCGACGCACCCGTCACCGTGGAGTAGAACGGAACCCCGCCCACACCCGACACCACACCCGCCAGATCGGCCAGCAACCGCTCCCGCACCACCTCCACCTGAGGCGAATGCGCCGCGTAGTCGACCGGGAGCGAGCGAGCGCGGATGTCGTCGGTCGCACAGGCCGTCACCAGTTCGGACAACGCGTCCGGATCACCCGACACCACCACCGCGCCGGGGCCGTTCACCGCCGCCACGGTCACGCGATCGCCCCAGCGCGCGAGGTACTCGCCCGCCCGCTCGGCGGAAAGCCCGACGGACACCATGCCGCCGAGCCCGGCCAACGACACCAGAGCACGGCTGCGCAAGGCGACGACCTTCGCCGCGTCCGCCAACGACAACAACCCGGCTACACAGGCCGCCGCGATCTCACCCTGCGAATGCCCGACCACCGCATCCGGCACCACACCGTGCGACCGCCACAGCTCCGCCAACCCGACCATCATCGCCCACAACGCAGGCTGCACCACGTCCACGCGATCCAGCGAACCGCCGTCCAGCACATCGACCAACGACCAGTCCACGTGCGGCGCAAGCGCTTCCGCACACGCGTCGACCGCCTCGCGGAACACCGGCTCCGACCCGTACAGCTCCCGCCCCATCCCCACCCACTGCGCACCCTGACCGGGGAACACGAACACCGTCCTGCCCGATGACGCCACGGAACCGGTGATCAGGAAGGGCGATTCGCGGCCGTCCGCCAACGCGTCCAACCCGGACGGGTCGCCGACCACGACGGCGCGGTGGGCGAACCGCGTCCGTGCCGCCAGCGCACGACCCACCGCGCCCGCGCCGATCCCGGCGTGCTCCGCGAGGTGAGCGCGCAACCGACGTGCCTGCTCCCGCAACGCCTCGGCGGACTTCGCCGACAGCGGCCACACCACCGGACCGCCCTCGGCGGCGGCCGGCGACGGCGGGTCGTCCGGTGACTGCTCGACGATCAGGTGGGCGTTCGTCCCGCTGACGCCGAAGGACGAGACGCCCGCCCGGCGCGGGCGACCGGTGGCCGGCCACGGCGTGTTGCCGGTGAGCAGGCGGACACCGCCGGACGTCCAGTCGACGTGCGGTGTCGGCGCGTCCACGTGCAGCGTCCTCGGCAGCACCCCGTGCCGCAACGCCAGCACCACCTTGATCACGCCCACGACACCGGCCGCCGCCTGGGTGTGCCCGAGGTTCGACTTCACCGAGCCCAGCCACAGCGGCTCGGCCCGCCCCTGGCCGTAGGTGGCGAGCAGGGCCTGCGCCTCGATCGGGTCGCCCAGCGTCGTCCCGGTGCCGTGCGCTTCCACGGCGTCCACTTCGGACGGTCGCAGGCCCGCGTCGCGCAGCGCCTGCCGGATCACCCGCTCCTGCGAAGGTCCGTTCGGCGCGGTCAACCCGTTCGACGCGCCGTCCTGGTTCACCGCCGAACCCCGCACCACCGCCAGCACCCGACGACCGTTGCGCCGCGCGTCCGACAACCGCTCCAGCAGCACCAGGCCCGCGCCCTCGCCCCAGCTCGTGCCGTCGGCGGCCGCGGCGAACGGCTTGCACCGCCCGTCGGGGGCGAGCCCGCGCTGCCGGGAGAACTCCGTGAAACCCAGTGGTGTCACGATCACGGTGACGCCGCCGGCCAGCGCGAGCGTGCACTCGCCCGCGCGCAGGGCCTGCGCCGCGAGGTGGATCGCCATCAGCGACGACGAGCACGCCGAGTCGACCGACACCGCCTGCCCGTGCAGGCCGAGCAGGTAGGCGACGCGGCCGGACGTGACGCTGGGCGAGATGCCGGTCGCGAGGTAGCCCTCGGCGTCGCGCGGCGCTTCGTCGGCGCTGCCCGCGTACCCGGACGACCAGAGCCCGGTGAACACGCCGGTGCGGCTGCCGCGCAACGAGGTCGGGTCGATCCCGGCGTGCTCGAAGGTCTGCCACGCGGTTTCCAGCAGGACGCGCTGCTGCGGGTCCATCGCCAGCGCTTCGCGGGGCGAGATGCCGAAGAAGTCGGCGTCGAACCCGGCGGCGTCGTCCAGGAACCCGCCGTGCCGCGTGTAGCTGGTGCCGGGGTGGTCGGGATCGGGGTGGTAGAGCCGTTCGACGTCCCAGCCCCGGTCGGTCGGGAAGTCGCCGATCGCGTCGACGCCGCCCTCGACCAGCCGCCACAGGTCGTCGGGCGACTCGACGCCGCCGGGCAGCCGGCAGCCCATGCCGACGATGACGATCGGGTCGTCTGCGGCGGCGGGCGCGGTGAGCGCGGGCACGTCGACTCCCGCGCGCTCACCGGACAGCCGCGCCTTCAGGTGGTCGGCGAGTTCGGCCGGCGTCGGGTGGTCGAACACGAGCGTCGCGGGCAGGCGTGCCCCGGTGGCCGCGGCGAGGCGGTTGCGCAGCTCCACCGCCGTCAACGAGTCGAACCCGAGGTCGCGGAAGCTCCGCCGGGCGTCGACCGCCGTGGTGCCGGCGTGGCCGAGCACGGCGGCGGCGTGGGTGGTGATCAGGCCGAGGACGTCGGCGGCCGGCGCGGGTCGCGGCCGGGCGGGCGCGGTCCGGAGGTGCGCGGTGGTCAGGGCGGGCCGACCGGAGGCCAGGGCCGCGTCGAACATCGCCAGCGCCTGCTCGGTGGTGAGCGGTTGGATTCCGTTGCGCGCCAGGCGTTCCCGGTCCGCCTCGGTGAGGTGGGCGGTCATGCCGCCCTCTTCCGCCCAGTGGCCCCAGGCCATCGAGACGGCGGGCAGGCCGAGCCGGTGGCGGTGCTCGGCGAGCGCGTCCAGGTAGGCGTTCGCGGCGGCGTAGTTGGCCTGGCCGGCGTTGCCGATCACCCCCGCGACGGCGGAGAAGAGCACGAACGCGCGCAGGTCGAGGTCTCGCGTCAGCTCGTGCAGGTGCCACGCGCCGTCGACCTTCGGCCGCAGCACCCGGTCGACCTGGTCCGCGGTGAGGCGTTCGACCACCGCGTCGTCCAGGACGCCCGCCGCGTGCACCACGGCCGTGAGCGGTCGGTCGGGCGGGATGGACGCCAGCACCGCGGCCAACGCCTCCCGGTCGGCGACGTCGCACCGCGCCACGGTCACGTCGGCGGCCACGTCCGGCGCGACGCCACCGGTGCGGCTCACCAGCAGCAGTCGCCGCACCCCGTGCCGGGCGACCAGGTGCCGGGCGACCGCGCGCCCGAGCGCGCCGGTGCCGCCGGTGATCAGCACGGTGCCGTCGGGGTCGAGGGGCCGGGGCACGGTCAGCACGAGCTTGCCGACGTGCGCGCCCCGGCTCATCGCCCGGAACGTCCCGACGGCCTGCCGCAGGTCGCCCGCCGCGACCGGCGGCGGCCGGAGCGCGCCGGCCACCAGCAGGGCGCGGACCTCGGCGAAGACCTCCGCCAACCGCTCGGGGTCGACGTCGTTGAGGTCGAACGGCCGGTACGCCACGCCGTCCGGCGAGCGGAGGTCGGTCCTGCCCAGCTCCACGAACCGGCCGCCGGGCGCGAGCAGTCGCAGCGAGGCGTCGGTGAACCCGCCCGCCAACGAGTTCAGCACCACGTCGACGGGCGGGAACCGCCGCTCGAATTCGGTCGTGCGCGACGACGCGAGGTGGTCGTCGGCCAGGCCCCGGCGCCGCAGCAGGTCCCATTTCGCCGGGCTCGCGGTCGCGAACACCTCCGCGCCGAGGTGCCGGGCGACCTCGATCGCCGCCAGGCCGACGCCGCCCGCGCCCGAGTGGACCAGCACCCGGTCACCCTCGCGCAGCCCGCCCACGTCGACCAGGCCGTACCAGGCGGTCAGGAACGCCACCGGCACCGCCGCCGCCCGCGCGAACGACCAGCCGTCCGGGATCGCCGCCAGCAGCCGGTGGTCCGCCACCGCGACCGGACCGAACGCGCCGGGCACCAGGCCCATCACCCGGTCGCCGGGCCGCCACCGCTCGACGCCCGGTCCGACCGCCAGCACCGTGCCGGCCGCCTCGCCGCCCAGCGCGGCCCGGTCCGGGTAGACGCCGAGGGCGATCAGCACGTCGCGGAAGTTCACGCCGGCCGCGCGCACGCCGACCCGGACCTGCCCCGGCGCCAACGGGACCTCGGGGTGCTCGGCGAAGGCCAGGTCGTCCAGGCTGCCGGTGCCCCGTTCCACCAACCGGTACGCGCCGTCGGGCGCGAGCAGTTCCGGCACGTGCCGCAGGCGGCGGGGCACCAACCGCTCGCCGCCGCGCAACGCCAGCTCGGGTTCGCCGCCCGCGTCGGCCGCGGCGCGCACCGCCTCCTCCGGTGACGCGTCGTCGTCGAGGTCCACCAGCACGAACCGGCCGGGGTGCTCGGCCTGGGCACTGCGCACCAGGCCGCGCACGGCCGCGCCCGCGACACCGCGGGTCGGCACCGCCAGGCGTGGTTCCCCCGGTGTGGCGAGGAAGTCCTGGATTAGTGCGCGGGCCCGCTGCACGAGGTCGCGCACGGCGTCCGCGTCGTCCGGTGCGGTGAGCAGCGGGCCGGGTGTCACCGGGACCGGCGTGCTCCCGGTCAGCGGCACCCAGTCGGTGCGGTAGAGGGTGGCCGGCGCCTCGGCCGGGCGCACGGTCACCGCCTCGATGTCCGCCACCGGCGTGCCGGACAGGTCGGTGACGGTGGCCGTGTAGGTGTCGTTCCCCTTGCGGGACAGGTGGACCCTGGCCTCCGACACGCCGGCGGTGTGCACGGCGACGCCCCTGAAGGAGAACGGCAGCCGGACCCGCGCGTCGGGGCTGAGCAGGATCAGCGGTTGCAGCGCGGCGTCGAGCAGCGCCGGGTGCAGGCCGTACCGGTCGCCGTCGGGGACGGACACCTCGGCGAACAGCTCGTCCGCGCCCCGCCACAGCGCCCGCACGCCCCGGAACGCCGGGCCGTACTCGTAGCCGAGGTCGGCCAGGCTCGCGTAGAAGTCCCGCGGGTCGACGGGTTGCGCGTGCTCCGGGGACCAGTCCGCCCGGCGGGGTGCGACGTGGCCGCCGAGCGTGCCGGACGCGTGCCGCACCCAGTCGTCGTCCGCGCGCGAGTGCACGGTGACCGCCCGGCGTCCCGCGTCGGGCGGTCCGACGGCGACCTGGACGTGCGTCGGGCGTTCCGACAGCGTGAGCGGGGTGTGCAGCACCAGGTCCTCGATCGCGCCCGACCTGGTCACGAGTTCGAGGAACGCGGTGCCGGGCAAGAGGATCGCGCCGTCGACGGCGTGATCGGCCAGCCACGGGTGCGTCCGGGTGGAGAGCCGGCCGCTGAGCACGACGCCGCCGTCCGGCAGCTCCACCGAGTCCGGCAGCAGCGGGTGGCCGGTGCCGTCGTCGGTCAGGTCGGCGTCGAGCCAGTAGTTCCGGTGCTGGAACGGGTAGGTCGGCAGCGCCACCGTGCTCTTGGCAGCGACCGCCGCGCCACCGCCGGGCCACGCCACGTCGACGCCGACGACGTGCAGACGTCCCAGTGAGAGGAGGAAGTCCCGAGTCGAGCCGTGGTCCCGGCGCAGGGTGCCGGTGGACACGACGTCCAGCGACGGCACGAGCACCGGGTGCGGGCTCACCTCCACGAACACCGCGTACCCGTCGGCCGCCAACGCCTCCGTCGCCAGATCGAACCGCACCGGCTCCCGCAGATTCCGGTACCAGTACGCCGCATCCACCGACCCCACCGACGCACCCGTCACCGTGGAGTAGAACGGAACCCCACCCACACCCGACACCACACCCGCCAGATCGGCCAGCAACCGCTCCCGCACCACCTCCACCTGAGGCGAGTGCGCCGCGTAGTCGACCGGGACCCGGCGTGCGTCCACGCCGTCCCGCTCGCACCGCGCCACCAGCTCGTCCAGGGCGGCGGGTTCACCCGAGACGACGACGGTCGTCGCCGTGTTGACCACCGCGACGGTGATCCGGTCGCCCCACGGCGCGACGTAGTCGGCCGCGCGCTCGGCGGACAGGCGCACCGACACCATGCCGCCCAGGCCCGCCAATGACACCAAAGCGTTGCTGCGCAAGGCGACGACCTTCGCCGCGTCCGCCAACGACAACAACCCGGCGACACAGGCCGCCGCGATCTCGCCCTGCGAATGCCCGACCACCGCGTCCGGCACCACACCGTGCGACCGCCACAGCTCCGCCAACCCGACCATCATCGCCCACAACGCGGGCTGCACCACATCCACGCGCTCCAACGAGCCCCCACGCACCACGTCGACGAGCGACCAGTCGACGTGCGGGGCCAGCGCTTCCGCGCACGCGTCGACCGCCTCGCGGAACACCGGCTCCGACCCGTACAGCTCCCGCCCCATCCCCACCCACTGCGCACCCTGACCGGGGAACACGAACACCGTCTTCCCCAGCGGCTCCACCGAACCGATGACGAGGTCGGCGTCGTCGCGGCCGTCCGCCAAGGCGTCCAACGCCGCCGACCCGCCGACCACGGCCCGGTGGTCGAACAAGGTGCGGACGGCCAGCGCGCGTCCGACCGCGCGGGCGTCGACCTCGGGGTGCTCCGCGAGGTGGGCACGCAGCCGGCGTGCCTGCTCCCGCAACGCCTCGGCGGACTTCGCCGACAGCGGCCACACCACCGGACCGCCCTCGGCGACGGCCGGCACGTCCTGCGCCTGCTCGACGATCACGTGGGCGTTGGTGCCGCTGATCCCGAACGCCGACACCGCCGCACGACGGGGGCGGTCCACCACGGGCCAGGCCCGCGCCCCCATGAGCAGGCGGAGGTTCCCGGACGTCCAGTCGACGTGCGGTGTCGGCGCGTCCACGTGCAGCGTCCTCGGCAGCACCCCGTGCCGCAACGCCAGCACCACCTTGATCACACCCGCGACACCGGCCGCCGCCTGGGTGTGCCCGAGGTTCGACTTCACCGAACCCAGCCACAGCGGCTCGGCCCGGTCTCCGCCGTACGCCGCCAGCAGCGCCCGCGCCTCGATCGGGTCGCCCAGCACCGTGCCCGTGCCGTGCGCCTCCACCACGTCGACGCCGGACGGCTCCACGCCCGCGTCGCCCAGCGCCTCCCGGATCACCCGCACTTGCGAGGGACCGCTCGGCGCGGTCAGGCCGTTCGACGCGCCGTCCTGGTTCACCGCCGAACCGCGCACCACCGCCAGCACCCGACGGCCGTTGCGCCGCGCGTCCGACAGCCGCTCCAGGAACAGCAGGCCGGCTCCCTCGGCCCAGCCGGCGCCGTCAGCGGCGGCGGCGAACGACTTGCAGCGGCCGTCCGGCGCGCTCGCGCCTTGGCGCGACATCTCGGTGAACAGGGCGGGTGTCGCGTTCAGCGTCACGCCGCCCGCCAGCGCCAGGTCGCACTCGCCCGACCGCAGCGCCCGCGCGGCCAGGTGCAGGGCCACCAGCGACGACGAGCAGCCGGTGTCCAGCGACAGCGCCGGACCGGTCAGGCCCAGCTGGTAGGCCAGGCGGCCGGAGCCGACGCTGGTCGCGGTGCCGGTGACCTGGTAGCCCTCCAGGTCGTCCGGGACGCGGCCCTGCGCGTAGCCGGTGGACCAGATGCCGGTGAACACCCCGGTCCGGCTGCCCTCCAGGGTGGTCGGGTCGACCCCGGCGGACTCGACCGCCTCCCACGCGACCTCCAGCAGGACGCGCTGCTGCGGGTCCATCGCCAGCGCTTCACGGGGCGAGATGCCGAAGAAGTCGGCGTCGAACCCGCCCGCGTCGGCCAGGAACCCGCCCCGGTCGGTGATCGAGGTGCGCGGGCGGCGTCCCTCCGGGTCGTGCAGGCGGGCCAGGTCCCAGCCCCGGTCGGCGGGGAAGCCGCCGATCGCGTCGACGCCGCCCTCGACCAGCCGCCACAGGTCGTCCGGCGACGTCACGCCGCCGGGGAAGCGGCAGCCCATGCCGACGATCGCGATCGGCTCGTCGTTCGCCGCCACCGCCCGCGCCGGCGCGCGATCGGCCTCGCCCGCGAGGTGCGCGGCCAGCCGGGCGGGCGTCGGGTGGTCGAACACCAGCGTCGCGGGCAGGTCCCGGTCGAACGCGGCGGCGAGGCGGTTGCGCAGCTCCACCGCCGTCAGCGAGTCGAAACCCAGGTCCTTGAACGGTTGGCGCGGGTCGAGCGCGCGTGGCGCGGTGTGCCCCAGGACGGCGGACACGTGGGTGGTGATGGTGGCCAGGACGTCCGCGCCGCGCCCGACCGGGCGCGCGGTCGGCGCCGCGGGCGCGACGGCCGCCTCGGGCAGGTCCGCGAGCAGCCTGCTCGGCCGGGCGTGGGTGAAGGCCCTGGCGAACGCCGCCCAGTCGACCTCCGCCACGATCGCGGTCGGCTCGTCGTGGTCCAGGACGTCGCCCAGCGCGTCGAGCGCGCGGTCCGGCGGCAGCTCCCCGAGCCCCAGCAGGCTCCGCTGCCGCCGGACGTCCGGCAGCGCCGCCATGCCGCCCTCGGCCCAGATGCCCCACGCCACGGACGTCGTCGCGCGGCCGAGCGCGCGGTGGTGGGCGGCGAGCGCGTCGAGGAACGCGTTGCCCGCCGCGTAGGCCGCGCCGTGCCCGTCGCCCCACACCCCGGCGGTGGAGGAGAACAGCACGAAGGCGTCGAGGTCGGGCAGGGACTCGGCCAGGTGCGCCGCGCCCAGCACCTTCGCCGCGACCACGTCGGCGAAGGCGGCCGGGTCGCCGTCGGCCAGCCGGGTCGACCGGATCACGCCCGCGGTGTGGAACGCGGCGCGGATGTCCCCGGTGCGGGCGACCAGGTCCCGCACCGCCTCGCGGTCGGCCACGTCGCACGCGGCGACGGTGACCCGCGTCGTCGCGGCGAGTTCGTCCCGCAGCGCGACGGCTCCGGGCGCGTCGAGGCCGCGCCGGCTCACCAGCACGAGGTGTTCCGCGCCCTGCCGGGCCAGCCGGCGCGCGACCCGCGCGCCCAGGGCGCCGGTGCCGCCCGTGATCAGCACCGCGCCCCCCGGCCGCCAGGCGCGCGGTGCGGCGCCGGGGTGGGGCGCGTGGCGCAGGCGTCGGCCGAACACGCCGGTCGGCCGGATCGCGACCTGGTCCTCGCCGCAGGCCGGCACCCCGAGCAGGCGTCGCACCGCGAGGTCGTCGGGGGTGTCCGGCACGTCGACCAGGCCGCCCCAGCGGTCGGGGAACTCCAGGGCGGCGGACGTGCCGACGCCCCAGACCAGCGCCTGCCACGGGTCGGTGACCGGCTCGACCGCGCCCCGCGTGACGCACCACAGCGGCACGGCGGGCGCGCGGACCAGGTCCAGGGTGCGCGTCAGGCCGATGGGGAGCGCGGGGTGCTCGGGATCGGGGTCGCCGCGCAGGGCGAGGAACGACAGCACGCCGTCCACGGCACGCGGGTCCGGCGGTTCCGGCAGCTCCGGGACGACCCGGAAACCCCGCGCCCGCAACGCTTCCGGCCACGGTGCGCCCGCCTCGCCCACCACGAGCCAGCGCTCCGGGTCGATGGGCGTCGACGTGGTGACCGGGGTCCAGGCGACCTCGTAGCGGTCGCGCGGTGGCGCGGAGGCCGTCGGGGTCAGCCAGAAGTCCTCGTGCTGGAACGGGTACGCGGGCAGCACGGCCCGCTCGCCCCCATCCGGGAACAGCGGCGACCAGTCGACGTCCACACCGGCCGCGAACACCCTCGTGGTGGCTTCGAGGAAGTCGGTCAGGTCACCGTGGTCGCGGCGCAGCGTGCCGGTGGCCGTGACGCCCATCGACGGCACGAGCACCGGGTGCGGGCTCACCTCCACGAACACGTCGTGCCCGGATGCGGTCAACGCCTCCGCGGCGAGGTCGAAGCGCACCGGCTCACGCAGGTTGCGGTACCAGTACGCCGCGTCCGCGGACTCCACCGGCCCGCCGGTCACCGTGGAGTGGAACGGGATCCTCGGCGGCCGGGGCTCGACGTCGCCCAGGTCGGCCAACAGCCGCTCGCGGACGGCCTCCACCTGCGCCGAGTGCGCGGCGTAGTCCACCGGCAGGCGACGGGCGCGCAGGTCGGCGGCGGCGCACGACGCCACCAGCTCGTCGAGGGCGTCCGGGTCGCCGGACACGACCACCGCGCCGGGGCCGTTGACGGCGGCGAGGGTCAACCGGTCGCCCCACGGGGACAGCAGGTCGGCGGCCCGGTCGGCGGACACCGCGACCGACACCATGCCGCCCCGGCCCGCCAGCGACGCCAACGCCCTGGCCCGCAAGGCGCTCACGCGCGCGGCGTCCTCCAGCGCGAGCGCGCCGGCGACGTGCGCGGCGGCGATCTCGCCCTGGGAGTGGCCGACGACGGCGTCCGGTTCGACCCCGAACGAGCGCCAGAGCGCCGCCAACCCCACCATCACCGCGAACAGGGCCGGTTGCACCACGTCGACGCGGTCGAGCGGGCCGCCCGCCAGGACGTCCGCCAACGACCAGTCGGTGTGCGGCGCCAACGCCTCCGCGCACCCGTCGATCGCCTCGCGGAACACCGGCGACTCCAGGTACAGCCGATGCCCCATGCCCACCCACTGCGCACCCTGGCCCGGAAACACGAACACGGTCCTGCCGGCGCGGGCCGCGCGCGTCGGCGGCAGCGCGGACAGGCTCGCCGGCAACGCCTCCCGGTCCGCGCCGACGACCGCCGCGCGGTGCGGGAACCTCGCCCGGACGAGCAGTTCCCGGCCGATGGCCGCCGCCGTGGCGTCCGGGTGGGTGAGCGCGAACTCCTGGAGCCGCCGGGCCTGCGCCGCGAGCGCCTGCTCCGACTTGGCCGACAACGCCCACACCACCGGACCGCCCGCGCCGACCGGTGCCGGTGCGGGTGCGGCGTCCGGCGGCTGGGCCAGGATCACGTGCGCGTTGGTGCCGCTGATGCCGAACGCGGACACGGCCGCGCGCCGGGGGCGGTCGACCTCGGGCCAGGCTCGGGAGCGCGTGAGCACGCGGACCGCGCCGGACGACCAGTCGACGTGCGGGGTGGGCTCGTCGACGTGCAGCGAGCGCGGTAGGACGCCGGCCCGGAGCGCCAGCACCACCTTGACGACGCCCGCGACGCCGGCCGCCGCCTGCGCGTGCCCCAGGTTGGACTTCACCGAACCGAGCCACAGGGGTTCCGCGCGGTCCTGCCCGTAGGTCGCGAGCAGCGCGTTCGCCTCGATCGGGTCCCCGAGGGTCGTCCCGGTGCCGTGCGCCTCCACCGCGTCCACATCGGACGGTCGCAGCCCGGCGTCCGCCAGGGCGGACCGGATGACGCGTTCCTGCGCCGGTCCGCTGGGCGCGGTCAGGCCGTTGGACGCGCCGTCCTGGTTCACGGCCGTCCCGGCGACCACCGCCAGCACGTCGTGCCCGTTGCGCCGGGCGTCGGACAGCCGTTCCAGCACCAGCAGGCCGACGCCCTCGGACCAGCTCGTGCCGTCGGCGGCCGAGGAGAACGGCTTGCTGCGCCCGTCCGGCGCGAGGCCGCGTTGGCGGGAGAACTCGGTGAACCCGGTCGGCGTGGCCATCACCGTGACACCGCCCGCGAGGGCCAGCGCGCACTCGCCCGAGCGCAGCGCCCGCACCGCGAGGTGGACGGCGACCAGCGACGACGAGCAGGCGGTGTCCACCGACAGCGCCGGGCCGCGCAGGCCGAGGTGGTAGGCGACGCGGCCGGACGTCACGCTGGTCGCCGTGCCGGTGACCAGGTAGCCCTCCAGGTCCTCGGGCACCTCGTGGCCGACCGCGTAGCCGGACGACCAGATGCCGGTGAACACGCCGGTGCGCGTGCCGCGCAACGCGGTCGGGTCGATCCCGGCGTGCTCCAGCGCCTCCCACGCCGTTTCCAGCACCAGCCGCTGCTGCGGGTCCATCGCCAGCGCCTCGCGGGGCGAGATGCCGAAGAACCCGGCGTCGAACCCGGCCGCGTCGCGGAGGAAACCGCCCTGGCGCACGTAGGTGGTGCCGCCCCGGCGCAGCTCCGGGTCGTGCAGGCGGCCGAGGTCCCAACCGCGGTCGCGCGGGAAGTCGCCGATGGCGTCGACCTCGGCCGTCACCAGGCGCCACAGGTCCTCCGGCGACGCCACACCGCCGGGGAACCGGCAGCCCATGCCGACGATGACGACCGGGTCGTCCCCCGCGGTGGCCGGGGCGTCGGCGGCGCTCGCGCGCCCGGCCCGGTCGTCGACGGCCCGGTCCCGCGCCTCGCCGGCGGGCCGCTCGGCCGCGCGCAGGTGCTCGATCAGGTCCTCGGGCGTCGGGTGGTCGTAGACCAGGCTCGACGGCAGGTCCCGGTCCAGCGCCGCGCTGAGCCGGTTGCGCAGCTCGACACCGGCCACCGAGTCGAACCCCAGCTCCTGGAACGTCAGCCCGCGGTCGACGTCGGCGGCGTCGGCGTGCCCCAGCACGAACGCGACCTGCGCCGTGACGAGGTCCGCCGGGTCCGCGTGCGCGCCCGGTCCCGCGACCTCCACCGCCGACAGCCAGTGCGACCGCCGCTGGAAGGCGTAGGTCGGCAGGTCGACGACCCCGGTGCCGGCCGGGAACGCCGCCGTCCAGTCCACGTGCCCGCCCGCCACGAACAGGCGGGCCGCCGCGCTCAGGAACTCCGCCGTCCCGCCGTGCCCGCGGCGCAGCGTGCCGGTGACGACGCCCCGCGCGCCGACCAGCTCGCGGGTCTGCTCCAGGGACGGCGCCAGCACGGGGTGCGGGCTCACCTCCACCACCGCGCCGTGGCCGTCGGCGAGCAGCGCGGCCGACGCCAGGTCGAACCGCACGGGTTCCCGCAGGTTCCGGTACCAGTAGTCGGCGTCCAGGCCGGCCGGGTCGAGCACGCCGCCGGTCACCGCGGAGTAGAACGGCACGACGCCCGCACGCGGCCGGATGCCGGCCAGGTCGGCCAGCAGCCGCCCGCGAATGGCCGCCACCTGGGCCGAATGGGCGGCGTAGTCCACCGGAATGGCCCGCGCACGGATGCCGTCGGCCGCGCAGGATTCGATCAATTCGGCCAGCGACGTCGGAGCACCGGACACCACCACGACACCCGGCGCGTTCACCACGGCGACCGTTATTCGTCCCCGCCAGCGCGCCAGGTATTCCTCGGCGCGTTCGAAGGAAAGCGCCAGCGAGACCATTCCGCCCTGCCCGGCCAATGCGCCGAGCGCCCGACTGCGCAATGCCACCAGGCGGGCGGCGTCGGCCAGCGACAGCGCGCCCGCGATATGCGCGGCGGCGATTTCGCCTTGCGAATGGCCGAGCACCGCGTCCGGGTGGACGCCGAACGACTCCCACAGCCGGGCCAGCGCGACCAGCACGGCGAACAGGGCCGGCTGGACGACGTCGACGCGGTCGAGCGGGCCGCCCGCCAGGACGTCCGCCAACGACCAGTCGGTGTGCGGCGCCAACGCCTCCGCGCACCCGTCGATCGCCTCGCGGAACACCGGCGACTCCAGGTACAGCCGATGCCCCATACCGACCCACTGCGCACCCTGGCCCGGAAACACGAACACGGTCCTGCCGGGGTCCGTGGCCCGCCCGACGGCCACCGGCTGCCCCACGACGGCGGTCGCGCCACCACCCGCCCGTGCCTTGTCGGTGTCCGGGCCGGCGGTGGACGTGCCGAGCAGCACGGCGCGGTGCGCGAACCGCGCGCGGGTGGTGGCCAGCGCCAAGCCGACCTCCGCCGGGCCGAGGTCCGGCCGGTCGGCCACGTGCCGGCGTAATCGCCCGACCTGCGCCCACAGGGCCTCCTCGGACTTCGCGCTCACCAGCCACGGCACCGGCCCCGCGCCGGCCGACCCCGCACCGGCCGACCCCGCGCGGGCCGACCCCGCGCGGGCCGACGAGGCGCCCGACGGCGCGGACCGCTCGACCGGCGGCCCGTCGTCGGGCGCCTGCGCGACGATCACGTGCGCGTTCGTGCCGCCCATCCCGAACGACGACACGCCCGCGATCCGCGGCCCCTCGCCCGGCCACGGCGTCAACGACGTCTGCACGCGCAGCTTCAGCTCGTCCAGCGGGATGCCGGGGTGGGGCTCGACGTGGTTCAGGCTGGGCGGCAGCGCGCCGTGCCACACGCTCAGCAGCACCTTCAGCAGCCCGACGACCCCGGCCGCGCCCTCCAGGTGGCCCACGTTCGTCTTCGCCGACCCGACCAGCAGCGCCGTGTCGCGCGAGCGGTGCGCCGCGCCCAGCCCGGCCGCCTCCACGGGGTCGCCGACGGGCGTCCCGGTGCCGTGCAGCTCGACGTACCGCACGTCGCCCGCCCGCACCCCCGACCGGGCCAGCGCCGCGCGGATCACCTGCTCCTGCGCCTCGGCGGCGGGCACGGTGAGGCCCGGCGTCGCGCCGTCGTGGTTGACCGCGCTGCCCCGGATCACCCCGTACACCCGGTCCCCGTCGGCCAAGGCCGCGACCAGCGGCTTCAGCACCACCAGCCCGCCGCCCTCGCCGCGCGCGAACCCGTTGGCGCGGGCGTCGAAGGTGTAGCACCGCCCGTCCGGCGAGAGCCCGCCGAACTCGGCCGCCGCCGTCTCCCGCGCGCCGGACAGGTTGAGGTTCACGCCGCCGGCCAGCGCGAGCGCCGACTCGCCCCGCCGCAGGCTCTCCACCGCCAGGTGGACGGCGACCAGGGCGGACGACTGGCCGGTGTCCACCGCCAGGCTCGGGCCCCGCGCGCCGAGGAAGTGCGACACCCGGTTGGCGACGACGCCCCGGTTGGTGCCGGTCAGCGTGTGCGGCGTGACGTGGTGCGGGTAGGTCAGGGTCGTGTAGTCGTCCCAGGCCGCGCCGATGAACACGCCGGTGCGCGCCGCCACCGCGGGCAGCCGCGCGTCCTCCACGGCCTCCCACGCGAGTTCCAGCGCCAAGCGCTGCTGCGGGTCCATCGCGGCGGCCTCGCGCGGCGACACGCCGAAGAACGCCGCGTCGAACCCGTCCACCCGGTCCAGGTAGCCGCCGGGGCGGGTACCCGCGCGCCCCTCGGGCGGCGGGCCCACCGCGTCCACCCCGTCGCGCAGCAGCCGCCAGAACGCCTCCGGGTCCGGTGCCTTCGGCAGTCGGCAGGACATTCCGACGACCGCGATCCGATCGTCGTCCGACGTGGTGGCCGAGCCCATCGAATCAACCTCCCCGAGCCGGAGAATGCGGTTGGTTCGCGGACGTCCGACCACGGCGTCGGAATTCCCCGCAGACCTCGCGCGGCCATTCGCGCGCTTCGTGGGCGAATGGCCAACCGGAACGTACCTCGGGCTACGGCCGCCCGCTACGGCCGTCCACCGGGTTCGGCGCAACCGCATCGGGAAACCGATTGTCGGACTGGCACCGCGCGCGGAGTTCGGCTTCAATGACCGTGCACGACAACGGGGGCCGTCCACGGACGACCCCCGTTCGGCTTGACGGCCTACTGCTGTTCGCCGAGATTCCGGAGACCCTCCTGGGCCTTTTCGGTCCCCTTCCCGATCTGTTCGGAGTGCTGCCCGCCGGTCTTCTCGTCGACGAACCCGCCCGCCCGCTCGACGCCCTCCTGGGCCTTGTCGCCGTGCTGCCCCAGCGCGTCCTTGGCCTTGTCCTTCAGCTCGTCGAACTTGTCGCCGATGCCCATCTGAACACCCTCCTGACGCGGAGCCTCCCGAGTGGACACTCCGTCGGCAGGGGTACCCGCGCCGAGCGCGGTTCGAGGCGGACTCACTCGAACGAGGGATGACATCAGGTCACCCCATCACCCCTGTCGGGGATGGCGTGGAACATCCGGCTCCACGCGGTGACGATGAGTCCACTCGGGACGGAATTCCAGCCGCCCGCGACTCCCGGAACACGAGCCCGTCACACCTTCGTGGCATCCGTCGCTCCCGCCCGGTCGGCCCGGAGGTCCCGTGCCACGATGCCGGTGAGGCGGTTCGCCCGCGGCCCGCGCGCCCGACCGCGCCGCCTCGCTCACGCCGGACCCGGCCACCCGGAGGGCTGCCCATGACCGCGACCTCCTCGACGCGCGACGTGCGCGAGCGGGTCCGCGGCCACCTGCCCGCGCTGTGGCGCACGCTGGCCGAGCTGGTCCGCGACCGGTCGGTCGGCGCCGACCCGGACCCGCCGCTCGCGGTCACCGCCGAGAAGGTCGCCGCCCTGTTCCGCGGCGCGGGCCTGCCCGGAGCGGCCGTCACGGCGGTCACCCACGAGGGCCGCACGTCCGCGCCGCTGGTGCACGCCGACGCGCCGGGCCCGCCCGGAGCGCCGACCGTGCTGCTCTACGCGCACTACGACGTGCAGCCGGCCGACGGGTCGAAGTGGACCGTCACCGCGCCCTTCGAGCCGAAGGAGGTCGACGAGGGCGACGACACCCGCCTGTACGGGCGCGGCGCGGCCGACGACAAGTCGGGGATCGTGATGCACCTGGGCGCGCTGGAGGCGTTGCGCGCCAACGGGTCCGACCTGCCGATCGGCGTGAAGCTGGTGGTGGAGGGCGAGGAGGAGGGCGGCGACAGCGTGCTGGCGGCGCACGTCGCCGCGAATCCGGGCGACACCCGGTTCCACGCCGACGTGGTCGTGGTCGCGGACACCGGCAACCTCGCGGTCGGCCGGCCCGCGCTGACGTCGACGCTGCGCGGCGCGCTCGTGGTCGACGTGGCGGTGCGCACCCTGCGCCACGAGGTGCACAGCGGCGTGCACGGCGGGCCCGCGCCCGACGCCTTCCTGACGCTGGCGCAGATCCTGGCGACGCTCCAGGACCCGGTGACCGGTGACGTGGCCGTGCCCGGCCTCGGCGTGCTCGACCACCCGTGGCCGGAGGTGCCGCCCGAGGAGTTCCGGCGGGACGCGGGCGTGCTGGACGAGGTGGACCTCATCGGGTCCGGCACCATCGCGCAGCAGCTGTACGGGCGGCCGTCGGTGACCGTGGTCGGCCTGGCGGGCGCGCCGAGCGCGGCCCGGCCCGCGAACGTCCTCACCCCGTCCGCGACCGCCCGGATCAGCCTGCGGCTCGCGCCGGACCAGGACCCGGACCGGGCGTTCGCCCTGCTGCGCCGGCACGTGCTCGGCGTCGCGCCGTTCGGGGTGCGGCCGGTGGTCACCCCCGTCGGCCGGGGCGCGGGTGTCACGGCGGGCGGCGGCGCGTTCCAGGCGGAGGTGGAGGCGGCGCTCGCCGCGGCCTACGGCACGACGGAGGTGGCGCACGTCGGCCAGGGCGGCTCGATCCCGCTGGTCGCGGCGCTGCGGGCGGCGAACCCGCGGGCGGACCTCGTGCTGTGGGGCTGCGAGGAGCCGCGGGCGCGCATCCACGGCGACGACGAGAGCGTCAGCCGCTCGGAACTGGAGCACATGACGGTCGCGGAGGCCCTGCTGCTGCACGCCCTCGCCGGGCACGGCCGCTGACCACCCGCGGATCGCCTGTCCCCCCTCGCTCCACACCGGGGAGCTGGGCGGTCGGGTCCGGCTGGGCTCACGCGAGGGCGTCGCCCAGCGTCGGCACCAGGTGCAGCACGTGGTGCGCCCGCGTGACGAGCAAGGGCCGGAGGACCCTGCGGTGGGCGGCGACGACGGACAGGCCGACGCCGCGCCGACGCGCGCACCGCTCGACCCCGACGAGCACCGAGACACCGCACGCGCCGAGGAACCCGACGCCGCGCAGGTCCACCACCAGGGTCGCGGGGCGCTCGTCCAGCCGCGCCAGCAGTTCCGCGCGGACGGTCCCGGCGGTGGACGCGTCGACCTCACCGGCCACGGTGGTCACGACGGCGTCCCGCCGCCACTCGCTCCGGAGGCTGACGAGCCCCGCGGGGTCGTCGGCGGCGATCAGGCGCCGGTCGTGGGTGGCGGCGCGGGCCGGGTGCGCGCCGTCCGGCGTGCCGCCGGGCCGCGGCAGGTCGTCGACCCGCCGCACGTGCCGCCGCGGGTACCGGGTCACCGGGTCGTCGTCGAACAGGTCCATCGCGCCCACCGCCCAGCACCAGTGCCCGTCGCCGGCGCCGACTGTTTGACGCCTGCCCGGACTACCCCGGACACCGGTCCGCTACCGCCGCGCGGGCCACTGTTCCGATCAAGTCGCGCCGACGCCGGTGTCCCCGGCCCTCAGCCCGTGATCGTGCGCACGACCAGGAACACGTTGAGCCCCGAGATCAGCACCGCGCCCGCCACGCCGAACCACGTCGTCGCCCGCCGGTCGGCCGACTCGCCCATCACGTCCGCGCGACGGCCCAGCAGCACCAGGGGGACCAGGGCGAACGGGATGCCGAACGACAGCACGACCTGGCTCAGCACCAGCGCCTGCGTCGGGTCGACGCCCGCGGCGAGCACGCACAGCGCGGGCGCCATCGTCAGCAGCCGGCGCAGCGCCGGCGGCACGCGGCGGCGCAGGAAGCCCTCCATCACCACCTGGCCCGAGTAGGTGCCCACGCTGGACGCGGCCAGCCCGGACGCCAGCAGCGCCAGCGCGAACGCCAGCGCCGCGCCCGGACCGAGCACGTCGCCCAGGCCGGAGTGCATGTCCTCCAACGACTTTCGGGGCGGCGCGCCCGCCGTGTGGAACGCGCCGGCCGCCACGATCAGCATGCCGGCGTTGACCAGACCCGCGATGCCCAGCGCCACGACGATGTCCACCCGACCGGCCCGCAGGGTCCGCGCCCGCACGGCCGGGTCCGGGTGGTGGTGCCGCTGGGTGAGCGCCGAGTGCAGGTAGATCACGTGCGGCATGACGGTCGCGCCGAGCATCCCGGTGGCCAGCAGCACGCTGTCCGCGCCCGCGAAACCGGGCACCAGGCCCGCCGCCGCGCCGGTCGGCGGCCCGAGCCGCAGCGCCTGGTAGAGGAAACCGCCCAGCACGACGCCGAGCAGCCCGATGATCACCGACTCGAACCCGCGCCTGCGCACCGGCGCGAGCCCCAGGATGCCCGCCGACACCGCGGCGGTGATCAGCGCGGCGGGCAGCAGCGGCACGTCGAACAGCAGGTTCAGCGCCACCGCCGCGCCGACGAACTCCGCCAGGTCGGTCGCCATCGCGACCAGTTCCGCCTGCGCCCACAGCAGGACCGCGACCGGGCGCGGGTAGTGCTCCCGGCACAGCTCCGGCAGGTTGCGGCCGGTCACCACGCCCAGCTTCGCCGACTGGTACTGGACGAACATCGCCAGCAGGCTCGCGCCGACGATGACCCACAGCAGCAGGTGGCCGTGGCTCGCGCCACCCGCCATGTTGGTCGCGAAGTTGCCCGGGTCGACGTACGCGACCGCCACCACGAACGCCGGACCCATCACCACCGCGGCCGAGCGCAACCGCGCCGCCACCGGCAGACCGACCATCCGGACCGCTCCTTCCCGTGCCGGGGCGCGTGCCGCCCGGTGCGGGCGGCACGCGCCGAGGGGATCCCCTCACGTGAGCTTGCGGATGGCCTTCTCGATCAGGCCCAGGTTGGCCGGGCTGGTCGCGTACAGCAGCGGGTCCGGCGCGGGCGCGGACGCCTTCTCGCCCAGCGGGGCCGGCTCGGTGACGTAGCTGAACTCGTGCGCGCCGTCGGGGGTGGGCCCGGAGGCCCAGCGGCCCTCCTGCCCGGCCGGGCCGTCCGAGTTGTGCCAGATGGTGGCCGCGTGCTCCTGGTGCTCCTCGTCGAACAGCGCGCTCGGCACGATCGGCCCCTCCAGCCCGTCCTCCTGGAGTTCCTCGATCGCCGCCAGCCACATGTTCTGGTGCGCGGTGTCGCGGGCGAGGTTGAACCGGAGCATGTCGCGCACGCCAGGGTCGTCGGTCATGTTGTACAGCCGGGCGGTCTGCAACCGGCCCTGCGCCTCGGCGGCGACGTTGGCCCGGAAGTCGGCCATCAGGTTGCCGCTGGCGACGATGAACCGGCCGTTCCACGGGACGCCGTTGCTGTCGGACAGGGTCGGGCCGCCGCCGCTGACGATCGCCTGCTGCGGGTCCATGCCGCCGATCACGGCGGCCACCACGGGGTCGTCGGCGACGGCCTTGGCGGTCACCTCCGAGGGTGCGCCTTCCAGCAGGCGGGCGACCATCGTGGCGATCATCTCGACGTGCCCGATCTCCTCGGTGGCCACGTCCATGATCAGGTCCTTGTACTTGCCCTCCATCCGGCAGTTCCAGCCCTGGAACAGGTACTGCATGGTCACGGTCATCTCGCCGTAGGCGCCGCCGATGAGCTCCTGGAGCTTGCGCGCGTAGTGCGCGTCCGGCTGGGTCGGCTTGGCCTCGAACTGCAACCTGCTGGTGTGCAGGAACATCGCGCCTCCTCGATGCGGGGACCCCCGACGCTAGGGAGCCCGCGTGACCGCGCCCGCGCGCCTGCGTCACCGCCGCGTCACCGCCGCTGGTGGGACGCCTGGAAATTTCGTCGGGCGGCGGGTGTGCGGACGCGATCCGGGGGCATCCGACAGGAGTTCGATCGATCCTCGACAGATGGGGCGTCCCGATGACCGACACCACGACCCGGCCCCTCAAGATCCGCCTCCTCGACGGGTTCGGCGTGGACGACGGTCGGTTGCACGTCATACCCGCCGCGCGGAGGCTGCTGGCGCTGCTCGCGATCCGGGAGACCGCCGTGACCCGCGCGACCGCCGCGGGCCTGCTGTGGCCGGAAGCGCCGGGCAAGCGGGCGGCGGCGTCCCTGCGGTCCACCCTGTGGCGGCTGGCCAAGCCGACCGGGCCGCTGGTCGAGACCGACGACGACGTGCTGCGGCTGCGGCCGGGCGTGGAGGTGGACTTCCACGCGGCGCGCCGCCTGGTGACCACCGTGGTGTCGACCGACCGCGTCCCCGACGCCCGCGCCCTCGACCTGCTCCGGGCCGAGCTGCTGCCGGACTGGGACCAGCCGTGGCTGGTCGCCGAGCAGGACTGGTGGCACGAGGCGCGCCTGCGGGCGCTGGAGGCGCTCAGCCAGCGCTTCCGGTGCGCCGGCGACCACCACCGCGCCCACCAGGCGGCGCTCGCGGCCGTGCACAGCGACCCGTTGCGCGAGAGCGCCCAGCGGACCCTGGTGGAACTGCACCTGGCGGACGGCAACCCGGCCCAGGCGGTGCGGCAGTACACCGGTTACCGGCACCGGCTGCGGGCCGAGCTGGGTCTCCACCCGTCACCGGAGATCCACCGCCTCGTCCGCCCGCTGCTGGACCGCACGCCGTGACGGGCCTCGGCGCCGCCCTCACCGGCACGGGGCTGACCTGGCTGCTCGGGCTCGGCGTGTTCGCCCTGGCGTGCCGGGTGTCCGCGACCGAGCCGCGCGGGTCGCGGGTGGCGCGGCGGATCGCGGCTTGGCAGCGCGCCGTCCCGTGGGCGGCGGCGACGTGCGCGGTCTTCGTCGTGACCGGCGCGGGACTGCTGCTGACGTCACCTCCGTGACCCGTGGTCGTGGCCGGCGGCCGTGGCGTGGCACCGCCGTCGTGGCGCGGCGGGGCCGGTGGCCCCTGCGGCGGAGCTTCCTGTGGCTGCACTGGCTGGACCAGTCGACCAGGGTTCAGAAGCCGGCGGCCTACCCGGGCGCGGAACTGGCGCCGCGCGCCACCGCGGCGGCCGGGCGGCCCGTGCTGGGCCGGGAGAGCTACCTCGGCCAGCTCAACGAGCGCCGCCTGTCGCTCCGGACGCCGCGCGGCGACGACCCGCCGGCGGGCGCTTCGGGCATCGTGCGCCCGTGGCGGGCGGACTGGCACACCCCGCTGCTGTTCGGCCTCACCCCGCTGCTGCTGACCGGTTTCCACGTCGCCGCGAACATCCGGCACCCCGGCACGCCCGCGCCGATCCGGCTCGCGGCCGTCGGCTGCGCGCTGGCCCTGTGGGTGTTCAGCCTGACCCGGTTCGCCGACTTCCCGCGCGACGCCAAGGCGGTGGAGCAGGCCATCCTCGCGGCGGCGGTGTGCGGGCCGCTGTCGCCGCAGCGCGGGGGCGACCGGCGCTGACGGCCCGCCGGGACGGCCCGGTTCCCGCGTACCCGTGCACGTCACCCGACCTGCATCGATCCCGCGCGACGGGCAGTCGGTCGCGTCCGCGGCGCACCGTCGGACCGGGAAATCCCCCGCCCACCCGACCGCCGCGCGGGTGGCGTGGACCTCACGCCACCGACACCCCACCTTCGGGCGACGCGGGGTGCTGAACAATCGGGGTACTACTACGTACAGCTATGGAAATCAGCGGGGGTTTCACCCGATGTCGCTGTGGGCACCCCCCGGTACCTCGTCCAGTGGCGGTTTGGTGGTTACGGATGTCCGGAGGAACAGGTCGGGTCGGCGTGCTCGACGTCGGCTGCTTCAGCGCACACCTGGTCGTGGTCGAGGGCTCGCTGCTGCGCCCCGTGCTGTCCCACAAGACCAGGTTGCGCCTGGACCTGGCCCTGGACGACGAAGGGCGGTTGTGCCGCTCCGGTGTCGAGCAGGTCGTGGCGGCCGTCCGGCAGGCGGGCGAGGTGGCCGACCGCGCCGGTGTGCGCCAGGTGGTGCCGTGGGCGACGTCCTCGCTGCGTGACGCGCCGAACGCCGCCGAGGTGTTCGGCGAGGTGGCGCGCCGCACCGGCACGAGGCTGACCGTCCTGAGCGGCGCCGAGGAGGCCCGCCTGAGCTACCTCGCCGCGCGCCGCTGGTTCGGCGCGCAGGCGGGGCCGCTGCTGGTGCTGGACATCGGCGGCGGCACGGTCGAGGTCGCCGCGGGCGCCGAGGGCGAGCCGTCCGTCGTCGCCTCCCTCCCCTACGGTGCGCGCACGGTGACCCGGCACCCGGTGGACCCGGCGGTGGTGCGGGCCGACGTGCGCGCGGCGCTGGGCGACGTGCGCGGCCACTTCGCGGTGGGGTGCTCGAAGGTGTTCCAGCAGCTCGCCCGGCTCTCCGGCGCGAGACCCCAGCGCGACGGGCCCTGCGTGCGCCGGTCGCTGCACGTGGACGACCTGCGGCGCTGGATACCGCGCCTGGCGTCGATGCCGGCGCGGAAGCGTGCCCGCCTGCCCGGCATCTCCCGGCACCGCGCGGGCCAGTGCCTGGCGGGCGCGCGGGTGGCCGAGGCGCTGATGACGGCCGCCGGGCACGACGAGGTGGCCATCTGCCCGTGGTCGACCAGGGAGGGGCTGCTGCTCCGCCTGGCGGGAACGGGTGAGGACGAGATGTGCCGGGTGGCGTGAGAGGACCAGGGATGCTGGCGTTGTCGGTCGAATCCCACCGGACGGGGTGCGCGGTGGTGGTGGCGACCGGGGAACTCGACCTGGCGGGCGCCCGCCGGGTGCTGGACAAGCTGGACCGCCTGGTGACCGAGGGGCGGGACCGGATCGTGCTCGACATGTCCGGGGTCGCCTTCTGCGGCGCGCAGGCGATGAGCGCGCTGGTGCGCACCCGCGCGCGGGCCCAGCGCGCCGGCGGTTGGCTGCGCCTGGCCGCCGTGCCGCCGCACGTGCGGCGGGTGTTCGGCCGCATGGACCTGGACCGGTTGTTCCCGCACTACCCGGACGTGGCGGCGGCGGCGACGGGCCGGGCCATCCCCGCCCAGCGGACCCCGCCCACCAAGGCCAAGTGACCGGACCCCGCTCCCGACCACGTGCTCGCGCTCGACGACGCGACCGACGTGCCACTCGCCTTCCGGGCCGCTGGTGGGCTGTCTTGGACGGTCGTCGGGAACGCTGAGCAGAGCGGCCACCCCGACGACGAGACCCTCGCTCGGCCGCGATCCCCCGTCTGTCGGGCTTGGCGCAGCACCGCTCCCGGGGTCGGTGACGGGTCGAAGCCGAACGGACGGGAGGTCCGCCCGGCGGATTCGTACCCGGTCGAAGGGGTGGTCGTTGTGCGTAGCGCCCCCGACGACCGTCCAAGACCTGCCTGGCTCCCGGCCACCCCGCCGTCGTGGTCCCCCTGCTGTGGTCCCGTTGCTCCAAAAGAAGATGCGTGGAGCCTCGGCTGCGTCGGAGTCGGGACATTCCGCGCCCCTGGGTGCGGCGCGGGTGGCAAAGTCGGCGGCGGTTCGGGCGAAACCGCTGGTCGCAGGCATGGGCTCAGGCTGTCGGGGTAACCCGGTCGAGTGATTACGGTGCGACGTGACATCGCGGCCCTACCCGATCTGGTGTTCGCCACCGCGGCCGAACCGCAGAAGGTCGCCGGCTGGTTGCCCGAGCCCTGGGAGCTGGTCGGCGTCAACGACGGCGTCCTGATCCTCCGCGCGGGCGACCGCCTGGCGCAGGTGCGCCTGACCGCCGACCTGGACCGCCTGGTCCTGTCGTGGACGGCGCTGGCCGACGACGGCTGCACCGGCTCCCTCCGGGTCAGCCCGCTGGGTGCGGGGCAGAGCGTCGCCGAGCTGGAACTGGACCACTCGGATGAGACGTTGGCCGCACGGCTCCTCGAAGCGCTCGCCGACGGGGTTGAAGCGACCTTCACACCGGGGTGATCATGCGGGCGTGCAGATCAGACCAGCGCTGCCCGCGGAGTTCCCGACCCTCCAGGCCATCGAGGTGGCGTCCGGCGAGCCGTTCCGCGCGCACGGGATGCCCGACATCGCCGACGACGACCCCATGCCGCTCGACGTGCTGCGCGGCCTGCACGTCTGGGTTGCCGCCGACCCGGAGCCGGTCGCCTGGATCGCCGCCGAACCCGTCGACGGGTACGCGCACGTCGAACAGGTCAGCGTGCACCCCGACCACGCGCGCCGGGGCATCGGCGCGGCGCTGCTCGACCACGTCCAGGACTGGGCCGCCGCGCGCGGCCTGCGAGGGCTGACGCTGACGACGTTCCGCGCCATCCCGTGGAACGCCCCGTACTACGAGCGCCTGGGGTTCCGGGAGGTGGCGGAGCCGACGCCCGGCCTCGCCGCGATCGTGGCGGCGGAGGCGGCCAGGGGTTTGGACCCGGCCGAACGGGTATGCCTGCGACGAAGCCCACAGCAGGGCGTTTGAGGGCGATACTGCACGGGGCAGACCTCCTGCAGCACACCGTTCGGGGGTTGGCCAGTGGTCGATTTCGTGCACGAGGCGTTGCTCTACCGCGATGCCGGGCAGTTCCTCGCGGGAACGGTGCCTTTCGTGCGTGAGGGCTTGTCGGCCGGTGAGCACGTGTTGGTCGCCGTGCCGGCGGCCAACCTCGAACTGCTGCGCGACGGCCTGGGCTCGCACGCCGACCAGGTCGAGTTCCTGGACATGGCGCGGGCCGGCCGCAACCCCGGCCGGATCATCCCCGGTGTGCTGGGCGCGTTCACGGACAACGCGCCCGGCTGCCGGGTCCGGATCGTCGGCGAGCCGGTCTGGCCGGGGCGCACCGCGCTGGAGTACCCGGCGTGCGTGCAGCACGAGGCGTTGATCAACACCGCCTTCGCGGACCGGCCGGCGTGGATCCTGTGCCCGTACGACGTCGGCGCGCTGGGCCCGGACGTGCTGCGCGACGCGGAGGCCACCCACCCGGTCGTGGTCGAGGGCGCCCGCCGGCGGGCCAGTCCCGGCTACCGGGAGCCGTTCGAGGTCGCGGAGGAGTTCAACCGGCCGCTGCCCGCGCCGCCGCCGGACGCGCGCCTGCTGCCGTTCGACGCGGGCGGCCTGGTCGCCGCGCGGCGGCTGGTGGCGTCGTTCGCGCTGGACGCCGGGTTACCGCGGGACCGGGTGGAGAACCTGGTGATCGCGGTCAACGAGCTGACCACCAACAGCGTGGTGCACGCGCGGGGGCACGGCGTGCTGCTGCTGTGGCAGGACGGGAGGGACGTCGTGTGCGAGGTGCGCGACCGTGGCCGCATGACGAACCCGATGGTGGGCCGCCGCACCCCCGCGCCGTCCGCGCACGGCGGGTACGGCGCGGTGCTGGTGAACCTGCTGTGCGACCTCGTGCGCGTCCACACGGGCGAGAGCGGCACGACGGTCCGCGTGCACCTGTCCGCCGAGTGACCCCCGCCGATGGCCGTGGCACGGATCACGGCAGGCGGGCGCGAACCGCCGGCTCGGGGCGACGGTCGTGCGCGGTGACCCCGAAGAACCCGCCACGCCGCACGCACCCGGCCCGGCAGAATCCTCCGCGTGACCACAGCTCTCCTGCTCGCCCACGGCGCCGGCGGCACCGCGCGCGCGAACTTCGGCCCGCTCATCCCCGCCCTGTCCCGCGACCGCGCGGTGTTCCCGGTGGACTTCCCCGGTTCCGGCGACACGCCGCGCGCCGCGCGGCCGTTGCACCTGGACGACCTGGCCGACCGGCTGGTGACGGCCGCGGGTGACACGCCCCGGTTCGCGATCCTCGGGTACTCGCTGGGCTGCGCCGTCGCGGTGCGCGCCGCGCTGCGGTATCCCGAACGGGTCACCGGCCTGGTCCTCACCGCCGGGTTCGCGCGGGTGGACGAGGAGTCGCTGGCCCGCACCACCGAGTGGCGGCGGCTGCTCGACGGGGACCGCGCGGCGCTCGCCCGGTTCGTCATGTCGGTGTTGCTGGGCGAGCCGTTCCGCCGCGCCATGACCCACGAGCAGGTGGCGGGCTTCCTGGAGATCATCGCGGCGACCGTGCCCGCGGGCGTGGACGAGCAGGTGGAGCTGGTGCAGCGGTTGGACGTGACCGAGGACCTGCCGCGGCTCGCCCTGCCGACGCTGGTCATCGGCACCAAGCACGACCGCCTGATCACCCCGTCGTCCACCCGCGCGCTGGCCGACGGGATCCCCGGCGCGCGGTGGGCCGAGCTGGACAGCGGCCACGCGCCGGCGCTGGAGGCGCCCGCCGAGTGGACGCGGCTGGTGACCGAGTTCCTGCGCTGACCGGCGGAGGACGGCGGCGGGCGACCACGCGGATCCTCTTCCGGCCGGCGGCGAGCGGGGCCGGGGATCGCGCGCCGACCGGTCGGCCTCGCCCGTGGCGCGGCTCGCCGCCGGCCGGCGACGTGGCCGATCACGGGAGCCGGACCCGGCCCGCCGCCCACCCGGACGTGTGAAGCGGTGACGTACCGGCGCGGTTTGCCGGTGGGCCGGTCGGGCTAACCACGCCGGTATGAGGAACACGCTGGTCCTGGACGTGGACGGCACGCTGGTCGACACCAACTACCACCACGCCGTCGCCTGGTTCCGGGCGTTCCGGCGCTTCGACATCACCGTGCCCACGTGGCGCCTGCACCGGGCCATCGGCATGGGCGGGGACAAGCTGGTCGCCGCCGTCGCCGGCCAGCGCGTCGAGGACGAGCACGGCGACGGCCTCCGCCAGGCGTGGGAGGCCGCGTTCGAGCCGATGCTCGCCGAGATCCGGCCGTTGGAGGGCGCGCACCGGCTGGTCACCGCGGCGCTGGAGCAGGACTTCACCGTCGTGCTGGCCAGTTCCGGCAAGCGCCACCACGTCGACCACTACGTCAAGCTCCTCGACGTCAGCGGCGTGGTGACCACGTCCTCCGACGACGTCGAGAAGTCCAAGCCCGCGCCCGACCTGATCGAGGTGGCGCTGAGCCGCGTCGACGCGGAGGGCCGGGCCGTCGTCATCGGTGACTCGGTGTGGGACTGCGACGCGGCCGGCCGCGCCGGGCTGCCGGTGGTGGCGATGCGGACCGGCGGCTTCGGCGAGGCCGAGCTGCGCGAGCACGGCGCGTCCGCCGTCTACGAGGAACTCGACCAGTTGCGGGCGGACTTGACCGACCTGCCGATGGCGTAGGAGGAACCGTGCGGATCGGCTACACGCTGATGACCGAGCAGGCCGGACCCAAGGCGCTGGTGGACCACGCCGCGCGGGCCGAGCGGGCCGGGTTCGACTTCGAGGTCATGAGCGACCACTACTTCCCGTGGCTCGCCGAGCAGGGGCACGCGCCGTACGCGTGGAGCGTGCTGGGCGCGGTCAGCCAGGTCACCGACCGGGTCGAGCTGATGACCTACGTGACGTGCCCGACGATGCGCTACCACCCGGCGGTCGTCGCGCAGAAGGCGGCGACGGTGCAGCTGCTCAGCGACGGCCGGTTCACCCTCGGGCTGGGCGCGGGCGAGAACCTGAACGAGCACGTCGTCGGACGGGGCTGGCCGCCGGTGAACGTGCGGCACGAGATGCTGCGGGAGGCCGTGGAGATCATCTCGATGCTGTTCGACGGCGGGCACGTCAACTACGCGGGCAAGCACTTCCGGGTGGACTCGGCCAAGCTGTGGGACCTGCCGGAGAAGCGGGTGCCGCTGGCGGTCGCGGTGTCCGGCAGCCAGTCGGTGCAGACGTTCGCGCCGCTGTCCGACGCGATGGTGGCCACCGAGCCGGACGCCGAGCTGAGCCAGGGCTGGGACGTGTTCCAGGGCGGCGAGGCGCGCAAGATCGGGCAGCTGCCGGTGTGCTGGGACCGGGACCGGGAGAAGGCCGTGGCCCGCGCGCACGAGCAGTTCCGCTGGTTCGCGGGCGGGTGGAAGGTGAACGCCGAGCTGCCCGGCCCGGCCGGGTTCGCGGGCGCGACGCAGTTCGTGCGGCCGGAGGACGTGGCCGAGCAGATCCCGTGCGGCGCGGAGGTGGGTCCGATCGCGGAGGCGGCGCGGGCGTTCGCCGACGCCGGGTTCACGGACCTGGCGCTGGTCCAGGTCGGCGGTGACCACCAGGAGGAGTTCCTGGAGTTCGCGCGGGACGAGCTGCTGCCCGCGCTGCGCTGACCGCCCGCGGCGGACGGGCGTCGCCGGGGTCCGCTCAGCCCCCGTCGTCCTTGCCGCCGCGGTGCTCGGGCTTGCCCTTGCCCTTCCCCGTGGGCGGCGACGGGCGGTCGTGGTCCTGGTGCTGCCCTTGTCCCCGGCCCTGACCGGCCGGGGGTTCGGCGGTCGTTTGCGGCGAGGGGTCGTCGGCGGCGGGTCGGTCCTCGGGCGGGACGGCCCGCGCGGACCCGGTGGGCGAGGTGGACGGGGGCGCTTCGGTCGGCGCGGGCAGCTCCCGGACGACCGTCACGGTGGACGCGCTCGGTGGCGGCACGGCGGTGGCGTCGATTGTGACCGGTGGCCCCGACTGCTGCCGCGTTTCCGCGCCGGGCAGGTTCACGGCCACCACCACGGCCAGCACGCCGACGGCCGCCACGACGCCGCTGAGCACCAGCACGGCTTTCCGGCGGGACGACGGGCGCACCGGTACGGGGTCGGAGGCCGGGACCCCGGCCGGTGGAGCCCCGGCCCGCGCGAGCCCGGCGCGCGGGACCTCGGCCGGTCCGCGCCGCGCCGGCGCGGCGTCGACCGGCACGGCCCCGGCGGACGCGACCTCGATCGACCCGACCTCGGCCGACCCGACATCGGCCGACCCCACCTCGGCCGGCCCGACATCGACCGGCGGGGCGTCGACCGGCGGGGCGTCGACCCGCACCACCGGGGCCGGCACGCGCGACGCGGGCACGACCTCCGTCGACGGGGCCGCCCCGGCCCGCTCCGCCTCGGTGAGCAGTGCCGCGCACTCGGCGGCGTCGGGGCGCCTGGTGGGCAGCGAGCGGGTCATCGCGGTCAGCGCGGCGATCCACGGCGCGGGCAACCCCTCCGGCACGCGCGGCTCGCGGTGCAGGCGGGACAGGGCCGCCTCCGTGTCGCCGCCGGGGTACTCGGGACGCCCGGTGAGGCACTCCAGCAGCACCAGGCCGAGCGCGTAGACGTCGGCGGCCGGCCCCACCTCGGCGCCGCGCACCTGTTCCGGCGCGAGGTAGCCGGCGGTGCCGACCAGCATCCCGGACCGGGTCACCCGCGTCACGTGGGCTTGCAGCGCCAGCCCGAAGTCGGCCAGGTAGGCGCGGCGCTCATCGGGTTCCAGCAGGATGTTGGACGGCTTCACGTCCCGGTGCACCACGCCGTGCCGGTGCACGTGGGCGAGCACCTCGGCCACCTGCGCGCCGATCCGCGCCACCACGCCCGGCGGCAGCGGCTCCCGCATCCGGCGGCGCAGCGTCCCGCCCTCGACGGGCTGCATGACGAAGAACGGGCGGCCCTGGAACGACCCCGTGTCGTACACCGCGACCACGCCGGGGCAGCGGAGGGCGGCCAGCACCTGCACCTCGCGGTCCAGCCGGACCCGGTCCTCGCGCGTGGCGCTGCCCTGGAACAGCTTGATGGCGACCCTGCGGTCCAGCCTGGTGTCGAACGCCCGGTACACGTCGGCCATGCCGCCCGACCCGTAGAGGTCGCCCAACGCGTAGCGCCCGCCGATCACCTCTCCGGTCAGGTCCCCGTCCCACATCCGGTCGACCTCCGCTGGTGTCCCCAGAGCCGTTCGTGCGCCGCGTTCGTCGGCGGAACCTACCGGCCGCGATCAGGAGCGGGCTACCCGTTTGGTCGTTCCGCGTCCACCTACCCGTAGTGCTCCGGACACAAACACCCCGTTCGTGCCCGTCGGCGGGGGACCGGGAGGTTCGGCACCGCGCCGCGCCGGGTAGACCCCCGTCATGACCGGACACGAGCGGGAGCCCACGCTGAACGAGTTCATCGAGGACCCGGAGGCGAAGCTGGACGCCCTGGGCGAGGTGGACGGCACCAGGGACGTGGTGGACACCGAGTCGGACCCCGACGAGGAGTACGAGCACGCGCCGGTCGACGAGGTGTGAGGCCGCCGGGCACCCCGCCCACGACCTGACGCACGCCCGACCCGCTCCGAGCACCGGCTGCCGCCACCCGGCCGGCGCACAGGCGCTTTCCCCCACGACCGGGACCGCGGCGGCCATCGGGACCCGCCCACGTCCTGCCGGCAGGCCGCGCCCGCACGACCGGGCCGTGGTCGCGGGCAGGCGCGCCCGCGACCACGGCCCTCGTGTCACGCCACCGCGGTAGCGCAGGGCGTCGTGGGCGGTGTGGTGGTCGCCGTCGGCGAGGGCGCGGTGCTCGGCGGACCACCCGACGCCGGGCGCGTGCCGCTGCACAGGTTGGTCTCGACCGCGCCGTCACCGCTGTCGCCGTGCGCGAACACCAGGTACTTCACGCCCACGGTGAGCCGCACGCCGCACGCCGCCCCGCTGGTGGAGGTGAGCACGTCCACCCGGCGCGGCACGTCGCCCTTGTACTCGCGACCGACCCGGACCGCGTAGCGGTACTTGTCGTCGTGGCCCACGTCCGGGTCGCCGGTGACCGGCTCCTCGCTCACGACCACGCCGGCGAACACGTGGCTCGCCCGTGCGTACCGCTGGGGCTCGTCGTCGCCGGGGATGCAACTGCACGCGCCGGCGGTGCCCGTGGTCACGGCGGTCAGCAGGCCCGCCACCACCGTCGCGACGGCTGCCGCGTGGGTCGGGGTTCGCAAGCTCGCCAAGGTAATACCCCTCCAGGTGTCGGCTCGTGCGGCGTCACGGCGCGGCGGTGGCGCAGGTGGGCGCGGCGGACGCGGTCGTGCCGGGCGGCAGGCTCGTACTCGGTGGGCCGCCCGAGGCGAGGCGGGTGCCGCTGCACTGGGTCGACTCCACCTGGCGGTCGCCGCTGTCGCCGTGCGCGAACACGAGGTACTTCGCGCCCACGGTGAGCCGGATGCCGCACGCCGTGCCCTGGTAGTGGGTGGTGATCTCGACCCGGCGGGGCACGTCGCCCTTGTACTCGTGGCCGACCTTCGTGGAGTAGATGTAGCGGCTGCCGGGTTCGAGCCGTTCGCTGAGCACCACCGCGACGAACACGTGGTCCGCGCGGTGGTACTTGGCGGCCTCGCCGCCGGGAAGGCAGCTGCACGCGCTCGCGGTGCCGGTGAACGCCGCGGTGACCAGCCCCGCGGTGAGGGTGGTGACTGCCGCGGCGTGGGCTAAGAGACGTCTGCGCGCCAAGGTGTCCCCCTGGGATGGGATGTGGACGCGGCGGCGCCGCGCACAGCCTACTGCCCGGCGTGCAGGGCGAACCAGAGTTCCGCGCGCAGTCCCGGCGAGTCGAGCGAGCGGCCCAGCAGCTCCTCCGCGCGCCGCACCCGGTTCCGGATGGTGTTCCGGTGCACGCCCAGCCGGGCCGCGGCCCGGTCCCACTGGCCGTGGCAGGCGAGCCAGACCCGCAACGAGTCGCGCAGCCGCGCGTCCAGCGGTGCGAGCAGCGTTTCGGCGTGCCGGGCGGCGTCGGCCGCCAGCAGGCCGGCGCCGGGCACCTCCTCGAACGTCGCGACGTGCTCGTCCCGCGCCCGCAGCGCTTCCCGGTAGCCGCGCGCGACCTCCGACGCGTCCACCGGGCTCGACGCGTGGGCGGGCCGGTCGAGCTCGGCGGCGAGGACGACGACGTGCCCGTCGTGCTCGGCCCAGAAGCCGGGCGGCTGCTCGGTTCCCTTCGGCAGCACGAAGACCCGGAACGGGCCGGTGGGCGCGTCGGGGACCGGCACGCCGGCGAGCAGCAGGCGGAACCGCGCGGTCCGCAGCTCGCGGCGCACCACGTCCACGTCGTCCGACCGGGCGAGCGCGAGCGTCAGCAGGGACGCGGCGGTGTCGACGACGGTGCGGTCGGCGGGGTCCAGCGGCGCGGCGGTGGCGACGGCGAGGTAGCCGGGCCGGCCGAGCGCCTGCATCGCGAGGTGCCGGTCGCCCGCCCGCCACGCCGCGCCGGCCGGGCCGGGGCCGAGCCGCTGGGCCTCGGGGCGCAGGTCGGGCAGGTCGCCGTGGACGTGCACCGGGTCGCCGGCCGCGTCGAGCAGCCCCACCGCGCCGCGGACCAGGCCGGCCAGCCTGCGCACGACGGCCGCCGCGGAGGTCAGCGCGGCGCGGGTGAGCACGCGCTGGGCGTCACTGGTGCGGGCGAGGGTGGCGTACTCGTCGGCCGCGACCGCGCGCGACACGGCCTTGGTGATCGCGATGAACGGGATCTCGCGGGGCACCTCGACCAGCGGCAGGCCCGCCTCGCGCGCGGCCTCGACCAGGCCCGCGGGCACGTGGTCGTGGCTGAGGCCGGTGCCGAAGCCGAGGCCGGCCGCGCCCGCGTCCACCAGCCGCCGGACGTAGGCGCGGTGGGGACCCAGCGCGATGCCGGTGGTCAGCAGCAGCTCCCCGCCCGCCAGGAACGGCGTCGGGTCGGCCAGCTCGGTGCTGTGCACCCAGGCGACCGGTCGGTCCGGTCCGGGGTCGACGTGCACCGTCAGCCCCACTTCCCGGACCAGGCCGGCGAGCGTCAGCGGCATGGGCACTTTGTACAGGGTCGACGCCGTCCTTGGCCATTTCCGACACTGGCGGTCGGGCGTCCGAGGACGGATGCTGGACCCGTGCTCCGACCGCCCACGCCGCTGCCCGCACCCGGGTCGCCGCGGCGCGCCGGACGCGGGACGGCGCCGGTCGCGTCGACGCAGGTCAGGCCGGCGCTCGCGGCGACGGGACTCGGGTCGACGCTCGCGTCGACACCGGTCGCGTCGACGCCGAGCGGGCGAGCGGCAGTCGGGTCGGCGGCGGTCGGGTCGACCGCCGTCGGATCAGCACCGGTCGGATCAGCACCGGTCGGGTCCGCCGGGCGGACCCCCGTGGCCGGGACGGCGTGCCACGCGCCCGGCGTGGCCGTCCTCACCGGTCAGGCGCACGGCGACGCGCCCCACCCGCCACCGGTCGTCCCGGACGACCCGCCGGGGCGCGCCGAAGCGCCGCGACAGGCCATCACCGAAGGAGTTGGGCGATGAACACCCCGTACTGGGTAGCGGGACAGGCCGCGACGAGCGACGACGTGGTGGAGGTGCGCAGCCCCCACGACGGTGCGCTCGCCGGCACCACCTCGAACGCGTCGGCGGACGACGTCGAACGCGCCATCGCCGCCGCCTCCGCCGTGGCGGAGGAGTTCGCCGCCCTGCCCGCGCACGCCCGCGCCGCCGCCCTGGACCACGTGTCCCGCCGGCTCGCCGAGCGCGCCGACGAGGTCGCCGCGCTGATCACGGCCGAGTCCGGCAAGCCGCTGAAGTGGTCGCGGATGGAGGTGTCGCGGGCCGTGTCGACGTTCCGCTGGGCCGCGGAGGAGGCGCGCCGCTTCTCCGGCGACCTCCAGCGCCTGGACACCGACCCGGCCGCGACCGGCCGCATGGCCCTGGTCCGCCGCGAGCCGCGCGGCGTGGTGCTGGGCATCGCGCCGTTCAACTTCCCGCTGAACCTGGTCGCGCACAAGGTCGCGCCGGCCATCGCGGTGGGCGCGCCCATCATCGTGAAGCCCGCGCCCGCCACTCCCCTCGTGGCGCTGCTGCTGGGTTCCCTGCTCGCCGAGACCGACCTGCCCGCCGGGTCCTGGTCGGTCCTGCCGGTGCCCAACGAGGTGGCCGGCGAGCTGGTCGAGGACCCGCGCCTGCCGGTCGTGTCGTTCACCGGCTCGGGCCCGGTCGGCTACGGCATCCTGGACCGCGTGCCGCGCAAGCACGTGGTGCTGGAGCTGGGCGGCAACGCGGCGGCCGTCGTCTGTCCCGACTGGACGGACCTGGACTGGGCGGCGCAGCGCATCGCCACGTTCGCGATGTACCAGGGCGGCCAGTCGTGCATCTCGGTCCAGCGCGTGTACGTCCACCGGGACGTCTACGACTCGGTGGCCGACGCCGTCGTGGCGCACGTGCGCAAGCTGAGCACGGGCGCGCCCGACGACCCGGCGACCGACGTCGGCCCGCTGATCAACGAGGCGGCGGCGCGGCGGGTCGAGTCCTGGGTGGAAGAAGCGGTGGCCGCGGGCGCGCGCGTGCTGACCGGTGGCACGCGTTCCGGCGCGACCTACGCGCCCACCGTGCTGGCCGACGTGCCCGAGGGCTGCAAGGTGGTCGAGGAGGAGGTCTTCGGCCCCGTGCTGGTGCTGGCGGCCGTGGATTCCGTGGAGGACGCCTTCGCCAAGGTCAACGCGTCGCGGTTCGGGCTCCAGGCGGGCCTGTTCACGCACGACCTGCGGGTGGCGTTCCAGGCGTCCAAGCGCCTGGCCGTCGGCGGCGTGATCGTGGGCGACGTGCCGAGCTTCCGGGCCGACCAGATGCCCTACGGCGGTGTGAAGGAGTCCGGCACCGGCCGCGAGGGCGTGCACGCGGCGATGGAGGACCTGACCGACCCGCGCGTCCTGGTCCTGACCGGGCTCGACCTGTGACGCCCCTCGGCCGCTGAGCCGAGCCGGGACGCCCCGCGGCGACGAGCCGCCGGCGCACGCGCTCCCTGGGTGCGCGTGCGCCGGCGGGTCCGGCCGCGCTCGGGCGGTCGTCCGGGCCGCCCGAGCGGCAACCGGGCGGCGGCCCCGTCAGCTCCGCCCCGGCACGCGCGGGGCGGGCCGCACGCGGGAGGTCAGCAGCGCGTCGGCCCACCGGGCGCGCGGGTCCACGTCCACCAGCAGCAGCTTGGCCAGCAGGGTCAGCGGGATGGCCAGGATCGCGCCCAGCGCGCCGAGCAGCCACGCCCAGAACAGCAGGGCCAGGAACGTGACCGTGGTGGAGAGGCCGACCGAGTCGCCGACGAACCGGGGCTGGATCAGGGTCTGCACCACGAAGTTCAGCACGCTGTAGGCCACGACCACCCACGCCGCGAGCGGCCAGCCGCCCTCCAGCAGCGCCAGCAGGACCGGCGGGATCAGGCCGAGGACGAACCCCACGTTCGGGATGTAGTTGGTGATGAACGACAGCAGCGCCCACAGGACCGGCAGCGGGATGTCCATCACCGCCAGGGCGACGCCGTCGAGCACCGCCACGATCGCGCCGAAGACCGTCGACACCACCAGGTACTTGCGGGTGCCCGCCGCGAACCGGCCCAGGGCCGCCGCGACGTCCGGCCGGTCGGCGGCGATCAGCGCGGTCCGCTCGCCGACGGTGTTCGCGTCGACGCTCAGGAACAGCAGCAGCGACAGCAGGAACACGATGTTGGACGCCAGGCCGCCCACGCTGCTCAGCACCGCGCCGAGGACGCCCGCGAGCCGGCCGACGTCCAGGCCGTCGGCGAGCCTGGTCAGCTGCTCCGCGCCCACGCCGAACGCGGCCAGCTCGCCCGCGGCGGCGTCGACCAGCGCGCCGGCGCGGTCGGCGTAGCGGGGCAGCTCCGTCGCCAGCCGCGCCGCCGACACGACCAGGACGGCGACCAGGGACAGCAGGATCGCGTACACGCAGACCACCAGCGCGGTGGACGCGAGCCAGCCAGGCACGCCCTTCCCGCGCAGCCAGGAGTGCACGGGGCCGACCGCGATGACCAGGGTCAGGGCGAGGAACACCGGGCCGATGAGCCAGGACATCGCCATGACGCCCGCGCCGGTGACCACCGCGGCGGCCGTGCCCAGCAACACCACCAGACCTCGGGGCAGCACCATCGTCCGAGCGTAGGACCGGGGTGGCGGATCGGCTCGGGTTGCGCGCGGCGGCCCCTCGCCGGCGGGGGCGCCGGTAGCGTCACGGCGATGCGGGTGACGTCCGGCGCGGAGCTGTCCCGGCTGCCGCGCGAGCGGCCGGTGCTGGTGCTGGTGGGCGGCGCGGACGGGATGGCCGCCGAGCCGCTCGCGGCGCTCGGCGCGGCGCTGGCCGACCTGGTGCCGGTGCTGGACGAGCTGGGCGCCGTCGTCGTGGACGGCGGCACCGACACGGGTGTCATGCGCGCCGCGGGTCGGGCCCGCGCCGCGGCGGGCGGTCGGTTCCCGCTGATCGGGGTCGTCGCGGACGGGGTGACCGCGACCTACGAGCCGAACCACACCGACCTCGTGCTGGTGCCGGGCGACCGGTGGGGCGCGGAGGCGCCGTGGCTCGCGGACGTCGCCGGGGTGGTCGCGGGGTCGCGGCCGTCGGTCACCGTGCTGGCCAACGGCGGCGGGATCGCGTACGAGGACGCCGCGCTGAGCCTGGCGCGTGGCCGCCGCCTGGTGGTGGTGCGGGGCACCGGCCGCACGGCCGACGCGATCGCCGGGCGCGCCGGGCCGAGGGCGGCGCGGATCGCCGCCTCGCCGCTGACCGCCGTGGTCGGGTTGCCGGGGCTCGTCGCGCACGTCGGTCGGGTCCTGCGGGAGGCGGGCGGCGCCTGAGCGGGGCGGGCATCCGACCGGGTCTGGCCGGCCGACGCCGCGTCACCGGGCGGTGGGTGCGGCTGGTGCCGACGACGGCCACCGCCGCGACCGGCGTGGCGGCCGGCGCAGGACGCGGTGCGCCGCGAGCACCCCATGTGGCCCGGACCGCCCCGAACCGATCCCGCCGAGCCGACCGGCATCCCACCGCTGACGAGCCGCGCGACCCACGCGCCGTGCCGGGCACCCCCGCCCCCGTCCCGCGCCGCCGCCGCTCCCCCGGACGCGGAGCCGCACCGGGCGAGTGGTGCGCGCGGGACGGCAGCGCCGACGCCGTGATCGGCTGGGCCGCGAGATGACCTCCTGGCGTCTTGATCGATCACGCGACAGTATGGGGAACATGCCTGCCAATCTTGAGAGCTCCGCCGACGTGGCCGTGGAGAACGACTACGACAGCTTCGCCGAGGCGTACGCGGCCGAGAACGACAGCAGCCTCGTCAACGCCTACTACGCCCGGCCCGCGATCCTGGACCTGGCCGGCGACGTGGCCGGCCGGCGGATCCTCGACGCCGGTTGCGGCGCCGGCGCCGTGTCGGCGGCGCTGCGCGACCGCGGTGCCGTCGTGACCGGCTTCGACCGGAGCGCCCGGATGGTGGAGCTGGCCCGGCAGCGCCTCGGCGCCGACACGGACCTGCGGGTCGCCGACATCACCCGACCGCTGCCGTACCCCGACGGCGCGTTCGACGACGTCGTCGCCGCCCTGGTGCTGCACTACCTGGAGGACTGGACCGGACCGCTGGCCGAGCTGCGGCGGGTGCTGAAGCCCGGTGGCCGGCTGATCGTGGTGGTCAACCACCCCATCATCCTCAAGATGGCGCATCGCGAGAGCGACTACTTCGCGACCACCAAGTGGTCCGACGAGTACGACTTCAACGGCCGGAAGGCCGTGCTCACCTACTGGCACCGGCCGCTGCACGCGATGACCGACGCCTTCACCGCGGCCGGCTTCCGCACGGCCGTCATCAGCGAGCCGCCGCCGGCGCCGGAAGCCCACGAACTCTTCCCCGACGAGATGGCGAGGTTCCCCTCCGGGGCCTTCCTGAGCTTCCTGTTCTTCGTCCTGGAGGCCGCCTGACCGCGGCGCATGAATGACAAAGCCGCTCCCGAGCTTGAGTTCGTCGCGGCACGCCTCAGTCAGGGACCGGTCCTACCCGGACAGGCTGTCCAACGGATGCATCCGGGTCAGCGCCCAGGTCCTGATCCGGCGCTGATCAAGGTAGCGGGCGTGCGACTTCGGCTGCCCGGTGCCCGAGACGCCCGTCCACCGACCCCGAGCGCGACACCGGCCCGGTGTCGGCGCGGCCGTCCACGCTCGTCGCCCCGCCCGGCGTCGGACCGCTCGCCGAGCCCTGCCGGAGCCCCCGGAGCACGACAAACGGAACCACGGTCGAGCTAAAAGTTGTCACTCGGCAATCACACAGAGTATGGTCTAGACCTGCCGCCGCGTTGGGTGAATGTCCTGCCCAGAGCGGTTCACGCTGCTTCGGGTAAGGGGGTGCCCAGCGAAGTTCCCGCCCTCCCGAAAGGAGCCGACATGGCTCTCCGCCGAAGGATCGCCGCACTGGCGGCCGGTGTTCTCGCCGCGCCGCTCGTGGTCGTCGCACTGCCGACGGCACCGGCGTTCGCCCACGGATACGTGTCGTCGCCGCCGAGCAGGCAGGCCCAGTGCGCGAAGGGCACGGTGCCCTGCGGCAGCATCAAGTACGAGCCGCAGAGCGTCGAGGGCCCCAAGGGCCTGCGCACCTGCCACGGCGGCAACGCCGGGTTCGCCGAGCTGAACAACGACAGCAAGGGCTGGAAGGTCACCAACGTCGGCCGGAGCGTCACGTTCAACTGGGTGTTCACCGCCCGCCACCGCACCGCCAACTACGAGTACTACGTCGGCGGCCAGCGGGTCGGGTACGTGGACGGCAAGATGCAGCAGCCGCCGTCGACGGTGTCCCACACCGTCAACCTCGGCAACGTGTCGGGCAAGCAGAAGGTCCTCGCGATCTGGAACATCGGGGACACCTCGAACGCGTTCTACGCCTGCATCGACGTCAACGTGAGCTGATGACGCGGTTCTGAACACCGGTGGGGGCGTGCCAGCCTGTAGGCACGCCCCCACCACCGCGTCAGATGGTGAAACCGCCGTCGACGTGCAGCTGCGCGCCGGTGAGGTAACCGGCCTCCGGCGACGCCACGAAGGCCACCAGGGCGGCGACCTCGTCCGGCTCGGCGTACCGGCCGACCGCCGTGAAGCCCCGGATCACGTCCGCGAACGGGCCGTCCGCCGGGTTCAGGTCGGTGTTCGTGGGCCCGGGGCTCACCAGGTTCACGGTGATGCCGCGCGGCCCCAGCTCACGCCCCAGCGCCTTGGTGAGGCCCACCAGCGCCGCCTTGCTCGCCGAGTACAGCGACAAGCCGGGGAAGGGCGCCCGCTCGGCCACGTTGCTGCCGATGCCGATGATCCGGCCGCCCTCGCCCAGGTGCGGCAGCGCCGCCTTCACCGCCACCCACGGCGCGCGCACGTTCAGGTCGAACGTGCGGTCGAAGTCCGCCACACCCAGCTCCTCGACCGGGCCCACGAGGTAGGCGGCGGCGTTGTTCACCAGGATGTCCAGGCGTCCCAGCGCGCCGACCGCCTCGTCCACGGCCGCCGTGACGGCGTCCGCGTCCGCGCCGTCGGCCCGGATCGCCACCACCCGGCGGCCGAGCGCCTTCACCCGCTCCACGATGTCGTCCGCGTTGTTCCGACAGGTCACCGCGATGTCCGCGCCGTCGCGGGCCAGCCGCGCCGCGACCGCCGCGCCGATGCCCCTGCTGCCGCCCGTGACCAGCGCGACCTTGCCTTCGATGTGCATGGGGACGATCTTCGACGGCTCCCGGCGACGGGTCCGGCGGCAATCGGACGCCGTGCCGGCGGCGCCGGAAATCCGTTGCGCGGTGTCACCCGATTGCCTAGCGTTCCCGGTACACGAGGAAGGAGGTGGTCCGAAGTTGTATAGCTACAGGACTCGTCGTGAGGTGGCTGTCCGCTAGGACCGGCCTTTCCCAGGTGGTCCGGGCGAATCCCAGGCAGCCACCCGGCCCCCGTGACCCCGAGCCCAGTCCAGCTCGGCCCGCACCCCGTGCGGGAAGCGGTCAGGGGGCCGTTTCACGTTCCAGGTGCCGCCGCACCACGCGCAGGTCGGCCAGGAACCCGGCGTACGCCTCGGCCCGGTCGGGCGCGCGCAGCACCGCCGACGGGTGCACGGTGGCGATCACGTGGTGGCCCTCGTCGCTGCGCTCCAGCCGCCCCCGGCGCTCGCTGACCTTGTAGTCGACGCCCAGCACGGCCTTCGCGGCGGTCGCGCCCAGGCAGACCACCAGGTCCGGGCGCACCTCGGCCAGTTCCGCGCGCAGCCACGGCAGGCACGCGACGACCTCGCCCCTGGCGGGCGTCTTGTGGATGCGGCGCTTGCCGCGCTCGGCGGGCACGAACTTGAAGTGCTTCACCGCGTTGGTCACGTAGACGCCCTCGCGCAACAGGTCCGCCTCGTCGAGCGCCTTGTCCAGCAGCTTCCCCGCGGGCCCCACGAACGGCTCGCCCTCGCGGTCCTCCACGTCGCCGGGCTGCTCGCCGACGAGCAGCAGGCGCGCGTCCGGCGGACCCGACCCGAACACCGTCTGGGTCGCCGGCCCGTACAGGTCGCAGCCCCGGCACCCGCGCGCTGCGGCGCGCAGCGCCGCCAAGTCCGCGCCCTCGGGCACGAACGGGGCGGCGCTGCGCTTGCGCACGGTCAGTGGCCGTCGGGGCGGAAGGCGTCCTTGACCTTCTCGCCGGCCTGCTTGAGCGCGCCCTTGGCCTGCTCGGCCTTGCCCTCCGCCTGCCACTGCTCGTTGTCGGTGGCGTCGCCGAGGGTCTCCTTGGCGCGACCCTTCATCTCCTCGGCCTTGTTGCTGACCTTGTCGTCGGCACCCATGAGCGGTCCTTTCGTCGACATCAGGTCCCACCCGAGGCATACCCACCGGGGCCGCCGGGAAACCCGGCGGCCATGACCAGCCGGATCATCGCCATCGCCCTGGACAGCCCCGCCGACCACACGGCCCTGCGCGGGTTCTGGTGCGCCGCCCTCGACTACCGGGTGTCCCGGACGTGGCGCGACGCGAAGGGCGTCGAGTACGCGGAGCTGTCCGGCGACGGGCCGGTGCTGCTCCTCCAGCCCGTCGACGAGCCGAAGCGGGTCAAGAACCGGCTGCACCTCGACCTCGCGGCGGACGGCGACCGGGACGCCGAGGTGGCGCGGCTGGTCGGGCTCGGCGCGCGGGTCGTCGACCGCGACCCGGAGCTGCCCTGGGTCGTGCTGGCCGACCCGGCGGGCAACGAGTTCTGCGTCCTCCCGCCGCGCTGAGGACCCTCCGGTTTCTCCTCCGCACCCGGCTCTACTACGGTGATCGTCTACGCGGTTGAAAAGCCAGCCGCAAGCCACCCGGCGCCCAGCCCTTGGGCACCAGGGTCAGCGTCAGCTGAGGGCTTGCCGGAGCTGGCACCGCCTGCCCTCGCATGCGCCGCTGACCCGGTTTCGACGTGCGAGAGGAGCCCGACCGTGGTCGGGGACGACGGACTGGACGAAACGCTTGCCGCGCGGATCGCCAGCCTTGAGGCCGAGGTGATGGGACTGCGCAAGGCGGTGCAGACCCGCACCGTCATCGGACAGGCCACCGGCCTGATCGCGGCCGTGCAGGGCTGCACGCCCCAGCAGGGCTTCCAGCTGCTGGTAGCCATGTCGCAACACCACAACGTCAAGCTGCACACCATCGCGGTGAAGCTGCTCGACCTCGCGGCCGAACTCGGGCCGCGCCAAGCCGTGCGCGCGGTGCACCTGTCGGCCGAGTCGAACGGCGCGGTGGCACCAGCGGACTGGCCCGGCGTCGAGGTCGTGCACGCGGCACGGCGGCTGGTCGCGGCCTACGACGCGGCGGGCACGGCCGGTGACGAGCACCCGGACGTGCGAAGACAGCTGGCCGACCAGATCACCCTGGCCGGTCAGCTGCTGGCGGAGAAGTTGACCGAGGTCGGCTGGCTGCCCGACAGCTGAACGACCGCGAACGACTCGGCGGGCAGGCGCACCGCCTGCCCGGCCGCCTCCGCCGCGTCGGACGCGAGCAGCACCTCGCCGGGCGCGCCGAGCGGCACCTCCGCGGCCGGGCCGAGGTTGCACACCACCCGCAGCGCGCCCCGGTGCAGCACCAGCACGTCACCCGAACAGGTGACGTGGAAGCGGTCCAGCCGGGGATCGGCCAGTTCCGGCCGCGACCGGCGCAGCGCGATCAGCGACCGGTACAGGTCGAGCACCCGGCGGTGCGGCTCGGCCGACAGCTCGTCCCACGCCAGCGTCGAGCGCTCGACGGTGGCCGGGTCCACCGGGTCGGGCACCTCCGACTCGCCCCACCCGTGCCGGGCGAACTCCCGCCGCCGCCCGGTGCGCACCGCCTCCGCCAGCTCCGGGTCGGGGAACGAGGCGAAGAACTGCCACGGCGTGCTCGCCGCCCACTCCTCGCCCATGAACACCATCGGCGTGTACGGGGAGCAGAACACGATCGCCGCGCCCACCGCGAGCCGCCCGAACGGCACCGTCGCCGACAGCCGGTCGCCCACCGCCCGGTTGCCGACCTGGTCGTGGTTCTGGAGGTAGGCGAGGAACCGGTAGCCGGGCAGGCGGCGGTCCACCGGCCGCCCGTGGTGCCGCCGCCGGAACGACGACCAGGTGCCCGCGTGGAGGAACACGTCCCGCAGGGTCCGGGCCAGCGCGCCCTCGAAGTCCGGGTAGTACCCGGTGGTCTCCCCGCTCAGCGCCACGTGCAGCGCGTGGTGCAGGTCGTCGGACCACTGCGCGGCCAGCCCGTACCCGCCCGCCTCGCGCGCGGTGACGAGCCGGGCGTCGTTCAGGTCGGACTCGGCAATCAGCGTCAGCGGCCGGCCGAGCGCCGCCGACAGCGCGTCCACCTCCTCCGCGAGCTGCTCCAGCACGTGCCGGGCGCCGCGGTCCACCAGCGCGTGCACCGCGTCCAGCCGCAGCCCGTCGACGTGGAAGTCGCGCAGCCAGCCGAGGGCGTTGTCGACGACGTAGCGGCGCACCTCGTCGGAGTCCGCGCCGTCCAGGTTCAGGCCAGGGCCCCAGTCGTTGCTGCCCGCGAAGTACGGCCCGAACCGGTCCAGGTACGCGCCCGACGGCCCGAGGTGGTTGTAGACCACGTCCAGCAGCACGGCCAGTCCTCGCGCGTGGCAGGCGTCCACGAACCGCTTGAACCCGTCCGGCCCGCCGTACGGCTCGTGCACCGCGCCCCACAGCACGCCGTCGTAACCCCAGCCCGCGACGCCGTCGAACGCGTTCACCGGCATGACCTCGACGTGCGTGATCCCCAGGTCGACCAGGTGGTCGAGCCGCTCCACCGCGCCGTCGAAGGTGCCCGCCCGCGTGAACGTCCCGACGTGCAGCTCGTAGATCACCGCGCCCGGCAGCGCCCGCCCGGTCCACGACCCGTCGGTCCACTCGAACGCCGAGTGGTCGTAGACGCGGGACGCCTCGTGCACGCCGTGCGGCTGCCACCGCGACCGGGGGTCGGGCAGCGGGTCGCCGTCGAGGACGAACGCGTAGTCGGTGCCGTCGACGGGCGAGTGCCACCACCCGCCGTCGCCGGCCGTCATCTCGTGATCCTGCCCGTCGACCCGCACCGCGACGCGCTCGTGGTGGGGCGCCCACACCGAAAAGCTCACCGATCTCCTCGCACCAGCAGTGCCACCGGGTAGTGGTCCAACAGGTCGGCCAGGCGGGTCGCCGCGGGCCGGGACGTCAGCACGTCGGTCCAGCGGCCCGGCGGCAGCGGCAGCTCCGTGTCGCCCCAGCCGCCCGCCTCGGCCAGGCCCACCGGCAGGCGGGTCGCCACCGCGACCAGGCCGGAGCGCTCGAACGCGACCAGGTGGTCGGCCGCCGGCCCCGCCGCGCGCAGCGGCCGGTAGCCGCGGAACAGCTCGGGCCGCGCCCGGCGCAGCGCCAGCGCCCGGTGCACCACCAGCAGCTTGGCCGCGCCCGAGTCGTCCACCGCGGGCAGCCACCCGGCGCGGACCCGGTCCAGCAGCCCGCGGCGCACCGCGTAGTCCACCGGCCGCCGGTTGTCCGGGTCGACCAGCGACAGGTCCCACAGCTCGGTGCCCTGGTACACGTCCGGCACGCCGGGCGCGGTGAGCTGGAGCAGCTTCTGCCCCAGCGCGTTGGACCAGCCGTGCGGCGCGATCCGGGAGACGAACTCCGCCACCTCGCCGGCGACCGGGCCGCCCAGCACCTGCTCCGGCCACGCCGCGACGGCCGCCTCGAACTCCTCGTCGTGGTCGACCCACGTGGTGCGGACCTTGGCCTCCTTGGCCGCCTTGTCCAGGTAGGCCGCCATCCGCTCGGCGGTGATGGGCCACGCGCCCACCAGCGACTGCCACGCCAGCGCGGCCAGCGACGGCTCGTCGATCGGGTGCGCGGATGACCAGCGCCGCACGGCGGCGGCGAACTCGTCGGGCAGCTCGGCCAGCACCGCGAGCCGCGCCCGCACGTCCTCGGACCGCTTGGTGTCGTGGGTGGACAGCGCGGTCATCGCGGCGGGCGACCCGGCCTCCCGCGCGGCGGCCCGCGCGTGGAACTCGGCGGGCGGCACCCCGAACCGGTCCGGCGCGCCGCCGACCTCGTTCAGCGCCACGAACCGGGTGTACCGGTAGAACGCGGTGTCCTCGGTGCCCTTGGCCACGACCATGCCGGAGGTCTGCTGGACGCGGGTGGCCAGCTCGCCGCGCGGGTCCGCCCGCACCTGCTCGTCCAGCGCCCGCGCGGCGGGCGACGTCGCGGCCGCGACCGCCGCGCGCCAGGCGTCCCAGCCCTCCGGCAGGTACGACCGGTACACCGGGAACGCGACCATCACCTGCGCCACGGCGTCCTCGGCCTGCGCCCGGTCGGGGTGGTCGACCAGCGCGGCGATCCGCCGCACCTCGGCGCGCAGGATGCTCCGCGCCACCAGGTCGCGGCACTCGCGCTCGACCGCCGCGAAGTCCACCGGCACGCCCAGCTCCGCGGCCAGCGCCGTGATCGCGGGCTCGCCCGCCGGGTCCACGAACACACCGCACACCTCGCGCAGCGCGTCGTAGCCCGTGGTGCCGTCCACCGGCCAGCTCGCCGGCAGCGCCTCGTCGGGCCCGAGGATCTTCTCGACCACGAGCCAGCAGCCCGCGCGCTCCTTGAGCCGCCGCACGTACCCGCCGGGGTCGGCCAAGCCGTCGGGGTGGTCCACCCGCAGCCCGGTCACGTCGCCCGCCGCGACCCACCGCAGCACCTCGCGGTGCGTCGCGTCGAACACCTCCGGGTCCTCCACCCGCACGCCGGCCAGCGTGGTGATGTCGAAGAACCGCCGGTAGTTCAGCTCGGCGTTGCCGCGCCGCCAGAACACCAGCCGGTAGTGGTCGTGCTCGCGCTCGTCCTCCGGCGACCCGGCGAACGGCAGCAGCAGCGGGCCCGCGGACCGGTCGACGTCGAAGTAGCCCGCGTAGGGCGAGTCCTCGCCGCGCTGGAGCACGTCCCACCACCAGGGGTTGGCGGGGCTGTCGTCCACCGCCATGTGGTTGGGCACGATGTCCAGCACCAGGCCGAGGCCGGCTCGCCGGAGCGCCTTGCCGAGCGCCTGCCTGCCGGTCTCGCCGCCGAGCTCCTCGCGCGCCCGCGTCGGGTCCACCACGTCGTAGCCGTGCGTCGACCCCGGCACGGCCTCCAGCAGCGGAGAGGCGTAGAGCGCGCCGACGCCCAGCGCGTCGAGGTAGTCGACGACGGCCTCGGCGTCGGCGAAGGTGAAGTCGGGGGTGAACTGGATGCGGTACGTCGACGCGGGCGGGGTCATTCGACGCCCGTCCGCTGGAGCACCACCAGCGACCGCGCGGTCAGCGCGACCGTGCCGCCCGCGGGCACCGCCTCGCCGCGCTCGGCGTCCCGCACCACACCGGTCGCCGTGTCGACCACGACCGTCCACTGCGGACCGTAGCTCGGGTCGGGCAGGGTGATCGCGATGTCCTCGTGGTGGGCGTTGAACGCCACCAGGAACGAGTCGTCGAGCACGCGCATCCCGCGCGGGTCCAGGTCGGGTATGCCCTCGCCGTTGAGGAACACCACGACGCACCGGCCGAAGTCGTCCTCCCAATTCTGCTCGGTCATCTCCTCGCCCGACGGCGTGAACCACGCGATGTCGCGCAGCTCGTCGCCCTTGCGGATCGGCTTGCCCTGGAAGAACCGGCGCCTGCGCAGCACCGGGTGCGCGCGGCGGAACGCGGTGAGCGCGGCGGTGAAGTCCAGCAGGTCGCGGTTCTTCTCGACCAGCGTCCAGTCCACCCAGGACAGCTCGTTGTCCTGGCAGTAGGCGTTGTTGTTGCCCCGCTGGGTCCGGCCCAGCTCGTCGCCGTGCAGGAGCATCGGCACGCCCTGCGACAGCAGCAGCGTCGCCAGCAGGTTGCGCCGCTGGCGGGCGCGCAGTTCGTTGACCTCCGGGTCGTCGGTCGGGCCCTCGACGCCGCAGTTCCACGAGCGGTTGTCGTCCGCGCCGTCGCGGCCGTCCTCGCCGTTGGCGTCGTTGTGCTTGTCGTTGTAGGACACCAGGTCGTTGAGGGTGAACCCGTCGTGGGCGGTGACGAAGTTGACCGACGCGTAGGGCCGGCGGCCGTCGTCCTGGTAGAGGTCGGAGGAGCCGGTGATGCGGGACGCGAACTCGCCCAGCGTGGCGGGCTCGCCGCGCCAGAAGTCGCGCACGGTGTCCCGGTACTTGCCGTTCCACTCGGTCCACAGGGGCGGGAAGTTGCCCACCTGGTAGCCGCCCGGCCCGACGTCCCACGGCTCGGCGATCAGCTTGACCTGGCTCACCACCGGGTCCTGCTGCACCAGGTCGAAGAACGTCGACAGCCGGTCCACGTCGTAGAACTCGCGGGCCAGGGTGGCGGCGAGGTCGAACCGGAAGCCGTCCACCCGCATCTCGGTCACCCAGTACCGCAGGGAGTCCATGATCAGCTGGAGGGTGTGCGGGCTGCGCACGTTGAGCGAGTTGCCGGTGCCGGTGTAGTCCATGTAGTACTCGGGCTCGTCGTCCACCAGCCGGTAGTACGCCTGGTTGTCGATGCCGCGCATGGACAGCGTCGGCCCGAGGTGGTTGCCCTCGGCGGTGTGGTTGTAGACCACGTCGAGGATGACCTCGATGCCCGCCTCGTGCAGGGCGCGCACCATGCCCTTGAACTCCTGCACCTGGTTGGCCTGCTCCGGCAACGCGGCGTAGCCGTCGTGCGGCGCGAAGAACCCGATCGTGTTATAGCCCCAGTAGTTGCGCAGGTCCTTCTCGGTGAGCCCGTGGTCGGTGACGAACTGGTGCACGGGCATCAGCTCGACCGCCGTCACGCCCAGCGACTTGAGGTGGTCGATCACCGCCGGGTGCGCCAGCCCCGCGTACGTGCCGCGCAGCCGCGGCGGCACCTCCGGGTGCTGCATGGTCAGGCCGCGCACGTGCGCCTCGTAGATGACCGTCTCGTTGTACGGCGTCTTCGGCGGCCGGTCGTTGGCCCAGTCGAAGAACGGGTTGACCACCACCGACAGCGGCACGTGGCCGGCCGAGTCCTGGTCGTTGCGCTCGTGCGGCTTGCCGAACCGGTAGCCGAACAGCGACTCGTGCCAGTCGACGCCGCCCGTGATCGCCTTGGCGTACGGGTCGATCAGCAGCTTGTTCGGGTTGCACCGCAGACCCTGCGCGGGGTCGTGCGGTCCGTGCACGCGGTAGCCGTACTTCTGGCCGGGACCGACGCCCAGCAGGTAGCCGTGGTGGACGAAGCCGTCCACCTCCGGCAGCCGCACGCGCGTCTCGGTCCCGTCGTCGTCGAACAGGCACAGCTCGACGTACTCCGCGACTTCGGAGAAGAGGGTGAAGTTGGTACCTACGCCGTCATAACCCGCGCCGAGCGGGTAGGGCGTTCCGGGCCAGGGCCGCAGCACTGATGCTCCTCGGGGGCGAGCTGGAACGAATGCCTCTCGGGGACGAGCGGGAACTGGTCGACCCTGCGCTGCTGGATCACGTCCTCCGGGCCTGCGACCGGACGAGCCTGCCGCGGGCCGCGACGAGCAGCAGCCTGGCCTCCTGGAGTTCGCCGTACCGCAGGTGCTCGGTGGCGGCCTCGGCGCAGGCCACGGCCTGCACCAGGGCGTCGTCGGTGCCCGGACCGGCGCGGCGCAGCGCTTCCCGGAGGGTTTCCTCGGCGGTGAGCGCGCCGGACAGCGGGTCCGCGAGGTTCGACGGGCGGACCGCGTCCAGGGCGCTCTCCACGGCCAGTTCGAGCACGTCCGCCGAACGCGGCGGGATGACCTGTTCAGGCACCAGCCCGGTGCGGGAGACCAACTCGGTGTTCACGGGAGAATGCCACCTCCAACCATGACGCGGTGACTGACAGACGATACTCCGCACCGGTGCGGGTCGCGTGACGAGCGGGTTCCCGCTCAGCGCCCGCGACCCGCCGCCAGGGCGGCGGCCACCGCGCGCACCCGCGCGTCGGTGAAGAACTCCGACAACCGCACCGGCAGCGGTATCCGCCAGTTCGGGTACTCGTCGACGGTGCCCGGCAGGTTCGGCTGGCGGATCTCGCCGAGCGCGTCCTGGGGTGAGGTGAGCAGCAACGACGAGGGCGCCTTCGCCAGGAGGGCGTGGAACGCGGTGACGAGGTCATCGACGGCCAGACCTTCCTGTTCGAGGAGCGCGACCAGTTCGGCGCGCTCGCGCCCGGCAGCGTGGTATTCCCCGTCCACGTCGCCTTCAAACTGCCCCAGTTCGGCTCGCACCCGAACGTGTTCCGCCGCCAGGAACCCGGCCGCGGTCGGCAGGTCGTGGGTGGAGATGCTGGCCATCGCGGACCCGGTCCACTCGGCAGGCGGGATCAGCGGGTGGCCGGGCCGCTCGTAGTCGCGCTGGAACCACAGGACGGCGGAGCTGAGCATCCCGTGCTCGTGCAGCGCCTCGGTGACCTTCGGCTCGACGGTGCCCAGGTCCTCGCCGACGACGACCGCGCCCGCCCGGTGCGCCTCCAGCGTCAGCACGGCCAGCATCGCTTCGTCGTCGTAGCGCACGTAGGTACCGCGCGCGGGCGACTCGCCCGGCGGTATCCACCACAGCCGCCACAGCCCGGCGACGTGGTCGACGCGGATGCCGTCGGCGTGCGCGAGGACGTTGCGGATGACCGCGCGGAACGGCTCGTAGCCCTGCTCCGCCAGCCGGTCGGGCCGCCACGGCGGCAGGCCCCAGTCCTGGCCCTGCCTGCTGAACGCGTCCGGCGGCGCGCCGACCCGGACGTCCGGCGCGAACGCGTCCCGCACCGCCCACGTGTCCGCGCCGCCGGGGTGCACGCCGACCGGCAGGTCGTGGACGATGCCGACGGCCATCGCGCCGGCCGCCCGGCGCGCGGCGGCCAGCTGCTGCTCGCACAGGTGCTGGAGCCAGGCGTGGAAGGCGACGCGGTCGGGGTCGGCGGTCGCGGTGGCCGGGTCGCGCTGCTGCTCGGGCCAGGCGCGCCAGTCCGGGCCGTGCACCTCGGCCAGCGCGCAGAACCGGGCGAAGTCGCGCAGCTCGCCGGTCGGCTCGACGTGCTCCACGCGGGTCCAGAGCAGTTCGAGCGCGGCCTTCTTGGCCAGCCACACGGCGTCGTAGTCGATCAGCTCGGTGTCGTTGTCCGGCCGGAGCGCGTCCACCGCCGCCCTGGTCGCCGCGTCGGCGTCCCGGTAGGCGGGCACGTCGGCGACCCGCAGGTACAGCGGGTTCGCGAACCGGCGGCTCGCGGGCGAGTAGGGCGACCGCTCGACCGGGGTGGTGGGGCTGATCGCCTGGACCGGGTTGACCAGCAGCACGCCCGCGCCGAGGTCGTCGGCGGCGCGGCGGGCGGTGGTCGCCAGGTCGCCGAAGTCGCCCATGCCCCACGACTCGTCCGACCTCATCGCGTAGAGCTGGAGCATCAGGCCCCACGTGCGCGGTGGCGGCGGTAGCCGGCGGGGCGCGACGATCACCGTGCGGTCGCCCAGCCGGTGGTAGCCGGGCGGGAGCGCGGCGGGCAGGGCGACGGAGCCGCCGTCCTCCAGCGCGGCGACGCCCGGCCCGTCGAGCACGTCGCCCTCGCGCAGCACGACGGTCCTCGGCTCGGGCCGGGGCGCGGCCAGCGCGCGCCGCACCGCCCCCGGTGTCGAGGCGTCCACGTCCAGTTGGGCCAGCACGGCGACCACGACGTCGGCGTCGACGTCCACCCGGCGCTGCCCGGCGTCCTCGTAGTGGGTGGCCACGCCGTGTCGTTCGGCCAGTGCGATCAGCTCGTCGTCCACGTGGGACAGCTTCGCGGCACGGGGCGACCGGGAGCCAGGCGGGGGTGGTCTTGCTCACCCGATGGTCGCAGGAACCGGCGCCGGCGTCCACGGACGGGACGGCCGGTCATCGCGGTCCCGTCGACTCCCGGACCACCAGGCGCACCGACGGCGGCTCGCCGCCGTGGGACTCGCCGCCGTGGGACTCGCCGCCGTGGGACTCGCCGCGCAGCGCGGCCAGCAGCCGGCCGACGGCGTGCTCGCCGCGCTCCCGCCAGGCGCCCTCGACGGCGGTGATGCCGACCGCCCGCGCGAGTTCGGTGCCGTCGAGGCTGACGATCGACACGTCGCCGGGCACGTCCCGGCCGTCGCGGCGCAGGCGCAGGAACACGCCGAGCGCGACCTCCCCGCCCGCGCAGACGACGGCGGTGGGCAGCCGGTCGCCGTCCAGCAGCACGTCGACCACCTGCTCGCCGCCCGCGACCGTCGGCGAGGACCACAGCGTCCACTCCGGGCGCACCCGCAGACCCGCCTCGACCAGCAGCTCGCCGCAGGACTCGTCGGCGTCCTCGGCCAGCACCAGGGCGACCTCGCGGTGCCCCAGGTCGCGCACGTGCGCGGCGGCCAGGCGCAGCGCGTCGCGCAGGTCGTCGTCGCGCACCGCGACCACGGGCACCGCCACCCCGTCCAGCGCGGCCCGCTCGTCGTCGGCCAGCCGCGCCGACAGGGCGAGGACCCCGTCCACCCGGCGGGCCAGCGCGGGCAGGTCCTCGAAGAACGCGGCGCGCGCGCCGTCGTCCCGCAGCACGTAGAGCAGCACGTCGTAACCCGCGGCGCGCAACGCGCCCTCCGCGCCCGCGAGGAGGTCGCCGCGCCCGCCGTCGGCGGTGAGCACCGCCACGGCGTACTTGCGGCCGCCCGCCAGGCTGGAGGCGTCGCGGGCGATCGCGTACCGCATCCGCTTGGCCACCTCGGTGACGTAGCGGCGGGTCGCCTCGGACACGCCGGGCTCGCCCCGCAGCGCCCGCGACACCGTCGCGGCGGACACCCCGGCGGCCCGCGCGACATCGGACATGCTGGTCAACTCACACCTCCCGGACTGACACGAGAGTAGCCAGGACCGGGCGGCGACCTCGGCGCGAGCACGGTGCGCGACGTTCCCACGACGCCGCGCCGGAAGGCCACCGCGCGACCCGCGCCTCGGGCAGCGAGGAGCCCACCCGCGGTCGCACCGCACACGGATGTCGGCCGGTCCCCCTCAGGCTCCGGGCGCGAGCGCGCGCACCAGGTCGAGCTGGTCCGCGCCCGTCGGCAGGACGGCGATGATCGGCGTGTCCACCCCGTTGGCCGCGTACTCGGCGACCCGCGCCCGGCACCGGTCCACGTCGCCGTGCACGACCAGGTCGTCCACGACCTCGTCCGGGACGAGCGCCGCCGCGCCGCGCCGGTCACCGGCCGCCCACGCCTCGTGCATCGGGCGCAGCGCCTCGCCGCGACCGAGCCAGTCGTGGAACGCCGCGTACGCGGGCACGGTCAGGTAGGTGCTGATCAGCGCCCGGCCGAGCGCGCGTGCGGCGGCGGCGTCCGCCGTGGGGCACACGAAGACCCGCGCCGCGAGTTCGCCCCGGCCCAGCTCGGCGCGCACCTTGCCGACGTCGCCCGCGCCCAGCCAGTTGGTGATCGCGCCGTCGGCCTCCCGCCCGGCGAGCCGCAGCATGGTCGGGCGCAGCGCGGCGAGCATGATCGGCACCCGCCGCTCCGGCGGGCGTTCGAGGCGGAACCCCCGCACGGCGAACGTCTCGTACTCCTCGCTGACCTTCCCACCCGCCAGCGCGGCCTTGAGGAAGCGGAGGGTGTCGCGGGTGCGCTTGACCGGCTCGGCGAAGTCGACCGCGTTCCACCGCCGCACGATCGTCGGCGAGGACGAGCCGATGCCGAGCACGAACCGGTGGCCGGACACCTCGGCGAGCGTGGCGGCGGTCATGGCGAGCGTCGCCGGGCCGCGCGTGTAGACCGGGGCGACGGCCGTGCCGAGGCGCAGGCCGTCCGACCACTGCGCGGCGAGCGCGAGCGGCGTGAACGCGTCGGCGCCCGCCGTCTCCGCCGACCAGACGTCGGTGTAGCCGAGGTCGGCCAGCTCGGCGACCAGGGCGCGGTGGTCGAGCACCGGGACGCCCGTCAACGGCAGCGTGACTCCCCAGCGGCCCACGTCCGCCTCCGTCCCGAGGTTCCGGGGTTCCGAGCCGCCACCGTACCCCAGGTACCGACCAGTCGGTATGCGCGTACGGGTGCGCGCACGGCCGTGGGCCCGTGCCCCGGCGTCACCGGGTCACGGGCCCACGGCCGTGTGTGTCGAACTGTCGGTCCCGGATCACCACGCCTCGGGGTGGCGCAGGGTGCTCCGGACCGGATCAGAGGGTGATGCCCCGCTCACCGAGCCAGCCGAGCGGGTCGATCTTGTCCGACCCGCCGATCCACACCTCGAAGTGCAGGTGCGGGCCGGTCGACTGGCCGCGGTTGCCCATCGTCGCGATCTGCTGGCCCGCGCCGACCTGCTGGCCCTGCGCCACCAGGATCTCGTTGACGTGCCCGTAGACGGTGATCGTGCCGTCGTTGTGCTGCACGCGGACCCAGAGGCCGAACCCGCTGGCGGGACCGGCCTCGACCACGACGCCGTCCATCGCCGACAGGATCGGGGTGCCGATGGAGTTCGCGATGTCGACGCCGAAGTGGGTCGTGCCCCACCGCGAGCCGTAGCCCGAGGTGAACGTGCCCTCGGCCGGCTTCACGACCGAGGCGCGTGGCGCACTGGCGGCCGGCCGCTCGACCGGCCGCTCGACCGGCCGGGCCGCGGCCTCCTCGGCGGCCCGCGCCTCGGCGTCGGCCTGGGCCTGGGCCTGGGACCGCTCGGCGGCGACGCGGGCCTTCTCCGCCTCTTCGGCGGCGACGCGGGCCTTCTCGGCCTCCTCGGCGTCCTTCTGGCGCTTGATCTCGGCCTGGCGCGCGGCGTAGCCCTCGGAGGCGTGCCGGAGGGCCTGGTCGACGTTGCGGCGGGCGTAGAGCCCTTCGGACCGCATGAGCTTCGCCGTCTCCAGGCCCGGCTCGATCGCGTGCCGGGTCTCGGCGGTCCGGTGCGTGGACGGCTCGGCCAGCGCGGCGGCCAGGTCCGTGCTCGCCGCGAGCGGCGTGATCCGGGGGTCGATCGAGTTGGCGACGACGCCGACGCCCGCGGTCAGCGTGCCGAACGCGAGGACCGCCGCGATCTTGCCGGTGAGCGGTGTGGTCTTCCGGTCTTCCACGCGGTGGGAGCCGGACTCGCCGGTGGGTTTCGGGGACGTGCGGAACACGCTGCGACCACCGGCTTTGAAATGCCGTGTCAAAGGGTTGCCTTCCTGCATCGGGGAGCCCGGTCAGGACGTCCGGCGGGGGATCCGGGTGACGGCGCTTTCGGGGAGCGCCGCCGTGTCCTTTTGGTGACCGAACCGTGACATGCGGCGGGGAACGTAACCCGATGTCACGAATGAAGGCAACCCACACTTCCGCGACTAGGCAAGATTGGTGACATACCACACTGATCGCTACTTTTCGTGTTCAAGTACCCCCAAGTTCTGAAACCTGGCGTTATAAACCGCAGGTCAGGCAACGGTTCGCAAGATCACACGATCCCCGTTCAAACATGATCGAAATGCGCACCGTGCCGAACTCCTGACGCACCGCCACAACGCCGACAAAGCCCCATTCCGCACCGAAAATCGACCACTCGCGCCGCCTCGAAGATCACGCCCGAGCACTCCCCGCGCCCCCGGAAGATCACGACCCGAACGCTTTCCCCTCCATGTGAAGATCGGCACCGGAGCGCTTTCCCGTCCAACCGAAGATCGGGCCCCGAGCGCTTTCCCCGCCCATTCGGAGAGCAAGTTCGCGCACGCCCCGGCCCGCCGGGACAGGTCGACGCGGGCACGTCCGCCGATCGGGATCATGCCGCCCACCGGCGACAGGTCGGTCAGGCTGCTCGGGATCGTGGGCGGCCCCGGCGTTGGTGGCGTTCGCTGCGGATGCGTGCTCGTTCGCGGCGTCGGACGTCGGGGTGACGGGCGTTGGCGTTGCGCCGGCGCAGATGCTGCTGGAGCCGTCCGGCCGGGACGGTGTGGTTGGGGTGGTTGATGTTGGCGATGACGAAGGTGCGCAGTGGCCCGAGCTGCTTCGTGCACGGTGCCCGGCCCGAGCCGTGGTGCGGGCGGATCGACAGCGGCCCGCACTGGTCGAAGGCGGAACACCGGTTCGAAAAGCGGGTCAGGACCTCGTCGCTGCGGTCGAGTCCGGCGTCGAAGTCGGGACCGTTGGAGGTCTTCCAGGTGCGGGTGCGCTGGAAGCCGACGCCGTAACGGTGCGGGATCTACCGCAGCCGCTCCCGGCCGGGGTCCAGGGCCGCCGGGCCGCGGGCGTTGAAGTCGTGGATGACATCGCGGACGGTGTCCGGGTCGGCGGCGACCAGCCGTGCGATCGACGGCGCGGGGGTCCCGGACGACGAGGCCGGGGATGATCATCGCCCGGCGCATCCGGATCGTGCCCTGCCAGCTGCGGTTCCTGCCCGCCCGGAGGCCCGGCGCGTTCCGGCACCTGCCCGGCCAGTCACGCTACAACCGCCGCCTGCGAGCCGCGTTACCGCTGATCAAGCCGGTCACGCGCTGGCCGGCGACCGACACCGACCTGTGGACCGACACACCACCTGGATCGTCGACTCCACCCCGGTCGAATCCGGCCGGTCCCGGCCCACGGTCAAGCGCTCGGAGTTGGCCGGCTGGGCGAGGTACGGCTACTGCCGCTCCCACTCCCGCTGGTTCCAGGGACCGCGGCCGCACCCGGTCTGCACCCCCGCCGGGCTCCCGGTCACCTGGGCACTGGCCGACCCGGAGATCGACGAGCGGCAGGTGCTCACGGCGATCTGCGACCACGAACCCCGCCTGCTCGCCGACCGCCCCGGCCTGCTCGTCATCGCCGACAACGGCTACGTCTCCCGCGAACTCGACCACTACCTCGCCGAACGCGGCGTCCGACTGATCCGGCCCTCCTACCGCAACCGCACACCGCGCCCGGCCGAACCACTGCTCAAGTCCATCCGCCAGCTCATCGAGTCCGTCAACGACACCCTGAAGAGCCAGTTGGACCTGGAACAGCACGGCGGGCGCACCATCGACGGCGTCGGAGTCCGCCTCGCCCAACGCATCCCGGCCCTCACCGCCGCCATCCGGCACAACCGCGCCACCGGCCAACCCGTCACCCGATCCTTGACCGCCTACGACCACGGACCGGGTTACGCATTACTCGTCTAGTGCGTTGACCACATAGGTTCGCCGGATTGGTCAGGCTGCTCGCGGTCGGCCCCAGCGTTGGTGGCGTTCGCTGCGGATGCGTGCTCGTTCGCGGCGTCGGGCGTCGAGGACGTCGGGGTGACGGGCGTTGGCGTTGCGCCAGCGCAGGTGTTCTTGGAGCCTGCGGGCCAGAACGGTGTGGTTGGGGTGGTTGGAGTTGGCGATGACGAAGGTGCGCAGTGGTCCGAACTGCGGCTCGATGGGATTGGCCCAGGAAGCGTAGGTGGGGGTCAGGCGGATCTCGACGTTGTTGTCGGAAGCCCAGCCGAGGATTTTCGGGGTCTTGTTGGCCGACAGGTTGTCCATGATCACGTAGATCGGCGTGCCGTCCGGTCTGGCCGCCCGGATCGATCTGAGGGCGGCCAGGCTGTGGTCGCCGCCCTTGCGGCGGCGGGTCATGCCCCAGAGCTTGTCGTCGCCGACGGAGTAGCAGCCGTGGAAGTAGCGGATTCCGTGGGTGCGGCGGTAGGTCGCCGGCAACCGTTCCGGCTTCGTGCGCGGTGCCCAGCCGGAGCCGTGGTGCGGGTGGATCGAGAGTGGTCCGAACTGGTCGAAGGCGAAACACCGGTGCGGGAACCTGATGAGGACCTCGTCGATGCGGTCGAGTTTGGCGTCGAAGTCCGGATCGTTGGAGGTCTTCCAGGTCCGGGTGCGCTGGAAGGTCATCCCGTGTTCGCGCAGGATCTGCCGCAGTCGTTCCCGGCCGATGCGCACCCGCCGGTCGGGGTTGCGGTGCAGATGGGCGGCGAGTGTGCGCAGGCTCCACCGGGTGAAGGGCAGGCCCGCCCTCGCGGGGCGGGCCTTGGCCGTCGCCAGGACGAACGCGATGTCGTCGGGGCCGATCAGGCGGGGACGGCCTCCCGCCCAGCTAGGGTCCAGCGCCGCCAGGCCGCGGGCGTTGAAGTCGTGGATCACGTCCCGCACGGTGTCCGGGTCGGCCGCGACCAGCCGGGCGATCGACGGCGCGGGTGTCCCGGACGACGAGGCCAGGATGATCACCGCCCGGCGCATCCGGATCGTGCCCTGCTTGCCCCGCCGCACGTAATTCAGCAGACGACGGCCCTCGTCCTCGGTTAATCGACGTGCTCTGACCGGCTCGGCCATCGACCCGTCCTCGTGCTCGGCGGCGACTACGTCACCACCGAGCACGAGATCACCACGAACCGGAATCGGGGATCTTGTCCGGCGTGTCCCCAACCCGGTGAACGTATGTGGTCAACGCACTAGCGGTAACGGGGTTCGACTGGTGGCAGGGGCTTGTGCGGCAGTGGTTCGTGGAGGACGCGCATGGTGTTGAACCACGTCGGCGCGGCCACCTGGCCGCCGAAGACGCCGTTGCTGTCGTTCGTCCCGCACAGGCGCGGCGGGGTGCTGTTGCAGATCACCTGGGGCGCCACGCCGTCGGTGAAGGTCATCACCGCGCCCGCGTAGTCCGGGGTCGCGCCGAGGAAGGCCACCGAGTGGTGGTTCTCCGTCGTACCGGTCTTGCCCACCATCGGCCGGTCCCAGCCCCTGGCCGCGCCGTGCGCCGTGCCGTTGGGCTTGACGTCCGCGCTCATCGCGGTGGCGAGGGCGTTGGCGACCTCGGGCGCCACCGCCTGGTCGCACGGCGCTTCCTTGAGCTGCACCGGACGGCCCTCGCGGTCGACGATCTTCTCCACCGGGGTCGGCGGGCACCACTTGCCGCCGCTGACGATGGTCGCCGCCACGTTCGACAGCTCCAGGATGCTCGTCGGACCCGCGCCCAACGTGAACGACCCGGCGTTGTCGCGCTTGTACTGGTCGCCCTGCGACGGGCCGTTCGACCCGTCCGCCTTCAACGGCTCACCGCGGCTGTTCACGCCCTGCATCGACTCGCGCAGGCCCAGCCGGTACGCCATGTCCACGACGTTGTTCAGCCCGGCGATCTCCTCCAGGATGATGAACCCCGTGTTCGGCGACTGCGCGAGCGCGTCGGTCAGCGTCATCTTCTCCGGGTACGTGCCCGCGTTGCGCACCGTGTAGCCCTTGGTGCCGCCGTACTGCCGGGACGTGTACACCGATGGGACGTCGATCTGCCGGTCGATGCCCGCCACGCCGCGCTCCAGCGCCGCCGCCGCCGTGAACACCTTGTAGATCGAGCCCGCGCCGAACTTCGTCACCTCGGCCGGGATCGAGTAGGCGCTCTGCCCGGCCTCGGCGTTGTTGCCGAAGTCGCGGTTCGCCGCCAGCGCGCGCACGCGGTGCTTGTCGCCGCCCGGCTGCACGACGGCGATGGCGTTCGCCACGCCCTCCTGGGTCTTGGGCACCTGCTGCTCCGCGGCCTCCTTCGCGGCGTGGGTCGCCACCGGGTCCATCGTGGTGGTGATGGTGTAGCCGCCCTTGCGCAGGTCGTCGATCGACAGGCCGCTCTTGTCGAGGTAGTCGATCAGGTACCGGCAGAAGAAGCCGTACACCGGGCCGTCGCCCGCGCCCACGCAACCGTTGGGCAGCACCCTGAGGTCCGGCACCACGCCGATGTCCGCCGCCTTGTACTCGGCGGCCTTCTCCTCGGCCACCTTCTGGTCCGCGCCGAACGCGCCGTTCTCCCGCATCTTGTCGATCACGGTGTTGCGCCGCTTGATCGCGGGCTCCACCGCCGCGCCGGGGTTGAGCCGGCTCGGCTCGTTGACCAGGCCGGCGAGCATCGCCGCCTGCGGCACGGTGAGCTTGTCCGGCGTCGTGCCGAAGTAGGTCTTGGCCGCCGCGCCGACGCCGTAGGTGCCGTTGCCGAACGGGACGACGTTGAGGTAGTTCGTGAGGATCTCGTCCTTGGACATCTTCTGCTCGAGCTGCGTGGCGATGCGCGCCTCGCTGATCTTGCGGCCCAGGGTCGCCTCGGTCGCCTTGGCGTACGCCTCCTGCTCGCCCTTGCCCACCACGAACGCCAGGTAGTTCTTGACGTACTGCTGGGTCAGCGTCGACGCGCCCTGCGACGTCTCGCCGTCCACGCCGGCCTTGGCCGCCGCACGCGCGATGCCCTGCCAGTCCACGCCCTTGTGCTCGAAGAACCGCTTGTCCTCGATCGCGATGATCGCGGCCTTCATGGTGTCCGCGATGTCCTTGGACGCCACCGGGATGCGGTACTGGTCGTACAGGTACGCGATCGGCTGGCCGTGCATGTCCTGGACGGTGGTGACCAGCGGCAGCTCGGCCTTGGTCAGCTCACCCGAGGTCTGGTCGACGGTGTCGGCGGCCCGGTTGGACGCGAGGCCCATCCCTCCCACGACGGGGAACAGCAGGGCGGCCACCAGCACACCCGCCACGAGGCACAGCCCCACCAACTTGAACAGACCCGTCGCGCGCGCGGCGAACACTGGTCAACCCCTTCCGAAAGCCCTGCGAAGCCCCTGTGATCCCCCACGGGAGAAAAGCTCCCTGGTCATTAAGTCGCGCGGCGACCGCCCCAGGTTGCTTGCGCACCCGAAATTACTCCTGCCCCGTCCGGCCGGCGGCGAAACCCCCCGCGCTCGGGTGGCCGCCGTCCGTCCGGGTACAGTGTCGAACAGGAGTTCGATGGTGGGCAAGATCACGATCGGGTGATCAGCCCGAGGCGCGCAGGCGGATCGTCGCGCTCGCCCGCCGCACCTCCGCGCCCGCGTGGCACGGCAGGACGTCCTCCAGGAACGCGTACCCGCGCAGGTCCTCGTCCACCGCGCGCCGGCTCACCGTCCGCCACCACGTCGCGATGTCCACCCAGCCCGGCGCGGACAGCGACCCGCCGAAGTGCTGCACGGACAGCGCCGCGCACAGGTTCGCGAACCGCACGCGGTGCGCCAGCGGCCACCCGGCGAGCGTGCCCAGGACGAACCCCGCGCCGAAGACGTCGCCGGCGCCGGTCGAGTCCAGCGGAGCGACGTTCAGGCCGCGCACGTCCACCACCTCGCCGGTGGCGGAGTCGACGGCGACCGCTCCCCGGCCGCCGCGCGTCACCACCACCACGGGCACGTGCTCCGCCAACGCCTTCGCGGCGCGCTCGGGCGACTCGCAGCGCGCGTAGCTCATCGCCTCCACCTCGTTGGGCAGGAACACGTCGTACCCGTCGAGCCGCCGCAACAGCTCCGCGCCCCACACCTCGGTCCGGTCCCACCCGATGTCGGCGAACAGCAGCGCGCCGTCCTCCTTCGCCCGCCGCACCCACCGCTCCTCCTCCGGCTGGAGGTGCACGAAGCACGCCCGCGTGCGCGGTGGCGGGTCCAGCATCTCGTCGGCCGACACGGGCGCCCGGTGCCCGTGGGTGACCATCGAGCGGTCGCGGTCCATCGCCATCGACACCGTGACCGGCGAGTGCCAGCCGTAGAACCGGCGGCAGTAGGAGAGGTCGACGCCCTCCTGCTCGGCGAGGACCTCCCAGCAGAAGTCGCCGTAGGCGTCCTCGCCGAACGCGGCGGACAGGGCGGTGCGGAGCTGTAGCCTGCGCAGCGCCACGGCCAGGTTCGCGATGCCGCCGGGGCACGAGCCGAGGCCCTCGGCCCACACCTCGGTGCCCGGCGCGGGCGTCCTGGGCAGGCCGGTGAAGATGATGTCCAGGAACACCGTGCCGGACAGCAGCACGTCGAACCGGGGCGCGTCGGCGGACTCCATCCCCCAACGATGCCAGGCGTCAGCCCTGCACGGCGGCGAACATCTCCCTCATCCGGGCCAGCGCGCGGTGCTGGGCGACCCGCACCGCGCCGGGCGTCGAGCCGACGGCCGCCGCGGTCTCCTCGGCGGACAGCCCCACCGCGACCCGCAGCACCAGGATCTCCCGCTGCCGCTCGGGCAGCTGCTGGAGCAGCTGGGTGATGTGCCCGATCATCTCGCCGTTCACGGCGCGCTGCTCCGGCCCGTCCTCCGGGGCGGGCGTGTCGGGCAGCTCGGGGACGACCTCGGAGCGGCTGCGCACGGCGCGCCTGCGCGCGTCGGCCACCTTGTGCGCGGCGATGCCGTACACGAACGCGAGGAACGACGCGGGCTCGTACCGGTACCGGCCGACCGCCGACACCACGGCCAGGCACACCTCCTGCGCGATGTCCTCGGCCGACACGAGGGTGCGCTCGCGGGAGCCCACGCGCGCCCGGCAGTAGCGCAGGACCAGCGGCTGGATGCGGACCAGGAGCTGCTCGATCGCGCGCGGCTCGCCCGCGAGCGCGGCGTCGACCAGCTCGGACAGCTCGGCCTCGGCCAGCCAGCGCGCGGTGATCCGCCGCGGCGCGCCGCCGGCGACCAGCCTGACCTCGGGACGACCGGGCGCACCCGCGTCGCCGACCGCGCCGATCCCGATCCCGACGTCGGCTCGCGCGGATGCGTGCTGCGCCATCCGGCGACCTCCTCACGCTCGTCAACCCTGCCCGGCACATCCCGGCTCACTCATGAGGAGGGGGAACCGCGCCTCCTGATACGGGATTCGCCAAAGCTGACCACGAACGGAGTCCACGTGGTGGGAACAGCACCCGTCCGAGGGAGGGAAGCAGCCGATCGGATCAGTCGCAACGCGCGTTGGTTCACTTCACCGAGCGGACACGCACCCGAACGGGGTATCGAGAAACGACGTTCCAGCGTAGACGTGTGCAGGTGGTCGGTTGGGCGTGCGGCATCCGGTGATCTGTGCGGTGCCGCCGCGCGGTCGTCACAGGGGCACCGCCATGTCCCGCGACGCGGGCTCGCGCATGGCGGCGGCGAGGTAGGGCGCGACCGGCCCGTCCCCGAGCTCGCCCGCCACGAAGTCGGTGACCAGCCGGGTCCAGTCACGGGCGCGGTGCAGCATCGTGTGGCCGCCCCCGCGCACCGAGAACCGGGCGACGCGGTCGCTGACGCCCCCGGCGAGCAGCGCGTAGCGGCGGGACCCGTCGGGGTCGGTGTCGCGGTCGCGGTCGCCGTGCGCGATCAGCACGGACCGCCCGGCCAGGTGCCGGTACGGCTCGTCGTCCTCGACCCACGGCGCCAGCGCGCACACCGCCACCACCCCGGCCTCGTCGGCGACGCGCAGCGCCGTCCGGCCGCCCATCGAGTGGCCGACGAGCACCACGGGCACGCCGGGGTGCTCGCGGCGGATCCGGGCCAGCGCCCGGCGGGCGTCCACCACGGGGTGCAGGTGCGGCGCGTTCCACCCCCGGTACCGGTGCCGCAGCAACCACGCCGCCACGCCGTCGCCGCGCCGGCGGACGGCCAGCCCGAACGGGACCATCCGCAGGTAGGGCGGCGCCAGGCGGTGCACCCGGCCGTAGTGCTCGGTGCTGCCGCCGTGCAGGAGCAGGACCACCGCGCGGACCGGTCCGGCGGGCGCGAGGACGTCGATGGCGGGTTCCACGCCACAATGGTCGCTCGCACGGCACGACCGGATCAGGGATGGGGACTCGGATCACAGTGATCGAACAGCTCGGGGTGGAGACGGCCGAAGGCGTTTTCGACGCGATCGCGGCGGGGCCCGCCGACGGCAGGCCGGTCCTGTTCCTGCACGGCTTCCCGGAGGCGGCCGTGCAGTGGGAGCACCAGGTCGCGGTGCTGGGCGGGCAGGGGTACCGGGCGGTGGCGTTCGACCAGCGCGGCTACTCCCCCGGCGTGCGGCCCGACCACCACCGCGAGTACGGGATGGACTCGCTGGTGGGCGACGTGCTCGCGGTCGCGGACGCGCTGGGGTGGTCGTGCTTCGACCTGGTCGGGCACGACTGGGGCGCGGCGGTGGCGTGGTGCGCCGCCCACGAGCACCCCGGACGGCTCCGGACGCTGACGGCGGTGTCGACGCCGCACCCGCGCGCGTTCGCCGACGCGGTGGAGTCCGACGAGGACCAGCACCTGCGGTCCAGGTACATGACCGAGTGGCGGTCGACGTCGACCGAGCAGCGGATGCTCGCGGACGACGCGGCGGCGCTGCGGCGGATGTTCGAGTGGCAGGTGCCGCCCTCGAAGGTCGACGAGTACGTGCGGCGGCTGTCCGAGCCGGGCGCGCTGACCGCCGCCCTGAACTGGTACCGCGCGGGTCGTCCGGGCAAGGGCATCGGCCGCGTCACCGTGCCGACGCTGTACGTGTGGAGCACGGAGGACGTGGCGTTCGGGTCGACGGCGGCGTTCGGCACCGCGGAGTGGGTCAGCGGGCCGTACCGCTTCGAGATGCTGGAGGACGTGTCGCACTGGGTGCCCGAGCAGGTGCCCGAGGTGCTGACGGCGCTGATCGCGGAGCACCTCGGAACGTGATTTCCCCCGTCGGTTGAACCGAGCACCCGGCGTGGCACGTGTGCTCTCGTATGACGGAGTTGACCTACTCGGAGCGCAGGGTCGCGTCCCTGGCCGCGTGCGGCCACAGCAACCGGGCGATCGCGATGCGGCTGCACATCACCGTGAGCACCGTGGAACAGCACCTCACCAGGGTCTACCGGAAGCTGGCGGTGAGCAGCCGGGCCGAGTTGAAGGGGCACCAAGCCCTAGTGTGACCTCGTGCGGGTCGCGGGGTTGCTGCTGGCCGCGGGCGCCGGGCGGCGGTTCGGCGGCCCGAAGGCGCTGGTGACGCGCGGTGGCGCGCCGTGGGTCGAGTCGGCGGGCGCGGTGCTGCGCGACGGCGGGTGCGCGCCGGTGGTCGTGGTGCTGGGCGCGGGCGCGGACGAGGTGCGGGCGCGGGCGGCGCTGGACGACGTCGTGGTGGTGGAGAACCCGGCGTGGGCGACGGGCATGGGTTCGTCGCTGCGGGCGGGGTTGGCGGCGTTGCCGGGCTCGGCGGACGCCGTCGTCGTGCTGCCGGTGGACACGCCGGGTGTGACGGCCGCGGCCGTCCGGCGGTTCGTGGACCTGGCCGCGCCCGCGGCGCTGGCGCGCGCCTCGTACCGGGGTGCGCCCGGTCACCCGGTGCTGATCGGCCGCGAACACTGGGCCGGCGTGTCCTCCGCCGCCACCGGGGACGCCGGCGCGCGGCACTACCTGCGGGTCCACGGCGCGGCGCGGGTGCCGTGCGAGGACGTGGCGGACGGCGCGGACGTGGACCGGCCGCAGGACTTGCCCTGATCCGCGCGCGCCGGGGGAACCCCCTGTGCCAGAGTCGACGACATGTCGCATCTCAGAGCCGGGCTCGCACTCGCCGCGGTGGTCGCGCTGTCCGGGTGCGGCGCGCCCGCGGGCGCGGGCTCGGACGGTGTGCTGTCCCTGGCTCCCCCGCCGCCGTCGCCGACGCCGACCGGTCCCACGTTCGTGCCGGCGAGCGGGCAGTGCCAGGTCACGCTGAACGCGCCGGAGCCCACGGCGGCGGCGACCACCCAGCCGACCGCCCAGCCGGACCCCGGCGGGCCGACGACCACCCGCGCGCTGCCCGGCGACATGCCGCCCAACCACGCGGACAACCGGTCCTGGCGGGTGCGCAAGCCGCTGTCGCCGGAGAACCACGCGCGGGGGCTGACGTTGGCCGAGCGGGTCCGCCCGGAGCTGGCGGCGCTGTGCGACGCGGGCAACTTCGCCCAGGACGCGACCCGCGCGGCGTTCGCCGCGGCGGGCCACCCCGAGGTGTGGGTGACCGGCATGAAGTCGTTCAGCGGCGACACGCCCCCGGCGGGCGTCGTCTTCAACGCCACGCTCGCCGACCCGGCGCAGGGCACCGCGTGCGTCCTCGGGCTGCTCCAGCCCGGTTCGGTGGCGATCTCCGTGCTCGGCACGACCGGCGAGGGCTCGTGCGTCGAGCCGGACTCGCACTGAGCGCCCCGGCGCGCGGTCCCCGACCGCCACACCGGGGCGCCGCACGGGCAGGACGCCCGGCGCGGCGAACGCGTGCGCCGTGGTGACGCGGGCCCCGCACCGGGTCAGACCAGGCGGACCTCGACGCCCTCGTCGCGCAGGCGCGCCACCTCGTCCTCGGGCGCGTCCTCGTCGGTGACCAGCACGTCGACCTCGCGCGCGCCGCACACCCGGCCGAACGCCGCGCGCCCGAACTTGGAGCTGTCGACGGCCAGGACGACCCGACCGGACGCCTCGACGGCGGCCCGCTTCACCGCGCCCTCGGCCAGGTCGTGGGTGGACACGCCGTCGCGCGCGCTGAAGCCGCAGCCGCCCAGCACGGCGGTGTCGAACCGCACGACCCGGAACGCCTGCTCGGCGAGCGGCCCGACGAACGCCAGCCCGCCGGGCCGCAGGTCGCCACCGGGCAGCACCAGCCGCACCCGGTCGGCGGCGCGCAGCACGTCGACGGCGTGCAGGGACAGGGGCAGCACGGTCAGCCGCCGGTCGGTCAGCCGCCGCGCCACCTCCAGCGCGGTGCTGCCGCCGTCGAGCACGACGGTCTCGCCGTCGTCGAGCAGCGCGGCGACCGCCGCGCCGATGCGCCGCTTGACGTCCAGCCGCTGCCGCGCGCGGGCCGCGAACGGCGTCTCCTCGCCGGTCGGCACGCCCTCGGCCGCGCCGCGCACCCGGCGCAGCAGCCCGTCGCGTGCCAGCGCGTCGAGGTCGCGCCGCACGGTCATCCCGGACGCGCCCACCAGCCGCGCGAGCGCGCCGACGCCGACCCGCCGGTGCTCGCGCAGGCTCTGGAGGATCAGCTCGTGCCGCTGGGCGACATCCACGGCGTTCATCCGAACACGCGTCGTGTTCGATCGTCAACCCGGTCCTGGCGGTCGGACCGGAGATCGGGTAGGACTGGCGACCACGTCTTGGTGTAGACCACTGGAGGGTGGACCGCATGACCGACACCGTGCCCGGCTCCGACTACGGCGACGTCGTGCGCACCCACCTGACGAGGGTGGAGCAGCAGAACGCCGCCGCGCTGGACGACGTGGCCGAACTGGTGCTGGCCAGCGTCCGGGCCGACGGCATGGTCCTCGCGGCGGGCGCGGGCCACTCGCTCGCCGCCGTCGCCGAGACGTTCTACCGCGCGGGCGGCCTCGCGTGCGTGCGCCCGATCTACCACCCCGAGCTGCTGCCCATGCACGGCGCGGTGAGCAGCACCGCCGCCGAACGCCGCTCGGGCCTGGCCGCCGAGGTGCTCCGCGAGGCGGGCCTCGCCGCCCACGACGTGCTGTTCGTGTTCTCCACCTCGGGCGTGAACCCGTACCCGGTGGAGCTGGCCGTGCAGGCCGCCGACGCGGGGTGCCCGGTGGTCGCGGTGACCTCGCTCGCCGCCGGCGCCGCCGCGCCGCGCCGCGCGGGCACGACGCTCGCCGAGAACGCCACCGTGGTGCTGGACAACCTCGTGCCGCCCGGTGACGCCACCTACCCGCCGGACAACCCGGTCACCGCCGCCGTGTCCACCGTGGCCACGGCGTTCCTGTGGAACCTGCTGCTGGTGCGGCTGATGGACAAGGCCACCGAGGCGGGCGTGGTCCTGCCGCTGTGGCGCAGCGCCAACGTCGAGGGCGGCGACGCGGCCAACGCGGACCTGCTGCGCAAGTACCAGGTGCGCGTGCCGCAACTCGGCTGAGACCGGACGCTCACGTTTCCTCCACAAGGTCTGGCTAGTCTCCGACCGACGAGGGGGGAACACGTGAACAGGACAACCAAGCGCGGGGTGCTGGTCGCCGGGGGCCTGGGCGCGGTCGCGGCCGTCGTCGCGGGCGTGGTCGTGCTCCTGCCGGGCGGCGGCTCGTCCGCCACCTCCGGCCCCGGCACGACCACCGGCGCGGCGGGACCCGCGCCGGGCCCGGTGGCGCAGGAGTTCGTCGGCGCGCTCGCGGCGGGCGACCCGGCCAGGGCCGCGGCCGCCACCGACGCCGCCGCGACCGCCGGACCCGCCATCACGCGCACGTTGCAGGGCATGAAGGACGCGCGGTTCAGCGCCCGCCTCGGCGCGACGCCGCCGATCGGCGACGACACGACCACCGTGACCATCGACGCCGACGTCACCTGGACGCTGCCCGGCGGCGTGCCGCTGAAGCACACCACCGGCGTCGGGCTGCACCGCGCCGGCGACCGGTGGCAGGTGCGGTGGTCGCCGACCCTGCTGCACCCGCAACTGGCCGAGGGGCAGGCACTGGCCTACGAGGCGACGTCCGGTGACGGCGCGCTGCTCGACCGCGACGGCAAGCCGGTGGGGCCGGGGTTCGCGCCGGTCGTGCTCGGGTCGGTGAACCGCGAGGTCGGCAGCCTCTCCGGCACACCGGGCTGGCAGGTCGCCGTCGTCGACGCCGCCGGCGCACCGGTCACCGTGGTGCGCGAGCAGAAGGCCGTGGCCAAGCAGAAGCTGACGCTCACCCTCGACCCGGCCGCGCAGCACGCCGCGCAGGCCGCCGTGGACCGGGTCGCGCTGCCCGCCGTGGTCGTCGCGCTCGCGCCGTCGAACGGAGAGCTGCTGGCCGTGGCGCAGAACCAGGCGGCCGACCAGCAGGGGCCGATCGCGCTGCAGAACCTCTTCGAGCCGGGCTCCACGTTCAAGATCGTCACCGCGGCGGCGGCGCTGACCGGCGGTATCGCCACCGCCGACACCCCCGTCGAGTGCCCCGGCAAGGAGACCATCGGGCCGCGGCAGATCGTCAACGACGGCCAGTTCGACCTCGGCACGGTGCCGCTGCACCGGGCGTTCGCCGCGTCGTGCAACACCAGCTTCAGCCGGCTCGCGGCCGGGCTGCCCGCCGACGCGCTGCCGCGGGCCGCCGCGATGTTCGGCCTGGGCGCGGACTACACGGTCGCGGGCATCACCACCAACACCGCCAAGGTGCCGCCGTCGGAGACGGTCACGCAGCGCGTCGAGGCGGGCATCGGGCAGGGCACGATGCAGGTGACGCCGTTCGGCATGGCGTTGGCGGCGGCGACCGTGGCGCGGGGCAGCACCCCGACGCCCCAGCTCATCCGGGAGATCCCGACCACCGGCGGTGGCGGCGCGCCGCTGCCCGGCGGGGTGGCGACCGCGCTGCGCTCGATGATGGGCGAGGTCGTGACGAGCGGCACGGCCACCGCGCTCGCCGGGCTCGGCGGTGTGCGCGGGAAGACGGGCACGGCGCAGCACGGCGACGGCACCCGGTCGCACGGGTGGTTCGTCGGCTACCGGGGTGACGTGGCGTTCGCGGTGATGGTGGTGGACGCCGGGACCTCGAAGGCGGCGGTCGACACCACCGCCGCGTTCCTCCGCGGCCTGTGAGCGGGTCCACCGGCGCGCTCGGACGGGTCCGGGCGCGCCGGTGGACCCCCGCCGGTGATCGGTCCGCCGTCCCCGGCGGCGGACCCGCCGTCAGGCCGCCGCGGGCGCGTCGTCGAACTGCGTGCGGTACAGCTCGGCGTAGCGCCCCTCCTCCGCCAGCAGCTCGCCGTGCGTACCCCGCTCCACGACGCGCCCGTCCTCCACCACGAGGATCTGGTCGGCGGCCCGGATCGTGGACAGCCGGTGCGCGATCACGAGCGCCGTGCGCCCGTCGAGCGCTTCGGCCAGCGCCTCCTGCACGGCGGCCTCCGACTCGGAGTCGAGGTGGGCGGTCGCCTCGTCCAGGATCACGACCCGCGGCCTGGCCAGCAGCAGCCGCGCGATGGTCAACCGCTGCCGCTCGCCGCCGGACAGCCGGTAGCCGCGTTCACCCACCACCGTGTCGAGCCCGTCGGGCAGCGACTCGACCAGCGGCCGGAGCCGGGCGCGGTCCAGGGCGTCCCACAGCTCGGCCTCGGTGGCCTCCGGCCGCGGGTAGGTCAGGTTCGCGCGGACCGTGTCGTGGAACAAGTGCCCGTCCTGCGTGACCACCCCGACCGCGCCGCGCAGCGAGTCGAACGCCAGCTCGCGGACGTCCACACCGGACAGGCGCACCGCGCCGTCGTCCACGTCGTAGAGGCGGGGCACCAGCGAGGCGATCGTCGACTTGCCCGCGCCGGACGACCCGACCAGCGCGACCAGTTGGCCGGGCTCGGCGCGGAAGCTGATGCCGTGCAGGACCTCCTGGCCGCCGCGGGTGTCCAGGGTGGCCACCGACTCCAGCGAGGCGAGCGAGACCCTGTCCGCCGCCGGGTACCCGAACCGGACGCGGTCGAACTCCACCGACACGGGGCCGTCGGGCAGGGCGGCGGGGCGCGGCGACTCGTCGATCATCGGCTTGAGGTCGAGCACCTCGAAGACCCGCTCGAACGAGACGAGCGCGGTCATGACGTCGACCCGCGCGTTGGCCAGGGCGGTGAGCGGCGAGTACAGGCGGCTCAGCAGCAGCGCCAGCGACACGACGGTGCCCGCGGCGAGGTGGCCGGTGAGGGCGAGGTAGCCGCCCAGCCCGTAGACGAGGGCCTGGGCGAGCGCCGACACCAGCGTCAGCCCGGTCATGAACCAGCGGGTGGCCATCGCGGTGCGCACGCCGATGTCGCGGACGCGGGCGGCCCGCTCGCCGAACTCGGCGGCCTCGGCGCGCGGGCGGCCGAACAGCTTGACCAGCGTCGCGCCGGGCGCGGAGAAGCGCTCGGTCATCTGCGTGGTCATGCCCGCGTTGAGCGTCGACGCCTCGCGCTGGAGGTCGGCCATCCGGTTGCCCATGCGCCGCGCGGGCAGCGCGAACACCGGCAGCAGGAGCAGCGCCAGCGCCGTGACCTGCCAGGAGAGCGTGAACATGACGCCGAGCGACAAGCCGAGCTGGATGACGTTGGTGACGACGCCGGACAGCGTCGAGGTGAACGCCCGCTGCGCGCCGATGACGTCGTTGTTGAGGCGGCTGACCAGCGCACCGGTGCGGGTGCGCGTGAAGAAGGCGACCGGCATCCGCTGGACGTGCTCGTACACGGCCCGCCGCAGGTCGTAGATGAGCCCTTCCCCGATCCGCGCCGACTGCCACCGCTCGGCCAGGCCGAGCCCGGCGTCGAGGAGCGCGATGCCGGCGATCACGACGGCCGGCCAGACGACGACCGACACGTCCCGCCCGCCGACGATGGCGTCCACCACCCGGCCGGCGAGGATCGGGGTGCTCACGGCGAGGACCGAGGACACGACGGTCAGGAGCAGGAAGGCGACCAGCTTCGCCCGGTGCGGGCGGGCGAACGCGAGCACCCTCCGGAACGTGCCCCGCCGCACCCCCTTGGGCAAGTCGGAAGCCGCCATCGCACTGCGCATCAAGCCACGGGACCCGTCCACACCAGACTGGAACACCCGCCGACCTGGCAACCTTCCCGACTACGCCGACGGCGAACCCACCCCGCTCACGCCACCCCTGCGACACCCGACAGCAGCCACCCCTTCGGCGGCAACCGTCAGCAGCCACCCCTTCGGCGGCAACCGTCAGCAGCCACCCCTTCGGCGACCAGCCCCCGACACCCAGCCCTGGAGCGGCATCCCTCGGCGCCCGTCAACGGCCGGTTCCTCAGCGTGTTCTCAGCGCGAGCACGCGATTGTCGGTATGCCACGGGAGAATGGAATCGGGGGCCGGAGGCCAACCCGCATCACCGCACCACTACGAAAACGACCGCCACCGATCACCCGATCCAGCACGGGAACCGACAGCGCGATCACCGGGCGAAGTCACCCGATCCAAAACACCGGATCATCCGATCATTCCGGGGTCGAGCCCGGACAACCCCACCGGGCCACCCCTCAAAACCGCTCAGCCGGAACCACGCGCAACCGAAAGACCGGCCGAATTCGCGGACCGCACGACCCCGCGACCGCCGCTCAGGCCGACCCCTCCGCGAGCGCCTGCCCCTTCGCGAGCGCCGACCCCTCCGCGAGCGCCGACAGCTCCGCGAGCCGCCGCACCTGCGCCACCCGCTCGGCCCGCAGCTGCTCCTCGGCCGAAGCCCCCTCGGCGGCGTGCGCCAGCAAAGCCAGCGTCTCGCGCACCGCGCCGGGCATCGGGCGGAGCACCTGCGCGACCAGCTCGTCCACCGCCGAGTCGAGTTCGGCGCCGGGCACCACGCGGTTCACCAGACCCGTGCGCAGCGCCTCCTCACCACCCACCCGCCGCCCGGTCAGGCAGAGCTCGGCCGCGCGGGAGTACCCGACCAACCGGACCAGCGGCAGCGTGCCGCCCAGGTCCGGCACGAGGCCCAGGGACGTCTCGGCCATGCAGAACAGCACGTCGTCGGCCGCCACGCGGAAGTCGCATGCCAGCGCCAGCTGGAAACCCGCCCCGATCGCGTGGCCCCGCACCGCCGCGATCGTCACCCGGTCGGGGTCGCGCAACCAGCGAAAACCCTCCTGGAACTCCGCGATCAGCGCCGCGCCCTCATCCGGGCCGCGCAGCGCGATCTCCGCCAGACCGGGCTCGCCCTCGACCCGCGCGCCACCGAACATGCGCCGGTCGAGACCGGCCGAGAAGGCACGACCGGAGCCCCGGACGACCACGACGCGGACGTCCGGGTCCAACTGCGCGCCGATCGTCCGCAACGCCACCCAGGTGGTCGGCGTCTGTGCGTTGAGCACGTCGGGACGGTCGAGCGTGATCGTCGCGCGCGGTCCGTCGACGACGAGCCGCACGCCACCACGCTCCAGCAGGTCGGCGTCGATGGTGGTCGGTGCCGACATGCGCGGGACCTCCGGGTTCGCGAGGGCGTCGGCTCTCCTCGACGCCTTGTGTTACCGGAGGGTAGCTTACTTCTTCTTCGTGCGGGTGGCGCCACCGCGACCGCGCAGCTGGACACCGGACTCGCTCAACACCCGGTGCACAAAGCCGTAGGAGCGCCCGGTGGACTCCGCCAACGCCCGGATGCTCGCGCCCTTTTCGTACTTCTTCTTCAGGTCAGCGGCCAGCTTGTCCCGCGTGGCGCCGGTGATCCGGGCGCCCTTCTTCAGGTCAGCCACCTTGTCCCGCCTTCCGTAGACAGCAGGTCGGGCCGTGAAAGCCCCTGTCGGGGCAATGATCGAACACGACGACCCAGAAGGCCAGCCGATCATGCGAAAAGATCGGTGAGCGGTCGGACGACCACTGAGGGTGGATCAGGCGGGCACGGGTGGAAACCCTTGGCTCAGGCCAACTGCACGAGTTCCAGGTACTCCGCCGACCAGTGGTCCTCGGTGCCGTCGGGCAGCAGGATCACCCGCTCGGGCTCAAGCGCCTCCACCGCACCGGGGTCGTGCGTGACGAGCACGACCGCGCCCTCGTAGCGGCGCAGCGCGTCGAGCACCTGCTCGCGACTGGCCGGGTCCAGGTTGTTCGTCGGCTCGTCCAGCAGCAGCACGTTCGCCGCGCTCGACACCAGGCCCGCGAGCGCCAACCGGGTCTTCTCGCCACCCGACAGGGTGCCGGCGGGCTGCTCCAGCTGCTCGCCGCTGAACAGGAACGTGCCGAGCAGCGACCGGAGCTGCTGCTCCTGCACGTCCGGCGCGGCGTGGCGGATGTTCTGCCACACCGTCGCCTCGTGGTCGAGCGTCTCGTGCTCCTGCGCGAAGTACCCGAGCTTGAGCCCGTGACCCGCGATCACCTCGCCGCTGTCCGGGCGCTCCATCGACCCGATCAGGCGCAGCAGCGTCGTCTTGCCCGCGCCGTTGAGGCCGAGGATCACGACCCGCGAGCCGCGGTCGATCGCCAGGTCGACGCCGCTGAACACCTCGAGCGACCCGTAGGACTTGCTCAGCCCCTCGGCGGTCAGCGGGGTCTTCCCGCACGGCGCCGGCTGCGGGAAGCGGATCTTCGCCACCTTGTCCGCCTGGCGCGTCTCCTCCAGGCCGGACAGCAGCTTCTCGGCGCGGCGCGCCATGTTCTGCGCGGCCACGGCCTTGGTCGCCTTGGCCCGCATCTTGTCCGCCTGGGCCATCAGGGCGCCCGCCTTCTTCTCGGCGTTGGCGCGCTCGCGGCGGCGGCGCTTCTCGTCGGCGGCACGGGCTTCCAGGTACTTCTTCCAGCCCATGTTGTAGATGTCGACCTCGCCGCGCGTCGCGTCGAGGAACCACACCTTGTTCACCACGTCGTCGAGCAGCTCGACGTCGTGGCTGATCACGACCAGCCCGCCGTCGTGCGACTTGAGGAACCCGCGCAGCCAGGCGATCGAGTCGGCGTCGAGGTGGTTGGTCGGCTCGTCGATCAGGAGGATCGTGCTCGACTTCGCGCCGACACCCGCCTCGGACGCGGCGAACAGGATGCGCGCCAGCTCGACCCGGCGGCGCTGACCGCCGGACAGCGTGCGCAGCGGCTGCGCCAGCACCCGGTCCGCGAGCCCGAGGTTGGCGCAGATCCGCGCTGCCTCGCTCTCGGCGGCGTACCCGCCCAGGGCGGCGAACCGCTCCTCCAGCCGGCCGTACTTGCGCACGGCGGCCTGGAGTTCGGCGTCGTCCACCAGCTCGGCCATCGTCGACTGGGCCTTCTCCATGTCGCGCAGCAGCTGGTCCAGCCCGCGCGCGGACAGCACCCGGTCCTTCGCGATGACGGAGAGGTCGCCCTCGCGCGGGTCCTGCGGCAGGTAGCCCAGCTCGCCGGAGCGCCGGACCTCGCCCGCGTAGGGCTGCCCCTCCCCCGCGAGAACGCGCAGGGACGTGGTCTTGCCCGCGCCGTTGCGCCCGACGAGGCCGATGCGGTCGCCGGGCTGGACGCGCAGGGTCGCGTCGGAGAGCAGGATGCGCGAACCGGCGCGCAACTCGAGGTCGGTCGCGGTGATCAAGAAGAACTCCGGGGTGGTGTGGTCGTGCGGGGTCGACGGCGCGGCACGCGCCGGACCTACTCGATCAAGATGACCACGACACCAGTCTACGGGTACCGCGCGACCGAATTAACCACATGTGTCCACCGGCATAACCGACCGTCGCGGGGTGCGCGGGTCGGCGTTCCGGCCGCGGAGGCGTTCCGACCGGGAGGCCCGAGCAGGAGAGGCCCGAGCAGGAGAGAGGCTCAGGGCAGGAGGGAGGCTCAGGGCAGGAGGGAGGCTCAGGGCAGGAGGGAGGCTCAGGGCAGCACGAGGGGTTCGGGCGCAAGCGGGGGTGGCGTCAGTCACGCACGACGACCTCCACCGCGCGGGCGCGGTCGGCGGCTTCGTCCAGCACCGCTCGCCGGGGTTCCGGCACGTCCAGGACGCGCCGGGAGGCGCGGGCGAAGATCGGCTCCAGCCGGCGGTCGGCCCGGAGGGCGTCCAGCGCCTGCCGGTCACCGCCGAGCACCACGGCGTCCAGTTCCGCCAGGCGCGGCAGCAGGACCCTGGCCGCGTCGTCGGCTGCGGCCTGGAGGGCGACGCGGGCCTGCCCTTCGCGGCGGCGGGCGAACCGCTGCTGGGACCAGCCGCCCGCCTTGTTCCGGCCGTGGACCTGGCGGCTGCCGGTCGTGGAAACGAGCACCCGGCCGTCCTGCGCGACGCCGAGGCTGTGGCCGCCCAGGCGGACCAGGAGGAGGCCGAGGCGGCGGGGCCGCGTGGCGTTGGCCAGCAGCGGGCCGAGGTCGAGGCCCTCGGCTTCGCCCGCGGGGGCGAACTCGTCGAAGGCCGCGGCGACCTCCGCGGTCGCGCCGTCACGGGCCGCGACCAGGACGTGGGACGGGGTGGTGCGGGTCGTCGCGATGCCGTCGTGGCGGGCGGCGAACCGGGTGAACCAGCCCGCCAGGCGCTCGGGCGCGACCTCGACGGCCCTGCCGCCGCCGGAGACGGGGCGCACCTTGGTCATGACCGGGCCGACCGAACCGCGGCCGACCCGAGGCACCGCGACTCCGGGCACCGGGTTCCCGGGTGCGGCGACGTCGGTCGCCGTGGCATCGCGCCTGCGCGTGTCATGCCGGTGCGACGGCCACCCACACCGGCAAGGGGTGGCCGCACTCGGCGGGCGACAGGCGTTGCACCGAGCTGAAGCCCGCGGCCGACAGCTCGTCCGAGACCTGTCGCGGCGACAGCACGCGGTGCCGGGTGGCGACCGCGTTGGCCACCTCCCACGTGCTCCGCCCGCGAACCAGTCGCACGACCTCCAGGGCGTACGACTCGCCGTCGGGTGACCAGTCCCACAACTGGACCGTCACCTGCCGGTCCCTCCCGTGACCCGAGACCTTCGGCGGCGGCGCCGTGGGGCGCAGGCGGCTGAGCCGGTCCAGTTCCGGCACGGCCGCGACGAGGAGCCCGCCCGGCCGCAGCGCCCGGCGGGCCAGCCGGAGCGCCTCGGGCAGGGCGTTCTCGTGGGCCAGCATCGGCAGGAGGTCGTCGCCGGCGCGCACCACGTCGACCGGGTTCGGGGCCGGGCCGTCGACCACGTCCAGCAGGTCGACCACCTGGAGCCCGTCCTCGCCCAGGACCGCGGAGGCCACCCTGGTCAGCGGGTCCTCCGGCACGGGCACGAGGTCCTCGGCGGCGGTCACCCGGACACAGTAGGGCCAACCGATCACCCGACGCCACGGTCCGCGGCGGCCGTGCTCCGGGCAGAGCCATAACGCGGCACAGATAGCCAAGAGGCGACTACCTGGACGGGAGACACCTCATGCACAATATTACCGGCGGGTTTACACGAACCGAAGCAAGAGCAATCACCACTTGACAGAACGAGTGCCCTCCCAGTGAACTCTTAACCCGTATGGCCCAACCACTGACTCCGCCTGGCAGCCATCAACGCACCGTGTTGGCGGGTAGGGTCACTGGGGCGTGATCTAATGACAGCGGGGAGTCACAATGACCAACGCTGCCGGTCGACCCAACCTGTCCGTCGACGAACTCGACTCGACGGGACACGGCAGTCTTGCGCAACTCCTGACCACGGGACCGTTCCCCGAGGCGTTGCGAGCGGCGATCAAAGCCAGCAGGCTGAGCCTCGACCGCATCCAGCACCGGCTTGCTCTGCGCGGGGTCACCATCAGCGTCGCGACGCTGAGCTACTGGCAGTCCGGCCGACGCCGACCGGAGCGACCCGAGTCGCTGGAGGCGCTGCGCCACCTGGAGACCGTGCTCGGCGTGCCGCAGGCGGGCCTGTCCGCGCTGCTCGGCCCGCCGAGGCCGCGCGGCAGGCGCTCGCGGCCCACGACGATGATGCCGATCGACGCGCTGTGGGCGCGCCGCGAGCGGGTCGCGAACCTGCTCACGAAGGTCGACACGTCGTCCGACGTCAAGCTCGGCCGGATCAGCCAGCACGACCGCATCGAGATCGCGGCCGACGGAGGGCAGCGGTCGGCCTGGGTGCGGCAGATCCTGCGCGCCGAGCAGGACGGCCCGGACCGCTGGGCGCTGGTGTTCGAGACCGAGGAGTCCGACGTCCTGCCCCGGGTCGCGAACCTGCGCAACTGCCACCTGGGACGGGTCGCCGAGGACACCGACGCGAACATCATGGTCGCGGAGCTGATGTTCGACCGGCCCCTGACCAGGGGCGAGACCATCATCATGGAGTACGAGCTGCTGTTCGCCGAGGGTCACTACCCGGCAGGCAACAACACGTTCGCCCGCAAGTTCCGGCTCCCGGTGCGCGAGTACGTGATCGAGGTGCGGTTCGACCCCTCGTACCTGCCGTCGCGCTGCCAGCAGTTCAGCGTGCCCGCCGGGGACGACACGCCGTCGCGGCGGCGCAACCTGGCGTTGGACAACGCCGGCGGTGTGCACGCGGTGGCCCTCGGGTTCGGGCCAGGTGTGTTCGGCATCCGCTGGGAGTGGCCGAAGTAACCGACCGGCGCACCCGCACGACGTGCACCGGACCGCGGGCGTCGGGGCACTCCACCGGATCGCGGTGACGGCCCTCGGGACACGTGCCCGAGGGCCGTCGCCACATCCACCACCGCTCACAGCACGAACGCGTCCGTCCAGAGCTGGCCGGTGCGCCCAGACAGCGCGTCGAGCAGCGCGGCGGCCTGGTTGTCGGTCAGCGAGGCGACGAAGTCCACCACCGCCCGCCCCCGCGCGAGCGCCCGGACGGCGTCCGGACCGGACGGCCGGTCGCCCGTCGCGCCGACCAGCGCCGCCGGGTCCGCCCGGAACAGCGCGGCGTACTCGGCGCTCGCGAGGTCGACCAGGTCGTGCAGGCGGCGCGGCAGCCGGTTCGCCTCGTGCCGGTCGGTGACCCACTGCTCCAACGCCTCCAGCAACGCCGTCAGCAGCCTCGCCTGACCGCGCTGGTGCAGGGCGAGGTCGGGGCGCAGCAGCACGAACCTCCGGTGCACGAACTTCAGCACCTGCACCTCGTGCCACTGCCGGACCGCCAGGACGACGTGACCGGACCTGGTGGTGGGCTCCTCGACCACACCGACCGCGTCCACCAACCGCCGCGTCCACCGGGCCGAGAAGCCCGCCACCGCCTGCTCCGCCTCGACCGAACCGTCGAACGGCACGGACAGCAGCCCGTCGACCAGCTCCGCCCGGACCTTCGCCACGGCCTGGGCGAACGCGTCGTCGTCCACCGCCCACGAGTCCTTGGCGTGCAGCCTGCGCCGCATCGCCTCCAGCGAGCGGCCCGGCCGCCGCTCCTGCGCGGCCAGGTCGGCGGCGCTCAGCCCCGCCAGCTCGACCGCGTGGTCGAGCCACGTGTTCAGCTCGGCCGAGACGGTGGCGTGCTGCAACACACCGACCCGGTAGAAGTCCTCCAGGTCGTGGATGGCATAGGCGATGTCGTCCGCCGTGTCCATCACCGACGCCTCCACCGTCTGCTGCCACGGCTCCACCCGACCGCTGTAGAACGAGCGGGCCTGTGTCACGTCGTCCAGCTCGGTGACGTAGGCGGAGAACTTCGCCGCGCCCGTGCCCGGCGCGTCGGGCGGTTCCGCGGCACCGCGCGGCGGCGCGGCCATGTCCTTCGGGTGCGGGTCCGGGTAGGACAAGCGGGTCCACGGGTACTTGAGCATCGCCGCGCGGACCGCGACCGTGAGGTCGAGTCCCAGCGCGGCCGGGCCACGCACGTCCGTGGTGGTGACGATGCGGAAGGACTGCGCGTTGCCCTCGAACCCGTCCGACAACCCGAACCGGTGCCGCGCCAGGCGGTCGAGCACCTGTTCGCCGAGGTGCCCGAACGGCGGGTGGCCCAGGTCGTGCGCCAGCGAGGCCGCTTCCACGACGTCCGGGTCGCAGCCGCCGAGCTTGTCGAGCACCCCGGCGAGTTCCGGCCGCGCGCCCAGCCGCTCGGCGATGGCCCGCGCCGCTTGCGCGACCTTCAGGCTGTGCGTCAGCCGGTTGTGCACCAGCAGTCCCGAACCCGTGGAGCTGACGACCTGCGTGACACCGCCGAGGCGCGCGAAGAACGGAGAACTGGCCACCCGGTCGCGGTCGACGCGGAAGGGGCTGGCCGCCAGGTCGGCCGGGACGGGCGTGGTGCTGTCGCCACCTGATCTGCGGATCGTCCGGGGGTCGGCGTGCTCGGGGTGCATGACAAGAAACTAGTCCGCGGGGACGCCGGCAGCAGCTCCGGAACGCCAAAAAGCCCTCAGGGGCACCCGGATGAACCGGGTGCCCCTGAGGGAAAGAATGTTCGGCGGCGTCCTACTCTCCCACACCCTCACGAGTGCAGTACCATCGGCGCTGGAAGGCTTAACTACCGGGTTCGGAATGGGACCGGGTGTTCCCCCTCCGCCATGACCACCGAAACACTATGAAATTACCAACCCGTCGGCACCCCCACAGCCCCAGACACAGTCTGGAACCACCAGGGGGTGGTCCGGTTCGGTTCTTTCAGAACCGCACAGTGGATGCGTAGCACCTTCATGACAAGTCCTCGGCCTATTAGTACCGGTCAACTCCAGCCGTTACCGACCTTCCATCTCCGGCCTATCAACCCAATAGTCTCTTGGGGGCCTTACCCCACAAAGGGTGGGATACCTCATCTAGGAACGAGCTTCCCGCTTAGATGCTTTCAGCGGTTATCCCTTCCGAACGTAGCCAACCAGCAATGCCCTTGGCAGGACAACTGGCACACCAGAGGTCCGTCCGTCCCGGTCCTCTCGTACTAGGGACAGCCTTCCGCAAGTATCCTACGCGCGCGGCGGATAGGGACCGAACTGTCTCACGACGTTCTAAACCCAGCTCGCGTACCGCTTTAATGGGCGAACAGCCCAACCCTTGGGACCTACTCCAGCCCCAGGATGCGACGAGCCGACATCGAGGTGCCAAACCATGCCGTCGATATGGACTCTTGGGCAAGATCAGCCTGTTATCCCCGGGGTACCTTTTATCCGTTGAGCGACCACGCTTCCACAAGCCATGGCCGGATCACTAGTTCCGACTTTCGTCCCTGCTCGACCCGTCGGTCTCACAGTCAAGCCCCCTTGTGCACTTGCACTCGACACCTGATTGCCAACCAGGCTGAGGGAACCTTTGAGCGCCTCCGTTACCCTTTGGGAGGCAACCGCCCCAGTTAAACTACCCACCAGGCACTGTCCCTGATCCGGATCACGGACCGAGGTTAGACATCCAGTACGACCAGAGTGGTATTTCAACGACGACTCCACAACCACTGGCGTGGCCGCTTCACAGTCTCCCACCTATCCTACACAAGCCGAACCGAACACCAATACCAAGCTATAGTAAAGGTCCCGGGGTCTTTCCGTCCTGCCGCGCGTAACGAGCATCTTTACTCGTAATGCAATTTCGCCGGGCCTGTGGTTGAGACAGTCGAGAAGTCGTTACGCCATTCGTGCAGGTCGGAACTTACCCGACAAGGAATTTCGCTACCTTAGGATGGTTATAGTTACCACCGCCGTTTACTGGCGCTTAAGTTCTCAGCTTCGCCCCGAAGAGCTAACCGGTCCCCTTAACGTTCCAGCACCGGGCAGGCGTCAGTCCGTATACATCGTCTTGCGACTTCGCACGGACCTGTGTTTTTAGTAAACAGTCGCTTCTCGCTGGTCTCTGCGGCCGAAAAATCCTAGCCCGCAAGGGGCTTCAAATTCCTCGGCCCCCCTTCTCCCGAAGTTACGGGGGCATTTTGCCGAGTTCCTTAACCACAGTTCGCCCGATCGCCTCGGTATTCTCTACCTGACCACCTGTGTCGGTTTGGGGTACGGGCCGCATGAACACTCACTAGAGGCTTTTCTCGACAGCATGGGATCACCCTACTTCGCCTCAATCGGCTATGCATCACGTCTCAGGATGATGAACTGCGGATTTGCCTACAGCTCTCCCTACACGCTTACACCAGTACTACCACTCACTGGCGGAGCTACCCTCCTGCGTCACCCCATCGCTTGACTACTACAAGTTCAGGTCCCGCGCTCCACACCACACCATCACCCGAAGGATCAGGTGCGGGCTTCGGGCGGTTAGTATCACAAGGTTCGCCATGGGCGCGTTCACACGGGTACGGGAATATCAACCCGTTGTCCATCGACTACGCCTGTCGGCCTCGCCTTAGGTCCCGACTTACCCTGGGCGGATTAGCCTGGCCCAGGAACCCTTGGTCATCCGGCGGCAGAGTTTCCCACTCTGCTTTCGCTACTCATGCCTGCATTCTCACTCGTCCAGCCTCCACACCTGGATCACTCCGGCGCTTCCACGGCTGAACGACGCTCCCCTACCCATCCCGGCAGAACCGGAATGACACGGCTTCGGCGGTGTGCTTAAGCCCCGCTACATTGTCGGCGCAGGACCACTTGACCAGTGAGCTATTACGCACTCTTTAAAGGATGGCTGCTTCTAAGCCAACCTCCTGGTTGTCTGGGCGACCCCACATCCTTTCCCACTTAGCACACACTTAGGGGCCTTAGCCGGCGTTCTGGGCTGTTTCCCTCTCGACTACGAAGCTTATCCCCCGCAGTCTCACTGCCGCGCTCTCACGTACCGGCATTCGGAGTTTGGTTGATTTCGGTAAGCTTGTGGGCCCCCTAGACCATCCAGTGCTCTACCTCCGGCACGAAACACACGACGCTGCACCTAAATGCATTTCGGGGAGAACCAGCTATCACGGAGTTTGATTGGCCTTTCACCCCTAACCACAGCTCATCCCCCAGGTTTTCAACCCTGGTGGGTTCGGGCCTCCACGCAGTCTTACCCACGCTTCACCCTGGCCATGGCTAGATCACCCCGCTTCGGGTCTAGACCACGCGACTCCACCGCCCTCTTCGGACTCGCTTTCGCTACGGCTACCCCACACGGGTTAACCTCGCCACGCAGCACTAACTCGCAGGCTCATTCTTCAAAAGGCACGCCGTCACCCCGAAAGGCTCCGACGGATTGTAGGCACACGGTTTCAGGTACTATTTCACTCCCCTCCCGGGGTACTTTTCACCTTTCCCTCACGGTACTCGTCCGCTATCGGTCACCAGGGAGTATTCAGGCTTAGCGGGTGGTCCCGCCAGATTCACAGCAAATTCCACGAGCTCGCTGCTACTTGGGAACACTACAAAGAGACGCCGGGTTTTCACGTACGGGACTCTCACCCTCTACGGCCGCGCTTTCCAGACACGTTCCGCTAACCACAACGTTTTCTGACTCTTTGCCAGTCCGGCAGAACTGACCAGTAGGTCCCACGACCCCGCACACGCAACCCCTGCCGGGTATCACACGAATACGGTTTAGCCTCTTCCGCTTTCGCTCGCCACTACTCACGGAATCACGGTTGTTTTCTCTTCCTGCGGGTACTGAGATGTTTCACTTCCCCGCGTTCCCTCCACACACCCTATGTGTTCAGGCGTGGGTGACCCCACATGACTGGGGCCGGGTTTCCCCATTCGGAAATCCTTGGATCTCAGCTCGGTTGACAACTCCCCAAGGCTTATCGCAGTCTCCTACGTCCTTCATCGGCTCCTGGTGCCAAGGCATCCACCGTATGCCCTTAATAACTTGCCACAAAGATGCTCGCATCCACTGTGCAGTTCTCAAAGAACAACCAGACACTCCCCACCACGCACAACGCCTACCCGGCAACCCAGGCGGTTCGAAGGCTAAGGAAGCCCTGCCGTCTCCTCGCTGAAAGAAACACAACACGCGTGTTCCCTCAGGACCCAACAGCGTACCGAACAGAAACCATGAACCCTTCGAAGACCCTTCCACACCCTCACAGGCAGTACTAACTCTCCGAACAACCCACGCTCTGCACTAGCCAGCATCCACATCATCGAGCAACCACCGGCCGATCGTTCGCCGACCGCATGGTTCTCCGAGCACACCGAGATGCACCCGCAGAATGCTCCTTAGAAAGGAGGTGATCCAGCCGCACCTTCCGGTACGGCTACCTTGTTACGACTTCGTCCCAATCGCCAGTCCCACCTTCGACCGCTCCCCCCCATACGGGTTGGGCCACGGGCTTCGGGTGTTACCGACTTTCGTGACGTGACGGGCGGTGTGTACAAGGCCCGGGAACGTATTCACCGCAGCGTTGCTGATCTGCGATTACTAGCGACTCCGACTTCACGGGGTCGAGTTGCAGACCCCGATCCGAACTGAGACCGGCTTTCTGGGATTCGCTCCACCTCACGGCTTAGCAGCCCTCTGTACCGGCCATTGTAGCATGTGTGAAGCCCTGGACATAAGGGGCATGATGACTTGACGTCATCCCCACCTTCCTCCGAGTTGACCCCGGCAGTCTCCCATGAGTCCCCGCCATCACGCGCTGGCAACATGGAACGAGGGTTGCGCTCGTTGCGGGACTTAACCCAACATCTCACGACACGAGCTGACGACAGCCATGCACCACCTGTACACCAGTCCGAAGAGGCCCCCATCTCTGGAGGTTTCCGGTGCATGTCAAGCCCAGGTAAGGTTCTTCGCGTTGCATCGAATTAATCCACATGCTCCGCCGCTTGTGCGGGCCCCCGTCAATTCCTTTGAGTTTTAGCCTTGCGGCCGTACTCCCCAGGCGGGGTGCTTAATGCGTTAGCTGCGGCACGGAGGACGTGGAAGCCCCCCACACCTAGCACCCACCGTTTACGGCGTGGACTACCAGGGTATCTAATCCTGTTCGCTCCCCACGCTTTCGCTCCTCAGCGTCAGTATCGGCCCAGAGACCCGCCTTCGCCACCGGTGTTCCTCCTGATATCTGCGCATTTCACCGCTACACCAGGAATTCCAGTCTCCCCTGCCGAACTCAAGTCTGCCCGTATCGACCGCAGGCTCCACGTTAAGCGTGAAGTTTTCACGGCCGACGCAACAAACCGCCTACGAGCTCTTTACGCCCAATAATTCCGGACAACGCTCGCACCCTACGTATTACCGCGGCTGCTGGCACGTAGTTAGCCGGTGCTTCTTCTGCAGGTACCGTCACTCACGCTTCGTCCCTGCTGAAAGAGGTTTACAACCCGAAGGCCGTCATCCCTCACGCGGCGTCGCTGCATCAGGCTTTCGCCCATTGTGCAATATTCCCCACTGCTGCCTCCCGTAGGAGTCTGGGCCGTGTCTCAGTCCCAGTGTGGCCGGTCACCCTCTCAGGCCGGCTACCCGTCGTCGCCTTGGTAGGCCATCACCCCACCAACAAGCTGATAGGCCGCGGGTCCATCCCATACCGCCGGAACTTTCCACCCCCCACCATGCGATGGAAGGTCGTATCCGGTATTAGACCTAGTTTCCCAGGCTTATCCCGGAGTACAGGGCAGGTTACCCACGTGTTACTCACCCGTTCGCCGCTCGTGTACCCCGAAGGGCCTTACCGCTCGACTTGCATGTGTTAAGCACGCCGCCAGCGTTCGTCCTGAGCCAGGATCAAACTCTCCAATAAGGATTGTGTTGATCGCTCGAACAACACTGACACACGAACCGGAATATGGTCCGTGACATTGCCAGTTGTCCAGTCAATCTCAAAGGAAACCTCTTGACGAGGTTCATAAATTTACTGGCTATTCGGCACGCTGTTGAGTTCTCAAAGAACACGCGCTCACCATCGTAACCCACTCGATCCGAGTGACTTGCTCCGGGGCTTGTGCGCCGCGCTCCGTTCCGGTTTTCCCGGCCCGTTCCGCGCTGGCAGAGAGAAACTTACACGACGATCGTCGGATAGTGAAATCGGGGGGTCGATCCGGGCATCTCCGCAGCTAGGCGTGGTGCGGGCGCGGTGGACGGTGGATGCTGTCGGGGTGCTGCTCCCCCCTCGACTGCGTCCGTGGGGCAGGTACGCCTGCCACCTGGCGGTGGTCGCCGCTTGCTACTACGCCGGCGCACGCCTCGGTCTGCTCCAGGCGTTGGTCGGCGACCAGGTGACTCCCCTGTGGCCACCCAGCGGTGTCGCGCTGCTCGCCCTGATGCTGGGCGGCGTGCGACTGTGGCCCGCCGTCGCGGCGGCGGCGTTCCTCGTCAACGCGACGCTCGGCGACAGCGGCGCGGCGTTCCTGATCAGCGCCGGCAACACGCTCGGCCCGGTCGTCGCCTACCTGCTGCTCACGCACACCGGGTTCCGGCTGGAGCTGGACCGGGCGCGGGACGCGCTCGCGCTGGTCTTCCTGGGCGCGTTCGCGGGCATGGCGGTCAGCGCGTCGATCGGCACGGGTGCGCTGCGGTCGGCGGGCGTGATCGACGAGGCGGAGTTCTGGTCCACCTGGTCCGTGTGGTGGACCGGCGACGCGATGGGCGTGCTGATCCTGGTGCCGCTGGTGCCGGCGCTGCGCGGCCTGCGCTTCCCCCTGCGCCCGGCGCGGGTGCTGGAGGCGTCGGCGCTGCCCGCCTGCACGCTGGCGGTGATGCTGGTCGCGGTGAACAGCCCCGTCCGGCTGCTGTACGCGGTGTTCCCGTTCGCCGTCTGGGGCGCGCTGCGGTTCCAGCACGGGGGCGCCGCGCCGTGCGCCCTGGTGGCCGCGGTGCTCGCCGGGCACGGCGCGGCGGCCGGGACCGGGCCGTTCGCCGGGCTGGACGTGGTCGACCGGATGGTGACGGTGCAGGCGTTCAACGGCACGGTCGCGTTGACCGCGCTGCTGTTGAGCGCCGTGGTCGCCGAGCGCAACGAGGCGCGCAGGGCGGTCGAGCGGACGTGCGCCCGGCCGACCGAGGTGGTGGCGCAGTACCGCTCGTTGCTGCCGGCCGACGCGCGACCACCGAGCCCGCCGGACGCCCGCTGATGGACGTGGTGGTCGTCGGCGGTGGTCCGGCGGGACGCGCGCTGGCGTCGGCGTGCGCGGCGCGTGGCCTGGGCACGACCCTGGTGGACCCGCACCCGGAGCGGCCGTGGCGCGCGACCTACGCGGCGTGGTCGGACGAGTTGCCGCCCGGCGCGCCGGTCGCGGTGTCCACGACCCGCGCGCGGGTCGTGGCGGTGCACGAGCACCGGATCGCGCGCGGGTACGCGGTGTTGGACAACGACCGGCTCCGGCAACTGCCCGAGGCGGTGCGGGTCGTCGCGGGGACGGTGGTCGACCGGGGACCGCGGCACGTGGTGCTGCGCGACGGTCGGCTGCTGCGCGCCGGCGCGGTCGTGGACGCGGCGGGCGCGGCCGGTGGCGGGGCCGCCCAGCACGCGGTGGGCGTGGTGGTGCCGAGGGAGCGCGCCGCGCCGTTCGTGGGCGACGACGAGGCGCTGATCATGGACTGGCGGAAGCCGCCGGACGCGGCGGCTCCGGACCCGACGTTCCTCTACGCCATCCCGGTGGGGCCGGACGCGGTGCTGCTGGAGGAGACGTCGCTGGCCCGCGCGCCCGGCCTGCCGTTGGCCGAGTTGCGCCTGCGGTTGCACGCGCGCCTCGCGGCGCACGGCGTCCCGGTGCCGGACGGCGAGGAGAGGGTGCGCATCCCGCTGGCCGGCCGGGTGGCGCCCGGCGCGTTCGGCGCTTCGGCGGGCCTGGTGCACCCGGCGACCGGGTACGGCGTGGCGACCGCGCTGCGGCTCGCGCCGGAGGTCGCGCGGGCGGTCGCGGACGGCGTGCCGGTGGACCGGGTGCTGTGGCCGGCGCGGGCCAGGGTCGTCCACGCGCTGCGGCGGCACGGCCTCGCGGCGCTGCTCGCCATGCGGCCCGACGAAGTTCCGGAATTTTTCGACCTCTTCTTCCGAATGCCGGAGAATAGGCAACGAAAGTACCTGTCCGACCGGGCTGACCCGTGGGGCTCGCTGGCCGCGATGGCCGCCCTGTTCCACGCCTCGCCGTGGCGGCTGCGTGCGCGTTTGGCATTTTCCGTGCAGCCGGCCAAGCGTGTGAGAACACCAGGTTAACCCTCTGGGCATTTGAAGATCGACCGGGCAGGATCGTGGTGTGCCCGCCTTGCTGGATGACGTTCGCTTCGCCTTCCAGCCGCTGTTCAACCTCAACACCGGAGGGGTCGTCGCGGTCGAGGCACTGGCCCGCCCGCACGACGGCAGCGTGCAGGATCTGCTCCGCATGGCCTTCCGTGCGGGGTACTTGGCGAACACCGACGTGGCTCTCGCCTGTCGTGCGGTCCGCAGCGCGGCCGACCACGACTTCACCCTCCCGCTGCACGTGAACCTGCTCGCGATGACGATCGCGGACAAGCCCGAGCAGCTGGCGCCGCTCTACGCCGCGCTGCGCGACGCGGGCCGCCCGCCGTCGAACCTGGTGGTGGAGGTCGGCACGCCGTACTCGCGCGCGCCGCGCCACCGGCTGGTCAAGGGCCTGGAACGGCTGCGCGTCGACGGGTTCCGCATCGGGCTCGACGGCGTCGGCGAGGGCGACTCGCCGCTGTCGCTGCTAGCCGAGGTGCAGCCCGACGTGGTCAAGCTCGACCGCGAGGTGGTGCAGGAGCTGCCCACCGACCCGACCAGGTTCGCGCTGGTGCAGGCGTTGCAGCACCTGTGCGAGGCGACCGGTTCGCAGGTCGTCGCCGAGGGCGTGGAGACCGAGGCGCAGCTGGTCGCGCTGCGCCGGCTGGGCGTGCGGCTCGCGCAGGGCAACCTGCTAGCGGCGGCGCAGCGCAGGCCGAGGGTGGACGCGACCATCTCGGCGGTGCTCAGCGAGGCCAACGACCCCGAGGCGGCGGCCACCACGATGACCAAGCCGCTGCGCCGCAAGGCGGGGCCGAAGGTCACCGACTTCCTGCACCCGGCGACCACGCTGCCCGAGTCGGCGACCTCCGAGGAGGTCCGGGACGTCCTGGCCAGCCAGCCGACGGTGAGCGGCGTGGTGCTGCTGGACGACGACGGCAGGCCGACGTGGACCGTGGACCGCAACCGGTTCCTGCTGGCGGTCACCGGGCCGTTCGGGCACGCGCTGCACGCCAAGCGGGAGGCCGCGCGGCTGGCGGACAAGCCGCGGGTGATCGGCGCGGACTCCGCCGCGCTGGAGCTGCTGGACATCGTCGCGCACGCCAACCGCGAGCGCACCAACGACGACCTGGTGGTCGTGGACGACGACGACCGGTGCGTGGGCGTGGTCCGGGTGGCGGACGTGGTGCGCGGCATCGCGGAGCTGAAGGTGGAGCAGGCCGCCGCGCTCAACCCGTTGACGCGCCTGCCCGGCAGCGACTCGATCGCGCGCGAGGTGGACCGGCGCATCCTCAACGGCGACATCTTCGCCGTGGGGTGGCTGGACGTGGACGCGTTCAAGCGGGTGAACGACTCGGTGGGGTTCGCGGCGGGGGACGACCTGATCCGGGCGCTCGGGCGGACGCTGTCGGAGTGCGCCGCGGGGTTCCCCGGCGTCCAGGTGGGGCACGTCGGCGGGGACGACTTCCTGGTCGTCGCCGGGCTCAACGAACTCGTGCCGTACGCGACGGGCGTGCTGGACACGCCGTTCGACGCCGAGGGGCACGCCGTCACGCTGTCCCTGGCCACGCTGGTGTGCGCGGCGGGCTCCGCGGTCTCCTACCGGGAGGTCTCCCGGTTGCTCGCACCGCTGAAGGAGCACGCGAAATCCTTGCGCGGCAACAGCTGGGTGCTGGGCCGTCCGGGTAGCGACCAGGTGGACGTACTGCGCGGGGGCGCTCATCTCGCGGTGAGTTGATCGATCGCGAAGTTCACCGCAACGATGCCTGTGCACCCCCTCCGGTCACTCATAGCATCAGGGTGACTACCCATCGCAGGGAGGTCCCTGGTGAGCGAGGTCGAAGTCACCGCTCTACCGCGTCCGCGAACCGAGTTCGACACGGCGTTGTCGATAGGGGTCGAAGAGGAGTTCCTGCTCGTCGACGCGGACACCGGCGCGCTGGTGCCGCTGGCGGGCGAGGTGCTGGGCGACGCGGACGGCGTGCTGGATCTCCAGGCGGAGATCACCCGGTACCAGGTGGAGAGCGCCACCTCCGTCTGCCTGAACATGGCCGAGGTGCGGGACGACCTGCTGCTGTCGCGGCGCACGCTGCGCGACCTGGCGCGGGTGCACGGCGCGCGGGTCGTGGCCACCGGGACGCCCGTGCTGGCCGGGGGTCGCCCACCGCCGCTGACCGACCGCGAGCGGTACCGGGACATCGCGCGGCGGTACGGCTCGCTGGTCGACGTCCTGACCATCTGCGGGTGCCACGTGCACGTCGGCATACCGGACGAGGAAACCGGCGTGCTCATCTCCAACCACCTGCGGCAGTGGCTGCCGGTGCTGCTGGCGATCAGCGCGAACTCGCCGTTCTCCGAGGGGCGCGACACCGGGTACGCGAGTTGGCGCTACCTGTCGTGGAGCCCGTGGCCGTCGGCGGGCGCGCCGCCGTGGTTCGCCTCGCCCGAGGACTACCACCTCAACGCGCGGGCGCTGCGGATGTCGGGCGCGGCGATGGACGCGGGGATGATCTACTGGGACGTCCGCCTGTCGGCCAACCACCCGACCGTCGAGCTGCGGGTGTGCGACGTGGCGGCGACCGTGGCGGAGGCCGTGCTGATCGCGGCCCTGACGCGGGCCATCGCGGCGACCGCCGTGACGGGGCGGCCCGCGCTGCCGGTGTCGGACCTGGTGCTGCGGACGGGGTTGTGGCGCGCGGCGCGGGACGGCGTGGAGGGCGCGGCCCTCGAACCGCGCACCGGGCGGCTGGTGCCCGCGGCGGACCGGGTGCGGGCGCTGGTGGAGTGGACGCGGCCCGCGTTGCGCGCGTCCGGCGACGAGGACCTGGTGGACGAGGGCGTCGCGCGGCTGCTGGTCGACGGGTGCGGCGCGACGCGGCAGCGGCGGGCGTTCCAGCGGCGCGGCTCGCTGGCCGACGTGGTGGACATGCTGGCGGAGCAGACCTAGCGCCGGCGCTCACCCGGCGCGCAAGACGCGTTCGGCCCCTCCGGAACGGGTCCGGAGGGGCCGACCCGGTCGTCCGGACGGTGTCCGGCGGCGCGGGTGCGCGACCTGTGCGGGTCAGACGGTGAAGCCGAGGGCGCGCAACTGCTCGCGGCCGTCATCGGTGATCTTCTCCGGCCCCCACGGCGGCATCCACACCCAGTTGATGCGGAAGTCGTCGACGATGCCGCCGCCCGGACCGCCGACCAGCGCCGAGCGCGTCTGGTCCTCGATCACGTCGGTCAGCGGGCACGCCGCCGAGGTCAGCGTCATGTCGATGACGGCGACGTTCTCCTCGTCCACGCGGATGTCGTAGACCAGGCCCAGGTCGACCACGTTGATGCCCAGCTCCGGGTCGACCACGTCGCGCATGGCCTCCTCGACGTCGTCGAGGTTCGCCACGTCCGCCTTCGGCGCGGGCGGTTCGGGCATCCCCTCGACGCCGCGGACGACGTCCTCCGCCTGACCGCCGACCGTCTCTTCCGGCGTGGTCATGCCTTCGCTCCTTCGCTGCGGGCCACCGCGTCCTTGAAAGCCATCCACCCCAGCAGGGCGCACTTCACGCGTGCCGGGTACTTCGCCACGCCGGCGAACGCGATCCCGTCCTCCAGGACGTCCTCGTCCGGCTCGACCTGGCCCCTGCCCTGCATCAGCTCGACGAAGGCGTCCATCTTCACGAACGCCTCGTCCACCGGTCTGCCGACCACGAGGTCGGTCAGCACCGAGGTGGACGCCTGGCTGATGGAGCAGCCCTGGCCGTCGTACGACACGTCCGCGACCTTGTCGCCGTCCAGCTTCACCCGCAGCGTGACCTCGTCGCCGCACGTCGGGTTGATCTGGTGGGACTCCGCGTCGAACGGGTCGCGCAGGCCGCGGCCGTGCGGGTTCTTGTAGTGGTCCAGGATGATCTCCTGGTACATCTGCTGCAACTGCATCTACGCCACCCCGAAGAACTTCTGGGCTTCGCGCACGCCGTCCACCAGGGCACGCACCTCGTCCAGCGTGTTGTACAGGTAGAAGCTCGCGCGCACCGTGGCGGCGACGCCGAGGCGGCGGTGCAGCGGCCACGCGCAGTGGTGGCCCACGCGCACCGCGACGCCGAGGCTGTCGAGCACCTGCCCGACGTCGTGGGCGTGGATGCCCTCCACGACGAACGACACCGCGCCGCCGCGGTCGACCGTGTCGAGCGGGCCGACGACGCGGACGCCGGGCACCTCCGCCAGGCCGCGCAGGGCGGCTTCGGTCAGCAGGTGCTCGTGGGCCGCGACGCGGTCCATGCCGATGGCGTCCAGGTAGTCCACGGCCGCGCCGAGCGCGACCGCCTGCGAGGTCATCGGCACGCCCGCCTCGAACCGCTGCGGCGGCGGGGCGAACGTGGAACTGGCCATCTGCACCATCTCGATCATCGACCCGCCGGTCAGGAACGGCGGCAGCGCCTCCAGCAGCTCGCGGCGGCCGTAGAGCACGCCGACGCCGGACGGCCCGAGCATCTTGTGCCCGGAGAACACGGCGAAGTCGACGCCGAGGGCGGCGAAGTCGACCGGGCCGTGCGGCACGGACTGGCACGCGTCCAGCACCGTCAGCGCGCCGACCGACCGCGCCCGGTCCACCAGCAGGCGGACCGGGTTGACGGTGCCCAGCACGTTGGACTGGTGGGTGAACGCGACGACCTTGGTGCGCTCGTTGACCAGGTCGGACAGGTCGGACAGGTCGAGCCTGCCGTCGTCGGTGACGCCGAACCAGCGCAGGGTCGCGCCGGTGCGGGCCGCCAGCTGCTGCCACGGCACGAGGTTCGCGTGGTGCTCCATCTCGGTCACCACGATCTCGTCGCCGGGGCCGAGCCGGAAGCGCTCGGCCTCCGGGCCCGCGACGGCGGCGTTGCCCATCGCGTACGCGACGAGGTTCACGCCCTCGGTCGCGTTCTTGACGAACACGACCTCGCCGAAGTCGACGCCCACGAAGGCGGCGATCCGGGCGCGCGCGCCCTCGTACGCGTCGGTCGCCTCCTCGGCGAGCTGGTGCGCGCCGCGGTGCACGGCGGCGTTGGCGGTCTCCAGGAACGCCCGCTCGGCGTCGAGGACCCGCCCCGGGCGCTGCGAGGTGGCGCCGGAGTCCAGGTACACCAGCCGCTTGCCGTCCCGGACGGTACGACCCAGGATCGGGAAGTCCGCCCGCACGGCGGCGACGTCCAGCGGGGTGGCGGTGGTGGTCACGGCCGCGACGCCTCCTCTCGAACTCTCGACACGAAGTGCACGTACAGGACGAACGTCAGCCGACCTTGGCGGCTTCCTGGCTGCCGGTGTACTTCACGTAACCCTGCTCCTCGAGCTGGTCGGCCAGCTCGCGACCGCCGGACTCGACGATCCGGCCGTTCGCGAACACGTGCACGAAGTCGGGCTGGATGTACTTGAGGATGCGGGTGTAGTGGGTGATCAGCATGACACCCGCCTCGCCGGACGCCTTGAACTTGTTGACGCCCTCGGACACGACGCGCAGCGCGTCGACGTCCAGCCCGGAGTCGGTCTCGTCCAGGATCGCGATCTTCGGCTTGAGCAGGCCGAGCTGGAGGATCTCGTGGCGCTTCTTCTCACCGCCGGAGAAGCCCTCGTTGACCGAGCGCTCGGCGAAGGCCGGGTCGATGTCCAGGTCGGCCATCGCGCCCTTGACCTCCTTCACCCAGTGCCGCAGGTTCGGGGCCTCGCCGCGCACGGCGGTGGCGGCGGTGCGCAGGAAGTTCGACATCGAGACGCCGGGCACCTCGACCGGGTACTGCATGGCGAGGAACAGGCCCGCGCGGGCGCGCTCGTCCACGCTCATCTCCAGCACGTCCTCGCCGTCGAGCAGGACGGTCCCGGAGGTGACGGCGTACTTGGGGTGGCCGGCGACGGCGTAGGACAGGGTGGACTTGCCCGAGCCGTTCGGACCCATGATCGCGTGGGTCTCGCCGGACCGGATGGTCAGGTCGACGCCCTTGAGGATCTCCTTGGACGTCTCGTCGGTGGTGACCGAGACGTGCAGGTCCTTGATCTCCAGAGTGGCCATTGGTGCTCAGTTCTCCCGGGTGGCGAAGCGAAAAGTCAGTTCGTGGTGGTGGTGACGTCGACGTGGACGTCACCACCGCGGATCTCGACGGCGAAGACGTCGACCGGTTCGGTGGCGGGCGGGGACGACGGTCGGCCGGTGCGCAGGTCGAAGCACGACCCGTGCAGCCAGCACTCGACGCCCTTGCGGGTCACCTCGCCCTCCGACAGCGAGACCTCCGCGTGCGTGCACAGGTCGTGCAGCGCGTGGACGGTCCCGCCGTCGCGGACGAGGACCACGGGGGTGTGCTCGTCGCCGACCTCGAACGCGACCGGCTTGCGGTCGTCCAGGTCGGCCAGCGAGCACACCCTGATCAAGCTCCCACCGCTTCCAGTTCCGCCTCGATCGCGGCCTCCAGGCGCTCGCGCACCTCCGGCACGGTGATCTTCAGGAGGATCTCGTGGAAGAAGCCCCGCACGACCAGCCGGCGCGCCTGCTCCTCGGGGATGCCCCGCGCCTGGAGGTAGAACAGCTGCTCGTCGTCGAACCGGCCGGTGGCGCTGGCGTGGCCCGCGCCCTCGATCTCGCCGGTCTCGATCTCCAGGTTCGGCACCGAGTCGGCGCGCGCGCCGTCGGTGAGGACCAGGTTGCGGTTCAGCTCGAACGTCTCGGTGCCCTCGGCCGCCGCGCGGATCAGCACGTCGCCGATCCACACGGTGTGCGCGTCCTCGCCCTGTAGCGCGCCCTTGTAGACGACGTTGCTGCGGCAGTTGGACTCCGCGTGGTCGACGAACGTCCGGTGCTCCAGGTGCTGGCCGGCGTCGGCGAAGTACAGGCCCAGCAGCTCGGCGTCGCCGCCGCGCCCGGTGTAGGTGACCACCGGGGTGAGCCGGACCAGGTCGCCGCCCAGGGTGATGACGGTGTGCCGGAACGTCGAGTCCCGGCCCAGCTTCGCGTGGTGCGCCGACACGTGCACCGCGTCGTCGGCCCAGTCCTGGATGGCCACGACGGTGAGGTGCGCGCCGTCCTCGACGACGAACTCGACGTTGTCCGCGTACGCGCCGGAGCCCCGGTGGTCCAGGACGACGACGGCCTCGGCGAACCGCTCGGCCCGGACCTGGAGGTGGCCGTAGGCGACCTGGCCCGCGCCCGCGCCGGTCACCTCGACGGTGGTCGGCGCGACCTTCGTGTCCTTGGGCAGCGTCACGACGGTCGCCTCGGTGAACGAGGTCCACGCCTGCGCCGCGATCCGGTCGCCGGGGGTGCCCGCGACGCCCAGCCGCTCGTCGCCGCGCGCGACGGTCTCGACCCGGACGCCCTCGGGCGCCTCGACCCGGACGGTGGCCGAGCCCGTGGCCGCCGCGCCGGTGTGCAGGCCCGCCAGCCGCTTCATCGGGGTGAAGCGCCAGATCTCCTCGCGCCCGCCCGGCACCTCGAACGCGTTCACGTCGAACGAGGTGAAGTGGTCGGCCCGCGACGAGATCGGCGCCGCACCGGCGGGCTGCGCGCCGCCGCCGTGCGAGTGGGCCGTCAGGCCGTGTTGCTGGTCTTCGGTGGTGACGGCCATGTCAGCCGACGGCCCCTTCCATCTGCAGCTCGATCAGGCGGTTCAGCTCGAGGGCGTACTCCATCGGCAGCTCGCGCGCGATGGGCTCCACGAACCCGCGCACGATCATCGCCATGGCCTCGTCCTCGTTGAGACCGCGGGACATCAGGTAGAACAGCTGGTCCTCGGACACCTTGGAGACGGTCGCCTCGTGGCCCATCGACACGTCGTCCTCGCGGACGTCCACGTACGGGTAGGTGTCCGACCGGCTGATGTTGTCCACCAGCAGCGCGTCGCACTTCACGGTGGACTTCGAGTGGTGCGCCCGCTTGTTGACCTGCACCAGGCCCCGGTAGGAGGTGCGACCGCCGCCGCGCGCCACCGACTTCGACACGATGGTGGACGACGTGTGCGGCGCCATGTGCACCATCTTCGCGCCGGCGTCCTGGTGCTGGCCCTCGCCCGCGAACGCGATCGAGAGGACCTCGCCCTTGGCGTGCTCGCCCATCAGGAACACGGCCGGGTACTTCATGGTCACCTTGGAGCCGATGTTGCCGTCGACCCACTCCATCGTCGCGCCCTCTTCGGCCTTGGCGCGCTTGGTGACCAGGTTGTAGACGTTGTTCGACCAGTTCTGGATCGTCGTGTAGCGGCAGCGGCCGCCCTTCTTGACGATGATCTCCACGACCGCCGAGTGCAGCGAGTCGGAGGAGTAGATGGGCGCGGTGCAGCCCTCGACGTAGTGCACGTACGCGCCCTCGTCGACGATGATCAGCGTCCGCTCGAACTGGCCCATGTTCTCGGTGTTGATCCGGAAGTACGCCTGGAGCGGGATGTCGACGTGCACGCCCTTCGGCACGTAGATGAACGAGCCGCCCGACCACACCGCGGAGTTCAGCGCGGAGAACTTGTTGTCGCCGGACGGGATCACCGAGCCGAAGTACTCCTTGAACAGCTCCGGGTGCTCCTTGAGCGCCGTGTCGGTGTCCAGGAAGATGACGCCCTGCTCCTCAAGGTCCTCGCGGATCTTGTGGTAGACGACCTCGGACTCGTACTGGGCGGCGACACCGGACACCAGGCGCTGCTTCTCCGCCTCCGGGATGCCCAGCTTGTCGTAGGTGTTCTTGATGTCGTCGGGCAGGTCGTCCCAGGTCGCCGCCTGCTTCTCGGTCGACCGGACGAAGTACTTGATGTTGTCGAAGTCGATGCCCGAGAGGTCGGAACCCCACGTGGGCATGGGCTTCCGGTCGAACAGGCGCAGCGCCTTGAGCCGGAACTCCAGCATCCAGTCGGGCTCGTCCTTCTTGGCCGAGATGTCCCGGACGACGTCCTCGTCCAGTCCCCGACGGGCGCTCGCGCCTGCCACGTCCGAGTCGGCCCAGCCGAACTCGTAGTTGCCGATGCTCGCCAGGGTCTCTTCCTGGGTGAGCGGGGCGGTGGTGGTGCGCTGCTCGGCAGCGGCAGTCATGCGGGCTCCCCTCCATCTGAAGTCCGGGTGTCGGCGTCGCGGCCGACCTTGAGCGGGGGTGTGTTCGGGATGTGCGTCGTGCACACGGCGTCGCCGCGGGCGATCGTCGCCAGCCGCTGCACGTGGGTGCCGAGCAGGTCGGCGAACGCCGCCGTCTCGGTCTCGCACAGCTGCGGGAACTCGGCGGCGACGTGCGCGACCGGGCACAGGTGCTGGCACAGCTGCTCGCCTGCCCCCACGTGCCGCGCGGACGCAGCGTAGCCCTCCCTGGTCAACGCGGTCGCGAGGGCCTTGGCCCGATCGGCGGAGCCGGTCTGCCCGGCGATGGCGTCGCGGTGCTGCGCGACGAACGCGGCCACCCGGCGCTCGGCGAAGGCCCGCACCGCTTCCTCCCCGCCCTGCTCGGCGAGGAACCGCAGCGCGGCGACGGCCAGGTCGTCGTAGGCGTGCCCGAAGCGGGCCCGCCCCTGCTCGGTCAGCAGGAACAGCTTGGCCGGACGACCCCGGCCGCGCCTGCCCCGGCTCGGGGCCTCCCTGCCGACCGCCTCGCCGTCGGCCACCAGCGCGTCGATGTGCCTGCGCACCGCCGCGGGGCTCAGGCCGAGCTGCTCCGCGACGGACGCCGCGGTGATCGGCCCCTGCTCCAGCAGCAGGCGGGCGACGCCGTGCCGGGTCCGGCCGTCGTGCCCGGCGGGCACGGTGGCTGGGTCGGTCCCGACGTTTTTCACAACACCAGTGTTGCGTATTTCCCCGGTGACCGCAAAGAGGGCTCCGGCGCGGGTGACCCGACTCACGCGCGCGACCGGGTCGCTACCCTTCCGGGCGTGACGGCGGGCGGATTGCTGATGGCGGACCGGGACGGGACGGGCGAGGCGGGTCCCCTCGACGCCCCGGAACGGCGACAACTGGACATCATCCGCCGCTGGGGCACCGTGGGCGCGCTGCTGATGGTCGTGGGCGCGCTCGGCACGGGCGCGGCGCCGGTGTTCAGCCCGCTGCCCGGCACGCCCGTCCTGGGCCTGTTCGCCCGGATGCCCAGCGCGGCGATGGCCGTCGTGTGGACCGGCGTCTTCCTCATCGTGTCGGCGTGGCTGTGGCTGGGCAGGTTCGCGCGGCCGGGCCGGCCGCGGCTGGTGTCGCGCAGCCAGCTCGACCGCACGCTGTTGATGTGGATCACACCGCTGGTGTTCGTGCTGCCCATGTTCAGCCGCGACGTGTACAGCTACCTGGCGCAGTCGCAGATCGCGGCCAACGGCCAGGACCCCTACGAGCTGGGCCCGGCCTCCGCCCTGGGCGTGGACCACCCCCTGACCACCAACGTGCCGAACATCTGGCGCGAGACGCCCGCGCCCTACGGCCCGCTGTTCCTGGCGATGGGCCGGGTCATCTCGATGGTGACCGGCAACAGCGTCCTGCCGGGGATCTTCCTGCACCGGCTGCTGGTCCTGGTCGGCCTGGCGATGATCGTCTGGGCCCTGCCGCGCCTGGCCCGCCGGTTCGGCGTGCCGCCGGTGAGCGCGCTGTGGCTGGGCGCGGCCAACCCGCTCGTGCTGTTCCACCTGGTCGTGGGCGTGCACAACGAGGGCCTGGCCATCGGCCTGATGCTGGTCGGCCTGGAGCTGGCGCTGCGCAGGATGCCCACGACGCCGGGCACGCCCATGACGCGCGAGGAGCTGCTGTGGATCTCGCTCGGCGCGACGATGATCACGTTCGGCGCGGCCGTGAAGATCCCGGCCGCGCTCGCGCTGGGCTTCCTGGGCGTGATGATCGCCCGGCGCATGGGCGGCTCGTTCGCGGACCTGCTGAAGTCGGCCCTGCTGCTGACCGTCGTGTCCGGCGTGGTGATGGTGGCCACCTGCCTGGGCACCGGCCTGGGCTTCGGCTGGATCGAGACGCTGAACGTGGCGGGCACGGTGAAGAGCTGGATGTCGCCGCCCACCGCGATGGGCTTCCTCGGCGGCGGCCTCGGCCTGCTGCTGGGCCTGGGCAACCACACCGACGCGATGATCGCGCTCATGCGCCTGGTCACGCAGGCGGTGTCCGTGGTGATCGCGGCCACCCTGCTGTGGAAGGCGTTCCGGGGCCGGATCAAGGCGGTCAACGGGCTGGGCGCGGGCCTGGGCGCGGTCCTGGTGCTCGGGCCGGTGCTCCAGCCGTGGTACGTGCTGTGGGCGGCCCTGCCCCTGGCGACGGCGGTGCTGGCCAAGCGCTTCCGGCTGTTCGCGACGTGCGCCAGCGCCGTGATCGCGGTCATCCTGCCGCCCACCGGCTCGGCCTTCGACGGCCGCGCCTACATCGTGCCGCAGGCGGTGCTGGGCGCGCTGTTCGCGTTCGGCGTCTGCCTGTTCGTGGCGCGCAAGCAGGTGATGCCGCTGATCCGCCGCGACCCGCTCCCGCACGCGACGTAGCCACCCGGCACCGCCCGCAGCACCACCCGCACCGCAGCACCGCCCGCAGCACCGCCCGGCACCGCAGCACCGCCCGCCGCCTGCCGCACCACCCGACGCACCCGCACCGCCCGCCGCCCGGCATCGGCGGAGAACGCGGTCTTCCGCTGCCGTTCACCCGCCGTCCGTAACGCGGCGGGGCCGCCGCGCGTTGCCACCAACGGGCGGCCTGCCGGCGACCCTGGGAAGATCCGCCCGACGCCGGGAGCCCGACCTCACCGTGGGAGGGGAGCGCGATGGCCGACGTGCCGCAGGAGGAGATCAGGTTCGCCGTGGTGCTCAACGGCGGCGTCAGCCTGGCCGTGTGGATGGGCGGCGTCGTGCTCGAACTGGACCGCCTGACCAGGGCGGACGGCCCGTACGCCGACCTGCTCGACGTGGTGGGCAGCACGGCCAGGGCCGACGTGATCACCGGCACCTCCGCCGGCGGGATCAACGGCGCGGCCCTCGCCCTGTCGCAGGTCAACGCGAACGCCAAGCTGGACCGCCTGCGCGACCTGTGGGCCGAGCAGGGCCGGATGGAGCAGCTGCTCCGCACGCCCTTCCGCGGCTCGCCCGTCTCGCTGCTCAAGGGCGACGAGTTCTTCCTGCCCCGCCTGCGGGAGGCGCTCGACCGGCTGACCACCGACTTCGAGCCGACGCCGCCCGACCAGCGCCCGGTGGACCTGCGGATCACCACGACGCTGCTCGCGGGCGTGCCGACGGTGACCCACGACGACCTCGGCCAGGAGCTGGTGCAGTCGTCCCACCAGGGCAGCTTCGCGTTCCGCCGCGAGCCGGGCGGCCGGGACGACTTCACCGCCGACGGGCTGCCGACCCTGGTCGACCGGCTGGCGCTGGCCGCACGCTCGTCGGCGTCGTTCCCGTTCGCCTTCGAGCCGTCGTTCGTGCCGGTCACCGCCGAGGCCGCCGGCGGCGACCGCCCGAACATGGCCGAGGTCGCGTCGTGGGCCAACGGCGCGGACAACCGGTCCCGGTACGCGGTGGACGGCGGCGTCCTGGTCAACACGCCCACCAGGGAAGCCCTGGAGGCCATCGACCGGATGCCCGCCGAGGGCCCGGTGCGGCGCGTGATGCTGCTGGTCTTCCCGCACGCGCCGGAGTCCGCGACCGAGCCGACCGCGCCGGTGGACGGCGCGCCGCCCAGCACCATCGGGACGGGCGCGAAGCTGCTCAACGCGCTGACCCGCCAGAGCGGGCGCACCTACGTGGAGCGGATCGAGGAGCACAACCGCCTGGCGGCCTCCCGGCGCGGCGGGCGCAGCGCCCTGTTGGACCGCCTGGCGGCGGGCGGTTCGGTCACCGCGAAGCTGTACGCGCTGGCGGCCACCCTGCACGACCACTACGAGGACGTGCGCATCCGGCACGCGGCGCGCGACGTCACCGCCCGCCAGTTCGAGGTGCCGGGCGCGAACGCCGCCGGGTGGACCTTCGAACGGGTCCGGGCGGCGGCGGAGGCCGCGCAGCGCGCGCACCTGGCCAAGTGGGGCGGCCTGCCGTACGTGCCCGGCCGGCCGCAGCCCGCGGCGCTGCCCGCGACCGGCTGGCCCTGGGGCGTCGGGATGGCCGACCGGCTCGCCTCCGCCGTGCTCGACCTGCTCAAGCGCCTGGTGTGGGTGGTGCCGACGGACCTGGCCGCCGAGGGCAGGCTGGCCCAGGCCCGCACCAACCTCTACGACCTGCGGGCCGAGCTGCGGGCGGCGCGGGCCGAGCTGGACGCCCGGTGGACGACCAGCCGGCGGCAGCCGCTCAACCAGGCGTACTGGGAGCAGCGGGTGGAGGCGTTCGCGGCGGCGATGCTCTCGGCGGACGGGGTCGGGCAGCGCGTGCGGGTCCAGGTGGACCGCATCGGCGGCATCCTCGGCGACGCGCGCGACGTGCTCGACCGCCTCGACGACGACCGGGTGCGGATGGCCGGCCTGCGGTCGTGGCGCGCGCTGCTGGCCGAGCCGCGCACCGACGGCGAGACCGCGGCCGGGCTGGTCGGCAACGACCTCCTGCTGTCGCGGGTGCTGGCGCTGGAGGTCGCGGCGACCTGCCTGGCCGACGACTCGCGCGGCGGGTCGGACCAGGCCGTCGACCTCGTCCAGATCAGCCTCCAGACCCGCAACGCCTTCGCGGACTACAGCGTGACGCCCGACGACAAGGCGGGCGGCGCGTCGCTCAGCAGGTTCGCCGGCTTCCTGAAGCGGTCGTGGCGGGTGAACGACTGGATCTGGGGCCGGCTGGACGGCGCGACCATGCTGTGCAAGGTCGTGTTCGACCCGCAGCGGCTGCTGCGCATCGACCGGCTCACCGCCTCGGACGCGCCACCGGAGCAGCGCGCGCGGCGACGCGTGGACGACCTGGTGGGCAAGCTGTTCGGCGACGGGGTGCCCGACCGGCTCGCGCCGTACGTGGAGCGGGCGGTGGAGGAGCTGACCGCGATCTACGCCGACCCGGACGGCGACCACCCGCCGACCTGCCAGGCGCTGGCGGAACTCGGCGCGTGGGGCCTGCACGTGCGGATCATCTGCGAGGAGCTGCCCGCGCTGCGCGCGGCGATCCTGGCCGACCGCACCGAGGGCGCGGACCGGCGGTCGCGCGGCGAGCTGTTCCTGGAGGAGCAGGCGGCGCTGCTGGCGAAGCTGCCGGTGCGTAGCGACGCCGAGCGCGTCGAGATCGGCATGGAGGCGCTCAGCGCGTTCGACCGCGCCGGGATCGGGCGGGAGCCGCTGTCCCAGGAGGCGTCCAGCGACCAGGTGATCCGGACCGCCGCGACGGCCGCCGCGGTGGCGATCACCGTGGCGGACAGCGAGAACTCGGGCCTGGGCCCGGCGAAGCCGCTCACCCGCGCGCTGCGCGGCGCGGCGCTGCTGCCCTACTGGACCATCACCGGGCTGACCAGGGGCGGCCGGCTCGCGCAGTTCCTGGGGCTGCTCGGGTTCGCGCTCGGCGGCGCGCTGCTGGTGCTGGCGCTGTTCGACCTGCTGCCGCCGTGGGCGGTCGGCCCGGCGGCGGCGTTCGGCAGCGGCACCCTGCTGGCCGCGTTCGGGTACGCCGCGCTGCGGTCGGGGACGCTCCTGCACGGCCTGGTGCTGCTGTCGCCGGTCATACCCCTGATCGCGCTGGCGGTCGACCGGACGCGCGGCGCGGTGGCGGGCGGCGGGTCCGGTGAGCAGGTGGTGACCGGAGTGGTCGCCGTGGTCGGCGTCGTGCTCGTGGTGGTGGGCCTGCTGCTGATCGGCAGCCTGCCCGCGCCGGTCGGCACGCCGCTGGCGGTGCTGCGCGGAATCCGGCTGCGGCCCCGCCTGCTGGCCCGGCTCGGGGTGGTCGCGCTGATCGTGGTCGGCATCTGGGCGGTGGTGCGGTACCGGCTGTACGACATGAGCGCGACGCTGGTCGTGGCGGGCACGGCGGTGGCCATCGCGTTCGGCGCGGTCGTGTCGCTGCGGCTGGGCCGCTCGCTGCAGCGGTGGCGGCGGGTCGACGGCATGTGGGGCACCGAGCACGCCGAGCCGCCCGCCGCGGCGACCGCCGGGTGGGCGGCCGTGTACGGGTCGGCGCTGCTGCTCGTCGCGGCCTGCGTGCAGGTGTTCGAGCTGCGGTTCGTGGGCTGGGAGGCGGTGCTGGCGACGGCCCTGTCGTTCGGCCTGGTGCTGCTGCTCGTGACGACCTGGTGGGTGCCGCTGAAGGCGCGGCGGCGGATCGCGCGGAACCTGGTGGAGCAGTCGTCGTTCGTGGACTTCGAGGACGACGTGGCCGAGGGGCTGCTCAAGCGCTTGGAGGGCCACGCCATGCTGTTCCGCTTCCTGACCACCGTGGACGCCTCCGGCAAGCCGGCGCTGGGTCCCGGCGGGCTCCGGGTCGCGCGCCGCATCGCGCGGTTGCGGGCCACCGGGGTGGACCGGGACTGACGCGCCCGGCACCGGGCGCGCCGGGTGCCGGCGGGCTCCCCCTCGCCCACCGGCACCCGATCCCCCGGCACCCGTGGGCGCCTGATCCCCAGCCCTGTGAATGCCCGACCCCCTGGCACCCGCCCCCTGAACCCCCGACCTCATCCCCGGCCCTCGCCCCCCGGCAACCGATCCCCCGGCCCCGTCGCCCCATCCCCAGCGCCGGTCCACGGGCACCGTCCCCCGAAGCCCGATCCCGACGTCGATCCCCCACGCCCGCCCCCTGTGCCTGCCCCCTCTGTGCCTGCCCCCTGTGCCGCACCGCCCCCGATCCCCGGCCCACCGCCGCCGGACCCCACCGGCGGCCCGCGGCCTACGCCGCCAGCGCCTCCCGCTCCACCACCAGCGGCAGGCCCATCGCCCGCGCGTACAGCGCCTCGAACGTCTCCAGGGTCGACTCGATCGCGTGCGCCGAGATCAGCTCGCTGCTCGCCGCGCCCATCCGGGCCGTCACCGACGGGTCCGAGACGACCGAGTGCAGGCGCTCCGCCAGCCCCGCCACGTCACCGGGCGTGAACAGCCACCCGTTGCGCCCCGGCCGGCACAGGTGCGGCAGGGCCATCGCGTCCGCCACCACCACGGGCTTGCCCGCCGCCATCGCCTCCATCGTCGCCAGGCTCTGCAGCTCCGCGATGCCCGGCATGCAGAACACGTCCGCGCCCTGGTAGGCGTCCAGCAGCTCCTCCTCGCCCACGAAACCCCGGAACCGGACGCGGTCGGCGATGCCCAGGTCGGCCGCCAGCAGCTCCCACTCCGCGCGGCACGAGCCGTCGCCCACGACGTCGGCGTGCAGGCGGGGCACGAGGGCCACCGCGCGCAGCAGCTCGTCGACCCGCTTCTCCTCGTCCAGGCGGCCCACGAACAGCACCGTCGGCGCGTCGTTCGTCCGCACGGCCGGGCGCAGGCGGTACCGGTCGATGTCGATGCCGCACGACACCGGCACCGCGCGCTCGGGGAAGCCGTTGTCGTGCAGCAGTTGCACGGCGCGCGGTGTCGGGGCGGTCACCACGTCCGCCGCGCCGAACACCCGCACCAGGTCCCGCCACGCCCAGCGCGACGCCACGCCCTGGAGCCACGCGGGCACGCGGGCGTGGCCGAACAGGTTCTCCGGCATGAAGTGGTTCGTGGCCACCGTGGGTATGCCCAGCTCCGCCGCCTGCCGCAGGACGTACCGGCCGACCACGAAGTGCGCCTGGACGTGCACCAGGTCCGGCGTCAGCCGGGTCAGCAGCTCGCGCACGTCGCCGCGCACCTGCCACGGCAGGCCGATCCGGAACGTGCGGTGGAACGGCGTCCGGTGCGACCGCAACCGGTGGACGGTGATGCCGTCGACGTGCTCGGTGCGCGCGACGCCGACCGGGTCGACGGCGATCACGTGCACGTCGTGGCCGCGGCCCGCGAGGCCGGTGGCGAGCCGGTGGGCGAACCTCGCCGCGCCGTTGACGTCCGGGGGGAACGTCTCCGCGGCGATCACGATCCGCATGGCGCGTCCGTCGTTCACGATGGTCTCCGATCTGGGAAGTGCGGGAAGGACAGGGAGTTCCGGAGAGCGGGCCAGCACGACCACGCCACCGATGGCGACCGCGGCGCAGGCGACCTCGGCCAGGGCGACGAGCCCGCTGGTCCGGGTGGCTTCCCCGAGCAGGCCGGCGCCGATGCCGACGGCCACGAGCGGGTCCACCACGGTGAGGCAGGCCACCGCCAGGTGCGGCGGCCCGGCGGCGTAGGCGTGCTGGATGAACCAGCCGCCGACGACGAGGGCGACGGCGATGCCCGCCGCCGAGAGCCCGGTCGACCACGCGACCGCGCCCTGCTGGACGTCCTGGGACACCGAGCGCATGAGCACCGAGACGTAGCCGTAGGCGACACCGCCCGCCGCGCCGAAGCCCAGCGCGCGGGCGGTGGGCGCGGCGGCCAGCACCCCGAGCAGGCCCGGCGCGGCGATCAGGCCGAGCGCCACCAGCCCGGCGGTCAGCTCGGCCTCCGGCGCGACCGGGGTGGCCGTGGCGCTGCCCGCCGCGAGGAACACGAACGCGCCGACGCCGAACGTGGTGAGCGCCACGGCGGGCAGCTCCCGACGACGGCCGTCGAGCACGGCCGTGATGCCGATCGCGAGCACCCCGACGGGCTGGACGACGCTCAACGGCGCCATGCCCAGCGCCGCCGCGTGCACCGCCGCGCCGACGACCAGCAGCACCAGCCCCGCGAGCCACCGCGGGCGGCGCAGCAGGTCCAGCACCCGCAACGCGCCTTCCGCGGCGTGCACGGCGTCGTGCTGGAGCCGCGCGGCGAACGCGAAGAACGCGGCGCCCACCACCGCGAGCAGGACGGCGAGCCACGTCACGACCGCGCCTCCCGCCCGACCGCGGCGGCCAGCGCGAACAGCAGGCCGTACAGCATGAGGAAAAGCACCCGCTCGAAAAGCCCGAGCAACACGGCCCCCTCATAGCTGAGCGTCACGTGGCTCACCATGAATGCGCACGAGGTCAACCCCGCGGCGACCGAAAAACGACGCACCGCGGTACTGGAAATGAACCGACGGGAAATCAACCACCCCGCCAGCGGCAGGCTCGCGAACATCACCGCACCCGCGTACCGGTGCACCGCGCCGGAGAACGAGGTGGGCGTGCCGGTCGGGTCCGTGGGGAACACCGCGGCGACCGTCAGCCCGCCCACCCACAGCCCCATCAGCACCGTCACCGGCCCCCGCCTGGGCAAACCCCGCCGGACGAGGACCGCCAGCAGCACCGCCGAGGCCGCCGCGAGCGACAGCGCGGTCACCGCCAGCAGCCCGGAACCGTGCGCCACGAAGATGTAATCGCTGATCGTGTGGCTGATCGGGCTCAACTCGCCGACCGACGCCACGTGCAGGTAGACAATCGGGAACAGCGACAGGACAAGGCCCGCGACCGCCAGCGGCAAGGCCGCCGCGCGTCTTTCCCCCCGGATCTCCGTCACGAGGGAATCCTGTCGTCCGAACGGGTGGCGAAACTATCCGGAACACCCCCGAGGAAACCCTGAGGCGACCCCCAGGGGCCAGGTGGGGCTGACCCCACCACCGGGCCGGGGCGCGCCACGCCCTAGGCTCTGCCGTCGTGAGCCCGCACCCCCAGCACCCTGCCGTGGAAGTGTCGGGGCTGGTCAAGCGATACGGCTCGGTCGTCGCGGTGAACGGACTCGACCTCACCCTCGAACGCGGCACGGTGCTCGCCCTGCTCGGCCCCAACGGCGCGGGCAAGACCACCACCGTCGAGGTGTGCGAGGGGTTCCGGCGCGCCGACGGCGGACAGGTCCGCGTGCTCGGCCTGGACCCCCGCGCACCCGAGCTGCGCCCCCGCATCGGCGTGATGCCGCAGGGCGGCGGCGGCTACCCCGGCGTGCGCGCCGACGAGATGCTGCGGCTGGTCGCGACCTGCGCCGCCGACCCGCTCGACCCGGCCTGGCTGCTCGACGTCCTCGGGCTGTCCGGCGTGGGCCGCACGCCCTACAAGCGGCTCTCCGGCGGGCAGCAGCAGCGGCTGTCGCTCGCCTGCGCGCTGGTCGGCCGCCCCGAACTGGTGTTCCTGGACGAGCCGACCGCCGGCATGGACCCCCAGGCCCGGCGGGTCGTGTGGGACCTGGTCGCGGCCCTGCGCGCCGACGGCGTCAGCGTCCTGCTGACCACCCACCTCATGGACGAGGCCGAGGCGCTCGCCGACCGGGTCGTGATCGTGGACGCGGGCCGCGTGGTGGCCGCCGGCACACCCGCCGAACTGACCTCCCACCGGACCGAGGAGCAGCAGCTGAGGTTCCGCGCCCGACCCGGCCTGGACCTGACGCTGCTGTCCGACGCCCTCCCCGAGGGGATGCGGGTGCGCGAGGCCACCCGCGGCGGCTACCTCGTGCAGGGGCGGATCGACCCGCAGGTCGTCTCGACCGTGACGTCCTGGTGCGCCCAACAGGGCGTGCTGGCCGAGGAGCTGACGGTGGCCAAACGAAGCCTGGAAGACGTCTTCCTGGACCTGACGGGGCGGGAGCTGCGGTCGTGAGCGCGGACACCACCCGGTTCCCACCCGGCACCTTCACCCCCGCGCCCGGGCGCGGCGGCCTCGGCCGGATGCTGTGGGCGCAGGCCCGCACCGAAGCCCTGCTCACCCTGCGCAACGGCGAACAGGTCCTGCTGACCGTGCTGATCCCGGTCGCGCTGCTCATCGGGCTCAGCCTCATGACGGTGATCCCGCTGCCCGAACCGCGGGTCGCCTCCGCCACCGCGCGCATGCTGGCGCTGGCGGTCATCTCGTCGGCGTTCACCGGGCAGGCCATCGCCCTCGGGTTCGACCGCCGCTACGGCGTGCTCAAGCGGCTGGCCGCCACCGCGCTGCCCCGCTGGCTGCTGGTGGCCGGGCGCGTCGCCGCCGGGTTCGCCGTGGTCGCCGTGCAGGTCGTCATCCTGGCCGGGACGGCCCTGCTGCTCGGGTGGCGGCTGCCCGGCGCGGGTGGGCTGCTGTGGGCCGTGGCCCTGCTGGTGCTCGGCACCCTGGCGTTCGGGGCGCTCGGCGTCCTGCTCGGCGGCGCGCTGCGGGCGGAGATCGTGCTCGCGCTCGCGAACATCGTGTGGTTCCTGCTGCTCATGGTCGGCGGCGTCGCGGTCGGCGTGGACAGCCTGCCGCCCTGGCTCGCCACGGCGGTCGAACTGCTGCCGTCGGCCGCGCTGGCCGAGGGCCTGCACGGCGCGCTCGTCGACGGCTCCGCGCCCGGCCTGCGCCCGGTGCTCGTGCTGCTCGGCTGGGGCGCGGCGGCCGCGGCGCTGGCCGCCCGCACCACACGGCTCTCCTGACCTGGGCGACTCTCCTGACCTGGGCGGCCCTCGCGGACCCGGTCGGCGGCGGGACCGCCGACCCGGCCAAGCCGTCTCAGGAAGCGGTACCTACCATCGGTAGCCGTGCCCACCTGGTTCACCGCCCCGCTCGTCAGGTTCCAACGCGCGTTCGCCATCGCGGTGGTGATCGCCGAGGCCGGGATCGCGGTCACCGGGTCGGTCGTGCGGGTCACGGGCTCCGGCCTGGGCTGCCCCACCTGGCCCGAGTGTGTCGCGGGCAGCCTCATCCCGGTGGAGCACCCCGAGGTCGCCCCGCTCAACCAGTGGGTGGAGTTCGGCAACCGCACGCTCACCGGCGTGGTCGGCATCATCGCCGCGCTGTGCGTGCTGTCCGCCTGGTACAACCGCCCGCGCCGGCCGCGGGTGCTCAAGCTGGCGCTGGTCCAGTTCGGCGGCGTGGTGCTCCAGGCCGTGATCGGCGGGATGCTCGTGCTGGTCGACCTGCTCTGGTGGGCGGTCAGCATCCACATGTTGGTGTCGATGGTGCTGGTGTGGGCCGCCGTGCTGCTCGTGGCCTCGCTGCGCGAGGGCGACGAGCCGGCCGTGCCGCTGGTGTCGAAGAACGTCATGCGGCTCCAGGTCGTGCAGGCCGCCGTGCTGGGCCTGCTCATGCTCGCCGGCACGTTCGTCACCGCCGCCGGGCCGCACGCGGGCGACGCCGCCACGCCGCGGCTGGACCTGCCCGTGCCCACGCTCGCGCAGGTCCACGCCGACCTGCTCTTCCTGTTCCTCGGGATGCTGATCGCGCTCGGGTTCATGCTCGGCAGGCACGCCCGCCGCGCCTACGCGATCCTCGTCGCCGCGGTCGTCGCGCAGGGCGCGGTGGGCATGGTGCAGTACTGGACCGGTGTGCCCGAGGTGCTGGTCTCGGTCCACGTGCTGGGCGCCGGCGTCGTCGTCGTCGCCACCGCCAACCTGTGGACCGCGACCCGCGTGCGGCCTCACCTGGACGAGGCGGGCCTGCGCTCCCAGACGGCGGGCAGCTCGGTCGCCAGCCACGTGTAGAGGTCGTCCACGGTCCGCAGCCGCATCGCGCGCTCCGGGTCGCCGCTCATCAGCCGCATCCCGGACTCGGTCAGCTCCCGGACGCTCACCAGCGCGTCCAGCTTGCGCTGCACCAGGTCGGCCCACCTCTTCTCGTTGATCCGGAACTGCGCCGCCTGCCTGCCGCGCCGCGTGCGCTTCGTCACCAGCCCGGCGTTCACCAAGAACTTCAGGTTGGTCGAGATGGAGCCGCTGGACGCCTCCAGCTCCTGGGACAGCTCCGCCGCCGTCCGCTCCGACGGCAGGCACACCAGCAGGTAGCCGAGGATGCGCCCGCCGATGAGCGGGATGCCCTCCTCCGCGAAGTGCGCGGCGAACCGCTCGATCCACGCCGACAGCCGGGTCTCACGTCCGACGCCCACTGGCCATCCCCCTCATTCGGTCGACACTGAAGCCATAGTAGGCAGTCAGAGGCGCCGGAGGCCCGCCAACACGCGCTCCATCAGACCGAGATCCGGCTGTTCGCCGTCGGCGGACGCCGTCTCGTGCACGTCGATCAGCCCGCGCTCGGCCATGTCGCCGAGCAGCACCTTGGCCACGCCCAGCGGCAGCCGCAGCAACGCCGCGACCTCCGCCACCGAGCGCGGCCCGCCCACGAGGTTGATCACCTCCTGGTACTCGGCCTGCACCGCGCCGCGGTGGTCCCGGTCCACCGCCGACACCAGCGTCTCGACCTCCAACTGGCGCGCCGACGTGGTCCGCCCGCCCGTCCACGAGTAGGGCCGCACGATCGACGCGGCCTCCTCGCGCGGGTAGTCCTCGCGCGGGTGGTCGAGGTCCGCGTCGTCGTCCTGGAAGACCGGGTGCGGCCGGGTCGGGCGGTCCACCGGGTCCGGCTCCGGCGGCGGCCCGGTCCTGCGCCGCCGGTCGGAGCCCAGGCTGATCCCGTTGAGCAGCTCGGCGAACGCCCGCTCCGCGGACTCCTCGTCGTCCTCGCTCATGACCACCTCACGCCGACGGGTGGGCCATCATCCGCTGCGCGCCCTGCAACTCCGCGCGCAGCTCCGGGGTGAGGAGCTGGCCGACCTGGTCCACCACCACGGTCATCTCGTAGGCGACCTGGCCGACGTCGGCGTCCGGCGCGGCCAGCACCGCGAGGCACGAGCCGTCCCGGATCGACATCAGCAGCATGATCCCGTACTGCATCTCGATCACCGAGCGCAGCACGCCACCGCCGTCGAAGCACCGCGCGGCCGACTCGGTCAGGCTCGTCACGCCCGCCGCGATCGCCGACAGCTGCTCCGCGCGGTCCTCCGGCAGCCCGTCCGACGCCGTGAGCAGCAGCCCGTCCACGGAGATCACCACGGCGTGCGCGACACCGGGCACCCGATCGGCGAAATTGCTCACCAACCAGCCGAACTGGTCGACCTGCCGTGACCTCTGCCCGCTCATGTCGTGTTCTCCCGCCCCGTTCGGTGCTCTCCCGAGTCCCGGACACCTTGCCGGACCCCCGTCTGGTAACTCGCCAGGAACCCGCGTGTCGCGTTCGCATCCCTCCGGACGGGTGCCACCGCATCGGGTGCACCCGGCCGCTCGGCGACCAGGTTCGAGCGCGGACGCCGCTTGGGCAGCTCCGCGTTGTTCTCCTGCACAGGCGCCTCCCCCTGTCCGGGCACGCGCGCGTGCCCGGACTGTTCAACGGGCGGGAGGCGTGAGGGTTCCACGGCGTTGCGCCGCCCGGTGAACCACGTCGAGCCGGGCCGGGGCCCGGCGGGCGCCCGCGTCGCGGGTGTCGGCGCGCCGGGTGCGGAGGGCGGCGCGCCGGTGGGGTCGGCCGGCGCGCCGTGCGCGCCGGGTGCGGAGCGGGTCGGCACGCCGGGCGCGGGGCTCGGCGCGTCGGGTGGGACGAACCCGTTGAACACCGAGGACACGGGTTCGACGGTGTGGCCCTGGAAGGAGGTCCAGCCGCTCTCGCGGGACGCCGCGGGGTGCGCCGCCGTCGCGTGGTGCCCCGGACCGGCGGGCGCGGCGGTGGCCGGCGTCGGGAAGTCCGGCGCGGCGGCGTTCGGCGCGGGGTTCGGGGTCGCCGAAGCCGGTGCGGGGTTCGGTGCGGCGGCGGCCACGGGCGCGGGGGTCGTCGGCGCGGCGGTCGTCGGCGCGGGGGTGGTCGGCGCGGGGGTCGTCGGCGCGGCGGGCAGCCCGAACGCGGGTGGCGCGGCGGCGTGCCGGGAGGTCTGCGGACCGGCGGCGGGCCGGGCACCCGGCGGGGGCGCCGCCCGGACGAGGTCGGCGGGCAGCGCCACGACCGCGCGCACGCCCTCGCCGTGGTCGCGCAGCGCCACCTGGACGCCGTGCCGCCCGGCCAGCCTGCCCACCACGTACAACCCGAGCCGCCGAGCCACCGGCAGCTCGGCCGAGTCGTCCGCCGCGGCCAGCGCGATCTTGCGGTTGGCCACCGCCAGGTCCTCCTCCGACATGCCGACGCCGACGTCGAGGACGTCCACCAGCACGCCGCCACCCGGCCGGGCCCGACCGCCGACCACGACCTGCGTGCTCGGCGGCGAGAACGAGGCCGCGTTGTCCATCAGCTCGGCGACCAGCCGGACCAGGTCGCCCGCCGCGTAGCCGACCACCTCGACCGACGGCGTGGCCTGCACGACGACCCGCTGGTACTGCTCGATCTCCGACGCCGCGGCGCGCAGCACGTCGCCCAGCGGCACCGGCCGGGTGAAGCGGCGCGCCACGTCGCTGCCGGAGAGCACTATCAGGTTCTCGTTGTTGCGGCGCATCCGCGTCGCCAGGTTGTCCAGCTTGAACAGGTTCGCGAGCTGCTCGGGGTTCTCCTCCTGCCGCTCCAGCTCCTCCATCAGCCGGAGCTGCCGCTCCACCAGGCCCTGGCTGCGGCGGGACAGGTTGATGAACGCGTTGCGCATGCCCGTCCGCAGCTCGGCCTGCTCGGCGGCGGAGCTGACCGCCTGCCGGTGCACCGCGTCGAACGCGCGGGCGAGCTGGCCCAGCTCGTCGGTGGTGTGCACGGGCACCGGCTCCACGGTGACGTCCGGCGCGGCGTTGTCGCGCAGCTGCGCGACCAGGGTGGGCAGCCGGTGCTGGGCCACGTCGAGCGCCGCGACCCGCAGGGCGCGCAGCGAGCGCAGCATGTTCCGGCCGACGACGAACCCGACCGCGCCCGCCGCGAACAGCGAGGCGAGCAGGACCACCGAGGCCGCGCCCGCCCGGTCGCTGGTCTCGTCCTGTAGGCGTGTGGCCGCCTCGGTGAGCTGGTTCTCCAGGCCGCGCAGCACGACGTCGAACCGCTCGGCGGTGCCCACCGACCCGCTGTGCCACGCCTCGGCGTCCACGGCGGCGATCCGGTCCGGGTCGCCGCGGACCTGCTGCAACAGGCTGTTGCGCGTGTCCACGGGCAGGCCGGCGATGGTGGCGCGGTAGTCGGCCTGCTGCCGCGGCGTGGCGACGGCGTCGAAGTCGGCGATCTTGTCCTGCTGGCGGGTCCACGACTGCTCCAGCGCGGTCCGCTCGTCGTCGGCCAGCGCGCCCCGGCTGATGCCCGCCAGCACGGTGGCGTGCTGCCACGACATCTGCTCGTCCGCCATCGCGAGGTTGTGCAGCGCGGTGGCGGTGCCGGACAGCGCCGGGTCGCCGAAGTCGCCCACCATCGCCTGGTCGAAGTCCAGCAGGGCGCGCAGCACGACGGTGTAGCCGCCGATCGCGCTCGCGAGGTCGACACCGCCCGCGAGCACCCGGCCGCGCAGCTGCGGCAGGCCGTCGAGCTGCACGGTGGCGTCCAGGAACCGCGCGCTCGCGACGTCGCCGAGGGACGTGGCGCGCTCCATCAGGTTCCGCACGCCGGCCGCGGCGGCGTCCGTGGCGCGCGTGAGGTCCTTGAAGCGCCGCTCGTTGACGCCCGCGTTCTCGCCGCGCCGCGCCGAGAACGCGCGCTCCGCCTGCACGCCCGAGATCAACGGGTCCAGGCCGGCACGCAGGGTGACCATGTGCCGGGAGGCGGTGTAGCCGTCGGCCGCGCGGACGTAGCCGCGGATCTGCACCACGCCCGCGCCGACCGCGACGATCACCGGCACGGCCAGCACGGCGGCGAGCTTGACCGGCAGGCGCCAGTTGCGCCAGTCCGCGACAGCGCCCCACCACTGCCGGCGTGCGCTGTTGTCGCCAGTCACCAGACAAGTCCCCGGAGATGTGTCGGAAGTGTTCGCCCCACCACGCGATACGACACCCGCGCGGGTACGCGGCCGGCGGCGGGTGCTGCTGCGCGATAGTAGGTCGTGTTCCGGGCCACGACAACGACCTCGGCGCATGTGCTCATCCGTTCGGATCAGCCACGGATAGTGATCATCGCTCCACGATCGGGTCGGGGGCCCGCGCGGGCGAGGACCGTGAGCTGCCGGGACGACCACCCCCGCGGCGGCGGTCGCCGGTTCCGCCGTTGACTGGCGGCCACGCGCGGTTAGGCTGATCGCCCACCCAGCCGCGCTGCCCCCTGCGGTGGAGAGGCACATCCCATCCCCGTGGAGGTCCGATGGAGAAGGCGATCCCGCCCCCGGCGGGCACCCGCGCCCGCGGGTTCGCGACCTTCGACGAGCCACCGCCTCCCCTGCTGGTCGACGAGGCGGGAGAGCCGGACTACCCGGCGATCCGGGACAGCGCCGAGTTCCGCGAGCTGCGCCGCCGCACCGCCCTGTTCGTGGTGCCCGCGGTCCTGGGCTTCCTGACCTGGTACCTGGGCTACGTGGCGCTGTCGGCGTACGCGCCGGGCTTCATGGGCACGCCGGTGGTCGGCCTGGTGAACGTCGGGATGGTGTTCGGCCTGCTCCAGTTCGCCACGACGATCGCGCTGACCGCGTGGTACGCCCGCCACGCCCGCCGCCGGATCGACCCGCAGGTCGCGGCGGTCCGGGCGCTCACCGCGGAGGAGCGCCGGTGACCGGCGGCAACACGGCGATCAACGTGGGCGTGTTCGCCGTCTTCGTGCTGATCACGCTCTACGTCGTCTACCGGGTCGGCTCCCGCAACGCGACCGCGTCGGACTACTACGCGGCGGGCAGCAGCTTCACCGGGCCGCAGAACGGGGTGGCGCTGTCCGGCGACTTCCTGTCCGCCGCGTCGTTCCTGGGCATCTCGGGCAGCATCGCGGTCAACGGCTACGACGGGTTCCTGTACTCCATCGGCTGGGTCGTGTCCTGGCTGATGGGCCTGATGATCATCGCGGAGCGCCTGCGCAACACCGGCCGGTTCACCCTCGGCGACGTGCTGGCGTTCCGGATGCGGCAGCGGCCGGTGCGCGCGGCGGCGGCGAACGTGACGCTGGTGATCTCGCTGTTCTACATGATCGCGCAGATGGCGGGCGCGGGCGCGTTGATGGCGCTGCTGCTCGACGTGCACACCAAGGGCGGGCAGGCGGTCGTCATCGCGGTCGTCGGCGTCGTCATGGTGATGTACGTGCTGGTCGGCGGCATGAAGGGCACCACGTGGGTGCAGATCATCAAGGCCGTGCTGCTGATCCTGTGCGTGACGCTGATGACCGCGTTCCTGCTCGGCAAGTTCGGCTTCAGCATGTCGGCAATCCTGGAGAGCGCGAGCCGCAACACCCCGCTGGGGCCCGAGGTGCTGGCGCCGGGCGCGCGGTACGGCGGTTCGCCGTTGGCGCGCCTGGACTTCATCTCGCTCGCGCTGGCGCTGGTGCTGGGCACCGCGTCGCTGCCGCACGTGCTGATGCGGTTCTACACCGTGCCGAACGCGCGCGAGGCGCGGCGCTCGGTGGTGTGGGCGACCTGGCTGATGGCGACGTTCTACCTGTGCACGCTGGTGATCGGGTTCGGCGCGCTGGCGCTGGTGGGTTCGGAGGCGATCGAGTCCGCGCCCGGCGGCGAGAACTCGGCGGCGCCGCTGCTGGCGTTCCGGGTCGGCGGCGCGGTGCTGCTCGGCATCGTGAGCGCGGTGGCGTTCGCGACGATCCTGGCCGTGGTGGCGGGGTTGACGTTGACGGCGTCGGCTTCGTTCGCGCACGACGTGTACGCGAACGTGATCAAGCGCGGCGCGGCCGACCCGAAGTCGGAGGTGCGGGTGGCCCGGCTGACCGCCGTGGCGGTGGGGCTGCTGGCCATCGGCGGCGGGATCGCGGCGAACGGGCAGAACGTGGCGTTCCTGGTGGCGCTGGCGTTCGCGCTGGCGGCGTCGGCGAACCTGTCCACCATCATCTACTCGATGTTCTGGAAGCGCTTCAACACCAACGGGACGCTGTGGGCGATCTACGGCGGGCTCGGGTCGTGCGTGCTGCTGATCGCCTTCTCGCCCGCCGTGTCCGGCGCGAAGACGTCGGTGTTCCCGGACGTGGACTTCGCGTGGTTCCCGCTGGGCAATCCGGGCCTGGTGTCGATCCCGTTCTCGTTCCTGTGCGGGTGGCTGGGGACGGTGCTGAGCAAGGAGGAGGCGGACCCGGCGAAGCAGGCCGAGATGGAGGTCCGCTCGCTGACCGGCATCGGTTCCGGTCTGCGGTAGCCGCGTTCGGGTGGTCGGGCGTCCGGTCGTTCACTCGAACGATTCCACTCGAACGTGGTGTTTCGATCATGCTTCGGGGTGTCGTCCGGGCTGCGGGGCTCCCGAGGCCGGGGGGCTCGCGGACCGCCGGTTACGCCGCCACCCTCGCGCCCAACGCGGCCCGGACCGCCGACGCGAACCTCATCGGCGCCGACGCGTCGGTCTGCCGGAGCCCCAGCGAAGGCTCGACCAACTCCAGTTCGAGCACCAGCGGCGTGCCGTCCGCCCCGTTCACCAGATCGACCCGCGCGTACAGGAAGTCGTTGCGCCGCAAGCCGACCAGGGCCGCCGCGGCGTCCAGGGCGTCCTCGGCGACCCGCCGCTGGGCCCCGGACGGCGACGCGCCGGCGAGCCGCTCCACGACGAACAGCCCCGACTCGTCGACCTCGGCGTCGGGCGTGAGCATCGCGCCCTTGGCGAAGGCGTGCGAGTACTGGCCGCCGAAGAACACCACCGCCGTCTCGCCCTGGGTGTCCACTGCCGCCTGGTAGGGCTGCACCAGCGCCGTGCCGCCGAGCGCGTCGAGGTGGTCGGCGGCGGTCGCGAGATCGCCGGCGGCGACCCGCAACGCCCCGCGCGACCCCGCGCCGACCGCCGGCTTGACCACGAAGTCGCCCGCGGGCCAGTCGCGGAAGCCGGGCGCGGCGAGGGCGGTCGGCACCACGGGCACACCCGCGTCGGCCAGCTCGACGAGGTACTTCTTGTCGGTGTTCCACGGCACCACGGCCGCCGGGTTGGCCAACGCCGGCACCGAGGCGACCCACTCCAGGAACTCCGGCAACCGCTCGGTGTAGTCCCACGTGGACCGCAGGATCACGAGGTCGGCGTGCCGCGACTCGGCCGCCCCCCACACCGTCCACGAGGCGTCCACGCCGACCTCGGCGAGGGCGTCGACCAGCACGGCGTCGTCGCCGTCGCCGGTGGGCAGGGAGGCGCACGTCGCGAACAAAACCTTCACATCCGCAGCCTAGACAACCGAATCCCGCCACGCCGCACGGCGAGCCGCAGGTCACGCCCGCCGCCCCCGGCGCTCAGGCGCCCGACCGACCGGCACGGGCACACGAGTGACGCGACCGGCGCGGGCACACGAGTGACGCGACCGGCGCGAGCGCACGAGTGACGCGACCGACGCGAGCAGCGGAATGTCCTCTCGCGACGCGTCCTCTCGCGACGGTCTGGGTCCTCTGCCGAGCGACCGCAGGTACCTCCGGCGAGCGACGGCGGGGCCTCTGGCGGCGAGGGTGGGAGGCCCTGGCAGCGGTGAAGAGCGTCCGAAGAGTGTCCTCTGGCGACGCTTGGGCCGCCGTGCGGCATCAGGCGCAGCGGCGCTGTGGCGTCTCGGCTCCACTGTGGCCGGTCCGGTCACGCGCCGCGCTTCGGCACCTGCCTCCGGGAGCACCGGCCTCGGGCGGACCTCGGGCGAGGGCTTCGGGCGGGCTCCACGCGCGCGGGAGCGATCCACCACACGCGCCTGGCCGCGCAATCGCCTGGCCGCTCCGCCGTGCAGCCGCTTGGCCGTGCAATCGCCTGGCCGCTCCGCCGTGCCGCTCGGCCGTGCAGCCGTCTGGCCACGCAATCGCCTGGCCGCGCAGTCGCCGGCTCCGCAGCCGCATCAGCCCGCCGACGCCGCCCCATCGCCGACGCCGGTCCACCCAAGCGCGCCGGCCCACCCACGCGGCGCCACCAGCGGGCGCTTGAGCCTGGGTGGTGTTCCCCCCGCCAGCGCCGCCTCCTTGTTCTGGCAACGCGAATGGTAATGAAAAGGTGCCGCGAATCCGCCCAGTTCAGCCGATAGGGTGATCAAGGAGCAGCGGAAGCACTGGTCAGCGGCCTGCCATCCGGTGGCGGTGCCCGGCGCCGATCTTCACCTGCGCGGTCGTCTCCCGGTCCCACTCGTGCTGCTCCAGGTCGGGCACGGCCGCGATCAGCGCCTCGGCATCGGCCACCGAGCGCACGAACACGTCGCCCATCGCGCCGTCCTCACCCACCAGCACCACGCGCGCACCGGCCCGCCCGACGTTCTCCACCACGGCCCGCGCGGACTTTCCATGGGCCGCCACGAACGCCTTCGCCGCCTTGACCGCCGCACCGACCTTCCGGTCCCCGATGTCGACCTTCTTGTCCTCAGCCACCCCGCCAGCCTAGAACCTGCGGGTAACTTCCGTGCACGTGACCGAAACCACGACTCTCCCCCACCTGGTCGAGCAGTTCCTCGCCTGGCAGTTCGACCGCACCCCCGGCACCGCCGCGATGCTCGGCTCCCTCAACCACGACCACACCCTGGGCGACTTCAGCGCGCAGGCGTTCGCCGACCACGACCGCGAGGCCGACGCCTGGCTCGAACGGTTCGTGCGGGTCCGGACCGACGACCTCGAGGAGTCCGTCGACCGGGACCTCGTCGTCTCCGTCCTGCGCGGCCACCAGGCGATGACCGCTTGGCCCACGTGGCGGCGCGACCCGTCGTTCTACACCTCGGCGGTGCTGTTCCCGCTGTTCACCGCCTTCCTCAACCGCCTGCGCCCGGAGCCCGAGCTGGTCGCCAAGGTGATCGCCCGCCTCGCCGAGGTGCCCTCGCTGCTGGCCGCGTGCGAGGCCAACCTGGACCCCGACCTGGCCTCGCCCAAGATCGTCGAACGCGCCGCCGCCCAGGCCAGGACGGGCCGCTCCTTCCTCACCCGGACGCTGCCCGGCGAGGTCTCCGACCCCGCGCTGGCCGCCCGCCTCGCCGAGGCCGCCGAACCCGCCGCCGCCGCGTTCGACCGGCTCGCGGACTTCCTCACCCGGTTCGCCGGCACGGCCACCGGCGACTGGCGGATGGGCGAGAAGCTGTACTCGACGCTCCTCCAGGACAAGGAAATGCTGGGGTACGGCGCGGCCGAGCTGCACGAGCGCGGCAAGGCCGCGTACGCCGAGCTGGACGCCGAGATGCGCCGGCTGGCCGGGTCGGACGACTGGCACTCGGTGATGCTCGCCCTCCAGGACGACCACCCGCCGACGCCGGAGGCGATGCGCGCCGAGTACGAGGCGGAGACGCGGCGGGCGCGGGCGTTCCTCGTCGAGCACCGCCTGGTGACGCTCGCCGACGGCGAGGAGTGCCGCGTGGTGCCGTCGCCGACGTTCCAGCGCCCGGTCCTGAGCGTCGCGTCCTACATGTCGCCGCCGCCGCTCACGACCGCCCGCGTGGGCCACTTCTTCGTGCCGTCCCCGCCCGAGGACTTCACGCCGGACCAGGTGGCGCAGCGGTTGCGCACGAACTCCCGCGCCCAGCTCGCCTCGATCGCCGTGCACGAGGCGTACCCCGGCCACCACTGGCACCTCTCGTGGCTGGCCGCGCAGGACCGGCCGGTGCGCAAGGTGTTCCGCACCCCGTACTTCTCCGAGGGCTGGGCCCTGTACGCGGAGCACCTGATGCGCGAGCACGGCTACTTCAGCGCGGACACCGTCGGCGACGCCGGGAAGGCACGCGCCCAGGAGCTGGCGCACGTCGAGGCGCGCCTGTTCCGCGCCGCCCGGATGATCGTGGACACCGCCCTGCACTGCGGCGAGATGAGCACCGACGAGGCCGAGCACTTCATGACCACCAGGGCCTCCCTCACGCCGGGCACGGCGCGGGGCGAGGTCACCCGGTACTGCACGTGGCCGACGCAGGCACCCTCGTACCTGACGGGCGCGTTGGAGATCGAGCGCATCCGGGACGAGTTCACCGGCACCCGGCGGGAGTTCCACGACAAGCTGGCCGGGTCCGGCGCGCTGCCCCTCGGCCTGGCCCGGCGGGTCGCGCTCGGCCGGTGACGTCCCGTTGCCCGGCACGACGTCCCGTTCTCCGGCAGGGCGTCCCGTTCTCCGGGACGCGGAACAGGCCGCGCCGCGCGGCGGTTGCTGTTGAGCACGACCGAAGCGCGACGAGCAGTCGCGACCGAGCAGTACGACCGAGCAGTACGGAGGACGGGGACATGCCCAAGGCAGTGGTGGTGCGCGCGACCGGCGGGCCGGAGGTGCTGGAGTTCGACGACGTCGAGCCGAAGTCGCCGGGCGCGGGTGAGCTGCTGGTCGACGTGGCCGCGGCGGGCGTGAACTACATCGACACCTACCACCGCGAGGGCCGCTACCCGCTGCCGCTGCCCTTCGGCATCGGCCTGGAGGGCACGGGGCGGGTGGCCGCGCTGGGCCCGGACGTGTCGGGGTTCGCGGTCGGCGACCGGGTGGCGTGGGCGGCGGCGCTGGGCAGCTACGCGGAGCAGGCGCTGGTGAAGGCGTCGGACGCGGTGGCGGTGCCGGACGGCGTGGCCGACGACACGGCCGGCGCGCTGCTGTTGCAGGGTCTGACGGCGCACTACCTCGTGGCGTCGACCTACCCGGTGCGGCAGGGCGACGCGGTGCTGGTGCACGCCGCCGCGGGCGGGGTCGGGCTGCTGGTGACGCAACTGGCCAAGGCGCGCGGCGCGCGGGTGATCGGCACGGTGTCCACGGAGGCCAAGGAGGCGCTGGCGCGGGAGGCCGGCGCGGACGAGGTGATCCGCTACGACCGGGACGAGTTCGCGCCGCGGGTGCGGGAGCTGACCGGCGGCGAGGGCGTCGCCGCGGTGTACGACGGGGTGGGCGCGGCGACGTTCGACGGCAGCCTCGCGAGCCTGCGCCGACGCGGCTACCTGGTGCTGTTCGGCGCGTCCAGCGGCCCGGTGCCGCCGGTCGACCCGCAGCGGCTCAACCAGGCCGGCTCGGTGTTCCTGACGCGGCCGTCGCTGGGCGCGTACACGGCCACCCGCGAGGAGTTGACGTGGCGCGCGGGCGAGCTGTTCGCGGCGGTGGAGGACGGTTCGCTGGACGTCCGGGTCGGGGGCCGCTACCCGCTGGCCGACGCGCGCCGGGCGCACGAGGACCTGGAGGGCCGCCGCACCACGGGCAAGCTGCTGCTGATCCCCTGACCAGGCCCGCCGGGCGGCGACGTTGGGGGGCACCGGCCGGCGCCGGTGCCCCCCGTTACCTTTTTCGTAGCTCCTGATCAAGGAGTTGTGGTCGCCGGGTCCGGCATGACTGACGCCCCCAGTCGAAGGCATGATCCGGGGGGTGGTGTCACCGGACCCGGTGGCATCGCCGGACCGCTGATAGGGACACGGCCGCCCGCCGGGCAGGTCTCGTCGTAACGTGGGTGCCGGCCTGCGATGCCCACCGCGCGACCACCCGCGACGAACGAACGGCACGACCGATGACCAGTACTTTCGGGGTGTTCCTCGGCCTGGACGTGGGCAAGGGCGAACACCACGCCGTGGGCTTGGACCCCGCCGGGAAGCGGCTGCACGACGCACCGCTGCCCAACAGCGAACCGAAGCTGCGCGCGTTGTTCGACAAGCTCGCCGTCCACGGGCCGCTGCTGGTGGTGGTCGACCAACCCGCCACGATCGGGGCGCTGCCGGTCGCGGTGGCCCGCGCGGCCGGTCACCGGGTGGCCTACCTGCCCGGTCTGGCCATGCGCCGCATCGCCGACCTCTACCCCGGCCGGGCCAAGACCGACGCCCGCGACGCGTTCGTCATCGCCGACGCCGCCCGGAGCCTGCCGCACACCCTGCGCCCGGTCGACGTCGGTGACGACGCCCTGGCGGAGCTGGACGTGCTGGTCGGGTTCGACGACGACCTGGCCGGCGAGGCCACCCGGATCGCCAACCGCATCCGCGGCCTGCTCACCGGCGTCCACCCCGCCCTGGAACGCGCCATCGGCCCCCGCATCACCCACCCGGCGGTGCTGGAGATCCTGTCCCGCTGCGGCGGCCCGACCGGCATCGCCAAAGCTGGCCGCCGCAAACTCACCGCGATCGCCACCGCACACGCGCCCCGCATCGGCGAGGAGCTGGTCGCCACGATCCTGGCCGCGCTGGACGAACAGACCGTCACCGTTCCCGGCACAACGGCAGCGGACACCGTGCTGCCGCGTCTGGCCGACAGCCTGAAGACCGTTCTCCTGCAACGCAAACAGGTCGCCGCCGAAGTCGAAGGGATACTCGATGCGCACCCTCTCGCCGGGGTCCTGACCTCCATGCCCGGCATCGGGGTCAGGACCGCAGCCCGCATCCTGCTCGAGATCGGCGACGCCTCGGCCTTCAAGTCCTCCGGGCACCTGGCCGCCTACGCCGGCATCGCCCCCGTCACCCGCAGCTCCGGCAGCAGCATCAAGGGCGAACACCCGGCCCGCACCGGCAACCGCAAACTCAAACGCGCGTTCTTCCTCGCCGCGTTCGCCGCCCTCTCCGACCCGACCAGCAGGGCCTACTACCAGCGCAAACGAGACCAGGGAAAGAAACACAACGCCGCCCTGATCTGCCTGGCCCGACGACGCTGCGACGTCCTGTTCGCCATGCTCCGCACCAAAACCCACTACCGACACCCCGAGACCACTTCTGCCCCGGCTGCGGCTTGACAACCACATAGGGACACCCCCCAAGCGCCGGAACCCCAGCGTCGCAACCTCGGCGGCGGAACCTCAGCGGCGGGGCGTCAGCCCTGCACCTTCACGGCGTCGACCACGAAGACCAGCGTCTCGCCGGGGCGGATGTCGCCCTTGCCGTTCGGGTAGCCCTTGTCGGACGGCACGACGAGCAGCCGCCGCCCGCCCTCCTTCAGGCCGATGAGGCCCTCGTTCCAGCCCTGGATGACCTGCGCCTGGCCGATGTTCTTCAGCTCCAGCGGCTTGTTGGTGTCCCAGGACGCCTCACGGGTCTTGCGGTCGCGGAAGGTCGCGAGCACGTAGTGCAGCTCCGCGGTGGAGCCCGCCTTGATCTCCGCGCCGGTGCCCTCGGTGAGGTCCTTGACCACCAGGCCGTTCTGCGGCGTGCAGCCGGTGGGCACGGTGATGGTCGGCTTCGCGCCCGGCTCGCCGGTCACCTGGTACTGGGCGGGCTCGCACGGCGGGCCGCTCGGCTGGGACGGCTCGGACGGCTCGTCGGAGGTCCGGTCGTCGCTCGCCGCGGGCGCCGTCGCGGTGGGGGTGGTGGTCAGGGTGGACGGCCGGTCGCTCGCGGTGCACGCGGTCAGCGCCAGTCCGGCGGACAACAGGGACACGAGGGCCAGGGCCGTTCGGCCGACAGTACGCATGGTTGCGGAGCTTATGGTGCGGCCTCCGACGCCGTGCCGCCAGGCCCACCGGCAGGCGCAACGCCGATCACGGTGCGCTGCGGCTTCACCCCGAATTAATCCGCAAATGTGCCACTAATTGCCGCTATCGAAGTTCGACACCCGAGCGTACAGTAACTCCGCGCACCTGATCGGATACCTTCGGCCGTCGCTCTTCCGGGTGCCCCCCAAGGAGGTGACCACCGTGTCCGCGGAGCCCGGCGGGGAACGCGGCAACCTGTTGCGTGAATTGTTCTGGACCAGGACCGGGCTGCTCCTGCTGGTCCTCGTGGTCACGTCGGCGGCCTGCCTGGCCATTTCCAGCGGTATGGACCAGGGCACGCTGCGGAACTTCATCGGCTCGGTCGGCACCGGCACCATGATCTCCGCCGTGGTCGGGTTCGGGCAGACGCTGATCACCAGTTCCGCGGCGCAGCGCGCGCTCATCACCCCGGTCGTGGCGGAGAGCCGGAAGGCGCTGCGCGACCTCACCGCCGAGTACCGTGCGCTGGACCGCGAGTTCTTCCCGAGCCACGTGTTCGAGCCGACCGCCCGACCCGACCCGGTGTTCAACCAGGTGATGATGCAGGACCTGGAGCGCACCCGGCGGTACGGGTTCCGGGGGTTCGCGGGGCGCTACGCGGCGTGCCGCGTGCTGCTGTCGCACGCGGAGTGCGAGCTGAAAGCCGTGCTCGCGGACCCGCGCGACGCCGACGCGATCAGCGGCCGGGCCCGCTACCTGCTGCGGCACGAGGGCGCGGACGGCGACTACGACACCATCGTCGAGCGGCTGCGCGACCAGATCTCGATCGGCCTGGTGGGGCTGTTCATCGCCCGCAGCCGCTGCTCCCGCATCGACCTGACGATCGTGTCCGACCCGCCGCTGGACCGGCTGGAGCTGTTCGACGACAGCGCGTGGCTCACCCTCTACAGCAACACCAACGCGGGCGTGGTCCGGCTCTACCCGCGCACCCTCCGGTTCTCGGAGGGGTCCTTCCTCTACGGGATGGAACGCGCCGAGTTCCTGCGGATCAGCAATTCCAAGGCAGGACTGCACATCGTCATCACGCCGCGCACGACGCGCGACGACTTCCGCGCGCTGTTCGAGAAGATCACCGGCATGGCGCTGACCGAGGAGGGTTTTCGCGCCCTGGAGGACAAGTTCCACCGGTTCCGCCGGGAATTCTCCGCCTCTGCTCAATTGGGGAGCTGATAAGTCGTGTTGACCGAGTACGCCGGGCGCTCCGCCGTCGCGGAGCTCGCCGCGCTGATCGCCGTGGCCGACCCCCCTGTCGCCGACCACTGGGGGCACGTCGCGGGCCGTTTCCGGGAGTGGGCGGCCCGACCCTCGCTCAAGGAGGAGCTGCGCGCGCACCTGCACGCCCTGAGCCCGCGGGAGGAGATGAGGGTCGCCGCGCGGTCGCGGGAGACGACCACGCACTTCGCGTGGTGCCTGCGCGACGAGCCGGCCGAGCCGTTCACCTTCTGGTTGCACGAGTACAAGCCGCAGCGGGATTGGCGACGGGGTTACGCGGACTCGATCCACAACCACCGCTACCACTTCTGCACGACCCTGTTGACCGGCTCCTACCTGCACGAGCGCTTCACGGCGCGGCTCGCGGCGGACGGCCGGTCCATCGAGGACACGACGCTGCTGCGCAGCACGCACGCCCACGAGGGTGATTCCGGGACGATGCTGTCGCACGAATTCCACCGCATCCCGAAAGCGGCGGACGACACGCTGACGTTCCTGGTGAAGAGCCGCGCGGTGAGCCCGTGGAGCCTGTCCTACGACCCGGACACGCGCACCAGCCACCGGCACGTCCCGGTGGAGTCCAGGCTGGAGGAGTTGGCGAAGGCGCTCTGAGGGCCGCCCGGCCGCCTTACCATCGGCCCACCCGGCACGGGAGGGTCCAATGAGCACGGTTTCGGCACCGACGGTCACGGCGCGGGCGGTCTCCGAAGTGGAGCACGAGGTGTGGCGGCTGTGCCGCGACCTCGCCGCGAAGTTGCAGTTCCACGGCTGGCACCACGTCAGCTTCGTGCGCGAGAAGGCGGTCGACTTCGCCCGGCGCAACGGCGCGGACGTGGCGCTGGTCGAGGTCGCCGCCCTGGTGCACGACGTCAACTACATGGTCCGCAGGAACTCGCTGCCCGTCGACGGGCGGCGGCTGCGGTTGTCCATCCTGGCCGGCGCGGGCGTGCCCGACGCGGTGGCGGCACGGGTGGACGAGGTGGTCGAGGAGGCGGAGATGCGCACCCGGCACCGGCACATCTCGCTGGAGGCGCAGGCGCTGTCGGACGCGGACACCCTGTTCAAGGCGCTGCCGGTGACACCGGTGGTGCTCGCGCCGAAGTACCTGGCGGAGAACGGGATCACGCTGCGCGAGCTGGCGCACAAGATCGTCGGCGAGCAGCGGGCCAAGCACGACGAGGGGTACTACTTCTACGACCCCGAGGCGGCGGCCACGTACTCGCGGTGGGCGACGGCGAACCTGGAACTCTGGCAGTGCATCGTAGAATCGTTGAACGATCCTACGGTGGACCGCCTGCTCGCCGAGGTGCCCTGATTACAGTTCCACACCTGAATCACCCCTAGTTGGTCCGAAAGAAACGGCAAATTAGTCCGAATGCCCGCGTAAGACTCACGCACAGTGGCCGTCATCGGAGTGATGTCGCGGTGGGCGCCGCGGCTGGGGCGGAGGTGTGCGGTGTTCGCGGACGACAGGACGGTGCCGTTAAGGGAGACGGTCGCGCCGGAGGTCGTGACGGCGGCGGTGGCGGGCGACCGGCACGCGGTGGAGCAGCTGCTGCGCGCCGTGCGACCGGCGGTGCTGCGGTACTGCCGCGGGCGGCTGGGCGGGTCGGTGCTGTCCGCGGACGACGTGGCGCAGGAGGCGTGCCTGGCGGTGCTCAAGGCGTTGCCGCGGTACCGGGACGAGGGGCGGCCGTTCCTCGCGTTCGTGTACGGCATCGCGGCGCACAAGGTGGCCGACGCCCACCGCTACGGCGCGCGCAACCGGGTCGACCCCGTCGCCGAGGTGCCCGACAGCCCGCTGGCCGAGGCCGGGCCCGAGCTGCTGGTGCTGCGCGGCGAGCTGTCGGAGGAGATCTCGCGGCTGCTCGACGTGCTGCCGCCCAAGCAGCGGGAGATCCTGCTGCTGCGGGTCGTCGTCGGGCTGTCGGCGGAGGAGACCGCCGACGCGGTCGAGTCGACGCCGGGCGCGGTGCGGGTGGCGCAGCACCGGGCGTTGACCAAGTTGCGGAAGGTGCTCGCCGAGCACCTGGTCAGCAGCTGAGCACCCGGTCGGGAGCCGAGGGCGGGCACCGCGCTCGGCTCCGCCGGCCACCGGCCCCGAACGAGCCCCTGGAGACCAGCCCTCAAGACCCCCTGAAGACCAGCCCGAAGACCTGAAGACGAGCCCCGAGCCCCGCGTACGGGCCCTAGAACGGCCAGCCGAGGACCGGCAGCCCGACGACCGCGTCGACCGCCAAGCCGCAGAACACGAACATCAGGTACAGGTTCGACATGTGGAAGAACTTCATCGTGTTCGTCGAACCGCCGCGCCGCACCACGCCGTGCAGCCGGTGCGCGAACACGGCGAACCAGATGCCCGACACCGCCGCCACGCCCACGTAGATCCAGGAGGTGACCGGGGCCAGCAGCAGGGTGCACACCACGGTGATCCACGAGTAGATGACGATCTGCCGCGTCACCTGCTGCGCCGTCGCCACCACCGGCAGCATCGGCACGCCCGCCCGCGCGTAGTCCTCCTTGAACTTCATCGCCAGCGCCCACGTGTGCGGCGGGGTCCAGAAGAAGATCACGCCGAACATCACCAGCGCGGGCCACGCGACCGTCCCCGTCACCGACGACCAGCCGATGATCACCGGCATGCAGCCGGCCATGCCGCCCCAGATGATGTTCTGCGACGTCCGCCGCTTGAGCACCAGCGTGTAGACGAAGATGTAGAACAGGATCGTCGCGACGGCGAACACCGCCGAGATCAGGTTCGTCGTCAGCCAGAGGAACAGGAACGACACCACGCCCAGCACCACGCCGAAGATCAGCGCGTTGCGCGGCGGGATGGTGTTGCGGGCCAGCGGCCGGGCGCCGGTGCGCTTCATCACCGAGTCGATGTCGGCGTCGACGTAGCAGTTCAGCGCGTTCGCCGAGCCCGCGGCCAGCGTGCCGCCCGCCAGCGTGCACGCGATCAGCCACAGCGGCGGCAGGCCGCGGGCGGCCAGCAGCATCGCCGGGATGGTCGTGATCAGCAGCAGTTCGATGACGCGCGGCTTGGTCAGCGCCACGTACGCGCCGACGACCTGTCGGGGCGACCGCGCCGGAAGCTCGCTGACGGCACTCATCGCACTCCTTGGTCGCGTCGGGGGATGCCCAGATCGTAACCGCGCGTTGAAAGCACAGCCCGTTCGGGTACGCCTGGACCGGACGGAAGACCCGTTCACGCCCCTTGTGCGTACACCCACAGAGTGTTCGCGGCACGGGGGCCGGACCAGCCGACTAGGCTGGCCGGCGGACGAGGGAAAACCGCGGATCGGGCCGGACGGGATCGATTGAGAACAGCGCCCGTCGGACGCCGCCGCCTACGTGAGACTGGAGCTGGAAGTCCGTGTCCGTCACCGATGACATCAAGCGGCTGACCGAGGCCCACCTGCCCGACGACTGGACGGAGTTGGACCAGCGCGCCGTCGACACCGCCCGCGTCCTCGCCGCCGACGCGGTGCAGAAGGTCGGCAACGGCCACCCCGGCACCGCGATGAGCCTGGCCCCACTGGCCTACACCCTGTTCCAGCGCGTCCTGCGGCACGACCCGGCGGACCCCGACTGGGTGGGCCGCGACCGGTTCGTGCTCAGCGCCGGCCACTCCAGCCTGACCCTCTACATCCAGCTCTTCCTGTCCGGCTACGGCCTGGAGCTGGACGACCTCAAGGCGTTGCGCACGTGGGGTTCGAAGACCCCCGGCCACCCCGAGCACCGCCACACCCCCGGCGTCGAGATCACCACCGGCCCGCTGGGCCAGGGCCTGGCCTCCGCCGTGGGCATGGCGATGGGCGCGCGGCGCGAGCGCGGCCTGTTCGACCCGGACACCCCGGTCGGCGAGAGCCCCTTCGACCACCACGTCTTCGTGATCGCCTCCGACGGCGACATCGAGGAGGGCGTGACCTCCGAGGCGTCCTCGCTCGCGGGCACCCAGCAGCTGGGCAACCTCACGGTGATCTACGACGACAACAAGATCTCCATCGAGGACGACACCGCGATCGCGCTGTCGGAGGACACCGCCAAGCGCTACGAGTCCTACGGCTGGCACGTGCAGGTCGTGGAGGGCGGCGAGAACGTCACCGGCATCCTCGACGCGCTGGAGAAGGCCAAGGCGGAGACCGGACGGCCCTCGTTCATCCTGCTCCGCACGATCATCGGTTACCCCGCGCCGAACAAGCAGAACACCGGCGCGGCGCACGGCGCGGCCCTCGGCGCGGACGAGGTCGCGGCGGTCAAGGAGGTCCTGGGCTTCGACCCGGAGCGGACCTTCGAGGTCGCCGACGAGGTGCTGGCGCACGCCCGCGAGGTCGTCAAGCGCGGCGAGGCCGCCAAGGCCGAGTGGCAGCGGTCGTTCGACGCGTGGGCGGCGGCGAACCCGGAGCGCAAGGCGCTGTTCGAGCGCCTGAACAACCGGGAGCTGCCCGACGGCTGGACCGACGCGCTGCCGTCGTGGGACGCGGACCCGAAGGGCGTCGCGACCCGCAAGGCGTCCGGCGAGGTGCTCAAGGCGCTCGGCCCGGTGCTGCCGGAGCTGTGGGGCGGCTCGGCCGACCTCGCCGAGAGCAACCTGACCACGATCAAGGGCGCCGACTCGTTCGGCCCGGCCGCGATCTCCACCAAGATGTGGCAGGCCAACCCGTACGGGCGCACGCTGCACTTCGGCGTCCGCGAGCACGCGATGGGCTCGATCCTCAACGGGATCGCGCTGCACGGCCCGACCCGCCCCTACGGCGGCACGTTCCTGGTGTTCTCCGACTACATGCGCCCGGCCGTGCGGCTGGCCGCGCTGATGAAGTCGCCGGTCACCTACGTGTGGACGCACGACTCCATCGGCCTGGGCGAGGACGGCCCGACGCACCAGCCGATCGAGCACCTGGCCGCGCTGCGCGCCATCCCCGGCCTCACCGTGGTGCGGCCCGGCGACGCGAACGAGACCGCCGCGGCCTGGGCGGCCCGGCTGGAGCAGCTGGAGGGCCCGGTCGGGCTGGCGCTGAGCCGCCAGAACCTGCCGGTGCTGGAGGGCACCAAGGAGAAGGCCCGCGAGGGCGTCAAGCGCGGCGGGTACGTGCTGGCCGGCGACGGCGAGCCGGAACTGGTCCTCATCGCCACCGGCTCGGAGCTCCAGGTCGCCGTGGAGGCCCGCGCGGTCCTGGAGGCCGAGGGCGTCGCCACCCGCGTGGTGTCGATGCCGAGCGTCGAGTGGTTCGACGCGCAGGACGCGGACTACCGCGAGTCGGTGCTGCCGTCGTCGGTGAAGGCGCGGGTCGTGGTGGAGGCGGGCATCGCCCAGCCGTGGCACCGGTTCGCCGGCGACGCGGGCGAGATCGTGTCCATCGAGCACTTCGGCGCGTCGGCCGACTACCAGACGCTGTTCCGCGAGTTCGGCTTCACCACCGAGGACGTCGTCGCGGCGGCCCGCCGGTCGCTGGCCAAGGTCCGCTAGAACCGCAACGGGAGATGACGAGGATGACTGCCCCAGAGCAGGGAGCGCAGCCGCTGGCCGCGCTGAGCGACGCCGGTGTGTCCATCTGGTTGGACGACCTGTCGCGCAACCGGCTCGACACCGGCAACCTGGCCGAGCTGATCGAGCACAAGCACGTGGTGGGCGTCACCACCAACCCGACGATCTTCGCCGCCGCGCTGGCCGTCGGCACCGCGTACGACGAGCAGGTCCGCTCGCTCGCCGCGCGCGGCGCGGACACCGACGCGGCGGTCCGCGAGATCACCACGACGGACGTGCGCAACGCGTGCGACCTGTTCCGCTCGCTGTACGAGTCCACCGACGGCGTGGACGGCCGCGTGTCGATCGAGGTCGACCCGCGGCTGGCGAACGACACCGAGGCCACCATCGCCGAGGCGCTGGACCTGGCCAAGACGGTGGACCGGCCGAACCTGCTGGTGAAGATCCCGGCCACGGTCGAGGGCCTGCCCGCGATCACCAAGGTGCTCGCCGAGGGCGTCAGCGTGAACGTGACGCTGATCTTCTCCACCCAGCGCTACCGCGACGTCATGGAGGCGTTCGTGGCCGGCCTGGAGCAAGCCAAGGCGAACGGGCACGACCTGCGCGGCATCCACTCCGTGGCGTCGTTCTTCGTGTCCCGCGTGGACACCGAGATCGACAAGCGGCTCGACGCGCTGGACACCCCGCGCGCCGCCGAGCTGCGCGGCCGGGCCGCGATCGCGAACGCGCGACTGGCGTACGCGGCGTTTCAGGAGACCTTCCAGGGCGAGCGCTGGGAGGCGCTGGCCGCCGCCGGCGCGCGGGCGCAGCGCCCGCTGTGGGCGTCGACCGGCGTGAAGGACCCGGCCTACTCGGACACCCGGTACGTGGACGAGCTGGTGGTGGCCGGCACGGTCAACACGATGCCCGAGAAGACGCTGCACGCCGTCGCCGACCACGGCAGGATCACCGGTGACACCGTGACCGGGCGGGCCGCGCAGGCGCAGGAGGTCTTCGACGCGCTGGCCGAGGTCGGCATCGACCTCGACGACGTCTTCGTGATGCTGGAGACCGAGGGCGTCGACAAGTTCGAGAAGTCCTGGGCGGAGCTGCTGGAGACGGTGACCGGACAACTGGACCAGGCTAAGGACTGAGCGCACATGACCGAGGTGGTCTCCGTGGAGATCGTCCGCTCGCCGAACGAGGACCAGGTCGCCATCGTGGTGGACGACCTGGTCCGGGACGGGGTGGCGAGCAAGCTCACCGCCGGTGACGCCACGCTGTGGGGTCCGGAGGCGGAACCCGAGGCGTCCATCCGGCTCGCGTGGACCCGGCTGCACGAGACGTCCCGCCCGCTGGTGCCCGAGATCGCGGCGCTGCGCGCGGAACTGCTGGCCGAGGGCGTGGACCGGGTGGTGCTCGCGGGCATGGGCGGCTCGTCGCTCGCGCCCGAGGTGATCACCGGCACGGCGGGCGTGCCGCTGGTGGTGCTCGACACCACCGACCCCGGCCAGGTGGCCGAGGCGCTGGCGGGCGACCTGCACCGGACCGTGCTGGTGGTGTCGTCCAAGTCGGGCGGCACCGTGGAGACCGACAGCCACCGGCGGATCTTCGAGGCCGCGTTCGCCGCCGAGGGCATCGACGCGGCGTCGCGGATCGTCGTGGTGACCGACCCCGGCTCGCCGCTGGAGGCGGCGGCGCGGGAGGCGGGCTACCGCCGGGTGTTCCTGGCCGACCCGAACGTGGGCGGCCGGTACTCGGCGCTGACCGCGTTCGGCCTGGTGCCGTCCGGGCTGGCGGGCGCGGACGTCGGCCGGCTGCTGGACGAGGCCGCCGCCGCCGCGCCCCTGGTGTCGGCGGACTCGCCGGACAACCCGGCCGTGGTGCTCGCGGCGACGTTCGCCGTCGCGCACGCCCACGGCGCGGAGAAGGTCGTGTTCGCCGACACCGGCTCGGGCATCGCGGGCCTCGGCGACTGGGCCGAGCAGCTGATCGCCGAGTCGACCGGCAAGGACGGCACCGGCCTGCTGCCGGTCGTGGTCGAGGGACCGGGCGCGCCCGGCTTCGTGGACGCCCGCTCGGACGCCACGACCGTCGCGATCGGACCGGCCACCGGCTCGTCGTCGGTCGCCGTGGAGGGCGCGCTGGGCGCGCAGTTCCTGGTGTGGGAGTACGCGACCGCGCTCGTCGGCCGGGTGCTCGACATCAACCCGTTCGACCAGCCCGACGTGGAGGCCGCGAAGAAGGCCGCGCGGTCCCTGCTGGACGCGCCCGCGGCGTCGACCGCCGCGCCCGCGCTCGTCGACGGCCCGATCGAGGTGCACGCGAGCGGGGGCTGGCTGCCCGGCGACGTGAAGACCGTCGCCGACGCGATCAAGGCGCTCGTCGCCGCCGCGCCGGACCACGGCTACCTGTCCGTGCAGGCGTACCTGGACCGGCTGGACGACGCGTCGTTCGCGCTGGTCCGGCCGGAGCTGGCGCGGCGGTCGCACCTCCAGACCACGTTCGGCTGGGGCCCGCGGTTCCTGCACTCGACCGGCCAGTACCACAAGGGCGGCCACCAGAACGGCGTGTACCTCCAGCTCACCGGCGCGACGAGCGCCGCGCTGGACGTGCCGGGCCGGCCGTACGACCTGACCACGCTGCAACTGGCCCAGGCGCTGGGCGACGGCCAGGTGCTGGCCGAGCGCGGGCGCCCGGTGCTGCGGCTGCACCTCACCGACCGCGTCGCCGGGCTCGCGCAGCTCGTCGAGGCCATCCAGGAGGACGGTTCGTGATCGAGTTCGCAGGACTGCCGCGCGCCGCCGCACCGGCCGGCCGCCGGTCCGCCGCGCGCGGCGAGGGGGTGCGATGACCGCGCCGACCAAGCGGAACCCGCTGCGGGACGCCCGCGACAAGCGGCTGCCCCGCATCGCCGGGCCGTGCGGCCTGGTGATCTTCGGCGTGACCGGCGACCTGTCGCGCAAGAAGCTCATGCCGGCGATCTACGACCTCGCCAACCGGGGCCTGCTGCCGCCGGGCTTCGGGCTCGTCGGGTTCGCCCGGCGCGACTGGGCCGACCAGGACTTCATGCAGGTGGTCCACGAGGCGGTCAAGCAGCACGCCCGCACGCCGTTCCGGCAGGAGGTCTGGGACCAGCTCGCCGAGGGCATCCGGTTCGTGCAGGGCACGTTCGACGACGACGCCGCCTTCGACACGCTCGCCACCACGATCGCCGACCTCGACCGCGAGCGCGGCACGGGCGGCAACCACGCGTTCTACCTGTCGGTGCCGCCCAGCGCGTTCACCACGGTGGTCAACCAGCTCAAGCGCGCCGGCCTCGCCTCGCCGGCGGTGGACAGCCCCGGCCAGTGGCGGCGGGTCGTCATCGAGAAGCCGTTCGGGCACGACCTGCACAGCGCGCGGCAGCTCAACGGGATCGTCAACGAGGTCTTCCCCGAGGAGTCGGTGTTCCGCATCGACCACTACCTCGGCAAGGAGACGGTGCAGAACATCCTGGCGCTGCGGTTCGCGAACCAGCTCTACGAGCCCATCTGGAACGCCAACTACGTCGACCACGTGCAGATCACGATGGCCGAGGACATCGGCCTCGGCGGTCGCGCGGGGTACTACGACGGCATCGGCGCGGCGCGCGACGTGATCCAGAACCACCTGCTCCAGCTCCTCGCCCTGACGGCGATGGAGGAGCCGGTGTCGTTCCGGCCGTCCGACCTGCGGGCCGAGAAGGTCAAGGTGCTGTCCGCGACCCGGCCGGTCGGCCCGTTCGACGAGACCACCGCGCGCGGCCAGTACACCGGCGGCTGGCAGGGTGGGCAGAAGGTGCCCGGACTGGTCGAGGAGGGCGGGTTCGCCAAGGACTCCACCACCGAGACCTACGCGGCGATCACCTGCGAGATCAACACCCGGCGGTGGGCGGGCGTGCCGTTCTACCTGCGCACCGGCAAGCGGCTCGGCCGCCGCGTCACCGAGGTCGCCGTGGTGTTCAAGCGGGCGCCGCACCTGCCGTTCGACGACACCGCCACCGAGGAGCTGGGGCAGAACGCCCTGGTGGTGCGCGTGCAGCCGGACGAGGGCGTGACCATGCGGTTCGGCTCCAAGGTGCCCGGCAACACGATGGAGGTCCGGGACGTCACGATGGACTTCGGCTACGGCCACGCGTTCACCGAGTCGTCGCCCGAGGCGTACGAGCGGCTGCTGCTCGACGTGCTGCTCGGCGAGCCGTCGCTGTTCCCGAAGAACGACGAGGTCGAGCTGTCCTGGGAGATCCTGGACCCCGTGCTGGCCCACTGGGCCGCGACCGGCGCGCCGGAGAAGTACAAGGCGGGCACCTGGGGACCGGCGTCGGCGGACGAGATGCTGGCCCGCACCGGTAGGCACTGGAGGCGTCCGTGATCATCGACCTGCCCTCGACCACCACGTCGCAGGTCAACAGCAAGCTCGTCCAGCTGCGGGAGGAGGGTGGCGCGGTCACCCTCGGCCGGGTGCTGACCCTGGTCATCGTGACCGACGACGGCGCGAAGACCGAGGACGCCGTGGACGCGGCCAACGACGCCAGCCGCGAGCACCCCTGCCGGGTGATCGTGGTGGCCAGGGGCGCGCGCAAGGCCGCGCCCCGGCTGGACGCGCAGATCCGGGTCGGCGGCGACGCGGGCGCGTCCGAGGTGATCGTGCTGCGCCTGTACGGCGAACTGGCCAACGAGGGCGCGTCGTGCGTCGTGCCGCTGCTGCTGCCGGACACCCCGGTCGTGGCGTGGTGGCCGCACGAGGCGCCCCCGGTGCCCGCGCAGGACCCGATCGGGCAGCTCGCGCAGCGCCGGATCACCGACGCGGCAGCCGAGAAGAACCCGATCAAGGCGCTGGACCAGCGCAAGGCGTCCTACGCGCCGGGCGACACGGACCTGGCGTGGACGCGGCTGACGCTGTGGCGGGCGATGCTCGCGTCGGCGCTGGACCTGCCGCCGTTCGAGCGGGTCACCGAGGCCGAGGTCAGCGGTGAGGCCGACTCGCCGTCGACCGACCTGCTGGCCGCGTGGCTGGCGGGCGCGCTGCGGGTGCCGGTGAAGCGGTCCAAGGCCGCGCGCGGTGTCGGCATCGTCGACGTGCGGCTCGTGCGCCGCTCCGGTGTGGTGGAGCTGGTGCGCCCGGACGGCAAGGTCGGGACGCTGTCCCAGCCGGGCCAGCCCGAGCGCCGGGTGGCGTTGCAGCGCCGGGAGATCCGGGACTGCCTGGCCGAGGAGCTGCGGCGGCTCGACCCCGACGAGGTGTACGAGTCGGCGTTGCGCGCGCTGGGGAAGATCGTGCGCGGGCGCTCGCCGGCGAAGACCTCGACGAGGACGCCGGCGAAGGCCGCGGGCAAGGGGTCCGCGGCGGCGCGCAAGCCCGCGGCGGGCGCGGCCGGTGGCGCGGACAAGGCCGCTTCGGACGGCGCGGGCTCGGACCGGGCCGCCGCCGACGCCGCCAAGGCCGGGTCGTCGGCGGGCAGGGCGGGGTCGGACACCAAGGCGGACGGCAAGGCTGCGGACGGCAAGGCGACGACCGGTCGGTCCGGGTCGGCGGGCAGGTCGACGGCGGGCAGGTCCGCGGCGGCGGCCAAGTCGACCGCGGCGGCCAGGACGGCGTCGGCCTCCGCGTCGGCGCGCGTCGGCAAGGCGACGACCGGCGGCAAGACCGCGACCAGGGGCAAGGCGGCCACCGGCGGCAAGACCGCCACCGGGGGCAAAGCCGCTACGGGCGGCAAGAGCGCCGGGGGCAAGGCCGCGAGCGGCGGCAGGTCACGGGCGAAGGCGGGCGCATGAGCCGCCCCGAGGTCGTGGTGCACCGTGACGGCGACCTGCTGGCCGCCGCCACGGCCGCCCGCCTGGTCACCAGGCTGGTCGACGCACAGGCCGCGCGCGGCTCCGCGTCGCTGGTGCTGACCGGCGGTCGGACCGGCACCGCCGTGCTGGAGCAGCTGCGCGCGGCGCCGGCCCGCGACGCCGTCGACTGGTCTCGGGTGGACCTCTACTGGGGCGACGAGCGGTTCCTGCCCGCCGGCCACGAGGACCGCAACGAGACGCAGGCCAGGGCGGCGCTGCTCGACCACGTGCCGGTCGACCCCGACCGGGTGCACGCGATGGAGCCGTCCGACGGCCGGTTCGGCGACGACCCGGACGCGGCGGCCGACGCGTACGCCGACGTCCTCGCCGCCGCGTCCCGGCCCGAGGACCACGGTTCGGTGCCGTCGTTCGACGTGTGCCTGCTCGGGGTGGGCGAGGAGGGCCACACGGCGTCGATCTTCCCCGGCTCGCCCGCCGTCTACGAGCGCGACCGCTCCGTGGTGGCGGTCCGCAACTGCCCCAAGCCGCCGCCGACGCGGGTCAGCCTGACCCTGCCCGCCCTCCGCCAGGCCACCGAGGTGTGGCTGATGACCACGGGCGGTGCCAAGGCCGCCGCGGTCGCGATGGCGTTGACCGGGGCGGGCGAGGTCCAGCTCCCGGCGGCGGGCGCGCTGGGCAAGCGCCGCACGCTGTGGCTGCTCGACTCGACGGCCGCGGCCAAGGTGCCGGAGCTGTTCACACCTCCGCTGGCGTGACCCCGTGCGGTGCCGGTCCCCCGACCGGCACCGCACCGGTCGCCCGCCGGACCGCCCTGGTTCGGGCGTCCACTCCCCTCCGCACCGCCCCGACGGCCGGTGGCGCGCGTGATAACGGTCACCTCCTACTGGATTTCCGCGCTTTCTTCACCGTGAACGGGTGTTCGCGCGCGCAATTTTGTGGTCTCGTCAGCGTCCCATTCGGGTAATCGAGGCGTCTCGTTGGGTGAGGCGGGCCGGTGTGGACACTTCGGGGGCTGAGGAGCGGGTCATGCCAAGCGCGATGACGGCGCAGTACGGTGACGAGCAGCGGGTGGCTGACACGGGAGGGCGAGTCCTGGCCGGCAACGCTGTCGAACGGCTGCCGAGCGGCGGGGTCAATGGCGTCCCGGCCGAACGGGTGTCCGGGCCTGCCCGCCGTCTCCGGGAGCGGCTGGCCGAGCACCGGCGGGTGTTCGTCGACGCGGGCGCGGTGGCGGTCGCCGCGTTCGACGTGTGGTTCTGGTTCGCGCCGGACGCCAAGTCGTACAACTACGCGCTGTCGGTCGTCGCGGTGCTCGCGCTGGCGTTCCGGCGGCGGTTCCCGTTCCTGGTGGTGCTGCTCACCGTGCCGGGCTTCCTCGCGGGCATGGCGCAGCTCGCCGCGATGATCGCGCTGGGCACGCTGGCCAGGCAGCGGCTGCTGGCCGCGCAGACCTACGTGGCCGCCGCGCTCGTGTGGTTCAGCCGGTTCTTCCCGTGGCCGCCAGGGGAGTTCTTCGAGCGGCCCTGGACGACCCACGTGCACGACGCCATCTACGGCTGCATCGTGGCCGGGATGCCGGTGGCGATCGGGCTGCTCGCGCACGCCCGAGAGGAGCTGTCCGCCCGCATCGCGGAACTCGCCGCCAGCCGGGAGCGGGAGCGCCTGCTGCACGCGCACGCCGTCCGCGCCGACGAACGGGCCCGCCTCGCCCGCGAGATGCACGACGTGGTGTCGCACCAGGTGAGCCTGATCGCGATGCAGGCGGGGGCGCTGCGGGTGGCCGTCGCCGACCCGGACGCGCAGCGGGTGGCGAACACCATCCGGGCGCTGAGCACCCGGACGCTGGACGAGCTGCGGCAGCTGGTCAGCGTCCTGCGCACGACCGGCGGCGACGACTCGCCGCAACCACGCGTCGAGGAGCTGCCGCAACTGGTGGCGGGCGCGGGCGTCCCGGCGTCGCTGACCGTGCGGGGCCCGGTGGACGACCTGCCCGCGCCGATCTCGGGCGCGGTCTACCGCACCGTGCAGGAAGCGCTGACCAACGTGCGCAAGCACGCGGGCGGCGCACCCACCACCGTGCACGTCCAGGTCGAGGCCGACGAACTCAGGGTCGAGATCCGCAACGACGCCCCGGCGGGGCCCCGCGAGTGCTCCTCCCTGCCCAGCGGCGGCCACGGCCTGGTGGGGCTCCGGGAGCGGGCGGCACTGCTCAACGGCACCTTCACCGCCGGACCGTCGGAGGACGGCGGCTTCCGGGTCGCGGTGGTGTTCCCGCTGGCCTGCTCGCTGAACCGGTCGGGGGTGGCGGCTGGGCCCGGCGCGGCGGGGGAGGCCGGGGCGGCGGGAGGGGCTCGGGCGGTGCGGGAAGGGTGTGAAAGATGAAAAGCGGCGCTCGCCGCTGGGCAGGCCGCCGGGGGTAAGGGCGTCGTGTCCTCCCGCATGGCCTGCCGGAGGCAACCACCCTTGGCCGGCCGCGTCAAGCGAAGGGCGTGCTTGACACGGCCGACCGAGCGCGGTTGGGCTGCGCCCAGGCCATACGGGAGGACACGAGGCCCGAGTGGGCGCTGGCGCGGGGCTGGGGTGGGAGGGACCGGTTGTGTGGGTGCCCTGCGGTTGCGTTTTGGCGGGGGGTGGGGGGCGGAGGTGGGTCCCGGAGGTTGGGTGGCGGCCTCTGTCGTGGAGGCGCGGTAGTGGCAGGGTTGTCGCGGGCTGAATGACAGCGGCCCCCGTGGAGTTGTCCACGGGGGCCGGTGCGCGGGCTGACGCTAGGGCTCTTCGCGCTGCTTGCGCAGCTTGGTGAGAGCCTCTTCGAGGATTGCTTCGCCGTCCGCGTCGGAACGGCGCTCCTTCACGTACGCCAAGTGCGTCTTGTACGGCTCGTTGCGCGGAGGAGCAGGGGGTGCCTGCTCGTCCCTGCCCGCCGGCAGACCGCACCGGGGGCAGTCCCAGTTCTCCGGGATTTCCGCTTCGACCGCGAACGACGGACGCGACTCGTGCGCGTTGGCGCACCAGTACGACACCCGACGTCGGGGCGCGGACTCGCCGCGCTCCGACTCGCCCATCGGGCCTGCGCCGACGCGGGTACCGCGAATCGCGTTACCACCAGCCATCGACCCTCACACCCCCACCACGTGGTTTCCCTCTGTCAGTTGACCTTGAGCAGAAGCCCGATGCCGATGATGGCGATGACCCAGATCGCACCGACGAACAACGTCAGGCGGTCGAGGTTCTTCTCCACCACGCTCGACCCGGACAGGCTCGACTGCATACCGCCGCCGAACAGCGAGGACAGACCACCACCGCGGCCTCGGTGCAGCAGCACCAGCAGGATCAGCAGCACGCTGGAGACGATCAACAGGATCTGTAGGAACAGGATCATTTCTTCCTCGCTGTCAGGCAGGTGACGCCACAGAGTACCCGGTCGACTGCCGACCGTGGACCACCGTGTTGGCCGGGGGTGTTCGACCACATCAGGGTAGAGGCCCGCCGGCCGCCAGGGCACACAGCTTGGCGAACTCGTCCGCTTCCAGGCTCGCACCGCCCACGAGGGCACCGTCGACGTCCTTCTGCGCGATCAGCTCGCCGATGTTGCCGGACTTCACCGAACCGCCGTAAAGCACCCGAACGGCCGATGCCACGTCCTCGCCGTGCAGCTCGGCGAGCTTGGCCCGCAGCGCCGCGCACACCTCCTGCGCGTCGGACGACGACGCCACCTTGCCGGTGCCGATGGCCCACACCGGCTCGTAGGCGATGACGACGTCCTTCACCTGCTCGGCGGTCAGCCCCCGGAGGCCCGCCACGAGCTGGTCGGTGCAGTGCGCGACGTGGTTGCCCGCCTCGCGCACGTCCACCCGCTCGCCGAGGCAGAAGATCGGGGTGACGCCGTGCTTGAGCGCCGCCTTGACCTTCCGGTTGACCAGCGCGTCGTCCTCGTGGTGGTACTCGCGCCGCTCGGAGTGCCCCACGGTGACGTAGGAGCAGCCGAGCTTGGCCAGCATCGGACCGGACACGTCGCCGGTGTACGCGCCCGAGTCGTGCGGCGACAGGTCCTGCGCGCCGTACTTGAGCAGCAGCTTGTCGCCGTCGACCAGGGTCTGGATGGACCGGATGTCGACGAACGGCGGCAGCACCGCCACCTCGACCTTGGCGAAGTACTTCTCGGGGAGCGAGAAGGCGATCTTCTGCACCAGGGCGATGGCCTCGAGGTGGTTGAGGTTCATCTTCCAGTTGCCCGCGATGAGCGGCTGGCGCGTTGCCATCAGTCCTCCAGGACGGAGACGCCGGGGAGTTCCTTGCCCTCCAGGAACTCCAGGGAAGCCCCACCGCCGGTGGAGATGTGCGAGAAGCCGTCCTCGGGCAGGCCGAGGGCGCGCACGGCCGCCGCCGAGTCGCCGCCGCCGACCACGGAGAACGCGTCACCGGCGACCAGCGCCTCGGCGACCGCGCGGGTGCCGCCGGCGAACGCCTCGAACTCGAACACGCCCATCGGGCCGTTCCAGAAGACGGTGCGGGCGTCGGCCAGCTTCGCGGCGAACAGCTCACGGGACCGCGGGCCGATGTCGAGGCCCTGCCGGTCGGCCGGGATGGCGTCGGCGGGCACGACCTCGTGCTCGGCGTCGGCGGCGAAGTCCACCGCCGCCAGCACGTCGACCGGCAGCACGATCTCCACGCCGCGCGCCTCGGCGTCCTTGAGGAAGCCGGTGACGGTCTCCAGCTGGTCCTCCTGGAGCAGCGACCGGCCGACCTCGTGGCCCTGGGCCTTGAGGAACGTGTAGGCCATGCCGCCGCCGATGAGCAGCCGGTCGACCTTGGTGAGCAGGTTCGCGATGACGCCGAGCTTGTCGGACACCTTCGCGCCGCCCAGCACCACCACGTACGGGCGTGCCAGGTCGTCGGTCAGCTTGCGCAGCACCTCGACCTCGGCCAGCACCAGGTTGCCCGCGTAGTGCGGCAGCTTCTTCGCCACGTCGTAGACCGACGCCTGCTTGCGGTGCACGACGCCGAACCCGTCGGAGACGAACGCGTCGGCCTTGGCGGCCAGCTCGTCGGCGAACGCCTCGCGCTCCGCGTCGACCTTGCTGGTCTCGCGCGGGTCGAAGCGGATGTTCTCCAGCAGCGTGACGGTGCCGTCGGCGCCGGCCTCCGTGCCCAGCTCGACGGTCCGGCCGAGCAGCTCGCCCAGCCGCACGGCGACCGGGGCGAGGGAGAACTTCGGGTCGGGCTCGCCCTTGGGCCGGCCCAGGTGCGCGGCGACCAGCACGCGCGCGCCCCCGTCCACCAGCGCTCGGAGCGTGGGCACCGAGGCGCGGACGCGGCCGTCGTCGGTGATCTTGTCGCCGTCGAGGGGTACGTTCAGGTCGGCGCGCACCAGGACGCGCCGACCCGACACACCCTCGGCGATCAGGTCGCTGAGAGTCTTCACAGCTCCGCTTTCGGCTGGGGTGGTCAGAGCTTGGAGGCGACCAGGTCGACCAGGTCGGCGAGGCGGTTGGAGTAGCCCCACTCGTTGTCGTACCAGCCGACGACCTTGACCTGGTTGCCGATGACCTTGGTCAGCGGCGCGTCGTAGATGCACGACGCCGGGTCGGTGACGATGTCGCTCGACACGATCGGGTCGTCGTTGTAGCGGAGGTAGCCCTTCAGCGCGCCCTCGGCCGCGGCCTTGTAGGCGGCGTTGACCTCGTCGACGGTGGTCTCCCGGCCGACGGTCACGGTGAGGTCGGTCGCCGAACCGGTCGGCACCGGCACGCGCAGCGCGTAGCCGTCGAGCTTGCCGTTCAGCTCGGGCAGGACCAGGCCGATCGCCTTCGCGGCACCGGTGCTGGTGGGCACGATGTTCAGCGCGGCGGCCCGTGCGCGGCGCAGGTCCTTGTGCGGCGCGTCCTGGAGGTTCTGGTCCTGGGTGTAGGCGTGGATGGTGGTCATCAGGCCACGCTCGATGGTGAACTCGTCGTGCAGCACCTTGGCCAGCGGGGCCAGGCAGTTCGTGGTGCACGAGGCGTTCGAGATGACGGTCTGCGAACCGTCGTACTGCTCGTGGTTCGCGCCCAGCACCACGGTGAGGTCCTCACCCTTGGCCGGCGCGGAGATGATGACCTTCTTGGCGCCGCCCTCGTCCACGTGCTTGCGCGCCGAGGCGGCGTCGGTGAAGAAGCCGGTCGACTCGACCACGACGTCGACACCGAGGTCCTTCCAGGGCAGCTTGCCGGGGTCGCGCTCGGCCAGCGCCTTGATGGTCTTGCCGTCGACCTCGATGCCCTCGTCGTTCACCTTCACGTCGTGCGGCAGGCGGCCGAGGATGCTGTCGTACTTCAGCAGGTGCGCCATCGTGTTGACGTCACCGAGGTCGTTGAAGGCCACGATCTCGATGTCGTGACCGCTGGCCTGAACGGCGCGCCAGAAGTTGCGACCGATCCGGCCGAAACCGTTGACACCTACGCGAACCGTCACGGTGAGTCTCCTCGATACTCGACTGGCGATGCGCCAGTGGGCGTGCGGATTGACTGTCACAGCAGCCGCGCCTCAGCCTAGCCTCCGCGCTGCGCCCCTGGTCACGTGGATCACCAGGATCTCTTTATCGAGCAAGAAAATCCACCGCTACCGTCTAGTAACAACCAAACCGCTTTCCCTCTCGCATACCCACAAGCACCAACCCGCACACCCCGAACGTCACCGCCAGTGCGCACCGCGCACACCACCGGCCTCGTGTTCTCCCCGTATGGCCTGCCCGCAGGGCAACCGCGCTTGTCAAGGCAGGTCAAGCACGCCCTTCGCTTGACCTGCCTTGACAAGGGTGGTGGTCTTCGACCAGGCCATACGGGGAGAACACGACGCCCTTCCCCCTCCTCGGCGGCCTGCCCGTCCGGCGAGGACGCTCTTGATCTTTCACCAAGAGCCGCACCGCTCCACCTCGCCGATGACCGAGATCAGCACCGCACCACCTCTCCGACACCCGGAGCCGCACCGCGACAACCAGTCAGACCTCGGCTTCCAGCATGTCCGCCGTGACCGCCGACTCCGTGTCCGGCATGCCCAGCTCCTTCGCCCGCTTGTCCGCCATCGCCAGCAGCCGCCGGATGCGCCCCGCCACCGCGTCCTTCGTCATCTGCGGTTCGGACAGCTGCCCCAGCTCCTCCAGCGACGCCTGCCGGTGCGCGAGCCGCAGCGCGCCCGCCGCCGCCAGGTGGTCCGGCGCCTCCGGGCCCAGGATCTCCAGCGCGCGCTGCACCCTGGCCGCCGCGGCGACCGCCGCCCGCGCCGAGCGCCGCAGGTTCGCGTCGTCGAAGTTCGCCAGCCGGTTCGCCGTCGCGCGCACCTCCCGGCGCATCCGGCGCTCCTCCCACGCCAGCACGCTGTCGTGCGCGCCCAGCCGGGTGAGCATCGCGCCGATCGCGTCGCCGTCCCGGATCACCACGCGCTCCGCGCCGCGCACCTCGCGCGACTTCGAGCTGATGCCCATCCGCCGCGCCGCGCCGACCAGCGCCAGCGCCGCCTCGGGACCGGGGCAGGTCACCTCCATCGACGAGGAGCGGCCGGGTTCGGTCAGCGAGCCGTGCGCCAGGAACGCGCCGCGCCAGGCCGCCTCCGCGTCGCACACCCCGCCGGACACCACGGGCGCGGGCAGCCCGCGCACCGGGCGGCCGCGCGGGTCGAGCAGGCCCGTCTGGCGGGCCAGGCCCTCGCCGTCCTTCACGACCCGCACCACGAACCGGGTGCCCTTGCGCAGCCCGCTCGACGTGATGGTGAAGACGTCGGACTGGTGCCCGTACAGCTCGTGGACCTCCCGCCGCAGCCGCCGCGCGGTCGAGCCGAGGTCCAGCTCGGCCTCCACCACCACCCGGCCGCCCACGATGTGCAGGCCGCCCGCGAACCGCAGCAGGGACGCGACCTCGGCGCGCCGGCAACAGGTCTTGGCGACGGCCAGCCTGCTCAGCTCGTCCTTGACCGCAGACGTCATCGCCACGGCTCATCGCCTCCCCTGGTCTCGCGGTGTTCCTGGAGGGTTGTACTCGACGGCGCGCCGGCCGCCGCAGGCAGGCCGTCCAACGCGCGGCGGATGCTCGACGCGAGGGCGACCGGGTCGTGGCGGTCCGGTGAACCCGCCAGCGCGATCGGCGACAGGTGCGCCGCGGCCCCGAGAGCTGCGGCGGCCCGGCACAGCCGGTCCGGGACGGTCACCGCGTCCGCGTCCGCGATCACCGCGTCCACGCGCAACGTCGGCGCGTGCTCGCACAACACGTCCAGGTGCAGCTCCGGCGAGAATCCGGCGGTTTCCCCCGGTTGGGGGACGAGGTTGAGCACCACGACCTTCGCCGCCGCCGTGCGCGTCAGCGCGTCGTTCAGCTCCGGCACGAGCAAGTGCGGCAGCACGCTGGTGAACCACGACCCCGGTCCCAGCAGCACCACGTCCGCGCCCAGCACGGCCTCGACGGCCTGCGCGCAGCCGCGGGGCGCCTCGCCCGCGCCACCCGGTCCGTGGAGCCGGATGCGCTGCACGCGCCCCGGCGTGGTCGCGACCGCCACCTGGCCCCGGATGCGGCGCACCACGTCGGCGTCGTCGTCCAGGCCCGTCACGTCCGCCTCGATCTCCAGCGGCTCGGTGCACATCGGCAGCACCCGGCCGCGCACGCCCAGCAGCCGGCAGGCCGCCTCCAGCACCGCCACCGGGTCGCCGAGCTGCTCCAGCAGGCCGGCCAGGACGAGGTTGCCGACCGCGTGGCCGGCCAGCGCGCCCGTGCCGCCGAACCGGTGCTGGAACAGCCGCGCCCACAGCGCACCGCTGCCGCCGTCGTCGGCCAGCGCGACCATCGCCTTGCGCAGGTCGCCGGGCGGCAGCAGGCCCAGCTCGCGGCGCAGCCTGCCGGACGAGCCGCCGTCGTCGGCGACCGTCACCACCGCGGTCACGTCGTCGGTCAGGCGGCGCAGGGCGGTGAGCGTGACGTGCAGTCCGCGCCCACCGCCCAGGGCCACCGCTTTCAGGCCCGTCACTCGCGTCCCAGGTCCCGGTGGACGACCTTCACGGCCATGCCGTCCTCGGCGGCCAGCCGGGCGGCCAGCTCCTCGGAGATGGCGACGCTGCGGTGCTTGCCGCCCGTGCACCCGACGGCCAGCGTCAGGTACCGCTTGCCCTCGCGCCGGTAGCCCGCGCCGATCAGCCGCAGCAGCTCGTGGTAGCGGTCCAGGAACTCCTCCGCGCCCTCCTGCGTGAGGACGTAGTTCCGCACGTCGCCGTCCAGGCCGGTCTGCTCGCGCAGCTCGGGGATCCAGAACGGGTTCGGCAGGAACCGCACGTCCATCACCAGGTCGGAGTCCATCGGCAGGCCGTACTTGTAGCCGAAGGACAGCACCGTCACGCGGGTGCGCGTGGCCGACTCGGTGCCGAACGTGTCCTCGATCTTGGCCCGCAGCTGGTGCACGGACAGCGCCGACGTGTCCAGCACCAGGTCCGCCTCCTCCCGCAGCGGCGTCAGCAGGATGCGCTCGGCTTCGATGCCGTCCGCGAGCCTGCCGTCCGCCTGGAGCGGGTGGCCGCGGCGCACCGACTCGAACCGCCGGATCAGCACGTCGTCGGTGGCCTCCAGGAACAGCACCTTCGGCTTGTAGCCGCGCGCGTCCAGGTCCTTGATCACCGCCGCGAGGTCCTCGGTGAACGCGCGGCTGCGCACGTCCATCACGACCGCGACCCTGGTGATGGCCCCCCGCGCCTGCGCGCCCAGCTCCACCATCGTCGCGATCAGCTCGGGCGGCAGGTTGTCCACCACGAACCAGCCCAGGTCCTCCAGGCACTTCGCGGCGGTGCTGCGGCCCGCCCCCGACAGGCCCGTCACCACCGCCACCTCGATGCCGGACTTCTCGCCGGCCTGTGCGCTCACTTGTGCTCCCTAGTGGTTGTCGGCTCCGCCGACGCCTTCGGTACCGGCCGCGCTCAACGTCGCGTGCACGGCCTCGGCGGTGCGCCTGCCCACACCAGGCACCCCGCTGATCTCCTCGATGCTCGCCTCACGCAACTTCTTCAGTGAGCCGAAGTGCTTGAGCAGCGCGGCCCGGCGCGTCTGGCCCAGCCCCGGCACGTCGTCCAGGGCCGAGGTCGTCATCCGCTTGGACCGCTTCTGCCGGTGGTACGCGATCGCGAACCGGTGCGCCTCGTCCCGCACCCGTTGCAGCAGGTAGAGGGCTTCGCTGGTGCGGGGCAGGATCACCGGGTCCGGCTCGCCGGGCACCCACACCTCCTCCAGCCGCTTGGCCAGGCCGACCACGGCGACGTCCGTGATGCCGAGCTCGGCCAGCACGTCCGACGCCGCCTGGGCCTGCGGCGCGCCGCCGTCGACCACCAGCAGGTTCGGCGCGTAGGCGAACCGGCGCGGCTTGCCCGTCTCCGGGTCGACGCCCGGCAGCGCGCCGTCCTCCCGGTTCGCGTTCTCCCGCAGGTACGCCTGGAAGCGCCGCCGCACGACCTCCGCGATCGAGCCGACGTCGCCCTGCTCCGCCCCCTCGCGGAGGGCGAACCGCCGGTACTCCGACTTGCGCGCCAGGCCGTCCTCGAACACCACGAGCGACGCCACCACGTCCGTGCCCTGGACGTGGCTGATGTCGGTGCACTCGATGCGCAGCGGCGCGGTGTCCAGTCCCAGCGCCTCCTGGAGCTCCTGCAACGCCGCCGACCGGGCCGTCAGGTCGCCCGCGCGGCGCAGCTTGTGCTGCTGGAACGCCTCCTTCGCGTTGCGCTCGACGGTCTCCATCAGCGCCCGCTTGTCGCCGCGCTGCGGCACCCGCAGCACGACCTTCCCGCCCCGCAGGCCGCTCAGCCAGCGCTCCACGGCCGCCGCGTCGTCGGGCAGCTCGGGCACCAGCACCTCGCGCGGCACGGGCGCGGACTCCACCCCGCTGGCCCGCGCCGAGTCGACCTGCTCACCGTAGAACTGGGTGACGAACTGGTCGACCAGCGCCGCGACGCCGGTCTCCTCCACCTTGTCGACCACCCAGCCGCGCTGGCCGCGCACCCGGCCGCCGCGCACGTGGAAGACCTGGACGGACACCTCCAGGTCGTCCTGCGCGAACGCGACCACGTCGGCGTCCGTGCCGTCGCCGAGCACCACGGCCTGCTTCTCCAGGGCGCGCTTGAGCGCCGCCTGGTCGTCGCGCAGCCGGGCGGCCCGCTCGAACTCCAGCGCCTCGGCGGCGGCGGTCATCTCCTTCTCCAGCCGGCGCACCATGAGGTCGGTCCGGCCCGCGAGGAAGTCGCAGAAGTCGAGGACGATGTCGCGGTGCTCCTCGGCGGTGACGCGGCCGACGCACGGCGCGGAGCACTTGTCGATGTAGCCGAGCAGGCAGGGCCGGCCGATCTGGTTGTGCCGCTTGAACACGCCCGCCGAGCAGGTGCGCGCCGGGAACACGCGCAGCAGCAGGTCCAGCGTCTCGCGGATCGCCCACGCGTGCGCGTACGGGCCGAAGTAGCGGACGCCCTTGCGGCGCGGCCCCCGGTAGACGTGCAGGCGGGGGAACTCCTCGTGCAGCGTCACCGCCAGCACCGGGTAGGTCTTGTCGTCCCGGTAGCGGACGTTGAACCGCGGGTCGAACTCCTTGATCCAGTTGTACTCCAGCTGGAGCGCCTCGACCTCGGTGCCGACGACGGTCCACTCGACCGCCGCGGCGGTGGTCACCATCTGCCTGGTGCGCGGGTGCAGCCCGGCGATGTCGGCGAAGTACGAGTTCAGCCGCTGCCGGAGGCTCTTGGCCTTCCCGACGTAGACGACGCGGCCACCCGCGTCGCGGAACTTGTACACGCCGGGGGCGTCCGGGATGGTGCCTGTCGCGGGGCGATAGGTCGACGGGTCGGCCACTCGACAAGACTACGTGCGACCACCGACAGCGCAGGCCCAGGGCCGGGCCCGGCGGTGGGTAGGGTCACCGGGTGGGACACCGTGGCGTGACGCGCGCCACGGCCGAGGTGGGGGGATGGCATGGCGCCGCAGGACGCGACCGACACCGAGTACCCGGCCGGGATCGGGCGGACCGCCCGGCGGGTGCTCGAACTGCACGGCTACACGCGCTACGACCAGCTGACCGGCGTGACGCAGGCGGAGCTGCTGAAGATCCACGGGGTGGGGCCGAAGGCGATCCGCATCCTGGCGGAGGAGCTGGCGGCGAGGGGTTTGTCCTTCGCCGGCGGCTGACCTCCGCCGGACGGGGGTGTCACTCGGCGCAGGGCGACAGCGGCACCGCGCGCCTCGTGCACGGCGGTCGCGCACCGGCGCACGGCGGCACACGCCGTGCGCGGCTGGTCGGCCGGACGCGCCGCGTGCCCGACCGGGCGCGTCAGCCTCGTCGAGCGGCCGGGCACGTCAACCCGTCGAGCAGCCGGTCGGTCGTGCGCGGCTGGTCGTGCGCGGCTGGTCGTGCGCGGCTGGTCGTGCACGACCGGTCCGTCGCGGTCGGTCCGTCGCGGTCGGTCCGTCGCGGCCGGCTCTTCGCGGCCGGCGGGCGGTCCGGGTCAGGACAGGACCACCCGGTCGCCCTCCACCGCCACCGGCACGGCCGTCAGGCCCCTCGTCGCCGGTCCCTTCTTCACCGCCCCGTCTGCCGCGTTGAACTGGCTGCCGTGGTTCGGGCAGGTGATGGTGCCGCCGCTGGGCGCGCCGACCGCCGTGCCCGCGTGCGGGCAGGACGCGTCGAACGCCTTCACGGTGTCACCGGTCCGGGTGACGACCAGCTGCCGGCCGTCGGCCTCCACGACCACGCCGCCGCCGTCCGGCACCTCCGACAGCGACACGACGCCCTCACCGGCCCGCCCGCCGGACGAGGTCGGCGTCGCGCCGCCGCCCGTCGTCCCGGTGGTGCCGGCGGGCGGGGTCGACGTGGTGGGGGCGGTCCCGCACGCCGCCAGGCCACCGGGCACGGCCAGTGCCACGAGCACGCCGCACAACATCGATCGACGGGACGGTCCTGGGTTCTGGGTGGCGCTCAAACCGGTCCTCCGCGGTGTGGTGGTTCGTCGTTCGGTCACACCCGCACTACGAGACCACGCCGGGGCCGGTTCGACACTTCGACCGGCGCAAGCTGTCGACATCGACAGGTGACCGGCGTCACGCCAGCACGACGTCCTCGCCCGACACCCGCACGGGCACCTCCACCAGGCCCTTCGGCGACGGCCCGGTCAGCACCGCGCCCGAGTCCGGGTCGAAGGTGCTCTTGTGCGTCGGGCACGTGATCACGCCGGCCGCCGGCGGGTTGACCACCGTGCCCCGGTGCGGGCACGCCGGGTTGAACGCGCGCACCCCGTCCGCCGAGCGCACCACCAGCAGCAGCCCGTCACCGGGCAGGTCGACCAGCGCGCCCGAGCCGACCGGGACGTCGGCGAGCCCGGCGACCCGGTCCCCCGTCCTGGCGGAACCCACGCCGGGCCGTCGGGCGGCCCCGGCCCCGGAGCCGCACCCGGTCAGGGCGAGCAGTCCGCACAGCAGCAGCGTTCGGCGTTCCACCCGCCCATCTTCACCTACCGGTCCTGGCCGGCCGCCGTCCGGGCCAGCGCCAGCACCGCCGTGAACGGCGGGAACCAGTGCCGCGAGTGCGACGGCGGGTTCGCCCAGCGCAGCGAGCCGTAGCGGGTCATCGTGGGCGGCAGGGCGATCCGCTGCGGCGAGCGGACGAACTGGACCTCGGGCGGCGCCTTCAGGTGGGTGGGCAGCAGGGCGACGAGTTCGGCGAGGAAGATCCAGTGCTCCCGGGGGCCCGGTATGACGGTGACGGGCCCGGCCAGCATCCTGGCCTTGAGGTCGGCCAGCACGCGCGAGCCGATCCGCGCGGGCATGGCGAGGGCGGTGGTGGCCGGGCCCAGCGGCAGGAAGACGCCCTGCTCGGTGACGGACACCTTCCAGCCAAGCAGGCGGTAGCCCGCGATGGCCTCACCGAGCGCCTGCTGGTGCGCTCGGTCGCGGGGCCCGGAACGCGGGCTGCTCTCTGCGGTCGTGGCGGTGCTGCTCATCGGCGGAGGTCCCTCCCCGGTCGGGTGGAGCGGGCGGGTGCTCGGGCACGGGGGTCGTCCCGACTCGGACACACCGGGAGCGTGCGGCGAACCGGCCGCGATGACCACACCGGACGCGGGTCGGACCCATGCACCGGACGCATCAAGCCCATCCACCACACGGCGTCACCACGTCCCGACACGACGTCTCACCCCGTCTTATGCACGAAATGCATGGACTCGCGATCACGGGTATATACACTGTCGAGCACGCTCAGTGACGGGAGCGAGCCGATGGAACCGAAAGCTCGAAGAGCATCCAGTACCAGGCGCGCTTGTCCGTTGTGCGGGGCGCTCATCGCCGCCGACAACACCGACCGGCTCTGCCACCGGTGCCGTCGCAACGCGCGTACCGATATCTACGGCCCGCCCGAGGTGCCAGCCGACTTCTGGGACCACGAGGTGATGGCCGCCGCCTTCGCCGATCGTGACATGGGAGCGGTCCTCGCCGCTTACCGCCACCACCCGCACCACGTCAGCCGCGTCACCCAGGACCGCATGGCGTCCTGGCTGGGGATCAGCCAAGCGCAGCTGTCGCGGTACGAGACCGGCGAGAACCCGATCGACCGGATCGACCGCCTGCGCCACTTCGCGCGGGCGCTCGGCGTGCCCGGTGACCGGTTGTGGTTCGACCGCGTCGGAATCCCAAGCCAGGCGGACCGCCCTGAACAGGGCACCCCGCCCGATGTGCTCGCCGCGGCGTGGGACGCGTCGAGCATCGCAAGATCGGTCGAGGAGACGGCGAGGAGCGACTTGGCGATCAGCAGACGAGCGGCGCTCACCGGAGCAGCCGCGGTGGCTATGGGACCTGCCCTGGTCGAACCGCTACAGCGGTGGCTTCACCCTCTTCAGCCCCTGTCCAAGTGGTCGTCCAGCGCGGCGATCGGCGAGGAGGAGCTGGCGGCGTTGCAGCGCGTCGCCGACGGGCTGCGCGGGTGGGGCGGACGAGGCGGGTACGGGCTGGCGCGCAAGGCCGTGCTCGGGCAGTTGGAGGAACTGGCCGAGCGGTTGTCACGGGCGCCCGCAGGGCCCACTACGGAGCGGGCCTTCTTCATCGGCGCGGAACTGTCCAAGGTCGCGGCGAGCATGTCGTGGGACGCGGGGATGCACGACGCGGCCCAGCGGTACTACGTGCTCGGGGTCCGCATGGCGAAGGCGGGCCGCAACGACCCGTTCGCCGCGCTGTGCCTGGCGGCGATGGCGCGGCAGATGTTCGACCTCGGGCGGCCCGAGGACGGGCTGGAGCTGGTGCAGCTCGGCCAGTACGGCGCGCGGCGCAACGCCACGCCGACTTTAGAAGCGCTGCTGCGCACGCGGGAGGCGTGGGCGTACGCGCAGATGGGTCGGGTGCGCGAGTTCCACCGGGCGGTGGGGCAGGCGCAGGACAGCTTCGCGCAGCGCAGGGCGGACGCCGAGCCGTGGTGGCTGGACAGCTTCGACGAGGCGGAACTGGAAGGCGTGATCGGGGCCCGGATGCGGGACCTGGCCGGGCACGACCCGCGCCAGGCGCCGGGCGCCGAGCAGCACATCCGGCGTGCGCTGGACCTGCGTGACCCCGCGCGGGTGCGGAACCGGACGTTCGACGTGATCGGGCTGGCGCGCACGCGGATGGTCGCGGGCGAGCCGGAGGAGGCATGCGGCCTGATCCACGACGTCCTGCCGACGGCGGCGGGGCTGGCCTCGGGGCGGGTCGTGCGCAAGTTGCAGGACTTCGCCAAGGAGGCCGAGCGCCACCGCGACCTGCCGGTGGTGCGCGAGACCCGTGAGGCGATTCGCGGGGTGCGGACGGCCTGATGCGCGTGGGGATCACCGGGCACAGCAATCTGGTGCCCGACTGCGTCGACGCCGTGCGGGCGGCGATCCGGGCGGCGTTGGAGGCCGAGGCGGCGGGCGGGTCATCCCTGGTCGGGGTGACCTGCCTGGCGCCGGGCGCGGACCAGCTGTTCGCGCGGGCGGTGCTGGACCTCGGCGGTCGGGTCGAGGCCGTGCTGCCCGCCGCGGACTACCGGGACAAGCTCAAGCCGGAGCGGCGCGCCGAGTACGACGAGCTGCTGTCGAAGGCGCACGTGGTCAGCGTGCTGCCCAACCAGCTGTCCGGTCGGCACGCCTACGTGATGGCCAACGAGCGGATGCTCGCGTCGGTCGAGCTGCTGATCGCCGTGTGGGACGGCAACCCGCCGGACGGGCGCGGCGGCACGGCCGACGTCGTGGAGACGGCACGCGCGTCGGGCGTGCCGGTGGTGGTCGTGTGGCCGGAGGGAGCGCGCCGGAAGACCTGAACCCCGAGGCCGGGACCGGGGCCTGGGTTCCTGGAGAGCTGGGTACTCAGGGGCCTTGGGCCTTGGGCACAGCGGGCCATAGGCCGAAAGAAGGGGGACGCGGCCGCGGATTCGTACACAGGCGATGGGGTGGTCGTCGTGCGTAGCGTCCCCGACGACCGTCCAAGACCTGGCGGCCTTCCGGGCACGCGCACTCCGTGCTCACCCTGCTGTGGTCCCGGTGCTTCAAAACCAAGGACCGCAAAGCCACGAACCGGGGGGCCACGAACCGGGGCCACGAACCGGGGGCCACAGGGGCACGACACCCCTACCCCCAGGACTGAAGCCCATCAGGTCTTCTACGCAACGGGACCACAGCCAGGACACCACGGACCCAACGCGCCCGGAAGCCACGCAGGTCTTGGATGGTCGTCGGGGACGCCACGCAGCTCGACCACCCCCTCCGCTGTGTACGAATCCGCCGCGCCGATCCCCCATCTGTTCGAGCCTCGGCCATCAGCTACCGGGTCGCGGTCGCTGATGGCCGAACGGACGGGAGATCCGAACGGCGGATTCGTACACAGGCGATGGGGTGGTCGTCGTGCGTAGCGTCCCCGACGACCGTCCAAGACCTGGCGGCCTTCCGGGCACGCGCACTCCGTGCTCACCCTGCTGTGGTCCCGGTGCTTCAAGACGACAAGCAAAGCCCTCTGCATCCCACCGGCCGACCGGCCACACACGCGCCCCGCAACCCGGCAGGAGCGACACCCTTCATCTTTCGACGCAACTGGACCACGGCAGAGGGACCACGGGCTCAACACGCCCCCTCCGCCTGAGTACGAATCCGCCGCGCCGATCCCCCATCCGTTGGGGCCCGGTCTGGGAGTCGCCCGGCCACGGGGACCAGGCAACGCACACGGGCTGGATCGAGGACAGGAGTCGTCCGCGTCGCCTGCCAGACTGGCCGCATGCTCGAAACGTCGGCGCGCCTGCTGAAGCTGCTGTCCCTGCTCCAGGTCCGGCGCGACTGGCCGGGCCGGGAGCTGGCCGCGCGGCTCGGCGTGGACGTGCGCACCGTGCGCCGCGACGTCGACAAGCTGCGCAGCCTCGGCTACCCGGTGAACGCCGCGCCCGGTGTCGCGGGCGGCTACCAGTTGGGCGCGGGCGCGGAGTTGCCGCCGCTGCTGCTCGACGACGACGAGGCGGTGGCCGTGGCGGTCGGGTTGCGCACCGCCGCCAACGGCACCGTGTCGGGCATCGAGGAGACGTCGGTGCGGGCCCTGGCCAAGCTGGAGCAGGTGCTGCCCGCCCGGCTGCGGCGGCGGGTCAACGCCCTCCAGGAGCACACGGTGTCGTTGGCGCCCGCCGTCGCCACCGTCGACCCCCGGACGCTCACGGTGATCGCCGGCGCGTGCCGCGACCACCAGCGGCTGCGGTTCGCCTACGCGGGACGGGAGGGCGCGACGAAGCGGCACGTCGAGCCGCTGGGCCTGGCCCACACCGGGCGGCGCTGGTACCTGGTGGCGTGGGACGTCGACAAGGGCGACTGGCGCACGTTCCGGGTGGACCGGATACCCGAGGAGCCGACGCAGGGCGCGCGGTTCACGCCCCGCGAGCCGCCGGCGGAGGACCTGGCGTCGTACGTGTCGCGGCAGCTCACCGTCGCCCCGTACACGTACCGGGCGGAACTCGTCATGCACGCGCCGCTGGAGGAGGTCGAGCTGCGCACGTCCCGGACGTCGGTGCACCTGGAGCGCATCGACGACCGGACGACCCTGCTCACCGTCGGGTCGCCGTCGCTGGAGGAGCTGGGCCTGTGGATCGGGCTCATCGGCATCGACTTCGACGTGCGCGACCCGCCCGAGCTCGCCGAGCACCTGCGGGTGCTCGGCGAGCGGTTCCTCAACGCCGCTACCTCCGGGCGCGGGCCAGGCGGTACGCCGCCGCGCCGATGAGCTCCAGCGACACCTGGAGCCGTTCGACGCTGACGTTGGCCGCGATGGTGTCCTCGGGCGTGTGGTAGAGCGGTTCGAGCTGGTGCGGGCCGCCCTCGCCGCGCCAGCTGAAGTTCGCGGCGGCGATCCCGCGCTCGTGGAACGGCACGTGGTCGCTGCTGCCCCTGGCCACCGGGCCGTGCACGCGGGGGTCGTAGCCGAGGCGCGCGGCGGCGGCGGCGACCTCGCGGGTGGTGGCGTTGTCGCCGCCGTCGACCGAGAGCAGCCAGTACGCGGTGGCCGGGCCGTGGCTGGTCGCCACCATGTCGTTCTGGAAGACACCCGAGATGCGCGCCGCGTCCGCGTCCGCGAGTTGGCCGACGTAGTGCCGGGAGCCGAGCAGGCCCTGCTCCTCCGAGCCCCACAGCGCGAACCGCAGCGCCTGGTGCGTGGGCAGGTAGCGCAGGACGCGGGCGAGTTCGAGGGTGAGGGCGGTGCCGCTGCCGTCGTCGTTCGCGCCGGGCGAGCCGGGCACGCTGTCGTAGTGCGCGGTCACCATCACCACACCACGGCCGCCGAACGTCGCCGGTCGCTCGGCGAGCACGTTGTAGGAGGTCAGCGCCGCGTGGTGGGTCGTGGAGACGGTCAGCGAGGCGGGCGGGGCGGCGCGCAGGCGCTCGACGTGGACCTGCGCGACACCCAGCACCGGCACCGGGACGGTCGAGGTCAGCGCGGGCGAGAACGCGCTGGTCTTGCCCGCCGGCGGCGTCGAAACGCGGCCGAGGAGGATCGCGGCCGCGCCGCGGGCCGCCGCGTCCTGCACGGCGGTCGAGGTGGCGGGCACGTTGACCAGCAGCACGATCTTCCCGCTCAGGTCGGCGGGCAGCGCCGCGCCGCTGTCGGCGTCCACCACGGGCCCGGACGCGGTCACGCCGAGCGCGCCGGACTTGGACGCCCCGGCGTGCCACGTCGACCGGTCCGGCAGCACCAGCGACGACAGGTACTTGTCCGGCACGGTGAACGGCTGGAGCTCCACCCGGTAGCGCAGGTCCCGCAGCACGCCCGCGAGGTAGTCGCGGGCGCGGTGCTCGGACCCGGTGCCGCCGATCCGCTGGCCGATGCGGTCGCTGAGCACCCGGAGGTGCTCCATCGCGCGCCGGGCCCGCACCCGGCCCACCACGGGGTGGTCGCCGAGCAGCAGCTCGGGTGACTGGGACGCGCCGGGCCGCTGCGCCCGTGCCGCCGGGTTGAGCCCGAGGGTCACGGCGCCCGCCGCCGCGACCGCGCCCGCCAGAACGGATCTCCTACGCATCCAGGCCCCCTAGGTTCGGATCGGTCACCTGAACGTAGGCACGCCGGGATGGCTCCGGAAGAGTGCGGACGGTGGACAACGGTGCGCCGACCGTTCCACGACGACCAGGGGTTGCGCGCTCGCTGTTCGCCGTCGCCGCCGGCTCGCGCCTTGTCGGTCTCGTCATGTCGGTTCTCGGAGCAACGGGACCACAGCAGGGTGAGCACGGGCGCGCGTGCCCGGAAGGCCGCCGGGTCTTGGACGGTCGTCGGGGACGCTACGCGGCTCGACCACCCCATCGCCCGAGTGCGAATCCGCCGCGTCGATCCCCCATCTGCCCTGGTCACGGCCGGCAGCGATCCGGGTCGCGGTCACTACGAGCCGTACGCGGCGCGCCCAGAGCCTGAAGGGCTTCAGCCCTGGAGGGTTCGAGGGCTTCGGCGTCGCGGGGTCGAGTTCGCGTCCAGTGCGTGGGATGGCGTCGGGCTGGGACGTCGGTGACCATAAGCGCACGTGCCCTGAGATCCGGAGGTCGACCGATGCCACTCACCGTGGAAGGGATCGTCGCACCCGGTCTCGAACAGGTCGCGGAGGCGTTCCGGACCGTCGAAGCGCCCGCCCAGTGCTGCGTCCACCTCGACGGCGAACCCGTCATCGACCTGTGGCGCGGCCTGGGCGAGGACGACGTCCAGGTCGTCTTCTCGGCGACGAAGGGCGCGACGGCGGCGTGCGCCAACCTGCTCGTCCAGCGGGGCCTGCTCGACCTGGACGCCACCGTCACGCACTACTGGCCCGAGTACGGCGGGCACGGCAAGGAGTCGACCCTCGTGCGGTGGACGCTGACGCACCGCGCGGGCGTCCTGGCCCCCGCGCCCGGCCTGACCTTCGACGACGTGACCGACTGGGGAACGGTCGCCGACGCGCTCGCCGTCGCCGCCCCCGCGTGGGAGCCCGGCTCGGCCTACGGCTACCACGCCCAGTCCTTCGGCTGGCTGGTCGGCGAGCTGGTCCGCCGGGTGGACGGCCGCGGCCTCGGCCGGTTCTTCGCCGAGGAGGTCGCCGGGCCCGCGGGCGCCGACTTCTGGATCGGGCTGCCCGAGTCGGAGGAGCACCGCCTGGTCGAGGTCGTCTCCGCGCCGCCACCGCCACCGCCCGGCGACGTGGACGACGTGGACCTGTCCGCGTTCATCGGACCGCACCTGATGACCGCGTTCACGCTGAACGGCGCGCTGCCCCAGGACCTCGTGGCCGCCGCCGCGGACCGCCGCTACCGGGCGGCCGGGATCGGCGCGTCCGGTGGCGTGTCCAACGCCCGCGGCCTGTCGCGCCTGTACGCGTGGCTGCTGGACGAGTTCACCGACGACACCGTCGCCGACGTCCTGCGCCCCGAGACCTCCGGACCGGACCAGGTGCTGTCCACCCCGTCGATGCACGTGGAACAGCGGTTCGGGCGCGGGTTCCTGCTGCCCCGGCGCGCCGAGACGCCCGCCGACACGCCCACGTTCGGGCACGAGGGCGCGGGCGGGATCACGGCGTTCGCCGACCCGGCGCGCCGGCTGGCGTTCGCCTACACGACGCCCCACCTGGTGCCCGGCCCGCCCGGCCTGCACCCGGTGGTCGAGCCGATCGTCCGCGCCCTGTACGCGGCGCTGGCCTGAGCGCCGCCGGCGCGGGTAGGCCCCGACCGGCGCGGAGGACCGGCGGTCAGCCCCGCGCGGCCCGGTGCAGCTCGCGCAGCGCCCGCACGGCCGCCACGGCGTGCTCGCGGTCCACCGCCTGCACCGCCATGATCGACACGTACTCGTCGTCCGGCAGCTCCAGCCGCGCCCAGGACGCGCCGTCCGGGAACGACACGTGCAGCACCTCGGACCACTCGAACCGGCGCGCGGTGATCACGTTGCGCACCTCGACCCCGGTCTCGTCGGCCCGCACCCGCGGCCTGGCCAGCAGCAGCACGCCTGCCGCCAGCAGCACCCCGAGCAGCACCATCGCCACCTGGTCGGACGTCCGGAAGATCACGCCGGTCGGCGTGTCGCCCAGCAGCCAGCCGACCACGCCGAACACCGCCACCAGGAACACCGCGCTGACGACGGCGACGGTGCGGATCTTCCGGGGGCGGAACTCGACGGCCACGGCGATCACGACGTCGCCCTGAGCGAGCGCAGCACGAGCGCCGCGTCCAGCGCCGCCACCACCGCTTCGAAACCCTTGTCCTCCACGGAGTCGGCGAACCCGGCGCGGGCCAGCGCCTGCTCCTCCGTGTCGCACGTCAGGACCCCGTTGCCCACGGGCGTCGACGTGTCCAGCGCGACCCTGGTCAGACCGGCCGTCACGGAGTCGCACACGTACTCGAAGTGCGGCGTGCCGCCCCGGATGACCACGCCCAGCGCCACCACGGCGTCGTGGGTCCGCGCGAGCTCCTGCGCCACGACCGGCAGCTCGACGGCGCCGGCCACCCGCGCCACCGCCGGCGCGGCCACGCCCGCCTTGGCGGCGGCGGCCAGGGCGCGCTCCACCAGCTGCGACGTGATCTTCTCGTGCCACCGCGTCGCCACCACGGCCAGGCTCACGCCCGCCGCGTCCGGCACCACCGCTTCCGGTCGGCCCTCGCCGCTCATTCCACGCCCTCCGTGCTGACGATCGCGCCACCCTGGCTCAACGCCTCGTACTGTTCCAGCTGGTGCAGCTCGTGCCCCATCCGGTCCCGCTTGGTGCGCAGGTAGCGCAGGTTCTCGGGGTTCGGCGAGATGGGCAGCGGCACGCGGTCGAGCACGGTCAGGCCGTAGCCCTCCAGGCCGACGCGCTTGGCCGGGTTGTTGGTGAGCAACCGCATGGACTTCACGCCCAGCTCGCACAGGATCTGCGCGCCGGTGCCGTAGTCGCGGGCGTCGGCGGGCACGCCCAGCGCCAGGTTCGCGTCCACGGTGTCCGCGCCGCGGTCCTGGAGCTGGTACGCCTGCAACTTGTGCATCAGGCCGATGCCGCGCCCCTCGTGGCCGCGCATGTAGAGCACGACACCGCGCCCCTGCGCCGCGACGGCCTCCAGCGAGGCGTCCAACTGCGGTCCGCAGTCGCAGCGCAGCGACCCGAACACGTCACCGGTCAGGCACTCGGAGTGGACGCGGACCAGCACGTCCTCGCCGTCGCCCAGGTCGCCGTACACGAGGGCCACGTGCTCGATGCCGTCCAGCTTGGAGTCGTAGCCGACCGCCGTGAACGTGCCGTGCGCGGTCGGGATGCGCGCCTCGGCGGCGCGCACCACCTGCGTCTCCACCCGCCGCCGGTAGGCGATCAGGTCGGCGATGGTGATCAGCACCAGGTCGTGGTCGGCGGCGAACACCTCCAGCTCGTCGCGCCGCGCCATGTCGCCCTCGTCCTTCTGCGACACGATCTCGCACAGCACGCCGGCCGGCGCGAGGCCCGCGAGGCGCGCCAGGTCCACGGCCGCCTCGGTGTGGCCCGGACGGCGCAGCACCCCGCCGGCGCGGGCGCGCAGCGGCACCACGTGGCCGGGCCGGGTGAAGTCCTTGGCCTCGGCCGACGGGTCGGCCAGCAGCCGGATCGTCCAGGCGCGGTCGGCGGCGGAGATGCCCGTCGTCACGCCCTCGCGGGCGTCCACGGTCACCGTGTACGCGGTGCCTCGCTGGTCCTGGTTCGTGTGGTACATCGGCGGCAGGTCCAGGCGGGCGCAGTCCTCCTCGGTGAGCGACACGCAGACGTAGCCCGACGTGTACCGCACCATGAACGCCAGCAGCTCGGGCGTGGCCTTCTCGGCGGCGAAGATGAGGTCGCCCTCGTTCTCCCGGTCCTCGTCGTCCACCACGATCACCGGCCGGCCGGCCGCCAGGTCGGCGAGGGCCCGCTCGATGTCGGCGATGTTGTTCACCGTGCCTCCTCCGCGTCGGTGCCGCCCGGCCCCGGTTCGCCCTGGCCGGGCGCGTGCGGAGCGGACGCGCGCAGGTGGGGCAGTGCGAGCCGTTCGACGTACTTCGCCAGCACGTCCACCTCAAGGTTCACCCGGTCACCGGGGCCACGCCTGCCGAGCGTGGTCAGCTCCAGCGTGGTGGGGATGAGGCTGACGGTGAACTCGTCCTGCGTCACCGAGACGACGGTCAGCGACACGCCGTCCACGGTGATGGAGCCCTTCTCGACCACGTACCGGGCCAGGTGCGGCGGCAGGCCGATGCGGACGACCTCCCAGTGCTCGGCCTTCTCGCGGGCCAGGACGGTGCCCGTCCCGTCCACGTGGCCCTGCACGAGGTGGCCGCCCAGCCGCTGCCCGACGGCGGCGGCGCGCTCCAGGTTGACCCGGTCGCCCTCGGCGACACCGGCCAGGCTGCTGCGGACCAGCGTCTCGCGCATGACGTCGGCGGTGAACGCGCCGTCCGCGACGTCCACCACGGTGAGGCACACGCCGTTCACCGCGATGGAATCGCCGTGCTTGGCGTCGCTGGTCACCAGCGGACCCGCGATGGTGACGCGCGCCGCGTCCGGGAGGCCCGCCGCCCGGTCCCCGGCGTCGTCGAAGGCGACCCCGACGACCTCCCCCAACTCCTCGACGATCCCGGTGAACACCGTTCCTCCTCTAACGCGCGGACGCCGGCACTGCGGAGATCCGCACGTCCGGTCCGCACATGGTGACCTGCTCCACGACCAATCCCACGGCGTCGGTGATGGTCGACACCCCCATGTCCCGCAGCGCCGACGGCCCGTCGCCCAGCAGCTTCGGCGCGACGTAGGCCAGCACCCGGTCGATCCGGCCCGCTCTCGCGAACGCACCCGCCAGCGTAGGGCCACCCTCCAGCAGCACGTCCACCGCACCGCGCCGGACGAGTTCGGTCAACACTTCGTCCGGGTCGTGCGTGCGCACGTGCAGGGTCTCTGCTTCGTCGTCCAGGACCCTGGCGCGCGCGGGGAGGTCGCTGGTGCCCACGACCACCCGCAACGGCTGCCGGGCCGCTCCTGTTCCCCGCGCGGTCAGCCGGGGGTCGTCCACCCGCACCGTGCCGGTGCCGACCACGATCGCGTCGACCGCCGTGCGCAGCGCGTGGACCTCGGCGCGCGACTCCGCGGAGCTGATCCAGCGGCTGGTGCCGTCCGCGGCGGCGGTGCGGCCGTCGAGGGTGGCGGCGTACTTCCACGTGACGTGCGGGCGGCCGGTGCGGGCGAAGTGCAGCCACGCCCGCAGCGGCTCGACGTGGGTGGGCAGGTGGACGACCTCGACGCCGGCGGCGCGCAGGACGTCCGCTCCCCCGGCGGCCTTGGGGTTGGGGTCGGGGTGGGCGAAGACGACCCGCGCCACGCCCGCCGCCACCAGGGCTCGCGCGCACGGCGGCGTGCGGCCGAAGTGGGAGCAGGGTTCGAGGGTGACGACGGCCGTGCCGCCGCGGGCGCGCCCGCCCGCTTCCGCGAGGGCGACGACCTCGGCGTGCGCCTGGCCGGGCGGCCGGGTCGCGCCGGTGCCGACGACCTCGCCGTCCGCCGACAGGACCACCGCGCCCACCGGCGGGTTGGGGCTGGTCGTGCCGCGCGCCCGCGCGCTCGCGGCGATGGCCAGGGCCATCGCCTCGGCCAACGACGGCCGGGCAGCCGCGCCCGCCCGCACCACGACGGGTCCACCGGGCCGCGGGCCGTCCGTCGGACCACCGGGCGTCGCGCCACCGACCCGCGACCCGTCCGGACCGGGGGCGCGGTCGGCGGGCCGGCCGCCCGCCGCCTCGTCCCCGCTCACCGGGCGTGGGACGCCTGCGCGCGCGCCGCCTGACCGCGCAGCCGCTCCAGGGCCTGGCCCGGATCGGAGGCGTCGTAGATGGCCGAGCCGGCGACGAAGCAGTCCACCCCGGCCTCCGCCGCCTGCTCGATGGTGTCCGCGTTGATGCCGCCGTCGATCTCCACCACCAGCTTGAGGTGCCCGGTGTCGACCAGGCGGCGGGCCGTGCGGACCTTGTCCAGCACGTCCGCCATGAACTTCTGCCCGCCGAACCCCGGCTCGACCGACATCACCAGCAGCGTGTCGTAGTGCTTGAGCACGTCGACGTACGGCTCCAGGGGCGTGCCGGGCTTGAGCGACAGGCCGGCCTTCGCGCCCGCCGCGCGCAGGTTCCCGGCCAGGCGCACCGGGTCGGCGGCGGCTTCCACGTGCACCGTCACGTTGTGCGCGCCCGCCTCCGCGTAGCCGACGGCCCAGCGGTCCGGGTCCTCGATCATCAGGTGGCAGTCCAGCGGGATGTCGGTCGCGCCGCGCAGCGACTTCACCACCGGCAGGCCGATGGTCAGGTTGGGCACGAAGTGCGCGTCCATGACGTCCACGTGCAGCCAGTCCGCACCGGAGACGGCGGCGGCCTCGTCGGCCAGGCGGGCGAAGTCGGCGGACAGGATGCTCGGGGCGATCATCGGCTGGTGGACCACGGGCAGTCAGTCTAGGGTTCCGCGATCGCCCGGACCTACCGGGGAGTCATATTTCACCCCCGCCACCCGACCACGCGGTTTCGCGGTCACCCCGGTCTTTTCCGACTACTCACGCGGGTGGTTCCCCAACCGGCCGTCCGGCGATTACGTTCGTCGCGGGCCGAGCTGGGGAGCGCTGGAGATGAACGCCGAATTCGATCACGGGATCGCGCTCGTGACGGGCGCGTGCGCACCGCTGGGCGGCGAGGTGGTGGAGTGGCTCGCGCGGCAGGGCGCGCTGGTCGCGGCCGTGGACAGCGACGGGGCGCGGTTGGCCGACCTGGTCGAGCGGTTGCAGGCGGAGGGGTTGCGGATCGCGGGCAGGCAGGTCGACGTGACCTCCAGCGCGGCGGTCGACGCGCTGGTGGACCAGGTGGAGCGCGAATTCGGGCCGGTCGACGCGCTGGTGACGGCCGTGGGCGCGGCGCGGCCCGGTCCGGTGCTGTCCATCACCGACGAGGACTGGTCGCACGCCTTCGCGGTGAACGCCGACGGGGTGTTCCACGTCTCGCGCGCCGTGGCCGCGCGGATGGTGCGGCGCGGGCGCGGCGCGATCGTGCTGGTCGCCGCCCGCGCCGCCGTGCCCCGGTCGAACGCGGCGGCCTACGAGGCGTCCCGAGCCGCCGCCGTGGCCTACGCCGAGTGCCTGGCGACCGAGGTCGCGGCGCGGGGCGTGCGCTGCGCGGTGGTCTCGCCGGACGACTCGCGGCCGGTGGTGGAGCAGGTGCGGTTCCTGCTCGCCGACGCCGTGTCACGGCCCCGGTCGGCGTAACACCCGGCCTGGGTGACACCCGGCCTGCGCGACGCCCGCTCAGCGCAGTGCCCGGACCTCTGCGTGCGCCTGCTCGTGTGCCAGCCGCGCCAACTCGACCCGCGAGCTGATCCCGAGCTTCTTGAAGATGCAGCGCAGGTGGTAGTCGACGGTGTGGGGTGACAGGAAGAGCTGCTTGGCGACCTGCCGGTTGGTGAGCCCCACGCCCACGAGGCGGGCGATGTCGCGTTCCGGCCCGGTCAGCCGCTGCCAGTCGGTCGCCGCGGCGGTGACCGGGCTCGCGGCCCGGCCGTCGGGTGCGGCGACGGCCTCGTCGTCGGGCGCGGCGTCCCCGTGCCGTCCGTCGGGTGCCGGGTTCCCGGTGGGTACCTGGTCGGCGGCCGTGCGGTCCCCGTCGGGACGGCCGGGAGCGGCGCCGGCGACCACCGCGTCGTCGACGGCCGGGGTCGGCGCGGGGATCGCCCCGGCGGGGCCCGGCGCGGGGATGTCACCGGCGGGCGTCGGTTCGGGGATGCCGCCGGGCGTCGCGACGGGGATGCCGCCGGGCGTCGACGCGGAGGTGGCGCCGCCGGGCGTCGGGACGGGGATGGCGTCGACCGGGGTCGGGGCGGGGGTGGCGTCGGCCGGGGTCGGGGCGGGGGTCGTCCCGGCGCGCGTGGTGACCGCCCGGTCGCGCAGCCGGGCCACCTCGCCGTCCGCGCCCATCCGCGCGAACATCCGCGCCGCCTGCTCGCGGTGCCCGGCGGCGCGCTCGGCCCGGCCGCGCCGGGCCAGCAGCAGTGCCAGGTCCTCGTGGGCGTTCGCCTCGGCCCACGGGTGCCGGTGCCGCCCGACCACCGCCCGCAACGCCTCCTCGTCCCGGTCCACGAGGGCGCGGGCGTGGCTCGCCGCCGCCGACACCGCCGCGAAACCGGGGTTGCCGCGCGCCAGCTCCTCCGCCGCGCCGACCGCCGCGCCTGCCAACCGGCTGTCGCCCACGGTCAGCGCCAGCCGCACCAGCCACGCCGCCGCGCCCGGCTCCTCGACCAGCACCCGACGCGCGCGGTCGGGGTCGCACAGGCGGTCGCGGGCCAGTTCCGCCGCCCGTCCCGGCCCTCCCGAGGCGTGCGCGAGCAGCAGCTCCACCCAGTCGTGCCGCCCGGCGTGCGGCACGCCGCCACCCGCCAGGTCGCCCCGGCAGGGCCGCGCGTGCCGGGCCGCCGCCGACACGTCGCCGCGGTGCAGGGCGACCTCCGCCAGCACGCTCGACGCCGACGGCACCAGCAGCCGCAGGCCGCGGTCGCGCGCCAGCGACAGACCGGCGCGGGCGGCTTCCTCGGCCTCCGCCAGCCGGCCCGCGCGGGCCAGCACGTGGGACAGGGCGATCACCCGCGCCGCGGGCGCGCCGGCCGGCACGGTGTCGTCGGCGAGGGGGCCGTCGCCGCGCACGAGCCGCTCGGCCTGGTCGAACTCGCCGAGCGCGGACAGCTTCAGCGCGAACGCCACGGCGGTGTGCGACTGCCACCAGGCGGTCGGCCCGTCCAGCTCCCACCGGGCGGCCTCGCGGGCCCAGTACATGCTCTCGGCGAGCCGTCCCGCCGACCACTCCAGGCACGAGTGCACGGTCCCCGCCATCACCACGTCGGCGTCGCTGACCTCCCGGTCGCGGGCGGTCAGCACGGACATCGCGTGCGCGCCCGCCTCCCGGACCGTCGAGAGCAGCAGCGCCAGCAGGCGGCCGGCGGCGGCCGTCCGGCGCGGCCCGTCCGGCAGCTCCGGCACGGCCAGCGCGTGGTCCAGCTCCGCGACGGCCTCGGCGGGACGGCCGTCGGCGAGCAGCACACCGGCGAGCGCGAGGTGCATCTCGGCGGCGTCGGGCCCGTGCGGGCGCAGGGCGAGGCCGGCGCGGGCCAGCGCGACGGCCGACCCGAGCCGGCCGCTCGCGGCCAGCGCCCGGACGCCGGGCAGCGCCGCCGCGCCCCGGTCCTCCCCCGACCGGCCCGCCGCGGCCGGGGGCGGCAGGTCGCGCGACGCCGCGCGCAGCACCGCCGCGTCGCGGCGCAGCGCGTGCGCCACCGGATCGGGGATCGACTCGACCACGGCCCGCCACACCAGCTCCGAGGCGAACGCGAGCCGTTCGCCGGCGCGCACCACGAGGCCGGACGCGATCATCTCGTCCACGGCGGGCAGCAGCGCGGCGGCGGTCTCGCCCACCATCGTCGCGACGTCGGTGAGCGGGAACGACCGGCCGAGCACGGCCGTGACCCGGAGCAGCCGGGCGGCCTTCGCCGACAGCAGGTCGACCCGGCCGCCCACCAGGCCGGTCACCCGGCGCGGCAGCCGGCCGCCGCGCAGCCGGGCCGTGCCGCCGAGCACGTCGAGCCGGCCCTCCTCGCGCAGGCCGGTGACGAGTTCGCCGACCAGCCGGGGGTCGCCGGCGGCGGACGCGACGAGCGCCGCCAGGTCGGGTCGCGGTGTCGCGCCCAGCAGGTCCTCGACCACCCGCCGCACGACGTCGTCGCCCACCGGTCCGAGGACGAGCACGTCGCCGCGGCGGGGCAGGGCGCGGCGGACCTCCGCGCCCGCGTGCGCGCCGCTCAGCGCGACGAGGCCGGTGACGCGGTGCTCGCGCAGCCGCGGCAGCAGGTCGAGGAGCGCGCACGGGTCGCGGTGCGCGTGGTCGACGGCGACCAGGGTGCGCGCACCCGGCTCGCGCTCGGCCCGGCGCAGGGCGTCGGCGACGTCCGCCGAGGTCGCGACCTGCTCGCCGGGGACGAGGACGACGGCGTAACCCAGGTCGCGGGCCGCGCCGACCGCCTCGTGGAGCAGGTGGGTCTTGCCCGAGCACGGCGGGCCGTCGATGGCCAGCAGGCCACCGGGCGTGGACAGGAAGCGGAGAACCGAAGCCCATTCACGATCCCGGCCGTACAATTTCGACACATTCAAGACTGCTACGCGTCTCGTCCGGCTGTCAATTCAGGTCCGATTTGTCGAATGCGGCGAACGGCGCAACCAACGCCGGTTCCGCCATCACCGCTCCCGGCCCGCCCTCGACGAGTCGGACCCCCGCGTCGCGCAGCACCGCGAGGTGGCCGGCAAAGGCAGGATGACGGGATTGCTCCGCGCCGACCTGGACGAGCACGACCATCGGCGCGCGGCGGCCGAGCGCCTCGCCCAGCGCGGTGAGCGCCTGGTTGTCGCCGATGCCGAGGGCGAGCTTGGCGAGGGAGTTCAGCGTGGCGGGCGCGAACACGAACGCGTCCGGCACGGGGTGCGGCTTCGGCTCGGACGGCAGCCGCGAGCGCCAGCGGACCGGCAGGTCCGTCACCGCCGCCAACGCGGGCAGCTCGGGCTCCAGCCACCGGGCGGCGGTCGGGGTGAGCGTGATGGCGAGCCGCCAACCCCGCCGCGCCAGGGGCTCCGCCAGCCCGGTCCGGAACCACCGCTCGACGCCGCCGCCCGCCGAGGCGACCAGCCCCAGCACCGGGCGGTCCGCTCCCGACCGGCCCGCCACCGGTTCGCCCACCTGTGATCACCCCTGCCCCGGCGGCGCGTCCACCCGCGCATTCGGTTCACTCGCGTCAGCATTGTTGCGGCCCACTTGCCACCTTCGAGCCGTTGCAATCGGCAAATTCACCTTCAGCCTTCATGCAATCAGCTCGACGCCGCGGTGCCCGCCCGTCGCGCGGGCACCGGGTCCGCCGGATCGTCCGACGAATGGCGTCGTCCGACGATCCGGCGGTTCCCCGTCAGGCCGGACGGCGCAGCAGGGCGCAGAACATGGCGTCGGTGCCGTGCAGGTGCGGCCACAACTGCACGTGCGGGCCGCCGCCCAGGTCGGGCACGCCGGGGAACGCCGCACGGGTGTCCAGGCGTTCCGCGCCGGTCCGCCGAGCCACGTCCGCGACCACGCCGACGGACTCCGACAGGTGCGGCGAGCACACCACGTACGCCACCACACCACCGGGCCGGACCAGCTCCAGCGCCGACGTCAGCAGCTCGCGCTGCAACCGGGCCAGCGGGGCCACGTCGGACGGCTGACGCCGCCACCGCGCCTCCGGCCGCCGGCGCAACGCGCCGAGGCCCGTGCACGGCGCGTCGACCAGGACGCGGTCGAACCCGCCCGCGGGCAGGCCCGAGTCGCGGCCGTCGGCCACGTGCACCGTCACCGGCAGGTCGCCCGCCGCCTTGCGGATCAGCTCCGCGCGGTGCGGCGCCTTCTCCACCGCGTCCAGGGTCGCGCCCGACAGCGTCGCCAGCGCGCCCAGCAGCACGGCCTTCCCGCCGGGGCCGGCGCACAGGTCGAGCCACCGCTCGTCGGGGCCCTCCAGCGGGGCGCGGGTCAGGGCCAGGGCGCACAGCTGGCTGCCCTCGTCCTGCACCGTCGCCAGCTTCTCCCGCACCGGGTCCAGGTCGCCAGGGTCACCCGCGCCCGGCTCCAGGTGCACCCCGTACGGCGAGTGCGGCGCGACCTCGCCACCGGTCATGGCGGCCAGCTCGTCGGCGCTGCACTCGCCCGGCCGGGCTGCCAGGTGCACGGCGGGCCGCGCGTCGTCGGCGGTCAGCGCCGCCCGCAGCGGCTCGCCCCGGCTGCCCAGGGCCTCCGCGAACGCCTGCGCGATCCACCTCGGGTGCGCGTGCGCCATCGCGAGGTAGCCGACCGGGTCGGTCTCCTCGTCCGGCGCGACCTCGTCGATCCAGCCGGCCTCGTCCTGCCCGGTCACGCGCCGCAGCACCGCGTTGGCGAACCCGGCCGCGCCCGAGCCCAGCTCCGCGCGCACCAGGTCCACGGTGGACGCGACGGCGGCGTGCGCCGGGATGCGGGTCCGCAGCAACTGGTACGCGCCCAGCCGCAGGGCGTCCAGCACCGACCCGTCCACCTCGGACAGGGGGCGGTCGGAGCACGCGGCCAGGATCGCGTCGAGCAGGCCCTGCGCCCGCGACGTCCCGTAGGCCAGCTCGGTGGCCAGCGCGGCGTCGCGGCCGGTGATCCGGCGGTCCCGCAGCAGGCCGGGCAGCACCAGGTTGGCGTAGGCGTCGCGCTGCCGCACCGCGCGCAGCGTGTCCAGCGCGGCGAGCCGGGCCGGGTCCTCCACCGGGGGGCGCGCCGGACCGGTGCGCCTGCGCGGCGGGTGCGGGCCGCGCGGGCGGGACGGGCGCGAGGAGCGCTGGGTCATGAGATGCGCTCCCCCGCCTCGATGCGGACGCCGCGCGCCCAGTCCGTCGCCGCCATCCGCTTCTTGCCCTGCGCCTGCACGTCGCTGAGCACCACGGGCGTCGTGGCCGTGCCGACCAGCACGCGCTTCCGCTCCACCCGCAGCTCGCCGGGCGCGAGGCCCTCCTCGTCCACCGGGGTGACGGGGCCGAGCTTGAGCCGTTCGCCCCGGAACTCCGCCCACGCGCCCGGTTCCGGCGTCACGGCCCGCGCGACCCGGTCCAGGGCCGCCGCCGGGGTGCACGCGAAGTCGAGGCGGGCGTCGTCCACGGAGACCTTGGGCGCGTAGCTGACGTTCTCCTCCGGCTGCTCGACCGGGCGCAGCGTGCCGTCCTCGATGCCGTCGACCGTGGACAGCAGCAGCTTCGCGCCGGACTCCGCGAGCCGGCCGAGCAGCTCGCCCGCCGTGTCGCGCTCGCGCACCCGCTCGGTGACCACGCCGAACACCGGACCCGCGTCCAACGCCTTCACGATCCGGAACGTGGTCGCGCCGGTGATGTCGTCACCGTGCCGCACGGCCGCCTGCACCGGCGCCGCGCCGCGCCACGCGGGCAGCACCGAGAAGTGCAGGTTCACCCAGCCGTGGCGCGGGATCGCCAGCGCCGACTCGGGCAGCAGCGCGCCGTAGGCGACCACCGGGCACAGGTCGGGGCCGATCTCGCGCAACCGGTCCAGGAAGGCGGGGTCGCCCGCCTTGGCCGGCGTCAGCACCTCGATGCCGCGCTCGTCGGCCAGCGCCGCCACCGGTGACCGCTCGACCTTGCGGCCCCGGCCCGCCGGGGCGTCCGGACGGGTCACGACGGCCACGACCTCGTGCCGCGAGTCGAGCAGGGCGCGCAGGGAGGGCAGCGCCACCTCGGGCGTGCCCGCGAAGACCAGGCGCACGGTCACGCACCCCCGAACAGCGGGTGCGGCGACTGCTTGATCGTCGGCATCCCGCCGTCGAACCAGGACTGCCGCCGGATCGCGCGCATCGCCTCCTTGCGGGTCCCCTCGTCGAGCCGGTCGAGGAACAGCACGCCGTCCAGGTGGTCGGTCTCGTGCTGGATGCACCGGGCCAACAGGTCGGTGCCCTCCACCTCGATCGGCTCGCCGTGCATGTTCCAGCCGCGCGCGACGACGTTGCGGTGCCGCCGGCAGTCCCAGGACAGGCCGGGTATGGACAGGCAGCCCTCGGGGCCGTCCTGGACCTCGTCGCCGACCACCTCGAAGGTCGGGTTGACCAGGTGACCTGCGAATCCGTCGCAGTGATAGGTGAACACCCGCAGGCCGACCCCGAGCTGGGGGGCGGCCAGCCCCGCGCCGCCGGCGTCGCTCATGGTGTCCCACAGGTCCTTGACCAGCTTGCGCAGTTCCGCGTCGAAGTCGGTGACCTCGACGGCGGGGGTCCGCAGCACCGGGTCGCCGAACAGCCGGATGGGTTGGACGGTCACGCACTCTCCTCGAACGGGGGCAGACCGCCAGTCTAGGAGAGCGGCCAAAGCGGGGTGGGGCTCAGTGGTCGACTCGGTGGTCGGCTCGGTGGTCGGCTCGGTGGTCGACGTGCCGTCCGAGGAGGCCCAAGCCGGCCGGCGCGGTGAAGTGGCCGACGAACCGGGTGGCCGTCACCACGCCGGTCGCCACGCCCGTCGCCGCACCCGTCGCCGCCCTGGGGACCGCGCTGTGCACCGCCCGCATCCACGCCAACCGCCCCGTCAGCGAGCGCACGACCGCGCCACACCCGCCCCGGGGGTCCAGCGAGGCGGCACCACCCACGCCGCACCGACACCACGTCGACAGCGGAGCGCACGGCCTTCACCCCGCCCCTGAGGGTCCTCAGCGAGGCGACACCACCCGCGCCGCTCCCCCGCCACGCCGGGTCGTCTCGGCGGCGGCCCGCCAGCGCCCGTCGGGCAGGCGCTCGACCGCGGTGACCGCGCCGATCTCGTCGGTCGGCGTGAAGCGGTGCCCGAGCGCGTGCAGCGCGTCGGCCTCCCCCGTCGCGAGGAACGCCTTCTCCGCCTGGGTCGTGGCGGCGTTGCGCTGGGACGCGCGCGGCGCGGCGATGGCCGCCACCAGCGGCAGCCCCCGGTCCAGGCGCTGGGTCAGCACCTGGAGGACGGTCGTGATGATGCTCGCACCGCCCGGCGAACCCAGCGCCAGCACGGGTTGGCCGTGGTGCAGCACGATCGTCGGCGACATGGACGAGCGCGGGCGTTTGCCGGGTCCCGGCAGGTTCGGGTCGGGCACGCCGGGCGTCACCGGCGTGAAGGAGAAGTCGGTCAGCTCGTTGTTGAGCAGGAAGCCGCGGCCGGGCACGACGATCCCGCTGCCGCCCTCCTGCTCCAGGGTGAGGGTGTAGGCGACGACGTTGCCCCACCGGTCGGCGACGGTGAGGTGCGTGGTGTCGGTGCCCTCGTAGGGGGTGGCCGCGGGCGCGCCTGCCGTCGCGCACGGGCGCGGGTCGTGCGGGTCGCCCGGTGCGACGGGGCTGGTCAGGACGGCCGTCGGGGAGATCAGGCAGGCCCGGCTGTCGGCGAACCGCTGCGCCAGCAGCCGCTCGGTCGGCACGTCGGCGAAGGCCGGGTCGCCCACCCAGCGGTTGCGGTCGGCGTAGGACAGCCGGCTCGCCTCCAGGAACCGGTGCAGGTACTGGACCGGGGTCTCGTCGCCGAGGTCGGTGTGCTCCAGGATGTTCAGCGCCTCGCCGACCGTCGTGCCGCCCGAGGACGGCGGGGCCATGCCGAACACGTCCAGGCCGCGGTAGCGGGTGCGGGTGGGCTCGCGCCGCGCCACCTCGTAGCCGGCGAGGTCGGCGGCGGTCATCGCGCCGGGCCGGACCACGCGCGTCGTGCCGGGCGTCACGGGCGGTTCGGTGACGGCCGCGACGACGTCGCGCCCCAGGCGGCCCCGGTAGAGCGCGGACACGCCCTCCCGGCGCAGTTCGCGGTAGGTGTCGGCCAGGTCGGGGTTGCGGAACCGGCTGCCCACCGCGGGCACCGGCAGGTAGAGCGCCTTGGTGGAGGTGAAGTCGGCGAACCGGTCGGCGTTCTCCGAGACCTGCCGGTGGAACGTCGCGTCGACGGTGAACCCGCGCCGGGCCAGCTCCTCGGCGGGTGCGAGCGCCCGGTCCAGGGACAGCGTCCCCCATCGCTGGAGGGCACGCTGCCAGGTGCGCGGCGTGCCCGGCACGCCCACCGACAGGCCGCTGGTCACGGCTTCGGCGAACGGGAGCGCCCGGCCGTCCTCCACGAACAGGTCCGGGCCGACGGCGGCGGGCGCCGTCTCCCGGCCGTCCAGCGTGGACACCCGGCGGGTGCGGGCGTCGTAGTGCACGAAGAACCCGCCGCCGCCGATGCCCGCCGAGAACGGGTCGGTGACCCCGAGCGCGGCGGCGACGGCGACGGCGGCGTCCACCGCGTTGCCGCCCCGGCGCAGGACGTCCACGCCGATCCGCGAGGCGTCCGGGTCGATGCTCGCGACCGCACCGCCCCACCCGACGGCTTCCGGCTCGCGCGGCGGCGCGGCCGGTTCGGCTCGGGCGGGTGCGAGCGGGGCGACGAGGAGGAGTGACGCGAGTGCGCTGACGACCGTCGACCTGAGCATCGTTCCCTTGTACTCCACCGGGAGGAACCGGAGAAGCCCCTCCGACGAATCCCCCTGCGGAACGACCCGCCGCCACCGCTCACCGGGACGAGGGCTCGGCCGGTGGTCCGGCCGGGGCCCGGCCGCGGCGGGAGGAGTCCCGACGCGGGCCGATCCCCGGCGGCTTTCCCCCACGAGCCGTCCCCACGAGCCGTCCCCCGGAGGCTTCCCGGCGGGTCCCGGCGAGCCGATCCCCGGAAAGCTTCCCGGCGGGTCCCGGCCGGCCGACCTCTAGCAAGCGCCCGGCGGGTCCCGGCGGGCCGCCCTCCGGAGGACTTCCGGTGGGTTCCAGCCGGCCGGCCCCGGCGAGGGCTCCACCGGGTCGGGCTCAGAGGACTTCCAGCGGGTCGAGCTTCACCCGGATCGGCTCCGGGTCCTTGCGGGCGCTGCGCGTCGCCTGGAGGGTGGCCAGCGCTTCGGAGAGCGCCTTGCCCTCCGCCCTGGCCACGCGGACCAGGGCGCGCTCCTTCCGGCCGTCCTCGGACAGCGGCACCGGACCCAGCACCTCGCCGGTCGGCGGCAGCCGGAGGTCCTCCAGGGCCGACGCCAACGCCTCCGGCGCCCCGTCGACCGTGGCCATCCGCACGGCGGGCGGGAAGCCCAGCTCCGTCCGGGCCGCCAGTTCCTGCCGCGCGTGCCACACCGGGTTCCAGCGGACCAGCGCCTGCACCGGCGGCAGGGCCGAGTCGGCGATCACCACCACCCGCCCCGCCGGCCGGGTCAGCGCGGCGGCCGTCATCCAGCGGCGCAGGGTCTCCTCGGTCGCGCGCAGGTCGGCCCGGCCCAGCAGCGCCCAGCCGTCCAGCAGCAGCACCGCGCCGTAACCACCCTCGGCGGTCGGCTCCGCGCCCGGCGTCGCCACCACCAGCGCCGGACCGGACGGCACGGCGGACAGCACCTCGTCCGCGCCCGACGTGCGCACCGCGATCCCGCTGAACGCCCGCCCCAACTCCTCGGCCGTGCGCCGGGCGCCGATGACCTGGCCGCGCAACCGGCGCGAGCCGCAGGCCGGGCAGCGGAACGCCGCCTCGGTCGCGCCGCACCACCGGCAGTACGCCGGTCTCGGCACGCCGTCCTCGGTGCCGCCGGGCAGCGCCAGCGGCCCCGCGCACCGGCGGCAGCGGGCAGGCGCCCGGCACGTGCCGCACGCCAGCGACGGCACGTAACCCCGGCGCGGCACCTGGATCAGCACCGGCGCGCCCTCCGCGAACGCCGCCCGCGCCGCCTCGAACGCGATCGTCGGCAGCCGCGCCGACCTCGCCGCCGGGTCCTTCACCTCCTGCCACGCGTGGTCGCCCACCGCCACCACGCGCGGCGCGACCGCGCGCAGCGCGTCCCGCGACGCCACCACCTCGTGCGCCCAGCCGCTGTCCACCAGCAACTGCGCCTCGGCGGTCCGCGCGAACCCGCCGACGAGGAACGACGCCCCGGTCAGGTGCGCACGCTGCACCAGCACGTCGCGCACGTTCGGGTACGGCATGCGCGGCTCGGTGTGCAGGTCGTCGCCGTCGTCCCACACCACGACCAGCCCGAGGTCGCGCACGGGCGCGAGCGCCGCGCCCCGCGTGCCCAGGACCAGCCGCACCGAGCCCCGCCGCACCGCCAGCCACCGCTGGTAGCGCTCGGACGGCCCGAGGTCGGACGACAGCGTCACCACCGCCTCCGGACCGGCCAGCGCCACGCACGCCTCGTGCAGCCGCGCCAGGTCGCGGTGGTCCGGCACGACGACCAGGGCTCCCCGACCCGCGCTCACCACCGAGGTGGCGGCCTCGGCCAGCCGCGCGGGCCAGTCCTCCGCCGGCAGCGCCTGCCACACCGCCCGCGCCGGCCGACCCGCGCGGAGCGCGTCCAGCAGGTTCGGCCCGTACGGGTACCGCGACCAGCCCTCGGTCGGGGGCGCGGCGGGCAGCGGCGCGGGTTCGGGCGACGGCTTGGCCTCCACCCGCGCGTGCCGGGGCGGGATCGCCATCCGCAGGACGTCGGTCAAGGACCCCGCGTACCGGTCCGCCACCGCCCGCGCCAGCTCCGCCACCTCGGGCGACAGCACCGGCTCCGGCGAGATCACCCGGTCGAGGAAGCTGAGCTTGCGGCCGTAGTCGGACTCCTCCACCCGGTCGAGGAGGAAGCCGTCGACCAACTGGCCCGCGAACCGCACGCGGACGCGGCAACCGGGCACCGCGTCGGCGTCCTGCTCGGTGGACACCCGGTAGTCGAACAGCTTGTCGAGGTGGGGCAGCGGCACGTCGACGCAGATCCGGGCGACGGACAGCGCAGCCGCGGGCACGCGCTCCCCGCGCCTGGTGGTCGCCTTGCCTGCCATGCGCTGAGGTCTACCAGACAGCCTCCCGGCGGGTTCCGGGGCGGTGCGGCCGGACGGGTGAACGGATGGACGGTGCGGGGCGCGGGGTGGGGGCGTGGGGTCTCATGCGTCCATCTTCGAACGGGTGTTCGAGGCACGCAAGATCACGATCGGGTGAAGTCGATCGGGGACCCGACGGCACGGACGCACCGACCACGTCGTCGATCAAAGCCGCGACGAGCGGAAACCCGGAGAACGACCGCGCCACCCGAGCAGCCCGCCGGCCACGACGACACCCGCTGAAGAAACCCGCTGCCGACACCGACCCGCCGACGGCCGAGGCCCCGGACAGCCGACGGGGGCCGCCCGACCGGACGGCCCCCGCCTCACGTCAAGCGGTGCCTGGGATCACGCACCCGCCGCCGCGCGCAACGCCCCGGCGCGGTCGGTGTTCTCCCACGGCAGGTCCACGTCGGTGCGACCGAAGTGGCCGTACGCGGCCGTCTGCGCGTAGATCGGCCGCAGCAGGTCCAGGTCGCGGATGATCGCGGCGGGCCGCAGGTCGAAGACCTCGGAGATGGCCTGCTGGATCTTGCTCGGGTCGACCGTCTCGGTGCCGAAGGTCTCCACGAACAGGCCCACCGGCGCGGCCTTGCCGATCGCGTACGCGACCTGCACCTCGATCCGCGTGGCCAGGCCCGCCGCCACCGCGTTCTTCGCCACCCACCGCATCGCGTACGCGGCCGACCGGTCGACCTTCGACGGGTCCTTGCCGGAGAACGCGCCGCCGCCGTGCCGCGCCATGCCGCCGTACGTGTCGACGATGATCTTGCGGCCGGTCAGGCCCGCGTCGCCCATCGGGCCGCCGATGACGAACCGGCCGGTGGGGTTGACCAGCAGCCGCACGTCCTCGGTGTCCAGGCCCAGCTCCGCCAGCTCGGGCAGCACCACGTGCTCGCGGATGTCGACGCCGAGCAGCTTCTCCAGGTCGATGCCGTCCGCGTGCTGCGACGACACGACGACCGTGTCGAGCCGCACCGGCTGGTCGCCCGCGTACTCGATGGTGACCTGGGTCTTGCCGTCCGGGCGCAGGTAGGGCACCGTGCCGTCCTTGCGCACGGCGGTCAGCCTGCGGGACAGCCGGTGGGCCAGCGCGATCGGCAGCGGCATCAGCTCCGGCGTGTCGGTGCAGGCGTAGCCGAACATCAGGCCCTGGTCGCCGGCGCCCTGCTTGTCGATCTCGTCGTCCGCGCCGCCGACCCGCTGCTCGTAGGCGGTGTCCACGCCCTGCGCGATGTCCGGCGACTGCGAGCCGATCGCCACGTTCACGCCGCACGAGCGGCCGTCGAAGCCCTTGGCCGACGAGTCGTAGCCGATCTCCAGGATCTTCTCCCGGACGATCGACGGGATGTCCGCGTAGGTCTCCGTGGTGACCTCGCCCGCCACGTGCACCTGGCCGGTCGTGATGAGCGTCTCCACGGCCACGCGCGAGCGGGGGTCCTTGCGCAGCAAGGCGTCGAGGATCGAGTCGCTGACCGCGTCGCAGATCTTGTCCGGGTGCCCCTCGGTCACCGACTCACTGGTGAACAGCCTGCTGCTGTGCTGGCTCACGGCACTCCCTCATCTGCTCTCAAGTGATCCGACGACCTGTCCGGGCGCTCCCGCCGACCCGATCGGCTGCGACACCCTCAGCTTACTGAGGGTTGGCACGTGGGCCCTCACCCGCGGAACCACCGTTCGACGGCATCCCACACTGCGGACGCAAGACGCGCCTTCGAGCCGTGTGGTAGTGGCGTCTCGGTCCCGTCGGAGGACAGCAGCCAGCCCGCGTTGTCCTCGACCTCGAACGCCCGGCCGTCGCCGACCGCGTTGACCACGAGCAGGTCGCAGCCCTTGCGGGCGAGCTTGGCGCGGCCGTAGGCCAGCACGTCCGCACCGTCGTCGCCGGTCTCGGCCGCGAACCCGACGACGACCTGGCCGTCCCGGCGCGCGCGGACCAGCTCGGCGAGGACGTCCGCGTTGCGGGTCAGCTCGACCGGGTCCGGGTCGCGGTCGGTCTTCTTGATCTTGTGCGGGGCGAGCGCCGTCGGGCGGAAGTCCGCCACCGCCGCCGCCATCACGACGGCGTCCGCGTCCTTCGCGGCCCGGTGCACCGCGTCCCGCAGCTCGGCGGCCGTGCCCGCGCGCTCGACGTCCACTCCCGCCGGCGGGACGAGGTCGGCGGTGTGCGCGGCGACCAGCGTGACCCGCGCGCCGCGCTGCGCGGCGACCCTGGCCAGCGCGAACCCCTGCCGCCCCGACGAGCGGTTGCCCAGGAAGCGCACCGGGTCCAGCGGCTCGCGGGTGCCGCCCGCGGAGACCACGACGTGCCTGCCCTCCAGGTCGCGCGGCAGCGCGTCCGGGCGCTCCAGCAGCAACCGGGCCAGCTCGACGATCTCGGCGGGCTCGGGCAGCCTGCCCTTGCCGGTGTCCTTGCCGGTCAGCCGGCCGCTCGCGGGCTCGGCGACGACCACGCCGCGCGAGCGCAGCAGCGCCACGTTGGCCCGCGTCGCCGGGTGCTCCCACATCTCGGTGTGCATCGCCGGCACCAGCAGGACCGGGCAGCGCGCGGTCAGCAGGGTGTTGGTGAGCAGGTCGTCGGCCAGCCCGTGGGCGGCCTTGGCCAGCAGGTTCGCCGTGGCCGGCGCGACGACGACCAGGTCGGCGTCCTGTCCGAGCCGCACGTGTTGCACGGACGGTACGTCCGAGAACACGTCGGTGTGCACGGGCTGCCCGGACAGCGCCTCGAAGGTGGCCGCGCCGACGAACTTCAGCGCGCCCTCGGTCGGCACCACCCGCACGGCGTGGCCGGACTCCGTGAGCCTGCGCAGCACCTCGCACGCCTTGTACGCGGCGATGCCCCCGCCGACACCCAGGACGACCCTGGGGCGGACGGGGGCATCGGCGGTCTCGGTCACTCGCCTTCGGTGTGCTCGAGGAGACCCGCGTGGATCTCCCGGAGCGCGATCGACAGCGGCTTCTCGCGCGGGCCCGGCTCGACCAGGGGGCCGACGTACTCCAGCAGGCCCTCGCCGAGCTGGGCGTAGTAGTCGTTGATCTGGCGCGCCCGCTTGGCCGCGTAGATCACCAGCGCGTACTTCGAGCTGACCTGCTCCAGCAGGTCGTCGATCGGCGGGTTGGTGATGCCCTCCGGAGAACCCGAGAGCGGGCCCAGCTCGGTGTGCGTGGTCACTCGTCAACGCTCCTGCGGTCGGTGTGCGGAATCCGGGCCGTCCCGCGCCTGCGGACGCGCGTCACCGCACGTCGGGCGCCGGGCCGACCACCAAGTCTAGCAAGCGGGCCGCGGCGGAGCGCACGTCGGCGTTCACCACGACCTCGTCGAACTCGGGCTCGGCCGCCAGCTCCTCGCGCGCGATCGCCAGCCGGCGGGCCACCACGGCGGGGTCCTCGGTGCCGCGGCCGGTCAGCCTGCGCACCAGGTCGTCCCAGGACGGCGGCGCGAGCATCACCAGCTGCGCCTCGGGCATCGCGGCCCGGACCTGGCGCGCGCCCTGGAGCTCGATCTCCAGCAGCGACGGCCGGCCTGCCGCCAGCGCCCGCTCCACCGGCTCCCTGGGCGTGCCGTAGCAGTTGCCCGCGAACTCGGCGTGCTCCAGCAGCTCGCCGTTGGCGACCATCTTGCGGAACTCACCGGCGTCCACGAAGTGGTAGTGGACGCCGTCAACCTCCCCCGGCCTCGGCTTCCGGGTGGTCACCGAGACGCTGAAGTGCACGTCGGGCCCCTGTCGGCGCAGCTCGGCCAGCACGCTGGACTTGCCGACGCCCGAGGGCCCGGAAAGGACGGTGAGGCGGGACCGGGCGCGTGCGCCCGGTCCCGCCCCGGTGCCATCACTCACTCGCCGCTGAACTCGGTGAGCAGCGCCTTGCGCTGCCGCTCACCCAGGCCGCGCAGCCGACGGCTCGGAGCGATCTCAAGCCGCTCCATGATCTGCTGCGCGCGGACCTTGCCGACGCCCGGAAGCGCCTCAAGCAGCGCGGACACCTTCATCTTGCCAAGGACCTCGTCGCTCTCGGCGGCCTTCAGCACGTCCGTCAGGGTCGTGCCGCCACGCTTGAGGCGCTCCTTGAGCTCAGCCCGAGCGCGACGAGCGGCAGCAGCCTTCTCCAGCGCTGCGGCCCGCTGCTCCTCGGTAAGCTGGGGAAGGGCCACGATTTCCTCCGTGGTGTGGGAATTTCAATTCTGGATCGGTGCCGCGACCGTACCGAGCGCAATTGCCTGGGTACAACGTGGGCCCCAGTCAGGTGAATCTTTCAGCGCCTGGAGGTTGCGGCGGGTGGTAGTAGTACCAACACCCTCCGACAAGCCCATCACCGCCACCGGTAACGCCGTGCGCACGACCTGTGTGGTATGCGCTCGATGGGGGATGATCCCGTCAGTGGCCTGGACCGTACCAGGCCACGTTTGCGCAGGTGAGCGGACCACGCTCAGCGGGTCGGGATTTGATCGTGATCACATCTCCAGGGAGTGCCGGACAGCGGCCGCCGCGGACCGCAAACTTGCGGGTTCGGGACCGTGCCGGAGCACGTCCCGCGAGCTGGTCGGCAGCACGCCGCGCAGCTCCCGGCCGAACACCGCGCGCAGGTCCGCCACGGTGCCGCCCTGGGCCCCGAAACCGGGGGCCAGGACGTATCCGTGCAGGTCGGAGAGGTCGACGCCGAGGTCGCCCACGGTCGCGCCGACCACCAGCCCGACGTCGCCGAGGGGGTCGGCGCCCGCGTTCCGGGCCGCCGCCGCGTCCACGACCGCCTGCGCCACGGAACGCCCGTCCGGGCCCACCGCGCGCTGCACCGAGGAACCCTCGGCATTGGAAGTCAACGCGAGGACGAATACTCCGCGCCCGCTCGCGCGTGCGGCTTCGAGCGCCGGGTCGAGCGACCCGAAACCGAGGTACGGCGACAGCGTGACCGCGTCGCCCGCCAACGGCGAGCCGTCCGCCAGGTACGCCGCCGCGTAGGCGCTCATGGTCGACCCGATGTCGCCCCGCTTGGCGTCCACCAGGACCAGCGTGCCGCTGTCGCGCAGGTCCGCGACGACGCGCTCCAGGACGGCCACGCCCCGTGAGCCGTGCGCCTCGAAGAACGCCGCCTGGGGCTTCACCAGGGCCACGTGGCCCCCGAACGCCTCCACGCAGGTCAGCGCGAACCGCTCCAGCCCGGAGACGTCCCGCGGCAGGCCCCAGGCGTCCAGCAGGCCGGGGTGGGGGTCGATGCCGACGCACAGCGGGCCGTGCTCGGCCACGGCCCGCGCGAGTCGCTGCCCGAACCTCATCCGTCACCCCGCAGGGCCGCCTGGAGCGCCTGGAGGGGCCGTACGCCGATGTCGCCGCGGATGGCCGCCTCGATGCCGTGCACGGCCGCCGCCGCGCCCTGGATCGTGGTGACGCACGGGATGTCCCTGGCGACCGCCGCCGTGCGGATCTCGTAGCCGTCGACGCGCGGGCCGCTGTTGCCGTACGGCGTGTTGATGACGATGTCCACGGTGCCGTCGAGGATGGCGTCGACGATGTTCTTGTCGCCGTCGGAGTGCTTGCGGACCACCGTGCACGGGATGCCGTTGCGGCGCAGCACCTCGGCCGTGCCCTCCGTCGCCAGCACCTCGAACCCCAGGTCGGCGAGCCGCTTGACCGGGAAGATCATGGCGCGCTTGTCCCGGTTGGCGACCGACACGAACGCCCGGCCCGAGGTGGGCAGCGAGCCGTACGAGGCGGTCTGGGACTTGGCGAACGCCGTGCCGAAGGACACGTCGATGCCCATGACCTCGCCGGTCGACTTCATCTCCGGCCCGAGCAGCGAGTCCACGCCCTGGCCCTCCGGCGTGCGGAACCGGTGGAACGGCAGCACGGCCTCCTTGACCGCGACCGGCGCGTGCGGCGGCAGCTTCGCGCCGTCGCCGGACGCGGGCAGCAGCCCCTCGGCGCGCAGCTCGGCGATGGTGCCGCCGAGCATGATCCGCGCGGCGGCCTTGGCCAGCGGCACGGCCGTCGCCTTGGACACGAACGGCACCGTGCGGGACGCGCGGGGGTTGGCCTCCAGCACGTAGAGCACGTCGTCCTTGAGCGCGTACTGGACGTTGAGCAGGCCGCGCACGCCGATGCCCTCGGCGATGGCCCGCGTGGACCGGCGCACGTTGTCGATGTCGGTCTCGCCCAGCGTGATGGGCGGCAGCGCGCACGCCGAGTCGCCCGAGTGCACCCCGGCCTCCTCGATGTGCTCCATCACACCGCCGATGAACACGTCCTCGCCGTCGAACAGCGCGTCGACGTCGATCTCGATGGCGTCGTCGAGGAACCGGTCGACCAGCACGGGGTGCTCCGGGCTGACCTCGGTGGCGCGCTGGATGTAGCCGCGCAGCGACTCCTCGTCGTAGACGATCTCCATGCCGCGCCCGCCCAGCACGTACGAGGGCCGCACCAGCACGGGGTAGCCGATCTCGTCGGCGATCGCCTTGGCGCCCTCGAAGGACGTCGCGGTGCCGTACTTGGGCGCGGGCAGGCCGGCCGCGGTCAGCACCTCGCCGAACGCGCCCCGGTCCTCGGCCAGGTGGATGGCGTGCGGCGGGGTGCCCACGACCGGCACGCCCGCGTCCGCCAGCCGCCGCGCCAGGCCCAGCGGCGTCTGGCCGCCCAGCTGCACGATCACGCCCGCGACCGTGCCGGAGCGCTGCTCGGAGTGGACCACCTCCAGCACGTCCTCGAACGTCAGCGGCTCGAAGTACAGGCGGTCGGAGGTGTCGTAGTCGGTGGAGACGGTCTCCGGGTTGCAGTTGACCATCACGGTCTCGTACCCGGCCGCCCGCAGCGCCATCGCCGCGTGCACGCACGAGTAGTCGAACTCGATGCCCTGCCCGATCCGGTTCGGCCCCGAGCCCAGGATGAGCACCTTGGGCTTGTCCCGCTGCTCGGTGACCTCCGTCTCGGCCTCCGGGTCCAGCTCGTAGGCCGAGTAGTGGTAGGGCGTCCGGGCGGCGAACTCGGCCGCGCAGGTGTCGACGGTCTTGTACACCGGCCGCACGCCCAGCCGGTGCCGCAGGGCGCGCACGCCGTCCTCGCCGGCCAGCTCGCCGCGCAGCACGGCGAGCTGGCGGTCCGACAGCCCCGCCCGCTTGGCCCTGCGCAGCAGGTGCTCGTCCAGCACGGGCGCGCGCTCGATCTCCTCGCGGAGGCCGACCAGCCACGCCATCTGCTCGATGAACCAACGGTCGATGCGCGACGCCTCGTGCACCTGCTCGATCGTCGCGCCGAGCCGCAGGGCGCGGTCCACCGTGTACAGGCGGCCGTCGTGGCCCGTGCGCAGGGCGTCCAGCGTGGACTCCAGCGCGGTGGCGGGGTCGGTGTCCGCGTCGGGCACCGTCCAGAAGCCGGCCGCCTTGGTCTCCATCGAGCGGAGCGCCTTGCCCAGCGCCTCGATGAAGCTGCGGCCGATGGACATGGCCTCGCCGACGGACTTCATGGTCGTGGTCAGCGTCCGGTCCGCGCCGGGGAACTTCTCGAACGCGAACCGCGGCACCTTCACCACGACGTAGTCCAGCGTCGGTTCGAAGCTGGCCGGCGTCTCGCCCGTGATGTCGTTGCGGATTTCGTCGAGCGAGTAGCCGATGGCCAGTTTCGCGGCGATCTTGGCGATCGGGAACCCGGTCGCTTTCGACGCCAGGGCCGAGGAGCGGGAAACGCGCGGGTTCATTTCGATCACGACCATGCGCCCCGTTTCCGGGTTGATCGCGAACTGGATGTTGCAGCCGCCGGTGTCGACGCCGACCGCGCGGATGACCGCGATGCCGACGTCGCGCATGTGCTGGAACTCGCGGTCGGTCAGCGTCATCGCGGGCGCGACCGTCACCGAGTCGCCGGTGTGCACGCCCATCGGGTCGATGTTCTCGATGGAGCACACGACCACGACGTTGTCGTTGCGGTCGCGCATCAGCTCCAGCTCGTACTCCTTCCAGCCGAGCACGCTCTCCTCGATCAGCACCTCCGTGACCGGGGACTCCGCGAGGCCGGAGGCGGCCAGCCGCTCCAGCTCCTCGTGGGTGTGCGCCATGCCGGAGCCCAGGCCGCCCATCGTGAACGACGGCCGGATCACCACCGGCAGGCCCAGCTCGGCCACCGTGGCGCGGACCTCGTCCATCGTCCGGCACACCGCGCTGCGCGGCACCTCCGCGCCGATGCCCCGCACCAGGTCCTTGAAGATCTGCCGGTCCTCGCCGCGCTGGATGGCGTCGACGTCCGCGCCGATCAGCTCGACGTCGTACTTCTCCAGCACGCCGCGCTCGTGCAGCGCGATGGCCGTGTTCAGCGCCGTCTGGCCGCCCAGGGTGGCGAGGATCGCGTCCGGGCGCTCGGCGGCGATCACCTTCTCCACGAACTCCGGCGTGATCGGCTCGACGTAGGTGGCGTCGGCGAACTCCGGGTCGGTCATGATCGTCGCCGGGTTGGAGTTCACCAGGCTGACCCGCAGGCCCTCCTCGCGCAGCACCCGGCACGCCTGGGTGCCGGAGTAGTCGAACTCGCACGCCTGGCCGATGACGATCGGACCCGAGCCGATGACCAGCACGTGCTTGATGTCGGTCCTCTTCGGCATGTCAGCGGCCCTCGCCCTTCGTCTGTCCACCGGCCGAGCCGGACATGAGGTTGCAGAACTCGTCGAACAGCGGAGCGGCGTCGTGCGGGCCCGCCGCCGCCTCCGGGTGGTACTGCACGCTGAACGCGGGCACGTCCAGGGCGCGCACGCCCTCCACGGTGCCGTCGTTCGGGCAGTAGTGGCTGAGCTGGACGCGGCCGAAGTCGGAGTCGAACTCCTCCCCCGGCTCGCCCTCCAGGGCGAAGCCGTGGTTCTGCGCGGTGATGGCCACCTTGCCGGTCGCGACGTCGATGACCGGGATGTTGATGCCCCGGTGGCCGTAGCGCATCTTGTAGGTCTCCCGGCCGAGCGCGCGGCCCAGGATCTGGTTGCCGAAGCAGATGCCGAACAGCGGGATCCGCCGGTCCAGCACGGCGCGGGTCAGCTCGACGGCGTGCGCCTGCGTCGCCGGGTCGCCGGGACCGTTGGACAGGAACACCCCGTCCGGCGCGATCGCCGCGATCTCGTCGTAGGTCGAGGTCAGCGGCAGGACGTGCACCTCGATGCCGCGGGCCGCCATCATGCGCGGCGTGTTGGACTTGATGCCCAGGTCCAGCGCGGCCACGCGGAAGCGGCGCTCGCCGACCGCGTCCACCACGTACGGCTCGGCGGTGGTGACGTCGCCCGCCAGGTCCGCGCCCGCCATGCCGGGGCCGCCGCGGACCCGCTCCAGCATCTCCTCGGCGGTGCCCAGCTCGTCGCCGGAGAACACGCCCGCGCGCATCGCGCCCCGCTCGCGCAGGTGGCGGGTCAGCATCCGGGTGTCGACGCCGGAGACGCCGACGACGCCCTGGCGCGCCAGCTCCTCCTCCAGGCCGCGCGTCGACCGCCAGTTGGACGGCACGCGGGCCGGGTCGCGCACGACGTACCCGGCGACCCAGATGCGGGCCGACTCGTCGTCCTCGTCGTTCCAGCCGGTGTTGCCGATCTGCGGCGCGGTCTGCACCACGATCTGCCGGTGGTAGGACGGGTCGGTCAGGGTCTCCTGGTAGCCGGTCATGCCGGTGGAGAAGACGGCCTCGCCGAGGCTCACGCCGAGCGCGCCGTATGCCTCGCCGCGGAAGACCCGCCCGTCTTCGAGGACCAGTGCCGCGTTCGTCATACCTTGCCTCCCAGCACTCGCACCCACTGCTCGTACACGTCCTTGTCGTCGCCCCGGAACCCGGTGTCGAAGGTCTGGCCCTCGCGCCGCCAGCGCACCACCAGCAGCCCGTCGGCGCTCATCACCTTGCCCGCCAGACCGCGCGCGGTGCGGGCGCCCACCACGTCCTCCAGCGGTATCCACATCGCGCCCGCGCCGGTGCGCTCCACCAGCACGCCGCGCTCGGTCAGCCGCAGCGTGGCCTCGGCGCGGTGGCCGATGTCACCGACCGCGACCCGGTCCTGCCAGTCGTCGCCGATCGTCGTGCCCACGTAGACGCCGGTCGTCTCCAGCCGCGCCGAGCCGGGCTCGGCGGGTGGCCGAGGGAAGTCCGGCAGCGCCCCGGCCTGGCGGCGGGCCCTGGCGCGCCAGCCGTGCCACATGCCGTAGAGGCACAGCGCGAAGACGGCGAGCACCGCCAGGGACAGCAGCACGCGGGTCATGCGGCGACCCTCCCGCCGGTGGCCGTCACGCGTCCGCGCAGCAGCGTCGCCACGACCCGGCCGGGCAGCTCCATGCCCTCGAACGGCGTGTTCGCCGCGATGCTGGCCAGCTCCGCGCCCCGCACGGTCCACCGGGCGTCCGGGTCGACCAGGGTCAGGTTGGCCGGCTCGCCGACCGCGATCGGACGGCCCTGGTCGGGCAGCCCGGCGATCTCGGCGGGCCGCTCGCTGAGCACGCGGGCCACGCCGCGCCAGTCCAGCAGGCCGGGCCGGAGCATGGTCTCCACGACGATCGACAGCGCCGTCTGGAGGCCCAGCATCCCCGGCCGGGCGGCGGACCACTCGACGTCCTTGTCCTGGACGGCGTGCGGCGCGTGGTCGGTGGCCACGCAGTCGATGACGCCGTCGGCGAGGGCCTGCCGCAGCCGCTCGACGTCGGCCGCGGTGCGCAGGGGCGGGTTGACCTTGTTGACCGGGTCGTAGGTCGCCAGGCGCTCGTCGGTCAGCAGCAGGTGGTGCGGGGTGACCTCGGCGGACACCTCGGTGCCGCGCGCCTTCGCCCAGGCCAGGACGTCGGCGGTGCCCGCGGTGGACACGTGGCAGACGTGCAGCCGGGCGCCCACCTGCGCGGCCAGCAGGCAGTCGCGGGCCACGACGGCCTCCTCGGCGGCGGCCGGCCAGCCCTGGAGGCCCAGGCGGGCCGCCTGCTCGCCCTCGTGCGCCTGCGCGCCGACGGTCAGGCGGGGCTCCTCGGCGTGCTGCGCGACGACCACGTCCAGCGCCTTCGAGTACTCCAGGGCGCGCCGCATGATCAGCGGGTCGTGGACGCAGTGGCCGTCGTCGGAGAAGACCCGGACGCCCGCCTTGGCCATCGTGCCCAGCTCGGCCAGCCGCTCGCCCCCGAGGCCGACGGTGACCGCGCCCACCGGGTGGACGTCCACCAGGCCGACCTCCCGGCCGCGGCGGGCGACGTGCTCGACCACCACGGCGTTGTCCGCCACGGGGTCGGTGTTGGCCATCGCGAAGACGGCGGTGTAGCCGCCCAGGGCCGCCGCGGCCGAGCCGGTGGCGATCGTCTCGGTGTCCTCGCGGCCGGGTTCGCGCAGGTGGGTGTGCAGGTCGACGAAGCCGGGCAGGAGGACCGCGCCGCCGCCCTCGACGGTCCGGTGGCCGGTGCCGCCGCTCGTGACGTCACCGCTCGTGGTGCCGCCGGGGTGGACCGGGTGGCCGTCGAGGGTGGCGGAGGTCTCGTCGTAGGCGCCGATGGCCGCGATCACGCCGTCGCGGATCAGCACGTCGACCGGGTCGCCCTCGCCGTACGGTCGTACACCCTTGAGGATCAAGGGGCTCACGCGGTTTCCTCCTCGTGGGCAAGCAGGTGGTAGAGGACGGCCATGCGGACGTGGACGCCGTTGCGCACCTGGTCGGTGATGGCCGCCCGCGGCGAGTCCGCGACCGAGGACGCGATCTCCATGCCGCGCAGCATCGGACCGGGGTGCAGGACCACGGCGTGCTCGGGGAGGAGCTTCAGGCGGTTCTCGTTCAGGCCGTAGGCGATCGAGTACTCGCGGGCCGAGGGGAAGAAGTGGCCGTTGCCCTTCGCGCCGGCGGGCCCGCTGTACATCCGCTCCGCCTGCACCCTGAGCAGCATCACCGCGTCCTGGCTCGGCAGCTCGGCGTCCAGCTCGTGCGAGACGGTCACCGGCCAGTTCGCCACGCCGGCGGGCAGCAGCGTCGGCGGCGCGACCAGGGTCACGTGCGCGCCCAGCGCGGTGAGCAGGTGGACGTTCGAGCGCGCCACCCGGCTGTGCAGCACGTCGCCGACGATCGCGATCCGCCGGTCCGCCAGGTCGCCGAGGCGCTCCCGCAGCGTGGCGGCGTCCAGCAGGGCCTGCGTGGGGTGCTCGTGCATCCCGTCGCCGGCGTTGACCACCGACGTGCCGGCGTCCTGGAGCCAGTTCGCCAGGCGGTGCGCCGCGCCCGAGGCCGGGTGCCGGACGACCACGCAGTCCGCGCCGGCCGCCGCGAGGGTCAGCGCGGTGTCCCGCAGCGACTCGCCCTTGCCGACGCTGGACCCGGACGACGAGACGTTCACCACGTCCGCGCTCATCCACTTGCCGGCGATCTCGAAGCTCACGCGGGTGCGGGTCGAGTTCTCGTAGAACACCGTGACGACGGTCCGGCCCCGCAGCGTCGGCAGCTTGCGGACCTCGCGGCCCTCCAGCGACTGCTTGAGGGTCGCCGCCGTGTCCAGGATCGCGGTCGCCGCGGCCGGGTCGATGCCCTCGGTGGACAGCAGGTGCCTCACCGCAGCACCACCCCGTCCCGCTGGTCGAACTCCTCCAGGAGCACGTGGACCTCCTCGGACCGGGCGGTGGGCACGTTCTTGCCCACGTAGTCGGCGCGGATCGGCAGTTCGCGGTGGCCCCGGTCGACCAGCACCGCGAGCTGCACGGCGCGGGGGCGGCCGTGGTCGCGCAGGGCGTCCAGCGCGGCGCGGATCGTGCGGCCGGAGAACAGCACGTCGTCCACGAGGACCACCAGCCGGTCGTCGACGCCGCCGTCCGGGAGCTTCGTCGCCTCCAGCGGCCGGGTGGGGCCGCGGCGCAGGTCGTCCCGGTAGAGCGTCACGTCCAGCGTGCCTGTGGGTACCGCCACACCGCTGAACTCGTTGATCTTCACGGCTAGTCTTCGGGCGAGCGGCGCACCTCGGCTTGGAATCCCCATCAGGACTACTTCGGGTGCGCTCGGTGCATCGAGAGCGGTCTTCTCGATGATCTGATGGGCCATTCGGGCGACGGTGCGCGCGACGTCACCGGCCGAGAGCAGCTCGCGCTCTCCCGCCGGGTCCGTCGCGCCACGTTGACGTGGCGCCACGGTTGGACCTCCTTCCCCGCCTCGCTGGACGGGTCCTTAAAGGACGTCGGACACCCGGTTGCGACCGGGCTGACCAGCACGGTATCAGGCTTTCCCGGTCAATCTTCCGGGTGGTCCGCGTGGTCTCGACCACCTCGGCCGGCGAGATCAGCTTGACCTGGTGACCACGGAGAGCAATCATTACTCTGCGTATTGATCTAAGCCTCCCCGCGGCAGTCCCCTACCGGCTGACGGGGCGAATGAACGGAGAACCGCCAACATGGGCGACTACGCCAAGGCGCTGGGGGCAAAGCTCCGCGCGATCCGCCAGCAGCAGGGCTTGTCCTTGCACGGCGTCGAGCAGAAGTCCGGCGGTCGCTGGAAGGCCGTGGTCGTCGGCTCGTACGAGCGCGGCGACCGGGCCGTGACCGTGCAGAAGCTCGCCGAGCTGGCCGACTTCTACGGGGTGCCGGTCGCGGAACTGCTGCCCGAGGGCCGCGTCCCGTCCGGTGCCGAACCCGCCACGAAGATCGTCATCAACCTGGAGCGACTGCAACAGCTGCCCGCCGAGAAGGTGGGGCCGCTCGCGCGCTACGCGGCCACCATCCAGAGCCAGCGCGGCGACTACAACGGCAAGGTCCTCTCGATCCGCACCGAGGACCTGCGCTCGCTCGCGATCATCTACGACATGACGCCGGGCGAGCTGACCGAACAGCTCATCGACTGGGGTGTGCTTCCGCCTGAGGCCCGACCGGCCAAGGAGGACTGAGGTCCCGAGCCCTCGGGGGCCGGGGGTCGGAGCGTGAGGGCCGCTGCCTGTCGTGGTCAGGGGGTGGCCCTCGGGGCTCTGCGCCGGAAAGCGGAAAAGAGAAAAAGAGAAAAAGAGCGTCCTCGCCGGACGGGCCGGCCGCCGAGGATGGGGGCACTGCTCCAAGCTTCGCTTGAAGCAGTGCAGAGCGTGTCATCCCCGTATGGCCTGCCCTGCGGGCAGGCCATACGGGGATGACACGCTGGACTCGGTGTGCGCTGGGGCGCGTGGCCGGGTGTGCGCTCGGTCAGAGGACCGCGCGCAGTTGGTCGGCGATCACGGCGATGCGGCCGAGCACGCCGTTGACGAATCGCGGGGAATCGTCGGTCGACAGTTGTTTCGCCAGTTCCACGGCCTCGTCGATGGCGACCGCGTCGGGCACGTCGGAGGCCCACAGCAGCTCGTAGAGGCCCACGCGCAGCACCGCCCGGTCGACGCCCGGCATCCGCTGGAGGGTCCAGCCCTCGGCGTGCTCCGAGATCAGGTCGTCGATCCGCGCGCGGTGCGCCGTGACGCCCTCCACCAGGCTGACCGTGTAGTCGTTGATCGGCGGCACGTCCGGTGAGCCCACTCGCTCGGCCAGGAGCGTGACCGCGTCGATGCCCCGCAGGTCGCCCTCGTAGAGGACGTCCACGGCGCGTTTCCGGGCCTTGCTGCGTGCGCCCATGTCAGCCGTTGACGCGGCCGAGGTAGCGGCCGTCGCGGGTGTCGACCTTGATCTTCTCGCCGGTCGAGACGAACAGCGGCACCTGGATCTCCGCGCCCGTCTCCAGGGTCGCGGGCTTGGTGCCGCCCGTGCTGCGGTCGCCCTGGAGGCCCGGATCGGTGTGCTGGATGACCAGCTCGACGCTGGTCGGCAGCTCCACGTAGAGCGCGACGCCCTCGTGGACGGCGACGACCGCCTCCTGGTTCTCCAGCATGTAGTTCGCCGCGTCGCCGACGGTCTCCGCCGGGATGCTGATCTGGTCGTAGGTGTCGCCGTCCATGAAGACGAAGTCGGAACCGTCCCGGTACAGGTAGGTCATGCCCCGCTTGTCCACGGTGGCCGTGTCGACCTTGGTGCCCGCGTTGAAGGTCTTGTCCACGACCTTGCCGGACAGGACGTGCTTCAGCGTGGTGCGCACGAAGGCGCCGCCCTTGCCCGGCTTGACGTGCTGGAACGCGGTGACGGTCCACAGCTGGCCGTCGAGGTTCAGCACCAGGCCGTTCTTCAGGTCGTTGGTGGTGGCCACGGGGTGGGCTCTCCTGTTACTCGTGTGCGGGCGTCCGCCGGTGTTCGGGCATCAGACGACCACCAGCTCTTTCGTGGTCAGGGTGAGGAGCTCCGGGGCGCCTCGGCGCACCACGAGCGTGTCCTCGATGCGGACACCGCCCTTCCCGGCGAGGTACACACCAGGCTCGACGGTGACCGCCATACCGGGCAGAAGTGTACCGGCACCCGCCTTGGACAGCGCTGGAGCCTCGTGGATCTGGAGGCCGACGCCGTGCCCGAGACCGTGCAGGAACTGCTCGCCGTAGCCCGCCTGCTCGATCACGTCGCGCGCCGCCGCGTCCACCGCGCTGAGCGCCGTGCCGGGTGCGAGCGCCTGCCTGCCCGCCGCCTGCGAGGCCGCCACCAGGTCGTACAGCTCGCGCTGCCAGTCGGCCGCCGAGCCGACGACCAGGGTGCGGGTCATGTCGGAGTGGTAGCCGTCGACCAGCGCGCCGAAGTCCAGCTTCACGAAGTCGCCCGCGTGCACGACGGCGTCGGTCGGGCGGTGGTGCGGCACGGCCGAGTTCGCGCCGGCCGCGACGATGGTCTCGAAGCTGGGCGCCGCCGCGCCGTGGTCGAGCATCCGGCTCTCCAGCTCGCGCGCGATCTCCCGCTCGGTGCGGCCGGGGCGCAGGCCGCCGTGCGCGATGAGGTCGGCGAGCGCGCGGTCGGCCGCCGCGCACGCCATGCGCAGCGCCTCGATCTCCGTCTCGTCCTTGACCAGCCGCAGCTCCTCCACCAGCCCGGCCGCCCGGACCAGCTCGACGTGCTCGGCGGCGTCGGTGAGGACGTCCAGGCCGTCGACGGTGACGTGGTGGCTCTCGTAGCCCGCGCGGCGCAGGCCCGCCTTGCTCGCGCGTTGCGCCAGCGCCGCGTCGCACGGCCGGTCGATGACGCGTTCCAGGTCGGGCACCTGCCGCTCGGCCTGGGTGAGGTAGCGGCCGTCGGTGCAGAAGACCGTCTCGGCGTCCGACTCGGCGGACACCAGCAGCGCGGCGTTGGAACCGGTGAAGCCGGTCAGGTAGCGGACGTTCAGCAGGTTGGTGACCAGCAGCGCGTCCAGCTCCCGGTCCCGGAGCGTGGCGCGCAGCGCGGCGCGACGAGGTGCGTACGGCATACCCGCAGCCTAGAGGCACACAGGGGGCCGCACAGCGGCCTAGGGTAAGCCCATGCGCGGGTGGCTGCCACGGGGGCTTTGGACGGGGGTGCTGCACGGCGGGGTGCAGGTCGGCACGGGCGCGGTGGCCGTGCACAGCCCCGGCGGGTCGGCGGCGGCGCGGTACGCCGCGCTGGGGCTGGTGGTCGTGGTCGGGGTGGTGTGGGGCGCGCTCGACTCACGGCGCGGCCTGGACGAGGGCGGCCTGGTGTGGTTCTCCGCCGCGCTGGTCGCCGGGCCGGTGGCCGGTGTGGTGGGTGTGCTGGGCAGGTCGCTCCTGGTGGACCGGACGGGTGTCGAGGCGCTGGGGCCGGCGTTGACCGGCGGCGCGGCGTTCACGGCGCTGCTGGTGCTGGTCGCGGCCGGGCCGGGCCTCGCGCTGGGCCGCGTGGTGCCGCGACCCCGGCGGTCGTCCTAGCGGCGCAGGTCGCCCGCCTGTTCGTAGCCGTCCCAGGTCTTCTGCGAGACGGCGGAGACCGGGGACGAGTTGAGGGTGGTCACGTCCTCGCCGCCGACCAGCCACAGCCTGCCGTCCAGCAGCAGGCCCACCCGGCCGTCGGGCGCGCGGACGGCCTTCGCGCCGGCCGGGACGCGGGCCGCCGGCGGCAGCGCGTCCACGACGGCCGGGCGGCGGTCCAGCACGCGGGTCGCGAGGCGGTCGGCCACCGAGCGGCGTTCCACCCGGACCACCTCGCCGCCGACGACCAGGTCGACGGTGTTCTCGGGCGACGGCACGGCGAACCCGTCCAGCACGCGCGCGGCGTCCTTGGACCGGCAGCCGGGCGCGTTGACCACGTCCAGGCCGAAGTGGCCCAGGTCGGTGGGCGCGGCGGCGGCGCCGTCGACGGTCGCCCGCACCACGTCGAGCGGGATGCGCCCGCACGGGTCCTCCGGCGAGACCGGCGCGTGGCCGTCGGTGGTGCGGATCAGCCCCGGCCCCTCCCGCCAGCGGCCGGGGATGGTGACGGCGGGGATCGGGTTGACCTTGAAGTCGTTGTCCCAGAAGGTGACCGTGGTGCCCTGCTCGGTCTCGTGGGCGATGGCGAAGGACCTCAGCGCGTCCACGTACATCCAGTCGGCGCTGAACGCGTCGACCACCGAGCGGGTGCGGGGCTTGCGGGTGTCGGCGACCGGCTCGAACCCGCGTTCGCCGAGGGCTTCCACGTGGTTGAGGAACGTCGGGTTGCGGGCGCGCAGGACGAACTGGCCCGCGCCGTTCCAGCCGGCGGCCCGGCCGGTGGTGTCGGTGAACAGCAGGTAGAACCAGCCGTCGACGAACAGGACGGACGGCTGGCCGACGCCGTAGGTGTTGTCGCGGGTGGTGTCGTAGGAGGGGCTGACGATGGGCATGCCGCCCGCGTCCCTGGTCCAGTGGACGCCGTCCGGGCTGGTGGCGACGCCGATGGCGTTGCCGTGGGCGTGCTCGCCCGCCGCGCCGGTGTAGTACAGGTAGTACGTGCCGCCGACCTTGAGCACCGACGGGTCGCAGACGTGCTTGCCGTCGAACCCGGCCTCGCTGCCGGACAGGACGGACTGGCCGGGGCTGCCGTCGGGCGCGGTGAAGGGCCCGTCGGGGGTCGCGCTCTCCGCGAACAGCAGGTCGTCGCCGGGCGGACCGGCATCCCGGAGCTGGCTGCACCACCACATGCGCAGCTTGCCGCCCTCGCTGACGACGGCCGGCCCGTAGTTGTACGGGGCCTCCGCGCCGGCCGCGACAACGCCGGGACTCTGCCGCCCCCGCTCGGTCCCGACCGGAGGGGCAGGCGGCGGCTTCCTGCTCGTGGTGGCAGCGGCCGAGGCGGACGAAAGGGTGGTGGACACTGGTACGGCGACCGGCGCGGCCGTGCTGGGCGCACACGCCGCCAGCACACCCAAGGCGGACAACGCTCCGAGGAGCCGCGACGGGCCGGCCATGATCTCCACTTCCGACAGACGGACGACACCGCGGAAACCGCCACGGTCCGTTTCGCCCCAGTGTAGAGATCAACTCACTCGATCGGGTGAGAGAGCCAGACCCAACCCACGCACTACCGCGCCCGCGAGGCCGCGTCGGGGTGTCGCGCCTCATTTCCCGCCGATCCCGCTTTTGGATCGGCGGGAAATCAGGCGCGACGGTCCGACTCCCAGGCGGCCGAGCCCGCCGCGACGGAGTCGCGGCAAATCCAACGCAGCGCCAACGCGTACCCCTGCACGCCCAGGCCCACGATCACCCCGTCCGCCACGGCCGACAGGACGCTGTGGTGGCGGAACTCCTCCCGCTTGTGCACGTTCGAGATGTGCACCTCGACCAGGGGCGCGGTGAGCTGTGCGCACGCGTCGCGCACCGCGATGGAGTAGTGCGTCCACGCGCCCGCGTTGAGCACGACCGGGGTGCCCTCGTCGGCCGCGCCGTGCAGCCAGCCGAGCATCTCGCCCTCGAAGTCGGTCTGCCGGACCTCCACCTCGACGCCCAGCTCGCGGCCGGTCTCCTCGCACAGGGCGACCAGGTCGGCGTGGGTGGTCGCGCCGTAGACGGCAGGCTCGCGGGTGCCGAGGCGGCCCAGGTTCGGGCCGTTGAGCACGAGCACCTTCACAGCAGCACGCTCCCGCCCGCGGTCGGCTCGGCGGCCACCGCCGAGTACGCCGCCGCGATCAGCGCCGGGTCCGGGCCCTCCAGCCGCCCTGGCTTGGCGGGCCCGTCGAGCACCACGAACCGCAGCACGCCGGCGCGGTTCTTCTTGTCCGACCTCATGCCCTCCAGCAGCTGCGGCAGGGCGTCCGGGTCGTAGCGCGTCGGCAGGCCGAGCGCGGTGAGCACGCGGCGGTGCCGGTCGGCGGTCTCGTCGTCCAGGCGGCCGGCGAGGCGGGCCAGTTCGGCGGCGAACACCAGGCCGACGCTGACCGCCGCGCCGTGCCGCCAGCGGTAGCGCTCGCGCCGCTCGATGGCGTGGCCCAGGGTGTGGCCGTAGTTGAGGATCTCGCGCAGGTCGGATTCGCGCAGGTCGCTGGACACGACGTCCGCCTTGACCTGGATCTTGCGCCGGACCAGCTCCTCGATCACCTCGCCGGTCGGGTCCAGCGCCCGCTGCGGGTCGGCCTCGATCAGGTCGAGGATCGCCGGGTCGGCGATGAAGCCGCCCTTGACGACCTCCGCCATGCCCGCGATCAGCTCGTTGCGCGGCAGCGTCTCCAGCGTGGCCAGGTCGACCAGCACCGCGTGCGGCTCGTAGAACGTGCCGACCAGGTTCTTGCCCGCGTCGGTGTTGATGCCGGTCTTGCCGCCGATGGCCGCGTCGACCATGCCGAGCAGCGTGGTCGGCACGTGCACCAGCCGCACGCCGCGCATCCAAGTGGACGCGACGAACCCGGCCAGGTCCGTCACCGCGCCACCGCCGAGGCCGACGACGGCGTCGCGGCGGCCGAGCCCGATCTGCCCGAACACGTTCCAGCAGTACCCGGCGACCCTCAGGTCCTTGCCGTCCTCCGCGTCGGGGATCTCGACGCGGTGCGCGTCGACCCCGGCGGCGGCCAGCTCCTCGCGGACCGCCTCGGCGGTCTCGGCGAGCGTGGGCGTGTGGACGATCGCCGCCTTGTCCGTGCCCCGCAGGGTCTCGACCAGGTCGCCCAGCAGGCCGCGGCCCACCACCACGTCGTACGGCCGTTCCGCGGCCACGCGAATCCGCACCGGCTCGCCCATCACCACTCCTCTTCGTCGGTCACCATTCGACCACGGTCACCCGCGGCGCGTCCGCCTCCCCGGCACCGCGCCCGGGGGTACCCCGGTCCGACCGCCGGACCGACCCGGCACGGCGCGGCCTGCCTCGGGCGCACGGGCAGGCAGCCACCGGTCCCGGCCGCGGGCGGACACCGCGGCTCGGCGGCGGTCGGCCCCACCGGTCACTCGGACGCCCGCGCCGGCTCCCACCGGTCGAGCACGGCGTCGACCACCTGTTCCGGCGCCAGGTCGTCGGTGACCACCTCGATGGTCGCCACCTCCCGGTACAGCGGCAGGCGGGCGTCGAGCAGCGCCTTGAACGTCGAGCGCGGGTTCACCCCGGCCAGCAGCGGGCGCGCGGTGGACAGGCCGGTGCGCCGCACGCCCTCGGCCATGCCGACGTTGAGGAACACCACCGCGTGGCCGGCCAGGCGGGCCCGCGTCACGGCGGACAGCACCGCGCCGCCGCCCAGCGCCAGCACGCCGTCGTGCTCCGCGAGGCCGCGCTCGACCGCCGCCTCCTCCAGCGCCCGGAACGCCGGTTCGCCGTCGGTGGTGAAGATGTCCGCGATGGGCCTGCCCGCCGCGGCCACGACGTCCTCGTCGGTGTCCCGGAAGGACGCGCCCAGCCGCTCGGCGAGCAGTCGCCCGACGGTCGTCTTGCCCGCGCCGGGCGGGCCGAGGACGACCAGCCGGGGGCTCACCGGCCCTCCCAGCGGGCTTCCAGCGCGGCGAGGTAGGCCGCGACGTTGCGCTTGGTCTCGGTGATCGAGTCGCCGCCGAACTTCTCCAGCGCCGCCTCCGCGAGCACCAGCGCCACGACGGACTCCAGCACGACGCCCGCCCGCGGCACCGCGCACACGTCCGACCGCTGGTGGATCGCCACCGCGGGCTCGCCGGTGCGGACATCCACCGTGGACAGTGCACGCGGGACGGTCGAGATCGGCTTCATCGCGACCCGCACCCGCAGCGGCTCGCCGTTGGTGATGCCGCCCTCCAGCCCGCCCGCCCGGTTGGAGCGCCGCGTCACGCCCTTCGGCCCCGTGCCCCGGTCGATCTCGTCGTGCGCCTCGCTGCCCCACCGCTCGGCGGTGGTGAAGCCGTCGCCGACCTCCACGCCCTTCATCGCCTGCACGCCCATCAGCGCGCCCGCGAGCCGCGCGTCCAGCCGGCGGTCCCAGTGCACGTGCGACCCGAGGCCGGGCGGCAGCCCGTAGGCGATCACCTCGATGACGCCGCCGACCGTGTCGCCCGCCTCCTTCACCGCCTCCACCTCGGCCACCATCGCCTCGGTGCCGCGCGGGTCGAACGCCCGCACCGGGCTCGCGTCCACCGCCGCGAGGTCGCCCGGACCGGGCACCGGCGCGTCGGCGGGCGTCTTGGCCCGGCCGATGGACACGACGTGGCTGACCACGTCGACGTCGAAGACCTGCTTGAGGAAGTGCCTCGCCACCGTGCCCAGCGCGGTCCGGGCGGCGGTCTCGCGCGCGCTGGCCCGCTCCAGCACCGGCCGCGCCTCGTCGAACCCGAACTTCTGCATGCCGGGCAGGTCGGCGTGGCCGGGGCGGGGCCTGGTCAGCGCCTCGTTGCGCCCGGTCGGCTTCAGCTCCGACGGGTCGACGGGGTCGGCGGACATCACCTTCTGCCACTTGGGCCACTCGGTGTTGCCGATCCGCACGGCGATGGGGCCGCCCTGGGTCAGCCCGTGGCGCACACCGCCGAGGATCTCGACGTCGTCGGCCTCGAAGCCCATCCGGGGGCTCCGCCCGAACCCGAGCCGCCGCCGTTCCAAGTGGACGGTCAGGTCGGCAGTGGTGACCTCCACCCCGGCGACCATGCCTTCCAGCACGGCGACCAGGGCGGGTCCGTGGGACTCCCCAGCGGTGATCCAGCGCAGCACGCGCCGAATCCTTCCACAGCGTCACCACGGACCCCACACTGACGTCAGCCAGGTCGCACCCACCGCGCCGGGACCGTGCGGCAGCCCACCCGGGGGCCGCCACAGCGCCACGACCAGCGTGATCGCGCTCGCCAGCGCCGCGCCCACCGGGAGCGCGAGCCACGACACCGACCCGAGCACCGCCCCCAGCGCGCCGGACAGCTTGACGTCGCCGCCGCCGAGGGCCGCCGGCGCCAACAGGTGCACGGCCGCGTGGAGACCGGAGAAGACCAGACATCCGATCACCGCCCGCTCGAGGTCGGCGCCGGCGAGCCACAGCGCCACCCCGAGCACCGGGTGCGCGGAGAGGGTCAACGCGTCGGGCAGGCGGCGACATCGGAGGTCCGCAGCCACCAGGAGCACGCCCAACCACGCCAGCGCGAGCGGCACCGGCAGCCACCGCGGCGGACTCGCCGCCGAGGCGACCGACCACAGGACGGCCGTGGGCAGCGCGCACCACAGCCATCGGACGTCAACGCCGCGCGGCAGGACGCGCAGCACCCTCGAACCCAGGACTCCGGCGCTGAAGCCGGACAGCGGAATGACCATGGGCCCACCGTGGCGGCTGGGCCGTTCGGAGCACAAGGGCGGGCGCGGCCGAATGGTCCATTCGCCCGAACCCGCCCTCGGCGACCGTCCTCAGCGCTGCCAGGAGAACAACGCGCCACCGGCCGCGACCGGGCCCGCGGGGGCCTGGTCGAGCAGCGCGTCGGGGGCCGCGTCCAGCGCGATGACGGGGCAGATCGGGGCGAACCCGGCCGCCTCGACCTCGGCGGGGTCCCACGTGACGACCGGCTGGCCGGCCCGCACCGCCTCGCCCTTGACCACGTGCAGCGTGAAGCCCTCGCCCTTGCGCTTCACCGTGTCGATGCCCAGGTGCACGAGCACCGCCTGCCCCTCCGCCGTCGCCACCACGAACGCGTGCGGGTGCAGCGTCACGACGGTGCCGTCGACGGGGGACACGACCTCGCCGGCCACCCGGTCCGGCTCCACGGCGACGCCGGGGCCCACCATCGCCTGCGAGAACACCGGGTCCGGCACCTCGCCCAGCGGGACGACCCGACCCGCGACCGGGCTCGCCACGCGCAACGTCACAGCAGGTCCTCGATGTCGCTCGCGATGGTGTCGGCCTCGGGGCCCACGACGACCTGGACGATGTTGCCCGACCGCATCACGCCGTGCGCGCCGAGGCCCTTGAGCGCCTTCTCGTCCACGAGGTCGCCGTCCTCCAGCTCGCAGCGCAGGCGCGTGATGCAGGGTTCGATCTCGACGATGTTGTCCGCGCCGCCCAGCGCGGCAACGATCTTCTCGGCCTTGTCCGCCACTTCAAGTCCTCTCTCGACACCCGGAGCGCGGGCGCCGCCGCTCGGCCACGGTCGCGTAACGGCGGTTGACACCCGCTTGGAGCGCGGAGCATCCTCCCCGCACCAACTGGTCTAGACCGGAAAGTACCAATCGCGGTCTGAGTGCGCGAGCACGGGGAGGTGTCATGAACCGCAACGATGTGATCGTCGACGGGCCCAAGCCCAAGCACGCCCAGCTCAGGGACATCCTGCGGCGCATGGCCGAGCAGGAGCTGCCGCCCGGCGCGCCCATCCCCTCCGAGCGCGACCTCGCGCGGCAGTACCGGGTCTCCCGGATCACGGTGCGCGCCGCGGTCGGCCAGCTGGTCGCCGAAGGTCTCCTGACCAGGGCGAAGGGCCGGGGCACCTTCACCGCCCGCCGCCGGATGGACGTCCAGCTCTACCTGGAGTCCTTCACCGACGACATGCGCAGGCGCGGGCTCGTGCCCGCGACCGAGGTGCACCGGTGCGCCGACGAGGTGCCGCCGCCCGCCGCGGCGACCGCGCTCGGCCTGCCACCCCACGAACCCGCGTGCCGGCTCGTCCGGCTCCGCCGGGCCGACGGGGTGCCGCTGGCCGTCGAACGGGGCTGGTACCACCCGCGCATCCTGCCCGACCTGCACCGGCACGACCTGACCGGCTCGCTCTACACCCTGCTGGCCGACACCTACGGCGTGCAGCTCGACCACGCCAAGCAGACGGTCTGGGCCGAGGGCGCGGACCCGGAGACCGCGAGGTTGCTGGGCATCCGGACGGGCAGCCCCCTCCTCGTCTTCCGCCGGGTGGCCAGCTCGGCCGGGCGGCCCGTCGAGGACGCGACGTCCTGGTACCGGGGCGATCTCTACCAGGTGACCATGCAATTGGACCGGACCGACCCGGAATCCGGCCCGTTCTCCGCCAAGGGAGGTAACCCATGAGCGCCAGCGCCCCACAGGCGGTCGGCGGTCGTGACATCAAGGGGCTTGCCACGCTCCAGCGCTTCGGCCGCAGCCTCATGCTGCCGATCGCCGCGCTGCCGGTGGCAGGTCTGCTCGTCCGGCTGGGCCAAGCGGACCTGCTCGGCAAAGACGGGCTGGGCCTGGACAAGGTGTCGGCCGTCGTCGGCGCCGCCGGCGGTGCCATCACCGACAACCTGCCGATCCTGTTCGCGGTCGGCATCGCGATCGGCTTCGCCCGCCGGGGTGACGGCTCCACCGCCCTCGCGGCCGTGGTCGGCCACCTGGTGCTGAACGGCGTCTTCAAGGCGCTGTCGCCGTTCGTGCTCGACCAGCCGACCGACCCCACCGCCAAACCGGTGCTGATCAACTACGGGGTGCTCGGCGGCATCGTCGTCGGCCTCATCAGCGCCCTGCTGTGGCAGCGGTTCCACAAGATCAAGCTCCCGCCGTACCTGGCGTTCTTCGGCGGACGGCGGTTCGTGCCGATCCTGGTCGCCGCCACCATGATCGTGGTCGGCGTGCTCCTCGGCCTGATCTACCCGATCTTCAACGCGGGCATCACCTCCATCGGCAACGCGGTCACCGGCAGCACCATCGTCGGCGCCGGCATCTTCGGCTTCGTCAACCGGCTGCTGATCCCGCTCGGCCTGCACCACATCATCAACAACGTCGTGTGGTTCCAGTTCGGCACGTTCACCGACGCGACCGGCAAGGAAGTCCACGGCGACATCACCCGCTTCCTGGCCCAGGACCCGACCGCGGGCACCTTCCAGACCGGCTTCTTCCCCATCATGATGTTCGCGCTGCCCGCCGCCGCGCTGGCGATCGTGCACACCGCGCGCCCGGCGCAGCGCAAGCTGATCGCCGGCATCATGGGTTCGGCCGCGCTGACCGCGTTCCTCACCGGCGTCACCGAGCCGCTGGAGTTCGCGTTCATGTTCGTGGCGTGGCCGCTGTACGTGGTCCACGCGTTCCTCACCGCCACCTCGCTGATGATCACCAACGCGCTGGGCATCCACGACGGCTTCAACTTCTCGGCCGGCCTGTTCGACATGGTGCTCAACTGGGGCATCGCGACCAAGCCGCTCCTGCTCGTCGGCATCGGGCTGGTCTACGCGGTGGTGTACTACTTCCTGTTCCGCTTCATCATCACCAAGTGGAACCTGAAGACGCCGGGCCGCGACGAGAGCGAGGACCCGGAGGACGACCCGAGCGTCGTCGAGGGCGCCGGTGACCCCGACCGGAAGAACAAGCGCAGGAACGCCAAGGACGAGGGCGCTACCGCGTCCTGAGCACGGTGCACCACAACGAAAGGACGGATCATGCCTGAGCGACGGGTCACCGTGGCGAGCAAGGTGGGACTGCACGCCCGCCCTGCCGCGCTGCTGGCGAAGGCCGCGGCCGGCCAGCCGGTGAAGGTCACCATCCACAAGGACGGCGGCGAACCGGTCGAGGCGGCCAGCGTGCTCGGCCTGATGACACTGGGCGCGATGCACGGCGACGAGGTCGTGCTGACCGCGGACGGCGAAGGCGCGGACGCCGCGCTGGAGGCCATCGCGGAACTCATCGCCTCCGACCTGGACGAGGGCTGATCCCTCCCCACCGGCCCGCGGCCCTGCTCGCACCCTCGCGCGAGCAGGGCCGCGGTCGTGTCGTGCCGGGGCAGCGGTCCGCGGGAGCACCGCGCCCGCGGACGCTCACAGCGGCAGCGGGAGCACCCCGTCGGTCGCCGCCCGCAACGCGTCGCGCATCGCCGCGCGGGGCGCGGGGCGGCCCGTGAACTGCTCGCACTGGCCGAAAGCCTGGTGCAGCAACATGTCCAGCCCGGTCGCCGACGTGCGACCGCGCCGCTCCACCGCCTGCGCCAGCGGCGTGGGCCACGGGTGGTACACGACGTCGAGCACGCAGGGCGCTTCCGCCAACGCGTCGGCCACCGGCTCGGTCGCCGCCGTCGGCACGGTGCTCACCAGCACGTCCGAGGACGCCGCCAGCGCCGCGAAGTCCGCGCCGTCCCACGGGACCACGTCGAGCCGCACGCCCGCCCGCTCCGCGCACGCCACCGACTCCGCGGCGCGCTCGGGCGACCGGACCACCAGCGAGAACGACGGCACGCCGAGCGAGGCCAAGCCCACCAGCGCGGCCGTCGCGGTGCCGCCCGCGCCCAGCAGCACGGCGCGGGACCCGCCGGTGAACCCGCACGCGGCGCGCAGCGCGCCCACCACCCCGTCCACGTCCGTGCAGTCGGCGCGCCAGCCGTCGGCCACCGGCACCAGCGTGTTCGCCGCGCCCACCAGCGCCGCGCGGGGCGTCACCGAGGAGGCGACCGCCAGCGCGGCCCGCTTGCCCGGCATGGTCACGGACAGACCGGCCCACGACGGGTCCAGGCCGCGCACCAGCGGTTCGACGCCCTCGGCGTCGCACTCCACGCGCGTGTAGGTCCACGGCAGGCCCAGGGCCGCGAAAGCGGCGTTGTGCAGCACGGGCGACAACGAGTGGGCCACCGGGGAGCCGATGACCGCGGCTTGGCGGACCACCGTCAGAAGACACCTTCCGCACGGGCCTTGTCCGACAGCCGCCGGTGCTCGTCGTAGTTCTCCGAGAAGCACGTCGTGCCGTCCTTCTGGCACTTCACGAAGTACAGCCACGGACCGGGCTCGGGGCTGATCGCCGCCCTGATCGCCTCGCGGCTCGGCGAGCCGATCGGGGTCGGCGGCAAACCCTTGACCTTGTAGGTGTTGTACGGGCCGGAGCGGTCGCGGTCCTCGTCGCTCGTGGTGACGATCGGGCGGTCCAGCTTGTAGTTCACCGTCGAGTCGAACTGGAGGATCTGCTCGATGGACAGGCGCTTGTAGATCACCTGCGAGATCTTGGCGAAGTCCTTCTCCAGCCCTTCCTTCTCGATCAGCGAGGCGATCACCAGCACCTCGTACGGCCGGAAGCCCGTGCCGCTGGTGCCCGCCGGGATGCCGTAGCCCTGGAGGCGCGTGTTCGACGTCTCGATGACGCTCTTGAGCAGCTCCGGTGCCGACGCGCCCGGCTTGAGGTGGTAGAGCCCGCGCGTGATGAGACCTTCCAGGCGGTGCTCGCGCGGCGCGCGGTTGAAGTCGGCCAGCGCCCAGTCCGGCACGCCCAGGGCCGCCGCGTCGGCGTTCTCCGCCGCGTCGCGCAGCTCCTGCGGGCTGACGCACTTCCGCACGCCGTCCAGCTCCGCGCACGAGGCGTCGGACAGCATCGACAGGATGCCCTTGGTGACCTTGCCGTCCACGCCGGTGATGTCGTGCAGGACGTTCCCGCCCCGGACCTCCAGCGGCACGACCTTGGCCTTCGGGTCGGTCATCCGGTCGACCGCAGCCTGTCCGGACATCTTCGTCTTCATCAGGTAGAAACCGGGCTGGATGGCGGTGACCCGCGAGTCGCCCTTGCCCGCCTCGGTGAACGCCCGCGTGCTGGCCACGACCTCCTGGTCGCGCAGCGTGGTGGCGATGGTGGTGACCAGGTCGCCGTCCTTGACCTCGACCACCACGTCGGCCTCGCCCGTGCCGGGGTAGTCGTCGTACGACCCGATGCCGCTGAGCGTCCGGTAGCCGTAGTACGCGCCGACGCCACCGCCCGCGAGGACCAGCGCGACCACGACCCACAGGATCGTCCGCTTGCGCCGGACCTCGGCGCGGCGGGCGGCCTTGGCGCCGCGCGGTCGTTCGTCTTGGTGCACGTCAGGTTCGCTGAACAACCCGAGGTCGTCGCTCACGTGCGGTCCTTCGCTCCGGGGGCCTGCTCCTCATCGGCGGAGCGGGCCACGTGTCGTGCCCGTGCGTCCAACCAGGACTGGAGGATCTCGACCGCGGCAGCCTGGTCCACGACGGCACGTTGCCTCTTGCCGCGCACACCGCGCTCGGCGAGCACCCGGCTCGCCGTGACCGTGGTCAGCCGCTCGTCGTGCAGCCGCACCGGGACCGGGGCGACCCGCTCGGCCAACGCCGCAGCGTACGCCGACGCCGCCTCCGCCGCCGGCCCGTGTCGCCCGGCCAGCGTACGGGGCAGGCCGACCACGACCTCGACCACGTCGTGCTCGGCGACGAGCCCGACCAGGTCCGCGAGGTCCCGACCGGACTTCTCGTCCCTGGCCAGGGTAACCAGCGGGGTCGCCAGGAACGCGCCGGGGTCGCTGACCGCGACGCCGACCCGCACCGCCCCGACGTCGACGCCCAGCCTCCTGCCGAGGCCGGGATCGTCGACGCCGGGCCGGTCAGTGCTGCTCAACGGCGCGGTCCACCTCGGCGCGCAGGGCGGCCAGGGCCTCGTCCACCCCGGCGGGGTTGGTGCCGCCGCCCTGGGCCAGGTCGGGCTTGCCGCCGCCCCGGCCGCCGACGGCGGGCGCGAACGCGGGCACCAGCTTCCCGGCGGCGAGCCCCAGCGAGCGGGCCGCGGCGGTGGTGGCCACCACGAAGCTCACCTTGTCGCCGTCCGGCGCGAACAGGCCGACCACGCCGGGCCGCTCGCCCAGCCGGTTGCGCACCTCGCCCGCCAGCGTCCGCACGTCGCCCGCGGCGACGCCGCCGGGCAGCGCCACGGCCACCACGGCGACCCCGCGCACGTCCAGCGCCTGCTCGGCGAGCGAACCGGCGCTCGACAGGAGCTGGGCGGACCGGACGCGCTCCAGCTCCTTCTCCGCCGCGCGCAGCCGCTCGACCAGGGCCTCCACCCTGGCCGGCACCTCGGCGTCGGGCACCTTCAGCAGGGAGGCCACGTTCTGCACCAGGGCCCGCTCGCGGGCCAGGTACTGGAACGCCTCGATGCCCACGTACGCCTCCAGGCGGCGCACGCCGGAGCCGACGGACGACTCGCCGATCACCGTGATGGGTCCGATCTGGGACGAGTGCTCGACGTGCGTGCCACCGCACAGCTCGCGCGACCACGGGCCGCCGATCTCGACCACGCGCACGGTCTCGTCGTAGGTCTCGCCGAACAGCGCGACCGCGCCCATCTCCTGGGCGCCGCCCATGTCGGTGTAGACCACGCGCACTGGCAGGTCGCGGCGGACGGCGAGGTTGGAGACCTCCTCGATCTCGCTGCGCGCCTCCTCGGACAGGCCGCCCGTCCAGGCGAAGTCCAGCCGCAGGTAGCCCGGCTTGTTGTAGGAGCCGCTCTGGAGCGCGGACGGGCCGAGCACCTGGCGCAGCGCGGCGTGCACGACGTGCGTGCCGGAGTGGCCCTGGCGCGCGCCGACGCGCCACTCCGGGTCCACGCGGGCCTCCACGTGCTCGCCCTCGGCGATCTCGCCGGACAGCACCCGCACCTGGTGCACCCACAGCTTGCGGGCCACCTTCTGGACGTCGACGACCTCCAGCTCGGCCCCGCCGGACACGATGGTGCCCGCGTCGCTCTCCTGGCCGCCGGACTCGGCGTACAGCGGGGTGCGGTCGAGCACGACCTCGACGATCTCGCCCTCCTTGGCGGACCGCACCCGCTTGCCCTCGCGGATGATGCCGCGCAGGGTGGCCTCGGAGGCCAGCTCGGTGTAGCCGGTGAACTCGGTCGCGCCGAGGTCGAGCAGCTCGCGGTAGACGGTCTGGTCGCCGTGGCCGGTCTTCTTGCCCGCCGCGTCGGCCTTGGCGCGGGCGCGCTGCTCGGCCATCAGCTTGCGGAACCCGTCCTCGTCCACGGTCAGGCCCGCCTCGGCGGCCATCTCCAGGGTGAGGTCGATCGGGAAGCCGTAGGTGTCGTGCAGCTGGAACGCCTTGTCGCCGGGCAGCGTGGCGCGGCCGTCGGCCTTGACCTCTGCGGCGGCGTTGTCGAAGATCCGCGACCCGGACTCCAGGGTCCGCAGGAAGGTGTCCTCCTCGGCCTTGAGCACCTGCGCGATCCGGGCGAACCCGCTGACCAGGTCGGGGTACGTCGGGCCCATCGCGTCCCGGACGACCTCGGCGAACCGCACCAGCACCGGCTCGGTCACGCCCAGCAGGCGGGCGGAGCGGACGATGCGGCGCAGCAGGCGGCGCAGCACGTAGCCGCGGGCCTCGTTGCCGGGGGTGACGCCGTCGCCGACGATGAGCACGCCGCTCCGGGCGTGGTCGGCGATGACGCGGAACCGCACGTCGTCCACCGGGTTGTCGCCGTACTTGCGCCCGGACAGCTCCTCGGCCGCCTGGATCACCGGCCGCACCAGGTCGGTCTCGTAGACGTTGTCCACGCCCTGGAGCAGCACCGCGACGCGCTCGACGCCCATGCCGGTGTCGATGTTCTTCTTCGGCAGCGAGCCGATCGGCGGGTGGCCCAGCTTGGGGCTCTGCTCGCCGCGCACGTCCTGCATGAAGACCAGGTTCCAGATCTCCAGGTACCGGTCCTCGTCCGCCACGGGGCCGCCGGGCGCGCCGTACTCGGGGCCGCGGTCGTAGTAGATCTCCGAGCAGGGCCCGCCGGGACCGGGCACGCCCATGTCCCAGTAGTTGTCCTTGCCGTCCCGGCGCTGGATGCGCTCCGGCGGCAGGCCGGCGATCCGCTGCCAGAGCCCGATGGCCTCCTCGTCGTCGAGGTAGACGGTGACCCAGATGCGCTCGGGGTCGAAGCCGAAGCCGCCGTCCTCCTGCGCGCCGGTGATCAGCTCCCAGGCCAGCCGGATGGCGTCTTCCTTGAAGTAGTCGCCGAACGCGAAGTTGCCCGCCATCTGGAAGAACGTGTTGTGGCGGGTGGTCTTGCCGACCTCGTCGATGTCGGGCGTGCGCACGCACTTCTGGATGCTGGTGGCGCGCTTGTACGGCGCCGGGGCCTCACCGAGGAAGTACGGCTTGAACGGCACCATGCCGGCGTTGACGAACAGCAGGTTCGGGTCGTCCAGGATCAGCGACGCGCTGGGCACGACGGTGTGGCCGGCGCGCTCGAAGTGCTCGCGGAAGCGCTTGATGATCTCGTGGGTCTGCACGGGTCTGTCCTCAATCACGGAGTGGGTTCGGGCGCGGATCGGGCACGGCGAGGCGAACGACCCCTAGCGGTCGTTCGCCCTGCGCGCTCGACGACCCGGCGTGAAGCCCGTCTGCCGCTCCACGGTGTCGTGCAGCTCCTGCTCGCGCTCGGACATCCCGGCGCGCACCTCCGCGCCGAACGAGCCGATCGCGCCGGCCAGCTCCCGCAGGCCCTCGCCGACGTTCGCGCCGATGCCCGCCGGGGTGGCGGCGTGCGCGGCCTGGCCCGCCTTGCGGGTGGCGAACACGCCGGCGGCGATGCCGAGGCCGAACCAGAACAGCCGCCTCATCGCCGACCTCGCCGGGAGTGCTTCTTCGGGGCCTGCGCGGCGCTGCGGCGCGCCCGGATGGCCTTGCTGACGCCGTAGGACAGCGCGGCGGCCTTCACCAGGGGCCCGCCCAGGGTGGCGGTGAACAGCGAGGTGAGCGCGGAGACGTTGCCGGTGACCGCGCGCGCGTTGGCGGTGATGCCGTCCACCCGTTCAAGCTGGGTGTTCACGTGCGTGATCGTGGTGTTCGCGCCGGTGAAGAGGGGGTCGCTGTTCTGGTGCGCCTTGCGGATCGCGATGGTGGCCTCGTCCAGCGTGCGGCCCAGCTTGATCAGCGGTACGGCCAGCAGGATCACCAGCAGCACGAACGCGCCGGCGACGACCAGCGCGGCGATCTGCCCTGGCGACACGGATCCTCCTGAATAGGGCTTGCTGGGTGCGTGGGCGACCCAGGTTACCGCGTGTCGCCCGAATGACCTCTGGTGGATCACCGTTGTGCCTGCCGGAACCCCCCGATCGGCAGCCCGCGCGCATGTGAGAAGTACTCGGATGACCGATGACCAGGGCCGTTCCGCTGCACTACCGTGATCTTCGCTGTTCCCATCCAGCGAGGAGGACACGGCATGGCACAGGAGATCGAGACCCACGAGGCGCCGTCCAGCGGCCTGCTGCTCAGCGCGGAGGCGCTCACCGGCGCGGTCGACCGGCTGAAGACCGGCGGCGACGAGAACGACAACAACGACTAGCACCGAGCGATGGGCGTGGGGCACGCGCTGGCTGACCTCGTCGCACCGGTCGGGGTCAGCCGCTTCTTCCACACGGTGCAGGGTCGGGGGCACCGCCGGTTCCCCGGACGGGCCGGGCGGTTCGCCGACCTCCTGAGCTGGGCGGACGTCAACCGGGTGCTGCGGGAGCACCGCCTGGAGTTCCCCAGGGTGCGGCTCGCGCAGGACGGCGAGGTCGTGCCCGCGCACACCTACTCGGAGCTGGTGGAGACCCGGCGCACCGGTCCGGTGGCCCGGCTGCTGCCCGCCGCGTTCGCGGAGCGGATGCGCGGCGGCGCGACCCTGGTGCTCGACTCGGTCAACGAGCTGGTCGGGTCGGTGCACGAGCTGGCCGTGTCGCTGGAGCACGAGCTGCGCGAGCGGGTGCAGGTCAACCTGTACGCGGGGTGGGGCGTCACGCACGGCTTCGACGTGCACTGGGACGACCACGACGCGTTCATCGTGCAGGTCTCCGGCCGCAAGCGGTGGCGGGTGCACGGCCCGACGCGGCCCGCGCCGTTGCAGCGGGACGTGGCGCAACCGGAGCCGCCGTCGGACGAGCCGCTGGACGACTTCATCCTGGAGGACGGCGACGTCCTGTACGTGCCGCGCGGGCACTGGCACGACGTCTCGGCGATCGGCGAGGAGTCGCTGCACCTGACCATCGGGTTCAACCGGGCGACCGGCGTGGACCTGGTGGCGTGGCTGGCCGACCGGCTGCGCGCGGACGAGGTGTTCCGCGCGGACCTGCCCCGGTTCGCCACCCCCGAGGAGCAGGCGGCGCACGCCGACGTGCTGCGCGCGCGGGTGGCCGAGCTGATGGACGGCGGGGTGGTCGGCCGGTTCCTCGCCGACCGGGACGCCCACGGGCCGGCCATGTCGGTCATGGGGCTGCCGTGGACGGCGACGCGCGAGCTCCTGCCGCCCGGCGACGAGGCGGAGGTGCGCCTGCTCACCCCGCGCGCCGTGCTCACCTCGGACGCCTCGACGGTGACGCTGGCCGCGGCGGGCAGGCGGCTGGTGTTCGCGGCGGCGGCGAGGCCCGTGCTGGAGCGGTTGGCCGGCAGCGCGCGGCACTCGGTGAAATCACTGGTGGACGCCGGAGCGCCCGCCCTCGATCGGGTGACAGTGCGAGCACTGCTCGGAGAATTGGTCACTCAGGGTCTACTGGCACCCGAATGATCCGATAAGCTTAGGTATGCCTAACGTAAGTCCGGACGGCTTGCCTGGCTGCGCGGTGGTCACCCGGCTGCTCGGCAGCAGCCCGGCGGGCACCGCGACGCGGATGAGGTCCTGGCTGCTGGTCGAGCAGCCGGGGCCGTGGCCGGTCGACGCGGTGGAGCGGACGCTCGCGCCGGTGCTCCCGCCCGAGCGGCTGGAGCCCCTGCGCGCGGCTGGCCTCCGGCCGCTGCTCATCCGCCGGCCGGGCAAGCACCGGCGCGACCCGTCCGCGCCGCGCGCGGTGTACGTGGGCAGCGGGGTGCCCGGCAACCGGTGGCTGGAGCGGCTGGAGGTCGCCGACCTCGCGGAACTGGCCTCGCTCGACCTCGCCGCGGTGGCGGCGGGCCTGCCCGGCCACGGCGAGCGCGTCGACGGCCCGCTGTTCCTGGTCTGCACGCACGGCACGAAGGACGTGTGCTGCGCGGTGCTGGGCCGGCCGCTGGCGGGTGTGCTGGGCGAGAACCACCCCGGACGGGCGTGGGAGGTCAGCCACGTCGGTGGCGACCGCTGGGCGGGCAACCTGCTGGTGGTGCCGGACGGGTTCATGCACGGCCAGCTCGACCCGAACGAGGCGAGCCTGATCGCGAAGTCGGCGGTGGGCGGGCACGTCCTGCCGGAGCACCTGCGGGGCCGGACCACCGCGCCGAGCCCGTGGTCGCAGTTCGCGGAGATCGTGGTGCGCAAGGAGTTCGGGCTGCGCGGGCTGGACGCCGCGCTGGCCGTGGAGGAGCGCCCGCTGGAGGCGCCGGACGGCGAGTCGTGGGCGGTGACCGTGCGGACCGCCGGGCACGCCTACGAGGTGACCGTGCACCGCAACGACGTCCGGCCCAGCGGCGGCAGCCGGTGCTCGTCGTCGATCAAGCCGCCCGCCTTCACGACGAAGGCCATCAAGATCCTCGCCGGCGTCTGACCGGTCGGGCGCGCCGGGCACCGGCCCGGTCGGGCGCGCCGGCTCCGCGGGCCGGTCGGGCGCGCCGGGCACCGGCTCGCGGGCCGGTCGGGTCGCCTGCGGTCGTACCGGGCGTGGTCGTACCGGGAGCGGGCGGGTGCCGCCCCGCCCGGTATCCCCGGCCGGACGGGACGGCGGGTCCCTACCGGCGGACCAGCGTGAGGTAGGCGAAACCGAGGACGCCCCGGTAGCCCTTCAGCCAGCCGTCGCGGTGCTCGTCCACGATCGCCCGCACCTCGTCCGCCTCCGGGTGGTCCGGGTGCTCCAGCAGCCAGCGCTCGCGGCTCGCGCACCAGCGCGACTCGAACGAGTCCCACTCGTCCGACGTGGCGGTGGTCAGGTTGAGCAGCCGGAAGCCGGCGGCCAGCGCCAGGTCCACCAGCCCGTCGAGGGGCTCGAACTCGTCGCGGTCGAAGGTCTCCAGCGTGCGGGCGTTCGGCTCGGCCGCCCAGAACCCGTCGCCGAGCAGCAGCCGCCCGCCCGGCTTGAGGCGGGAGCGCATGGCGTCCAGGGTGGCACGGGTGCCGCCCCACGCGTGCGACGCGCCCATCGAGATGACCGCGTCCGCCGGCGGGGCCTCCCAGGTCGTCACGTCCGCGAGGTCGAGCCGCACGCGCCCGCCCAGGCCGCGGGCCTCGACGTTCGCCCGACCGCGCTCGATGGCGCGCTCGTCGGAGTCCACGCCCAGCGCCGTCGCGCCCGGTTCGTGCTCCACCGCCCTGAGCAGCAGTTCCGCCCAGCCGCAGCCGTAGTCCACGACGGTGCCGCCGGTGAGCGGGGCGAGCGAGGCGATCAGGTCGTACGACTTGGCGTCGGACAGCGGCGAGTTGAAGTCGAGCAGGGCGTGTCCGTTGGCGGGCGGAGCGGTAGTCACGGCGCACACCGTCGCAGACGCGGCCCTGATCGGCACCGGATTTACGCCGGCGCCGGCTCCCCCGGTCACTCCTGGCCCCGCACCACCCGGCGCAGCTTCGGCAGGCGCTCGGCGAGGTGGCGCTCCGCGCCCCGCCCGGTCGGCGCGTAGTAGTCGCGGCCCACGAGGTCGTCCGGCGGGTACTGCTGGGTCAGCACACCTTCCGGCACGTCGTGCGGGTACCGGTAGCCCCGCGCGTTGCCCAGCTTCGCCGCGCCCGCGTAGTGGCCGTCCCGCAGGTGCGCGGGCACCGTGCCGAGCAGCCCCTTCCGCACGTCGGCCACGGCCTCGCCGATCGCGACCGTCACCGCGTTCGACTTCGGCGCGGTCGACAGGTGGATGGTCGCGTGCGCCAGGTGCAGCGCGCACTCGGGCAGCCCGATCAGCTGCACGGCCTGCGCGGCGGCCACGGCGGTCTGCAACGCGGTCGGGTCGGCCATGCCGACGTCCTCGCTGGCGTGGATCACCAGCCGCCGCGCGATGAACCTCGGGTCCTCGCCGGCCTCGATCATCCGGGCGAGGTAGTGCAGCGCCGCGTCCACGTCCGAACCCCGGATGGACTTGATGAACGCGCTGGTCACGTCGTAGTGCTGGTCGCCCTGGCGGTCGTAGCGGACGGCGGCCTTGTCGACCGTCGCCTCCAGCGTCGCCAGGTCCAGCGACCCGGCGCCGGCCACCGCGTCGGCGGCGGCCTCCAGCGCCGTCAGCGCGCGCCGGGCGTCGCCGCCCGCGAGCCGCACCAGGTGGTCCTCGGCGGCCGGCTCCAGGGTGACCCGCCCGCCCAGCCCGCGCTCGTCCGCGACGGCCCGGCGGACCAGGGCGCGCACGTCGTCGTCGCCCAACGGCCGCAGCTGGAGCACCAGCGACCGGGACAGCAGCGGCGAGACGACCGAGAAGAACGGGTTCTCCGTGGTCGCCGCGACCAGCAGCACGATCCGGTCCTCCACCGCGCCGAGCAGCGCGTCCTGCTGCGTCTTGGAGAACCGGTGCACCTCGTCGATGAACAGGACGGTCGACTCGCCGGAGCGGACCAGGCGGCGGCGCGCCTCGTCGATGACCGCGCGCACCTCCTTCACGCCCGCCGACAGGGCCGACAGGGCCGCGAACCGGCGGCCCGTGGCCTGCGACACGAGCGTGGCGAGGGTCGTCTTGCCGGTGCCGGGCGGGCCGTAGAGCAGCACCGACGCGGGCGAGGAGCCCTCCACCAGCCTGCGCAGCGGGGCGCCCGGTCCGAGCAGGTGGCCCTGGCCGACCACCTCGTCCAACGTGCGCGGGCGCATCCGCACGGCCAGCGGCGCGTTGGCGGCGATCCGCTGCGCCCGCTCCTCCTCGCCCACGCCGAACAAACCCTCGTCGAACAGCCCTTCGTCCACGTGTTCGACTGTAGTCGCCCGGCGCGGCCCGGCCGGCCGGGCGTGCGGCGGGGTTCCGCGCACCGGCCGGCGGTGTCGGCCCGGCTCGGCACCGCACGGGCGGTCGCCCTCGCGGTCGGCGGGTCCGCGCGAGCCCGGCGGGCCGTACGCTGACCGCCGTGGAGGTCGCCGGCGGGCTGCTCACCGTGCGCGCATCGGGCGCCGCCGCGGCCAGGGCGGCGCTCAACGGCACGTCCGGTCCGCCCGAGCACATCCAACTGCTGGTGGGCTGCGCGGTGCCGGAGGGCCTGCCGAACAGCGGCGTGGAACTCCGGCTGCCCGACTGCTCGCTGCACGTCGTGCCGGCAGGCGCGGTGCTGCTCACCGTCGCCGAGACCCGGTTGACCATCGGGTTCACCGAGCTGAAGCCCCTGATGTTCCGGCCCGTGCCGGCCGACGCGGCGCTGCGCTCGGTGGTCGCGGGCGCGGTCGCGCACGTCCTCCCCGCCGCGCACGTGCTGGACCCGCACGGCCTGGCGCACCACCTGCTCGGGCTGGCCGAACTCGTGCTGCGCAGCGCGCTGAAGGCCGAGCTGGAGCGGGTGGACTCGCCCGCCGCGCGCCGGCGCGACGCACTGGAGTTCATGCGCGAGCACCTGTCCGACCCGAACCTGGGCGCGGACGTGATCGCGCGGGCGCTGCACATCTCGCGCCGCCGCCTCTACCAGCTGTTCGACGACGGCCAGGGCGTGTCCGAGCGCATCCGGGGCCTGCGCGTCGACCGGGCCAAGGCGCTGCTGTGCGACCCGGCGAAGGCGGGGCGCGGCATCGGCGAGATCGCCCGCGACTGCGGTTTCGTCAGCGCCGCGCACTTCTCCCGGACGTTCCGGCAGGTGGTCGGCCGGACGCCGAGCGAGTTCCGGGGCCGCTGGACGGGTGGCGCGCGACCGGGTCGGTGGCCGTAGGTGCCCGTGAACCGGGTGACGGGTCCGGTCGGCGGTTGCGCCGGGTGGTGGCGGTGGCGGCCGGGAGGCGTCGGGCGGTGCGGACGCCGTGCTGTTCCGGGCTCAGCTCGACGGGTTCTACCCCTGGCCGCGGGCCAGCGACGCGAGGACGATCTCCCGCGCCGCGCGGACCGTGGCCGCGAAGGCGGCCGGGTCTCGACCGATGCGTTCGGCGCCCGCGCGCATGACACCGGACAGCAGCTCCACCACGAGGTGCACGTCGCCCACGTCGCGGAACTCCCCGCGCGCGATGCCGTCCCGGACGACGTCCTCCACCGCGACCACGATCGCGTGGAACGGCTTGTCCGGCCCCTCGGCGACAGGGGCGCCGGAGCCCGGCCGGAACACCAGTTGCATGGTCCGGTCCCGGAACGACTCCAGGACCACCTCGATGATCTCCCGCATCCGGTCCGCGGCCGGCTCCGCGGACCGCGCGGCGACCTCGGTCACGCGCTCGACCGCGGGGCGGCCCGCCCGTCGGGTCAGCGCCAGGACCAGCGCGCTCTTGTCGTGGGCGTAGTTGTAGAGCGTGTTGCGCGCGAGCCCGGCCCTGGCCGCGATGTGGCCCATGTTGATCGAGTCGTAGTCGCGCTCCAGCAGCAGTTGCCGCAGCGCCTCGGCGAGGGCGGCCCACACCATCTCGTGGTGCTCCTCGATGCTGGCTCCCCGGATCCGCGGCACCCGGTCATCCTCTCCCATCGCGGTTCCCCGTGCGCACCGCTCCGAGCCGGTGATCCGGCGCGGGTCGGAGGTCGCGCGGGTCACGCGGTGGTTCCCGGCGGGTGGTGGCGGCGCAGGTTGGCGGCGGCGATGCGGTCGAGCGCGCGGTCGGGCAGGACTCGGGCCAGGCGGGTGATCAGGGCGGCGTCCAGGCCGATGGTGTAGCGGGTGCGCGGTCTGCGGGTCGTCACGGCCTTCGCGACGACCCGTGCGGCGGCGTCGGCGGTCACGCCCGCCGCGGTGCCCGAGGCCATCAGCGCGTTGGTCGCCCGGACCAGGTCGCCGTAGCGCTCGTCCTGCTCGGGCGTCATCCGGGCGGCCAGGTCGTTCGCCGTCGCGATCCCGCGGGCGGCCATCTCCGTGCGGACGCCGCCGGGCTGGACCACGACCACCCGCACGCCCAGCGGAGCGACCTCCCGGCGGAGCGAGTCGCTGACCGCTTCCAGGGCGAACTTCGCGCCGGCGTACGCGCCGTAGGTGGCCAGGGCGACCTTGCCGCCGATCGAGCTGATGGTGATCACCCGCCCCTTGTCGCGCAGCAGCGCGGGCAGGAGCGCCCTGGTGACGGCGATGTGGCCGAACAGGTTGACCTCGAACACCCACCGCCACTGCGCCATCGGCAGGGCTTCGACCGGTCCGTTCACCTGGATGCCGGCGTTGTTGACGAGCGCGTGCAGCGCGCGCGGGTCGTCGGCGACCCGCGCGGCGAGTGCTGCCACCTGTTCGGCCTTGGTGATGTCGAGGGTGACCGGCTCGACGCCGGTCGACCGGATGGCGTCGGCGTCGCGGTCGCGCCGCACGCCGGCCAGGACGTGGAACCCCCGACCAGCCAGTTCGCGGGCGGCCGACGCGCCCAGGCCCGTGGAGGCTCCGGTCACGACGACCAGCTTCCGGGTTTGCTCCGTCACGGCGTGCACCCCTTTTTACGACGACCTGTCGTCAAGATTACGACTTTCTGTCGCAAAAAGCGAGAGCAGGTGTGACGCCGATCACCGAGCGGACGGCTCGATCGCGTCAGCGCACCGCGAGGGCCGCCTCACCGGGACTCGGGCCGCTGGAACTCCATCCCCGACACGAAGCGCCCCGCCAGCCCGGCCACGTCCAGCCACCCGCGCCCGGTCGGCGAGTGCAGGGTGAACACGGCGACGCGCGGCCGCGCCGGGTCGGTCACCACGACCTGGAGCTGCGCGCCGGAACCGGTCACCGGGATGCGTTCCACGATCACGACCGGGCAGCCGGTCGCGGTCACGCCCTTCGTGACGTCCCGGATCGCCGGCCCGTCCAGGCGCAGGCCGAGCGCGGGGTCGGCGGACCGGTCCACCGGCAGCACGGCGGCCATCAGCAGCGCCGGGTCCGCGTCGCGGTGCTCGACCACCGCCAGCAGCCCGCAGCCGTGCCGGTGCGCCAGCTCCGCCGCGCGGGCCGCCGACACCTCCAGGCCGGGCTCGCGGGAGCCCTTGACCCGGCGCAGCACCGCCAGCAGCTCCGCGGCGGTGCGTCCGGGCGAGCCGAGTGCCACCGGGGTGACGCCCGGCACGGGGGCGAGCCTCACCCCAGGCCCGCCGCGAACGCCGCCGCCGCGCCGCGCGGTGCGGCGGTCACGGGTGCGCCGAGCAGCACCGACGCCAGCTCGGCGGTGGCGGCCGACAAGCCGGTCAGGGTGTCGGACAGCGCGGACGCCTCCTCCGACCGCAGCCGCGCGGCGACCCGGCCCGCCTCGGCGTGGTGGTCCCGCGCCAGCAGCCGCGCCTCACCCAGCACCTCGTCCAGCCGCCCGACCAGGTCGTCGTGCCGGGCCACGGCGGCGTGCGCCTCGGCGTGCGCCGGGGCGAGGCCGGCGAGCGCACCGGCCTGGTCCACCTCGTCGACGGCCTCGGCGAGGTCGCGGCGCAACCGCACGGCCCGCCGGTCCAGCTCCTCGGCGCGCCGCTGGTTGTCCAGCAGGGTGGTGGCCCAGGAGTCGAGCACCTCCGCCGCACCGCGCATCGCGCGCCGCACCTCCGCCAGCTCCGACACCACCGCCGCCAACCGCGTGGCCAGTCCGTCGGCCGCCGCGCCCGTCCACCCGTCGGGCACGCGGGGCACGACCACGTCGAACGAGCACCGCGCGCTGACCGCCGCGACGGCCTCCGCGCTGCCCGGCACCGGGTCGAAGCCCAGGCCCCGGTAGTCAGTCACGGCGCAGCTCGTCGGCCTGCCGGTAGGTGGCGGCCGCCGCGCGCACCGACTCCGCGACCCCGGTCACGTCCAGGCCCCGCACCGTGTCCGACCACTCCGCGAGCAAGCCGGTCACGGCCGCCGCGATGCCGCCCGGACCCAGGTCGCCGACCGGCTCGGCCAGCGCGGACCGCACCGCGCCCAGTTCGTCGGCCGCGTCGGCGAGCCGGTCGGCGAACCCGGCCAGTTCGTCCGGGTCGACCCGGAAGCCACCGCTCATTCGCCGAGCACGGGCGGGCACGCGGGCCGCAGGTCGTCGAGCAGGTCGAGGCCGTGGTCGTCGCGGGCGCGGTGCTCCTCCCGGCCGGTGCCCGCGACCGGCGGGAACATGCCGAACCCCTGCGGGCCCCCCACGCCGGCGGGTCCGACGCCGCCCCGCGCCGCCGCGCCGCCGGGCACCGCGCCGAGCACGCCCGTCGAGCCGCCGGGCCCCGGCGGGCCATACCCGCCGTACCCGTACCCGCCGTGGCCGAGCCCGCCCTGCGCGCCCCTGCCGGGCCAGGACGGCCCACCCGGCCCGAACCCGCCGTACCCGGACCCGCCATGCCCGAACCCGCCGTAGCCCGACCCGCCGTGCGCGCCGGTCGAGCCGGCCGCGTAGCCGTCGGGCACGGCCGCGCCGTCCGGCAGACCCGGTGCGCCGAAGGTCGAGCCGCCCGCCGCCGGAGTCGTGCGCCCACCGCGCCCGCCCGGCGTCAGCCGCGGTTCGGGCCGGTGCCCCGGTGCGGCGACCGTCGGTGGTGGCGCGTGCCGTCGCGGTCCGTCGTCGGCCGGCCGCTCGCGCGACCGCTCGGGGTCCTCGACGCCGCGCACCCTTCGCATGCCGCACATCGTGGCGTTCCCGGCCGCCGGAAGACCAGGTCGGGTGCACAACGGGAGCACCACCGGTGCACGATCGGACAAAGGTGACGTCACCTCGGTTCCCCGATCGTGCGAGAATCGTGCCCCGTGCCGACATCCGCCGTTCACGCACGCGTCGTGTTGCTCGCCGGTCCGTCCGGCTCGGGCAAGTCCACCCTCGCCGCCGACCTGGGCTGGCCGGTGCTCCGCCTGGACGACTTCTACCGCGAGGGCGACGACCCGCTGCTGCCGCGCGACGAGGCGGGCCGCCCCGACTGGGACGCCGAGGAGTCGTGGAACACCGGCGACGCGCTGCGGGCGGTGGTCGGGCTGGCCACCACCGGCCGGGTGGAGGCGCCGGTCTACGCGCTCGGCGAGGACCGGCGGGTCGGGTGCCGCGTCGTGGAGGCGCGGGGGCCGTTCATCGCCGAGGGCCTGTTCGCGGACCGGCTGGTGGCGGGCTGCCGGGAGGCGGGCGTGCTGCGGGACGCCATCGTGCTGGCGCCCGACGCCCTCGTCACGTTCGCGCGCCGGTTCGCCCGCGACGTGGCGGAGGCGCGCAAGCCCGTACCCCTGCTGCTCCGCCGCGGGCTGCGGCTGCTGCGCGAGCAGCCCGCCCTGGTGCGCCGCTGCGTCACGGCCGGGATGCGCCGGCTGACCCCGCAGCAGGCGCGCGCCGAGCTGGCCGCCGCGCCGGCGGCCGTCGTCGCCGAGCACCACGGCGGTGCCGCGAACACCCGCTGACCACCCCCACCGGACCACCGCCTGCCGTCCGCGCGGCGCACCGGGCCACGTGCGCCGACCGCCACCGGCCGGCGCTACCCCTATGATCTGCCTGCGATGACTCTCACCGACCTGCTGCCGCCCACCGCCGACCCGGACCTCCTCTACGAAACGTTCGCCGAGTGGGCGCAAGGCCGGGGCCTGGAGCTGTACCCCGCGCAGCAGGAGGCGTTGATCGAGATCGTCTCCGGCTCGAACGTCATCCTCAGCACGCCCACCGGCTCGGGCAAGAGCCTGGTCGCCCTCGGCGCGCACTTCGCCGCGCTGGCCGCGGGCAGGCGCACCTACTACACCGCGCCGATCAAGGCCCTGGTGTCGGAGAAGTTCTTCGCCCTCATCGACACGTTCGGCGCGGAGAACGTCGGCATGATGACCGGCGACGCCAGCGTCAACGAGTCCGCGCCGATCATCTGCTGCACCGCCGAGATCCTCGCCAACATCGCCCTGCGCGACGGCGCGGACGCCGACGTCGGCCAGGTCGTCATGGACGAGTTCCACTTCTACTCCGAGCCCGATCGCGGCTGGGCGTGGCAGGTGCCGCTGATCGAGCTGCCGAAGGCGCAGTTCGTGCTGATGTCGGCGACGCTGGGCGACGTCACGTTCTTCGAGAAGGACCTGACCCGCCGCACCGGCCGCCCGACCGCGACGGTCCGCTCGGCCCAGCGCCCGGTGCCGCTGAACTTCCAGTACGTGACGACGCCGCTGCACGAGACGATCGAGGAGCTGCTGCACGGCCGGGAAGCGCCGATCTACGTGGTCCACTTCACCCAGGCGTCCGCCCTGGAGCGCGCGCAGTCGCTGATGAGCGTCAACGTCGCCACCCGCGCCGAGAAGGACGCCATCGCCGCCATGATCGGGCGGTTCCGGTTCACCTCCGGGTTCGGCAAGACGCTGTCCCGGCTCGTCCGCCACGGTATCGGCGTGCACCACGCGGGGATGCTGCCCAAGTACCGCCGCCTGGTCGAGCAGCTCGCGCAGGCGGGTCTGCTGAAGGTCATCTGCGGCACGGACACGCTCGGCGTCGGCATCAACGTCCCCATCCGCACGGTGGTGTTCACCGCGCTCTCCAAGTACGACGGCACGCGCACCCGGCACCTCAAGGCCCGTGAGTTCCACCAGATCGCGGGCCGCGCCGGCCGCGCGGGCTACGACACGATGGGCACCGTCGTCGTGCAGGCCCCCGACCACGTGGTGGAGAACGAGAAGGCGCTCGCGAAGGCGGGCGACGACCCGAAGAAGCGGCGGAAGGTCGTGCGCAAGAAGGCGCCCGAGGGTTTCGTCTCGTGGAGCGACCAGACCTTCGAGCGCCTCAAGAACGCCGACCCCGAGCCGCTGACGTCCAGCTTCGCGGTGAGCCACGCCATGCTGCTCAACGTGATCGGCCGCCCCGGCGACACCTTCGCCGCCATGCGCCACCTGCTGGAGGACAACCACGAGGACCGGCCCGCGCAGCGCAGGCACATCCTGCGCGCCATCTCGATGTACCGGGCGCTGCTGGCGGCGGGCGTGGTGGAGCGCGACGGGCCGCACGTGCGGCTGACCGTCGACCTCCAGGTCAACTTCGCGCTCAACCAGCCGCTGTCGCCGTTCGCGCTGGCCGCGTTCGACCTGCTGGACCGCGAGTCGCCGAGCTACGCGCTGGACGTGCTGTCGATCGTGGAGTCCACGCTGGACGACCCGCGCCAGGTGCTGTCCGCGCAGGAGCACAAGGCGCGCGGCGAGGCGATCGGCGCGATGAAGGCCGACGGCATCGAGTACGACCAGCGGATGGAACTGCTGGAGGAGGTCACGCACCCCAAGCCGCTGGCCGGGTTGCTGGAGGCCGCGTTCGCCACCTACCGGCGCGGGCACCCGTGGGTCGCCGACCACCACCTGTCGCCGAAGTCCGTGGTGCGGGACATGTTCGAGCGGGCGATGACGTTCGGCGAGTACGTGTCCTACTACCAGCTCGCCCGCTCCGAGGGCCTGGTGCTGCGCTACCTCGCCGACGCGTACAAGGCGCTGCGGCAGACCGTGCCGGGCGACGCGAAGACCGAGGACCTCAACGACCTGGTGGAGTGGCTCGGCGAGCTGGTGCGCCAGGTGGACTCCAGCCTGCTCGACGAGTGGGAGAAGCTGCGCAATCCGGGCGCCGAGGACGCCGGGGCCGTGCTGGACGAGGCGCCGCCCGCGGTCACCCGCAACCCGCGCGCGTTCCGGGTGCTGGTGCGCAACGCCCTGTTCCGCCGGGTCGAGCTGGCGGCGCGCCGGAACTACCACGAGCTGGGGCAGCTGGACGGCGACGCGGGCTGGGGCGCGGAGGACTGGGCGGACGCGCTGGAGCCGTACTTCGAGGAGCACGACGAGATCGGCCTCGGCCCGAACGCGCGCGGCCCGGCCCTGCTGGTGATCACCGAGGAGCCCGGCCGCTGGGTCGTCCGGCAGGTCTTCGACGACCCAGCCGCGGACCACGACTGGGGCTTCACCGCCGAGGTCGACCTCGCCGCGTCCGACGAGCTGGGCACGGCCGCGGTGCGGATCACCGAAGTCGGCAGGCTGTAGCGCTTCGGTCCATCCGGTGGTACTCCGGCGTCGGCCGGGGTACCAGCATGTCAAGGTCGGGAGGGAGCGGAGGCGATTGACCCTGTCGCAGGACGAGTTCGGCGTGCTCGGGCCGCTGGTGGTCCGCCGGGAGGGTCGGATCGTCCCGATCACCGCCGCCAAGCACCGGATCGTCCTCGCGACGCTGCTGCTGGGCGCGAACCGCTCGGTGCCCGCCGCCGACCTGATCCGCCGGGTGTGGGGCGAGCAGCCGCCGGACCGCGCCGCCCAGACGCTGCCCGTGTACGTGATGCGGCTGCGCCGCGCCCTCGGCGACCCGCAGCTGATCCACACCACCCCCACCGGCTACCGGATCGAGCTGCGGCACGACGCGCTGGACCTGCACCGGTTCACCGACCTGGCGGAGCAGGGCGCGGCGCTGGTCGCGGCGGAGGACCACGTGGCCGCGTGCGCGGCCTACGAGCGGGCGCTGGCCGAGTGGCGCGGCGCGCCCCTGGCGGACGTGCCCTCGGAGTCGCTGCACGAGGCGGAGGCGCCGAACCTGGCCGAGCAGCGGCTGCGGGTGACCTCCGAGCTGATCGACGTGAAGCTGCGGCTGGGCCGGTGCGACGAGGTGATCGCCGACCTGCGCCGGCTGACCGCGCAGCACCCGCTGCGGGAGCGGTTCTGGTCGCAGCTGATGGTCGCGCTGTACCGGGTGGACCGGCAGGCGGACGCGCTGGACGCCTACCGGCAGGCCAGCACGGCGCTGGCCCGCGAGCTCGGCGTCGACCCGAGCGACGGGCTGCGCTCGGTGCACCACGCGATCCTCACCGGCGACCCGGCGCTGCACCAGCCGGCCGCGAACGCCTGGGCGCCGGTGTCGCAGCTGCCCGCGCCGGTGGGCAACTTCGTGGGCCGCGCCGCCGAGCTGGCGCGCGTGACGGCGCTGCTGACCCGCGCGGGCGCGACCGTGGTGGTGTGCGGACCGCCGGGCGTGGGCAAGACCGCGTTCGCCACGGCCGTGGGCCACGCGGCGCGCGACCGCTACCCGGACGGGCAGCTGTACGTGAACCTGCGCGGGCACTCCACGTCCGCGCCGCTGCCCACGTCGGCGGTGCTGGCGCGGTTCCTGCGGGCGATGGGCGTGCGGGCCGACCACATCCCGGTGGACGAGGACGACCTGGTCCGGGGCTACCGGGCGCGGCTGCGCGGGCGGCGGGTGCTGATCACGCTGGACAACGCCGCGTCGGTGGAGCAGGTGCTGCCGCTGCTGCCCGGCGAGCCGGGGTGCTCGGTCGTCATCACCAGCCGCAACGAGCTGCGGAAACCGCTGCGGGCCGCGCTGGTCCGGCTGGACGTGCTGCGCGGCGACGAGGCGTGGAAGCTGCTCGCGCGGTCGCTCGGCCCGGAGGCGGCGCTGGCGCAGTTCGACGCGATCGCCGAGCTGGCCAGGCTGTGCGGCTACCTGCCGCTGGCCCTGCGGATCGCGCTGGGCAACCTGGTCGGCTCGCCGCACGCCGATATCGAGTCCTATGTGGACGAACTGCGCGGCGGCGACCGGTTGGCGGCCCTGGCGGTGGACAACGACGACACGGCGGCCGTGCGGCGGGCGTTCGACCTGTCCTACGCGGCGCTGGGTCGCGGCGCGGCGCGGCTGTTCCGGCTGGCCGGGCTGGTGCCGGGGCCGGACTTCAGCGCGGCGGGCGCGGCGGCGCTGCTGGGCGCGCCGATCGGCGAGGCGCGGCGGCTGCTGGAGGAGCTGGCCACGGCGCACCTCGTGCAGCGGGTGGGCGCGGAGCGGTTCGCGCTGCACGACCTGCTGCACGACTACGCCGTGGACCGCGCCACCGCCGAGGACGAGGACGTGGAGGGCGCGCGGCGGCGGCTGTTCGAGTGGTACCTGCGGACCGCGGTCGAGGTCGGCGACGTGCTGTACCCGGAGCTGCGCCCGCCCTCGGGCGCGCCGACGATGCCGGCGGACGAGGCGCGGGCGTGGCTGACCGCCGAGCGGGCCGGCGTGCTGGCCGCGACCGAGCACTGCGCGGCGCACGGGCCGCTGCCGCTGGCGTGGCAGCTGATCGAGGCGGTGAGCGGGTACTTCGGGTCGCACGGCCACCACGTGGAGTTCCTGCGGGCGGTGGGCGCGGCGCTGGGCGCGGCGCGGGCCGCCCGCGACCGGGACGCCGAGGTGGCGATGGTGGTGTGGCTGGCGACCGAGCACCGCAACCTGGGCGACCTGCGGATGGCGCAGGCGTACCTGCGGACGACCGCGCCGTCGGGTCGGACGCGGTGGCTGCACACCGGGCTCGACGGGGTGGTGAACCTGGAGCTCGGCGACCTGCCCGCCGCGGCGGCGGCGTTCTCGCGGATGGCGGAGCTGGGCGAGGCCGCGCCGGCGCACCCGCACGTCCGGATCTCGGCGCTGGCCGGGTGGGGCGCGCTGCACCTGATGCGCGGCGAGTTCGGGCCGGCCCGCGACCGGCTGGCGGAGGGGCTGGCGCTGGCCAGGGCGGCGGACGGCGTCAACCTGGAGGCGACGTGCGCGGCGCTGCTCGGCCGGTGCCACACCGCGCAGGGCGAGTACGGGCAGGCGGTGGCGCTGCTGCGGCAGGCGTTGGCGCACTGGTACCGCAGCGGCGCGCGGCACCCCCGCGCCGAGGGCATGGCGCACCTGGCCACGGCGCTGTCGCTGGGCGGGGAGCACGTCGAGGCGCTGCGCACCGCCCAGCGGTCGCTCGCGCTCGCGCAGGAGGTGGGCGGCAGCCCGCGCATCGAGTGCGAGGTGCACCACGCGCTGGGCGTGGCGCTGCGCAACCTGGGCGAGCCGGAGCGGGCGGTGGCCGCCCACCTGCGCGGGCTGGAGCTGGCCACCGCCTGCGAGTACCGGTACGGGATGGCCAGGTCCCACCTCCACCTCGGGCAGGCCCTGCGCCGCGACGGCAGGCGGTCGGACGCCGTGCGGCACGCCCGGCTGGCCCTGGACCTGGCCGGGCGCAGCGGGTTCCACGGTTTCGTCGAGATGGCGGTCGGCCTGCTGACCGAGCTGGACGCGCCGGCCGCGACCCCGCGCCCCGACCACGCGGGGTGACCGGGAGGACGCGCCGCGCTCATTGCCCTCCGCCACCCCCAGGGGCGAGGATGACCGTCCGATGGACTCATCGCCGACGCCGTCGAACCGCATTGGAAATCCATGACGTCAGGACTCCCCTGCCCGCTCTGCGAGGGGCCGGACCGCCGCGGCGCGCTGGAGCGCGGGCTCCGGGTGCTCGCGGTGGACGACGAGGCCCCCGCCCTGGACGACCTGGTCTACCTGCTGGAGTCCGATCCCCGCGTGGCGCACGTCGAAGCGGTGACGGACGCGACGAAGGCCCTGCGCACGCTGCACCGCGCGATGGACGCCGGGCAGGCGGTCGACGCGGTGTTCCTGGACATCCGGATGCCCGGCCTGGACGGGCTGGACCTGGCGCGGGTGCTGTCGCGGTTCGCCCAGCCGCCGCCGATCGTGTTCGTCACGGCCCACCAGGAGCCCGCCGTCGAGGCGTTCGAGCTGAAGGCGCTGGACTACCTGCTCAAGCCGGTGCGGCCGGAGCGGCTGGCCGAGTCGGTGCACCGGATCGTGCACGAGGTCGTGGAGTCGAGGGCGGCCGAACCCGCGCCGGCCAAGCCCGTGGAGAAGGTGCCCGACGCGGGCGACGAGGTCATCCCGGTGGAGCTGGGCGGCATCACGCGGTTCATCCGGCTGGCCGACATCCGGTACGTCGAGGCGCACGGCGACTACGCCCGGCTGCACACCGCGACCGGCAGCGGGCTGGTGCGGGCCGCGTTGAACGGCCTGGAGGAGCGGTGGCGGTCGGCCGGGTTCGTCCGCATCCACCGCAGCCACCTGGTGTCGCTCGGGCACATCGACGAGCTGCGCCTGGAGGACGGGCACCTGAGCGTGAACATCGGCGGCGCGGTGCTGCCGGTGAGCCGACGGCACGCGCGGCACCTGCGGCAGCTCCTCGTGCGGCGCAACCGGCAGTCGCCGTGAGCGCGCCGGACCGGCCGCCCGCCCGGCAGCGGGTGGTGGTGACCAGTCCCCGGACCCGCGCGCCGCGCGTGCGCCGCCCGTACCCGGCGTCCCGCGAGATCGACGAGCAGAGCGAGCTGGGCGCCGTCTACATGCGGTCGCTGATCCGGGCCCAGCGGCGGCTCGGCCTGCTGCTGTGCGGGGTCGTCTGCGGGAGCGTCGCGGCGCTGCCGCTGCTGTTCCGCCTCGCGCCGTCGGTCGCGGCGCAGCGGCTGCTCGGGCTGCCGCTGCCGTGGCTGCTGCTGGGCGGGCTGGTGTTCCCCGTGTTCGTGCTGGCGGGCTGGTTCTACGTGCGGCAGGCCGAGCGCGGCGAGCGCGAGTTCGCCGAGCTGGTGGAGCGTTCGTGAACAGCGCCTACGGCGTCGTCGCGGTCGTGGTGGTCGCGGTCGGCACGGTCCTGGTCGGGGCGTACGGGTTGCGGATCTCCCGGACGACGTCGGACTTCTTCGTCGCCTCGCGCACGGTGTCGCCGTGGTGGAACGCCTCCGCCATCGGCGGCGAGTACCTGTCGGCGGCCTCGTTCGTCGGCATCGCGGGGCTGGTCTTCGCCCACGGGCCGGACATGCTGTGGTTCCCGGTCGGGTACACGGCGGGCTACCTGGTGCTGCTGGCGCTGGTGGCGGCGCCGTTGCGGCGCAGCGGGGCGTACACGCTGCCGGACTTCGCCGAGGCGCGGTTCGCGTCGCCCGTGGTGCGGGCGGTGGCCGGCGTGCTCGCGCTGGGCATCGGGTGGCTGTACCTGTTGCCGCAGTTGCAGGGCGCGGGGCTGACGCTGCACACCGTCACGGGCGCGCCGGACTGGCTGGGCGCGGTGGTGGTCGCGGTGGTCGTGACGGCCAACGTCATCTCCGGCGGGATGCGCAGCGTCACGTTCGTGCAGGCGTTCCAGTACTGGCTCAAGCTCACCGCGATCACCGTCCCCGTGGTGTTCCTGGTGATGGCCTGGCACGCGCACGGCGCGCGCGACCTGAACGGGCCGGAGCTGCCGGTGTTCCCGCGCGAGACCACCGTCGGGTTCGACGGCGACACGACCATCCACGTCGACCGGCCGGTGGTGTTCACCGGGGCCGGGGCGGTGGACGGCGCGCGGGTCGACGGGCCGGTCGGGCTCGCGGTCGGCGAGCACACCGTGGCGGCCGGCTCGCGGCTGGTGTTCCCCGAGGGCGCGGCGGTGCCGCGCATGACGTCGATCCCGTTCCACACCAACGAGACCTGGGCGCTGCCGCTGCGCGGCGGCGAGCGCTTCCCCTTGTACGCCGTGTACTCGCTGATCATCGCGACGTTCCTGGGCACGATGGGGCTGCCGCACGTGATCGTCCGCTTCTACACCAACCCGAACGGCCGGGCGGCCCGGCGCACGACGCTGATCGTGCTGGCGATGCTGGGCACCTTCTACCTGATGCCGCCGATCTACGGCGCGCTCGGCCGGCTCTACACGCCGGAGCTGCTGATGACCGGCGACACCGACGCGGTGGTGCTGGTGCTGCCGAGCAGGCTGGTGGACGGGGTGGGCGGGCAGCTGCTCGGCGCGCTCGTCGCCGGTGGCGCGTTCGCGGCGTTCCTGTCCACGTCGTCCGGTCTGGCGGTGTCGCTGGCCGGGGTGCTGAGCCGGGACGTGCTGCGGTTGCGCGGTGTGCGCGGCTTCCGGGTGTCCACGGTGCTCGCGGTGGTGGTGCCGCTGGGCATGACGTGGCTGGTGGGCAAGGTGCCGGTGGCGGACATGGTGGGCCTGGCGTTCGCCGTGGCCGCGTCGTCGCTGTGCCCGCTGCTGGTGCTGGGCATCTGGAGCACGCGGATCACCACGGTCGGCGCGGTGGCCGGGATGCTGGCGGGCGGCGTGCCCGCGCTGGTGGCCGGCCTGGTCACCATCGGCCTCGGCGGCGGCAACGTGTTCCTGACCAGGCCGGCGGCGTGGACCGTGCCGCTGGGTTTCGTCGTGATGTACGTGGTGTCGCTGCTGACGCCGCGCAGGGTGCCGCCGGGGGTGAACCACGTCATGGTGCGGTTGCACGCGCCGGAGAACCTGGGTCTGCGCAGCCAGGACCGCCGGTGACGGCGGTGTGGACGGCGGGCGCGATCCTGGTGGCGGGCCTGGCCGTGGTGATCACGCTGTGGCGCACGTCCCGCCACCGCAACGACTTCCTGACCCAGGAGCAGCGGATCACGTTCGAGACGCTGCACACGGCGTGGTCCGCCGCGCCGCCGCTGCGGGCCGGGCTGGTGCCGGAGGCGGCGAAGAAGTCGGCCAAGCACCTGCGGACGCTGCTCGGCACGCCCGCGCTGGCGCTGACCGACGAGAGCGAGGTCGTGGCGTGGGAGGGCAGCGGCGACCACCACGCGGCCGACGCCATGACGCTGGCCCGCGACGTGTTCGCCACCGGCCGCACGCGGGCGTTCGACATCGCGTGCGACGAGCCCGACTGCACCGTGCACACGGCGGTGCTCGCGCCGCTGGCGGTGGAGGGCCGGGTGGTCGGCGTGCTCGCCGCGTACAGCCGGGAGCCGTCCGCCGGGCTGGTGCGGGCCACCAACGAGGTCGCGCGGTGGGCGTCGGGACAGCTGGAGCTGGCCGAGCTGGACCGGTCGCGGACGCGGCTGGTGGAGGCCGAGGTCCGTGCGCTGCGGGCGCAGATCTCGCCGCACTTCATCTACAACTCGCTGTCCGCCATCGCGTCCTACGTGCGGACCAACCCCGAGCGGGCGCGGACGCTGCTGCTGGACTTCGCCGACTTCACCCGGTACTCGTTCCGGCGGGCGGGCGACTTCACCACGCTGGCGGAGGAGCTGCGGTCGATCGACCAGTACCTGGCGCTGGAGCGGGCCAGGTTCGGCGAGCGGCTCCAGGTGACGCTCCAGATCGCGCCCGAGGTGCTGCCGGTGACCGTGCCGTTCCTCTGCCTCCAGCCGCTGGTCGAGAACGCCGTCCGGCACGGCATGGAGGGCAAGGTCGGTCCCGGCCGCATCTCCATCCTGGCCGCCGACGCCGGCCAGGAGGCGCACATCACCATCGAGGACGACGGGATCGGCATGGACCCGGAGGCGCTGCGCCGCACCCTGGCGGGGCAGGTCGGCGCGACCGCGGGCATCGGGCTGGGCAACATCGACGAACGCCTGCGGCGCTGCTACGGCGACGACTACGGCCTGGTCGTCGAGACGGCGGAGGGGCTGGGCACGAAGGTCAGCGTCCGGGTGCCGAAGTACCGGGCCGGCGTGCACGCCTGAGCGGACCGCGCCCCGCGCAAGGCGCGGTGGTGTGGTCCGCGTCATTCGCGAGCGCGTTTCGAGCGGTACGGCGGGTGACCCCGTCGGGAACCCGACGACCGGTGGGGTGAAAGCCCTCCCCGTCGGGTGGCTCGACTGTCGTCCCGCGTCGCGGCGGGACCACAATCGAACCGGACCCGGCGGCCCGGTGGCACCACCCGAGGGGTGGCAGGCGATCGCCCCGCCGTTCCGGGCGACATCCGATCGCCGCACCGGTGTCGAATTCCCGCGCGTTTTCCGGAAGGAGAAGAGATGTCGATCGCGACCCGACTGCCGGCCGTCGCGGGCGTCGCCGCGCTGTGCCTTTCCCTCATGAGCGGCACCGCGACCGCGGAGAGCACGCCGGCCCCGCCGCAGGAGCCCGCGTGGCCCGCCGCGGCGTCGGCGTACCAGGGCGAGTGGAAGGAGTTCGGCCGGTACGAGAAGGCGATCCACTGCATCGCGGTCGGCGCGGGCTACAAAGCCGCCGGCCGGTGGAAGGAATACCGGTGCGTGCCCAAGGGCCGGAAGATGTGGGTGCTCTACTACCGCTGACCGACCACCACAGGGCGCACCGGGCGAACACCGCACAACCGGAAGGAATCGTCAGCCATGTCCGTCATCCGACGTGTCATCCCCGTTCTCGCCGCCGGTACGTTCGGCCTGGTCCTGGTCGCGGCACCCGCCGGCGCGACCGAGGCCGCCACCCCACCGCAGGACGCCCAGGGCGTGGAGCGGATCTCGGCGGAATACCCGCACAAGGACGGCCTGTTCGGCAACAAGAAGCGGTGCGTGGCAGCCGGTGAAGCCGGCATCCTGGCCAAGAAGTGGATCGCCTACAAGTGCAAGCCGGAGGGCCAGAACTACCGCCTTTGGTACCGCACCAAGGACGACATCTAATCCCGACCCCAGCCGACTCCCGCACTCCGAGCCGGGACTTCCTCACTCCGTAGGATCACACGGCTCGGCCGCCGTCGGGCTTGTCGCGCCTCATTTCCCGCCGCCTGCGAAGCAGCGGCCATCCGGCACGGCCGCCGTCGGGCTGTCGCGCCTCATTTCCCGCCGATCACGCTCTTCGATCGGCGGGAAATCAGGCGCGACAGCCCGACCACAGGGCGGCCGAGCCCGCCGCGACGAAGTCGCGGCAATCCAACACAGCTCAGACACCCCCCGCACGGCGCTCCGCCGCGTCCAGCAGCAGGCGCAGCCACTCGGCTTCCGGCGAGTCGTTCTCCGCCGCGACCCGGCGCAGCCGCAGCCACAGGCCGATGTCGGTCCACTCCTGGAACCGGCGGTGCGCGGTCGGCACCGTCACGCCGAACGTCGCGGGCAGGTGCCGCCACGCGCAGCCGCTCGACAGGACGAACACGATGGCCGTGAAGAGGGCCCGGTCCGACACCCGGCCGCGGCCGCCGCCCTGGCGGCGGACCTTCGCCGGCGGGATCAGCGGCTCGACCATCGCCCACAGCGACGGCGGCACGAGTCGGGCCGCCAGCTGTTCGACCACGTCGGCGTGCGGTGGCTTGCGGGGCGGTTCCGGCGCTCTGCGCACCCACGGTTCCTGGCGCTGGGCGTCGCCGCGCTGACGGGCGCGCAGCAGGGTCGCCAGCGCCGCCTCGTCGCGCCGGGGCGCGACGGCCGGGTGCGCGTGCTGCTGGGCCTGGCGGGCGATCTCGGCGCCCACCGTGCGGCCGAACGGCTGCGCGGTTCGTGCGTAGTCGGTCATCAGGTCCTCCGCCACAGGACTGCCGTGATGCCCATCACGCTAGGAAGCCGGCCGCCCGCCGGTAACCGCGTTCCGGTCGAACGGGGTGAGTCAGCGTCACACGGCCACCCGGGTACCGCCCAGCGGCGCTCCAGGCGCGACGAACGGGCGAGCGGTCGGTTTCGGGAAGCCCGCTCGCGCCCCTCGAAGACGGATACCCTCGACCCGTGACACCGCGCCTGCTTGCCACCAGCGACCTGCACGTGACCTACCGGCAGAACCGCGACTTCGTGTCGGCGATCGAGCCCGGCTCCCCCGACGACTGGCTGATCGTGGCCGGTGACGTGGCGGAGAAGTTCGACGACGTGGAATGGGCCCTGGACGCCCTGCGCAAGCGTTTTCGCCGGGTGGTGTGGTCACCCGGCAACCACGAGCTGTGGACGGTGAAGGACGACCCGGTCCAGAGCCGCGGCGAGGTGCGCTACAAGCAGCTCGTCGAGCTGTGCCGGAGCCTCGGCGTCCTCACCCCCGAGGACGAGTTCGCGGTGTTCGAGGGAGCGGGCGGGCCGGTCGCGGTGGCGCCGCTGTTCACGCTCTACGACTACACCTTCCGACCCGCCGGCACGACGGACAAGGCGTCCGCGCTGGCCGCGGCGCAGGAGGCGGGCGTGGTGTGCACGGACGAGTACTTCCTGCACCCGGACCCGTACCCGAGCCGGGAGGCGTGGTCCGCGGCGCGGGTCGCGGAGTCCGAGCGGCGGCTGGACGCGGTCGACACCGCGCTGCGGACGGTGCTGATCAACCACTGGCCACTGGTGCGCGACCCCACGTTCGTGCTGCGGTACCCCGAATTCGCGCTGTGGTGCGGCACGGAGCGCACCGCGGACTGGCACCTGCGCTACCGCGCGGCCGTCGCGGTGTACGGCCACCTGCACATCCCCCGCACCATCCGCAAGGACGGCGTGCGGTTCGACGAGGTGTCGCTGGGCTACCCGCGCGAGTGGCAGCCACGCGGCTGGACGCGGGCGCCCCTGCTGGACGTGCTGCGGGAAGGGGACGCCCGGTGATCGCCGACATCCTGCCCGAGGCGGTCTCGGCGGTCGACACGTTCGAGGACCACGACGTCGAGCTGTTCCCGGAGGAGGCCGAGCTCGTCGCCAACGCCGTCGACAAGCGGCGCAAGGAGTTCACCACGGGGCGGCACTGCGCCAGGGCCGCGCTCGGGCGGCTCGGCATCCCGCCCGTGCCGCTGCTCGCCGGCCCGCGCCGCGAGCCGACGTGGCCGGACGGCGTCGTGGGCAGCATCACGCACTGCAAGGGCTACCGCGCGGCGGCGGTCGGGCGCACCGACCGGGTGTGGACGATCGGCATCGACGCCGAGCCGAACGAGCCGACGCCGCCGGGCGTGCTGGAGGCCATCGCGCTGCCCTCGGAGCTGGAGATGGTCTCGGCGCTGCGCGAGGCGGGCGACAAGGTCGCGTGGGACCGGTTGCTGTTCAGCGCGAAGGAGACCGTCTACAAGGCGTGGTTCCCGCTGGCGCGGACGTGGCTGGGGTTCGAGGATGCGGAGTTGACGGTCAACCCGGACGACGGCACGTTCCGCGCGCGGGTGCTCATCGAGGCGCCGGTCGTGGACGGGGTGCCCCTGGACGGGTTCACCGGTCGCTGGCTGGCGAGGGAGGGGTTTGTGGTGACCGCTATCGCGGTACCTGCCTTGACGACCTAGGAGGCAGTGATGGGCGACGAGGTGGCACGGCAGGAGTTCACCCGGGAGGACCGGACGCGGTACCGCACGAAGGTCCGCAGCTGCCTGGACGTGTTCGCCCGGATGCTGAGCGAGTCCAGGTTCGAGTTCGACCGGCCCATGACCGGGCTGGAGATCGAGATGAACCTCGTGGACGACGCGGGCGACCCGGCGATGCGCAACGCGGCGGCGCTGGACGCGATCGCGGACCCGGACTTCGTGACCGAGCTGGGGCAGTGGAACCTGGAGATCAACGTCGCGCCGCGCGAGCTGACGGCGGGCGGCATCAGCGGGTTCGAGTCGGTGGTGCGCGACTCCCTGAACGAGGCCGACCGCAAGGCGCGCGCCGTGGACGCGCACATGGTGATGGTGGGCATCCTGCCGACGTTGCAGGCCAAGCACATGGCGCGGGACGCGCTGTCGGGCAACCCCCGCTACGGGCTGCTCAACGAGCAGGTCCTCGCCGCGCGCGGCGAGGACCTGCACATCTCCATCAGCGGTGTGGACAAGCTCCAGATGACGGCCGACTCGATCGTGCCGGAGGGTGCTTGCACCTCGACGCAGTTCCACCTCCAGGTGCCGCCCGACTCGTTCGCGGCGTACTGGAACGCGGCGCAGGCGATCGCCGGCGTGCAGGTGGCGGTGGGCGCGAACTCGCCGTTCCTGATGGGCAAGGAGCTGTGGCGGGAGACGCGGATCGCGTTGTTCCAGCAGGCCACCGACACCCGCAGCGACGAGCTGAAGGAGCAGGGCGTCCGACCGCGCGTGTGGTTCGGCGAGCGGTGGATCACGTCGATCTTCGACCTGTTCGAGGAGAACGTGCGGTACTTCCCGGCGCTGCTGCCGATCTGCGACGAGGAGGACCCCGTCCAGGTGCTGGAGCGCGGCGACACGCCCTCGCTGGCGGAGCTGCGCCTGCACAACGGGACCATCTACCGGTGGAACCGGCCGGTGTACGACGTGGTGCGGGACCAGCCGCACCTGCGCGTGGAGAACCGGGTGCTGCCCGCCGGGCCGACCGTGGTGGACACGCTGGCGAACGGGGCGTTCTACTACGGCCTGGTGCGGATGCTGGCGGAGGAGGAACGCCCGCTGTGGTCGCAGATGTCGTTCAGCGCGGCCGAGGAGAACTTCACCGCGGGCGCCCGGCACGGCCTCGACGCGCAGGTGTACTGGCCGGGGCTGGGCACGGTGCCGGTGGCCGAGCTGGTGCTGCGGCGGCTGCTGCCGCTGGCGCACGAGGGCCTGGTGAAGCTCCAGGTGGCGCAGGAGGAGCGGGACCGGCTGCTCGGCGTGATCGAGCAGCGCTGCCTGACCGGGGTGAACGGCGCGACGTGGCAGGCGGGCTCCTTCCACCGGCACTACGACCACACGTCGCTGGACCGGCCCGAGGCGCTGCGCCGGATGCTGCGCGGCTACCGGGACCTGATGCACACCAACGAACCCGTGCACACCTGGCCCGTGCAGTAGGCGCACCGGTCGCCCTGCGCCGGGCGCGGTCGGTGGTGGCTCCTGCGGCGCGGTCGGTGGTGGCTCGGGCGGCACGCGTCGCCGGGCTCTCGTGCGGTGCTCGCGGTCCGGTCGACGCGACGGGTGTGCCGCGTCGACCGGACCGCGCCCGCCTCAGTCCGCCGGCGCGAACAGCTTCCGGGTCTTCTCCGCCATCCACTCACCGGCGGTCACGTCACCGGCCGGCGCGTCGTGGTCGGGCTGGTGGAAGAACGGGATCGAGAGCCGGGACGAGGTGTTCCCCGGCTCGGCGTTGACCACCCGGTGCATGGTCGACACCCACCGGCCACCGCTCCACAGGGCCATCAGGTCGCCGATGTTCACCACCAGCCCGCCGGGCACGGCCCGGACGTCCCGCCAGTCGTCCTCGCCCCGGAGCACCTGGAGGCCCCCGTTGTCGTGCTCCTGGTACAGCACGGTCAGCGCGCCGAAGTCGGTGTGCGCGCCGCGCCGGAGCTGGCCCGGCAGCGGGTCGTGCACGCGCGGGTAGTAGTAGTTGGCGACCAGCGAGGAGACGTGCCGGCCGAACCGGTCGGCGAAGTGCTCCTCGGGCAGGCCGAGCGCGCGGGCGGACAGGCGCACGAGGTCGTCGGCGAGCGCCGTCACGGCCGCCAGGTACTCCCGCCAGGTGGCGGTGAAGCCGGGCGGGTTCGCGGGCCAGGCGTTGGCGAGCCGCCAGGTCGACGGGTAGTCGCCGAGGCGCGCCCGCTCGGCGTCGGGCAGGTCGCCCGTGACGTGCACGCCGAACGCCTCGCACATGTCGGGTGGCGTGCTCCGGTCGAGGCTCCGCGCGGTGGTGCCGCCGGACCGGCGGTACCCGGACACGCCTGGACGGCTCGCGACCAGGTCCTTCTCCGCGTCGGGCAGCCGGAAGAAGGCGTTGGTCACGGTGCGCATCCGCTCCACCAGGTCCGACGGCACGCCGTGGCCGACGACGACGTAAAAGCCGGACGTCTCGCAGGCCCGGCCGATGGCGTCGGCCAGGGCCACGCGCCCCGCCTCGCCGCCTCGGGACGAGAGGTCGATGACCGGCACGTAGCCGTCCACCAGGGTGACGGTTTCCTTGCTCACGGCAGTTCTTCCTTCCGGTGTTCGGGAACGGCGCGCTACCGCGCGGCGGGCACGGTGCCCCGCCCGCGGGAGGCGATCAGGGGCGCGGTGACGAGCACCGCGGCGAGGAGGATCGCGGTGGCGGCGGTCAGCGCGGTGGTGTAGCCGTGCACCTGCGCCTCGACGGGCGCGGCGTCCGGGTGCGCCGCCAGGTGGGTCCCGGCCGCGCCGGCCGCCACGGTGTTGAGGAGCGCGGTGCCGAGCGCGGCCCCGAGCTGCTGCACCGCGTGGTAGGTCGCCGAGGCCGCGCCGGTGTCCTCCGGTCGGACGGCCGACGTGGCGAGGGCGGCGGTCGGCGGCAGGACGCAGCCGAGGCCGAGCCCGGTGAGCACCAGGGCGGGCAGGAGGTGGGACCACAGGACGTCGACGCCCTGCGGCGGCAGGCGGGTCAGCACGGCCGTCCCGGCGGCTGCCGCGAGCAGGCCGGGCAGGACGAGCGCCGCGGGCGGCACGCGCCCGTGCAGCCGGCCGGCGACCGTCGAGCCGACCACGGCGGCCAGCGCGTTGACGATGAGCACCAGGCCCGCCTGGACCGGCGTGCACCCGAGCACGTCCTGCGCGTAGTAGCTCATGAACAGGTAGAAGCCGAACATCGCGACGAACACCAGGGTGATCGCGAGGAGCGCACCGCAGCGGGCCCGGTGCCGGAGCACGCGCACCGGCAGCAGCGGGTCCGCCGCCCGGACCTCGACGGCGGCGAACGCCGCGAGCAGCAGCGCGCCGCCGGCCAGCGGTCCGAGCACGACCGGTGATCCCCAGCCGCGCGGGCCCGCCTCGGCGCAGGCGAGGACGACCGCGCCGAACCCGGCGGCGCTGAGCACCGCGCCCGCGACGTCGAGCCGCCCGCGACGGCCGCTCGGGCGGTCGGCGGGCACGAGCGCCGTGCCGAGCAGGGCGAGCAGCGCGACGGAGACGTTGACGTAGAGGCACCAGCGCCAGCCCGCGTGCTCCGCGAGCAGCCCGCCCGCGACGAGCCCGACGGCCGAGCCCGCCGCGCCGACACCGGCGAACACGCCCAGCGCGCGCCCGCGTTCCCGCGTGCCGGTGAACGTGGTGGTCAGCAACGCCAACCCCGCCGGCGCGAGCAGGGCCGCGAAGACGCCCTGCCCGGCCCGCGCGGCGAACAGCGCCACCGGGTCGGCGGCGAGCCCGCCCAGGGCGGACGCGACGGCGAATCCCGCCAGGCCGACGGCGAACGCCCGCCGGTGGCCGAGCGCGCCGCTCACCCGGCCGCCGATCAGCAGCAGCCCGCCGAAGGCCAGCGCGTAGGCGGTGATCGCCCAGTGCCTGCTCGCGTCGGTCAGGCCCAGTTCCCGCTGCGCCGACGGCAGCGCGATGTTCACGATCGTGCCGTCCAGGACCACCAGGAGCTGGGCGGCGCAGACCACCGGCAGCACCCACCACCGCCGCCGTCCCCCGGTCTCGTGCTCGGTCACACCCATTACCGCCTAACGTCGTTAGAAGTATCGAACGTTGTTAGTTGTGGCGAACACGCTACTACACTGACCGCGCCGGCTGGTCGGCCGGCATCGGCGGACGGGTGCGGTGGACAGCGTGGGAAACGGGTGTGACCAGGGAAAAGACGATCAGGTGCACAGCGTCTGGCTGCGTCCGCGACGCGTGCCCAAGGGCGAGCCGCCGCTGACGCTCGCCCGGATCGTCGAGGCGGCCGTCGCCCTGCTCGACGAGGAGGGCATCGACCGGCTCACCATGCGGCGGCTCGCCGACCGGCTCGCGGTGGCCGCGCCGTCGCTGTACTGGCACGTCGACACCAAGGACGACGTGATCGACCTCGCGGTGGACGCGATCTTCGGCGAGGTGCCGGTGGCGGGCGGTGGCGGCGGTGGCGGTGGCGGTGGCGGTGAGGACGGTCGCGGGGACGACTGGCGCGGCGAGGACTGGCGGGCAGGCGTGACGGCCGTCGTGACCGCTTGGCGGACCGCGCTGCTGCGCCACCCGTGGGCCGCCGCCGTGCCGGCGCGGCGACGACCCACCATCGGGCCGAACTTCCTCGCGCGGATGGAGGTCCTCCAGGCCACGCTGGTCCGCGGCGGGCTGTCCGGCACCCGGCTCGCCGCCGCGGCGTGGGCGCTCTACAACCACGTCTTCGGCTCGGCGGGCGCGCAGACGGCGCTGCGCATCACCGACGAGGAACGCCGCGTGGGCCAGGCGAAGCTCACGGCGGACCGCGACCGGTACCCGACGCTGGCCGACAACGGGTACCTCTACGACGACGACTGGGACGGCAGCTTCGCCACCGGCCTGGAGTTCCTGCTCGACGGGATCGCGGGGCGGGCCGGCCGGGGGTCGTGAGCGTCGCGGCCCCTCGGGTCGGCGCGCGGCTCACCGGGTCGGCGCGCGGTCCCGCGCGCCGACCGCCCTCCTCAGTAGTTGTCGCCGCCGAAGAACTGCTCCTCCAACTGGTCCGCCGTCCCCGCGAGCAGCGCCAGCGGGTCGGTGAACTCGTGGATGTCCAGGTCCACCAGCGGCAGCGAGTGGCGCAGCACCACGTGGTCGCCCATGATCGCCGCGCCGCACGCGATCGTCGAGTGGCCGACTTCCTCCAGCAGCGCGCGCAGGTCCACGTTCGCCGCGAGGCCGATCGGCGACGCGATCTGCACCCACTCGTGCAGCTTGTCCAGCACCTCCCGCACCAGGATGATCACCTGCGTGCGGTCGTCGTCCTCGCTGAACTGCTCGAAGTTGAACAGGATGCGGATCTCGTCCTCCTGCTCGGAGATCACGTCGTAGGTGGCGCGGATGTACGCGGCGAGGTCACCCCAAGAAGCCATGCGCTCACCCTAGAGGCGCGACGACGCCCCGCGGCGGCCACCGCGACGGGGCCGCGCACCACCCGCTCGCCGTCCCCGCCGCCGGCGGGCGTGGGCCAGAATCGTCAGCAGGCGGTGCTGGACGCGACGCCGGCGCTGGTGGACGCGGGACAGCGGGCCACCCACCAGCGCGCTCCCGGCGTGCCGAGCGGCAGCACCCAGCACCACCGAACAACGCTCCACCCATCGGGAGGTCGCCGTGAGCCGTTCCATTCCCGATCTGCTGCGCGCACGCGTGCGCGCGACACCCGACGCGGAAGCGCTGCGCCACCGGGTCGACGGCCGGTGGGAGTCGCTGACCTGGGCGGAGGTGGCGGCGGCCGTCCGCGCCCATGCGCTGGGCTTCCGGCAGCTCGGGGTGAAGGAGGAGGCGCGGGTCGCGATCGTGGCGCGGACCAGCGCGGAGTGGATCATCGCCGACCTGGCCGTGCTCGCGGCGGGCGGCGTGACGACCACCGTCTACCCCAACAGCACGCCCGAGGAGGCCGCGCACGTCATCCGCGACTCGGGCAGCACCCTCGTGGTCGCCGACCCCGACCTGGCGGGCAAGGTGGGCGACGTCCGCGTGGTCACCACGGACGCCCTGCCGACGTCGGAGCTGGGCGACTACGACGCGATGGTGGACGACCTGTCCCCCGACCGGCTGGCGACGCTGATCTACACGTCCGGGACCACCGGCGTGCCCAAGGGCGTGGAGCTGACGCACGAGAACTGGCTGCACACCGCACGGGGCGTCGCCGAGCTGGACGTGCTGCGACCGGACGACCTGCACTTCCTGTGGCTGCCGATGTCGCACGCCTTCGGCAAGGTGCTCCAGCTCGCCATGATCGCGACCGGGGTGCCCACGGCGGTGGACGGCGACGCGGACCGGATCGCGGACAACCTCCGGGAGCTGCGGCCGACGATCGTGGCGGGCGCGCCGCGCGTGTTCGAGAAGATCCGCGGCCGGGTCCTCGCGACGGTGCGCGCCGAGGGCGGCGTGCGGGAGAAGCTGTTCCACTGGGCGCTGGAGGTGGCGCGGCACCCGGAGTGGGCGGTGCGCCGGAAGATCGCCGACCGACTGGTGTTCGCCAAGCTCCGGGCCCGCGTCGGCGGGCGCATCCGGTACTTCGTCTCGGGCTCCGCGCCGCTGTCGCCCGAGGTCGGCCGGTTCTTCGCGGACGCGGGCCTCACCATCCTGGAGGGCTACGGGTTGACCGAGTCGTGCGCGGCGTCCTTCCTCAACCGGCCGGGCGAGCAGGAGTTCGGCACGGTCGGGCGACCGCTGCCCGGCACCGAGGTCCGCATCGCCGAGGACGGCGAAGTGCTCATCGGCGGGCCCGGCGTCATGCGCGGCTACCACCACCTGCCCGAGGAGACCGCCGCGGCGCTCGTCGACGGGTGGCTGCGCACGGGCGACATCGGCGAGGTCGACGCCGCCGGCAGGCTCCGCATCACCGACCGGAAGAAGGAGCTGATCAAGACGTCGTCGGGCAAGTACGTCGCGCCGCAGGCGGTGGAGAGCAAGGTCAAGGCCGCCAGCCCGTACATCGGGCACGTCCTGGTGCACGGCGACCAGCGCAACTACTGCGTCGCGCTGGTCACCCTCGACCCGGACACCACGCCCGAGGGCCTGGACGTCGACGCGGAGGTGCGCGACGCCGTCGAGGCGGCCAACGCCCGGCTCGCGCGGCACGAGACGATCAAGAAGTTCGCCGTGCTGGACGAGGACTTCACGGTCGAGGACGGCACCCTGACCGCGAGCCTGAAGATGCGGCGGAAGGAGATCGAGAGCCGCTACCGGGAGGTGTTGGACAGCCTGTACGCGGGTTGAGCGACCGCGATCGCCCACCACCCGATCACCAGCACGGCGACCACCTCGACCAGCACCAGCAGCCGTTCCACGTAGCCGAGCGGCAACACCCGCCACCACGGGGTGCCGACCAGGACGTCCACCAGGATCGCGTACAGGATCGGCGTGAAGCTCAGCGCCGACAGCACACCCAGCCGGAACGTCCGGCGGGCGTGCGCTCCCCAGGCGGCGTCGCGCAACCAGGGGCGGGCGAGCAGCACGGCCGCGAGCGGCAGGCTGAGGAACGCGACGAGGCTCGCCACGCGGTGGATGCCGCCGCTCACGCTCGGCCCCACCGACCAGTCGTGCTTGGGGAACACCACGACCAGGGCCAGCCCGAGCGACCACGCGGCCAACGCCACCGAGCCCGGCGACACCCAGCGCGTGATGCCCCTGCGCACCAGCACGCCGAGGATCGCCAACGACCCGGCGGCGAGCAGCACCACGGCCGTGTCGAACACCCAGCGGTGCGGGCCCAGCGCGTACTCGGAGATGGTGCGCCGCAAGCCGACCGCGGTGGTCGCGAGCCGATGCAGGTCCAACGAGCCGACCAGGACGACGGTCAGCACGACGGCGGCGGCCCCACCGAAGGCGACGGGACGGGCACGGGAACGGGTCGGAGCAACTCCATCGGTCAGCACACCGGTCGAAACGGACCAACCCCGAACCGTGTTCCGCTGTTCAGCGAACCGACAGCTCCCCCGCTCGCTCCGGCTCGCCGATCGCGTTCCACCGCGATGGCGTTTCGGGCACCCGCTACCGGTTGCGCCATGCGAGAGGTGACAGCGTGATGGCGGCCTGCGCGATGTCGCGCGCGGTCGTCGTGTTCAGGTTCTTCAGCGCCGAGTCGATCCACCCCTCGACCCGGTGGACACCTACCTCCCGGTATTCGATTGCCTGGAGCAGCATCTCCAGCTTGTCCGCGTCACCGGCGCACAGCGCCTCATGGGACTGGCCCGCCTCGTACTCGTCCACAGCGGTTCGGACCGCGTCGCGGGAGCGTTCCGGCAGCTCGGCTGTTTGATCGGCCGTGATCCGACGCGGATCGGGCTTTTCGAGATACCCCTTGACCGTGTGCGGCAGGTCTCCGGTCCGGGTCTCCTGCGTGTCGTGCCACAGCGCGAGGAACGCGGACCGCGCGGGGTCGGCGCCTTCCTCGGCCGCGATCAGCGCGGCGAGTTGGGCCACCCTCATGGTGTGCTCGGCCACCGATTCCGGATCGCGCACGCCCGCGTGCCACCAGCCGGCCCGGCGAACCCTCTTCAGAACGCCCATCTCGTAACCGAACGCGGCCAACCCGGCAGCCTGGTCCGACACGTCGTCTCCTAGTGGTTTGAGATCCGCAACGCGTAGTTCAGCATCGTGACATGGCTGCTGCCGAGGCGGGTCAGCGTGCCGCTGTCAATCAGTCCATCCAGGGCCTGTGCCAGGGCCGCCCGAGCCTGCGGACTGCCGCTGAGCAGAGCGGGGCGTGCCGCCACGAGCGCCTGCGTCGTGTGCAGGTTCAGGGGCAGGTGCGGCGAATTCGGGTTCAGGCGCTCGGTGAGGTGGGAAAGCAGGCGCACGCCCGACCAGCCGTGCTTGTCCGGTGACAGCATGAACGAGTCATCGGCCTGGGTTTCGGGCAGCTCGCCGATCCAATGCGCCCAGTAGTTCAGGTTCACGAGCTCGGCATTCGTAGTGGCGGCTCTCGCGACGAAGTCATGGATGTGCGAGCTGTCGCCCGCTGTCGCGAGAGCCACCGCTGCGGAGCGGGCCGCCAGCAGGCTCGTCACATCATCGGGCCGGAAGGGCTTCCGCCCGGCCCGGAACCATTCCGCGCGAAGCCATTCGGCCACCTCTTCACGACGATCGAAACCGAGGAGGTAGACCGCTTGACGTCGCAGGAGCGTCTCCCCCGCGCTCCCCTTGTGGTCCGCGACCACTCGGAGGTGGTCGAAGAAGCGCACCTCTTCATCGGTTCCGAGCGACGGGTATGTCGCCGCGGGGCCGCGCCTCGGGATTTTCGGCACGAACTCCGACAACTGTGGCGGCGGGCATCGGGTGAACGGCCAGGTGATGAAGTTGGTCAGGTCCTTGCGGTGGACGCCTGTGGCCAGCGGGTGGAGATCCGGGTCGACCCACCCGCAACCAGCCTCGACCCCGGTCGACAGCACGAGGTCCGCGTCGGTTGCCCGTCCGAATGCCTCTTCCCGCTGCGCCGATCCCGGCTGATCGGGTCCCTCGTGGCTCGCCGACACCCGTCCGCTCGCAGTCGGCTACCAGCCCCCAGGGCACACCACGGCCGGCTGCGTGTCATCCCCGTACGGCCTGCCCGCAGGGCAACCACAGTCGCCAGAGGGGCGCAAGCACGCTTCACCGCTTGCGCCCCTCTGGCGACTGTGGTGGTCTTTGACAGGTCGTACGGGGATGACACGCAGCCCTGCAAAGCTTCGAAGAAGCTTTGCCCTCATCCTTGGTGGCCTGCCCAGCGGCGAGCGCCCTTCTTTTCCGCTTTGACCCGCTAAAACCGAAGAACTTCCGTGCGGAAGGCGCCCGCACAAGCTTTAAAGAAGCGCTCGCCGCTGGGCAGGCCGCCGGGGAGGAAAAGCTTTAAAGGCGTCGTGTTCTCCCCGCATGGCCTGTCAAAGACCACCACAGTCGGTCAGGGGGCGCAAGCGGTGAAGCGTGCTTGCGCCCCCTGACCGACTGTGGTCGCCCTGCGGGCAGGCCATACGGGGAGAACACGAGACCAGAGGTCTGTGCTGCGCGGTGCGGTGCGGTGGGTCTGGGTCGGTGCGGCTTTGGTCGGGAGTGTCTAAGGTCGTGCGGCGGGTGGTAGGGACGTGGTCGGTGCGACGGGCCAGGTCCACGGGTCCGGGTCGAGGGTGGCCAGTTCCTCCACCTGGAGGGCGCACCAAGGGGAGATCGGGCGCACGCCGGCCAGCACCGCCGGCACGAAATCGGACCACGGGACCCACTCGAAGTCGTCCACCTCGTCCGGGTTCGGGGTCGGGTCGTGGTCCAGTCGTCCCCGGAACACCGGGCACATCTCGTTCTCCACCACGCCGTTCTCCATCACCGCCCGGTACCGGAAGGTGGGCAGCACCAGGTCCAGTCGGACACCGGTCAGGCCCAGCTCGTCGGCCAACCGCCGCGCGACGGCCGACGCCGCGTCCTCGCCCGGCGCGGGGTGGCCGCAGCACGAATTGGTCCACACCCCCGGCCACGTCTTCTTGTGCAGCGCCCGCCTGGTCAGCAGCAGCCGCCCGTCCGGGGAGAACAGGTAGCTGGAGAACGCCAGGTGCAGCGGCGTGTCCGCGTGGTGCACGTGCGCCTTGTCGGCTACGCCGATGCCGGTACCGGACTCGTCGAGCAGCACGACCTGTTCCACGCGGATCACCTTGCCACACCGGCCGGGTTCACCGCGCGGCGGCGAGTGCCTTCGGGTCGCGGAGCAGCTTGCCGTTGGCCGTGCGGGGCAGGGTGCGCAGCACGTGGATCCGTTGCGGGTGCTTGTACTCCACCAGCAGCTCCCGGCACCACCGGGCAACGTCCTCGGTGGACAGCGTGTCGCTCTCCGCGCCGACGTACACCTCGACCCGGCCGTCGTACACCGCGATCGCCTCCGCCACGCGCGGGTGCCTGCGCAGCGCCGCTTCCACCTCCGTCAGGTCGACCATCTGGCCGCGCACGATCACCAGCGAGTCGCTCCGGCCGAGCAGGCGCAGGTTGCCGCGCGCGTCGAGTTCGCCGCGGTCGCCGGTGCGGAACCAGCCGTCGGCGTAGCGCACCACGCCGTCGTCGCGCAGGTAGGGCGAGTCCTCCAGGGCGACCTCGACGAGGCCGTCCCGCACGCGCAGTCGCGTGTCGCCCAACGGCCTGCCGACCGCGGGCCGGGTGGTGCCCGCCACGTCGAGCGTCAGCGCGCCGGTCTCGGTGGTGCCGAAGCACTCACCCACGCGGAACCCGTAGGCGCTCGCGAACCGGTCGGCCACCTCCGGCGGCATGAGTTCGGCGCCGGAGAACGCCGCCCGGACGGTGCGCAGCGCGGCGCGGTCCGGGTGCTCCGCCAGCCGGGCGAAGTGGAACGGCTGGCCGGTGATGAAGTGGACCTCGTGCGCGGCGGCGGCGCGCAGGACGTCGGCCGCGGTGCCCTGCCGTGGGAAGACCAGGTGCACGCCCTGCGCGAGCGAGTGCAGCAGCCCGCCGACGAGGCCGAAGCTGTACGCGGTGTTGTTGAGCAGCAGCAGGCGCTCGCCGCCGCGGACCATGCCCTCGGCGGCGGCGAACCGCTCGACCTCGCGGACCAGCGACGCGGTGTCGCGGCCGATGATCTTCGGCGTGCCGGTGGAACCGGAGCTGAACTGGACCAGCCGGTGCCGGGTGGTCGCCGGCACGCCGTCCGGCCTGCGCTCGGTGACCAGCTCGTAGCGCTCCCGGAACGCGCCGCCGACGTGGCCCGTGGCGCGCACGACGAACTGCGGTCGGGCCAGCGCGTGCTCCACCTCGCGCTCGGCGCGCGTGAACCGGTGGTCGAACGAGACGACCCGCGCGCCCAGCGTCCACAGCGCGAGCACCACTTCGAGCTGGGTGAAGCTCGGCGGCACCTGCACGGCGACGTTGCTGTCCGCGCCGACGCCCGCCGCGGCGAACAGGGCCGCCTCGGCGGCCACCGACGCGCGCAGGTCGCCGTGCGTCACGGTGTGGTGGTGGCTGAACAGCGGCACGTCGTCGCCGTGGCGGCGCAGCAGTTCGGTGACGTAGTCGCGCATCGGGTCAACTCTCCTTGCAGAACTCGCCGATGGGCAGGCCGACGTGCCGCTGCTCGGTCGCGAGGTACCCGAGCAACTCGTCGCCCGGCCGCAGCTCGGTGACGTTGCGGACCTTCCCGCCCGGACCGAGGACCCGCACGTGCCAGTCGTCCTGCGCGGTCAGGCTGACCGCGACGCCCTCCGGCGAGCGGGCGGTGACGGTGAGGACCGGGCGGGACTCCAGCTTGGCCCGGCCGACGGTGAGCTTGCGGGTGCGGCCGTCGGAGTCCACCGCCAGCACGGTGCTGCCGGACCGCAGCTCGGACAGGTAGTTGGTGCGGTTGTCCGGGCCGAGCACGTACGAGTGCAGCGCGCCCGCGTTGACCCGGAACGGCCGGGTCGGCATGTACGGCAGCGGGTGGGTCTCGCTACAGCACAGGATGAAGCCGGACGAGTACGACCCGACGAGGATGCCCTCGTCCTCCCGGAAGTGCGAGCAGGTGTCGACGCACACCCGGTCGCCGAGCCCGTTGTGCGTGACGCCCTCCACCACCAGCGTGGTCAGCGCCAGCGGCGGCGTGCGGTCCGCCAGCAGGCGGGCCAGGGCGAACACGTCCGCCGCGGCGCGCGGCGCGAGCAGCACGCCGTCCGGGCCGTGCTCCAGGACGTCCAGCACGACGGCGGCCTCCGCCAGGTCCGCGACGACGGTGACGAGCCTGCCCGCCGCGCCGTCGGCGGCGGCGATGACGATCTCCAGCGGGATCTTCGTCGGGTCGGTGAACGCGACGACGGTGTGCTCCAGCCGCACCGCCGCCGCGCACGCCAGCCGCAGCGTGCGGTCGTCGCCGACCCGCACGAACGCGGCGGTGGCGGTGAGGCGGTCCAGCTCGTCCTGCTCGTCCACCGCGACGACGACCAGGTGCGGGCCGCGGGCCGACCCGTCGGTGGGCGGGCGGGCGCCCTCCGCGAGCGGGTTCGCGGCCGGCCGGCCACCCGCCGCCGGCGGGTCGGTCGGGAGCGCGTCGGTCGGCCGGTCGGTGATCAGCACGCCGGTCACCGTCGGCGGGAGCGCGGCCAGCAGGGCCGGGTCGTCGGACACGATCCCGGCCAGGCGGGCGTGCACGGCGGCGTCGATCACGGACTCGCGGTGCTCCTCGGGGACGGTCCGGACGTCTATCCAGGCGAACTTCACGCCAGGCTCCAATGAGGGGTGGACGGGCGGGATCACGGCGCGACGCCGGCCACGGCGCGCACCAGGTCGGCGTGGCGGTCGACGTGGATCACCGACGCCAGCTCGGCGACCAGCGCCGCCGGCGACGGCGCGGTGAACACGCGGCGGCCCGCGGCCAGGCCCGCGCACCCGGTCGCCATCGCGGCGCGGGCGTGGTCGACGACGCTGCCGCCGGTGGCGGGGCCGCCCGCGACGAGCACCGGGACGGGGCAGCTCGCGACGACCTCCGCCATCCGCTCGACGGGCCGCGCGAGCGTGGTCTTGACCAGGTCCGCGCCGAGGTCGACGGCGATGTTGACGACGTGGGCGAGCAGCGCCGGGTCGCGCGGGTCGTCGACGCGCGGTCCGCGCGGGTAGGCCATGACGACGAGCGGGACGTTCCACGCGTCGCACGCGCCCGCGACCACGCCGAGGTCGGCGAGCTGGCGCTCCTCGGTGGCGGAGCCGATGTTGACGTGCACGCTGACCGCGTCCGCGCCCAGCCGCAGCGCCTCCTCCACGTCGCCGACGAGCACCTTGGCGTCGGCGTCGGCCGAGTGCGCGGTGCCCGCGCTCAGGTGGACGACGAGCGAGCACGCGCCGAGCAGCCGCGGGTCGATCGTGCGCACGCGTCCTTTGTGGACGATGATGGCGTCCGCGCCGCCGAGCGCGACGGAGCCGATCAGGTCGTGCCACCGGTCGCGCGACACCACCGGGCCGTCCGAGACGCTGTGGTCGAGCGGGACGAAGAGGTACCGGTCGTCCCCGGGGCGGGAAAGGCGTCGCAGGCGCAACGCTTTGCTCATGTCGCTCACACCTCTCCGGGCAGTCGGGGCGATGGCCACCAAGCAGGGTGCGCGAGGCCGTCCCGCGCCGGGAGGTGTGAGCTGGCGATAACTCCCCGGTTATGCACCTGTTGGAGCAGCCCGCTACCGCGCTTCCTCGACGCAGCGTCATCCGGTCGCACTCGCACGGTCGGTGTTTGCCGCCTCCCCGGTGCCCTAGTCTGCGGCGGTGCACATGGAGCTGCGACACCTCCACGTCGTGCTGACCGTGGCGGAAGCGGGCAGCATCAGCCGGGCCGCCTCCTCGCTGAAGATCGCACAGGCCGGGCTGACCGCGCAGCTGCGCCGCATCGAACGCGGGTTCGGCGGTCCGCTGTTCCTGCGGCGCACCGACGGCGTCGAGCTGACCGAACTCGGCAGGCACGTCGTGCTGCGGTCCCGCGACCTGGTGGAACGGTTCGACGACCTGCTGGTGACGGCGCGCGGGCTGGCGGCCGAGAGCGGCGGCCTCGGCCTGCGGCTGGGCGGCGTGGCGGGCTCGCCGACGCCGCTGCTGGTGAGCGTGGTGCGCGACCTGCTGCCGAACCGGCCGCAGACCACGCACATCGAGCGCAGTCGCGACGCGGTGCTGGAACTGGTGCGTGCCGGGAAGCTCGACGTGGCGCTGGTGGCGGAGTTCCCGCAGAGTCCACTGCGGATCCCCGAAGAGGTGGACCGCCGGTGCGTGGTGGTGGAGCCCATGTTGGTCGGCGTCGCGACGAGCCACCGGCTGGCCCAGCGCAAGGAGATCCCGCTGTCCGAGCTGGCCGATGAGGACTGGGCGGTGCCGGAGGAGAGCTACGGCGGTGGCCGGGTGAACCTGCGCCTGGCCTGCGAGGCCGCCGGGTTCACGCCGCGCTGCGTGCACTTCGGCGTCGACCCGCTGACGGCGGCCGAGCTGGTGCGCGCGGGCCACACCGTGGCCTGCTTCTTCCCGAGCGCTCGGGAACTGCCCGGTGTGGCGCTGAAACCGATCGTCGGCAACCCCGTCCAGCGCCGCGTGACCCTGGTGTGGCGACGGGGGTGCGCCGCCGCCGAGTACATCGAGGACATCCGCGCGGCGCTGCTGCGGGCGTACCTGGAACAGACCTGGAGCCTTGCTGTGTTGGATTGGCCCGACTCCGTCGGGCGGCTCGGCCGCCTGGAAGTCGGCGGCACACGGGGCGACTTCCGCCGATCGAAAAGCGTGATCGTCGGAAGTCGCGCCGTGAACCACCGACGCGGCCTCGCGGGAACGAGCGGGAGCGGACGGGAGCGGAGCGAAGGGAGCGAAGGGAGCGGAGCGAAGAGCAGTGAAGAGAGCGGAGCGAAGGGGGTGAAGGGAGCGGAGCGAAGAGCAGTGAAGGGCAGCGGAGCGAAGGGGGTGAAGGGAGCGGAGCGAAGGGGGTGAAGGCGAGCGGAGGGGAGAGAGGGCGGAGGGGCCGGGGGCGAGGGCGTGGGGTGGTTGTCGGAGGGTGGGGGTCAGGGGGTTGGGTGGTAGGTGGTGATGGTGCCGCCGTGGCTGAAGGTCAGGGTCTCCACGGGCGTGAAGTCGCGTGGTCCGAAAGCGCCGCTGAACATCGGCAGCCCGCCGCCCGCGACCACCGGGTAGCGCTTGACCACCAGTTCGTCGATCTCCGGCAGCAGCTGCCCCGCCAGGTCGGCCCCGCCGCACAGCCATACGTCCAGGCCGCCCTCCTCCGCCTTGAGCCGCCGCGCGAGCGCCGACGGGTCGCCGGGCACCAGCGTGACGGCCGGGTCGGCCACCCCGGTCAGCGACCGTGACACGACGTACTGCCGCAGGTGCGCGTACGGGCTGGCCACACCTTCGTCCAGCGCGGGCTGGTAGGTGCCGCGGCCCATGATCACCGTGTCGTACCGCCTGTTCGGCACGTCCGCGGCCATCCCGATGTGCGGCCGGACGTGCGTGGGCATGGTCTCCGGGTACTCCGACCGCAGGTGGTCGGTCATGTCCGGCGCGTACGGGTAGAAGTCGGCCTCGCCGGCCGGCCCCGCGATCACGCCGTCGATGCTGACGGCGATGAAGTAGACGAGCTTGCGCATGTGGTGGGTCCCCCTACCGAGATCACTCTGCCGTGAGTACTCTGCTTGAAGTGGTTCCAACCGTAGTACTACGAACGGAGTGGTGTCAACATCATGGTGCGGCGCAACGCCGAGCGGCGGGCCACGCTGCTCGACGCCTCGATCGACGTCCTGGCCCGCGAGGGCGCGCGGGGGCTCACGTTCCGCGCGGTCGACCAGCAGGCCGGGGTGCCCGCCGGCACGGCGTCCAACTACTTCGCCAACCGCGACGACATCCTCAAGCAGGCCGGCGAGCGCGTGTACGAGCGGCTGCTCGACGAGGCGGTCGTCGCCGACGGCCGGACGGGGCCGCGCGACCGGGCCCGCGTCGTCGAGCTGATGCACGCGCTGGTGGACCGCGTGGCCGCGTTCCCCACCGGTTTCCTGGCCCTGCTGGAGCTGCGGCTGGAGGCCACGCGCCGACCGGAGCTGCGCGAGGTGCTGACCCGCCGCATCCGCGCGGACGTGGAGTTCAACGTGGCCCACCACGAGGAGTCCGGCCTGCCCGGCGACGGCACGACGGTGGTCCTGCTGTGGCTGGCGCTGAACTGGCTGATCATGGAACGCCTGACGCTGCCCGACCTGTTCACCGACCGGCAGCGCCGCGACCTGGTGACGGCGCTGGTGGACCGCCTGCTGGCGGGCCGGCCCGACGAGCCGTCGAACCCGTTCCGGGCCGGGTCCTGACCCGGCGGGCCCGGTCGGGACGCGCGCGAGGCACCCCGCGCCACTTCACGCCGATTTCACCCTACCGGGGGATCGAATGCCGCCCAGGTAGGATTTTCACCGTGCAAATCGACCCTGCCGAGATGGAGATCGCCCTGAGGGTGCTCGCCCAGGTGGATGAACTGCCCACCGAGCACCCCGACGTGGTGGCCATCCGCCGGGCCACGTCGAGCATCTACAAGAGCGTGCGCAAGCGGCGCAAGGCGGCCCGCCGCGAGGCCGTCACCCTGGCCGACCGCGCCGTGACCGAGGCCACCGCCACCGGCTCGCCGTCCCGCATCGACGACGAGACCAGGGGCCTCCTGCTCCAGGAGCCCGAACCGGGCGCGGTCGCGGGCACGCTGCTCCGCGCGCGCTCCTGCTACACGTGCAAGACCCGGTACACCCTGGTCGACGCCTTCTACCACCAGCTCTGCCCGCCGTGCGCGGCGCTCAACCGCGGCAAGCGGGACGCGAGCGCCGACCTCACCGGCAAGCGGGCGCTGCTCACCGGCGGCCGGGCCAAGATCGGCATGTACATCGCGCTGCGCCTGCTGCGCGACGGCGCGCACACCACCATCACGACCCGGTTCCCGCGCGACGCCGTGCGCCGGTTCGCGTCGATGCCGGACAGCGCGGACTGGCTGCACCGGCTGCGCGTGGTGGGGATCGACCTGCGCGACCCCGCCCAGGTCGTGCAGCTGGCCGACTCGGTGGCCGCCGCCGGGCCGCTCGACATCCTGATCAACAACGCCGCGCAGACCGTGCGCCGGTCGGCGAACGCCTACGCGCCGCTGGTCGCCGCCGAGTCGACCCCGCTGCCCTCCGGTCCGCTGCCCGAGCTGGTGACGTTCGGGCACACCGTGTCCGCCCACCCGGTCGCGCTCACCAGCGGCCTGGCCGAGGCGGCGCGCGACGCGCTGCCCGACGTGACCGCGCTGGCGCTGACCGCCGGGTCGGCGGAGATCGACGCCGGCGGCCTGGTGCCCGACGAGCACGCCGTCAACAGCTGGGTGCAGCGGGTGGACGAGGTCGACCCGGTGGAGCTGCTGGAGGTGCAGCTGTGCAACAGCACCGCGCCGTTCATCCTGATCTCCCGGCTGCGCCCGGCGATGGCCGCCTCGCCCGCGCGCCGCAAGTACGTGGTCAACGTCTCCGCGATGGAGGGCCAGTTCAGCCGCGCCTACAAGGGTCCGGGGCACCCGCACACGAACATGGCCAAGGCCGCGCTGAACATGCTGACCCGCACCAGCGCGGAGGAGATGCTGACCGACGGCATCCTGATGACCGCCGTCGACACCGGCTGGATCACCGACGAGCGACCGCACCCCACCAAGCTGCGGCTGGCCGCCGAGGGCTTCCACGCGCCGCTGGACCTGGTCGACGGCGCGGCGCGGGTGTACGACCCGATCGTGCGCGGTGAGCTGGGCGAGGACCTGTACGGCTGCTTCCTGAAGGACTACGCGCCCGCGCCCTGGTGACGCCCGCCGCGAGCCCGCCCGCGTCCCGGTGATGCCACGGCGGCGGGGAGCACCGCTCCCCCGCCGCCTCCACCGTCCACTGCGGAATGGAGCAACGGGATTGCGCCATCCGGGTACGGCCGTCACCGGATCCGGAGCCGCGTGCGACTCTCCGTCGGTAGGCTTGAGCGGTTGCCGGGCGTGGGGGTGGGCATGGGTCGCGGGCGGGCGGGTCGCGCCGCGATCCCGCTGTGCGCCGCCACGTCGCCCCCTGGCCGGGCGATGCACCGCCCGGTGGGGCCGTCGGTGCCGCGCGTGGACGCGCACGCCGGGCCGTCGCCCGCCCGACCGCCCGTCCCGGCGCACCCCGCCGCCACCACCACCCGGCGCGAACGGGTGAACCGGGGCCGGCACGTCGGTGACGCCCCGCGCACGGGCCGCTCCGGCGCACCCGCCCGGACGACGACGTGATCCCGCCACGCCGCCCGATCAACCCGTTCCCGCTGCCTGGGTGGGAGCGGACGCCGATGCGCCCGCTGCGGCCGTGGGAGCGCAAGGCCCACCGCGACTACTACGTGGACGTCGACGGCGCGGAGAGCGCCTTCCAGGAGTTCCAGCAGGAGGTCGGCGACCTGACCGGCGTGCTGGAGGACGGGCGGCTGGTGCTGGTCACCGGCGACTCGGGCTGCGGCAAGACGGCGCTGGTGAACCGGTGCGCGGACTGGACCGTGCTGGAGCTGCGCAACCGCGGCCTGCGCGGCGTCGTGGTCGACCTGACCGGTTGCCTGCCGGAGGACGAGGAGCTGTCGATCCACGAGCGCACCGCGGAGGTGTGCGACCAGCTCTTCGACCAGCTCGTCGACCTCGGGGCGCTGCGCCCGACGGCCGCGGACGACCTGCGCGCCGACCGCGACAACCCGCAGCGCATCTTCCCCCGGCTCGGCCGGGCGCTGAACGACGAGGTCGTGCTGCTGGTCCTGCTGCCGTCGCCGAACGAACTGCTGGACGAGGTGATCCGGTACGCGCGCCAACTCCGCAGCCCGCGCGTGCTGTTCTTCGCCGAGTCGGCGTTCTTCGACGCCGACGACATCGCCGAACTGGTGCGGCGACTGGAAACCTGGGTTCCCCCGATCACGCTGGCGCTCGGGGAACTGCACGACGGAGATCCGGAACGGTTCGCCGACGACCGGCTCGTCCGTCACACCGGAGTGGGAATTTATCCACAACTGAGCGATGAGGCGATCGAATTGCTGAACAAAATCTGTCAATCGGTCGCCATGCTGCAAAGAATCCTCCACGGAACCTACGAGCGAAAGCTCGCGGCCGGCCTAAGCTACACCGAGGGCGACCAGGTGACCGTGGACGACATCCAGGCGTACCTGAACGGACAGGGGATGCACCGATGAGCGGCAGCGAAGAACTCCCGCACCCGCGGAAGAACCCCTTCTCGCCGATGGCGGTCGCCCTGATCGTCGAGGACCACGGCGACGACTCCGACGCCGCGGACGTCACCATCGCCACCGACGCCTCCCGGCAGGCCGTCGCGCACCTCGACGCCTACCTGGAGGCCGAGCCGGGCGCGGGCACCGTGCTGGCGATCCTCGGCGACTACGGCACGGGCAAGACGCACCTCGCGGTCCGGCTGGTGCGGCACGCCCGGCGTGCCCTGGACGACCCGTCGCGCGCCCTGTACCTGGAGGCGACGGCGGAGAGCTTCGTCGAGCTGTACCGGCGGTTCATGCGGCGGCTGGGGCGCGAGGGGGTGCGCGCGCAGGTCAGCGACTACTACGCGGACATCGTCGCCGACTCCCTCCAGAGCACCGGCCTGACCGCCGACACGCTGGAGTGGCTGGGCAGCAGGCAGCTGGAGCCGCAGGAGGTCGTGGAGCGGCTGGGGCTCATGGAGAGCGCGCTGCTGCGCAAGGTCCAGGACACCCTGCGCGAGGTCACCAACAACAAGGACTTCGGCACCGCGCTGACGCTGCTGCTGCGCCCCGGCTTCGAGCACGTCGTGTGGTCGTGGCTGCTGGGCGGCGCACCGGACCAGGTGCTGGTCGAGCGCGGCATCTCCACGCCGATCGACACGGAGGTCGCGGCGCTGGAGGCGATGGGCGTGTTCGCCCTGCTGTTCGGGGGGCGGCAGCGGCGGTTCGTGCTCGCGGTGGACGAGCTGGACAAGATCTTCTCCGCCGACAACCAGCCGCAGGCGCGGACGATGGCGGCGTTCCAGACGATGTTGCAGGTGTTCGCGAAGGCCGGCGCGTGCCTGGTGCTGTGCGGGCTGCCGGAGTTCAAGGCGGTGCTGTCGCCGGCGGTGCGGCAGCGCATCCCCTACACCGTGACGATGTCCGGGCTGAGCCACGCGCAGGTGCGCGAGTTCATCACGCGGGCCCAGCAGTCGCTGACGGGGTGGCCGACGCTGGCGCCGTTCACCCCGGAGACCGTCCGGTACCTGCGCGACGTGGCCGGCGGCAACACGCGCAACGTGGTCCGGTTGTGCCACCGGGTGTTCCGGCTGGTCGACGACCGGGCGCGGGCGACCGGCGACCAGGGCGTGACGGCCACCGACGACATGGTGCGGCAGGCCGCGCGCGACCTGTTCGGCTCGCTGAGCGCGGACGACCTCGACGGCGCGGTGCGGCGGCTGCTGGACGCGAACGGCTGGGAGTACCGGCACAACCACCTGCTCGGGCCCGGCGCGGACTCGCGGGCGGACTACTGGGTGACCTTCCCGGACCGGGACGGCGGGTGCGCGGTGCTGATCACCGGGTCGCTGCTGGACAACGCCGACGTGACGACCGTGATGCGGCGGGTGTCGGCGGTGCGGGAGGCCCAGGGCGACGCGGAGGTCGTCCTGCTGGTCAACGGGGTGCTGACCGACGGCGTGGCGATCCAGCTGCGCGAGCCGCTCGGCCGCGAGCCGCTGGTGTACTCGGAGCGGACGTTCGCCGACGACTTCAAGGCGCTGCTCGGCGCGACCGGGCGGCACGTGGCGCGGGACCCGCTGTCGGCGCTGCGCAGGCAGATGGAGCAGTTGTCGCGGCAGCAGTCGAGCATCTACGGCTTCATCGAGCAGCTGACCGAGCACGTGGACGGGGTGCGCACGTCGTCGGACCGCCAGTTCGGGGCGATCGGGCGGCAGCTGGCGCTGCTCACCGGGTCGGCGCCGGCGCGGGCGGCGGTGGACAACCGGCTGCCGGGCGAGGTCGAGCGCCTGTTCCGCGACGCCGTGGACGCGCTGGAGGGCCTGGTCCAGGTCGACGCGATGCTGGCCGAGGCGTTCGACTTCGCGCCGCCGCAGACGCAGGAGGCCGTGCACCGGCGGCTGCGCACGCGCGAGTTCACCGACGCGGCGGCGAAGGCCATCCTGATCCAGAAGACGGTGCTGGCGTTCCGGGGCGCGGTCGCCGAGTGGTACCGGGCGGAGGGCAGCTCGGGCGAGTCGGAGGACCGGCTGGAGCAGCTGTGCGGCATCTACGACGACATCGTGGAGTTCCTGCCGCTGTTCGACCTCGACCCGCTGTTCGGGCTGCCGCCGTGGGGCGCGCGCTCGGCGGGCGTGGTGGCCGACGTGAACCAGGTCGCCCGGCGGAACCGGGTGCGCGAGGCGCTGCGCAACTTCAGCCCCCGCGTCCGGCGGGCGGTGCTGAAGGCGTCGCACCAGAACTGACCGGTCCTCCCCGGCACCGCATCCCGGCGGGTGCGCATTCGACGAGACGTGCGCCCGGCACGCCGCGTGGCAAATCGAGCACGGGCTGTGGCGAATCAGGCACGACGGGTGGCGAATTCGCTCCGTCGCGTCCGGGGTTCGCCGCCGGGTCGACCGCCGGAATCGGCGAGCCGCCCCGGCTCCGACCGAGCGCGCGCACTCGGCGGCCCATTCGCGCGAATCCGGTGAATTGCGCTGCCGCCCGGCCGTGCGCCGGCCGACCCGGTTCGAGGCCGATCCCGGCCGGGGAATTCCCGCGCCTACCGCTACCCGACTTCGCCCAGCCGCCGGAAAGCGGCCGGCGCCAGCGGCGTCGCCGGCGCGGTGCGGCGGATCGGGCGCGGTTCGGCGATTTCCGGCGTCGGCGGGCGCAACCGGTCGTAATAGCCGTTCGCCAACGCGTGCAGCAGGTTCACCACGACGACCGCGGGCGCGACCACCGCGATCGCGCCGGGGAAGTTCGGCTCCAGCAGCAGCGCCAGGATGATCGCCGTCAGCCCGTTCTGCTGCCCGAGGCACAGCCGCGCCCGGTCGCCGCGCCACCGCCGGGGCAGCGTCAGCGCCCACGCCACGACGCCCTGCGACAGGAACGCCGCCGCGCCGAGCACCGCGCCGACACCCGCCAGCGCCCACGAGAACTCGGCCGCCAGCACCAGCCCCACGGCCGCGGTCGCGGCGAACATGCCGACCTCGGCCAGCCCGTCGACCCACCGCCCGAGGTCGGGCCGGAAGAACAAGCCGATCACCGCCAACGCCAGGAGCAGCGAGAACTGCACCGCCACGAACCCGACGGCCAGCACCGCGAGCACGAGCACCGCCCGCACGGCCCAGCGCCCCGCCCGCGCGCGGTCGCCCACCGGGACGCGCCGCCGCACCAGCCGCCACAGGGCGTACGCGCCGCCGGCCAGGGCGACGTTCAGGGCGAAGTCGACCGCGAACCCACCGAACCCGCCGACCGCGCCGCCGCGCAGCGCGAACGACGTGATGTACACCGTGAGCAGCACGGTGATCGGGTCGTCGAACGACGCCCACGCCGCCAGCAGGGCCTTCGCCGACGACGACATCCGCGACTTGCCCCGCATCGCCGCCACGGACAGCGGGTCGATCTGCGCGACCGCCACGGCCAGGATCAGGTGCCACGGCTCCCGGTACACCAGGAACATCACGCCGAAGATCAGCGCCACCTTCGCCAATACACCGAGGGTGACCGCGACGACTACCGTGCGAAACTGCTTGCGGAATTCCCCGAGTTCGATCCCGCTGGTGCTCGCGTACAATCCGAAGCCGAGCAGGGCGGTGATGAAGAACGCGTAAGCCGCGGATTCCTCGACTCCGCGCAGTTCCCACTGCCACGCCACGAACCAGCCCACGCCGAGGGCGACTAACAGCGCGACCGAACGGACAGCGGGCGTCACCATTCCACCGTAGGTAACCGCGCCGCGCGTTTCAAGGCCCGAATGGAGTGAGCCGTGCGGCCAAACCGGACATTCGATCATCCGCCTCACCGACCCTGGCCTGGTCCATGGTCACGCCCGCGACGTATTCCCCCGGACCGAGCCGGTAGTAATAGATCGCGCCCATCTCCACGTCCAGCACCATCCGCGCCAGCAGCCCGCCGACGGCCGGCCGCACCGCCCGGTTGAGCCTGGTCGCCAGGCCGCCCAGCTCGCGCGCGAACCCGAGGTAGAAGCGCCGGCGCGCCTCGACCGTGATCTGCTTGAAGAACGGGCCGAGCGCGGGGTGCTCCAGGTGGTCGACCATCGCCTGCACCTCGCCGCCCGCCACGTGCGCCACGAGGTGCAGGTCCCGCGCGCCCACCGCCGCCAGGCACTCCGCCAGCGCGCCCTCGCCCACCGACACGTGGGGCGCGAGCGGGCCCGCGCCCGCCGGCGGCTCGGGCGCGCCGAAGGTCTCCCACCCGCCGGGGTTGAGCGAGCCGAGGCTCAGCTCGGCCCGCAGGCCGGTGGCCAGCTCCGCGACCGCGCGGTCCGCCTCGTCCACCGCCGGGTGCCCGAACAGCGGGCCCGCGCCGGCGTGGTCGAGCACCAGGCCGACGACGTGCTCGGTCGGCACCACGGCGTCGCAGAACAGCGCGCCCTCCTCGGTGTGCAGCACGGTCCGGATCAGGCGGCCCGTGCGCGCCTCCCGCAGCGCCCGGTCGAGGGTCGTGGCCTGGAACGTCAGGTGCCGCCCCAGCCGCTTCAGCTCCTCGCGCCGGGTGCCGCCGGGCAGCGCGCCGGGCGGTGGCGGCGGGTCGCCGAGCGCGTCCACGCCGAAGTCGAACACCCCGTTGCTGTAGTGCGCGAGGTAGTGCAGCGCGGGTGTCTTGACGACCGCCGCGCGGCAGGCGTGCCGGGTGGTGTCGAACTCGGGGCCCAGGTGCTCGGCCTCCTCCTCGTGCAACTCCACGCTGTTCCCTCCTGCGCGCTCAGGTGTGCGGTACGTCGACGTCGCACTCGCGCCAGTCCTGGTCGGCCGGGTGCGCCGCGACCCGCAGGTTGTGCGCCGCCACGACCGTGTGCGGGTGGTCGGGGCCCAGGAACTCGACGCAGTCGGCGTGCGCCTCCGCGATCAGCACGGCCGCGCCGTCCACGTCGCCCGCCGCCGCGCGGACCCGCGCCTCGTCCACGGCGGCGGCCAGCGTCCACGGGTGCGTGTCGCCGAGCCGCGCGCGCAGCGCCTCCGCCGCCGCCGCGACGTGGTCGACCGCGCCGGCGTGGTCGCCCGCCGCGCCCAGCGCCAGGCCGAGCCCGAGCCGGCACAGCGCCGTGAACGGGTGGTCCTCCCGGATGCCCTCCAGCGCGCGGAAGCCGTCCAGGGCGGTCCGCGCCAGCTCCACCGCCAGCTCCGGGTCGCCGCCCACGCGCCGGTGGTCGGCGGAGAAGCTCAGCGCGCAGCCCAGCGTGTACGGGTGGTCGGGCCCGATGACCTCGCGGTAGTCCCGCAGCGCCTTCCCGGTGCGCTCCTTCGCCGCCCGCGTCCGCCCGGCGAGGCGCAGCGCGATGGCGTAGTTCCAGTGCACGCCGATCTGCGTCTGGTTCAGCTCGGGGCGCACGCTCTGGAGCTTCTGCGACGCGCCGAGCAGCGATTCCAGCGCCTCCGGGTAGCGGCCCAGCTCCCGCTGGTAGAGCCCGATCTGGGCGAGCGTGACCCAGGTGAACTCGTCGCCTTCGCCGAACAGCCGCCGCCGTCGGCTGAAGTTGTCCTCCTCCAGCGCGAGCGCGCCGGCCGCGTCACCGGACAGGAACATCGACGACGCCAGGTTGTTCGCCGCGCGGCGCGTGTCCGGGTGGTCCTCGCCGAGCACCATCCGCAGATTCTCCCAGGTCGACTGGTCCTCCACCAGCGCTTCCGCGAACAGGCCGAGACCGCGCAGGTCGCCGCCGCGACCGCGCGCGGTGATCAGCGGCTGCGGGTGCGTCAGGTCGAGGGCGCGGCGCTGCTGGGCCAGCGCGAGGTCGTCGAGCCGCAGCGCTTCCGCCGGTTCGCCCAGCACGCGGTGCACGTTGGCGAGCTGGGTGGCGAGCCGGTTGCGCAGCGGGTCGTCCGCGCCGAACCGCTCGGTCCACGACGTCAGCAGCTCGTGGCCGGGTTGCAGCGCGGCGCGCCGCACGCCCGCGCCGCCGTCGGTGAACAGGAACCGCACCTGGTTGACCAGCCAGCGCCGCACCTTCGGGTCGGCGCTGCGCACCGCGCCGGACGGGAACACGTGCCGCTGGAGCTCCTGGAACCGGGTGCGCCGGGTCGGCGACTTGTCCTCCACCTCGGTCGGCGCGTAGGCGGCGAGCGCGGCCAGCACGTCCGCCTGCCGCGCCTCCCGCTCCGGCGCGGGCATCCCGGCGCGCAGCGCCCGCTGCACGACCCGGTGCAGCCGCAGCGAGTACTGGTCGCCCCAGTCGACGCGGAACAGCCCGTGCCGCGCGCCCGCCCACAGCACCCGGTCGACCTCGCCCGCGTCCAGCTCCAGCGGCGCGGCGTCCACGCCGCCGACGGCCACCAGCCGCTCCAGGAAGGCGGGCGACCGCACCAGGCCGAGCGCGACGCCCTGCGGCGACAGGAACGCGCACAGCCGCGCGAGCAGCACCGCCACCCGGCCGGTCGCGTCCTCGCGCAGCGACTCGACCACGACGTCGACCACGCGCGCGACACCGTCCTTTTCGGACCGGCCGAGCCGGTCGAAGAAGGTGCGCACCGCCCACCCGGCCGCGTCGGCGTCCGTCGAGCCGGCGGCGCGCTCGGACCGCACGGCCTCGGCGAGCCACGCGGCGGCCAGGTCGAGCGCGAGCGGCAGGTGCCGCACCTCGGCCGCGACCCGGCGCGCGTCCACCGCGGTCAGGCCGCGCACGCGGTCCAGCAGCAGCGCGACGCTGTCCGCCGCGACCATCGGCGCCAGCTCCACCGACGGCGCGGCGGCGGAGTTCGAGGTGATCAGCACGTGTCCGGTCGAGCCCGGCGGCAGCAGGTCGGCGATCGCGTCGAGGTCGTCGGCGTTGTCGTAGACCAGCAGGAACCGGGCGTAGGACGGGTCGTTGGCCAGCCGGTCCAGCGCGGTCAGCGACCCGAAGTCGGTGGAGCCGGGCAGCCGCAGGCGCACCGCCAGCTCGGCCAGGCCCACCTGGACGGACTGCCGGTCCTGCGCCGACAGCCACCACACGGCGTCGTAGTCGGCGGAGAACCGGTAGGCGTACTCCAGGGCCAGCTCGCTCTTGCCGACGCCCGCCTCGCCGTTCAGCGTCACGACCGCGCGCTCGTCGCCCGCGTCGACGAACTCGTCGCGCAGCGCCTCGACGTCCTCGTCCCGACCGATGAAACCGCGGTGGCGCGGCGGCAGCCGGAACACCGCCGGGTCCGCGCCCGGCACGCGCATCGGCGCGTCGTGCGCGGTGCCGGGCCGGTCGATCAGGCCGAAGTGGCCGAGCAGCTTGGCGCTCAACGTCTCCGGCAGGTGCTCGTGCACCGACAGGCCGTCGTCGGACGGCTCGTCCTCGGCCAGCAGCAGCCGCAGCACCGCGACACCCGCGGGCAGCGCGACCTCGCGCAGGTGCGGCGAGACCAGCACCACCACGCCCGCGGGCACACCGCCCTCCCGGTCCAGCTCGGCGAGCGGCACGACCTGCGCGCCGGCGCGGGCCAGCTGGCCGCGCACCCAGTCGGCCCAGGGCCGGTCGGGCGGCGCGTGCACGACGGCCACCCGGTCCGCGTCGTCGGCGGCGGCGGCGAGCCCGAACACGCGGCGGTAGCGGGCGCGCAGCACGGACGGCACCGGCGGGCACGCGGTGACCGCGCCGCCGCTGACCGCCGCCGCCAGCCTGGCGTACTGCGCCTCCAGCGCGCCGCCGCCGCTCGGTTCCTCGGCCAGGATCGCGAGCAGCGGGTCGAACGCGTCGAACGGCCGGTACGGTATCTCCACCGTGCCGCCGTCCGGCACGCGTTTCGCCTGCCCCGCCAGCAGTTCGGCGAACGCCGCGTGGATCTGCGACCGGATGCGCCGCGCGCGGGACTGCTCGGCGTCGTCGAACAGCGTCGCCACCGGCACGACGTCGATGCGGATCGGCGCGCGCCTGCGCACCTGCGCGGCCAGGTCGGCGGCGTCCGCGATGGCCCTCGGGCGCGGCCGGAAGCACACCACGGCCAGCTCGCACAGCGTCGCGACCAGCGTCAGGGACTCCTCGACCGCGCCCGTCGGCGCGTCGATCAGCACCTGGTCGTAGTCCGATTCCGCCAGGCGGGACCGCAACTCCGCGATCGCGCCCGCGTCGCCGTGGCTCGTCTCCGGCCGCGGGCGGCCCGCCGCGTCGGTCGGCATCGGCGCCACCACGTCGATGTGGCCGGTCGCGTCCGGCAGGGGCAGCGCGAACCGCTCCACGACCGGCGGCGGTTCCTCGTCGCGGGCCGGGTCGGCGAGGTACGCGGCGAGCAGCGCGCGGCCGAGCCCGTCCGGCAAAGCCTGCCGCGACACCAGGAACGGCTCCAGGTACTCGCGCACGCGCGGCACCTCGGAACCCCAGTCCACCACCAGCACCCGCTGCCCCGCGCTGGACAGCACCCACGCCAGGTTCGCCACCGCGCTGGTGCGCCCGGTGCCGCCGGCGGCCGACAGGAACGCCGTCACACCGGTGTGGCCGTGCCCAGCGGGGCTGCTCATCGACTGCTCCAGATCGGCGGTGCGGTGGTGGGTCGCGCGGTGGCGCCCGCCCGCGGTGACGCGGACCACCGCGGTGGACGGGGCTACAGCGAGCTCTCGAACGCGGCGAACCGGTTCGGCATCTCCGCGTTCTCGGCGAGGATGCGGTGCAGGGCGGCGCGCAGCGCGGTGTCGGGCAGCTCCGCCACCCTGGCCAGGTCGATCCCGGTCACGTCGAGGAGTTCGGACTCCAGGACGGGTTCTTCAGCCATCTCGCCATACCCCCTCACCGCAAAGCTGCGGGTGCGTCCGCAGTGCGCCAACCCCATCCTAGTGCGAGGCAACGGGGAATGCGGGGAATCCTCCGATTGGCGGAAGTAGCGGCCGGGCCGATGTGTTTGGTTTGTCTGGGGCGGATGGATCGGGGGATCGATGGAAGCGCTGCCGTTCCGCCAGTTCGTGGTGAAGGTCCACGGCCGCTGCAACCTCGCCTGCGACTACTGCTACGTCTACGAACTGGCCGACCAGGGCTGGCGCTCCCGACCGCGCGCGATGTCGCCGCGAGTGGTCGCGCACACCGCCGAACGGGTGGCGCGGCACGTGCGCGCGCACGGGCTGTCCGAGGTGGAAGTCGTGCTGCACGGCGGTGAACCGCTCCTCGCCGGCCCGGCGGCGGTCGAGGGGCTGGTGCGCCGCTTCCGCGCGGCGGTGCCCGCGCGGGTGCGGTTCTCCGTGCAGACCAACGGAACCCTGCTCGACCGCGCTTTCCTGGCGTTGCTCGCACGACTGGACGTGCGGGTCGGGGTGAGCGTCGACGGCGTCGGGGAAACGCACGACCGGCACCGCGTGCGGCCCGACGGAACCGGCAGTTGGGCATCGGTCGAGTCGGGTTTGCGATTGCTGGCCGACGAGTTCCGCGCGGTGTACGGCGGTCTGTTGTGCGTGATCGACGTGCGCGCCGATCCGGTGCGCGCCTACGAGTCGCTGCGCGAATTCCGGCCGCCGGTGGTGGATTTCCTGCTGCCGCACGGCAACTGGGCCGCGCCGCCGCCGGCACGGGTCGCCGGGGCCCCCGAAACGCCTTACGCGGATTGGTTGACGGCGTTGTTCGACCACTGGTACCCGCGGCCGGGAACACGGGTCCGGTTGTTCGAGGAGTTGCTGAACGTGGTGCTGGGCGGGCGTTCCCGCGTCGAAGGCGTGGGATTGACGCCGAGCGCGCAGGTGGTGGTGGAAACGGACGGCGCGATTTCCGTGTCGGACATCCTGGCGTCCTCCTCGCCCGCCGCGGCGGCGACCGGTCTGCACGTGCTGCACGACGACTTCGACCGGGCGCTGGCCCTCCCGGAGGTCGTCGCGGCGCGGTCGGGGCGCGCCGGGCTGCCGGACGCCTGCCGGTCCTGCGCGGTGGTGGCGGCCTGCGGCGGCGGGCTGCGGGCCCACCGGTTCACCGGGGACGGTTTCGACCGCCCGTCGGTGTACTGCCCGGACCTGTACCGGTTGATCGCGCACGTGCGGGCGCGCGTGGCGGCCGACCTGGCGGAGCCGGCGTGACGGTGCGGCCGTGGCGGCTGTCCGCCGAGGACTTCGCCGCCCTGGCGCGGGGCGAGGGCGGCGCACGCGCCGTCCGGGCGCTGCGGCTGGCGCGGCGCAGCCGGACGTCGCTGCTGATCAGGATGATCGCCGCCGCGCCGGAGGCCCGCCCGGCGTACCGCCTGCTGGTGGACGCCGACCGCGCGTCGCCCTCGGCCGTGGCGGAGGTGCTGGACTACCCGTCGGTGGGCGCGTGGGCGACCCGGACGGCCCTGGCGCTGCGCCGCGGCTCGCCCGCGCGGCCGGTGGACCTCGCGTTCGTCGCCGCGGCGGCCGCGCTGCGGGCCGGTGTGCCGGCGCGGGTGGACCTGCCCGCGGTGGAGGTGTGCGCCCTGCCCTCGCTCGGCCTCGTCCACGACCCGCGCACGCTGGCCTACGAGCCGCTGCCCGAGGTGGACCTGGGCTCGCACGCGGTGCGCCTGGACGTGTGGGCGGGCGGTGGCGTGCCGCCGGGGTTGGCGGTCGCGACCCGGTTCGACCTGGAGCGGTGGCGGTCGGGGCTGGCCGGCGCGTGGGGCGTGCTGGAGCGCGACCACCCGGCGATGGCGGAGGAGTTCGCCGAGCTGGTTACCGTGCTGACGCCGATGCCGCCGTCGCCGACGGGCACGAGCAGCGCGACCGCGGCCGACGCGTTCGGCTGCGTGTTCCTGTCGCTGGCGCCGGACCCGGAGACGTTCGCGGTCACCCTCGCGCACGAGGCGCAGCACACCAAGCTGGTGGCGCTGATGGACCTGTTCCCGCTGCTGGTGCCCGACCGGCGGGAGATCTTCTACGCGCCGTGGCGGGAGGACCCCCGGCCGCTGGCGGGGCTGCTGCACGGCACCTACGCCCACCTGGGCGTGGCGGCGTTCTGGCGCGCGCGGCGCGGGCTGCACGCGCAGACCGAGTACGCGCGCTGGCGGTCCGCCGCGCTGACCACCGCCGAGACGCTGCTGTCCAGCGGGAAGCTGACCCCGACCGGGCACACCTTCGTGACGGGGATGGCGGAGGTGCTGCGGCGGTGGTGCGCCGAACCGGTCCACCCGGACGCGGCGGCCCGCGCGGCGGAGGAGGCCGCCGCGCACCGCTCGCGCTGGCAGGCGAGGGTGGCCGACCCACGCTGACGGGCACGACGTCCCGCCCACCCGTCGCGTGGTCCGCACCGGCCACGACGCCCGCCCGGCCGCCACGAGAACCGCACGGGGCCGACGACGGCCCGCACGCGCGGAGGTGTCCCCCCGGCACCGCCCGACCCGCGAACCACCGGCCACGACGCCCCCTGCCACCACGACACCCCCCGGACCGCCGCGCGCCGGGGTGTCGCTCCCGACACCGCCGCGACTCGCCGGGCGCGGTCCACGGGCGCGGGTGACCGGCCCGCGATACTGCCCGCCATGCTCAACGCCGACGGCCGGTTGGTGCACTCCCCGGCGGACCTGGTGGACCTGCTGGAGTGCGCGCACCGCAGCCGCCTCACCCTGGCGGCGGCCCGCGGGCTGCCGGGCGCGCCGCGCCCGGACGCCGGCCGGGACACCCTGGCCGCCCGGCACGGCATCGCGCACGAGCTGGCCGTCCTGGAGCGGTTCAAGGCGCGGGGCGACGTGGTGGAGATCGCCCAGCCGCCGCCGGACCACGAGGCGCTGACGCGGGCCGCGCTGGCGACGCGGCGGGCCATCGACGCCGGCGCGCCGGTGATCTACCAGGGCGTCTTCTACGCCGACGGTTTCGTCGGCCGCGCGGACTTCCTGGTGCGCACCGACCGCGGGTACGAGCCGCACGACGCCAAGCTCGCCCGGCACGCGACGCCGGGTGCGGTCGTGCAGCTGACGGCCTACGCGGGCGCGCTGGGCGTCGACGCCGGGCCGGGGATGCGCCTGCTGCTGGGCGACGGCGGCGTCCGGACGTTCCGGGTGGCCGACTTCCTGCCGCTGGTGCGCGACCTCCAGCACCGGCTGCGGGAGCGCACCGCCGGCACCCCCACCCTGCCGGAGCGGCTGTGGGACGACGAGCGGCCCGCGTGCGCGACCTGCCGGTTCGCGCGGCACTGCGCGGACGGCCGGGCACGGGACCGCGACCTGTCGCTGGTCGCGGGCATCCGGGCCGACCAGCGGCGCAAGCTCGTGGCGGCCGGGCTGGGCACGATCGACGCGCTGGCGAACGCGACCGCGCGGGAGCGGCCGTCGACCATGTCCGCCGCCACGTTCACCGGCCTGCGCGCGCAGGCCGCGTTGCAGGTCGTCCAGGACGTCTCGCGCACGGCCGACGACCCGGTCGGCAAGGTCGCGTACGAGGTCGTCGCGCCGGAAGCGCTGGCCGAGCTGCCCGCGCCCAGTCCGGGCGACCTGTTCTTCGACATGGAGGGCGACCCGTACGCGCTCGACGGCGAGGGGCTGGAGTACCTGTTCGGGGTGGTGACGCCGGACGAGGCGTTCACGCCGTTCTGGGCGCACACCCGGCCGCAGGAGAAGGCCGCGTTCGAGCGGTTCGTGGACTTCGCGGTGGCGCGGCTGGCCGAGCACCCCGGAGCGCACGTCTACCACTACGCGCCCTACGAGGTGAACGCGCTGAAGCGGCTCGCCGCGCTGCACGGCACGCGCGAGGAGGCCGTGGACCACCTGCTGCGGTCCGGGGCGCTGGTGGACTTGTACGCCGTGGTGCGAAAGGCGTTGCGGGTGTCGCAGCGGTCGTACTCGATCAAGTACCTGGAGCCGCTGTACATGCCGTCGGCGCGGGACGGCGACGTGACCACCGCCGCGTCCAGCATCGAGGCGTACGAGGAGTTCCTGACGCTGACCGGGGCCGGGGACGTGGCCCGCGCGGAGGAGGTGCTCGACGGCATCGCGGAGTACAACGCGTACGACTGCGTCTCCACCCGCCGGCTGTACCGGTTCCTGCTGGAGGTGCGGGACGAGGCGGGCATCGAGCCGCACGTGCCCGAGGTGTCCTTCGTGGACGAGGTCGAGGACGAGGTGGCGGCGCGGCGGCGGGCCGAGCGCGCCGAGCGGATCGCCGCCGTGGTCGACCCGCTGCTGGCGGGGCTGCCGGACAACCCGGCCGACCACTCACCCGACGACCGGGCGCGGGCGCTGCTCGCGGCGGCGGTCGGCTACCACCGGCGCGAGACGAACCCCGCCTGGTGGGACTTCTTCCGGCAGGTGGCCGCGCCGCTGTCGGAGCTGGAGTCCGACGGCGCGTGCGCGGTGCCGGTGTCGGTGCGGGCGGAGGACTGGGCGATGCCGTCCGGCCGCGTGCGCAAGGCCAAGCGGGAGGTGCGGGTGCGGTGCGACCCGGACCGCCCGCACCCGTTCGCGGCGGGCGACCAGGTGCGGCTGCTGTACCCCGGCACGCCGAACCGCACGCGCGACGCCGTCGTGCTCGGCGAGTCCGCGGAGGACATCGCGCTGCTGGAGAGCGCGGCACCGGACGACGTCGACGGCGACCGGCCGGTGGCGGTGCTGCCGGGCAGCCCGGTTCGGCCCTCGCCCAAGGACGAGGCGGTGTACGAGCTGGCCCGCGCGGTGGTGGACGGCCTGCCCGAGCTGCCGCCGCACCCCGGCGTCGACCTGGTCCGGCGCACGCCGCCGCGGGTGGGCGGCGCGCTGCCGCGCACGGGCGACGTCATCGCCGACGTGATCGCCGCGGTCGACGCGCTGGAGGGGTCGACGCTGGCCGTGCAGGGCCCGCCGGGCGCGGGCAAGACCTACCTCGCCGGGCGGCTCATCGCGCACCTGGTGCGCGGCGGGCGTTCCGTCGGGGTGACGTCGAACAGCCACAAGGCCGTGGAGAACGTGCTCGCCGCGGCGCAGGCGGCCGGGCGCGCGTCGGGTGTGCCGATCCCGACCGCCAAACGGCCCAAGGGCGCTCCGGCGAAGGACTGCTCCTGGGAGCAGCCGAAGGACAACGCGGCACTGATCCGCTGGCGGCACGACCAGGGCGCGGGGCACCTCGTCGGCGGCACCGCGTGGACGTTCGCCAACGCCGCGCTGCGCGAGCGGCCGTTCGACGTGCTGATCGTGGACGAGGCCGGGCAGTTCGCGCTGGCGGACGCGCTGGCGGTGTCGACGTGCGCGCGGAACCTGGTGCTGCTGGGCGATCCGCAGCAGCTACCGCAGGTGGTGCAGGGCACGCACCCGGCGGGCGCGGACGCGTCCGCCCTGGGGCACCTCATCGGCGACGCGGACGTGATCCCGGCCGAGCTGGGGTACTTCCTCGACCAGACCCGCCGGATGCACCCCGACGTGTGCGAGCCCGTGTCGCGGCTGTCCTACGCCGGGCTGCTCGGCGCGCACCCCAGCACGGCGTCGCGCGGGATCTCGGGGCTGGCGTCCGGTGTGTACGTGCACGAGGTGGAGCACCGGCACAACACCACCAGCTCGCCCGAGGAGGCGCGGGCCGTGGTGGACGTCGTGCGGTCGCTGATGGGTCGCATGTGGACGGACGGGCCGGGCGCGCGTGCGCTGGACGACTCGGACGTGCTCGTCGTCGCGCCGTACAACATGCAGGTGCGGCTGGTGCGGCGCGAGCTGGAGCGCGCCGGCTACGAGCACGTCCGGGTCGGCACGGTGGACCGGTTCCAGGGGCAGGAGGCGCCGGTGGTCGTCACCACCATGACGTCGTCCGCGGCGGTGGACCTGCCGCGCGGCCTGGACTTCCTGCTGTCGCGCAACCGGTTGAACGTGGCGCTGTCGCGTGCGCAGGGCGTGGCCGTCGTGGTGTGCTCGCCGCGGCTGGTCGAGGCCGACATCCGCGGTGTGGACCAGCTCCGGCTGGTGTCCGGGATGGTCGGGCTGGTGGCCGACGCCCGCCCGTGGCCCATCGACGGCATCTATGCCCAACCGCTATGACCCCATCCGGTCATCTGCTCTTAACGTGAACAACCACGAGAACCTTCTCCCCCTGCACCGAAGGAGATCGTGTGACCGGCAAGTTCGTACGCCTCGTCCTCGGGGCGCTGTGCACGTCCCTCGCCCTCGTGGGCACCAGCCTGTCCGCGACGGCGGCGCCCGGCGCGCCGTCGGCCTTGGCCAGGACCGTCTACTACAGCGCCTCCGGCTACTCGGCGGAAGCCGACCAGGCCGCGCAGATCTGGAACTCCAGGGTGCCCAACCTGCGGCTCGTCCGCGGTGGGAACGCCACGATCCGGATCTCCGCGACCAACGGCGGCGGCTCCCGCGCCTACCCCTGCGGGCTCGGGTGCGCCACGATCTACATCGACAACCGCGACGTCGCGGCGGGCAACTACGCGTTGCGGATCGTGGCGCACGAGATCGGGCACGGCCTGGGGTTGCCCGACACGTACAACGGCATCTGCTCGTACCTGATGTCGGGCGGCAGCGCGGGCACGTCCTGCCGCAACGTGAACCCGAACGCCCAGGAGGCGAACCGGGTGAACCAGCTCTTCGCCGGCCGCGGCGTCGCCGCCGCGGGCACCCCCGACGTCTACGCGAGGGGCTGACCGCCGGGGGCGGTGGCGGGCCCGCACTCCCCGCCACCGCCCGCGGGAGGACCACCCGGTCGGCGGCCTGAGCTCGGCGGCCGGGGTCGCCGACCGGGTGGTCCGACGAGCGGGTCGGACGGGCTCACCGCCCGTCCGGCCCGCTCGTGCCCGTGGTCCGGGTCGGATCTCGGGCAGGCCGGGCGGGTTGGCCTCAGCTCTCGGGCAGGCCGGGCGGGTTGATCTCGGACTTCGCCACCGCCTCGTCCGCGAGCCCCCAGCGGTCCAGCACCTCGGCGTACTTGCCGTTCTTGATCACGTGGTCGAGGGCTTCCGCCACGGGCTCGACCAGCCCGCTGCCCTTCTTGGTGGTCGCGGCGATCTTGCCGGGCAGCTCGCCGCCGCCACCGGAGAACGTGCCGATGACCTCGGTCTTCCCGGACGTCACCACGTGGTAGGCGGAGAGCGGGTTCGGGCCCAGGTACGCCTCGATCCGACCGGACTCCAGGGCCAGGTAGTAGTCCGAGGCGTTCTGGAAGTACTTGATGTCGGTGGGCGGCAGTCCCGCGGCCTCGTTCTGCCTGCTCCACGCCACCAGGATCTTCTCCTGGTTGGTGCCCGAGCCGACCGCGATCGTCCGGCCCGCCACGTCCTCCGGTTTCGTCACCCGCCACGTCCCGCCCTTGCGCGCCTCGAAGGCGAGCGTGTCGAGGCGGTAGGTGGCGAAGTCGTACTTCTCCTTGCGCGCCTCGGTGACGGTGATGTTCGACAGGCCCAGCGGGTACGCGCCGCTGTCCAGGCCCACGAACAGGTTCTCCCAGGACGTCACCTCCAGTTGCGGCTCCAGCCCCAGGACACCGGCGATGAGGACCGCGATGTCGGCCTCCACGCCGATGACGGTCCGGTCGTCGTCGGCGTAGAAGCGCAGCGGCGGCGCGGTGCCGGACGACCCGGCGACGACGAGCCTGCCGGTGGCGCGGATCGACTCGGGCACCTTCGCGGCGATCGCGTCGACCTTCTCGGCAGTCACGCGGTTCTGGTCCGGGCCGAGGTTGACGGTCCGGCCGCCGGCCACGACCTCGCTGCCGTCCACCGCGCCGCCGGCGCCGCCGCACGCCGCCAGCGCCAGGGCTGCCACCGTGAGCGCGGCGGCGGTTCTCCATGCGGGCAAGGGTCTTCCTCTCAGAGCACTTTGGACAGGAACGCGCGCGTGCGCGGGTGTTGCGGCGCGTCGAGCACGACGCCGGGCGGGCCCTGCTCGACGACGACACCGCCGTCCAGGAACACGACGGTGTCGGCCACCTCGCGGGCGAAGCCGATCTCGTGCGTCACCACGATCATCGTGGTGCCGCCCGCGGCCAGGTCCTTGACCACGTCGAGCACCTCGCCGACCAGCTCGGGGTCCAGGGCGGACGTCGGCTCGTCGAACAGCAGCACCTTGGGTTCGAGCGCCAGGGCGCGGGCGATGGCCACGCGCTGCTGCTGGCCGCCGGACAGCTGACGCGGGTAGGCGTCGCCCTTGTCCGCCAGGCCGACGCGCGCCAGCAGCGCGCGGGCGCGGGCACGCGCCTCGGCCACGGGCTGCCGCCGCGCCGAGACCGGGGCCTCGGTGACGTTCTCCAGGACGGTGAGGTGGGGGAACAGGTTGAAGTTCTGGAAGACGAACCCGATGTGCGTCCGCTGCTTGAGGATCTCCCGCTCGCGCAGCTCGTGCAGCTTGTCGCCCGAGCGGCGGTAGCCGACGAGTTCGCCGTCGATGGCGACCAGCCCCCGGTCCACCTTCTCCAGGTGGTTGATGGCGCGCAGCAGCGTGGACTTGCCCGAGCCGGACGGACCCAGGACGACCACCACCTCGCCGGTGCGCACGACGAGGTCCACGCCGCGCAGGACCTCGTTGCCGCCGAAGGACTTGTGGATGCCCCGCAGGTCCACCATCACCTCGCCCACTTCCGACCCCCCTTGTCGCGCGTGGCGCCCTTGGCGTAGCGCTTCTCCACGTAGTGCTGGACGATCGACAGCAGGGTGGTCAGCACGATGTACCAGGCGGTCGCGACCATGAGCAGCGCGACGACCCGCGCGTTGCGCCCGTAGATGACCTGGACCTGGTAGAACAGCTCGCCGATGGCCACCACGGACACGATGGACGTGCCCTTGAACAGGCTGATGACCTCGTTCGCGGCGTTCGGCAGGATCGAGCGCATCGCCTGCGGCAGGACGATCCGGCGGAACTGGCGGTGGCGCGGGATGCCCAGCGCCGCCGCCGCCTCCAGCTGGCCGTGGTCGACGGAGATGATGCCGGAGCGCACGATCTCGGCCGCGTACGCCGCCTGGTGCAGGCCGAGCCCGAGCACGGCCGCGCCCAGCGGGCTGATCAGGTCCTTGGTCGGCACGCCGAAGAACGACGGTCCGAACGGGATGCCGAAGTGCAGCTCCTCGTACAGGTACGCGATGTTGAACCAGAACAGCAGCTGCACGATCAGCGGGATGGACCGGAACGCCCAGATGTAGGTCCACGACACGGCGGCCAGGAACCTGCTGCGGGACAGCCGCATCAGCGCGAGCACGATGCCCAGCGCGAACCCGATCGCCGTGCCGTACGCGGTGAGCTCCAGCGTCACGCCGACGGCGCGCAGGATCGACTCGGCGGTGAAGTACCGGGCGAACGTCGGCCAGTCCCAGCCCGGATTGGTGGCCAGGCCGTGGACGAACTGGGCGACCAGGACGAGCACCACGGCGATGCCGACCCACCGCCACGGGTGGCGGGCGGGCACTACCCGCAGCCGTGACAGGTCGTCGTCCGGCGCGCGGGTGCCGGCGCCGCCGCGGCTGGGCCGGGCGGTGTCCGGAACGCTCACGGTGGGGTCCGAAACGCTCATGGTGGCGTCCTTCGGGAAGCCCGCCGCGCGGGACGGCGGCGGGTGCGGTGTGGTGGCGGAGGTGGCGGCCGAGGTGGTGGCGGCGCTCGTGACGCGACCGGCGCGCAGGGCACCGGGCCTCGACACGACCGGTACGCGGCGGAACCGGCGCGCGGCGGAACCGGCGCGCGACGAGCCCGGACGGCGCCGGAACCGGCCCGTGACAAGCCCGGACCGCGCCGGAACGGACCGCCCGCGACGCGACCGGACTGCGACGCGACCGGACTGCGATCAGCCCCGTGCGGGTGCCCGCGGTCCGGCGTGGCGCGCTCGGTTCAGGAGCGGCGACAGATCGCGCTGGAGACCCGGCCGAAGTCGACGTGCCTACGGGAGCGGAGGACGGCCATCGCGCGCTTCCCCTTCCAGGCGGTGGGCCGACGGGTTGATCACCCGACCGGCCGAAACGTAGCCACCCCGCCGCCGCGCGAACAAGGGCTGCCCACGGGCTGAAACCACGCTTCGGGGGCGGCTTGACAAGCGCACGGCCGCCCGGATCACGCCGTACGTCCGATTCGGCGCGACGGCGGGTGCCCGCGCAGTCACAGTTCGACAACGGGCTGGTTTCACCCGAACAGCCGTCCTGCAGGTTTGATCAGACGAGTGGTTTACCCCCGATAGGGTGACGCTTCCCGCACATTTGCACACCAGGAGTACCCATGCAGTTCGCACGGACCGTCGGCGCGACGCTCGGCGCCGCCGCGGTCATCGTGGCCACCGGCCTGATCACCAGCCTCCCCGCCTCGGCGCACGACAAGACCGTGTGGGCCAAGTGCGTGGACGAGAAGGCCGTGCTGCACGTGGACCTCAAGTCCTACGCCCGCCAGGGCAACGAGCTGACGGTCAGCGTCGACGGCAAGGAGCTGGACAAGAGGACGTTCGGCGCGGACTTCGCCCAGCGGTACGACGGCGGCGACGCCACCGCGCCGCACTCGTTCAAGGTCGTCGTGAAGGCGTCCGACAACGACAAGTACTCGTTCACCAGCAAGGAGGGCGAGCTGGACGTCCCGGTGTGCGCGGAGCGCGTGCCCACGACCGAGCCCAGCGCCCCCGGCACGCCCAGCAGCGAGCCGAGCACCCCCAGCAGCGAGCCGAGCACGCCGTCGGTGGAGCCCAGCACGCCGAGCAGCTCGCCCGCGCCGTCCAGCTCCGCGGCCGTCGCGCCGACCACGACCACCGCTCCCCCGGCCGAGGGCGGGCTGGCCAACACGGGCGCGAGCATCGCGATCCCGCTCGTGATCGGCCTGGTGCTGCTCGGCGGCGGTGTCGCCGTCCTGGTGGTGCAGCGCCGCCGCGCGAAGGCGTAGTCGCACCCGACCGACCGGCCCCGGTCCGCTGCCGCGCGGACCGGGGCCGGTTCGCGTCCAGGGCCGTCCAGCCCGCCGCGTCACCGCGCGGCCGACCCCGCCGCGAACCGGGTGCGGTTGTCCACCGAGCCGCCCCACCGGTCGGTGCGCAGGTTGGGTGTTCGATGCGATGAACCGGTGGATCAGGTAGCCGTTCGCGCCGTGCAGCTCGACGCCGTCGAACCGGCGGCCACGGCGTTGCGCGCGGCGGTACCCCGGCTCGCCCCGGCGGCGACACCGCCTGCCCGCCCGTCCGCTTCGGTCAGGGGCGGGAGCGAGCGCCCCGCCGGACCCGGCCGACCCGCGCCGCCCGGCAGCGGCTCGCCAGCTCCACCGCCGCCGACAGCACCGCGCCGCGCGCCACGACCTGGTCGACCATCCCGGTGCGCAACGCCTCGGCGGCGGTCACGCGGCGCACCATCAGCACCCGACCGCCGGTCATGCTGACGAGGTCGCCGCCCTCCGCGAGCACCCGGTGGTCGCACGCCATCGCCAGCTCGGCCACGTCGCCGACCGCGCTGCCGTCGATCGCCGCCACCACCGGCACCGGCAGCGCCGCCAACTCGTCGCGCAGCGCGTCCAGCTCCCGCAGGTGCGCGCGCCGCTCGGCGGGCGCGACCCGCGCCATGCCCTTGAAATCAGCACCTTTGAACTCGGGGGCCGCGGCGTCCGGCGGCGGCGGGCGCTCGCCGCCGTGCAGCACCAGGGCGGCGACGTCGGGCAGCTCCGGCAACGCGGCCCGCACGCGGGCCGGCGACAGCGGTTGGCGCACCCGGATGACCGCGACACCACGCGTGACTTCTACTGTGGCTGGCATCAGGTAGCCCATCGTGGCCGAGTTTTCGCCCGGTTGCATGCTCTGCACCCCTATCGGGTGAAATATGGGGTACAACTTGCCGGTGAGACGGATCTTGGCGTGCGCGCTGCTGCTGGCGACGGCCGGGTGCGCGACCCCGGTCGCGGGAAAGCCGGTGGCCGCGCCGACCACCACCACCACCGCCGCCGCGGCACCCGAGGTCGTGCGGTGGATGGACAACTTCTGCGGTGTCGCGAACTTCCTGGTCGCGTCCGGCGGCGTCCAGCTCGACCGGACGCCCGCCGACCCGGTCGCCGCGAAGAAGTCCGTCAGCGACGCCCTCGGGCGCGTGGTGGACGTGCTCAACGTGGCCGTACACGACCTCGGCGAGCTGACCCCGGCGCCCGTGCCCGCCGCCGACACCGCCGTCGAGGTGCTCGTCGAACCCCTGTCCAGGGCCCGTGACAAGTTCGTCTCCGCGAAGTCCACCGTGGACGGGGCGGCGGAGCTGACCTCGGACGTGTTCAACTCGATCGCGCAGGACCTGACCGAGGCCGTGACGGTGATGAACGACGCCGTGGAGAAGATGTCCGTCGTCTCGCTGCCCGAGGAGTTCACCGACGCCGCCGACCAGGCCGCCAACTGTAAGCGGTGACCGCACCTCCCGCGCCACCGCGCCGGCCGGCCGCCCACCCCCGGCCGGCGCCGGCGCCCGACCGCGACACCGGCCGCCCGCCCCCGCGACCGGCGCGGGCACCCGCGCACCACGTCCCGACCCGCCCCGCGCACCCGGCGTCCGCGCGGGCCGCTCGCAAATCTGGGGGCGCACCACCCATGTGCGAGCCGCTGTCGCGTGACACGTTGGGCGACGTGATCCCGTCCGCCGTAGACCGGCTCCCCGCCTCCTGGTGGCACCGCGGCGTGCGGTCGGGCACCCCGGACCCGGACGCCCCGCGAGGGCGGCCGGCGTGGGCCGCGTTCGTGGAACGCGCCACCGCGACCGCGGCCCACGAACACTTCACCGGCGGCGGCTGGGACGACGCGTTCGCGTTCGCCCTGCGCCCGCTGGTGCTCGCCGCCCGCGCCGAGGACCCCCGGCTGGACGACGACTTCGCCCGCCGCCTCGGCCACCGGCTGGCCCGCGTCGCCGCGCGCGCCCTGGTGCTGGAGCTGAACCTCCGGCGCCTCGCGGGCCGGCTGGAGGGCGACACGCCGCACGAGCGGTTCGCCGACTTCGTGCGGCGGCTGGACCTCGCGGAGCTGTGCGCGAAGTACCCGGTGCTCGCCCGCCTGCTCGGGCAGGCGTGCCTGCACGCCGTCCAGGCGCAGCGCGAACTGCTCGACCGGCTCGCCGAGGACCGCCCCGCGATCGTGCGCGACCTGCTGGGCGGCCGCGACCCCGGTCCGGTGGTCTCCGTCGAGACCGGCCGGGGCGACGCCCACCAGCGCGGGCGCGCCGTGGCGGTGCTGACGTTCCAGGACGGCAGGCGGGTCGTCTACAAGCCGCGCCCGGTCGCGCTGCACGCCGCGTTCGCCGGGTTGCTGGCGTGGTACGACGGCCACACTGGGCTGGGCCTGCGGGTGCCGCGCGCGCTGGTGCGGCCCGGCCACGGCTGGCTGGAGTTCGTCGAGCACGCGCCGTGCGCCGACGTCGCCGAGGTCGGCCGCTTCTACCACCGGCTCGGCGCGCTGATCGCGCTGCTGTACGCGGTGGACGGCACGGACATGCACTACGAGAACCTGATCGCGTGCGGCGACCAGCCGGTGCTGGTGGACGTCGAGACGCTGTTCCACCCCACCGTCGGCGTCGCGCCCGACCCGGCGGCGCGGGCGCTGGCCCGCTCGGTGCACCGCACGGCCGTCCTGCCCCACGTGCTGCTGGGCGAGCACGGCGCGCTGGACATCGGCGGGGTGGGCGGCGACCACGGCGACCGGTTCCCGGCGGACGGCGTGGCGTGGCGGCACCCCGGCACGGACCGGATGCGCCTGGTGCGCGAGCCCGTCCCGCTGCCGCCCGCGCCGAACCGGCCGACCGTGCTAGGCGAGGAGGCCGAGCCCGCCGACTACCAGGGCGCGCTGCTGGCCGGGTTCCGCGCCGGCTACGACGCCCTCTACGACCACCGCGACGAGCTGCTCGGCGAGGACGGGCTGCTGCGCGCGTTCGCCGACCTGCCGGTGCGGTTCGTGCCGCGCATGACCCAGCTGTACGCGACGCTGCTGGACGAGTCGACCCACCCGGACGCGCTGCGCGGCGCGCGGGACCGCGAGCTGGCGCTGGACCTGCTGTGGGACGAGTCCGCCGGGGAGGACGTGCTGCGCGCCCTGGTGCCGCACGAGCTGACCGACCTGTGGGCGGGCGACGTGCCGCTGTTCACGACCCGGCCGGGCAGCCGGGACGTCTGGTCGGCGACCGGCGAGCGGCTGCCCGACCTGCTGCCGGTGACCGGCCTCCAGGCCGCGTCGGCCAAGATCGCCGCCCTGGACGAGGTGGACCGGCACGAGCAGCAGTGGCTGATCAGCGCCGCGCTGGCCGGTCGGCCGCGACCGGTGGACCACCGCACCGGCGCGGGTGTGCCCGCGCCGGTGGAGGCGGGCGTGCCGGACCCGCAGCGGCTGCTCGGCGCGGCGTGCGCCGTCGCGGACGAGGTGCTGGCGCGGGCGAGCGCCGACGGCAGGCGCGTCAACTGGGTCGGCCTGGAGCTGGTGGACGACCGGCACTGGGCGGTGGCCGCGATGGGCGCGGGCCTGTCCAACGGCTACACCGGGGTGGCGTTGTTCCTGGCGCAGCTCGGTTCGCTGACCGGCGCCGCCCGCTACACCGAGTTCGCGCGCGACGCGCTCGCGCCGGTGCCGGGGCTGCTGCGCGCGTTCGCCGCCGACCCGGAGTTGGCGGCCGCCGTGGGCGGCGGCGCGTTCCACGGGCTGGGCGGCATCTGCTACGCGTTGGCGCGCTTGGCGAACCTGCTCGACGACGGCGACATCGCCGGGTGGCTGGCCGAGGCCGTCGACGTCGCGGCGACCGTCGAAGCGGCCGGTGCGGAACCGGCGAGCATCGTGGAGGGCTGCGCGGGCGGGCTGGCCGCGATGCTGGCCGTGCACGCGGAGGCCGGGCTGCCCGCCGCCGACCGGCTGGCCCGCCGCTACGCCGAGCGGCTGCTGACCGCGGAACCGGCGGGCGACGGTTTCGCGCGCGGTCGGGCGGGCGTCGGCTGGGCCGCGCTGCGCTACGCGCGGGCCCGCCGGGACACCCGCCTCGGCGTCCTCGGGCGCGCCCACCTGCGGGCGGACCGTGCGCTGCGGCAACGGCTGCTCGACGTGGCGGAGGCCGACCACAGCTGGTGCTCCGGCCTGTCCGGCGCGGTGCTCGCCCATTCGGCCCACCCCGATCAACCGGTCGACACCTACACGCTGCACCTCGACCGGTGCCTGAACGCCTTGGCGGTGCACGAACCCCTGCGCGACCTGAGCCTGTGCCACGGTGAGCTGGGCGTCCTCGAATCGCTGGCCGTGCTCGCCGAGCGCGGCCACGACCTGGCGAGGGCGATGCTGACCCGGCGCGCCGGTCTCGTGCTCGGCGCGCTGGACCAGTACGGGGCCCGGTGCGGCACACCCGGTGGGGTGCCGTCGGCCGGTCTGCTGACCGGCCTGTCCGGGATCGGCTACGGCCTGCTCCGCCTCGGTTTCCCCGAGCGGGCGCCCTCGGTGCTCCTGCTCGAAAGCCCTGCAAATCCCTACCCTCGCGAGGAGAAACACCGATGATCGACGCCGACCGCGACGAGGTCGCCACCTGGCACGACGACCAGGACGGCGACCACCCCGCCGGGGAGATGGCGCTGCACCGCAAGTCCAGGGCAGGAGCGCGGGCGCGTGCGCTGGCCGGCCTGACCCTGGCCGTCGGCGCGTACGCGGTGGTCACCGCGGGCCTCGCCAACAGCACCTCGGTGAGCGCGCCCGTCATCTCGTGACGCGCGCGTGACCCCGACGCCGGACTGCCCGTCCTGACTGGGGGTGCGGGCAGTCCGGCGTGCGCTTGGCTAAGGTCGGCACCCATGCAGACCCGCGCGCCGGTCGTGGTCGGCCGCGACGCCGAGCTACGGGTGCTCGACCAGGCCCTGTCCGACGCCGGCGCGCGACGCGGGCGCGCCGTGTTCCTCGTCGGCGAGCCCGGCATCGGCAAGACGCGGCTGGCGCGGGTGACGGCGGGCGCGGCGTTCGACCGCGGGATGCGGGTGCTGCGCGGGCGCGGTTCGACCATCGGGCCGATGGTGCCGTTCCGGCCGTTGACCGAGGCGCTGATGTCGCTGGTGCGCGGCGGCGACGGGCCGGACCCCCGGCAGCTCGGCCCCTACCAGCCCGTGCTGGGCCGGCTGGTGCCCGAGTGGGGCGGCGAGGGGCCGGGCGGCGACTCGGTCGTGGTCCTCGCGGAGGCGGTGCTGCGCCTGCTGGTGGTGATCGGCCGCGTCAAGCCGTGCCTGCTGGTGCTGGAGGACCTGCACGACTCGGACGCCGAGACGCTGGCGGTCATCGACTACCTGGTGGACAACCTCGACGCGGTGCCCGCGGCGCTGCTGGTCACCACCCGCGCCGACCCCGGACCGACGCTCGACGTGGTCCGCCTCGCGGCGCAGCGGGACGCGGGCACGCTGCTGGAGCTGCGCAGGCTCGACGAGGCGCAGGTGCGCCGGATGGTCGCGTCGTGCCTGGAGGTCGACGCCGCCGAGGTGCCCGACGCGGTGGCCGAGCGCCTGTGGGCGGACAGCGCGGGCAACCCGTTCGTCGTCGAGGAGCTGCTGCACAGCCTGGTCGGCGGCGGCCTGCTGGTGCGCGGGCCGGACGGCTGGCGGGTGCTGGGCGAGCTGCGCGTCGACGTCCCGACGGCCCTGGTGCGCTCCATCGCCCACCGCACCGACCGCCTCGGCCCGCAGGGCCGCGAGCTGCTCTCCGTCGCCGCCGTGCTGGGCCACCGGTTCCCGCTCTCGGTGCTGCGCGCGGTGACCGGCATGGACGACCGGACCCTGCTGTCCCACCTGCACGCGGGCGTGGCCGCGCAACTGGTGACGCCGGACGAGCCGGTGCCCGACTGGTACGCGTTCCGCCACCCGCTGACGGCGGAGGCGCTGCTCGCGCAGCTCACGCCGACCCACCGCGCGGACGTGTCGCGGCGGACCGCCGACGCCGTCGAGCGCCTGCACCCCGGCCTGCCCGGCGAGTGGTGCCCGCTCGTCGCGTCCCTGCGCCTGGACGCGGGCGAGACGGCGGAGGCGGGCGCGCTGCTGGCGGAAGCCGGTCGCCGCGCGCTGGCTGACGGGGCGGCCGGTTCGGCGGTGCGCCTGCTCGACCAGGCGCACCGGCTGCCCGCGGGCCTGGTCGACGTGGGCGTCCGGGCCGACGTGCTGGCGTCCCTGCTGCCCGCGCTCGGCGAGGCCGGCCAGTTCGAGCGGGCGTTCAAGCTGGTCGACGCGGTCGCCGAGCTGAGCGCCGCGGGCCTGGACCGCATCCGGCGGGCCGAGCTGCACACCGGGCTGGCGCGGGTGGCGTGGCTGGCGGGCCGGTGCTCGGAGGGCATGGCGCAGGTGGACGCGGCACGCGCCCTGCTCGGCCCGGACGACGACGCGCACCACGCGCGCGTCGACGCGGTGGCGGCGTTCCTCACCCTCGACGCCCAGCGCCCGGACCGCATCGCGTCCGCCGAGGTGCTGGCCCGCAAGGCCGCCGAGGCCGCCCGCCGGGCCGCGCTGCCGCAGGTCGGCTGCGAGGCGTGGCAGCTGCTGGGCATCCTGGCGCGCGAGCGGGACCTGGGCGAGGCGGCGGACCACTTCACCAGGGCCAGGCAGCTGGCCGAGGAGCACCGGCTGCCCATCCAGCGCACGTACGCGGCGGTCCGGCTGGCGGGCATCGACTGGTTGGCCGAGGGTTCGTCGGAGCGGCTGGTGGAGGCGCGCGAGGAGGCACTGCGCGTGGGCGCGATCACGGTGGCGTACAACGTGGACGCGATCCTCGGGCTGGACGCCGTGCTGCGCGGGCAGTACGCCGCGGCGGAGGAGAGGCTGGCCCGCTGCGGCGAGGGCACCCGACGCCTGCACCTGGACGCCATGACGCTCTACGTGCTGATGGCGCAGGCCACCGCCGCGGCGCACCGGGGCAGGCGGTCCGAGCTGGACGCCGCGCTCGCGGAGTTCGACGACCTGGGCGGCGTCGGCTCGCAGGAGCGCCCGCTCTGCTTCGGCCTCGCCCGCGCGTTCTGCGCGCTGCTGGAGGAGGACCGGGACCTGGCGGCGCAGGACCTGGCCCGCGCCGTGTCCTACGAGGCGGAGGCGCCGACCACGTTCCACCTGTCCGGTACGCACGGCCTGAGCCTGCTGCTGGCCGCGCTGTCCGGCGAGCTGGACCACGCGGGCTACCGGCTGGCCACGCGCTCGGCTGCCGCGGGCATGCGGTGGAACCGGGTGTTCGGCCAGTTCGCGCTGGCCGTCCTGCTGGGCCGCGACGGGCGGGAGGCCGAGGCCGCGGCGGCGGTGCGGGCGGCGAAGGACGCCGCGACCATCTACCCGCTCGCCCGGCACCTGGGCCTGCGGCTGGTGGCGGAGGCCGCGATCGGCGACGGCTGGGGTGAGCCGGTCGGCTGGCTGCGCGGCGCGGAGGAGCACTTCCACCAGTCCGGCGTGCCCGCGGTGGCCAGCGCCTGCCGCGGCCTGCTCAGGCAGCTGGGCGCCTCGGTGCCCCAGCGGCGGACGGGCTCGGACCAGGTGCCGCGCGAGCTGCGGGCGCTGGGCGTCACCGTGCGGGAGTTCGAGGTGCTCCGGCTCCTCGCGGGCAGGCTGGGCAACAAGGCCATCGCGACCCGCCTGCACATCTCGCCGCGCACGGTGGAGAAGCACGTGGCGAGCCTGATCACCAAGACCGCCCGACCGGACCGCGAGTCCCTGAGCAGCCTGGCGGCCGACCTCGGACCCCCCGACCGGCCCTGGTAGCCGACCGGGCCGTTCGCTAGGAACGTCACGTGAGACTTCTCCTGGCACTGGTGCTGGCGGTGGTGATGGGCGGCGGCGTCGCCCAAGCGTCCGACGACGCGGCGACGACGGCCCGCGACCCGGACGTGACGAAGGGGCCGTGCGCCTACGCGAAGACCCCCGACGACCCACCGGCGCGCCCGGTGAAGCTCCCACCGGACCCGAGGCGCACGCCGGCCAAGGGCAAGGTCGACGTGGTGCTCAAGACCAACCAGGGCCCCATCCCCCTGGTGGTGGACCGCGCGCAGGCCCCGTGCACCGTCCAGAGCTTCCTGCACCTGGTGACGAAGAAGTTCTACGACCGGACCACCTGCCACCGCCTCACCGCCTACCCGACCCTCAAGGTCCTCCAGTGCGGCGACCCGACCGGCACCGGCGAACGGGGACCGGGCTACAAGTACAAGGACGAACTGCCCACCGACCTCAAGCCCGCGCCGAACGACCCGACCGGCGAACGCCGCATCTACCCGCGCGGCACCCTGGCGATGGCCAACGCGGGCCCGGACACCAACGGCAGCCAGTTCTTCCTGGTCACCTCGGACTCGACGCTGCGACCCCACTACACCGTCTTCGGCACCGTCGAGCCGGCCGGCCTGGCCACCCTGGACCGGATCGCGGCAGCCGGCATCGCACCCACACCGGACAACCCGACCCCCGTCGACGGCCGCCCCGCCACGCCGGTGGACATCAGCCGCGCAAAGCGCACCTGCTGACCCCCACCACCCGCCCTTCCACACCACCGCGCACTGCTTCAAGCGCAGCTTTAAGCAGTGCCCCCATCCTCGGTGGCCTGCCGTCCGGCGAGGAATCTTTTTCTTTCCGCTCAAGTCCTTTTGCGCGTGCCGGACAGCCAAACGAGCCGGGGCGTGGTGTCGTTGTCGTCTCGGAAGTAGGTCAGGGCGCTCTCGGGCGTGTGGAGACGTGCCCGGAAGTCGCCGTCGGTGGAAATGATCTCAGCGTGGTCGTGAAAAGCCATGCCGTAGGCGGCGATGTGGCCGTCGTGGCGGTGGCCGTACTCCACAGCCACCGCGAACAACCGAGGGGCGTCGTCGACCGCCGGCCCTTCCAGGAACGCGGTGAACCCGGCCTCATCCCACAACGGTTCGGACTCGACGGAGTCGATCATGAGGTTTGCGCCTCCACGCTCGTCAGCAGCTCCGCCAACTCCACGGCGGGCAACAGCACGCGCCCGCACGCGTCAGGCGTCACCAACCAGCTGATCGAGATCCCGGCGACGGAGGTCGGCGGCAACGGCAGCACCGAGCCATCCGTGAAGATCCGCACGTCGTCGCGCGTCAGCCCTGGTGGAAAGGGAGGCCGGACGAGGAAGAAGTCGATCGGCAGGGCCAAAGCGGTCGCCACCGGCGTCGGCCGGTGCCGGAACCACTGGTGTCCGACCAGCGCCTCGGCTCGTTCCCTGCGAACGGACACCACACCGACCGACGGTCCGGTCACCACCAGCACCACGGGACCGCCGGCCCGCTGCGCGCCCCACCACTCACGCACCAAGCCGGGGTCCGTGGTGGCCTCGGCCGGTGCACGCAGGTGAACCTCCTCGACCGACTCCCCGGTGGCGGGGTCCACGAACCGCCCCGGCCGGAGGGAGGGGCCGGCGAAGCGGGGCGACTCAATGAGCGAACATCAACATCCACCGGTCAACTTGCACAGGCGGTGACCGATCGGCTACGCAACGGTAAGACCATGCATGGGAGGCACCGACTACGGGAAGGCTTCGGCCATGAGCGGTGACACTGGAACACCCGGACCGGGAAGGAACGTCGCGCTTCTGCGCAAGCAGCGCGGCATGAGTCAGGCGACGCTCGCCCGTCGGGCCGGCGTGTCCGTGTCCCTGCTGAGCAAGATAGAAATCGGTGACCGGGCGCTGAGCCAGGGAGTCGCCGCAGCCCTCGGCCGGGCCATGAGCGTCACGCTCGACGAGGTGCTGGGGCGAGCACAGCCGACGCCCAACAGCGAGGAACACCTCAAGGAACTACGGTCGTCGATCCGTCGGTTCGACCTGCCCGGCGAAGCGTCGGCCGACTTCGCGCTCCTCACCCGCGAACTGGACGAGCTGACCACTCTCCGGTCAAATGCGAAGCTCTCCGAAGTTCTTCGGAAGACGCCCGGTTTGCTGGCCAACGCGACGAATCACGCCCACGCGGTCGGCACGCCCCCGGCGTGGGCGATCGTCGCCGACATCTACAGCGCGGTTTATTGGCTCGCGGCCCGACATCGTTGGATGGATCTCGCGGAACTGGCCGTCGTGAAGCAGCGGTTGGCGGCGGAGCGGGCGACGCCGCTGGTCGCCACCGTCGCCGCGCGGGACGAGGCCGGGGTGTTCCTCAACTCGGGCGATTTCGAGGGCGGGTTGGCGGTCGTCGACCGCGCGATCGTCGAAGCCGAGTCCACCACGAGCGGACTGGAGAGGACGTTCGGCGTGGGGCAACTGCACCTCCGCGGCCTCACGCTGGCCGGGCGGCTGGGTGACCGCGCCGAAGCCGAGCGGCACGCGGCGGCGGCGTGGCGTCGGGCCGGAGAGCTGCCCGAAGACGTGCGACTGCACGGCATACACTTCGGCCCGGAGAACACCGCACATCACCTCGTCGCGACGTCCGTGGACCTGGACCAGCACCGGAAGGCCCTGGAAGTGGCGGACCAGCTCAACCGACACCCGCCGACTCTCCCGGCGACCAGAACCGGTCCCCTGCACCTGAACGAGGCCAGGGCGAAACTCGCGCTCGGCGACCGGGACGGCGCTCTGGAGTCGCTCACCCGCGCCTGGGGGTCGGCCCCGCAGCTGGCGAAGGTGCACCCGCAC